>NZ_JACHWY010000001.1 GCF_014191715.1 Litorivivens lipolytica
GTTGTTACACGACCGAGAAAGCAGAATGTACTCAGACAAAAGCTATCAGTTTAACCATCACCCTATTTGTGTGTGAACGAGCAGGCTAACGTAGCCGGTAAGACTCCAACACCACAAACCAGTTTGCCTGGCGACGATAGAGACGTGGAACCACCTGACCCCATCCCGAACTCAGAAGTGAAACGCGTCATCGCCGATGGTAGTGTGGGGCTTCCCCATGTGAGAGTAGGTCATCGCCAGGCTTCTAAATCAAAACGCCCAGATCGGAAACGGTCTGGGCGTTTTACTATGCGCGTAAAACACCTTGGGCAACTCGCGATAACCGTACGGTCAGACCCAAAGCGTTCCCTTCGGTCACGGGGCAGGCCCTCGCCAGGCTTCTAAATAAAACACCCCGGTCAGCATTAGCTGTCCGGGGTGTTTTATTTAGGACGCGATAACCTGCTGCCACTACAAAGGCCCATGTGTACCCAAAGCACTCGCTGCGCTCATGGGGCATGCTAACAACCTCCTGCACCGAAGGTGCCAGCTTGGGACCCAAAGCATTCCCGCTGGTCATGGGGCCGGCTCTGTGCCGAAGGCATCCCGAAGGGATTGCGAGCGCTGCTCGCAACACAATGTAGGTCAGCTTCAAACCTATTTACCCGCTCTCCCCATCCAAATCTCCCCAATTGCGTATACTAAAGCCAAACAAATAACGAATGGCCCACCCATCAATGATTTGGTTGACCCACAATACGCTCTACCGAAGGCTTGTATCAGTTCCCCTGATTTTCCTTACAACAACCCTGATGCTTTGTTTGGCACCACTGTGGATCCCACTAAGTTGGCTTGCAGGACGGTTGTTTCCCAAGGCGCGTTCGGCACTTCGGTGTCTTTGCTTTATCACCACTTATCTATTGTGTGAGAGCGTCGGAATCGTCGTCAGCGCACTCTTGTGGGCGGCAAACGTAGCGACGGGTAGGGACCGCGCATCTTTTCTCGAAAATAACAGGAAGCTGCAATTCTGGTGGGCAGAAAGTCTGCGCAAAGCCGCCGAAAAGTTGTTTCGCCTACGATTCGTGGTTGACGGCGAGGATGCCTTGCAAGGTCCTGCTGCGATCGTATTGCCCCGCCATACCAGTATCGGCGATACGATTTTCCCGGTGACTTTTTACGCCAAGCCATTGGGGCTTGGTGTGCGCTATGTGTTGAAGCGTGAGCTGTTGCTGGATCCGTGCTTGGATATTGTCGGTAATCGGCTCGCAAACGTATTTTTGAACAGAACGGCGGACGATATGTCCTCCGAGCTGCAGGCGATACGGCAATTGGCGGCTGACGCCAATGACGCTGAGAGCCTCGTCATCTACATGGAGGGAACCCGATTCTCGCAATCCAAACGCGACAGAATTGTTGAGGGTTTACGGCAGCGTGAAGATGACTCCTTGCTGGACTATGCAGAAAAATGGGATAACGTTTTGCCGCCGAGAATGGCTGGTGCCATGGCGTTGATGGACGGAGCCCCGAAAAAAGATCTGTTGTTTTGTGCACACGCAGGGTTCGAAGGTTCCGCGAGTTTCGCCATGTTGTTCAACGGTGGTTGGATGGATACGGAGGTGCGTATCCGGTTCTGGCGGGTTTCAGCCTGCGACATTCCCCATGATAGTGAAGCCCGAAAAGCCTTATTGTTATCGCAATGGGATCGGGTGCACCGCGAAGTGGCTGCCTTGAACCGCGAGTCACAGGCGCCTAACTCAGCATAAATGCTAGCGCGGCGTCTTAGCCACACCGCTGCGCAGCTTTCTACAGTTGAGCAATCACTTCTGCGGCCCGATCCACTTCGGCTGGATCGATGCTGGTGGGTATCAAGAGCAATTCGTTTGTACCAATATCGGCGAAGGCTTTAAGCCGGTCTTTTAGGACTTGTGGCGTTCCGCGAAAGCCGCCGGCTTTTACCATGGCTGCGCGAGATTGCGGATCAAGCCAGTTAAAATAACGTTCCAGGTGGGTTTCCACCTGATGGTCTGCATTGTCGCCTAGCGCGAACCAAAAGGCCGTGTTCAATTCAGGTGCCCGAGTATTATCGGCCTTTGTCCAGGCTTGCTGGATCTGGTCAAAGGCCAGTTCTGCTTCAGCAACCTCGCCGGTCATGCTCATACCACAGACGCCGTCCGCCCAGCGCGCTGCGCTGGCCATCCCCTTAGGGCCCATGACGCCCGCCAACAGAGGTGGATGGGGCTGTTGGATGGGGTAGGGCTCCACAGAACGAAGAGCGCCTTCGACGCAATTGTCGCCTCGCCACACGGCCTTCATGGTCTCGATGTGCTTCTCCATCACTGAGATGCGCTTTTCGGTTAAGGGAGTGCCTGTCGCGCGGTAGTCTTCTTCCCGGCCGCCGGTGCCGACTCCAATAGTCAGACGCCCACCACTCAACACGTCCACGGTTGCCAATTGCTTTGCGAGAATCACCGGATTGTGAGTGGGCAGAACGATGACGGTCGTGACGAGTTGCACTCGCCGAGTTAACACTGCACAAGCGCCGAGCGTTGTAATCACTTCCGGGCTAGGAAAGCAGGTGCGTTCACCCAGTGCGAGGCTACTGAACGGACCGTTATCTATCTTTTCGCACCACTGGAGAAGTATGTCCCGGGTCCAGCCGGGTTCTGTCACAGGGAGGGTCATCCCGATCTTCATGGTTTGCTCTTCGTATAATCGTTAACTAACGGGTACAAAGATTATCGATCGGGAGTGGCGCCTGTACAACGTGGGGATGGTTTAACAATGTTGTACAGGCGCAGTTTTAGCCACGATAGGGTCAGGCGAACTGCTCAGTCAGTTGCTGATAATAGTGGCGTTTCGGTTCGTGGAGATTGGTTTTGTCGAGATCCCCCCCGGCCCATTCCAAGACACGCTTGTCCATCACCCGGAACCAAAGTGGCGGTATGTAGGCCAGCAGAAACATCTCGTAGTAGCCCCAGGGTAATTGAGGTACATCCTCAAAGTGGCGCAAGCACTGATAGGAGCGGCTGGGATGCGCGTGGTGATCTGAATGCCGCTGCAGCTGGAAGGTAAACAGGTTCGAAATCAGTGCATTCTGATTCCAGGAGTGCTGGGGGCGCGGCGGTTCGTATCTGCCGCTCGCATCTTTTTTACGGAGCAGGCCGTAGTGTTCAATGTAGTTGGCCAGTGAAAGATTCATATGACCCAGCCAGCTGGCGAATAGAACAAAGCCAAGGATTTTTGCGCCAAATAGCAGCCCAACGGCAGAGATAAATAGAGCGCCGATAATTATGCCCGGCAAAATTTCATTGTCGCGAGACCAAAAGCCTTTGCCGAGTTTGTTCAAGCGTTCTTTTTCCAGACTAAACCCGCGAATCCAGGTTTTGGGCTGTTCCCGCAGAATAAACTGGTAGAAGTTTTCGCCGAGGCGTGAAGAGGCATGATCATCCGGGGTCGCAATCGCGCGATGGTGGCCGCGGTTGTGCTCTACATTGAAGTGGGGGAGCAGGGCGATTCCCAAGGCCAGGCTGGCACCGGCGCGGTCACTGCGGCCACGCTTATGGCCCATCTCATGGCCGAGATTAATCAGTCCACCGCCAAAACCCATACAGGCAATCGACAGTGCAAAGAGGCCAAGCCAGGAAAGGTCAGCGGCCGCCGCGTAATAAATACCGGTGAACCAGGCTGCGATGCTTCCGACCAAAGCAAAAAACAAGGCGCGTTTAAAATAGGGGTCGGCTTCCAGTGCCGGCACATCTTCTTCGCTGTGGTTATTGGGGTCCTGACCGAGGAGTCGGTCCAACAGGGGAACGCCGATGTAGAAAATTGGATAGCCGATGGCCAGCCACGCCACATTGCCGGTCAATTCGGCAGGGATAATGCCGATCAATAGTACCCAGGGCATGACGGCAGCATTGATTAGCCATAACCATCTCAGACGCCGCGTTAAGTCGGTAATCGATACAATGGATGCTTCGCTGGTCATTAAATAGTCTCCCCTGTTGGTTTTATGATCAGACTACGCCCCTCCTATCGGCCTTCCCATGTTGTCATTGACCTGAAAAATTGTTAATTTCGGCCAGTATGGATGAAAATCACAAGAAAGCGCGGGCCCTCCGCCCGGCGGTTGGGCTCCAACTGCTCTGCCAGACCTTGGATGAACTTGGCCTTGATGCTGAGCCTGCGTGCCGGTCAACGGGCTTGGCCAAGCGTGACCTCGATACGCCCGGGCACTTGATTAGCCGAGACGACGAGGTCCGTTTTATTGAGGCCACGCTAGCCACTGTTGAGCGGCCAGACCTGGCGTTTCGCGTTGGAACGCGCTACCACTTCGGCGTATTTGGCGTGTGGGGGCTGGCTTTGGCAACCAGCCGGGACTTATTGCAGGCGCTAGAAGTGGCTCAGGAGTTTATCGAATTGACCCACAGCTTCGCCGGTCTCAGGGTCTCCACCATTGGTGACAGCGCGGTGATTGGGATTCAGCAAGACTACCCATCAGGACCGGTACAGGGCTTCGTGCTGGAGCGCGATCTTATGGTTACCTTGATGATCGCGAGTGAGATTGCCGGGCGAAGGCTACCGGTGGAGCGGGTCGAGGTGGCGCTTCCTCGCCCGGCTCATTCTGACTTATTGAGTCGTTTGCTTGATTGCGATGTGATGTGGAACAGTGATCGCACTGCCGCAACGATCGCGCTGGAGGAGTTGCGTAAACCTCTACCACAAGCTAATCCAATCACCTGGTCAGCCTGTGTGCGCCAGTGCCGCGAATTGATCGCCCGACAGTCCGGTGAGGATAAATTTTCCTCTATCGTTAAGGCTGAAATTACGCGTACCCGTTTCCGCGGCATCACCGCTGTGTGTGAACAGTTGCAAACCAGTGAGCGCAGTTTACGTCGACGCCTCAGTGCAGAGGGCACCAGTTTTCGAGAGCTTCAACAGTCGCTAAGGCTTGCTCTGGCTGAGCAGTATCTGGCGGATCATACGCTGACACTGGAGCAAGTAGCCGACCGGCTGGGGTATAGTGAGGCGGCTAATTTCTGTCACGCCTTCAGAAGCTGGACCGGGCAAACCCCGAGTGCAGTTCGAAAGCAAAGCATCATCAAACAATAAGGGAAGCAGATGCAGGTAGACGCAATCAGGGAATTTATGCGGGAGTCTTTTCCGCAGGCGAAAGTGGATGTGCTGACAGTGGGCAACAAAGGCTCAATGTTACGTCAGGAAATCGACTTCTCTCACCTTCGACCGGGTGGAACGGTTTCAGGGCCAACGCTTATGGGGCTCGCGGATGCTGCGTTATACGTCGCTATTCTGGGCGAAATTGGTCTTGTCGCACTGGCGGTCACCACCAACCTCAATATCAACTTCCTGCGAAAACCTGCTGCGGATAGGGCGTTGGTGGCTGAATGCCGATTAATCAAGCTGGGTAAGGTGCTGGCCGTGGGAGAGGTCTACCTGTACTCGGAAGGTTCTCAAGAACCGGTAGCGCATGTTACTGGCACCTATTCCATCCCGCCGAAGCGGGATGGCAATTGATAGCCGATCGGATTTTTCACAATTCTAGCTGCGCTGGCAGACTTCAAGGCAGCCAGCGCTTGTGTCAGTTCTGGCGGCGCACAACTTCTTCAATCATCCACAATCTGTCCTGTCCCCAGATGGCGAACTCTCCCATCCGGAAACTCGGGACGCCCCACAACCCGGCCTCAAATAAGGCATTGCGGTTGTTCTCTGCGTAGTCGATATTCGCCGTGTTCAGCGCCTGATGAACTTCGCGCCAGGTGAGGCCCGCGTCGTCGCAAGCATGTCGCAAACCCTGATCTGTAGCTAGATCTCTGGCTTCCGACCAGGCCGCCTGTCCTGCCGATACGATGAAATCCAGCTTCTGTTCTGGCGAGCCTGCGGTGGTGAAGGCTTTCAAGGCGCGTATTGCACCGTCACCTATCGGGTCGGCGCACAAACCAAAATCAATATTCAGGCTGGAGGCTTCCCGCGCTGCGTCTCGCAGAATATAGAGCCGTTTCGCCAGCGGAACCTTGAAGCCGCGCATCGCCATTGGCAGTACCGGCCTAATATCCAGCGCTGCGTTAAGGGATTCGCGCTTTCGCTGCAAAACCGTTGCCGCAATAAACGAATAGGGGCTGCGGAAGCTGAGAAAACATTCCACTGGTGTATTGGCGGGTATATTCGGTAGTGCGGCTTTTTCGGGTGAAAAGGGCAGGGCCGGGCCGTTTCCTTGCCATAGCCGTTTGGCTGCCACGGCGGCGACCAGCCGATCGAAGCGGTCTACTGCCCAGAACCACTGGCCGTTGAATTGCCACATTCCGGGTAAATAGTGGCCCAGCTTTTCGCGCCGGGCGTTGTTGCGTGCGAGTTGTTTTGACGTTTCTTCACGCAGCGCCTCCTTCATTTCGTCGCCCGAAAACAGCGTGCGGGCGATGCGGGCTTCTTCGGCAACAAAACGTTCAGGCTCAGCGGCGACTGCGAGCAATTGCTGGGCTGCAATCTGGCGTTGGTGTTCTGATACCACCTGAGCATTTGCTGGGAAGGAAAGGTCATAGGCTGGGGCGATGCGTTGTGCGTCTAGTACATTGTACTGGCGCTGACGCGCAAGCTCCGGATAAATCGGGCTCTCCTGCTGGCTGACAATGAAAATCTTGACCGGTGTGAGTGTTTGCTCAAGCACACGGGGCAGCAATTGGGCCGCCAGATGTGAATGCGGATCACCGGGTTCGTAGTAGAACTCGATAGCCGGTGATTTTAGCAGGCCGTTTTCCCATCTTACCCGCCAGCGGTTCAGTGGACTTTGAGAGTGGGCTAGATGGCGAATCAGTCGCGGTGGCAGTTTCATGGGGCTCCTTGTGCGTGGGGCTCTTATTGGATGTTAGCTAAAGCCTTATTCTCGCTGCCAGCGGAATAGTCGAGCGGCCAGCAGCAGGCAGAGTAAGGTTGTGATCAACAGCGCCAGCAGATGGTGGGCAATCGCCGCAAAGCCGGCGCCTTCAATCATCACCGCACGGGCGGCTTTAACGACATGCGTCAGGGGCATCACGTTGGCCATGGATTGAATCCAGCCCGGTGCGTTTTCCAGACTGAACCAGATCTCCGAGAAGAACATCATGGGCCAGGTCAGGGTGTTCAGGAGGCCACCAGCCAGTTCCTCGCTGGCGGTACGCGAGGCAATGACCAGCCCCAGTGATAACAGCGACAATGCGCCGGCGAGGGCGATCAGCAATAGCAGGCTGTAGTCGCCGAGCATAAGTAAGTTCAGAAAATAATCGCAGCCGACAAAAATCAGTCCGTTGACCACCACCACAATCATCAGCCGTGATGCGACCTGAGCCACGATAAACTGCAATGCGCTTACGGGAGTGGCCTGAAAGCGCTTTAACACGCCGTTTTGACGATATCGAACGATGACGTAACCGATGCCGAACAATGAAGCGAACATCATATTCATGGCCAGTACGCCGGGCATCACCCAATCCACGTAACGCACCGCCTGACCGGTAAGCTGTTCTTCGTGCAGCGCTTTGTCGCCATCCAGTGCGCGTAACAATTGTTGGGCTGCAAGACCGGGCGAGGATTCCGGGTTGACCCAATAGCGCAGGCCATCGTTCTCACGGCTGACCAAAAGATCAATCTGGTGATGGGCGATCTGTTCCAGTGCCCGCTCTCTGGCGCTGTACTCGGTAATGTCGGTGTAGTTCTGTTGCGCTATAGCCAGATCGTTATAGCTTTGGGCTTCACCCAGCAGGCCGAGGCGAATCAGGGTTTGATCAGGTTTGGAAAAGACCAGTGCGCAACCGACGATGATCAGTAGCGGGAAAATAAAAGCCCAGGACAGGGCCGCCCGGTCCCGGTAAAACTCCATATTGCGCGCGGTAAATAGCGCCCAGAACTTGCGCATGCGATTAATCCCTTAGGGCGTGGCCGGTCAGTTTAATGAAGAGATCTTCCAGCGTTGGGTTGTGAACGCGAAGGGTCGAGAGATCCAGATCAAAAGCCATCAATTCCTGTAGGGTTTTTTCAACGCTCAGTGTATCAATGGTGACGACGCCCGGCGTCGCGCTGACGTCGCCAGTAACCGCCGCCGATTCGATGACTGTTTCCGTATGTAAGGATACTTGACGGTGGGGAAGGTGTTTTTGCAGTAAGGCCTGAGGTGAGCCCTGATCAATAATCTTACCGTGATCGATAATCACCAAGTCGTCGCACAGAGATTCCGCTTCGTCCATGTAGTGGGTGGTGAGAATCACAGTCTTGCCCTGTTTTTTGATGCGATCAATCAAATGCCAGAACCGACGCCGGGACTGCGGGTCGAGGCCGGTGGTGGGTTCGTCGAGAAAGACAATTTCCGGATCGTTAATCAAAGCGAGGGCCAACAGCAGGCGCTGTTTTTGGCCGCCGGAGAGCCGATTGGCTTCCTGATCGAGAAATTCACCCAGATCGCACAGCGTGACCAGCTCGTCGATGGCCAGTGTTTTGTCGTAAAAACTGTGGAAGAGGGCCAGAACTTCCCGAACCAGCAAAAAATCCGGCAGGGCGGTGGATTGGAATTGAATGCCGCACTGTTGCGCAAAATCCTCACCGCGCGGTGCGCCCTTGTACAAAATCTCGCCGCTGGAAGGCTTCTTAATACCTTCAATCATTTCGATGGTGGTGGATTTGCCCGCACCATTCGGGCCGAGTAGGCCGAAGCAGATTCCGGTAGGTATGCTAAAGGAAATACCCTTCACCGCCTGCACCAGTCGGTAGTGCTTGGTCAGGTTTCGAACTTCCAGAATTGGCGTTGTGGATTCCAGCACGCGCAGTCCTCGCGAAAACAAGCGGCGCAGTATAGCATGGGTCTTTTCCTGACTCGTCGACCCTCTGGATCATGCAGAATTCGCAAATAGGCTGGCTGGACGCCGCCCGGATATACACGCATCCGCGCGTGTTGGCTATGTTCTTTCTGGGCTTTAGCGCTGGGCTTCCCTTTCTTCTGGTGTTTGCAACGCTGACCGCGTGGTTAACCGATGCGGGAGTTGCCCGCAGCGCGATTGGTTTTTTTGGTTGGATCGGGATTACCTATTCCATCAAAGTGCTGTGGGCTCCCGTCGTGGATCGACTGGTGCTGCCGGTGATTGGTCGCAAGCTGGGTCAGCGTCGAAGCTGGATGCTGCTCGGGCAGTTGGGTATCGCTGCCGGTCTGGCGGGGATGGCGTTTGTTGACCCGGTCGATAATCTGGCGCAGGTGGCGCTACTGGCCCTGCTGGTGGCTTTTGCCTCATCGACTCAGGATGTGGCCATTGATGCCTATCGCATTGAGGCAGTAATTACTCATTATCAGGGCGCCATGTCGGCTAGTTACGTATTCGGTTACAAGGTGGCGCTGCTGGTCGCCGGTGCAGGGGCTTTATTTATCGCGGATTTTGGCAGTTGGCTGCTGGCCTATCTGTCGATGGCTGCCCTGATGGGGGTTGGCGTGATTACCGTCTTGCTGGTTGCCGAGCCTGAACGGGATTTGCCGGCCCCTATTTTTGGTCGTCACAAGGACCGGCTGACGGATCTGGGGGTGTGGTTCAGCGATGCGGTTATCAGCCCCTTCACCGACTTCTTTAATCGCAATGGTTCTTTTGCGCTGGTTATTCTGCTGTTTATCGCCGTGTTCCGGCTCAGTGATATTACGATGGGGATTATGGCCAACCCCTTTTACCTCGATTTGGGCTTTAGCAAATCCGAGATTGCTTCGGTGGCGAAAGTCTTTGGCTTTTTCATGAGTGTGGCCGGGTCCTTTCTGTGTGGCGTGTTGGTGGTGCGCTGGGGCGTGTACCGGCCATTGATGCTGGGCGCGGTGCTGGTGGCGTCCACCAATATCCTGTTTGCTGTTATGGCTCAGTTGGGGCCGGATATTCGCGCGCTGGCGGTCGTGATCAGTGCCGATAATATCAGCGGCGGCATTGCGGCTACCGCTTTTGTCGCCTACCTCTCCGGGCTGACTAATCGTGCCTACACAGCAACACAATATGCCCTGTTCAGTTCACTGATGACCCTGCCGGGCAAGTTTTTCAGCGGTTTTTCAGGCTTGATTGTCGATGCCAGCGGTTACACCTGGTTTTTTCTGGTGGCAGCGGCGGTTGGTATTCCGGCCATTCTTCTTGTGCCGGTGCTGGCCCGGCGCGAGGCAAAGGGCCAGTTAAGTTAGCGTTGATTACCGCCGTAGAGTTGTCTAAACCCTTGCCCTGTGGGCAGTAATTGCCGGGGCTCTGGCCGGTTTCCCGCCCGGAATATGGCCCATTTGGACTATAGTCGCCCGCCGCCAATCCGCTAGAATTTTCGCCTTTAGTGATAACCGGGAGTAATGGCGATGGACGGTACCGTTCGTGTTGATAACGACAAAGGGCTGACTTCAGAACTGGCGCAAACACTGCTGCAACGGGCTGAAGCCCTGCAACCCGCCCTGCGTAAGCGCAGCGCAAAAGCCGCCGAACTCCGCCGTATTCCCGATGAAACCATTGCTGACTTCCAGTCTGCGGGCTTCTTCAAAATGCTGCAGCCGGAGCAGTGGGGCGGTTATGCCCTTGACCCGCAGGTGTTTTACGCGGTGCAGATGAAAATTGCCGAGGCCTGCATGTCCAGCGCCTGGGTATTGGGTGTGGTGGCCGTGCACAACTGGCAGCTGGCTCTGTTCGACGATCAGGCGGCTCAGGATGTGTGGAAGGATGATCCGACTACCCTGATTTCTTCTTCCTATGCGCCGGTTGGCAAGGTAGAAAAAGTCGACGGTGGCTACAAGCTGAGCGGCCAGTGGGGCTTCTCAAGCGGCAGCGAGCACTGCGACTGGGTCTTCCTCGGTGCGGTAGTGCCGGAAGAGGGTGCGCCCTTTGATATGCGCAACTACCGCACTTTCCTTGTTCCCAAATCTGATTACGAAATTATCGATACTTGGCATGTGGTGGGCCTGAAGGCCACCGGTTCGCAGGATATCCGCGTCGATGGCGCGTTTGTTCCGGAGCACCGCACGCATAAGCTGCTCGACGGTCACAACTGCGACAACCCCGGCAACGCCGTGAACGACGCCCCGGTGTTCCGTTTGCCCTTTGGTCAGGTCTTTGTGCGCGCCGTTTGCACCGCCTCGCTGGGCGCATTAGAAGGCGCGCTGGCGTCTTACATTGAAACCGCCAAAACCCGCATGGTGGGTCCGGCGAAAATGGCAGACGACCCCTTTGCGCGGCGCCTGGCCGCCGATGTGAAAACCGCCATCGTGGAAATGAAGCGCACCATGTTCTCCAACTTCGATGCGATGATGGACTGCGCCCGCGCCGGCCAGCCGATTGCGATCGATGACCGCGTACAGTACCGCTTTGATTCGGCGGTGGTGGCGGATCGCTGCGCCGAGCTGTCGGCTCGTATGCTGAAAGCGGTAGGCTCCAAGGGTATCTTCCTGGGTAATGGTGTACTGGAGCGCCATCTGGACATCATGGCCAGTCAGGCTCACGTAGCCAATAATGTGAACATGTACGCCAACAACTTTGGCGGTGTACAGTTTGGTAACGATAATACCGACCTGAACCTGTAAGGATACGAGCGATGCCCCAGTTGGTTGAAGGACTGCCGGAAGGCAAATACGCAAAGCTGGCCAACGGCCACACTATCCATTATCTGGATCAGGGCAGTGGTGAGCCGGTGGTATTTCTGCACGGCTCTGGCAGCGGTGCCAGCGGCCACAGCAACTTCAAGTTCAACTATCCTTTTCTGGCGGAGAACGGTTTCCGTTCCATCGTGCCGGATCTGATCGGCTACGGTTATTCCGACAAGCCCGACGATGTGGAATACCACATCGACTTCTTTGTGGAGTGCGTGAAGCAGACGCTGGACGTGATCGGTGTGGAGAAAGTTCACCTGATCGGCAACTCCCTCGGCGGTGCCATTGCTATCCGCTATGCGCTGACCTATCCGGAGCAGGTGAAAACTCTGAATCTGATGGCACCCGGTGGTATCGAAGAACAGCCTTCCTACTTCAATATGCCCGGCATGGCGATTATGAAGGAAGTGTTTACCGGTGGGCCGAACAAAGAAGCGCTGGAGCAGTTTATCCGCCGCGGGCTGGTGTTTGATGAGAAGCACGTAGACGAGCAACTGGTAAACGAGCGCTGGGGCATTTTCCAGCAGCAGAACATGCAGGTGATCAACACCATGGTGGTGCCCAATGTCGAAGACCGCCTCGGTGAGTTGAACTGTCCCATCATTGCCTTCTGGGGCGCGAACGAAAACATGATGCCGGAAACCGGCATCGCCAAGCTCACCAAAAAGTGCAAAAACATTCGCCTGACCATCGTTTCCGAGTGTGGCCACTGGGTGATGGTGGAGCACAAGGATCTGTTTAACCGTATGACACTGGATTTCTTGCGTAATGGATAAAGCGAAACAGGAAGCCCTGGGTGACGAGCTGTACACCGCGCTGACCACCCAGACCACGCTTACGCCCTTTACCGAGCGTGAAGCCGATATCACCATCGATGATGCCTACTACATCTCCTTGCGCATGGTGAGCCGCCGGGTGGAAGCGGGTGAGAAAATTATCGGCAAGAAAATCGGTGTGACCAGTAAAGTTGTGCAGGACATGCTCGGTGTGCACCAGCCGGACTTTGGTTTTCTGACCGACAAAATGGAATACGCTAACGGTGCAGATATTCCGGTGGCCGGTAACCTGATTGCGCCGCGCGCGGAAGCCGAAATTGGCTTCAAACTGAAAAAGGATTTGGTCGGCCCCGGAGTGACCGAGCAGGACGTGCTGGATGCCACCGACTACATCATGCCCTGCTTCGAAATCGTTGATTCGCGGATCAAGGACTGGAAGATCAAGATTCAGGACACCGTCGCGGATAACGCATCCTGTGGTGTCTTCGTGCTGGGCGAAGAAAAAGTTGATCCGCGCACGGTGGATCTGCCCAACCTGAAGGTCGTTGTGAAAAAGAATGGCGAGTTTCTGAGTGAAGGGCTGGGCAGTGCAGTGCAGGGTAACCCGCTGACGGCGGTGGCCTGGCTGGCGAATACGCTGGGCGCCTACGATATTCCGTTCATGGCTGGGGAAGTGATTTTGTCCGGTTCCTTGGTGCCGCTGGAAGATGTGAAGGCCGGCGACAAAATGGAAATGGTTCTGGAAGGTGTTGGCAGCGCGAGCTGTCAGTTTGTGTGAAATACAACCCTCACCCCGGCCCTCTCCCTGAGGGAGAGGGAGGTTACTGCCCAGGCTAAGGCGGTGCGTCCCCTCTCCCTTTGGGAGAGGGGCAGGGTGAGAGGAATTCTGTAACAAGAGGCAATCATGGCTGAAAAAATCAAGGCAGCAATTATCGGTCCCGGTAATATCGGTACCGACCTTCTGATCAAGGCTCTGCGCAGTGAGTATATCGAACCAGTCTGGATGGTGGGTGTAGTCCCGGATTCTCCCGGTCTGGCCCGTGCCCAGGAACTGGGTCTGAAGACCACCGCCGAGGGTGTGGACGGCATGCTGCCCACGATGAAAGAAGATGGCGTGCAGATCTGCTTCGATGCGACTTCTGCCTACGTTCACGCGGAAAACTCGCGCAAGGTGAATGAGCAGGGTGCGGTTATGATCGACCTCACGCCCGCGGCGATCGGCCCTTTCTGCGTGCCGCCGGTTAACCTGCAGGCAGCCGTCGAGGCGCAAGCCATGAACGTCAACATGGTGACCTGTGGTGGTCAGGCGACTATCCCGATGGTGGCTGCCGTGTCTCGCGTGCAGAAAGTGACCTACGGCGAAATTGTGGCGACCGTGTCGTCCAAGTCTGCCGGCCCCGGCACCCGTAAAAACATTGACGAGTTTACCCGCACCACCGCCAACGGTATTGAAACCGTCGGTGGCGCTGGCAAGGGCAAGGCGATTATCGTTATCAACCCCGCCGAGCCGCCGCTGATCATGCGCGACACCATCCACTGCCTGACCGAAGACGAGCCGGATCAGGATGCCATCCGCAAGTCCGTGGATGAAATGATTGTGGAAGTGCAGAAGTACGTGCCCGGTTACAAACTGAAAAACGGCCCCGTCTTTGACGGCAAGCGCGTCTCCATCTTTATGGAAGTGGAAGGCCTCGGTGACTTCCTGCCCAAGTACGCGGGCAATCTGGACATCATGACCGCCGCCGGTCTGCGCACCGCGGAAATGTACGCTCAGGAAATTCTGGCGGGCCGCTTCGAGCCCAAGCCGGTCGCCGCTTAAGAGAGAGGATTTGCAGCATGGATTTGAACGGTAAGAAAGTCACTCTGCACGATATGTGTCTGCGCGACGGCATGCACGCCAAGCAGCACAAGATCAGCCTCGACGAAATGGTAGCGGTTGCCAAGGGACTGGACGATGCGGGTATGCCCCTGATTGAAGTTACCCACGGCGATGGTTTGGGCGGCGCTTCTGTGAACTACGGCTTCCCCGCGCACAGCGATGAGGAATACCTGAAAGCGGTATGCGGCGCAGTGAAGAACGCGAAAATTTCAGCGCTGTTGCTGCCCGGTATCGGTACGGTTGATCACCTGAAAATGGCGGTTGATTGTGGCGTAACCACCATTCGCGTAGCGACCCACTGCACCGAAGCCGACGTCTCCGAACAGCATATTCATATGGCTGCGGATATGGGCCTGGATACTGTTGGCTTTCTGATGATGGCCCACATGATTGAGCCGGAAGAAATTCTGGAGCAGGCCAAGCTAATGGAAAGCTACGGTGCAAACTGCATTTACTGCACCGATTCCGCAGGTTATATGCTGCCCGATGACGTGGCAAAGCGCATCAGCCTGCTGCGCGCCGAACTCAAGCCGGAAACCGAGTTGGGCTTCCACGCTCACCACAACCTGAGCCTGGGTGTGTGGAACTCGCTGGTGGCCGTTGAAAACGGCGCCAACCGTATCGACGGTTCTGTGGCGGGCCTCGGCGCCGGTGCGGGTAATACCCCGCTCGAAGTGTTTACCGCAGTAGCCGATCGCATGGGCCTGAAGCACGGTATCGATCTCTACAAGATCATGGATGTGGCCGAAGAGATTGTAACGCCGATTATGGATCAGCCGATCCGAATCGACCGCGATGCGCTGGTGCTGGGTTACGCCGGTGTGTACTCGTCTTTCCTGCTGTTCGCTCAGCGCGCCAGCAAGAAGTATGGCGTTTCTTCACGGGATATTCTGGTGGAACTGGGTCGTCGCCGCACCGTTGGTGGTCAGGAAGATATGATCGAAGATCTGGCGCTGGATATGGCCAAGGAGCAGGGCAAGCTTTAAGCTTGCCCTCAGCCCAACCCTCTCCCGGTGGGAGAGGGAGTTCTTATCGCATCTACCAGGATATTCCTCGGCGTCAGCTCTGTTTCACAAAACGCCACCCACCGACAACGGTATCCGTTTTCCTCCAGAAACATCATCTGATCCAGCACCAGCCATAACTCCAACGGCCGGCGAAACAGTTCCCGCACTAGCTCCTGCCTCGCGACGATTTGGTAGCGTTCCCGGCCCCGTTTTTCAAAGGCTGGGTAATCAAGTTGCTGCGGCAATTGAATCTGCCGATAACGCGCGGCTTGCTCTGCAAACTCTCTAAAGGTTTTTGGTTGATTGAGTCGGTTTAGCGGCGGCGTGTGCAGGTAGGTGTCTTTACCGCGCACGCTACGCTGCAGCGCATCGAATCCCAATCGCCAGCTTTGGTGTTCCACAAAACGCTGTTTTTCCGCGTGACCGGCTGTGGAGTTTTGGCGTACCGCGCCGCGAATTTCCGCGCTGGTGAGATTCAAGCCCTGGGCCTGTCCAAGTTGCGATAGCGGCGAGTATTCGCCGGGCAAAAACTTGTGATAGCAACAAGGTGACCAGCTGATTTGTTCGCAGCCCACGGCCACGGCGTCGCGCAAGAGTTTACGATGCAGCTCACCGCAAGCGTGGAGGGCAACAATCTGCTGATTAGTATCCAGAAAGTGTCGAGCTTCCGGTGACAGGACATCGCAGCGGTGAATGTGAATCGGGTCGTTACCGGACAGTGTATTGCCCGCTTCAACCAATATCGGGTCAATTTCCAGCGCGGTCACCGGCTGACCGTGGCGGGTGTGAATCTCACGACCCAGATGGGCCTTGCCGCTGCACCAGTCGAGCAGCGGGTGCTCCGGTGCCGGCAGCGCATCACAAAAAGCGCAAATCTGTGCCCATTTGCGACCGGGTACATGACTGGGCTCTTTGCTTAGCCCGTTGCCGGGCGAGCGACGTGTAAGGTCTGGTGCCGGCAGCTCGCACAGCTGCTTGATGGCCTCGCACTGGGTGGGTAGTACTCTGGTGAGAGCGCTTATCAATGCCTCGTCACAGGCCTGCGCGGCAAGCAGCGAAGCATCATCAATGGCATTCAGGTGATCGGTGAGGGGGCTATCGTCTGCCCACTCGGGCGCCGCCATAAAAGGCTGACAACGCCAGTATTGTGCATTTTCACGCAGCAATTCCGTCAGTTGAAGAAGTCGTTCAGCGGGCATATTTACTGCGCATCGGTTCGGCTTTTGCGTGCGTATTGGTTAAGGTAGCCTATGATAACAGTTGCTATCGATAAGAAAGGCCCGCGCGTGCGAATTGCCGGCCAGCCGTAAAGGAGCAGACCGTATGAGCCAGAATCCCTTCAGTGCCCATTTGCAATCCGGCGGTGAAACCTACCGCTACTACGCCTTCGATAAACTCAAGGATCCCCGCGTCAAGCGCTTGCCCAACTCGCTCAAAGTCTTGCTTGAAAATCAGCTGCGGCATTTTGGTGGTTCAGCTAATCAGCAGGATATCGATGCCTTTCTGCACTGGGTAGACGAGCCCCACCAAGGGACCGATATCAACTTCTCCCCGGCGCGGGTTTTGATGCAGGATTTTACCGGCGTGCCGGCGATTGTGGATCTGGCCGCCATGCGTGAGGCGGTTGCCAAAAACGGGGGGGATGTTTCCGTGATCAGCCCGCAGGTGCCGGTGGATCTGGTTATCGACCACTCGGTGAGTGTTGACCACTTCGCTTCTTCTCGCGCCTTTGGGGACAACGTTAAACTGGAAATGGAGCGCAATGGCGAGCGTTATCGTTTCCTGAAGTGGGGCCAGCAGGCTTTTAAAAATTTTCAGGTCGTGCCGCCCGGCACCGGTATCTGTCACCAGGTCAATCTGGAGTTTTTGGGTAAGGTGGTGTGGCAGCGCGCAGTCGATGGCGAGAAAGAAGCCTATCCGGATACTTTGGTGGGCACCGATAGTCACACACCGATGATCAATGGCCTGGGTGTACTGGGTTGGGGTGTCGGTGGCATCGAGGCAGAAGCGGCGCTTTTGGGGCAGCCGGTTTCCATGTTGCTGCCAGAGGTGATTGGCGTAGAGTTGAGTGGGCGTTTGAAAGCGGGCGTGACCGCCACCGATCTGGTACTGACGGTGGTGGAAATGCTGCGCAAGCACGGCGTGGTTGGCAAATTCGTGGAGTTCCACGGGCCGGGGCTTGCTGATCTGGCGGTGACTGACCGCGCGACCATTGCCAATATGACCCCGGAGTTTGGGGCCACCTGTGGTTTCTTCCCGGTCGATGAAAAGGTCATCGAATACCTGCGTCTGACCGGTCGCGATGACGCCACCCTGCAACTGGCGGAAGATTACTCCAAGGCTCAGGGGCTTTGGCGCGATGATGCGGTAGACATGGTCTTCAGTGCCAATCTGACGCTGGATCTGGCCACGGTAGAGCCGAGTCTGGCTGGCCCCAAGCGACCTCAGGATCGGGTTTCCTTAAGTGGATTGAAGAAAGCCATCACCGAATGCATCCACGAGTTTGATCGCAGCGAAACGGATCAAATCCCGGTGCCGGAGATGGGCTTTGATATGCCTGAAGGGGCAGTAGTGATCGCTGCGATCACCTCCTGTACCAATACTTCCAACCCGGATGTCATGTTGGCGGCGGGGCTGATGGCCAAGGCGGCCAACAAGCGAGGGCTAAAAGTTAAGCCCTGGGTTAAAACCTCACTGGCGCCCGGCTCCAAGGTGGTGAGTGACTATTTTGCTCAAAGCGGGCTGCAGGAAGACCTGGATGCGCTCGGCTTTAATCTGGTGGGTTATGGTTGCACCACCTGTATCGGCAACTCCGGCCCCTTGCCCGAGGCGATCGATAAAGCGATTGCGGACAAGAGCGCGGTGGTGAGTGCGGTATTGTCGGGCAACCGCAACTTTGAGGGGCGAATCCACAACAATGTGCGCGCTGCCTGGCTGGCTTCTCCGCCGCTGGTGGTGGCTTTCGCATTGGCCGGTACCACGGTGATCGATTTGCAGTCTGAACCGTTGGGCGAAGACAGTGATGGCAAGCCGGTCTATCTGGTGGACATCTGGCCGAGCAATGACGAGATTCAGTCAGTGCGTAAATCCATTGACGGTGAGATGTTCCAGGCCGCTTACGAAGGCGTGTTTGAAGGTACAGAGGTATGGAAGGGGCTGGATGCCGGCTCCGGTAAAACCTACGGTTGGCAGGACGACTCCACCTATATCCACTGCCCGACTTTTTTCGATGATCTTGGCGAACCTCTCAGCGAGTTCCCCGTCGTTAAAAGCGCGCGCATCCTCGCGATTCTTGGGAACAGCGTGACCACGGACCATATTTCGCCGGCGGGCGCGATAGCCCTCGAAAGTCCGGCGGGTCGTTACTTGCGTGAGCGCGGGGTCGAGCCAAAAGATTTTAACTCTTACGGATCGCGGCGCGGCAATCACGAGGTAATGATGCGCGGCACCTTTGCCAACGTTCGTCTGCGCAACAAAATGGTGGATCGCGAGGGCGGCTATACGCGTTTTATGCCAGACGGCGAAGAAATGAGTATTTTCGACGCTGCCATGAAGTATCAGGAGAGCGACACGTCGCTGGTCATTTTTGCCGGTGAGCAATACGGCACCGGCTCAAGCCGCGACTGGGCCGCGAAGGGTACGAACTTGCTGGGTGTTAAAGCGGTGATTGCAGAAAGCTTCGAGCGGATTCATCGCTCCAATCTGGTGGGTATGGGTGTACTCCCGCTGCAGCTTGAGAATGACAGTGAAATGCTGCAGTTGCACGGTGACGAGACCGTCGATATTCAACCATTGGAAAATGTGCTTGAGCCAGGTATGAAGGTCAAGATTGTGGTCAGCCGCAATGATGGTAACCGCCACGAGGCACTGGCGCGCTGTCGAATCGATACCGTGAGTGAGATGGACTACTTCCGCCACGGCGGCATCTTGCACTACGTACTGCACCAGCTGCAGAAAAACTGATACTGCAGGCCCTTCAATGGAAGGGCCACATTCCAGTCTTTATCTTTACGGTTTGGGTCGCTTGCGCGGTCCACCGCTGGGTTTTTTCGGACCGGCGTCATTCGATTTGCCGGTTTTTTTCGCGCCGGCTTTCTTGCCTGCGGCGCTTTTCCCGCCCGGCTTTTTGGGGCCGGGCTTCTTTGGGCCGCGCTTGGGTTTTTCGTCACCCGCACGCTCCAGCATCATCGGCTGCTGACGCACGCGCACCTTGCGCAGGTGCGCCAGCAGATCGTTGGGCATGCCGTCTGGCAGCTCGATAATGCTGTAGTCCTGAAAAATACGGATCTTGCCGATGTAACGGTTCTCAATGCCTGCTTCATTCGCAATCGCGCCGACGATATCGCCCTTGGTGACATTGTGCTGTTTGCCAACCGCCATACGGAAGGTTTCCATGGCCACGTCTTCGGGAGCCAGCGTCGGTTCATGCAATACCGGCTTGGACTTGCCCTCGAACTCCCGCTCCTTGCGTGCCGGTGGCGGAATGATGGAGCGATCGCGCTGGGCCATAAAGGCCAGTGCCGCGGCAACTCGCGCGGGATCCGCGCCGGATTCTTCGAGATAGCTGTCGAGCAGATCGCAGAAAAAGGTCAGGTCTTCACTTTCTAGGGTGCTGCTGATGATGTTTTTGAACTCATCAATGCGCTTCAGATTCACTGCTTCGCGGGTGGGCAGTTCCAGCCAGTTTACGCTCTGGCCGGTAACGCGCTCGATGGTTTTCAGCATGCGCTTTTCGCGCGGTGCCACAAACAGAATCGCCTTGCCGCTGCGCCCGGCACGCCCGGTGCGGCCGATGCGGTGAGTGTAGGCTTCGGCATCATAGGGAATATCAAAGTTGATCACGTGCGTGATCCGCGCCACGTCGATACCGCGCGCCGCGACGTCGGTGGCGACCACAATATCGATGCGCTCGGTTTTCAGATGTTCAATGGTTCGCTCGCGCAACTGCTGCGTCATATCGCCATTGATGGCGCCGGTGCGATAGCCCCGTGCTTCCAGTTTTTCTGCCAGTTCGACGGTCTGGTTTTTGGTGCGCACAAACATGATCACACCGTCGAAGTCCTCGACCTCGAGTATGCGGGTCAGGGCGTCGAGTTTATTAGTGCCGGATACCTGCCAGGCCCACTGTTCAATGCGGGCGACAGTACGCTCTTCCGGTTCGATGGCGACAGTCACCGGCTCGTTCAGGTATTGCTTGGTGATTTTGCGAATCGGCGGTGGCATGGTCGCGGAAAATAGCGCTACCTGACGTTGCTCTGGCGTCTGATCGAGAATCCAGGTTACGTCGTCGATAAAGCCCATGCGCAGCATTTCGTCGGCTTCATCTAGCACGACAGTTTGCAGGGCGTCCAGCGACAGGGTGCCGCGGCGCAGATGGTCCATAACCCGGCCCGGGGTGCCGACGATGACGTGAACACCTTCACGCAGGGCCTTGAGCTGCATGCCCATTCCCTGACCGCCGTAAACAGGCAGAACCCGAAAGCCCGGCAGTTTGGAGGCGTAGGTCTTGCAGGCCTCTGCAACCTGTATGGCCAGTTCACGCGTTGGCGCCAGAATCAGTGCCTGCGGTTTGCGCACCGACACGTTAATATTGGCGAGTACCGGCAGCGCGAAGGCTGCGGTCTTGCCGGTGCCGGTCTGGGCCGTACCCAGCAGATCCTTGCCTTGCAGCAGACTGGGGATGGCTTGCGCCTGAATGGGAGAGGGCTGCTCGTAGCCAACCTGAGACAAAGCTTCAAGAAGGTTGGCGGGCAGGCCGAGGTCCGCGAAAGTAGCGGGGGCAGATTGGGTCATTCACATTTCCTGGTGATTCGGGCTGACGGGCTCATGGAGCCAGCGGCTGAGCCCTGGGCGGGGGCGGGCAAAAGGGCGGAGATTATACGCGTAATTGCGGTATACCACCAGTTTATTCGTACCCCGTCGCTTGACTCGTCATTACAAAGCATAGATGCTGCTGCCACAGAATTGAAGGAGATGACCATGACGCTGTTACGTTCGGCTTTTACTCTGCTGCTGGTGTTTTTCGTCGTGGGCTGTCAGGAGGCTTCGCCGCCCACCGCCAGCGATGGTGTGGATCAGGATGGCCTGGCCACTGGCGATGCCGGTGCGGATTTTCAGATATACAAAAGCCCGACCTGCGGCTGTTGTGGAGAGTGGGTTGAGCATATCCAGCATGCGGGCTTCTCCACGGCCGTGCATCACCCGGATGATCTCGGCGCACTGAAAGCCGAGCAGGGCATTGCTCGTGAGTATCAGTCCTGCCATACCGCCGTTTCGCCCAGTGGTTTTGTGTTTGAGGGGCATATCCCGGCTCGTGATATTGAACAGTTTCTTGAGGCGCCGCCCGAAGGCGCCATTGGGCTGGCCGTGCCGGGCATGCCCGTTGGCAGCCCAGGCATGGAAGTGGGTGATCGCTTTACCCCCTACGATGTCCTGTTGTTAAAAGCCGACGGCAGCAGTGAGGTGTTCCGTCACGTTGCCAGCGCAAGCGAACAGTAGTCCTCTCCCGCCATCACGGTCCAGCGTCGTTTCAGGCGCTGGCGCCAGTTGAATCCCTTCGGTTCCTCCGGACAAGTTTGTACCCGCTGCACCCTCTTAGCATGACCATTCATTCAAACGTCAGCACGGGTGCAGAGGATGGCAGAACACGTTTTGGTAACCGGGGCCAACGGCTATGTCGCCAGTTGGGTAGTGAAGGCTTTTCTGGAGGCGGGGCATCATGTTCGTGCTACGGTCAGAAATCCAGATGACCGGCAAAAGGTCGGACACTTGCGAGCCTTGGCAGACTCGAGCGCGGGCTCACTCACGTTCTACAAGGCAGATCTGTTTGATGCAACCGCCTTTGATGAACCGATGCAGGGTTGCAGCATCGTGGTTCACACGGCCTCTCCTTTTACCACGAAAGTTTCCAACCCCCAGCGCGATCTGATTGATCCTGCCTTGCAGGGCACACGCAATGTGCTGAATGCCGTCGAGCGGACGCCGTCGGTGACGCGTGTCGTGCTGACCAGCAGCTGTGCGGCCATTTTCAGCGACAATATTGAATGTGCCAATGCGCCTGAGGCGGGGCTAAATGAATCGCACTGGAATACATCCTCGTCACTCGAACACAATCCTTATCACTATTCCAAGACCCTTGCCGAACAGGCAGCTTGGGAAATGGCCGAGCCCCAATCGCGCTGGCGACTCGTCGTGTTAAATCCAGCCTTGGTGATGGGGCCGGGTCTGAACCCCAATGCAACGTCGGAGTCGTTCGCTATTATGGGGCAGCTGGCGCGCGGCGAGTTGAGGTTTGGGGCGCCGGGTATTGGTGCGGTAGTGGTAGATGTGCGCGATCTTGCTGAGGCGCATCTGCGAGCCGCAACGCTGCCAGATATGCATGGCCGTTACGTGATAAGTGGCAGCAATACCACCATTTTGGAAATCAGTCAGTCGCTTGAGGGGGAGTTTGGCGACCGAGTGAAATTGCCAAAACGCGAACTGCCGAAATGGTTGGTCTGGCTGCTGGCGCCGGCGGTGGGGCAAACGCGCAAATTCATCAGTCGTAATGTGGGGTATCGCTGCGCTGTGGATAATACCCGCAGCCGCGAGGCCTTGGGTATGTCTTATCGGAGCCTGAATGAAACCACCTGTGACTTTTTCCGTCAGCTACTCAGCCCGTGTGACTCAGCGCCCGATGGTCAGCGTGAAGGACTGTTGCTGCCAGAGACGGCCGGTGTAAATCAGCAGGCCGATCAGTAGCACAATCAGCCACCACTCAAAGGCATTTTCGAGTCGGTCGTAGTCGTCCCCCATTAGGGCGTCGAGCAGTAGTGAGAACAGCGCGATGCCTAGAATAACGGCACAGGCTCGAGCCAGAGTGCGACCGGCCTGAGCCAGCTGTGGCCGCGTGGTTATCGTTTTTAATGCCTGCGCCAGCGCTGCGAAATTGATAAAGCTGAGCCCGAGAAACAGTACGACACCGAAACGCCGCAGCGTGCGGAAATGATCACCGCTGTGCCCCAGTGACAGGGTGTAGAGCAGCAGGGCCAGCGAGGCGATAAGGCCAACCACGCCGAGCCAGCGCTTGGGGCTGTTATGTGCGGTGAGCCATCCTTGTGTCAGCCACCAGAACTGCGCCAGCAGCACGCAGGCTGGAATCATGCCTCCCTTGAAGACAAAGTAAGCGCTGCCGTAGCGGCCGGATTTGCTGATACTCACGCAGTCTGACCAATAAGGGACGCAGCTGTGAACATGGCCTTCATTGAGCGATAACAGAAAACACAGGTGAATGGTGGTGAGCACCAAAGCGGCGATCGTGTAGGGGAGCAGGGCGCAGCGTAGAGTCATGCCAACAGTGTAGAAAATTTAATGGGGGCTTGCCTGTTGGGGCTTGCATTCGTTCGGGTGTGTGAAGAGAATAAATCAATCGTTTTAATTGGTGGCTGCGGATTCCATGTCTAGTCGATTGCTTGTTCCTGCTCTGTGTATGGCTTTTGGTTTAGCCGCCTGCGGTCGAATGGATGATCCGAGCCTTCATCCCGCGTTTGATGCGGCAACGGCCCATCCCGTGCCCGACAAGCCTTTGGTGCCCGCCAACCCCGAGCGCAACGTCTTCTGGGGCGATCTGCACATCCACACCAGCCTGTCGACCGATGCCTTTATGATGGGCGTGCGCAGTCTTCCGGACGACGCCTACCGGTTTACCAAAGGAGGCGAGATTGAACACGGTGCGGGGTACGGTATTCGAATCAGCCGACCGCTGGATTTTGCTGCGGTAACCGATCACGGGGAATACCTAGGCGTGGTGCGTCACCGCGATCCTGATTTGCCTCTGTCGGCGCGCGGCCTGCGCACCCGCTTGCTGAACGATAGCCGCGTTCGCAACACACTGGCCTTTATCCGCACCAACATGGGGTTCAGCCTGCAAGATATCGCAGGAGAAGGCACCGAGGTGATTTCTCGCGCCGCCTGGCAGCAGATTATTGATGCGGCAGAGCGTCACTACCAGCCGGGCGTTTTTACCACCTTTATCGGCTACGAGTGGAGCTCGATGCCGGACGGTTTCAATTTGCACCGCAACGTGATTTATCGCGGACGGCAAGTGCCAGAGCTGCCGTTCAGTTCTGTGGATTCGGAAGACCCCCGTGATCTGTGGACAGCCCTCGAAAGTCAGCGAGCGAAGGGGATGGCGGTGATGGCCATTCCTCATAACGGCAACGTCAGTAACGGGCTGATGTACGACGAGGTGGCTTTTGACGGCAGCGCGTTGAATGCTGACTACGCCGAACGGCGAATGCGCAACGAGCCGGTCAGCGAAATTTTTCAGGTTAAAGGTTCATCAGAAACGCATCCCCAATTGTCGCCCGATGATCCGTTTGCCGGTTTCGAACTCTATACCCGCGTGTTGCGCGAAGAGCCGACGTTCTCGGAGCCTAAAGGAAGCTATATCCGCGATGCCTTGCGTCGGGGGATGGAGTTCTCCCACGCGGAGGGTTTCAACCCCTATCGTTTTGGGGTGATTGGCAGTAGCGACAGCCACAACGCCAGCTCCTCTGTCGAAGAGGACAGTTACCACGGCAAACTGCCGATTATGGATGGCAGCGCCGCTCAGCGTTTAGGTAAAGCCTACCTTCTGCCGGAAGAACTGATTGGTCCGTACTGGAGTGCCGCCGGGCTGGCGGCCGTGTGGGCAGAGGAAAATACCCGCGAATCCATTTTTGACGCAATGGTGCGCAAGGAGACCTACGCGACCTCCGGGCCGCGTATCACCCTGAGATTCTTTGGCGGCTGGGACTATGAGCAGGATCTGCCGCAGCGCAGCGACCGCATTGCCTTGGCAGAAAAAACCGGTGTGCCAATGGGCGGGGATCTGAAACTGCCGGCAGGTAAAACGCCGCGATTTGCGGTCTGGGCGGCCAAAGATCCGCAAAGCGGTAACCTCGATCGTTTGCAGATCATTAAAGGCTGGGTGGATGAAAGTGGGCGCTCACACGAGCATATTTTTGATGTTGCCTTGTCGGATGAAGCGCGCCGCGCCAGCGATGGCTCGATAGCGCCTGTGGGCAATACCGTAGACGTGGCTGACGCCAGCTATCGCAATACGATCGGCGCCACGCAACTGGCGGCGGTGTGGGAAGACCCAACCTTTAATCCTGAGCAGGAAGCGTTTTACTACACGCGCGTGATTGAGATTCCAACACCGCGCTGGTCGACCTACGATGCCAAAGCACTTGGTGTAAGCGCACCGGAACCTGTCAGCATTCAGGAGCGGGCGGTGTCGTCAGCGATCTGGTATCAGCCCGAAGGTTAACCTTCGGGCTGTTCCTTCATGACGGCGTCGCGCAGTTCGGTGACGGGTTGAGTCGGGCGAATAAAGATGCCTTCGCATTCGGCGGTTACGACACCGTTGGCCTCAAGTTTCCCTTTGACGAAGGTCTTGCGGCCCTCGGAGCGCTCAATCCACGCTGACAATTCCAGTGGTACGTTCAGCGGGGTTGGACGGCGGTACTTGATGCTCAGGGTACCGGTCATACCCGGATGGCCGCCCATAAACTGGGCCATGCCGAGAAACTCATCAAACAAGGCGGCGACAAAGCCTCCGTGCACGCACCCGGGAGGTCCTTCGTAGCGCCAGCCCATGTTGACGCGAGCATAGGCCGTATCACCCTCGGCCCACATTTCCAGTGGTGGCGCGATTGGGTTGCTGTGACCACAGAGGGGGCCGACTTCCTGAAAGACTTCGCCAAAGGTGCCTTCGCCCGCTTCGGTGTAGCCATTGCGACCGTAAATCCGAGGCGACTGCTCCAGCTGGGCGGTAGCTTCTCTCAGCCATTGGCTCATATCCGCCATCTGTTTGGGGGTGGCGGCGGAGGTCATCAGTGCTTCGGTATAATCGCGCACAGCTTGGGCCAGTTCGCGCTTGGCTTCCCACAGGGGTGTAGCCGGAGTGCGCTCATCCAGCGGTAAAAAGGGATTGTGCAGGTCTTCTAGCATTTGGCGTCCAGACGGCTTGTCGGACCCTGTCGGTGCCTCAGCCATAGTGCCACTTCCGGGCGGGCTCGGCGCCATCTTCATAGCCGATGTGCTGAACATCGAACCAGATTGGCAGCAGGTGTCTGACGTAAAAGGAGTGCACAATGGTACCGCCTTCTACCATGTCGTCGTATTCCTTAATCTGAATCTCGCTATTCACCGCCTGCATGGCCTTGGCTTTTTCCAAGAGTGCGTCAACTTCCTCGCGGGTATCAAACAGCAGACCGAGGTGATCGTAACCGGGCGACTGCATGGGCTTGGGGCTTTCGGCGAGCAAAATAAACTGACTGACATCACTGTCCAGCATCAGCAGCAGGGCGTTCTGATCCATGATCTCCAGATCCAGCGTATTCCAGCCGAACAGATCGCGGTAGAAATCGGTGATTTGCTGTTTGAATTCGGCGGTCAGCGTGCCTTCGGGGAAGGTCAGCTCCATATGGTTCAAGCGCATGGCCATGATAATTCCTCAGTGGATGTTGTTATCTCCAAGGATTCTTGCACAGGGCGTGGCGACGATAAATTACCCTTGGATTAACCTGCCCACCAGAATCAAGGAAGCGGGCGAATCAGCATCCGGAGCGCTGGGTTCCTGCATTTGCTCCAGTTGAAAACCATTGTCCGTAAATAAGGTTTGCCACGTTGGCAAAGTGCGAAAATACCAGGGGGCAGGCTGGCGGAAACTGTCTGGAAAACCGTGCCAGGAGCCCTCGCGCCAGCCGTCAACATAGGGCAGCTCGCCGCAGGCGGCGACTGGGTGCAGGGTTTGAACCACCAGATAGCCATGGAGCTTGAGAAAGTGGCGGGCATTGGCAAACACGGATTCAGTGGATTCCTTGCCGATCAGCGAGAAATTACACACGGCGCAGTCCACAGGCTGCAGCCCGATGTCGACTAATTGATCCGCTGTCAGAGCGCTATAGTCCAGCGCGCGATAGGTGCCGCCCTGTCGTTGGGCCATATCAATCAATTCGGCGGTGGCATCAATCCCGGCGCACTCGATGCCCCGTCCGGTCAGTGCGCGGCACAGCCAGCCTTCACCGCAACCGATATCGAGTAGCGTCGCTGGCTTGAGTTCAGTGATGGTGTGGACGATGGCGGCGTTGGTAATGCGCTCGCGACTGGCGATACGGCGCTCTCGGATGGCTTCTTCCCATGGCGCTGCATTGACTTGCCACGAGCTGAGAATGTCTTGTTCTTGCTGGCAGTCGCTGTGTGCCATTCACCGGATTCCGCGTAGAAAGTCCGTGATGGCCTGGTGGGTTTCACGCGGCTGATCCACGTTTACCCAGTGCTCGGCGCTGTCGATAGCCACAACTTCGGCCTGTGGAATCAATTTCTCCACGACGCGGCGATGATAATAGGGGAAGCTGCTGTCCTGTCGTCCCCAGATAAACTGCACCGGAATTTCCGTTTTGCCTAAGCGGCGCCAGCCCTCGGTGTAGTCGAGTACGGGAGAGTAGCGCAGGGTTGAAAGTGCCGCGCGTTTGACGCCCGGGTAGCTGTCGTAAACTTTCCAGTAAGCCTTGGCCCAAGGATTATCTTCCAGATTCAGCAGGTAGCTGTTGAGTTTGGAGAGCAGCAGCGGTTTGCCTGCGTAATAAAAAATATATTCGCCGAGAAAAGGTTTTTTTGCGAGTTCTTGAGCGGCATTTTTTTCATCCGGGAAGCCGGCGGGCCCGGTCAGTGACAGGCTTTTTACCTGTTCCGGATGATGCAGGGCGTAGTCAGTGGCAATCACACAGCCGAAGGAAGCGCCGACCAGATGCATGGGGCCATCGATATTTAAAGTGCTGCGCAGAGCGACTAGCTGCTCGCGGAACAAGTCGAGGGTATGGGGCTTCAAGGGCCGGTCGGATAAACCGCGACCAAACAGATCATAAGCGACGACCCGGTAGCCTTCGCGAACCAATGCGTCCACATTCGGTTCCCAGGTTTCGAGATAGCCGTTAAAGCTGTGGATCAGCACCACGACTGGCTTGCGGGCCTTTTTCCAGTCGCCCCAGGTCTGGTAACGCGTGGTGCCGCTGTCGGAAGCAACTAACGACACGCCCCGTTCCTGACGGTATTCCACCAGAGGCTGATGATTTTCAAAACGCGGTGCCAGCAGTGGCAACACCAGCAACACTGCAAGAATCAGAAAAGCGATAACCAGACGCAAGACCACACCTCCCTAGTCAAGCTCGGGAGTATACCGGTAAAGCAGCCGGGCTGTTTAGGGGCGGCTGTGGATTCTGCGCTTTGCCGCCCGCTTTGTCAGTAACCCAGCATCTCCGGCAGGTAGGCTCGGCAGTTCTCGCTGAGCCAGGGTTTGCCGGGCTGAGCTTTCAGCGGCGAGTTGTGCAGGCGGGCATCGAGCTCGTCCACAACTTCGGCCCAGTCTGCATCCTCGCTGATGGCCTCACGCAGAAAATCGGCCTGAGAGGACGACCAGAAATTGGCATCCTGCAGGCAGACGCCGTTGGGGATGGGTTGGTGGGAAAGAATGAATCTTTCGATTTCTTTATCACCGTCAGGCAGTCCGAGTTGCCTGAAAAGTGAGTTGATACTGTGAACACCGGGTTCCATCAAGCAGTTCCTCGTTCTCAGTGGTAGCATGCTCCATGCTAGCAAAAAGCCGCTGCGTTATTCGGATCGAAGTGGTCTATCGCAGGGCCTGCTTATAATGACCGGTTACAAGTTAAGCCGGCGGATGTTCTGGAGAAGACAATGGATTCAACGCTGCTGTTACCGCGAATTCTGCGAGTGAGTGCAGGCGCGCGCAAAGAGGTGGGCGATGTGCTGAAAAGCCTTGGCCTGAGTCGGCCCTTCCTGGTGATCGATGAGTTTCTGAAGCAGCAAGGGCATGCCGAGGCGCTGGCGTCGTCGTTGGCAGAGCAGGGCATGACGCTGCGTGAATTTTCGGGGGTGGTACCGGACCCGACTACCGAATCCATCGACGCCGGGTTAGCTGCACTGAATGAAGGTGATCACGATGCCATTATTGCCTTGGGCGGCGGCAGCGCCATTGATACGGCCAAATTTATCGCGGTGATGGCCGCCCGCACGGGCAAATTGCGCGATTATAAAGTGCCGGCCACCCTCGACGATGGCCTGCCGGTTATCGCGATACCTTCTACGGCCGGCACGGGGTCTGAAGCTACGCGCGCGGCGGTTGCCACAGACTCTGAAACACAGGAAAAAATGCTGTGCATGGGCTTGGGGCTGATGCCGGTCGCCGCGCTCGTCGACTATGAATTGTCGATGACCATGCCTTACCGGCTGACCGCCGATGCGGGGCTCGACAGTCTCTGTCACGCACTTGAAGCCTATGTCAGTCGCAAAGCCAATCCCTTTACCGACCCGATTGCCCTGAGCTGCATGCGCACCATTGTCGAGAACCTGCCGCTGGCCTGTGCAGAACCCGGCAATAAAGTCGCGCGCGAAGCGATGATGCTGGCGGCGACTCAGGGTGGGATCGCTTTTTCCAATGCCTCTGTCACCTTAATCCATGGCATGAGTCGCCCCATCGGCGCTCACTTTCATGTACCCCATGGCTTGAGTAATGCCATGTTGTTGCCGGAAGTTACCGCCTGGTCGGTGTCCGGTGCGCCTGCCCGCTATGCGGACTGCGCGCGGGCGATGGCCTATGCGGAAACCTCCGATAGCGATCAGGTGGCGATTGAAAAGCTGGTTGCTGGCTTGCGTCAGCTCTGTGCAGAGTTAAAGGTGCCGTCGCCGGGGGAATTTGGGATTGACGAGAATCGTTGGAAGGAACTGATGCCCTTAATGGCGGAGCAGGCATTGGCATCGGGTTCACCAGCTAACAATCCGCGTATTCCAGAAAAAGAAGAGATTATTGCGCTGTATGAGAAAGTCTGGGTGGCCTGATGGCCGACCCAGACTATAGCCGTCGATTAGAAGCGCATGCTGGCGCCGAGGTTGATGCCGCTGATTTCAACGTCATCGTCGTCATACAGCGATACATACTCGCCGAACAGGTCGATACCGTTATTCAAACGAGCACTAATGCCAAGGCCGTAGCTAATGTCATCGTCGTCTTCGTTGCCGAAGTTGGTATCGATTTCGGTTTCTGCAAGACCCAGCAGGCCGTACAGAGTAATTACATCAGAGACTGGCAGCATGGGTTTGGCGTAAATGGCCATAAAGTTGTCAATTTCAACTTCCACACCGTTTTCGGTATCGTCATCGACACCAAAACCCAGACGACCTTCCAGTGCAAAGTTCGGGTTGAACTTACCGCCAAAAGCGAGGTTCAGGGTTGGGGTATCGAAGTCGACACTACCCACTTCGGTTTCTACCAGGCCGTATGATGCACTGCCGTAGAGTTCGGGCTGGCTTTGCTGGGCACTGGCACCCGCAGCGATCAGACCGGCGGCGGCAAAACAGATCATTTTCTTCATGAGCATCCTCCACACATGATGTTGACTAGTTGCGGAGCATGGTGCCTCAGGATGGTGCAAATAACAGCGGGATTCTTTGTGAATTTGACTGGGAAATGGCCGGGAACTGATTGAATTTTAGAGGTTTATCACACTTTTTAGGCGCCGGGACGCGCGCATAACGGTCCCGGCATGACTGGAGCTTTGTGTCGGCGTCAGAAGGTTTTTCTGACTTCAACACCGTAAAAGCGCGGGTCACCCAGCGCCTGAGAAAAGGTGCCGATAGAGTCGCCGGTAGCGACTGCGCCAATTTCGTAGCGTTCGTCGGTCAGGTTTTTAACATAGGCGGCGATGCTCAAGTCGTCATCGTTGTTGGACCAGGTCAGGCGTGCATCCATCAGCGCGTAGGCTTCCGAGTAAACACCTTCCGGGTTGGTATGGCGTACGTCCCAGGAGCCGTTGTCAAAGCCCAGATAGATTTCGCTTTTGTAGCTGAAATCGACGCGTGGCGTAAACAGGCCCATCGCAGTCAAAAAAGTATGCTGAATGCCGAGCGCGGCGGTTTGCTCCGGTGAAACAGGGAACTGTTCATCGCTGCGATCGACGATGACATTCTGACCGCTGACAGCCAGCGCTTTAAGGTCCTGATCGAGGAATTCCTTAAACTTGTAGTTATTGTTGCTGTAGCTGAGCGTCACCATGGTTTGTGCGGAAGGCAGCCACATGAGCTCCATCTCGCCCCCTTCGATCATGGATTTACCCGCGTTCTGCGAGGTCACCACCAGCGTGTTGGCGGAGTCGGTCTGCACGGTGATCAGCTGCATGTCTTTAAAGATCATGGAATACAGGGCGACATTGAAGCGCACCGAGCGCTCGAAGGCGTCGATCTTGAAGCCGATTTCGCGGTTTTCAAGTTGTTCCGGCTCTACCACGACCAAACCGTCCTGACCGCTTGGCTCCAGAAAACCCGATTTGAAGCCATTGCTCCAGGTGGCGTAGAGCAGCAGGGAATCCAGACCGGTATCGTCCAGCCATTCTTGAGGTACAAACCAGGAGGTCGATGCCATGGGGGTGAATTGTCGGAAGGTGGCATCCTTGCGATCTGTTACCGGTGCGCCCAGCGGCGCGGCAATATCGCCATTGCCGCCAACTGCTGACATCACAATATCGTTGGCCAGTCTAATGGGATCTTCCAGCCAGCTGCCCGCAAAAGAGTGGATTGCAAGGGTCGGGTCAATCGTGGTGAAGCGGGGGTTGGCGCCGAGAATGGCACTGACGGCGGCGTTGTCGGCGGAGCGTGTCACCAGTTTTGATGAGCGTTTTTCTTCCGTGTAGCGCCCGCCAATAGTCACTTCCAGATTTTCGGTGACATGCCACGTTGCCTGGCTGAAGATTGCGCTGGTGGTGCCGTCAATGGCGAAGTCCTGCACGGTCTCCAGCGGCAGCAGGGCTGCTACCAGCGGCGTTGGTGTCGCGAGAATGGCGGGAACTGCGCCGGGGGAGCGCCCCGCGGCCAATTGCGCCAGGTTAATCGCTTCCGCACCAATCAGCGGGCCGCCGGTGGTAAATCTTTCAGATTTGAACTCATCCTGCCAAAACAGCCCGGCGGTATAGTCGACGCGGCTGTCGAACACACTGCCATTGAGCTGGAATTCGATAGTGAGCGATTCTTGGTCGCCTTCGCCGAGTATCAAAGCCTTCTGGTAAATTTCTGGGCCACCGTCGTCGCTGTTGGTCTGTGGCCCGGTTTTGACCGCGTCGCGCCAACCGAGGATGGCTTTCAGCTCATGAGTGTCACTGATCGCCCAGTCAAAGGTGGTGCCAAACATCAGCGTGTCGAGCTTTTTGGTGTGACGCTGGCTCGGCCCCATATTGGTGGTCAGGTCGGGCAGGGCGTCCCGATCATTGGCCCGGCAATTGTCTTTGTAGGCGCGAGGATTGGATGGGTCGGTATCGCCTGCCCAGAGAATGCCCAGCCCGTCGACAAACAGCGCCTCTTCATTGACCAGTTTGCAGTGGTAGGACGGGTAGCGTTCGTCGATTTTTCCCAGGAAAGTAAAGGTATCCATCGTCAGCGAGTCGCTGGCCAGCCAGCGGGTCTGAAATATCGCTGACAGACGGTCGACGGACTGATTGTTGGAGGTCGATAAATCTTCCAGAAAGCCGTCCCGGCGGTAACTATTGATCGCGACGCGCGTGAAAAACTCGTCATTGACCGGAAAGTCGTAGGCAGCCCGCAAACGCTGGCTGTTGTAATTGCCCAGTGCGGCTTCAACGTAGCCGCGCTGGTAGTCAGACGGTTTGGTCAGGGTAAAGACCAGGGCGCCGCCGGTATTGTTTTTGCCGAACAAGGTACCCTGAGGCCCTCGCAGTACCTGAACACTGTCGATATCAATGGTATCGAGCAGCTGGCCGTCCGCGCGGGGAATAAAGATGCCATCCAGATAGACGCTCACTGAAGGGTCCTGGCGAATCAGGCCGGCACGCTGACCAATCCCGCGAATGAATATCTGAGTGCTAGTGCTGTCGTTGATCTGCAAACTGGGTACGGATTTCGCCAGCTCGGTGGTATTGACGATGCCTTGGGCACGCAAGTCGTCGCCGCTCATGGCGGTGACCGCGACTGGGGTTTCCTGAATACTCTCGGCGCGTTTTCGGGCCGTTACTACAACTTCCTCCAGTGTGCCGGTGAAAGTGCGTTTGCTGGCAGTCTGGGATTGAGTCGCGTTATTCGCTGGTGCGTTCGAGTCCTGTGCACTGCTCAGCGAAGCGGCACTCAGCAGCAGCGCCAGCGGCAGAGCGACGCGCGTCAGGTGGGAGTATGTCATCGATGTTTGCCCCGTGGTCAGGACCAAGCCTGATCAAATGTTATTGGTATCCTGAAAGCGGGTAGTCGATAACATTCTAGGGGGAGTGGGGAGGGGGCAAATCATCCATTCAGGTGAGAGCCCCCGTGGGGTCAATAAGACACTAGCGCTTGGTCAGACGCTAACGCTGGGAGTGATACGCTCGCTGTGCTCGTCGTCGTTGCCATTCAGCGCGCTTTCCTGCTCCGTGCCGGTTTCTTCGGCTTGGTCAGTGTAGGTTAGCTGGCGGGGTTCAGACTGGCTGGCCTGTTTGATCTGGCTCACACCACTGAACTGGCCACCGGGCTCAATTACCAGCTCGGTGACATTGATCTCGCCAGTGACGCGACCGGTGCTGACAATCTCAAGGCGTTCGGCATCGATGGTGCCGTTGACCCGACCGCTGATCATGACTTTCTTGGCTTCAATCTCGCCGTCAAATTCGCCATGGCAGCCAATGGAAACATTCAGGCTGGAGCGCAGTGTGCCCTGCATGCAGCCGTCAAGATGAAAGTCGTCGTTTAGTTGGAGATCGCCGACAACTTTGGTTCCGCCTGCAACAACAGTCGTTCCGGGCTGATCACCGCCTTCCTTACCGACTCGGCCAAGGAATCCCATTTTATATTCTCCTCACGTTCGAACAGCACATCATAGTTCTCGAATGACCAATCCGTAAATGGTTTGGGATCCAGCCTGCGATGAAGATAACGAATTTCGTAGTGCAGGTGAGGAGCGCTGCTCATCCCGGTATTGCCAGTGTGACCAATCAGGTCGCCGCGCTGCACATAGTCACCCACGTTCACCAGTATCTTGTCGAGGTGGCCGAAGGTGGAGCTGAACCCATAGTTGTGGTTGAGCTTGATCATATTGCCAAGGCCACTGCTTTTGTGGGGCGCGGCCCACTCAACCACACCGTTAGCGGTGGCGTATACCGGTGTCCCGACCCGGGCGCTCATATCCAGACCGCCATGCATGGCCTTGCGATTGAGCACCGGATGAACCCGCATGCCGTAGCCGCTGGTAAGACGGGTGTTCTTCAGGGGCAGGCCGCTGGGGATGGATTCCAGCATCAGGCGTTTCTGCTGGGCAGTGAGGGTGGCGGTGTCGAGGCGGTCAGAAATCGTGTTAGACGCCTGAGGTTTGAGGCCGATCAGGATCTCCAGATCACCCAGTTCATCGCTCATGCGGGTCAGGGCGTCGGCTTTTTCTTCAACCGCATGGAGCAGGCTTTTCTGCTTGCGCAGCAACTGCATGTTCTGTTCCTTGATATGTGACTGGTAGTCTTCAAGGGTTTTCAGATCCGAGTTGAGCGCAGCAACCTTGCTGGAGAGCATGTAGATGGCAAAGGCGCCAACCACAAACCCTAATGTGACCACGGTACCAACTGCGCCCAGCATACGGCGCATCAGCTGGCTTAAGTTGAAGTGACGGGCACCTCGGTAATCGGTAATCGTGACGGTGTATCTGTCTCGCATTTCTTGGACTCTATCGTTTGGCACTTTGACGCCCTGAAAAACGGGCATCTGGGTGTGCGCGGCAGATTTCTATTGGTACTTTTACCTATTTGGGCCGCTATTGTGAAGCAGCTCACGGCAATGCGCAATCCTGTGTTCGGGCCGCTTATTATCATTCTGGCTCTGTTAGGCTGCGCAAATTTTAACCAGAAAGCGCACTTTGGCAAGCTTTTTGACCCGGAAGCGAGCAATTTAGGAGCAGATCCGCTTATATACCAAACATTTCTGGAGGTGATGACTTTGTTTCATGGAGCGGCAGATGAGCGCGGATAGCTGGCGACTACTCACCTTTGGTGGCGTGCTGGCACTGATGTTCGCTTGGGAATGGTTGCGCCCCCACCGCAGTGGGCGAAGCACTTCCCGTCGCTGGGTTAATTTAACGCTGATGCTGATCGATACCGCCTTACTGCGTCTTACCCTGCCGGTACTCGCTGTGGGAGTCGCGTGGCAGGCGCAAGCCCAGAATACGGGCTTTTTCAATCGTGTGGAGCTGCCGGGATGGCTGGAGTTTGGCGCGGCGCTGGTGATATTGGATCTGCTGATCTACTGGCAACATCGCCTGTTTCACCGCTGGCCGTGGCTGTGGCGCCTGCATGCCATGCACCACAGTGATACGGCGATTGATGTGACCACGGGAGTGCGCTTTCACCCGCTGGAGATTTTGTTGTCGATGCTGATCAAGATGGCTGCGGTGTGGGTGATCGGTGCCAGCCCACTGGCAGTGGTGGTCTTTGAAATCGCCCTCAATGCAGCCTCGCTATTTAATCATGGCAATGTCGTCTTGCCGCGTCGCTGGGAACCGTATTTGCGCCGTCTAATGGTGACGCCTGAAATGCATCGGATACATCACTCACCGGAGCCGGATGAGCACCATCGCAATTTCGGTTTTACCGTGTCGTGGTGGGATCGCTGCTTCGGCAGTTATTGTGCTCGTGCGCGGCTCGGAGACGAGCAGGTTGAAGCAGGGCTTGATGCATTCCGCGAAACTTCCCGGCAGAGCCTGTGGTCATTGTTAACCCAGCCTTTCAGCCGAGGTCCCTTTCCTCGCTAGCCGTGATCACTGCGCCACCGTAAATATCCCTGAACACCGCTGGCATCCGCTTTGCCTTGCCGTTTGACAGGCTGATGCAGACCAGTTGCCAGCGCCCGCGCAGCAGGGTGTTACCGGTGGTTTTGTGGCGTAGCTGAAAGCTGCGCTCCAGCTGCAGGCGATTGTCACAGTGTGTCAGCCAGGTGCCCAGTTCCAGTTCGTCGCCGAGATAGGCTGCGCTGATGTAGTCGTAGTCTGCATGGCGGATAGCCATGGCTGCATTGAGTTCGCGGTAGTGTTCAATCCCGAGCCCCAGTGCTTTGGAATGCTCCCAGCCCGCTCGTTGACACCATTCAACGTAGACGGTGTTGTTGAGGTGTTGCAGCACGTCGATATGCTCAGAGGCAACCGTGAAATCGAGTACAAAGGGTTGGGGGTAGTCCCAGCGTGAGTTGTTCATCCGCCGCCCAGAGAAAACAGCTGTGCCTGACCGATACCGTCAAACAGGAATTGCACCGCCAGCGCGGTTAGCAAAATGCCAAAGACCCGCGTAATAACCTGAATGCCGGTGACGCCGAGAAAGCGGTTGATTTCGCCGGCCATCAGCATCGAGATCAGGGTCAGTAGCACGATAACCGCCAGTGATCCGATCACAATCGCTTGATGCATCAAGTTGCCCTGAGCTTCTGCCATCAGCAGCAGGGTGGCGCCGATCGCACCGGGCCCGGCAATCAATGGCGTAGCGAGGGGGAATACGGCGATATCGTGCTTTTCAATTGCCTCGTTGTCTTCATCCACAGTGGTGGTGGTTGCGCCAGAGGGGCGGGCAAAGACCATATCGATACCAATTAACAACAGCAGAATGCCGCCGGCAGCGCGCAGGGCCGCCAGCGAGATCCCCAGACTGTCTAGAATAAACCGGCCGACCAGGGCAAAAACAATCAGAATGATCAGGGCGATTGCGGAGGATTTATAGGCAATACGCCGCCGTTCCTTGCGCGAGAGTGCAACGGTAAAGGCCGCAAACATGGTCGCCACGTCAATCGGGCCAACCGTTGCGAAAAAGGTGGTCAGCGCCACCGCAGCGTATTCAGTCATGGCGGCAACCTTACTGGCAAAGCGAGAAAGCGTCCAGCTCGATAACGCTGGTTTCGTCCAAGATAGCTAAGTGACAAAGCGTGAGACGGATCACGGCTGGCGCAGTGTGTGAAGACCAAGCTGCAGATTTGGGGTAGGGTTTAAAAAATGCCTCAGCGCTCGTAGCGAGGTGTGGCTAAAAACAAAAACACAACAAAAACGATTAGTAACGCGGGGCAAAGGCTTGCCGCGCAACTTCGGGAAAAAACACGTGAAATTACCGCCTGTTTGCGTGCACCGAGCGATACGGTGTACGGCCATGGTTCTGTCTGTGGCTTTGCTCTCTGCCTGTAATAGCGATTCCAGCAGCACTCCGCCGCCGCTGGTGAGTGAAACCAGCCCCGCACCGCCCCCGGAACTGTTTGAGGCCTTTCGCCTGGCGCGACAGGCGAGTTTCGGCCCCAGCACCGCGCTGGTTTCAGATATTCGTCGGCAGGGAATAGAGGCCTGGGTCGACGCACAACTTAACGCGCCTTCCGCCTATGACGATCCGAGCGATGACCGCCTTTCGCACCTGCAGAGAATGATTGAGCTTGCCGTTGCATTGGAGCCGGATGCGGACTGGTATCCGGACAATCTGGCGGCCGCTGCCGGCGAGCCAGTGTTCAGCGGCGCCGCATCGCGTTATAGCCTTCACTACCAGAACAGTGCCTGGTTCGAGAATGCTTTGCAGGCACCGGACCAACTTCGTCAGCGAGTGGCTTACGCGCTCAGCCAGATTCTGGTGGTGTCTCACTCGGAGGCGCCGCTGGATGATCGTGCGGAAGCGTTGGCGCACTACTTCGATATTCTGGCCAGCCATGCCTTCGGTAATTTCCGCGAACTGATCGGCGATGTGGCACGCAGCCCGGCAATGGGGATTTATCTGTCCCATCAAGGCAACCGCAAAGCGGACGGTGGGCTGACCAAGCCCGATGAAAACTTTGCCCGCGAATTGATGCAACTGTTCACCATCGGCCTATACCAGCTCAATCTGGATAGCACGCCAAAAACAGATGCGAACGGTCAGCTGGTTCCGACCTACACTCAGGACGATATTGAAGAGCTGTCGAAGGTCATGACCGGTTGGGACCTGCAGTTTAACGGTGACAATTACGGCCGTATTCGACATGACGAAGGCAGCTTGATTCACCCTATGGAATTTAACGCCGACCAGCACGAATCCGAAGAAAAGCGCGTGTTGGGGCAGGTGATTGCACAAGGGCTGGCGGAAGGTGCGGATCTGGATGCCGCGCTCGATATATTATTCCAGCACGCCAATACCGCGCCTTTTATATCCCGTCAGCTGATTCAGCGACTGGTCTCTTCCAATCCCTCTCCTGCCTATGTAGAGCGAGTTGCCAGCGTTTTTGAAAATAATGGCTTTGGTGAACGCGGTGATTTGAAAGCTGTCGTCCGCGCCATCCTGCTGGACCCGGAAGCGCGAGATGAAAATCAGGCCCGGCAGCCGCAGCGTGGCAAAGTCGCCGAACCTCTGTTGGCTTATACGGGGTTGCTGCGCGCCTTTTCCGCGCGGCCACTCGACGGTTGGTACAACAATAAAGTCGAAGGCAGCACGCCGGCAGTAAATGGCGCCTATTACTTCCGTTCGGATTTTGCCTGGGATCTGGGGCAGGCCGCACTGCGTTCGCCGTCAGTGTTCAATTTCTACAGCCCGGATTTTGTGCCGCAGGATGCTTTTTATCACGACGGGGCCGATGGGCGAGCACTGGTGTTGCCCGAATTGCAATTGCGTACCCCGGCCAATATTGCGGGTATGCAGGCCCTGTTGCAGACGGATAACAATAGCTTGCTGGAGGTGAATCGGCTGATCGCAAAGTCCGGCAGCATCGAGCAGTTTGTGGCGGATACCGACAGTTGGATGAATCGGGATCAAATTGTGCTGGTGGACTATAGCCCCATGCTGGAAACCTTCGATGTGGCTCTGGATGGGGTCAAGGATGGCGTTTACGAGGGGCTCGACAGCAGCGATCAGGATGCCAGTCGTCGCACCGCTCGTCAGCGCGCCATTAGTGCAACCTTGGCAACACTGGAGCTGCTGTTGCTCGGCAACCAGGTTATTCCCGACACCGAACGCGCGGCGCTGATTGACTACTTCGATACCGACTCCCGTTTTCGCTGGGGCAGCGAGAGTGAGCGTGTTCATAAAATCGTGAATTACATGGTGCAGTACATCGCGCTATCTCCTGACTACCTGGCGAGGAACTGAGCATGACCGAGATGAATCGTCGAAACTTTTTACAGACTCTGCTCGGTGGTAGCGCGCTGGCCGCGACTGGCGGTGTCGGCACGCTATATTCCGGGCTGGCCCGGGCAGCGGCTCCCGCCTTTGACGACTATAAGGCGCTGGTGATTGTGTACCTCTACGGGGGTAACGACGCCTTTAATATGACGGTGCCACGTGGCACGGGCACCAGCAGTCACGATACCTATGCGGCCAGCCGCGGTTCAGTCGCGATAAGTGATGTCATCCGGAATCCTGGCCGGGATCTAAAAAACTCGGGCAATCCCTATGACGCCCCCGGCCTGATGACCGATGCCCAGAAATACCTCAACGGTCTTTATCAGTTTGATGGCGTTGGCTTTAATGCGCTGATGCCCGAGCTGGCTCAGCTTTATGCGGATAAGCGCGCAGCGGTGGTGGCCAATGTCGGAAGCCTGATTCAGCCTGTGGTTAAAGAAGAGCTGCACTCGACTCCGCTTCCGCCGTTTCTCTATGCCCATAATCATCAAACAAGGGCGATGGAAACGGGCTGGGCTGATAATCTCAGCGCCAATGGTTGGGCGGGGCGTTTGGCTGATCTGTGGGAGGTCCACCAGCTGTCGGGTGTGAACGGTGGTTCGCCACTGGGTCTGAATGTATCGTTCAGTGGCAATAGCCGGCTACAAACGGGCAGTTTCAGCAGTGCTGCTGTAATGTCGCCTAATGCGCAGCGGCTTTTTACGGGCAATTTCAACGTCGATGTTTTTCGTTCTTTGAACGAAGGCGTTGATGGCGATCATCCCATTCGCCGTGTTTTGCACGCGGCCAATCGCAAGACGGCGGATCTGTCGGATATTATCTCCGAGCAGTTCGCGGAAACCGCAGCTGCATTCGATGACTTGAATAATTCCTATGGTCAAAAGCTGTTTTCGAACCCCGATGACGAAGATGCGACGGGGGAGGATTCCTTAAATCTACAGGGTCGCCTGTCGGGGCAAGCGTTGCGGGGGCTGAAAGCCGTTGCTCGCATGATCAAGTTGTCGACGGAGTCGCTTGGTCTCAACCGGCAAATCTTTTATGTAGGGATAGGCGGATTCGATAATCACTCCGCACTGACCTCGAAACACCCCCTGTTGTTACGCGAATTGAGTCTCGCTCTGAGCGATTTCACTACGGCAATGGACCATCTCGGGCTGGCCGATCAGGTGATGGTCGGTACACTGTCCGATTTCGGGCGAACCTTGGGTAATAACGGTGATGGCACTGATCACGCCTGGGCGGGCAACAATATCCTGCTGGGCGGTGGTATGGACGGGGGGCGCGTGCTGGGTGACTGGCCCGATCTCACTTTGAGCGGCGAGAGCGATACCGCCCAGCGCAATGGCCGTGGGCGCTTGATTCCGACCACCTCGGTTGATCAATATCTGGCCACTCTGTGCAGCTGGTTTGGGGTTGAGGATGACAATATGTCGGACCTTTTCCCGAATTTGCAGAATTTTGCCACGGGTTCGGATGTTCGGAGTGCGTATCTTGCCCTGCAGTCTAGCGAAGAAGAGCCTTCTGAGCCGGGCCTGCCCTTGCCGTCATTGCCGGGTCTGGGCTGAGCTGACGCCAGCCCGGCGTCTGCCCGCGAGGCTGCCAGCCAAGAAACTTTCCTGATAAACTAGCGCGCTAGGTTGTAACAACGGGTTGGGTTGTATGGAGCAGCAGGTAACTCCTCAACAGCAGTGGGTGCGCGATCATCTGGATAGTCTCGATGCTGAGACGACCGAGTCGAGTGCCAATCGCGACGAACAGATTGAGCGTATCAAGGCACTATTACAGGCGCGTGACGCTGTTCTGGTGGCGCATTACTACACCGATCCGGAAATTCAGGCCTTGGCCGAAGAGACCGGTGGCTGCGTGTCTGACTCGCTGGAGATGGCCCGCTTCGGACGTGATCATCCTGCGTCCACGCTGGTCGTCGCTGGCGTCAAGTTCATGGGAGAGACAGCCAAGATCCTGTCGCCGGACAAGCGCGTGCTGATGCCTACCCTTGAAGCGACCTGTTCACTCGATATCGGCTGTCCCGCCGATGAATTTTCCGCTTTCTGTGATCACCACCCGGACCGTACGGTGGTGGTGTATGCGAATACCTCTGCGGCCGTTAAAGCCCGTGCTGACTGGGTTGTGACGTCGAGTATTGCCCTGAAAGTGGTGGACTACCTCGATTCCCAAGGCCAGAAAATTCTCTGGGCCCCGGACAAGCATCTTGGCAGCTATGTGCAGAAGGAAACCGGTGCCGATGTGCTGTTGTGGGATGGCGCCTGTATCGTTCACGACGAGTTCAAGGCCAAGGGGTTGATGGATCTGAAGGCCGTCTACCCAGACGCCGCGGTGTTGGTTCACCCGGAATCTCCGGCCTCGGTAGTAGAGCTGGCGGATGTGGTGGGCTCAACGACCCAGATCATCAACGCGGCCCGCGAACTGCCCAACGAGCGCTTTATCGTGGCGACGGATCAGGGCATTTTCTACAAGTTGCAGCAGCTGGTGCCGGACAAGGAATTTCTGGTTGCGCCGACTGCGGGTAATGGGGCGACTTGTCGCAGCTGCGCCAACTGCCCGTGGATGGCCATGAATGCGCTGGATAATCTGGCCGAGGCTTTGGATAAAGGCTTGAATGAAGTCTTTGTTGAGCCGGCGCTGATTGAAAAAGCGCTGGTGCCGCTGGACCGCATGCTGGATTTTGCCAGTAAGAATCTTTGATTCGCCGCCTTGGTTTATATCCCCGGCGTCATTGCGTAGCCACAGCACTTCGTGGGGCGCGATAAGCATAGCGAAGCAATATCAATCCTTTGGCAGAGTGCTTAGGGAGATTGCTTCGCTACACTCGCAATGACGGCGGCTATAAGGCGGATGTTGATAAAACCCTCAGTCATCACGAGGAGCACAGCGACGCGGTGATCTCGACCTGTCGCTGACATGTTGATGAAGATTAATTGCCATGCCCGCGAAGTGTTGTGTGCAAGCAATTACAGTGGCTGTTGGCGGTAGAACTCACCACCGTCGCTCTCAAAACTTCTTCAGTGTTTCCCGTAGTTCCTGTAAATCCTTTAAGCGCTTGCGCACTCGGTGGCGGGCGACATTGTTGTTTTCGGTGAGTGGCCAAGCGTAGTGCAGTTGCTTCTCGGCGCTATCCAGATAACCCCGCAGAATAAAATACTCGGCCCGCGCCATATGCACCCCGAGAATATTGCCGGACAGGCCGTGTACTTCAGCCAATTGATACCACAGTGCCGGGTCTTCCGGGCGTCGCTTGCTGTGGTCGCTTAACAATTCTTCAGCTTGGTGGGGGCGACCCATACGCTGCAGCACGTCGGCCAGTGTCATGGTCAGGGCGTTATTGCCTGGGTTCAGATCCAGATGTTTGCGCAGCAGATTTGCGGATTCTGAAAATGCTTTTTTCCCCGCCAGAATATTGGCTTGAGCCACCACATAGGTGATGCGGTTAGGGTCTTCCTCGATTAGCGGTTTCAGCGTGCGATCGGCTTCATCCCACGAGTCATTGGCCATCAGCGCAATGACGACACCATAGGTATTGGCTTCGCTGGGTGATTTTTCCAGATTGTGCTGCCATTGGGTCAGCAGCTCGCGCTTGTTTCCGGCCAGAGACAGCTCGGCGCGCTTTTTCATCAGTTGGAAATTAAGGCTGTCAGTGTACACCTCGCGGGGGTACTGGCGGGCGCGGTTTTCACTGTCGCTGATCCGTGAGTCGGTCAGAGGGTGAGTCAGCAGAAATTCCGGTGGCTTGTTGCTGTTAAAGCGCAGGCGCCGATTCATAATTTCGAACATGCTGGGTATGCCACCCGGATCCATGCCAGCTTTGGCCAGGGTTGTCATACCGATGCGGTCGGCTTCCTGTTCGTGTTCACGGCTGAATCGCAATTGCGATTGCATGGCGGCGGCCTGTCCCGTTGCAATTGCAGCCATACCTGCATCGCTGCCGGTTGTTGCTGCAAGCACGATACCCGCCAGTAGACCTGCCATCATCGACAGGTTGCCGGCTTTCTGTTTGTCGAGGGATCGAGCGAAGTGGCGTTGGCTCAGGTGAGCCAGTTCGTGACTGAGTACACCCGCCAACTGAGATTCGTTCTCCGCATAGGTCAGTAGGCCGTTGTTTATACCGACCACGCCGCCGGGTACGGCAAAGGCGTTGAGCTCAGGGCTGTCGACAATCACCAGCTCCAGTCGTTTGTCGCTGAGCTGGCTGTGCCGCGCGAGCTGATAGGTCAGGTTTTCGATGTAATCCTGCATCAGCGGATCAGAAACCGTTGTTACCTGGCTGCGAAAGGCCTTGAGCCAGACTCGTCCCAGTTCATGTTCTTGCTCCAGACTGAATTGACTGGAGCTGCCGTCGCCAAGTTCGGGCAGGTTATAGGCATCGCTGCTGGCACCGTTGCTCGCTGCATACGCTGTCTGCGCATAGCTCGACGGGGTAGAGAGCGCCAGCGACGACAGGGATATGAGGATAAGAAGAAGTGCTTTAACCACGAGATTCTTGCTACTCAGCAGATGATAGGGAACTTTATCGCCTTGTCAGTACCGAAAACAAGGCTGAACTGTTCAGACCTTCGGAATCGTAAAAAGTGCCAAACTGAGTGCGGCGCCACGCCGGGCGCGCTGGGCGCGCTTGGGTTGTGTCGGTATACTTCTCGCTGTTGTTGGTGTGAGTCGTAGAGAGTATCAGATGAACAAGCCTTGTGATGTCAGTGTGGATGCGCGCGGATTGGATTGCCCGCTGCCACTGTTAAAAGCCAAACAGGCACTGAATCGCATGGCCAGCGGCGAGCGCCTTGAAGTGCTGGCAACCGATGCCGGTTCTGTACGCGACTTCACGGTATTCTCAGAGCAGAGTGGACACGCACTGCTGCTGTCAGAAGAGCAGGACGGCGAGTACCGTTATATTCTTGAAAAATCCTGATCAGGACAAAAGGCATGCTGCGCATCATACGCAATTGGGTTGACCGGCTGTTCGCCGAAGAAGAAACCGTTGTACTTTTGCTGCTGATAATCGCGGCGCTGGTGCTGATCATTACCCTCGGACATGTTCTGGCGCCGGTTATTGCCTCACTGGTTTTTGCTTTCATGATGCAGGGTGTCATCGCCCAGATGACGCGCTGGCGCGTGCCGCGTTGGGTGGCGATCACCGTCGCCTATCTGCTGTTCATGAGTCTGTTCTTCGGTTTTATCTTCGGCCTGATGCCGCTGGTCTGGAATCAGCTCACCAGCTTGGTTCAGGAGTTGCCGTTGCTGCTCCGCGAACTGCAGAAAGCGTTGATGCAATTACCGGAGCGCTCTGATCTGGTTTCTGAAGCTCAAGTCAGGGAGCTGATTGGTGTGGCAGGGGTGGAAGTCGGCAAGCTCGGCCAGCAGGTGGTGTCGTTTTCTATCGGTCAGATTCCAAACCTCGTCGGTGTGCTGATTTATCTGGTGCTGGTGCCGATTCTGGTTTTCTTCTTTCTCAAAGACAAAGACCTCATTCTTGGCTGGCTCAAACATTTCCTGCCGCATCGTCGCCCGCTAATGGCGAAAATCTGGCTTGAGATGAACGATCAGGTCGCGAATTACGTACGCGGCAAGGGTATTGAGATCGTTATTGTTGGCGTGGCGACCTATATCAGCTTTATCTGGCTGGACCTGAACTATGCGGCTCTGCTGGCCTTGCTGGTGGGCTTGTCGGTGGTCATTCCCTATATTGGCGCCGCCGTGGTCACCATACCGGTCGTGATAGTCGGCTACCTGCAGTGGGGCGTGGGCTCGGAGTTTTATACCCTGTTGCTGGTTTACGGCATTATTCAGGGGCTGGATGGCAATGTGCTTGTGCCCTTGCTGTTCTCTGAAGTCGTCAATATGCACCCAGTCGCCATCATTCTGTCGGTACTGGTGTTCGGTGGTGTGTGGGGGCTGTGGGGCGTGTTCTTTGCCATTCCGCTGGCGACGCTTGTAAAAGCCATTCTCAATGCCTGGCCAACACCGAATAGCTCATCAATTATGGGAGACGTTAGTCGATGATGAAATCGCCACTGCGCTGGTCACTGTTGTGTTTACTGGTCGTACTGACCGCCTGCGGTGCAAAACCTGACAACAATATCGTTCTGCCGCAAACCGATAGTCGCGATGTGCGCTATCTGCGGCTCGATAATGATCTGCAGGTCGTGCTGATTTCTGATCCGTCCATCGATAAAGCTGCCGCCGCGCTGGATATCAATGTCGGCAGTCGACATGATCCGCGAGACCGGCAAGGACTAGCGCATTTTCTTGAGCACATGCTCTTCCTGGGGACTGAAAAATACCCGGATGCGGGGGAGTATCAATCCTTTATTTCGTCCCACGGCGGCTCTCACAACGCCTATACCTCCTTCGAGCACACCAACTACTTTTTTGATATTGGGGCCGCCCATCTCGACGAAGCCTTGGATCGCTTTGCCCAGTTTTTCTCCGCACCCCTGTTTAACGCGGAGTTTGTTGGTCGTGAAGTCAACGCGGTGAATTCTGAATATCAGGCGCGAATTCAAAATGACTATCGCAGGGCGCTGGATGTCTTCAAGGAGCTCGCCAATTCGGACCACCCCTTTACGAAATTTACGGTAGGCAATCTGTCGACGCTGTTGGGTGGGCGCGGTGAGGAGGCCTTGCGGCAGGATCTGCTGGATTTCTATGAGGACCACTATTCAGCCAACCGCATGGGCTTGGTCGTGATCGGTCGTGAAAATCTGGATGAGTTGCAGGCGATGGTAGTCGACCGCTTTTCGGAAATAGAAAACCGCAAGCTGAGCGATTCAGAGATCAAAGTGCCATTGGTTGAGGAAACACCGCTGCGCTTTGAACTGAAACCGCGCCGTGAAATGCGAGAGCTGTCGGTGAGTTTTGAATTGCCGGATGTTCGCGCGCAATACCACAAAAAACCTTTGAACTATCTCGGTCATCTGCTGGGACACGAAGGCGAGGGTAGTCTGCTGTATGTTTTAAAGAAAAATGGCTGGGCTGAAGGGCTGCGCGCCGGTGCCGGATTCCAATACCACGGTGGTAGCGTGTTCAATATCAGTATTGAACTGACGCCTGCCGGTATGGCGGCGGTGGATACCGTGACCGATATGGTTTTTGAGGCGATCGCGCTGATTCAAAGCGAAGGCGTGGCACAGTGGCGCTTTCAGGAGCTGACCGACATTGCGCGCCTGCAGTTTGATTTTCGCACGCGACCCAGTGAAATCCACGAGGTCAGCCAGCTTGCAAATAATCTTCATTACTTTTCGCCTTCCGATCTGATTCGCGGCGACTATGCAATGACGGATTTTGATCCGGACCTGATTCAGGATCTGGTCAATGCAATGACTCCCGATAAAGCCATTATTGCGATAACTCGGCCGGAGCTTGAAGGTGAAAAAACGTCGGAGCTCTACAATGTTTCCTATAAGGTAACCCCGCCCACCGCCGCAGAGCTGGAGCGTTGGAAGGTTCGCGCCGGCGTTGCCGGTTTGGCGCTGCCCAAGCCCAATCCTTTTATCGCCAGTGATTTGTCGATCAAGAGTGGTGAAGGCAGTGAGGTGCCCCGCCAGGTGGTGAGCACCGGCCGGATCGGTGTCTGGCATATGCTCGACAAGCGATTTTCTCTGCCAAAAGGCAATTTGAATGTATTGATCCGCTCACCGAGCGCCAGCAGCGATGCGACTCGGCAGGCCGCAGCCGAGCTTTGGGTGCGCATGGTGCGTGATGAATTGAATGCGTTTGCCTATTCCGCTCAACTGGCTGGTCTGGATTACAGCCTGCAGGCTCGCTGGGATGGAATCGGTCTGGAGTTACGTGGGTTTAACGACAAGCAGGGCATGTTGCTCGACAGTCTCGCCAGCCGGCTTGCTAACCCTGAGTGGGATGAGGTGCGCTTCCTGCGAGTGAAGATGGATTACATTCGCGATCTGGAAAACCAGCGCCATGCAGACCCTTATCGCTACCTTTCCAGTGCGCTATCCCAGCAGCTACAGCGCTTCCGTTTTACTACCGAGCAGCGTTTGCAGGCGGTGCAGTCACTGGGTATGAAGGAAGTGAAAGCCTACAGCCGCGAAGTCATGTCGGCCACGCAGCTCTATCTGATGGCACATGGTAATTACAGCGAAAGTGATGCCCGTCAATTTGCCCGTGTCGCTGCCGACTTCCTGCTGGGCGACAGAGTGCCAGACGCCCAGCCTGAACAGGTGCGCCGGATTCCAGAAGGTAACTTTGGTGAAAGTTATTCGCTTGAGCACAATGACTCGGCGCTGCTCTGGTATCTGCAGGCGCCAAACCCCGGGCACCGTGCCCGCATTGTTATGGGTATTGCCGGGCAGATGATCGGGCCGGCTTTCTTCAATGAACTGCGTACCCGCGATCAACTGGGTTACGTGGTTTATGGTGGCGCCTACCCCGTGCGCGAGGTACCTGCGCTCTATTTTGTGGTGCAGTCTCCGGTGACCGATACCGCCGATTTGCAGAAACGCTTCCGTGCTTTCCTTGATAACTGGCAAGAGAGCGGGATTGACGAGCAGACCTACGAGCGCAACCGTAAGGCGCTGCGGGTGAAGCTGCTGGAGCAGCCGCGCAATCTGTGGGAGGCGGGTGATCAATTCTGGCGAGATCTGATGGATGGTTACACCAGCTTTAACAGTCGTGAGCAGCTGGTGGATGTGCTTGATCAGATGGGCTTTGATACCTGGAAGCGCGAATTGCTGGCCATTCTTGAGGAAGACTCTCGTCGCTCCTTGTGGTTGCAGGCCGGTGGCGCGCGCGGAGAGAAAAATCTGGGCGTTCAGAAACTGGATGGGCCCGGGCAAGTGGGGCGCAAGCGGCAGTTCTTTTTATACGAGCACCCGCCGCTGAAACACTGATTTGTAGTATTGCTACAAAGCTTGTAGTTGGGTGTTCTTGGTAAGCGCTTGTAAAATCAGATGTTAGCGGTGACTACTCTGGGTGGCCGTTATTGCACTTGCATGTTTCTGAATTCACTGTAAAATTTTTACATGTATCACGGGCCTGACCGGCCCGTTTTTGTATATGAACAAAACGTTTTCGGTCATCACGAATTCGAACACAAACAAAACGCGTGTATCAGCCCACAAGGCGATAACCCGCAAGCTGGCCAGGTGATTACCTTCACTCAGGCAACCATTCAGTCGTCTGACGGCGGATTCCCGCGCGTCGCGAAATCGAAGGTGCAGAAGGTGGTTACACAGGCCACAATGGGTCTAAGGCGACCCATCACACTGACACTCGATGGAAGGACGGTTTCATGCTGCAAGAGCTTGAAGAACTGCGCGAGCAACTGCGCGACGATTTAGACCCCCAGGAAACGGAAGAATGGCTGGATGCGCTTGACGGGGTATTGCGCCACCAAGGCAAGGCGAGAGCCGCTTACTTGCTGAAGATGCTGGTGCGCCATGCGGCCCAGCAAGGCACCAAACTTCCCCCGGCCATTACCACGCCCTTTCGCAATACCATTGAACCCACCGCTGAAAAGCGAATGCCCGGCGACCTGTTTATGGAGCGTCGTATTCGCTCTCTGATTCGCTGGAATGCGCTGGCGATGGTGATGCGCGCCAACGACAACAACGAAGGTCTGGGTGGCCACATCTCGTCTTTCTCTTCTGCCGCAACGCTCTATGACGTTGGCTTTAATTATTTCTTCCGCGGCGGTGATAAACCGGACCTGATTTACTATCAGGGGCACAGCGCTCCCGGCATGTATGCCCGTTCCTATCTCGAAGGGCGACTCAACGAAGACCAGCTCGATAACTTCCGCCGTGAAGTCGATGGCGATGGTCTATCGTCCTACCCCCACCCGTGGCTGATGCCCGACTACTGGCAGTTCCCGACCGTGAGCATGGGCCTTGGCCCGATCCAGGCGATTTATCAGGCTCATGTGATGAAGTATCAGGAAAGTCGAAGCCTGGTAGAGCAGGGCGACCGCAAGGTCTGGTGCTTCCTCGGTGACGGTGAATGTGATGAGCCGGAATCCTTGGGCGCGATTGCGCTGGCAGGGCGCGAGCAGCTGGATAACCTGATTTTTGTTGTGAACTGTAACCTGCAGCGTCTGGATGGGCCGGTGCGCGGCAACGGCAAAATTATTCAGGAATTGGAAGGTGTATTCCGCGGTGCCGGCTGGAACGTCAACAAGGTGATTTGGGGGCGGCATTGGGATCCACTGCTGGAAAAAGACAAAGACGGCTTCCTCAAGCGTCGCATGAATGAAGTTTGCGACGGCGAGCTGCAGAACTACAAGGCCAATGGTGGCGCCTATACCCGCGAGCATTTCTTCGGCAAATACCCTGAGTTGCTGGAGATGGTGAAGGATCTGTCGGACGACGACATCATGTACCTCAATCGTGGTGGCCACGATCCTTACAAAGTTTACGCGGCCTACGCCAATGCGGTGGAACATAAAGGTCAGCCTACCGTTGTGCTTGCCATGACCGTAAAAGGCTATGGCATGGGCAAGGGCGGTGAAGCCCAGAATGAAACCCACGGAGTTAAAAAGCTCGATCTGGAAAGCCTGAAAAAATTCCGCGATCGCTTCGCTGTACCCATTTCCGATGCGGAACTAAAAGAAGTGCCGTACTACCGCCCGGCGGAAGACAGTCCGGAAATGGTCTATATGCGCAAGCGCCGTCAGGAGCTTGGCGGTTATCTGCCGGCGCGCAAGGCGGATTTCGACGCGCTGCAGGTGCCGACGTTGGAGGATCTCAACGGCCAGCTCAAGGGCAGTGGCAAGCGCGAAATTTCCACCACCATGTCTTTTGTTCGAACCCTGTCGTCTTTGGTGAAACACAAAGGCGTGGGCAAGGTGGTTGTGCCTATCGTTCCCGATGAGGCGCGCACCTTTGGTATGGAAGGCATGTTCCGTCAGCTCGGTATTTACTCCTCACAGGGCCAGCGCTACACGCCTCATGACGCTGACCAGATCATGTACTACAAGGAAGACAAAAGCGGTCAGATTCTGGAAGAGGGGATTAACGAAGCCGGTGCCTTCTCCGCCTGGCTGGCAGCGGCAACCTCCTACTCGAATCACGGTCTGCCGATGATTCCGTTTTATATTTTCTATTCCATGTTCGGCTTTCAGCGGATTATGGATTTGGCCTGGGCAGCGGGTGATTCCCAAGCGCGCGGCTTTCTGATGGGCGCGACCTCCGGGCGAACGACGCTCAACGGTGAAGGTCTGCAGCATCAGGACGGTCACAGCCATCTGATGGCGAATATGATCCCCAACTGTTTGTCCTATGATCCGACCTACGCCCACGAGCTGACTGTCATTCTGCAAGATGGCATGAAGCGGATGTATCAGGACAAGGAAAACGTGTTCTATTACGTCACGCTGATGAATGAAAACTATCATCACCCGGAAATGCCAAAGGGTTGTGAAGAGGGCATTATCAAGGGGCTCTATCTGCTCAGCGAAAGCAAGCAGAAGAAGGCCAAGCACAAAGTTCAGTTGATGGGCTCCGGCACGATTTTGCGCGAAGTGGAAGCGGCGGTTGAAATCCTCGCCGACTACGGCGTAGCCGCTGATGTGTGGAGTGCAACCAGCATTAACCAGCTACAGCGCGATGGCGCGAATTGCGAGCGCTTTAACCTGATGCATCCGGATGAAGAGGCACAGGTGCCTTATGTGTCGCAGATGTTGGACGGCCGCGATGGGCCGGTAATCTGCGCGACGGATTACATCAAATCCTACGGTGAGCAGATTCGCCCCTATATCAACAAGCGCTTTGTGGTCTTGGGGACCGATGGCTTTGGGCGTTCTGACACGCGCTCCAAACTGCGTCATCACTTTGAGGTTGATCGCAGTTTTGTTGCCTTGGCAGCCTTGAAGGCGCTGGCTGATGAGGGCGAGATTGAAAGATCTGTCGTCAGCAAGGCGATTCAGAAGCTGGGCATCAACCCGGATAAACCCAACCCACTCTACGCGTGAGCGTTAAGGACAGAATCGTGAGTAAAGAAACTATCAAGATTCCCGATATCGGTTCCGAGAGCGCGGAAGTCATTGAAATCAGCGTGGCCGTGGGTGACGAGGTTGCGGCTGAAGACTCGCTGGTGGTGCTGGAATCCGATAAAGCCTCAATGGAAGTGCCTTGCCCGAAGGCTGGCAAGATCACGGCTATTTTGGTGAAGGAAGGGCAGAGCATCAGCGAGGGCGATGATCTGGTTGAGATCGAGCTTACCGGCGAAAGCGACGAATCGGCAGAACCGGAGCCGGCTGCCGCTGAATCAAAAACCGAGGACAAGCCTGCCGCTGAAGAGGCTCAACCTGAAAGTGCCTCGGATGCGGAAAGTAGTGGCGCTTCGCAAACCGTCACAGTACCCGATATCGGCACCGATGACGAAGTGGATGTGATTGAAGTCTGTGTGGCGGAAGGCGATGAGATCAGCGAAGGTGATTCGCTGGTGGTGCTGGAGTCCGACAAGGCGTCCATGGAAATCCCCTCGCCCTATAGCGGAAAAGTTGAATCCATTGCCTTAAGCGTTGGTGAGAAAGCGAAGAAGGGTGATGATCTGCTGGTGATGCAGGTGGCGGGTAGTGTGACTTCAGAAAAGCCTGCAGCAGAAGAAAAGCCAGCACCAAAGCCTGAGCCTGACAGCAAAGCTGACGCTCCAAAATCCGCAGAAAAGCCTAAATCGGAAACGCCCGCTCTGGCTGAGAAGGCCAGTAAGGCCCCAGGCGGCGAAGTCTATGCAGGCCCGGCGGTGCGTAAATTGGCGCGCGAGTTTTCCATCGACATTAAAGCCGTCACTGGCAGCGGTCCCAAAGGGCGCGTGCTGAAAGAAGACTTGCAGGCTTACGTCAAAAATCTGGTGGAAAACAAATCACCTGCCGCCAACGGTAGTGCCGGAGCTGGTATTCCTGCGGTACCTGAAGTGGATTTTGCGCAGTTTGGTGACGTAGTTACCGAGCCGGCTAGCAAGTTGCACAAGCTCACTGCGGCTAATATGCATCGCAGTTGGCTTAATGTGCCGCACGTTACCCAATGGGATGACGCAGACATCACCGAGCTCGAAGCCTTTCGCAAGGGGCTTAAGGCGGAAGCAGAAAAGAAAGGGGTGAAAATGACTCCTCTGCCTTTCCTACTGAAAGCCTGCGCGGCTGCATTGAAAGCCAATCCGAAGTTCAACGCTTCTCTGGCGGACAACGGCGAGACGCTTGTCTTTAAACAGTATGTTCATATCGGTATCGCGGTGGATACGCCCGCCGGTCTCGTGGTGCCGGTCGTGCGCGACGTCGACAAAAAATCCCTGTGGGAGTTGGCTGAAGAAACCGCTCAACTTGCAGCGAAGGCCAAGGATCGCAAACTCAAGCCTCAGGAAATGCAGGGCGGTTGCTTTACCATTTCCAGTCTCGGCAATATCGGTGGTCTCGGCTTTACGCCCATTGTGAATACCCCGGAAGTAGGGATTCTCGGTGTGTCAAAACTGACGGTGAAGCCGGTATGGAATGGTTCGGAGTTTGTGCCGCGGGAAATGCTGCCCTTGTCGCTCTCTTATGACCATCGCGCTATCAATGGCGCCGATGCCGGGCGATTCTTCAGCACTTTGAATGAGGTGTTGGGAGATATTCGGCGCTTGCTTCTGTAAGGAGCCCCCTCACCCTCACCCTCACCCTCTCCCTCTCCCTCTCCCTCTCCCTCTCCCTCTGGGAGAGGGCTGGGGTGAGGGTATGTCAGCGTTGCTGAAAACGCTGCTTTCTTCGGTAAGGGAACAGATCCGGCACAAAACCATTGCGAATCTTGTCCTGCAAGTCCTGCCACCACTCCGGGTCGTACAGATCGCTGTGCAGCTCGTCAAAAACCTTCTTGGCCCGCTGGTTACCCGAGAAAAACAGCCGGAATTCTTCCGGAAAAACATCTTCCGGTTTAACTTCATACCAGGGCTGGGTCGCCATGGCCTGTTCGTCGTTTTGCGGTTCCGGCAGCGAGCGGAAATTGCAGTCCAGCAGCGGGCAAATTTCGTCGTAATCGTAGAATACGACGCGACCGTGACGGGTTACCCCGAAGTTTTTCAGCAGCATATCGCCGGGGAAGATATTGTTTGAGGCAAGTTGCTTGATCGCGTTGCCGTATTCATCCATTACGCTGTAGAGCTGATCGTCATCGCACTCTTTCAGGTAGAGGTTGAGAGGCGTCATCTTGCGCTCGATATAGACGTGCTTTAACACCAGCGCGTTGCCGCTTTCTTCGATTTTTGATGGCGCTTCCTTGATCAGCTCGGCCATCAGTTCGTCAGAAAAACGACGACGGTCAAACGCCAGGTTGTTGAACTCTTGGGTATCGGCCATGCGACCGCCCCGGTCCCAGCGTTTTACCAGGCTGTAGCAGGCTTTTACGTGCTCCTGTGTCATTTCCTTGGGCGGGGTAAAACGATCCTTGATGACCTTGTAGACGTAGTCGAAATCCGGGCGGGTAAATACCAGCATCACCATACCCTTGATACCCGGTGCGATGATGTAAGGCGCATCGCTGCTCAAGGTATCATCCACCGCAAAGCGGAAGAATTCCGTCTTGCCGTGCTTCGGCATACCCATGGCGTTATAGAGTTCGAACACCTCCTTGTGCGGCATCAGCTTGTGCAGGAAGGCCACGTATTCTGAGGGGATCGAGGCGTCGACCATAAAGTAGCTGCGGGCAAAACTGAACACGATACTGATATCGTCGGGATCATAGAGCAGGGTGTCGACATAGACCGAGCCCTCGCCACTGTTTTGAATGGGCAGTACAAACGGAATGCTTTGGTCGCCGCAGACCACTCGGCCAACCAGATAGGCCGCCTTATTGCGGAAGAACAGGGACTCGAGGGTTTCTGCGCGCGCCCGATAATTTTCGGTGTCGAGCTTGGGCAGCAATTCGCGTTCGACCACATCCATGATGTAGCCAATATCGCGTTCCTGATCTTCCCAGGGAATATTGAAGTGGCAGTTCTCGAGCATTTCGCGAACCACATCGCGACCGTCACCGCGAAATGGGTACACATGAATTATGCGCTCGCTGCCTTCGGGTTTATAGCCTTGTGGCGCAGAGACGAAGGCGTGCTGATCACGCACCTTTTCGTGCTCGAAGATATAGCAGTAGATGGAATTGAAAAAAGATTGGGCAATTTCAAAGTTCGGATGGTGTTGGATAAGCTCTGAGAACTCCGCTTTGGCAATTTCCCAGTTCTCGCGATCATAAATACAGCCAGCGGTAATCGTCGTGACCGCCTCGGCGACGATTTTACGTTTTTGCTTCCACAGCTCCAGTCGGTCACGCATGGCAATCTGGGCAGCCTGCCAGTCAGCGGCTTCAAAACGTGCCTGGGCGCCGAGGGTGATGTTCTTGTATTCCGCGAAGAAGGCGTCAAAGCCATTGAGAATAGCGAGTGCTAGGCGACGAGTTACGGTAGTCACTGGAGGAAGGGCTCCGAAAGCTAAAAGGGGATGATAGCGAAGGTGGCGCGATCCGTCATTGCGAACGTCAGTGAAGCAATCTCCCGGGCCTTACGCCGACAAAACACTCCGTCATTGCGAGGAACGAAGCAATCTCTTGGATCTGGCAGAGACTGGTTGAGGTTGCTTCGCTAGCGCTTAGCATGCCCCGCGAAGCGTTGTGGGTACGCAATGACGGTGGGATCTAGCCCTTACAGCAGAGCATCTGCCAAAATAGGCAACACTTCTGGCTGCTGGGCATTGATCAGCAAAGTGCCGACCTCGCCTCGCGCGCCGGCGGCCTTCCAGTCCTGAGCGCGCTCACGAATGCGGGCTTCCGGGCCGACCAGCGCGATTTCATCAACAAGCTGGTCTGGTACTGCATTGCGGGCCTCGTCTTTCTTGCCAGCCAGATACAGATCCTGAATCTTCTCCGCCGCATCGCCGTAACCCAGACGGGTAGCGTAATCGGTGTAGAAGTTCTTGCCCTTGGCACCCATGCCACCGATGTACAGGGACAGGAAGTCTTTGATGAAGTAGCGGCAACCGTCGAGATTGTCGTCCATTACCACACCCACGGTGGGAGCAACGTCGAAGTTGTCCATGCTGCGGCCGCTTTTGGCAAAGCCACGGTCCAGATCTTTCTTCAGTACGTCGAATTTCTCGGGAATCATAAACACCGGGAACACACCGTCAGCCACTTCCGCAGAGTTGGCCAGACCGGCTGGCGTAATAGACGCCAGATAGATAGGGATATTCGTGTTGCCGTGCAGGATGGATTTCAGCGGCTTGCCGAGGCCGGTAGTGCCTTCACCTTTCACCGGCATTTGATACATCTTGCCGTCAAACTCAACCGGTGCATCGCGCTCGAAGATCTTGCGCATGATCTGGATGTATTCCTTGGCGCGGGTGACGGGTTTGCCGTAAGGCACGCCGTGCCAACCTTCAACCACCTGCGGGCCGGAAGCACCTAGGCCCACCAGAAAACGGCCATCAGACAGGTGATCCAGCGTATTGGCAGTCATCGCCGCCATGGCAGGGGTGCGCGCCGGCATCTGCATGATGCAGGTGCCCACTTTAATCTTGGTGGTCTGGGCCAGAATCCAGGCGGCGGGGCTGACGGCGTCGGAGCCATAGGCTTCCGCTGTCCATACAGAGTCAAAACCGAGGGATTCAGCTTTCTTGATCAGATCCATCGGGATAGTCAGTTTCTTGCCGGAGTAACCCAGCATCATTCCCAGTTTCATACTCACTCCTTGCGACTTGTTATATTCGGGCTGGGCTTCAGCCCTCATCACCCAGATCGGTCAGTTTCAGTGATTCGTCAGCAACAATAACACCGGTGCGATCCGCATAGATGAAATTGCCGGGTTGCACTGTGAGGCCAGCAAATTGCAGATTCACGCCCGTGCGACCTTCGCCGCGCTTTTCGGTTTTGCGCGGAATACTGCCCAGCGCCATCACGCCAATATTCATATCTGCGATCTCTTCCAGATCGCGAATATAGCCGTACACGATAATGCCTTTCCAGCCATTGTCCAGCGCCATGCGCGCCAACTTGTCGCCCAGCAGTGAACGACGGGGTGAGGCACCACCGTCAACCACCAGCACCTTGCCCTCGCCATTGGTGCGCAGGGATTCACCGACTTTGGAGTTGTCTTCAAAACATTTAACAGTGGCTATTTCGCCGTAGAAATTTTCGCAGCCGCCGTAGTGGCGAAATACCGGCTCGGCAACCTGCACCTTTTCGCCATAGGCATCGCAGAGATCGGGGGTAGAGATGGTTGTCATAAAACCTCCAAACGCGTTGGGTAGTTAGAGACTCGTCATTGCGAGCAAAGCGAAGCAATCTGTTGAATGTGGCACAAGTCCAGAGAGATTGCTTCGCTTTGCTCGCAATGACGGGGGGTTTAAAAAGCCCGAAACAAAAAAGGGGCGACAAATGTCACCCCTTTCAGACCTTACGGTGTAGCGTACACCATTAACCGAATTGGTTCATGGTGTTGTCTTTACCGCCGGCTTTCAGAGCAGCTTCGCCAGCGAAGTACTCTTTGTGGTCGTCACCGATGTTAGAACCAGCCATATCCTGGTGCTTAACAGTGGCGATGCCCTGACGGATTTCCTTACGCTGAACACCTGCTACGTAGGCCAGCATGCCTTCGTCGCCGAAGTAACCTTTGGCCAGGTTGTCGGTAGACAGGGCCGCAGTGTGGTAAGTCGGCAGAGTGATCAGGTGGTGGAATACACCAGCTTCACGCGACGCGTCGCGCTGGAAGTTCTGACACCACTCGTCGGCCAGTTGGCCCAGCTCGGTGTTGTCGTACTCTTCGCTCATCAGCTTGGCGCGATCGTAGGCAGAAACGTCTTTGCCTTCTTTTTCCCAAGCATCGAATACCTGCTGGCGGAAGTTCAGGGTCCAGTTGAAGGACGGGCTGTTGTTGTAAACCAGCTTGGCGTTGGGAACCACTTCTTTGATGCGGTTTACCATGCCAGCGATCTGACCAACGTGGGGCTTCTCGGTCTCGATCCACAGCAGGTCGGCACCGTTCTGCAGGCTGGTGATACAGTCCAGAACAACGCGGTCTTCGCCAGTGCCCGGCTTGAACTGGAACAGGCCAGAAGGCAGACGCTTCGGCTTGAGCAGCTTGCCGTTAGACTTAATCACAACGTCGCCGTTGTTGATTTGAGATGCGTCGTCGATGTACTCGCCATCGAGGAAGCTGTTGTACTGGTCGCCCAGATCGCCCGGCTCATTGGTTACCGCGATTTGCTTGGTCAGGCCAGCACCAAGAGAGTCGGTACGAGCAACGATAACGCCGTCGTCGATGCCCAGCTCCAGGAAGGCGTAGCGGCAGGCACGGATCTTGGCCAGGAAGTCCTCGTGAGGAACGGTTACTTTACCGTCCTGGTGACCACACTGCTTCTCGTCAGAAACCTGGTTTTCGATCTGGATACAGCAAGCACCCGCTTCGATCAGTTTCTTGGCCAGCAGGTAAGTGGCTTCTGCGTTACCGAAACCGGCATCGATGTCAGCAATGATCGGCACAACGTGAGTTTCGTAGTTGTCGATCTTGTTGATGATTTCGTCTTCTTTGGCTTTGTCGCCAGCTTCGCGAGCGTCGTCCAGAGCGCGGAACAGGTGGTTCAGTTCCCAGGCGTCAGCCTGCTTCAGGAAGGTGTACAGTTCGCGGATCAGGTCAGCAACAACCGTCTTCTCGTGCATAGACTGGTCGGGCAGAGGACCAAACTCAGAGCGCAGAGCAGCAACCATCCAGCCAGACAGGTAGAGGTAGCGCTTGTCGGTTTTGCCGAAGTGCTTCTTGATAGAGATCAGCTTTTGCTGACCGATGAAACCGTGCCAGCATCCCAGAGACTGGGTGTACTTGCTGGTGTCAGCATCGTATTCGGCCATGTCTTTACGCATGATGCCGGCGTTGTACTTGGCGATGTCCAGGTGGGTGTTGAAGCGGTTTTGCAGCTTCATGCGCGCAGCCGCTTCGGGCTTGATGTCGCGCCAGGAGTCACCCATCTGCTCACGCAGTTTGGCGATGTGTTCGATAGTTGAACGATAGTCAGACATGATCGATCCCTTCTTGTGTCGAATGGAGTTGACGGATGCCGCGTATTCTAGGGTTGGGCAGTTGATTTATCTAATTTATAGACTCTATATCGAGTATTTTCTAGATAAATAAAATCTTCCCCATCACTCAGGGGAATTCTTGCCAACAAAAAGGATTGTAGACAGCGCTGTGGCGACTATAAATGAAGGCAGGGCGGTCAATCACGGTAGTATTGGTCATTCTTCAAATGAATTGCGCGGATAATATGGATTAATTTGTGAAATTATCCTGCGATCGCTAACATGCCCGCAAACTCCGGCTCCCGGACAGCGGGGCATTTGTATCTAAGACCTGTATTAAGGAGCAAGCATGTCTTCATCTACTACCAAGCGTGTCGAACACAGCGGACTGCAGATCGCAGAGGTGCTGTATCGCCTGGTCAACGAAGAAATTGCACCGGGCACCGGAATCGAGCCTGATCACTTCTGGTCGCAATTCGCGGCCATCCTCAAGGATCTGGCCCCCAAAAACAAGCGTTTGTTAGCCGCCCGCGATGAAATGCAGGCGACGATCGATAATTGGCATCGCGAAAACCCGAACTTCGACGCTGGTCAGTACCGCAGCTTCCTTGAAGACCTCGGTTACCTGCTGCCCGAGCCGGCCAATGTTGAAGTCACGACATCTAATGTCGATGCGGAAATTGCCACGCTGGCAGGCCCGCAGCTGGTGGTACCGGTAATGAACGCCCGTTACGCCCTGAACGCGGCCAACGCGCGCTGGGGCAGCCTGTACGACGCGCTCTACGGCACCGACGTGATTCCCGAAGATAACGGCGCCGACAAAGGTAAAGGCTACAACCCGGTTCGCGGCAACAAGGTTATTGCCTACGCCCGTAAATTCCTCGATACCCACACACCGCTGGCATCCGGCTCTCACGCCGATGCGACCGGCTACGCCGTGGTTGATGGCGCACTGCAGGTGAGCTTGAAAGACGGCAGCACCCAAGGCCTGAAAAATGCCGATCAGTTTGTGGGCTACGCCGGTGATACCGCCAAGCCGACCAATATTTTGCTGATCAACAACGGTCTGCATATTGATATTCAGATCGACGCTGAACACCCCATCGGCAAAACCGATGCCGCCAACGTGAAAGATGTTGTGCTGGAAGCGGCCCTGACCACCATTCAGGACTGCGAAGACTCGGTCGCTGCGGTAGATGCCGAAGACAAGGCCGTGGTTTACGGCAATTGGCTGGGTTTGATGAAGGGTACGCTGGAAGAGTCGCTGGAGAAGGGTGGCAAAACCATTACCCGACGCCTGGTAGATGACCGCGAATTTATAGCCAAGGACGGCAGCAAACTGACCCTTCATGGTCGCAGCCTGCTGTTGGTTCGCAACGTGGGTCACCTGATGACCAATGAAGCGATTCTGGATGCGGACGGTAATGAAGTACCGGAAGGCATTATGGACGGTATGGTCACCGCACTGGCTTCCATGCACGATCTCAAGCGCACCGGCAAGCTGAGCAACTCTCGTGAAGGCAGCGTGTATATCGTTAAGCCCAAAATGCACGGTCCTGAAGAAGTCGCCTTTGCGTGCGAACTGTTCGATCGCATCGAAGATGCGCTGGGTCTGACCCGTAATACCCTGAAAATCGGCATCATGGATGAAGAGCGCCGCACCACGGTGAACCTGAAAGCCTGTATTGCGATGGCCAAAGAGCGCGTGATCTTTATCAATACCGGCTTCCTGGATCGCACCGGTGACGAAATTCACACCAGCATGGAAGCGGGCGCCTTTGTACGCAAAGCCGACATGAAGCAGCAGGCCTGGATCAAGGCTTACGAAGACTGGAACGTGGATATCGGTCTGGAGTGTGGCCTGTCTGGCAAAGCCCAGATCGGTAAAGGCATGTGGGCCATGCCCGATGAAATGGCGCAGATGATGGACGCCAAGATTGGTCACCCGAAAGCTGGCGCCAACTGTGCCTGGGTGCCGTCACCGACCGCTGCGACCCTGCACGTAATGCACTACCACGATGTGAGCGTGGCTGATGTTCAGCAACAACTGGCCGAGCGTCAGCGCGCAGCACTGGACGATATTCTGACGATTCCGGTAGCCAAAGACACCAACTGGTCAGCCGAAGAAATCCAGAACGAACTGGACAACAACGCGCAGGGCATTCTGGGTTACGTTGTGCGCTGGATCGATGCCGGTGTTGGCTGTTCCAAAGTGCCTGACATCAACGATGTGGGCCTGATGGAAGATCGCGCAACCCTGCGGATTTCATCTCAGCACATTGCCAACTGGCTGCGCCACGGCGTCTGCTCTGAAGAGCAGGTGATGGAAACCCTGAAGCGCATGGCCGAGGTGGTGGATCGTCAGAACGCGGGTGATCCTGAGTATGTCAACATGGCGCCGAATTTCGATGACAACGTTGCTTTCCAGGCTGCCTGTGACCTGGTGTTCAAGGGCACTGAGCAACCGAACGGTTACACCGAGCCGGTTCTGCACGCCCGTCGCCGAGAATTGAAAGCCAAGCGCGCCTGATCGAAAGTATCAGGGCGCTCGGCTCAACCGACTTCATACCTGTCAGTGTGAGGCTTGCCCGGCTAATTGCCGGGCTTTTTTTTACTTTTTCCATTATTTCCATTGTATGACGCTTCTGGTTTAATGATTTCCCATAATTATTAGCATCATCGAGGCATTAATCTTATGAATTTATCCCGCGTTGACCTCAATTTGCTGGTGTATCTGGACGTACTGCTGCGCGAAAAGAATGTGACCCGCGCTGCTGAGCAGCTCGGCATTACCCAGCCGGCATTGAGCAATGGTTTGCGTCGACTGCGGGAACTGTTTGGTGACCCCCTGCTGGTACGTACCAGTGAAGGTATGACTCCCACCGAGCGGGCCAATGAGCTGCAACCGCAGGTGCGTGGCATTCTGGCGTCGGTCGAAAAAGCCGTGCTGCCGGTAGCGGAATTTGACGCCAAATCCAGTTCACGGGTGTTCCGGATTATGGCGACGGACTACGCGGAATCTACCCTGCTGGCGCCGCTACTGAATAAACTGCGCGACGAAGCGCCGGAAATTACCCTCGATATTCTCACCCCCTCAGACGTTTCCTTTCAGGATCTGGAGCAGGGCAAGATCGATATGGCGATCAACCGCTTCGACCAGCTGCCTCAGTCCTTCCATCAGGCTACCGTCTGGCGTGACAGCTTTTCCTGTTTGATGAGCGCTGATAACCCGGTGCTGGAAAACTTCGATCTCGACGCCTACCTGCAGGCCAACCATATCTGGGTCAGCAAGACCGGTATGGGTGTGGGTCGGGGTATGAATACCAAAGATCCCCAGCGTTTGGGTTGGGTGGATGAGGCATTGGCTGAATCTGGCCACACACGCCGTATTCGCCTGTTTACCCGCCACTATCAGGTTGCCGCCTTGCTGGCGGGTCAGCCTGACCTTATTGCTACATTGCCCACGCAGGTAGCTCGCCTGCACGCAGAAGATAGTCGTCTGGCGATTCGCAAACCGCCGTTCATGATTATTCCGATTGAGCTGAAGATTGCCTGGAGCCCCTTGCTCCAGCACGACCCCGGCCATATCTGGCTGCGCCGTGAGATTGTTGATCTGGGGCAGCGCATTATTCAGGACACACCGAATCGCTGATTTTGATGGAAAAGGATTAGAAAGCGGGCCGAAAGGCCCGCTTTTGCAATGCGAGCCGCTTACATACGCTCGATGATAATCGCCGGTGCCATACCGCCCGCCGCACACATAGTCACCAGACCACGCTTCAGATCACGGCGTTCCAGCTCATCCAGCAGCGTCCCTATCAGCAGTGAACCGGTGGCGCCGATGGGGTGACCCAAGGCAATCGAGCCGCCGTTGACGTTGACCTTGCTGCGATCCAATTTCAGGTCGCGAATATATTTCTCCGCAACCACCGCAAACGCCTCGTTGATCTCGAACAGATCGATATCGTCCAGCGTCAAACCGGCCTTGGCCAGCACCTTTTTGGTGGCGGGCACCGGAGCGTTCAGCATCAGGGTGGGAGAGTCGCCCATATTGGCCATGGCAACCACTTTGGCGCGGGGCTTGAGGCCGTGTTTTTTCGCATAGCTGGGGGAGGTCATCAGCAGAGCGGCAGCACCGTCGACAACACCGGAGGAATTGCCGCCGTGGTGCACGTGATTGATTTTCAGGTCCGGGTAGACCTTGTGAATCAGGCTGGCGTAGGTGGTGCCCGCCTCATCCAGCGGGTGATTGGCCAAGCCTTCAAAGGCGGGCTTCAAGCCAGCCAGAACCTCAGCGGTAGTGCCTGGGCGAGGAAATTCCTCGCGATCCAGCGCCAGTGTGCCATCGTCGTGATAAACCGGCACGAGGCTCTTGTTGAAATAGCCTTTTTCAATGGCGTTGGCGGCATTGGCCTGACTGGTGGCGGCCAGTTCGTCCAGCGCTTCCCGGGGAATGCCTTCCAGTGTGGCGATGGCATCGGCGCAAACGCCTTGCTGGGGCTGGGGGTGCATCTCACGCAGTACCAAGTTGCCGTTATCCATAAACATGGGGGCATCGTTACCGTTGCCGTAGGTGGACATCATCTCGGCGCCACCGGCGATCAGGCAGTCTTCAAAACCGGCAGCGATATTCGCCGCTGCCAGATTGACGGCAGTTATGCCTGAGCCACAGAAGCGATCCAGAGTCACCGCGCTGGAGCGGATATCGTAGCCGGCAGCCAGCGCCGACATGCGTCCCAGATCATTGCCCTGGGTGCCACGCTGGGAGCTGCAGCCCCAGATCACATCGTCCACATCCGCGGTGTTGAGATTGTTGCGCTCGGCAATGGCCTTCAACACGGTCGCACCCAGTTGCTGAGGGTGGATATTGGCCAGTGAGCCTTTGCCAACCTTGCCAATGCCGCGCGGGGTGCGGCAGGCATCTATAATCCATGCTTCTGTCATGTAATGACCCTACTGTGAGAATGGTGACAAACGATTGTGCCTAAGCGGCAAAACCCCTCAATGATAGTTGCGCTCATTCAGCTGGCAGTTTGTTACAAAAAGCGAGCTACACTCAGGTAATCAGAGGCGTGAATTGCGGCAATTCCGCCGTTTTCCGTGACCTCAAGGCCACAAAATGGCATCCTGTACGGCTAATCAACTCAAGAGGTTAATATGAAAATTGCAAACAACTGCGTCGTCTCCTTCCACTACACACTGACGGATGAAGACGGCCAGACGCTGGACAGCTCTGAAGGTCGCGATCCGCTGGCCTATCTGCACGGCCACAATGGCATCATCCCCGGCCTGGAAAACGAGCTGACTGGCAAAGAAGCCGGTGACGCGCTGCAGGTTGTGGTTCAGCCTGCTGACGGTTACGGCGAAATCAACCCTCAGCTGCTGCAACAGGTTCCTCGTGAAGCCTTTCAGGGTGTAGAAAGCATTGAGCCGGGCATGCAGTTCCAGGCTCAGGGCGAGGGCGGTCAGGTTCAGATGGTTGTCGTGCGCGAAGTGACTGACGAAGCGGTTCTGGTTGACGGCAATCACCCGCTGGCCGGTCAGGTGCTGAACTTTGACGTGAAGATTGATTCAGTGCGCGAAGCGTCTGAAGAAGAAATCTCCCACGGCCACGTTCACTGAACGAGCCTTAGGCCGCTGTGACTGATCGCAGCGGCTGCTCCTCTCTATGCTGGTTGTATCCGACCTCGATGGCACTCTGCTCGACCACCATACCTACTCCTTCGAGCCCGCCAAACAAGCCCTGACCGAACTCGCTCATCGCAATATCCCCGTTGTGCTCAATACGAGTAAGACGCGCACCGAATTGGTGCAAATACTCTCCGACTTACAACTGACAACGCCCTACATCGTCGAAAATGGCTCGGCAATCTACAGCGCCGACGGCCAGCAGTGCGATGTGCTCGGCAAGCCGCGAGAAGTGCTGCTGAAGGCCCTCGATCAGGCTCGCGAGCAGGGCTTCAGTTTCCAAAGTTACCGCGACTTCGGGCTGGCTGGCGTTATCGAACATACAGGTCTTGATCAGGCGGCGGCTGAAGCCTCACTTGCCCGGGAATTTACCGAACCGCTCATCTGGAAGGGCTCAGCAAAGCAGCGATCCAGTTTTGTGCATTGGATTCAGGCACAGGGATTGCAGTGTCTCGAAGGCGGGCGTTTTCTGCATGTGATGGGGCGCTGCGATAAGGGCGTGGCCATGCAGCGTTTGATAAAAACCTACTATCCTGAGAATGAGGGACCGGTTGTTGCGCTGGGCGACAGCGATAACGACACCGCCATGCTGGCGCGAGCCAATATAGCGGTCTGCATACGGCCGGCATCGGGTGAGCGGCTCGCACCTGCTACGCGGGGCACCATTATCCACACCGAGGCCTTTGGTCCGGAAGGCTGGGCAGAAGCGCTGAACGACATACTGAAAAACCGATAACACAAGGAACTCGACGGCATGGGCGATTTTTATCAGGGCGGAATGGTTGCAACCCTGCACAATCTGGTTGACCGGCCGCTGGAAGATTTGGAAGCAGATCTAGTGGAGTTTTCTAAGTCACGTCCTATGACGCTGGTATTGCCCAGTCTCTTTTCCGAGCTGAGAGCTCAGGCGCTGGAAGACATCATTCAGCATCTTCGCAAGGTGCCTTACCTGAGTGAAATTGTGATTGGCCTTGATCGGGCCGACGCGGAAGAATTTGCCGAGGCAGTCAAGTATTTTGGGCGACTGCCACAACACCATCGCATACTCTGGAACGACGGCCCGCGTCTGAAAGCGCTTGATCGGCGTCTGCAGGATGAGGGGCTCGCACCACAGGAACCCGGAAAGGGGCGCAATGCCTGGTATTGTCTTGGCTATGTGTTGGCCTCCGGCCGGGGCAAAGCGATCGCGCTTCACGATTGCGATATCGTCACCTACGAACGCCTGCTGCCAGCGCGACTGTTTTATCCGATTGCCAATCCCGGCTTCAGTTATGAATTCTGCAAGGGCTACTACGCGAGAGTCACGGATACCAGTATCAATGGCCGGGTCAGTCGACTGCTGGTTACCCCGCTGGTGCGCTCTCTGAAAAAGATCTATCCCAACACCGATTATCTCGATTACCTGGACAGTTTTCGCTATCCCTTGGCCGGTGAGTTTTCCATGCAGGCAGATGTCGTCGGTGACCTGCGCATCCCCAGCGATTGGGGGCTGGAGATTGGTCTGCTGTCAGAGGTGTATCGCAACTATTCCAGCAACCGATTGTGTCAGGTGGATATTGCGGATCGTTACGATCACAAGCATCAGGACCTGTCGGAGCACGATGACGGCGGTGGTCTGTCAAAAATGTCGATTGATATTACCAAGGCCGTTTTCCGCAAACTGGCCATCAATGGCGCGGTGTTCTCAAATGAAACCTTCCGCTCCATCAAGGCAACCTACTATCGCACCGCCCTGGATTTTGTAGAGATGTACTACAACGACGCGCGTATGAATGGTTTGAATCTGGATATTCACCGGGAAGAGCAGGCGATCGAACTGTTTGCTGCGAACATTGTGAAAGCGGGCAATATCTTTCTTGAAAACCCTATGGAGACGCCCTTTATCCCTAGCTGGAATCGGGTGGTTAGCGCGATCCCAACGATACTGGAGGATCTGAAAGCAGCCGTCGAGGCCGACCGCGAGGAGTTCGCCGGGCGTGAATAGTCGCAGTGACCTGTCCCTCCTGCAGGCGACCTTATTGAGTCAGCTCGGGTTTCTTTACGGAGAGGACCGAGCCGACAGCTTGTGTAAAGAGGTTGTCGAGCTATTCAGCTTCAATGAGTCAACCGAAGGGCCGCCTCCCTTCAGCAATCACTGGGATCAAAATGATGTCTGGGTGATCACCTACGGCGACAGCATTCAGCGGGAACCCGACCCTCCACTTCAGGTGTTGAAGCAATTTCTCGACAGCCATTTGCAGGGCGTTGTATCTGGCGTTCACGTGTTGCCGTTTTTCCCCTACAGCTCAGATGATGGTTTTTCTGTTATCAACTATGCGGAAGTGAATTCTTCGCTAGGTGACTGGCAGGACATCGAAGCGCTGGCGCGCAATTACAGTCTCATGGCCGATTGCGTGATCAATCACTGCTCCAGTCGCAGTCTCTGGTTTGATAACTTCAAAAAAGGCGAGGGCATCGGTTCGGATTATTTTTTCGTGGCGTCGCCAGACGACGACTTGAGTCAGGTGGTGCGGCCACGCACCAGCCCCTTGCTGCGCGAAACCGAAACCGCCGATGGCATAAAGCATGTCTGGTGCACCTTCAGTCACGATCAGGTCGATCTGGATTTTCGCAATCCGAAGGTACTGATGGAGTTTCTCTCCATCATCAAACTCTACATGGGTCGAGGCGTTCGCATCTTCCGTTTGGACGCCATCGCCTTTCTCTGGAAAGTGGCGGGCACAAATTCATTGAATCTGCCGCAGACCCACGAAGTGGTGTGCTTGATTCGAACGGTTACCGAGCACTACCGCAATGACACGGTGATTATTACCGAGACCAACATTCCAAACCGGGAGAATCTCAGTTACTTCGGCAACGCCAACGAAGCGCATGTGGTTTACAACTTTTCCCTGCCACCACTATTGCTGCATACGCTGTTAAGTGAAAACTGCAGCTACCTCAAAAACTGGCTGATGAGTATGCCGCCGGCGCAATACGGAACGACTTACCTGAATTTCATTGCTTCGCACGATGGCATTGGTTTGCGCCCAGCAGAAGGTTTGCTGAGCGATGAGGAATTGTCGCAGGTGGTGAAAACGATAGAGGGCTTCGGCGGCAAGATTTCCTGGCGTGCTCTGGAGAACGGCGAGAATCGCCCCTACGAGTTAAATATCAGCCTGTTCGATGCGTTGAAGGGAACTCATGATGGCGAGGACGACTTTGCTGTCGAGCGTTTTGTGTGCGCACACAGCATCATGTTGGCACTGGAAGGCATTCCGGCATTTTACATTCACAGTCTATTCGGCACCCGCAACGACTATAGGCGTCTGGAAAACACCAGTCACAATCGTTCGATCAATCGGCATCAGTGGCAGTGGCACGAGCTGGAGTCAGCCTTAACAGAGGAGGGGATTCACAAAGCGGTGTTTGAACGATTGCAGTTCTTGATCAAACTGCGCCGCACCCAGCGGGCCTTTCATCCCAACGCGACTCAGTACACTCTGCATATCAATGATCAGGTATTTGCATTCTGGCGTCAGAGTGCGGACCGACGCCAGAGTATTTTTGCCTTGCACAATATTTCACGGCAGCCGCAGCACATTAGTCTCACCCAGTTAAATCTGATTGCCACCAATGACTGGTTTGACCTGATCAGTGGCGAGGATATGTCTGATCTTAAGGGAAGTATTGAACTGGCGCCTTATCAGTGTTGCTGGATCAGTAATTAAATTCAGACTACGGATCGTTAATCTCCTGCTCAATCCAATCCCTTAGCCCCCGATAAGCTAATCGTACACGGTCTTTGTCGCCCGTGACCATCATGTCCAGCGTCAGTCCGCTCATGGTGCCTCGAGCCAGTGTCGCTAGCTGACTGGCGCGCTTGGGCGCTACGCCTTGGCTTTTTATCGCTTCAGTCAGCGTTTTCAGGTATTGCCTTGTACCGTCTGCCATATTAGGTGCGCCGCCTGGGCTCGCGATTTTTCCTGATGCTTCCATACTCATGCGCAGAAAGCCGAGGTAGTTCGCACTGGATAGCTGTGCCCAGCTATCGTCGAGCATGCCCAGCGGGTCGTTGGCAAAATCCGCCGCGCGTTTTTCACCTCGCTCTACTTCCTGCTGCTGAATGCTGCCAAGGATAGTCTGGATCATTTCGTCTTTGCTGCCAAAGTGATGCAGCAGCGTTCTATGACTGATACCCAAGGCCTCAGCCATCGGTCTGATGGCGAGATTGGTCAGGCCGTGCTGCAGCAGGTAGGCAGTCGCCTTTTCCAGAATTTCCTGTCGGCGAGCCTCATGGCGCGTGGAGCGTCCATCCATTTTTGCGGTGTCGGTCTCTTCCATTCTGATCTTTCCAACCCTCGCGTTTTCGCTCTTTGGTACAGGTATCGCCGAAGCGAGCGCTATACCTTGATGATTTAATTGAAATTACCGAAATAGTAACCGTAAAGCACTGGCCCTGTCGCGCTCTGCAGCCGCCCGTGATCCAGGGGGTATTGTCGCTATTCAATTATATATGTACCATATGGTTCATTATAAGTAGAAGCGAGATTCTTCATGTCTCAGTTTATTACCGTGGACAAAAATCGATGGCTGCTATTTTCGTCGCTGGCAATTAGCGTCTTACTGGTCGCAGGGTGCTGCTCACCGAAATATTCGACCCCGCTTTATTCAGGTGTTGTGGGAGGAGGCACTGGACAAGGCCACACCCCGGACGAGGTGGTAGTGATGCCGATGCCGCGGTCTATGCGCACGAGTGCTGGTACTATGATTTTGCCTGGCACTATACGCGTATCGACGCCGCAAACGCGATCGGGCCGATTACAACGCGCCGTTGATCGATGGGCTGCGCAGGTCGGCACTCAGAGTGGAACATCATTGTCAGTATCCTGGGCTGAGGAGGCGACAAAAGGATCGCATCTGTCCTTGGTGGTCGCTGAGGAAAGCAATCGTTATCCGGATTTAGATGCCGACGAAAGCTATCAGCTGACCGTTACCGATGACGGCATCCTGCTGAAGGCGAGTAATGACGTAGGGGCACTTCGAGGTCTGCAAACCCTGAGGCAATTAGTCACCGAGCGTGAGGGCACGCTGCAGCTGCCGACGGTAACTATCGATGATTCACCCCAATGGGCATGGCGCGGCATGGTGCTGGATACCGCACGACATTTTATGCCGGTGTCTACCGTAAAGCGGCTGCTTGCGGGAATGGAGATGGTAAAGCTGAACGTGCTGCATCTTCACCTCAGCGATGATCAGGGCTTTCGCGCGGAGAGCCGGGTGTTGCCCAAACTACATGAAGTAGGCAGCGGTGGAGATTATTACACTCAGTCGGAAATAACCGAACTGGTGGAGTATGCGGCTGATAGAGGTATTCGTATCGTGCCGGAATTTGGACTGCCGGGCCATAGTCTCAGTTGGCAGGTCGCCTACCCTGAATTGCGTGTCGACGGTTTGCCAGACCCGGTATTGGGGGAATGGAGCAGTAGCCTCTTTTCTCCACCGATTAATCCCGCCAAAGAAAAATCCTATGAGCTGATCAACCTGTTGGTCGCTGAGATGGCGTCGCTCTTTCCGGATCACTACTTTCACATTGGCAGTGACGAAGTGAATACAGCGCCCTGGAAATCAGACTCCTCCATTCGGGACTTCATGAAAGCCAAGGGTCTTCGCTCTGTTGATGCCTTGCACAGCTACTTCGCGCAACGATACGCATCAATGGTTGCCGCGCACGGAAAATTGCCCATCGCATGGGAGGAGGCTGTTCATCCAGAAGATACAGCGGAACCCTTACCCTTTGCGGTTCAGTTATGGTTGGATGGTGACTATCCCCCAGCCTTTGCCTCGGCTGATATTCTGATGAGTCGCAACTACTATCTGGATCATCAGCAGCCGGCCTGGTGGCTCTATCAGCAGAAGCTTACCGATTTTGAAGTGGAAGGTATTTCTGATGTGGCGGAGCAGGGAGCCCCGCGCATTTTGGGGGCTGAAATTGCCGCATGGTCCGAGCATGTGGATCACGATACGCTGGATATTGCCGTCTGGCCTCGCAGTGCGGCGTTGGCCGAACGGTTCTGGTCGCAGCCATCTCAGCTATCTAAAGGCGCGGTTACCTTTTATCGGCGCCTGGATGTGGTCAGTGAGCGGCTTGTACGACTGGGGATGCGCCACAAGGAAGCAACAGAAAATTATCTGGCTGAGATTTCTGAAAGAGATTTGGAAGCATTGACTACCTTCGTAGATGCGCTAGAACCAGCAGGTTACTACTACCAGCGAAGCCGCAAACGTCTATTGCGCTTTGTGGCCTCGGCTATTTTCCCTTTTGTCGAGCCGCCGGCGTATGCACTGGGCGATGTGGATCGTCTGATCGACCATTTGCCTGCCGAAAGCCAGGCCGCTAGGCAGTTCGCGATAAAAACTGAGCGTCTGTTGAGCGGAGATAACCGTGTTTATCCTGAACTGCGCGAACAACTGCTTACCTGGGAAGCCAGCCATGATCGGTTGGCGCCCTTGATCGAACAATCCGATGCTTTACGGCGCGATGAGCTGCAGTTCGTTACTAAGACCGTTAGTGAGATTGCCGCGATCGGCTTGCGTGCGCTCGACTCGCTGGCAAAGGGTGAACCACTGGGGTTTATTGAGTATTACCGGCTATCCAATCGCTTGGACGACTTTGAATACGGCGTATTCAGTTTCGACAACTACGGTGAAATGGCCAATGGCGTGTTCCGACCGGATCCCCTGCAGCAACACAATATCGCAATTCAGCCGGCCGTCGCACGACTGGTTTACGCGGCGAGAAATCAAGCTGCTAACGTGCAGGCAGAATAATAAGAGGCGCAGATATGACTAAAAATAATCTTCAGATGTTAGCCCGTTTACCAGCGTTTACGATGTCGATGCTGTTTTCAACGGTCATGCAGTTTGCGTGCTTTACCGCTAACGCGCAGGAAGCCCCCGTTGAGAAAGAGGCGTCGTCGGAGAACGGTGGTTTACCGGAGACCACTAAATCCGGGCTGGTTATCGAGGAAGTCTACGTCACGGTATCGAAACGCTCTGAGTCCTTGCAAAAAGTACTTGGCTCGGTTTCTGCGCTGTCGGGAGAAACGCTGCAGGACAACAACGTTCAAGATTTTAATAGTCTGGTGGAGCTGATCCCCGGCGTGGTCGCTCAAGATGAACAGAAGATAGCGATTCGTGGGATCAGCCGAACCCGCAATGGACCGTCGCCGGTGTCGTTTCATGTGAACGATGTCTTTATCGGATCGCAGGGCGCCGATATTCGGGGTGAACCGTTTTACGATCTCGGCGCCATTGAAGTGGTGCGCGGACCGTCGGGAACCCTGTTTGGCCGCAACTCCACCGCAGGCGCCATAAATGCAAAGTGGCGTGCGCCCGAACTGGAATGGGCAATCGGTGGCGATATTCGCTATTCCTCACTTACAGAGAGTCATGCGCGGGCTTATATCAATATTCCTCTGCTTGGCGAAGATAACCCGCTTCTGCTGGGCCGCATAGCGATGATCAAACGCGAGTCTGAAGGTACACTCGACAATCTGTTGACGCTGGATAGTGATGATCCGGGCAACATTCGCGACGAGTTTGTACGTCTTTATCTCACCAGTGAGCCCACAGACAATGTTCAGATCGGATTGCGGGCGATTCGCTATGAGAGCACGCCCCGCGAGATTCCCTTTGTCGGTAGCCCCTCTTTAGCAACACGCCGCAGCGGTGTACTGGAAGAGCTGGGCGCGCAATCACTGCCAGAGGATCTGACAAAGGTTCGCTCGCGTGTCAGTGACAATTTTGGGTTGTCCTCGTCTGAGTTCACCCGCATCGATGGTGATATCAGTTGGTTGTTGGAAAGTCTGCCGGTACTGGGTGACGTTGAAATGGTGCTGGTCGGTGGCGAAATGCGCCGTAAACAAGCAGAAACTTATGATGTAGACGGTACCGAAGAACCTATTCTGGAAGGTGTTTCTCTGCGGCCCAATGATGTGCGTCGCACGGCGGAGCTGCGTTTTGCTTCGCAGAACGACAGTGGCTTTGACTGGTTGTTTGGACTGTTCTGGTTTGAACAGATTGTGGATCGGGATAATTTTGTGCTGGCCAGAGCCTTTGTGAAACCTTCTGATTTGGGCGCGCCGGCCTTGCCGGGAGAAACTTCCATCATCGTTGATGTTGAAGTCAATACGCCCGGAGAGGAATTGGAAGATAAGAGCTCCGCCGTTTTCCTGAATCTGGATATGGATCTCGCCGAATTGTTTAACGGGCCTCCCGTTGAGCTGACAGTTGGGTTACGCCGCAATAGCGATGAGTTCACACTGCGCACTCCCCAGAACGATATCATCGCAAAAACCCCGCTGGGCGCAGTTTTTCCTGTGACAGAGCAGCGGGATGGATTGCAGTTCGCCGAGTTTGACGAAACCACTGGAGAGCTGGGCGCGCGCTGGTTTTACAGTGAGGCAGGGATGGCGTATCTGAAATATGCGCGTGGGTATAAACCGGGATTGGCCCAGACGATTGAGAAACTGGATGGCAGTATTATTCAGAATCCCGTTGACCCTGAGTTTATCGACGCCTGGGAAGCCGGCTTGAAGACGTCCTTTTTTGATCGCACGCTGCAATTTAATGCAGCGGCCTTTTACTACGACTATCAGGACCTACAGGTTTCGCAAATTACTCCGGGCGGCATCATTACTGAAAATGCCGCATCCGCCACCATTCAGGGATTTGAAATAGAAACCCAGTGGACACCGACTGCGTCCTTGTTTATTCAAGCCAGTGCAGCCTGGACTGATGCGACCTACAATGACTACTGCGGTACCGATGAAGGACGGCTGGCACCTGACTCACCCGAGCCGGGCTGTACAGACAAAGCCCCGCTGGATTTCTCGGGCGAGCGCTTGACCGCAGCCCCCGAGTTTTCGGCGGTGCTACTGGCAAATTATCTGATCTACCTTGGTGACTGGGGTACCTTGACGCCGTCACTGAAAATCAGCTGGAGTGATGATCTGGACCGGCGTGGGGTGGGTAATCCGAATGATCATGTGGTGGCACACAGCACCAGCGATTTCCGCCTGACTTGGGAAAGTCCTTCCCAGCACTGGAAGGTGCAGGGCTTCGTTGAAAACCTCGAAGGCAGTGCCAACGACGATATCTTCTTTTCTGCATTTACCCCTGTGGCCATTGGCGCGGAGCAACCTACGTTCAGTTTGTTCAATAATATTCCGCCGCGACTGGTTGGCCTATCTGTAGAAGCCCGATTTTGAATGTACGGAAATCGCCATCAGCACTCGCCTGCGGGTTAATCCTGCTGCTTACATTGGTTGCAGGTGCCCGAGCGTCTGAGCCTCAAGAAATCCCTTTGAGCTCAGTCGCAGAATTGCAGGCCACTAGCCCAGTGCCTGAATCGAGCTTGGCGTGGGGCGAGCAGCAGATCGTACGCAATGTGTCGTCTCCGGCCCTACTCGCCTTTCCTGCGGCACCCGAGGGCAACACCGGCATCTCGGTGGTTATCGCGCCGGGGGGTGGCTTTCGTTTTCTGGCCATTGATCAGGAAGGTACCGAGGTCGCACGGTGGCTCAATGCGCGGGGCATCAATGCCTTTGTCCTAAAATACCGGCTGCAACCCACGCCACGCAGTGATCTGTTGTTTAAAGCCGGGTTGATCTGGATGTTTGCGGGCGCTGCTATTAATGCCTGGCGTTCAGATGACCAATTACCCGATCGCCCCTTCTCACCCATTCAAACGAAGGCGATTAGTGATGGCCTGAAGGCAATTGCCTGGGTGCGTGAGAACGCAGAGCAATGGAATCTTCGCGTTGATTCCATAGGCATGCTGGGTTTTTCCGCCGGAGGTGCAGTTGCCTCCGGTGTCGCCAAGCAAGGCCGCGGTGCTGAACGTGCTGATTTTGTGGCGCTGCTATACGCAGTGCCGGCGGCAGGGGAGGTGCCCGACAATGCAGCGCCCCTATTTATAGTCACAGCGGATGATGACCCAGTGGTGCCTGCAAGCTGGTCACAGGCGTTGCATGAGCAGTGGTTGGCCGCAGGTCGGGAAAGTACCCTGATTCGATACCCCGAAGGTGGGCACGGTTTTGGTTTGAAACAACAGGGGATCGCCGCTGATCAATGGATAGCCCGGTTTCACGAATGGCTGATGCGCTGATCAAGGCGCGCTGGTTTTGGTGTCTCTTACGACGGGCAACCAGAGCCTGCCCACCACGGTTACCGGCATAACGGTCGGTTCATGGCCATTTACCGAACCAGTGTAGGGGTATTGGTCGTGGCTGCCGTAAAGGAGAAGTGCTACCCGGTCGCCGGCCTGCAGGCGCTCGCCAATCCCATTCATCGAAATGCGATGCTCACCTGTCCCTCGTAGGGGGGTGATTTGATTGTCCGCCAGCTGCCAGATACCGGGGTTATTTGCCCGCATAATGCCGATGCCCGCAAAGATAATCGGCACGCCGGTATCCGCTGGCAGAGCAGCCTGCAGAGTAACATCCAGTTCAGGTATTCCTGCCAAAACCTGATCGGCAGAATCGATCACCAGCGAAGGCTCAGCTACCACTGGAGCACCGCCAACACCGGCCAACACCGGGGTGGAGATGATTTCGATAGGCTGCCCCGCTTCTCCATGGACCACTGTGTCGAGCCAGATCGCGTCACCCTGATCCAGTGATACGCAAACCGGTTTTGGTAAAAAAGGCTGCTCTTTGCCAACACCTTTAAAATGTCTGTCGAAAAACGCCAGAGAGGTATCGTGCAAATCCCTCTCACCGCAATCACTGTTGTAGGAATTTAATGGCGGGCCTGGCTGCTCTGGATTAAACGGCACCGGACGCAAACCGGCATCGAGCACCACTGGCGTCGCGTTGTGACCGGACTGATGCGACATCAGATAAACCTCGCCGCCGGCATCGCGCATGCACTGATAGTTGTTGAAAGCCTCATTAAAGGTAAACAGCGTGTCACGCATGCCCTGAAAAAACAGCGCGTGCACCGGTGGTGGTGACTCTCGAGCAAAAAGCGGTGGGAGCCCTGCGTTACTCGCGATAACCCGATCACCGCAGAAATAACTGTTACCGTGGTAGTAGAGAAAATCGTCCTGATCCTCTGTTAATGGACGACCACTCATCATGTCGACGAACAAGTCGGTGACATAGGGATCGGCGTGGTTACGGTCAAACTCCGACCCCGCCCTTGTCAGCGACAACAGCAGAAAACTCCCCCACGTACTTTTGGCAACGCCGTTGGGCATGATGCTGTTGCGCATGTCGTACCAGGTGGATTCCGGCACGATAGCATCCAGTCGACGTTGCGGATCAATATTATTCAACAACAGCTGGAAACCACCGCCATAGGAGGCACCGATGGCGCCCAGCAGCAGGTTGTTGGGATCGCTGCCATCGACTGAAGGGCCATAGGCCAACCAGTCCAGATTGGCTTCCACCCAGTTCAAAATAGCAATGAGGTTAAGTCCCTCATAATCCGGGTCCATCACCCGGATGGTGCCGCCAGACTCGCCATGGCCGCGTTGATCCATGCTGACTACACCGTAGCCGTTATCCAGAAACAGTTTGATATTGTCATTAAAAGGGCTGTAAACCAGTGCCGGGTTGTTTCTGTCAGTTGCGCGGCTATCGCCGCCGCCGTGGCCATACAGCAGGAGAGGGTATTTCTCTCCGCCTGTGAAAACCGAGGGTTCAAAGACGGTAAACGCAATCACATCACCGGTTTGCGGCCCCTCTACGTAGATCGAGTAGGTTTTACCCTCGCGTGTTTCCGCTGCCGCAGGGCTTGCCGGAATCGTGTTGCTGTAGCCAGAGGCATCACGCGGAACCTCTGTATAGCGCGATGTCGCGCTACCGGACTCGATCTGCCCTTGTGATGAGCTACTGTCACGGCAGCCCGCGAGGCACAACGCAAAGATCAGCGTTAGTAGAATGTGGAAGGTCTTCATATGAGCCTACCGATAACAAGATGCTATATGAACCATAAGGTACACATATATTGCCCGTCAATACCGTACTTAAACATCACCGACCAGAATGCCTGTTTGGTGGCAATATCGCTTCTGATTGATCATTCTTCCGCGTGAAATGAAGACTCGCATCCGAATCATTGCCATAGACTTCTCGTGACTCACTACAGACGAACAGAGGCACGCGATGGATGACGTACTGATTGTTGGCGCAGGAATTTCAGGCATTGGTATGGCCTGCCATCTGCGTATGAACTGCCCCGGAAAATCCTTCACCATTCTGGAGCGTCGTCAGCGAATCGGTGGAACCTGGGATCTGTTCAAATACCCCGGTATCCGTTCGGATGCGGATATGTTCACCTTCGGATACGGCTTTAAACGCTGGAAAAACCGCAAGATTCTGGGCAGTGCCGAGGCCATTCGTTCCTATCTGGAAGAAGCCGCAGAAGAACACAGGGTTTCCGAGACAATCCGCTTCGGGCAACAGGTCACCCATGCCAGCTGGTCGAGTGAAACCTGCTGCTGGACGGTTACCACCAGAGATGAAGACAGCGGTGAGTCACTGGAATATAAAGCCCGTTTTCTGGTGATGGGCTCCGGCTACTACAATCATGACGCTGGCTATAATCCAGCGTTGCCCGAAGAAGAAGCTTTTGGCGGCCAAATCATTCATCCTCAACACTGGCCCGAAAATACGGATTACAGCAACAAAAAGGTCATTGTTGTCGGTAGTGGGGCTACGGCTGTGACTCTGGTGCCGGCTATGGCGAAAGATGCTGCCAATGTGACTATGCTGCAGCGATCCCCCACCTATATTATCTCGATTCCGGAACACGACCGGGTTTCTCCGCTGCTCAATATCTTTCTGTCCGAAGAGCGCAGCAATGAGCTTATCCGGGGCTTTTACATTCGCCTATTTGAAACCCTGTGGGGTGCTTCCCGCCGTTACCCCAAAGCCGTTCGCAAGTTGCTGATGAAGTTGGTTGAGCGCCAGGTCGGAAAGGAAAATATGATGCATTTCAATCCCAAGTACGACCCTTGGGATCAGCGGCTGTGTCTGGTTCCGCGCAACGATTTTTTCAAGGCTGTTCGTGCGGGTGATGCATCCGTAGAAACCGGCCATATCGAGCGCTTTACGGAGAAAGGGATTTTGCTGAAGTCCGGCAGTCATATTGATGCCGATATCGTGGTCAAGGCGACCGGGCTTGAGCTGCAAATGCTGGGCGGGGCGACGTTAAGCGTCGATGGTGTAGCAAAAGACGTCAGTGAACTGATGCAGTTCAATGGCGCCCTGATTCAGGATCTGCCGAATTTTAGCTGGATTTTTGGTTATGTCAGCTACCCCTGGACGCTGAAGGCCGACCTGGTGGCAAAGTATGTCTGCCGCCTGTTAAATCATATGGATGAAAAAGGCTACAGTGCGGCTATCCCTGTGGATGAACACGACTGCACCGTTCGAGACGCGCCCTTTATCGATGTGATCAATGCCGGCTATGTAAAACGTGGCCAGCATTGTCTGCCGCGTAAGGGTAGCCGTAAACCCTGGCTGGTCTTGAATGACTACCGTAAGGACTGCATTGATCTGTTGGAGAAAGCAATTGAGGTACCTGAGCTCAAGTTTATGCGTTTATCCGTTGTAGGTACTACAAATGAGGAACAAACCCGTCAGGTTGCATGAGGATGCTTTAAAGCGCCTGTAAGCAGGCGCTACTTCTGGTTCTTGAATTCTCTGGGAGAGAAGCCTGTCCAGCTTCGAAAGGCGCGGCTGAAATTGCTGGCGCTGTCAAAGCCGAGCATATAAGCAATCTGGCTTATATTTTTCTTGTCTTCCTGAAGGTACTGTATCGCCAGCGTCTTCTTGATTCGGTTGACCAGCGAGCTGAAGCTCAGGCCGTCGTCATGCAAATGTTGTTGTAAGACGCGCTCACTCATTCCCATTTGGCTCGCTACCTGCTTCAAGCTGGATTCACCTGTTGCCAAACCCTCCATAATCAGGCGTTCGCAGCGGTGAACAATGTTGGTTTGGCTGATGGTCGCCATCAGTTCGATAACGAGTTCGTCGCTTTCTCGCGCAAGCTGCGGGTTGGCGCCCGGTAGCAAGGCTTTCATTACTGACTTATCGACTTCGACCCCGAGAAAATCATTTCCTGCAACGACCGGCGCATCACCACCAATAGTCTCAAATTCTGCCAACACGTCGGGGTGTGGCTTACCGTAGAGATACATTTTCAATAACGGCACTGGGTCGCCGTAGACTTCCTGAGTTATACCGAAGGCTGAGTATCCAAAGGATTCGACAAGCAGATGAATGCCCTCTATACCTTTGAGTTGTTCCTGAAAAATCGACTCGTCCATTTTTATTCGGAGCAGGAAGCTGTTCTCAAGTTCTTCAATTTCAAGGCTGAATGCCGAGCCGACATAGCCGAAAAAACGCTGCGCCCGCAGCACGAAGTCCAGCAGTGTACTGCTGCAGGAGAGTGCAAAGCCAAGCACGTTTAGATGGGTCAGGCGCATGTAACGGTAGAGCTTCAAGCCGATACAGGGGTCGCCCGTCTTTTCCCGGATGTGTTCCAACACTCGAATAACCGATACCAGCGGTACCCGATCAGTGGGGCTGTTAGTAGCCGGTGCATGAACATTCGCCTCAGCGAAAATGGTATCCGCATCCATACCGTGGCGCTGCAAAACCCACGATAGCAGCGTGAGGTGGTTGCTGGAGATATCTGTCAGCTGCAGGTTGCCAACGGCATTATTCTTTTTATGACCAGAGCCTGACGACTTGGTATTCATCGCATTCTTTACCTCTGTAGTGCCATCAGTCTAGAACCAGAGCTGATTTGGATCAATGCGTGACGGTCATTCAACACCAGCTTGCCGCCATGCTCAATATAGTTAGGTGCTAAGCGAATGGTTTTCCTCCTGAAATGACAACATTGCTTGTAGCCGGCGGCATAAGATCATTTCACAGAGCCTGCCCGGGCTGTGATATAGGTCACGGTAGCGGTGGGGCAAGTACTTCGAGGGGAGAGGCAAGCAAACTATGAATAATGCACATCTGAAGCTGTCTGCTTGGTCAGGCATTGTTGCCAGTGTTGGCATTGCAGTTGGTTGGATATTCCTGGCTAACTGGATTCCGCCGAGTGATCCAGCTGCGACTGCAACGGAAATTGCAGCTTTTTATGGTGAAGATACCAACATGAAACGCTTTGGCTTGTTGCTTGCCATGACCTGTACCATTTTCCTGATTCCGTGGATGATCGCCACCTCCTGGGTTATTCGTCACCGTATGGGGTTCCCGATTTTGGCGGACATCCAGCTGGCTACTGGTATTCTGGGTGTGGTTGCGACCATGATGATGTGGATGAGCTGGGGGTTAGCTGCTTTTAGACCTGAGCGTCTGCCGGAAATAACTCTGGCATTTCACGATTTCGGCTGGTTTAACGCCACCTGGTTCTATCCGGAGGCAACGCTGGAAGTGATTGTTATCGCCATCGCCGTACTGTCTTCCAATGCTAAGGAATCCTTTTACCCTCGTTGGTATGGCTACTTCCTGATTTTCATCGCTATGGTCAGCCTATCAGCCGGTTTGATGATCTTCTTCAAAAGCGGCCCCTTCGCCTACAACGGTCTGATTACTTTCTGGGTAACCTACGCCTGCCTGGTACTTTTCTTTATTATGGGAAGTGCGCTGCTTATTCGCGGGATCAGTAAATCCGAATCACGGGACATACCATGAAGTTCACCGCTCTTATTTACATTCTCTTATTGTCACTACAGGTGCCCGGAGTGAACGCAGACGAAACAGCCTGGCGGCTGGAAAAAGACAGTGATGGTATCCGGATAGAAACCCGACCTGTAGAAGGCTCGGCATATCGCGAAATTCGGGCTACCACTTCTATAGCAGGGCGCGTAAGTAGCATCGTTGAGTTGCTACAGGACATGAGCTACTGGCCGAAATTAAACAAGATAATCTCCTCAGCCGAACTGCATCAGCAGTTGAGTGAATCTGAGTCACAGTTGTATTTCCAAATGGATATGCCGTGGCCTGTGACGGATCGCGACGTGCTGTATCACCGCACTATACGTCAGGATGAAAGTGATCATTCGGTTACCCTGACTGACCGCGCATTGACCGGCATTCTGCCAGAGAAAAATGGCAAGGTCAGAGTGGTTGAATCAGTGCAACAGTGGACGTTATCACCAAATAATCGAGGTGGTGTAGACGTGACCTGGATTACCCATACCGACCCAAACGGCCCCTTGCCGGCCAAAATGGTAAATTGGCTTTCTGTGGGGCCGCCTCATGAATCAATCAGTGTGCTTCGAACGGCTATTGAAGCGGGCGAATTCTCAGACGCGGAACCATCCTACGTAGTCGAACCTTAAACGGCTTTATTTGCTGGGCCAATTACAATTAATCGCAACACTTGATGATCTGGGTGACTTAAGGTGGAAGCATACAGCCACTATATCCCTTACATACTGATTCCCGTAATTACGGCGTTTATCGGCTGGTTTACGAATCTGATCGGGATTAAGATGATTCTGTACCCGGTTCGCTGGACAGGGATTGGGAGTTTTATCGGCTGGCAGGGCATCGTGCCCAGGATGCGCGTTCGTCTCACCAAACAATTGGTGAAAAATTCTATTTCAGTCATCTGTACCGAACGGGAGATGCTCGCTGCATTGGATGAGGCCGATGCCATCGGCTATATCAGTCATATGGTTTCCCCGCAAATTGAAGAATGGGTTGACGACATCATGGAAGAGCACACGACGCTCTACTGGGAATTGTCGCCAAAACCTATGCGGGCCATGGTCTATCGGAAAGTCAGGGAGCAGCTGCCTGAGCTCTCCCGCGAAATCCTCGAGGAGGTAGCGCAGAACGCCGATCGATTTATTAACATTGAGGAAATCGCGGCCAAAGAGGCTGAGAAGAACCCTGAAATTGTCACAAACCTAGTAACCGAAATGGCCGGTTACGAGCTCAAGCTGATTATCTTGAGTGGCCTATTCCTCGGTTTCCCTTTGGGGATAGCTCAAGCCTTGACTTGGTACTATTTTCCTAATGCCTGGGTATTACCTCTTTTCGGGGTTCTGGTTGGCGCAGGCACGAACTGGATTGCCCTGCAAATTATCTTTAAACCTGGTGAGCCGGTGAATATTCTTGGCTACAAATTGCAGGGCATTTTCATCAAGCGGCAACAGGTCGTATCGGCGCAGTTTGCGGAATCCTTTACCAGCCAGTTTCTCGACGTAAGAGGTTTGTTCGACTATATCTGGCAAGGGGAAAACAGCGATGAAGTACATCGTCTGGTCCGTCGAAAAATCCGCAAGGTCATGGATAAAAACCGCTTCAGCAGCACCTTCGACAAACTTATGCGCATCTCGGGGCAGAAAACTGAATTTGATGCAATGACCATCAGTCTGGTTCAAGACCGACTGATGCGTACCCTCGACCAACCCAAAGTCACTCGAAAGCTATTGGAACCTATCAACAATCTAATTGCACGGCGACTATCCGCGCTGTCCCCGCAACAGTTTCAGGGCTTGCTTATGCCCATTTTCGAATCTGAGCAGTGGATAGTGATACTGGTTGGTGGTTTTCTGGGCGGCGCTGCGGGGACGGCTCAGCTAGTCTATCTATTCGGTGGGAGCTTTCTCGGCTTTGGTCAGTGAGAACCTTCGCGTGGAGTCAAAGCTGGTGTTTCGGCGTTGTGTCGTAATCTGAATGATATTGCACCTGATATGACTGCATGGCAGGTGCGTGGCGGGATATTGTGTATCCGGTAATAATCCGAGGAGCGCACAATGAATGCCGTACCCCCTTATAATACCGTTCCGTCAACGTCTGATATGACACAAGCATTGCTAGCTGACCATCCCTTTAACTACGTCAGGGAAGAGGGCGCAAAGCCAGAAAGGCCGGCTCCGTCCCGATATCAGTACACGCCTTCCACTCTACAGTTGCGAAAATTTTTGCTCGACGATTTTCGTACCGTTAATGATGATCTTCCCTCGATAGACGAAAATTATTCAGCGCACTTGGTTGACGCCGCCTGGGAAGGTGATCCGCTGATGGATGCGGTGGTTGAGATGTTCAACCGACTGCCCAGTGGGCAAGGGCGAAAAATGTTTTTGCAGGCCATCGATCACGGTATCGACAGTCTGGACAATCCACCACAAGAATTGCGGGATCTGTTCGCGCAGCTGGATCACATCCCGGAGTGGTTGGATTGGGATAAGGTCAATGATGGCGTAATGATGCTCGATAAGGCGAGCTATCTCGGCATTATGCTTGGCGTCACCCTGGGGTCGCTGGCGACCGCTGGCAGCCACAGTATCAGTAATGCGGTAGGCATGACCGGCCGCTTTCAGAAGAATATTGTAAATCGCAGTCTGGAAAGTGTCGCATTCTACGCACAGACCGGCTGCAAAGACGGCCTGCGCCGCTACGGGCCGGGCTTTAAAGCGGCGGTAAACGTGCGCCTGATGCACGCCATGGTACGCGCCAAAATGATCAAATCGACCGAGGGCGATCTGTTCGACTACGCCACTTACGGCAATCCGATGAATCAAGTGGATACCGCGTTTGGCATTCCCTTTTTCGGTTTGCAGATTGGTTTATGTGAGCGTGTATTCGGTCACCCGGTATCCGAGCGGGATCTGGAAGGCTTACGTATGCAGTGGACCTATATCGGCTACCTGATGGGTGTGCGGAACGACATTGTGCCGCGCAGTGCGGATCAGAACTTCTATCTGCTGGATATGTGCTGGGCTACGCTCGGAGAACCCTCCAGATTCACCTATGATTTGTATGAAGCGCTGTTTCTCGGCTTCGAAGAGGCCTTTACGCGTTACCACCGCGACCGCGTATGGAAGCGATTGGCAGGCCGCTTTGCGTTTGATCTGCTACACGCCTATTCACGCTATATGTTGGGCAATACACTTTGCGACGACATGCGCGCGGTGCGCAAGGTCTACTATCTGCGTTGGTTGCCGACCGTCCATGCCTCACTGAACAAGCTTGTTCACGCACTACGATTCAAAGGACAGAAGCCCTATAAGGGAAAGTTCACTCCCGACGGTGGCGCTTTGATGACACTAGTAAAAGCCTTGTTGCGGCCGTCTAGCGAAGAGGGCGCAATCACCTATGCTCACCACGACAACCTGACTCGTTAACACGGGAACGCCTTAGATTTCCCCTTAAGCCGGCTCACGCCGGCTTTTTTGCGCCTGAAGAATACCGTTTCCCGGTAATCATCAGGCAAAAAAAAGCCCGGTCATATTGACCGGGCATGCCTGAAACCTGGCTGGAGATGGGAGTGTTTTAGTACTCCCAGGACATCCGCAGCCCGTAGGTGCGCGGTGCGGCAATAGTGCTCTGGTCACCAAAGTCTGAGGGCTGAATGCCACGAGTGTAGAACTCATCGGTAAGATTGGCCCCGAATGCGCTCACGCGCAGATTCCAGGGCTCATAGAAGTAGCCGACGCGAGCGCCCCACACTTTGTACGAAGGCTGTTCGGTCAGCTCACGGTTGGATGGTTCGTTGAAAAATTCATCAGTGAAGTACAGTGTGCCGACGACTTCGAGTTGATGATCACCAAGCCACCACGATTTGGCGAGCGCCAGGTTGCCTGAAATTTCCGGGGTTTTCACGATGCGGTTGCCAGTGAAGTCCTGATTACTCGCCGTTTCACCAGAGTTATCGACGTAGCCTTTTGCATTGGGGTAGGACGTATACTCGGCGGTTTCCAGCCAGCCCATGCCGCCAGCCAGTACCAGCCCCTCGACCAGGTGCGGTGCAATCAGCCAGGTAAAGTCAAAATCCAGACCGCGAATATGGGCCGCTTCTGCGTTTTCGAAGGAAACCGCACCGCCAGTCGATAGGGAGACAAACTGCACTTGGAGGTTTTCCATATCGTAGTCAAAGATCGCACCGTTAATCATAAACGTGCCTTGAAAGAAGCTGGTCTTGGCACCAAATTCCCAGGCAGTTACGGACTCGGGTTCGGCAAAGGTCGCGGGGCCGTTTACCGCCAAGGGGTTATAAGTGGCGCTTTTGGTAGCTTCCTGATAGCTGAGGTAGATCAGCGTTTCATCATCAAAGGGGTGCAGTTCCAATGACACTTTCGGGCTCAGAGTCTGCTCTGAATGGTAGGGGCCAACGACGGTGCCATCCTGCTTTTGCGCTGTATCGCGATCTTCCAGCGTGAACTCTTGGCCGTTAACTAGTACCCCAAAACGGGAATCTTTCATTTCCCGACTCTCGTCCTGATATCGCAGGCCGAGGGTCAGATCCAGCCAGTAATTAAAGGTAAAAGTCGTTTGCAGAAAGGCCGCATCGGATTTAGTTTCTACCAGCGTAGTGGCAAACAACCGTTCAATTGGCAGCCCATCGCCCAAGTTGGCAACCAGATCGAAGGTATCAAGTCTGTCAGCCAGACTCAGAGTCGGCTGCAAAGGATCGTAGATGGAGTCTAAGGTGTCGCTGAAAAACAGTGCTTCGGCGCGCGCTCCTGGATCAATCGTGCCGGTCAGTCCTTCAAAATGATACAAGCCGAATATCCACTTCATCCAGTCACTGCCCCAGGATTCCTGGTTGGATATAAACTGCAATTCCGCCGTCTGAATGTCTGCGTCAAAGCCCTTGTTGAACAGTACCATGATGGTTTCTTCAGTGCCGTCAAAATCCGCTGTTGTCGTGGTATCGACGCGCTGATCACTCCCCAGCAGCTTAATGTCAAACCAGGGGGTAAAGAATTGCGCTGAGCCGTAGTAAACCCGGTTTTCTGCGATCTGTTCGCAACAGCCATCCAGTCGAGCTTCGTCACTGCCCTCCTGGTATTGCTCGCGATCCGCGCCAAGGCTAACGGCCAGATCTGTTGCCGTACGCGCCGGGAAAATCGTGGTGCCAGGCGCATCGGACTCGATATCCAGTGCCGATAGCGTGATATCAGCCCAATCCGTTGGAGCCCAACGCATCTTTACGCGTACACCCTTGCTTACGTCATCGTCCTGTTCCACTTGCGGGTCAGGATGAACATTCTGAATATAGTGCTCGGTTCGTGAGTAGATCGGCGATACCGAAACCGCAAAGTCTTCACCCAGCGGGATATTCACATACGCTTTGGTGTGCAGGTCTGGGTAAGTGGCACGCGTTACATTCAGTTGGGCCTGAAATTCTCCCAGCGTGGGATCACGGGTGATGATGTGCATTGCGCCACCCGTGGTATTGCGACCAAACAGCGTGCCCTGCGGGCCCTTCAAAACCTCTACCCGCTCAAGAACCCCGAAATCTTGAGAAAGGCCCAGAGCGAAGGGGAAGTAAATGCCATCGATATAGTTGGCCACGCTTGGGTCGGCCGTTAGGAACGCATCGGTGCCGATGCCGCGTAGGTATACGGTGGTGAAGGCAAGCAGGGTGCTGATATTGAGGCTGGGTACAAGTTGCTGAAGGTCAGCTTGTGTGGTGATACCCATCGCATCCAGCTTTTCTTCGCCAAAGGCCTGAATAGAGATGGGAACATCGGCCGGATCTTCGGACCGTTTCTGGGCCGTGACCATCACTTCCTCCAGCAGTCGACTGCTGGGGCGGGCCTGGCTCGCGTTTTCGTTGGCTTGTGCGCCACCAACCGTCGTCAAGCTGCTGGCGATAAGTATTGAATGAATTATTGTAAGTTTTCTCACGACCATCCTCCGCGGATTTTCTCTCGCTGCCAGCGGCCAGATACTGTCTTGGTCTACCAGCATTGTATGCGTTAAAGCTGCAATGTGGAAAGTTGACTTTCCTATCTCGTTGGCAGCCGGGGGTTACCTCTCGTCCTGTGTGACCTTATTTGTCTGAGCCTGATGGTAGTTGACTTGATATACCCATTTGTTGACTTCAGGCGCCATGGGGGGCTTAGGAATCCTGACTCGCGCAAAGGGAATGGTTTTGGCCGGAAAGGTGCCCCCGGCATGGGGTTGGGCGTGATAATTTAAGAGTCGTAAGTGCGCTGAGGCTACTGACTACAACGCGGGAGGAGGCCATAGCTTATGATGACGACAACAACCCGTCCAACTAGGCATATTTCAGGTGCCGTATTATCCGGTGCTAGTGAATTGATCCGCGAACTTGGTGGTGCTCCCGAGGCGATGGCGGAGTGGGCTGGCCTGCCGAGCGAAAGCCTCGCTGATAGCGATATCCCGGTCGACGTCGCAAGTGTTCTACGCTTTTTTAATACTGCCGCAACAGATCTGGATTGCAGGAACATCGGCATCATGCTGGCCGCCAGGAATGGGCTGGATGTATTCGGCCCGCTCTGGATCTTGCTGCGTAGCGCGCGTTCTGTGCAGCAAATGCTGGAGGACCTGACCAGCAATTACGACATGTACACCCGTGGCGCCGCATTGTCGTTGCAATTTGATGAAGAAGGCGCTGCGCTATGCTGGGATACGGTATCTCAGTTAGATGAAGACCCAGCTCAGGCCGCGGAGTATGGATTCGCTCTCTGTGTTAACGAGCTGCGCAGGCTAATGCCCCATTTCAGGCCGCGCGCTGTACAGTTTCGGCATTGCGCGCCAGACTCCCTTCAATTGCACGTCGAGCTATTTGGTCGAGAAATATCATTCAATCAGGACCGCAACGCAATTTATTTCACCCGCGAAACGCTGAATATGCCGATGAATACGGCAAACAGTCGCAGTTATTCACTAATGCAATCCAGGTTGCGCTGTGATGCATCAATTGCTCGGGCAGGGCTCAATGAACGGATAGAAAATATCGTGCGCTTTCTGTTGCCTTACAGCCCCTGTACGGTGAATGAGATTTCTGATGCCACCGGTATCAGCGTGCGAACCCTTCAAAATCGTCTGACTCAGCAAGGCACCAGCTTTAAGCAGATTAAGGACAAGGTGCGTTACGACCTCGCTCTGAAATATCTGCAGAGTTCTGACCTCAGCCTAGCTGAGATATCGGAAATACTGGGCTATTCCGAGCTTAGCGCCTTCAGCCGTTCCTTCCGTCGCTGGCACGGCCAGCCAGCCAGCGCTGTTCGTCGATGTGCAGTTGTCTAATTCGGCGAATGGTTTTACGCAGGAAATGAAAACAAGGCGAATGCGGCACTTGCTAATCTAAGCGCATATCGTCATGTCGAAACGGATTACGACGGTTTGCAGATTTTCTGCGCTCTATAGGTGATTTATGGAACTGGCACAAGAAATCGATAACACCGCCGTCAGCGTTGATGCCAAGGCGACCGACAAGCATATTCCTGGCGAGGCTGGAGTTTGGGTATTAGTTCTGGGAGACGCCTTTGTCTTCGTTTTGCTGTTTGTCAGTTTTCTGGCTTATCGAAGTCAGGCTCTCGCGCTGTATAGCGATTCTCAAAACCAGTTGAATATGCATCTAGGCGCAGTAAATACGCTTCTACTCCTTGCGAGCTCCTGGTTTGTTGTTACCGCGCTTCATGCGCTGCGCCGTGAACTGCAGCGTTTGGCCATGCGCCTCTTCCAGTTAGCTTGGCTGAGCGGTTTTGGGTTTGGTGTGGTCAAGGTCATCGAGTACAGCGAGAAATTTGAGCAGGGTATTACTCCGCTGACGAATAGCTTTTTCATGTTTTATTTTGTACTCACAGGCATTCATTTTATTCACCTGCTGATTGGCCTTGGTGTATTGGCTTTTATGATGTCTGTGTTAAAGCGTTCCAAACCTGGTGAGCGTCGACTGGCCACCTTGGAGAGCGGAGCTACCTATTGGCATCTGGTGGATCTTCTCTGGATTGTTCTCTTTCCTTTACTTTATCTGGTGAGATGATGCGGGACTTGTTACTTACTCGTACCAGCCTTGTCTGGTTGTTGCTGATGTCTGCTACCGCCGTGTCCTGGTACATGAGCACGCTGCCGACGGTTGATGTGGTTATCGGTGGATCGTCCATGATCCTGCTGATTGCATTTTTTAAAGTGCGCTTGGTTGTCGTGCATTTTATGGAGGCTGGGCACGCACCTGCAATCTTGAGATTTACCAGTGAAATAGCCATCGCTGTTGCCTGTCTTCTAGTGCTGGCTTTTTATCATTACGGCAGCCAATTGGTTGCTGCAGGCTTCCCCGTTAGCTGAGGAGGGTTCCTGTGAACTCATCCAGACAGTCTCTTTTTTGCCGGCAAATGCCGGCTTTTTTCTTTGTGTTGAAGAGATTTTGGATCTTTGCGTGTGCTGTCAAATATTAGGTGTCTCGCGTCAATCACGATTGTTTGTACTGACTTAGTATCAATGTCAATGCAACGAAGCTCTCGGTGCGCAGCGCATCGTCATAAGGGAGAGAAGCACATGTCCAGTCACGCAGCCATTGATCTCACCTCCATTCTCAATAGCGTGTGCATTCGCAATGCGCAGAGTCCAGCCATCAGTTTTGAAGGCAGCACCTGGTCTTACGCTGAGTTTGACGAGCGTTGTCGGCGATTGGCGAGATTGCTGAAACAGCAAGGCGTCCGTAAGGGCGATCGCGTTGGTTATGTTGGCCAAAATCACCCGGCGTTTCTGGAGACTCTGTTTGGGGCAGCGCGTCTGGGGGCTATTTTTGTACCGATGAACTATCGGCTTTCAGGACCGGAACTTACCTACATTGTTAATGATGCCGGCTTGCAGACACTGATCTTCGATCAATTTATGCAGAGCACGATAGAAGACATTCAGTCGGAGATCTGCGCCGAACACTTGCTGGGTGTTGACCTGTCGGAGTCAAGTATTCCGGATTACGAAGTCTCTCTGAATGATTGCCATCCCTTGCTCGAGCATACATCCGTGTCTGCCCAAGATGTCGCGTTCATTATGTATACATCTGGGACAACGGGAACGCCCAAGGGTGTAATGCTCACCCATGGCAATATCTTCTGGAATGATCTGAATCTTCGCTTGGTCGAAGACATTTACGGCGCGGTGATACTGACGGTCTGCCCGATGTACCACATTGCCGGTCTGAACTGTGCGGCGCTCGCAGCGATTTTCCGGGGTGCGCACCAGCATATTCTTCGCATGTTCGATCCGGGTGAAACTCTGCGGACGATCGAGCGAGAAAAGGTTAATGCGTTGTTGTGTGTGCCCGCGATGCTGCTCTTTATGAGCCAGCATGAGGACTTTGATACTACCAATCTGTCATCGGTTCGCGCCTTGCTCAGTGGTGGCGCTCCGGTGCCGCCACCACTGATCAAACGCTACCAGCAGCGGGGGCTGCCGTTCTATCAGGTCTACGGCCTCACCGAGACCGCGCCCTATGCACTGATGAATCTCGCGGGAGATACCAAAACTCACCCGGCCGCAGCGGGCAAGCCGGTGTTCTTTACCGAAGTGAAAATAACTGACGGCTCAGGTAACCAGGTACAGCCCGGTGAGCAGGGCGAGATCTGCATTCGCGGCCCCAATGTCATGAGCGGCTATTGGAACAAGCCCGAAGCGACCGCTGAAGTGCTGACCGACGACGGCTGGTTTTCCAGTGGCGATATCGGCTATCAGGACAAGAATGGCTTTTACTATGTGAGCGACCGGAAGAAAGACATGGTGATCACGGGTGGGGAGAACGTTTATCCCGCCGAAGTAGAAGCCGTGATCTATCAGCACGATGCGGTTCAGGAAGTTGCTGTAATTGGGCTGCCAGATGACAAGTGGGGCGAAGCCGTAACCGCCGTTGTGGTGGTAAAAGGCGGATATGAAATGAATCTAGAGCAGTTGCGGGCTTTCTGCGACGGCAAGCTGGCACGCTACAAGATTCCGCTGAAACTATTTATTGCTGAAGATTTGCCGCGAAACCCCTCCGGCAAAGTTCTGAAGTATCAACTGCGCGAGCGATTCACCACCCCCTCATCCCAAGTTGCCTGACAACGAGAACAGCATGAAATCACTTAAGGAAAAAGTTGCCGTAATCACCGGGGCCGGTTCTGGCATAGGCCGGGCATTGGCGCTGGAGTTGGCCGGACGCGGAGCCAAACTGGCGCTGTCTGATGTCGACGAGGTTGGGCTGGCGACGACTCAGGCGGAAATACACCAGGAAAGTGTGGATTGCGAGGTTCGTTGCTACGCGTTGGACGTGTCTTGTCGGGCATCCGTGTTTGCCCACGCAGCCGACATTAGGCGTGACTTCGGCGGGGTGCATCTCTTGATCAATAACGCTGGCGTAGCCTTATATGCCAGCGTGAACAATATGACGATGGATGAATTTGACTGGGTTATGGGCATCAACCTTTATGGTGTAGTGCACGGCACCAAAGCCTTTCTGCCGATCATGCTGGAACAGGGTGAAGGGCACATCGTTAACATCTCCAGCATTCTGGGCTTGTTTGCGACGCCTGCGAGCAGCGCCTATTCCACCGCTAAGTTTGCAGTGCGAGGATTTACCGAAACCTTGGCTCGTGAGTTGGAAGGCAGTGGTGTGTATGCAAGCTGCGTGCATCCCGGTGGTATCAAAACCAATATCGGTGCCGCTGGGCGATTGGGTGTGAATGCGGGAGCCTACGAAAAGGCGTGCATCGACAATGCCAGCCGCTACCTGAAAACCGAGCCGCGGGATCTTGCGGCCGCCATCATCAAAGGCGTAGAACGTCGCAAGCGTCGTATCCTTGCCGGTGATTCCGCCAAACTGGCAGATGTGATCGCGCGGCTTTTGCCGGCAAATTACGGCAAGGTGTTTCATGCCGTGCGGGGTTTGTAACGTCATGACGCCTGGAATAGTTCATGCCGGCCCGTCAAGTCGCTGGGGTCGATTGCTTAAACCGATTGCCCGCAGCGTGTTTGCTTTGCTCCTGGGCGGTAAGCGGATTGATATTGGAAAATCCCGCAGGCATCTGAACTTTATGGGCTTGCTCAGTGGGATGCCCGCCGGGCTCTCGCGCTTTTCTGTGCTAGTTCCTGGTAAGAGCAATGCAATAAAAGCTGAATGGTTGGTGCCAGCACGGGTTGGCGCTGAAGCCCCTGTGATTCTTTACCTCCATGGCGGCGGCTATATCAGCGGTTCGCCTTTAAGCCATCGCGACCTTGCCGGACGGCTTGGAAAAGCCGCTGGCGCTCGCTGCCTGGTATTGGACTATCGTCTGGCCCCGGAAGCGCCTTTTCCCGCAGCATTGGAAGACAGCATTGCATGCTGGCGTTGGCTGCTGAAACAGGGCGTTCGCCCGGAGCAAATCATCCTGGCCGGAGATTCCGCTGGTGGTGGTTTGGCGCTGGCCACGGGCCTGCGCTTGAAGCAATTGGGGCTTCGACAACCGGCTGCGTATTGCTGCCTCTCTCCCTGGACTGATCTGAGCCTAAGCGGCGAGTCTATCGTGGCGCGGCAATCTCGCGAGGTGGTATTGGCAAATCCCGCGCTGCTGCAAACCGCAGCAGCGGCCTACTGTGCCGGTCAAACGCCTGATCAAGCCCTGGTATCACCCCTGTTCGGTGAACTTGAAGGGCTCGCGCCGATTTTGATTCAGGTGGGGACCGAAGAGGTTTTACTGGATGATTCCCTGCGTTTTCATCAGCGCGCGAGGGCGGCAGGCGTCAACTGCGAACTGACCCTTTGGGAAGGCATGTGGCATGTCTGGCCTCTGCTGTACCGCACTGGTCTGCCAGAAGCGCGGGTGGCATTGGAAAAGGCCGCGGTCTTCATTCAAGAAAACGCTGGCCTTCAGGCTCGCGTGGGTGGCCGTGAAAAACTCTCCCATTCAGCAGCGCGACAGCAACCGACGGAAGGGGCACTATAATGGATTCGAGCCAACTCACCGACGTAGAGATTCTGATTGTTGGCAGCGGTTTGTCGGGCATCAGCAGTGCATTGGCGTTGTGCCGCAACGGTTTTACCGATCTGATGATTCTGGAAGCGGCGGACTGCCCCGGTGGCGTATGGCGTGATAATCGCTATCCGGGTGTTGCCTGCGATATCCCTTCAATCTTGTATCAGTACCGTGACGAGAAAAACCCGGACTGGAGCAAGCTCTATGTGGAAGGTGATGAGATTCTGGAGTATCTACGCGAGGTTCAGGATAAATACGGTCTGCCACAGAAAACACGCTACGGCGTCGCCGTTCAATCAGCGGTCTATGATGAATCGAACGCCTTGTGGCAGGTAACAACATCTGAAGGTGAATCCCTTCGGTGCCGATACCTGATTAAAGCCACTGGTGCTTTTAACTCACCCAAAATACCGTCATTTCCCGGCTTGGAAGACTTCAAGGGCGAAATCTTCCATACCGCCCAATGGCCGGAAGGTTTGGATCTAAGCGGCAAACGAGTTGCTGTTATTGGTACCGGCGCCAGCGCCATTCAATTGGTGCCCTTGGTAGCAGAGTGCGCGCAGCAGCTTACCGTGTATCAGCGTACGCCAATCTGGTTGCTACCCAAACCGGATTTTAGTGTGCCCTCTGTAATGCGTAGGGCCTTTAAAAAACTGCCTTGGTTGCACGAGCGCTATCATCGTCTGGCGCACAAGAGCATTGGCCACTTTCTCGCAGTTGCTCTGGTGTCCTCGGGCAATCACCCGCGTTTTCACCGCGCGCTGGAATGGGCTGGCCGCTGGAATATCCGCCGGCAATTAAAAAGGCCGGAGTTGATTCGTCAGTTTACGCCGGACTATAGCCTCGGCTGCAAACGTCCGAGTTTTTCAAATAACTACTACCGTACCTTTGAAAAGTCGAATGTGACCTTAAACACCAGCGGGATCGAAAAGCTGACGCCAAGCGGTGTTGTTACAAAGGGGGGCACCACCGCTGAGCCCTTTGACGTGATCGTCCTCGCCACCGGATTCAATATTCTGGGGGAGGCATCAACCAGCTTGCCGGCTTTCTCAATTACCGGGCGGGGTGGGCGAGATTTGCGCCATTATTGGCACGAGCAGGTAGGATTCAAAGCGTTTCGCGGGGCAGCCGTTAGCGGCTTTCCCAATCTGTTTCTGAATCTTGGAATTCCCTATGCGGGTGGGACCAGCTGGTACGAAACCGCCGATATGATCAGCGCCCAGATTGTCGCTTGCCTGAAAGCCGCACAGTCTAAGAAACGGCCCATTATCGAAGTGTCTGACGCAGCCGTAGACCGTTATATGAGTGCGATGGATACGATGCTGTCGGAATCGGTGCAGCGAGTAGGTAATTGCTCGGGTTCCAATAGCTACTACTATGACAGCAAGGGCAACAACCCGATTTATTCCGCCGAACGCCCCGACGTGACCTGGGCGCAGGCCATTCAGAGCGTCGAAGCCAGCTACGTGTTTAGCGCGGTAGAAAGCGAAGTTGTCGCGCCTGAGAGTTCGACAAAGGAAGAGAATCCTGCGGTCGGCGCTGTTTAGAAATTCAGCGCCGCTTCCAAATTGAGGGCCGCGCAGCACTTCCACGCGCTCTACGTCCATAAAGGCCGCGCGGGTCTGGTGGGCGCGCCCGAGATGAATACCGTCGGCAAAGATGCCCACCGAGAGTTCAAAGCCCTGATTGGAACCCGAGCCGATGCGGCGCATATACACATTCGGTACCAGACCGCTGTCCACCAGTTTGAAGTTGGGTGTGTATTCCGACAAGTCGGAGAGGTTCTCGATGCCGGCTTCATTTAACTTATCGGCGCCTACGGCGGTTACGGAAACGGGCACATCGCCGAGAGATTCCGTACGTTTCTGGGCGGTAACCAGAACTTCTACCAGTTGGCGCCCGGTATCCGACAGGACGGGAGAGGCCAGGCCGATGGCCAAGCAGCTTGCTATTGCAGCCGGTTTTTTCATGCTCTATCACCTGTTCTTGTTATCGTTAAAGCCCTGCCAGCAGCGTGGCATGACCGGGTGGCAGAGGATAGGCGGCAGATACCGCGAATTGTTCTCTGCTGCGAGCCTTTCTTCTCGACCCCATTGGTTTGGTTTTAGCGTAGAAGCTACCCGGACAGCTCGCCATGTCGGAAGGGGTGTTAAAAAGTGCCTGTTGTCTATTCGGCCGATGTGATACATCTGTGTGTATCAAGCGTGTGGCTCGCGAGCCATGCGACATCTTATAAATAGCAAGTCATCACAAGCGGCAGCTGGCCGGCGCTGGCTGATCCGAATCCGAGGTGTCTATACCATGCCTTGTTCGAGGCTTATGTCAGTTTTTTCAGCGTGCCCCCCCGTCATTGGTCCCGGCAGCAGGTTGCTTTGTATTCTAATTGTGGCAATGGGTAGCCTGTTCGCCTGTGCGGGTAGTCAGAGTCAACCCAAAACCGGTTTAGAGCTGCAGCGCGAGATGTTTGTGGTGGCGATTGAGGATGCGCGCAATGACCGCCTGCCGGAAGCCCGGCACTTGCGCGAGAGCCTTCAGGACTATGTCTTGCTGCCGTATCTGGATCTGGAACTGTTCAAGGCAACCATGTACGACATGACGCCAGAACAGGCGAATAACGAAATCAATCGCTACAAGGGCACGGCTGTCGGATCTCTGATGAAGCAGGCCTGGCGTGCCAAGCTGGCGCGTAATAAAGAGTGGGATGCCTTTTTGGCAACAATCCGCGGCAATGCACCGCGCGGATTGCGCTGCGATTTCATCCGTGCCCTTCGTGCGACCGGTGAAGATGTCCGTGCCGACACCGAAACCCAGTCCCTCTGGCTCACAGGGTATTCCCTGCCAGACAGTTGCGACAGGGTTCTGTCAGTGTGGCTGTCACGGTTGAGTGTCGAGCAGATTGAACAGATGCACCAACGCCGCGCGGAATTGGCGATACAGAATGGGCAAAGCGGCTTGGCCCTGTATCTCCTGCGGCGCGTCAAGGGGACCGAAACCGCCCGTGAACTGCTGCGGCAGCCCGAGCGCCTTCACCAGCTTGGAGACAGTCTGGAGGTTACACCCTTTAATCGTGAGCTGGTCATGCTGAGTCTCAAGCGTCTGGCCTCGCGTGATTACGAAGCGACAAACCCCTTGTGGCATCAGTTGGCTCGGCGTTTTCAGTTTACGCAGAAGGAAAATCACCGCCTGCGGGACACCTTCGCCCGGCAGATTATTGCTGGCGGCGCGCCCTTTGCGCGGGATTGGTTGAACGCCAATGACCCGAACTTCGAGGATCATTATTTGACCGAGTGGCGGGTCCGACTGGCACTGAAAGATCGGGACTGGAAAGCCGCACAGCACTTTATCAAGGCTTTGCCCAGTGATATTCGCAACGAAGCCGAATGGCAGTACTGGTGGGCGCGCGCGGATATCGAAATCCAGCAAACTATGACGGATGAAACCAAAGCCAGCCTTAAACAGTTGGCCCAGGAGCGTGGCTACTACAGCTTTATGGCGGCCGATATGCTGGGGCTGGATTATCAGCTGGGCGCCAAGCGCACGGTTAATCGCGACTTGATGCCAGCCATTCAAGCCATGCCGGCGGCACAGCGAGCGCGAGAACTCTACTGGCATGGTTTAGTGCGCAATGCAGATGCTGAATGGCGTCGTGCCGTACGCAAGCTGAATCGCGAAGAGCAGGTGGCAGCCTCACAAGTTGCGCTGGAATGGGGCTGGCCCCATGCGGCGGTGATGACGGCTATTCGGGCGAAGGAGTGGGATGATCTGGAATTGCGCTTTCCGATGGCCTTTGCCAAAACCTTTGAAACCAATGCCCGCGACCGCAATATCGATCTGAACTGGGCCTATTCCATCGCCCGGCAGGAGAGTGCTTTTGCCGAGCACGCCCAGTCTCGCGTCGGTGCGCGCGGCGTCATGCAGTTGATGCCGGGCACGGCCCAGACCATTGCCCGCGAGCTCGGTAAGCCCTCGCCGAAAGTGCAGGATCTGCACAACCCGACGGTGAATATTGAGATGGGCAGCTATTATCTGGGGCGGCTGCTCAAGGATTTCGGTGGCAATCATATACTCGCCACGGCCGCCTACAACGCCGGTCCGGAGCGTATTCGCCGGGTGCTGGCGCGCCAGAAAGAACCGATGCCCGCCGATATCTGGATAGAAAACCTGCCCTACGGTGAAACCCGGGAGTACATTAAAAATGTGTTGGCCTTCAGCGTTGTCTACGGTCTCAAACTTAAAGACTGTAAATCGCCGAGTGTTCAGGCCGGCTGTAATGCCAAGGGTAAGGAGCGTTATGCCTACATAAACCCCTTGCCTACCTCGAAGCCCGATAGGGGCGGCGACAGCTGACGTAAAATAGGCTAGGGTGGCGCCTTTATAAGACGTCACCTCAGCTATGCGAATTCTCGTTTTATCTGCCTATCACGCCGCCAGCCATGACTATTGGCTGCAGGGCATGATGACCGCGCTGCCGGAATATCAATGGGACGCGCTTACCCTGCCGCCGCGCTATTTCAATTGGCGAATTCGCGGCAATCCCCTGAGCTGGCTGAGTAGCGATCAAACTCAGTTGCATGCACGCTTTGATCTGATTATTGCCACCTCCACAGTTGATATTGCGACGCTGCGGGGCTTGGTGCCGGCGTGGCGCAACGTGCCATGGGTGGCGTACTTTCACGAGAACCAATTTGCATATCCGCCTTCGCCGGAGGGCGCCGCGCAACAGCGGGTGGAGCCGCAGATGGTCAACCTTTACGCAGCGCTGGCGGCTGATGCGCTCTGGTTCAACTCGCAATTTAATCTGGATACCTTGCTGGCGGGTTGCGAAGCGCTTTGCCGAAAACTGCCGGATCAGGTACCTGCGGCGGGGTGGTTTAAGAATGTGCGTGCTCGCGCTCAGGTATTGCCGGTACCGCTGGTGCGCATGGATTCACCGGCAAGGGTGAGAGGGTTGGGCGAGCCCTTGCGTGTGGTCTGGAATCATCGCTGGGAGTATGACAAGGGCGTCGATCGCCTGTTAGCACTGGTCTCTGTGCTGAATAAACGCAAGGTGTCTCTGCAATTGACCGTGCTCGGACAGCGATTCCGCAAAATACCGCCCGCCATGGAGGCGCTGCTGGCCTTGCCCCAAGGCAGTGTGACAGTGACTTGCCCGGAATTTATCGCGGATCGGGAGGAGTACCTTGCTTTGCTGCAAAAGCAGGATGTGGTGCTTTCAACCTCTCTGCACGACTTTCAGGGGCTGTCGATCATGGAGGCGGTTCAGGCGGGGTGTGTGCCCTTGCTGCCGGACAGACTGTGTTATCCGGAGTTTTTTAACGAAGCCTATCGCTACCCCGGATTTAAGGATGACTCTGCTGCTGAGAGTGAAGCGCTGGCGGATCAGCTATCGCGCTGGGCAGAGTGGGGGCTGCCGCCAGCGCCTGATATTTTCCGGCTGAGTTGGGAGGCTCTGGAGAAGCCATACCGGCAGGCTATCGGGCAGGCACTTGGTAACAATTTCGGCTGAGAGCCAGTATCATAGGCGCCTTCGTTTACCCTGTGATTATTCTGGAGCCCCTCAGTGTCATCCGACAAGCTTCGCGTTCTGACCGGCATCACTACCACCGGTACTCCCCACCTCGGAAACTATGTGGGCGCGATTCGCCCGGCCATTGCCGCGAGCAAATCCTCTGATTTTGACTCTTACTTTTTCCTGGCGGACTACCACGCCCTGATCAAATGCCACGATCCGGCGCAAGTTCAACAGTCGGCCCGCGAGATTGCCGCCACTTGGCTGGCGCTGGGTTTGGATACTGACAACACCACCTTTTACCGCCAGTCTGACGTGCCGGAAATTCCGGAACTGACCTGGGTGCTGACCTGCGTCGCCGCCAAAGGCCTGATGAACCGCGCCCACGCCTATAAGGCGGCGGTACAAGCCAATGAAGACGAGCAGCAAGACCCGGACTACGGTGTCACCATGGGCCTGTTCAGTTACCCGATTTTGATGGCCGCCGATATTCTCGCCTTTAATGCCCATAAGGTGCCGGTCGGTCGCGATCAGATTCAGCATATCGAAATGGCCCGCGATATCGGCCAGCGCTTTAATCACCTTTACGGCGAAACCTTTACCCTGCCGGAAGCGCAGATTGACGACAACGTTGCGGTATTGAACGGCCTGGATGGTCGCAAGATGAGCAAAAGCTACGGCAACACCATCCCGCTGTTTCTCACCGAAAAGAAAATGCAGAAGTCGATCAACAAGATCAAAACCAATCTGCTGGAACCCGGTGAACCGAAAGACCCGGATACCTCAACGGTATTTCAGATCTGGCAGGCCTTTGCCAGCAAGGATCAAACCGCATGGATGCGCAAGCAGTTCGAAGAGGGCATTGCCTGGGGACAGGCCAAGAAAGAGCTGGGCGGTTTGATTAACGAAGAGCTGTCTTCAGCGCGTGACGAATATGAAAAGCTGATGGCTGATCCAGCCTTTGTGGATGCGGAACTGCGCAAGGGTGCGGAAAAGGCTAGAGCGCGAGCAGGGAAGCTGTTGGCGAAGGTTAAGAAGGCGGTGGGGATTCCGCCTTTGAGCTAATCCTGCTCAGTGTGCACCCTCTCCCTGTGGGAGAGGGTCGGGGTGAGGGAGGTGTTGATTAAAACTCCGCCGTAAACCCCACATAAGCACTACGCGGCTCGCCGATAAAGTAGCGATAGTTACCAAACGCAAAATCCGCTCGCTCTGCATAATCTTCATCGGTCACGTTGGTGACTCGCAGCGAAACTTCCAGACCCTTGGTAAGGCCCTGTGCCAAACGCAGGTTCACCAGATTGTGGCCGTCATACATCGCCGTATTGGCTTCATTCAGGTAGTGCTCGCCGACGTGAACCCATTCCACTTCTGCACTGGTAGTAGAGAAGGGCTTCCACAGCAGTTGGGCGCTAGCCATCTGACGAGGTGCTGTGTCGATCTCGTTATCCTCTACACCCAACACGTCGTTGTCGTACTGGCTCTTGGCGTAGCTGCCCTGAAAGTCAAAACGCAGGTTGTCGAGAATCTTCCAGCCGAGTTCCAGTTCAATACCGCGGCGTAGGGTTTTGCCACCGCTCACGTTTTGGCGATTGCTGTCCTGAAGAATGATGTTGTCTTTTTCCAGACGGTAAGCGGTGATGGACGCACTGACCCGTGACCAGTTGCCGCGCAGACCAATCTCGGCGTTGGTGACTTCTTCAGAATCCAGATCGGCTTTTATCTGGCCGGATTGCAGGCGGTAGAGTTCCGTTGCCTGCGGCGCGCGGAAGCCACGAGAAAAGTGAACGACCGCATCGACGGTGTCGCTGAGGGCTTCGCGGTAGCCGAGGTTTCCAGACCAGTTGTAGAAATTGTCTTTGTCGTCCGCCGGACGGGTATAGCGACAGGGGCTTGCGCAGGGCACACCGTTTTCATCGGTGTTTCCGTCGAGCATGAGGTTATCGTAGTCGTAGCGTTGAATTTCATAGCGAACGCCAGCGCTCAGTTCGCGCTCGACTTTGGGATGCCAAGTGCCGCCGACGAACCATGCAGCGGTTGTTGCATCCACTTCATAGTCATAGTGCTTGCCGCCGGGAAAGCCTGTGCCGAAGCGGGTAAAGGTTGGCGTTTCTTGCGTTTCCCTTAAATAGCTTTCGGTAAGATCAAGATCGAAGCCATAGTGCAGTCGGGTGTGTGAACCCTGGTTGCTGTAAAAAGCAGTTTGCACCCCGGCGCTTTTCTGGCCGTTTTCTTCAAGCGGTGTGCCGGGAAGAAAGTGCTGCAGAAACGCCATTTCAGTGTAACGCAGGTAGGGTGTTACAACAAAGTGCGTGTCCTGACTGCCTTCACGCTCCCAGCGACTATAAAAACGGCCGCTGCTGGTATCGCGGTAGGCTTCGGGGTTGGGGTTGGATTTTTTCAGGGCATCAACCTTGTAAGCATCCTGACCCAGTACAAAACCTGCGGTTTCCTGATTCAGGTTGGTCGCGGTCAGCACATTCTGGTTGCTCCAGGTAGAGCCGGAGTAGTCATAGCGCAGGGTCATCTTCTGCTGGTCGAACCCAGAGTCATCTTTATAACCGCCGTCATGGGCGCCATTGCCGTAAAAACCAAAGCGATGAGTTTCATTGCCCTGGCTGTGCTCCAGCTTTACCCGGCCGTAATCGTGAGGGCCGCCTTCAGCAGAAATTCGCGTGGAGGGTTCTTCGCTTGGGGCTTTGGTGATCACATTGATCACCCCATTCAGCGCGTTCGAGCCGTGCACGGCGGTACCCGGCCCGCGAATCACTTCTACCCGTGCAGCCTGCTCGCTATTGGCGTCAAACAGCTGATTAACGTTACAAAAGCCGGGAGCGCGCAGGGGAATGCCATCCTGTGCCATATAAAAGGCACCGCAGGACCCGCCGCCGGTCAGTACCGCAGAACGAATTGCGGTCAGATGCTCCTGACCATTACCGCGTGAAATCCAGACACCCGGCGCGCGGTTCAACAGTTCATTAATGTGCGTATGGGAAACCCGGTCGATGGCTTGTTCGCCGATCACGGAAAGGCTGTTCAGTGGCTGTTGGGTCTGTTCGATACGGTTGGCGGAAACGATGACTTGTTCCAGCTCGGCACTGAGAACCACAGTACTGGTGCCAGCCAAGAAGGCGGCCAGCAGTGCCTGTTGAGATTTCTGTCGCATGTTACTTCCTGTCAGTCTTTTTTGTTTTTGGGCTGCCGGGAATAAGGGCCTGTCGCAGCGGGATGGAAGTGTAACATTACTGGGGCTTTGTGCCTCAGGCTTGAAGGTAGGTGACTAGATTGTCATGTGGTGCTAGCGCGACGAACCTCTCCGGTTCTCGTCCGGCCGGGGTACACTTGTTCTGAAGCGCAATGGGCTGAATTATCGGAGGGTTTTTTTAAATGGTACCAGAGGCCGGACTCGAACCGGCACGGGTTTTACCCCGGGGGATTTTGAATCCCCTGTGTCTACCAATTTCACCACTCTGGCACAGGATGAAAGAGCGCGCGATTATAGCAACCCGATTGATGGGGTCAAAGGGTTTCACACTCAACTGGAGGGAAATTGCGTTTTCCGGTAACCTTCGCGCCTGTTTTATGATCATTACCCCCATGAAAACCCGCGACTTTCATTTTGACTTGCCCGACGAGCTGATTGCCCGCTATCCGGCTGCCCGGCGCGACGAGAGCCGACTGCTGGTACTTGATGGCGCCCGAGGCGAGGTTCAGCATCGCCAGTTTCCGGATATTCTGGATTTTCTGCGCGCCGGCGACCTGCTGGTGTTCAACAATACCCGCGTGATTCCCGGTCGAATCTTTGGTCATAAGGAAAGCGGCGGCAAGCTGGAATTCCTGGTTGAGCGGGTAACTGGCGAGCGCACGGTGTTGTCGCATGTGCGCTCCAGCAAATCCCCCAAGGCCGGCGCACGGTTGTCGCTGGTGCGCCAGCATGAGGGCGAGGTGCACTCTCACTGCACCATGCTGGGCCGGCAGGGCGAGTTGTTCGAGCTGGAATTTGATGAGCCGGTGCTCACTGTATTGCAAGCCATCGGTCATATGCCGCTGCCCCCATATATAGATCGTGCCGACGAAACCCTCGACGAAGAGCGCTATCAGACGGTTTACGCCGAAAAGCCCGGCGCGGTGGCCGCGCCCACAGCGGGCCTGCATTTTACCGATGAGATTCTGGCCAAAGCCCGCGACAAGGGCGTGGAAACAGCCTTTGTGACCCTGCATGTGGGAGCGGGCACCTTTCAGCCGGTGCGGGTGGAGAATATTCAGGACCACCACATGCACGCGGAATATCTCGAGGTAGACGAAGCAGTCTGCGAGGCGGTGAAAGCCACCCGAGCGCGCGGTGGTCGGGTTGTGGCGGTGGGAACCACCTCGGTGCGCAGTCTGGAAACCGCCTCCCAGTCTGGAGAGATTGCGCCTTACACCGGCGAAAGTGACATCTTTATCTACCCCGGTTATACCTTCCACAGTGTGGATATGCTGCTGACCAATTTCCATCTGCCCGAATCCACCCTGATTATGCTGGTCAGTGCGCTGGCCGGGCGCGAGCAGGTGCTGTCGGCCTACGCAGAAGCCGTCGAGCAGCGCTATCGATTTTTCAGTTACGGGGATGCCATGCTGGTCTTTCCCTCTACGTCTACCCAAGCGTCAGGAGTATAAGCGTGTCCCGCAACTGCGATATGTCTTTCAGTATCAGTGGCAGCGATGGGGAAGCCCGTCGCGGCGAGCTGACCTTCAGTCGCGGTAAAGTGCAGACTCCGGCCTTTATGCCGGTGGGCACCTACGGCACCGTAAAAGGGATGTTGCCGCGGGATATCGAAGAGATCGGCGCGGAAATTATTCTGGGTAATACCTTTCATCTGATGCTGCGGCCGGGCACCGAAGTGGTTAAAGCCCACGGTGACCTCCACGATTTCAGCGGCTGGAAAGGGCCCATCCTGACCGACTCTGGCGGTTTTCAGGTGTGGAGTCTGGGCAAGCTGCGCAAGATTACGGAAGAGGGTGTGAGCTTTCAGTCACCCGTCGATGGCAGCAAGGTCTACCTCGATCCGGAAACCTCCATCGGTGTGCAGCACGATCTTGGCTCCGACATTGTCATGATCTTTGACGAGTGCACGCCGTACCCTGCGACTGAAAAGCAGGCGCGGGATTCCATGGAGCTCTCCTTGCGCTGGGCTGCGCGCAGCCGCGAAGCACACGGCGATCATCCATCTGCGCTGTTTGGCATTGTGCAGGGCGGCATGTACCCGAATCTGCGCGAAGAATCGCTGAAAGGTTTGGCCGAGATCGGCTTTGACGGTTATGCCATTGGCGGATTATCGGTAGGTGAGCCGAAAGAAGACATGCTCAACGTGCTGGATCATCTTGCCCACACCATGCCGGCGGATAAGCCTCGCTACCTGATGGGCGTCGGCAAGCCGGAAGATATTCTCGAAGCCGTGCGCCGGGGCGTGGATATGTTTGACTGCGTGATGCCCACCCGCAACGCCCGCAACGGTCACCTGTTTACCTCGGGCGGTGTGGTTAAAATCCGCAATGCGCGTCATCGCCACGATACGGCGCCGCTGGATGAAAACTGCGACTGCTATACCTGCCAGAATTTCTCGAGGGGCTACCTGCACCATCTGGATCGCTGCAAGGAAATCCTCGGCGCCCAGCTCAATACCATTCACAACCTGCGCTTTTACCAGAACCATATGGCGGGTATTCGCAAGGCGATTGAGAACAATGCGCTGGATGCCTTTGCCGACGCCTTTTATGAAAGCCAGCAACGGGAGGAGCGATGTACAAGCTGATTGTCTTCATACCCGAAACCCATACGGAAGAAGTCAAAACGGCGCTTTTTGCCGCCGGTGCCGGGCGTCAGGGTGACTACGACTGCTGCGCCTGGCAGACCTTGGGGCAGGGTCAGTTCCGGCCGCTGGACGGCAGCAAGCCTTTTATCGGTCAGCAGGGTGAAATTGAAACCGTCGCCGAATATCGGGTGGAAATGCTCTGTGAGGAATCGCGCCTGAAAGCAGTTGTCAGCGCCTTGCGCGACGCTCACCCCTATGAAGAACCCGCCTTTGAAGTGATCCAGCTGGTGGATATTGATGAGTAATTCCCCGCTACTGCAGACCCTGCGTGATCGCATTGGCGATTACGAGGCCCGCACCATTGATGGAGATTACCCGGATGCGGCGGTGGTGGTGGCGGTGAATAACAGCGATCGCCCCGGTGTACTGTTAACTCAACGCTCGCCTAATCTGAGTTTGCATGCGGGTGAGATTGCCTTTCCCGGCGGCAAGGAAGATGACGACGATCACGACCTGCTGCATACCGCCGTGCGGGAGATGGAAGAAGAGGTGGGCGTCGCTGCCGATCAGTTTGAATGCCTGGGCCCGCTGGATCAGCGCATTACCCGCACCAATATCCGCATGACGCCCTATCTGGGTATTCTGTCGGCGGGGCTGGATTTCGAGATCAACTACGGCGAACTGGATGCGGCCTTCTACGTGCCCCTCGACGAGCTGATTGATGGTAGGCTGTTCTCGGTGGTGGAAGTGCTGGACAAGGGTATCACTAAGCGCGTGGCCCGCTTCCAGTTTCAGGAATACGATATCTGGGGCGTGACGGCGATGGTTTTGGCCGACATGCTCAATGAACTGCTCGATGCAAACTTGCCCATCGAGACGCGTACAGGAGAGAAATAATGCTGTTTCAACTGGGTGACCTGAAGGTTCAACGCGAGGGTGACGATCAGTTCATTGCGTATAACGCCACCGTGATCGGCAATGTATCGCTGGCAGAAAAAGTCAGCATCTGGTTTAACGTAGTGGTTCGCGGCGACGCCGAAAAAATCTCCATTGGCGCGCGTACCAATATTCAGGATGGCTCGGTTCTGCACGCAGATCCCGGTCTGCCGCTGGAAATCGGTGAAGACGTTACGGTTGGCCACAAGGCCATGCTGCACGGCTGCAAGATCGGCGATGGTAGTTTGATTGGTATTAATGCGGTGGTTTTGAACGGCGCAAAAATTGGCAAGGGCTGTCTGATAGGGGCCAATGCCTTGGTAACCGAAGGCACCGAGATTCCCGATGGTTCCATGGTGCTGGGTGCGCCCGCTAAGGTGAAGCGCATGTTATCGGACGATGAGCAGGCGGCGCTGAGACTTTCAGCAAGCCACTACGTGGAAAATGGCCAGCGTTTTCGCCGTGACCTCAAAGTAGATGATCAGGCAGATTGATGACGGATAACGCCAACCTTGTAAAAGCTATGCCAGTTAAATCCCCCTGCATCAGTGTGTGTTCGTTGGATGACGACGATCTGTGCGTGGGCTGTTTCCGCACACTGAAAGAAATCACTGACTGGTCTGATTACTCCGAAGACAAAAAGCGCGCCGTGGTCATTGAATCGCGGCAGCGGATGAAAGAGCACTATAATCTCGCCTGATCTATTGATCAGTTATTCAACAATAATAAAACCTTAAAAGAGATGTATACGCTGTGGCGAAACCGCTTTCCATTCGTTTGACCGACGGGCCGGCCCTGTCGCCAGAATTGATACACGAACTCTGGGCCTTGCGCCTCCGCTATATCACCCTGAGCAAGTCAGAAGAGGCCGACAAAGCTTACTTTTCGGAATTTATCTCAGCGGACAATTCGCTGGTGGCGTCTTTTCATGCTCCGGATGGAACCCTTGGCGGTTTTTTCACCATCGCCCAGATTCCAGTAGAACATGAAAGCCGTAAGGGCTTGCTGTTTTATTCCAAGTACTTTTATTTTGATAAGGACTATCGCGGCCACTACAAAACCATGCTTGCGCCGTGGTTGATTCTGCCCAAAGCTTTCCGGCGCTATGGTTTGCGACATCTGTATTTTGTTACCACGGCCTTCCCGCAAAGTTACGTATCGCTGGCGCGCTCCACAGGCAATGTGCGGGCCCTGCACGATGACAAAACCACGGCGTGGGAACGTCACGCGCTGGATTATTTCTCCCGTCATTATTTCGGTGAGGATTGGAAACCTGAGCCCGGCGTGGTGGTGAATCAGAATATCGCGGATTCAGAGTCGGTGGCGCGGGGCGAGGAAGCTCAGCTACTTACTGAGAATTTCGAGCGCTTGAATCCGGCCTGGCGCGAGGGGCAATCGCTGCCCATTATCTTTCCAGTAGATTGGACAACGATTTCCCATTCGTTCAAACGAACCTTTCGACGCCTGCTGCGTTAACCCTCAGTCGGCTCCAGCACGACTACTGGAATCACCCGGTCGCCTGCGGCTTTCTGGTAATCATTGTAGGGCGCGTAGATCGCAGACATCTTGGCCCACAAACGTTCTCTTTCTTCACCGCTGGCGGTGCGGGCTAGTGCCGTCATCTGCTTGCTACCCACGCGAATTTCACACTCAGGGTTGGCCTGCAGATTGGTATACCAGGCGGGATGTTCAGGCGCGCCGCCTTTCGAAGCGATCACAATGTAGTTGCCGTTGTCCTCGCCATAAATAAGCGGCAGGGGGCGCAACTCGCCGCTTTTTTTGCCGCGGGTAATCAGCAGCAGAGTGTGTAGCAGGCCTTTGCCGCCGCCGAGGCTACTGTCCCAGAGGTGAGCTTTTTCCGGGTCGCGCAGGTAGAGTTCAATATGCTCGCGAATCCAGTTGGGGAGGGCGTCGGGAATATCGATTTTCATGGGGTCTTCCTCAAAGCCAAGTGAAGCCGTGAGTTAACCGGATTAGCGGGGTTGGAGTCAAAGTGCGAAAGCGCAACAATGTCAGTCGCTTTTTTTCTTCTTGGTCTTCTTCGGTTTTTTCCAGGCCAGTACGCTTTCAATGCGGTTGTCTTTTAGCGCTTCTATTTCAAAACGGCAGCCGTTGAGGTTGACGCAGCAAGGGCCATCCGGAAAGGATTCCAGATGCTCCAGCAACAGGCCATTCAGTGTTTTCGGGCCGTCTGTCGGTAGTTCCCACTTCAGTGATTTGTTGACGTCGCGAATCGTGGCCGTGCCGTCAATGCGGTGAGTGCCGTCCTTCAGGTTGACGATATCTTTGTTGATCTCTTCCAGCAGGTTGGAGGTGAACTCGCCAACGATTTCTTCCAGCAGATCTTCCAGCGTGATAATGCCCTGCACCACGCCATATTCGTCGACCACTACACCCTGACGGTGTTTGTGTTTCTGGAAGTTAAACAGCTGGGTATGCAGAGGTGTGCTTTCCGGTACGAAGTAGGGCTCTTTGATAATGCCCATCAGCTTGTCCAGATCGACTTCGCCGCGGGTATTGATGCTGCTAATCACATCGCGCTGATGAAGAATGCCAACAATATTGTTGATGTCTTCGCGGAACACCGGCATGCGGGTGAATTCTGATTCCTGCAGGCGCTTCAGAATCACATCGTGGCTGTCTTCGAGATCAATACCGTACACCTCGTTGCGCGGAATCATGATGTCGTCGACCGTGACCTGTTCCAGATCGAGGATATTCATCAGCATATGCTGGTGGCGCTGGGGGATCATCTGGCCGGCTTCGCCGACAATCGTGCGCAGTTCGTCGATGCTCAGGTGTTCGGCGTCGTTTTTGGCTTCAAAGCCGGTGAGGCGCAGAAAGCCGCGGATAAAGTGATTGATGATCCAGATCAGTGGGTGGAGCAGGGCTTTCAGTGGCAGCAGAATATAGCTGACCTTGAAGGCGACGGCCTCGGATTTGTAGGCCGCGATCGTCTTGGGGATGATTTCGGCAAAGACCAGAAACACCAGCGTCAGCAAAATGGAGGCGATCACCACAGCGCTGTCGCCGTAGAGGCGAATGGCGAGAATGGTGGCCGTTGCTGCGGCGAGGTTATTGACCAGATTGTTACCGATCAGAATGGTGCTGATCAGGCTCTCGGGTTCTTCGAGGAGTTTGCTGGCTTTTTGGGCGCCCTTGTGCCCGCTCTTGCTCAAATGACGCAGGCGATAGCGGTTGAGCGCCATCATGCCAGTTTCAGAGCCAGAGAAAAAACCAGAGAGGAGAATCAGAAAGCCAATCAGGCCAAAAAGGAAACCCAGCGGTGCCTCGTTCAAGAAGCCGTAAACCCCGTAATCGAATTCAGGCGGCTATCTTGAAGAATTTCCCCCCTTCTCGCAACCTCAGATGCGATTCAGCAGTATTTCCAGCACGAATTTGGAACCCACGTAGCCGAGCAGCAGCAGAGCGAAGGCAGCCAGCGTCCAGCGGATCGCGGTGCGGCTGCGCCAGCCCAGCTGGTGGCGGCCGATCAGCAGAATACCGAAACAGCCCCAGGCCATAATGGAAAAGGCGGTTTTATGCACCAGATGCTGGGTAAACAGGTCGTCGACATAAAAGAAGCCGCTACCAATGGAAAGTGTCAGCAGAATAAAACCGATCAACACCAGCTCAAACAGCATGGCTTCCATCGTCACCAGCGGTGGCAGCGCCTTGAGGATGCCGCGCAGTTGATGGTGTTTGAGTCGATATTCCTGAATGGCCAGCACGATTGCCTGCAGCGCAGCCATGGTCAGCACGCTGTAGCTCAGTACAGAGAGGGCAATGTGGAACATCATGCCGCCGGGCTGGGCGATCAGTCGAGGTTCAGCCTCGGTGAACAGGGTGATGACCAGAATGACCGCGGTGAAGGGGAAGATCATCACCAGAATGTTGAGCAGGGGGCGTAGCATGCCGCTGATCAGGGTGATGACGACCACAAACCAGCTGATTAGCAGGCTCATTTCGGTCAGGCTGATATTCATGCCTCGCGGGGTAAACATGCCCAGAAAGCTGGCCGTGCCGTGGCAGAATGTGGCGACGATACCCAGCACCAGCGCCAGCTTGTAGCGTGCGTGGCCCTGGCGGATTTCCTGCCACAACAGCACGGTAGCAATCGTATAGAAAGCGATAGCCAGCAAACTGAGAGCCGTATTCATGGTGTGGGTACGCTGTCCTTTAAACGCTGCGCCGTGTCAAAACGGCTGTTTCCGGTGGGGCTCGGGGCATTAGTTCGTTATAATGCCGCCCTTCGATTTTTAGAGCACGATTGTAAGCGTGTTAACAAGGCCCTGTCGACTGAGCGGGGCACGGGCAAGAGAGCTGATTGGCATGTTTGAGAATTTGACCGAACGTTTATCCTCCACCCTGCGCGCGGTGACCGGACAGGCGCGCCTGACTGAGGACAACATCAAGGACACCATGCGCGAAGTGCGTAAGGCCCTGCTGGAAGCTGATGTCGCGTTGCCGGTGGTCAAGGACTTTGTCGATATCGTGCGCGAGCGCGCAGTGGGGCAGGAAGTCAGCAAGAGCCTCAGCCCCGGCCAGCAGTTTGTCAAAATCGTTCAGGAAGAACTCGAAAAGGTCATGGGTTCGCAGGCCGAGCCCCTGAACTTTGCGACCCAGCCACCGGCGATCATTCTGATGGCGGGTCTGCAGGGTGCCGGTAAGACGACTTCGGTAGCCAAGCTGGCGCGCTACCTGCAAGAGAAAGAAAAGAAGAAGGTTATGGTGGTCAGTGCCGACGTATACCGTCCGGCGGCCATCAAACAGCTGGAAACGCTGGCGGCTGATGTCGGTGCGACTTTCTTCCCCAGTACCGCCGAGCAGAAGCCAGTAGATATCGCCAACGCCGCGCTGGCAGAAGCCAAGCTGAAATTCCACGACGTACTGATCGTCGATACCGCCGGTCGTCTGGCGGTGGATGAGGCCATGATGGCCGAGATCAAGGAGCTGCACGGCGCTATCAAGCCGATTGAGACCTTGTTCGTGGTTGATGCCATGACCGGTCAGGATGCGGCGAATACCGCCAAGGCTTTCAGTGAAGCCCTGCCGCTGACCGGTGTGGTGCTGACCAAATCCGACGCCGATTCACGCGGCGGTGCGGCCCTCTCGGTCAAGCACATCACCGGCAAGCCCATCAAATTCCTGGGTGTGGGTGAAAAGACCGACGCACTGGAAACCTTCTACCCGGATCGTATTGCCTCGCGCATCCTCGGCATGGGTGACGTGCTGTCGCTGATTGAAGAAGCCGAGCAGAAGCTCGACAAGAAAAAAGCCGAGAAGCTCGCCAAGAAGATCAAAAAGGGCAAGAAATTTGACCTGGAAGACCTGAAGGACCAGCTTCAGCAAATGCAGAACATGGGCGGCATTACCGGCATGCTCGACAAGCTGCCGGGCATGGGGCAGATGGCCCAGCAGGCCCAGAGCCAGATCGACACCAAGATGTTCAAGCGTATGGAGGCCATCATCGACTCCATGACCCCCGCTGAGCGCCGTAATCCCGACCTGTTGAATGGTTCGCGCAAGAAGCGCATCACACTGGGCTCTGGCACCGAGCTGCAGGATCTGAACCGTCTGCTCAAGCAGCACAAGCAGATGCAGAAGATGATGAAGAAGATGACCAAGAAGGGCGGTATGGCCAATATGATGCGCGGCATGGGCGGTATGATGCCCCCCGGCGGCATGGGTGGCGGCGGCCGCTTTCCGGGTATGTGATCAGCCTGCCCTAAGGCACTGAAAAAACGTTCCATTTCGGCGCGCTTTCCCGTAGAATGTCGCGCCTTTACAGGGTCCGGTTTGTCTTCCGGCGCCTGATACTGATTTGAAGATGGGCTGGCTCTTTCGGGAGTTGGCCAAAAAACGTAGGAAATTCAAAAGCATGGTAACTATTCGTTTGTCACGTGGCGGCTCCAAAAAGCGTCCGTTCTACCACCTGACTGTCACCGACAGCCGCAACTCTCGCGACGGTCGTTTCATTGAGCGCGTGGGTTTCTTCAACCCGATCGCCCGTGGTCAGGAAGAGCGTCTGCGTGTTGATACCGCCCGCATCGAAGAGTGGGTAGCTAAAGGCGCCCAGCTGTCCGAGCGTGTCGCCAAGCTGGTTGAAGAAGCTTCAGCTCAGCAAGCTGCTTAATTCAGCGTCAGGCATCTGGTGAACGCGTCGGATGACCTGGTAACTGTCGGCAAAGTGTCGACAGTTTATGGTGTCAAAGGGTGGGTGAAGCTGTATTCCTACACCGACCCTATGACCAACCTGCTTGAATACCGCGAGGTGTTCATGAAAAAAGCAGGGCAGTGGCAACCCGTCACCATTATGGAAGGACGGCGCCACGGCAAAACCCTGATCGCCGCGCTGGAAGGGGTGGATGATCGGGAAGTGGCCAGAGAACTGGCCGGGTGTGAACTGGCGATTCGCCGCGATGCGATGCCGGCACTGCCCGAAGACGAATACTACTGGCACCAGCTGCAAGATTTGTTGGTGAAAGTGACAGCAGGGGGAGACGACCTGTTGTTGGGCAGGGTAGATCACCTGCTCGAAACCGGCGCCAACGATGTGCTGGTGGTAAAACCCTGTGAGGGCAGTCTGGATGAGCGGGAACGATTGATTCCCTATCTGCCGGGTCAGTTCATCACAGAGATTGATCTCGCCGCCGGTGTCATGCAGGTGGAGTGGGATCCGGAGTTTTAGGGGTGAAAATCGGATTCATCACCCTGTTCCCGGAAATGCTGGCTGCGGTAACGGATTATGGCGTTACTGGGCGGGCCATTAAGAATGGCCTGTTATCGCTTCAGAGCTGGAATCCGCGGGACTTTACTCACGATCGTCATCAAACGGTTGATGACAGGCCCTACGGAGGCGGGCCGGGCATGGTCATGAAGACCGAGCCCCTGAGTGATGCCCTTGCTGCGGCAAGACAGGCATTGCCCAAAGCCAGAGTGGCTTATTTGTCACCACAGGGGCGGCCGCTGGATCAGGCGGCGCTCAGTGAACTGGCAACGCGAGAAGAATGGATTTTGCTCGCCGGTCGCTATGAAGGCGTCGACGAACGTCTGCTACAGGCAGAAGTCGACGAGGAATGGTCGATCGGTGACTACGTGCTGAGCGGCGGTGAGCTGGCTGGCATGGTGATGATAGACGGAGTCGCACGTCTGCTGCCCGGTGTCTTGGGGCATGCGCAATCGGCGGTTGAAGACTCTTTTGTGGATGGCTTGCTGGATTGCCCCCACTACACCCGCCCTGAAGATTACCGGGGCGAGCAAGTGCCGGAGGTACTGCTCAGTGGTGATCATGAACGAATTCGACGTTGGCGGCTGAAGCAGTCGCTGGCAAGAACCTGGGAGCGTCGCCCGGATCTATTGGATCGGGTCACGTTAAACAAAGAGCAACAGGAGCTGCTCGCCGAATATATCAGCGAGCAGACTAGCCAATAGCTGTGAAGCTATGACTTTATTGAGGAGTGTGCCATGAGCAACAAAATTATCGCGGAACTGAATGCAGAACAGATCAAGCAGGATCTGCCCGAGTTCAGCCCTGGCGACACCGTTGTGGTTCAGGTGAAAGTTAAGGAAGGTAACCGCGAGCGTCTGCAGGCCTTTGAAGGTGTGGTACTGGGCAAGCGCAATCGTGGCATCAACTCTGCATTCACAGTCCGCAAAATTTCTCACGGTGTAGGCGTTGAGCGTACTTTCCAGACGCACAGCCCGCTGGTTGACAGCATCACCGTTAAGCGTCGCGGCGACGTACGTCAAGCCAAACTGTACTACCTGCGTGAGCGTAGCGGTAAGGCAGCACGTATCAAAGAAAAGTTGGATACCAAGTCGTAAGGGTATTTCCGCTGCATTTTGGCAGCGTGCTTTTTCGAGAAAGGCATCTCCGAGAGGAGGTGCCTTTTTTCGTTGTGGGGCGTAATTTTTGGGTGCGGAAATCTGGTAGTGGTTTGGTGGGTTGCTCGGTATGAGTTTTGATATCGCCTTTACATTGCTGGTCTTGCTCGGGGTAGTGACGACCCTGATTCACAACCGTTTGCCCGCCGATGCCATCATGCTGGGGGCCTTGTTGGTCCTGTTGCTGACGGGAGTTGTCAGTGTGCCCGAAGCGCTGGCAGGTTTTGCCAACCCGGGATTGATTACAGTGGCGCTGTTGTATGTGGTCGCCGCTGCCCTGCGCGATACCGGTGCTATTTACTGGTTATCTCACCGTCTGCTCGGTCAGCCCTCGTCGAGAGGTAGTGCACAGAGCCGGCTGATATTTCCCACCGCTGCACTGAGTGCCTTTCTCAACAACACCACGGTTGTGGCGATGATGATTCCCGCGGTGCAGGATTGGGCCCAGCGCTTTCGCCTGTCGGTTTCTCACCTGCTGATGCCGCTGAGTTTCGCGGCCATTCTCGGAGGCACCTGCACCCTGATCGGTACCAGTACCAATCTGGTGGTGGATGGCCTCTGGCAACAGCGTGGCTTTGAGGGTTTTCCGATTTTCGAACTGGCCTGGGTCGGCGTGCCGTTGATGCTCGTGGGCGCCTTGTTTATGGCGATCTTTGCACCACGCTTGCTGCGCGAGCGTGAGAGCCCAGTTGCGCAGGCTGAAAACGCCCGCGAATACCGGGTGGAAATGACGGTTCGCGATAACAGCCCGCTGGCCGGCAAGTCGATTCAGCAGGCCGGGCTGCGCAATCTGAGTCACGGCTACCTTACAGACATAGAGCGCGACGGCGAGTTGTTTACCGCCGTAGGGCCAGAGCGCATATTGCAAACGGGTGATGTGCTGACCTTTGTCGGCGCGCCCGAGTGTGCCCGTGAGCTGCAGCGAATTAACGGGCTTGTGTCGACACACGGCAAGGCCCATAAGTTATCGCTCTATCACCATCAGCGGCGTTTAGTGGAAGTGGTGATCGGCCCGGAATTTCCTGCGCTGAATAAATCCGTGAAAGAGGGCGCATTCCGCACCCGCTATCAGGCAGCCATTCTCAGTATCAGTCGCGAAGGCCGGCGTTTGGAAGGCAAAGTCGGTGAAACGGTTTTGGCGGTAGGCGATACCCTGCTGCTCGAAACCAGTGAGCATTTTGTCGAGCAATATCGCTTTCAACGCGATTTTCTGCTGGTCAGCCCTCTGCGTGATTCCACGCCGCCGGATTTTGCTCGCGCGCCGTTGGCGGCTGGCATCCTGCTGGCGATGGTATTGATCAATCTGATTGGTTGGCTGTCGGTGATGGAGGCCGCCGCGCTGGCGGTGGCAGCCCTTCTGTTAAGCGGTTGTGTCTCCGTCGAAAGTGCGCGCCAGAACGTGAGTGTTAACCTGCAGGTGTTAATGGTTATCGCCGCGGCCTTCGGTCTGGGTACTGCGATGGAGGTCAGTGGCAGTGCCGATTGGTTAGTGCAGGGCTTGTTTGCTTTGGGTATCAACAGTCCATGGGTTGCGCTGGTCGCCGTGTACCTGGTGACGACGGTGTTCACCGAAGTGATTACCAACAACGCCGCAGCGGTGTTGATGTTTCCCGTGGCGATGGGCATTGCCGAAAATTTGGGCGTGAGCCCGGTGCCTTTTGTGTTTGCGATTATGTTTGCCGCCAGTGCCAGCTTCATGACGCCGCTGGGCTATCAAACCAACCTGATGGTCATGGGGCCCGGAGGTTATCGTTTTTCCGATTACCTGCGACTCGGCGTGCCGCTGAGTATTTTGGCGGCGGTGGTGACCTTGATTTTGATCCCATTGGTATGGCCGTTTGTAGGTTGATGTCTGCATGTCATTGCGAGCTTTGTGAAGCAATCTTTGGGTTTTGGTGCCAGCCTGTAGAGATTGCTTCGTCGCTGCGCTCCTCGCAATGACGAGTTCGTCGTTGGAGTGCTTGTTTAGCGTAGGCACTTTGCGTCGCCTTGTCGGACCGCTAAACTCCTGCTATGACTGCACTTATCGATCAGTACCTCGACGCCATCTGGCTGGAAAAAGGCCTCAGTGATAATACCTTGGCCTCCTATCGTCGCGACCTGACTCTGTTCGCCCAATGGCTGGAATCCCGCCACCTTGAACCCGCGAGTGCCGCGCGGGCTGATCTGCTCGAATGGTTGGGAGAGCTGGCAAAAAGAGGGCAATCGACGCGCAGCTCGGCGCGCATGTTGTCCTGCCTGCGTGGGTTTTACCGCTATCTCTTGAGGGAAAACCGGATTCCGGTCGATCCCTCCCTGAATATTGAATCGCCGAAACTTGGTCGTCCGCTCCCAAAGTCTCTGTCCGAAGAAGAAGTGGATGCCTTGCTCGCACAGCCAGACGAGAGTATCGCGATCGAACTACGCGACAAAGCCATGCTGGAGTTGCTTTATGCCACCGGGCTGCGCGTGTCTGAGCTGGTTGGGTTGAAACTGCATCAGCTGAATTTGCATCAGGGCGTCGTTAAGGTCATGGGTAAGGGCAGCAAGGAGCGCTTGGTGCCGATGGGTGAAGAGGCGTTGTACTGGTTGCAGCGCTTTTTGCAGTTGGGGCGCGCCGAGCTAATTAAAAGCGGTGATGTCTTGTTTCCCAGTCAGCGCGGTCAGGAAATGACCCGCCAGACCTTCTGGCACCGGATCAAGATTTATGCCCAGCGGGCAGGGATTCGCAGTAATCTCTCGCCGCATACCCTGCGCCATGCCTTCGCTACCCACTTGATAAACCACGGCGCCGATCTACGGGTGGTGCAATTGTTACTGGGTCATAGTGACCTGAGTACCACACAGATATACACTCACGTGGCGAGAGAGCGAATGAAGCAATTGCATCAGCAGCACCATCCGCGCGGTTGATCCCCTTCCGGAACTGTTTCAGACTTCCGCTTTCATAACTCTTACATCCAGCCGTTAAAGGTTTTACTGCATGTTTCATTTTATTAGCCGAATTTCCCTGGTCTGCGCTTTGCTAATGACCTCTGTGGCGTGGGCGGCGAGCCCTGCTGAAACCATTCGTCAGGCTTTCCACAAAAGCCGCCCGGATATTCAGGTGGAAAACGTCAAGCCCAGTGAGGTGCCGGGATTGTACGAGGTGAGCCTGAAAGAGGGCCCCACAGTCTACGCGACAGAAAACGGTAAGCACTTCTTGACCGGTGACCTGTTTGAGCTCGCACCCGGCGGCTTTGTGAATATCGCCGAGCGCGGCCGCGAGCAAATGCGGAAAGATCGCATGGCGAAGGTTAAGCTGAAGGATATGATCGTCTTCCCGGCTGAAGGTGATTTTAAGGGTGCGCTCTATGTGTTTACCGACGTGGATTGCGGTTATTGCCGCAAGTTGCACAACGAGGTGCCGAAGTTGAACAAAATGGGGATTGAGGTTCGCTATCTGGCATACCCACGTGATTTCCCTCGTGGTGCCCAGTCTCGCACCGCGCCGAAAATGGTTTCTGCCTGGTGTGCCAAAGATTCTCAAGAGGCACTCACCAAACTGAAAAATGGCCAGAATATTGCCACGGCGACCTGTGACAACCCGATCGCCGAGCAATATCTGTTGGGCGGCGAAATGGGCGTTACCGGCACGCCGGCCATTATTACTACCCGTGGTGAGTTGGTGCCGGGGTATATGCCGGCCGAGAGTCTGGTTCGAGTCGCTACTCAAGGGAAATAAGCCCTAACCTCAGGAGAGCCCGTGAAGGATCAATTCCATCGCATCAGTCGTCTGCCGCCCTATGTGTTCAATATCATTGGTGAATTGAAACAGGCAGCGCGGGCGCGCGGTGAGGATGTGATTGATTTCGGCATGGGCAACCCGGATCAGCCTACTCCCAAGCATATTGTCGACAAACTGACTGAAACCGCACAGCGCGGTGATACCCATCGCTACTCCCAGTCACGTGGCATTCCGCGTCTGCGCAAGGCCATTTGTGACTGGTACAAGCGGCGCTATGACGTCGATCTGAACCCGGAAACCGAAGCCATCGTCACCTTGGGCTCCAAGGAGGGGCTGGCCCATCTGGCGCTGGCCACTACCGGGCCCGGCGATGCGATTCTGGTACCGAACCCTTCCTATCCGATTCACCCCTACGGCTTTGTAATTGCCGGCGCCGATATTCGCCACGTGCCGATGAGCGACGAGCACAGCTTTTTCGATGAGCTGGAAAGTGCCATTCGCAACAGCTGGCCCAAGCCCAAGATGCTGGTGCTGAATTTTCCGGCGAACCCGACGACCCACTGTGTTGAGCTCGAATTCTTCGAAAAGATCGTGAAAGTGGCTCGTGAGCACGAGATATGGGTGGTGCAGGATCTGGCCTACGCTGATCTTGTTTACGACGGCTATCAGGCACCGTCCATATTGCAGGTCGAGGGCGCCAAGGATATCGCTGTCGAGTTCTATTCCCTCTCCAAGAGCTACAACATGCCCGGTTGGCGAGTGGGCTTTTGCTGTGGCAACCCGACGCTGATTGCCGCACTGGCGCGGATGAAGTCCTACCTCGACTACGGCATGTTCACGCCGGTGCAGGTGGCAGCGATTCACGCGCTGGAGGCTGATCAGAGCTGTGTGGAGGAAATTCGCCAGCTCTACCAAAAACGCCGCGATGTGCTGTGCAGTGGCCTCAATGAAATGGGTTGGAAGGTAGAGCCGCCCAAGGCGACCATGTTTGTCTGGGCGCCCATTCCCGATGCTTATCGCGAGCTCGGTTCGCTGGAATTTGCCAAAAAGCTCCTGGTTGAGGCCAAGGTGGCGGTGTCGCCGGGCATTGGCTTTGGTGAGTACGGCGAGGGTTATGTGCGCTTTGGGTTGATCGAGAACGAGCAACGCACCCGGCAGGCCCTGCGCAATATCAAGCGAATGATGCGGACTGACGCTAATTCCGGCTGATTTCCCCTCACCCCGTCCCTCTCCCAGAGGGAGAGGGTACCCACGATCACGGGTGCTACCTACCTCTCCCCATGGGAGAGGATGTCCGCTATCGAGGCTGTTCCCCCCCTCTCCCTTTGGGAGAGGGTTGGGGTGAGGGATTGCGGGTGTATTAGCCTCCAATTCAAGCTAGAATACGCGCCTTCAATTTTCCGCCAGCCGGCGTCAGCCGGGCAGGGCACGTGAGGAGAGGCAGCTTGAATCCCGTTAAGGTAGGCATTTGTGGTCTGGGTACCGTTGGTAGCGGTACCTTTAATGTTCTGGCGCGTAACCGTGAGTCGATTCAGGCCCGCGTTGGGGCGGATATTGTGGTCGCCCAGATTGGCGCCCGCCGTGACAATCCTGCCTGCGATACTGGCGATGTGCCGGTAGCCCGCGATATTTTCGAGGTAGTCCGCAACCCCGAGATCGACATTGTGGTCGAGCTTATCGGTGGCACCACCGTGGCCCGCGATCTGGTGCTGGAAGCCATCGCTAACGGCAAGCACGTGGTCACCGCCAACAAGGCCTTGATCGCCGAGTACGGCAACGAGATTTTTGCGGCGGCCCAAGAACAGGGCGTCAGCGTTAATTTTGAAGCGGCGGTAGCCGGTGGTATTCCCATCATCAAGGCTCTGCGCGAAGGTCTGGCCGCCAACCAGGTGGAATGGCTGGCCGGCATTATCAACGGCACTGGCAATTTCATTCTGACCGAAATGCGCGAGAAAGGCCGCGATTTTGCCGATGTGCTGGCCGAGGCTCAGGCGCTGGGTTACGCCGAAGCCGATCCGACCTTTGACGTGGAAGGTATCGACGCCGCCCACAAACTGGTAATTCTGGCCTCTATCGCCTTTGGTATTCCGCTGCAGTTCGACAAGGTCTACACTGAAGGCATCACTCGCATCTCCACCGAAGACGTAAATTACGCGGAAGAGCTGGGCTATCGCATCAAGCACTTGGGTATTGCCCGTTGTGATGACGAGGGTATTGAACTGCGAGTTCACCCGACCCTGATTCCCGAGAAACGCCTGATCGCCAATGTAAACGGCGTGATGAACGCTATTCTGGTCAAGGCCGATGCCGTTGGCCCGACCCTGTACTACGGCCCCGGTGCGGGCAGTGAACCCACGGCTTCTTCCGTTGTGGCTGACGTTGTGGATGTGGCGCGTACCCTGACCGCCGAGCCCAAGCACCGCGTACCGTATCTGGCCTTCCATCAGGACACCCTGAGCGATCATCCGGTCAAAGCCATCGACGAAATTCAGACCGCCTACTACCTGCGCATGTCAGCGCTGGACAAGCCCGGTGTTCTGTCGCAAATCGCCCAGATCCTGAGCGATGCCGGTATCAGTATTGAAGCCTTGATTCAGAAGCAGCCGCCGGAAGATGCCGATCATGTGCCGGTGATTCTGTTGACCAATGTCACGCGCGAGAAAGCGCTGATGAGTGCGGTTGAACAGATTCAGTCGCTGGACAGCATCGACGATGAAGTGGTGCGCATTCGCGTGGAATCTCTCGCGGGGTAGACCGCGGGTTAACACTCTTCGTCTAACAACAGACAGACAACAGGCAAGCCATGAAATACATCAGTACCCGCGGCAAAGCGCCCGCCCTGAATTTTGAAGACGTTCTGCTGACCGGCCTCGCGCCCGATGGCGGTCTGTACGTGCCGCAAACGCTACCGACCTACAGCCCCGAGCAGATTGCCGCCTGGTCCAAGCTGTCCTACGCCGAGCTGGCTTTTGAGATCGTCAAGCCCTTTGTAGATGGCGCCATTCCCGACGACGATCTGCGCGATATCGTTAACGACAGCTACAGCGATTTCCGCAACAGCGCGATTGCGCCGCTGGTGCAGATCGATCACAACGAATGGATTCTGGAGCTGTTTCAGGGCCCGACGCTGGCCTTTAAAGATTTTGCTCTGCAGATGCTGGGCCGCCTGCTGGATTACGTATTGGAGCGCCGCAACCAGAAAGTGGTGGTAATGGGCGCGACGTCTGGTGATACCGGTTCCGCCGCGATTCAGGGCTGCAAACGCTGTAAGAACCTCGATATTTTTATCCTGCACCCGTACCAGCGCGTATCCGAAGTGCAGCGTCGCCAGATGACCACTGTCGAAGGCGATAACATTCACAACATCGCCCTGAAAGGTCACTTCGACCACTGTCAGGCGATGGTGAAAGCCAGCTTTGCCGATCAGAGCTTCCTGCCGGGAGGGCGTCAGCTGGTGGCGGTAAACTCGATCAACTGGGCGCGCATCATGGCCCAAATCGTGTACTACTTTTATTCGGCGATCGCGCTGGGTGCACCGAACCGCAAGGTCAGCTTCTCCGTGCCCACCGGTAACTTCGGTGACATCTATGCCGGTTATCTGGCCAAGCAGATGGGCCTGCCCATCGACCAGCTGGTGATTGCCACCAACTGCAACGATATCCTGCACCGCTTTGTCAGCAGCAACCGCTTTGAAAAGCAGGAGCTGCAACACACCCTGTCGCCGAGCATGGATATCGTGATTTCCAGCAACTTCGAGCGCATGCTGTTTGACGGATACGATCGTGACGGCGCGGCAGTGGCAGATCTAATGGACCGCTTTAGCCGCGAAGATGTGTCCGTGCCCGACAGCGTGTTCGCCAAGGTTCGCGATCTGTTCGACAGTGGTCGCGTCAGCGATGACGAAACCGTTGCCACGATTAAAGAGGTATTCGAAACCAGCGAATACCTGCTTGATCCGCACTCGGCCATTGGTGTTCACGCGGCCCGTGCCTGCTGGCGCGATCGCAGCGTACCGATGGTAACGCTGGCAACTGCCCATCCGGCCAAGTTCCCGGAAGCGGTAATGAAGGCGGGCTACCCGGAATCCCCGGCCTTGCCACACCATATGAAAGACCTGCTGAGCCTGCCCGAGCGCTACGAAGTGCTCGACAATGATCAGGCCGCGGTGCAGGCCTTTATGGCGTCGCATATCAACGCCTGATGAGTCTCAATATTCAGCGACGACAAGCGGCGCTGGACCAAGCGGCTTTCAGTGATGCCATTCCGCCCCTGCTGCAGCGTATTTATGCCGCGCGGGGCGTATTCAACGACAGCGATTGCGATCTCTCCCTGACCCACCTGCTGCCTCCAACCTGCAAGGGTTTGGAGGCGGCAGTGGCGCGTCTGGTAAAAGCCCTCGAAAACGACGAGCGTATCCTGATCGTTGGTGATTTTGATGCCGATGGTGCCACCAGCTCAGCACTGGGTATGAAAGTCCTGCGCGCCTTTGACGCCCGGCAAGTGGATTTTCTGGTCCCGAATCGCTTTGAGTACGGCTACGGCCTGTCGCCGGAAATTGTAGCCGTGGCCGCTGAATCCAAACCCGACCTGATAGTCACTGTCGATAACGGCATTTCCAGTCTGGCGGGGGTGGATGCCGCCAATGCATTGGGCATGGATGTGGTGATTACCGACCACCATCTGCCCGGCAGTGAATTGCCCAAGGCCCTTGCCATTGTTAACCCGAACCAGCCCGGATGCCCCTTTCCCAGCAAAGCGCTGGCTGGCGTCGGGGTGATGTTTTATCTGCTGGTGGCCCTGCGAGCGGCGCTCAATACTGCAGGCTGGTTTAAAAAGCAGGGCATAGCGCCGCCCAAGATGGCGGATTATCTGGATCTGGTGGCGCTGGGCACAGTGGCGGATGTGGTGCCGCTGGATCATAACAACCGGATTCTGGTGCATCAGGGCATTCGCCGGATTCGTGCAGGTCTCGCCAGCCCCGGCATCTACGCTTTGCTGGAAGCGGGCAAACGCGACCCCAATCATCTGCAAGCCGCCGACCTCGGTTTTGTGGTCGGCCCGCGGCTGAATGCCGCCGGAAGGCTGGATGATATGTCGCTGGGGATTCGCTGCCTGCTGGCAGAAGATCCTGATAAAGCCCGGGAACTGGCGGGCGATCTCGATCGCCTTAATCGCGAGCGTCGGGAAATAGAGCAGGGCATGCAGCAGGAAGCCCTGTCGCACTTGGAAAACCTTCAGCTCAATACCGATGTGCTTGCCTCGGGCGAGCTGCCGCTGGGGATTACCTTACATGACGATACCTGGCACCCCGGCGTGGTGGGGCTGGTGGCGTCTCGCATCAAAGAGCGCTTTCACCGCCCGGTGATTGCCTTCGCGCCAGAAGACGATGAGATCGTTAAAGGCTCCGGGCGTTCTATTCCCGGTGTGCATATTCGCGATGTGCTGGATAGTGTCGACAAGCGCTGCCCCGGCGCCATCGTCAAGTTTGGTGGTCACGCCATGGCGGCAGGGCTCAGCCTCAAGCGCGACCGCTTGCAGGATTTCAGCGAAGCTTTCGCTCAGGTGATTGATGAGCAATCTGATCCGGAGCTGTTTGTGGCCAGTCTGGTCAGTGATGGTGAACTGGGCGCGGGTGATCTGAACGAACCGCTGGCGCGCCAGCTGTTGGATGCCGGCCCCTGGGGGCAGCATTTTCCCGAGCCGCGCTTTGATGGCGAGTTTCTGCTCTTGAACCAGCGCATCGTCGGCGAAAAACATCTGAAGTTTGTGGTCGCACCACTATCCAATCCTCAGCAGGCGATTGATGCCATCGCCTTTAATATCGATGTCGAGCAGTGGCCGAACCCGGATGTGCGTCGGGTCCGGCTGTACTATGCGCTGGATATCAACCGCTTTCGCGGCAACGAACAGCTGCAGTTAATGGTGCAGTCACTGGAAGCCGTCTAGGCGGCGTTGCTCTTGCTTGCCTTGGTCGCTTTGCGTTTAGGTGCTGCCGTGGTTTTCTGTGACGGCGATTTGGTCTCCGTTTTCTTACGCAGCGGCGCAGGCCTAGTCTTCTCCACACACTGCTCCAGCGCTGCCAGTTCTTCCTCCAGATAGGTCAGCAGCTTTTGTACGCTGGGTACCGATTTGCGGCAGGCAATTAGACCAAAGTCCACCTTGTCCTGACGGCTTACCAGCGTGATATTCAGCGCGCCGCTATCGATAATCAGCGAAACCGGATACAGCCCGTCCAGCCGTGCACCCTGCCAGTACATGGTTTCGCGCGGGCCGGGTACGTGGGAGATGATGACATTGCCCAGCGCTTTGTCCGAGGCCAGGCCAGAGAGAGAGGTGGTCGCGCCCGGCGCCATGACCGCGGCGGCGTATGCCATCAGTTGCCCCGGCGACAGTTTGCTCATGCGCTCCTTGTTGTAATCCATACAATTTTTGATGGCGCGCATGCGGGCGGCGGGATTGTCCAGGTGGGTCGCGAGTTTGGTGAGGGTAAAGGCGATTTCGTTGTTGGCCTTGCTTTCGCGGTTCTTGCGCCGCACTGACACGGGTACACCCGCCGTCAGTGAGGTTTTCGGCAGTTCACCGCGATCCTTCAGATAGCGCCGCAGGGCGCCTCCGCACATGGCGAGAATCACATCGTTGCCGGTGGCGTCGAAGGCCTTGGCCACGGCGCGGATGCGCGGCATGGAGTAGGACTGGGCGGCAAAGCGACGGGAAGCGCTGACTTTCTGGTTGAAAATACAACGCGGCGCCTGACCGGCCAAGGCGAGATTCTCGTTGCCGGAACGATAGTCCTTGATGGTGGCGCCGACTTCCTTGATGACCGGCGCGATCGCGCCGATGCCCTCGCGGGTAATGGCGCGCAGGGCGCTCAGCCCGCCGGCCGGGGTTGGCACCGGTGGTTGTGCAGTGCGGGATTTCCGGGCGCCAATCGCCCAGGGCGGCAGCATGGTTTTAGAGGCTTTCTGATCGTTGGACATGCATTTGTTCAGCATGGTGATGCCGGCAATACCATCGGCCATGGCGTGGTGGATCTTCAGGTACATGGCAATGCGACCGTCTTCGAGGCCTTCAATCAGGTACATCCGCCACAAGGGGTAGGAGCGATCCAGATGGGCGCTGTGAACCCGTGACACCATGGCCAGCAGCTCCCGCACCCGGCCGGGCTTGGGCAGAGACAGGTGAACAAAGTGGTGGTTGAGGTCGAAATGGCGGTCTTCCTCCCAGTAGTGCAGGCCCCGTTTGGTCACCAGCCGGTGGTTAAAGGGCGGGGCGGTTACCGTGTGCTGGCGCAGGCGTTTGGCCAGCTGGTAGGCGAAGTCCGGGCCGGCGCCGGCCGGCGGCTCCAGTAACATCAGTGAACCGATGTGGAGTGGCTGGCGGCGATTTTCCAGGCGGAGAAAGGCGTCGTCGATTAAAGCGAGTTTTTCCATCTTATGGTTCTCCCAGGCAGAAAAGCGCTGCCCTCGAAAAGTGTGTATGCCGTTAAAAGCAATGCAAAGGCCGTACCTGCACGGCAAACTGGGAGAATAGCGCCCAAATCAGTCAGTTTTATTAAGCGGCTGCGCTGGAATGGTGCGAAGGCAAATTGCCTGCACGATCGTAGCGCAGTCGCTTTAAGCCCCTGATTCCTTGCTGTAAAATTGCCGCTCTTTTTGCCAAGCTGGACACCCTCGAATGCTGGAAGTAAACGCGATCCGCCAAGCCATCAAAGATATGACCGAGCGAACAGATGTGCTCCGGGGGTATCTTTGACTACGCTCACAAGAAAGAGCGTCTGACTGAAGTCGAGCTGGAACTCGGCGAACCCTCGGTCTGGGATGACCCGGACAAGGCCCAGGCGCTGGGCCGCGAGCGCGCCTCACTGGAGGCCGTGGTTCACACTATTGAAGAGCTGGATGGCGGTCTGGTCGATCTGAGCGAGCTGTTGGATATGGCCCTCGAAGAGAGCGACGAAGATACGCTGGCCGCGCTGGAGGGCGATGTCGAAAAGCTGGAAGGCGCGCTGGAGACCCTCGAATTCCGCCGCATGTTTTCCGGCGAGATGGATGCCAGCAACTGCTTCCTCGATATTCAGGCCGGTTCCGGCGGCACCGAGGCTCAGGACTGGGCCAATATGTTGTTGCGCATGTACCTGCGCTGGGGTGAGCGCCGGGGCTTCAAACCGGAGCTGGTCGAGGTTTCAGCGGGTGAAGTGGCGGGCATCAAAAGTGCTACTATCCAATTCAGTGGCGAATATGCCTACGGCTGGCTGCGTACCGAAAACGGCGTACACCGCCTGGTGCGCAAGTCACCGTTCGATTCCGGCAATCGCCGCCATACCTCCTTTGCCTCGGTCTGGGTGTCGCCGGAAATCGACGACAATATCGAGATCGAAATCGACCCTTCTGATGTGCGTACCGACACCTACCGCGCCAGTGGTGCCGGTGGTCAGCACGTCAACAAAACCGACTCGGCGGTGCGCCTGACCCACGAGCCCACCGGTATTGTGGTGCAGTGTCAGAGCGAGCGCTCCCAGCACCAGAACCGGGATAAATCCTGGAAGATGCTGAAAGCCAAACTGTACGAGCTGGAGCTGCAAAAACGCAGTCAGGCTGCGCAGGCGGTGGAAGACAGCAAATCCGATATCGGTTGGGGCAGTCAGATCCGTTCTTACGTGCTCGACGATCAGCGCATTAAGGATCTTCGCACCAACGTTCAGACCAGCAACTGTGACAAGGTGCTGGATGGCGACATCGATCAGTTTATTGAAGCCAGCCTGAAAAGCGGCCTTTGATTCCGACTCTCACATTTACAGCCTTATACAGACAGGTAGGCCCATGACCGAACAGACCCCACACCAAGCCGACGAGAACCGCCTGATAACGGAGCGTCGCGCCAAACTGGCGAAGATCCGGGAGCAGCGCAATGCCTTCCCGAACACCTTCCGCCGTACCGACTATGCCGCCGATCTGCAGGCGGAGCTGGGCGACAAGGACAAGGAATCCCTGGAAGCGCTGGATCGCAAGGCGGCGGTGGCCGGTCGCATTATGGCCAAGCGCGGGCCCTTTCTGGTGCTGCAGGATTCCACCGGTCGCATTCAGGCCTATGTCGACAAGAAGCAGCTTCCTGCGGACTTGGTTGAAGAGATCAAGACTTGGGATATCGGCGACATTATTGCCGGCAAAGGCCCCGTGCATAAATCGGGCAAGGGCGATCTGTATGTGTATCTGGAAAGCGCCGAGCTGCAGACCAAATCCTTGCGCCCATTGCCGGACAAATTCCACGGCCTGCAGGATCAGGAAATGCGCTATCGCCAGCGCTATGTGGATCTGATCGTCAATCCGGAAGTGCGCGACGTATTTCGCGCCCGCACCAAGGTGATCAGCACCATTCGTCGCTACCTGTCTGATCACAACTTCATGGAGGTCGAAACCCCCATGATGCAGGTGATTCCCGGTGGCGCAACGGCGCGCCCCTTTAAGACCCACCACAACGCCCTTGATGTGGATATGTATCTCAGAATCGCGCCTGAGCTGTACCTGAAACGTCTAGTAGTTGGCGGTTTTGAACGCGTCTTTGAAATCAATCGAAACTTTCGCAACGAAGGCTTGTCCACTCGGCACAATCCGGAATTCACGATGCTGGAGTTCTATCAGGCCTACGCGGACTACAACGACCTGATGGACCTGACCGAAGACATGTTGCGCACGGTTGCACTGGAGGTGCTGGGCACCACCGAAGTGAAGCAAACCGAGCGCAATGCCGAAGGTGAGGTGGTGAGTGAGAAAGTCTATGACTTTGGTAAGCCCTTCCAGCGTCTGTCGGTGTTCGATTCGGTATTGAAGTACAACGCGGATATTACGGCTGAGGCCCTGTCGGACGAGGCCAAAGCGCGTGAAATCGCCAAAGGATTGGGCATCCAGCTAAAAGACAGCTGGGGTTTGGGCAAAGTGCAGATCGAAATCTTCGAATCTACCGTAGAACACCTTTTGGATCAGCCGACGTTCATAACGGAGTACCCCACCGAGGTGTCTCCTCTGGCGCGGCGCAGCGATGACAATCCTTTTGTCACCGACCGCTTTGAATTCTTTGTGGGCGGTCGGGAACTGGCAAACGGATTCTCGGAGCTGAATGATGCAGAAGACCAGGCCGCCCGCTTTATGGAGCAGGTGGCGGAAAAAGAAGGCGGCGACCTTGAGGCCATGCATTACGATGCAGATTACATTAAGGCGCTGGAATACGGGCTGCCCCCGACCGCAGGTGAGGGCATTGGTATCGACCGGCTTGTCATGCTGTTGACGGACTCGCCTTCGATACGCGATGTGCTCCTGTTTCCTCATATGAGGCCGGAGGGTAGTGCTAACTAGGGTTTAGAGATATTCTAGGCCCATAAGAAACTTAGGGGTGTTGAATGCGACTCGATACAGTAGATCTGTTTCAAGGTTTGAGTGCCGAAGAGTTGGAAGCTCTTCGTCGTGCGAGTGTAGCCAGGGAGTTCAGTAAAAATTCCGTGGTGATACATGAGGGGGATCTGGCCGATTCCCTTTATATCATCGAGCGGGGCAGGGTGAAGGTCTATTGCAGTGACAAGAACGGCAAGGACTTTGTCCTCGATATCCTCGAAGACGGCGACTACTTTGGCGAGCTTGCTCTGTTGGATGACGACCGTCGCTCTGCGTCAGTTCGCGCCATGGAAACTGCCAGCTTCCGCGTGATCTACAAGCAGGACTTCAACACCGTGCTCGATGCCCATCCGAACATCGCGCGCACCCTGATCCGCAACCTGACCCGTCGTATTCGAAAATTGACCGACGATGTGAAGGCGCTCGCGCTGCAGGACGTTTACGGTCGCGTAGCCAAAGTTCTGACCACGCTGGCGGAAACTGATGAAGACGGCGTAGGGCGCATTCAGGAAAAGCTGACCCAGCAGGATATTGCCGATCGGGTCGGTGCCTCGCGTGAAATGGTCGCCCGCATCCTGAAAGACCTGACCATTGGTGAGTACATCGCCATTGAGTCGCGGCAGATTCTGCTGTTGAAGCAGTTGCCGGAAAGCTACTGACAATGCTCCCCCCCCCCCTCACCCTGTCCCTCTCCCTGAGGGAGAGGGTATCTCATAGCAGAGAGTGAAGTTCTCCCTCTCCATCGGGGAGAGGGCTGGGGTGAGGGGTGTTAATCTTTTTCGACGCGTTCTACCACCGAAACCGCTCGTCCGCTCGCCAAGCGCGCGGTAATCCGTTCGCCCGCTTTCAATTGCGCGGCATCCCGCACTGCTTTTCCTTTCTCATCCAACACAATCGCATAACCCCGTTGCAGGGTGCCATCGGGGCTTAATTTTCGGATCACGTCGGTCATATGATTCAGGCGCTGCTGTTGTTGGCGGAATTGCGCTTTGGTAGCGCCGAGCAGACGTTTGCGGCTTTCGATCAATCGCGTTTGTTGCTGCTGTAACTGTCTGGCCGGGTTTAACGATAACAGACGCAGCTCAAGCCCTTTTAATTGTTGCTTGTTGGTCTGCAGGTGCTGGCTTATAAGCCGCTGTAGATAGAGTTCTCGTTCATCCACGCGCTGCGAACGCTCCGCCAGAAGTTGCGAAGGGTTGCGCAGGCGCTTGTGCAAAGCCTGCTGGCGCTCGCGCTGCTGGCGCAGGCTCTGCTGCATCTGGTTGTGCAGGGCATTGTTCAGTGAGCGGATGGCATTGACCACTTCCTGTTGATCCGGGCACAGCAGTTCTGCCGCCGCCGACGGCGTGGGTGCGCGCAAATCAGCCACAAAATCACTGATACTGAAGTCCACTTCGTGCCCGACGGCGCTGACGACCGGCAGCTCGCTGGCAAAGACCGCATCGGCGACAATGCGCTCATTGAAAGGCCAGAGGTCTTCCAGCGAGCCGCCACCGCGAGTCAATAGAATGACATCCGGGCGGTCTTCACCGCTCAGGCGATTGGCCTGTTGCAAGGCAGTGACCAATTGGCTGGCGGCCTGATCACCCTGAACCTGAGTGGGGATCAGTGTCACACGCAAGGCTGGCCAGCGCCGCTCAATCACCGACAGCACATCGCGAATAGCGGCGCCGGTGGGCGAGGTGATAACAGCGAGATGGCGGATGCGTTTAGGCAGGGGGCGCTTGCGGTCAAAGCGACCGGCGGCTTTCAGTTCCTGCTTGAGTTGTTCAAAGGCCTGAGCCAGAGCGCCGGCACCGGCCGGCTGCATGGTATCCACAATCAGCTGGTAATCGCCGCGGCCCTCATAAAGGCTGACCTTGCCGGTGACCTGCACCTGCTGGCCGGCTTGAGGCTGAAAGCGTACGGCAAAATTCCGGCCCTTGAACATGGCGCAACGGATCTGGGCGCGATCGTCTTTCAGAGTGAAATACCAGTGACCGGAACCGGGGCGAGCCAGATTGGAAATCTCGCCGCTCACGGTCACGTGGGCAAAGCAGTCTTCCAGCAGTTGCTTGGCCAGGCGGTTAAGTTGGCCAACGGATAAAACGTCTGAGGGGGAGGGTGTTTGCATGGCCGGCATTGTACTGTCTGGCGGGGTGTGGCAACAGTGCGAAGTCGCAGCTTTGTAAGCGGGATTCGGTGGTTTCGCACTGGTATTGACAGGCCCCATCCCGTAAAATTGTCCGATTAATTCGCGATCACCGGAAGAAGCTATGCTGCGAATCGCACAAGAAGCCCTGACATTTGACGATGTACTCCTTTTGCCGGGCTACTCCGAGGTAACTGCCAAGGATGTCAGCCTGCGCACACGCCTGACCCGCAATATCGAGCTCAATATTCCCCTGCTCTCGGCCGCCATGGATACGGTCACCGAAAGCCGTCTGGCCATTGCTCTGGCACAGGAAGGCGGTATCGGGATCATCCACAAAAGTATGACGATCGAACAACAGGCCGCCGAAGTTCGCGCTGTGAAAAAGCACGAAAGTGGTGTGGTCAAAGATCCGATCACCATCGATGCCAGTGCGACACTGGCCGACCTGATTGAATTGCGTCGCCGCAACAAGATCTCAGGCTTGCCGGTCATGGACAAAGGCGAGCTGGTTGGTATTGTTACCAGCCGCGATGTGCGCTTTGAGGAAGACCCGGACAAACTGGTGTCGGCCATCATGACGCCGAAAGACAAGCTGGTGACCGTGCAGGAAGGTGCCGAGATGGCACTGGTGCGCGAGTTGCTGCATAAGAATCGCATCGAGAAGGTACTGGTCGTCAACGACAAGTTCCAACTGCGCGGCATGATCACGGTCAAGGACATGAACAATGCCCAAACCTATCCCCACGCCTGCAAAGACGCCTCCGGCCAGCTGCGCGTAGGGGCATCGGTTGGTACCAGCGCAGACACCGACGACCGCGTTGCGGCGCTGATTGAAGCCGGTGTTGATGTATTGGTGGTGGACACCGCCCACGGCCACTCTCGGAACGTACTGAAACGTGTCGAGCTGATCAAAAAGCAATACCCGCAGGTTGACGTGATCGGTGGCAATATCGCGACTGCCGAAGCCGCTCAGGCTTTGCTTGAGGCGGGTGCCGATGGTGTGAAGGTGGGCATTGGCCCAGGCTCTATCTGTACCACCCGTATCGTAACCGGTATCGGCGTTCCTCAGATTTCTGCGATTGCCAATGTGGCTGAAGCGCTGAAGGATACTGACGTACCGATAATAGCCGACGGCGGCATTCGCTATTCTGGCGATATTTCCAAGGCCGTTGCGGCAGGCGCTCACGCGGTAATGATGGGCTCCATGTTTGCCGGTACCGAAGAAGCACCGGGCGAAGTGGAATTGTTTCAGGGTCGAACTTACAAGTCCTATCGCGGTATGGGTTCCATGGGCGCCATGGCCAAAACCCAGGGCTCCAGCGACCGTTACTTCCAGAGTGCGGAAGAGGGTGTAGAAAAGCTGGTACCGGAAGGCATTGAAGGCCGCGTGCCCTTCAAGGGTTCACTGTCTGCCATTGTGCATCAGTTAATGGGCGGTCTGCGCTCTGCGATGGGCTACACCGGTAGCATCGACATCGAAACCATGCGTACCCGGCCCCAGTTCACCCGCGTAACGTCGGCGGGCATGAACGAGAGTCACGTGCACGATGTCAGCATTACCAAGGAAGCACCGAACTATCCTCGGGGTTGAGCTGGAACGACACGAACTTTGACACGGGGCTGACACGCCCCGTTTTTCTTTAAGTGATCTGAGATACACGCATGCAAAACATCCACTCCCATCGAATTCTGGTTCTCGACTTCGGCTCCCAGTACACCCAGCTGATCGCCCGCCGCGTGCGTGAAATCGGCGTGTATTGTGAGATTCACGCCTTCGATATGTCGGAAGAGGATATTCGCGCCTTTAATGCCAAGGGTGTGATTCTGGCGGGTGGTCCGGAATCGGTTACTGCCGGTGAATCGCCGCGAGCACCGCAGGTGGTGTTTGAGCTGGGTATTCCGGTATTGGGTATCTGCTACGGCATGCAGACCATGGCCGAACAGATGGGCGGCAAGGTTGAAGGTTCAGAGATTCGCGAATTCGGTTACGCGCGGGTATCGGTGAATGAGCCCGGCAGCCTGTTGGCGGATATCGCCGACCATATGGAAGGCGGCCGTGCCCAGCTGGATGTATGGATGAGCCACGGCGACAAGGTCGTTAAACTGCCGGAAGGCTTCTCAGTCATGGCAGAAACCCCGTCCTGCCCAATTGCCGGCATGGTGAACGAAGAACGCAAATTCTACGGCGTGCAATTCCATCCGGAAGTAACCCACACCCTGCAGGGCAAGCGTATTTTTGAACACTTCCTGCTCAATATCTGCGGCTGTGAAGCCTTGTGGACCGCCGAGAACATTATTAACGACGGCATTGAGCGCGTCCGAGAGCAAGTGGGCGACCGCAAGGTGCTGCTCGGTCTGTCCGGCGGTGTCGACAGCTCGGTGGTCGCGGCCCTGCTGCACCGCGCGATTGGCGATCAGCTGACTTGTGTATTTGTCGACAACGGTCTGCTGCGCAAGAATGAAGGCGATCAGGTGATGACTATGTTCGCCGACAATATGGGCGTAAAAGTGATTCGCGCCGATGCAAGCGACGCCTTCCTGTCGCGTCTGGTGGGGGTCAATGACCCCGAACAGAAGCGCAAGATTATCGGCAACACCTTTATCGAAATCTTCGACGAAGAAGCCCAGAAACTGAAAGACGTCGACTTTCTGGCGCAGGGCACCATTTACCCGGACGTGATTGAATCGGCCGCCGCCAAAACCGGCAAGGCCCACGTGATCAAATCTCACCACAATGTGGGTGGCCTGCCGGAAGATATGCGCTTTGAGCTGGTTGAGCCGCTGCGCGAGTTATTCAAGGACGAGGTGCGCAAGATCGGTCTGGAACTCGGCCTGCCCTACGATATGGTTTACCGCCACCCCTTCCCGGGCCCTGGCTTGGGCGTGCGGATTCTGGGCGAAGTGAAAAAGGAATACGCCGATCTCTTGCGTGAGGCCGATGCCATCTTTATTGAAGAGCTGCACAAGGCGGACTGGTATCACAAAACCAGCCAGGCCTTTGCAGTCTTCCTGCCGGTCAAGTCAGTCGGTGTGGTGGGCGATCAGCGTCGCTACGAGTACGTGATTGCCCTGCGCGCCGTGGAAACCATCGACTTTATGACTGCGCGTTGGGCTCATTTGCCTTACGAGCTGCTGGAAACCGTGTCCAATCGCATCATTAACGAGATTTCCGGTGTGTCGCGAGTGACCTATGACGTGTCCAGCAAGCCGCCAGCTACGATTGAGTGGGAGTGATACTCTCGCCTTTAACAAATTTTACAGCTGCTATACTTTATCCCTTCAGAGGGCGTTGAGGTGGCAGTGAAGCTGGGGCGGCGGGACAAAATCTATCTGGGAATGGTGGCGACAGCGATCGCTGGCGCCCTCATCCTGTTTGCTGCTATTGGCGGCTATGTCTGGTTTCAATCGGTATCAGCGGAAGAAACGCGACTGCAGAAGTTGGCCGAGCGCATTGGCCAGCGAGCGGAAAACGCCATCATCGATGCCAGGGCCCTTCTGGTCGAGCTAAATGATGCGGCGCTCGAACCATGTTCCCCCAAACACCTTGAGTTAATGCAGGATATCGCGATAGCCCGTACCTACGTGCGAGGTATCGGTTACTGGCGTGCTGCCGAGCGTCAGTGCGGTACAGGGCTGGCGGAGCATTTCACGCCGCCCAAAGCCAGTCGCATCTACGACTCTGGCATGATTGCGTGGTGGCCCGGCGAGGAAACTGAAGTCGGGGGCGTGCAACTGTTCTTGATGCGTTTTGGCCGCCACGACGTAGTCATTGATCCTCGCCTGCTCTTGAACTCGGACCTGTTGGAAAATCATGAGGTCGGTCTTTGGGTTGAAGGCCTGTTGATGACGACCTCCCCTAAGGGCGTGGTCTTGCCCGAGCCTGAAACGCTGGAACAGGGGCTGACCGTAGACAGCAAAACCCAGCGTACGATGGCCCGCTTCTCTCTGGGCACGATTTTCCCGATTGATGTTGTTGCGGTGCAGCATATTCAGGAGTTCTGGAGCGTCTACCTGCCAACCATTCTCACCTTTGGTGCGATCGGGATCGGTATCATCTGGTTGTGGATTGTGATCCTGCTGAAATTCAGCCGCAGCAAACTGGGGCTTCTGGCCGAATTGAAAGCCGCTATTGCCGACCGCAAGATCGAGGCTTACTACCAGCCCGTTGTGGATCTCTCGACAGGCCAATGCGTTGGCGCGGAATCGCTGGCTCGCTGGACAACGGAAGACGGATCGCGGGTTGGTCCCGATGTTTTTATTCCACTGGCAGAAGACAACCGGCTGATAAGCGATCTGACCATCTCCATGTTGCACAGCATCCTCACGGATATGGGCGACCTGCTTCGGCGCAATCCACAACTCAGTATCAATCTGAATTTGTCGGCTCAGGATCTGGAGAGCGATCGGCTCATGATCGAGCTGGACTCTGCCATCAAGCAGGCAAAACTTAAACCGGCGTGCATCAAGCTGGAAATAACAGAGCGGGCGCTGGTCGATACCGACGAGGCACGCAAGCGCATTAGTACCCTGCGCAGCCGTGGACATACCATCGCTATCGATGACTTTGGCACCGGCTATTCCAGTTTGTCCTATCTAGAAAGTTTTGAACTGGATGTGCTCAAGATTGATAAGGCTTTTGTGGATGCCATCGATACCCATGCGGTAACCAGTAACGTTATTGTGCACGTTATCGAGGTCGCCAAATCCTTAGAGTTGGATATTATTGCCGAGGGTATCGAGGAGTCACATCAGGCTAGCTGGCTCGTGAAGCAGGGTGTCCGTCTGGGGCAGGGTTATTTCTATGCCAAGCCGATGGCGTCAAGAGAATTTAAGGCTTTCGTCAGAAAGAATAACGGCAAACAATAAGGAGGCTCGCTCCTGAAATCGCCGTTTAGTCAGGTTTATGGAGTTCTGGACTATGTATTTAGTAGCCCAAAATAGGCGTCTGCTCGGCGCAATAAAAGCGTGTGTGATCGGGGCAACATTGAGCCTCAGTGCCTGTTCCTATATTGATTTTCAGCGTTTCTATGGCGAGAAGCCGGAGCCGGAAACGTCAGCGAATGCAAAACCAGTGGCTGCGCAAGCGAGTCTGAAGGTGGTCGCCAACCCCAGTGAGCTGGACGAGTATCTCCAGCGATTAGTTCAAACGTCTGCGGCGCCACTGAGTCAGGATAACGTTGGCTATTATATGGACGTGCAGTACGCGACTCTGCAGCATCAACTTCGTGACAGCGGCATTGAGCTGACTCGTGGCAATCGCGAGATTCAAATGATTATGCCGGGGGCGCCTACCTTTGAAGCGGGCAGCGACCGAATCAATCCCGAGGTGACCTCGGTCCTGTCGGTGATTGGGAAAATTTTGACTGAATATGACAAAACACTGGTGACGGTGGTCGGCCACACCGATGCCAGTGGCGGGGAGGCGGCGAATCATGCCCTCGCTCAACGCCGGGCGCTGGCGGTGGGTGAGTACCTGAATAGGCAGCGCATAGCGAAGAAACGCCTCGCGATCATGAGTTACGGTTCCGCAAAGCCCATTGCCAATAATGACACAGCCGAGGGGCGGGCTCAGAACCGCCGCATCGAGCTGATCTTGAAGCCTATTGCCGCTCTTGCGGCGAAGTGAGATGACCTCCGAAGACGAAAAGTGGATGCGCCGAGCGCTCGAACAGGCGCATGCCGCGGAGCGTCTCGGTGAAGTGCCGGTCGGTGCCGTACTGGTGCGTGACGGTGAGTTAATTGCCGAAGGCTTTAACCAGCCCATTACCCTGAATGATCCTACCGCCCATGCCGAAATCGTGGTGTTGCGCAAGGCGGCCGAGACGGTCAGCAATTACCGTCTGCCTGATACTACCCTGTATGTCACCGTTGAGCCTTGCACCATGTGTGCCGGCTCACTGATACACGCCCGCATCAAACGGCTGGTCTATGGCGCGAGTGAACCGCGTGCCGGAGCGGTAGCCAGTCAGCTGCAAGTGCTTTCTCAGCCGTTTTACAACCACCGCGTGGATGTTGAGGGCGGGGTGCTGGCGGAGGAGTGCGCGCGGGTGATGAGCGAGTTTTTTGCGCGCAAGCGACGTTAGAGTAGAGCTCTCCATCATTGCGAGGCTATGCTGCCACTCGTCGGGAGATTGCTTCGATTCTCTCGCAATGACGTTGGTTTGGGGTTTGTCCTGACACTAATTTAGATTCCCCCGTCATTGCGAGGAGTGAAACGACGACGCAATCTCGAGACTATGCTGCACTTGTCGGGAGATTGCTTCGCTAAAAGGGCTCGCAATGACGGTGCCGCGCTTACAGCGCTTTGTAGAACGGCGCCACTTCCGGCGGCAGCAAATCCTGCACCACTTTTGGCGGCGGCACGCGCACTTTGCTGATCTCGGTCCAGGTGAGCAGGCTGTAGTAGTGGCGGATATTCTGCACGTAGTGCACCGCCTCATCGCCCCGGGCAAAACCGTAGCGGGTTTTGCTGTAGTATTTGCGCTGGCGCAGTAGCGGCAGTCTTTCCTTCACATCCTTCCACAGCTTCGGGTTGCCGCCCTGTTGTTTGGTCAGGGTTCTGGCATCTTCCAGATGCCCTCGGCCGATATTGTAGGAGGCCAGTGCAAACCAGGTTCGGTCTGGCTCCGGTACGTCATCATCCTGCAGCTGGTGAATTTTCTTGAAGTAGCGCGCTCCGCCTCGTAGGCTCTGGCGGGCATCAAAGCGTTGGGTTACGCCCATCTCCTTGGCGGTGCGACGGGTCAGCATCATCATGCCCTTAACCCCGGTGGGCGATACGGCGCGCGGATTCCAGTAGGATTCCTGATAACTGATGGCGGCGAGCAGGCGCCAGTCGATTTCATATTCCAGTGCGACGGTCTCGATCAGATCCTTGTAGTCCGGCAGTTTGGACTCAACCGCTTCCACAAAGGTCTGGGAGTTAATCTGGGTGTTGGCCTCATTGTGGCCGTAAAAACGCTCTACCAGACTGGCCAGCTCGCCGCTTTCCCGGATTTTTTCGAAAAAGGCATCGAGTTTTTTCTGCAGGCGGGTGTTGTCGTATTTGTTGGTCAGGGCCCAGGCCAGGGCGCTCGGTTCGCCGATGCTGAAGGCGACCCGGTGCTGGGGGTAGAAGCCTTTATTGGCGAGGTATTCATTGGAGTCCAGCACCGTAAATTCAATCTCGCCGTCCTCGAGCATCTCCAGCAGGTCGGTGGTTTCCAGCTTGGGTGGTGCTTCCCAGCTTAACTCCGGGTGCTCCTTCTGCAGCTCGCGCAGTGTTTCTTCCTGAGTGCTGCCCTGCATCACCTGAACTTTGCGACCGATCAGGTCTTCGATGGAGGCGGCAAAGGCAATCCCGCGGCGGTAGATCACAAATTGCCTCACCTTCATATAGGTGGGGCCGTAGTCAAAATGCTGGCTGCGTTCGGGGGAGGGTGTCAGGCTGGCGGCTGCCAGTTGGGCGCGGCCTTTTTCCAAGTGCACAAAAAGATCTTCTATGCCGTATACCGGGATGATTTCCAGTTCCACGTCCAGATAGTCGGCAAACATCTGGGCGAGCACGAACTCAAAGCCCGTACCGGCCCCCCGGTTCTCATAGTAGGTAGTCGGGCCATTGCGGGTGGTGACTTTGAGGGTTCCTTCCTTCTCAATGATGCTGAGGCTGTCCTGCTCCTGGCAGGCGCCGAGCAGCAGGGCGCTGATCAGTAGAAGGTGCTGGTATAGGTGTTTAAATCTCAACGGTCCGTTCCCGGGAGCTACCCGCCACATTCTAGCCTCGGGGTGGGGCCGGACGCCAGAATTTCAAATGCCTGAGGAATCGGGGATTTGGATAAAAATTCGGTGCCAAATCGATTACAATACGCCGCTCAAATTTTGTCGATACAGGGCACCAGGCCAGTATGCTTATTCTTCCCGGACCTCCGGCGCTTTCAGACTTCCGTCTCGAGAAACTTCAGCAGACCTTGCGCGATATCGCGCCTGACCTTCAGGCCGTGTCTGCGCGCTATATCCACCTCGCGGATGTCGAGGGTCATCTTGAAGAAGCCTCAATGAAGGTACTGCGCCAGCTGCTGCGCTACGGGCCTGCCTTACAGCAGGACGAAGTGGAAGGGCTCTGTATCTTCGCGACGCCTCGTATCGGCACCATATCGCCCTGGTCGAGCAAGGCAACGGATATCGCCCGCAATGCGGGGCTTGATAAGGTCAAGCGTATCGAGCGCGGTATTGCCTACCATCTGGCCTTTGATACGCCTCCGGATGCAGAACTCGCGAAGGCACTGGCGGCTGAGCTGCACGATCGTATGGTAGAGAGTGTTTTTGCCGACCCTCAGGAAGCTGTTGCCCTGTTCAGCAGTCAAGAGCCGGCGCTTCTGTCCACGGTCCCGGTGCTTGCTGACGGCCGCGATGCGCTGGTCGAAGCCAATGTCTCACTCGGTCTTGCACTGGCCGACGACGAAATCGATTATCTCCACGACGCCTTTGCCAAGCTTCAGCGCGACCCGACCGATGTCGAACTGATGATGTTTGCGCAAGCCAACTCCGAACACTGCCGTCACAAGATCTTCAACGCCAGCTGGAGTATCGACGGTGAAGAACAGTCCCTGTCACTGTTCAAGATGATCAAGAACACCTACGAGCAGGGCGGCGACAACGTCCTCAGCGCCTACGCCGATAATGCGGCGGTGGTCACCGGCAGTCGTGCCGGGCGTTTCTATCCCGAGCCGGACACCATGGAGTACCACTATCATCAGGAAGACATTCATCTGCTGATGAAGGTGGAAACCCATAACCATCCGACGGCTATTGCGCCGTTCCCCGGTGCGGGCACTGGCAGTGGTGGTGAGATTCGCGATGAGGGTGCCGTGGGGCGCGGTTCCAAACCCAAAGTGGGTTTGACCGGTTTTACGGTCTCTAACCTGCAACTGCCAGGTGCAGTTCAGCCCTGGGAGCAGGATTACGGCAAGCCGGATCGCATAGTCTCGGCCCTCGACATCATGGTTGAAGGCCCCATTGGTGGTGCGGCGTTCAACAACGAGTTCGGTCGTCCCAATATTTGCGGTTACTTCCGCACCTACGAAGAAACTGTCAACGGCCCCAACGGCGAAGAGCGCCGCGGTTATCACAAGCCCATTATGATTGCCGGTGGTTACGGCAATATTAAAGCCGAACACGTTGATAAGCCGCCCTTCGAGCCCGGCGCCCAGCTGGTGGTGCTCGGTGGTCCGGCCATGTTGATTGGTCTGGGTGGCGGTGCTGCGTCGTCTATGAGCAGCGGCAGTTCCAGCGAAGATCTGGATTTTGCCTCGGTGCAGCGCCAGAACCCGGAAATCGAGCGTCGCTGTCAGGAAGTCATCGACCGTTGCTGGTCGCGTGGCGAGCAAAACCCGATCGCCTTTATTCACGACGTGGGTGCAGGCGGTCTGTCCAACGCCTTCCCGGAGCTCGCCAAAGACGGTGGCACCGGTGGCACCTTTGATATTCGCAATGTGCCCAATGCCGAGCCCGGCATGTCACCGCTCGAAATCTGGTGTAACGAATCCCAGGAGCGCTATGTTCTGGCGGTTAACCCGGAAGATATGGAAACCTTCGCCGCCATCTGTGAGCGCGAGCGCTGCCCCTATGCGGTGGTGGGTGAAGCGACCGAAGACAAGCATCTCAAGGTTGGCGACAGCTACCTTAAGAGCAATCCGGTCGATCTGCCGATGAGCGTTTTGTTCGGCAAGCCGCCGAAAATGCATCGGGAAATTACCCGCAGCCGCTTCGACAAGCCAGCGCTGGATTTGGACGGCGTCGATCTGGTAGAGGCCGCTGAACGTCTGCTGCGTCTGCCCACCGTCGGCAGCAAGCAGTTTCTGATTACCATTGGCGACCGCTCGGTAACTGGCCAGGTACACCGCGATCAGATGGTTGGCCCCTGGCAAGTGCCGGTAGCCGATTGCGCGGTCACCACCGTGGCTTACGACACTTATGCCGGTGAAGCCATGTCGATGGGCGAGCGTACGCCGATGGCCCTGATTGACGCGCCGGCCTCTGGCCGCATGGCGATCGCCGAAGCCATCACCAATATTGCCGCTACACGCATTGGCAAACTCAGCGATATCAAACTATCGGCGAACTGGATGTGTGCCGCCGGTCACCCCGGTGAAGACGAGCGTCTGTATGACACCGTGCGCACCGTGGGGATGGAGCTGTGTCCGGAGCTGGGTATTACGGTTCCGGTTGGCAAAGACTCCATGTCCATGCGCACCGTCTGGCAGGACGAGGATGGCGAAAAGGCGGTGACTGCCCCCATGTCGCTAATCATTTCTGCCTTTTCACCGGTGCTGGATGTACGCAAAACCGTCACGCCGCAACTGAAACTGGATCAAGAGAGCAAACTGCTGCTGATCGATCTGGGTAATGGCAAGAACCGCCTCGGCGCGTCCTGTCTGGCCCAGGTTTACAACCAGATTGGTGACGAAGCGGCGGATCTGGATCAGCCTCAGCAACTCAAGGGCTTTTTCAATGCCATGCAGGAACTGTTGGAGCGCGATGCGCTGCTGGCCTACCACGACCGTTCCGACGGCGGCCTGTTTGTTACGCTCGCGGAAATGGCCTTTGCCGGACGCTGCGGTCTGGATGTAGACCTGAGCGAACTTGAAGGCGCGAGCCTTGCAGTCTTGTTTGCCGAGGAACCGGGCGCCGTACTGCAGGTTCGCGAATCCGATCTGGCGGCGGTAAAAGCCACGCTGGAACAGCACGGCTTGAGCGATTGTGTGCGTGAGATTGGTGCGCCTGAAGACAGCGATACTCTGCGTATTCGCCGCTTTGCAGAAGTCTTGTTTGAAGAGCCGCGCAGCTACTGCCAGCGTCTGTGGAGCCAAACCAGTTACGCAATCCAGTCACTGCGCGACAATCCGGAGTGCGCCCAGCAGGAATACGATGCCATTCTCGCTGACGATCCGGGCCTCAGCGCCAAGCTCAGCTACGATGTGAACGAAGACGTCGCCGCGCCCTTTATTCAGACTGGCGTGCGCCCGCGTATCGCCATTCTGCGCGAGCAGGGCGTTAACGGTCAGAATGAAATGGCCGCGGCCTTTGATCGCGCCGGCTTTACTTCGGTCGACGTGCACATGAGCGATATTCTTAGCGGTCGTGTCTCGCTGGCAGATTTCAAAGGCCTCGCCGCCTGTGGTGGCTTCTCCTACGGTGATGTACTCGGCGCCGGTGAAGGCTGGGCCAAGACCATTCTGTTTAACAGCCGCGCTCGCGATGAGTTCGAAGCCTACTTCAACCGCGACGATACCTTTGCGCTGGGTGTGTGCAACGGTTGTCAGATGATGTCGAATCTGCGTGAGCTGATTCCCGGTGCCGAAGACTGGCCGCGCTTTGTGCGCAATCGCTCGGAGCAGTTCGAGGCGCGGGCATCCTTGGTCAAAATAGAGGAATCTCCCTCGATCCTGCTGGCCGGCATGGCAGGTTCACATATGCCAGTTGCGGTTGCCCACGGCGAAGGCCGTGCGGAATTCCGCAATCAAAACCATCAGGTGCGCAGCCTGACCAATGGCACCTTGGCACTGCGCTACGTGGATAATCATCTGGAACCGACCGAAAACTACCCGGCTAACCCCAACGGGTCGCCTTCGGGTATTACCGGTGTGACCAGCAAAGACGGGCGGGTCACCATTATGATGCCGCATCCGGAGCGCGTATTCCGGGCGGTCAGCAATTCCTGGTATCCGGACGAGTGGGGTGAAGATGGTGCCTGGTTGCGCCTGTTCCGCAACGCACGCGTGTGGCTGGGCTGAGCTAGAGGTCATACGCCACAGAAATCCCGGTCGCTGCCTGTTATGATGCCGCCAGCCTTGAAATTCTCGCTGGCGGCCCGATCTACCTATAACGGCACGGAAAACCGCACAGACTAAAAAAATAGGCTGCCACAGGCAGCGCAAACGGTGGAGCTCAATGAATAAGTACCCCTGGTGGAAGAACGCACTGATCTTGCTGGTCGTTGCGTTCGGCTTTTTTTACGCCGCCCCCAACCTTTACAGCCCGGACCCCGCGATCCAGATTTCTGGTGAAAGCAGTGGTGCCGAGATCAGTCAGGCCGATCTGAATCGGGCGCTGGCGTCACTCGATGCAGAGAATATTGAGCATTTTGGCGAAACCATCGGCGAGAAAGGCAATTCGGCGCTGATTCGCCTGAAAGATCGCGAGCAGCAGCTGACTGCCCAAAAGCTGATTCAGCGCGCCTTGGGGGATGGCTATATCGTGGCGCTGAACCTTGCGCCGACCACACCCGAATGGCTGACCGCCTGGGGTGGCCAACCCATGAAGTTGGGTCTGGATCTCAGCGGCGGTGTGCACTTTCTGTTGGAAGTGGATACCGACAGCGCAGTTGCCAGCCGTCAGGAGTTTTATAACACCGGCATCAAGCGGGTGTTGCGCAAGGAGCGTATTCGCGGACTGGTTCAGCTGCAGGATAACGGCGAAATTCAGGGGCGTTTCAACACCGAAGAGCTGCGCGATAAAGCTGCTCGAGTGATTCGCGACGAATACAATGAACTGCAGGTCACCAAGACCGAAGACGAGGGCAACTTCTACCTCACCGCCGTGCTGACCGAACAGAAACGCAAGGAAATTGAAGGCTACGCCGTTGAGCAAAACCTGACCACCTTGCGCAACCGGGTCAACGAACTGGGTGTTTCCGAGCCGCTGGTACAGCGTCAGGGCAAAAACCGCATCGTAGTGGAATTGCCGGGTATTCAGGACACCGCCGAAGCGAAGCGTATTCTGGGTAAAACGGCGAACCTTGAATTCCGTTTGGAAGCCAAATACGACGCACCGCTGTCCGAGCGCGAGCGTTTTGACTTCCGTTCCAATGATTACGGCGATTCCGGCGCCTGGCTGGAAAAAGATATCGTGATCACCGGTGAGCGTGTTTCCAACGCCCAAGCCGGCTTTGATCAGCAGACCGGTCAGGCTCAGGTGAACATCACCCTCGACAGCGAGGGCGGCACCATGATGCACCGGGTGACCCGCCACAATATCAACCGCCGTCTGGGCGTGTTGTTTATCGAGCGCAAGACCCGTACCACCTATGTGGAAGCGGCCGACGGCACCGAAAAGATTGTTAAAACCCCTTACGACGAAAAACACATCATCAGCCTTGCAACCATTCGCGATGCGCTGGGTGTGCAATTCCGTATCACCGGTCTGGACAGTCCGGCAGAGGCCGCGGAACTGGCCCTCTTGTTGCGCGCCGGTGCACTGGCCGCGCCCATCGACTTTGTTGAGGAGCGCACGGTAGGGCCATCACTCGGGGCGGAAAACATCAAACAGGGCGTGCTCTCGGTGCAGATTGGTCTGGGGCTGGTCGCACTGTTTATGCTGGTGTATTACCGGGTCTTTGGTATCGCGGCGGTGTGTGCGCTGTCGGCCAACATCGTGCTCCTGATTTCGGTGATGTCGGTGCTGGCGGCTACGCTGACCCTGCCGGGTATCGCCGGTATCGTACTGACCGTGGGTATGGCGGTAGACGCCAACGTGCTGATCTTTTCGCGTATTCGAGAAGAGCTTGCCAATCGGGCTTCACCCCAGCAGGCCATTTCTGCGGGCTTTGACCGCGCCTTTGTCACCATTATGGATGCCAATATCACCACCTTGATCGTGGCGGTAATCCTGTACGCAGTGGGCACCGGCCCGGTGAAAGGCTTCGCGGTCACTCTGTCGATCGGTATTTTGACGTCCATGTTTACCGCGATTATGGGTACTCGCGCGATTATTAACCTGATTTACGGCGGTCGCCGTGTGAACAAACTGGCGATCGGAGGTGGGGCATGAACGATAAAGTGATTAACTTTATGGGCGTCCGCAGAGTTGCGGCGGCCCTGTCGATTGCCTTCGTGCTGATCTCTATTGTTTCCCTTGCGGTGCGCGGCTTGAACTTTGGCCTCGACTTTACCGGCGGTACGTTGGTCGAGGTGGTCTACGAGCAAGCTGAACCGCTGAGCAACGTGCGTAGTTCCCTGGCCAATGCCGGCTATCCCGACGCTGTGGTGGTGAACTTCGGCGCAGATACCGATGTGCTGGTGCGTTTGCCGCAGGGCATGAGCCCGGATCTGGGCGATCAGATTCTCGGCATTCTGCAGGAAACTGCCGGTAGTGAAGTCGAATTGCGACGGATTGAGTTCGTTGGCCCGCAGGTAGGTGAAGAACTGCGCGAGCAGGGCGGGTTGGCGATTCTGCTGGCGCTGGTCGTCGTTCTGATCTACATCTCCATGCGCTTTCAGCTCAAGTTTGCCTTTGGCGCAGTCGTAGCCCTGGGCCACGACGTGATTATCGTGCTCGGTATTTTCTCGCTGTTGCAGCTGGATTTTGACCTGACCGTGCTGGGCGCCTTGCTGGCGGTGATCGGTTACTCGTTGAACGACACCATCGTCGTGTCAGACCGTATCCGCGAGAATTTCCGGAAACTGCGCAAACAATCGCCGACAGAAGTCATCAATATTTCTCTGACCGATACGCTGGGCCGTACCTTGGTGACCTCATTGACCACCTTGCTGGTACTGCTGGCGCTGCTGTTTACCGGCGGCGAAATGATTCGCGGTTTTGCCCAAGCGTTAACAGCGGGCATTGTGGTGGGTACCTACTCATCTATATATGTAGCCGCCAACTTCATGCTGATGCTGAATATCAATCAGGAAGACCTGATTATCCCCGAGAAAGAAGGCGAGCCTATCGACGATATGCCGTAAACCGCGCCTTGCTCAGGGGCGATTTAATACGGTTTCGGGCCAGGTATCTGGCGCGATCATGCGCCGCTCCTGCTGCTCGTTAATCACCATAATCGGGCGCTGCACTGTCAGCGCCCGATGCTTTTCTTCCAGTGCTACCGCGTTTTCAAAGCTGTCCAGCCAGTCGGGTTTGGCGAGATAGCGCCAGTCGGATGCGTTTTCCTGTTCACTAAATTCGGCGTGGGTCTGCCAAAGGCCGCGACAGTGATCGGGATTAATAGGCGCTGGTTCAGGGGTTCGCTTTGGGTGATGGAATAGCCAGCCTTTCACGGCGGCTTCCTGTTCAAACTGGGGAATTCCGAGCTCCTGCAGCACCGCCTGCGCCGCCGGTTTGCGGGGCAGGGCCAGTTGATGATCGCGCATGCGCTGCCATTTGATATCGAGCCGGTCGCGACTGTTGGGCCCCAGCCATTGGCTCATGGGGCTGCCCGCCTGCAGGGGCTCGGGAGTGGCCATAAAGTATTTGAGTGCCAGCTCCAGATGCACCGCACGATTGCGGCGGTGGCAGTGATAGAGCACATCGAACTCGCCGAGGGTTTTGCCGTCATCGCGCACTGGCAGGTTGTGTGCGATCAGCTCGGTTTCGGCATCGTGTTGCAGAAAAAAGTGCCAATAGGTCTCAAATACTAGGCCAAGTCGCTTGGAACGGCAGTTTTCAGTTAAATGGCGCAGCAAGGGCTCAGGATCGTGATCCAGCGCGAGCAGGGCATTTTGGCGGTTTTCGTGCAGTTCAAAACGGGCTGCGGTAACCTTGCGGGCCAGTGTGCTGAGATCACTCAGTACCGGTTCAGAAAAACAGATCCAGGCAAGCTCGCGCACGCGCGGATGTTTTAGAGCATGAATAAACGCGTTCATAGTGCGATACTGGCGAGCCTTGATCAGGGCGAGATTTATGGATCCATTCCGAAACATCGGCATTGTAGGACGTGAAGGTAACGGCGTTGCGGAAACCTTGCAACGGCTGGTGACCTTTTTGCAGTCGCGCGGCCTCACCGTGGTGCTAGGTGAGCATATTGCGCCCTTGCTGCCGAATCACGATTTGCGGGTTTGCCCGCGCAAATCCATCGGCGAAGTCTGCGATTTGGTGATTGTGGTCGGCGGCGATGGCAGCTTTCTCGGTGCCGCCCGCTCCCTGTCCAAACAGCCCGCGCCGGTGCTGGGTATCAACCGTGGCCGCCTCGGCTTTCTGACCGATATTTCCCCCGATGAACTCGAAAGCCAGATCGGCGCCGTGCTCGATGGCGAATACTCGCTGGAAAAACGCTTCCTTCTGGATGTGGAGGTCAAGCGGCAGGGCGAGCCGGTGGGCAAGGGCGAGGCCCTGAACGATGTGGTGGTCAACTCCGGCACCTCGGCGCATATGATGGAATTCGACCTTTATATAGAAGGCGAGTTTGTCTATCGCCAACGCTCTGACGGTTTGATTGTGTCGACCCCGACCGGCTCTACGGCGTATTCCATGTCGGGCGGTGGCCCCATCATGCACCCGAAACTGGATGCCATAGTGCTGGTGCCCATGTTCCCCCATACCCTCAGCAGCCGCCCGATTGTGGTGGACGGCAAGAGCGAGATCAAAATTGTGATCCTCGCCGACAATAAAATGCCCGCGCCCGTAACCTGTGACGGTCAGGAAGTGATTCCGACCCGCCCCGGTGATGTCGTCTACGTGCGCAAAAAGCCCCAGAAACTCACGATGATTCATCCCGCCAAACAAAGCTTTTACGCCAGCTGCCGCGATAAATTGGGTTGGGGCGGAAAACTTGGCAACTGAACACGCCGCATGAATTACGAAGCCTTACGCGTTCCCCTGGATTACGACCTACGCCCGCTGGCGATGATGCTGGCGGGTAGGGGCGTCCCCCACCAGATCAGTGAATTGCAGGGCGAACAGGTGGTTTGGGTCACCGACGAAACCACGGCTCAGGCGGTGCAATCACTGCATCAGCGCATGGCCTCCGGCGAGATCGAATTGACGGTTGAGCCCTCGGAAGCGCCGGTGCGTCAGCCGTCGCGCGCTACCACCTTCTTGCCCGTCACGCTTTTGTTGCTCGTGCTCAGCATACTGGGCGCCGCGCTTGTAACCTTCAGCACAGAAGGTATGGCCCTGCTGACCTATTACCAGATCAATGCCGTAGAAGACGGGTATGTGCTCAGCAGTGCACCGGATCAATACTGGCGCTGGTTTACCCCGGTCTTTCTGCACTATGGCCTGATGCATCTGGTGTTTAACGGGCTCTGGACCTGGGAGCTGGGGCGGCGGATCGAGTTCAAGCAGGGCAGTATGACGCTGCTGATATTCACCGTGGTGTCCGGGGTTTTCTCGAATCTGGCGCAAGTTTGGTACACGCCGGGCCAGCTATTTGGTGGTATGAGCGGGGTGATCTACGCCTACCTCGGTTATATCGTCGTCTGGCAGCGCTTTCGGCCCACCCCGGCCTTTTCCCTGCCCAAGGGTATTGTGGTGTTTATGCTGGCCTGGCTTTTTATCTGCATGGCCGGCTTTACCGAAATGCTCGGCTTAGGCTCCATCGCCAACGCGGCCCATCTCGGCGGTCTGATTGCCGGCGTGGTGCTGGCCCTCTCAGGCCTTGCGGTTCAGCGCCTCACGGGCCGCTGAGCCTTTGGTATAATCGCTCGTTTAGTCAGCTCAGAATTCGACTCGCAGAAGTAAAGCCATGAATGTAGAAGCAATGCTCAAGGCGATGACGCCGGAAGTTCACGCCGCCCTCAAACGTGCCGTCGAAATCGGCAAGTGGCCCGATGGTCGCGCACTCACCGACGAGCAAAAAGCGGTGTGTATGGAAGCGGTCATTACCTACGATCTGCACAATCTCAGTGAAGAAGAGCGGGTGGGCTACATTGACCGTGGCAGCAAGGCCGAAGGGGAGTTGTGCGACGACGAGCCGCCGGAGACCAGCATTCTTAAGTGGAAGGATCAGTAATGGCGGTACTGGCAAGCGGTAATGTCCAGAAAATGCGCACCGAATTGGTGGATGGGCTCGCCCACTACCGGATGCCCTTGGGTGAGTCGGAAGTTGAACTGAATAGTCGCATCGGCAGCCACCTCAAAATTGAATTTGAAGGCCAGATCAATTGCGTGCACTGCGACCGCAAAACCAAGAAGAGCTTTAATCAGGGCTACTGCTACCCCTGTTTCCAGCGCCTTGCCCAGTGTGACAGCTGCATTATGAGTCCGGAAAAGTGCCACTATTTTGAAGGCACCTGCCGCGAGCCGGAGTGGGGCGAAACCCACTGCATGATCGATCACATTGTCTATCTGTCGAATACCTCCACCGCCAAAGTGGGTATCACCCGCAATACTCAGATACCCACGCGCTGGATTGATCAGGGTGCGGTGCAGGCCCTGCCCATTTTCCGGGTCAGCAACCGCTTGCAATCGGGCTTGGTGGAAAGCCTGTTCAAAAACCATATTGCCGACAAAACCAGTTGGCAGGCCATGCTCAAGAACAACCCAGAGTCGCTCGATCTGCACGCCGAGCGCGACCGCCTTGCCGAAGAATGTGCGGATGATATTGCCCACCTGCGCGAGCGCTTTGGTGATGATGCGATTGAGCTATTGAATGCAGAAGATGTGCATATCACCTTCCCGGTCGAGGTTTACCCGACTAAAGTGAAGGCCTTCAATCTCGACAAACTGCCCACAGCCGAAGGCACTTTGCTGGGTATTAAAGGTCAGTATCTGATGTTCGATACCGGCGTGATCAATATTCGCAAATACGGCGGTTATCATCTGACGATTTCCGGCGAGTAGCGCCGCGTTTTTGGTCTGTTTGTTTTAGTTTGTTTCAGCTTGTTTGAACGAAAGCATGTTTCGGAGTAACTGATATGCGCGATGCCCAGGCCACGACTATCTACCTGAAAGACTATCAGGTGCCTGATTTTCTGATTGATCGCACGGCCCTGCATTTCGAAATTTTTGATTCGCACACACTGGTGCACTCCACGCTGGCGATGCGGCGCAATCCGGCCGCGAAAAATGCCAGCGCACCGCTGGTACTGGATGGCTGTGAGCTGGAACTGGAAGCACTGTCGATTGACGATCAGGCCGTGACTGAGAGCGGTTATGAAAGCGCTGGTGAAAGCCTGACCATCCATACCGTACCGGACAGTTTCACCCTGCGCTGCACCACGCGGATCTACCCCCAGAACAATACTTCGCTGGAAGGCCTCTACAAATCCAGCACCATGTACTGCACCCAGTGCGAGGCCGAAGGGTTTCGCAAGATCACCTACTTTCTAGATCGCCCGGATGTCATGTCGGTGTACACCGTTACCGTTGATGCCGACAGCAAGCGCTGTCCGGTGCTGCTGTCCAACGGCAATCTGGTCAGCACCGAAACCCTGGAAGGCGGTCGCCACCGGGCCGTGTGGGAAGACCCCCACAAAAAACCTGCCTACCTGTTCGCTTTAGTTGCGGGTGACTTGGAGCGGGTCAGCGATACCTTTACTACCATGAATGGTCGCAAGGTGGATTTGCATATTTATGTTGAGGAGAAAGACCTCGACAAGTGTGATCACGCGATGCTCTCCCTGAAAAACGCCATGACCTGGGACGAAGAGGTCTATGGCCGCGAATACGATCTGGATATTTTCAATATCGTTGCGGTCGATGATTTCAATATGGGGGCGATGGAAAACAAGAGCCTCAATATCTTCAATACCTCCTGTGTACTGGCTAGCCCGGGAACAACCACCGACGCAGGTTTTCAGCGCGTGGAAGGGGTGGTCGCCCACGAGTATTTTCATAACTGGTCGGGTAACCGCGTGACTTGCCGCGACTGGTTCCAGCTCAGTTTGAAAGAAGGCTTTACTGTGTTCCGCGATGCCGAGTTTTCCGCGGATATGGGATCGCGCGTGGTCAAACGGGTTGAAGACGTCGGCCTGTTGCGCACTGCCCAGTTTGCCGAAGATGCGGGCCCAATGGCCCACCCGGTGCGCCCGGATTCCTACATGGAAATCTCCAACTTCTATACCGTCACCATTTATGAAAAAGGTGCGGAAGTGGTGCGGATGATCCACACCCTGTTGGGGCCGGAACTGTTCCGCAAGGGCAGCGATCTCTACTTTGATCGTTTCGACGGTCAAGCCGTTACCTGCGAAGACTTTGTGAAAGCCATGGAAGACGCCAGCGGTATGGATCTGGGCCAATTCCGCTTGTGGTATTCACAGGCCGGTACGCCGCAGGTTGACGCGCGTGGCGAGTACGATGCCGAGGCCAACACCTACACCTTGACCTTTAAGCAAAGCTGCCCGAAAACCCCCGGCCAGCCGCAGAAAGAACCCTTTCATATCCCCATTGCGATGGGCCTGTTGGGCGATGCCGGTGCTTTGCGCCTGGAGCTCAAAGGCGAAGCACCCAACCCGGATACCGCCGACAACACCCACACAGTGCTCCACCTGAAACAGGCCGAGCAACAGTTTGTGTTTGAAAATGTGCCCGAAAAACCCGTGCCGAGCTTGCTGCGCGGATTTTCTGCCCCGGTAAAACTGCAGTTCGATTACTCGCGTGATGAACTGCTGTTCTTGATGCAGCACGACGATGACGGCTTTAACCGCTGGGAAGCTGCCCAGCAGTTAGGTGTGCTGGCGTTGAAAGAATTGGTGGCTGCGCACCAGAACAACGAAGTGCGCGCACTGGATGAGCGGCTGATTACCGCTGGACGCAACCTGTTGAATGACGACAGTCTTGATCTGGCCATGGTCGCGTTGATGCTGACCTTGCCAACCGAGGCCTACATGGCCGAAGTGATGCAGCCGGTTGATGTGCTGTCGATTCACGCAGCTCGGATGCAAGCGCGTTTGGAACTGGCGACTGCCCTTAAAGAAGAGTTTACGAACACCTATCGCACCTTGAGTCGCCGTCAGGGCGACTACCAACCCAGCGCAGAGCAGATCGCCCAGCGCAGCCTGAAAAACCTGTGTCTGCAATACCTGATGCTGTTGAACGACGAGCACAGTCTGCAGGTGTGCATGGAGCAGCTCGATACCTCAGACAACATGACCGATCGCATTGCCGCGCTGGTGGCGCTGGTGAACAGCGAGCACGAGCCGCAAAAAGCGCTCGCCTTGCAGAAGTTCTATCAGGATTGGCAGCATGAGCCGCTGGTGATTAACCAGTGGTTCCAGATTCAAGCCACCAGTCATTTGCCCGGCACCCTCAAGCGCGTGCAGGAATTGCTTAACCACCCGGCCTTTGAAATTCGCAACCCGAACAAGGTGCGCGCGGTGATCGGTGCTTTCTGTGGCCAGAACGCGGTGAACTTCCATCAGACCGATGGCGCCGGTTATCGCTTTTTGGCGGATCGGGTGATCGAGTTGAATACCCTCAACCCGCAGATTGCCTCACGCCTTTTGGGGCCGCTGTCCAAGTGGCGCAAATACCTGCCGGAGCAACAGGCCTTGATGAAAGCGGAACTTGAGCGCATTGCCGCTGAACCCAAGCTGTCGCGGGATGTGTTCGAGGTCGTGTCTAAATCCCTAGCTGACTGAGCTTAGCGCTGCAGCGTCAGGTAGGAATCAAAGTGGTGAATGGCCGTGCCGCTGTAGGCACGGTATTCGCGCAAGGCGGCATCCACCTCCACCAATGTGGCTTCCATCTGCTGACTGCCTTCCTCGCAGAAGGTAATCCAGGTGGGCTCAATGCAGAGTGTTTCCACGCCCACCACCATCGGCCGGTTCTGGCTTGACGCATAACTCAGTTCATTGCGGGCGTCGTTGATAATGCGTTGGGTTTCATCCCGGTAGTCCATCAGGACAATGCCGTCAGTGGCATCCACCACCAGTTCATGCAGGGGGCGTGCGCGGCCTTCATAAAAGATGCCGTGCTCGTCATACCACACCGGAATATCCGCCCACAGGTCATAGCCATAACCATTGGCCCGGGCGCGGGCGTCGCTCAGCAACTTCACAAAGCTACTCGCCAAGGTCTGGCGTTCGCTGTCCCATTCCGGCAGCAGGTAGGGCTCCACATCCAGATGAATGGCGGCAATAGTGAGTTCCGGGTAGCGCTCGGCAAAATCCGCCACCCGATCAATCCAGCTCATTACATGGTGGTGATTGTCCGGCAGCGCCCAATCAGGCTGGCCAAACAGGAGTTCTACCGCAATTGCCTGTTGTTCCGCCCGCTGGAAAAACGCCGCCAGCGCGGCCTGCTCATAACGCAGGGCTTCTGAGGCCTCGAGATACAAGCTATTCAGTGACTTCTCTTTAGCGAAGGCGAACAGCGCATCCTGCCGCTCCGTGTTCAGCACCACTTGAGAACCCCAGACCCATAGCGCGCGAATACCCTCATCGGGCGCCGGCGTGGGCGATTCGCGCTCCTCACTGGCTGAGCAGTCGGTGCAGGGCTCAGTTGGCCCACTGGCCAGCGGAATCGGCTCCAGCGGGGCAACAGGATCAGAGCCACCAGTGGAATTGCAGGCCGCGAGCCAAAGCGTCAGGCTTAAAGCGGGTATGAGGGCGATAAATCGGGGCATTGTGAACATTCCATGTAACTTCGGGGCTGATCTTGTTATGGCAGGAGTTGACCACAGCCCAAGTCAACTCGATATAGGCACTCGTCCTCATGTAGTCGAGCAACGACAGGGCCCAATTCTAACATTTCGGACATTTTTCAGGCAGCGAGTAGGCGTATACTCGAAGGCTAATAACTATTAGTTGCTGACAGGAAGGGAGGGCGTAATGTCTATCTATCAACCCATTGAGAAAGCCGGAGAAGCACGCCGGGTATACCAGTTGACCAGCCCGGTCACCATGGAACCCATTGGTGAGCTGGTTTGTGCCAGTACTGATGACGTAAAAGAAGCGGTGGCCAAGGCTCGCAAGGCCCAGACCGCTTGGGGTGAAATGCCCTTTGCTGCCCGCGCCAAAATCATCCAAAAAGCGGTGCAGGTCATTTTGCAACGTCAGGATGAAATCATTGATACCGTCATCAAGGAAACCGGCAAGGCGCCCGCCGATGCACTGGCGATGGAGATTTTCTCCGTGGTTGACGCAATGACTTACTATGCCAAGCACGCCAAAAAATTCCTGGCCACCGAAAAGCGGAAAGTACCGGGTATTGTCGGCCTCGCCAAGAAAATGAAGATCGTCTACAAGCCGCTGGGCGTTGTGGGCGTGATTGTGCCCTGGAATGGCCCCTTCGTTCTCGCCGCCAACCCGGCCGTGCAGGCGCTGATGGCAGGCAATGCGGTGGTGCTCAAAGGCTCAGAAGTCACGCCGTATTCCACCAAAATCCTTGAAGATATCTACCGCGAAGCGGGTCTGCCCGATGGCGTGCTGCAAGTGCTGATGGGTGACGGTCAGACCGGGGCTGATCTGGTTGAAGCCGGGGTCGACAAAATCTCCTTCACCGGTAGCGTGAATACCGGCCGCAAGGTGGCCGAATCCTGCGCCCGTCAACTGATTCCTGTAACGCTGGAACTGGGCGGTAAAGACGCCATGATCGTTTGCGCGGATGCCAATCTGGACCGGGCTGCCGATGGCGCTCTGGTCGGCTCCTGCATGAACACCGGTCACTACTGTTGCGGTACTGAGCGTATTTACGTCGTGGAAAGCGTCTATGACCAGTTTGTTTCTCTCGTGGTTGAAAAAGCTAAGGCTCTGAAACAAGGCGCAGAGCATGGAGGCGACGAAGATGTAGGTGCCGTTTTCTGGGACAAGCAGATGACCATCATCGAAAGCCACGTGGAAGACGCCAAAGCCAAAGGCGCCAAGATACTGGTTGGTGGTAGCCGCAATAGCGAGCAGAAAGGGCTGTACTACCTGCCTACAGTCATTACCGACGTGACACACGACATGACCATCATGCGCGACGAAACCTTCGGCCCGATTATCTGCATCCAGAAAGTGCGGGATGAAAACGAAGCCCTCCGTCTAGCGAATGACAGCGAGTTTGGTTTGAACGGCAACGTTTGGACCGCTGACCTCGATAAAGGCTTTAACCTGGCCCGCCGTATCGATACCGGCGGTGTGAGCGTGAACGACATGGCCATGACCTACGGTGTACCTGCAGCCCCCTTCGGCGGCCGCAAGCACAGTGGGGTAGGGCAGGTGAACAGCGTCACCGGCATTCGCGGTTACTGTTTCGCCCAGCCCATTCTGTTGGATAAGGGCAAAGGCAAACTGCAGAGCGGTTATCCCTATACCGCGAAGAACGTGGAAGGCATGAAGAAATTTATCAACTTCCTGTGGGGCAAAACCCGTTTGGGGCATTGGTTGTCATAAACCTGCAATTGCATAACCCCTAGCACCACCTTGAATAAGCCCGCTCAGCGGGCTTTTTTATTCTGAGCCGATGGCTTTAATCGAATACCGTAAGATCACTTAATGGGCTCAGTACCGCACGACCGCCGCGATTGAGAACATGGGTATAAATTTCTGTGGTGCGCACATCACTGTGGCCCAATTGCTCCTGCACAGTTCGAATATCGGCTCCGCGCTCAAGCAGATGGGTAGCGAAACTGTGTCGCAGCGAATGACAGCTCGCAGGCTTTTGAATGCCAGCCAATTGAACGCCGCGCTTTACGGCTCGCTGCAAACCTTTCTCATGCATATGGTGTCGCCGCACCTTAAATGAACGCGGATCAATACTGCGTTTTGACATTGGAAATAGATACTGCCACCCAAATTCGTATGGCGCGCTAGGGTATTTGCGCTCCAAAGCAAAGGGCAGATAAACCCCATCCCAATCTTCGGCCGCTTTGTCCTGCTCCCAGAATAATCGAGCCTGCGCGATCTGATGCTTAAGCGATGCTACACAGCTGTCGGCTAGCGTTGTAACTCGCTGTTTGCCACCCTTGGCCTCTCGCACCGTGATAGAAAGCCGCTCTAGGTCGATATCCTTAATCCGCAGCCGACAAACCTCCATCAGGCGTAAACCTGAGCCATACATTAACTCTGCACAGAGTCGATGAGGGTGCTCCAGCTGCCGCAGTAAATTACTAACTTCTGCGCGGGAAAGTACCACAGGCAGCTTTCGCTCTTTCCGAGCTCTGGAAAAGTCGGGAATCTGCAGGTTTTCTCGTTCTAGTACCCGCTTGTACAAATACATCAAGGCGTTCAGAGCCGTTTTCTGTGTTGAGGGGGTGACATTGCGTTGAACAGCCAGATACTCAAGAAACTGGACAATCGCTGTCTCGTCCAGATTCTTGGGGTGCTCCATTTTGTGGAAACGGATGTAATAGACGATCCAATATAGGTAAGTCTGCTCTGTGCGCTTTGCGTAGTTCCGAGCACGCATATGCTGACGGACTGATTCCAGAAAAGCTGAGGCCATCGCAAATTCCCTTTTGCTGTATGGATGAACAGTTGGTCATAGATTGCACGAGACTAGAACGGATGGCAAGACAATTGCACTATTTCTCCATCGCGGTAGAATCCAATAAAAAGAAAAATAAAATAGCGTCAGGGAGATAGCGTGTTGCAAAGCCTCAATTCCATCGGGATAGTTCGCACGAAGTCCCGTTATATCGCCCCTCCTTGCCATCTATTTAGCTGTTATGTGTTGCGGATGTGACTATGGATCACTGTCAATTTCATTGCTCTGAATGCGGCGAAACCAGCGACTTGCAGCCAGAAGAAAATGGCGCAATATTTTGTCCGCTCTGTGGTGGTACTAAGGGAAAGTTGGATGTGGGGTTTTCTTTCGGCGTCGCTGCTCAAATGGACTCTGTGCGGGTCGTGGGGAAAAACGATTCACTACCCAGCAAGAAAAAGCGAAGACTTGAGTACAGGCGGGAGCATTCTTTAACGGTATCCACGGGAAGAATGAGTATTCTCGAACGCTTGATTGATAAAGAAAATGACATCTATCGAGAGAAAATAATAGATAAGGAAAGCGGAGAGATCATTCATTCTGATGAAGAGCCGTTAACGGATCATACTGGTCATGGTTCTGCAAAGAAAAACACATAACAAGGCCAATCACCGCGACGTATTTTTCGTTGCGCCTGCGGCTCCACAAAAAATACGCGCGTGTTGGCGGCGTTAGGCATCAAAACATCTGGAGATCGTTATGGCTGCTCGGGATAGATATTCATATGGAGTGGAATGCCCAAAATGTCACCAAAAAGGGATATTTCATGTATCAGAAAACGACTATCCGTTCATGAAACGATTAGACAGAACCGTTGATCGTATTGAAGGAGAGTTCTCGGCTTCAGTAGATCGAGACAGTAAAGTTCAGGCATTGTGTAAGAATTGCAACGAGGCATTCTCCGGCTAACGTGTGTAAATAATTATTAGGAGCATAGCTATGGGGTGGAACTACGAAACTTCCTGTGAAAAATGCGGCGCTAAAGTCCGGATTGTTGAGCGCCCAATGGGGGTTCCCGGGGGCAAAGATAAAGAACAAGCATATTGCCCCAAATGTCATGCTCTCGTTGCAGAGCATATGACCGACGGATTCATTGACGCGCAGTTAATCCCCGAAGATTAAAATGCCTAACAAGGCCAAGCACCGCGACGTATTTTTCGTTCCGCCTGAGGCTCCACAAAAAATACGCGCGTGTTGGCGGCGTTAGGCATTCTTAACTATCGGAGTAAATAATGAGATTGTTGATTTTAGTTGTATCTGTATTTTTTATGTCTGCTTGCAGTACTAATGAGCAAGTTCGTCAGCCGCATGAAATAGAAAACACAGTCACTCTTGAATATTTTGGGTCAAGGAATGATATTTTTCGCTCAGGCGATCAAGCAGTCTTTACAACAAATATTCAGGCAAAGGAAAGCCCTGCCAATTCCAATTATCGTGTCGATTTTCCTCTTTCTTATGCTGTGTTTTGTAATGCGCAAAAGTCTGAATGTAAGCATGCGGTAGTAAAATCCTCTATTAAATATAAAGTTGTTAAGTCGGAACCAGGGCTTTTAACTCTTGTAGGTACATTCTCCTCCGAGATGGGTCGCTCTAAATCATTGGAGTCCTCTCTTTCTAGGTCTGGAAATAAAACAACGTCCAGCGTCGCTAGTGGAGTCCCCATAATTTCAGAAGAGAGGCAAGAAAGAGATATTTATCTTGCTCTTGCGAAAGGAGAAAAAGTCATATTAAACGGCATCTCAGGAGATAGGGTTGCCTTATATGTGCAATAAGCCTAACAAAGTGTTGTTGTCGCAGCGCGAAAGAGCCCGCGCTGCTGGGACGCCTTCGCTGACGCTCCGGCGCCCCAAAACACGGCGTTAGCTCTCTAGGAGTATCGGGTGGATACCAATGAAGGAAGAGTTTACTTCTCTCTAGATGGTGATGATTTTGATCCAGATGAAATGACCATATTTCTGGGGATTGAACCAACATCAATTAGACGTAAAGGCTCAAAGGTTCCCGGCAAAATTCCGAAAATGAATTCATGGGAGCTTTCAACTGAAAATATTGTTAACGAATACATCGATGTATTTGAAATGTCCACAGAGATAGTCAACAAACTAAAGGCCAAGAAGGAGCTTATTCTTCAGGCAAAGGACCGATTCAACGTCTTGCCAAGATTTGAAGTGGTTTTATGGTTTTCCATGAATGAAGAGCATTCAACTCCTGCAATAGGTTTCGAAGTTGAAACAGTAGAGTTTTTGGGTGAAATTGGTGCATTTGTTGATATTGATACATATAAGCACTAAAGCAAAAGAGCTAACAAGCGGCTGCTGTCGGACTGGTAAAAGCTCCGGCTTCGCCTCCACTTTTACCAGCCGCAGAGCCGAGCGTTAGATGTATGCACAAGTTTAGCCTGGTAATAGCTGTTGTAATGGTAGCGCTTTCAGGATGTGCGAATCAGCGAGTGGTTTTTATTGGTGAGCCTGTTGCGGTCCATAAAAGTCCGAGAGCATGTAGCGATTTTCAGGAAAGGGAAGTGCGGGGATTTGAAGAGGTATGTATGAGCGCCGTCTATGAGCTTAACTACCGTGTTTTGAAATACGTGAGTCGTCCATCTTTTGCATCAGAACAGCACTTTTATGGTTTCTATCACTATCAAGGTGCACCGGCTTACACGGAGTATTCCCCCGCAATATTGGTACTTAAATCGGTGCGCGGCTCTAAAATCTTAGAAAGTATTGCACCGGCAATGAAATTCGGTGCGGAGTGGAAGTATTGCGAACAAGATAATGAGTTTGGGCAATGTATAGCGTGGCAGTCGGTTGAAGATTATGCGGCAGCTAATTAAAACATCTAACAAGGCCAAGCACCGCGACGTATTTTTCGTTGCGCCTGCGGCTACACAAAAAATACGCGCGTGTTGGCGGCGTTATGGCTCCTGATAGGTTATGACATGGACGAAACGAATATTAGGGCTGGCAAAGGATATAGCGTTGGTTTCTTTGGCTTTTTGGCAACAGCACCAGGTCTGCTTAGTATGGGAAACCTCGCGGCCTACGTAATATTGGCTTTATTCCTGTCTGTATTAGCGCAGGTCTCGCTACGCCATGTCGGCGTCAGCAGCAAGATCACGCTGGTTGGCTTTTCTGTATTTGTGTTTGGCTCCGGGATTCTTCTGCCCTTTTCCCAAACCAACGGCGGAATGGCAGGCGCGGTGTTAATAGGATATTGGCTTTTATTTGGCCTATTTTTTTACTTCAGATGCTGGGCTTCTATAAAAACTCACTTAGCAAAAAGCGGTGGCTCAATTGTTTAGTAAAAGCCATAACAAGGCGCGTCAATCGCCCGGCAAAAGGCCGCCGGGCTGGGACGCTTTACTCTCCGCTTCGCTCCGAGTAAACCGCCCTTGCGCGCGGCGTTAATGGGCATGATGGTTTTCGCGTAATTCGCGTGCGGCACTTCGGTTTGGGTAAAATCCGTGCGCTTCGGAAACTGTGAGCAAGATTAGGGCTAGGTGTGGGTTCTTAACCGCCAGCCCGCTGCGGTAGTTGGTTCCTTCCTGTTTGGGTTCGGTGGTAAATTGAAGTCCTGCAGTTTCTGGGGTGGGCCACCGCCTAAGGTTCCGCCTGAGCAACTGGCTTGCATGGCTCACTTGGGCACCGCAAGCGTCACTTTGTAGCGCAGATTTGTGCAAAAGGAGTTGTAGTGAAAATGTGCCGTCATGCCATTAACAAGGTAAGGCAGAGCGACATGAGAACCGCCGCTTCGCTCTGGTTCTCACGCGCCTGCTTACGGCGTTAGAAGTTGCCATGAAATATACAGATGGTAATCAAGCAAAGGTTGGAGATCAGGTTCTTATTGGAAAGAAGTACCATGGAGTTGTGGTGGCCGATATAGATGCTGGTGAATATTCAATAGAATACCCAAGAGAGCAATGGAGCTATCTTATTTCAGGGGTAATGATTGATACTGACTTCGGGGGCTTGGTTCACTATGATCAAGAGAGCTTAGTTGGCGAAGTTATAGAGTTGGTGAAACGTGGCTGAGATAACTTCTAACCAGGTGCTGTTGTCGCCGCTACGCGGCTGGGACCTCCGTTGCGCTGCGCTTCACTTCGGCCCCAAAGCAAGGCGTTATGAGTAATCGCAGAGGATGCATATATGCCGCGTAGAATGACGGCAACCAAGGAAGGAACTCATCAAGTTCTCAAGAACTCCTCATTCGAAAGCTTGGTAGTGAGCTGGCTAATGCAAGATGGATGGCAGGTGTTTGTTCCAATTTTGGATAATGGTCACCAGACAGATATTCTCATTTCAGATGGCCCAAATTACCACAGGATACAGGTCAAAACCGTAGAAGCTGCCGGAGAGGACCACAAGCTTGAGAATCGCTGGCGAGATAGTAGCGTTGATGTTGTGGTCGTTTTCGCGCGGAATGCGAATTGGGGCTATATCATGCCCGCATTTACTCAAAATCAGCGGCGCCTCAACGCGGAGGGGCATCAAAAGTTCCTCCACACTAAAAAGTCGTTCTTAAAGGCATTTCATAAGCTATGAAAACTCATAACAAGTGGCGGCAATACGCACCCTGCGGGTGCCGGACGCCAAAAACGCTGCGCTTATTTTGGCGCCGTTGCGCCAGGCGTTAAGTGCTAAGGAGAGTTATGGCTCAGAATCCGTTTTATGTTTATGCGCTTAAAGACCCGAGGCAAAAACCAGCCAAGCCGTTCTATATCGGAAAGGGCACCGGAAATCGTGCTTGGGAGCATCTGAACGAAGTATCTGATTCAGAGAAGAGTGGAGTAATTCAAGAAATTCACGATGCGGGGCTCAAAGTTTTGCATACGGTGATTTCAGATAACCTTACCGAAGAACAAGCTTTAAAAATTGAAGCAGAGTTAATCTCGGCATTTGGCATTCGTTCTCAAGGTGGTTTGCTTACAAATCGAGTTAGGCCAAACCCAGAAAACATTTCAAAAAAAGTTAAAGTCAATATTCCAGAGGGGTGCTACGAAAAGGCACAGATGGGATTGGATTTTATAAAATCAGCAATAATGGAGCTTGCTAAGGCTAATCCGTCAGGTATTAAAAACTCAGATGCCGCCAAATATCTTGGGCTTCAGTCTGATTATGGTGGCGGCTCTAAAGATTACTTAAGCTACAGCATTCTGGGTATTTTAATGAAAGAGGGTCGGATGGTGCGCAATGAGAAAAAGAAACATGTTGCCAAATCCGAGTAAAGCACTTAACAAGCGCATGTTGTCGGACTGGTTTTCCGCTGCGCTCCAAACCAGCCGCAAATGCGGGCGTTAGGTGCTATGAATCTCTCTACCCTGAAAGCTCGAGCTCAGCAACTGAAGCAGCATACACTAACGGTCTATTTCGCAGCTCGTGATCCACGCACGCCATTCTTCGTGCGTGTCTTGGCTGTGCTCGTCGCGGCTTACGCGCTCAGTCCCATTGACCTGATCCCGGATTTCATTCCTGTTATCGGCTACCTCGACGACATTGTGATTATCCCTCTTGGTTTGGCTGCGGTCGTGCGTCTTACTCCGCCAGCCGTTCTGGCATCGGCGCGTGCTCAGGCCCAACAAACCGCAAGCCGGCCAGTCAGCTACTCCGCCGCTGTGTTTGTTGTCGTAGTCTGGCTTGCGGTAGGTTGGCTTATAATCCGTTGGGTCATTAATGCAGCGCGCACCTAACAAGTGGCGGCAATACGCACCCTCCGGGTGCCGGACGCCAAAAACGCTGCGCTTATTTTGGCGCCGTTGCGCCAGGCGTTAAAGGTTATTTCGTGGCGTTGAGAGCGTTTTTTGACAGTTTCGATAAGGTCTTCCTTCCTCTTTGCGTATTAGTTCTATGTGCAGCTCTTATGCAATACTTCCGAATAGTAGAGTTGGCCGTAGAAAATAGAATGCTATGGTATTTTTGGGGCGTGCTGTGGGGTTTCAGAATGCTTTATCGAGTCCAGTTCGGGTATGAGACTAGGCTTGGGTACGCACGAATTCCGGGCCTGAATAGCGATAATGATAGTTTAGACAGAGCAATTGCGTTTGTAGTTTGTTTTTCTGTGATGGGGTTAAGTATTTGGCATATAGTAAAAAACCTTTAACAAGGCCAAGCACCGCGACGTATTTTTCGTTGCGCCTACGGCTACACAAAAAAATACGCGCGTGTTGGCGGCGTTAGGCATCACATCAAGTTGCGGTGGATCATGAAGGCATTGGGAGCGAAACTTGACCTACAACTCTGGCGGATTCCGTCTGAGATTCCGGAGCATGAGCAAACTTCGATCATTTCAGTCGGGTCAGCATCCGTACGACTGAGAGATACTGGAGGCACTGGAAATTCGTTGGTGTTCCTCTGTGACCCGCCAATTACCGTTGAGGCATATGACGGTCTGATTAGTGCATTTAGCCCCGATTTCAGGGTGATTGTTGCTGAGGTGCCTGGGTTTGGATTCTCACGAGCCTCATCTGGTCGGCAACTATCGTTCACCGGTGCCGTCGAAATTGTTGAGACTGCACTTGCCAGCTTGGAGCTGAAATCCGTCGTTCTATTCGGCCCCTGCATATGCGGCTTTGTGGCAACTGAAATCGCGTCGCGGGGGAATCTTCCTGTCGCGGGTGTCGTTCTGATGCAAGCTCCGGACAAGGAGGGGATGCTGGCCTGGGTAGAACGAATGGACCCGAAAGGTCTACTTCGAGTCCCATTATTCGGTCAGATGCTGCTAAAGCTCAACGCAAAGAAGACGGTAAAGTTTTGGCTGAAATACGCCACGGCCAAGATTTTCGATCCGAGTTCAATAATTGATGTGACGACCCAATCTTTGGAGGATGGTGGCGGCTACCCTTTAGCGACCATGCTGCAATCTTGGTCTGCCGGGACAAAGGATGCCGGCCTCGAAATTCCGGGTTTGATCATTTGGGGGCGACAGGATCGATCTCATTTGGAGACACCGTCGGAGTGTACCCGCGCACACTTGGTCAACGGTGAGGTCATTGAATTTCCAGATTGCGGCCATTTTTCCGAGTTGGAGAAGCCTGCAGAGTTTGCTGCTACGGTCAGGCCATTCTTAAGCCGTTGCCTCGACGGTAGTGATGCCTAACAAATCGCTGCAGCGGACATTTGACCCGCCACCTGCTTTTGCTGCCGCAAAATCAGGCGTCGCCTCAAATGCCGCTGAGCTCAGGCGTTAGCCATAGGAGGTGGCATTGAATTTAAGTGGAATTGCTATAGTCCGGTGTGAGAAGTGTGAGCACGATCTAGATATAGATGGATCTGACATTTACATGGATGCAGTCAGCTCAGAGGAACGTGGAATGGGTCCTGAAGTCGAATATGAAGGGGAGCTGGAGTGTGAGTGCCCTAATTGCGGTAATGTCCTTCTTGTCCGTCACAGCGCTTGGGAATATCCAGTCGGCGCACTAAATTACAGCGAAAATTATGTAAGCGGAGGAGAGTTAGTTGAAGGTTTTAAGGATATAGATTTCGCTTTCGAAGAAGAAATATATTCGTTTGATGAAACGAGTAAAATTTATCTACCAGAAAGCAAGAAGATAATCACCAACCTAGAGTCAGGTGTGGCATCACTTCTTGCTAGCTTATCTTCATCTCCCGATCTTATACACAAAATATCACCTCGTGAATTCGAAGAATTAATTGCGCATGTTTTTAGTCGGCACGGTTTTTCTGTAGAGTTGACCAAGAAAACCCGAGATGGGGGGCGAGATATAATTGCGTTGAAGCACGACTTAGGCATACCCGTGAAGTACATCATCGAATGCAAGAGGTACGCCAAAACCAATCCAGTTACAGTAGAAATTGCTAGAGCCTTGTACGGCGTCCAAATGCAGGAAAGTGCAAATAAGTCCGTCATTGCAACTACGTCCTATTTTACAAGCGATGCCAAAAAATTCGTAGAGAGCCAAAACACAACAAAATGGCACATGTCGCTCAAGGATTATGATGATGTTATTGGCTGGCTTCTACAAACACCAAATGGCTAACAAGCACGAGCAGTATGCCGCTGAAAAGCGCGGCGGGACAGTCAAAGCTCCGCACCTTTTTGTGCAATCGCTCCGCTCATTTTTGCACAAAAAGCCGCTCCACTTTGTCTGCCCCTGTCGTGGGCGTTATGTGCTGGAGAGGGTTAGATGCCGTCAGAACAAAAATTAGAACAAACCAGTTTGGTTGCATGCGATTGTGGCCAGGTAGCTATTGAACTTCAGGGGCGCCCAATCTTAGTTTCTGAGTGCTTATGTAATAGCTGTCGCGAGGCGGCAAGTAGATTGGCCAGTTTGCCAGGCGCTAAGAATATTCTTACTTCGTATGGAGCAACCGGCTGCGCTGAATATCGCAAAGATTGCGTGCGATTCATATCTGGTGCAAAGTACTTGAGAGAATTCAGGCTAACGGCTCGTTCAGGTACACGCCGCGTTATTGCGTCATGTTGCAATACGCCAGTTCTTCTAGAATTAAAAGGTGCGCACTGGTTAAGCATTTATTTGCATCTTTGGAAAAATGGTTCAAGACCCGTCGTAAAGCTAAGGACCATGACAGGGGACCTAGACGACGCATCGATACTTCCAAGCGATGTCCAAAATCTGAAGACGCACTCCTTGTTATTCTATGTGAAACTTCTAGGTGCGTGGATCAAGATGGGATTCAAGAATCCTACAATAGAGATCTCTGGAAAAATCGAAGCTTGAGATCGTCTGACTCGTTTTAAGGCATCAATTATTAAGTGCATCAATCACATAACCATACGCTGCTAGGGACGTGGCATATTTGGCCCCTTTTATTGCACAGCTTCGCTAGCAAAAAAGCCGCCAAATATGCCACGCCCCAGAGCTAAGCGTTATAACTCATCGAGCTTCCTGTGAAATAAATTGAGAATTGGAAATGACAAAAATAGTAAGAGATGACGGGAGTTGGGTTCCTGATCCAAGTGGAGCTAAGTCAGGAGACTTGCAAGCTTGGCGTGACAGAATGTATCAAGAATGTCCAAATCCAGATGTTGGGGATATCGTTATTATTATTAACGAGCAACAAGGAAAGAGATACGGATATAGAGCGCTAACGTCCGAAGGATATGATACACGCTGGCAAAGAGTTTCATCTGAAGAAGTAGCTAAGCACTTACGCTTAATTGACGTAAAAGATGGTAACGATCAGCTTACTAACCCAGATGATTATGTATATCTCGCCGATGGGGTTTATGTCCATAAAGATGATGCCTGGTTTTGAGCAAAGTTATAACAAGGCCAAGCACCGCGACGGCTTTTGGCTTTATGAGTTTCGAAATTACGCTACGTAGTCTTAAAATCGCGTCGTTGTTCTCATTAGCTTTTGCAATACTGTTTGCGCTGGTATCTGCCATATTTTATTTCGGCGATTGGTATCGTCTCATGGCAGTGTCATGCATTGGTGCTTTTGTCGGTCTAGTTGCGGCGCCGGAATTTGAGCCAAAGGCATTTTCTAGGCCCCGCCTTGTTCAGTCCTTATCGGGTCTCTGTGCCGGCGTACTTGCAGGTAGTGTGGCAGGTTTTTCTATCGAATTAGTGCTGGCAGTGAGTATCGCAGGCCTTGTGGTAGGCTGGTTAGCGCCAATTTGGGTTAAGCATATTCAAATACCTTAAAAAGCATAGCAAGAGGCTGGATCATGCGTGACTCAATCTAACCATGATGTCGGCTGAGATTTTCCCGTCGCAAATAATTTTAGGCATATGTTATGGATTTAGTACAAAGCTACTCTTCTACCATCGGGGCCATGGCCGCTTTGGCCGTGTTACTCTTCTGCCAAGTTCTTGTGGCAGATTTAATCGGCATTCGCTCCAAGCATATTCCCGGTACAACGGTCCAGCCTGATCACAGCAACCTATTATTTCGGGCTAGTCGCACAGTCGCTAACACCAATGAGAGTGTTGCGATATTCATACTGGCTGTGTTCTTTTGCATGCTATCCGGCGCCGCGGCAAGTTCCACAGCCTATGCTGCCTGGGCCTTTGTGGTTGCGAGGTTGTTGTTCGCCACCTGCTACTACGCCAACTGGCAATTGCCACGGTCAGTGATGTTTGGCTTATCGCTTATTGCGCTGGCTGCACTGCTTATCATCGGGTCTTCGGCGTGGCTATAATGTTCCACGCTGCATTCTGACCGACAGCTTGCCCGGAGCTTGATCAGGAGTGTTCTAATGACTCACCAGGGTTCCTGCCTCTGCGGCGAAGTCGCTTTTCAAGTTGATTGTGACTTTAACGGCTTTTATCTCTGCCATTGCAGCCGTTGCCGTAAAGATACCGGTTCTGCGCATGGGGCGAATCTTTTCGCGGCCGATGCGGCATTTCGTTGGCTAAAGGGGCAAGAGTACGTTACTACCTTCAAGCTCGCGGATACGCTGCATGCGCGTAGCTTTTGTTCAAAGTGCGGGTCTGCGTTGCCACTTCTGAACGAAGATTCACAGTCTGTGGTGGTGCCGGCCGGTAGTCTCGATAACGATCCCGGTGTTCAGCCCACGGCTCATATTTTTATGGGCAGTAAAGCGGCTTGGGATGTGGATCTTAACGATGTTACTGCCTACGAAGAGCTTCTGGGTTCAAGCTAGCCGTGCCTACTTACATCAGGTGAAAACGATGGATTCGACTTACGATACCAATAATATATTCGCCAAAATCCTTGCAGGCGAAGCGCCGTGTATCAAGGTGTATGAGGATAATCTGACGCTGGCGTTTATGGATATCATGCCTCAGACAGACGGCCATGTATTGGTAATACCCAAGGAGCGGGCGGTCACTATTTATGATCTGTCAGTCGAGGCGGCGCAGGCGTGTATGCTCACTGTTCAGAAGGTCGGCAAGGCGGTAGAGCGTGCTATGGGCGTTACCGGCTCGACCATCTTTCAGCACAATGGCCGTTCTGCAGGGCAGACAGTAGGGCACTTTCATTTTCATGTGCTGCCGGGCCCCTTATCAGGGCTGAAAGGGCATGGGGTGACGTTTGAGGATACTGACAAACTACAGCAGATCGCTGAGTTGATCATAGCGGAACTGGCGGATTTGTAAGTCTGATGCGAGTTGCCATTAACCGCTAACGATAGAGACCTGAGGTGTGTTTGTGATCACCAATCGACATCGTTGCCGTCAAAGCTGACAAAGCGCCCGCTATCTTCCGGACGCGACTCCTTAATTGTTTCCATCAACGTTTCGGCCGTGTAATTGGGTGAGTGCAGTTGACCTTCTGGCAGATTCCGGTGAAAGGGCTGTGAAAGCGCGGAATCCGTAGTGCCGGGATGAAACAGCAGTACACAACAATTAGGCAGCTTCACCTTCCATTCAATGGCGATTGTTTTTACCGCCATATTCAGCGCGGCCTTGCTGGCCCGATAGCTGAGCCAGCCACCAAGGTGGTTGTCGCTGATGCTCCCCACTCGGGCCGAGAGCGAAATAAACCAGCTAGGATTATCGCTACGCAGCGATTTCATGAAATATTTTGCCAGTAGTATGCTGGGCAAGGTGTTGGCGGCCATATTCTCTTGAAAAAATACAGGGTCGAATTCGCGAATGGTCTTTTCTGGGCGATGGTCAGGCGTATGGAGCAGACCAATGGCGTTGATCAGGATCGTGACGGAGCCCAACTGTTCCGCCATCTCGGCGACGGCTTTTTCATTAGCCGCATCCAGTGGATGCCAGCGCAGGCGCTGATGGGTAAAATCCGGTTGGCGTGTGCGCCAGGTAGCGATGATATAGGCCTCTGGATAATACTGTAGAGCCTGTTTGACGATGGCGAGGCCAATGCCGCCAGAGCCGCCAACAATGACGATTTTCATGGTTCACCTGTGTTTTGCACGTGTGTTTAATACGCAGGTGTGAGTCAAGTAGATGGCGCCCGTCATTGCGAGAGCATCGAAGCAATCTGTTTGGGGTATGGGCTTCTAGAGTTTAGATATGCATAAAACAGCGTCTTCTAATCCAATCACTGTTTTCCTCGTGTTTCTAAAATTGGGCCTTACCTCTTTTGGAGGTCCTACCGCTCATATCGGCTTCTTCAGAACCGAGTTTGTCGAGCGTCGCCGCTGGCTGTCGGATCATCAGTTTGCTCATTTGTTGGCGGTCTGCCAGTTTCTGCCGGGGCCGGCGAGCAGTCAGTTGGGATTTTGTATTGGTCTGCAGCGCGCGGGTTGGCTTGGGGCTTTAGGCGCGTTTATAGGTTTTACTCTGCCATCCGCGATCGTGCTGGTTGCCTTTGCGGTGGCCTTGCCTCTGCTGTCGTCCACCGCTGGCGAAGCGGTTATACACGGCCTGAAGCTGGTGGCCTGTGCCGTGGTGGCGGATGCCTTGATCGGCATGGGAGGTAAACTCTGCCCGGACTGGCGCCGGCGGCTTTTGGCGTTGGTATCCGCGCTGGTGATGATTGCGGCGGCGTCCTCTCTGATGCAGCTGGGGGTGGTGTTGGTCGCGGGGCTGGTTGGGACAATTATATTGAAGGATTTGCCCGCGAGTGATCGCCCTGAAATAAACGTGCCTTATGGTCACCGATTGGGCGGGGCATTAATCGCTGTATTTTTTGCGATTTTTGTTGCGCTGTCTCTGGGGGCAGCGAGTCAGCAGGAGGCGAATGCCGTTACGGTAGCGGAGGCCTTTTACCGGGCGGGTGCTTTGGTTTTTGGAGGCGGCCATGTGGTGTTGCCCTTGCTCGAAAACTCAACGGTGGGGCAGGGATGGCTGAGCCCTGAAAAATTTTTGGCGGGTTACGGTGCGGCGCAGGCGATTCCGGGGCCGATGTTTTCCTTTGCGGCGTATCTGGGTTCTGTGATCTCGACGCCGTTGTCGTCGATGTCGAGTGCAGGTATCGCCTTGTTGTTCATGTTTCTGCCCGGATTTTTGTTAGTGGCTGGGATATTGCCGTTCTGGAGTTCCTTATCCCGTCATACCGTGATGAGCCGCGCTGTTGGTGGAGTGAATGCGGCAGTGGTCGGACTGTTAGCGGCGGCGCTGTATACGCCTATTATCACGTCGGGTATTGCCCGTCTCATCGATTTGGCTATTGTGCTGGTGGGTTTTATCTTGCTGTTCCGCTGGCGACTGTCACCACTTTGGGTGGTGTTTTGGAGCGTGGCGGCCAGTCTGCTCGCAATGAGTTAGAGAGCCGTAACGCAAAACATCTAGAAAATCACTTTTTGCCTAATTCAATGTTTTCAGTGTTTCAATGCGTAATGCAGGACCTTAAAATCCCATATGCGTTTCATTGGGGATGTGATTATGGGATTCAACGCATTGCGATCAGGGATGATGGTTCTCCTCCTGATCTTTCTTTATGGCTGCGCGGGCCACTCGGCCTTTACGCAAGCTGTCATCGATCGAAACGACGCCTTTATTGATACCTATCTTGCCGAGGGCAATGATGTCGACGAGCCCGATGGTTTTGGCATAACGGCTCTTTACCAGGCAGTGAGTCAGGGTGATTCCTATCTTTCGCAAAAGTTGCTGGATGCGGGCGCTGACCCCAATGCCGTCGTAGGTGAGTTGGGAAATCGGCCGCTAATGGCAGCGGTGCGTGCCAGTCAGAATAATGCGCAATTAACGAGTTTGCTGATCAGCGCTGGTGCTGACCCCAATGTGGCAGACATCTACGGTTTTTCACCGCTAAAAATTGCGGTGGGTGACGATCGGCCGGATGTCGCGCGATTGCTTATTGACGCAGGCGCGGATGTCAACGAATTGACCGGGGATGCGACGCCACTAATGATCGCGGCCCAGAGCAAATACAGTGACATGGTTCGGCTGCTGCTGGCACGTGGAGCAGATGTCTCAATTAAGCGCGAAACAACCAAAAAACAATACACCGCTCTCTACTATGCAGTTGAGCTGAGAGGCTGGGAGGCCGCCGAAGCACTGTACCCTCGCATGGTAAACCGCGACGCTCCCGGTGTGCCTCGTACCCGCGAATTTATGGAGCAGCAACAGCAAGTCATTGTAGATATGTTGTTGAGCGCCGGCGCGGATCCTAATGGGGTAAGTTCCGATAATGAACACACGATTCTGACGCTCGCGGTTTCAAACCCGGCTGAGCCATCGTTAATCGAAACCTTGTTGCTTGCCGGGGCCGACCCGAATATGCCGAAGGGCAATGGGATGTATCCGCTCTATATTTCTACGGGTGTTGAAGAGGATACGACTGAGCGCACAGAGATATTGCTTTCCTATGGGGCAGATGTGGATGCTCGTAACGGAAAGGAGAAATGGACGGCTCTTTTTTACGCAGTACAGTATAACCGATTGGCGGCATTGAAGGTTTTACTGGCGGCAGGGGCCGATGCTTCTATCGGGTCAGCCAAAGGATATACCCCTGTTTATCAAGCGGCTTTCAAGGGGCACGACGAGGCCTTTGACTATCTTCTGGCTTCAGGTGTTGATGTCAACACGGTTAATGGTGCCAATGGATGGACTCCGCTTCATGCTGCCTCAGATAAAGGTCAGATTGATATTGCAAGGAAACTGATTGCTGCGGGGGCTGACGTAAACAAGCGTAGTAAAGAAGGGTACACGGCCATTTATTTTGCTGCGAAGTCTGAGGTAGAAACCAAACCCATCGTTGAAATGCTGATTGCTGTCGGAGCGGACGTTAATTCTCGCAACAACGGCTACTACGCGGTACATATGGCTGCAAACGGGGGCTACTACGAGATCGTTCAGTTGTTGCTGGAAGCTGGGGCAAATCCAAACCTTCAGGATAAAGACGGTGACACAGCCCTCGACCATCGCGATGGCCAAGGGCTTCCAGAAAACCACCGCCTATCTCCAGCAATATGGCGGTCGTGCGAACAACTACAAGAAGGACAATTCGGGGGAGTTGTTCGGCAAAATTTTCGCAACTGCGGCCATCGGCGCGATTGCGGCGGGTGCCGACATTCCAATGGAAAATTCGCTCGATGTAATGAGTGCAGCTGCCAAGGATATCTGGGTAGATGATGGCAAGGGTAAGCGCTTGGCCAATATGCATCAGTCAGTGATGGATGGAACCTATCAGATTCAAGACCCCTCGCTTCGACGTCTGGCAGAAACGCGCTTGGAGCTTGAGAAACAGAATCGCGAGATTCAGCGTCAGGTTCAGGCCTACAACGCTGAGCAGAAGCGTAAACAGCAAGCCCAGCGCCGTGAAATGGCACAGCGACAGGCTGAGTATCGCGCGCAGCAGCAGGCATATCAGCAGCGTCAGCAGGAAGTAGCGCAGGCTCGAGCGAATGAGCAGCGCAGGTTGGCTGAGGCGCGCCAGCGTGCTGAACAGGAGCGCCGGGCGCAACTTGCACGAGAAGCCGCTGAGCGTGATCGTTTGGCGGAGGAAGAGCGCGAGCGTCAAATCGCCGAGCGCAAACGTATTGCAGCCGAGCGAGCAGCGGCTGCCATGCGGCCAAAACCACAAACAGGGCGCATCCGTCAGGGGCGTATGCATGTTGTGGACAAGGCTGACTGCGATTGCAAAGGCACTCTCACCAAGCGCAACCTGAAAGTTGGTAGTTGTGAGGTTGCTTCACTGACCGTAGCCTACGACGTTACCCATTTTTTGGGTGAGCCTTTGGTGAAAGGCGACTACAAGTGGCAGGCACCGGCTGGTGGCGCGAAGGATTGTTTGCCATCGAGCCTGTCACTGTGGCTAAAGATCCAGAACCGCGAGGCGTTTGGTTATGTGGAGATCAACCCAGTGGTGCCGCGTGCGGGTTCGGTTTCCTACTCTGGTACTGCGGACAGCCCCAACTGGGATTCTTTTATCTGTGGTTATGAAGGTGATGATGAAACCCAGTGCTTCGACAAGGAAACCGCGAAAACCCTATACAAGAAGGGGCGTATAAGCGATTTCGAGCTGTCACACCGCTGAGTTGGCATTTACTCGCTGAGCTGGCTACTGCGGCAGAGCTCGATCCAGTAGTTAACCGCCGCCTTCGGGTGGCGCTTGCGGGGCAGGGCGAAATAAAACCTGCGCCGCATGTCACGGCGGGCCAGCTTGAGTGGTACCAGATTGCCGGTGCGGAAATCATTCTGCACCACCACCTGCGATAGACAGCCTATGCCCAGCCCTGATTCTACGGCGCTTTTGATGGCCTCGTTGTGATGAAACTCCCGCACGATATTCAGCTCCGGCAGCAGTTCGGCCATCGCATGGTCGAAGGTATGGCGGGCGCCGGAGTTGGGTTCACGCAGAATCCAGCGGGCGTTGCGAATATCACGGCTGCTTAGGGTGCCTTTGTCGGCCAGAGGGTGGTCGGCGGCGCAGAATACGATCAACTCGTCTTCCATCCACGGAATCAGTTCCAGGTCCTGATGGTGAACCTCGCGCTCAATCATTCCGACATCCACTTCGTAGTTCAGCACTTGATTGACGATATCGGGTGTGTTGGAGGTGGCGAAATCCACGTCGGCATCCGGGTAGTGGGCGAGGTAGTCCGCTAGATAGCGCACCACCAGATAGTTACCGATGGTAAAACTGGCACCGACCTTCAAGTGGCCGAGGTCACCGTGCTGACGCAGTATCTGGTCAAACTGCTGGCAGTGGGCGTAAAGGGTTTCCGCCTCCTTGCGCAGGCTGGAGCCGATAGAATTGAGCGTCAGGCGGTTGCCGTGGCGCTCGAACAGGGTCATGCCGTAATTCTGCTCCAGCGTCTGCAGGGCTGCGCTGGCGGCAGACTGGGACAGATTCAGCTCCTGCGCGGCGCGCGAGACGTTTTCGTGGCGGGCGACGGCGAGGAAGATGCCGATCTGGCGGAGGGTGAAATTCATGATCGAGTGCCTCAGAAAATAAGCTGTCATTGCGCTCAAAGCGAAGCAACACTTTCAAGTGTGGCGCCAGCATCTCGAGATTGCTTCGCTTCGCTCGCAATGACGACTTTAACTAACTATAAAATCGATAGTTACTATTGTAATAACCCGTTTTACTAATGGCCAGGTGATCCGTATCATGCCGGTTTTCCCAAAAAGCCGGCTACCTGCCGGTCCTGAAATTCTCCCGGAGAGCAAAATGGCAGAGCAAAAAGCAACCAACGTGCATTGGCACGACGGCGAAGTGAGTCGTGACGACCGGCAGAAATTGCTGAAGCAGAAGGGCGCGACCCTATGGTTTACCGGATTGTCCGGTTCTGGCAAGAGCACGGTAGCGGTTGCGCTGGAGAAGGCGCTGATCGAGAAAGGCCACCTTTGTTACCGTCTGGACGGCGACAACGTCCGTCTGGGTATCAATAAGAATCTGGGCTTTTCTGCCGAGGATCGCGCCGAGAACATTCGCCGCATCGGTGAAATCTCCAAGTTGTTTGTCGATACTGGCGTGATTGTGCTGTCGAGCTTCGTCAGCCCCTACCGCGCTGACCGTGATCTGGTGCGTGAACTGCACGATCAGAGCGACATGGATTTCCTGGAAATCTTTGTTGACGTGCCGCTGTCTGTCGCCGAAGAGCGTGACCCCAAAGGCTTGTACAAGAAAGCCCGCGCCGGCGAGATCAAAAACTTCACCGGTATCGACGACCCCTACGAGGCGCCCGAGAAGCCGGAAGTGGTTCTGAACAGCCACGAAATGAGCCTGGAAAAAGAAGTGGAAGTGCTGCTCGAAGAAATGAGCAAGCGCGGCATTATCTGAGCCGTCGACTTACATTGATAGACTAAACACCGAAACTTAAACGGAGTTATTCATGATCAAACCCCATGGCGCTGACGAACTGAATCCGCTGTTCGTTTACGACAACGAAAAACACCACGCCCTGCAAAAAGAGGCCGAGTCTCTGCCGTCACTGCTGCTGAACTCGGCGGCGGCGGCCAACGCCGTTATGCTGGGTGCTGGTTACTTCACGCCCCTCAATGGCTACATGAATCTGGCTGACGCGCTGAGCGTTGCCGAAAACATGCAGACTGCCGATGGCCTGTTCTGGCCGGTACCGGTGGTTAACCTGACTGAATCTGCCGAAGGCATTGAAGCTGGCAGCCGCATCGCGCTGCGCGACCCCAACGTTGAAGGTCACCCGATTCTGGCTGTGATGGACGTTGAAGCGGTTGAAAGCGTGAGCGCCGAGCAGATCGACGGCATGGCCGAGCAGATCTTCGGTACCCTCGATCCTGAACACCCCGGTGTAAAAACCTTCCGCAGCCTGGGTAACACGCTGCTGTCTGGTCCGATCGAAGTGCTGAACTTTTCTTACTTCCAGACAGATTTCCCCGATACCTTCCGCACTGCGGTTGAAATTCGCAATGAAATCGCAGAGCGCGGCTGGGAAACGGTTGTGGCCTTCCAGACCCGTAACCCCATGCACCGTGCGCACGAAGAGCTGTGCCACATGGCGCGTGAACAGCTCAATGCTGATGGTGTACTGATTCACATGCTGCTGGGCAAACTGAAGGCCGGCGATATTCCTGCTGACGTGCGCGATGCAGCCATTCGCAAGATGGTTGAAGTGTACTTCCCGCCGAACAGCGCGATGGTGACCGGTTACGGTTTCGACATGCTGTACGCTGGCCCCCGTGAAGCAGTACTGCACGCGGTATTCCGTCAGAACTGTGGCTGTACTCACCTGATTGTCGGTCGTGACCACGCCGGTGTAGGTGATTACTACGGTGCTTTCGATGCGCAGACTATCTTTGATGAGAAGGTACCTGCTGGCGCACTGGGTATCGAGATCTTCAAGGCGGATCACACCGCGTACTCGAAGAAGCTCAACAAGGTCGTGATGATGCGCGATGCGCCGGATCACGACAAAGAAGACTTTGTACTGCTGTCTGGCACCAAAGTCCGTGAAATGCTGGGGCAGGGCATTGCGCCGCCGCCCGAGTTTTCTCGTCCGGAAGTGGCAAAGATTCTGATGGATTACTATCAGGCGCTGGACGCGAAGAACTAAGTTTTACTTTTTCGATTGAAAACAAAAAGCCCCGACCGCAAGGTCGGGGCTTTTTTATTGGAGCCCGCTTTTGCTCGAAGTGCTTAGTTGTGCGCGTGCAGAGCCTCATTCAGCTCAATCGCTGATTTGTTGGTCAGCACTTCAATCGCACCGGACTTGGAATTGCGACGGAATAGGAGGTCCGATTGGCCGGCCAGATCGCGAGCTTTCACGGTGTTAACCACCTGACCTTTGTCATCCAGCATAGTGACCAGTGAGCCAGCGGTGACATACAGACCTGCTTCGATGGTGCAGCGATCACCTAACGGAATACCCACGCCGGCATTGGCGCCGATCAGGCACTCTTTGCCGACAGAGATGATGACGTTATTGCCACCGGACAGGGTTCCCATAGTAGAAGCACCGCCGCCGAGGTCAGAGCCGGAACCCAGTACCACGCCCGCAGAGATGCGACCTTCGACCATGCCTGGACCTTCGGTGCCCGCATTAAAGTTCACAAAGCCCTCGTGCATGATAGTGGTACCTTCGCCAAGGTAGGCGCCCAGACGCACGCGCGCCGTGTGAGCGACGCGAACGCCGGCGGGTACCACGTAGTTAGCCATTTTCGGGAACTTATCTACAGACATCACTTCCAGTAATTCGCCGTTCAGGCGCGCCTCAAGCTGCCTGTCAGCTAATTCATCAATCGCAACGGCGCCCTGATTGGTCCAGGCGACATTGGGCAGAACGCCAAACATGCCATCCAGTTTAAGAGTGTGAGGTTTGGCCAGACGATGCGACAGCAGGTGCAGTTTCAGATAAACCTCGGGCACAGAGCTGGGGGCTTCATCGGTGCTCAGAACCGTAGCAACCAGCGGTTGTTTGCTGCTGGCCAGCTTGGCACAGGTGGCTGACAGGGCGTCGTCAACACCTTTCAGGGCTTCAGACAGGGCAGTCATTCGCGCCGGATCAAGGTTGATGGCGTGGTTGCCGCCGGTAAAGGCCAGTGCGTCAACCAGAATTCCGGTGACTTCGGCAGAGGGGTTAACCAGTGGCTGGGGGTAGAATACTTCCAGCCAGTCGCCTTTGCTATTGTGGGTGCCGACACCAATGCCAACACTGAAAAGAGAGGATGTCATAGGGGCTACCTTTTCTGTGATTTGAAATGACTGATTAAAAAAACTGTTGATAATCCTTGTCGGAAAATCCCACGTGCACCGTATCGGCCTTCACCAGCACGGGACGCTTGATGAGTGTGGGGTGTTGGGCCAGCAGGCCGACGATGGCATCTTTGCTGTCCGCACTGCGCTCTGCATCGCTGAGCTGTTTCCAGGTGGTGCTGCGCTTGTTCAGCAGCTTGTCGCCGACCGCGTCGTACCAGCCGTTCAGCTCGCTTTTGCTGAGCGGTTCGTCGCGGTAATCGGTAAACGTGTGCTCGATACCTTTCTGTTCCAGCCACTTGCGCGCCTTGCGCACGGTGTCGCAGTTCTTGATGCCGTAGAGTTTGATCATCGGTTTTTCGACTGAGTTCTATGGGATTGCTTACGGGGGGCGAAGAATAGCAGATTGGGCGCAGAAGATCAGGCCTTCAGCGTCACCACGGGCTTTTTGCGGTTGGGGTAGCAGGTGGTGCAGATCTCGCAGGTCAAACCATGACAGCTGCGGGCGGGGCAGTATTCGCGGCCGTAGTAAATAATCTGCAGGTGCAGGGCATTCCAGCTTTCTCTCGGGAACAGCTTTTTCAGGTCGCGCTCGGTTTGGGTGACGCTCTTGCCGGAGGTCAGGCCCCAGCGTTGGGCGAGGCGGTGAATATGGGTATCGACTGGAAAGGCCGGCACACCAAAGGCCTGTGACATCACGACGCTAGCGGTTTTGTGGCCGACACCGGGCAGGGTTTCCAGTGCCTCGAGATCGGCGGGGACTTCACCGTTGTACTTTTCGACCAGTATTTCGGACAGGCGCTGAACAGCTTTGGATTTTTGCGGTGACAGCCCGCAAGGGCGAATAATCTCGCGAATCTCATCGGCGGTTTTCGTCGCCATATCAAAGGGATTGTCTGCGAGTTCAAACAGCGCCGGCGTTACCTGATTCACGCGCTCATCGGTGCATTGCGCTGACAGCAGCACCGCTACCAACAGGGTGTAGGGGTCTTTATGGTCGAGCGGTATCGGGGGCTCGGGGTAAAGCTCCTGCAAGCGCTGGAGAATATAGGCGGCGCGTTCTTTTTTTAGCATGTCGTATCGGGCTTATAAGGATTCAATAAAGCGGCGGATGCGCTGCGCGGCTTCAATGCATTCAGCGGGCTCGGCCACCAAGGCCATGCGAACGCGGTGGCTACCGGGATTGCGGCCATTTACCTCGCGGCTCAGAAAGCTCCCGGGCAATACGGTAACGTGCTGCTGCTCGTAGAGGCGGCGGGCAAATTCCTGGTCGCAGATGGGTGTTTCTGGCCACAGATAGAAGGCGCCATCTGGCGTGGTCACTGGCAGCACCGGATTGAGTATTTCGGTCACGGCCGCAAATTTTTCGCGATACAAACGGCGGTTTTCAATGACGTGGTCTTCATCGTCCCAGGCGCTGATACTGGCCAGCTGGTGTTGAACCGGCATGGCACAGCCGTGATAGGTGCGGTATTGCAGAAAGGCATCGAGCACGCGTGCATCACCGGCGACAAAACCTGAACGCAGTCCCGGCAGGTTGGAGCGTTTGGATAGGGAGTGAAAGACCACACAGCGGTCATAGCCATCGCGCCCCATCTCGGCGGCTGCTTGCAGCAAACCGGCCGGGGGATTGGCTTCGTCGGGATAGATCTCGGAGTAACACTCGTCGCTGGCGATAATAAAATCGTGCTGGTCAGCCAGACGGATCAAATCCTGCAGCTGGGCGACGCTCAGCGTCGCACCCGAGGGGTTGCCCGGGGTGCAGATAAACAATAACTGACAACGCTGCCACTGCTCATCACTGACTTGAGAAAAATCCGGCAGGAAGCCGTTTTCCGCGTCGCAGGCCAGAAACAGCGGTTCGGCGCCGGCCAGAAAAGCCGCGCCTTCATAAATCTGGTAGAAGGGGTTGGGGCTGATCACCAGTGGGTTGCGACTGCGATCTACAATGGCTTGTGCAAAGGCAAACAAAGCTTCGCGCGTGCCGTTGACCGGTAATACCTGCTGTTCTGCATCCAGTGTTTCAAGCTTGAATCGCTGACATACCCACCGGGCAATGCTCTGACGTAGCTCGGGCAGACCTTTGGTTGTTGGGTAGTTGGCCAATCGCGGTAGCTCGCGAGTGATGGTCTCCATCACAAACGCGGGTGATGCGTGCTTGGGTTCGCCAATCGACAGCGCAACCGGCGGCAGGTTTGCCGGAGTGACTCCAGCAAACAGGGCGCGCAATTTTTCAAAGGGGTAGGGCTGGAGTTTCTGTAAATCCGGATTCACTTCTTTATTTCTCGACGTAAGTTCTGGTTACGAATAGCGGGGCTCAGCAGCGGCCTGCTCGTCGAGCTCCTTACAGATGGCGCGTTGAATGTCTTTGCAGAGCTCCGGATCTTTAATCGGTTGCTGCTTTTTGTTGGTGATAAAAAATACGTCTTCTACGCGCTCACCCAGCGTCGCAATTTTCGCCGCCATCAGCTTGATGTCGTATTCATAAAAAATACGACCGATGCGCGCCAGCAGGCCGGGACGGTCGGGAGTGATGACTTCCAGCACCGAGCAGCCCTTGTTGATGTCGGTGGCAATAGTGGTGCGGGTGGGTGTTGAAAACAGCCGCATTTGCCGCGGGGTGCGTTTGCTGATCATTTCCGGGAAGCGATCCGGGTGTTCGATCTGTTCGCGCAGGAAATCCACAATCGCCTTGCAGCGGGCTTCGTCGTCGCCAATGGGCTTGCCGTCTGCGTCGAGCACATAAAAGGTGTCGAGCGAGTAACCGGTGGTGGAGCTGTAGATGCGGGCATCGACGATGTTGAGGTCGAGCTGTTCCAGCGTACCGGCCACTACCGCGAACAGGTTGTCGTGTTCGAGTGTGTGAACAAAAATCTGGGTGGCGCCTTCAAGATCGACATTGCTGCTTTTCTTGACCAGTACCAGCGGTTTGCTCATGTCGTGATGGCGAGCAATGGCGCGGGTATGCCACACCACGTCTTCTGCGCGCTCGCGCATGAAATAGTCTTCGCCGCGATCTTTCCAGATCGCTTTGACTTCGTCTTCCTCAAAGCCGTGATCTTCCAGTCGGCCCATCGCTTCCTGTTGGGTTTCGACAATCCAGTCCTGTTTGTCGATGACGTTTTCCAGACCCCGTCGCAGGGCGCGTTTGGTTTCGGCGTAAAGTTGGCGCAGCAGCGAAGCGCGCCAGGAATTCCATAGGGTGGGGTTGGTGGCGTTGATATCCGCAACCGTCAGCGCGTAGAGATAGTCGAGACGAACCTGCTCACCGACTTCCAGCGCAAAGTCGCGAATCACATCCGGGTCTGAAATATCCTTGCGCTGCGCCGTTGCGGACATCAGCAGGTGTTTCTCCACCAGCCAGCACACCAGATTGGTGTCGCGGTTTGACAGGCCGTGGTTCTCACAGAACTCGCGCGCATCCACCGCACCGAGTGTTGAGTGATCACCACCGCGACCCTTAGCGATATCGTGATAGAGGCCTGCCAGATAGAGCAATTCCGGCTTGTCCATGCGGCGCACAATGCGCGAGGCAACAGGGAATTTCTCTTCGTTGTCCGGGTAGGTAAAGCGGCGCAGGTTTTTCACCAGCTCCATGGTGTGCGCATCGACCGAGTAAATATGAAAGAGATCGTGTTGCATCTGGCCGATGATCTGGCCGAATTCCGGCAGGTATTTGCCGAGCACACCGAAGCGCATCATGCGGCGCAGGGTCAGGGCGACCTTGCTGCGCGAGCGCAGGATTTCCATAAAGAAGCGGCGATTGCGTGGATCGGCGCGGAATTTGTCATCCACCAGTTCGCGGTGATCGCGGATCAGTCGGATGGTCGACGCGCGCACCCCGTCTATAGCGTCGTGCTGGGCCATCAGCACGAAAATTTCCATTAGTGCTGTCGGGGTTTTCTTGAAGACATTTTTGTTGGTGACTTCGATGTGGCCGTTACGCACACGGAAGCGCGGGTTGAGTTCCAGAATGGTCTCGGCTTCACAGGCGCGCAAAATTGCTTCGTCGAAGTGCTGAATCATAAGATCGTTCAGTTCGCCGAGCGCCAGCGCCATGCGGTAATAGCGCTGCATGAAATGCTCCACCGCCAGCCGGGCATCGTCGTCTTCGTAGCCAAAGCGGCCCGCCAGCGTGCGCTGGTGGTCAAACAGCAGGCGATCTTCTTCGCGCTCGCTGAGCATGTGCAGGGCGTAGCGGATCGTCCACAGGTAGTCGCGACCGCGGCGCAGTATCGAGAGATCCTCTTCGCGCAGAAAACCGAGGGGCAACAGTTCGCTAAGGGAGTCCACGCCGTAGTGACGCTTGGCGATCCAGCCGATCATCTGAATGTCGCGCAGCCCTCCGGGGCAGCTTTTGACGTTGGGCTCGAGGTTGTATTCCGAGTTGGCGTATTTGCGGTGACGGGCGATTTGCTCATCCCACTTGGCGCGGAAGAAGTCGCGGCTGGGCCAGATTTTTGCCGGCGTGGTTTCTTCCAGCAGGGTATTGAGCAGCGCTTCATTGCCGATCAGCGTGCGCGATTCCATGATGTTGGTAGCCACGGTGATGTCTTCGCTGGCGACCTTAATACACTGTTTGATGCTGCGAACGCTGTGGCCGATATCGAGATTCAGGTCCCACAGCAGGGCGATAAAGGATTCAAGGGAATCCCGGTAGTCTTCGCTGTTGCCGTTTTCCAGCAGGATCAGGAGATCAACGTCGGAAAAGGGGTGGAGTTCTCCGCGGCCATAACCGCCTACCGCCACTAGCGCGATATCGTCGCCCCATTCATAGAGGCCCCATGCGGCGCGCAGCACATCGTCAACCTTGCTGGCGCGTTCGTGGATAATGTCGCTGATATTGTCTTCGGCAAGAAACCGCTGATCCATCTCTTCGCGATTTTTCTGCAAATACTCGCGAAACAGGGCGATGCGGTCTTTGGGTTTGCTGAGGGTTTGTATCTGGGCGGCCAGTGCGCTCACTACCAGTTTCTCCGGAATTCACTTTCGTCGCTGCGGGCGGTGAGGACTTCCACGCCATCTGCGGTGACGGCCATGGTGTGCTCCCATTGGGCGGACAGGCGGCGATCCTTGGTGGTCACCGTCCAGCCATCTTTCATATTGAGCTTGGTGTGCTTCTTGCCAGCGTTGATCATGGGCTCAATGGTGAAGGTCATGCCTTCTTTCAATACCAGGTCGTTGCGGGCGTTGTAGCCATTGCCGTAGTGCAGCACCTGAGGGTCTTCATGGAAGCCCCGGCCGATGCCGTGGCCGCAGTACTCTTCTACCACCGAGTAATGATTGGCGTGAGCGTGCTTGGCAATGATTGTGCCGATATCGCTGAGGCGAGCACCGGGTTTGACCAGCCGGATAGCCTGATACAGGCATTCCTGGGTGACGCGGCACAGGCGCTTGGCGTGGTCGGGCACGTCGCCGACGTAGTACATGCGGTTGGTGTCGCCGTGCCAGCCGTCCTTGATGACGGTGACGTCGATATTCAGAATATCGCCGTTTTTCAATGGCTTGTTGTTGGGAATCCCGTGGCAGATGACCTCGTTGGGCGAGGTGCAGATGGATTTGGGAAAGCCGTTGTAGTTCAGCGGGGCCGGGATGGCGTCCTGCACGTCCACAATATAGTTGTGGCAGATGGTATTCAGCTCGTCGGTGGTGACCCCGGGCTTGATATATTCCTCAATCATTTCAAGCACATCGGCGGCAAGTCGGCCGGCAATGCGCATTTGTTGGATTTCTTCCGGGGTTTTTATGCTGACATTCATAGGGCTGGCAGGGGAATCCTTGTCTGGAGCCAGAGGCTCCGCGTCCTCAAAAGGCTGGCATTGTAAACCATGCGCTGCCGGCAGGCGATGCTTGTGCGGGCAGATTCTGCTTTCAGTTGCCGGGCGATTATGGTATAAAACGCGCCCTCCGGAACGGCCCTTAGTCGAGCCGGAGGTTAACTTTAACGCCGCCCGTGTCTCGACACATGATCCCGGGTGCTCGCCAACCTTAGTGTTATACGCTTCGGATGTCGGGTTGGGTCATGGGAGATGCGCAAGCAAGAACCCGTAAAAAGGAAAATCTGATGTCACATGTAAGCATGCGCGATATGCTGCAGGCTGGTGTCCACTTTGGTCACCAAACCCGCTTCTGGAATCCCAAAATGGCACCGTATATCTTCGGTGCGCGTAACAAGATTCATATCATCAACCTCGAGCACACTGTTCCCGCCTTCAATGAAGCGCTGGACAAGATTGTTGAGCTTGCAGGTAACCGCAACAAGATTCTGTTTGTTGGCACCAAGCGTGCAGCTGGCAAGATCGTAGCCGAGCAGGCGCAGCGCGCCGGTATGCCCTACGTAAGCCACCGCTGGCTGGGCGGTATGCTGACCAACTACAAAACCATTCGTCAGTCCATCAAGCGTCTGCGTGACCTAGAAGCCCAACAGGCTGACGGCACCTTCGACAAGCTGACCAAGAAAGAAGCTCTGATGCGTCGCCGCGACATGGACAAGCTCGAGCGCTCCATCGGTGGTATCAAGGATATGGGCGGCCTGCCCGATGCACTGTTCGTGATCGACGTTGACCACGAGCGCATCGCTATTCAGGAAGCCAACAAGCTGGGTATTCCCGTTATCGGCATCGTTGACACCAACAGTGACCCCGCTGGCGTTGACTACGTAATCCCCGGCAACGATGACGCGATCCGCGCCATCAAGCTGTACACCACTGCCGTTGCTGACGCAATTGCTTCAACCCGTGCTGATGGCGGCGTGTCTGCCAAAGACGAGTTTGTTGAAGTAGCGGCCGACGACGCAGCCGATCAAGCCTGATCGAGCTGGCAGGCCGAAGGGGCTGCGGCCCCTTTTTTCATGGTCTGAACCGTACACCACTTTGATTAACGGGCTCGCGGCAGGTGAGCCCACTTCCGGAGGAATCTCAAATGGCTGCAGTATCTGCAAGCATGGTGAAGGAACTGCGCGAGCGTACCGGGCTCGGCATGATGGAATGCAAAAAGGCACTGGTTGACGCCGGTGGCGATATCGAACTGGCAATTGAAGAGCTGCGCAAGTCCAGCGGCATGAAGGCGGCCAAGAAAGCTGGTCGTACTGCGGCTGACGGTGTGGTTGCCACTAAAGTTGCTGAAGATGGCTCTTACGGCGTGTTGGTTGAAGTTAACAGCGAAACCGATTTTGTTGCTCGCGACGACAACTTCCTGGCCTTCGTGGGCAAGGTGGTAGACAAGGCGTTCGAGACCAAGCAGGACGACGTTGCTGCGTTGATGGCTGGCGATCTGGAATCTGCGCGTGAAGCACTGGTTCAAAAAATCGGTGAGAACATCTCTGTTCGCCGCGTGATGGTGGTTGCTGCTGAAGCGGGTGCCGTAGGCAGCTACGTTCACTCCAACAACCGCATCGGCGTACTGGTTGCCCTGAAGGGTGGCGACGTTGAAGTGGCTCGCGATGTGGCCATGCACGTTGCGGCAGTTAACCCGCAGGTTGCCAAGCCGGACGACATGCCTGCTGAAATGATTGAGAAAGAGCGTGAAATCTACACTGCTCAAGCTCAAGAGAGCGGCAAGCCGGCTGAAATTATCGAGAAGATGATTGAAGGCCGTATCCGCAAGTTCCTGGCTGAAAACAGCCTGACTGAGCAAGCCTTCGTTAAAGACCCTGACACCACCGTTGGCAAGCTGCTGAAAGGCGCTGGCGCTGACATTCTTGGCTTTGTCCGCCTCGAAGTGGGTGAGGGCATCGAGAAAGAGGAAGTGGATTTTGCGGCAGAAGTGGCCGCGCAGCTAAAAGGCTGATTCCTCTTCCAAAAAATGGGGCCTTCGGGCCCCATTTTCGTATTACAATACGCGCAAAATTTCACAGGGCCGGTTGGGTATGGGCAGTCAGAATCGAGACAAGAAATACAAACGCATATTGTTGAAATTGAGCGGTGAAGCGCTGATGGGCGAGCTGGGCTTCGGGATCGACCCGAAGGTGCTGGATCGCATGGCGCTGGAAATCGGCCAGCTGGTCGGTATTGGGGTGCAAGTCGGCCTTGTGGTCGGCGGCGGCAACCTGTTTCGCGGCGCAGCCCTGAATGCCGCAGGCCTGGACCGGGTCACCGGCGACCATATGGGTATGCTGGCGACCGTGATGAACGGCCTGGCCCTACGCGATGCGTTGGAGCGCAGTAATATCAAATCCCGAGTGATGTCGGCCATTCCCATGAGTGGGGTGGTGGATCACTATGACCGCCGCAAGGCCATCCGTTCGCTGGAACGCGGTGAAGTCGTGATATTCTCGGCTGGCACCGGTAACCCCTTCTTTACCACCGATTCCGCTGCCTGTCTGCGCGGTATCGAGATGGAAGCCAACCTTGTGCTTAAGGCGACCAAGGTAGATGGGGTGTATAGTGCTGACCCTATGAAGGATCCAAACGCCATTAAATACGACCATCTCACCTATGATGAGGTGCTCGATAAAAAGCTGGAAGTGATGGACCTGACGGCCATTTGCCTGTGCCGTGACCACAATATGCCGCTGCGGGTTTTTGCTATGGAGCAAAAGGGCGCACTGCTGAGCATTGTGGTAGGTGGTAAGGAAGGTACGCTGGTAAGCGAATCACAGGAGACAAGTGAGTGATCAACGAAATAAAAGAAGACGCTGCTGAGCGCATGAGTAAATCTGTCGATGTGCTGGGGCAGAACTTCAACAAAATCCGTACTGGCCGGGCTCACCCCAGCCTGCTGGACTCGATCAAGGTTGACTACTACGGCGTGGATTCGCCCCTGAGCCAGGTGGCGAATATCAACGTGGAAGATGCCCGCACGCTGTCGGTAGTTCCCTGGGAAAAGAGCATGGTGCCCGCCATCGAAAAGGCCATCATGAAATCGGATCTGGGTCTGAACCCGAGCACCGCCGGTGCCAATATCCGCATTCCGATGCCGCCGCTGACCGAAGAAACCCGCAAGGGTTACATCAAGCAGGCGCGTCAGGAGGCCGAAAATGCGCGTGTTTCCGTGCGTAATATCCGTCGCGATGCGATTTCTGACTTTAAGGATCTCCTGAAAGAAAAGGAAATCAGTGAAGATGAAGAGCGCAAGGCCTCTGATGATATCCAGAAGCTGACCGACAAATACATCGCGGAAATTGATCGCGAGCTGGCAGAAAAAGAAAAAGACCTGATGGAAATCTGAGCTGCCTCATGAGTTCAGATGACACTCCTCCCGCGGCAGCGGGAGATGTTTCAGTGACGGTGCCGCGTCATGTTGCCATCATCATGGATGGCAACAACCGCTGGGCCAAACGCCATAACCTGAAAGACTACGCCGGCCACAAAGCCGGTGTGGAAACTATTCGCGGTGTGCTCGACGAGTTTCAGAAAGCGGGCGTCGAGATCGTTACCCTGTTTGCCTTCAGCAGTGAAAACTGGAAGCGTCCCTCGGGCGAGGTTACGGCGCTGATGAAGCTGTTTTCCAATTACCTGGACAGTGAAATCCGCAAGTTGAATCAGGATGGGGTGCGGCTGCGCTTTATCGGTCGACGCGACCGGCTGTCTAAGACCTTGCTGAAAAAGATGGATTACGCGGAGCAGGCGACCCGGGCCAACCGTCGCACCAGCCTTAATATTGCGCTGGACTACGGTGGTCAGTGGGATATTGCCAATGCCGCGCGCCAGCTTGCCGAAGAGGTCGCCCGCGGCGAGCGAGCACCGGATTCCGTTACCGAGGAGGCCTTGGCCGAGCGCCTGAGCACCTCACATCTGCCGGACCCGGACCTCTGTATTCGTACCGCTGGTGAGCATCGCCTCAGTAATTTCCTGCTGTGGCAACTGGCTTACGCCGAATACTATTTTTGCGATGCTCTGTGGCCTGATTTCGATGCCGAGCAGGTGCAATTGGCATTGCGCAGTTTTGCCGACCGTGAGCGCCGTTTTGGCGGGCGCCTGGATACCGATCAATCAGACGAGGACCATGAGCGTGCTTAAGCAACGGGTAATTACGGCCATCGCCATTGTGATACCACTGCTAATGGCGCTGGCCTGGCTGGAACCGCTGCCCTTGATGGTGCTGTTTGGCCTGGTGGTAGCCGGCGCGGCCTGGGAATGGTCGGATATGTCAGGTATTGGCAGTGGCGCGCTACGCGGCCTGTATTGTCTGGTGGTGGCTGCCGGTATGGCAGGATTTGCCTTCGAGGCGAACCTGTTGAATGTGATGCCGGATGCCGGGCTGGTACAGGATGCCATGCATGTGGCGGTGATTTTCTGGGCCATCGCGCTGCTGTGGGTAATGGGTTACCCGGGCAGCACCGGGCTCTGGGGCAGCCGTGCCGTAAGGGCCCTGATGGGATTGGTGGTGCTGGTACCGACCTGGGTGGCGCTGTATTACCTGCGATTGCAGGGGCAGGGCGCGCTGCTGATCTTGTATGTGCTGTTGATTGTGGTGGCCGCTGACGTGGGTGCCTATTTTGCCGGGCGTGCCTGGGGGCGTGCCAAGCTGGCAGTCAATGTTAGCCCCAATAAATCCTGGGCGGGTTTCTGGGGCGGTCTGGCGGCAAGTCAGGCCTTGGCGCTGGTGGCCGGTCTGTTCTGGCCAGGCGGTCTGCCGATAGAATTGATCGCCTTTATGCTGCTGTCCGGTGTTGCGTCTCTGGCCTCGGTGCTGGGGGATTTGCTGGAAAGTATGGTTAAGCGTCACCGCGGCATCAAAGACAGCGGCAACCTGCTGCCCGGTCACGGCGGTTTGATGGATCGCGTGGACAGTCTGACTGCCGCGATTCCGGTGTTTACTCTGGGTATGCTGGTCATTGGCTGGTAACTCGAAATAGTGCAGTTAGAGCGAAATATGGAGCAAGTTACCGTACTCGGATCGACCGGTTCGATTGGCGTGAGCACGCTGGATGTGCTGGCGCGTGAGCCAGACCGTTTTCGGGTATTCGCACTGACCGCCAACACCGGTGTGGCAGAGATGCTGCAACAGGTGAAGGCGGTCAATCCGCAATTTGCCGTGATGCGTTGCGAACAGGCCGCCGCTGAATTGCAGCGGGCTCTGGTAGAGAACGGTCATGCTGACACTGAGGTGCTGGCCGGCGAAGACAGTCTTTGCCGGGTGGCCTCGGATGACGACGTTGACGTGGTGATGGCAGCAATTGTCGGTGGTGCGGGGCTGGAGCCCACGCTGGCTGCGGTCAACGCGGGCAAGAAAGTGCTCTTGGCCAACAAGGAAGCGCTAGTCATGGCTGGGCGACTCTTTATGGATGCGGTCGAGGCGGCCAACGCCGTGCTACTGCCCATCGACAGCGAGCACAATGCGATTTTCCAGTGTCTGGATGACGGCAGCCGCCGCGATCTGCCCTCTCAGGGCGTGCAGCGTATTCTACTGACTGGTTCCGGTGGACCTTTCCGGGAAACCCCGGTAGAAGCATTGGCGACCGTGACACCGGATCAGGCCTGTGCCCACCCGAACTGGTCCATGGGGCGCAAGATTTCCGTCGATTCAGCCACCATGATGAATAAAGGTCTGGAGCTGATTGAGGCCTGTTGGCTGTTTGATACGCCGGCGTCGAAAATCGATGTGGTGGTTCATCCGCAGAGCATTATTCACTCGATGGTCGAGTACATCGACGGTTCGGTGCTGGCTCAGATGGGTAACCCGGATATGCGCACCCCCATTGCCCATGCGCTGGCCTGGCCCCAGCGGATGCCCTCCGGTGTTGGCAGCCTGGATTTGATCGCTCAAGGTCGGCTGGATTTTCAGGCGCCTGATGAAGTGCGCTTTCCCTGCCTGCGACTGGCCCGCGAGGCGGTAGAGCGGGGTGGTACTGCTGCCGTGCTCTTGAATGCGGCTAACGAAGTGGCTGTTGCGGCCTTTCTCGAGGGCGGTCTAGACTTTGTTGCGATACCGGAAGTGATTGAATCAGTGATGAATTCTATTCCCTTGGTTGAACCGAACAGCCTCGATGCGGTCAAACTGGCGGATCGGGAAGCCCGTGCCGCCGCAGAACGCGAAGTACAGCGCAGGCAATCAGAGAAGCACTAATGCTGGATACCCTACAGACACTGCTCGCCTTCGTCGTCACCCTCAGTATTCTGGTGGCGGTGCATGAATTTGGCCATTTCTGGGTGGCCCGCCGCTGCGGCGTCAAAGTGCTGCGGTTTTCCATTGGCTTCGGCAAGCCGCTGATCAGCTGGCGCGATCGCCATAATACCGAATTCGCCGTCGCCGGCATTCCGCTGGGCGGTTACGTCAAAATGCTGGACGAGCGCGAGGGTGAAGTGGCCCCCGAAGAGGCCCATCTGGCCTTTAACCGGCAATCTCCCTCAAAACGCATTGCTATTGCCGCGGCCGGTCCGCTGGCGAACTTTATTCTGGCTGTGCTGGTGTACTGGCTGTTCTTCATGGGTGGCACTCAGGGGGTTGCGCCGCTGGTAGGCGGGGTTGAAGAGGGCTCTCTGGCCCAGAAAGCCGGTCTGGTTGCTGGTCAGGAAATCGTCTCTGTCGATGGCAAGGCCACGCCGACCTGGGAGCAGCTGAATATCCGCCTGCTGGAGCGGGTTGGAGAGAGTGGTGAACTGTCTATTGCCGCCAAGTATCCGGAATCCGATCTGATATACGAATCCACCGTGATCCTCGACGGCTGGATGCAGGGCGTTGCTGAGCCTGATCCCGTGGCGGGTTTGGGGCTGGAGCTCTACCGCCCGAAAGTCGATCCGGTGATTGAGGAAGTGGTTGCAGACAGTGCCGCCGAGCGTGCGGGCATGCAGGCCGGCGATCGTCTGCTGGCGGCTGATGGTCAGGTTATGGATGACTGGATGACCTGGGTGGACTACGTCAAGGCGCGCGCCGATACGCCGATTGCGCTGGAATACGAGCGCAACGGCGTGGTTGAAACCACCGAAATTACTCCTGCCGGGCGCGATATGGATGGCAAGCGCGTCGGTTTTGTCGGTATGGCGGTCGTGCCGCCGCCACCGCTGCCGGAAAAGTGGTTTCGCGAGTACCATTACGGCCCGATCGAGGCCTTTATCGCGGCCAGCCACAAGACGGTGCATATGAGCGTTTTCACCGTTGAGTCCATCTATAAAATGATTACCGGGCTGCTCTCGCCAAAAAACTTGAGTGGGCCCATAACCATTGCTAAAGTGGCCGGCGCCTCGGCCGAGTACGGCCTGTCAGCCTGGCTGAATCTGCTGGCGCTGCTTAGCATCAGTCTGGCTGTCCTCAATCTGCTGCCCGTGCCTGTGCTTGATGGCGGACATATCGTCTATGGCCTGATTGAGCTTGTATCCGGGCGCCCGGTTACCGAAAAAGTACAGATGGTGGCCAATCAGGTCGGACTGGCGATGGTGGTCTGTCTGATGGTTTTTGCCCTGTATAACGACGTATTGCGTCTGTAAGCCGCAGGGCTTTCAGAATAATGAGTAAGTTGCTGCCGCGTTTTGTCGGTAGCCAAGGACTGTTGGTGTTCTCAAAGATTGTGAAGCGTTTTTTACTCTGTATGCTGCTCGTGGCGGCAGGTTCTGCGTGGTCGGTTGAACGCTTTGTGATAAGCGATATCCGTGTCGAGGGTCTGCAGCGTATTTCCCCGGACACCGTGTTTGCCGCATTGCCCATGAATGTGGGGGACCGTGTGAGCGAGGAAGCTCTGGCGAATGCGGCCCGTTCCCTGTTCCGCACCGGTAACTTCGACGATATCAAGATTGGTCGCGACGGCGATGTGCTGGTCATTCTGGCGGCAGAACGCCCCTCGATCAGTGAAATCAATATCGATGGTAACAAGGCCATAAAAACCGAAGCCCTGCTGGACGGCCTGAAAAATGCTGGTTTGGCAGAGGGGCAGGTCTTCAAACGCTCCACCCTTGAAGGCATGCGGATGGAGCTGACCCGTCAGTATGTGTCGCAGGGTCGCTACGATGCCTCGATTGAAACTGACGTTATTGCGCAACCGCGCAACCGGGTAGCGGTCAGCATTCATGTGAATGAGGGTAGCACCGCGGCGATCAAGCACATCAATATCGTCGGGAACCATGCCTACGACGACGAAACTCTGCTCGACGAATTTGAGCTGAAGCCCACCAACTGGCTTAGCTGGATTACCAGTAGCGACAAGTACGCCCGCGAAAAGCTTAAAGGTGATCTTGAGAAACTTAGCTCCTGGTATCTGGATCGCGGTTATATCAAGTTCAATATCGATTCGACCCAGGTAGCGATCAGCCCTGATAAAGAGTCGGTTTACATTACCGCGAATATCACCGAGGGTGACGTCTATAAAGTCGGAAAAGTCGAGTTGTCTGGTGATGTGGTTCTGCCGGAAGAGCAGCTAACGCCTTTCCTGCTGCCAAAGACCGACGAGACCTTTTCTCAGGCCAAGCTGACAACTACGGAAGAGCTGTTGACCAAGCGCCTGGGTAACGATGGTTACAACTTCGCGCGAGTGTCTGGTATTCCGGAAATCAATGACGAAGAAAAAATTGTTGATCTGAAATTCTTTATCGATCCGGGCAAGCGCACCTACGTGCGTCGCGTGGACTTCTCCGGTAACCACCGTACGTCTGACGAGGTACTGCGTCGCGAAATGCGTCAGATGGAATCGGCACCGGCGTCCCAGTCCAACATCGAATTGTCGCGTGTACGCCTTGAGCGGTTGGGCTTCTTTAAGGAAGCGAAGGTCGAAACCCGCGAAGTGCCGGGTACGGACGACATGATCGATCTGGAATACGTGGTCGAAGAACAGAGTTCCGGCTCACTGGCTGCCAGCGTTGGTTTCTCTCAGGATAGCGGTCTGATTCTGGGTGCCAATATCCAGCAGAACAACTTCTTCGGTACCGGTAAACAGGTGGGTATTGGCCTGTCGCGTTCGGACTTCCTGACCAATATCAGCTTTAACTACATGGAGCCGTACTACACCGAAGATGGTGTGAGCCGCGGTTTCAGCGTGTACTACCGCAAGGCGGATCTCGATGAGGTCAACATCGCCAGCTACACCACCAATACCGCCGGTGCGTCGTTGAACTTCAGCTATCCGCTGTCTGAAATTCAGCGTCTGGGCTTTAGTCTCGGCTTTGCCAATACCGAAATTGATGCGGGTATTGGTGCAGTACAGGAAATTAAGGCCAGCCCGCGTTTCTTTGATACGGTCAATCAGTTCTATCAGTCGAACTTTGATAGCACTACGGGCACCTACACCGGACCGGAAACCCTGCAACCGCTCAGCGCGCTGCCCGCCGGTTCTACACCGCAAGGTGATCCGGGCTTCCTTGATCTTTATGGGGACGAGTTTAACAACTACACCGTATCGACCAACTGGCGTCGTTCGACCCTGAACCGCGGCCTGTTGGCCACCCGTGGTACCTCACAGACTCTGTCGCTGGAAGTGGCACTGCCGGGGTCAGACACCGAGTACTACAAGCTTATGTTCAATGGTCAGGCTTATGTGCCCCTGATCAATGACTTTGTGCTGCGCTTCAAGACCGAGTTGGGCTACGGCGACGGCTATGGCGATCTGGATGAGCTGCCCTTCTTCGAGAACTTCTATGGCGGTGGCTTTGGCTCTATTCGCGGCTATAAGAGCAATACCTTGGGCCCGCATAGTACGCCCGCGCAGATTTACCGGGTATCTCAGGCGGCAACCGCCGTTGACGGCAGCGGGAACGCAACTACGCTGTCTCCGGAACTCGCCTATGTACTCGATCCGGCGACCGGCCAGTTGATCACGACGCCCTTTGAGCGCGATACCGATCCTTTCGGCGGGAATATCCTGATTGAAGCCAGTATTGAACTGCTGGTGCCGCTGCCCTTTGTGAAGGATCAGCGCTCCGTGCGCTCCGGCTTCTTCTTTGATGCGGGTAATGTATTCAGTTCGAGCTGCCGCTCCACCCAGCTCAACTGTTCAAGTGTGGATTTGTCGAAACTGCGTTATTCTGCGGGTTTTGGTCTGACCTGGATTACGGGTATGGGCCCGCTGACCTTCAGCTTGGCGCGGGCGTTGAACGACGAGGCCATCGACGAGACCGAAGTGTTCCAGTTCTCGCTGGGGCGCACCTTCTAAATAATGATGTAACACGGATAAAACCGGGAGAAGTATTGTGTTGAAACTGAAAACTGTCGCCTTATCGCTGCTGCTGGCTGTTGCTGCCAGCGCTTCACTGGCTGCGGAAAGCATTGTGGTACTTGACGTGCAGGCTGCCATCCTGAACAGCGACAAGGCTCAGGATCGTCTGAAGGCCATGCGTGAGGAAAAGGAATTCAAGGCCAACCTGAAAGAAGTTGAAAAGCTGCAGGAAGAGCACAACGAGCTGGTTGCCAAGCTGAAAAAAGACAGCGCAGTGATGAATCAGGAGCAACTGCAGGCCCAGACCCAGAAAATCAGCGAAAAGCGTTCTGATATCGAGCACGTTTATCGCAAGCTGAAAGCTGCCGAACAAAAGCTGGTGCAAGAAGTGGTTCAGGAACTGGGGCCGAAACTGCAGGAAGTGGTTAACAAGATGATCAAGGATGACAACATCGGCATGATCCTTGATGCCAAGGCGACGCTGCACGTGACCAACGCCTACAATATTACCGCCAAGGTTACCGACAAAATTAACCAGGCCAAGTAAAGCGCGTTATGACTCCGTCCTCGACTTTTACGCTGGGTGAGCTGGCAGAACAGCTACAACTGGAGTGTGTCGGGGACGCGAATCTCGAAATTCGCGGGCTGGCGACGCTAGCGTCCGCGGGCGAGGGGGAGCTTACCTTTCTCGCCAACCCCAAATACCGCCGCCAGCTCGCAGATACTCGGGCCAGTGCGGTGATTCTACATCGCGATCTGGCATCGGAAACCGATCTGCCGGCGCTGATCTCTGATAATCCCTACCTTGCCTTTGCCCGCGCCAGTGCCTTGTTTGACGATACGCCGTATCTCGAGGGCGTTCACCCCAGCGCGGTGGTGGCCTCGACGGCGCAGCTCGGTGAGGGCGTTAGCATCGGTGCAAATGCTGTTGTTGGTGAGCACTGTGTGATCGGGGAGGGGACGACCCTGCATCCGGGAGCAGTGTTATCCGATCATGTGACGCTGGGGCCACGCTGTGTGATCTTTCCCAACGTCAGCATCTACCACCGGGTTACAATAGGCAGTGACGCTCGTATTCACTCCGGGGCCGTAATTGGTGCCGATGGATTCGGGTTTGCACCGAATCAAGGGGCCTGGACCAAGATATTCCAGCTCGGCGGCGTGCGTATTGGCGACCGGGTCGAAGTGGGCGCAGGCACCACGATAGATCGCGGTGCGCTCGATGACACCGTTATCGGGAACGATGTGATATTCGACAGTCAGGTGTTGATCGCCCATAACGTGGTGATTGGCGATGGCTGTGCCTTTGCCGGGCGCGCGGCAGTAGCCGGTAGTACAACGATTGGCAAACACTGCACAGTGGGTGGTGGAGCCGGTATCATAGGTCATCTGACCGTTGCGGACCGGGTACATGTAACCGCCTGTACGCTGGTGACCAAATCGATTAACGAGCCGGGTGTGTCCTATTCATCGGGTACCCCGATGATGCCAACGAGTGACTGGCGGCGCAGTGCGGTTCGTTTTGCTCAGCTCGATACGATGAATAAACGTATCGCTGAGCTAGAAAAGCAATTTAAAGAAACTTCTGGGAAATAACGCTTCATGTTGATGGATGTAAATGAAATTCGGGAATACCTCCCGCACCGCTATCCCTTTCTGTTAGTGGATCGGGTTGTAGAGATCGAGCTGGGCAAAAGCATTACGGCCATCAAGAACATTACGATCAATGAGCCGATCTTCAATGGTCACTTTCCCGAGATTCCTATATTCCCAGGCGTTTTGATTATTGAAGCCATGGCGCAGGCAGCCGGTATTCTCGGTTTCAAAACCATGAACAAGAAACCTTCCGACGGTTCAATTTACATGTTTGCCGGCGTCGACAATGTGCGCTTCAAGCGTCAGGTGGTGCCGGGCGATCAACTGGAAATGAAAGTCCAGTACGTGTCAGACAAGCGAGGCATCTGGAAATTCGAGTGCCAATCTTACGTGGAAGGTACGCTCGCCTGCTCCGCGACTATTCTGTGTGCAGATCGGGCCCGCTGAAATGATTGATCCTCGCGCCATCATTGATCCTTCCGCAAAGATTGGTGAGAACGTCGAGATCGGCCCCTGGACCATTGTTGGTCCGGATGTCGAGATTGGTGATGACTGTGTGATTGCCTCCCACGTGGTGCTGAAAGGCCCGACAGTGATGGGCAAGGGCAACAAGATCTACCAGTTTTCTTCTGTCGGTGAAGATACACCGGATCTGAAATACAAGGGTGAGTCCACACGCCTCATCATCGGCGAGAACAATGTGATTCGCGAAGGTGTGACCATTCACCGTGGCACCGTGCAGGATCGCGGCGAAACGGTTATCGGCAATAACAATCTGCTGATGGCCTACGCGCATGTGGGGCATGACTCGGTGGTGGGCAATCACTGCATTATGGTGAACAATTCCGCGCTGGCGGGGCATGTGATCCTCGGTGACTGGACCATCCTCAGCGGTTATGCACTGGTGCATCAGTTCTGCAAACTCGGCGCCCACAGTTTTCTCGGCATGGGCGCGGCCGTCGGTAAAGACGTACCGGCCTATGTCACGGTGACCGGCAACCCGGGTGAGCCGAAGGGCGTTAACTCGGAAGGCCTGAAACGTCGAGGCTTCAGCAGTGAGGCCGTTAGTGATATTCGACGCGCCTACAAGCTGATTTACCGTCAGGGTCTGACGACCGACGAAGCGCTGGAACGTCTTGAAGAAATGGCCCAGAAAACACCGGAAGTGCAATTGCTGGTGGATTCTATCCGTCAGTCCGCGCGAGGAATTGTTCGCTAGGCCTTTGTAAGAGGCGTTCGTTAAAGTCGCTCGCAAAGCGATTTTTCTATCTCAAGCTGAAACAGCACACATAATAAGTTGCCGGAGCCCATGGCAAAACGAAGACTGCATATTGGTATTGTCGTCGGGGAGGCCTCCGGCGATATTCTTGGGGCCGGTTTAATGAAGGCCCTGCAAAGCCGCGCCGACGCTGCGGACATTGAACTTCACTTTGACGGAATAGGCGGGCCCCGCATGATCGCGGCTGGCTTTCATAGCTTCTATCCGATGGATCGCCTGTCTGTGATGGGCTTTATTGATCCACTCAAGCGTCTGCCGGAACTGCTGCGCATGCGCAAACACCTGAAACAGCATTTTCGGCGCACCCTCCCGGATGTTTTTATCGGTGTTGATTCGCCGGATTTCACCCTGAATATCGAAGCCGACCTGAAACAGGCCGGTATCAAAACCGCGCACTATGTCAGCCCCTCAGTGTGGGCCTGGCGTCAGGGGCGGATCAAAACCATCGCTCGCGCCGTTGATATGATGCTGACGCTGCTGCCTTTTGAAGCGGCTTTCTATGAGGCGAATCAGGTGCCGGTGCGCTTTGTTGGCCATCCTCTGGCCGATGAATTTCCCCTCGAAGACCAGCGCCAATCTGCGCGTCATACGCTCGCTATCGATGAGAGTGAATTGGTACTGGCGGTCTTGCCGGGCAGTCGCGGTGGCGAAGTGGGGCACCTTGCGCCGGCTTTTCTGGATACCATCGATTGGTTGCACCAGCAGCTGCCTCAACTCAAGGTCTTGATTCCCGCGGCCAGTGCCGAGCGGCGCAGTCAGATAGAAACCTTGTTGGCAGGCCGTGATACGCGTGTGACGCTGTTGGATGGTCAGTCCCGTGAGGTGATGGCGGCGGCCGATGCGGTTTTGATGGCTTCGGGGACTACCACACTCGAAGCCATGTTGTTGAAACGGCCGATGGTGGTGGCTTACCGACTGGGATCACTGAGTTACAAGCTCCTGTCTCGTCTGGTGAAAACGCCCCATATTTCACTGCCTAATCTGCTCGCAGGCGAAGCGCTGGTTCCGGAAATTATTCAGGACGAGGTGAGGCCAGATGTAATTGGGCCCTTGCTGCTGGAACGACTTTCGGGGGGTGAATCGGTCGACGTCTTGAAGGCTCGCTTCCGCCAAATGCACGAGGATATTGCACTGAACGCCAGTGACAGTGCTGCCGACGCCATCTTGAAACTGGCCGAGGTGAATCATGGCTGATCTGTTTGATACGTTTGAGTTTCCGCTGCTGACTGCGGGCGTCGACGAAGTTGGGCGCGGTCCGCTGGCCGGGGATGTGGTAACTGCGGCGGTGATTCTCGATCCGGACAAGCCCATTGTGGGTTTGAACGACTCCAAGAAACTGACCGAGAAAAAACGACTGGCCCTGTTTGATGAAATTCGAGAAAAGGCTCTGAGTTACAGCATTGCCCGTGCCTCTATCGACGAGATCGACAGTCTGAATATTCTGCAGGCCAGCTTGCTCGCCATGAAGCGGGCGGTGGAAGCGCTGCCGGTTCAACCGAAATATGTTCTGGTAGACGGTAATCGCCTGCCGAAATGGCAGTACCCGGCGCAGGCGGTGGTGAAGGGCGACAGCCTGCATCCCTGCATCGGGGCTGCGTCCATTCTGGCCAAGGTCACCCGCGATGCGGAAATGGACGCGCTGGCCGAGCAGTACCCCGAGTATGGTTTCGCCAGCCACAAAGGCTATCCTACCAAGGTTCATCTGAACGCCTTGCGCGAACATGGCATTACGCCTTTTCACCGACGCTCCTACGCGCCGGTACGGAAAATTGTCGAGGAGCTTTCATGACCGGTTTCGTTCACCTCCGCGTACATTCCGAATATTCCCTGTCAGACGGCATCGTTCGTATCAAGCCGCTGATCAAAAGTGTCAGTGAGCTGGGCATGCCGGCGGTGGCACTGACTGACCGTTGCAATTTTTATGCGCTGATTAAATTTCACAAGGCCTGCTATGGCGCTGGCGTAAAACCCATTTACGGTAGCGACTTTTACCTGCGCGACGAACACGACCCGGAACATATCAGTCAGATTGTGGTGCTGGCCCGCAATAACGACGGCTATGCCAATATGCGGGTGCTGATTTCTCGCGCTTATCAGGAAGGCCAGCAGCAGGGTAAGGCCTATATTCAGCGGCAGTGGCTGCGTGAGCACGGAGAGGGTTTGATCGTACTTTCCGGCGGCCGCGAAGGTGATGTTGGGCAGTATCTGTTATCGGGCAAGCGCGATCTTGCAGTTGAGTGTTTGCGCGGCTGGATGCAGGATTTTCCCGATTGCTTCTATCTGGAATTGCAGCGAACCCACCGCGAGTATGAAGAGGACTATCTGCACGCGGCGGTAGAGTTGGCAGCAGAGATGAACTGCCCGGTCGTTGCTACCAACGACGTGCAGTTTCTCAAAGCCGAAGAATTCGAAGCCCACGAAACCCGTGTGTGTATTGCCGATGGTCGAACGTTGGATGATCCTCGCCGTCCGCGTCGCTACAGCGCCGATCAGTATCTGCGCTCGCCGGAAGAAATGGCGGAGCTGTTTTCCGATATTCCGGAAGCGTTAGAAAACACGGTCGAAATTGCCAAGCGCTGCAATGTCGAGATTGAACTGGGTACTTACTACCTGCCGGAATATCCCATCCCGGAGGGCATGACCCAGGACGAATTTTTCCGCCAGCTTTCCCATAAAGGTCTGGATGAGCGCTTGGCCTTTCTGTTCGATACCAGCGCGCCGGACTTTCCGGAAAAGCAAAAAGAATATCGGGACCGACTCGACTTTGAGCTCGATATCATTTTGCAGATGGGCTTTCCCGGCTACTTCCTGATCGTAATGGACTTTATCCAGTGGGCCAAAGACCACGGTATTCCGGTAGGTCCGGGCCGGGGGTCCGGTGCCGGCTCACTGGTCGCTTACGCGCTGAAGATTACCGACCTAGACCCGATTGAATACGACCTGCTGTTCGAGCGCTTTTTGAATCCCGAGCGGGTCTCGATGCCCGACTTTGATGTCGACTTCTGTATGGAAGGCCGCGACCGGGTGATTTCCTATGTGGCGGATCACTACGGTCGCGATGCAGTCAGTCAGATCATCACCTTCGGCACCATGGCGGCGAAGGCTGTTGTGCGCGATGTGGCGAGGGTGCAGGGCAAGCCCTACATGGTGGGCGACAAGCTTTCCAAACTCATCCCCTTCGAAGTGGGTATGACTCTGGAAAAAGCCTACGAGCAGGAAGAGGCTCTGCGTCAGTATCTCGAGGAAGACGAAGCGGGTCAGGAAATCTGGGATATGGCCCTCAAACTTGAGGGTATTACCCGGGGCGTTGGCAAGCACGCCGGGGGCGTGGTCATTGCGCCTTCCAAGCTGACCGATTTCTCGCCGCTGTTTTGCGACGAAACCGGCAGCGGTCTGGTTACCCAATACGACAAAAACGATGTGGAAGAGGCGGGCCTGGTCAAGTTCGACTTCCTTGGTCTGCGTACCCTCACCATCATCGATTGGGCGCTGGAAATCATCAATGGCAAGCGCGCCAAAGTGGGTGAAGAAGTGCTCGACATTATGGCGATTCCGCTGGACGACGCCGATAGCTTTACGCTGCTGAAGCGCGCTGAAACCACCGCGGTATTCCAGCTTGAATCCCGCGGTATGAAGGATCTGATCAAGCGCCTGCTGCCGGACCGTTTTGAAGACATCGTCGCACTGGTGGCCCTGTTCCGTCCGGGGCCGCTGCAGTCGGGGATGGTTGATGACTTTATCAACCGGAAGCACGGCCGTGAAGAGCCGTCTTATCCTCACCCCCAATACCAGCACGAATGCCTGAAACCGATTCTTGAGCCCACTTACGGCATCATCCTGTATCAGGAGCAGGTCATGCAGATCGCCCAGGAAATGGGCGGCTACTCGCTTGGCGGCGCTGACTTGCTGCGGCGGGCTATGGGTAAGAAAAAACCGGAGGAAATGGCTAAGCAGCGACAATTGTTTCTGGATGGCGCCACCGGCAAAGGGTTTGATAAGGATCTCGCCTCCAATATCTTCGACCTGATGGAAAAATTTGCGGGCTACGGTTTTAACAAATCGCACTCTGCCGCCTACGCGCTGGTTTCCTATCAGACGGCGTGGTTGAAAGCTCATTACCCGGCGGAATTTATGGCCGCGGTCATGAGTTCGGAATTGGATAACACGGACAAAATCGTAACCTTCATCGAAGAATGTCGGGCGATGAGGTTGCCGCTCAAATTGCCGGATGTGAATCAGGGCGAGTACAAGTTCACGGTTAACGATGACGGCGAAATTATCTACGGCCTCGGCGCGATTAAAGGTCTGGGGGAAGGCCCGGTTGAAAACCTGATCGCCGCGCGCAAGGAAGGCGGTCCGTTTAAAAACCTGTTCGACTTCTGTACCCGCACTGATCCGCGCAAGGTAAACAAGCGTGCACTGGAAGCCCTGATACGTGCCGGTGCCTTTGATTCACTCGGCGAAGACCGCGCGGTATTGATGGCCAGTTTGCCGGAAGCCGTGAAGGGGGCCGAGCAAACTGCCAAGAATGAAGAGGCGGGCATGCTCGATATGTTCGGCGAAACACTGGCCGCTGATGATCGCGATGTGTACGAAGATTTTCGCAATGTGCGCCGTTGGAATACGCGAGAACGGTTGCAGGGAGAGAAGGATACACTCGGGCTGTATGTCACCGGTCATCCAATTGATGACTACGAAGCCGAGATTCGCCAGTTTGTACCCAAGCGGATCGTCGACCTGAAGCCCGATAACCAGAACAGTAAGGTGGCGGGCCTAGTGGTTGGCATGCGGGTGATCAAAACCCGGCGTGGGGACATGGCGGTAGTCACGCTGGACGATCGCAGTGCGCGGATAGATGCGGCGCTGTATTCAGAAACGTTTCAGCAATGCCGCGAAAAGCTGGGCAAGGATCAGATCCTGGTCGTCGAGGGCAAGGTGTCCCACGACGATTTTACCGGCGGTCTGAAAATGTCAGCCGACTCGCTGGTGACCCTGGACGAGGCTCGGGAAGCGCGCGCGAAACGTTTGCGCCTGAAACTGTCTTCGGAGCAGATGGCGGAGCAATTTATTCAGCGGGTGAAATCTCACCTGCACCATGCCAAGGGCGGTTCCTGCCCGGTGATCATTGCCTATCAGCGGGAGGAATGCAGCGCCGATATCCGCCTTGGCGAGGAATGGCTGGTTCGGCCAAATGACGAGCTGATTCATCGTTTACGTGACGACTGCGGCATTAATAACGTGGTCATCGATTACGATTAACGTATAATAGAATGCTCTTACATATTGTTTTTTAAGCAAAAATAAGTGTTCAGTGTTAACTCTGAAGAGATTGCTCAGTAATGAATCCGAACTACCTAGACTTTGAACAACCCATCGCCGAACTGGAAACCAAGATCCAGGAATTACAGTTGGTGGGCAACGACAACGATCTCAACATTACTGAAGAAATCACCAAGCTGCGGGAAAAAAGCACCAAGCTTACCGAGAAGATTTTCAGCTCCCTGACTTCCTGGGACATCGTAAAAGTGGCGCGCCACCCGATGCGCCCTTACTCGCTGGATTACATCAACCGCATTTTTGAGGATTTCGACGAATTGCACGGCGATCGCCGTTTTGGCGACGACAAGGCCATTATCGGGGGGATCGCCCGTCTCGGCGGCAAGCCGGTCATGGTGATTGGCCAGGAAAAAGGCCGCGGCGTGCAGGAGAAGGTCAAACGCAACTTCGGTATGCCGAAGCCGGAAGGTTACCGCAAGGCTCTGCGCCTGATGGAACTGGCCGAGCGCTTCAAGCTGCCGGTTATCACCCTGATCGACACCCCCGGGGCCTATCCTGGCATCGATAGTGAAGAGCGGGGCATCAGTGAGGCCATCGCCCAGAATCTGGCGGTGATGTCGCGCCTGAAGACACAGGTTATTTGTGTGGTCGTGGGTGAGGGCAGCTCCGGTGGTGCGATTGGCATCGGTGTCGGTGACCACCTTGCCATGCTGCAGTACTCCACCTACTTCGTTATCTCGCCGGAAGGCTGTGCCAATATCATCTGGAAAACCAGTGAAAAGGCGCCGGATGCGGCTGAGGCTATGGGGGTTACCTCCAAGGTGCTGGAAGAGCTGGGTATTGTGGATGCGACCATTCCCGAGCCCTTGGGCGGCGCCCACCGGGATATCGATCTGATGGCCGAGCGCCTGAAGAAACACCTGCTGGAACAGCTGCAGGATCTGCAATCCCAGCCCATGGACGAGTTGCTGGCGCGTCGCTATGAGCGCCTGATGTCCTACGGCAACGGTTGATAATTGACCGGATTCAGTATGGAATCCGTTCTGCTCGATTCTCTCAAGTCCTACCTCGACCGCCCGCGCTGGGTGGTCGCCTTCAGTGGTGGGCTCGATTCTACCGTACTGCTCCACGCCCTGAATGCTTTGCCCGAGCGGCCAGAACTCCATGCCCTGCATATTCATCACGGCCTGCAATCCGAAGCTGATAGCTGGCAGCGCCATTGCGAGGACTTTGCTCGCCACCACGGGATTGGGTGTTCCGCCCTTAAAGTCTCGGTGGAAGACAGCGCCAGTATCGAGGAGGCGGCCCGCAGGGCGCGCTATGAAGCCTTTGAGCAATTTCTGAACCCCGGCGATGTGCTGTTACAGGCTCACCATCTGGATGATCAGGCAGAAACACTGCTGCTCAGATTTTTTCGCGGTACGGGCCTGGAAGGCTTGCGCGGCATGCCCGCAGCCCGCGATCTGGGCGAGGCGGTTCTGGTCAGACCCTTGCTGGACGTTTCCCGACGGGAATTGGAAGACTACGCGGCGCAGCATCAGCTGGCGTGGATAGAGGACCCGAGTAATCGCGACACCGGTTTTGATCGGAACTATCTGCGCCACAAAATTTTGCCGCAGGTTGAAGCTCGCTGGCCGGGTTATCGCACCACGCTGGCTCGCCTTGCCGGGCTGGCAGCAACAGCCCTGCCGGATGACGCGGTCAGCAATCTGACTTTCCACAGTCGCAAAAGCACTTGGTCGGCACTGGATCTTGATGCATTGCGCAGCCTAGATGAGGGCTCTCGCAATGCGGCACTGCGTCAGTGGTTGGGGCAGGCCGGTATTACGCCGTCGCTGGCGCAGCTGCAGGCCTTGCAGAAATCCATGCTCTGGTCGTCGCCTGATGCGGAGCCGGTCTTTGAATTGGGGCCATTCCAGGTACGTCGGTTTCAGGAAGTGCTCTACATTACCCGCCTGACGTCGTTTGACCCGGAGCTGGAAGTAAGCTGGGACGGCGGGGCGGCACTGGAGCTACCCGGTGCGGGCACGCTGAGTGCTCTGGGCGGTGATCAACCCGAGCGTTTCACGGTGCGTTTTCGTCGCGGGGGTGAGCGCTGTCAGCCCGCAGGTCGTGCTCATTCTCAGCGCCTTAAAAAGCTCCTTCAGGAAAGCCATATTCCACCCTGGCGGCGCGACCGGCTGCCGCTGATCTATCTCGACGGGGAGCTAGCTGCCGTCGCCGATCTCTGGATTTGCGCTGACTTCGCGGAAAGGCTGGCGGGCTGGCGATTCGCGTGGGAGCCCGAGGGCTAATCTTCAGCTCAAGTTCACTCTAGCGGTCTTGTGAAGCAACTCTCGTTGATGGCGAGAGCTGGTTTTTATTTTTTCGAGTTCCGCTGAATTTCTGTTTGTTTTTCGCACATCTTGCTGTCGCTCAGCGTTAATCGGCGTCAGTTTCATCGCTATTATCCGTCGGCGTGAAACAACAGCACGGAGAGCCTCACCTTGGCTGCGAAAACATGTGTGAAACACTATTTGTTGCTGGTGCCCGCAGTACTGATGCTACTAGGCTGTCGCGCCGATGACAGCAATAGCCCCAGTGCTTTATCTACAGCGCCAGTTGGAAACAGCGCGCTTGATGAGCAATTGCGCCCCTTGATCAATCACCTGAGCGGGAATCCCGCAGCCGGCCGCGGGTTGCCGGGCATTGAAGATCCTTTGGCGCAACTGGGTATGCGCCTTTTCTTCAGTAAAAGCCTCGGTGGTGATTTCGACTCGGCGTGTGTGACCTGCCATCATCCCGCACTGGGTGGTGGCGATAATCTTTCGCTTTCTGTGGGTGTGGGAGCGGAGAATCCAGATGTATTGGGCGTGGGTAGAAAACCTCGAGAGGGTGCCCCACTGGTGCCAAGGAATGCACCGACGACCTTTAACATTGCGCTGTGGGATCGGAGCTTGTTTCACGATTCCCGAGTAGAAAATTTAACACCGCAAAGCAGCGGTCCCAATGGTGAGGGGGCGGCAATCAGAACACCGGACAGTCCGTTTGGTGTGGTTGATCCCTATGCCGGACAAAATCTGACGGTCGCTCAGGCCCGTTTTCCTATCACCTCGAAAGAGGAGATGCGAGGCGAGTTTGACCCGCACGGTAACAACGACAGCTGCCGTGATTTGCTGGCTGCGCGAATTGGCGACTACGGTGCGGGTGCTGGAGAGCTGGCGCGCAATGAATGGCTTGGCGAGTTTCAAACGGCATTTCAGAGTTCTGCCCCGGCAGAAGAGCTTATCACCTACGACAATATTGCCCTCGCCCTGGCGGAATATGAACGCTCCCAGACCTTTGTCGACATACCATGGAATGACTATGTTCGCGGGGATGTGTCCGCCATTAGCGACTCTGCCAAACGCGGGGCGATACTCTTTTTTACATCGAGCGACCAAGGCGGAGCCAATTGCTCGGCCTGTCATAGCGGCGATTTCTTTACCGACGAAGGTCATCATATTGTTGCCTTCCCCCAAATCGGTGTCGGTAAAGGGGACGGGGCACACGGAGATGATGATTTTGGTCGCATGAGAGAATCCGGACAGTCTGAAGATCGCTACCGGTTTCGCACGCCGACTTTGTTGAATATTGCGCTCACGGCCCCTTATGGGCATGCGGGGGCTTACGCCACACTGGAAGCAGTGGTGCGTCACTACAATGATCCTGTGGCGGAGGTTAATCGATACTTTGATGGGGGAGGCTGGTGCTCGCTCCCCCAGTTTGAGGGCGATGCGCAGTGCAGCAGTCACTTCCCGAATGCCCGCGCCAACTCCGAGCTGGCGCTCGATGAGCTTGCTCGCGAACGCTCTGGGGCTATGAGCAAGTTTCCTGCGGTGGATTTAAGCGAGCAGGATATCGCCGATCTGGTGGCCTTTCTGAATACCTTGACGGATCGCTGTGCTGCCGATGCTGACTGTATCCAGCAGTGGATTCCTCCCCGTGATGGTGGGCCCGATGACCAGCAATTGGCAGCGGTGGATGCGCAGGGCGCGCCGCTTTAGACAGCGGTGATCTATCTCTCGAAATAGTTGAGTAATTTACTGGGTTTTGACACAATATGCCCCCCTCCAGTGGGGCATTCCGCGCTTGTTTTGCGTAGCGGTGCCCAGTGTTCTGGATGGTGTAGTTATTTGATTTCTCAAAGTATTTCGAGTCCAGGACTATGTCACAAGGCGAACAGGCCCAAATTGATAACCTGCTGAAGAACGACTATGAAGCAGGTTTTTACACCTCGGTAGAGTCCGATACCCTCCCGCCGGGGCTGGATGAAGACGTCATCCGCTTTATTTCCGGCAAGAAAGGTGAGCCCGAGTGGATGCTGGACTGGCGTCTGGAGGCTTACCGCGGCTGGCAGGAAATGACCGAGCCCGAGTGGGCCCACGTGCGTTATCCCAAGGTCGATTTTCAGGCGCTGTCCTATTTTTCCGCGCCGAAGAGCATGGCTGACAAGCCGAAAAGCCTCGACGAGGTTGACCCCGAGCTGCTGCGCACTTATGAAAAGCTGGGTATTCCCCTGCACGAGCAGGAGATGCTGGCGGGTGTGGCGGTCGATGCGGTGTTTGACTCGGTTTCCGTTGCCACCACTTTCCGCAGCAAGCTGAAAGAAGCGGGCGTGATTTTCTGCTCGATCTCCGAGGCGGTTCACGAATACCCGGAGTTGGTGAAGAAGTATCTGGGCTCGGTGGTACCGCGCAAGGACAACTTCTACGCGGCTCTGAACAGCGCGGTCTTCAGCGATGGCTCCTTTGTGTATATCCCCAAGGGCGTGCGTTGCCCGATGGAGCTTTCCACCTACTTCCGCATTAACGAAGCCAAAACCGGCCAGTTTGAGCGCACCCTGATCATTGCCGACGAGGGCAGCTATGTGAGCTACCTCGAAGGCTGTACCGCGCCCATGCGTGATGAGAACCAGCTGCACGCCGCCGTGGTTGAGCTGGTGGCGCTGGGCGATGCGCAGATCAAATACTCCACCGTGCAGAACTGGTACCCGGGTGACAAGGAAGGCAAGGGCGGTATCTACAACTTCGTGACCAAGCGCGGTGTTTGCCACGACAACGCCAAGATTTCCTGGACCCAAGTGGAAACCGGCTCAGCAGTGACCTGGAAGTATCCCAGCGTGGTGCTGCGTGGGGATAACAGCGTGGGTGAGTTTTACTCCGTCGCGCTGACCAATAATTTCCAGCAGGCCGATACCGGCACCAAGATGATTCACATGGGCAAGAACACCCGCTCAACCATCATCTCCAAGGGTATTTCTGCTGGTCAAAGTCAAAACGCCTACCGCGGTCTGGTACGTATGAGTCAGCGCGCCGAAGGTGCCCGGAACTACACCCAGTGTGATTCGCTGTTGATCGGTGATCGCTGCGGTGCCCATACCTTCCCCTACATCGAAAGCCGTAACCCCAGCGCGGTGGTAGAGCACGAAGCAACCACGTCCAAGGTCAGCGACGATCAGCTCTACCTCTGTCAGCAGCGTGGGTTGGATGCGGAAAAAGCCGTATCACTGATTGTGAATGGCTTCTGTAAGGAAGTATTCAAGGAATTGCCCATGGAGTTTGCGGTTGAGGCCGGCAAGCTGCTGGAAGTGAGCCTGGAAGGCTCGGTAGGTTAACGGTTTATAAAGGTCCGGCAGACAAATCCGGGCCAGAGAAATTCTGGAGAGTATCAGTCAATGTTGTCTATCAAAGATCTGCGCGCCAACGTCGGCGACAAGGAAATCCTCAAGGGCCTCAGCCTGGAAGTGAAGGCGGGCGAAGTGCACGCCATTATGGGCCCCAACGGTTCCGGTAAAAGTACGCTGGGCCATGTGCTGGCGGGTCGTGAAAACTATGAGGCTACCGCCGGTTCGGTCGATTTTGATGGCAAGAACCTGCTTGACATGGATATCGAGGAGCGTTCGCGTGAAGGTTTGTTTCTCGCGTTCCAATACCCAGTCGAAATCCCCGGTGTCAGCAATATGGAATTTCTGAAAACGGCCGTCGATGCCGTGCGTGAGCACCGTGGCATGGAGCCGATCGATTCCGTTCAGTTTATGAAGCTGGCCCGCGAGAAGTGCAAGGCCGTGAATCTGGACGATCAGTTTCTCAAGCGAGGTGTGAACGAAGGTTTCTCTGGCGGTGAGAAAAAGCGTAACGAACTGATGCAGATGATGCTGCTCGAACCCAAGCTGTGCATCATGGATGAAACCGACTCCGGTCTGGATATCGATGCTCTGCAGGTCGTTGCCGAAGGCGTTAATGCGATGCGCAGTGAAGATCGCGCCATCGTGCTGGTCACGCACTATCAGCGCCTACTTGACTATATCAAGCCTGACTTTGTCCACGTTCTTTCCGGTGGCAAGATCATCAAATCCGGCGATCGTTCTCTGGCCCTTGAGCTGGAAGAAAAAGGCTACGGCTGGATCACCAAAGAGGTCGCGTAATGGCAGCGTTTACCCAACAGGCGGCGGAACTGACGCCAGCCGGGCTGAACTGGCTGGCCGACTTTAATCAGCGCGGTCGCGAGCGCTGGAAGGTCACTCCATTTCCGACCCGGAAAACTGAAAACTGGAAGTACACCAGCCTGCAGGCGCTAGCCGACGGCAGCTATTTGCGCTGGCCCCAAGCCAAAGGCGCCGAGCTGTCCGAACAGGTGGATGCTATCGAAGGTCTGGATGCCTGCGCCCTGATTTTCGTGAATGGTGTGTTCGCGGAAAGCCTGTCCTGCAATAATTTGCCGGAAAGCGTGGAAGTGGTGCGTTTTTCACAGGCGAATGAGAGCCAGCAGCAGGCCATTCTGGCGAAGCTGGGCAGCATTGCTGACAGCGAGAAACACCTGTTTGCGGCTTTGAATGATAGCTGGTTGCAGGAAGGGGTTTATCTGCACGTGGCAAAAAACGCTCACGTAAAGCAGCCCATTTATATTCACCACATCACCACGCCGGAAGCGGAAAATTTTGCGGTTAACCAGCGCCTGCTGGTGCATGTGGAATCTTCTGCTGAAGCGACGGTGGTCGAACATTTCAGCAGTACAGAAGAAGCCCAGAACTGCTTTACTAACGCCATAACCGAGCTGCAACTGGATGCCAATGCCCGTCTGACCCATTACCACCTGCATCTGGAAGAAGAGAATACCCTGCACATCGGCGGCGTTCACGTGAATCTGGAGCGGGACGCCACGCTGAACAGTTTCATGATGAGCCTGGGTGCCAACCTGCAGCGTACCGATGTGGTAGTAAATCATCGCGGCGAGGGTGCGCATTGTGGTCTGAACGGCATCTATCTACCGAATCACAAGCACACGGTAGATTTTCACACCTGCATCGAACACGCGGTGCCCAACTGCACCACCCACGAAGTGTTTCGCGGCATTATTGGCGACCACGGCAAGGCCGTGTTCAACGGTCGCATCCATATTCATCAGGATGCCCAGAAAACCGTGGCGGATCTCAGCAACAAGAACCTGCTGACCAGCCATAATGCCGAAGTGGATACCAAACCCGAGCTGGAAATCTACGCCGACGATGTGAAATGCAGCCACGGTGCAACCATTGCCCAGCTGGAAGAGAAAGCCCTGTATTACCTGCAAAGCCGCGGTGTGGATCGCGAGCGCGCAGAAATCATGCTCAGTTTTGGTTTTATCAATGAATTGCTGGAGCAGTTGGCTCACGTTCCCGTGCGCGATTACCTGACGCCGCTGGTTTCCGAATTGTTCGAGAAAAAATTTGATCGGGCGAGGGCGTCGGCATGAGCGTGGCGGCAGCTACCATGACCGGTTTTGATGCGAAGACCTTGCGCGCAGACTTTCCTGCTCTGCAGCAGGAGGTTAATGGCCAGCCGTTGATTTACCTCGACAATGCGGCGACCACGCAGAAGCCGCAGGCGGTCATTGATGCGCTGTCGAATTACTACAGCCGTGACAATTCCAATGTGCATCGCGGAGCGCACGCGCTGAGTGATCGTGCCACGGTCGCCTTTGAAGATGCCCGTAAGAAAGTTGTTCAGTTTCTGAATGCCGGCAGCAGCAAGGAAGTGCTGTGGACGCGCGGCACCACCGAGAGTATCAATCTGGTGGCCAGTAGCTATGCGCGCAGTGTGCTCAAGGAGGGCGACAGGATTCTGGTGTCGGCCATGGAGCACCATTCCAATATTGTGCCCTGGCAACTGGCCGCACAGACCTGCGGTGCGGAAGTGGTCGCGATTCCGGTCTCGGAAAACGGTGAAGTCGAACTCGATGCGTATAAAGCCTTGCTGGATGAGCGCGTAAAGCTGGTAGCGGTCGGGCATGTATCCAATGCGCTGGGCACCGTGAATCCTATCCGCGAAATGATTCAGCTTGCCCATGATGCAGGCGCCAAAATTCTGATTGATGGCGCTCAGGGCGTGCCGCACTTTGACGTGGATGTGCAGGCACTGGATTGCGATTTTTACGCTTTCTCAGGTCACAAGATGTATGGCCCCACCGGCACCGGTGTGCTGTATGGCAAGGAAGCATTGCTCGAGCAAATGCCGCCTTACCACGGTGGTGGTGAAATGATTAAAACCGTCAGCTTTGACGGCACTACCTTTAATGAGCTGCCTTTTAAATTTGAAGCCGGCACCCCAAACATTGGCGGTGCGGTCGGCTTGGCAGCGGCGGTGGATTATCTGCAGGGCATTGATCGGGCGGCCTTGGCGGCCCACGAGACCGCGCTGATGCAATACGCCCATGAACGGGCGGCAGGTTTTGAGGGTCTAAAGCGTATCGGCTGCGCCAAAACCATTGCCGGTGCCTTTTCCTTTTTGCTGGAAGGCGTACACCCGGCAGATGTGGGCATGTTGCTGGATCAGCAGGGTATTGCGGTTCGCACCGGTGATCACTGCGCCCAGCCCATCATGAAACAGTTTGGTATTCCCGGCACCGTGCGAGCGTCGTTTGCGCTCTACAACACCCGTGAGGATGTAGATGCGCTGTTTGCCGGTCTCGAAAAAGCCAAAACTTTTTTGCTCTGAGTCTGAATTGGTTGGAGTGAGTTATGAGTGTTGAATCCTTTTCTCCCGAGCAGGCGCTCAGCGTCACGGAAGCGGCGCAGGAGCACTTTCGCAAGCAGCTGTCGGAAAAGTCTGACGGTGCTATTCGTTTGTCAGTCAAGGAAAGCGGCTGCACCGGCTACAAATACGTGATCGATATTGTCGAGCAGAAAGAAGCAGATGATATCGCCATTGCGCTGGATAACGGCGTCAAGCTGTTCGTCGCCTCCGATGCCATGGGCATGATGCGCGGCACCCAGATTGATTACACCCGCGAAGGGCTGAATCGCACCCTGAAATTCATCAACCCGAATGTGTCTGATGAATGCGGTTGCGGCGAAAGCTTTAACGTCGGCTAGGGTAGAGAAAACACATGGAACGCAGAATGGTGACAACGGTCACCGATTGTCCGGGGCGGATTGTGCCGGTGGGCACGCCGATTACGATTCCCAAGGATAACTTTGTCACCATCACCCAAGCCTTGGGTGGCAACTACACGGTGACCTACAACGGCAATATGGTGCGGGTAGATGGCACTGATGCGGCGGCGTTGGGTCTGGAACCGGAAGTGCTGGAATTCGAACAGCCCGACGGCGATGACATTCTCGAAGAGCAGGTGTGGGACGCATTGCGTACCGTATTTGACCCGGAAATTCCGGTGGATCTGGTGAATCTCGGTTTGATTTACAAGGTTGAGATCGAGCAAGCCGATAAAAGCGTGTACATCGAAATGACCCTGACCGCACCCGGTTGCGGCATGGGCCCGGTGCTGGTGGGTGACGTGGAGTACCGCGTGGCGCAAGTGCCGAATGTGAAAACGGTGCAAGTGGAATTGGTATTCGACCCACCCTGGAGCCGGGAGATGATGTCGGAAGAAGCCCAGCTCGAAACGGGGATGTTTTACTGATGAGTGCCAACCCTTTTGGTCGCAGTATTTCGGCAGAAGATATTGTCGATACCCTCGGTTTTTTTGACAGCTGGGAAGACCGCTACAAGTACATTATCGATCTAGGCAAGGAACTGCCGGCAATGCCGGACGAGTTGAAAACCGAAGATCGGCTGATTCGCGGTTGCCAGAGTCAGGTCTGGCTGGAAACTGAACAGCAGGGCGAGACCTTTGAATTTCAGGCCGACAGCGACGCCTTTATTGTTAAGGGGTTGCTGGGGGTGATTCTCGCGGCCTACAACAACAAGGCCGCCGATGACATTCTGGCCTTTGATATTGAACAGTATTTTGAACAACTCGACTTACTGCGCCACTTGAGCCCGACCCGCGGCAACGGTTTGCGCGCAATGGTCCAGCGTATTCGCGAGATTGCGGGAGAGCCGGCGTGAGCCTCGACAATATTCGCATCGTTCTGGTGAACACCTCTCACCCCGGCAATATCGGGGCGGTGGCGCGCGCCATGAAAAATATGTGTGTCAGTGATCTGGCGCTGGTGTCGCCGAAGAAGTTTCCCCACGACGAAGCGACCTGGCGGGCATCCAATGCCACCGACGTGCTCGACAGTGCGAAAGTGTTTGAAACTCTGGAAGAGGCGATTGCCGACTGCGGGTTGGTGATTGGTACCAGTGCCCGTGGCCGTCGCATTCCCTGGCCGCTACTCGATCCGCGCAATTGCGCCAAGCAGGCCTACGGTGAAGCCTCAAAACACAAAGTGGCTTTGGTGTTTGGCCGCGAAGATCGCGGGCTCACCAATGAAGAACTGCAGCTGTGCAACTTGCACGTCAACATTCCCGCTAACGAAGAGTACAGCTCGTTGAATCTGGCGATGGCGGTGCAGGTGCTGTGTTACGAGTTGCGCATGACGGCACTGGATGGCCAGCTCAGCAGCAACCCGCTGGAAGAGTGGGACCAGCCGCCAGCAACGGCGGACGCTTTGGCACGTTATATCGTGCATCTTGAGGAAACCCTGACGGAGTTGGGCTTTCTGCGAGCTGATGCGCCCAAGCAGTTGATGACCCGTCTGCAGCGTCTGTATACCCGGGCGCGACCGGACGAGATGGAAGTGAATATTCTGCGCGGCATTTTGACTGCCACGCAGTATCAAATCCGTCAGCAGAAGCTTGCGACGGACGAGCGGAACTAATGGATTCGGACAGCTTGCGCGCAGAACCCGCGTAAGGGGAGGTCATAGAGAAATGCGATTGACCACAAAAGGCCGCTATGCGGTGACCGCCATGCTCGATCTGGCTCTGCACAGTGGTCAGGGGCCGGTCAGCCTGTCTGAAATTTCTTCGCGACAGCATATTTCCCTGTCTTATCTGGAGCAGTTGTTCGCCAAATTGCGCCGCCGCGGTCTGGTAAAAAGCATTCGCGGCCCCGGTGGTGGTTACTGTCTGGATCAGCCCACCGAAAATACCTTTGTGGCTGACATTATCGACGCAGTAGATGAAAGCGTGGACGCCACCAACTGTTCCGGTGAGGCCAACTGTCAGGAAGGAGAGGTCTGTTTGACCCACCATCTGTGGAGTGACTTGAGCGATCAGATTCATACCTTTTTAAGTGGCATCAGTCTGGCCAGTCTGGTCGAGCGCCGCGAAATTCAGCAGATCGCGACGCGCCAGAATCATCGCGAAGCCGATCAGATCGCCATGACCATGGTTGATTGATGGCTGAAACAAGAAGGGTTTGATTGAGTTATGCAGTCTCCAATTTACCTCGACTACGCTGCCACCACGCCGGTAGACCCCCGCGTCGCCGAGAAGATGGCCGCCTGCCTTACTCTGGAAGGCAATTTTGGCAATCCGGCATCACGCTCCCATCTGCTTGGCTGGAAGGCCGAAGAGGCGGTAGAAAATGCCCGTCGACAGGTCGCTGACCTCATTGGCGCGGATAGCCGCGAAATCGTCTGGACCTCGGGCGCGACCGAAGCCGATAACCTCGCCATCAAAGGCGTGGCTGAAGCCTATGCCGAGCGCGGTCGCCATATCATCACCTCGCGAATTGAACACAAGGCCGTGCTGGATACCTGCGAATATCTGGCGGGCAAAGGCTTTGAGATTACCTATCTGGATGCCGACGCCAGCGGCGTGATTGCACCGGAAGCCGTTGCCGCTGCGCTGCGCGACAATACGATTCTGGTCAGTCTGATGCACGTGAATAACGAGCTGGGTTCCATCAATGATCTAGCGGCCATCGGTGAGGTACTGAAAGATCACCAGGCGTTTTTTCATGTGGACGCGGCTCAAAGTGTCGGCAAGCTTCCGCTGAATCTGGCGGAGCTTTCGGTGGATCTGATGTCCATCTCTGCCCACAAATGCTACGGCCCGAAAGGCATCGGTGCGCTCTATGTGCGCCGTCGCAGCCAGTGCCAATTAGCGATTCAGATGCACGGCGGTGGTCACGAGCGGGGTATGCGCTCGGGAACCCTCCCGACGCACCAGGTTGTAGGTTTGGGCGAAGCCTGTGCGCTGGCGGCCGATACCTTGGAGGCTGAGCAGCAGCGCCTGACAGCACTTCGTCAGCAGTTTCTCGCGCCCTTGCAGGCATTGGAAGGTGTGACGGTGAATGGCGACGGCTGGCCCGGTATCGCCAATGTCAGTTTTGCCGAGGTAGATGGTGAATCCCTGTTGATGTCACTGCGTAATCTGGCGGTCTCAACGGGATCAGCCTGTGCTTCGGCGACGCTGGAGCCCAGTTACGTACTGCGCGCCATCGGCGTGGAAGAGAAGCTGGCCTTGAGCTCGGTGCGCTTCAGTTTCGGTCGTTACACCACGGCTGAGGAGCTGGAACAGGCTGCTACTCAGGTGGTCGAAGCCGTTAATCGACTGCGCGGCGCCCAGCGGCAGGCTGGGTAGCCCCATTCATCGTCTGACTTCCCGCCATTCGCGGGGTCGCGGCATATTCATTTCACTCAGATAAGCTTATAATTAGCGGATTTTGTGAACGAACCAGCGGCTTCCGCTGGTTTTTTTAAATACTTTGTTTTTATTGGAGAAATTGACTGATGGCTGTGGAACGTACTCTTTCCATTGTGAAACCCGATGCGGTAGCAAAAAATGTAGTTGGCGAGATTTACAGCCGCTTTGAAAAAGCCGGTCTGCGCATTGTTGCTGCCAAGATGCTGCGCCTGAGCCGCACTCAGGCCGAAGGTTTCTACGCCGAGCACAAAGGCCGTCCGTTCTTCCCCGCCCTGGTTGACTTCATGACCTCTGGCCCGGTGACCGTTCAAGTGCTGGAAGGCGAGAACGCCATTGCCAAAAACCGCGAGCTGATGGGCGCGACCAACCCGAAAGAAGCTGAGCCCGGCACCATCCGCGCTGACTTTGCTGAGTCTATCGACGCTAACGCAGCCCACGGTTCTGACTCTCCGGCTTCTGCCGAGCGCGAAATTGCATACTTTTTCGCCACAAGCGAGATCTGCGAGCGCGATTGAGCTGCATTAACCCATGAGTGAATCTGTGAGCCCGACAAGCACCGCCGCGGCGCAACCGGTCAACCTACTGGGGATGACCCGTGCCCAGCTCGCAGGTTTCATGGTGTCGCTGGGCGAGAAACCCTTTCGCGCTCAGCAACTGCTCAAGTGGATGCATCACCGCGGTGTGGATGACTTTGAGCAGATGACAGATATGGGCAAGGCGCTGCGCGCCAAACTCAAAGAGGTCGCAGAAATCCGCCCGCCGGAGATTCTGCGCCAACTGGATTCCAAAGACGGTACCCGCAAATGGGCTATCGGCGTCGGTGGCGGAAACGTGGTGGAAACCGTGTTGATCCCCGACGGCGATCGCGCCACCTTGTGTGTGTCGTCGCAGGTCGGCTGCAGCCTCGACTGCAGTTTCTGTTCCACCGGCAAACAGGGCTTTCAGCGCGATCTGACCGCCGCTGAGATCATTGGTCAGGTATGGCAGGCCATCAAATCCTATGATGGTTTTGGCGCTAAAAAACGCATCGTTACCAATGTGGTGATGATGGGCATGGGCGAGCCGCTGCTGAACTTCGACAACGTGGTGGCAGCCACCGACCTGATGATGGACGACTTCGGTTACGGTCTGTCCAAGCGTCGCGTGACCTTGAGTACCTCCGGCGTGGTGCCCAAGCTCTACGAACTCGCGAAAGTGTCACAGGTCTCGCTGGCCGTTTCCCTGCATGCGCCTAACGATGCATTGCGCAATGAGCTGGTGCCGATCAACAAGCGCTACCCCATTGCAGAGTTGCTGGAAGCCTGTCGCCATTACATTGATTGCCAGCCCGATATTCACCGGGTAGTGACGGTGGAATACACGCTGATTTCCGGCGTCAATGATCAGCCCGAGCACGCCCACGAGCTGGCGGCATTGCTGAAAGACTTTCCCTGCAAGATCAACCTGATTCCCTTTAATCCGTTTTCACTCTCGGATTACTCGCGGCCGAGCAAAAATGCCACCCGCCGTTTCTGGGAAATTTTGACCAAGGCAGATTTTGTAACTACTGTGCGAACCACGCGCGGTGATGATATCGACGCGGCCTGCGGGCAGCTGGCGGGCGAAGTGGTCGACAGGACCCGTCGCAATGCGCGCCACCTGCAGCGTCGTGAAACTTCCGAAGCACAAATAATAAATGTGGTGAATGAGAAATGAAGACGTGCTTTCGCTTACTGACGGGGCTGATGGCCCTTGTATTGCTGGCTGCTTGTGTGACAACGACGGAATCGCCCTACAAGGAAAAGAAAGACGAGGCGCGGGCGTTGGAACTTTCATCGCAGCTTGCTCGCAGTTATATCAGCCGGGGAGAGTGGGAGTCGGCAAAGCGTCATTTGCGCTACGCCATTGATACCGATCCCAAAAACGTTGAGGCACACGAAGGTCTGGCGCTGGTTTTTCAGAACACCGGTGAACTTGAGCTCGCCGAAGAACACTACCGCAAAGCGTTGCGCTACGGTGCGGACAACACCCGTGTGCGTAACAACTATGCCGCCTTTCTGTTTGGGATGGAGCGCTACAGTGAAGCAGCCAACGAATTTGAGCTGGTGACGGAAGACGTGTTGTACGAAGGCCGTATGAATGCCTTTGTGAATCTGGCGCGCTGCTACGAACAACTGGATAGAACGGAAGAAGCGGCCAAGACTTTCCGTCGAGCCTTCTTGATGGACAAGCAGTCGACAGCGGCCCTGTTTGGACTTGCGCGCACGCATTATCAGCTGGGCAATCTGCCCAAGGCGCAGGCTTTCTACGACGAATACCTGAAACACGCCAAGACTCAGAGTGCGGCCAGCTTGCTACTGGGTATTAAACTGGCCGACAGTTTTGGCGACAAGAATACCCACGCAAGTTATGCCTTGGCATTGAAGAACCTGTACCCGAAATCGAGAGAGTATCTGGAGTACCGCGCCTACATAGAACAGCGGCAGCCCTGACACTGGTATGGAGCACACAGTGAGCGAGCAAGAACCCGGTTGCAGTCTGCGTGAAGCCCGCGAAGCGGCAGGCTTGAGTCAACAGGATGTGGCGGACAGCCTGAATCTGCTGGTCAGCAACGTTCAGGCCATCGAAAGTAATACCTTCAAACAGCTGAATGCGGATATTTTTGTGCGCGGCTATATCCGCAGCTACGCCCGGTTTTTGAATCTTGATGCAGAGCCCTTACTGGAAGCGGCTGAACGGGTACTGCGGGCGGAGAGTCGTTCGGCAGAAGCGGTTTGTGTCAGTGCGGCTTCGCCGATCAAGCCAATGCATAAAGTCATTGCGGCTTTGGTCCTGGCCGGCTTGGTGTGGGCGGGCTCAGTTGTTTGGATGTCTTCTGAAGTTGAAGCGGCACAGGTCGCTCACAGTGAGGCGCAAGAGGCCTGAATATGTTGCACGAATCTCCCATAGTACGGCGCAAATCGCGACAGATCATGGTGGGCAATGTCCCGGTCGGTGGTGATGCGCCGATTTCTGTTCAGAGCATGACTAACACTGACACTTGTGATGTGGCTGCGACCGTTGCCCAGATCAAGCAACTGGAAGCGGTCTGCGCCGATATCGTTCGGGTGTCCGTTCCGTCAATGGAAGCGGCAGAAGCCTTTCGCGAGATCAAAAAGCAGGTGGATGTGCCTCTGGTGGCGGATATTCACTTCGATTACAAAATAGCCTTGAAAGTTGCCGAGTACGGGGTGGACTGTCTGCGCATCAACCCCGGTAATATTGGTCGCGAAGATCGTGTGCGCGCAGTGATCGATGCCGCTCGCGATAAAAATATTCCGATTCGTATCGGTGTGAACGCGGGGTCGCTGGAGAAAGACCTGCAGCGTAAATACGGCGAGCCCACCTCGGATGCGCTGGTGGAATCGGCCATGCGTCATGTTGATATTCTCGATAAGCATGACTTTCAGGATTTTAAAGTCAGCGTCAAAGCCTCCGACGTGTTTCTCGCGGTTGGCGCCTACCGCAAGCTGGCGACTTTGATCGAGCAGCCGTTACATCTCGGGATTACCGAGGCCGGTGCGTTGCGAGGCGGTACCGTTAAGAGCTCGGTGGGCCTTGGCATGTTGCTGATGGACGGCATTGGCGACACGATTCGTGTGTCACTGGCGGCGGACCCAGTTGAAGAGATCAAGGTCGGTTACGAAATTCTGAAAAGCCTCAAGCTGCGTTCCAAAGGCATCAACTTTATTGCTTGCCCGAGCTGTTCGCGCCAGAACTTTGATGTTATTGGCACCATGAATGAGCTTGAAGCGCGCCTCGAAGATGTCACCACTCCGGTTAACGTGGCGGTGATTGGCTGTTTTGTTAATGGTCCCGGTGAGTCCAAGGAAGTGGAAATCGGTGTCACGGGTGCCAGCCCCAGCAACATGATTTATATCGACGGTAAAACCGATCACAAGGTACAGAGCGGCGAGTTAATCGATCATCTTGAGGGCTTGATCCGCGAGCGCGTGGCCAAGAAACAAGCGGAAGAAAACGACATTATTGCGCGCCAGGCCTGAGCGCGATCGCAACAGGGATTCAGTACGTTGGCAAAGATTCAATCCATCCGTGGCATGAACGACCTCCTGCCGGAGGAATCGCCTCTGTGGCAATACCTCGAAGGGAAGCTCCATAATCTCTTGTCGCGCTACGGTTACAGTGAAATTCGCTTTCCGATTCTAGAACAGACTGAACTGTTCAAGCGATCCATCGGTGAAGTTACGGATATCGTTGAAAAGGAAATGTACACATTTGAGGATCGCAATGGCGACAGCCTGACTTTGCGACCGGAGGGAACAGCCCCTTGCGTGCGCGCTGCCGAGCAGCACGGACTGCTCTACAACCAGATGCAGCGCCTTTGGTACACCGGCCCGATGTTCCGTCACGAGCGTCCGCAAAAAGGCCGCCTGCGTCAGTTTCATCAAGTGGGCGTGGAAGCTTTTGGCATGGTCGGCCCCGACATTGATGCAGAATTGATCGCCTTGAGCGCCCGTTTCTGGAAAGAGCTGGGCATTACCGAAGGTTTGACTCTGGAGCTCAATACGCTGGGCAGCAGTGACAGTCGCAAGGCCTTTCGCGAGGCCTTGGTGAGCTACCTGACACCGTTGAAAGCGCAGTTGGACGAAGACAGTCAGCGTCGTCTGGACACCAACCCCCTGCGAATTCTCGACAGTAAGAATGCCGAGACTCAGGCATTGCTGGCCGACGCTCCGGTGTTTGATGACTATCTGGATGAAGATTCGCGCGCACATTTCGCCGGGTTGTGCGAACGCCTCGATGCGCTTGGTATCAGCTATGTACGCAACTCCAAGCTGGTGCGTGGCCTCGATTACTATGGGCTTACCGTTTTCGAATGGACCACCGACTTGCTCGGCGCCCAGGGTACGGTGTGCGCCGGTGGCCGCTACGATGGGCTGGTTGAACAACTGGGCGGCAAGCCCACGCCGGCGGTGGGTTTTGCGATGGGCTTGGAGCGTTTGTGCCTGTTGCTTGAGGCAACTGAAAATTTGCCGGAGAAAAAGGCCCAGGCCGATGTCTATCTGGTAAGCTCTGGCAGCCGTGCCGAGGTCGAGGCCTTGAAACTGGCAGAAACACTGCGGGAGAGCCTCGCTTTGCGGGTGGTAACCCACTGCGGCGGTGGCAGCTTCAAAAGTCAGTTTAAAAAAGCGGACCGCTCGGGTGCACGGGTTGCCCTGATAATTGGCGAGAGTGAGGCCGAGCAGGGCGTAGTCCAGGTGAAATGGCTGCGTGAAGAGCGCGAACAGCAAGAGCTGGCGAGCGCAGAGGTAGTGGCCACACTGGCTGCTGCGCTGGAAACGCCTGCTCAGTAAGCAGCGGATAACGATAATTCATTTAATGACAACAAGAGAATTTGTAGAGGTATAAGCGTGGAAACCTATCGCACCGACGAAGAGCAGGTCGAAGCCCTGAAAAAATGGTGGGCGGACAATGGCAAGTCCACCGTTTTGGGTATCGTGGTTGCGGTTGCGGCCGTATTTGGCTGGCAAGGATGGCAGAAACAGCAGGAAGGCAAGCTGGCAGAAGCCTCGGCCAGTTACCAGAGCCTGCTGGAAGCAGATTCTGCGGCTGAAACCGACAGCAGCAAGGTCACCACCGCACAACATCTAGCGGAAACCCTGAAAGCGGACTATCCGGGCACGACCTATGCGATTTTCGGCGCGATGTATAAAGCCAAATACGCGGCCCAGATCAATAAATGGGAAGAAGCTGAAGCGGAATTACGATGGGTGCTGGATCAAAAACCAAATGATCCTCTGCTGCTGCAAGCCAAGGTTCGTCTGGCGCATGTTCTTCTAGCCCAGAAGCGCTACGAAGACGCACAAAATATTCTCGCTGGCTCAGAGCTTGGCAGCTACGCGGCGCTGATTGCCGAAACCCGTGGCGATATTCTCATGGCGCAGGGTGACAAGGCGGGTGCCCTGGCGGCCTACGAGCAGGCGAAAACCGAATTAGCGGCGCTGGAAAATGCGTCCCAGAACCCCTTGCTGGAAATGAAGATCAACGACCTGCAGTCTGCGCAGGACGGAGCCGCTGAGGAATGATCAAACTGAACAGGTTACTGCTGATTTTCGCCGTTGCGCTGCTGGCCGCCTGTGCCGGCACTCCGGAAGAAAACGATCCCGCTGAACTGACCGATTTTGTGATTGAGCGTGAGCTTATCAAACTGTGGTCGGCCAGGGTTGGCGATGGTCAGGGCAAGGGCTTGTATCAGCTGCGTCCGGCTATTGAAGGTGACACGCTGTATGTTGCTTCGGCTGACGGACAGCTTCAGGCGCGCGCGACCAGCGATGGCGATATCCGCTGGGAAAAAGAGTTGGAGCTAACCGTCAGCGGTGGCGTGGGCATCGATTATGAACGCCTGTATCTCGGTACTACTGAGGGTGTCGTAATTGCCTTTAATTTGAAAGGCGAGGAATTATGGCGCACCCAACTCAGCGGTGAAGTTCTGGCGCCGCCAGTTAGCGACGAGGAAATCGTTGTCGCTCAGACCTACGATGGTCAGCTGGTGGGGCTGGATGCACTGAGCGGTGAAAAACTATGGGCATTTTCTGCGTCAGTGCCGCGTCTGACCTTGCGCGGTACCTCTACGCCTTTGCTCGACGGTCCGCTGGTATTTGCCGGCTTGGCAAACGGTCGCGTCGTGGCGCTGGACAAAAGCACCGGCGCCTTGCGCTGGGAGCAGCGGATATCAGTGCCAAAAGGGAGCACTGAAATAGAGCGCCTGTCTGATGTTGATGGCGAGCTGTTGCTCGATGGCGGTGTGCTGTATGCGGCTGGTTATCAGGGCACCCTGACTGCAATTGATGTGCGCAGCGGTCGAGCCCTGTGGCAGCGCGATCTGTCCAGCTACAGTGGTCCCGTTGAAGGCTATGGCAATATCTATGTGGCGGATGCCGATGGCAGCATCCATGCCTTCGAGCAAAACGGGCAGGGCGTTATCTGGACGCAAACCATACTGGCGCGTCGTAAGCTGTCAGCACCGGCGATTTTGTCGGGCAGTCTCGTTGTGGGTGACTTTGAAGGCTACCTCCATTTTGTGTCGCAGGTTGACGGCCATCTGGTTTCGCGAGTCCAGCTCGATGACAGTGGTGTTCGCGCCCCCATGGTGTCGGCGGATGACAAACTGTTTGTCTTCAGCAATGAAGGTCAGTTGGCGGCCTACAGCTTTGATCGTGATACCACGGTCACTCGCCACCGCAACTTTGGCCCCAAGCAGCGCCGGTAACGGAACAGCATGAGTATGATTCCCGTGGTTGCGTTGGTTGGCCGCCCAAATGTGGGCAAATCCACCCTGTTTAATCGATTGACTCGCAGCCGCGACGCTCTGGTCGCCGACTTTCCGGGCCTGACCCGTGATCGCAAGTACGGTGAGGTCAAACATGGCAAACACCGCTTTATTGCCATTGATACCGGCGGTATTACCGGCGATGAAGAGGGCATCGACAGCGCCATGGCCGGCCAATCACTGGCGGCTATTGATGAGGCCGATGCGGTGCTCTTTCTGCTGGATGCGAGGGCGGGCCTGACTCCGTCGGATCACGCCCTCGCGACCAAATTTCGCTCCAGTAACAAACCCTTCTATTACGTCGTTAATAAGGTCGACGGGGTTGACCCGAATACGGCGATGGCCGAGTTCTATGAGCTAGGCGTCGAGCAGTTTTACCCGATTACGGCAACCCACGGTCGCGGCGTGCGTCATCTGCTGGACGAGCTGGTAGCAACCTTCCCACCCGTTGAAGAAGCGGAAGAGGATAAGGAAGAAGACCGCTACAAGAGCACCAAGATCGCCATAATCGGCCGCCCGAATGTGGGTAAATCCACCTTGGTAAACCGCCTCCTGGGCGAAGACCGCGTTGTGGTTTATGACCAGCCCGGTACCACCCGTGACAGTATCTATATCGATTACGAGCGCGATGGTGAGCCCTACACCCTGATTGATACGGCTGGCGTTCGTCGCCGTAAAAACGTCAAGGAAGTGGTGGAAAAATTCTCCATCGTCAAAACCCTGAAAGCGATCGACGATGCCAACGTCACCATTCTGGTGATGGACGCGCGTGAAGGCATCGTGGATCAGGATTTGCACCTGCTCGGGCAGGTGGTCGAGTCCGGTCGTGCGCTAGTGCTGGCGGTCAACAAATGGGATGGGCTGGAACCAGACCACAAAGACCGGGTGAAATTTGAGCTGGAACGCCGCCTGCAGTTTATCGACTATGCAGAAGTACATTTCATTTCTGCCCTGCACGGTACGGGGGTAGGGCATCTCTATGAGTCTGTCAACAAGGCCTATCATTCGGCGACCGACAAGATGTCGACGCGCCAGTTGACCACCATTCTGGAAGGCGCGGTCTTCGATCACCCGCCGCCCATGGTTAACGGTCGTCGCATCAAGCTGCGCTATGCCCACGCCGGTGGACAGAATCCGCCCATCGTGGTGATTCACGGCAACCAGACCGATAAGGTTCCGGCCAGCTATCAACGCTACCTGGAAAAAACCTTCCGCCGCCATCTGGATATGGTGGGTACGCCTATTCGGATCGAGTTCCGCACCAGCGAGAACCCCTACGAGGGCAAGAAAAACAAACTCACCTCCCGTCAGGTTAATCGCAAGAAGCGCCTGATGAAGTTTGTGAAAAAGAAAGACGCCAAGAAGAAACGCGGCAAGTAGTATTTGCAGGCCTCGCTTGCGAAGATACCTCTATGGCTAAACCCGATCTCGACAACCCCGATCGCATTCGCCAATTTGTCGAAGCTTTCTACGACAAACTGCTGGTGGATGAGCGCCTTGCGCCGATCTTTTTGGATGTGGCGAATGTGGACATCCGTGAGCACTTTCCGCGTATTCAGGCCTATTGGGAAAAGCTGTTGCTGGGCGAAAATAACTACAAGCGTCATACCATGAACATCCACCGCCAGCTTCACGACAAGCGCGAACTGCGCAGTGCTGATTTTGATCAATGGCTCGCCTATTTCCTAGAAACAGTAGATGAGCACTTTGCCGGTGAAAAGGCTGAGCGGGCCAAGCGGGTAGCCAGCCAGATCGCCACCAATATGCATAAGGCGCTGGAGCGCGACAGCGGTAAGCCGCTTTAGAGCTTATTCAATCGATTCCTGATCGGATTTGTCACACCAATAGGCCATATTCGGTCATTGAGTTATCTCCCTCCCTGCGGAATACTGATCTCATAGTCGGCGAAGTCCGGTTTTGTTAAAAAAGTTTAATTTTTTCAGTGGATTAGAGTCGTCTAATGCGATTCTGATTGTTGTTGATTCAAGCCACTAATACGTAACCAAGTACTACTTAAGCTAGTACTGCTTAACCAAATACGTAAGCCAGCAAAAGGAGACAGGCCTATGTCCGCACAAGCGGAAGTACTGCAGCAGGCGTTTACCCTCGGCTATACCTACACCCGCACCACTGGACCGGTGGTGGGTCGTTTTCTCACAGCCCTGCGCGATCGCAAGATCGTCGGGATCAAGGGAAGCGACGGCAAGGTGATTGTGCCGCCGATGGAATATGACCCCGTCACTGCCGAGGAACTCAGTGAATTCGTGGACCTGCCGGACACTGGTGTGGTGAAAACCTGGGCCTGGGTCAAGCACCCCCGTGGCAAACACCTGCTGGACAAGCCCTTTGCCTGGGCACAGATCCAGATCGATGGATCCGACATCCCCATGATTCACATGGTTGACGCCGGTGACGAATCGAAAATGAGCACCGGTATGAAAGTAAAGGTGCGCTGGGCTGACGAAACCAAGGGTTTCATCACCGATATCGCCTGCTTTGAGCCAGCTTGAGGAGACTGCCATGAGTGACGCAAACAAAGAGGCGCTGGAGCCGATTACCGGTATCGAATCGCCCGTTTATCTCGATTACAACTTTACCGCCGGTCAGGCGACTGCTCGCTACCTGACCAAAGTGAAGGAAGGCAAGCTGGTCGGTCAGCGCTGTCCTTCGTGCCGCAATGTGTACATTCCGCCGCGCGGTGCCTGTGCGGCCTGTGGTGTGGCCACTACCGAGGAAGTGGAACTGTCCAACAAGGCCACGGTGCAGTCTTTCACGATCGTTCATATCCCCATTCCGGGTAACCCGATCAAACCGCCTTACGTTATCGCCAACTTGGTGCCGGATGGCGCGAACATTTCCTTCCTGCACCTGCTCAGTGAGTGCAAGAACGAAGACGTTCGCATCGGTATGCGTGTTGAGGCCCAGTGGAAGGACGCCAGCGAGTGGACTTACGCCATGGAAAACATCAAATATTTTACGCCGATCGACGAGCCCGACGTGCCGGCGGAAGAAATTGGGAGACTGAAAGATGCGTGATATAGCTATTGTCTCTTTTGTTCAGTCGGACTGCGTGCGTGACGCCGGGGCTCTGAACGAAGTGGAACTGATCATGCCGGTTATCCGCAAAGTACTGGATAACGTGGGCATTCAAAGCGCACAGGACGTGGACTTTACCTGTTCCGGTTCCTGTGACTACCTGCAGGGTGCAGCCTTTGCGTTCGTACTGGGTGTGGATGCACTGGGTGCGGTACCGCCGATCAAGGAATCTCACGTTGAGATGGATGCGGCCTGGGCACTGTACGAGGCGGTGCTGAAAATTCGTATGGGACAGGCGGACTCTGCGCTGCTGTACGGTTTCGGTAAATCCTCGCCCGGTGAGCTGCCGATTGTACTGTCGCAGCAACTCGACCCCTATTACCTGTCACCCCTGTGGTTGGATACCGTCAGCAGTGCGGCACTGCAGGCGCGCGCTCTGCTGGATAGCGGTAAAGCGACTGAAGCGGACATGGCTGAAGTGGTAGCGCGCTCGCGCAAGAATGCCAAGTCCAATCCTCACGCCCAATTGAAAGGCGATGTGAGTGTGGATGAATTGCTGGCCGAGCCGACCTACCTGTCGCCGCTGCGTAAGCACGACTGCTGCCCGATTTCAGACGGTGCCAGTGCCATGATTATTGCCACCGTTGAAAAAGCCAAGGAGTGGGGCAAGCCTTACGCCGTGCTGAAGGGCATCGATCACCGCATTGAATCCCATCACTTTGGTGCTCGCGATCTGACCCGTTCCGTATCCACCGAGATAGCTGCCAAGGCTGCCGGCGTGGCTGACGGTCCGGTGGAAGTGGCCGAAATTTATGCGCCGTTCAGTCATCAGGAAATCATCCTGAAGAAAGCGCTGGGCTTGGGTGATGACACGGTAATTAACCCATCCGGTGGTGTGCTAGCGGGCAACCAGATGATGGCCTCCGGCCTGTCGCGAGTGGGTGAAGTCGCCAATCGTATCATCAAGGGTGAAATCAAACGCGGCGTAGCGCATGCGACCTCAGGTCACGCGCTGCAACAGAATCTGGTCGCGGTATTGGAGGGAGCATAATGGCTGAATTAGCTGCAGTTGTCGGTATTGGCCAGACCAAATACCAGACCAAACATAAAACCGTATCCATTGCCGGGCTGGTGCGCGATGCCGCGCTTAAGGCCCTGCAGGATGCAGAACTGACCTGGGACGATATCGATGCGGTGATCGTCGGTAAAGCACCGGACATGTTCGAAGGCATGATCATGCCCGAGCTCTACCTGACCGATGCGCTGGGTTGTAACGGCAAGCCGATGCTGCGGGTTCATACCGCGGGTTCGGTAGGTGGTTCCACCGCTATCGTCGCGGCCTCCTATGTCCAAAGCGGCATGTTCAAACGCATTCTCACGGTAACCTACGAGAAGCAGTCCGAGTCCAACGCCATGTGGGCCCTGTCCAATGCCCAGCCGTTCTCGGTTCACCTGAACGCCGGTGCCGGTGGTTTCTTTGCGCCGATCATTCGTGAATACATGCGTCGTACCAAGGCGCCGAGCGATGCCGGTATCAAAGTGGCGGTGAAGGATCGTCTGCACGGTGCCCGCAACCCGCTGGCTCACCTGCAACTGCCCAACATCACCATGAAGGAAGTCGAAGAGAGCCCCATGCTGTGGGAGCCGCTGCGCTTCCTCGAGTCATGCCCGTCTTCTGACGGCGCCTGTGCCATGGTTATTGCCAACGAAGAGCTGGCCGCTCAGTCACCGAAGAAACCCGCCTGGATTCGTGGTGCCGCAATGCGCTCCGAGCCGACCATGTACGCCGGTCGGGAAGAAGTGAGTCCTCAGGCCGGTATCGATTGCGCCAAGGATGTCTATGCGCAGGCTGGCATTTCCAACCCGCGCAAGGATCTGGACTGCGCAGAAGTTTACGTGCCGTTCTCCTGGTATGAACCTATGTGGCTGGAGAATCTGGGTTTTGCCGAAAAAGGCGAAGGCTGGAAGCTGACGCTGGAAGGCGCCACCTCCCTAGATGACAAAGGTGACATCCCGTGGAACTGTTCCGGTGGTGTACTATGCAGTAACCCCATTGGTGCCTCGGGCATGATCCGCTTTGCGGAAGCCGCCCGCCAGGTACGCGGCGATGCCGGTAACCATCAGGTTGATGGCGCCAAGCTTGCCCTGGGGCATGCCTACGGTGGTGGTGCACAGTTCTACGCCATGTGGGTTGTCGGCTCAGAAAAAGCGTAAAGCACAAAGCGCTTAACCTGCCGGCCACTTCTGTGGCCGGTCTCTTTTAAGGGAAGGGAAAGATGGAATTCAATCTGGCAGATATGTTTGAGGTTGTGGCGGATAAAGTGCCCGAGCGCGAGGCGCTGGTCTGCGGGGCTCACCGAACCACGTTTGGCGATCTGGAAAAACGGGCCAATCGCATGGCCCACTACCTGCGTTCGCAGGGCGTGAAAAGCGGCGACCACGTTGGTCTTTACATGTACAACTGCAATGAATACATGGAGGCCATGCTGGCCTGCTTCAAAATTCGCGCGGTGCCCATCAACGTTAACTACCGCTACGTTAAAGACGAGCTGCTTTACATCTTTGACAACGCCGACATGGTGGCTTGTGTTCACCACCGTGAATTTGCGCCCCATATCGCGGAAATTCGCAGTGCGGCCCCTGACCTGAAAACCTTTATCGCGGTTGATGACGACAGCGGTGCCGACCTGAATGCGATTGGCGCGGTGGAATACGAATCGGCCATGAATGATCAGAGCGATCAACGCGACTTTGAAGCGCGCTCGGGCGATGACTACTTCATCCTCTACACCGGTGGCACGACCGGTATGCCCAAGGGCGTGATGTGGCCTCACAAGAATGTTTTCTTTGCAGCGATGGGCGGCGGTGGACACTTCTCGCCCAATGGCCCCTGTGAAAAGCCGGAAGATATCGAAACTCGCGTTGCGGAAAATCCGCTGTGTGGCATTGCACTGGCGCCACTGATGCACGGCGCGTCCTGGTGGTATGCCTGTATTCAGCTGCTGGCCGGTAACAAGCTGGTACTGAATGACCAGCATTCCCTGAACGCCGAACATGTATGGGATGTCTGTGAGCGCGAGAAAGTAAACGCGGTGCAGATCGTTGGTGATGCGATGGCGATTCCGCTGCTGGATGCGCTTGAGGCCAATCCCGGTCGCTGGGATCTGGGCACCATTTTCAACGTCGGTTCTGGCGGGGCAGTCTTCTCCGAAGCCAAGCAGAACGGCTTCCGCGCACACTTCCCGAACGTGTTTATCACTAACAGCTTTGGTTCATCGGAAGGTGGCCAGATGGGGATGGACAACGGCCAGAAGAAATCCGAATCCGGTCTGGGTAACGTGACCCGCACCGAATATATGGATGTCATCATCGACGATGAAACCCCGCGCCGTCACGCCAAGCCCGGCGAAACCGGTATCTTCGCCCGTTCCGGGTATATTCCGGTGGGTTACTACAATGATCCGGAAAAAACCGCGAAAACCTTCGTCGATGTAGACGGCAAAAAATGGTTGCTCACTGGCGATGCGGCCAAGCTGGAAGAAGATACCTCGATTACCGTTTTCGGTCGCGGCTCCAACTGTATCAACAGTGGCGGCGAGAAAATTTTCCCGGAAGAGGTAGAAAACGCACTCAAGGCCCACGATGGTATTTTTGATGCGCTGGTTGTGGCCACACCGGATGATCGGTGGGGCAGCAAAGTAACGGCCGTACTGCAGTTGCGCGAAGGCGTGACTCTGACGATGAAAGATGTGCAGGACCACTGTCGCAACCATATTGCCGGTTACAAAGTACCTCGTGCGGTGCATGTGATTGCTGAAGTTCCGCGTGCCCCCAGTGGTAAGCCTGACTACAAAACAGCAAAAGCCTACGCCCTGAGCGGCGAAGGCGAAGTGGCCTGAGGCCGCAGCTACATATAACGGAGAAATTCGATGGCTGAACTCGATATCAGCACCAAGAACTGCATTATCGAACAGGAAGGCAAAACCCTGATCGTAACGCTGAACCGCCCGGAGGCGAAGAACGCCTTCAACCCGGAAATGCTACTGGGCATGTACAAGGCCTGGCGTCGACTGGATGAAGACGACTCGCTGATGTGCGCCATACTCACAGCGGTAGGTGATACCTTCTGTGCGGGCATGGATTTGAAAGCGGGCCCTGATGGCGACAATGGTGCCTCGGAAGAATTCATGAATCTGATGGGTACTGTCCCCAACGTTCACTGGCAGGCGCTGCTGCGTGATAACCGCCCCAGCAAGCCGCTGATTCTGGCGGTGGAAGGCTATGCGTTGGCGGGTGGTACTGAAATTCTGGCGGGTACTGATCTGCGCGTTGGAGCTGAGGATTCTATCTACGGTGTTACTGAAGTAGCGCGCGGCCTGTATCCTATGGCCGGTTCCAGTATTCGTCTGCCGCGTCAGATTCCTTACTGTCGCGCCGCCGAAATGGTTCTGTTGGGTCGTCACTGCACCGCTCAGGAAGCGCTGGAGTGGGGTCTGATTAATCGCATCGTGCCGAAAGGTCAGGCCTTGGCGGAAGCCAAGAAAATGGCTGAAGAACTCTGCAAAACTGGCCCACTGGCCTTGAAGGCGATTACTCGTTCGCTGCGCGAGCTGCAAACCGATATCGCCGAAGAAGAAGCCATGTTGAAATCCGACGAGCTGGCCGGTCCGGTGTTTGCTTCCAAGGATGCCAAAGAGGGTATGCGCGCGTTCAAGGAGAAGCGTCCAGCAAACTTCACGGGCGAATAAACCCTCCCGTCATTGCGAGGAGTATCGCGACGAAGCAATCTCCATGGTTTGGCAGAGGCTTCACGAGGTTGCTTCTCTACGTTCGCAATGACGGAGTATTGAATTTAACCATGCCGTAACGCCTGATTTGAAAGAACCAGGCGTTTTTTATTTCTGCACAGGAAATTTCTATGTCAGGACCACTCACAGGAATCCGAATCATTGAAATGGCTGGCATCGGCCCCGGCCCTTTTGCCGGCATGTTGCTGGCGGATATGGGCGCCGATGTGATCCGCATTGATCGTGCCAGTGGTGCCGCGACGCCGAGTGACATTACCGCCCGCGGTAAACGCAGTCTCGCCCTCGATCTGAAAAAGCCGGAGGCAGTAGAGCTGGTTTTGACTCTGCTTGAAAGCGCCGACGCCGTTTTTGAAGGTTTTCGACCCGGTGTTATGGAAAAACTGGGACTTGGCCCTGAGGTCTGTCTGGCACGTAATCCCAAGCTGGTTTACGGTCGTATGACCGGCTGGGGGCAAGACGGGCCACTGGCGCAAGCTGCTGGGCACGATATCAATTACATTGCGGTGACCGGCGCACTGGCCGCTATCGGGCGCAAGCAGGGCGGCCCGGTCCCACCGCTCAATCTGGTGGGTGACTACGGCGGCGGTTCTCTCTATTTGGTGATGGGTATGCTAGCTGCCTTGTTGGAAGCGAAATCCTCTGGAAAGGGGCAGGTGGTAGATGCTGCAATTACTGACGGCGTAATCAACATGATGACGCCAACCAATGCCTATATCGCTGGCGGTACCTGGAGCCTGGAACGCGAAGACAACTGGCTAGACGGCGGCTCACACTTCTATGACACCTATGAATGTGCTGACGGAAAGTATATTTCCATCGGCTCCATCGAGCCCCAGTTCTATGCCTTATTGGCAGAGAAACTGGAGCTGGATTTGGGCGAGGGCGGCTACACCCACCTGTTTGAGAAAGACCAATGGCCAGTACTTAAGCAGCGTATTGCCGAGCGGGTGCGAACCAAAACACGGCAAGAGTGGTGTGGCATAATGGAGGGCAGCGATGTGTGCTTTGCTCCGGTTCTCGATATGAACGAAGCGGTGGTCTACCCTCACAATCAAGCCCGTGGCAACTACACGGAAATTGAGGGGGTGACGCAGTCGGTGCCGGCTCCCAGGTTTTCCCGTACGCCTTCGCAGATCAAGAGCGGACCTTGTGCACCCGGCGCCGATGCCGATGAGATATTGGCGGAAGCTGGCCTAAGCCGTGAGAGTATTGAATCCTACAGACAGTCAGGAGCGTTACGACATGACTAAAGTGGCGACAGCCGACCATGCGTCATTTTCTGCAGAACAGTTTAAGGCGCTCGTGCATGAGCGTCGTTCGGTTCGCGCTTTTTTGGATCAGACGGTCAGCGATTCGCTGTTGACCTCGGTCTTTGAAGCAGCGCAACAGGCCCCTTCAAATTGCAATACCCAGCCCTGGCAAGTCGCGGTTGTCAGCGGCCCGGCGAAAGATCGCTTGAAAGCCCGCATCAGCGGAGATTTTCTGCAAGGTAAGATGACCATGGACTTCCCCTACGACGGCAAGTACGAGGGCGTTTACAAAGAGCGGCAGTACGACGCGGCAAAACGTCTCTACGATGCCCTCGGTATCACTCGTGAAGACAAGGCCGCTCGCGGTGAAGCGTTTTATCGCAACTTTGAATTTTTCGGCGCACCACACGTAGCCTTTCTGTTTCTACCAGAGAGTTTCGGCATTCGCGAAGCCGCCGATCTGGGGATGTATGCCCAGAATCTGATGCTCAGCCTGTCGGCCCATGGTCTGGCAAGCTGCCCGCAGACCGCACTCAGTTTTTTTGCTGACCAGATTCGCGAAGAGCTCGCCATCGACGGCAGCAACAAGCTGCTGTTTGGTATTTCTTTCGGCTACGAAGATACCACCCACGCTGCGAATACCTGTCGAACGGACCGTGCCGCTTTGGACGTCACGGTTCAGTTCATTAATGAATAAAGGAACACGATAATGTCAGAGACTGTTTTGCAGGAACTGGATGAAGACGGGGTATTGTTGATTACCCTGAACCGTCCGGAAAAAAAGAATGCTTTTAACAAAGAGCAATGGACCGCTTTCCGCGAAGCCATTGACGCCGCCAAAGACAATCCCAAAGTGGCCTGCGTAGTCATCACAGGCGGCGGCGCGGACTTTTCCTCCGGTGTTGATCTGAATGATATGGCGAACGCCGATGGCGAGACTGAGCACCCCTTTATGTCCAGTGCGCGCGCGCTGCTGGATTTTGACAAGCCTTTGATCTGCGCGGCAAAAGGCGTTGCCGTGGGTGGTGGGGCGACCTTGCTGCTTAATGCGGATGTGGTTTACGTGGGCGATAGTCTGCGCATGCGCTTTCCCTTTGTGCAGCTGGGGCTGGTGCCGGAGTGGGGCAGTAGCTATACCCTTCAGCAGGTCATCGGTGCACGACGTGCAGCTGAGTTGATGTATACCGCGGAGTGGATCAACGCCGATCGCGCGCTTGAGGTCGGTATCGCCACCGCTAAGGTGAGTGACGATGGTCTGCTGGATCAGGCGCTGTGCAAAGCCCGTGAAATTGCCCAGTGGCCGATTTCTTCACTGGTCGCGACCAAGCGTTTGATGCGCCAAGTACATTTGCAGAATGTGCACTCGGCTAACGATCGCGAGCAAGATGAGATGATGCGCTTGGCCGGTTCTCCGGAAAATATTGAATCGGTGATGGCGTTTCTGGAGAAGCGCCAACCGGACTTCAAACAATTCCGGAAATAATATGCACAAGCATTTTATCAGCGCGCAGGATCTGCTTGATGATGCCTATGAGCTGGCCGCGCGCGTTATCGAAAGCGGCTTTCACCCGGACTGTATTATCGCACTCTGGCGCGGTGGTACGCCGGTGGGCGTGGCGGTGCAGGAGCTGTTCGAGTATTGCGGCATAGCGGTGGATCACATCGCTATTCGCACATCACTTTACAGTGGCGTGGATCAGCGTCAGCGCCAGGTCAAAGTCCATAATCTGGATTACATCTTCAACAATTTCAGCACGGACAACAAACTGCTGATTGTGGACGATGTATTCGATACCGGTTTGACCATCAAGGCGTTGCTCGCGGAAATCCGTAACAATCTTGGAACGGGGCAGCACGGTGATATTCGCGTCGCCATGCCCTGGTTTAAACCATCGCGTAACAAAACAGACCTTATCCCCGATTACTACCTGCACGAAACCGATGACTGGCTGGTATTTCCTCACGAGCTCTGCGATCTTTCCGATGATGAAATTGCGGAAAAAGGAGGCAGTGTCAAAGAGGTTGTACAGCGTCTGCGTCGTGAATTCACCAAATCACCGACGTTCTAATGGCCCTTAGTGATTATCGCGAACCGCTGCCGCCTGCTGTGGAAGCCGATATTCACCGGGCTTTCGAAACAGCGTATCAACTGGCTGTGGAAGAACTCGATTACCAAGATCCTGCACCGACACTGTCATTTGCCTTGCGCAGTGCCCGTATGGCGGGGCGCGCAACACCGCACAAAAATCTGATCGAATTGAACAAGGTTATTTTTCGGAATAATCCGGATTGGGAGTTCGTCTACGATACCGTCGCTCATGAAATGGCGCATATTGTAGCCACTCGGCACTACCGGTCCCGGGGGCATGACAAAACCTGGAAGCAGGTTGCAACAGTGCTGGGGGCGCAGCCGAGAGCGTCTGGAGCGTTTGATACCACCGGCGCCGAGGTGCGCCGGCCACGCCGACAAAAAACCTACCCCTTTGTCTGCGCTTGTCAGCAGTTTGATTTCGGCAGCCAGCGACTCGCAAACTTTCTCAAGGGCAGTCGCTATCAGTGTCGGGCGTGTGAAAAAGAGATCAGGCCGGATCTGGCAAAAGAAGAGGCCTTTGCCGAGCTCTCCTTTGCCAAACGCTTGAAATTAAAAGCGAGCCGCTTGCGCTAAGGCCCGCTCGAAAAGCGGTTTAGTAACCGCTGAGACTGGCGTAGCGATCGCGGTGGAAACCGCTGTCGCCCAGCAGCTGGATGGCCATCCGTGAACGCTTCAGGAAGAAGCCGATTTCCAGCTCGTCGGTCACCCCGATACCACCGTGCATCTGAACCGCTTCATTGCTGACCAGATAGTACAGATCGTTGACGGTGGCTTTGGCAAAGCTGGCCATCTGGCCGAGGTCTGCGCGCCCTTCGTCAATGGCCGTGAAAGCATCCAGTACCACAGATTTCGCCAGCTCAATTTCCGTAAACATATGGGCCGCGCGATGTTTCAGTGCCTGAAACGAGCCGATTTTAACGCCGAACTGCTCCCGCTCCTTGAGATAGTCTACGGTGCGCTTGAAAATTTCCTGAGTCCCACCCAGCATTTCCGCCGCCAAGCAGATACGACCGCGATCCAGAACCGGGTCAAGAATGTCCCAACCCTTGTCCAATTCGCCCAGCAGTTGTCCGCTGACCTTATCAAAGTTGAGTTCGGCAACGGCGCGACTGTCTGCCATCCAGCGGCGCGTTCGGGTCAGGCCCTCGGCGTCGCCGTCGACGATAAACAGGCTGATGCCGTCGGTCGAGCCGGTCGTTCCGGAGGTCCGTGCCGCAACCACAATATGATCGGCGGTGTGGCCATCGACAACGCATACTTTCTTGCCGGTCAGCACAAAGTTTTCGCCTTGAGCCTTCGCTGACAGGGCAATGGCGGCGGGATTGTGATGGGCGTATTCGTCCACCGCCAGTGTCAGTGTTTTCTCTCCGCTGGCGACACTTGGTAGCAGGCTTTGTTTCTGTTCATCGCTGCCACCCAGCAAAATAGCGGAGGCACCCAATACCACAGTGGAAAACAGTGGCGAGGCCGTCAGGGTGCGTCCGCTCTCTTCGATAATGGCACCGAGACCCATAAAGCCAAAATCGAGACCATCATAGTCTTCCGGCAGGACAATGCCGGCCCAACCAAGCTCGGCCATCTGTTGCCACAGAGCTTTGTCGTAGCCGATCTCATTTTTTTCGTCGCGCAGTTTACGCAGCGCTTCAACGGGGGCGCTACTGCCGAGAAACTCTTTGGCGGTGTCTTTCAGAAGACGCTGTTCTTCATTCAATACCAGAGGCATGATTCTTTACTCCTGCAGTCTGCGATCAGTCGGGCAGACCCAAAACGCGTTTGGCGATAATGTTCAGTTGGACTTCCGAGCTGCCACCGGCAATGGAGAGTGCTTTGGAAAACAGCCAGCCGCGGGTTGCCAGTGTTTCGTCCTGATTGAAGCCTTCGCCTTCCCAACCCAAGCCCTGAGTGCCAAGCATGGCGATCAGCGTTTCTTCACGCTCCTTAGTGCACTCGGTTCCAACGTACTTCATGATCATGGGGATATTGCCTTCGCCCGCGCCGCTCATTTTCTCTTCAAAGGAGCGGAAGTGGGTCAGGCCCAGTGCCCGGTATTTCATTTCATGGCGCACCAGCTGGTCGCGCAGCGCGGCGTTTGCCACTTTGCCGTTGGCATCGGTGCCCACGTAGTCCAGCGCAGCCTGTACCGGCGTGATCTGTGTGCCGGCGGGAGTTTCCTGCTCTGACATCAACTTGCGTTCGTGCTTGAGCAGCGCTTTGGCGACAGACCAGCCCTTATTCAGTTCGCCGACCAGATTTTCTTTCGGCACTTTCACATTGTCGAAAAAGGTCTGGCAGAATTCGGATTCTCCGCTGATCAGTTCGATCGGTGAGGCGCTTACCCCTTCACTTTCCATGTCGATCAGCAGAAAGCTGATGCCTTCCTGTTTTTTGACATTGGGGTCGGTGCGCACCAGACAGAAAATCCAGTCGGACTTATCGGCATTGGTGGTCCAGATCTTGGTGCCATTCACCAGAAAGTGGTCACCCTTGTCTTCGGCTTTGCACTGCAGGCTGGCGAGGTCAGAGCCGGCACCAGGTTCGGAGTAGCCCTGGCACCAGCGGATTTCACCGCGGGCAATCTTGGGAATGTGTTCCTGCTTCTGCGCTTCGTTGCCGTATTCCAGCAGCGCCGGGCCGAGCATCCAGATACCGATATCGAGCAGCGGCGTGCGGCAGCCCAGACGCTTCATTTCATCTTTCAGGATTTTGGCTTCAGCGTCATTCAGTCCGCCGCCGCCGTATTCCTTTGGCCAGTCCGGCACGGTCCAGCCCTTGTCGCGCATGCGCTCAAACCACAGTTTGGCATCGGCACTGGGAAAGGTCTGATTGCGACCTGCCCAGACTTGCTCTTCGCGGCTTGCGGGTTTGCGTTGGGACTCGGGGCAGTTGGCTTCGAGCCACTCGCGGACTTCCTGGCGAAAGGTTTCCAGCGCGTCCATAACATCTCCTGTGGTAGAGCGGCACGCCAGCTTGGAAAGGCTCAGGCAATCAAAGGCTTGAGGTCAGCAGCGAGGGCGAGCCGAACGGTTGCCATCATCACAATTTCAGTGCTGAAAAGCTTAGCGGAGGGGGGCTTAAACTCAAGGGTGAATCACGGCAGCTTTATTGACAATTTCGGTCAGTTGGCCGCCGTGTAAAGAGTGGAATGACTTTAGTAAACGGTCATGATATGGGTGCCAAGACCGGCTCCCCAATGGCTAACTTGCTGCTGTACGGCGTTCCAGGCGAGCTGCGGGTGTTCGGCATGATCGGTCAACATTAGGGGCAGCTCTCGTCCGCATTGTGTCATTAATTCACGGCCGGTGAGACTGTCTCGCAAACGGGCGTGTACGCGCACTTCTTCAAGTTCACCGTCGGGTGCTTCGACGTCAACGCTGAGGCTTGCGACTGCCTGACCCGGCGTGGCGGCACTGCGCCAGCCGAGGCGTTCCTGCCACTGTTGTTCAATGGAGTGTTTGATCAGTTTGCGGAGATGGCGCTGGTCACTGGATTTGAGTGAGCGGGTTTTGTCATGGAAACGAATCTGATCGACCCACACGTAGTGATAATTGTCGAAGCTGGCACTGTCGGCAATATGCAATGACGCTGCGGAAACTTCTCTTGCGCCGTGAAAGCTGCATTCTTCGGTAGATCGGAGTTCTGTGGAGCTGAAAGCGGTACTCGACAGCAGGATGAAAGCAAAAGTGGCTGTCAGACGCTGGGCGATATTATTCATGTTGTGTCACCGTTGCTGCACTGTTATAGGTTTACTGGGTATCGGGGGCTTGCAAAAGCCTTGAGAGAAAGTACAAGAGATTGAACTCGCTCGGCTTGACCGCGTTCACAGCCACGGGCATGGTTAGGGCGGTTTTTTTGGTACTTATTCACAATCGACTCCGCAGGGAGTCTGCTTCGGGGAACGTGCAATGCAGCGATTTGCTGACAAGGTAGTACTGATTACAGGTGCGGCATCAGGTATTGGTGAAGCCGCAGCCTATCGGCTGGCGGAAGAGGGCGGCAGCATCTTCTGTACGGATATTAATGAAGAAGCGCTGCAACAGACCGTAGCCAATATTGAAAAGCGTGGGGGGAAAGCCAAGGCTCGCCGGCTGGATATCAGTTTCGAGAGTGACGTAAATGCCTGTGTTGCAGACTGCGTAAAACACTTCGGCAAGCTGGATGTCGTGGTGAATATGGCCGGGGTTTTGCGCTTTGACAACTGTCACGAGCTGGCGCTGGCCGACTGGCAGCGAGTGATCGATGTGAACCTTACCGGGACTTTTTTACTGTGCAAGGCAGTTTTGCCCGAGCTGTTGAAAACTAATGGCAATATTGTGAATGCGGCCTCAACAGCATCTCTTAGTGGTTTGCCCTGGGGTACTGCGTACGGTGCAAGCAAGGGCGCGGTATTGGCAATGACGCGAACCATCGCGGTGGAATATGCCAAGCGTGGTGTGCGCGCCAATTGCGTGTGTCCGGGCGATATTTCGACCAATATGGCAGCCAATGTCACCTTTCCCGCCGATGCGGATATGAGCCTGCTGGGAAGGATCAGCTCGCTGTCCGGGCCGAAGGAGCCGAAAACGGTTGCCGGTGTTATTGCCATGCTGGCGTCGGAAGATGGTATTCATATCACAGGCGAACATATTCGGGTGGATGGCGGTACCCTTTCATAAGCTGCCTTAAAAACTCCTAATAGTCGCTCTGATCGCCCTGATTGAGGGGCGTCTGGAATAGCCTTGATCAGGCCGGAAATGGTAAGGTTCCGCTACAACAACAAACCATGCCCCGGCCTGCCTACAGCCTTGTTTTCCCAGTGTGAGGAACACCTGAGTGAACGGCCCATGCGGCTGAGCATTCACAAGGAGTCTCCATGTCTGATTACCTGCTGGCCATCGATCAGGGAACAACCAGTTCCAGGGCTATTGTGTTCACCGCTGAAGGCAGTATCTGCGGTATAGGTCAGCAGGAATTTAAGCAGCACTTCCCTGCGGACGGTTGGGTCGAACACGATCTGGATGATATCTGGTCATCGACCTTAACCGTTTGTCGGCAGGCGATCGCCAATGCCGGCATTGAGGCCTCTGCTATTCGCTCTATTGGCATTACCAACCAGCGAGAGACCACGGCGTTGTGGGATCGGAGCACAGGCAAACCTATTGGGCGGGCCATTGTCTGGCAGGATCGTCGAACCGCCGGCCAGTGCGAAAAACTGCGTCGCGAAGGTGTCGAGCCAATGGTATCGCGTCGCACAGGCCTGCTGCTAGATCCGTATTTTTCCGGGACCAAACTGGCTTGGATGCTGGATTCCGACCCCGCTATTCGACAGCGCGCAGAAAACGGCGAGCTAGCCTTTGGCACGATCGATACTTTCTTGCTGTGGCATCTAACCGGGGGGCGAGTGCATGCGACGGATGCCAGCAATGCCTCTCGCACCTTGTTGTTTAATATCCATCGCCAGTGCTGGGACGATGAGCTGTTAAATCTGTTCAATATCCCCACCAGTCTGTTGCCCGAAGTCAAAAACTCAGCGGACGATTTTGGCTATACCCAAAAAGAACTGTTCGGCGTGGAGTTGCCGATTGGCGCGATGATTGGCGACCAACAGGCGGCAACGGTCGGGCAGGCCTGTTTCGAACCCGGCATGGTGAAAAGCACTTACGGCACGGGTTGCTTTGTCATGCTTAACACCGGCGATCAGGCGATTGAGTCCAGTAACCGACTGCTCACCACGGTCGCCTGGCGCTTGAATGGCAAAGTAACCTATGCCTTGGAAGGCAGTATTTTTGTCGCGGGCGCTGCGGTGCAGTGGCTGCGCGACGGGTTGCACCTGATTGGCAGTGCCTCTGAAATGCAGGAGCTCGCCGAGAGTGTCCCAAGTTCTAATGGCGTGTATATGGTGCCAGCCTTTACCGGTTTGGGCGCGCCTTATTGGGATCCCGATGCGCGCGGTGCCATTCTAGGGTTAACCCGCGACACCCAGATTGCTCACATTGCGCGAGCGACGCTGGAAGCGGTCTGTTATCAATCTCGCGATTTGCTCGATGCGATGCGCAGTGACGGCGCTGACCTTGCAGCCCTGCGTGTTGACGGGGGGATGGTCGTGAATGACTGGCTGGTTCAACGGCTGGCGGATACCGTGGGCTGTGAATGTCAGCGACCGGCTGTGGTTGAAACTACCGCTCTGGGGGCAGCCAGCCTAGCGGGTTTACAGAGTGGCCTCTATGCATCGCTGGACGAGGTGGCTGCGCGTTGGAAGGCTGAGAGCACATTTAAGCCCTCGATGTCTGAGGCGGATAGGGAACGCCGCTATCACGGTTGGACCAAGGCCGTAGCGCGCGTTCGCAGCGGAGCCGGGTAACTTCAAATTGTTGGCAGGGTGTAATTGAGGTCCAGTCGGCTGGCTTTGCAAGGCTTTGAGATGTAGTAGCCTTGCAGGTAGTGAACGCCCATCTCTCTCAGTAGCTCGGCGCTGCCTTGGTCTTCGACGCCTTCGGCGATCACTTTCTTACCCAGCGCCTGTGCCATATCCACCATGGATTTAACGAGCAGCTGATCGCTTTTTCGCTTGTAGATGTAGCGGATAAATGACTGATCGATTTTGATAAAGTCGACCGGTAGGTCGCGAAGATATTCAAATGATGTGAAACCAATACCAAAGTCATCAAAGGCGATCTGAACGTCTAGGGCATCGAGCTTTTTGCAGAGGGCCTTCGCGTTTTCCAGATTGTTGATCGCCTCCGTTTCCACGACTTCAAAAATCAACTGTCCGCTATTCGCACCGGTATCGGTAAGCAGCTGTTGTAGCTGTTTTATGAAACGATCGCTCTCGAATGTGTCGGCTGTGATATTGACACTCAGTTTCAGGTGAATGTTGTTGTCTGCCCAGACGCGCAATTGCATCAGCGCCATTTTCAGCACCAAATAATCAATGCGCGGCATGAGGCCGCTGGCTTTGGCAATGTCCAAAAACGATACCGGGGCAAGTATCCGGCCGTCTTCGGTCTGCATGCGAACCAGACATTCGCAGTGGGTAATACGATTTCGGTCGAGATTGTAGATGGGCTGAAAGTACAGCACGAAGCGATCTTCCGCGAGTGCTTTAACGATGCTGTCGTGCATCTGCACCTTTTCTTGGCGTGCGGCACGATTGTCAACCTGCGAGGAAATATAGTTCACCTTGCCGCGATCGATGGGCTTTAGCGCACGCAGGGTAGCGGCACAATTGCTGAGCATGTCATCAACCGTCTCGCCATCTTCCTGATGGCGGGCAACAACAGCAGTGATATTGACCTCAATAGCGTCATTTTCCAGTGCGGAGTAAAATCTAAGCGCGTGGCCGTCGACGCGGAATACCTTGTCCTTTTCGGCTGTGGTTGTATCGTCTTCATCAATAATCAGCAACGCCGAAAATTCGTTTGTTCCCGTGCGCCCAATGATGGTGTGACAGGCAATCAGGCGCTCAATAAATCGCGCCGTTTCGCGCAGCATATTGTCGCCATGCTGAAAGCCATACATGTCGTTGTAGGACGAGAATTTATCGATATCGAACATCATCAACTCGATCGTGTGAGTGTCGCGATATTGCTCGATAAGCTGGGTTGCTTCCGTATGGAAGGCTTCACGGTTTAGCAAATCGGTGATGGCATCGTGCTTGCTCAACCATCGCAGTCTGTTTTCGGTGCGTCGTCTCTCGGTAACATCCAGGCCGACCGACAGAATCATGGGTTCGCTGCGGGTGGCGACCTTTGCGTGAATCCAGGTGAGATAGCTCACAGAACCTTTTTCGTTGCGGATAAGTTGCTCAGATTGAGCCCTTGTTTCTCGACCGGATATGAGAGGTTTCAGGTTGTCGAGGATTGTGTGGCCAATGGGGTCGGGCAGAATCAGGTCGACAACGGATCGATTTTCAACATCCGATTTCTCCCAGCCAGCGAGTTTACGACCGTAATCGTTCAATTGAATCATTTGGCCATTCAATCTGAATGCTGCGATCACCAGAGGTGAATCATTTACCAACGCATTGTTGAATTCCTGTGTTTCCTTCAGTTCTGCGATGGTATGCAGCAACTCTTGCCGATGCGTGGCGACCGAGCCTTCCATTTCCTCCAGCGCATCTGCCACATCGAGCACGGTATAGTTGAGCTGGTCTATTTCGTCGTTGTAGCGGGTTTGCTTGGTGTATTTTGCCAGGGAATCGCGAAGCCGATCATAGCTGGAGTCTGACAGCATGGGGATGGCGTTGGATAAATTTACCAGCTTAAGCAGGGCTCTGCGCAGTGCGAGGTAGGTCATGAGAACGGTAAGCAAGAGCGCGACGCCAGCCGATACGAGGCTGTTCTTCAGAGAGCTCTGAATGCTGGCTTGGGCATCGCGGTCGTCAAACAGTAGCACCAATTGCAGGGCGCTGTGACTCAGGGTGTCGTTCAGGGGGCGGCTCGCCGCGACGGTGGTTCCCTGAGAGGTATTGGTATAGACCGGTGCATCGCTATGAAAGAAAGCCGTTTTTTTCTCCAACTCGTTAATCAGCGATTTGGTCCGCCCCGCATTCGTGGCAATAAATAGTCGCGAGGGCGAGTTCCCGAGTGCTGCATCGCTGTTTGTCAGCGTATTAAAAGCAAGCAGCACCGGTGAGAGATCGCGAATGCCATTGACGATATAAGGTCTGCCGCTATCTGCGATGACGGGAGTGAAGCTGGTTTGATAACACTGCGATTCACAAAAAATTCTACTTGCAGGCTTGGGCTCCAGCCGCACCTTATTGATTAGCTGTTGCTGTAATACTTTTGGGGCAGACGTTGAGTTGGCCGATTGCCACACCCGAAGTTCTTTGCCGTTAAAATCGAGAATACGCAATTCAGATATGTTGGGGTTGACCGATAGTGCTTTCGGTAGACCGCTGCTACGGGGTGTTTTGAGGTAAAGCTCCACGGGAATCTGGTTGAGTTCCTGTTCAAACAACTCGGTTGATCGTTCGGTGAATTGCTCAAAAATAGCAAACTGTGTGTCCAGTTTCTTGAAACCTGCCTCTTCGGTGGTTTTCAATGAATTCAGGTAATCGATACTGATGTTGCTGGCCAGCGCCAAGGCCATGATCAGGGTCACGATAAAGGACAGTTTGGTCTGCAGACTCAGGTGAACCTGCGCGTTGGTTCGCGTCACGCGAAGCTCCTGTTCAGAATCGGTAGCCTGCCATCAGAACGATGAGTTCAGATCGTTCTGCAAGAGAGGTGTTGCGGTTATCAATCGCCGGAATGGGGGCGGTGCCACGAATCCCGTGAATTTCTGCGGCAAACCGCCATTGTTTCCTGGGCTCCCAGCGTGCGCCAAGGGTTAGTATGCTGGAATCGGTTTCATTGGGGCGTTCACGGTTTCCGAGGCGGTGATCAAATCGGGTGTAGGCGGTGACCTTATTGTCGAGCCGGTAGTCTGCTTGAATATACGCAGTTTCGGTTTTGCTGTTGCCGGTAGAAACAAGGTTGACAGCGGGTATAACAAAGACTGAGTTGCTAGAGAGCAGTGAATATTCCCCTGTCAGGCTGAGCTTTTCCGCATTGTATTGTAGTGAAGCGGCCATCAACGTTGCATCCAAGCTGGCGACGATACTCGTGTTGGAAAATGCGAGGGTCGTGTTGTAGTAGCTGAGCGCCGCCTTCCAGCGATCGCCGGCCAAGCCGCCGCTGAGTTGAGCAAAGACAGGGCTCTGCAGTTCGGCGTCACCGTTGAGGCTGGAGCCGGCACCGAACATATTGGTTACAGTGTCCGAAGAAATCTTGTCGTTTTTGCCAAAGGTGCTGGTGAATTCCAGATGATGGTTATCTCCCTCCCAGTAGCTGTGAAACTGGGCGCCGTCACTGGAAAACAGTAGTTCACGCACCCCAAAACTTTCCAGATATTGTTGGGGCAGGAGTATTGAGGGGCGCGTGAAAAACACATCTCGGGTTGAGTTGTAAAAACCAAAGGGGTTTCTTACCCGGCCAACGCGAATGGAAGTGCCAGCGTTATTGCTTTGTGCCAGCCGCAAATCGGCATAGAGATAATCGGTGCGAACACTGCCATTATCGCCGCGGCCGGCGTCACGGGCGAAAAACTGCCCGGCCAGACTTAAGTAAGGCGCAACGCGATAGCGGCCGCCTGCGCCGGCCTCATAGTATTCCCAGGAACCGTCGGTGCTTTCACCGAAGAAATCGTTGCCTTTGCTATACAGGTAACCCTGACTGAAAAAGCCGTGCAGGGAAAGACTGTCCTGATTGGCCTGGGTGGTTGCTGTCATTCCCATAGTCAGGCAAACACACAGTGTTACGGCGCGATTTAGCGTGTTCAAAAGCGGATCGTCCTTTCTGTGTCGAAGGTGCTGTCTTGGCCGACGAGTTTGATATCGTTCATATTGCCCGGCAGACGGTTGACGTAACCAATACTGCCGGGGGTTGAGCGCACCATTTCGTAGAGTCGGTAGGTCGTAGCGACCTCGGTCGGAGCAACCCCCGAGCCGGTAAACGTCAGCTGGTCCCATTGGCGATTCAGTACGTAGGGAAAGGTCTTGAGGTACTGCATGCAGAATTTGCGGTGTAAGTGATGGGAAGATGGCAGCACAAAGACTTTGATAGGGGTGCCATCAGGCCATATTTGTGTTCTTCCAAAAAAGATAGAGCGTAATACGGCGTCCGAAATGTCGCGCGGCAGCTCCACCGATGAATTGACGATTATCTGAGGCAGCGCATCAGTGGTGTTTGATGCAAACACGGGCCCTGTTAAAAGGGCGACAAGCAGGGCAAGCCGGCCTGTTTTTAACACAAGCCGGCAAACGTTGAGAAGTGATCCATCGCTTTGTTGTATCAAGGCGTATTCCTGCCCTTAGTGATTATCCTGCTCACTCGATCTCACGGAAGTATTCAATAAATGCCTGAATACGCCGAGCATTGGCCCCCATATCTCCCTGACCAACTCGTGAGACAGAGCGCAGGTCAATCTGTGTAGGCTCACTACCGGCGTTTATACGTATAACGATGTCGTCCTTGAAGCCAAACCAGCGGGTCGTAGCCACCGCTTCAATATGTCCTTGGGCTGGATCATCGTAGTAGATTTCCCAGCCCATCTGGCGACTCACCGCTAGTGCCAGCTGATGTGCCTCACGGGCACTGAGCTCGGTGGTCAAAGTCTGTAATTCAGGGTAGGCCTGCCGCTGGATTTTAGCCAGCTCGGGTGTGTATTTCAGGGGGTTGGCATCGGCACCACGCTGGCTCGGGGCCTTGATAAATTCGGGTGGGTTGTCAGGCGCGGTGGTGACATTGTGGATCATGGGGGCGTCACCGGCGCTGAAAATACTAAAGGTGAATATACCGATGGCCGGTAGCGATAGTAGCGAGGCCTGGCTAAGGGCCTTGCGACTGGCGTCACTTTGCTGGCGGCGGGTAAACAGGGCCGCCATCACGATGACCAACAGGCCGAGCAGGGCAGCCAACAAATACATCAGCAGGCCATAGCGGAAATGCAGTACATTCCAGCGGGTAGCAATGACGCTTAAAGGAAGGAGGCTGAGACTGATCCAGGCTAGAACTGTGGCGCTGCGGGCAATCCGCGACATGCAACTACCTTCTTGAATTATTTAAAGATTATAGAATGGTAACTATAGCACGGCTTTTCACCGCGCAGACAGCATGCTTTACTAGCGCGCCGCTGTGGGAGACCCGGCGAGAAGAACGCAAGTACAGTATTGGGAAGGGAACATGAATCGAGTTAAAGACAAGGTCTGTATCGTAACGGGTGCCGCCAGTGGCATGGGGCGTGCAGATGCCGTGATGCTGGCGTCTGAGGGTGCCAAGGTGGTACTGACAGACCTGAATGAGAAAGATGGTCAGGCTGCAGCCGCTGAAATCGGTGATAACGCTGTTTTCGTTAAACACAACGTCACCAGCGAAGACGACTGGAAAACCGTCATCGAAACCGCGGTTTCCCGTTTTGGCGGGCTGGATGTGCTGGTCAACAATGCCGGCATGATGACCATGGGGTCCGTCGTGGATTGCACCCTTGAGGATTATCGCAAGGTCAATGCGGTTAACAGCGAAGGGGTATTCCTGGGCTGTAAGTACGCCATTCCTGCTATGGAGAAGACCGGACGGGGCGGCTCCATTATTAATATGTCCTCGGTAGCGGCGCTGCACGGGATGTCATTTATCGCGGCCTACAGTGCCAGCAAGGGTGCCGTGGCGGCGCTGACCAAATCTGTCGCACTGCATTGTCGTGAGAAGCGCAACGGCATTCGCTGTAACTCTATCCACCCTGACGGTGTAAAAACGCCGATGGTGTTTAAAGTAGCGACTGGAGCAGAATCTGCTACCCGCGAGGAGATCGAATCCCTGTCGACCGAAGCCAACCCCATGTGTGAGCCGGAAGATATCGCTGCACTGGTGGTTTATCTGGCTTCTGATGAATCCAAGTTCGTCAATGCGGCTGAAATGCTGATTGACAATGCGGCAACGGCAACCCCGCCGATTGGCGTGTAAGCAGTTCTGTCAGTGATTAAAACAGGCCGGCATTGCTGGCCTGTTTTGTTTGTAGGATGAAGATTAGGTGTCTCGACTGGATTCCAGGGTCTTCATAATGCCTTCGAGCTGGTCGGCGAGAATATTGCTGGCGGCCATTTCCATGGCGCGGCCGAGCTCGGCCTTAACCACAATCTCGGCCATGGGGCGCATGCGCCAGATCAGGTCGATAATCTTGGGGAATTCTTCCTTCGGGGGCAGGGACTGCTGCTGATAAGGCTTGAGTACATTGTCGGAAATCAGCCGCACAAACTCCTTTGCGACTTTTTCCACATTGTCTCGGCTCATGCGCAGGATTTCCAATTGGTCCCCCATGGGAATGCCCATTGCGCACAGGTCTGCCGCGACCTTTAAGGTGCTCATACTGCTCACTCTAACCTGGGTTCCCTGCACTTTGGCTATGCCCAGTTCACCGGCGAGCCGGATGTTGGCGGGGGTCAATTGAGTGCCGAACATCTTGACCATCTGGGTCATAGGAATGACTTCCGCCGCTTCTTTGGCCCAGGGGCTGTTAATTGCGGACTCCATTCCGAGAATCTCTGGCAAGCCGATACCCTGTTCGAGGCCGGAAATCAGATCGAGAATGCTAGCGAGTGTATAGCCACGATCTAACAGGTTGGCGATAACCCGCAGTCGCGACAGGTGCTGATTGTTATAGATACCTTTGCGGCCGCGCAGGGCAGGGGGAGGCAACAGCCCTTTGTCCTGGTAAGCGCGGATATTGCGCACCGAGGTGTTGGCTGCCAGTGCCAGTTCTTCCACCGTGTATTCATGCTTTTCTTCCAGCGATACCGCCTCATCGACCGCGTCGTTCTGTTGGCGGTATTGGGCCATGTTCTGGATGGTTTCTTCTGGAAACTTCATGAAAATGCGGTCCGGATTCTCTCTTTAAATACTCAAAATTTATTTAGGAAATAGCTGTCTGGCCATTAGCACCGCGGGTGTTCATGCAGTGGTTTTGCCCTAAGCCCTTGAAAATTCAGGGCTGACTCAAAGTCGCTCGGTTCCGGTCAGTTGAGCCAATGACCATTCTACCTGCCTCTTCCTATCTTGACATCAATTAATGATAAGATGTATGTTACATCAAATGATGATACATATAATGATGTGTCATAAGGTCATGGTTCATTTTTGGGTGTGTCTCTGCACACGCCCCACGTTCAACAGGAAGATAATAATGAAAGCGTTCCGATTGCTTCCGCTAGCGGCCCTTGGTTTGGGCCTGGTTCCACTCTCCGTTCAGTCCAAGGCCGTTCTGGAGGAGGTTATTGTGACCGCTCAGCACCGCGCCCAAAGTTTGCAGGATGTGCCGGTTTCGGTCAGCGCGATTGGCGGCGACAAGATGATCGAGGCGGGCATCAACCGTATGGAAGATCTGCAGGCCTACGTGCCCAATCTCACCGTCACCGAGAGCGGTATCAGCACTGATATTTTTATTCGCGGTATCGGCACCGGTATGAATCAGGGCTTTGAACAGTCAGTTGGCATGTATGTCGACGGTATTTACTACGGCCGCGCCCAGCTGGCGCGGGCGCCCTTTCTGGATCTGTCACGGGCCGAGGTACTGCGCGGTCCGCAGAACATTCTGCACGGCAAAAACAGTATCGCCGGCGCCGTGAATCTGCATACCGCCAATCCGGGGCAGGAATTCGAGGGTTTTGTATCCGCCTTGTACGAACCGGAGTTCGACGAGCGGGTATTTGATCTGGTGCTGTCAGGCCCGATTACCGACAAGTTTGGTGCCCGCTTTGCCGCTCGGCTTCGGGATTACGGCGGCTATGTCGAAAACCTGACGCTGGATCGCTTCGGCCCCCAGCACGATCAGGCGACCTTTCGTTTGAAACTGCACTGGGAGGTCGATGACGATACTACCGCCTCGCTTAAACTCGAGTCGGGCAAATTTGACAGCTTAGGGCGTCACGGCGAAGTTATCCGGGATGACCCCTCCACATCGTCTACTTTTTTGTTTGCCGGTCGCACCGAAGCGGAAATTCTTGATCGCACCTTCTTCCCGCCGTTTGTAGACGTGGATACCGATGAATCCGTGCGCAACAACTATCAGGACTATAAAGGCAGTTCCAACGGTAATTTCAGCAACAACGATACGGCCAATATCACACTCGATGTAACCTGGCTGTCGGATGCGGGTAACGAGTTCAAATCCATTACCGGCCTTATGGCTTACGAATACGATGACCTCTGTGACTGTGACTCCACCGCCGCGCCTCTATTCAAGCTGGCGCTGGCGGAGGAGTACTGGCAGTTCAGTCAGGAGCTGCGCTGGATGTCGCCGGTAGGCGAGCCGATTGATTACATCGGCGGGGTGTACCTGCAGCGCACCGATCTGCGCTTCAATGACAAACTGATTCAGGATTCGCCGGTTGTTGTTGGGCTGATTAATGCCGCCGACTTTCAGGATGGGGGGACCCGCGGGGACTATGACCCGAACCCTCTGGGGATAGCGCCAGAGGAGGTGGCGGGCATTGGTGATGCCGGCAATGCGGTAGCCAATATTACAGCGCCGCGGGAGTTTACCAGCGTCTCGGATATTGCCTCGGCCTTTATGCAGGCGACCTTTAACCTCTCCGAAACCTTTCGGTTGACGCTGGGTGGCCGTTACACCTACGAACACAAAACCGGTAGCCGCAGTCTGGATCTGGCCGACCTTAACGGCAACAGCCTGCCCATCGGTGAAGTGGACACCGTAGCCGCGATCAGTTTCGCGGCAGAACGCCACGATCTGAAAGGCGAGCGCAGTGAAACGCATTTTTCGCCGCTGGTGAATGTGCAGTGGGATTATTCGCTGGAGGGTATGGCCTATTTTACGGCGACACGGGGTTTCAAAGCCGGCGGCTTTGATGCTCGCTCCAATCAATCGCCCAGCGCCGAGTTGACTCCGGCCAACCCGAACGCCGCTGTGCCTAACCGGACGTCGCTGGTCGGTACCTTTGAATACGATGAAGAGATTGCCACCAGTTTTGAACTCGGTTTGAAAACCGGTTTGCTCGATGGTGCGGCCGAGCTGAATATCGCGGCTTTCTACACCATCTACGAAGATCTACAGATCAGCATCTTCGACGGCACCCTCGGATTTAATGTGGGCAATGCAAAAGAAGCGATTACCCAAGGGATTGAACTGGATGCCCGCTATCAGGTAACGGAATACCTCAGCCTGGGTGGTGCTCTGGCTCTGCTGGATTTTGAATTCACCGACTTTGAAAACGGCCAGTGCCGTCAGGGACAGACGCCGACGTCGGATAACGGCCTCTACTGTGATTACACCGGCCAAAGTAACCAATACGTGGCCGACTGGTCCGGCACCTTCATCATCGGTTATCTGCGCCCCATTAGCGACACATTGGGTCTTGGTCTGACATTGGATGTGGTGTTTACCGACGACTACAACCCCTCGTCCAACGTCGACCCTCGCGTTGGGCAGGAAGGATTCACCAAATTCAATGGCCGTATCGGATTCGGCGCGATTGACCAGACCTGGGAAGTGTCTCTGGTGGGTAAAAACCTGACCGATGAAGCGGTGATTGTTTATGCCGCAGATACCCCGCTCGCCAATACCATTTTCGGCGCCACTACATTCACCGGGTTTGTTGAAGCGCCACGTTCCGTTGCGCTGCAGATGACCTATCGCTGGTAAGGGAGTTTATTAAATGACTTTGTTCAAAACTGCATTGATAGGCGTGCTAATGGCTTTGCCGCTACTCGCGAGTGCGGCTGATGGCTGGGAGCTCGAGAAAGATAGTGACGGGGTGAAAGTCTACACCCGTGAGGTAGAAAACTCCCAGTTCAAGGCCTTTAAGGGCGAAAGCGTTCTGGAGGTCGAGCTGAACCGGGCGATGGCACTGATGGATGATACCGCCGCCTGTCCGCAATGGATGCATGCCTGCAAATCGCCGGTGCTGATCCGCAAGCTGACACCACTGAAACGCTATACCTACATGGTGAATGATTTTCCCTGGCCTGCAAAAGATCGCGCGCTGCTGTTGACCGCGACCATTACCCAGAAGCTGCCCGAACGCGTAGTCACGGTGTCACTGGAAGCGCTGGCGCCGGAAAGTCTTGAGCCCTCTGACCGTTCAAAACTGCCAGAAGAGAAGGGAGTGGTGTTGATTGAGCAGGCGAAGGGACTGTTTCGCTTCACACCGTTGGGAGACAACCGCACCCACGTCGAATATCAGATGCACCTCGACCCGAACGGCACACTACCTGCCTCGCTGGTAAACGCCATGCTGGTAGATACGCCATTCAACACGCTTAAGGCCATGCAGGATATCGTTAAGGCCGAAAAATATACGGATTTTCGCCCCTTTTAATGAACAGGCGGCCAAGTGGCCAACACAAGGAGATTGTTATGACCAACAATGTAATGCCCGTTCGCAGAAACCTGAATTTTCATCTGCCCGCTGAGCGGATCAGTGACTGGAACCACAACAGCGTTCATATTTCCCACTTTATGAACGCGATGTCGATTTTCTTCCCGGTAGGTGAACGCTTTTTTATCGATAGCGTACGCCACTACCGTGATCGCGTAAGCGACCCGACACTGCAGGAAGCGGTTAAAGGGTTTATCGGTCAGGAAGCCATGCACGGTCGCGAACACGAGGAGTACAACGACGCCTTAACCGCGAAAGGTATGCCGGCGGATCGCTACGAGCGCATTGTGCTGAAGTTACTCAACTTCTTTCGTCGCTTTACCCCGAAAAGCTCCCAGCTGGCCGGCACGATTGCGCTTGAGCATCTGACGGCGATTCTTGCACACCGCATTCTGGTGGATAAAAGTCGGCTAGAAGATTGCGAGCCCCGTTACGCCGCCATATGGCACTGGCACGCTCTGGAGGAAACAGAGCACAAGGCGGTCGCCTATGATGTTTATACCACGGTAATGAAAAATCGCTTTCTGGGCTATGTGCGTCGCTGTTTCGCTCTAATTATGTCGACAGCCATTTTCTTTATCATGCTGACGCCGTTTTATCTCGGCATGGTCGCCCGTGAAAAAGGCCAGCTGTTTAATCTGAAAGGCTGGTGGCAGGTGACTATGTACCTGTGGGGGCCGCGCGGTGTTTTACTGCGGGCTTTACCTGACTGGCTGGATTTCTTCCGGCCGGGCTTTCACCCTTGGGATCACGACAACCGAGAATATCTGGCGGAGATTGATAGTCTGGTAACGGAAGTTGAGTCTTATAAGGCTGAGGCCATCAACACCCAGGGAGCTGCCGCGTGAGCAGTACAGACGTGAGTGACGTAACAAAGCCCGAACCGGCCTTTGCGGAACTGGAAGCGCTGTACGCGGCTACGCCGCTGGCAGCGATTGATCGCGATCGGCTGCGCCAGTGGCGACCAGAGTCTTCGCTGTGGGGAAGACTGAAGCCGCTTATCGCACGTCGCGCCGGTGCCCGCTTGTGCTGGACTGAGGTTGCTGGTCATCGGATTAACTACTGGGACAGTGGTGCCAGTGACAAACCGGTGCTGGTGCTTATTCACGGCTTTGGATCGAGCAAGGAAAACTGGTCCTTTCTCAGTGAGCTGATGCATCGAGAATTCCGGATTCTGGCGCCGGATCTTCCCGGTTTTGGTAACAGCACTTTTCGTGTCGACAGTGATTATCGGGTAGAGACTCAAGCCGAACGCATGGCTGAGTGGCTTAAGCAGCTCGGTGTGGCGTCAGCCTTTATCGCCGGCAGCTCCATGGGCGGGGCTATTGCCGCCTCGCTCGCGGCGCATCATCCCGCAATGGTAAACGGACTTTGCCTAATGAATGCTGCGGGGGTTCCCGGGACCCGAATCAGCATGTTGGAAGCAGGGGTGCTCGCGGGCAACAACTACCTAGTGGCTAATCGTCCTGCTGAAGCGCAGCGGGTATTTCAGATCTGTTTTCATTCCCGAAAACGTCTGCTTGGCGCAGTCTTTGGGTTGTTGATGGGAACTGAAATGGCGCACCGGGCACCCCTCAATCACGCCATTTTTTCAGATCTGGTGTATTCGCTGTCGGCGGTGAACGCAAGCCTTCCCCAGGTGAAATCGCCCACCTTTGTGTTATGGGGTGACAGTGATCAGGTGCTGGATGTGAGTTGTGTGGATGCCTTTCTTGCGGCGATTCCCCACGCAAAAGCCATGGTGCTGCCGGAAACCGGACACCTGCCGATGGTCGAAAAACCGAAAGATACTGCAACGGTGCTGCGAGCGTTTTTTAATGCGCAGCACAGCATCGTGCACACGGAGAATCTGTGATGACAATACGCAGTGATAGCGCAAATGGGCTGCTCGATACCGCCATTGTCGGTGCCGGGTTTGGTGGCATTGGGCTGGCGATTAAACTCTTACAGGAAGGTGAATCGAGTTTTCGTATTTTTGAAAAGTCCGAGGATGTCGGCGGCGTCTGGCGCGACAATATTTATCCGGGTGCAGCCTGTGATGTGCCGTCTCACCTATACTCGTTTTCCTTTGAGCCCAACCCGGACTGGAGTCGTACCTTTGGTGGGCAGGCGGAGATACATCAGTACCTCCAACACTGCGCCGACAAGTATCATCTGTGGGATAAAATCCGCTTCAAGGCAACCGTCGAACGAGCCAGCTTCGATGAGAAAGCCAGTATCTGGACGCTGTACTTCGCCGATGGTGAATCTGTACGCGCACGCACCGTGGTGTTTGCGGTGGGTGCATTAAATATTCCCGCCTATCCCTCGATCCCCGGCCTCGACGCCTTCAAGGGCAAGGTGATGCATACCGCCGAGTGGGATCCTGACTATGATCTCAGCGGCAAAAAAGTTGGTGTTATTGGTACCGGCGCCAGTGCGATTCAGGTTGTCCCCGAGATTCAGCCAGCGGTTGAGTCGCTTACCCTCTACCAGCGCACAGCGCCCTGGGTTATGCCGAAACGCGATGGCTGGATTCCACCGGCTTGGCGCAAGCTCTACGCCCGTTTTCCGATTTTGCAAAAGCTGCATCGCATCGCCCAGTACTGGATGTTTGAATCCACGGCGCCAGTGATGATCAAGAATAATTGGATGACTCGTATGGGGGAGCGCTTGGGACGACGTTACTTGCGCCGTATGATCAAGGATCCGGTCCTGCGGGAAAAAGTAACGCCGCGCTATGCGCTCGGCTGCAAGCGTGTGCTGCTCTCTGACGATTATTATCCCGCGCTAACGAAACCCAATGTTGAGGTGCTGACCGATGGCATTGAGCGGATAGATGAAACCGGCATCGTCAGCCGTGACGGGCGGCATCAAAAGTTGGATGCCATTGTCTTGGCGACGGGCTTTCAGGTGCCGGCCGCAGGTGCGCCGTTTCCCATCGAGGGAGCGGGAGGACGCTCGTTAAATGAGGACTGGCGCAAAGGGTCTGAGGCCTACCTCGGTATGACCGTCACCGGTTACCCGAACATGCTCTACATCATGGGGCCAAATACCGGGCCGGGAAATATTTCGGTGATTTTCTATATTGAGTCCCAGCTGCGCTATATCATGGCTTATCTGAAGCATTTGCGGCAGCGGAATCTCGCCGCGCTGGATCTTAAACCTTCAGTTCAGCAGCAGTTTAACGAGAACATTCAGGCAAAAATGCAGAAGACAACCTGGGTGTCCGGCTGCGATAGCTGGTACCTGACGGAAGATGGCAAGAACACCACGCTGTGGCCGGGGTACTCTTGGCAATACCGTCTGCAATCAAAGCATTTTGATCCTAGCCTCTATGATTGTGTTCGATTGCGTCCCAGTGTTGTCGAACTCAGTGCCGATATCGATGACCGTGTAGCGACCTCAGCCTGACAAAAAAAAGGATAAACCGATGTTTTCTCTTAAGGATAAAGTGATCGCCATCACCGGTGCCGGTTCAGGTATCGGTTATGCGCTGACCGAGCTGGCCCTCGACGCCGGTGCAAAAGTCGCCGCGTCTGATATCAAGCCGGATGCGTTGGCCGCGTTGGCAGCTCGTTATCGCCAGCAGCTTCATCAAGCTGTGCTGGATGTGTCCGACCGCGAAGCTTTTGCTGAATGGTCGCGCGAGGTCGTTGCCCACTTCGGTTGTTGCGATGTCATTATCAATAACGCGGGTGTGTCACTGTCGAGTCGCGTTCAATCCATGAAACGGGACGATCTGGAATGGATAATGAACATCAACTTTTGGGGCGTGGTGAACGGTGTGGAAGCCTTTCTGCCTCATCTGCTGACGCGACCCGAGGCGGTGGTGGTTAATATCTCCAGCTTGTTTGGGCTTATGGCGGTGCCGTCTCAATCGGCCTATAACGCAGCCAAATTTGCGGTTCGCGGCTATTCGGAATCCATGCGTCAGGACCTGCGAGACACTTCGGTAAAAGTAGTTACCGTTCACCCCGGTGGTGTGAAAACGAATATTGTCGCCAACGGTAAACACTATGAAAGCCTCGACGGCAGCCACACCAATACAGAAGAATCTGCAGCTATGTTTGAGCGTATCGCCTCGACCACCCCGCAGCGAGCGGCAGAGATCATTCTGCGCGGTGTCGAGAAGGGCAAGCCGCGCGTACTGATTGGTCGTGATGCAATCTTGCTGGATCTGCTGCAGCGATTTTTGCCCGGTCTTTATGATCGTTTGACTGTGCCCGTATCACTGCGTGGGCGCCATCGCATGAGCAGTCAGTAGCTGCCGTGGTGCCAAGACATTTTCGATTACCCTCCCTTGGCCGAGCTTCGTGCTTGGCCCTTTTTCTTTTTTTGTGCGCAACGACTAGCCTTCAGGCACATCCGGTGAAGCATGGCGTCCGTCTCGATCTGCAACCGGTGCTGCGCAATGCGGCGTATCGGCCAGCGCTGACCGAGCTGGTTGCTCACAGCAGTGGCTATACTTTTCTCAATGATCGGGAGGAAATGCTCGACGATCTGCTTGATGCCCGGCGTGAGGCCGCGGCACTGGAAAATAGCGTCCGTCGTTTTGAATACCGCCCGGGCGACGAAGAGGCGCTGATACAAACACTCAAGTCCTTAGACGGGAAGGCCACCACATTTCAGGGCGGCATCGGGTTGGTAGTGGCTAGCCCGTTTTTCGATGACCGCTACACCTTGAGTGCGACTGCGTTTACGCGTTTTGCGGGCACTTTCGAATTTGTGGAAGACGACGAGCCCAAGCTCCGACTTGCACCTGTGATCGCCTTTTTTCAGCTGTCTGACTTGGAATCCCGCGCGCGGGTGTTGGGCTATGGCATGGCTGAGGTCGCGCTCCACCGTAAGATGGATGAGATCGATTTGCCGGCCACCACGGTCAGTCTCAGCTTCAAATATCAGGGGCTGTCACTGTATGAGAGGGAGGTGCCGATTCAGGATTACCGGGAGAGCGAGTTTTTTGAACTCAGCGGCTTTACCCGTGAATACCGTCGGGCAAATGTAGATATTGCCACGCTGACTGAGATTGACCGCTGGCAGATTGGTCTGACACTTCGGGATCTTTTTGAAAGCACCTACCGCGGGCCCCGTGACAGTACCTTTCACTTGCGAACGCGGGGTGAATTGCGGGTAGATTATCGCTTTGACTGGGGGCAGGCGAGCCTGCTGCAGGACCTGACGCCTCACCCCGCGTTTGGTCAGATTAAGGGGCGACGCGAAACGGTGTTAGGTATATCGGCGCCGATTTCATCGCGTTTTGTCGCAGGCGCGGCTTATACCCACATCGCGCGGGATCGCGATCATGACACGGTCAGTCTATCGCTGACCTACCATCTGCTGGACAGTTTCAATATCGGTGTAACCGGAACCCTTGCCAGTGAACGTGAGCTGGGTGGTGCATTTCGCCTGCAGATGCCGTTCTAACTTGCTATCCTTGCGCGGCCCAGATTAATGGAGCCCGGTTGTGCCCGCCCAACAAAAAACCATCAAATTGCATCCTTCCTGGCTGAACGCACTGGCCGGTGAGTTCGAACAGGATTACATGGTCGCGCTGCGCGCCTTTCTCGCCGAACGCATAGCCAGTGGCGCTAACGTATTTCCGCGCCCGGCCGAGTGGTTTAATGCACTCGATACCACGCCGCTGGATCAGGTGAAAGTGGTTATTCTCGGGCAGGATCCTTATCACGGCCCGGATCAGGCTCACGGCCTGTGTTTTTCGGTGAAGCCTCCGGTGCCGCCACCGCCGTCACTGGTCAATATCTATAAAGAGCTGAACAGCGATCTTGGCTTAAAGCCTCCGTCCCACGGTTGTCTGACCAGTTGGTCAGAACAGGGCGTGCTGCTGCTGAACAGTGTGTTGACCGTCGAACAGGGGCAGGCGGGCGCCCATCAGGGTAAGGGTTGGGAGCGTTTTACCGACGCCGTGATCGAGGCCGTTAACCGTGAGCGGGAAGGGGTGGTTTTCCTTTTGTGGGGTGGCTATGCCCAGAAAAAGGGACAGCTGGTGGACCCCCAGCGACACTGTGTGTTGAAGGCGCCTCATCCCTCGCCGCTAAGTGCTCACCGGGGCTTTCTCGGTTGCCGCCATTTCTCAAAGACCAATGACTACCTGAAGGCTCGTGGAGAAAGTCCGATACGCTGGGAATTGCCGGTCGCTGTCAGCTGAACGCTATTCCGCCGGGAAACCGTAGGGTGGCGGCGTGACCTCGACGACGCGGGCGCCGCCTTTCAGTTGGAGATTGGCTGAATCTGCAGAGGCGGTGGCAAGCACCAAAGCCACCTGCTGATCGGGCCCGCTCAAGGCGACCATGCCCACGGTTTTTTCGCCGTCCAGTACCTCTTCCCCCGCCTTTGCCGGGCCTTCAAGCCTCGCCAAATACAGGCGGCGTTTGGGGACGCCTTTAAAATGCAGGCGGGCGACCACTTCCTGTCCGGTGTAGCAGCCTTTCTTGAAATTCACGGCGCCGGTCAGGTCGTAATTGAGAAACTGGGGCAGAAACTCGTCGCGGGTTGCCGCAACTACCGGCACATCGCCAGCGGCAATGCGCAAGCCGTCCCAGTGCGTCGAACTCACCGCTTGCGCTTTGCTGGAAAGTGCCTGCCAGACCTCGGCTGCCTGTTCCGGTTTGAGCCAGAGTTCATAACGCTGCCCCGCCTCGTCGCATTGAACCACGATGCCTCCGGGGAGGGCGCAAGTTTTCAGCGGGCCGTCGGGCGTGGTTTCACATACCGAGCTCAGCAGCGCTTTGGCGTCCGGGCCAACCAACCCGATCCCGGTATAACTTTCACTGGCGTCGCTCAGCTTTACTTTGGAGAACACCGCGTATTTAGCCAGAACCGTTAGAGTGTCTTCGATCAGATCCTTCCGCATTTGCAGGAGCAGCGTGTCTTCATCAAGGCGCGCCGCACTAAAACTTGCCAGCATTCTACCCTTGGGGGTGCAGTAACTTCCGGGTCGGGCCTGTGTGGCGCTGACTTGGCGGAAGTCGGCGGTCGTCTGGCCTTGAAAGAAAGTCTGGCCATCAGGGCCGGTGGCCTCCACAAAGCCGTAGGGTGTTAGCGGTACCAGCAGGTTCGTATCTGATTCAGAAGCGGGGGCTGTATCGAACAGGCAATGTTCACCCTCGAAACGGGCGCCATCGGCAGTTAACTGGGCGATAAAAGGGGAGGTGCTCACCGTATACTCCGCAGGTCGGGCTTTGAATGTAATTAGCCCGAGATCTGTCTGCATGTGTGAATGTCATCAAGAAGGCCATGCGTTGTCCGGCCTGTGTCGCTATAATGCGCCGCACAATAAACGGCAGCAGTGGAACTTAATGTACTCAGAAAACGAGATCAAGCGAATTTACTGGGCCAGTCGGCGCGGCATGCTGGAACTGGACCTGATGCTGGTGCCGTTTATGGAAAATTGTTTTCGCAGTCTGCCGGTGGAAAAGCAGCATCATTACGTCGCACTGATGGAATGCGAAGACACGCAGATCTTTCAGTGGTTGTTGGGAACGGAAAGCCCGGAAGATCCGGATTTGCTAGGGATAGTGAATGACATCAAAGCCTTCGCCCGCCAGCCTAAGACTTGAACTGCGCCCCTCGCGCTGGCTGCTACTGTATCTGATTTCTGCCCATGGGCTTGCCGCCGGCGCTTTGATACTTGCGCCGGTTGCGGCTTCTCTGCAACTGCTCGCACTCGCGCTGACGGCGTTCAGCCTGCTATTTCACGTTATGACGCTATACCACAGGCGATGGCGCTGCGAGGTCTTGCTGCGCGACGAGAAGGGCTGGTGCTTGCAAATCGGCAGGCTGCGCCGGCCAGTAGAGCTGAAAAGTTGCTGGGTAACGCCCTACGCGGTGGGCATGCGCTTTCGGGGGCGAGGCTTGTTGCTGCCGGCTGACGCCTTTGTCAGTGCAGACGGCTTTCGCCGCCTGCGGGTTCAATTACGCTTTGCGCCGGGGCTCAAGAATAGTGTCTCGGGCCTCCGCTAGGGTTTCCGGATAATCCAGCGTGTAGTGCAGCCCCCGGCTTTCCCGTCGTTCCATCGCTGAGCGAATGATCAACTCGGAGACCATCGCCAGGTTCCGCAGTTCGATAAGGTCGTTGCTGACCTTGTAGTTACTGTAATACTCCCGGATTTCCTGCTGCAGCAGCTCCACCCGGTGCAATGCCCGCTGGAGTCGTTTGTTGGTGCGCACGATGCCCACGTAGTCCCACATAAAGCGGCGCAGCTCGTCCCAGTTGTGCGAGATCACGACATCTTCATCGGAATCGGTAACTTGTGACTCATCCCAGTCCGCTATGGCGATATCCGCCATGGGCTCCGCCAGCCTTTGGCCGATGGCGTCGGCGGCTGAGCGGCCAAAGACAATGCACTCCAGCAGGGAGTTGCTGGCCATACGGTTGGCGCCGTGCAGGCCGGTGAAGGAGGTCTCGCCGATCGCAAACAGGTTGCCCACATCGGTCTGGCCGCTGTGGTCTACCATCACCCCGCCGCAGGTGTAGTGGGCGGCGGGAACCACGGGGATGGGTTCCCGGGTAATGTCGATGCCGAGCTCCAGACAGCGTGCCTTAACGGTCGGGAAGTGGTGCAGAATAAAGTCGGGCGAGCGGTGACTGATATCCAGATAGACACAGTCCGAGCCGAGGCGCTTCATTTCATGGTCGATAGCGCGGGCCACAATATCCCGAGGGGCCAGCTCACCGCGCTCGTCGTAGCGGTGCATAAAACGCTGGCCGTTGGGCAGCAGCAATTTGCCGCCTTCACCCCGAATCGCTTCTGTAATCAGAAAGGATTTGGCTTTCGGGTGATAAAGACAGGTTGGGTGAAACTGGTTGAATTCCATATTGGCGACCCGGCAGCCGGCACGCCATGCCATGGCAATTCCGTCACCGGAGGCGCCATCGGGGTTGCTGGTATACAGGTAGGCCTTGCTGGCGCCACCTGAGGCCAGCACCACAAATTTGGCGCGGAACAGGCGCACATGCTCGGATTCGCGGTCATACACGTAGGCGCCGACACACCGGCCCTGTCTCACAACCAGGTCGACGGCCACATGGCGTTGGAAAACCTCGATGTTGCTCTGCTGCAAGGCCTGATTGGTCAAGGCCTCTGACACGGCTCGGCCGGTGGCATCGGCGGCGTGAATAATGCGCCGGTGGCTGTGACCGCCTTCGCGGGTCAGGTGAAAGCCGTCCTCATTGGGGTAGCGGCTGAATTCGACGCCCTGAGATACCAGCCATTCAATGCTTTCTCGGCTGTTGGCAACGGTAAAGCGCACGGTATCGCCGTGGCAGAGATCGGCGCCGGCGGCCAGGGTGTCAGTGACGTGGTCGTCGACCGTATCCTGCTCGTCAAGTACCGCCGCAATGCCGCCCTGAGCGTAATAGGTGGAGCCCTGATTGAGCTCACCTTTGCAGATCACAGCGATGCGGGCCTTGTCGGCCAGTCGCAGGGCGAGAGTCAGGCCGGCTGCGCCGCTGCCGATCACCAGCACGTCGTGGGAATAACTGGAAGTCATGGATTGCCTTGGGTGGACTGCGTGGATACCATTTGCGGCGGTCTGCCGGCTGGCAGAGTATACTGGTAATGCCTTATCCGGCCAATTGCGGCCTGGAATCCATCGGGCAACAAAAAAAGCCAGCACAATATGCGAACTAATGGGGTACCACGTGGTCTATCACGGTAATACACGATCTTACAGTCAGGAGCAGCGTGATTGTGGATCGTGCTGAGTTAAGCGACAAGCAGCTGGTTGAGCGCGTCAAACGCGGCGATCAGCGTGCCTATGACATGCTGGTGCTGAAGTATCAGCACAAGATCTTTGGTCTGATCTCGCGCTATGTCAAAGACAACGATGAAATTCAGGACGTGGCCCAGGAAGCCTTTATCAAGGCCTATCGGGCGCTCCCCAAGTTCCGTGGTGAAAGTGCCTTCTATACCTGGCTCTATCGTATTGCGATCAACACCGCCAAGAACTATCTGGTCAGCCGCAGTCGGCGACCCCCCAGTATTGATGTCGATGTAGGTGATGCCGAGTTCTATGACGGTGCGGATGGCCTGCGCGATACCGACAACCCGGAAAATGTACTGTTCGGTGACGAGCTGAAGACGGTTGTCGACACAGCGATTCAGGCTTTGCCTGAGGATTTGCGCACGGCCTTGACCCTGCGCGAGTTCGACGGCCTGAGTTATGAGGACATCGCTGATGTGATGGATTGTCCGGTGGGTACGGTTCGTTCGCGAATCTTCCGGGCGCGGGAAGCGGTTGATGAAAAAGTTAAGGCCCAGATGGGTGGCAGTGAGGTAATGGCATGAGCAACGATCTTCGGGAATCCCTGTCGGCGCTGATGGACGGCGAGGCATCCGAGCTGGAATTGCGTCGCGTGTTGCGCGATGCGAAAGATGATGACAGCGCCTTTTGGGGAAGAATGCATCGACAGCGCAGCGCCATGCAGGGCGATGCAACCTTCAGCGGGCTGGATATCAGTGCGCGGGTGAGCGCCGCGATTGCTGACGAAGCGCCACTGGTTGCTTCGGCGCGGGATTGGCGCAAACCCCTTGCCGGATTTGCCGTTGCTGCCAGCGTGGCGGCGATGGTGGTCTTTGGTCTCGGCGGTGGAAGCTCGCAACCGGCTGCACCGCAAATGGCGGAAGCGCCTGCGGCACAGAGTGGTCGTGTGTATCTGGCTTCACCCGCGACGAACGCAACGGGTGCTGTCACCGCCAGCGCGGCGAATGTGACCGTGCCGCTTTATCGGCAGGTAGATGACGAGCAGTCTCGTGAGCGTTTTGAGCGATTCCTGCGACAGCATACGGAGCGCGCGGCGCTTAACAGCGGGCAGGGCATGGTGACCTATGCCCGGATGGTTAGCCACGGAGAGGAATAAGTGCTCAGAGTTCTGGCGCAAACCTTCGTTTCTACGCTGCTCGCCGCGCTGATTGGGGTTCCCGCAATGGCGGCGGAGCCTGCCGAGTGGTTGGAACGCATGTCTCACGCCCACCGGGAATTGAGTTATCAGGGGATCGTAACCCATCAGGTTGATGATCAACTGGCATCCTACCGCATCGTGCACCGGGTAGTAGACGGTCGCGAATTTGAATTGCTCACACCTTTAGATTCCTCCAGCACCAAACTTGTCCGCCGCGGGCACAGTATTCACTGCGTGCATCCGGCAGAAAGCATGCTGCGAGCGATCAGCGGCAGCGGTGGGTTTGCCCGCTACTACGACCTTCGTCTCGAAGAGGGTGCGCGAGTAGCAGGGCGCGATGTGGTGACTCTGCATATAGAACCGCGCGACGTCTTCCGGCTCGGTTATGTCATCTCCCTGGACGCGCAGACCGCTATTCCGCTCAAGACTGAAACCCTTGGTCAGCGCGATCAAGTCCTGGAACGTTTTCAGTTCATGTTGTTTGAGCTGGGCGTTGGGGGTGAGTTAAACGATGCTGAGGCTTACGAGATTGGTCACCGCGAGGTCGTAGAAGAGCAGAAGCGCAAGGCGATGCTGTCCAAGCTATCCTGGAATACCGGATGGGTTCCCGACGGCTTTATGCTGGCGGAAACTACTGATCGAAAAAATGAAGCGCTGAGTTATACCGATGGCATCAGCATGTTTTCGGTCTTTATGGAGCGCGCCAGTGACGCCGGTCAGTCTCCTGCGGCCGCTGCCATGCGCAGTGGCGCGACCGTATCCTATACCTACCCGATTCCGGAGCGCGAGCTGGTCGCTACCGTCATTGGTGAGGTGCCGCTGTTGACGGCTGAGCAGGTTGCCAAATCGCTGGTGGTGAACCCGTGATGCGCGAATCCGGCCGGGTGGTCGCCATTGAAGATGACGCCCTCTGGGTGGAAACCATTCGCCAGTCGAGTTGCGGCAGCTGTGCGGCGCAGAAAGGCTGCGGGCAGGGTTTATTGAATAAGATCGGTGACGGCAAGCGCAATCACCTCAGGGTATTGCTCGGTGACGTGCCGGCAAGCCGCTTCCAACTGGACTCAGAGGTTGAGTTCAGTGTGCCGGAACATGTGCTGCTGCGCGGCGCCATGCTGGTCTACCTGCTGCCGCTAATTGCCATGATTGCCGGCATGGGGGTGGCTCACGCCCTGTTTGTCAGCGACAAGCTGGCGGCATTGGGGGCGCTGCTCGGTTTTGTGGGTGGCATGTTGCTGGTTCGCGTACACCATTGGGTGATCCGCGACCGTTTGGACTACCAGCCCACTGTGGTTGAGCCAGCGGTTGCGCCAACAGTAGCCCAATCCCCGTCAGTCGCCGCGCCGCGCGCATAGCCGCGCGGGCGCCGAATGCGATACAATCCCCGCTTTTAGCGCGGCGGGCTCTAGGCTCCGTCACTCGTCAACGCATCAGGCCTCTGGGGATTGTGTGAGCAGTCTTAAACATATCCGAAATTTTTCCATCATTGCCCATATTGACCACGGCAAGTCCACCATCGCAGATCGTTTCATTCAGGTGTGTGGCGGCCTCACTGCTCGCGAGATGGCTGAACAGGTGCTCGACTCGATGGATATCGAACGCGAGCGCGGCATCACGATTAAAGCCCAGAGTGTCACGCTGAACTACACGGCACGCGATGGCGAGACCTACGAGCTCAACTTTATTGATACCCCCGGCCACGTCGATTTCACCTACGAGGTGTCACGCTCCCTGTCCGCCTGTGAAGGTGCCCTGCTGGTGGTGGATGCGGCTCAGGGGGTTGAAGCTCAATCGGTTGCCAACTGCTACACGGCGATAGAGCAGAACCTCGAAGTGATCCCGGTTCTGAACAAGATGGACCTGCCGCAGGCCGATCCGGAGCGGGTCAAAAAGGAAATCGAGGAAATCATCGGTCTCGACGCCAGCGATGCGGTGGCAGCGAGCGCCAAGTCCGGCATGGGCATCGAGGATATTCTCGAGCAGCTGATCGCCAAGATTCCGCCACCTCAAGGTGACCCTGACGGTGAGCTGCAGGCGCTGATTATCGACTCCTGGTTTGATAATTACCTGGGTGTTGTGTCGCTGGTGCGGGTCAAGAACGGCACGCTCAAGAAGGGTGATAAAGTCATCGCCAAGAGTATTGGCAAAGCCCACGGCGTTGATGACGTCGGTATTTTTACGCCTAAACTGACCTCTACGAAAATCTTGCGTGCAGGTGAAGTTGGGTACGTGGTTGCGGGCATCAAGGATATTCACGGTGCCCCGGTTGGCGATACCTTTACTCATGCGGCGACTTCACACGTACCTGCTTTACCCGGTTTCCAGAAGATCAAGCCGCAGGTTTATGCAGGCATGTTCACCGTATCGACGGATGACTATGAGGATTTTCGTGAGGCGCTGGCCAAGCTGACCCTGAACGATGCCTCCCTGTTCTACGAACCGGAAACCTCAGACGCCCTGGGATTCGGTTTTCGCTGCGGTTTTCTCGGCACCCTGCACATGGAGATCATTCAGGAGCGTCTCGAGCGCGAGTACGATCTGGACCTGATCACCACCGCCCCCACGGTTATCTATGAAGTGTTGACCAAGCGCAATGAAGTGCTGCAGGTCGACAACCCGTCATCGCTGCCGGACCCCGGTGAGCTGGAAGAGATGCGAGAGCCTATTGCCCGCGCCAATATTCTTGTACCCCAAGAATTTGTCGGTAATGTTATCTCGCTGTGTGTGGAAAAGCGCGGCGTACAGAAAGACATGCAGTTTCTGGGGCAGCAGGTCTCGCTGACCTACGAAATTCCGATGAGTGAAGTCGTACTGGACTTGTTTGATCGCCTGAAATCGGTGAGTAAAGGCTTTGCATCACTGGATTACAGCTTTGAGCGTTTTCAGGCGGCAAATCTGGTGAAACTCGACGTCTTGATCAATGGTGAGCGGGTGGATGCGCTGGCCATGATCGTACACCGGGATTTTGCTGCCAGCCGTGGTCGGTCGTTGGTTGAGAAAATGAAAGAGCTGATTCCCCGGCAGATGTTTGATGTGGCCATTCAGGCCGCAATTGGCGGGCACGTTATTGCACGGCAAACTGTGAAGGCCCTGCGCAAAAATGTTACCGCAAAATGCTATGGTGGCGACGTATCGCGCAAGCGCAAGCTTCTCGAAAAACAAAAAGCGGGTAAAAAACGCATGAAGATGGTGGGCAAGGTGGAAATTCCCCAGTCCGCGTTCCTCGCAGTTCTCAAGGTTGATAGCTGATGGTAAACAATTTGTTGCTGGTGGTCAGTGCGCTGACACTTATCGTTTGGACTGTGCAGGAAATTCGCGGTCGTCGCCAGCTTGCCGATGCACTGTCCTGGTGTGCGGATCACAAAAAAGAAAATTCCGAGCAGTCTCTGCTCTCGCAAGTGGTACCGGGGTGGTGGAACTCGACCACGGTGTTTATCAATATCCTGTGGATGGCCTGGTTTGCCAGCGTTGTGCTGGTAAAAGACGGTGATTTTGCGCTGGTGCTGGTGGTGGTGACCGCGCTAGCCGGCCTGATTGCACTACTGGATAAATTTGCCTTCACCCGGCGCCGTGAGTTTCTGGTGACCGAAGGCAATATTGCGGTCTACCTGAAATTCAGCGTTAAAGCCGATTTCGAATCCCTCAAGGAGCGTTTGGCAAGCCAGCTACCGATTGCGGAAAACGCAAAATCATTTTTCCCGGTCTTGCTGGTGGTATTGGTGCTGCGCTCCTTTGTCGCCGAACCCTTTCAAATTCCTTCTGCTTCCATGGTGCCCAGCCTCGAGGTTGGGGACTATATTCTGGTTAACAAGTTCAGCTACGGCGTGCGTCTGCCCGTGGTTGGCACCAAAATTGTCGAGGTCGGTGAGCCGGAGCGGGGCGATGTGATGGTGTTTTTCCCACCTCATGACAGCCGTTATTTCATTAAGCGCGTAGTGGGTTTGCCCGGCGATGAGCTGGTATATCGTGACAAAGTGCTCTACGTGAATGGCAAGGAGATGACGCAGCAGTTATTGGCTGAAGTGCCTCCGCTAAATCCCAGCGAACACATTCTTCGCGAGTCGCTTGGTGACCGCGAGCATCTGATCCGCACCGAGTTACGGCAGGATCGTGGTGATTTCAGAGTGGTGGTCGAGCCCGGTCACTACTTTATGATGGGCGACAACCGGGATAACAGTAGTGACAGCCGAGTATGGGGCGCTGTACCGGAAGCCAATATTGTTGGTAAGGCCTTCGCCATCTGGATGCATTGGCGCTCCATTAGTGAGTTGCCCAGCTTTGATAGAGTGGGAACGATCCGTTGATCGCACCTGCATAATAACAAGGAGTCAACGATGCAATTACCTTACAAACAGCGTGGCCTCGGTATTATCCAGTGGGCGGTGATTATCTCGGTCGCTGGCCTGCTGGGCTTGTGTGCGTTCCGACTGGTCCCGATTTATTTGGATCATGTGACCATTCGGCAGGTGGTTAAAAATGCCGCGAACGATCCAGCGTCCAAGGAAATGACCGCGTCGGAGATTCGCAAGTCCATGCAAGGTGCGTTTATTACGAACCGCATTGAGACCATCGACTTGAGAGATATCAAGTTCAAGACGGAGCGCAATGTCATCATCATGGATGCACGCTATGAAGTGCGAGTCCCGCTGATTTACAACATCGATGCGGTGGTTAAGTTTGACAATCTTGTCTACGAGATCCCGCGTCGCTAATGTCTGACTACCGCAAGCTCTCTAATCACTTGGGCTATGTGTTTCAGGACACAGCCCTGTTGGAGCGAGCACTGCGCCATCGTTCAGCCGGGAAAGACAACAATGAACGGCTGGAGTTTCTGGGTGATGCGGTATTGAGTCTGGTCATTGCCGAGGCGCTGAGTCAGCACTTTCCTTCTGCCCCAGAGGGTGAATTAAGCAGAATGCGCGCCAGCCTTGTAAAAGGCGCGACCCTTGCCAAAGTCGCCAGAGAATTTGAGTTGGGCGACTACGTTCTACTTGGTGGTGGTGAGCTTAAAAGCGGTGGCCATCGCCGCGATTCCATACTTGCTGACGTCGTGGAGGCGCTAATCGGCGCGATTTACACCGAAGCCGGCTTCGCCACCGCGCGCGACTGCGTGCAGCGATGGTTTAAAGCGCGCATGGAATCCTTGTCGTCCGGGGAGGCACTGAAAGATGCCAAAACCCGGCTTCAGGAATTTCTGCAGGCCCGAGCAGAAGCGTTGCCAGACTATAGTTTGGTGGAACAATCCGGGTTGGCCCACGAACAGCAGTTTGAAGTGAGTTGCCGTACCGCTCTGCACCCGGAGCCGGTGCAGGCGCGTGCCGGGTCTCGCAAGAAAGCAGAGCAGGCCGCAGCGCAGGCCATGTTAGACATACTACAGAGCAAATCATGACAGAAAGCCGTTGCGGATATATCGCGATTGTCGGTCGCCCCAATGTGGGCAAATCTACCCTGCTGAATCATATTCTGGGGCAGAAAATCAGTATTACCTCGCGTAAGCCCCAGACCACCCGCCACCGGGTATTGGGGATTAAGACCCGTGACCAGATCCAGGCGATCTATGTTGATACGCCCGGCCTGCACCGCGGTCAGAAGCGCGCCATTAACCGCTATATGAACCGGGCTGCTACCACCAGCCTGCGCGATGTAGATGTGATTGCCTTTGTGATTGAAGCCGGGCGATGGACCGAGGAAGATGCCTGGGTGCTGGAGCAGTTAAAGAACTACCAGTGCCCCGTTTTGCTGGTTATCAACAAAGTCGACAAGCTCGAAGACAAGGCCGAGCTGCTACCCTTCATTGCCGCGCGCAACAGCGAGCATAACTATGCGCAGGTTGTACCGGTGTCGGCGCTGCGGGCAGATAACCTGACTGCGCTGGAGCAGACGCTGGATGCCTACTTGCCGGAAGGTCCGCACTTTTTCGACGAAGAGCAAATTACTGACCGCAGCATGCGCTTTCTTACGGCAGAGATTGTCCGAGAAAAAATTACTCGCCAACTCGGCGATGAATTGCCCTACGCAATGACCGTGGAGATTGAGCAGTACAAGCTTGAGCGCGGTGTGACGCATATCAGTGCTGCAATCTATGTTGAGCGTGACGGCCAGAAGAAAATCCTGATAGGCAAAGGTGGCTCGCGCCTGAAATCCATCGGGAGAGAGGCTCGTCTGGACATCGAGAAACTCATTGATGGCAAAGTGATGCTGAATTTGTGGGTCAAAATCAAATCCGGTTGGTCTGATGACGAGCGCGCTCTGCGCAGTCTGGGCTACGACGACGAATAAGATGGAACAGGACTTCGAACCTGCTTTCCTGCTTCATCACCGCCCGTTTAGGGATTCCAGTCTGATCATCGAACTCTTTACGCAATATCAGGGGCGTTTGGGTGCGGTTGCCCGCAGTGCACGGGGTACCAGCGCCAAGGCCCGTGAGCGCGCCAGCGTGTTGCAGCCGTTTCAGTTGCTGGACATCAGCTGTACCGGTCGCGGTGACCTGAAAACACTGGCCAGTGCAGAAGTGCGCGAGCGCCGCAGCCTGAAAGGCGATGCCCTGTACGCAGCCCTGTATTTGAACGAGCTTAGCCTTAGAGCGCTTCATCGCTGTGATCCGCACCCGCGCTTGTGGCAGAGTTATGCTCAAAGCTTGAGTCAGCTTGAGCAGTGGTCGAGCGGCGATCGGGGCACCTTGGAAACCATCCTGCGCTTTTATGAGCTGACGCTGCTCGAACAATTAGGCTATGGTTTGAGTTTTGGGCCGGAGTTGGAACACGATACGGCCTACCAGCTCGATCCCGAGGGAGGGTTCAAAGTGGCACCCCCATCGGCTCCCCATTTCCTGGGGCGAGAGTTGCGTGAGCTCTCGCCGGCGGGTGTGGATGAGTACAGTGGCCTGCCACAGTGGCGCGCGGAACAACTTCGCTTGTTGAAGAGTGTATGCCGGCAGGCGCTGGTTCCCTTGATCGGGCGTGAGCCTCTCAAAAGTCGGGAACTGTTTAGAGGGCGAAACCAGTGATCGTGGGTATAGGAACCGATCTAATTTACATTGCACGGGTAGAGGCTACCTGGAATCGCTTTGGTGAGCGCTTTCTGGCACGCCTGTTATCTGCCGGTGAGCGCCGGCAATTTGAAGCGAGGGGGTGTAACCCGAGTTATCTCGCCAAGCGCTTTGCAGCGAAAGAGGCCGCAGCCAAGGCCTTGGGTGTTGGCATTGGGGAGCACGCCCGGTTATGTGAAATCGAGGTGCTGAATAACCAACAGGGCAAACCGGAGCTTCAATTCTACGGGGCTGCGGCGGAGACGATTAAACGGCAGGGTATTACAAGCAGTCATATTGCGCTGACGGATGAATCGGATCTGGCGCAGGCCTTTGTGGTGCTTGAGCGCTGATTAAACTCAGGCCAAACTCGTTGAGTCGGCCGTCTCTTCGGCGTGCCAAGCCAATAGTGCATCCATTGCCTTCAGGCTTTCCTCGGCGGTCTTCCAGACCTGTGATGTCAGACCTTCATTGATCTCTGATTGAATCGTTTCCATCTGCAGCTCAAGCGCCGGTACCCCCACATAACGGCAGGCGCCGAGCAGTTGGTGAGTCAATGACCGAACCGCTTCGCTGTCGCGTTCACTGACGGCACTTTTCCATTCTTCACGGGTTGCTTCCAGACTGAACAGAAAGCGTTTCAACAGGACCTTGGCAAGTTCAGGTTGGTGATTGGCGCGTTCGATACAGAGGGCTTGGCTGACGACGGCCTCGCCATCGCTGTGAGCCTGCAGCAGCTGTGCCAGGGTTGTCAGAGTCATCGGCTTAAGCAGTACCCTGTCGAACAACGCCAGCGCTGCGGACTCGCTCTCATCCGGCAGATGTGCCGAAAGGGCGACCAGATAACTGTTCTTGTTTAAGGCGCATTGGCGAATAGCGCGCGCCGTTTCTGTACCGTTCATATCCGGCATCTGAAGATCCAGGATGATCAGCGGGTAAGACTGATGTTCGCACAGTGCGACTGCCTCGCGACCGCTGGCGCACAGTGTGCCATTGGTGCCGAGTTCTTCCAGCAGCGCGCTGAGCAGCAGGCGGTTACTGTCGTTGTCGTCGACAACCAGCACGGAGCTGGTGGGGGCCGGTTGCGGTCCGGCGCGTTCGTCACGCCCCTGCAGCGCCTCTAGCAATTTGCGCTCACTCAAGGGCTTTTGCAGGAATACGTGGTCTTGCCGCGCCAGCACACCGGCGAGACTGGGCAGCAAAATAATGACGTCGGGGTGGGCTGTTAGCTGCGCTTCGGCGGCAGAAAAACTGTGCTGACTGGCAAAGCCGGCAATTAGTGTATTGCCGCTTCCGGTTATCGCTAACAGCTCTTCCAACTGACCATGGCTTTCCACCTCATAAGCATGCGCCCGGAGGCGGCGCCTCAGGGCACGGCGGGCATCTGGATTTTCTTCCCAGATATGAACGGTAATGCCTTTAGCTTCTACCGGGAGCGCTTTCGTTGTTTCCGGTGTTAAGGGCAGGCGAACCTCAAAGTGTGCGCCGCGCCCGAGCTCACTGTTGACCTGAATGCTCCCGCCCATCAGGTCTGTCAGCCGTTTTACTACAGCCAGACCAAGCCCGGTCCCACCGTGTTGGCGCGTGTCAGTGCCATCCAGTTGCTGGAACGCCTGAAATAGCTTGGATTGTTCCGGCGAGCTGATACCGATCCCGGTATCGATGACGCTCAGGCTGATGAGTCCTGACTCGGTCTCTTCGGCTCGCAGGTGAATTAGAACCTGCCCTGCGTCGGTAAATTTGACCGCATTACTGATCAGGTTGGTGAGCAGTTGTTTCAGACGAGCAGAATCTCCCATGACCCGAAGTGGGAGCGGTTCTTCCGCATCAACAATGAGCTCAATGCCTTTGTCGGCGGCCTGCTGGGAGAACAGACTGGCGCTTTCTTCAATCACTGGTAGTAGATCGAAGGGCTGATACTGGAGTGAGAATTTGCCCGCCTCGATCTTGGATAGATCCAGAATGTCATTCAGTACCCGCAGGAGGTGCTCCGCGGAATGTTTGATGGTGTCGATATATTCCCGGCGACGGGGATTGGTTTCTGATTGCAGCAACACGTTGCAGAAGCCAAGTATGCCCGTTAGCGGCGTCCTCACCTCATGACTGGTGTTGGCCAGAAACTCCGATTTGGACTGGCTGGCCGACAGGGCTTCTTCCCGGGCCAGTGCCAACTCCATATTGCTGATTTCAAGGCTTTCCAGTGTGCGCTGCAGATCCTGATTACTGTGCTCGACTTCGTTTTTCAGCTGCCGCAGATGTTGCTGGGTGCGATGAGCCAGCTCATTGATTGCGCTAAACAGAAGCTGCCAGTCGCGATTCTTTGAATGGGGCAGGCGGGTACTCCAGTCGTGCTGATCGAGGTTGCTGAGTAGCTGGTGGGTCTGCTTGATGGAGTTGTCGAAATTTCGGGTCAGGCGGCCGCCGAGGTAAACCACCAGCAAAAGACTCAACAATAGCCATACCAGACTGAGTGCGATAACGCCGTAGCGGGCCTGAAGAAAGTGATTGTGGCTGGAGGTGATAACGGCCCAACCCAGCTGCGCAGGCTCGGTGCCGGATGTCGGCGAGAGATCGGTATGGTCGTAGCGATAGACCGGCCAATAGGCGGTTAACTGCTGCTCGTGCCAGACCGGGCTGCCGCGCTCGAAGGGCAGGCTAAGATTGGGTTTGATCGGCGCACCGCGCTGTCCAAGCCAGTTCCCGTCCATGTCCAACAGGCCGGCACCCACGGTCTGCCGGTCGAAGCTGCTGGCAAGAAGGTCGTCAAGGCCTTCTGAGTCACCCTGGCGCAGCGCGGCCGCGGCATGCCGGGCCAGCAGGCGGGCCGAGCGTTCCGCCAGTGTTTCGTCGAGGTGGTGAACCTCCGTCAGGTAGCTTTTCAGCAGAAACAGCCCGGTGCCACCCGCAACCAGCAGGAAGGGCAGGATTGCCAGTACCATGATCTGCTGGCGGATGGCTAGCTTGGGCATTGGAAGCGGGCGCCTTGCATTAATGGTAAACTTCGCGGGCAGCGGATAGTGAGTGTGAATATGCCCAACTCTTCCGCGTAAATCCACCTATAATACCCGCCTCAAATAAGGTATCTGGCGCAGTACATGATTGAATTTCCTACCATTGAGCATTTTGTCGGCGGCACACCGCTGGTGCGCCTGCAACGCCTGCCCGGCAATACCAGTAACAAGATTCTGGTCAAACTCGAGGGCAACAATCCGGCGGGTTCGGTCAAGGATCGGCCGGCGTTGAGCATGATCAATCGCGCAGAGCAGCGCGGTGATATCAAGCCGGGCGACACGCTGATCGAAGCTACCAGCGGCAATACCGGTATTGCGCTGGCCATGGCGGCCGCCATCAAGGGCTATCGCATGGTTCTGATTATGCCGAGTCACATGAGTCTGGAGCGTAAGCTGGCCATGGCCGCCTATGGCGCCGAGCTAGTGGAAGTGACTCAGGAGGAGGGCATGGAAGGCGCGCGGGATCTGGCGCTGAAAATGCAGGATGAGGGCAAAGGCGTGGTGCTCGATCAATTCGGCAATGCGGATAACCCTGAGGCTCACTACACCGGTACCGGCCCCGAAATCTGGCAGCAGACAGATGGCCAGATCACCCATTTTGTCAGCTCGATGGGGACGACAGGCACCATCATGGGCGTGTCCCGCTATTTGAAAGAGAAAAATCCAGCCATCGAAATCGTTGGCTTGCAGCCAGATGATTGTTCGTCTATTCCGGGAATTCGGCGCTGGCCTGAAGCTTACCTGCCCAAGATTTACGACGCGGCGCGGGTTGATCGCATTATCGACATGGATCAGAAGACGGCGGAAGTGACCATGCGACGTCTTGCCGCCGAAGAAGGAATATTGTGCGGCGTTTCGTCGGGCGGTGCGGTAGCAGGTGCGCTGCGTCTGTCGGAAACGGTTGAGAACGCCATTATCGTTGCCATTGTCTGCGACCGAGGTGACCGTTATCTGTCGACGGGCGTCTTTAACGAGGCGCTGTCAGGGCAACGGGCCTGAGCCTCGGCGACGTCTGACTGAACAGCGAATGGTCTCATCATGGTAAAAGTACGCGAAGACTACCCTCTGGCGGCCGATGGTGAAGTTGACCTGCAGGCCTGGGCCAAAAGGCTCGGGGTCAATGAGAAGGAAGTCGATATCGGCGTACTGATCAGCGCCTGTGAGCTTAGCGCTGAATGTGCCCGCCGTACCGGCTCATCCCACAACAATACACTGCCGATGGCGAGCTTTTTCACCGCCCTTGAGATGGTGGAGATCCTGTCCGACCTGCATCTGGATCAGGATGCGCTGGTGGCCGCTGCCCTCTACCGTTCCGTGCGTGAGGGCCGGCTGGATCTCGCCGAGGTAGAAAAGCGCTACGGAGCGGTAGTTCACAAGCTGATTGACGGTGTGCAGCGCATGGCTGCCATTACCGTGATGAACGCCTCCCAGCACGACTCCCAGATACTCGGCCAGTCCGAGGCACAAAGTGAAACCATCCGTAAAATGTTGGTCGCACTGGTAGATGATGTGCGGGTGGCCCTGATCAAGCTGGCGGAACGGACCTCCGCAATACGCGCCGTTAAAAACAAGCCTGAAAAGCGCTACCGGGTTGCACGCGAAGTCTTCGATATCTACGCACCGCTGGCGCATCGACTGGGTATCGGTCATATCAAGTGGGAGCTTGAGGATCTCAGCTTTCGCTACCTTCAACCGCTGGCCTACAAAAAAATCGCCAAGCTGCTGGATGAAAAGCGACTGGATCGACAGCGCTACATCGATGAAGCGCTCGCGTTGATTTCCAGTGCGCTGGAGAAAGAGGGTGTAGAGGCGGAGATCGTCGGCCGAGCCAAGCACATCTACAGTATCTGGCGCAAAATGCAGCGCAAGGGTATCGGGTTTTCTCAGGTATACGATATTCGTGCGGTGCGTATTCTGGTGCCTGATATAAAATCCTGCTACACCGTGCTGGGCGTGATTCACGGCCTCTGGCGCAATATTCCCAACGAATTCGACGATTACATCGCTAACCCGAAAGAAAACGGCTACCGCTCACTGCATACCGCGGTAATCGGGCCTATGGGTAAGGTACTCGAAGTGCAGATTCGAACCCAAAGCATGCACGAAGAGGCCGAGTTCGGGGTCTGTTCGCACTGGCGCTACAAGGGCGCAGACGGTTCCAGCAAGAACACCATCGGCTACGAAGAAAAGATTGCGTGGCTGCGTCAGGTGCTGGACTGGCACGAGGAAAGCGGCGACAGCCTCGATATTTCCGAACACCTGCAGCAGGCACAGGACAGGGTTTACGTCTTCACGCCAGATGGACACGTGGTCAATCTGAAATACGGATCGACACCGCTGGATTTTGCCTACCACATTCATACTGAGGTGGGGCATCGCTGTCGAGGAGCGAAAGTTAACGGCCGCATTGTGCCGCTGACCTACACTTTGCAGACCGGCGAGCGGGTGGAAATTCTGACGGGCAAGGAAAACGCCCCGCGCCGAGACTGGCTGCAGTCCAATCTGGGCTACCTGAAAACCTCCCGCGCGCGAACCAAGGTTCAGCATTGGTTCCGGCAGCAGGCCAAGGAAGACAATGTGCTGGCCGGTCGTTACCTGCTGGAGAAAGAGTTCAAACGCCTCGGCTTAACCAGCGTCGACTACAAGACCATCGCCAATGGCTTGAACTGTGCGAGCGTCGACGACATGTATGCGGCGGTTGGCGCGGGTGACCTGAGCTCCATGCAAGTGATCAAAACCGCCCATGCGCTGTTGGGGCGGGAAACACCCAAGCAACCCATATTGCAGACGGTGGCGCCGTCAAACAGCGACGGTTCCGGAGATATCAGCATCAGCGGGGTGGGCAACCTGTTGACCCACATTGCCGGGTGCTGCAAACCGCTGCCGGGTGAAGCCATCGTTGGCTATATTACTGTCGGCCGGGGTGTCAGCATTCACCGCCAGGACTGCAAAAAACTGCTGCATCTGCAGGCGGTAGAACCTGAGCGTATTGTCGAGGTTAGCTGGGCCGGGCGGAAAACCGAAACCTATCCGGTGGATATTGCCATTGAGGCATATGACCGTCAGGGGCTACTGCGGGATATTACTTTCCTGCTGAGCAACGAGCATATCAATGTGATTTCCATGTCGACCGACACCGATGTTAAGAGTCATATCGCATCGATGACCTTGCGGGTTGAGGTACCGGGTCTGGCAGAACTGGCCAACCTGTTTGCCAAACTCAACGGGCTGCCCAACGTCGCCGCGGTCAGACGGATCAGCGAGTTGTAAATGTATAGTCTGGATGACCTGCGAACCCTGATGCGCTGCCTGCGCGACCCGGAGCACGGTTGCCCCTGGGACCTTAAACAGACCTACCAGACCATCGCGCCGCATACCCTCGAAGAATGCTATGAGTTAATCGATGCCATCGAGTCCGGCGACACAGAACAGATCCGTCAGGAACTGGGCGACGTGCTGTTTCAGGTTGTGTTTTACAGCCAGCTGGCAGAAGAGGCGGGTGATTTCACCTTTAGTGAGGTAACCGATGCCATTGTCAGCAAACTGCTGCGCCGCCACCCCCATGTCTTCCCGGAAGGCGAGCTCGATAAACCAACGAATGGGCGTGCGATTGATGAAGCCGAGATCAAGCGGCGTTGGGAAGAGATCAAAGCGGAAGAGCGCGCCGCCAAAGCCCAAAATGGCGTGCTTGATGACATTCCAACGGCACTGCCTGCTCTGAAACGCGCGCAAAAACTACAAAAGCGAGCCGCTACCATCGGTTTTGACTGGCAAGCGGTTGGCGGCGTGTTCGATAAACTCGACGAAGAGCGGGCCGAGCTGGCTGAAGCGATTGCCAGCGGAGATAAGGATCATCAGGCCGAAGAAATGGGCGACCTGATTTTTGTGGTCGTCAATCTCGCCCGCCACCTTGGGTTGGACGCTGAAACCGTACTGCGCGCGGCAAACCGCAAGTTCGAGGCGCGATTTCAGCAGATGGAACAGCTCTCTGATAAATCCTTGGGGGAGCTGTCCCCCGCAACCCTCGAGTCGCTGTGGGAGCAGGCCAAAAAGGCCCTTAAAAACGCCGACTAATGGCCGGCTGTTTTGTAGTTCGCCAGATGCTTCTGCAGCAGCGAGCGATAGCGGGGCGTCGGCCCGATATCCTCATACAGCGGATCACCCAGTTCGTCGTGAGACACCACAGCACTGCCACGTACATAGGGTAATGTACGTTCGACTTCCGCCAATGAGGCGGATAACAGGTCAGTGATGATTTCTTCAACAGAACGAAGCGGATAGAGTTCCGCCAGGGCTTGAAGCTTGGAGGCCTCTTCTAGAGGCAGGCGAACTTCGAACACATCTTTGGTCAATTCAGCTCTTGCAGTATCTTCCCAAAGATCGAGCAGCTCTTTGATTTCCATAGAACCTTCCGAGTTGAGACAAGCAAAACGCTCACTTTCATCATAGAGCCCAATTCGCGTTTTTCGCAAGGAAAATGTGGGCAAAATAGGTGGATTTCCGGATAAGGAGGGCCGCTCAACCTCCCGTGCGGTGGCGGTTGTGGCCGGCCACGGGGTTGTGCTCAGGCGGCTTGCTGTGTATCTTGTCGCCTCTTTTTGCGGGCGCCCTCCAGCCCGCAACCCGGTTACACTACCTTTGGAGCGAACCATGCGCGTTATTTTGTTGGGGCCGCCAGGAGCAGGGAAAGGCACTCAAGCACAGTTTATCTGCGAGCATTTTGCCATTCCGCAGATCTCGACTGGCGATATGCTGCGGGCTGCCGTCAAGGCAGAATCCGAGCTGGGCCTTCAGGTTAAGGAAGTTATGACCTCCGGTGGTCTGGTGTCTGATGACATCATTATTGCCCTGGTGAAAGAGCGTATAAAGGAAGCGGATTGCGCCAACGGTTTCCTGTTTGATGGCTTCCCTCGTACGATTCCTCAGGCTGAAGCCCTGCAGCAGGCCGGTGTTACCATCGACAAGGTTCTGGAAATTGCGGTTGCTGACGAAGAAATCGTATCGCGCATGAGTGGCCGTCGCGTCCACGAGGCCTCGGGACGTACCTACCACGTCGTCAACAATCCGCCGAAGCAGGAGGGTGTTGACGATGTGACCGGTGAAGCGCTGGTTCAGCGCGAGGACGATCAGGAAGATACGGTTCGCAAGCGTCTATCGGTTTATCACGAGCAGACCAAACCTCTGGTGGATTTTTACCAGCAGCTGAGTGGTGCCGATGCGCCAAGCTACGCCCGTGTAGAAGGGGTTGGTAGCGTCGATGAAATCAAACAGCGCGTGTTGAGTGCTCTGGGTTGATCCCTTTGCACTGAACTCTCGTAAAGCGCCGGTCGGCGCTTTTTTTTTGCCGGTATAATGGTCGGCGCAAATAATTCATCCAGCTAATCACATTGGGGGAAAGCATGAGTGGAAAGGCCGTCATACTGATTAATCTCGGCACACCGGATAATCCGGACAGTGCGGGGGTCAGGGCATTTCTGAAAGATTTCCTCTCGGATCGCCGGGTCGTTGAAGTGCCGCGCCCAATCTGGTGGCTCATTCTGAACCTCATCATCCTCCCATTTCGTTCACCGAAGGTGGCTAAAAAGTACCAACCCCTATGGGCAATGGGAGATTCCCCCTTGCGCCTGTTTAGTCAGCGGCTGGTGGCGGGTATTCAGGAAAAACTGGGTCAGGACATCGCGGTAGAGCTGGCGATGACCTACGGCAAACCCGGTCTGGTTGAAGTGATCGAAGAATTGGAAGCGAAGGGCGCAAAAGAGTTCTATTTTGTTCCGCTTTACCCCCAGTATTCCGCCACCACAACCGCAGCCGCTATGGATGCGGTCGCGCGTTACTTTATGGGGCGTCGCGATATACCGCAGTGGTCGTGGCTGCGTAATTATCATGATGAGCAAGCCTATATTGAGGCTTTGGCAGACAGCGTGCGCGCTCACTGGCAGACGCACGGTCAGTCGGACCGTCTGCTCATGTCATTTCACGGTATTCCCAAGCGCAATGTCGACCTTGGTGATCCTTACCAGCAACACTGTCAGGAAACCGCCGAAAGTCTGGCAAAGGCGCTGGGATTGAACAGCGATCAGTGGCTGATGACCTATCAATCTAGATTGGGCAAAGCGGAATGGCTGCAGCCCTATACCGATAAAACCGTGGCGGAGCTAGCTAAAAGCGGGGTGAAAAGTGTCGATGTTATCGCACCGTCGTTTGCTGCGGATTGCCTCGAAACCTTGGAAGAGCTCGACACTGAAGCGGCCGAAATTTTCTATGAAAACGGTGGCGAAAGCTTTTCTTATATTCCCTGCCTGAATGATTCCGAAAAGCACGTGGGGTTTTTCACAGACATAATAAAAAGAAAGCTCTCGTCACATTAAATTGAATGCGCGAGCAAACTCGCGCGTTCGATTTACAGTCGAAACGTGAACAAAGTAATCAGAATTTATTTGGAATCCACTGATTTTTCTGTTGATTTCTTGGCTGTTGTTTAATTTATGTGCTATTTTGATTTCGACAGTTTCTGTTGATGCGTGTCGAGGAGAAAAAAAATGGCCGTTAAAAAAGCAAAAGCGAAAGCAAAAACAAGAAAGGCTCCTGCCAAGAAACGAGCGCGGAAAGCTGTAACAACCACGCCGGCAGTTAAGAAAGCAGAAGCCGCTCTTACAAAAGCAACCAAAGCCGTAGAGGCAGATCGCAAAGCTGTAGCGACTGCTAAAAACGCGGCAACCGCGGCAAAAGCGAAAGCAGCCAAGTCAGGTAAGAAAACTGACAAGAATGCTGCAAAACGCGCTGGCAACGCTGTGAAGCGTGCCAATGAAAAAATGCGTAAATCGCGTGAGGCAATGGCTAAAGCCAAGCTGAGCCTGTCGAAAGCTCAGGTTGAAGCCAAGATTAAAGCCTCTGAGCAGGCAGTTAAGGATAAAGTCGCTGAGCGCGCTAAAGCGCTGGACGATAAAACCGAAGCTGACCTGAAAAAAGCGTTGTCAGCCTTCCAGGCTCGTTGGCGCAAGAAGCGCACAGCTGCCAACAAGAAGAAGCTGGCGTCTATTACGCGTAAACTGACAACCAAGCATAAGCAGGCTGCCAAGAAGCTGGAAGCCAAAGCTAAGGCTGCTGAGAAGAAAGCTGCTAAAAAAGCGGCGCCGAAAAAACGCAAGGCTGCTGCCAAGCGTAAAGCGGCTCCGAAAAAAGCAGCTGCAAAGAAAGCTCCAGCCAAGAAGGCAGCTGCTAAGAAAAAGGCCGTCAGAAAGGCGCCAGCCAAGCGTAAAACCGCAGCTAAGAAAAGAGCCCCGGCGAAGCGTAAGGCTAAGTAATCGTTCTGTAGGAATACAGACGGTGAAATAAGATCAGAGGCGGTAGCTGCTCGGCAGTTACCGCCTTTTGCTTTCCAGAGTATTGAGATTCAGGAAAGCGTCCTTCATTCCTGCAAATGCTGTCGGTTTGCACCGCAGCGTTTTAAGCCAGCCTTTCACACTCAAATCGTCCCCCTGCAGCCGGGTTTTCAGGCCTTCCAAGGCTTGTTTTTGAAAAACGGCGCAGAGAAAGTGGGCGCGCGCCTCATCCACGGCGTAGCTGGCTTCTAGTGATTCGCTCACTGCCGTCGCCAGCAGTTTCTCCGCAAGTTCATTCGGCAAGGCGGGGCAGTCACAGGGAACGACCAGAACCCAATCACTGCTGCAGTGCGCGGCACAGGCGGCAATGCCGGCCAGTGGGCCGCGAAAGTCATTCGACTGGTCCGTGTGCACGGCATAGCCAAAGGCCGCGTAGGCTTCGATATTGCGATTGGCGCTGATGTATACCTGCTTCACCTGTGGCGCAATACACTCTATAACCCACGCGATAAGCGGTTTACCCTGCCAATCAAGCAAGCCCTTGTCTCGTCCGCCGACTCGACGACCTTCGCCGCCGGCAAGAATAATCGCGTCGAGCTGTTGGTGAGGTGACATCGATGGTGTTGCTGCCATGGGTTTGCGTCTGCCGGAAAGTGGGTGCTGTGGTATGATTCGCCCGCTAAAAATTATCGTTTTATCTGTTGGTATTGTAAGTGGGGAGCTCCCGGATGGCCACGTTGCTGGCAATTGAAACTTCGGCCGATGCCTGCTCGCTGGCGCTATTGCGGCAGGGAGAGTTGTTGGAGAAGCACGAAATTTTGCCGAAGTCCCACACCCAGCACATTCTTCCCATGGTCGATGCGTTGCTGGCCGAGGGCGGTCTGCGATTGAGTGCACTCGATGGTATCGCCTTTGGGCGTGGCCCTGGCTCGTTTACCGGCTTGCGGGTTTGTGCGGCGGTGGTGCAAGGGCTGGCGCTGGCGAGTGAGTTGCCCTGTATTCCCGTATCGAGTTTGCAGGCTCTGGCGCAGACCGCGAAAAGCCGGTGGTCATTGGCGGATGGCGAGGTTATTACCAGTTGCGTTGATGCGCGGATGGACGAAATCTACTGGTGCCAATACCGCGTGGTTAACGGAATCGCTCAAGCGTTTCAGACTGAGCAACTGAGCGCGCCGGAGGCGATGCTGCCGGGTGAGCAGGCACAGTATGTGGTTGGCTCCGGTCTGAGCTATGGCGATCGACTTTCAGGCGTGAGTGGCGTTCAGGATGCCGAACTATTGGCTCGCGGTGGCGCGGTTGCCGAGCTTGGCGCCGTCGCGCTGAAGGATGGAAACGCCGTCAGTGTGGAGCAGGCCATCCCGAGCTATCTGAGAGACGACGTCGCCTGGCGTTGATTTAACCTTTCACATAATTTTGAGGGATCACCCCTGATGGATCTATTGCAGGCACTTATTCTGGCTGTTGTTCAGGGGCTAACCGAGTTTCTGCCGGTTTCCAGTTCCGGGCATCTGGTTTTGCCCGCGGCACTGCTCGGCTGGCAGGATCAGGGCCTGGCTTTCGATGTGGCAGTGCATTTCGGCTCTCTGCTGGCGGTGGTGCTGTATTTTCGCAAGGATATTGTTGAGCTGCTAATGGCGTGGTTGAAAAGCCTGGGCTCGCGCCAAGCTACGGATAACAGTCGTCTGGCCTGGTGGGTCATTGTGGGAACACTGCCGGCCGTCATTCTGGGGCTTTTGCTCGATGATCTGATCGAGGTCCATTTACGAACAGCTTGGGTGCTGGGAACGACCACGCTGGTCTTTGGCATTCTGCTGGGCTTTGCTCAGCGCTTCGCGGCGGACAAACGCTGTCGTGATCTGACATTAGCCATGGTTCTGATTATCGGCTTTGCTCAGGCCTTGGCACTGGTGCCCGGCACGTCTCGCTCCGGGATCACGATTACCGCCGCGGCGTTTCTCGGCTTGAGTCTGGTAGAAGCCTCCCGCTTTTCTTTTCTTCTGTCGATTCCCGTGATTTCCGGTGCGGCACTGCTTAAATCCCTGGATCTGTTCGGTGCGGGTAATGCGATTGACTGGGCTGTACTCCTCAGCGCCATGGCCCTGTCCGGGGTTACGGCATTTTTATGCATCGGCTGGTTTATGCGTTGGGTTGAACGCATCGGTCTGGTACCGTTTGCGGTGTATCGAGTGCTGCTGGCGGCTGCGATTTTTGCTACTGCCTACAGCCAACTTTAGGGCAAACAGATGACTCAGAAAGATCCCCAACCGGGTTCATTGAAAACCACGTTTATTGGTCTTGGCGTGATGGGTTTTCCCATGGCCGGGCACCTAGCCGCGCGCCATGAGGTGACGGTTTTTAATCGCAGTGCGGATAAGGCCAGTCGTTGGACCGAACATTATGCGGGGCAGCGAGCGGAAACGCCGGCAGAGGCGGTGAAAGACGCGGATATGGTGTTCTGCTGTCTCGGCGCCGATGAAGATGTTGAAGCGATACTGACAGGAGAAGGTGGCGTGTTGAACGCCATGAAGTCGGGCTCGCTGTTGTGTGATCACACCACGACTTCAGCGGAGCTGGCCCGTCGCATGGGCGTAGCGGCGACAGAAGCGGGTGTCCGGTTTGTGGATGCACCGGTTTCCGGTGGTCAGAAGGGGGCCGAAGACGGCGCCCTGACGATCATGATGGGTGGAGCAGAAAAGGATTGTGATGAATTGCTGCCGGTACTCGAATGCTACGCAAAGCGTGCCCGCCGACTCGGTGAGGTAGGAGCCGGGCAGCTGACCAAAATGGTTAACCAGATTTGTATTGCCGGGCTGGTACAGGGTTTGGCAGAAGGCATTCAGTTTGCCAAAAAAGCTGGCCTTGACCCGGCGGAAGTCGTCGATGTGATTTCCAAGGGCGCTGCCCAATCCTGGCAAATGGAAAACCGCTACCAGACGATGATTGAAGGTCAGTACGACTTCGGTTTCGCGGTGGAATGGATGCGCAAGGATCTCAATTACGCGCTGGCGGAAGGCCGGCGCAATAAAAGCCATCTACCGGTCACAGCGCTGGTGGATCAGTTCTACAGTGAAGTTGAATCGCTGGGCGGTGCGCGCTGGGATACCTCCAGTCTGCTGGCCCGCCTGGAAAACCTTTCGCGGACGTCTTGATGATCGAACAGAACGCATTTAATGAAGACATGCTGGCCTTTCTTGAGGCCAGCCCAACCCCTTTTCACGCGGTCGCCGAAATGAGTAGGCGACTGGTCGAAGCCGGTTTCACGGAGCTCAATGAGGCTGATGCCTGGCAGTTGAAACCGGGGGGTAAGTATTATGTGCAGCGAAACCAGTCTAGCCTGGTGGCCTTTGTTTATGGGCAGAAGCCGCTGCTGGACGGAGGCTGGCGGCTGTGGGGGGCGCACACGGATAGCCCTTGTCTGAAACTCAAACCCCATGCGGATTTGGAAAAGAAAGGCTATCGGCAGTGGGGCGTGCAGGTGTATGGCGGTGCGCTGTTAAACCCGTGGTTTGACCGGGATCTTTCCTTGGCGGGGCGAGTGCACTTTAAAACGTCTGAGGGCAAACATCGACGCTGTCTCATCAACTTAAAACGACCGATCGCGATTATTCCCAGTCTGGCGATTCATCTGGATCGCGAAGCCAATAACTCGCGCACGGTGAATCCGCAGACCGATATGCCGCCGATTGTCTGTCACAACGAAGGCGATACGGATCTGCAGAGCCTCTTGCTTGAGCATCTGCGCGGCAGTGGCTACGCAGTAGCCAATGAAGTGGTGGACTTTGATCTCAGTCTGTTCGACACCCAAGCGCCGGCACAGGTAGGTTGGCGCAATGAATTTATTGCCAGCGCTCGACTGGATAACCTGCTGTCCTGTTACGTTGGGCTGGCTGGTTTGCTCGCTGCCGGCGACGCGACACACAGCGTACTGGTCTGCAATGATCATGAAGAGGTTGGCAGTCAGTCCGCCATTGGCGCGCAGGGCCCGATGCTTAAAGCCATCCTCAAGCGCATTGTGGGCAGTTATGAAGACTTTGAGCGTGCGATCAATCGCTCGCTGATGGTATCGGCGGACAATGCCCACGGTGTTCATCCGAACTATGCGGATCGCCATGACAATAATCACGGCCCTTTGCTGAATGCGGGGCCTGTTATCAAAATTAATGCGAATCAGCGTTACGCCAGCACCAGTGAGACCAATACGCTGTTTAGTGCGTTCTGCAAAGCCTGCGATGTGCCGGTTCAGCAGTTTGTGATTCGCAGCGATATGGGGTGTGGTAGCACTATTGGCCCGATTACGTCTTCGGAGCTGGGCGTGCGAACCGTGGATATTGGTGTGCCGACTTTTGCCATGCACTCCTGTCGGGAGTTGGCAGGAAGTAGCGATGCGCACGGTCTGGCCAAGGTGGCTCGGCACTTTATGGCCTGCGAAACCCTGCCGGAGGTATGAAGGGAGGCGTTATCTGAGTCCGCGACTGCGGACTCAGATGAGCAGATAGGCTATCAGAGCTTGAATTCGGGTTTGCGTTTACCCTTGAAGGCCTCAATGCCTTCACGCCCATCAGCTGTATTCATCACGCTGGCGATACCCTGTGACTCCAGTTCCATTTGAGTCTCGAGACTCTCGTTAAAGGTTGAGGCCAGCAGTTTTTTCACCATGCCATGAGACAGACGCGGTCCAGCGGCTAATTGGGCGGCCATCTTGCTGGCCTCTGCCATCAATTCGTCGTCGGCAACCGCGCGCGTTACCATGCCCCAGTCCTCGGCTTCCGCTGCGGTCAGGCGGCGGTTGGTCAGCATCAGTTCCTGAGTGCGACGCAGACCAATCAGGCGGGGCAGAAAATACGTCGAACTGCCGTCGGGGCTGGCACCGATACCCGTATAAGCCATAGTGAATTTCGCTGATTCGGCGGCAAGTACAATATCGCCGATCAGGGCCAGACTGAAGCCCGCTCCCGCCGCCGCGCCATTTACCGCAACGATAACGGGTGCATTCATGCGCGTCAGCCGTGAAATGGCAGCGTGCAGATAAGCGGTGATTTCTTTAATCACGCCGCCCACCTGATCTCCAGCCTCGGCAAAGGCTTGAATATCTCCACCAGCGCAGAACAGCTTACCGTTACCGGTGAGAATCAGTGCGCGGATAGTGGCAGATTCACTGATTTCAATGGCGGCCTGCATCAGCTCGCGCGCCAGCTCTACATTCAGGGCATTGGCCGCATCGGGACGGTTCAGGGTCAGGGTGGCGACGCCATTGGATTCTTCAAGGGTCAGCGTGTTGTAGGTGCTCATGGCCGTTGTCTCACGATCGTATCAATAGAAGCAGGCGAGACTAGAGGAGCCGATGGCAGGGGTCAAGAGATCCGGCAGTTGCCTGCCGGATCGAAAGGGCTTACCAGATCAGTTGCAGACGGGTAGAGAAGGCATTGCCATCGTCTTCGCCGTTGGCATCGTCTTCATCCAGCTCGGTCATGATGTAGTTGGCAGACAAACGAACATTTTTGTTCACGTACCAGTTCACACCGACAGTCACGTTGTCGAAGGCGTTTTCAACCGCACCGGTGCGGTCGTCGTCGATTTCTCCGTGCTCAAACTTGGCAACCAGCTCAACGGCACCGTTGGCGCCTTTCGGGCTGATCTTGTCGAAGATACCTTTCTTGGCTTTGTAGCTGCGAGATTCGCCGGTCAGAGTCCAGGTGCCTTGCACGTAGTAACCGCTGTATTCCACTTCGTTAGTGTCGTCTTCCCAGGTTGAGCTGACGTACTCTGACTGCAGCGAGAAGGGACCGGTCATCCAGGCGGCTTCAAGGCCGTATTGAATATGGTCATTGGCATTGAGTGTGTTGGCCAGATTGATTTTATCTGCGGTGTGAACACTCAGGCGCTCAGTAAACTTAACTTCTACCGGGTTTGCATCATCGATATCCGATTTAAATACCGCCGCGCCCAGATGAAAAACCTGGTTGTCTGTGACGATAGGAGCAAAAGTGGCTCTGCCCACGAGATTGTAGAGCTCGCTACCATTCTCGTCTTGTTCGCCCTCATACAGTCCGAATGCCCAGCTGTAGTTTTTTCCGCCGTTGCTGAGCTGAATATTCTGCTCGCTACGACCGGCTCTGACGAACTCAACCATTGCTGAGCGCTCAATTGTGGAAATGTGTTTGGAGCTGACCAGCTCCTCAAGGCCGAAGGGGAACTTGTATTTACCTACGGTGATGTCAGCAAAATCCCAGCCAGTGTACTTAATATAGGCATCTTCAAGTTGGTTTTTCTCACCACTGTTGGCATTGAAGGTGTACTGAAACTTATAGTGCCAATCACTGTAAACGGTGCCCTTGAAGGCCAAGCGAGAACGGCGGAGTTCACTGCCAAAGGCGTTGCTGCCCGGGTCTGAGTGGCTTGACGAGTTGTGGTGCACGCCACTGTAATAGTCAGTATCCCACATCATGCGCCCATCAATAGCGAAGCTGAAATCGCCATCCTTGGTTGCAATGCTCAGGTCACCCTTTGAGCCAATAACCAGATCGTCGCCTTCGGTCGTTACCGTTCCGGCAAATGCTGCGCCGGACAGGGCGGCAATCGACAGGGCCAGCAGTTTTTGTTTCATTGCACAGTCTCCAGAATCATTTTGGTTATAGACCCGAGCGTTGTGGACGCAGCAAGGTCATGCGTGTTTCACGTTTTGGAATGGGGCTGTGGGCTCCAGACTTGGGCGCCATTATGTGAATGAAATGTTTCAGTATTATTAAAATAAGTGAGTTTCTTCATTTAAATGACACCTTGGTGTCATTGACGTGTTTTTTAAACGTCATTTTGTGGGGCTGTCAAGCGGCTCAGCCTGTGAAACTTAAATTATGTTTTCCACAGAATCTGTGGATAAGTCAGTGGGTAAAATGTCGAATTCTCCGTCTACCAGCGGTGGAATGCGCCTTTCAGCAAATTGGATAAAAATTCGACACAATTTAAATATCCATTAAAAACAATAAGATACGTATTTTTCTGGATATTTATTAGCAGCTGGCCTCGAATCGGTGCACAATTTTTCGGCAAGCCGTTGGCTTGTGAATAAATGTTACCCATCGGTGCACTGTTTTGTAACGTGTTACCGCACATACCGCGAAATACGGGAAATAGTGATGTTACGGGGTAACACTTATTGCACAGAAGAGTGGGGTGTGCATCTCAGCCGCGGTAGACACACCCACTGGTGCAGGTCTCGCGAATTTCGACCGCACTCAGTTGGGGCAGCAGAGGCTTAACCTCATTCCAGATCCAGATGGCGAGATTTTCGCTGGTTGGATTTTCCAGGCCTGGAATGTCATTGAGGTAGTGGTGGTCCAGGCGGTCGTAGACGGGTTTAAAGACGGCTTTGATATCCGAGAAGTCCATGATCCAGCCCCGCGTGGGATCAAGGTCGCCGCTGATGGTTAGACGCACGTGAAAACTGTGGCCGTGCAGTCGGCTGCATTTATGCCCGACAGGCACATTCGGCAGTCGATGTGCGGCTTCAAATGTAAATTCCTTGAAAACGTCCACGGCGGGTTCCTGATCCAATTCGCGGCTATGGTAATGCTCTGTCTGCGGCTTGTACAGGCACAGCTAATTCCCTGAAAATGCTCAAATAACGGTCGAATTGCGCAGCATTTAAGCAGCTTTCAAAAAACTTTAAAAAACTTCAGATTAGCGTTTGACACGCACCGGGTTTCCGGTAGAATGCGCACCACTCGTTCGGGGGGTGGTTAGCTCAGCTGGGAGAGCATCTGCCTTACAAGCAGAGGGTCGGCGGTTCGATCCCGTCACCACCCACCATATAACGAGCTTTTTGTGAAGCGGACCGGTAGTTCAGTTGGTTAGAATGCCGGCCTGTCACGCCGGAGGTCGCGGGTTCGAGTCCCGTCCGGTCCGCCAACACAAAATAAAGAAGCCCGCCATTGAGCGGGTTTTTTTATGCCTGTAATTCCTGCCTCTGCAGGCTTGATAGAGCAGGCCTGCGTTTGTGGCGCAGGCCATTAATTCCTCTACAGCTTCAGCTTAATCATCATTCGATACATCTTGTCGAAAAAGTCGCCGTAGGGTGGGGCCATCATCAGTAGTCCGCTCATCGGGCCCTGTTTGAAGATGGGGCGCATTTTCGAGAACTCCACGAACCCTTCATACCCGTGATAGTGGCCCATGCCGCTGTTGCCGACGCCGCCAAAGGGCATGTCGTGCTGGGCAACGTGTACCACGCTGTCGTTCAGGCACATGCCGCCGGAAAGCGTGTTGTAGATAACCTTGTCCTGCAGCTTTTTGTTGTTGCTGTATAGATAGAGTGCCAGTGGCCGCTCATTGCTGTTGATGTACTCGATCACTTCGTCAATGGAGTCGTAAGGTTTGATCGGCAGCAGCGGGCCAAAGATTTCCTCCTGCATAATCGTCATATCGCCATCTACATCGCACACCACGTGCGGCGCTATTTTGCGCAGGCTGTCGTCATTGGCGGCCTGGTCCAGCAAGTTGATGGCCTTGGCACCTTTTGCCGTTGCGTCGTCCAGTGTCTGCTTCAGGCGCTGGTAAGATTTCTCGTCGATGATTGAGGTGTAATCAGGTGTATCGAGGCGCGGATAGCGCTGCTGCAGAACTTTTTTGGCGGCTGCAACAAAAGCTTCGACTTTACTGCGGGGCACAAAGACATAATCCGGTGCCACACAGGTCTGGCCGGCATTGAGGTATTTGCCAAATAGGAGGCGCTCTGCAGCCGTGTCGAGGGGGTAGTCTTCGGCCACGATGGTGGGGGATTTGCCACCGAGTTCCAGGGTGACGGGCGTCAGGTGTTTGGCTGCGGTGGCCATGACGGTTTTACCGGTAGCAGGTGATCCGGTGAAGATCAGATGGTCCCAGGGGCGATCGGTAAAATCCTGTGCTGATACGCCCGGAATGACACACAACACCGAATCGTCAAAGGCTTCACTGATCAGCTTGTCCATCAGGCGCGCTAGCGTCTGGGAGTTGGACGCCATCTTGATAATGCAGCGGTTGCCGGCGGCCAGCGCGCTGATTGCAGGGCTAAGAGCGAGAAACAGTGGGTAATTCCACGGAGTGACAATGCCAACCACACCCTTGGGTTGGGGGATAACGATATTTTTCGCGCCAAAGAAGGCCATGCCTACGTGACGCTTCTGCGGTTTGATCCACTTCTTCAGGCGTTTGCGCGTGTAATGGCAGCCGCTGATCAGGCCGAAAATCTCCAGTACCTTGGATTCTTGAGCCGCGCGATTACCAAAATCGGCGCTGATCGCCTCGGCAATTGCATCCTGATTGTCTTCCAGCAGGCTGGCTAGTCGATCGAGGTGCGCGATGCGCTCTTGCAGACTGGGGTAGGCCGCCTGACGGGATGCCTGTTTTTGACGCGCAAAAACGTCGTCAAGACGGGAAGTTTTGCTTTCGGTAGACGGCTGTTCAGACGCCGTGGTGGCGGTGGCTAGATTGCTCATCTCAACTCCTTTCTGGCCAAGTATCGGCTTGGTTGTTATATGTGCACACATGCTATGCTGATCTGGCCTTGGAATAAACAGTCGATTTGTCCCCTGATGCCATCCTTAAGGCGCTAAAGTAGAGTAATAGGAGGCGGCGGGCACTCTGCTGCTACAGTACTGTGATATCGTTCCCTGTTAAGTGTTTGATTCAGGGTTATTATTGACCGGATAATCTGCAGCCGGACCAGTTGTCCAAAGCGGCATCACGTACGGAGCGAATATGCTCGATATACAGGCGGGAACCAACGAAGCGGTCATATTTTTCAAGTCCGACTTGGTGGATAAGGAAATCCTGTACCCCGAGTTTGAGGCGGTGTTGGACGGCTTTATCGGCCTGCCAGACTATGCCAACCGCGTTGTCAAAGCGGCCTTTCTGCAAATCAGTCCGCGCCTGACCATTCAGGCAGCGGTGTTTTTTACCGTGCCCTTTACCGAAGATGGGCAGGTTGATCCCACATGGAATATCCCGCTCCAGCATCTCGCTGATCACGGTCTTGAAGGGCCGGATCTGGGGGATGGCAAAATCCGTCTGGCCTGCCGAAGCGTGTGCCCGGTTGCTTGGTATAAGGAGCAGCTGTGGAATCCTGACATGCAAGGCAGCATGACCACCTTTGATTTGCTGGTCAGTGCGGTCAAGCGGAACAAGCTGGGCTTGGTCGCCCAGCGCACCGCGCGAAGATCAAGTCAGTCTCAGCCGCCGGTCACATCCGCACCGGCGTTTAATGCCTCGAACTCAAATAATAGCCCGGATCTTCAGCAACCCCGGTTTAATCGTAAATATCGTCGTCGCCTTGAGGGGCTTCGCAAACAGTTTTTATTGGAGCAGAAAGCGCAGGCCGAGCGCGCCCGGCGGCAGCGTGAAAAGCTGGAGGCTGGCTATGTGGGGCGATTGGCGGAAGGCGACCGCGTTGTTCAGGAGCTAAAACAGCGCCTTGCCAAATCTCGGCGTCGCGAGCTGAAAATGAAAGAGGCGCTGGACAAGTATGAATCCCAGTTTAATAAAATTCGGGATCGCTACGAGGAATCTCTAAAGCGCGGCAGTTCGGAATATGCGGCGGAGGTTGCGGTTCTTCGGGAACAGTTTGCGACGGATCTACAAGAGAAGCTCAATGCGCAGGCAGATGATTTGGGCGAGCGCATCGCCATGCGTGAATCCGAGCTGCATTATCGCGATCAGCAGATCGCAAAACTCCGAGAAGAGTTGGCGCAAGCCAAAAAAGAAATTGGATCGCTAATGAAGAACGACAGTGGTCAGGTGCTGCAGCGCATGACCGACAGTGGTATTACCTTCGTTGCGTTCCATCCTGGTATTGAACATCTGGTTCTGCCGCCCGCAGAAATCACCGCTTATCTGAACAATCCCACGGCCTTCGTTGCTGATCGCTGCGGGGTGAGCGAAGAGCGCTATCGCGAGTGGCTGATGCACTATCGCTTGCCGGTGTGCCGTCATAAAGCAGAGAGTGGTCAGGTTTGTGCCGAGCCCATCGATAAGGTGCTTAAGCCTTTCTATTTCCGTCCGGGAGAGAGCGACTGCTGCCCCTTGCATCGCAAGGTTATGGAGGTAGATGACGCTGAAGGCTCTTTGACTGACAAGACTCCCTTGCCACGTTGAAGTCCCCGTCACTGACTGTTCCTCCCCTTGCTCTAGAAGTGCTGCAGGATGAGCGCCTAGGGAATACGCGGCTGTGGATTTGTCGTCTCGATCTTCTCGCCGGGCCGGCCACCGGGAATAAATGGTTCAAGCTTCTTCCCAATCTTCGCTACGCTCAATCTCAGGGAATTCGCCGCGTCGCTTCCTTTGGCGGTGTTTGGTCTAATCATCTGGATGCTCTGGCGCGAGCAGGTGCGGCCTTCGGTTTATCTACAGTGGGGTTCGTTCGCGGCTATGCTGATCAGCCTTTGACGCCTATGCTACGCGACGCCAGAGCGCAGGGGATGGAGCTGGTTTTCCTGTCCCGTTCAGACTACCGGCGGCGCAACGACCCGCAGTTTCTCGCGTCACTTTGCAGCCAATACCCCGAAACCTATTGGGTGCCCGAAGGGGGAAGTAATTGTCAGGGAGTTGCGGGTTGTCGATTGCTTGGGGAAGAGCTGGGGGAAGAGCTGGGTAAGCTGGCTGTGTCGAATCAAATCGATAAAGTCGCTCTGGCCTGCGGCACGGGTGGCTCATTGGCGGGTATTGCACAGGGCCTGGCTGAGTGCGGTGCGGCCAAGGCGGTGGGCTACGCTGTGCTAAAACCCGGCGACTTTCTGCGGGAGGCCGTTCGCGAGTATCAGCAGCAGGCCGGAGGCGTCAGAGATAACTGGTCAATCGTCACCGACTATCACGGTGGCGGCTATGCGCGCTGTGGGCCCGAGCTCCAGCAGTTTATTGAAGACTTTTATCTGCGCCACAAAATCCCGCTCGACCCGTTATACACAGGCAAGCTGATGTGGGGCTTGTTTCAGGATATTGCGCTGGGTAAATATGCGGGGGAGGGGGTGCTTGCCCTGCACACCGGAGGTCTGCAGGGGCTTCGAGGCTATCCGGACTTACTTGCCAATCTGACCGAGATGGGGTTTCAAGGTCTGTAGCAGGGGCTTGAGCACTTTGGGGTTGGCCGCGACGATATTGCCTTCTTCATAAAACTGGCTGCCGCCCTGAAAATCGCTGACCAGACCGCCCGCTTCCTTGATCAGCAAAATGCCGGCGGCAATATCCCACTTGTTCAGGCTCACTTCCCAGAAACCGTCCAGTCGTCCTGCGGCGACATAGGCCAGATCCAGTGCGGCGGCACCGGCGCGACGAATGCCTGCGCTCTGTGAGGCCACGGCAGCCAGGCTGGCGCTAAAGGCGGGAATCAGATGGTCATTGCGGTTCTTGTAGGGGATGCCAGTGCCCAGTAGAGCGCCTTCCAGCGAGGTCAGGTTGCTGACCCGGATGCGACGACCATTCAGTTGGGCACCGCGACCGCGGCTGGCGGTAAACTCTTCGCGGCGGATCGGGTCCAGAACCACAGCGTGTTCGATCACGCCTTTGTGCAGGCAGGCGATGGAGACGCAGTAGTGGGGAATGCCGCGAACAAAGTTGGTGGTGCCATCCAGAGGGTCGATCACCCACTGATAGTCGGAGTTGCCTTCGTCACTCAGGCCGGATTCTTCACCCAGTATGGCGTGGTCCGGGTAGGCCTTCTTGATGTGGTACACAATCTCGCGTTCGGCAGCGCGGTCAATGTCGGTCACAAAGTCATTAGTGCCTTTGGTCTCGATCTTGAGTCGCTCGGTCTGTTCTGCGGCGCGGGCAATGATTTCCCCTGCCTTGCGCGCGGCGCGAAGCGCAATGTTTACCATCGGTTGCATGTAGTAAGGGCCTTGGTTCTAAAGAGCTTGGACGTTGATGCGTCGTGAGGCGCGCGATTATAACAGAGAGATGGCGGGGATGAGAGTGCTAAATTATGTGCCCGACATGTGTGCTCTGAATTGTCTCATCGGGGGCTTCCTGATAGACTGACCACCCATCTCACGGGGGCTGGGAAACGCTTCTTCTCGCGCCTCTAACCCTCTAAACCTGCACACTCTTTTTAAAGGTAGTACATGGCGCGTTTTATCTTCGTGACCGGTGGTGTTGTTTCTTCGTTGGGCAAGGGTATTGCCTCGGCATCACTCGGGGCAATTCTTGAGGCTCGGGGCCTCAATGTCACGGTACTCAAGCTCGATCCCTATATTAACGTTGACCCGGGTACCATGAGCCCCTTCCAGCACGGTGAGGTTTTTGTCACCGAGGATGGCGCGGAAACGGATCTGGATCTTGGCCACTATGAGCGCTTCCTGCGCTCGAAAATGGGCAAGCGCAACAACTTCACTACCGGCCGGGTCTACGAGACCGTGCTGCGCAAGGAGCGCCGCGGTGACTACCTCGGTGGCACCGTTCAGGTCATTCCCCATATCACCGATGAAATCAAACGCCGGGTTATGCTCGGTGCGGGTGATGCGGATATCGCGATTGTTGAGATTGGCGGTACCGTGGGTGACATTGAGGGTCTGCCGTTCTTCGAAGCTGCCCGTCAGATGCAAGTCGAGCTGGGCGCCAAGAATGCCATGCTGATGCACCTGACGCTGGTGCCCTATATTGCGACCGCCGGTGAGACCAAAACCAAACCGACCCAGCACTCGGTGAAAGAGCTGCGCTCTATCGGCCTGCAACCCGACATTCTGCTGTGCCGCTCAGATCATGAAATTGACGAGGGCTCGCGTCGCAAGATTGCCCTGTTCACCAACGTCGAACCGCGCTCGGTCATTCCACTGCCAGACGCGGACTCCCTGTACCGCATTCCGTCCATGCTGAAGTCGCATGGTCTGGACAGCATAATCGTCGAGCGCTTTGGCATTGATTGCCCAGAGGCAGACCTGTCTGAATGGAACGCGGTTATCGAAGGTGATCTGCATCCCGATCAGGAAATCACCATCGCCATGGTCGGCAAGTACATGGAGCTGATCGACGCCTATAAATCCTTGAACGAAGCCCTTTCGCACGCGGGCATTCATTCCAAGACCAAGGTCAATATTCGCTACATTGATTCCGAAGAAGTCGAGACCAAAGGGGTTTCGGTACTCGACGGTGTGCAGGGCATACTTGTGCCGGGCGGTTTCGGTAATCGCGGTGTGGAAGGCAAGGTGCTGACCGTTAAACACGCACGCGAAAACAAGATTCCCTATCTGGGCATCTGCCTGGGTATGCAGGTAGCGGTTATCGACTACGCCCGTCATGTGGCTGGTCTGGAAGGTGCCAACAGCACCGAGTTTGTTCAGGACGCCGAGCACCCGGTGGTGGCACTGATTACCGAGTGGCAGGACGCCAGCGGCAAGAAAGAAACCCGCGACGAGAATGCTGACCTGGGTGGCACCATGCGCTTGGGTGGTCAGGAGTGCGGTCTGGTGGCTGGCACCCGTGCCTGTAAGGCCTACGGCTCCGAGCGCATTGTTGAGCGCCACCGTCACCGCTACGAAGTGAACAACAATTACCTTGAGCAATTGCAGGGAGCCGGCCTGACCATTTCCGGTTGGTCATCGGACGGCTCGCTGGTCGAAGTGGTTGAACTGGAAGATCACCCCTGGTTCATCGCGTGTCAGTTCCACCCGGAATTTACCTCGCGTCCCCGTGAAGGCCACCCGTTGTTTAACGGTTTTGTGGGTGCCGCGCTGGAGCAGCTGGGTAAGCAGGCATGACAGCCGCAGACAAAACCATCGACGTTGCCGGTCTCCCAGTAGCCAACGACCGGCCGTTTACCCTGTTTGGTGGTATGAACGTCCTGGAATCTCGTGATATGGCTATGCAGGTCGCCGAGCACTACGTTCAGGTCTGCGAAAAGCTGGGTATTCCCTACGTCTTCAAGGCTTCCTTCGACAAGGCAAACCGATCTTCCGTGCATTCCTTTCGCGGTCCGGGCATGGATGAAGGCCTGAAAATTTTTCAGGAAATAAAATCCACTTTCTCCGTTCCCGTCATCACCGACATTCATGAAATCCATCAGGCCGCTCCCGTCGCGGAAGTTTGCGATGTGCTGCAGCTGCCAGCCTTTCTGGCGCGGCAGACCGATCTGGTGAAGGCGATGGCCGAAACCGGCGCGGTCATCAATATTAAAAAGCCGCAGTTTCTGAGCCCGGCGCAGATGAAAAATATCTGTGAAAAATTTGCCGAATGCGGCAACGAACAGTTGATGCTGTGCGAGCGCGGCAGTAATTTCGGCTACGACAATCTGGTGGTCGATATGTTGGGTTTTCACACTATGCGCGAAGTCAGTGGCGGGGCGCCGCTGATTTTTGACGTAACCCACGCATTGCAGTGTCGCGACCCGATGGGGGCCGCTTCAGGTGGCCGCCGCCATCAGGTGGCCGAACTGGGCCGCGCCGGTATGGCACTCGGCTTGGCGGGGCTTTTCCTTGAAGCCCACCCGGACCCGAGCAAGGCCAAGTGTGATGGTCCCAGCGCCTTGCCGCTGGACAAGCTCGAACCCTTTCTGGCGCAGATGAAGGCGGTGGACGATACCGTTAAGCAATTGCCCGCCCTCGATATTCAGTAACGCTAACCGAATTCTATTGATCTATCTGGAGAACATTCATGGCAGAAATCGTTGATATTAAGGCCTTTGAGGTGCTGGACAGCCGGGGCAACCCCACTGTTCAGGCCGATGTTGTACTGGCTTCTGGTGCGATCGGCACCGCGTGTGCACCGTCTGGTGCGTCAACCGGTTCGCGCGAAGCGCTGGAACTGCGTGACGGCGACAAAAGCCGCTACTTGGGCAAGGGCGTGCTGAAGGCCGTTGCCAATATCAACACAACCATTCGCGATCTCTTGATGGGCCGTGATGCAGAAGATCAGCGTGCGATTGATCAAGCCATGATCGATGCGGACGGTACCGAGAACAAAGGCAAGCTGGGCGCCAACGCCATTCTGGCGGTGTCACTGGCTACTGCCAAAGCGGTTGCCGCCGAAAAAGGCATTCCTCTTTACCAGCACATTGCTGATATCAACGGCACGCCCGGTGAATACACCATGCCGGTACCGATGATGAACATCCTGAACGGTGGTGAGCACGCCGACAACAACGTCGATATTCAGGAATTCATGGTGCAGCCAGTTGGCGCCGACAGCTTTGCCGAAGCCCTGCGTCAGGGTGCTGAAATCTTCCACGCCCTGAAGAAGGTGCTGGTCAGCCGCGGTCTGAACACCGCCGTAGGTGACGAGGGTGGTTTCGCACCGAACCTGCCGTCTAACGAAGCGGCACTGGAAGTGATTGCCGAAGCCGTTGCCAATGCCGGTTACAAGCTGGGTGAAGACATCACGCTGGCGCTGGATTGTGCGTCGTCTGAATTTTACAAAGACGGCAAATACGATCTGGCCGGTGAAGGTAAAGTCTTTGATGCTGCCGGTTTCGCCGAGTACCTGGATGGCCTGAGCCAGAAATACCCGATTATCTCCATCGAAGACGGTATGGATGAGAGCGATTGGGAAGGCTGGGCGATTCTAACCAAGCGCATTGGCGACAAGGTACAGTTGGTGGGCGACGATCTGTTTGTGACCAACACCAAAATCCTGAAGCGCGGTATCGACGAGAAAGTCGGCAACTCCATCCTGATCAAGTTCAACCAGATCGGCTCGCTGAGCGAAACGCTGGATGCGATCAAGATGGCCAAGGACGCAGGCTTCACTGCGGTTATTTCTCACCGCAGCGGTGAAACCGAAGACACCACTATTGCCGACCTCGCGGTTGCGACAGCGGCAGGCCAGATCAAGACCGGCTCGCTGTGCCGTTCCGACCGGGTTGCGAAGTACAACCGTCTGCTGCGTATTGAGGCAGAGCTGGGTGCGGCCTACCGCGGTCGGGATGAATTCAAATCCTGATCGCTGATTCGCGGGGGACGCCGGTGATCAGACGCAATTGGCTGCTGTTCGCCCTGTTGGCGGTGTTGCTTTGGTTGCAATTCCGCCTCTGGTTTGGTCCCGGCAGCTGGGAAGAAATTACCCGGCTGCGCCGCGAAATCGCGCAGCAAGAAGAAACCAACGCTGAGCTGCGCGCCCGCAATGAAAAGCTCTCACGCGAAGTGCAGAGTCTGAAATCCGACCTTGGCACCGTTGAAGAACGCGCTCGGCGAGAGCTTGGTTTAATTAAGGAAGGTGAAACCTTTTATCTGATTGTCGAAGAGGATAAAAAGCCTTGACGGCAACGCCCTCGCACTTCTGGGCTGTGGTGCCCGCTGCTGGTATTGGCAGCCGCATGCAGACCGAAACGCCCAAGCAGTATCTCAACCTTGCTGGCAAAACCGTCCTGTCTCGCAGTCTCGGGAAACTGTTGGCGGTTCCCTTCATTGAGAGAATCATGGTGGCACTGTCGCCCAATGACGCCGTGTGGCCCAGCTTGCCAGAGGCGTCTGAGTCGCGAATCTCGACAGTGGCCGGTGGTTCTGAGCGGGCTGATTCCGTTCTGGCCGCACTGAAAGCCCTCGACAGTTACGCTGCGCCTGATGATTGGGTGCTGGTGCATGATGCGGCGCGACCCTGCGTGCAAAGTGCAGCGATCAGTCGAATGCTGATAACGCTCGCCGATCACCCGGTAGGTGGCATTATGGCAACGCCGATCGCCGACACCGTGAAGCAGGTCGACGCTGAACAGGGGATTGCGGCAACGCTTGATCGTTCCCGCCTCTGGGCCGCACAAACGCCTCAATTGTTTCGTTATGGTCTATTGGTGGCAGCGCTGGAGAAAGCACTTGATGCCGGCGTGACGGTCACCGATGAAGCCTCAGCCGTAGAGTGGGCGGGACATACACCCAAGCTGTTTTCCGGCAGCCGAACCAACCTGAAAATTACGGTGCCTGAAGATCTGCATTTGGCAGAACTGATTCTGGCCGCCGAAGGGGAGTAGCCGCGTGGCGCAGATCAGAATCGGACAGGGCATTGATGTTCATAAATTCGGAGAGGGTGACGCCGTTTTTCTCGGCGGTGTGCGAATTGATTGCGATCAGGGTCTGATTGCCCACTCAGATGGCGACGTGGTGCTGCATGCGCTGTGTGATGCCTTGCTAGGCGCATTGGCGCTCGGCGATATAGGCAAACACTTTCCCGACACCGATCCCCGTTTCGCCGGCATCGACAGTCGCCAGCTGCTGCGCCATGTCTATGCACTCATCGGCGAGCAGGGGTATTCGCTGGCTAATGCCGATATTACCGTTGTCGCTCAAAAGCCCAGACTGGCGCCGTACATTGAAAGTATGTGCAAAACCATTGCAAGCGATTTGCAGGTGACGACTTCACAGATCAGCGTCAAGGCGACGACCAGCGAAAAGCTGGGTTTTACCGGCCGTGAAGAAGGCATTGCCGCCTTTGCTACGGTGTTGGTTGAGGTGCGCTGAGTGCTGCCTTACGCGTGGGGCGAGCCCACGGTTCGAGGCCAGCTTCGGGTAGAACCCGAACATTTTCAGGTGACTGAAACCCTTGACCTAGAATTTACCGGCGCCGGTGAGTTTGACTGGGTGTACGTTGAAAAACGTGAGCTAACGACTCCTGAAGCGGCTGAACTCTTGCAACAGTTTTCGGGTGCTCGAGACATCAGTTACTCCGGAATGAAAGACAAAGACGGCATTACGCGACAATGGTTCAGCCTGCAAATGCTGGGTCAGCCCAGTGCCGACTGGAGCACCTTTGATCACCCCGCACTGAAAGTTCTCGACTCCCAGCGCCATCAACGAAAATTGCGTCGCGGCACCCATCGCTACAACCATTTCCAGTTGGTCTTGGCGGGCGTTGAACACGGTCACATCGCTGCGCGCATTGAGCGTATCGCGGAACACGGTTTCCCCAATTACTTTGGCGAACAGCGTTTTGGCCGCGAGGGTAACAACCTAGAGCAGGCGCGGCGTTGGCTCACGAGTCGACGCAAGGTATCGCGCTTTAAGCGCGGTTTATGGCTGTCGGTGCTGCGGGCGCATCTGTTTAACTCGGTTGTTGCGGAGCGGGTAAGACAGGGCAATTGGAACAAGCCCTTGGACGGCGATTTATTCTGCCTCGGGGATGGCAATAGCGTGTTTCAGGAAAGCGATAGTGCTCTTGCCAAAGCGCGCGTAGAGGCCGGTGAAATTCACCCCTCGGGTCCGCTGCCTGGCAAGGTGGGGCGTACGCACGTTACCGAAGAAGCGCTGGCGCTGGAAGATAGTGTGTTGGCAGCGGAAGAGGGCGTGGTCGCTGCGCTGGTTGATCGGCGGGTCGATGCAGCGCGCCGGCCGCTGCGGGTACTGCCGCTTGGATTGACTGCCAGGGCGACAGAGCCCGGTTGTCTCATTGAATTCAGCCTGCCTAGAGGCTGCTTCGCCACCGCGCTTGTGCGAGAATTAATAGATTATCAAACAGTGACTCCATCGGTATGACGCAGTTAAACCTAGGCGGGATCGGGATGACTTCCCAGCGTACCCGCGACCGTCTGATCAACCGCCTCAAGGAACAGGGCATCGACGATCAGCGCGTACTCGACGTTATGGGGCGTACCCCCCGACATATCTTCCTGGACGAAGCACTTTCTCATCGCGCTTACGAAGACAGTGCCTTGCCGATTGGTTATCAGCAGACCCTGTCGCAGCCCTACATTGTCGCGCTGATGACCCAGCTTCTGTTGAGCGTAGGGGAGCGCACTCGGGTGCTGGAAGTTGGCACTGGTTCCGGTTATCAGACGGCGATTCTGGCACAACTGGTTACCCGTGTTTACACCGTGGAGAGAATTCTGCCGCTGCAGGAAAAAGCGCGCGAGCGCATGCGCACGCTGGGCTTGAGCAACGTTCATATGAAGCATGCCGACGGTGGCATGGGGTGGGAAGATCGAGGCCCTTACGATGGCATTATTGTCACGGCGGCACCGGAACAGATTCCGGTCGCGCTGAAAGAACAGCTTGGCGAGGGCGGTGTACTGGTGATTCCGGTGGGCGATAGCCGGGGACAGAGTTTGCAGTTACTCAAAAAACAAAACGGTGAGCTGGAAGAAGTGTCGATTACTCCGGTCATGTTTGTGCCCTTGCTGGAAGGTATTGTTGGCCGATGAAGCCCGCTGGACTTTTTATCCGCGGATTGGCCATGGGGGCTGCCGACGTGGTTCCCGGTGTTTCTGGCGGTACGGTTGCCCTGATTACTGGAATCTACGAGCGTCTGATCCGCAGTCTGAGTGCGTTCAATTTGAGCTTGCTGCAGATGATACTGAAAGGGCGCTTCAGCGATGGTTGGCATCATGTCGATGGCAAGTTTCTACTGGTGTTGTTTGCCGGCATAGGTACCAGCCTGTTCTCGCTGGCCAAGATCATTACTGCGGCGCTTGAACATCACCCGCATGAACTCTACGGCTTTTTTATGGGGCTGATTCTTGCATCCTCCTTTGTTTTGGCGCGAGATATTCAGCCTTGGCGTCCCGTGTGCTGGGCAGCACTGGCTGCGGGTTTGGTGTTGATGCTGCTGGTGTCGGAGCTGCGCCCCGCGAGTCCGGAGGTTGGCCCACTGATGCTGTTTGGCGCCGGCGCTATCGCTATCTGTGCCATGATTTTGCCCGGTATTTCGGGTAGTTTCCTGCTGCTGGTGATGGGCGTATATCCGGTTGTGTTGGAGGCCGTTGAGTCACTGGATCTGGCGACCTTGGTAATTTTTGCGTTGGGCTGTGGTGTCGGGCTGCTGTCGTTTGTGCGTCTGCTGTCGTGGTTGTTAACTCACTATCGTCTCAGCTTGATGGCATTTTTGGTCGGCGTATTACTGGGCTCGCTTAAGGTGTTGTGGCCGTGGCAGGTGGAGGGGCAAGCAAATTTTCCTCCGCTGACTGATACCAGCCTACCTGCACTTTGTTTTGCCGGTGGTCTGGTGCTGGTTTTGGCCTTGGCCCGGCTTGGAAATCGTCAGTTGCAAGCAGCCTGAGGCGGTATTTTTAAGATTTTTTTTTCATAAAACGTAGCGAGCTTGACTTTTCTAGTTATTAAAATTGAGAGAAAAGTCCCGGCCTTTTGTGTAGAACCGTGTCATATATCAAGGTTGGCTTTAAGCAAACTGACCGGGGAGAACAATTATTTTACGCGCCACTAAGCCTGAAAATTCATTGTCTTGGCTGCGTTTTTTAATCCGCTGCGTGGCCTTCATTTCGATGGCAGTGCTATTCCCGGCTTGTACTTCTGGCCCCAATTACGCCCCAGTCCAGGATCTTCACTCTCCTCCTGAACGGGTGCCCCAGCACTATGTTGTTCGTTCAGGCGACACACTTTTCTCTATTGCTTTTCGTTATGGTTTGGACTTTCGCGGGTTAGCAGCTGCTAACGGAATAGGACGGGGCTACGCTATTTATCCAGGCCAGAAACTGCGGCTGGAAGACAAGGCCGCAAGTGTGACAACCGTGGCACCGGTCGTTAGTTCAACGCCGGTATTGCGACCTACTAACACCCCCGCGAAGGCGAAGCCCACGCCGACGCCGCCTCCACAAAAACCTCGACCAACAGCGTCTTCAAAAGCGCCCGCGCAAAGTGTTACCGCGCCGGTGTCGACTTGGTTATGGCCAACAGATGGTCGCGTTGTACAAGGTTTCAATAGTTCTCAGTACGCACATAAGGGTATTGATATCGCTGGAAAATTGGAGCAGCCTGTCAATGCAGCTGCAGCAGGGATAGTGGTGTACGCAGGCAGCGGTTTGGTCGGATACGGCAAGCTGCTAATCGTGAAACACAACGACCGTTACCTCAGTGCATACGCTCACAACAATCGCCTTTTGGTCAAAGAAGGCGAGTCGGTAAAACAGGGGCAGACCATTGCCCGCATGGGTGATACCGGTACCGACAGCGTAAAGCTGCACTTTGAAATACGAAAAGACGGCAAGCCGGTGAACCCGGTGAAGCTGCTGCCAGGACGGTAATGACAGAGATTATCAAGGGACTCAGGGGCATAACGTAGCGCGCCGGGCATCATCAAAGTTGTAGAAGTCAGTCGCGCAGACAATCAGGCACGCAGACAGACAGAGACAACAAAAGGATGTTGCCATGAGCGTAGATGCTGAAGAAATTTCAACGGAAGAACCCCCGGTCGACGTGATGGTTCGCAGCGAAGACGCTGACAGCTCTCCACTCCGAAAGAAAAGACGCCGAGAATCCCAAGGCGAACTCGATGCCACCCAGCTTTATCTCAATGAAATAGGCTACTCGCCGTTACTGACGGCCGAGGAAGAAGTGCACTTCGCGCGCCTTGCGCAGCGAGGTGATGAGGCTGGCCGCAAACGCATGATCGTGAGCAATTTGCGTTTGGTGGTGAAAATCGCGCGCCGCTACACCAATCGAGGTCTGACCCTGCTCGACCTGATTGAAGAGGGTAATCTGGGCCTGATTCACGCGGTCGAGAAGTTCGACCCCGAGCGAGGCTTTCGCTTCTCCACCTATGCCACATGGTGGATTCGTCAGACCATTGAGCGGGCGCTGATGAATCAAACGCGCACCATTCGATTGCCAATTCATGTGGTCAAGGAACTGAATGTATACCTGCGCGCGGCCCGTGAACTCACACAGCAGCTTGATCACGAACCCACCGCTGAAGAAGTCGCCAAACGGGTTGATAAGCCGGTGGCCTCGGTGGAGAAGATGCTGGGCCTCAACGAGCGGGTGGGCTCTGTCGACGTGCCCATGGGTCGTGAATCCGACAAGCCGCTGCTGGAGTCCATTGCCGACGAAGCGGCGCAGGACCCGGCAGATCTCCTGCAGGACGACCATTTGAAAGAAGCTATTGGTCAGTGGCTGGACGAGCTCAACGAAAAGCAACGCGAAGTGCTGGCCCGCCGCTTTGGCCTGCGCGGACACGAGCCGGCAACGCTGGAAGAAGTGGGTGCTGAAATCGGACTGACCCGAGAGCGGGTGCGGCAGATTCAGGTTGAGGCTCTGAAAGCACTCCGCGCGATCTTTGAGCGTCGGGGGGTCAATCAGGAGGCGGTATTTAACTGAGGTTTCAGCTAAATACCCGGACATAAAAAAAGCGGCTCAGGCCGCTTTTTTTATGCTCGAACGAAGAGTGTTTATCGTTCCAGATGCTGAAGTTTGCCTTCCACACCGGCCCACTCTTCGGCATCCGCCGGGGGCTCTTTCATTTCGGTGATGTTTGGCCAGATTTCAGCCAGTTCCGCGTTCAGTTCCAGAAAGACTTGCTGATCTTCCGGCAGCTCATCTTCAGAGAAAATCGCATCTACCGGGCACTCGGGCTCACACAGGGCACAGTCGATACACTCGTCGGGGTGAATGACCAAGAAGTTCGGGCCTTCGTAAAAACAGTCGACGGGGCACACTTCTACGCAGTCTGTGTGCTTGCACTTGATGCAATTTTCCCCAACCACAAATGTCATATTCTGCCTCTTTATACTGTCTGAACCAGCCCGGCCTGAAAGCGACCACGGGTGTTTAAAGGCGGCTATTCTACCACCTCAAAAAGAAATGGGTACCACCGAAAAGCGAACAATCGGTAACAAAACGGGTCAGCTTTTGTGACTTAACCTTGTTCCAGTGATTTCAGACGGTAGAGGGCTTCCAGCGCCTGCCGTGGCGACAGATCGTCAGGGTCCAGATCCAACAGGGCTTCGAGCACCGGGTTGGGTTCCGCCGGAGCCGCAAAAAGATCCGGTTGCGCCGGTGCGTGGCCGTTCACCGGGGCAGGGGCAACCTGCTGTTCTAGGCTAGCCAGCTTGCGCCGGGCATTTTGGATCACCGCCGGCGGAATTCCCGCCAGTTTGGCCACCTGTAGGCCATAGCTTTGGTTGGCCGGGCCTTCCTGCACCGCATGCAGAAATACGATGTGATCCTCGTGCTCGGTGGCGTCCAAATGCACGTTTACCGCTTCCGGATACTGCTCGGGAAGGGCGGTCAGTTCAAAATAATGGGTCGCAAATAAGGTGCAGGCACGGACTTCTTCGACCAGCCGTACCGCACAGGCCCAGGCCAATGACAAGCCGTCGAAGGTGCTGGTACCGCGGCCGATTTCGTCCATCAACACCAGACTTTTCTCGGTGGCATTGTTAAGAATATTGGCGGTTTCCGTCATTTCGACCATAAAGGTCGAGCGGCCGCCGGCCAGATCATCGGACGAACCGATACGGGTGAAAATCTGGTCGACCAAGGGAATGCGCGCCGAGCGGGCTGGCACAAAACTGCCGATATGAGCGAGCAGGGTAATCAGAGCGGTCTGGCGCATATAGGTCGATTTACCGCCCATGTTCGGGCCGGTGATTACCAGCATACGGCGCTGTTCGTTAAAGCGGGTGTCGTTGGCGATAAACGGGCTGTCGAGCACGGATTCGACCACAGGGTGGCGACCACCGTCGATATGTAATTCGCCTTCCGTCAGCAATTCGGGCTGGCAAAAGTCCAGTGCGGTAGCGCGTTCGGCCAGACAAGCCAATACGTCCAGTTCAGCCACGGCTTCGGCGCAGGTTTGCAGTTGCAGCAGGGATTGGTTGAGAGTATCCAGCAGGTTTTCGTAGAGCCATTTCTCTCGCGCCAATGCACGGCTCTTACTGCTCAGTGCCTTGTCTTCAAACTCCTTGAGTTCGGGTGTGATAAAGCGCTCGGCATTTTTCAGGGTCTGGCGACGAGTGTATTCGACCGGCGCTTCCCCGGCCTGTGCGCGACTGATCTCGATGTAGTAACCGTGTACCCGGTTGTAGCCCACTTTGAGGGTGCTGAGCCCGGTGCGCTCGCGTTCACGGGTTTCCAGTTGCACCAGAAAATCGCCGGCGTTGCTGCTGATATTGCGCAGCTCGTCCAGTTCACTGTCAAAGCCCTCGGCGATCACGCCGCCATCGCGAATGACCATGGGCGGGTTTTCCACCAGCGCCCGGTTAAGGAGATCAGTCAGCTCCGGGAATTCCCCCAGATTATCCGCCAACTGCTGAAGGTGTGGGTTTTCGATGGGGCGAAGCTGGCAAACAAGCGATGGCACGGCTGTCAGCGAGCGGTACAGCCGGGTCAGGTCGCGAGGTCTGGCCGAGCGCAGTGCAACCCGCGCCAGAATGCGTTCCATATCACCTATCTGCTTCAACTCGTCGCGCGCCGTGTCAAAGCGAAAATCGCTCATCAGATCGGCGATGCTCTGCTGGCGACCCTGCAGTACATGCAGGTCGCGCAGCGGGCGGTGCAACCAACGCCGCAGCAATCGTCCGCCCATGCTGGTGCGGGTGGTGCCGAGCACGGAGTAAAGCGTGTTGTCCTCACCGCCGTTGAGGTTGATATCCAGTTCCAGATTGCGGCGGGTGGCGGCATCGATGGCGACACTGTCGCTGCGGTTTTCGTGCTGGATACTGCGAATATGAGGCAGATCGGTGCGTTGGGTTTCCTTGGCGTATTGCAGCAGGCAGCCAGCCGCGCCCAGTGCAGTGGTCAACTCACTGCAGCCGAAACCCTGCAGATCCTTGGTGCCAAATTGCTGGTTTAGCAGGCGCTGGGCTGTTTCCAGTTCAAACTCCCAAGGCGGGCAGCGGCGAAAACCGGGGCGATTCTGAAGGGTGTCGCTGAGGCTCAGGGCTTCGTTGACCAGCAGCTCGACCGGATTCAGGCGCTGGATTTCCGCGAGCAGGGCATCGTCGCCCTCGGCTTCCAGCACCACGAAACGACCGCTGGAAATATCCAGACTGGCGATACCGTAGGTATTCTCGTGCTGATGCAAGGCCACTAGCAGGTTGTCGCGGCGCTCTTCCAGCAGGGCTTCATCACTGACCGTGCCGGGGGTGACAACCCGTACAACCTGACGTTCGACGGGGCCCTTGCTGGTGGCGGGATCGCCGATTTGCTCAGCAATCGCTATCGATTGACCCTTGCGCACCAGGCGTCCCAGATAGGATTCGGCGGCATGATAGGGCACGCCGCACATGGGAATCGGCTCGCCACCCGATTTGCCCCGGGCGGTGAGGGTAATGTCGAGCAGCTCAGCCGCTTTTTTGGCATCGTCGTAGAACAGCTCGTAGAAATCGCCCATGCGGTAGAAAACCAGTTCGCGGGGGTGCTCCGCCTTGATTTTCAGGTACTGCTGCATCATGGGGGTGTGCTGTTCAAGTTTGGCGGTGGCGCTCATTGATTCTCGTTTGCCCTGCATAGTAAAGGTGGCGATTGTAAGGTGGAGCCCGGCCGGCAGCAAAGTGCGGCCTCCACAAACGCGGCAACAGCGCGGCCTGCGGAGGGGCGATAAAAAAAGTTGCTGACAACGGTTGACACTGCCCCTTGTTATACTGATTATATATACAGTTAATTCACTGTATGCGAAATCAACGGGGTCAGCTATGGATGATAACAAGCAGAAGGCGCTGAGTGCAGCGCTGTCGCAAATCGAGCGCCAGTTCGGCAAAGGTTCGATCATGCGCATGGGCGAGCAGGAGCGTGTTGCGGTGCCGGTTATCAGTACCGGATCGCTGGCACTGGATATTGCACTGGGTGTGGGCGGCTTGCCACGCCGCAAGATTATTGAAATCTACGGTCCGGAATCCAGTGGTAAGACGACGCTGACCCTGCACGCGATCGCCGAAAGCCAGAAAAAAGGCGGCGTCTGCGCCTTTATCGATGCGGAACACGCGTTTGACCCCAGCTATGCGGAGAAACTGGGTGTTGATCTGGATAACCTGCTGATGTCACAGCCGGACACCGGTGAACAGGCGCTGGAAATTGCCGAAACGCTGGTGCGCTCCAGTGCGGTGGATCTGGTCGTTATCGACTCCGTGGCGGCCTTAACCCCCAAAGCGGAAATCGAAGGTGAAATGGGTGACAGCCACGTCGGTCTGCAAGCCCGTCTGATGAGTCAGGCCCTGCGTAAGCTGACCGGTACCATCAACAAATCCAACTGTACCGTGATCTTTATCAACCAGATTCGTATGAAGATCGGTGTGATGTTCGGCAACCCTGAAACCACCACGGGCGGTAATGCCTTGAAATTCTACTCGTCCGTGCGCTTGGATATCCGCCGCATCGGTGCCGTGAAACAGGGCGACGAAGTGGTAGGTAACGAAACCCGCGTCAAAGTCGTCAAGAACAAGGTGGCTCCGCCCTTTAAGCAGGCGGAATTCCAGATTATGTACGGTCAGGGCATTTACCGTATGGGTGAGGTTATTGACCTCGGCGTACAGCAGGGCTTGATTGACAAATCCGGTGCCTGGTATGCCTACAATGGCGACAAGATCGGACAGGGTAAGGCCAACGCGGCCAACTACCTGAAAGAAAACCCGGAAATTGCCAGCGAAATTGAAGCGGCCATCCGCGACCAGTTGCTTCCTTCTGCCAAGCCGGCGGAAAACGGCGAAGCCGCCAAGGAAGAGGAAGAAGCCTGATTCTCGACAGGTCTCTTATGAGACCGCATCCTTCAGGGCGCCGATGGCGCCCTTTTTTGTGTCTGTTTGTTGCGGAGCTCAGCGGCGTTTGACCACCAGCGGCAGGCCATTCTTTTCTTTGGGCATGGGCAGGTAAGTAAAGCCCGCCTGGTAGCCCTTGGGCAGGCTGATCTGGAATTTACGCAGAAACTGATGGGTAAACAGTTTCGACTGCATCGCACCAAAGTGCATACCAATACATTTGTGGGCGCCACCGCCGAAGGGCATATGACAAAAGGCGTGGCCTTTCTGTTCATTGCGCTCCGGGAAGAAACGCTCTGGATCAAAACGGTGGGGATCAGTCCAGTATTGCTCCATGCGGTTGGTGAAAATTGGATATTGGAAAATCAGCGTGTGAGCGGGGATGTGATGTCCCCCGAGTTCACAGTCGCGAATATTGCGGCGCACCAAGACGGTAACGGACGGGTGGAGTCGCTGGGCTTCCTGAAAACTCGCATCCAACTCTACTACGGAAGAAAGATCCTCGTATTCCAGATAGTCGCGGCCAATCTGTTCGCCTTCGACACGTAAACGCTCTTGCCACTCTGGCTGGGTCGCCAGGTAGTACATCATGTGGGTCAGGGTGCTGGTTGTGGTGTCGTGGGCCGCAAACAGCAGAAAGCTGGCGTGGTCGACAATTTCTTCATCGGTAAAGTAACTGCCGTCCGGTTTGGTTTCCTTGCACATATGGCTGAGCATATCGGTACCATTGCCAGCGCGGCGGATGGGAATCAGATTAGTGATATATTTGCGCAGGAAGCGTTGTCCATTTTTACCCACATGGAATTTGGTGCCGGGCACATCCAGTCGCACAATACCCATCTGTGCATCGAGAATATCGATAAAGGCCTTGGCCAGTTCATCCGAACCTTCATCTTCAGGCTCCACGCCATAGAAGACCTTGCAGGTCATGCGCAGCAGCAATTCTTTGATATTGTCGTAAAAACGGAAGTTATCATCGAACGCCCATTGATCCATGCCCTTGTCGAGAATCGGGTTCATGGTATCCACGTAACTGCGCATCGCCGCCGTTTTGAAACTGGTCTGCATGATACGGCGTTGGAATTTGTGTTCGTCAAAATCAAGACACAAAAGGTTGTCACCGTAAAAGGTTCTCAGCGCGTAGTCGTAACCCATCTTGGTAGAGAAGTTCCGGTCGCTGTCCAGAAACAGGGTTTGTGCAAGATCTGGCCCCAGCGCCATCACGCCGGGCTGCGGCCCCATGTTGATCCGCGATACCGGGCCGTATTTGTCCCAGTGGTGCTTGGCCAGACCAAAGGGGTCGGTTCGAAGGCGCGGCAGGCAGCCCACCACGGGCCAGCCTTTCTCTCCGGGGATGTGTCCGAGTTTGCGGTTGTTGGGCGCTTGCGTGTAGTCGGGTGTGGCGGTGCTGCTGGTCATAGGTGCTCCAATGCCTGATTTTTATAATGGCTGAAGAGAATAGAAAGACTACACCTTCCGCAAGTCGGGTTCATGGCGGCTTGGTAATGTTGGCAAAGCCCTTATGGCTTTTTATGAGAGGCTGAATACCAGATGGGCGAACTCCATGCACGTTCCTGAATAACAGGGGAATAAAATGGCTCTTCTTCAGGGTTCAGGCAGCATTTACCGTAGACATCATCCCCCCACGCGCCGTCGTCCAGCGCCGCTTGTGTTGCTACCGTAGCCTGCGCAGCACAGTCTTCGCTGAAGGGATCTACTCCCGCGGCTTTGCATTGCAGGGTAGACCATCGGCAGCTGGGGGTTTCCAGTACGCGTACATAGTAGAAAGCATTGTGCGCGGGATCGAAGTCCGGATCTTTCCACACCGCACACAGTGTGGCGTAGCCGGTGCCTTCCGGTTTACAGGATTCCGGATTCACCGAGGCGCCGGTGTCGGACCCTGCGACGTTATAGATGCGTTCGTGTGTCTTGCCGGAATCGTCCGTCCAGCCTTTAATGATTTGAGCTCTCTGCAAATCGTTTCCGGGAAAATTTGGCGTTCCCGGATCCTTGCTGGCAGCGACCAGAAAGTGGGGTGTTTCGTTCGCCGTTACGGTGAGATCACCGCCCATGGGAGTGGCGTTGTCGTAGGCTTTTTGAATCATATCGGGGTCGTCGCAAAGAGCCGCATTCAGGCTGGAGCCACCAAAAAAGCGCAGAGTAGGCCGCGTGCCACTGGTGGCGTAAGTTTCCTTGCGACGGATAGCATCAAAAACCGCATCGCGGGTATTTTCTTTTGCCCAAACGACCGCCAGGCCACCTGCGTTCGAGAAGAAATGATCTTGAATATTTCGGTAACCAGCATCTCGTCGGCCAAGGTGGCCGGGATAGTTGTTTTCCTCCGCGGCGCCCGGCATCGCACTGTGGGTGTCGGTCGAACCGATAAATCCCATCTTGAACGGGTTCAGACCACTTTTCTGCTCGAGCAGGGTGCCGTCTTTTAAAACATTGCGGATCATATTGCGGCGACCAAAGGATTCTATTTCGACCGGCGCGGCGTCAAGCGTTCGAACTTCGCCGGCGACACTGCCAAGCATGGCCAGACTGTCATTTTTGATCTGCTCAAAGTCGCAGGCCTCGTCTTCGGTGGCGATTCCACGGCCCGCCAGTCGGTCAAAGCGGCACTCGGAGGCCCCTTTGTGTTGAACCAGCTCGATAACGGGCTCAAACAGCAACCGGTCTGCGGCTTCTTGCGGCGTTTTCGGGTCGGGAAACATCAGCCCTCCGGAGAGGTTGGGGTTGTGGGGAATGGACATGACATCGCAGTCGGGTTTGCCCTCCAGACACTGCTCCCGAAGCAGAGTCCACAATTTGGGGAAGTTGTAGGAGCCGGTATCGTAGGCCGAGATGGGTAGGTCGGTAACCTTGTCATTGCGAAAAATAACGTTGCGATGGAGGTTTTTAAAGTCAGGCGCGTCCGTGTATTCGTAGCCGACAAAGGTCGTAAAACGGCATTCCTCGTAGTGATCCGCGGTTGCCTGCTGAATGTCCTGCCAGGCGCTTTTGGCTGCCTCATCGCAATCCGATAGGGTGCAGGCGAAGCTGCGTTCTTTTTCATTGCTGGTTCCGGCGACTCCGAGACTTACCCAGTAATCGGCGGCCAGTAATTGAAGAATGAAGTTGGAGCTACGCGTGGCAATACAGGCGGGGAACCAGTAGCCCAACTTCCCGGCATCTTGAGTGCAGATATTGATGGGGCCGAGAAATTCAGCGTGATCAGTGACCGCCATAAAATCCAGCGGTCGGCGTAACTGCGCCGTAACCTCCTGTCTGCCGTCGGCATCGGGCAGGGTAATGGCCTCGCCTTTGCCAAACTGATAGGCAACCCAGGGGTCGTTGCGTTGACTGGAGATATAAGAGTCAAAGGAATAGCTGGTATGTACGTGAAGATCCCCAAACAGTGGTCGACGGTCCTCACTGTAGTCATCACAAGGTGATTTGGCGTTTACCCAGAGACTGGTGAGCACAAGACTCGTGGTCAACACTGCGTGGCGTATGATGGTTTTGGCGGAGATCATGACAGTCCTTGAGGCATGGAGTTTGGAAAGCCCAATGGTCATCACCCAGTATAGTCTCGCTGGGGCGGCCTGGTAGCGGCGTGCTTTCCTGTCATCTCGGGGCAGGGCCTGTCGTGATCTACCAAGAATCTGTAAGAAACTGTCAATTGGATGTCATGGCCAGTCATTGTCCGGCTATCGGTAGCGCGCCAAGCTAGGCTTTTACGATAAGAACGAGGGTAGGGCATGCACGCCAAATTTACTCCCGAGGAAAGGGTATTCCAGCAGGAAGTTCGCGAGTTCATGACCAATGAGTTCACCGACGAGCTCGCGGCGCGTATTCGTCATCCCGATAGCTTCCGCGAGGCGATGATTGAGTGGCAGAAAAAACTGGATGCCAAAGGCTGGGCCGCCAATGGCTGGCCAGTAGAGCATGGTGGCTGTGGCTGGAGCGCAACTAAACGCAGCATTTATAGCAATGAGATGGCGCTGGCCGGCGCCCCGGACGTTGTTCCCATGGGAATCAAAATGGTCGGGCCGGTATTGTATAGCTTTGGGAATGAGGAGCAGAAAGCGCGATTTTTGCCCGCCACCAAAGCCTCCGACATTTGGTGGTGTCAGGGCTATTCCGAGCCGGGCGCTGGTTCGGATCTGGCCGCCTTGCAGACGCGTGCCGTGCGCGACGGTGATGATTACATCATTAACGGCACCAAGATCTGGACCACCTACGCCCAGTATGCCGACTGGATGTTCTGTCTGGTGCGCACCAATACCGAGGGCAAGCCTCAGGCTGGGATCAGCTTCCTGCTGATCGATATGACTTCACCGGGCATCACCGTTTCGCCGATTATCTCGATTGATGATGAGCACCACCTCAATGAAGTCAGCTTCAGTGATGTGCGCGTGCCGGTAGCCAATCGCATTGGTGAAGAAAATGAGGGCTGGACCTACGCCAAGGCGCTTTTGACCTATGAACGCACAGCGCTTTCAGGGGTTGGCTACTGTAAACGTACCTTGCAGCGTATTCGCGACTATGCGGCGAACGAAAGGCAGGGCGGTGGCAGGTTGATCGACGACCCGGATTTCCAAGCCCGGCTAGCGGACGTGGAGATGGAAGTCACCTCGCTGGAATACCTCGAACTGCGTGTGCTGAACGCGGTGGATAAGGGGGGTGCTCCCGGCATGGAGTCGTCTTTGCTCAAACTCAAGGGCTCCGATTGTCAGCAGGCAGTGCAAACCCTGTACTGGAATCTCGCGGCGGCCTACGGCGGGGTGTTGCCCGGCGACGATCATCAGAACGTCAGCGGTCATGCCTACGGCGATCAGGCGCGGCGCGAATATATGTTTGGCCGCGCCACCACGATCTACGGCGGCAGTAATGAAGTGCAGCGCAACATCATCGCCAAGTTTGGACTGGGACTGTAGGGGGGCGTATGGATTTTTCATTGAGCGAAGAACAGCAACTGCTGAAAGACAGTCTGGAAAAATTTGTCGCCAGCGAATATAGCCCCACCCAGCGGGAAAAATTATTGCATGCCCCGGCCGCATTTAGCGCCGATCACTGGCAGACCTTTGCCGAGCTCGGCTGGCTCAGCATCCCCTTCAGTGAGGAACAGGGCGGTATCGGTGGCGGCATCGTTGAATCGGCGATTGTTATGGAAGCCTTCGGTCGAGGTCTGGTGTTGGAGCCCTTTGTAGATACGGTGCTTTTGTGCGGCCAAGTGCTGGCGCGTTCTGGCAATGCCTCCATGGCCGAGCAATACCTGGAGCCCCTGATTGCCGGTGAACTGCAAGGTGCGCTGGCCTGGCAGGAGCGGCAAAGTCGCAGCAGCCTGGAACATTGTGAAACTGAAGCGAAGCGTCAGGATGGTGGTTGGCTGCTAAACGGCGAGAAAGTGCTGGTCAGCAATGCAGCAGCAAACCTGCTGATCGTATCGGCGAAGCAAGGGGATCAGGTCGGTCTGTTTGCCGTGCCGGCGGATAACCCCGGTGTGACTCTGCAGACTTTGAAACTGATGGATGGGCGCGACGCGATGAACGTCACGCTGACCGATTGCCAGCTGACAGCGGAACATTGCCTGCAGGAAGCGGGTTTGCAATTACTGCAACAGGTGGTGGATGAGGCCACTGTGGCACTCTGCGCTGAAGCCGTAGGCGCCATGGACTATCTTTATCAGGCCACTGTTGAGTACAGCAAAACCCGGAAGCAGTTCGGGCAGCCCATTGGCAAGTTTCAGGCATTGCAACATCGCATGGTGGACATGTTTATGCTGACAGAGCAATGCCGCTCGCTGCTGGTGTGTGCGCTGTGCTCTGTCTCGGATAATAGCGAGACCGTGACTGAAGATATTTCTGCACTGAAGGCCATGGTTGGGCGCTATGGCCGGCAGGTCGCAGAGGAGGCCGTGCAGCTGCATGGCGGCATGGGGGTTACCCACGAAATGAACATCGGGCACTATTTAAAGCGCCTGATGATGATAGATGTCACCTTCGGTGATGCGGATTTCCATCGCCGGAGATACTGCAACGCACGCTACGCCGCCTGATTAATAATCACAAAGAGGATAGGGTATGCAATTGTTTCACAGTTTGACGGATCACTTGGATTATCACGCCTTGATACGAGGCGATCTGTTAATGGCCAGAGACGCCGAGCAATCACTCAGCTACGCACAGGCCAAACGACATGTAGACGCCATTGCTGGCGCGATGGAAGCGTCCGGCATCAAGGCTGGCGATCGGGTTGGTATTCTCGCTAAAAATTCCGTCGACAATCTGTGTACCTTTCTCGCCTGCGCCAGACTGGGTGCGGTCGCTGTTGGCTTGAACTATCGCCTGACGCAACCGGAGGTGGAGTTTATCGCGGAGGATGCTGAGCTTTGCATCCTGTTTTTTGACGCAGAGTTTGCCGGGCTGCGAGGCAAGTTTCTGCAGTCTCGCCCCTCCGTTTGCTACGACAGTTCAGAGCCAGCGCAACGGTTTTCAGAGTGGCTCCAGCAGGGCGTGCCGATTACGGAATCTCGCGCTGGTGGTGATGACATCCTGTTCCAGATGTACACCAGTGGTACAACGGGGCTGCCTAAAGGTGTACTAATCAGTCATCGCAACGTCCTGCTGATGACTTACCAAGCGCCCATGTCTCACGGTAAGGGCATGCGTACCGGTGAAAAATCGCTGCTGGTAGCCCCCACTTTTCATGCAGTCGGTTTGGTCGGTGCCTTGCTGGTTATGGTCTATGGCAGCAGCGTGATCATTCAGCGGGAATACGATCCGGTCGGCATGATTGATGCGTTAGAGCAGGAGCAAATTAACAGCGTGGCCGTCATTCCGGTCATGCTGCAGTTCTCCATTATCTGTGTGCCGGATATTGCCGAGAGAGATTTTTCCCACTTGCATACCGTGACATATGGCGCGTCACCGATAGCAGAGGATCTGCTACGCCAGTGTATGGAGATTTTCGGTTGCGATTTTGTGCAAGGCTATGGACAAACTGAAGCTACCCTCGCATTGAGTTTTCTTTCTGCCGAAGACCACCGCGCCGCCCTGAACGACAAACCCCACCTGCTGCGCTCCTGTGGCCGTGCAGTATTTGGCACCGAAATCCGCGTAGTCGACGACAAGGGCAATACCTTGCCCAACGGTGAAATTGGCGAAATCGTCGCCCGCGGTCCGCAGTTGATGCAGGGATACTGGAAACGGGAAGATGCCACAGCCAGCGCCATTGTTGACGGTTGGCTGCGCACCGGCGATGCCGGTCGTATGGACGACGAGGGCTATATTTTCATTCAGGATCGGGTGAAGGACATGATCATTTCCGGCGGTGAAAATATTTACCCCGCCGAACTGGAAAATGTGCTGATGTCACACCCTGCGATTCAGGATGCTGCGGTGATCGGCATTGCAGATGAAAAGTGGGGCGAAGTGCCCTTTGCGGTTTTGGTCAGCGGCGGAAATCCCGAACTGAGCGCCGACGAGCTGATTGAGTTTTGTCGCGATAAACTGGCGGGCTACAAGATTCCCCGGCAGCTAGCTTACGTCGATGCCTTACCGCGAAACCCCACGGGCAAGCTCTTGAAAAAAGATCTTCGAGAACAATTCAAGGATAGGATGAAAGCTTCGGCTTGAGTCAGGCTGGCTGACCGAAGCCAATCGAAGCGTTCAGGCAATAAAACGGCGGCCAATCTCAATGGCTAGATAAACCCACAGCGCTATGCAAAGGATCAGGCTGAGTGGGCCGCGTTTTTTCTCATCGCTGGCGTCGCCGCGATTGGCGACATTTGCCGAGCCGCAGGCGGGGCAACGCCCCTGCCTGAATTTGTGTCCCTGATAGCTGCAATCCTGGCACTGGTATCCCAAGGGCATCTGTTTTCCCTGTACTTATCATTATTGTTTGGCCAATGCCGCAGCGACCTATTCTTTCACCAAATACTCGCTGTAGGCCTCGTTGTTCAGCAGCTCACGCGCTGAAACACGGCCTTCCAATGCAGGAATCCGCGGTTCAATCGCTTCCAGCATAAAGTCCCGAAATATACGGATGCGCGCCGTGGTGCGCAAATCGATATGTGACAGCACCCAGAAGCCCATCGGGTTATCGACATGTTCGCATGGGATGCGTGTTAACAACGGATCCATCTCGCCCAGACCGGTTGGCAGTTGTGCAATCCCGTGGCCATTGCGTACCAGATCGTAAGTGACATTCAGCGAGTTCACCCGAAAACGTACGGGCAGATCGGGGAAACTCATTTCCTTCCACTGCGGCGCGGGGCGTCGTTGGTCTGACAGCCACATGATAGTGCCGACGCTGCGATCACCATTCTGTAATCGCTCGGCAACTTCCTGTGTTCCGTAGATGCCGTAGGCAAAATCCGCGATTTTTTTGCCAAGCACATTCGGCGGTGGGTCATTGGTGACCCGAAACGCGATATCCGCTTCGTGCACCGAGAGATTGAAAGGGTCTTCAGAAGAGATCAGCTCAATAGTGATGTCCGGGTACTTCTCACAGAAGGCTTTTAGCGCCGGTTGCAATACCCGTTGAATGGTGAGGTCTACGGCGGTGACCTTGAGTGTGCCGCTGAGCTCTTGGCTGTCAGCCAGTACCTGACGCTGAATGGTATTGACCTCGTCAGCGATGGCCTCCGCTGATTTCAGCACTTGCTCGCCCACGGGGGTGATCAGCCAGCCTGCCGTCGAACGATCAAATAATCTGACGTTCAGCTGTTTCTCTAGCGCGGTAATACGCCGCGACACGGTGGTGTGATTGACATCCAGCGCTCGAGCGGCGGCGGTGACTGAGCCCTCGCGTACTACGGCGAGGCAGTATTGAATATCGTTCCAATCCAGGTTCTGCATGAGTGCACACCACTTCTGCCAAAACGGCTATTCATGTGTTTGTGTGCACATAGTAACGTGCTCTCCGTGGCAAACACAAGCGCCATGAAATTCAAGGCCAATGAGGACTGGGACATGAACACACTGACAAAACTGACCGCTTCTATCACTACCGCACTGCTGCTGAGCAGCCCGACCTTCGCCGGAACCTCGGTGAACGATATGGCGAGCATCTGCAAAGCCGGCGCGCTGGACCAATTTAACAATGCCGAACCTGCTCGCGTGAAGTTCAAGGGTGTTTCCGGGCCGCGTTCTGCCAAGTCCGTTCGCCTGCAGGTCTTCCCTGAGAACGGTGATTCATTCAACGCGGTGTGTGAGCTGAACACCAAAACTGGTGAGATCATCTCGCTGAGCCGTCAGAGCTGATCCGCTGCCATCCAGGCACCCCTTTTATGGGACACCCCGCGCAAGCGGGGTTTTTTTTGCCCGTCGGTTGGCGTTGTGTGTCGGGGCTTTTGGAATAACGGCTATTACCTCGGCTGATGGCGGCCGCTGAGTCTCTGTCGTATCTTCATAATAAAGTCAGACAGGGAACGGAGATGAGTAAAGACCGGTTTTCTCAGGCATCAGATGCCTACCAGCAGTTCCGTCCACGCTATGACATCAGTTTATTTAAAGAATTGGCTGCCTTGTCGAAGGCCCGACATTTGGCCTGGGATTGTGGTTGTGGCACGGGTCAGGCCAGCGTTTTGCTGGCGGAAGGTTTTGAGCAGGTTATTGCCACAGATCTGAGCGCGTCGCAGGTTGCGCAGGCCAATCACCACCCTAGGGTCAGTTACGCCGCGGCGCGGGCTGAGCAGATGCCCTTATTCGCGCAAAGCTGCGACCTCGTTCTGATTGCCCAGGCACTGCACTGGTTTGATTTCGATGCTTTTTTCAAGGAAGTCGAGCGGGTACTGAAACCTGACGGTTTGCTGGTGGCGGTCACCTATAACCTGCTGACGGTCAGCCCGGAAATTGATGCGTTGGTTCACCACCTGTACTACGAGGTCTTGCAAGGCTATTGGGATGCGGAGCGCAAGCACGTTGAAAACGGCTACGCCGATATTCCCTTACCCTATACGGTGGTTTCGGAGACAGGGACGGGGCATGGCCTGAAGGCGCGGTGGAGTGCTGCACATATGCTCGGTTACCTGCGCACCTGGTCCGGCGTAAAGCAATATCAAAAGCACAATGGCATTGACCCAGTCAGCCAGATTGAGCCGGCACTTATCGCGGCTTGGGAGACGCGGGAGCGCAATGTGGAATGGCCTCTGACAGTGCTGGTTAGGCGAAAGCCCGGCTGAACTTTTCTAGGTCTCGTGCTGGCGGCGGTAGTTGTTGGGCGGAATCCCGGTCCAGTTCTTGAACGAACGGATAAAGGCGCTTGGTTCTGAAAAGCCCAGTGAATAAGCGATTTCCTGAACGCTGTTGTCAGTCTGTTCCAGCAGGTTAATGGCGGTGTCGCGCAGCAGCTCGTTGCGGATCTGGCGAAAGTCACAGCCTTCGTCGCGCAGTCGGCGGCGCAGAGTTTGCGGCGTCAGCCCGAGGGAGTGGGCGATTTGTTCATAACTTGGGGATTTCGGCAGGCTGTTGCGAATGTAGCGGCGGATGCGTTCGGTGTAACTCTTCTGGTGCGTTGGCATGAACAGCAGGTTATAGGGCAGCTGCCGGATCAGAGCATCGAGTTCCTCGCGACTTTTAATGATCGGCAGGTCCAACAGTCGCTCTTCAAAGACCAGTTCTGTCAGTGGCTGCTCAAAACGGGTAGGGCTGAAAAACAGGTAGTGGTATTCATCGCGGTAGGTTGGCGCCGGGTGTTGGCAATGCACCGCCTGCAGAGGCAGCGGCGTCCCGACCAGCCAGCTCATAAGTCGGTGTGTCAGCATCAGATGCTGCTCGACGACCCAGGGGCGCAAGGGCTCGGGTGAGTGAATCTGGTAGCGGGCTATGCGCCCCTCGCAGACGAGTTTCACTGAGAAACCGCTGTTAATCAGTCGATCAAAGCGTATTTGACGCTTAAGCGCTTCACGCAGGTCGCCGCCTCCGCTGACATATTCCGCCAGCACCCGGTAGGAGCCCAGTGGTACATGTTGTGGGTAGTGACCAACCGCCTCATCTTCAGACCATTTCATCGCGAGACGGGCAAGTTGTGAAAACTGGGCGGGCGCAATGCGGGCTTTGTTCTGATGGAGAGCGCTCGGCGCAATACCCACTGATTGGAGCAGGGATTCCCGGCTGTGACCAGTGGCCTCGAATTTCTCGAGCATCGCGCGCACGAAGCTAATCGAAATGGTGCGACTGTTCACATTCATCCTGGATAGGCCTTTCCCCTTAGGCGGAAAGTTGTAACAAAATATCAATCTTATGTCACTCGCCGTCATTGTTAGACTTTGCGGTGGGCGACAAGCTATGGCAGCGTAATTTACTGCCAGTTATAGGCTCAGCGGAGCACAATGCCGCCGGGTAAACTGGATGCTCAGACCTTGATAATTGATTGATAGAGGGTAAGTTTATGGATATTTCAGGCAAGATTGCGGTGGTGACCGGTGGCGCTTCCGGTCTCGGTGAGGCGACGGTGCGCGCCTACGTAGCTAAGGGCGCGAAGGTCGCGATTTTCGACCTTAACGAAGAGCGTGCCAACAACATCATCGCTGAACTGGGCAAGGAAAACGTCAGCTTTTACAAGGTTAACGTGGCCGACGAGGCCTCGGTTCAGGCAGCCATCGACGGTGTTATGCAGAGCTGGGGCGCCATCCATATCTGCAATAACTACGCAGGTATCGGTAACGCTGTTAAAACCCTGAGCAAAAATGGACCCTTCCCGCTGGATTCCTACAAGCAGGTTATCGAAGTCAATCTGATCGGTACTTTTAACGTAGCCCGTCTGGCCGCTGAGCAGATCGCCAAGAATGAGCCTTATGACGGCGCCAACGCTCGCGGTGTGATTATCAATACCGCTTCCGTTGCAGCCTATGAAGGGCAGGTCGGCCAAGTGGCTTACAGCTCGTCCAAGGGTGGTGTTGTCGGTATGACCGTGCCTATGGCGCGCGATCTGGCGTCCTACGGTATTCGCGTAAATACCATTGTGCCCGGCCTGATTCACACGCCGCTGTTTGAAATGATTCCTGAAGAGGCTTACAAGTCGCTTGAGAGCAGCGTGGTTAACCCCAAGCGTCTGGGACGTCCGGAAGAAATTGCCCACCTGTCCGTTATGATTGCGGAAAACGAGTACATGAACGCCGAATGCATCCGTCTGGATGGCGGTATCCGCATGCAACCTCGCTGATCTAGCCCTCCGCACCGGCGCATTCGCGCCGGTGCTCATCTAAAAACCCTTCAAGACCGTATCTGGAATTGTGATGTAACGGCTGGCAACATTCACGCCCGCCGGCTAGCATGCGCCAGAATGATAATTTCAGATTAGAGATACCCATTGGCTGGGTACGGAAGTGGGGAAGCCATGACCAAGGAAACCGTCGTTTTTACGGTTAATGATCGCGTCGAACAGACCGTTGTAAGTCCCGAAAAACCATTGCTTTGGGTGTTGCGTGACGAACTTGACCTTACCGGTTCCAAATATGGTTGCGGCCGAGCGCTCTGCGGCGCTTGTACCGTGCATGTGGATGGCCAGCCCACCCGCGCCTGCGTTACCCCGGTCAAGGCCGTTGAAGGCAAGCGCGTAACCACGATTGAGGCCCTTAGCGAAACTGAATTGGGCGCTCGCGTACAACGTGCCTGGAAGAGCCTGAATGTGCCTCAGTGTGGCTATTGCCAGTCAGGCCAGATTATGGCGGTAGTGGCCCTGTTGCGCGCCATACCCAAGCCGACAGATCAAAATATCGATGAAGCCTTGTCGGGCAATATTTGCCGCTGTGGTATGTACCCAAGAATCCGCAAGGCGGTGCACGAACTGGCGGCGGGAGGTTTCGCATGAAGAAGACTCTTCTGCGCCGAGATTTTCTGCGTGCCACTGCGATTGCCGGGGGCGGCATGTTGGTGGCCTGTAAATGGGATTCCGACAGCAGCTCGCGACCGACTCCGGCTTCTTCGGCGCGGCGTAATGACGAGACGCCTGCTGCGGACCCCAATGCCGAGCGCTGGACACCTAATGCCTTTATCCGTATCAGTGCCGATAACTTTGTGACGGTTATTGTGGGCGCGGCAGAGATCGGGCAGGGCACCATGACCGCCGTGCCGATGATCGTCGCCGAAGAATTGGATGCGGATTGGGAGCGGGTCAGCTGGGAACAGTCAGAGGCCTCTGCTATTACCTATGGCAACCCCTTCTGGCAGAGCGAAGGCGGCTTGGGCGATCTGGATCAAGCGGGTTTGCAGATTACTGCAGCTAGCACCACAGTGCGGGGTTATTACGATTCCCAGCGTCGCGCTGGCGCCGCGGTTCGTCAGATGCTGCTGGAAGCGGCTTCCGATCAATTGAATGTTCCCGTTGAAAGCCTGACCACCCGTAACAGCTTTGTGATCCACACCGCGTCCCGTTCGCGCCTGAGTTACGGTTCGCTGGCGGCTGCCGCCGCCGAAAAGCTACCGCCATTATCGCCGCCATTGAAAGACCCGAGCGAGTTTCGCTTGATTGGCCAGCGCAAACAGCGCCTCGATGCGGCTGAAAAATCCGATGGTTCGCTGGACTATGGTTTTGATTTCAAGATTCCGAATATGGTCACCGTAATGGTGATCCGGGCGCCGCGTTTTGGTGCTCAGCTCATTGGTCACAAGGTCGGAGATGCAGTTGACGTTGACGGATTTCGCGGTGTACACCCAATTCCGTCGGGGCTTGCGGTGGTAGCTGATGATTACTGGAGTGCCGAGCAGGCCCGTAAACTGATTACCACCGAATGGATTGGTGGCGAGGAGCTTTCCACGGCAGATCTGAAAGACCAGTTTGATACCCGCAACAGCCTGCCCGGGGTACCGGTTCGCAATGATGCACTTCGCTTGCCGGGATTACCGAGCGGCGATATCACGGAAGACTATCACTTTCCCTATCTGGCCCACGCGCCGATGGAACCTCTCAATGTCACCATCGACTACCGGGGCAGCGAATGCGAAATCTGGTGCGGCAGTCAGTGGCCGGATATGGATCAGTTGGTGGCGGCGACGGTGCTGGGTTTGCCGCCTGCAGCCGTTAAATTCAACAATCTTCTGTCGGGAGGTGGCTTTGGTCGCCGGGCCTGTCTGGGCTTTGATTATATTCAGGAAGCGGCCCATGTGGCCCGCGTTGTGGGTCAACCCCTGAAGGTTGTCTGGACGCGAGAGGACGATATCCGCGGGGGTTACTACCGTCCCTACACAGCCTGCCGTTTGAGCGCGTCGCTGGATGGTGCCGGCGGTATCGCGTCCTGGTCTCATCGCGTTGCCAGCCAGACCCTGCTGGTTAACCCGATTGTGGAAACGGCGTTGGGCCAGGTGACCGAAGAGGTACAAACCAGTCAGGGCGCCAAGGAAATGCCTTATGCCATTCCCGATGTTTACGTTGACACCCATGCCATAAGCAATGGCGTTCCTACCTTGTGGGTGCGCTCGGTGGCCAATGCTACCAACGTGTATGCCGTCGAAACTTTTTTTGATCATCTGGCCAAGCAAGCCGGCCGGCATCCGCTTTCTTTGCGCCGTGAATTGCTGCAGGAAAAACCGCGTCATCTGGCGGTGCTGAACGCCGTAGCCGAAATGGCCAATTGGACGCCGGAGACGAACGATTCCCTGTTTCGCGGTGTGGCGGTCTTCGCGTCCTATGAAAGTGTCATTGCTCAGTTGATTGAAGCCGACGTGGAAAAGCAGGGCGAAGGCAAGCATAAAGTCAGCATTCGAAAAGTGTATAGCGCGGTTGATTGCGGCACAGCGGTCAACCCGGATCTTGTTGAGGCTCAGATCGAGTCGGGCATTGTCTTTGCGCTGTCTTCCATTCTTTTCGGCGAAATCGAACTGGAAAACGGGGAGGTGAAGCAGAGTAACTTCCACGATTACCCGGTACTGCGCATGTATCAGTCACCGGCGATGGAGACGCGTGTGCTTCCGTCGGATCATTCGCCCGGCGGGGTGGGTGAGCTTGGGGTTCCCTGTGTGGGGCCGGCGTTGGCCAACGCGATCTATGCGGCCACGGAGACCCTGTATACCTCGCTGCCTCTTAACCGCCATGCCTCACTGGTTTTTGAATAAGGAGTTGTCATGATCCGTAAAACCGTATTTGCAGGCGTGGCTCTGGCAGTTTCTATGGTGCAGGCCCAAACGCCGCATCCCTTCGATCCCATCGCCGAGGTATTACAGCATCCGCGCTGTTTAAACTGTCATACCCTGACCGAGTACCCGACTCAGTCACGCAAGATTGTTGACCCTGTTAGTGGTGCCGTTAGTTACGAGCGATTCCGACATGCCCAGCGAGTGATTCGCGGTGAGGATGGTTTTGGTGCGCCGACCCTGAAGTGCGGTGCCTGTCATCAGGATACAAACGTCGCCGACGGCAAAATGCCGGGCGCACCGCACTGGCATCTGGCGCCACTCAGCATGGGCTGGGAAGGTTTAAATCGGCGTGATTTGTGCTTGACCCTTAAGGATACCAGCAAGAATGGTGGCAAGTCTCTGGAAGACTTGGTCACGCATGTAGAAAAGGACGCACTGGTACTGTGGGGTTGGGAGCCCGGTGGTGATAGGGATACTCCGTCGCCCAGCCATGACAGCTTTATGGTTGATTTTATAGCGTGGGCCGATGCTGGCGGCCCCTGTCCGGAAAACTAACCGCTGACCGGTTTCAGGCTTTTTTCAAAAAAGCTGTAGCTGTTCTTTTCTTCCTTGGCCCGATACAGGGCCAGATCGGCTTTCTGGCAAAGATCATCCACATCTTCGGCATCGTAGGGATAAAGAGCGATCCCTACGCTGCAGGTTACCTGCAATTTCATGTCACCTTCTTCAAGCGGGTGCGCAACTGCCTCGACGATTCGCTGAACAACCGTTTCTACCGATTCCCTATCGTCGACAAGTGGAATGAGCAGTGCGAATTCATCGCCGCCAAAACGGGCAATCATATCGCCAGTGCGAATGATTCGGCCCAGACGGCTGGCGATGGTCTCCAGAATCAAATCACCCGCATGGTGACCGTAGGTGTCATTGATCGGCTTGAAACCATCGAGATCGATATAACCCAAAGCCAGCGAGTGGTTCTTGCGTTCTGCAAGGGCCAGAGAACGCTCGAAATACTCAAAAAACTGAAAGCGATTGGGCAGGCCGGTCAGCATATCGTGACTGGCTTGATAGACGTAGCTGTCGCGCTCTTGCTTAAGTTTGTTCTGGAGGTTCTGGTACATCAGTTCGTGGAAGATCAGCGCGGTGGTGCCCATAAAAATCAGCGCAAAAAAGAAGATAACCTTGAGCACATCCCGGTCACGTTGGTCGGGAATCATTTGCGTTGCGAATTGACCCTCAGCCGACAGCACGACTGAGAGCAGGCAAAGCCCAACCGTAATCATGAGCCAGAATAGCCCCAGCCGCATACCGAACAATACGAGAGCGAAAATGGGCGTAAACAGGGTTAACTGCGGCACCGGCGATTCGATAAAGCCCCCTGTAAGTTGGGTGGCGAGCAGATTCACGGCGAGCAGGGTAGCAAAGGTAATATTGGCAGACAGCAGAAAGCGGCCTCGCCGGGTCAACAGCCAATAGGCAAGCAAATACAGCGATGCGCAGGCGAGGGTTGTGGCGGCGGCTATCGGTGTTGCCGGGCTCTCCAAGCCTATTATCTGCAGGTAGATCGGTACGGTAAGTACGCAGGTTGTCAGATTCAGCAAGAGTAAGGCGAGCAGCAGGTAGCTGCGCAGATATTCGTCGCTGTTACGAGTCAGGCTGCTTGGCAGAAGGCTGTCAGCTGTGCGGGTCAACCATGTGATGAGTCGATTTTTTATTATAAGAATCCCTCCCGGCATTTTGGCTCATTCCTTGATGCTGTTGACCATTCGGAGACGCCTAGTCTAGCTTATTTTTTGAACACATTGCAGGTTCTGGATGAAAGATAGGTGCGGTAGTGAAAAGCCGCAGCAATGGCGGGGATCTACGATGTAAATAAGCTGTTAGGAGGAGCGCTGCGCTACAGCTGAGTTGAATGGTCAGTGCCCGTTTTCGGTGACCTTGAGTTTGCTGCGGATAAACTCCCGGTGCGGTACGTAGATGAGTTTCGAAATTTTACGGATCAGATGGTCTTCATATTTGGATATCTCGCCATCCGCGATCGCTACCTGCCATAGCGTGTCGATCAAGGCGACTTTCTGCTCAGGTGAAAAGTGTTCGTTAATCAGGCTGGTGTAGGGATGGTAGGCGTTGTCCTCGGCAAATTGTTCCTCGGCCAATGCCATCAGGGTTTCTATTTCGTCGGCGGTCACACCGTGGTCGCGTTGCAGCAGTTGTTCGATGGCCTCGCGCTCACTACTGTCTTGCTCAAAGTCGGCCTTTGACAGCTCGATCAGCAGGGCAGCGGTGGCGAGACGCAGGCGATGCTCCACATCACCTGAATCCTGTGGGGCCATCTGTTCAGTAAAGAACTGTTGCAGTTTACGCAGCATGTTCAGCGCTCAATTAGCAGTTGCTGCAGTTTGCGCTGGTCGGCAGCAAACAAGCGAATGCCTTCGGCCAGTTTCTCGGTCGCCATGGCGTCTTCGTTCAGGGCAAAGCGAAAGGCGCTCTCGTTTAGTTGTTCGCGAGCGTCATCGGTTTCTACTTCGCCACTGCCAAGACGTTGTATCAGCTTGTCGCTGTCGCCGCTGAGTTCTTCTAGAAGTGCGGGGCTGATGGTCAGGCGATCACAGCCCGCCAGAGCCTCTATCTGGCCGGTATTGCGAAAGCTCGCGCCCATTACGATGGTGTTGTAAGCGTGGGCTTTGTAGTAGCGGTAAATGCGGCGTACGGAGGCGACGCCGTAGTCCTGCTCTGGGTCGGTCTGTTCCTCTCCACGCTGTTTGTACCAGTCGTAAATGCGGCCGACAAAGGGCGAGATCAGGGTGACTCCCGCATCCGCGCAGGCCTGCGCTTGACCAAAGCCGAACAGCAGCGTCAGGTTGCAGTTGATACCCTGTTTTTCCAGCTGTTCTGCAGCGCGAATGCCTTCCCATGTGGATGCTATCTTGATCAGTATGCGCTCCGCGCCAATGCCTCGAGCGGCGTAGAGTTCGATGATCTCTTTGGCTTGGGCAACCGTGGCCTCGGTATCAAAAGAGAGGTGGGCGTCGATTTCTGTTGATACGCGCCCCGGCACAATGGCAGCGATCTCACTGCCGATGGCCACCGCCAGCCGATTGACGGTGTGGCGCAGTTCGTTTTCCGAGCTGCCAGCCGTTACGGCCGCTGCATGCTCATCAATCATGGCCTGATAGCCGGGAACGCTGGCGGCTTTCAGGAGGAGAGAAGGGTTGGTGGTGGCATCCAGCGGTTGGAATCGTTTGATCGCTTCGATGTCACCGGTGTCGGCAACCACATCACTGAAGTTGCGTAGTTGGTCGAGCTTGCTTGTCATAGTAATCCGTTAGTTTTCCAGCAGAGTCTCCGAGTGTAACGGCAAAACCCTGTCCTTGTTGAGGCAATTCACCGCATCCTGTAGAACTTTCAGGTCAGCACCTGGTTTGTAGGCATTCTGCGACAGGTGCCGGCGGAACTGTTTCGCCCCAGGGCGGCCATTGAACAGGCCCAGAATATGCCGGGTCATATGGTTCAGGCGGGTACCGCGTTTAAGTTGTGACTCGACATAGGGGAAAAAGTTTTCCAGCGCGGTGAAGGGCTCGCTATTGTCTTTGGCATCATAGAAGGTCTGATCGACGCCGCAGAGTATCGAAGGGTTTTGATAGGCGCTGCGTCCCATCATCACACCGTCCACGTATTGCAGGTGTTCTTCTGCCGCATCCAGCTCCTGAATGCCACCGTTGATAATGATCTCCAGTTGCGGGAAATCCTTTTTCAGACGGTAGACCTTGTCGTATTCCAGTGGCGGGATCTCGCGATTCTGTTTCGGGCTGAGGCCGCTGAGCCAGGCCTTGCGGGCGTGGACGATAAAGACCTCGCAGCCGGCTTCGGCCACGGTGCCCACAAAATCGGTGAGAAATTCGTAGGAATCCAGATTATCGATCCCGGTGCGGTGTTTCACCGTAACCGGCAGGGAGGTGGCATCGCGCATGGCTTTTACGCCATCAGCAACCAATGCGGCCTCACCCATCAAACAGGCGCCGAAACTACCGTTCTGAACCCGATCCGAGGGGCAGCCACAGTTGAGGTTCACCTCGTCGTACTGCCATTGTTCTGCCATGGCCGCACAACGCGCCAGATCCGCTGGGTTGCTGCCACCAAGTTGCAACGCCACCGGATGCTCGCTGGGGTCAAAATCGAGAAAGCGGGCGGGCTCGGCGTGGAGCAGGGCGCCTGTAGTCACCATTTCGGTATAGAGCACCGCATCGCGGGTGAGCTGGCGCCAGAACACGCGACAGTGGCGGTCTGACCAGTCCATCATGGGGGCAATACAGAAACGGCGATTGAGTTTGGCTGGCGACACTGGGGTTTCCGGGTGAGTTGCAGGAAGTGAACACGTATAATGGCCGCCTTTCGGCGCCAGCCGCCTATTGTATGAAATTCGTCATCAGGAATCATTATGACTGCTGTTCGCACCCGCGTTGCTCCATCTCCCACCGGCGACCCTCATGTGGGTACCGCCTATATCGCCCTGTTTAACTACTGTTTTGCCAAGGCCAATGGCGGCCAGTTTTTGCTGCGGGTAGAGGACACGGATCAACAGCGCTCAACCTCTGAATCCGAGCAAGCGATTCTCGATTCCCTGCGCTGGCTTGGCCTGGAATGGGATGAGGGCCCCGATGTGGGCGGCGCGGCGGGCCCCTATCGCCAGAGCGAGCGCAGCGAGATTTACCGGGAGCACGTTGAAAAGCTGCTGGCCAGCGGTCACGCCTTTAAATGCTACCGCACCCCGGAAGAGCTGGACGCCTTGCGGGAGCAGCGCCGTGAAGCCGGTCAGCGTACCGCGCTGAAACCCAGCGACCTGAAGCTGTCTGAGGACGAGCAGGCGAAACGCGAAGCGGAGGGTGCTCCCTATGTAATTCGCATGGTGGTGCCAGAGGATGACGGCCGTTGTGTCGTCAACGATATGTTGCGTGGCGAGGTGGAGCTGGACTGGGGGCAGGTGGATGCCCAGATTCTGCTGAAATCCGACGGAATGCCGACCTACCATCTGGCCAACGTCGTCGATGACCACCTTATGGGAATTACCCACGTGATACGTGGTGAGGAGTGGATCAACTCTGCCCCCAAGCACAAACTGCTGTATCAGTACTTTGGATGGGAGATGCCGGTACTGTGCCACCTGCCGCTGCTGCGTAATCCGGATAAAAGCAAACTCAGCAAGCGCAAGAACCCCACCAGCATTCTGTACTACCAGAAAATGGGTTATCTGCCAGAAGCACTGCTGAACTATCTGGGGCGTATGGGCTGGTCCATGCCGGATGAGCGCGAAAAATTCTCGCTGCACGACATGATCGCCGCCTTTGATATTCAGCGGGTCAGCCTGGGTGGGCCGATCTTTGATGTTGAGAAACTCTCCTGGCTCAACGGCCTGTGGATTCGCGAAGAACTGAGTCTGGAACAGCTGGCCGACCGTCTTAGAGATTGGGCCTTCAATCGAGAGCGTCTGCTGGACATCCTGCCCCATGCCCAGCCGCGCATGGAAACCTTCAGTGATCTGGCGCCGCTGGCGGCCTTCTTCTTCTCCGGCAAGCTGCGGCTGACGGCTGAGAGCTTTCAGGGCTTGGCGGTACAGGAAGACGCCTTGGTAGAGCTGCTGCAGCTCTGCGTATGGCAGCTGGATAACTTGCGAGAATGGAATCGCGATGCAATTTTTCAGTCTCTCAAGACCGTGGCCGATGCGCTGGAGCTGAAAATGAAAGATTTTGTCGCGCCGCTCTTTATTGCTGTTGCTGGCAGCACCGCGTCGATCTCAGTGTTTGATTCCATGGTCGTGCTTGGTCCGGATATGAGTCGTGCGCGACTGCGCGATGCGCTGAATCTGCTCGGCGGGGTGGGCAAAAAGAAACTTAAAAAGCTGGAAAAACGCTACGCGGAGATCACCGGCTAAAAAAATTGAAATAGGTGCGCATACGAGTTGACAGGCCTCGGGAGTCTGCTTATTATGCGCACCTTCTCGCGTGGGGGGCTATAGCTCAGCTGGGAGAGCGCTTGCATGGCATGCAAGAGGTCGGCGGTTCGATCCCGCCTAGCTCCACCAAATTTCTTTGTCTTTTTCTAAGGCAAAGCTCTAGATACTATCCCAAGCTTCTTCGAGAATTTTTCCTTTGTTCTCTTCAGCGCTACCGTTTTGTTGCTTGTCGAGATCATAGCTGTATAGCGCAAAGTGACGGGTTTTCTGCAGCAGCTTTCCGATGTGTACACGTTTTCGGCGTCCTGGTTGCGTCAGTTCCAGTTCAGTCTGAGGGGGTAGCGAAACATTCGGAAGCAGCAAGCCCTCCGATTTGCCAGACACACGTTCAGCACACAGCAGCAGGGCGCGATAGACGTAGCCACTACCTACCGGTCGTGCCACGTAGGCTTCCGCTGCGTGGCTGAGAATCATAATCCCTGCTCTCAGCTCTTCTTCGGTATGCCGTTTGACCCAGCCAATTGAGCCAACACTCCAGCAGGGAGCATCTGCCTCCCGCACGCAAATCACATCCCCGTTGAGCAGCACATTACTTTCACTGGTGGGCCAGGAAATACAGTAGCCATTGCCGCTGGAGTTAACGGTATTAACCCAAAAGTGACGGTAGCTGCGACTTTTTTCATCCGTGATGTCATGCTGCGAATTAGAGTAGCTTACGAATTCGACCGAGTATTCTTCCGGCCCAATCTGTTGGTGTGGAATGTGTTCTTCCAGTAATGTCGACAAGGACTCGCCATTGTTGTAGTGCACTATGTCCGCTTCCAGGCCGCGAGTGAAATCCTCGAGGGCTTGTTCCTTGCCAACATAAAAATGCGTGGATGCAAGGCCTGCAGCGAGTTCCAGCTTTTGTGTGTCGATATTACGCTGCTCAATCCTGTCGCTGATACTGCTCCAGACGCGTAACAGCTTTCGGCACAGGGCAGACGGAAGTGCCGTTTCTGAGTCGCCGTCATTGTTGAGTTGACGCGTGATGTGTTCGACCAAGGCTGATGTATCTAAGCCGAGTAAACCCTCGGCATTTTCGCACAACTCTTGGTAAACGAGCGGCTGAGTCCCAGAGGGGTCAAACATGAAACAATACTTTCGTGGGTCTGTTTCATGAATGCGCGTGTGCTCAGCCAGTTGGTGCAGGTTTTCATGCAGTTGGGTCTGGAATTGCTGAGTTAACTGGTATGGGTTGGCACCCACGAATAGCATGGGTCTGAGGTAGGCCTGTTCCAGAGTGCAGTGACCATGATCATTGTCGGTAATTCTTGTGCCGGTAAGCCGGTATCTGTGCGCGATGCGGTAGCACGCATGAATCCGCTCCCAAAACGTCTTATCTTCACCCTGATAGAGATTGTATTGTCTCAGCAGTAACTGGCTATGCTCGCTAAGCTCTCGGTGCAGAGAAAGTGCAAGTGAGGACTTGTAGCGGCCCACCCAGCTGCGCTCGAGAATGGCTGAGGAAACTTGACGATAGTTGTCCACCAGTTGCTGGTTTAGCGCGTTACAGAAGTGTACAAACGCGGTTGCTTTTTCAGGCAGTACTATTGAAGTGTTTAGATAGTTATTACGCAGGCCGCGTAAAACAAGGTTTACCGAGGGGCGAAGGGCCTCAAGGATCTCAAGGCGTTGCCGAAAAGTGCAATCCAGCCCCGACAGCTCCTCCAGTGCTCGATATAGCTGTTTGCCAGTTTCCGATAGATTCGCCCGAGGCAGCCGATTTACCCATGCGGATACGCTTTCGCGCCCTGATTCGAACAGGAGGTGTTGTTTTTTTGCTGACCTAGGTAGTTTCATGCAATTAGCATACCTTCTGCCACAAGGCTTGCGAAAAAACAAGAGTATACGATAAATGCTCTCGAAGGGGCGGGAATTCTTATCGGTCTTACAGGGGGCGCCGGCAATGCGGCCTAAATGATTTCCCAGGCACCGCTCAAATCCTCATCTCCTTTATCCTCGCCTTCCGGCGAACTGTCGTGCTGAGTCAGCCTGTATTCATAGCGCGTAAAGTGCCGGGTCTCTTGCAGGAGTTTTCCTAGTGTTACCCGCATCCGGCCGGCAGGTTGATTCAGCTCCATCTCTGTAAACGGCGGTATGGTGCCTGCGGGCAACAGCAGACTTTGCGGTTTACCGGAAACACTCTCGTTGCCGAGGAGTAGGGCGCGCAGTATCCGACCGTCATCGAGCTTGCGCGCAACAAAGGGTTCCGCAGCATGCGCCAGGATTTCTATCCCCGCATGCAACTCTTCTTCGCTCTGCTTTTTCAGCCAACGAATGCAGCCGATACTCCAACAAGGTGCGTCGAGATCGCGCAGACAAATAACATCACCATTGCGAATTTGGTCGCTTTCCTCTGCGGGCCAGGCAATACAGTACCCGTTTCGACTTGCATTGACGGTGTGAACCAGAAAATGACGATAGCGGGTCTTATTTTTGTCTGCATTTTTCTGCTGCGGGTCTGAGTAATCAATGAACTCAATGCTGGCTTCCCCTTCCTCATACTCATGTGCAGGAGCGTCAGGGTCCTGAACGTGTGACCAAAGGTCATCGGAATCATTTGGGCTGGTCGTTTGCAGATCTCGGGTAAAAGCCTCAAAGGGCTGTTCTTGCGCTGCAAAGAAATGCACAGAGGATAAGCCAACCGCGATATCCAGTTTCTGCACCACATCATTGCGCTGTTCAACACGGTCAGAAATGCTGCTCCAGGCCTGTTGCAGCTTGTAGCATAGTTCGGGCGGCAGGCCATCCTTGGTATTGGCGCTGGCCCGCATTTGACGGGCAAGTCGTTTCACGGCATCGGTGGTATCAATGCCCAGCCAACCTTCGGAATTTTCACACAACTCCTGGTAAATAGGTGGCTGGTTTTCCGCTGGATTAAATAGAAAACAGCACTTGCGTACGTCAGTATCTCGAATCCAAACGTGCTCGGACAAAAAGTGCAAGTCCTCGTGCAACTTTAGCTGTGACTGCTGCGGTAATTGATAGGGGTGGGCTCCAACGAAAAGCATCGGACGAAGGTAGGCGCGCTCAACGGTGCAGTGTCCGTGGTCAGGATCAAAGATCCTTATATTTTCCAGTTTGTATTTCTTGGCAATCTGGAAACACTCATGCAGTTTTTTCCAGTAGCTCTTGCCCTCGCTCTGGTAAAGAAGATGACTTCTCAAAAGTAACTGGCTGCGCTCGGTTAGTTCTCGATGAATTGCCAGGGCCAGTGACATTTTGTGTCGGCTCACCCAGCCATGGCTGAGAAGCGATTCCGTGACCAAACGGTAGTTGTCGATAAGGCGCAGATTGAATGCGTTACAAAGCCGAACGATGGTCCCTGTTTTTTCCGGCAGCACGATTGGTGCGTTGAGGTAACGTGGCTGCAGCCCGCGCAAGACCATATTGATAGTGGGACGAAGAGCCTCCAGTACCTCCAGACGCTGATGAAAACTGCAATTCAGCTTCGAGAGCTCGTCCAGCGCCTGATAGACCTGTTTACCGGTTTCCGCGATGTTGGCCCGCGGTAATCGGATCACCCACGCGGATACACTTTCGCTGTCCAGCTCAAACTGGCTGTGGCTGGAAGTCCCCTTGCGGCGGAACAGTTTCATGCGGTCGACAAATCCATTGCTATCAAGAATTTGGATCAGAATGATCCGGTCTGTTAGTAGTTTGTCATACTAAGACGTTGACTGTAATGGGGCAATGCCCGCCATGAAAGGTTTTGAGCTGTTTTGATTTCATCGGGGGCAGTTGTATGCGGGTTGAAAAGATTGTTGAAAGCCAATGGTAATTATTTGCATTATATTTTGTATCTCCTTGAAAAATATAGAAAAATTGACTTTCTGGGCGGCGGGATTACAATGTCTACATCACAATTTTTGAGCCGCACAGACTGTGTGGCGTTCAGGAGAACCGCATGAAAGGCGACGCCAAGGTTATAGCGCTGTTGAACGGCTTGCTCACAACCGAGCTGACCTCCATTAACCAGTATTTTCTTCATGCCCGTATGTATCGAAACTGGGGGCTAGAAGCACTCAATGAGAAGAGCTACAAAAAGTCGATCAAGGATATGAAGCAGGCGGATGATTTGATCGAACGCATTCTGTTTCTTGATGGGCTGCCTAACCTGCAAAAGCTCGACAAGATCCGTATTGGCGAAAATCCACAGGAAATGCTGAAGTGCGATATGGCCCTGCAGCATGAGCAGCTTGGCAAGCTGCGTGATGCCATCGCCTTCTGCGAGAACGCTCAGGACTACGTAAGCCGGGATCTGCTGGAGGATATCCTCGAGTATGAAGAGGAGCACGTGGATTGGATCGAAACCCAGGAATACCTGATCAGTAACACCGGGCTGGAAAACTACCTGCAGTCGCAGATGTAAACCGTCGCAGAATCAGACTAGGCAGGAGGAAAAACGATGAAAGGTGAAAAGAAAATCATTGAGGCGCTCAACGGCCTGTTGAGTTACGAGCTGGCCGCCATGGATCAGTACTTTATTCATTCGCGCATGTATGACGACTGGGGCCTGCAAAAGCTACATGAGCGCATCGCCCATGAGTTTGAAGATGAAAAAGGACATGCCTCGGAGCTGATCGAGCGGATCCTGTTTCTTGAAGGCACGCCGGATATGGTTACCCGCGAACCGATCAAGGTGGGTAAAACCGTCCCGGAAATGCTGCAGAGTGACCTGGATGTCGAGGTTGCGGTGGGCGATGCCCTTAAAGAAACCATTGCGCTGTGTGAGTCACTGCGCGATTACAATACGCGCGAAATTCTTGAGAAGCTGCTGGAGGACACCGAAGTGGACCACCGCTGGTGGTTGGAAAAACAGTTGGGCCTGATCAAGTTGGTGGGGCTGGAAAACTACCTGCAATCGCAGATGGAATCAGCCGGGGAGTAAGCTCTCTCAAGCGCAGTAAAAATGCCGCAATCGCGGCATTTTTTTTGGTCGATTAACCTGCGATACCGCCTTTGGTCAGTTCGTGAGGATCGAGGTAGGCCTTCAAGTCCTCTTCGCTCAAGCTGGTTTCTTCCTTGGCTACATCGAGAATTGCTCGCCCCTCTTTGTAGGCCTTTTTGGCAATTTCAGCGGCTTTGGCGTAGCCGATCACCGGGTTTAGCGCGGTAACCAAAATGGGGTTTCGGACCAAGGCTTCTTCCAGTCTTTCCTCATTCACTTTGAATGTAGCAATGGCCTTGTCGGCCAGCAGCAGGCTGGCATTGGTTAGCAGTTCAATACTTTGCAGCAGGTTGTGGGCTACCAGCGGTAGCATCACATTCAATTCAAAATTGCCGGATTGCCCGGCGACAGTAATGGCGCTGTCATTGCCGATTACCTGGGCGGCAACCATGGCTGCGGCTTCCGGGATCACGGGATTTACTTTGCCCGGCATGATCGAGGATCCGGGTTGGAGGGCTTCCAGCTCGATCTCGCCGAGCCCGGCCAGCGGACCGGAATTCATCCAGCGAAGATCATTAGCGATTTTCATGATCGCTACCGCCGTGGCTTTCAATTCGCCTGACAGAGCCACCGCAATATCCTGCGAGCCGATGTGAGTAAAGAAGTTTGCGGCTGGCCGAAAGGCGAGACCGGTCTCTTTTTCTAGCTGGCGATTAAATGCTTCGGCAAAGGCCGGGTGGGCGTTGATACCGGTGCCGACCGCCGTACCGCCCTGGGCAAGTGTCAGCAGGTCGGGCTGGCGCCTCTCCAGCCGGTCAGCGGCTTGAGTAATTTGCGCCGCCCAGCTCTCAAGGCTCTGACGCATGGTAATTGGCATCGCGTCCATCAAGTGGGTGCGCCCGGTTTTAACGTGATGCTCGACCGATTTCGCTTTACTGCGAATGGTGGTAGCCAGATGACGAAGCGCCGGTAGCAGATGGCTGTGCAGCTCGACGGCTGCGCTGATATGAATGCTGGAGGGAATCACATCGTTACTGCTTTGGCCGCAATTGACGTGATCGTTGGGGTTAACGGTCTGGCCAAGAATATCGCTTGCCAGTGTGGCCAGCACTTCGTTGGCGTTCATATTGCTGCTGGTGCCGGAACCAGTCTGAAAAACATCAACTGGGAAATGCTGCATGAAGTTCTCGTCGGCCAGTAGCTGGTCGATGGCCTGACAGATGGCATCGGCCATGGCTTGCGTGATCTGCTCCAGCTCTGCATTCGCTCTGGCGGCTGCCGCTTTGGCCAGCAGTAGACCGCGAATAAAAGTGGAAGGCATTCGCAGACCACTAACGGTGAAATTGTTGACTGCTCGCTGGGTCTGGGCGGCATAGAGCGCATTGGCGGGTACCTGTAGTTCGCCCATGCTGTCTTTTTCAATGCGGAATGCGGTTTTCTCATTCATGGATGGCCCCTCCAGCGTTGTCTCCTTAAATCCACTGTCGCGCAAAGGCGCAAGGCTGTAAATGTGAATTTCCCCACGGATGCCAGCGTCAGCGTGGTACGTGGCAGCCAGATCGCACAAACCTTGTGCAGGCCGAGAAGCACCGGCACCGTTTTCTTTGGCAGCCGACATGTTTAAATAGCACTCAATTGAAATGGGGGTTGGAGACTGTCGGTATGCTTAATGCCATTGATCGATTTGTGGTGAGGATGGGGCAGGGCATTATGGCCCATCGTTGGCTCACCGTTATCTTGAGTATTCTGTTGGTGGGCTGGTTTGCCTATGGCGCCCGCTATCTGGGTTTTTCAACGGACTACAGGGTGTATTTTGGGCCTGAGAACCCGCAGCTAAAAGCCTTCGATCAGGTTCAGAATGTCTATAACAAGAACGACATTACCATGGTGGTTATCGAACCGCCGGGGGACACCACCTTTAACCGTGAAACCCTGAGTCTTGTCGACACCTTTACCGAGCGCGCGTGGGGGCTGCCTTATGTTATCCGCATCGATTCGGTTACTAATTTTCAGCACACCGAGGCGGAAGGGGATGATCTCAAGGTCGCTGATCTGGTCGATAACCCCGCAGGGCTAACGGACGCCGAACTTGCCGCGATTCGCGCGGTAGCCATCAATGAACCCCTGCTGGCAGGAAGGCTGAGCAGTCGTGATGGCCGGGTACTGGCCGTTGCGGTAACACATCAATACCTTGGCAAATCCTCGATGGAGGTGACCGAAGCGGTGGCGGCAACCCGCCAATTGCGCGACGAGTTGCTGGCCGAATACCCGGAACACCGTATCTACCTCAGCGGCTCGAACATGATGAGCAATACCTTTGCTGAGGCGTCAATGGCGGATATCCAATCCCTGTATCCGCTGATGTACGGGTTGCTGATTGTGGTGGTGTATCTGTTCCTGCGTTCGGTAACAGCGACCGCGGCTACGGTTGTGATTATTGTGTTTTCGACGGTCGGCGCGATGGGGCTGGCGGGCTATCTCGGTATTAGCCTGACGTCACCGTCGGCCATTTCGCCCATTGTTATTACCACTTTGGCCGTTGCTGATTCGGTGCATATTCTGGTTTCGTTGTTCGCGCTGATGCGTGAGGGCAAGAGTAAACAGGAGGCGATGGTGGAATCGTTGCGCCTGAACTTTATGCCGGTCTTCCTCACTTCGATTACCACCGCGCTCGGTCTGCTGTCGATCAACTTTGCAGACTCTCCACCGCTGCATGATCTCGGCAATATTTCAGCGATGGGGTCGATTCTGGCCTGGCTGTTGTCGATCACACTGCTGCCCGCTTTGATTGCGATCTTTCCGGTCAAGGTACCGGCCCGCAAAGGCAGTTTCATGGCTGCTCGAATGATGGCCCTCGGCGAATGGACTGTGCGCAACAAACGCCCCGTCTTTTGGTCATCCGCGCTGATTTCGGCGGCATTGATGGCGATGATTCCGCTCAATGAGGCCAACGACAAATTCGTGCACTACTTTGATGAGCGTATTCAGTTCCGCAACGATTCAGATTTTATGGCGGACAATATTACTGGTCTGTACACCATGGAGTTTTCGCTGCCTGCGAAAAACGGCGTGGCAGACCCGGCATATCTTGCACAGTTGGATGCCTTTAAAAACTGGTGGTACGAAAATCCAAAGGTGATGCACGTTTCCAGCGTGTCGGATATTTTCAAGCGCTTGAACAAGAATCTTCACGGTGACGATCCGGAGTGGTATCGCTTGCCCACCGAGCGCGATATGGCGGCCCAGTACCTGCTGCTGTATGAGTTCTCGTTGCCATTCGGACTGGATCTGAACAACAGCATCAATCTGGATAAGACGGCGTCGCGCTTTATTGTGACCTTTGAGCACCTGAAATCTCGGGAAACCCGCGAAACCCTGTTTTCCGGTCAGCAGTGGTTGAGGGACAACGCGCCGGATCTGGCCGCCACCGGGGTATCCCCTGCAGTCATGTTTGCCTTTATTGCCGAGCGCAATTTCAGCTCCATGGCCGTAGGGATTCCCCTGGCACTGTTGGGTATTTCAGTGATTCTGGTGCTGGCCCTGCGCAGCCTTAAATTCGGTCTGGTCAGTCTGGTGCCCAATCTTTTTCCCATGGGCATGGCCTTTGGCCTTTGGGCGATTTACAACGGTGAAGTGAACTTCACCATGTCCTTTTCGATGGGGGTGATGCTCGGCATTATCGTCGATGACACCATCCACTTTATGAGCAAATATCTGCGTGCTCGTCGCGAGCAGAATATCAGCCCGGAGGAGGCTGTAGTGCATACCTTCCGCACGGTTGGGCCGGCACTTCTGGTAACGTCCTTAACGCTGGCGCTCGGCTTTCTGGTGCTGTGCTACTCGGCGTTTTATCCTACCGCCAGCATGTCACTATTGACGGTGATGGGAATTGCCTGCGCGCTGATAACGGATTTCCTGTTGCTGCCCGTGGTATTACTTTGGGCCGATCGTGAAAAAGCATCTGAACAGACTATGGAGACTGCCTGTGAATCATCCGCGTCGTAAAATTAACGTGTTAGCTGCCATATTGCTGAGTCTTGTCGCCGGAACTTCGCTGGCGCAATACGATGGCTTAAGTGCCGAAGATAAGGGGCTCGCCATTGCCCGTGAGGCGGATCGTCGGGATTTGGGCTGGGGAGATTCCAGTGCCACCATGAACATGGTGCTGCGCAACCGGCAGGGCGATGAAAGCGTGCGCGAGATGCGCAACAAGGCGCTGGAAGTGGCTGATGACGGCGACAAGAGCCTGATCATTTTTGATGAGCCGCGCGATGTGCGTGGCACGGCGCTGCTGACGTTCAGTCATCGTGTGGGCGATGACGACCAGTGGCTGTACTTGCCAGCGCTAAAGCGCGTCAAACGGATTGCCTCGAGCAATAAGTCTGGCCCCTTTATGGGCTCCGAGTTTGCCTACGAAGACATTTCCTCTCAGGAAGTGGAGAAATACACCTATCGATATCTTCGCGACGAAACCTTGAATGGTCAGGACTGCTTTGTCATTGAGCGCGATCCGGTGGATGAGGATTCCGGCTATTCGCGTCAAATCGTCTGGATGGATAAAGCCGAGTACCGGGTTCAGAAAGTGGAATACTATGATCGCAAGGACAGCCACCTCAAAACCCTGACCTTTCACGATTATCAGCAGTACCTGAATAAACACTGGCGCGCCCAGCGTCTGGAGATGGTCAATCACCAGACAATGAAAAGTACGACCCTGACCTTTGCCGACTATACCTTTGCCAACGGCTTTGATGATCGAGAGTTCAATCAGTCCGGTCTGGCGAGAATGCGCTGATGAAAGTCGCCAGTGGTCTGCTTGCCTTTGTGCTGATGTTTTCCAGTCAAGCCTATGCGCGTCAGACCTTTGAAGTGGATCTGCAACTAGAGGCACGGGTTTACACAGAAAACGCACTGCAATCCGAGCAAAAGGATGCGTCGTTGTCGCTGGCGGTGACACCGGAATGGTATCGCGATTGGCAGGGCGGCGCGCACAGCATCACCGTTACGCCTTTCGCCAGAGTGGACTCTGCCGACGACGAACGAACTCACGGCGATATCCGCGAGCTGCACTGGCAGGGTGTATTGGGACAGTGGGAAATTCTCGTGGGTATTTCCCGAGTATTCTGGGGGCGCACCGAACTGCTGCATCTGGTGGATACCATCAACCAGGATGACGCGCTGGAAAACCTCGACGGCGAAGACAAGCTCGGCCAGCCGATGTTGCGTATAAATTATGTGGCGGACAATGGCAGCAGCACGCGGTTATTTGTGTTGCCGTATTTTCGAGAGCGTGCGTTCCCCGGTGAAGAAGGTCGCTTAAGGCCACCACTGCCGGTTGATGACAATGATCCGCTCTACCAATCCGGTGCTGAAGAAAAACATGTTGATTGGGCGCTTCGCCATCAGGGCTGGGTCGGCGCCTTGGATTACGGTGTGGCGTGGTTCTCCGGGAATCAACGCGATCCCAAGTTGGTACCCGGTTCCGTCGTGCCGGTAATGACACCTGTGGGCCCGCGCCTTCAGGTGCAGTCCTTGCGTCCGTTTTACGGTCTGATGGACCAGTTCAGTGTGGATGCGCAATACACAGCAGGGGATTGGCTGTTCAAGCTCGAAGCGCTCTGGCGTGACGAATTCAATTCAGTTGCCACAGCCTTAAACCCTGCCATCGAACGGCGTGATGACTATTCAGCGGCAAGCCTAGGCTTTGAGCGTACCTTTTACGGTGTTTCAGGAAATGCCAGCGATATCGGCGTACTGGCTGAGTATTTGTGGGACGAGCGGGGCGATGAGGGCAGCGGCTTTCAGAATGACCTCTTCGTCGGTGCGCGCTGGGCCGCAAACGATGTAGCCGGTACCGCCTTGCTGGCCGGGGTCGTTGTGGACCTCGAAGAATACAGTCAATTTTACAGCGTAGAATTTAGTCGTCGCATCGGCAGTGCCAGTAAGCTCAGTGTAGAAGCACGTGCCTTTCATGATGTGCCGCCCGAGGATCGCTCATTCTTCCTCGTACGGCGCGACGGCTATTTGCAGCTGGAGTACAACCTCTACTTCTAAAATTGGCGGCTTGGGTTCGCACGTTTATAAGCCAGGCCGCCCATTTCGTCAGTGTGGCCTTATGCAGCCCAGTGATTGTTATCGAAGGCCATCAAGCTATCTTTCCCAGACTTGATGTCATCCAGTAGCCAATGCACTTCTGGCAACAACTTTTCAAAGTAAAAACGCGCTGATACCTGCTTGCTCTCCAGCAAGGCTGTGTTGGCGTCAGCGTCTGCCAGTTTTTTCTCAGCCACGCCGGCCATCCGTGACCATAGATACCCGATTACCGTCAGCGCCATCAGACGCAGATAGGGCGTTGCCGCCGCGCCGGCCTGTTCCGGATCTTTCGGTGCGTTGCTGGCCAGCCACAGAGTGGCTTCTTCCAGAGACTTGATTGCGCCTTCAAGCTCCTCACGGTGCGGGGCTTCCGGATTGTCTTTGAGGTAGCCGGTAAGTTCGTTGAACAGGCCGCCGACCAGCTTGCCGCCTTTCAGACTCAGTTTGCGGCCGACCAGATCCATAGCCTGAATGCCGTTGGTGCCCTCGTATATGCGGGCAATCCGGCCGTCGCGGACCAACTGCTCCAGCGGCCAGTCGGTGGTAAAGCCGGAACCGCCCAGAACCTGCAGGCCGGTGTTGGCGTTATTGAAACCTTCGTCCGTTAAAAAGCCTTTTACTACCGGCGTCAGCAATTGCACTAGATCATCGGAGGCTTCGCGCACGGCTTCATCCGGGTGGGCTACAGACAAATCAAGATGACGACCGGTGTAAAGTGCCAGCGCGCGCATACCTTCGTTCAGAACCTTTTGACGCATTAACATCCGGCGAACGTCCGGATGCACGATGATGGGGTCGGCTGGACCATCTGCGTTTTTCGGTCCGCCGAGCGATCGACCTTGCAGGCGTTCGCGAGCAAAATCCAAACTCTCCTGAAAAGCCATTTCAGCCAGACCCAGCCCCTGCATGCCGACCATCAGGCGGGCTTCATTCATCATGGTAAACATGGCGCGCATACCATCGTTGGCTTCGCCAACCAGCCAGCCCTTCGCGCCTTCAAAATTCATGACGCAGGTGGCCGAGCCCTTGATGCCCATCTTGTGCTCCAGGCCGCCACAGAACACGGGGTTGCGCTCGCTGCTGTCGGGCAGAAATTTCGGAACCACAAACAGGGAAATGCCTTTGGTGGTATCCGGTGCGTCAGGCAGCTTGGCCAGTACCAAATGAACGATGTTATCGACCAGATCGTGTTCACCGCCGGTAATCCAGATTTTAGTGCCCTCGATAGCATAGCTACCGTCATCGTTCGGTGTAGCGCGGGTGCGGATCATGCCGAGATCGGTGCCGCACTGGGGCTCGGTCAAACACATGGTGCCGGTCCACTCGCCAGAGATGAGCTTCTCGAGATAAATGTTCTTTAGCTCGTCGGAACCGTGGGCGAAGAGGGCGCTAATCGCGCCATGGGTCAGTCCCGGGTACATGCCCAGCGAAAGGTTGGTAGAGCACATCATCTCGTCGACAACGAATTTGAGTGTATGGGGCAGTCCCTGTCCGCCAAACTCCGGCGGCGCATCCAGCGCTGTCCAGCCACCTTCAACAAATTGCTTGTAGGCTTCCTTAAAACCTTTTGGCGTCGTGACCGCATGTGTTTCCGGATCGTAGCTGCAGCCCTCGCGGTCACCGGTCTGATTCGTGGGCTGGATCACTTCTGCCGCCAGTTTGCCGGCTTCATCGATGACCGCAGATATCAGGTCGGGAGTGGCTTCGGCGTATTTTTCCAGCTCGTGGAGCCGGTCTACACCCAACACATCGAATAACAAGAACCGAATATCGTTTGCTGGAGCCTGGTATTGCATGGAGGTTTCTCCTTCACTGAGCCTGCTTATCCAACGACTGTCACAAGCTGTTTAATGCCAATTGTGAACACTGATTACATTGCTATTACGGCAATTCCTCTGTTCTGGTTCACTGCGCTGAATGCTTGCTTTATCGCGGGGGATGCAGGGGAACACCCTGCGATATTGCTGTCTGGCTGTTGAAGTATGTGTGATTGTAAACACAATCGAGAATGATTATAGTTCGCAACTTTGACGCCTTTGCGGCTGTAGAGTGGATTTGGCGCTGCTACCGGCCGGAGTCCCTGATATCCAGGGGCGCAAACGAGTTGTAGGATCAACATGTCACCCCTCAGAAAATCTTTGGCGCTTACATTTGTGTCCGCTTTCAGTCTATCCGGAGCATTTTCAGATCCATCACCGTTGGAAGAGGTGGTGGTCTACGGTGCACCTATTCAACGCACCGAGTTAGACACTGTCGCAAGCATTTCTGTGGTCGATCAGGTCGAGCTGGAAGCGCGCAATATCCGGGATATCTACGATCTTCTGTTGCGGGCGCCTAACCTGAACGCTGCCACCGAAGACAAGTTCTCCATGCGGGGTATCTCTAATCAGGGTGTCGGGCAGGGAGGGGTAGGCCGGCCCACGGTCAGTATCTTTGTCGACGGTGTCAGGCAGTCGGGGCGTGGCGTTGCCAATGCCTTTGACGTGGCTCAGGTTGAAGTTTACCGAGGTCCCCAATCGACGGCCTTCGGCCCCGGTTCATTGGCGGGGGCGATTGTGGTTAACAGTGTAATGCCGCAACCGGGTGAAGAATTTAATGGTCGTTCGCGGTTCTCCTATGGCAGCCACAATAGCTGGGAAGCGGCAGTGGCTCTCGGGTTCCCGATTTACACAGATGATCGCGGTGAAGGACTGGCAGGGCGAATTTCGCTGGAACAGAACCATACCGACGACAACATCACCAACATCACGCGTGATGACGATACCTGGCAGGAGCGCACGCGCCAGATGCTGCGTGGCAAGGTGTCCTGGTACAAAGGCATATACACCGCTCACCTTGGTGTGCAGAAAACCAGTTTGCGGGCGGGCCCGGACTTTCTCGCACCGGAACTGGCCAAGGAATACAAAGCGACCGACAATCAGGACGGTCACTTCGAAGACGATACCGACCTGATCTCTCTGCGTCAGACCTTGGAGCTGAGCGATGAGATGCGAATGATGCTCTTGCTCAGTTCTTCAGAAACGGTTTACCAGCGCCGCGGTGATTACGATATTTCCGAGGAGCGGGGCGGCTACTTTATCAACGATGTAGAGTTCGACAACCAAACGGCTGAACTGCGTTTTAATCTGGAGTTCGAATCCTTTAAAGGTGTGGCCGGGCTCTACTATAGCGAGGACTTCGTTCTGGGTATTACCCCGAGCGTTGACTTGCCGGTTGAGGTGGCAGCTGGCGCCAGTGCGCGGACGGATTCCATTATCGGTTTCGGCCGGGATGCGCGGGTTAAATCCTTTTATACCGAGTTTGACTACAACCTCAATGAGGCTATCACTCTCACGGCCGGTGGCCGCTATGAAGAAAACAGCGCGATTACCCGCGTGATCTTTGAGTTGCAGAAAGTCACGCCGATCAATCCGGTTACGGGTGGCAATATCAACGGCGCTTTTGGCCTGGTATCAAGCAGCGATGTTTTGCTGGTGGCACTGCAGAACGGCGGCTTTCAGGATGTGGATGAAACCTACCCTAACGGCGATTACGTGGCGCTAGGCAAGCTGGGTGCAACCTGGCATATCAGCGATGACATCAATCTGTTTCTCACCCGCAGCGAAGGCTATCGCGCGGGTGGTGTCGACTTTGTTGTATCCGGTGAGGCACCGCCCTTCGGGCCAGAAACCACAGAAAACTATGATCTGGGCCTGCGCATCCAGCGCGATGGCTGGAACCTTGCCGTCAGCCTGTTCGATATTTCCTATGAAGATATGCAGGTCGGTGTGCGTCTGGATGCGACGACCATTCGCACAGACAATGTTGGCTCGGCTTCTGCGCGAGGCGCGGAGTTGGAGATCGCGGCATTTCTGCCAATGGGCTTCAGCGTTGATATGGGTTTGGGTTACGTCAAAACCAAATTCGAGGACTACGTAGAGGATGGCACCGATTTCGCGGGTAACGAGTTTCCGTTGGCGGCGAATTTTACCGGCAATATCGGCTTGAACTGGAATCATGCAGCCGGTTGGTATGCCCGTATAAATTATAGCCATGCAGATGCGTCCTTTACCGACCGGGCAAATACCGAAGGCCTGATGACCGATTCTCGCAACCTTTGGGGCGCGCGGCTGGGTTATCAGGGGAACGATTGGGAGGTGAGCCTGACCGGGCGCAACCTTACCGATCAGGTTTATATCACCGATCAGATCGATAGCCCCTCGGTCGATCTGCAAGCCGTGATCGTGGGAGACCCGCGTGAGATCGCGCTGGAAGCCAATTATCGCTTTTAGACAAATGCGAATCATTCCGTTTTGGGATACCATGCACCGTGCTTCAATAACCCGGCTCCCGCTATGTCTCGCCAATCTACACGCTCTACCACCTCTCGTGCCGTTTTTTGGTGGCGTGTTGTGCTGGCTGGGCCTCTGGTTTTTCTCTGCTCCGTAGCCGTCATGGGCGGCTTGGCGGTGGTTATTGCGCCTGGCCCGGCTATGATCAACAACGTCGCGGTGCCGCTGGTGCTGTTCCCGGGAGCTTGGGGCGTATTGTTTTTCTATGCCTGCCTTGATCAGAAACTATTGCGCGCCTACGGCGTCGTGGCTGGGCTCACGTTGTTGAACGGCGGGCTTATTGCGTGGCATTTCGCACAAACTGCCGATGTCCTGCAGGCTGCGGCGTGAGGGATGAGCGAGTCCGATGATTAACGTTTCCACTCGAATGACCAAGTCACTGCTCGCCATCCACGGCTGCTCTGCGGTATTTCTCGGTCTCCTGCTATATACAGTCATTCTGACCGGCACTCTGGCGGTGTTTGAACATGAGCTAGGGGTGTGGGCAAATCCGCCGTCGCAGGCGGGCGAGGCTCCGCTGCCGTCGGGTATTGGCGCGCGAATGAAAACACTGGCGGCGTCAGTTGATCCGGCTTATCTCGATGAAGTCGGCGTGTTTCCTTCCTCTGACGGTCGGCTAATGGCGTTTTTTCACACCCATGTTGAGGCCGAGCAGGGCCGTGAGGCGGTTGAAGAGGGCACGTTGATTCTGCTGGAACCGGCGAGTCTTGAAGAGCTTGATCGCGTTACGGGTTCGGCAGATGAGGTTTTCCGCCATTTTGGCAACAACGCGCTCTCCAACTTCCTGCTCGACCTGCACATTCGTCTGCTATTGCCCGGTCAATGGGGCTTGTGGGCGACTGGATTGCTGGGCTTTGCCATGCTGGTGGCCTCAGTCAGCGGCTTTGTGATTCACCGGCATCTGATCAAGGATATTTTTACCCTTCGCCGGCGACGTGCGGATGTGTTGGCTGCGCGGGATGCGCACGTGATTGCCGGCAGCTGGAGTCTGCCCTTTGCCTTTGTGCTGGCCTTTACCGGGGCCTTTTTCAGTTTTGGTGGCGCGATTGGCTTGCCGATGCTGGCAGCGATAGCGTTTGGCGGCGATGTGGAAACCGCGCTGGAAGTGTTGCAGCCGGAAGTGGGTGAAGACTCCTCGCCCGCTCCACTGGCGGATCTGGATTTGATCCTTGTATCAGCGGCTGAGCGAACCGGCGGTGAACCCCAGAATATGTTCGTGAATCACTGGGGCCGCGCCGATGCGTTGGTTACGGTGCGCATGTCGGCCGAGGAGGGCGGTTTGCTGCCCGGTGCGGTGTTGTATAAGGGCGCGACTGGCGAGTTTTTCAAGACCCAACCCAATTTGGGTAATGAACCGTCTTTTGGTGGTGACCTTGCCGGCCTGATGTCGCCACTCCATTTTGGCAACTTCGCAGGCACGCCTTCCAAGATCGTCTGGTTTGCGCTGGGTTTTGCCAGCGCTTATGTGGCGCTGACTGGTATGGTGTTGTGGACGCGACGTCGGGAATCTGAACCGGGCTGGGACAAGCTGGCGCGAGCAACAGCCTGGCTGGGCTATGGCTTGCCCGCGTCACTGGCGGCGGTCGCGGCGGGTTATTTTCTGTTGATTGACGGTGTCAGTGGTCTTGGGTATTCGCTGTTATACGTTTTTCTTGGCGGGCTACTGGCAACGGCGTTGTTGAGTTTTGGAGCCCGCTCGGCTGAGGCTGCAAATCGTCTACTGCTGCGTTTGACTGGCGGGATCATGCTGTTGCTGCCGCTGTTGCGTTGGCTGGCGGCAGAAGGGCCGGGTTGGGGCATGGCCTTGTCGTCCGGGCTCAGCTGGGTCTTTGTCATGGACCTCTGTTTTATCCTCGGTGCGCTGGCCTGTCTCCGCTACAAGCGCCCGCACAGCTCGCCGGAAGAAATAAACATCGAGCGCACAGACGAAGACAAAACCGTGGCGGAACGGGTGGCGGATGCGGCATGAGCATTGATGTTGTTGCCCTGTTGCTGGCTATTCCCAGTGCACTGATTCTCTGGTTATTGGCTGATCGCGACCCAAAGCGGCTGCGTGTTCAGCGTATTCGCGATCGCGGGGCTTTGAGCGCTAATCAACGCAAGCTGTTGACCGTTGCACTGTTTCTGCCTGCGCTCCCACTCATGGCGCTTGGCTATTGGTCAGCATTTCTGATTTGGTTTGGCGCGGTTTTCATGGTGGGTTGGTGCGTGGTGCTGAGCCTTTCTACCTTGGCGTCCCGTTAAGTTTGCGGTTCTCAAGAGCACATTAGTGGCAGTGCCAGTGCTCAGTCTCTGATTTCTGAGCAGCTTGTTGGGAATAATCTCAGTGTTTGCCGAGACAGCGCTGGTAGGAGGCAATGCAGTCGCGCAGCCCCAGCTCGATGGCATCCACCGTAAAGGCGTGACCGATCGATACTTCCAATAGATCGGGTAAGGCTTTGCGGAAGGTTTCCAGATTCAGCAGGTTCAGATCGTGACCGGCATTCACTCCAAGACCAATCGCGGTGGCGAATGCGCTGGCATCGCTGAAGGCCTGCAGACTGGCTTCGTGATCGCCCTGACTGAAGGCATCAGCGTAGGGGCCGGTATAAAGCTCAATGCGATCTGCACCCACAGCCTTGGCCAGTTTTATCTGGGAAATGACCGGATCCATAAACAGGCTGACGCGACAACCAAGACTTTTCAGTTCCTCAATAACCGGCTTTAACTGTTCGCCTGACTGGGTCAGATCAAAGCCGTGGTCAGATGTCAGTTGTGCGTTGCTGTCTGGGACCAGTGTGCACTGGGCTGGCCGGGTGCGGCGCACAATTTCCAGAAAGCCGGGATAATCACTCACGCCTTTGCGATCCGACTTCATCGGCGCGGCAAAGGGGTTGCCTTCAATATTGAATTCCACGCTGAGCATATCGGCCAGCGCATAGCAGTCGTCTGCGCGAATATGGCGCTGATCCGGGCGCGGGTGAACGGTAATGCCATCGGCACCGGCATCAATACAGCGCTGCGCATGGTCCGTCACGCTGGGATATTCGGTATCCCGGGAATTACGAATCAGGGCAATCTTGTTGAGATTGATGCTTAGTGCGGGTGTCGTCATTGTGCTGAGGTCTCGCCAAGGCTGACGCGCTCGACGATCACTTTTTCCTTGGGCACATCGCGCATAAAGCCAACCGTGTGCGTGGGAAGATTGTTGATTTCTCGAACCACCGATTGCCCGTCAATGACTTTGCCAAATACGGCGTAACCGTCGCGCCCGGCGCGGCGGTCGAGGCTCAGGTTGAGGCCGACATTGATAAAGAACTGGGATGTGGCGCTGTTCGGATCACTGGTGCGAGCCATCGACACGGTCCAGCGGTCATTGGTCAGCCCATTGTCGGCTTCGTTGATGATCGGATCGCGGGTCGGCTTTTCTTCGAGATCGGCGGTAAAGCCACCGCCCTGAATAACAAAACGGCGGATACTGCGATGAAAGATCGTGCCTTCAAAGAAACCGTCGCGGGCATACTGCAAAAAGTTTTCAACGGTGACCGGCGCTTTGTCCGGGTAAAGCTCCATCACAATGTCACCGTGTGTGGTGTGCAGTGTGACCGTTGGGTTGGCCAGCGCCAGAGGGCTGATGGCGAGCAGAACAAGTAGCAGTAGGCGACGTATCATCAGATCCACTCCGAACGTTTGCGCGGACGCAGGCGGGGTAGCACGATAGCAACCAGTACACCGAGAATCACCGCAAAGGCGCCGTTCAGGAAGGCTTCATTTTCGTGGTTCTCGCGCAGGCGGCTATTTTCAGTTTCGAGTACGTCAACTTTGTCTTTGACCATTTGGTGGGCTTCTGACAGAGCCTGATACTCTCGCTCCATACGGATAGCGTTAGCAGAAATTCGTTTGATTTCCTCGAGCTCTTCAGTGAGACGGACATTCTCCGCTTCCAGCTCAGAAACCGTGGATTTCGCCTCTTTGGAGGCACCGGCCGCATTACTGAAGGCGCGTTTCAGCTTGCTGTTTTCCTCTTCCAGGCTTTTTACCCGGGCGGTAGCTTCTGCGAGCTTGATCTCAGCTACCGGGTCGCGATCAAGATAGCGGCTCAAGATCCAGCCTTCCAAACCGCGTCGGGTGCGGATCAGGCTGTAGCCGGATTCATCATCGGTTTCCAGTACTGATACCGCGGTACCACTGGGCAGGCCCTTGTGCAGAATGCGGTGGCTTGCGCTTTTGCCGCTACGCAGGGGCACATAAAGGCGATCGGTAATGTATCGAACGTCGTTCTGGGCCAGCGCCGGGCTGGTGAATCCCGCACTGCCGAGTAAGGCGGCGATGAAAATTGAGGCTACTAACTTGTTCACTATGGGCTTCCAGCGATGCATTATAATTTTGAGGGCTAATCTACCGTAACGCTCCGGCAGATTAAACCGCTCAGGGCAGTACATGTTTAAAGGGCTTGATGCTGACGTTGGCATAGACACCCGCTTCGATATAGGGGTCGGTGTCTGCCCAGTGTTGGGCCGCTTCCAGCGAATCAAATTCTGCGACAACCAGGCTGCCGGTAAAACCCGCTTCACCCGGGTCGTTACTCTCGATGGCAGGGTAGGGGCCAGCCAGAATCAGACGACCTTCGTTTTTCAGCTGTTCCAGACGGGCCAAGTGGGCCGGGCGAGCCTGCTTGCGCAGTGGCAAGCTATTGGGAACGTCCTGACAGTTTATGGCAAATAACACGTTCAACTCCTATCAAGGCGCCGGAAGGCTAATGTTGCTGCAGAATATCTTCCAGCTTTAATTGCGTAAATTTTTCGATGCCGGTGAACAGATACACCAGCGAAATCATCATCACGATCATGCTCGGTATGGCGATCACCGGAAAGCTCAGCGCGGTCATCTTGCCCAGCTCTTCGGTGTAAGCGGTTGTCCCGGGGGGGCTTACCAAGACCCACTTGGCCAGCAGATAGTTCAATACCGAGGACAAAAAGAAGGAGCAGGCTACCAGATAGGTGGCAACCTTGAGTCGCTTGTTGAGCAGGGCCAGAGTGCCTTTTTCCCGAGCAGCCGCGGTGATGCGCTCCACCTGCATGATCTGGTCATTAAACAGGAAGGTGCGCACCAGAGGATACGGCGTGTACTGGGAAATCAGGGTTGCCAGACCAATCAGGCCGGGAATAGCAGCTTCTTTTATGGCGATGTATTTCGGGTCGAGCTGCAGAAGGCTGATGCCGCCGGTAAGGGCGATACTGAACACCCCGAGAATGGAGAATACGTTTGCCTCCCGGGTTTTTGCGAAATCCCGCAGGCCGTAACCAATCGGAAACGCCAGCGCGACCACGATGGCCCCGCTCGGTCCCAGGTATTCTTCCTTGCCCAGTTTAGTCAGAATCAGGGTGGGGATGATAAGATTGAAGGCAAGATTGGCGAGCAGACTGCCGTGGGGTTTCTTGGCAGCACGTGCGTCGGCTGAGGTAGCGGTTGGTTCACTCATTGATGACTGCAGGTCAGGTTTCCAGCGAGCGGACACTATACTGGCTTTGCCCTGACCGGCCAACACGGAGGGCGTTCGCCACCGTATTTTTGGGAGTCAGGTAGCGTTGCGCGTCGATTTTCACACTCACACCACACTGTCAGACGGCAGTCTTGAACCCAAGGTTCTGATTCAACGGGCTTTGGATCAGGGGGTCGAGATGCTGGCTATCACTGACCACGATACCCTGGCGGCCTACCATCACCTTCCTGAAAACCCGCCACTGCAGATTATTCCCGGTATCGAACTGTCCTGTGTCTGGTCGGGCGTGACGGTGCATGTAGTGGGACTCAATATCGACTTACACAATGGCGTGCTGAAAGAGGCCGTGGCGGAGCAAGAGGAGGCGAGAGACAAGCGCGCCCGAACGATTGACGCAAAGCTGGCCAAGCGCGGTCATGCCGGCTTGTATGATGAGGCGCGGCAGCGGGTGGGTCCGCACAAGGCCCTGGGGCGCCCGGATTTTGCGCAGCTGCTGCTTGAGCGAGGGGCGGTTAACTCCCTGCAACAGGCCTTTGACCGCTATCTGGGGGCCGGCAAGATCGGCGATGTGAAAACCCATTGGCCCCAGCTCGACGAGGTGGTGGACTGGATTGTCAGCAGTGGTGGCGTGGCCGTATTGGCTCACCCCTTGCACTACAAGCTGACACGCAGCAAACTGCGCCGCCTTGTGATCGCCTTCAATGACGCGGGTGGTCGTGCGCTGGAGGTGGTGAATGGCCGTCGCTGGAGCCAATCAGACCTGTCGCATCTGCGGGGTCTGGCCAGAGACTTTGGCTTGATGGCTTCGATTGGCAGTGATTTTCATGCCGAGAGTCCCTGGAATGACGTGGGCTGCGAGGCCGACCTGGTGGGCAGCTGCGTGCCGGTCTGGCGGGCCTGGCAAACGGATAATCCACCAGCAAATCCCTAAAAATAGGAGCACCACTTGAGTCAGTTCTTCCAGATTCACCCGGAAAATCCCCAGAAGCGCCTGATCGGGCAAGCTGTCGATATTATCCGCAAAGGTGGTGTCGTGGTTTATCCCACGGATTCCGGTTACGCACTGGGTTGCCATATTGGCGACAAGTCGGCCATTGAACGGGTGCGACGTATCCGGCGGCTGGATGACAACCACAACTTCACCCTAGTCTGCCGAGACCTGTCGGAGCTGGGTACCTTCGCCCGGGTCGACAACACCGCCTTTCGGCTGATCAAGGCGCATACGCCGGGACCCTATACCTTTATCATGCAGGCAACCGGCGAAGTGCCGCGCCGCCTGTTGCATCCCAAGCGCAAAACCATCGGTCTGCGGGTGCCTGACAATGCGATTGCGCTGGCGTTGCTGGAATCCTTGAATGAGCCGCTAATGAGCGTTTCGATGATTCTGCCGGGTGAGGATATGCCCATGACCGACCCCTACGATATTCGCGATACCCTCCAGCACGATCTGGATTTGGTGATTGACGGCGGGTTCTGCGGCATGGAGCCCACCACCGTTATTGATTTGGTGGATGAGGTGCCGGTGATCGTGCGTAAAGGGCAGGGTGACTGGACGGCTTTTGAGCCGGAATAAGAAGGGCTGGGTTGATAGTACCACCGCTCACATGCGCGTATAATGCCCGGTTTCCGAACTTACATGACGGCTGCTCAGCAGTAGAGAATAGCTTTGGTGGATGACGATACAATAACAGTGCAAAGCGAAACCGCCGAACAGGACGCCAAGGCGCCGGCCTTGGAGCCGGCAGAGAACCCCAGTCCGCTGGGTGGTGCGCCCTTGAGTCTGGAAGCCCTGCGTCGAACGGCATCACCCCAGCAGGGTGAGATGCCCTTTGCCGTGGTGCTCGGTAAGGCGGTAACGGAATTACCTAAAGATCTCTATATTCCGCCCGATGCGCTGGAGGTCTTTCTCGAGGCCTTTGAAGGCCCCCTCGATTTGCTGCTCTACCTGATCAAACGCCAGAACCTCGATATTCTCGAGATCGACGTTTCCCAGATCACCGAGCAATACATGCGTTACGTCAATATGATGAACGCCATGCAGTTTGAGCTGGCGGCGGAATATCTGCTGATGGCGGCCATGCTGGCGGAGATCAAATCGCGCATGCTGTTGCCGCGCTCCAGCGAAGTCGAGGACGACGAGGAAGATCCTCGCGCCCAGCTGATCCGCCGCCTGCAGGAATACGAACGTTTCAAAAAGGCCGCTGAAGATATCAACGAGATGCCGCGTATGGGGCGCGATATCTTTGAGGCTAGCGCTGAGCCGCCAGAGCGTGAGCGTACCCGGCCGGAGCCGGATGTTGATCTGCGCGAGCTGATGTTGGCACTTAGTGAAGTGCTGCGCCGGGCGGATCTGTTTGAAAGCCATCAAGTTCAGCGCGAGAAACTCTCGACCCGCGAGCGCATGTCAGAAGTGCTGGCACGACTCTCTACCGAACGCTTTACGCCCTTTGTCACCCTGTTCTCCGCAGAAGAGGGCCGCGTAGGTATTGTCGTAACCTTCCTTGCGGTGATGGAGCTGATCAAGGAATCGCTGATCGAAATCGTACAAACGGAAGCCTTCGGGCCCATTCACGTGAAGGCCAAGTCCTGACCATGGAAACAGAGCAACTTATTCGCATACTTGAAGGAGCCCTGCTGGCTGCCGGTAAACCACTGACGGTTCCCCAGCTGGCCGAGCTGTTTGAAGAGCAGGAGCGCCCGGACATTGATCAGATTCGCGAAGCGCTGTCGCAACTGACCGAACACTGCGCCGGACGCGGTTTTGAACTGCGTCAGGTGGCCAGTGGCTACCGCTTTCAGGTGGTGGAAGATGTGGCACCGTGGGTTGGTCGGCTGTGGGAAGAAAAGCCCCAGCGTTATTCCCGTGCGCTGCTCGAAACCCTGGCGCTGATCGCTTACCGCCAGCCCATTACCCGAGGCGATATTGAAGATATCCGCGGTGTGGCTGTTAGCTCTCAGATCATCAAAACCCTGCTCGAGCGCGAGTGGGTGCGAGTGGTCGGCCACAAAGATGTGCCGGGTCGCCCGGCGATGTACGCCACGACCCGCAAGTTCCTCGACTATTTCAATATGAGCAATCTGGACGATTTGCCGGCACTGGCCGACATCAAGGATCTGGATACTCTGACCGGCGAGCTTAAATTCGACGACAGCGAGCAGCCGGCTGGCAATGGCGAAAACGGTGAGCAGAGCGATGAACGCGGACTGCTGGATGACGAAGCGGAAGCCGCAGAAGAGGCGGCTGAAAGCGATAGCCCGGCAGACGAGCCTGCTGACCTCAGTGTAGATAGTGCAGATAATGGCGAAACAGAAGACAGCGAAGCTGTTATCAGTGACGCTTCTGAACCCACCTCAAGCGACTCCCATGTCGAGACTGAGGATTCGGAGTTGAATTCCCATCAATGAGTGACGAAAAGCTTCAGAAAGTTCTGGCGCGCGCCGGCCTTGGCTCTCGCCGGGAAATGGAACGTGCCATCGCCGACGGCCGGGTAACGGTCGACGGCAAAAAAGCCAGCCTTGGCGATCGCGTCACCGAAGATGCGCGAGTCTCTGTGGATGGCCGACCGATCAAATTGACCGCCCCTGACAGTGTTCGCGGGCGCGTGCTGATATACAACAAGCCCGACAATGAAATCTGCAGCCGAAAAGACCCGGAAGGGCGCCGTTCGGTATTTGAAAGCCTGCCTCGGGCTCGAGGAGAGCGCTGGATTTCCGTCGGTCGTCTCGATTTCACCACCAGCGGCCTTTTGCTGTTTACCACGGACGGTGAGCTGGCCAACAAACTGATGCATCCCTCATCGGTGATTGAGCGGGAATACTTGTGCCGGGTTATGGGCCAGGCCAAGGAGGAAAACCTGCAAGCGCTGGTCGATGGCGTTTTGTTGGACGATGGCGTTGCCCGCTTCACCGATATCGTTGATGGCGGTGGTGAGGGTATCAACCATTGGTTCTACGTGGTGATTATGGAAGGTCGCAACCGTGAAGTGCGCCGTCTGTGGGAGTCGCAGGGTTTGCAGGTGAATCGCTTGAAGCGCGTTCGCTACGGCAACATTTTCTTGCCGCCCAAGCTCAAGGCCGGGCAGTGGATGGAACTGCCGGCGGACGAGGTCAACAAGGTCTACGAAATGGCCGGTCTGGCCCCCGTCGCTAAAAGCAAACTGCCGAAAAAGCAGGATACCAAACCGCGTGGCAAGGCCGTGCGCGTGCGCGGTCGCAAGCCGCGCTGAGTCAGGCAGAAATCACAGACCAAAAAAAGCCCGCCTTAAAGGCGGGCGAGTCTGCTTCTGCTGGTCGTGGAGAAAGCGCTTATTGCGCGTAGGATTTCTGCAGGGCCTCAACCTGAGTGTAGCCTTCCCAGGAATCCTGGCGACCTTCACGCCAACCGGTTAACCAGTGTTGGCGCAAGGCTTCTTGTTGATGGGGACACATGTCTTTGTTTTTACCTGAAAATCCAGCTTGATATCCTTTGTGAAAGGCTCGATCGGACATATCGCGTTTCTGTCTTCTCATAGAGGGTGACTCTCCCTGATGCAAAGGTCGTTACTTGAATGGACTGAGGTTAGTCGCTACAGCTACGCGGAACAGCAATCCTTACTGTGTAGCACCCAATAGGGGTGCTAGAATTGCGCACTGCAGACCTAAGATATAAGCAGATTTGCTCGCTGCTGACGAAGACCAATTGTTTATATCCTGATGCCTACTTAGGCAGTAACTTCATAAGTCACGGATGGTGGGTGCTGTAGCCCCGTTTCCTCGAACAGGCAGAGATCGTTTTGTCAGAATCTGACGCTACCCCGACACTTTTACCCCTTCGCGCTAGTTGCCCTAAGTCACTTGAGGGCTTGCTTGTGTCGGAGCTGGCTAGTCTCGGCGCCACCAATCTGCGCGAAAGTGTCGGCACGGTCTATTTTCACGCTAATCTGGAAACAGCTTTTCGCGCCTGTCTTTGGTCGCGTCTGGCCAACCGGATTTTTCTCACCTTGGGTGAGTTTGAGGTCAACAGCGCCGATGCCCTCTATGCCGCCGTCAAATCGCTGCCTTGGGAAGAGCACCTCTTGCCCACTGCGACACTGGCTATCGATTTTCAGGGCAAGGTGTCCTGGCTGAAGAACAGTCAATTTGGGGTGCTGCGCTGCAAGGATGCCATTGTGGATTATTTCCGGGAGCGCTGTGGTGAACGCCCGAGTATCGACAAGGCGAGGCCAGACATCCGTATTCACGTCCGCCTGCGCAAGGGCAAGGCGCTAGTCTCCCTGGACCTTTCCGGTGAAAGTCTCCATCGTCGCGGCTACCGGAGCCGTGGTGGCCTGGCACCGCTAAAGGAAAATCTGGCGAGTGCGATTTTACTGCGCTCCGACTGGCCGGGCATGGCAGCTCGCGGCGGCGCCCTGATTGACCCCATGTGTGGCTCTGGGACTTTGCTGATAGAAGCCGCCTGGATGGCGATGGATATTGCCCCAGGTCTGTTGCGTCGTCATTGGGGTTTTGATCATTGGCAGGGCCACGTGCCGGCCCTGTGGAAGCGACTTCGCGAAGAGGCGCTGGAGCGGCGTCGGCAGGGCCTCGACCGGCAGTGGCCGGAGATTCGAGGCTACGATGCAAGTGGTTCTGCAGTGGCCACGGCGCAGGAAAATATCGAGCGCGCCGGTTTACGCGGCCGGGTGCGGGTCAGCCGCCGCGAACTATCAGACTTTGCCAAACCGACCCATACGGATCTGCCTGTCGGGCTGGTGGTCTGTAACCCGCCTTACGGCGAGCGCTTGGGCGATGAGGCCTCACTGGTGCATCTGTACCGCTATCTGGGCGATGCCCTGAGCCGGGATTTTATCGGCTGGCAGGCGGCATTGATTACCGGCAACCCCCATCTGGGCAAGGCCATGGCCTGGCATAGCCACCAGCAATACCGGATGCTCAACGGTTCCATCGAATCCAAGCTGCTGCTGTTTGATCTGAGCCCCGAAAATCAGATTCGCCAACGCGAGGGCGAGCAGGGTGCCAAATCTAATAGCCTGCCGATGACGGAAGGCGCGCGCATGTTCAGCAATCGGCTGCAGAAAAATCGCAAGCGGTTGGAGAAATGGCTGAAGCGCGAAGAGGTCAGCTGTTATCGACTGTACGATGCGGATATGCCGGAGTATGCGGTGGCGGTGGATCGCTACAACGATTGGCTGGTTGTGGCGGAATATGCCCCGCCGGCGTCGGTGCCGGAAGAAAAGGCTGAGGCCAGATTGCGCGACGTGCTGGCTGGTTTGCCGGATGCGACCGGTATTTCGCCAGATCGCATTGTACTGAAACAGCGCCGCCGTCAGCGGGGCAAGGATCAGTATCAGCGCGAACAGCGCAGCAATGAAACGCTAACGGTGATGGAGGGTCAGGCGAAACTTCTGGTCAACCTGAAAGACTTTCTTGATACCGGGCTGTTTCTGGATCATCGCCGGGTGCGATTGGAGATTGCTGCGCGCGCCAATGGCCGATCGTTTTTGAACCTGTTCTGCTATACCGGCACCGCTTCCGTTCACGCCGCAATGGGTGGCGCTAAATGGACGACAAGCGTCGATCTGTCGCCTAAATATTTGCAGTGGACACGCGAGAACCTGTCGCTGAACGGTATGAGTGAGGCGCGTCATCATACGATTGAGGCAGATTGTGTCGAGTGGCTGAAAGGCAATGACAAAACCTTTGATCTGATTCTGCTCGATCCGCCAACCTTCTCCAATTCCAAGCGCACGGAAACGGTTCTGGATGTACAACGAGATCAGGAATTGCTGGTCGACGAGGCGATGCGGGTGTTGAATCCCGGCGGGCTGCTGATCTTTTCCAATAACCGCCGCGACTTTAAATTGTCGGAAGCCTTAGCCGAGCGCTACCGTGTCGAAAATAGAACAGACTGGTCATTAGATCCGGACTTTAAACGGCCGGGTAAGCCGATTCATCACTGCTTTTTCTTCTACAAGTAATTGTCTACCTGTAGATAAAGACCCCACAAACAAAAACACCAGCACAAGGCTGGTGTTTTCAATACAAAGTGTCGGGTATTACATAGCTGTTACATTGGCAGCCTGCAGACCTTTCTGACCTTGCTGGACTTCAAACTCTACATCCTGACCTTCGGCCAGTGTTTTAAAGCCGTCGCCCTGAATGGCAGAAAAATGGACAAATACATCAGGACCCTGTTCCTGCTGGATAAATCCAAAGCCTTTGGTTTCATTAAACCACTTCACTTTGCCAGTTGATTTTGACATGTCGTAACCTCGATTCATTTGTTTACTTTTTTATGCTGAGCCAGGCAGGGGAGTTATGACAAACAGAACGAGGTAATACCGCGACTTCGTGATGCCTTGTACCATAAAACCGTGCTGCTTAAATTGCCAGCACCTTGAATATACACAGGGCACATGAAACTTTAAAGGCAATTTGAAAAGCGTATTTGACAAATATCAATTAACGCTGTTTGCGCGGTGGCAGCCCGGTATGTTGGGTCAGCATACGGTTTTTACCTCTAGCAGGCTTCCAGCCGGCGGGCTGACGCGGTGGCACCAGATGTTTTTTACCGAAACCAATCAGATCGGCGCGGCCCATACTCTTCAGCGCATCGCGTAACATCGGCCAGTTTTCCGGATCGTGATAACGCAGGAAGGCTTTGTGTAAACGCCTTTGTTTTAGGCCTTTGGCGGTAAACACTGGCTCACTTTTGCGGGTAACCTTTTTCAGCGGATTGCGCTCTGAGTGATACATAGCCGTAGCGTTAGCCATTGGCGAGGGGTAGAAAGCCTGCACCTGATCGGCGCGGAAACCGTTGCGTTTCAACCAGAGCGCCAGGTTCATCATGTCTTTATCGCTGGTGCCCGGATGGGCGGCGATAAAGTAGGGTATAAGAAATTGTTCTTTGCCCGCTTCTTTGGAATATTTGTCAAAAAGTTTCTTGAAGGCGTCGTAGGTGCCGACCCCCGGCTTCATCATCTTTGACAGCGGACCGTCTTCGGTGTGTTCGGGGGCGATTTTCAGATAACCACCCACATGGTGCGTAACCAGCTCTTTGACGTATTCCGGTGTTTCTACCGCCAGATCGTAGCGCAGCCCCGAAGCGATCAGGACTTTCTTGACGCCCTCTAGTTCGCGCACATCGCGATAGAGATCAATCAGCGGCGTTTGGTCGGTGTTCAGGTTCTTGCAGATGCCAGGATAAATGCACGACAGGCGACGGCAGTTTTCCTCGATGGTTTTACTCTTGCAGTTCAGTCGCCACATATTGGCAGTGGGCCCGCCAAGATCGGATACCACGCCGGTAAAACCGGGAGTCTTATCGCGAATATTTTCGACCTCGCGCACGATGGAATCGTGTGAGCGGCTCTGGATAATGCGGCCTTCGTGTTCGGTGATGGAGCAGAAGGTGCAGCCGCCGAAACAGCCGCGCATGATGTTCACCGAGAAGCGAATCATCTCGTAGGCGGGGATGCGGGCTTTCCCGTAAACCGGGTGCGGTTTGCGCTGATAGGGCAGCTCAAACACATTGTCCAGTTCGTCGGTGGTCAGCGGAATCGGTGGTGGATTGAGCCACACTTCGCGATCGCCGTGACGCTGCACCAGGGGTTTGGCGTTGCCGGGATTGGTTTCCAGATGCAGCACGCGCGCGGCGTGTGCATAGAGCACCGGATCCTTGCGCACGGTCTCGTAGTCGGGCAGTCGAATCACACAGCGGTCATCCATCAGCTTCAGCTTGCGGGCGCTGAGCGGGTCGATAATACGCACCGCCTGCACTTCTTCCGGATCGGCCTGCTTGGTCTTGCAGTCGCTGGTTTCGGTCGTGTCCTGATAGGGGTTGATCGGCGGCTCTATCGGTCCGGGAGTGTCGACGGTCGAGGAATCCACGACCGTCCAGCCCTCCGGAATTCGTTTACGCACAAAGGCGGTACCGCGAATGTCGCGCATTTCGCGAATGGCCTCGCCATTGGCTGCGCGGTGGGCGATATCGACAATAGCTCGCTCAGCGTTACCGTAGACTAAGAGATCGGCGCGGGAGTCGAGCAGAATAGAGCGACGCACTTTGTCGCTCCAGTAATCGTAATGGGCAATACGGCGCAGGCTGGCCTCGATCGAGCCGACCACGATTGGGGTGTTACGGTAGGCTTCGCGACAGCGCTGGGAGTAGACGATGACTGCGCGATCCGGCCGTTTGCCGCCCTCATTGTCCGGGCTGTAGGCATCGTCGTGGCGCAGGCGACGATCCGCGGTGTAGCGGTTGATCATGGAATCCATGTTGCCGGCCGCGACGCCGAAAAACAGATTGGGCTCGCCCAACACCTTGAAAGGCTCCGCCGACTGCCAGTCTGGCTGGGCGATAATGCCCACGCGAAAGCCCTGAGCCTCCAGTACCCGGCCGACTACCGCCATGCCGAAGCTGGGGTGGTCCACATAGGCGTCGCCGGTCACCAGTATGATGTCGCAGCTATCCCAACCCAGTGCATCCATTTCGGCGCGGGACATGGGCAGATAGGGCGCGGGCCCAAAGCATTCCGCCCAGTACTTGCGGTAGCTGAACAGGGGTTTTGGTGCGGCGGTGGTGGACGCTGTAGCGGGTGGGGCGGCGGACATAACGAGCTGCCTGAGATGGTGTTGACGAAAGCGCGCAGTATACGGGATTTGCGGCGGAAAATCCTTGATTGCGGCAGGGGCTCGGGGCTAAATAGTCAGGATATAACAACAGGCTTATCTGGGGAGCTTCATGGAGTGGCTTGATTCGTCGGTTGCCTACTGGCACTGGCTGGTACTGGGTCTGATTCTGATCGCATTGGAAATTTTCACCGCTGGCTTCGTGCTGCTGTGGCTGGGGCTGAGTGCTCTGGTGGTGGGTGCCTTGGCCTGGGCGGTAGATCTGGGTTTTACCGCTGAGCTGCTGATCTGGACGGTGCTCTCGGTGACTGACCTCTTTGTCTGGTTCAAATTTATTCAGCCACGCTTTCGGGATAAAACCCTCTCCGGCATGTCGCGCGAGGCCGTGCTCGGGCAGACCGGGTTGGTCGTGCAGGCCAATGTCGCCAATCGCGGCCGTTTGCGCTTTTCGGTGCCGCTACTGGGTAGCGACGAATGGTCTTTTATCTGCACGGAAACCCTCAGCGTTGGGGACCGGGTTAGCGTAACCGACGTGTCGGGCAATACGTTGATAGTTACCAAAGCGCAGTCATAAACATTAAAAAATATTCTTACGGGGAGAAGGGTCGATGGAAGGCTTGAGTGTTGTCATAACGCTGGCGGTTGTTGTGGTGGTTGTTCTGTCGCAAACAGTAAAAATAGTACCGCAGGGTTCAAAGCATATTGTGCAGCGTTTGGGTAAATACTACGCCACCATGAATCCGGGGCTTAACTGGCTGGTGCCGTTTATCGACTCCGTGGCCTACAAGGTTACGACCAAGGATATTGTGCTCGATGTTCCCTCGCAGGAAGTGATTACCCATGACAACGCGGTGATCATTGCCAACGCCGTGGCCTACATCAATATCGTGTCGCCGGAAAAGGCGGTGTACGGTGTCGAAAACTACACTATCGCCATTCAGAATCTGGTGCAGACCGCCCTGCGTTCGATTATCGGTGAAATGGCGCTGGACGATGCGTTGTCTTCGCGCGATCAGATCAAGGCCAAGCTGAAAGCCGCGATTTCCGATGACATTGCCGATTGGGGCATTACCCTGAAAACCGTTGAGATTCAGGATATCAACCCGTCGCCCACCATGCAGCGCGCAATGGAAGAGCAGGCCGCGGCCGAGCGTCAGCGCCGGGCGGTCGTTACCCGGGCAGAAGGTGAAAAGCAGGCGGCAATTCTCGAAGCCGATGGCCGGCTGGAGGCCTCGCGTCGCGATGCGCAGGCGGAGGTGGTACTGGCCAAGGCCAGTGCAGCAGCGATTGAAGTGGTGACCGAAGCTATCAAAAACGAAGAATTGCCGATGGTGTACTTGCTGGGTGAAAAGTACATTCAGTCGCTACAGAATCTCTCTTCATCTGCTAACGCCAAAACCGTGGTGTTCCCCGCCGATCTGCCAGAAGCCATTCGCGGGATCTTGAGCCGTTAAGTATTTTCTCTCTAAGTTGGCGGGTCTGGCCTGACAGGCCTGTCATCATCTCTGCGACTTGTTGTAACATTACTGTCACTAAAAAGTCTTTTAATGCGTAGCTGTGATTCTTAATTATGACCGGAAAAGCTATGGCAAATCGCAGCATTCTGATTGTCGATGACGAGAGCGCAATCAGGGAAATGATACGCATCGGCCTTGAAATGGCCGGTTTCAATTGTATGGAGGCCACGGACGCCCAAGACGCCTACGGCCAGATTCTCGATAACCGCCCGGACCTGATTCTGCTCGACTGGATGATGCCCAATACTTCGGGCCTCGAATTACTGCGTCGCCTGCGACGCGATGATGTCAGCCGAAATATTCCTGTCATTATGCTCACGGCGAAGGATGACGAAGACAATCGCATTCAGGGTCTGGATGTTGGCGCAGATGACTATGTGACCAAGCCTTTCTCATCGCGTGAGCTGCTGGCCCGGATCAAGGCCGTGCTGCGTCGCAGTGCGGACCCTGAAGAAGGTGATGCGGTTGAAGTTAATGGCCTTGTACTCGATCCGGTCAGCCACCGGGTTTTCGCCGATACCAAGCCCATCGATATGGGGCCCACCGAATACAAGCTGCTCAAGTTTTTTATGACGCACCAGGAGCGCGCCTACAGCCGCGGCCAACTGCTGGATCAGGTATGGGGTAGTAATGTGTACGTGGAGGAACGCACGGTAGACGTTCATATCCGTCGCCTGCGCAAGGCATTGGCAACGGACATGCGCGATTACGGGGCGCTGATACAGACCGTGCGTGGTACCGGCTATCGTTTTTCCGCTGCAGGGCTGGACTGACCGCGTATGCCGTCTCAAGGGTGGAAAACCGAGCTGGCTCGTTTTGGGTTGTTGCTGGGAATCGCCGCCTTTTTTGGCCTTATTCTCAATCTATTGCCCTGGTTTCTCGCAGGGGCGGCTATCGCCTATGCGCTTTGGTCGCTAAACCAGTTGCGCCTGCTCAACCTGTGGCTGCACTCTGGCGCCGGTAAGGAAGAGCCGCCGGAGTCTGGCGGTCTGTGGGGGCAGGTGTTTGACACTATGTCTCAGGTGCAGAAAGAAACCCTCAAGGTGAACGCACGACTGCAGGGCAATATTGACCACCTGCGGGCGTCTTTTTCCTCGATGGCCGATGCGGTGGTGATGTTGAGCCCCGATGGCGCTATCGAGTGGTCCAATCAGGCGGCCCACACGCTGTTGGGTTTGCGTCATCCCGATGACACCGGTCGCCTGCTGGTGAACCTGGTCCGCTCTCCCGAATTTATTCGCTTCTTTGAGTCCCGCGACTACGAAGACCGTTTTCAGATGGCGTCACCGGTTAATAGTCAGGTGAAGCTGAGCGTCTCCGTGTCGGTTTTTGGGCGCGATAATCGTTTGCTGTTCGCTCGGGATATTACTCGCACCGTGCAGTTGGAACAGATGCGAAAGGATTTTGTTGCCAATGTCTCTCACGAGCTGCGCACGCCCTTGACGGTGATCAATGGCTATCTGGAGATTCTGGCGGCCCAGACCGAGCCGGGTACGCCCAGTGAGCGGGCTATCGGCCAGATGACAGGGCAGGCTTTGCGCATGCAGAATCTGGTGCAGGATCTGATGACCCTGTCCCGGCTGGAAGCTGTCCCTGTCGGCAAACAGCGAGACACCATCATCGTCACGTCGCTGATTGAGGCTATTCGCGAAGAGATCCACGCGGCCGCTACAGGCTCACGGGAAGTGACTGTTCAGTGCGATGAGACCCTGAACCTGATCGGCGACAGCAAGGAGATTCAAAGCGCCTTCTCCAATCTCGCGGTCAACGCCGCTCGCTATACCCGTGACGGGGACAGGATTACGTTGCGCTGGTATGCGGATCGGGATCATGCCTATTTCGAAGTGGCCGACACCGGTATTGGTATCGAGCCCCAGCATCTGCCGAGGCTTACGGAGCGCTTTTACCGGGTGGATCAGAGCCGTTCCACGGATACCGGGGGTACCGGGCTGGGGCTGGCCATCGTCAAGCATATCCTGCTGCGTCATCAGGGCGAGCTGAAGATCAAGAGTCAGCCGGGGCGGGGCAGTACCTTTACCTGCGTATTTCCCCGTTCTGCGGTCCAGCAGCGTCAACTGGTGAGCGGATGACGGGTTTGTGACGAATCTGTGTCTAGAATGTTATCTGTCATTTTAGTGTAACAAACTTGTATTAATGTGGCGGCTGTAAAACGATTACGACCGACACTCAGGAGACGGTAATGAAACTTAAACAATGGTTCAGCAAGACAGCAGTGGCCGCCGCGGCCCTGACCATCAATCTGGCGTCTGCCAGTTCGGTCGATCCGAATCTGGCTGTTTACCAGAAGGCCTCCGGTGTATCCGGCAACCTGTCCAGTGTCGGTTCTGACACCCTGGCAAACCTGATGACCCTGTGGGGCGAAGAATTCAAACGCCTGTACCCGAACGTCAATATCCAGATTCAAGCTGCAGGTTCTTCGACCGCGCCGCCGGCTTTGACTGAAGGCACCTCCAACATGGGGCCCATGAGCCGCAAGATGAAGGACAAGGAAATCGAAGCCTTCGAAAGTAAATTCGGCTACAAGCCCACTGCCGTGCCCGTCGCCATTGACGCGCTGGCAGTATTCGTACACAAGGATAACCCCATCAAGGGTATGACGATTGAGCAGGTTGATGCGATCTTCTCCAGCACGCTTAAGTGTGGTGCGAAAAAGAGCATCGACGTCTGGGGTGACATCGGTATGACCGGTGCCTGGGCAAACCGCGATGTACAGCTGTTTGGCCGCAACTCGGTATCGGGTACCTATGGCTACTTCAAGAAAAAAGGCCTGTGTAAGGGCGACTTCAAGAACACTGTGAACGAGCAGCCCGGTTCTGCCTCTGTAGTGCAGTCCGTCGCTACTTCGATTAACGGTGTGGGCTACTCCGGTATTGGCTACAAGACCTCCAGCGTCCGCACGGTTCCGCTGAGCAAAAAGGGCGACAACTTCATTGAGGCGACCCCGGAAAATGCCGTTAAAGGTAACTACCCGCTGTCTCGCTTCCTCTATGTTTACATCAACAAGGCGCCGAACAAGCCGCTGAGCCCGATGGAGCAGGAGTTCATCAAGATGGTGATGTCCCAGCAGGGTCAGGAAGTCGTGGTGAAAGATGGCTACATCCCGCTGCCAGCGAAAGTGGCGGAGAAGACGCTGAAATCGCTGGGTTTGTAAGCCTGGTCTGATCGAAAAACGGCCATATCTCCGGTATGGCCGTTTTTTTATGGGCGGAAGCGCCGTAATATCCGCCTCTGTAACAATACTGTCACAAAAACGACATATCATAAGCCCCCTCAAAGGGGACAGTCTGGAGCCAGGAGTGAGCGACTCAGTTTTCGCGGGCAGCAATACCCGCTTTGCCCAGTGGCGAAAGTTCAAGGACAAGGCCGCAGCTGTCGGAATTACCGCCGGTGGATCCGGCGTTCTGTTCGCGATTCTGCTGATCTTCTTTTATCTCCTTTATGAAATCATGCCGCTGTTCCAGTCCGCGCACATGGAGCAGACTCAGCGCTACGCCCGTGTGGGCAGCCCCGCGCCTACGCTGCATATGGCGGTGGAAGAGCAGGCCGAGGTGGGTTTTCGGCTGGCAGCCGATGGCACGTACTACTTTTTCAGCGTGTCGGATGGCTCAATAGTCAGTGAGGGGCGACTCAATCTCCCCGCGGATGCCGAAATCACCAGTTTCAATATCGATTCTGAAAACAGCCGTATTTTTGCGGTGGGTCTGGCGGATGGCCGCATGCTAATCGCCCGCCATCACTACAAAATTAGCTACCCCAACGACGAGCGCTTGATCACTCCGGTACTGCAGTACCCCTATGCTGACGAGCCGATCCGGCTGGCAGATTCGAGCCTGCAGAAAATTACGCTGCGCAATTCCGAAGAAGCGCTGGTAGCCATCGCCTATACCGCCAACGGTGGGCTGGAAGGGCGTCGCTGGGTCAAGGAAGAGGACTTCCTGACCGAAGAGATCACTCTGGTCGAGGAAAACCTCACACTGCCTGATCTCGATATCAAGCCCCACACGATTTTGCTCGGTCCGACGCAGGACTGGCTCTACGTCCTGTCACACAAGGGGCAGTATCGTCTGGTTGATGTCGATGAGGAAGAGGTCGTCGATGCCGGTGTGTTATTCGATAATGCGCTGCTGACCGATGCGCGATTTTTGCTCGGTGGCTATTCGGTGCTGGTGTCGAACAGCGCGGGGGAAACCGCTCAGTGGTTCAATGTTAAAAGTGACGGCGCGGTTCACTTCGAGAAAATCCGCAGTTTCCGCAATGCAGACAAGGGTATTGTGACGGTCAGCCCCGAGCATCGCCGCAAGGGTTTTGTGACCGTGAATGATGCCGGTCAACTCGATATTTATTACAGCACCTCTCAGCGCCACCTGGCGAGCACCAAGCTCCCGGAACCGGCAACTAAAATGGCCATTGCGCCCCGTGCGGAAACCCTGCTCATTGAGACTCAGGGCGGTGAGCTTCTGGTCTGGGAAATCGAGAACGAACACCCGGAAGTCTCCTGGTCTGTGCTGTGGGAAAAAGTCTGGTATGAGAGTTACCCGGAGCCGGACTACATCTGGCAGTCCTCGGCTTCAACCAACGATTTCGAACCCAAGTACAGCTTCGCGCCGTTGGCCTTCGGGACCCTGAAAGCGGCCTTCTACGCGATGATTATTGCCGCGCCGCTGGCAGTCTGCGGGGCAATCTACACCGCTTACTTCATGGCTCCGGCGATGCGCCGTAAGGTCAAGCCGCTGATCGAGCTTATGGAAGCATTGCCTACGGTTATTCTGGGCTTTCTCGCCGGTCTGTGGTTGGCGCCTTTCGTCGAGAAGCATTTGCCGGCGGTGTTCAGTATCTTCCTGTTTATGCCTATCGGAGTGCTGTTGTTTGCCTGGCTGTGGAATTACATCCCCATGCGCTTTCGCAAGCATGTTCCGGACGGCTGGCACCCTTTGTTGGTGGCGCCGGTCATCATACTCGTGGTTGTCGTCTGTGTTTGGATGAGTGCGCCGGTAGAGCGCGTGCTATTTGATGGCGATATGCGAGCCTGGTTCACGGCAGAGCTGGGGATTTCCTTTGACCAGCGCAACGCACTGGTTGTTGGTATCGCCATGGGCTTCGCCGTTATTCCAACGATCTTCTCCATTGCCGAAGATGCGATCTTCTCCGTACCTAAACACCTTAGCTACGGCTCGCTGGCACTGGGGGCGACGCCTTGGCAGACCCTGGTCGGCGTGGTCATGCCGACTGCAAGCCCGGGTATCTTCTCGGCGCTGATGATCGGTATGGGGCGCGCCGTTGGTGAGACGATGATTGTACTGATGGCAACCGGTAATACGCCGGTGATGGATATGAATATCTTCGAGGGTATGCGGACGCTGGCGGCTAACATTGCGGTTGAGATCGGTGAGACCGAAGTCGACAGCAGCCACTACCGAGTCCTTTTCCTGGCGGCCTTTGTGCTGTTCATGTTCACGTTTGTAGTCAACACGCTGGCTGAGATTGTTCGTCAGCGACTGCGCAACCGTTACGGCAATTTGTAGGATTTTTTGAGATGCCACTGGAACAACAGAAACGTCACAGCTTCTACGAATGGTGCCGTCGCGGTGAACCGCTGATCTGGATCAATGCGGCGGCGGTGAGTCTTAGCGCCATTGCCGTGATCGGTCTCCTGATCCTGCTCACGGTGCGCGGCTTCGGTCACTTTTGGCCTGCCGATGTGATGCAGGCTAACTACCAGCCACCGGGCGAAAGCTCAAAGGTGCTGATTGGCGAGCGAGTACAGAAAGAAGCTGTTCCTATCGAGCAGTTGCGCAGTGCCGGTTTTCAGCTCGAGACCGACAAGGTATTTCTGGATCGCGAACTGATCAAATCCGGTAACCGCGATGTATCAGGCGCCGACTTCAGCTGGGTGCTGTCGGACTATCTGTCTGATATTACCTACCCGGAAGAGATCATGGTGCTTGAGCGCCATGAGTGGGGCAATTTCTACGGTTACCTGCGCGGTGTTAAAGAGAGTGGCGAAGCGGTTGCCACGCAGGATCAAAGTCACGAAGTACTTTGGAACGCGTTTTTAGAGCGTCTTGAGCGAGCGAAGGAGCTGCACTCGAAGATCGAAAAGATCGAGAAAAAAGACATCGGCGCCATCAACTACCGCATTGAAAAATTGCGCCTGCGTGAGCGCGGCCTGGAGCTGGACGAAGACCTTTCCTCCGAGAAACGCGAGCGCGAACAAGCCGAAATCGAGGCCGAGCGCGCCGCGCTGGATGCCGAGTATCGGGTGTATCAGGAAGAGTTGGTCGGGCTTTATACCGCTATCAATCGCGACAGTATTATTGCTGAAGCGATGAATGGCCGTCAGGTTGAGCTGCGCCTGGCCAAGATCGTTCACGCCTTTAAACCGAACGCGATGAACGTCTTTGATAAAGTCTGGTTTTATATCGCCAAGTTCGGTGAGTTCCTGACCGACGAGCCCCGTGAGGCCAACACCGAAGGCGGTATTTTCCCAGCAATCTTCGGTACCGTGATCATGGTGCTGATTATGTCGATCATCGTGACGCCCTTTGGTGTGGTAGCGGCGGTTTATCTGCGAGAATACGCGCGGCAGGGCCTGATGACGCGCATTATCCGTATCGCGGTGAATAACCTCGCGGGCGTGCCATCGATTGTGTACGGGGTGTTTGGTCTCGGCTTCTTTATCTATTTTCTGGGTTCTGAAATCGATCAGGTGTTTTTCCCGGAAGCGCTGCCGGCACCAACCTTTGGTACCCCGGGTCTGCTGTGGGCCTCGCTGACACTGGCCTTGTTGACCCTGCCGGTTGTGATTGTGGCGACGGAGGAGGGGCTCTCCCGGATTCCCAAAGCCCTGCGTGAAGGCAGTCTGGCGCTGGGTGCCACCAAGGCGGAAACCCTGTGGCGCGTGGTATTGCCGATGACTAGCCCGGCGATGATGACCGGTCTGATTCTGGCGGTTGCCCGGGCGGCAGGTGAAGTGGCACCGTTGATGCTGGTGGGTGTGGTCAAGCTGGCGCCGACCCTGCCGGTGAATGGTAACTTCCCGTACTTCCATCTCGATCAGAAATTCATGCATCTCGGTTTTCACATCTACGATGTGGGCTTCCAGAGCCCCAATGTGGAAGCGGCCCGACCTTTGGTCTATGCGACGGCCTTGCTGCTGGTGGTGATCATTGCGTTGCTGAACCTCAGTGCGGTCGCGCTGCGCAACCACCTGCGTGAGAAGTACAAGTCTCTGGAACTCTAATTTAAGGCGAACGGTGACATTATGAGCACGGATACGACACAGGCGAGAACCCATGGCATCAAAATGGATGCGTTGGGTCGCGGTACCGCGGTCAACAAGCTGGAAAAGGAAGATATCGCGCTGACCGTCGATGATCTCAGCCTGTACTACGGCGAAAAACAGGCGCTACACAACGTAAACATGGTCATTCCGCGCAAGCGCGTTACCGCCTTTATCGGGCCGAGTGGCTGCGGTAAGTCGACGCTGTTGCGTTGCTTTAACCGGATGAATGATCTGGTGGACGGTTGTCGCATCGAGGGTCAGATCAAACTCGATGGCCACAACATCTACGACAAGTCAGTAGACGCCGCTGCGCTGCGCCGCAACGTCGGTATGGTGTTTCAGAAGCCGAATCCGTTCCCCAAAAGCATTTACGAAAACGTGGCCTATGGTCTGCGCATTCAGGGCATCAACAAAAAGCGTGTGCTGGATGAAGTGGTGGAGCGTTCGCTGCGCGGCGCCGCTCTGTGGGATGAAGTAAAAGATCGTCTGCAGGATAACGCGCTCGGCATGTCCGGTGGTCAGCAGCAGCGTCTGGTTATTGCGCGCACCATCGCTGTAGAGCCAGAGGTGTTGTTGCTGGACGAACCCGCGTCGGCACTGGACCCGATTTCAACGCTCAAAATTGAAGAGTTGATTTACGAGCTTAAGTCCAAGTACACAATTGTCATTGTTACCCACAATATGCAGCAGGCAGCGCGTGTCTCTGACTATACTGCGTTTATGTATATGGGTAAGCTGATTGAGTTTGGTGATACCGATACACTGTTCACCAATCCGTCGCGCAAGCAGACGGAAGATTACATCACCGGACGATACGGCTAATAGCGGTTGCGGCAGGGGCACACCATGGAAAAAGACATTCACTCTCATCATATTTCTCAGCAGTTCAACGCCGAGCTGGACGATGCCAAGACGCGTATGCTCGAGATGGGCGGTTTGGTGGAAAAGCAGGTTCGTGACGCCATTTCAGCGTTCATGAACCTCGACAGCGGATTGGCTGAGGAAGTGGCTCGACGCGACAACAAGGTCAACAACCTGGAAGTCGAAATTGACGAAGAGTGTACGCTGATTCTGGCTCGCCGTCAGCCAGCCGCAAGCGACCTGCGTTTGGTACTGGCGATCAGCAAGACGCTGAATGATCTAGAGCGTATGGGTGATGAAGCCAGCAAGATTGCGAAGCACTCCATTGCACTGGCTAACGAAGGTGGTGTGTCGCGCAGCTATCTGGAAATTCGTCATATCGGAGATCACGTGGGCAGCATGGTGCGCGATGCGCTGGATGCCTTTGCCCGTTTCGACAGTCCGCTGGCGCTGCGTGTAGCCCAGGAAGATAAAGCGGTTGATACGGAATACGGCACGGCCATGCGCAGTCTGGTGACTTACATGATTGAAGATCCGCGCAGTATTGGCAGCATTCTGAATATCATGTGGTCGCTGCGTTCGCTGGAGCGCATCGGTGACCACGCGCGCAATATCGCGGAACACGTTATTTATCTGGTTGAAGGTAAAGACGTACGCCACGCCGCGCTTGAAGAAATGGAAGCCGAAGTTAAAGGTTAGACGTTAACGCTCAAACTGGTGCCGGCCTACGGGCTCGGCGCCAGAAATCCCGCCTCACCCGGGCCGATTGGCCAGCCCAGTCCCATCCATACCAGCAGCATAATTGCCCAGCCGACTAGAAAGGCGAGCGAGTAGGGCAGCATCATTGCCATTAAAGTGCCGATACCCAGATCCTTGTCATAACGCTGGGCGAATGCCACGACCACACCGAAGTAAGGCATCAGGGGCGTAATGATATTGGTGCTGCTATCGCCGATGCGATAAGCCAGCTGGGTTGCCTCTGGCGAGATGCCGAGCAGATAAAGCATGGGTACAAAAATCGGTGCCAGCAGGGCCCACTTGGCCGATGCGCTACCAATAACCAGATTGATCGTGGCGCAGAGCAGGATAAAACTGATCAAAAGCGGCCCGGCAGAAAGCTCAAAGGTTGCCAGCAGGGCGGCGCCCTTGATCGCCCCAATGGCGCCGAGGCCTGACCAGGCAAAATAATTTACAAACTGCGCCGCAAAAAACATCAGCACCAAATAAGAGGCCATCGTCGCCATAGTCTGTTCCATGCCTTCGATCCAATCGTCTGCGCGACGATAGCGACCGTTTTCGTGACCGAAGACGATACCGGCACCGGCGGCAAATACGGCAATCAGTGTGACAATGCCCGACAACAGCGGCGAACCGATCAGGCCGCCAGTTTGCTGGTTGCGCAGTAGCGCTCCCTCGGGTACGGCGGCCCATAGCAAGGCAGCAATGAACAGTGCGCAGTAGATGCCAACCCAGCGGAAACGGGGAGCCGTTTCAGTGGTCTTGTCCTCGTTGATCTTCCCTTGCCAGCGCGGCAGCCGCGGCTCCACCCAGCGCTGGCTCACCAGCGTGCCGACCAGCGTGATCAATAGGGTCGAGGCGAGCATAAAGTAATAATTGTCACTGCTGGCAACGCTGTCTTCGGCTACCAGACGTACCGCTTCTGTCGACAGGCCCGCCAAAATGGCATCCAGAGGGCCGATCGCAAGATTGGCGCTGTAGCCCCCGGAAACGCCCGCGAACGCCGCGGCGATGCCGGCTAACGGGTGTCGCCCGGCACTGGCAAACGCCAGACCCGCCAATGGAACAAGTACCACATAACCCGAATCAGCTCCGAGGCTCGACAATACGCCAGCGAACACAATGCTGGCGGTTAAGGCCCAGCCGCGGGCAATGCGGACAACGCGCTCCAGTAGGGCGCCGAGCAAACCGGAATGTTCGGCCAGCCCGATGCCGAGAATGGCGACGAGTACGGTTCCGACCGGGGCGAAATCGATGAAGTTGCTGACCGTATGACTGAGCATCCAGCGAATACCGTCACCCGAAACGAGTGAGCGCGCGACCAACTCATCACCCGTTCCCGGGTGCCGGGCCGATAGTTCCAGCACCGCGCTCAAGCCGGACAGAACAATGATAAACAGGCAGAGGTAGACAAAGAGTGCTGTAGGGTGTGGCAGTCGGTTGCCGAGTTGTTCGATGCGATTCAACAGCCGCAGCAGCAGGGGTTGGGAAACGCTCAAGTGATCACCGCTTATTTTTCGTATCAGTCACGGGTAGTGTACCATTAGCCACTCTGAGCCCGATGGCTCGGCCCTTGCAAATTGGCCCTTTCGGCCCTCGATTTTTGGAACTCCCGGTGGAAGATGCTTCTTCGGCGCGCGAATCCGCGCCCAACCTGACGACGTTGTACATTGCAATGATGACCATTGGCATGGGGCAGACCGTCGTGTTTGCGATTCTGCCGATGCTGGGCCGGGAGCTGGCACTCGACGAAATTGTTTTTTCCATACCTGCTCTGGGCTGGGAGTTCGCGCCGCGTGAAATGGCCATCACGTCGCTGTCTGCGCTGACGGCGCTAATTTTCTCTCTGGCAGCACCTTTCTGGGGGCGACTGAGTGATCGCTTTGGTCGCAAACCCATTATTATTTTTGGCCTGGTGGGTTATACCGTCGGCACATTGACCTTCAACGGTGCCGCGCAGATCGGCTTGTCGGGTCTGATAGGCGGCGTTGCGCTCTATCTTTTATTGTTGGTGACGCGCGTTTTTCATGCGGTAATTATGTCGGCGGCTACACCGGCGTCGTCAGCCTATGTGGTTGATGTCACGACATTGCACGACCGGGTCAAAGGTATTGGAAAACTGAATGCCTTTAATCAGGTTGGTTCGATGGTCGGGCCTGCATTGGCCTGGTTTGTGGGCATCCATTTTCTGGCGCCGATGTATTTGCAGGCGGCGATCACCTTATTCGCGGCCTTTCTGGTTTGGCGCATGCTGCCTGCAACCAGCAGCCACAAAACCCGTGACCCGAATCAGCAACGCTTAAGTTATTTCGACCCGCGGTTTCGCGGTTTTATTCTGGTGGGCTTTAGCATGTTTACCATGTTGGGCATGGTGCAGCAGACGCTGGGTTTCTACTATCAGGATATTTTGCATTTGGAGAGCGTGCAGGCTGCAAAACTCTTCTCCATGGCCATGGTGATTTCCTCGGCGGCCATGTTGGTAGCCCAATTTGTGGTCGTACAGCGTTTCAAAGGCCTGCCGATTGGCTTGGTGAAGCTGGGATTGCCTTTTAGTCTGATTGGTTACCTGATGATCGCCAATGCGGATAGTCTTCCTTTATTGCTTTCGGCAATGCTGTTCTTTGGTTTGGGCATGGGGATGGCCGGGCCGGGCTACAGTGCCAGCGCGACGCTGGTGGTTGAATCTCATGAGCAGGGCGGGCTGGCCGGGTTGCTGGGTTCAGCCGCAGGCATGGGCTTCGTCGTGGGCCCGATCGCTGGCGGGTTTCTATATCGCTGGGATCCTAGCCTTCCTTACTGGGTTGCCAGTGGAGTGATGTTGTTCGTGATTGTGGGCGTCTGGCGCTTGTCCGGTCGACTGCGTGCGGCGGTCGCTGAATAAGTTCGATCTGGTTAAAAATTAAACAGTTTCTGCGGGTGGGCGCGAGGTCGTAACTTGCGCCTTTATTCACGGGCTTATCCACAGGGTTGTACACTGAATCTGGGGAAAACTTTATCCACAGACTCACCGCCGGATGTCCATTTGGTCATGCCAAAGACACATAACCAACAAAATTGGCCGCTTGTTTGGTAAATCGTTCACAGATTTGGTGTGTATATTCACATTTCTGTAATCCCGTGACTTTGCTGGAAAAATGCGCAAACTGCTCAAAAAATGTTATCCACAAGGGGAGGGAGTGCCTTGTTTTCGCCCATTGCCATCGATCCGCGCTTTGTTCTGGTAGATAAGCCGGCGGGCGTCTCGGTGCATCGTGACGACGCGAAAAGCTCCTATTTTGACGCGATACGCTGCGAGTTAGGCGGGGGCTATCTGGCGCCGGTGCACCGGCTAGACAAGGCTACCTCAGGACTCTGGCTGCTGGCGCGGACGCCCGAGGCTGCCGCCGAGCTCAGCGGGCAGTTCGCCGAGCGATCTTGCGACAAAATCTATTTAGCGTTGTCCCGGCAAAAGCCGTCGAAAAAGCAGGGACTGGTGGAAGGCGCCTTGCTTAAATCGCGCGGCGGCAACTACCGCCTGGCCAGGCAGGGCGAGCCCTGGTCGCAGACCCGTTTCTTCAGCTATGGCTTGGGTGACGGCCGGCGGCTGTTTGTACTGAAACCCCTGACCGGGCGTACCCATCAACTGCGTGTTGTGATGAAGAGTCTGGGAGCAGCCATTCTCGGCGACGAGCGCTATGGTTCGGCTTCGGATGCGGTCGATCGCTGTTACCTGCACGCCTATGCGCTCACGTTCTCGCTGAATGGTGAGCGCTTTCGCTATACTCTGCCACCTCGGCAGGGGCAATACTTTACCGACGAGCGGGTCATCGCCAAGCTCCAAGAGTTGGGTGATCCCACAGAACTGGCTTGGCCCGCCGGCAAAACGGAAAAAGCCCCGGCCAACAGAACAGAAGGAGAGTAAATCGTGAGTGTGCTGGACGACCCAAATCTCGATCTGGAGTCACGCCTTAATGGTCAGACTGGCCGTATCGGTTGGCATGAGCTGGAGCGCTACTATGCGCGCGGGGTTGTGCGACAGGTTGCCAAGGGGCTGGATTTAATCGCGGTCGGCAAAGCCATTATCGATAACGATCAGACGCAGGTAGAAGCCTGGATCAACAATGAGCAACTGCGTGTGCCGGAGGATGATCAGGCTTTGGCCTGGCATGAGCGCAATGCAGAGCTCTGGGCGCTGGTCATTGCCCCCTGGGTACTGGTGCAGGAAGCCTGAGCGATGGCCTTTGGTAATTTGAAATCGCTATTGAATGAGTATTTCGGCGCTTTTGCCCGCGGTGACGATGTTGCGCCTGCCCGGCGATATTTTCTCGAGGGGTATATGACAGCATTGGTTGAGATGGAACACTGTGCAGCGAGCGACATTCTGCAGTTGATCGCCGACAGCTGCGAGTCTCATCTGGGCAAAGAGGCGGCCAGCGTCTATCAGTCTGACAGTCCGCTTATGTTGCACAGTCACATGCGACGGGCGCCCGTGTATCCCACCAGCTCCTCGTGAAACGCCTGCATCGTGATTCTTGAGGAGATCGACAAGCTCAGAGCGCAATTGGCGACGCGTGCCTGTCGCGGTGTTCTGCTGATCAGCGGTGACAAAGACCGGTGCGAGCTGATGCTTGCTGATCTGGAAACAGAACTCGAAAACCCGCTGCTCGTGTGCCGATACGTCGTGGGCGAAATGGAGCCGGCTTTGCGGACGGCTGTGCTCGGCAGTGAATGCGATACCCTGATCTGGAATTTCCATAGTGAACCCGATATCAACACCCTGGCGGCCAGTGCCGGATGTTTGCGCCGTGGCGGCCTGTTGCTGATTATTGCGCCGGAGACGGACGATTGGGTCGACAGTTTTACGCTGGCCGATGGCAGCCCCAGCCTGTTCTGGCAACATGTGCTGCGTGAACTCGAGCGCTGGCCGTGGCTGACAAGATATGAGGGAGGGCGCTTTATCGCGCCTGATGAGCACTTCCCCGACTTGCCGGAAGGAGATGCTCTGCCAACCGCAGATCAAGTGGCGGCGATGCACCGGGTTAGCCGGGTTTTGCATGGTCACCGCAAACGGCCGCTGGTAATACGCGCCGATCGCGGTCGTGGAAAATCTGCGTTGCTGGGGCTCAGCGCCGCCGAGTTTTTATTGGAAGATCGCGGCGATATTTTGCTGACCGCACCGCGCAAAGAGGCTGCTATGACAGCCCTGCATCATGCGGCGCAAAGTCTTGGCGTGGCAAACGGCGAGCCGTCCGTGGGTGATAGCCGTCTGCGTTTCCTACCGCCGGATCGGCTGTTAGCAGAACTACCGGAAGCGCGCCTGGTACTGGTGGATGAGGCCGCTGCGATTCCTCCGGCACTGCTGGAGCGCTTAGTGACGGCCTATCCACGCGTGGTGTTTGCCACGACCGTCCACGGTTATGAAGGCTCCGGGCGAGGCTTTGATATTCGTTTTACGGAATCCCTGAACCGACTAACGCCTCAGTGGCAGCAGATTGAACTACAGGAACCGATTCGCTGGAGTGAAGGTGATCCACTGGAAGCGCTCGTCAGCCGTTTGTTTCTGTTAGACGCCGAAGCTCCCATTTCGGCCTCAGCCGACGTCAGCGACGACTGTGTGGTTGAACTCCTCGATAAGCACCTGCTGCTGAATAACGAAGCGCTGTTACGCGACGTGTTTGGGCTGCTGGTGGTAGCCCATTATCAAACCGCTCCCTCAGACCTTCATCATTTGCTGGACTCCCTGGCCACCCACGTGTGGGTCGCCAGACTTTTCGACGGGACGGTGTGTGCGGCGGCGCTGGTCATCGAAGAGGGCGGCTTACCCGAGTCACTGGTGGAACCGGTACTGCAAGGTGAGCGCAGATTGCAGGGGCATCTCCTGCCGCAATCGCTGGTTTATCACGGTGGTTTGGTTGAGGGGCTTAGCCTGCGCTGTGCGCGCATCAGCCGTATTGCGGTGTTGTCGGACTATCGGCGGCAAGGTTTTGGCCGGCGGCTACTGCAGGAGATTGAACAATTTGCCTGTGACGAGGGGCTGGATTACGTCGGCTCCAGTTTCGCCGCCGACGCGCCTGTCAGCGAATTCTGGCTAACGCAGGGCTATTTGCCGCTGCGCTTGGGTGTTAGAAGAGACCCCTGTAGTGGAAGCCATGCACTGCTGGTTGCCAAACCGTTTACGGATATTGCCAGCGAGGCGCTGATGCCGCTGAACAGCCGCTTTGCGCGCCACTTTATGCTTGGTTTGCGCGAGACGTATCCACGCCTTGAAGCAGACCTGATACGGCAGCTAATCAATCAGCTACCCGTGGAGCAGCCTCTGCATGAAGATGAGCGACGGGATGTGCAGCGCTTTGCGCTGGGCGAGATCGCCTTTGAACATGCTTACCCGGCATTGTTTCGGTATTTGCAGAGTCGCCCGCTAGCCGAGCTGCCAGCGTCTGAGGATATCAATCTAGTGATTGCTCGGGTTTTGCAGGGGTTATCCTGGTCGGAGCTGGCCGCGCGCCATCAATTGAAAGGGCGGCGTGAAGTTGAACATCACTTGCGACAGGGCTACCGTTTGTTGCTCTCACTGGAGTTATCAAACAGCCGTTTTTGAAAGGCCTTTTTACTACAAGGAATGAGTAAGCGATATGAGCAGCATATTCAGTAAAATCATTGCCGGCGAACTACCGGGACATTTCGTCTGGCGCGACGACCGGGTCGTAGCCTTTATGACCATTGCACCCATCGTGCCCGGGCACTTGCTGGTGGTGCCGGTTGAAGAGATAGACCACTGGGACGATATGCCGGAAAAACTGGCAAACCACTGCCTTGGGGTTGCGCGCGTTATCAGTCGAGCACAGAAAGCCGTGTATGGCTGCCAGCGAGTCGCTTTGCAGATTATCGGACTTGAAGTTCCTCACACCCATCTTCATTTGGTGCCGATCAACACCATGGAAGATACCGACATCACGCGTGCCAAGATGGCGGAGGCCGATGCGCTGGCTGCTGAAGCAGAAAAACTGCGTGCAGAACTCGTAGATAAAGGCTTTAAAGAGGCCCGGCTCTAGAGCCGGGCACTCGCTATTTCAATCAGGCGGGCAGACGGTCCACAGGAATGGCGGAGTGCAGCACTTTGCCTTTCAGCCAGCTGCCGCCATCCGGGTCTTTCAATACATCACCCACGCCCCCCGGCGTTTCTATCATCACATCCTGCTGCTGATCCAGGATTCGATCCCAGTCCGGCAGGTCCATCGCATCCAGTGCTTTGAGTAGCTGCTGAGCGTCAAACTCAAAATGCTGCCACGCAGTTTGTTTTTTACCAATGCGGGGGCTCAGGGTTTTATCCAGCGCCATGACGCAGCGCAGACGTTTAAGGAAAACCTCGTCGTGTCCTTCTTCCTTGGCCCAGGCACAGAGTACCTTTTCCAGGAGGCGATAACTCGTCTGCGGTGATTGCAGTAGCGCCAAATAGAGTTTGGAGCGTTGCTCATAGACGGCCATGCGATCACTGATATCCAGGTTCGGCAGCTGGTTCTGATATTCCTGCAGACAGGTACGCAGCAGATGGCGCAGAGCGCGAGAAATGCCGTTAACACCTGAAAGGGCAAGAAAACGATTGGTCAGCGGTAGCAGATGCCCGTGCACAAAAATAATATGGGCGGTAATCAGAAAATAACCTTCAATGCCTTCGTCACGATCGAAGGTATGGCAGCCGACCACATACTCGCCCTTGGCTTTGCCATAACCCGCTACCGGAATCGTTTCGATCTGATATTCCTCGCGCTTTTCGTAAAACTCCGTGCCGGGCAATAGGGTGTAGCCGAAGATATTGATATTGGGGAAGGTGGCCAGCAATTGATCGAGGTTCGCTTCAAAATCTTTCAGATTGTCGCCGGGCAGGCCCCAGATCAGTTCCGCGGCGATGGGCACGCCCTGTTCCGCCATCTGCTTGGCAATGGGCTCATATTTGTTGGAGCTCATGTTTTGCCGGTTGCTCAATTCCAGCGCCAGCGGGGTCAGGGTCTGCAGCGCCAGCTGGTAGTGGGGTAGTAGGCCGTGGCGATTCAGCAACAACACGATTTCCTGAACGCGCGGGCTGTGTTTTTTCGACCAGGACGTGGCAAAGGTGCTGGGAAAACCGGTTTCGGCTTTCAGATCGCAGATCAGTTGGGCTTTGGCCAGATCGTCTTTCAAAGCACCGAAGTTTGAATCTGCAAGCCAGATATCCTTGATGCCCGCCGCGACGATTTGACGCCAATCCCGTTCAATACGCTCCATGGAAAACTGATACATCTTGGTGCCAATGGCGCCGGTGCCCCATTCGCAGAAAGCACATTTGAAGGGACAGCCACGGCTGGTCTCATAGGAGATGGAGTCATACAGGGCTTTGCCGGTGACCTGATCACGCAGTGGCACCACATTCAGCGCTGAGGGCAGACTGTCGAGATCCACACGGCGGGTACGTTCGCCGGTTTTGCGCAGTTCGCCCTCGTCGAGGTAGGCGAGGCCGCTGATCTCGGGCCAGTGGCTGCGCGCGGGATTATCCAGCAGTTCCTGAAACGTCGCTTCCCCTTCGCCCAGTGCAATCAGATCAATGGGCTCATCAAACAGGTAGTCTTCTGCCTGCTGAACATGGGGGCCGCCGGCAACCACCAGCAGCTCCGGGCAAGCCGCTTTCAATTGCCTTGCAATGCTAAGAAACTCCGCCGTATTCCAGGTGTAAAAGCTCAACCCCAGTATCGGTGTGAGACCTTCGGCCAGCGCCTGCTGAGCCCGTGCCAGTTCCTGTTGAATCCACTGGGCCGGCCATTCGAGCGCCTGATCGCCATCACGAAAGTGCACCAGCTCAATCTCGTTTTGATCCGTCTGCGTGCCGTATTCCAGATAATAGGCCTTGAGCCCTCCGGTGGTGGTTGGCGCGGCATAGAATTGATCCGAATCCATGCTGAGCAGCCAGACGGGGCGTTTAATGGGGTTCAGGGAAGAGGCGGGCAGAGACATGTGTGTAAATCGCGTTATTAGAGTGAAAAGGCCGTGTTTTAAATCACTGCGGGTTTAAACACAGGGTAAAAACTGTGCAATCCAGCGCGTAGCCTAACAGGCTTTAGGGCTCTGGGCATTAGCATTTTAGACGCCGCAAACCGGCATATTCGGCGCCTAGAGAGGAGGAAAACTCAGTGATTCTGGAAGCGCGCCAGATAGCGCGGTTGCAGGGTCAATCCCAGCGCGGCGCGGCGGATTAGATCCAGACAGCAGGCGCTGACCCAGCGTCGAAACATACTGCGCTCAAAGGGCACCTGCAGGGCGTAGCAGTGAGTCTCTTCGGGCGTCGCCAGAGCGATCCAAACCGTGCCGACCGGTTTCTGTTCCGAGCCGCCGTCGGGCCCCGCAATACCGGTGACTGCGACGCTGATATCGGCGCCGCTGTGCCGTTTGGCGCCCTCTGCCATTGCCCGGGCAACAGGCTCGCTGACGGCGCCGAAGTGTTCGAGATCGCCTGCGGGCACGCCGAGTTGGCTCTGCTTCATGGCGTTGGAGTAGGTCACCCAGCCCGCCTCAAATACCTGAGAGGCACCGGGAATATCGGTGAGTTGACTGGCGATCATACCGCCAGTGCAGGATTCCGCCGTGGCCACATGGAGTTGCTCGCGGTAGAGGGCGTCGATAGTGGCTTGCGCCAGTGAATTCGGTGCATTGGCGATATAGCAATCCTGAAAAATGTCATCGATCAGACGCTGCTGCCAGGTATCCAGCTCGTCCGAATTCGCTGCGCGGGTGGTGAGCTTAACTTCAAGTGCCGGCATGGAGGCGCGAAAGCCGAGCTCAATACTGTCAGGCCAGTCCGGATACTGATTGCTGATCAGTTGCTGCAGGGTGGATTCGCCGCTACCAAAGACCAGCAGGCGACGGGTCTCAACGGAACCCGAGGGGAAATGCTTTAGTAATTGGGGCAAGACCTCGTGACGCAGCATCCAGCGCAGCTCTGAGGGCACCCCGGGTGTGGCATATACTAGGCAGCCGTTCAGTTCCATCTGGATGCCGACGGCACTGCCGGTTTCGTTGGCGAGTATGGCGCAGCCTTTGGGCAGAAGGGTCTGTTTACGGTTGGCGTCGTTGATCTGTATTTGCCGTCGGCCGCACCAGGTTTCCAGATGCGCCATGGCGTCGGGGTGAATGGCCAGAGGCTGGCCGCTGGCTTCCGCCATTGCCTGAGCGGTTAGATCATCCACGGTTGGGCCGAGGCCGCCGTTAATAATAAGCACATCGCTGTTGCTGCTAAGGCTACGAATTTCCTCAACCAGTGTCTCCATTTCGTCACCGACAGTGACTTTGCGGGCGATGCGCCAGCCGTACTTGCTGAACAGGTCGGCCATCATGGAGGAGTTGGAATCGACGATATCACCGGACATGATTTCATTGCCGGTGAGTAGCACTTGAATCTTCATGGTTATGTCTCGATAGACTGCGGGATGGACTGGGCATCTTGTGAAAAGGGTAGTGCGCTTGTAGGCTAATTACAATTCTCTCTGAGCTGTCAGGATGGTTTGTCGATGAATCGATGGTTGGTGCCGGTGTTGTGTGCGGTGGTCCTTGCCCTAGTCTGTGTGCAGGTCTTTTTTATTCAGAACAATCGTGCGTTTCAGCGCAACGTGGCATCTGAGCTGGCGGCAGTGAAAACCGAGCTGGCGGAAACCCGGGAAGAAAACCGGGAACTCAGAGCGGCGCTGGAAGAACTCCAGTCGAGTGATCTGGACGTTATCGTTGAAGAAGCTGGTGATGCTTTAGTAACAGGCTGGAACAGTATGTTGGATGTTTTGGAGTCCGAGTTGCGCAAGGCCGAAGAGGCCATGCGCGAGCGTCGTGAACGCAACGATTCCAAGTCGGAAACTCCGCAGAATTCCAATCCTCCCGCCGAACAGTAGAAGGAATCCGTCTGTGACAGAACTCAAGCGCAAAGTGCAGGCCGTTGAAGTCAATTACGTTTGTGACAAGTGCGAACACGGGATGGTAGAGCGCTGCGGTGAGATGGATGCCAAAACCGGTGTTACGCCGCACAAGTGTATGATCTGCGGTCACGAACACAGCTTTAAGTGGGTTTCCTACCCGCGCATCGACTATATCGGTATGGACGAATCGCTTTAGCTGTCAGCCTTGCTCGTTGCGAAGAAAGGGCGCAGCTGCGCCCTTCAATCGGTTTTTACTGCGCAGTGGGCAGCATATCCAGTCTCATGCCGGCGCTCCAGCCACCGTCCACGATAAATTCTGCACCTGTGGAATAGCTGCTGTCGTCGGATGCCAGATACAGTGACATGCTGGCAATTTCTGACGGCAGTCCAACCCGCGGCAAAGGGTGATGGGCGTAAAAGGCGTTGTCTTCTTCGGTGGGTTCCGTTTTGTCGCCGGCCGCGTGCATAGCGGTAAAAACGCCGCCCGGGTGTACGGTATTGACGCGGATGTTGAAGCGGCCAAATTCCAATGCTGCGGATTTGCTCAGGCCGCGCAAGGCCCATTTGCTGGACGAGTAGGCACTCAAACCATTTTTGGATTGCAGGCCGTCAATCGACGAAATATTAATAATTGAGCCCCCGCCTGCGGCCTTCATGGCAGCAAAGGATTCCCGCATACCGATATAGGGTCCGAGCTGGTTAATGCTGATTACGCGCATATAGTCTTCCGGCGTAGCGTCGGTGATCGCAGCGGCGTAAAGAATCGCGGCGTTGTTGACCAGCACCTGATAGCTGCCGAGTGAGGTGGCGAGCTCTACCGCCCGTTGCCAGTCTGCTTCTTCGCGCACATCCAAATGGACGTAGTGGGCGCCTTCCCCCAGGCTGTCGGCCACTGCCTGACCTTCGGTATCGAGTACGTCAGCAATGACCACCACAGCTCCCTCCCGGTGAAACAGGCGGGCGGTGGTTTCACCCATGCCGCGAGCGGCGCCGGTAATGATGGCAACTTTGCCACTGAGTCGTCCCATTGTTTGTCCTCATTTGCTAGGGTAGTGGGGCCGTTATTTAAGCGTGGGGCGCTCGGGCCCATCAAGCGCAACGGAACTTTCAATTAGTCTGGATTAACGATGTGTGCCCACGGGCGGCACTTTCCCGGTGGTGTGGGGTCTGAGCAGACTAAGGTTTTTAGGACGGTATGGAGGTTTCATGAAGTCAGTCCTGTCGTTAAGCCTCGCAGGGTTCGTATCGCTGACGGTGCTGGCCGGGTGTACCCGCCAGCCCGAGCCACCGGAGCCAGCCTCGGTGGATGTTACCGATGTGACGGACGTGACCTCCGTCACGACGCCGCCGGCCTCGGCCGCCGCCACGCCTGCCCCTGAAAATGTTGACGCTAACAGCGCTTCCCAAAGCAGCTCGTCCGAAGGCGGTGTAAGGCCGGTGTCACTGAATCTGTCGCTACCCAGTGAAGGTGGCTCGAACAATGATCAGTACCTGTTTGCTGAAAAAGAGCAGACACCAAATTACTTTCAATCCAAGTCAGACAAACCGGGTGTTAAATTCAAGGGTAAGGTCTATATGATCGACGAGCCTTCCTCGGAAAAACGCATGGATAACGTTGATGGCGGCGAAATTGGCATCGTTGTACCGCTGAAGTAATCCTCGCGTTTCAGTTTGGCTGGTTGACGCAGTTCATCACTTCACCTTGTTTGAAGCGCCGCACGATTTCCGTACTTTGATCAATCAAGGCCTGTCGTGCTTCGCGACTGCCCCAGGCATTGTGCGGGGTGATTATCAGGTTGGGGTGAACGACGTCCAGCAGGGGATTGCCGTCGCGTGGTGGCTCTACCGATAGCACATCCAACGCGGCCCCTCCCAGCTCACCGCGCATGAGCGCCGCTGCCAGATCGGCTTCATTGATAATGCCTCCTCGCGCCGTATTGATGAGCAGTGCTTCTGGCTTCATTTGCGCCAGTGCATTGGCATCGATCAGGTTGCGGGTGGTTTCCGTCAATGGGCAATTCACGGATATCACGTCGCTTTCCTTTAGCAGGCGGTCGAGGCTTACTCTCGGCAGATCTGTTGTCGACGTCTTCTGCGGGCGATTGGACTCCAGGGCAACGGTTCTCATGCCCAAGGCCTGTGCCACCGTTGCCAGCCGTGTTCCCGAGGCGCCTGCGCCAATAACACCCAGTTGTTTGTTATGCAGTTCGATGATGGGCGGATCAAGCAGGCAGAACTGGTCTGCGCCTTGCCAGTCGCCGTTGGCGATTCTTTGTTGATAAGCCGGTAATCGCCGTGCCAAAGCCAGCATCAGGCTCAGGGTGTGCTCTACCAGCGAGTGGGTTGAATAATCGCGATTGTTGCACACGGCAATTCCCAGCTGAGAGGCAGCCTCAAGATCAATAATGTTGGTGCCCGTCGCCAGAACCAGAATCAGCCTGAGCTCAGGCAACTGTTCTAGCGTCTCCCGGTCCAGCGGGACTTTATTGGTCAGAGCTATTTGCGAGCCCTTTAGCCGCTCTAGTTGCTGTCCTGAGAGTGTCTGATCAAAGGCTTTAAAGTTATCGAACTCGCCGATCAGATTATCGAGGTGGAGGTCAGAGCTTTGCAGGCTGCCCTGATCCAAGAGTACGCCCTTCATAGTGATTGCCTATCAACGCTGAGGCGAAAAAGTAACACGAGTCGCAGCCAGTACAAGCCGGTTTTAAGCTTCTGGTCTTTTTCAGTAATCTTATGTGTGTAATGTAGTGTTTTTGTAGTGAAAGTCGAAAACGCATCGATGATGCAGTAGAGGTCGCAATGACACACCTTATCGAGATGTCTGTCCCAGAAATGGGTTACAGGTTACGAACCGCTCCTGTATATAAAGCCAATACATTTTAAGTGTATGAAATATAATAAATAAAACGATTTCTATGGGGGTTTTTAGGCTCTAAAACATGTGTCATGTCACATTCTTGGGCGCTTCTGTCCGGGCAAATACGTATTGTGATTAATCACACATCAAGGTCTTGAAAACAGCGCTGTAATGTAAATGCCTCGTCGGTACTTGTGGGTTCACTGTGTTGCATAGTGGTTTAGGGCGGGGACATGTAATTAGGAGAGGTCTGATGAAAAATTTCAAGAAACGACTGCTCAATACAGCGATTGCCAGTTCTCTGGTGCTTGCCGGTTCAGCGTCTGCGCAGCCGCTGGTTGGGGCGATTGTGAACGTGCCCGGTGTTGGCAATGTTTTGGGGGTCGGGATCGGCGGGGATACCGGTCTGGTTGATGTCAATCTGGCGGGTAGTCGTTTCGCTTTGACACCCGACAGTAATCCGCTAACCGGTGTACCTCGTCTGATTGGCGATTTTCAGCGGGGTACCGGTATTCCGGTGGCGGATCTGGTGAATATGGTGCCGAGTCTGGATGATGGCCCTTTGCCGGGTCTGCCAAATGATCCGGCTGAGATTCTTGATGATCTGCTGCCCACGGGGCCGAGCGCTATTCCGGCATTACCCGTTGACCCGGTGGGAACGCTTACTGCCATGGTTGGCGGTGGGTTGCCTTCGCTGCCGGTTGACCCAGTGGGTACGCTAACAGGCTTGATCCCTTCAGGTGGTGGTTTGCCAGGCCTACCTGCGTTGCCGGTCAATCCGGTTGGCACAGTAACGGGTCTTGTGGGCGGTGGATTGCCTGCGCTGCCCATTGATCCTGTTGGTACTCTGACCGGATTGATACCTGCCGGTGGTGCGCCGGGCTTGCCTGCCTTGCCAGTCGATCCGGTTGGCACGGTCACCGGTCTGGTGGGCGGTGGTCTGCCTGCGCTGCCCGTTGATCCGGTAGGCACACTGACCGGTCTGATACCTGCCGGTGGTGCGCCGGGCTTGCCCGCCTTGCCAGTCGATCCGGTTGGCACGGTCACCGGTCTGGTGGGCGGTGGATTGCCTGCGCTGCCCGTTGATCCTGTTGGTACTCTGACCGGACTGATACCTGCCGGTGGTGCGCCTGGCTTGCCCGCCTTGCCAGTCGATCCGGTTGGCACGGTCACCGGTCTGGTGGGCGGCGGCCTGCCTGCGCTGCCAATTCCCTAAGTCCCATTCGGGAACGATATGCACTTGTTTGCCCCCGCCCTGCGGGGGCTTTTTTATCATAGTCATAGAGCTTATAGGCGCACGAGAGTGGTGGATTTCGTCGCAAATTCGGTATTTGTCGGCGCGCTGACCAACAGAATGTTTCTTGCTGCCTTCTGCGAGTGCTAACATTTTGCGCAATCACTTCAGACTAAGGGCAAAATTTTGGGGACGGTAAAACGGACGTTGCTGGCGATAGTCGGATGCTGGGCGGTGGGAGTACAGGCTCAAGGTCTGCCATCATTGGCGAGTGGCACCGCAAATGCAGTGGGTAGTGCGGTTGCTGTGCCGGGTGGCGCGATGGTCCCGATCAGCGACGGATCAGTGATTGATATGAGCGGAATCCCGGCAGATAACCTTGTCGGCCTGGGAAGTGGCTCCTCACCCGATGTGTTCGTTGGCGGTATTCCCGAGCCTGAAGAAAAGTTAGCGTCGCTTGAGAAGAAACAGGAGCTGGACTACGAAGCCTGCCCGGATGATGACAATGATGGCGTTTGTAATACTCAGGATTATTGCAGCAACACACCGGCGAAAGCGGTAGTGCTGCCAAGTGGCTGCCACTTAAGTCGCGATGCGCCGCTGGAGCTGGTAGGGGTATTTTTTGACTTTAATGGCACTTCACTTCGCCCCGAATCTTTTGAGATTCTTGACCGCGTCGTGGCGGTGCTACGGCAGCAATTCAACGTGGTTGTTGAAATCGGCGGGCATTCTGACTCACGCGGCAATCGAGAAACCAATCGCAAAGTTTCCGAAGCGCGTGCTAAAGCAGTCTACGATTACTTGATCAATCGCGGAATTGCGCCTTATCGACTGCGTTTCAAGGGCTATGGTGAAAGCCAGCCGGTGGCAGCCAACAAACTGGCTGATGGTGAAGACTTCGCGGCCGGGCGCGCCCGCAATCGGCGAGTTGATCTGCGCGTTGTCAGCGATCTGGCAGAAGCCGGCTCCGAAGCTAGCCGCACCAATTAATTTATCCAAGCAGAAGGGAATTCTCTATGGCGATCGACCTGCCGCCGATCATTCCGCCGCAATTGTCCAGTGCCGAGAAAATCGAAGCACACGCCAGTCGCGGATCGGAAACGATCAATACGGAAGTCAGCGGTTTTACCCTGCGCGTTACCGGGAATCGGTATCTGACAGAAGAGCAGATCCGACAGATTGCAGGTGCAGCGAAAACGCCTTCGCAGGCTATTCGAGCCATTAATCAGGCTTATTATCAAAGCGGCCATCTTCTGGTCACGATTTATTACGCCCAGCGTGGCGAAGTGATTTACGCCCATGTGGTCAATGGCAAGCTTGCCGGTGTTGAAGGCGATCAGAGTCTCACTTCGCACTTCACTCCGCTGGTCGGCGACGAAAATCTGACCGTTGCCGAATTTGAACGGCGCCGCGTGCTGGCAGATATTCAGGCGAATAGAAGCGGGCAGAAATATCAGATTAGCTATAAGGCAGGTTCCGAACCCGACGCCATGACGCTGGTGTTTAACCAGGCCGATGTTGAAGATTACGATCCAACGGAATGGGGGCTGTCATTAGGTAATCAAGGCAACCGCTTTGTGGGCCGGTATTTTGCGGGCGCCAGCGTCACTCATCAGTTCTGGAATGGGACTGAGCTGGATGTGAATTACGAGTCGGCCATGACAGAGTGGGGGGAAACCAATGGCGGTCGCAGCTACGACGGCTTACTGTTGACGCTGGATAAACCGACCCGATTCGGTCTCTACGGTGTGGAGCTCAGCCATGCTCGCTACGAGCGAGATGATGTTGTGATTAATCCCGGTCAGGAAGATACCTCGCTGCTGTGCACCGTGTTCGGCTTTTGCTCGGATGCGCCGGCCACGAATGAACCCGTCGTTGTCGAAGGTGAAACTTCTTCTGCGGCCCTGACCGGGGAGCAGGTGCTGTATGCGACTCCCCGTCAGCGGTTAACCGTCAGTGAGCGGCTGGACTACACCAAAGCCGATATCGAGCTTGATGACGGCCGAATTCTGCAAGAAGAGGCCCATGCGGCGGCAGAGCTCGGGCTGAAGTATTTCCGCTACTCGGACTGGTTTGGCAAGCCGGTTCGGTGGAGCGTGCAGGGTTTTGTCGAAAAGGGGCTTAGTACCGATGACGGCACCTTTTCTCTGGACAACAATGCCAACAATGTGTCGGCGGGCAAACGCACGGCTGAGTACCTGCTTTATCGGCCCAAGATGGGGGTTAAAGTAGGGCTGACTGACAAGTGGTCGGTTACTCTCGACGTGCTGTCGCAGCTGTCGGACGGTGAGCAGCTGCCGCAGCAAAAGCAGTTTGTTCTCGGCGGTATGTCGACCCTGAGTGCTTATCTGCCGGGTACTCTGATCGGCGATACCGGGACCTATGTTCGCGTAAAACTGGAACGCAACGGCTGGGAAGCCTTTGGCATGGAGTTCACGCCCGCTCTGTTTGCAGAGTACGGTCAGGCCCAATTTGAAAACGTTGATGGTGAGTTGGGAGATACCCGCAGCTTGAGCGATGCGGGGCTTAGCATCGAAGGGGAGTTGGGCTGGGATATCACCATGCAGTTTGTGGCAGCGGCGCCATTGTCAGATCGCAACATCGGCGAAGACGCGTTGGAAGATCTGGAAGTCGATTTTTACTGGAAGCTCAGCAAAACTTTCTGAGCAGACAAAAAAATGCCCCGACAAAGTCTCGGGGCATTTTTTTAAACCTTTCTCGGATATCAGCAATCGGTGTCCTTGGCACCGGCTCCTTCTTTGGCATCTTCACAGGTGTCTTCTACCGCGTTGCCAAAATCCGTTGCAGCCTCATCCATGTTTTCACCCATTTCCTCCATTGGGCCTTCTTCTCGCTCACAGCCGCTGAGAGTCGTGAGTGAAATCAGCATCAGGGCAATCAGTGAAAAAGCTTTTGCAAGTTTCATAGTCATGTAGAACATCCTTTTCCCGTTCATAAAGTCGAGACGTGAAGATATTTTTGTATCGCTGATCCGTACAGTAAATATGCACACTGCACTCAGTTTGGAAGGATTTGGAAAAAGGCTCGGATTCCCCATGAAATGGCCGTTTGTCGACATACGGCCCGCTTTCAGCCTGTGAGTCGCTGTGAAAAAATAACAGAAACCCCTAACATTGAGGCCGCGTTATGTCCCAGCAAGCTTCCAGTCAAAAAGAATCAAAGCCGGTGGCGGTTATTTTTATCAACGCAAGCCGCGGGCGCCCAATCCAGTGGTCAATGATCCCGACTTTGTAGTGCGCTTCTGGCAAGAAAGTGTCGCTTTGGTCGCGGATTTCCTTCCTTAATCTCCTCCGATAGCCTTAGTTTTCACCCCAGCCGTTTGGACGGTGGTGATGCCGGGGCCGTTTACGGCACACTCAAATCTGCTCGGGGGAGGTAAGGCATGAAAAAAATACTATGGGGGCTTTTAGTGGTCAGTTTGGTGCTGCTGTTGGCGGTATATTTCAAGCTGCAACCCGAGCGCCCTCCCCAGAGTCAGGTTTTTATGAATGCTCGGGTGCTGACCATGGACCCGAATCTGCCTGTCGCCGAAGCGGTCGCGGTGCAAGACGCCCGGATAGTGGCTGTTGGCTCCCGGGACGATATGACTCCCTATATCAATGCCGACACGGTGATTCACGACCTGAACGGCAAAACACTGATGCCGGGCTTTATTGATGCCCATGGCCATTTTCCCGCGTCCGGGCTCTCGGTTTTTGGACTTGATCTGAACAGCCCGCCCATCGGGAATATTAGTTCAATGACTGAACTGCTCGCGCGCCTGACGGAGAAGGCTGCGCAAACGCCAGAAGGGGAATGGGTGTTTGGCTACGGCTATGACGATACCCTGCTGCAAGATAAACGCCATCCGACCCGACTTGAACTCGACGAGGTTTCAAGTGCTCACCCTATTGCCATCTGGCATATTTCCGGACATATGCTGGTGGCTAACAGCAAGGCGCTGGCGCTCGCGGGGATCGACGAGAATACGCCCAATCCGGAGGGTGGGGTTATCGTCAAAGATCCTGCGAGTGGTGAATTGACGGGGCTGCTCGAAGAAGAGGCGCGCATTCCGGTACTGGAAATGTCGATGGATTTGTCGGTGTTTCAGTTTCTGGAGATGATCAAGAAAGCCTCCGTTGATTATCTGGCCAAGGGGGTAACGGTCGCGCAATCCGGGGCTTTGGATGGCACGATGATGCAGGGGCTATGGTTAGCCCAGAAACTGAACCTGTCGCCGCTGCGACTGGAGTTGTGGCCCTATTACGATAGCCTTGGAAAAGAGCTGATCGAAGGCCAAAAGAAAGCGGAGGATTTTGAATCCGATCAATTGAATCTGGGCGCTATCAAAATCACCGCCGATGGCAGCATTCAGGGTTTTACCGGCTATCTGTCCAAGCCCTACCACACGCCTTATCACGGTAAGGACGATTACCGCGGCTACCCGACGATTCCTCGTGATGAGCTGACTCGCATCGTTACGCGTTTTCACAAAGCGGGCTATCAGCTGGCGATTCATGGCAACGGCGATGCCTCTATCGACGATATCATTCATGCGTTTTCCGAGGCACAGAAAACCCATTTCCGCGAAGATCCGCGCCTTATTCTCGTTCACGCCCAGATGGCACGGGAAGATCAATTGCTTCGCATGAAAGAGCTCGGTATAACGCCGACGTTTTTCTCGGCGCATACCTATTACTGGGGCGATCGTCATCGGGATATTTTCATGGGGCCAGAGCGTGCGGCCAATATGAGTCCGGCGAAGTCCGCGGTCGATCTCGGTCTGCGTTTTACCACCCATCTTGATACGCCGGTGGTTCCCATGGATCCGCTGATGGGTGCCTGGACGACGGTCAATCGCAAGACCAGCAGTGGCAAAGTGATTGGGCCCCATCAGCGCATTTCCGTGGAGCAGGCGCTGCGTGCGATTACGATTGATGCGGCGTGGCAAATATTCCGCGAGGATGAAATAGGTTCCGTCACCCCGGGCAAATTGGCTGATCTGGTGGTTCTGGAGCGCGATCCCTTGAGTCACCCCAAGACCTTCAATGACATTCCGGTGATGCGCACTGTCATTGGTGGTGTAACGGTCTATTCGCGAGATTGACTGTACGAGATTATTTCTTGTGCGAGGCCCGGTAATCTTTGGGCGACAGCCCGGTCACCTTTCTGAATAGTCTGGAAAAGTACAGTGGGTCGTCATAACCGACCGCTGTACTGACGGCGCTGATTCGCAGGTCGGTGGTATCCAGCAACTGGCAGGCCGCCTCAATTTTCATATGCAGAAAGTGTTTAATCGGTGAGTAACCGGTCGCCTCTTTGTACTTGGTGGAAAAGTGATATTTGGAGAGATTGCAGCTCTCGGCCAGCTCGTCCAGCGTGAGCGGTTTATCCAGATTCGCCCGCATATTGTCTTCGATCTCACGCAGGTTAAAACCGGTTGCCGTATTGTGCTGCGTTGAACGATTCTGCAGAGCGATATAGCTCAGTAATTGTTTCAACAGATTGGCGGCGTGAATAAAGGGCAATTCGCGGTAGCCGGTCTCACGCACACTCAGCAAGCTTTGAAAATCCCGCACCAGCTTCAGGCGCTGAGTCGCCGGTACCAGCAGCTGTTCGCTAGCGCCGATAATCAGATTCACGTAATGCTCGGCCTGATCCCCCGCAAAATGACACCAATAGATCGTCCAGGGGTCTTCCCGGCTAGCCTCATAGAAGTGGGGCGTATTGGCGGGAATGATCAGCAGATCGCCAGACTGCACGCGGCGGGTTTTCTCGTGCGCTTCGATTATCCCTTCGCCGTCTATGCAAAAGATCAATAGATTATCGTCGTGGCGTTCGCGGCTCATGCTATGGCCGTGAGCCTCAGGGTAGTAGCCCATGGCCGAGGGGTAGCAGTCGCGCGCCAGCGGACTGCTGCGCAGGGCGTCCAGCAGAAAACCGGGCGTGACGAAGCGAATGCCGTCTTGCGGCAGGGGCCAGTGCGAGGGTTGGCTCATGGGTAATTCGGTAGCAGTCTCGACGAGTTGTTACCGCAATATAGTCCATGTTATTCGAAATTTCGTCAATACTGCTGTTTCTGGTGCGCGGGTATAGTCTCAAACATTCCATAAACAACTCTTAAACCCGCTATCCACATTCAACGACAGGTGAAGCAATGAACAAGCGCGTACCCCTTCTGATTAATGGTCAGTTTGTTGACAGTAAGTCGGCCCAGACCCTGCCGGTTATCAACCCGGCAACTCAGGGTGTTCTGGCCGAAGTGCCGTTCGCCACTCCGGACGAAGTCGAGCAGGCCATTCAGGGCGCCGCCGAAGCCTTTAAAACCTGGCGCAATGTACCGGTACCCGAGCGTGCCCGTTTGATGCTGCGCTATCAGGCCCTGCTGAAAGAACACCACGACGAGTTGGCCGAGATTCTGGCGGAAGACAACGGTAAAACCTTTGAAGATGCCAAGGGCGATGTCTGGCGCGGTATCGAAGTGGTTGAGCACGCCTGTAACGTGCCTTCGCTGCTAATGGGTGAAACCGTTGAGAATGTGGCCAACGGCGTAGACACCTACAGCAATGTGCAATCGCTCGGTGTGTGCGTGGGCATTACACCCTTCAATTTCCCGGCGATGATCCCGCTGTGGATGTTTCCGCTGGCGGTGGCTTGCGGCAATACTTTCGTCTTGAAGCCCTCTGAGCAAGTGCCGCTGACTGCGGTGCGTCTGCTGGAACTGTTTAAAGAGGCCGGCTGTCCGGATGGTGTGGTGCAGATGGTTCACGGCGGCAAGGATCAGGTGGATCAACTACTGACTTCACCGGTCACCAAGGCGATTTCCTTCGTCGGTTCAGTGCCCGTTGGCGAACATATTTACCGCACCGGTACTCACCACCTGAAACGCGTGCAGTGCTTTGCCGGTGCCAAAAACCATATGGTGGTCATGCCGGATGCCGACAAGAATACCGTGGTTAATAATCTGGTCGGTGCATCTGTCGGTGCTGCCGGTCAGCGTTGCATGGCGATCAGTGTGGCCGTGTTCGTCGGTGACAGCATTAACTGGGTCGACGAGCTGAAAGAGAAGCTGGCCAAAGTGCAGCCCGGCTACTGGAACGATGCGTCAGCCGGTTACGGCCCGCTGGTCAGCAAGGCCGCTACCGATCGTGTTAAGGCCTATATCGCAAAAGGCATTGAAGAGGGCGCGACTTGCCTGCTGGATGGTCGCGATTGCACCGTTGAAGGCTACCCGGATGGTAACTGGGTTGGCCCGACCATCTTTACCGATGTAACCACCGACATGACCATTTACAAGGAAGAAATCTTTGGTCCTGTGCTGGTGTGTATGCACGCTAAAACCCTGGGTGAAGCGATTGAACTGATTAACGCTTGCCCCTTCGGTAATGGCACCTCTATCTTCACCAAGTCGGGCGCTGCTGCACGTCGCTACCAGCATGAAATTGAAGTGGGGCAGGTGGGTATCAATATTCCGATTCCAGTACCCCTGCCTTTCTTCTCCTTTACTGGTTGGAAGGCCTCTTTCATGGGCGACTTGCACGCCTACGGCAAGCAGGCGGTGCGTTTCTATACGGAAACCAAGACTATTACCGCGCGCTGGCCGGTGGATGAAGCTGCGGGTGATCAGCCAAATATGACCATCGCTCTTAAATGACAGGTGTAAACCACCTGTCATTGCGAGGAACGAAGCAATCTCCCGAAGCCTCTGCCGCACTGGAAAAGGTTGCTTCGCTTTGCTCGCAATGACGTGAGTTATCGAAGAGTTGGAATGACCCTTAAGGAATAACAATGGATTTCGAACTGAACGGAGATCAGCGCGCCTTTCAGGATACGGCGCGTCAATTCGCCCAGGACGTTATGGCTCCCAACGCTGCCGAGTGGGATGCCACCCACTTTTTTCCCAAGGATGTGCTGCGCCAGGCCGGTGAGTTGGGCTTTATGGGCCTTTATACGCCGGAATCCGAGGGCGGCATTGATCTGTCTCGGCTTGACTCCGCCATTATTCTGGAAGAGTTGGCCGCAGCCTGTCCGTCTACGGCGGCCTATATCAGCATCCACAATATGGCGCTGAGTATGGTGGCGCGCTACGGAACGGAATCTGTGCGACGCAAATTCTGCCCCGGCTTGACTGCAGGCGAAACGCTGGCCTCTTATTGCCTGACCGAGCCGAATGCGGGTTCTGATGCGGGCAACCTGAAAACCCGCGCGGTGCGTGACGGTGATGTGTATCGTCTGACCGGCAGTAAGGCCTTTATCTCCGGCGCCGGTGATTCGGATGTGCTGGTGGTGATGGCTCGCACGGGGGCGGACGGACCGAAAGGCATCAGCGCCTTTGCCATTCCCGCCGATGCGCCGGGCATCAGCTACGGCAAAAAAGAGGAAAAGATGGGCTGGAATAGCCAGCCGACCCGAGCGATCAGTTTCGACGAGGTGGAAGTGCCGGTCGAAAACCGTTTGGGTGATGAGGGGCAGGGTTTTGCCATTGCCATGGAAGGCTTGGATGGCGGCCGTATCAATATCGCCACCTGTTCCATAGGCGCGGCACAGGCCTGCCTGCAGTTCGCCTTGAGCCATGTGTCAGAACGCCAGCAATTTAATCAGCGCATAGCGGATTTTCAAAATACGCAATTTAAACTCGCAGACATGTTGACCGAGCTGGTCGCCGCGCGCCAGATGGTGCGTTTGGCCGCCTTCAAACTCGATACCAAACACCCTGAGCGCACGGCCTACTGTGCGATGGCAAAACGCTTTGCTACCGACGTGGGATTTGAGGTGTGCAATCAGGCACTGCAATTGCACGGTGGCTACGGTTACATTCGGGAATACCCGGTAGAGCGTTTTCTGCGTGACAGTCGGGTTCACCAGATTCTGGAAGGCACTAATGAAATCATGCGCGTGATTCTGTCGCGCCGTATTCTGATGGAAGGTATGACGGAGATTCTCAGATGACAAGTACGATGACGATAACCAGCCCTACTGAAAAACTGAAACTCGAGCGTGACGGTCATGTCGCCATCATCACCATCGACAACCCGGCCGCCAATACCTGGGATGGCGATAGCCTGCCGGGCCTGAAAAAGATCGTGGAAGGTCTGAACAAAGAGAAGGATATTTACGCTTTGGTTGTAACCGGGGAAGGTGAGAAATTTTTCTCCGCCGGGGCCGATCTGAAAATGTTTGCCGACGGTGACAAGGTCAACGCTCGCAATATGGCAGAGGCCTTCGGCGAGGCTTTTGAAGCGCTGGCAGATTTTCGCGGCGTAGCGATCGCAGCCGTGAATGGCTACGCGATGGGCGGTGGTCTGGAATTTGCGCTGGCCTGTGATATCCGCGTGGTTGAAGAACAGGCGCAAATGGCTTTGCCGGAAGCGCGTGTTGGTCTTTTGCCCTGTGCCGGCGGTACTCAGCGTTTGAGCTGGCTGGTAGGCGAAGCCTGGGCCGCCAAAATGATTCTCTGTAATGAGCGCATCAATGCCGCCACCGCTGAGAAAATTGGTCTGGCTCAGGAAGTGGTACCGAAGGGCGAATCCCTTAAGCGCGCCATCGAGCTGGCTCATCAGGTTGCCAAGCAAAGCCCGAGCAGCGTAACCGCCTGCAAAAAGCTGATTCGCGGTGCCCGCGAGCGCGCTATGAACCCGCAACTTCCGCTGGAACGGGAACTTTTTGTGGATCTGTTCGACACTCAGGATCAGGTCGAAGGTGTACAGGCCTTTCTGGAAAAGCGTGAGCCGGAGTGGAAAAATGCCTGAGCCCGGTCCCGTTATTTTTGAAGAGGTGGATGCGACCAATGGCAAGGCCATTGGCGTAATCACCCTCAGCGTTGAGAAAACCCTGAACTCACTGACCCTGCCCATGGTCGATCTGATGCTGGCCCAGCTGCAGGATTGGCAAGACGATGATCGCATTGCTGCTGTTTGGCTGCAGGGGGCAGGGGAGAAAGCTTTTTGCGCCGGCGGCGATGTGCAGGAACTGCATCGCTCCGCGACTAAAACCCCGGGCGGCCCCTGTGTGGAAGCGGAAACCTTCTTTGAGCGGGAATACCGCCTTGACTACCTGCTGCACCTCTATCCGAAGCCGGTAATTTGCTGGGGTGACGGTATTGTGATGGGCGGCGGCCTGGGCCTCTTTATGGGCTGCAGTCACGCCATTGTCACAGAGAAAACCCGGATCGCCATGCCGGAAATTACCATTGCTCTCTATCCCGACGTGGGTGGTACCTGGTTCTTGAATCGCATGCCGGGCAAGACTGGTTTGTTTGTGGCCTTGACCGCAGCGTCGATTAACGCCGCGGACACCTTGTATGCGGGGATGGCGCGCCATTTTGCTCAGCGCGCGCGCAAGGCCGAAATATTCGACACAGTGAAAGCGCTGGATTGGAAAGCCGATGATGCCGCCAACAAGGCGTTGCTGACGGAAAGGCTGAAAACCCTTGCACCGGCAAAAGCGATCCAGGAAGACGGCAGTGAGTTGGCCAGCGCCGTCGCCCAGCATCGAGGGCTAATTGATCAGGCCTGTAGTGGCGATGATCTCGAAACCGTAGTGAACGCCGTTCTTGCCCTGGATTCAGCGGATGACAAATGGCTGGATAAGGCGAAGGCCAGCTTGGCTCACGGCTCGCCGATTGCCGCTCACAATATCTGGCAGCAACTCAAGCGCGGTGAAGCCCTGTCGCTGGAAGAGGTCTTCCAATTCGAGCTGATGCTCTCGACAACGGTGGTAAGGCATCCTGAATTTGCCGAGGGTGTGCGCGCGCTGTTGATCGACAAGGATAAAAATCCACAGTGGATTTACACCTCTGTTGCAGAGGTTCCCGCCGAGCTGACTGAGCAATTTTTTACGCCGCCGTGGCCGCAAAACCCGCTGGCGGATATCGCGACATTAAAGAGGGCATAACATGAGTACCGTAGCGTTTATCGGTCTGGGCAATATGGGTGGCCCGATGGCGATCAATCTCGCCAAAGCCGGGCACACCGTGACCGCCTTCGATCTGTCGGAAAAAGCTCTGGCAGCGGTGAAGGCTGAAGGGGTTAATATCGCCGCCTCGGCTGCCGATGCGATTGCTGGTGCAGAAGCGGTTATCTCCATGCTGCCTGCCGGTCAGCATGTATTGGCCGTTTATCTGGACGAGGAAACCGGCATCCTCAAACAGCTGAACAAAGGCGCGCTAGTGCTGGATTGCTCCACCATCGATGCCGACAGTGCTCGCGCGCTGGCCAAGGCCGGTGCCGAGCTGGGTGTTGGCGTCATGGATGCGCCGGTTTCCGGTGGTGTGGCGGCCGCGCAGGCGGGTACGCTCAGTTTTATGTGCGGCGGTAGCGCCGAAGATTTCGAGCGTGCCAAAGCCATTCTCGCCGGCATGGGCAAAAACATCTTTCACGCCGGTGACAACGGTGCTGGTCAGGTTGCCAAGATGTGTAACAACATGCTGCTGGCGATTCACATGATCGGCACGGCCGAGGCTCTGCAACTGGGTGCTAATAACGGCCTTGACCCCAAAGTACTGTCCGAGATCATGCTCGCCAGCTCTGGCCGCAACTGGTCGCTGGAGGTCTATAACCCCTATCCGGGCGTGCAGGAAAACTCCGCCGCCAGCAAGGGCTATCAGCCGGGCTTTATGGTGGATCTGATGATCAAGGATCTGGGGTTGGCCATGGAAAACAGCATCGACAGCAAAAGCTCAGTGCCCATGGGCTCGCTGGCCCGCAGCCTCTATACCGCCCACGGCATGGCAGGCAACGGCCAGAAGGATTTTTCCAGTATTCTCAATCTGTTACGCAAGCCCTCCTGAGTCGGCCTAAACCGGCCTCCCCGGAGGCCGGTTTTGTCACTATGTTTTCGCCGTAATCATGCGATAATTTCCCCTGTCTAATTACTATAAAAAACGAGGGGCCTATGCAGTTCCGATTTCCACTTCTCGCCGCTGCGGTGGCCAGTAGTCTGTTTTTGAGCGCGTGCAACGACAGTTCTTCGTCCAGCCCGGCACCTGTTGCAACCCCCGTTGACGTACCAGCTGACAAGCGTCTGACCGTGTTTTCGCCGGCCAACCGCTGCGTAACCTTGCGCTCAACGAATGCTGGCTTTCTAGGAGAGATTGACGAGGGCTACGCGGCTTCGCCGGTACTGCCAGCCGAGGTGGAGCCCTATACCTTCTACTTTAAACCGACCGGTACTTTTCGCCCGGAAAGCGAAAAGCAGGCGGCGTCGGCAGATTACCTTTTGCTTTCCGGGTATGAACGGGAAGCTGTTCGTCTGATGGCGGAAAAGATGGCGACTAATCCAAGTATGGGTATAAAGACCCTGCTCGGGATCAGTGACCCCAATCGCGAATTTCTCGATCCAGATGGAAACTTTGTCGGTGAGCCGAGTGCGGTTATTGCCGGTGTCGGCGATCTGTCCGAGTTTTTCACCAACGCCGGTCGCATCATTAACGAGGATCGCGCTGGTGATGAAAACGCCGATCGGATTGGCGACAACAGTAGTCAGGTGGGCGATGGTCTGCGAGCGGGGGGCGATGCGCTAGCGGATGGTCAGGATGATTTGGCCGATGCGGTGAGTAGCCCAACCCTTGGTAAAGTCGAAAAGGCGTCTGATCTTGCGGTTTGGGAACTGGAAAAGGTTGATCCTGACGGCAAGCACTTTACTTTGCGCTCTCAGGTAACGGGGCAGTATCTCGTTGTCGATGATAATGGTGTGCCGGCTCTGGCCAGCGAAGCCGACACCGGCAACCTGTTTGAACTCGAGCTGGTTGAAAACTGTCAGGCTTATCCGGAAGCGGAACTGAATGCGGAGCGGGTTAACCCGGGGCAGGGACCACGTATTTACTGGGACGGCTCCGGACGCAAAGATGTTTACGGTTGGGTGGATGATCACGCCCATATTACCGCCTACGAGTTTATTGGTGGCCGTATTAATTACGGTTCAACCCACCATAAGTTCGGGGTTGATCACGCGCTGCATGATTGCGAGGAAAACCACGGCCCGATGGGTTCTACTGGCACGGTAGAAATGGCGACCTCGGATGCATTTGAAGGTCACCAGACCCGAGGTTGGCCGGACTACAGTGACTGGCCGCGACATGATTCCCTGCAGCATCATCAAACCTACTATCGCTGGATGGAACGGGCCTTTCTGGGTGGTCAGAAGATTCTGGTCAATCTGATCACCCATAATGAAATTCTCTGTCAGATCGTGCCGCAAAAGAAAAATGATTGTGACGGAATGGCGAACGTCCGCTTGCAGGCGACGCGCACCTACGAGTTGCAGGATTACATCGACATGCAATCCGGCGGGCCGGGTAAGGGCTGGTTCCGCGTGGTGACCTCTCCTGCCGAGGCGCGCAAGGTGATTGATGATGGAAAGATGGCGGTTGTGCTGGGAATCGAATTATCCAAGGTGCTTAACTGCGGTGAGTTTCTCGATCAGGCCGAATGCACCCGAGCCCAGATTCAGAAGCGTCTGGATGAGGTTTATAAACTCGGCATACGCCTGATATTCCCGGTACATAAATTTGATAATGCCTTTGGTGGGCATCTGCCACACTCGGGCTTTGCGCTGGGGCCGATACTGTCTGCGGGCAACCAGGCGGAGACGGGGCACCCGCTGGAAGTGGAGGAGTGTGATCACGACAGCGAATCCGATGACAGCGGGTTAGAGGAAAATCCCAACGATCCACGCAAGAATCCTGTTGGCATTTATGAATACTTGCTTCATAACTTTGAATATCTGGCCAATCAGCTGCCTCCCTCCGGGCAGGAGCCAGATCCACGCACTGGCACTGGCCATTTGTGTAATATCCGCGGCCTCACGCCTCTGGGATTATTTCTGCTCGACGAGCTTGTAAAGCGCAATATGCTGATTGACCTGGATCACATTAGTCGCCGCGCGGCGGTACAGGCGCTCGACCACTTGGAGAAGATCAAGAACGATCAGGGCGAAGTTTATCCAGTGATCAGTTCTCACGATTGGACCAACTCGGAATACCTGCTGAACCGGATGGCGGATAACAAGGGCTTTATCGGACGCTTTGCGCGCGGTGGTCGCGACCAGTGGCTGAGCCGACTGCGCGGTATGGCGGCTCGCTACGACAATGTGGAATTCATGGGCGGCGGTATTGCCTCGGATGTAAACGGCATTGCTCAGTTGCCAGCGCCGCCGACCGAAGGTGCTGCAGTAACAGACGGGAAGATAGATTACGACAACGGCTTCCTGTCCTATGATGGGCGCATTCGGTTCATACGTCAGGTCACCGGCGACCGGGTATTTGATTTGTACGATGGTCGCGGTGTTGCTCACTACGGTCTGTACCCGGATTACATCGCCGATGCAGAAGCCTTCGGTCAGTGCGCAGAGGGCGAGGACTGCAAGGATACCTCCAAAGCGCTGGATATTTTCTTCCGCTCAGCTGAGGCTTATCTGCGGATGTGGGAAACCGTTGAAAGTTTCAAGGCTAAGGAGGAGTGAGCCAGACTGCACACGGTGAGTGTGAAACTCCTGCTACAATCCACCGCTGTCAAAAGGGTGGGGTAACAGATGAATAGAGAGTTGCGGAATCGGATTCTGGGCGGGGCCGGCTTTGTCTTTGGTCTCGCGCTGTTGCCGTCGGGTATTTACACCCTGTTTGTGCTTGGCGTCCCCAGTACCCTTGGCTTTCTGATCCTCGGCGTCATGCTGCTGTACTGGTGCTGGCAGCCCATGATGCCGACTCGCTATCCGCCCATTCAAATCTCGGTTGACGAGCCTGAAATGCAGTTGGCAACGGAACGTGCTCAGGCATCAATAGAGCGTTTTTGTGAAGGCATTGCGCGCTCTGATCGCAAAGGCGCGGTGCGTATCGCGGTCGAAACCAAGTTTGGTTCTCAGCAACGTATCTGGGCCAATGTGCAGCGTCAGGAGGGCAACCTCCTGTTATTGAAGCCGCGCTCGGTCAACCCCAATGTCAGCACACCGGAGTCAGTGCCTGTTGATCAGGTTGAAGACTGGTTGCTGGCGGATCTCTCTGGCCGTATCGAAGGCGGCTTTACCCATGTCGCCTACGCAGAAAAATACCAACGTCAGGAGGGCTATATTCCCCGCGGCCTGCGCTTGGAGCTGTCAAAATTTGTGGACGGCAACGCGCTTCTTAATCCTTAGGAAATTTCCTGTCGCTTTTTTGATACAGATTGTTTACATTTTCCGTTAACAGTACGTATAACAAGAACAGAACGCATAACTAAAAACAAAACTAGCAAGTTGAAGGGGTTCCATGTCGTCCGAAAAGTCCTCTCAGGCACAGCCTGAGTTGTCCCGTCGTCGTTTTCTCAAAAACTCTGCTGTGTTCTCTACTGCCGCGTGGATTCCTGCATTCCGCGTCGGGGTCGCTGAGGCCGGTGAATGTGTGCCGCCGCCCAATCTGCCTGCGCATCTGGATGTGTTCCGGCAAGGCTTCGAGAACTGGTCGAAAGGTATAGTGATTGATTCACTTTGGACCTGCGCACCGCGCTCCGCTCAGGATTGCGTTGATCTGGTGAACTGGGCAGCCGCTCAGGGCTGGCAGGTACGCCCACGCGGTGCCATGCACAACTGGTCACCGATTCACGTAACACCAGACATGAGCTGCGACACGCCGGTTATTTTGTTGAGCACAACAGATTACCTGGCAAATATCGCCATGGACTACGGGCGCTCAGTTCCGGCAGTGCGAGCTCAGGCCGGCGTCTACATGGAAGATCTGCTGGGTTTTGTTGAAGCCCATAATCTGGGCATGACGGCTGTCCCCGCGCCCGGTGATGTGACTGTGGGCGGTGTGCTGGCGGTCGATGCGCACGGCACCGCTGTTCCGGCCATTGGTGAGGTCAGAGAGCACGGTCATAGCTATGGTTCGTTATCGAATCTTGTGCTGGAAGTTACGGTGGTGGCGTGGGACAAGCATGCCAACGCCTATACTCTGCAGACCATTAATCGCAGTGATCGCGAAGCCGCAGCGGTTATGACTAGCCTCGGTCGGACGCTGATTGTCGAGGCGGTCCTGCAGCTGGGCGAGAATCAAAAACTCCGCTGCCAGAGCTTTATGGATATTCATATTGATGAATTGCTGGGGCCGCCGGAAACTAACGGTCGCACAGTAGCGCATTATCTGGATCAGGCCGGGCGAATGGAGGTTATCTGGTTTCCGTTTACCGACAAGCCCTGGCTGAAGGTGTGGAGCGTCGCGCCGACCAAGCCCCTGATGTCGCGTGAGGTTACTGAGCCCTACAACTATCCCTTCTCCGACAATATGCCGGACGAAATTGAGGAAATGGCCCGTTCGTTGACGCAGGGGAATAAAGAGTCAACGCCACTGTTTGGGCAAATGATGTACAACGTGTCCAAGGCCGGTCTGGCGACGTCGCAGTCGGCGGATATCTGGGGCGATTCAAAAAATGTTTTGCTCTACATTAAACCGACGACACTGCGCATCGAGGCCAGCGGTTACGCCGTGCTTACCCGTCGAGACAACGTGCAGCGCGTTATCTACGACTTTACCGAGAAGTTCAAGGATATGATCGCCGCCTATGAATCTATGGGTGAATATCCAATCAATATGCCCGTTGAAATTCGTGTCACCGGCCTTGATCAGCCTGACGAGATTGAAGCGGATCGCGCTGAAGCACCGACGCTATCAGCGGTTCGCCCCGTTGAATCACATCCGGAATGGGATGTGGCGGTCTGGTTTGACTGTCTGAGCTTTGTCGGTACCGAGATGTCCGAAGCGTTTAACGCCGAAATGGAGCACTGGTTGCACAGTCATTTCGATGGCGAAGATGCGCTGGTCCGACCCGAGTGGTCTAAAGGTTGGGCCTACCGACCGGAAGCTGCCTGGACGGACGCGAACTATATCGCGTCAACAGTTCCCGGCAGCCACACCGTGGGCAGGCCCCAAAACGCGGGTTGGAATAGTGCGGTGAAGCAACTCGACAAGCTCGACCCGCAGCGGGTTTTCAGTAACGACTTTCTCGATCAGTTATTGCAGAGAAGATAAAGTGAAACCGGGCCTAGTGCCCGGTTTTTCGTTTTAGAGCTGTCAGCTCGCGAGTAATGCTCACGCGTAAGAATAGGTATGTTCGCTAGCGTCGTGATCCCACAGATCTGCGCCGGCAACAAGCTCGGTATAGTCGGACGGCTTGGGAGCCTCGTGCGCATCATCGATAAGAATGTCCCAAGCCAGTATCGACTTGCCTTTAGCCTCGGGGCAGTCCGGTGCCGGCCGGCAGATCGCTTTGCCATTGATGGCAGCCACCGGTGCTGAAAGGCCAACATCGGGTTTTTTAAAGAGCAGCCCCAATACACCGAGCGGTTTATCCTTTGCGGCTTCACAGTCTTCGATCCAGAATCGACCGTGCTTGTCACTCACTTTAGCGCTGCCGAACTTCAGGTATTCCTGAGGCAGGTAGGGGTCGAACTGCAGGAGCGTCAGGATGTCATCGATTTGGTCGCTTTCAATGCCAAGCACGCGGCGCAGCCGATGAATATAGACGGGCGCCATGGCGCGCCATTGTTCTTCTGTCATCGACCAGGCGGCGTCTTCGCCGTGATCGCGTATAACCGAGGTATAACAGGCGCGTTGCAACAGGTGCACATCCAGTGAAAATTCCTTGCACTGTCGGGCCAGTGTCGAGTGTTCCAAATCCTCGAGCCGAAAATCCGGTTTTAATGGCCCGCTGTAGTCGGTCAAACCCTCGCCAGCGGGCGATAGGGGGGCGAACTCAAAATTGGCGGCGCGGGATTGTTTTACCTGCGGCAACACCTCGCATTCTTCTGCCAGTATTAAATCGTCACCGATAAAAACTTGCCAACGACAGGGGCCTTCGGCGGGCACTTCACCGTGGGGCGGGCGAAACACCGGCCGACAACGCGCGCGTTGATTGACGGTCATTGCGGTGGCGTCAAAGGTGGGGTCTTCCATGTGGTGGCAGATTTGGGTTTCCGATTTCGGGTCGGCATTGGTAATGCGGCGCACATGGTTGTAGGCACCGCAGTAGGGCAACCAGAACTGCCCCTCGGTGGGCGACTGCAGCGAGAAGTGGAACTGCAGAAAGGTGTGGGGTGCACCAATATCAAACTGAAAGGCTTTCAGAATGGTTTCTACATCATCGCCACCAATATTAAGCAGCTTGCGGTTGCGGTAGTTATAAATGGGGCTGGAGCCCATCCACTCGTCGCAGGCCGCCTGGGTTTGCGCGGCCATTCCGTAGTTGAGTGCCAGCTGCGGCATGATGGCACGGTCGTGTATGTGGTTGGCCAGCATGACTTCGCGGCCATACCAGGCAAGGGTTGAGTGATCGAGATCCGTCAGGCAGAAATCGGGCCGATGGGTTCCACGGTAGTTCGACGCCATATCATTTCTCGTTCTTTTTTTCGTTGTTGATCGCGTTGATCGCGTTGATGGCATTGGAAACGGCGTTCAGCAAACCGCCGGAGCGGGGGTAGCCAGCGTAGGGCGCCGCATGAGTGGCCAGCTCGGACAACTGCTCGGCGGTCAATTCCTCGCGCTTTAGTGCCGCCATGGCTTGAATGGTAAAGACATCGTATTCGCCCATCGCGGCAATAATGCCCATGGTGAATAAGCGGCGATCTCGAATAGAAAGGATTTCTTCGTTCCATAGCTCGCCAAAGAGATAGGGAATCATCAGGTCGGTAAAACGGCCTGCACCTTTGGGGCCGGGCGGTACGATGCCACAGTAAATATCGTTCATTTGGGCGGCACCTTTGTCGTAGTCAAAGGTGATCTCTTTCTTTTTATCGCTCATGATGGATGCCCCATTCAGAAGAAATGACCGGAATAAAGGTAACAGGTATTAACAATAAAGCAAAATAAATATTTACTAAAATAAAGTGCGTGTGGTAGCGTGAAGGTATAACACGAATCTGATTCCTCACGTCTCGATAAGGATACTCTCCATGATTCAAGTCGGTTACATCGGTTTGGGTAATATCGGTAAGCCCATGTGTAGCACCCTGATTAAAAATGGCGCGAGCAGGGACATCGCGGTCACGGTCTATGACGTTATGCCGGATCCAGTTGCGGAAATGGTTGAGCTTGGAGCGACCAAGGCAAATTCGGTGCGAGAAATTGTCGAGCGTTGTGATCTGGTTGGGGTTTGTGTGCGCGACGATAATGATGTCGACAGTATCCTCTATGGCGATCAAGGCATGCTGGAGCATGCGCGTCCGGGCACGATTATTGCCATTCACAGCACGGTGACCAAAACCAACATGTTGCGTTGGGCAAGTGATGGTGCGGGCAAGGATATCCATATTATCGATGCGCCAATTACCGGTGGTGCGTCCGGTGCCGCGGAAGGAACCCTGTGCATCATGGTGGGGGCCAGCGAGGCTGTTCTCGAGCGCGCGCTGCCTATGCTGGAGGCGACCTCCAAGCGCGTTGTGCGCGGTGGTGATGTTGGCTCCGGGATTGTTCTTAAGTTAGCCAACAACGTAATTACCTACGCCGCATTTACCGCGGTCAGTGAAGCGGTCGCACTGGTCAAGAAATCCGGGCTGAACCCTGAAGACTTGTACGCCGTTGGCGAGATCAACGGCGTCATTACCCCCTCCGGGAAACAATTTATTACCGGGCGCGAGGGCCTGCTGGCCGGGTGCACCGAAGAGCAGATGCTGGAATTTTTTGGCCCCTTTGCCGGTTTGGGGGAAAAGGATCTGGATCATGCTCTGGGGCTTTGCAAAGACCTGCAGCTTGACCTTCCGGCCACCAAAACCGTGCGCGAGCATATTCGCCAGACCTTCTTAAAAGGTCAGGGTTAAAAGGTCACGGCTAACCTCGAATTTAATAATCGAATAAGGAAGGGAATGATGTCACAACCGAGTTTTGGTGAGGAGCGCTTGTACATCAACGGTGAACTGGTTGATGCGGAGGGTGGTCGCGTCTACGACAATATTAACCCGGCTACCGAAGAAGTGATTGGTGTCGGTCCGGATGCCAGTTTGAACGACGCTGAGAACGCGCTCGCCGCGGCGCGCAATGCCTTCGACAACACCGATTGGTCATCTAATCACGCACTGCGTTTGAAGGTGCTGCGCCGGTTTGTGAAGGTCATGCAGGACAATATTGAAGAGCTGCGTCAGGCCTCCCAGCGCGAAGTGGGTGCAACTCGTTGCTTTGCGCTCGGCCCCCAGTGTGATGGCCCGGTTTCGATGGCCAGTTGGCCCTTGGACTTTCTTGAAAATTTCCAGTGGGAGCGTGGTATCGGCGAATTCGAGGTGATGGGCATCAAGAGTAAGCGCCTTGTCTGGAAGGAGGCCGCAGGAGTTGTGGCGGCGATCACGCCCTGGAACTTCCCGATTCAGATTAATCTCGCCAAGTGTATGCCGGCGCTCGCCGCAGGCTGTACGGTCGTGTTGAAAGCGGCTCCGGATACGCCCTGGACCGCGACATTACTGGGGCGTTACGCCAAAGAGGCGGGACTGCCTGCCGGGGTGTTTAATGTGCTGACAGCCTCGGACCCTGCGGAAATTGGTAACTTTCTAACCACCGACCCGCGCGTTGATGTGGTGTCCTTTACCGGTTCAACCGCCGTCGGTAAACACATTATGAAAAACGCGGCAGATACGGTTAAGCGGGTATTTCTGGAGCTGGGCGGCAAATCCGCCATGGTCATTCTTGACGATGCGGATCTGGCGAGCTCCCTGTTTGGTGTGTTCTCCATTGGGGCCAACGCGGGCCAGGGCTGCGCGATTACCACTCGGCTGCTGATACCCAAATCCAAACAAGCGGAAGCGGAAGAAATCCTGAAGTCTTACATCGGAATGCTCGGTTATGGTGATCCCGAGAGCGAAGCCGATATGATGGGGCCGCTCATCAACGCTAAACAGCGTGCGCGGGTGTTGGCGTATATCGAGAAAGGCAAGGAGGAGGGCGCTCGCTTACTCATAGGTGGTGGTCGCCCCGCTCACTTGGAAAAGGGGTATTACGTAGAGCCAACCGTGTTTGTCGATGTAGATAACAGTATGACCATCGCTCAGGAAGAGATATTCGGGCCGGTACTGTCAGTCATTGCCTACGAAGATGAAGCCGATGCACTGCGTATCGCCAACGACTCTATCTACGGTCTGTCGGGGGCGGTTTACTCGGCCAGTGAAGAGCGCGCCCTGAACTTTGCCCGCAAGGTGCGTACCGGCACCATGAACGTAAACGGCGGCAACTTCCTCGGGCCCGATGCGCCTTTCGGTGGCTACAAGCAAAGTGGTGTGGGCCGGGAAATGGGGCCGGAAGGCTTTGAGGAATATCTTGAAACCAAGACGGTGGCCATTGCGGTATGAGTCAGTCGATTGAAAACCATGTCTACGTCGTAACCGGGGCGTCGCGGGGTTTTGGCCTCGCGATTGCCAAGGCGCTAATTGATAAGGGCGCGAACGTTGGTCTGCTGGCGCGGGATGAGGCGCGATTGGCGGATGCCGTGAACGAACTCGGGCCAGGCAAGGCGAAGGCCTTCAGCGCCGACGTTACGGATTCGGCAGCGGTCGCAGAGGCTATTGCCGGCGTAGCCCGTCACTTTGGCAGACTGGATGGGCTGATCAATAATGCTGGCGTGGCCAAGCCGGGGTTGGTGGAGAACTATACCGACGAGGAAGTCCGCACCCAGCTTGATATCAATATCGCCGGTGTGATCTACGCCTGCCGGGCGGCCATTCCGCTGCTGCAGGATTCCCCCAATCCGCGCATTATCAATATCAGCTCGGCCAGCGCCGAGCATCATGACGAGATGTTGAGCCTGTCGCTCTATGCGGCCAGTAAGGCGGCGGTTGAGCGGCTGACTCGGGATCTGCGCCGTGAGATGCAGGAAAAGAACATCGGCGTCACCATCCTGCGGCCCGGTGCGGCGATGACAGAATTTGCCAGCGGTTGGGATTTCGACAGGATAAAAGCCGGCATGGACCTCTGGCACAAGCGCTGTGGGGGCTATATGGACGAGGGTATGGAGCCCCGCCATGTGGCCGAGGCCGTGGCTTTCTGCGTGGGGATGGACCCCGGCGTGTCGGTGGACGAGCTAGAAATCCGGCCCAATCGTCTGACTGAAAAGTTCCGCCTGTGACTGGCGTTCAGGTGGCGACGCAAAGCCGCTAATTTGGCCCTTGAAACCCTTAATCCTGCCCCCATATCCCCCTTAATCCGATTTTTACTCCATAACATCGATTGAGGGCGCCATGTCTGCCACTGCTGAAAAGGAAACCATGGGCTTCCAGACGGAAGCCAAGCAACTCCTGAAACTGATGATCCACTCCTTGTACAGCAACAAGGAGATCTTCCTGCGCGAGCTTATCTCCAACGCCTCGGATGCCGCGGATAAACTGCGTTTTGAATCGCTGGAAGCGCCTGAGCTGCTGGAAGAGGACCCGGACCTCAAGATCACCGTGGTCACCAACAAAGACACCAAGACCATCACCATTACCGATAACGGTATCGGTATGTCAAAAGACGAGGTGATTCAAAACCTCGGTACCATCGCCCGTTCCGGCACCGCGGAGTACCTGAAAAACCTCACTGGCGACAAGAAAAAAGACGCCCAGCTGATCGGTCAGTTCGGGGTGGGTTTCTATTCCGCCTTTATCGTCGCCGACCGGGTGGAAGTCTTTACCCGTCGCGCCGGCCTGCCTGCCAACGAGGCGGTTCACTGGGAATCCACCGGCGAAGCGGACTTCTCCATTGAGCCGGTTGAGCGCGCTGAGCGCGGCACTCAGGTGGTGCTCCATTTGCGCGACGATTCGCTGGATTTTGCCGATGACTGGCGCGTGCGTTCAGTGATCAAAAAGTACTCCGATCACATCTCGCTGCCGGTGATGATGTACAAGTCCCAGAGCGAGGAGGAAATCAAGGAAGGTGCGCTGCCCGAGTTCGAAACCATCAACGAGGCCAAGGCCCTGTGGGTGCGCAATCGCACCGAAGTGAAAGATGAAGAGTACATCGAGTTCTACAAGCACATCTCTCATGACTTCAATGAGCCGCTCACCTGGAGCCATAACAAGGTGGAAGGCAAGCTGGAATACGCCAGCCTTCTGTATATCCCGGAAAAAGCGCCCTTTGACATGTGGAACCGCGATGCCAACCGCGGTGTGAAACTCTACGTACAGCGCACTTTTATCATGGATGAGGCCGAGCAGTTCCTGCCGCTCTACCTGCGCTTTGTGAAAGGTGTGGTGGATTCCAACGACCTGTCCCTGAACGTCTCCCGCGAAATTCTGCAGAAAGACCCGAATGTCGATTCCATGAAGTCCGCGCTGACCAAGCGCGTGCTCGACATGCTGGAGAAACTGGCCAAGAAAGACACCGAGAAGTACCAGACTTTCTGGAAAACCTTCGGGCAGGTGTTAAAAGAAGGTCCGGCAGAGGACTTCGCCAACCGCGAGAAAATCGCCAAGCTGCTGCGCTTTGCCACCAGCCATGACAACAAGGCCGAGCAGACCCACTCGCTGGATGACTATATCGCCCGTATGAAAGAGGGCCAGAAAGAGATCTTCTACGTGGTGGGTGAATCCCACGCCATGGCCAGCAACAGCCCGCACCTGGAAGTTTTCCGCAAGAAGGGCATTGAGGTACTGCTGCTGTCAGACCGCGTTGACGACTGGCTGATGAATCAGCTGGGCGAGTACGACGGTAAGCAGTTAAAGGATGTCGGCCGCGGCGAGCTGGATCTGGGCGAACTGGATGCCGAGGAAGACAAGAAGCAGAAAGAAAAGCTGGCCAAAGAGCACAAGGATCTGGTCGAGCGTGTGCAGGGCATTTTGGAAGGCAAGGTACAGGAAGTGCGTGTAACCAACCGTCTGACAGACTCTCCCGCCTGTCTGGTTGTCGGTGACTACGATATCGGTATGCAGATGAAGCGCATTCTGGAGCAGGCCGGTCAGGACGTGCCGGACAGCAAGCCCATTTTCGAGCTGAATCCAGAGCACCCGCTGGTGCAAAAGCTTGATAAGGAGGCCGATGAAGACCGCTTTGGCGATCTGGTGGAGATTCTGTTCGATCAGGCCCACCTGGCGGAGGGCGCGGATATTGAAGATCCCAGTGCCTACATCCGCAAGCTGAACAAACTGCTGCTGGAAATGTCCCGCTAAGCATGCTGTTCCGGTAAGCATATAGTCCCGCTATGAAAAAAGGCTCGCAGGTGAGCGTCTGCTAGCCTTTTTTTCCTGCAAACCAATCCCCCATTTCTCTGTGGTAGACTGCCTGCCACAGCGGCAGAGTAAAGAATAATCCATGTCCGAGAAGTCCTATCGCGTTGCCATCCTGGGCGGCGGCAGTTTCGGTACAGCCATCGCCAACATCGTTGCCGATAACGGCCATGATGTGCATTTATGGCTGCGCAGCGAGGAGCGCGCTGACGAAATCAACCAGCGCCATGTCAACGAAACCTACTTGCCCGGTATCCAGCTAAACCCTTCATTGAAGGCGACGACGGATCTCGCCGAGGCCGTGCAGTCTGCCGAAGTGGTCTTTATGGCGGTGCCCAGTAAATCCTGCCGGGAGGTTTCCCGCACACTGGCCGGCCTGCTCAGCAAAGACTGTATTCTGATCAGTACCACCAAGGGCATTGAAGCCGATGGCTTCAAGTTGATGAGTCAGGTCATTCACGAGGAAATTCCCTACGCCCGTCTGGGTGTCATGAGTGGTCCAAATCTGGCCAAGGAGCTGGCCGAACGCCAAATCACAGCAACGGTTATCGCCAGCCAAGATACGAATGTGACTGAAACCATTCAAGGGCTCCTGCAGTGCAGCTATTTTCGCGTTTACGCAGGTGAGGATATATTCGGACTGGAACTGTGCGGCGCGCTTAAAAATGTCTACGCCATCTGCTCCGGTATTGCGGCAGCGATCGGGGTGGGAAGTAATACGCAAAGTGTGTTGATCACCCGGTCGCTGGCTGAGATGTGTCGCTTTGCGGTGAAAAAAGGCGCCGATCCAATGACCTTTATGGGCCTCGGTGGTGTTGGTGACTTGTTTGTCACCTGTACGTCGCCACTGAGTCGCAACTATCGCGTTGGCTACTCACTGGGGCAGGGCAAGGATCTGGACGCGGTTGTTGAAGAGCTGGGGCAGGTTGCTGAAGGTGTGAATACCCTGAAGTTGCTCTATGCTCAGGCCGAGGAGCTGGATGTGCACATGCCTCTGGTGCGTGGTTTGTACGGCATTATCTACAATGGCCAATCTTTGGATGAAGTCGTGTCGACCATGATGAGTGCCGATCAGACGCGCGATGTGGATTTCAGTCTGCGCTGATGGAATGTGTCTTTGTTCGCCATGGGGAAGCCTCCTGGGAAGCCGCTACGGATGCCGAACGATCGCTGACCCCGGCGGGGGAAGCTCATGCACGCGCGGCCGCGCGCTGGCTCTCTGAGCATTGGCAGCCGAATCTTATATTGGTCAGCCCCTATCGCCGGGCGCAGCAGACGGCCGCCGAATTCTTGGGGTGCTATTCCGGCGTGTCGCGCAAAAATCATCCTTCACTCACGCCCGATAGTTCGCTGCAAAAACTGGAACAGGCCATTGACGATGCCGGTGTAGAGCGCCTGCTATTGATTGGTCACAACCCCCTTTTTAGCAATAGCATTTCCTGGTTTTGCGGTGATGATATGCGCGAAGTTATGGCACCGGCCAGCCTTGCATTGATCGAATTGCCTGTTGTTTGTCGCGATGCCGGCCGCTTGCGTTGGTTGCGGCATGCCCCCGACTATTCCCAGATAGCGAGTTGTCAGTGACTGCCGAAGAAAAAATCTTTGGTATCGATGGCCTCAAAATCCACGCCCGCTGGTGGCAGGGAAATACGGAACCTTTGTTGGCCGTACACGGCTGGCTGGATAACGCGGCCAGTTTTGATGCGCTTGGAGAATCGGGGCTGACACTACTGGCGCTGGATATGCCGGGCAATGCGCTAAGTGACGATCGCCCCCCGCACGCCACCTACAACATTTGGGACGATCTGCCGGTGCTGCTGGCAGTTGCGGATCAGATGGGGTGGGATCACATCAACCTGCTGGGCCACTCCCGTGGCGCCATGATGTCCATGCTGCTGGCAGCAAGTTGCCCGGAGCGAGTTCAGCGTCTGATTTGTCTGGACGGGCTGGTGCCGGGTGCGGTCGAACTGGAGGATTCCCCGAAGCAACTTGGGGATTTTCTGCGAGATGCTAGATTGCTGGCAAACAAGCCCAATAAAGTCTACTCGACGCTCGAAGAGCTGATTGAACTTAGGCGCAAAACCACCGGCATGAGTGAGGCTGCCAGCCGGGTCCTGGCCGAGCGTGGCGCCAAGGCTGCGCAAGGGGGGTGGATCTGGCGTGCGGATCAACGCCTGAAAGGCGCTTCAGCTTTCAAACTGTCAAAGCCCCATATCGAGGCTTTTCTCAAAGCGCTGGAACCGCCGGTGATGCTAATCGCGGCCGAAAAAGGCTATGCCCAGTATCCGGAGCTAGACGAGCTGACGGCGTTAATTCCGCAATTCACGCGTCAAACCCTGTCCGGAGGACATCACTTTCATATGGAAGATAGTGCAGCGGACATTGCTGCACTGATCAGAGAGTTTTTGCGGCGCTAGCGGCTGCCGGCAATAAGTGACAGGAATTCCTGACGCGTTGCCTGATTGCTCTGGAACTCACCGAGCATGGCTGAGGTTCGCATTACCGAGTTCTGTTTTTCGACACCGCGCATCATCATGCACATATGCTTGGCTTCGATAATCACACCGACGCCGGCGGCGTTGGTCACTTCCTGAACGGTCTGTGCAATCTGTGTGGTCAGCTGTTCCTGAATCTGCAGGCGGCGGGCAAACAGGTCGACAATGCGCGCGACTTTCGAAAGTCCCAGCACTTTGCCCGAAGGGATGTAAGCAACGTGGGCTTTGCCGATAAAAGGCAGCAAATGGTGTTCGCACAGGGAATAGAGCTCGATGTCGGACACAATCACCATTTCATTGCAGTCAGACTCAAACAGGGCGTCGTTGACGACATCGTCGACTTTGCGGCGATAGCCTTCGGTCAGAAACTGGAAAGCTTTGGCGGCCCGTTTCGGGGTGTCGACAAGACCGTCCCGCTCCAGATCTTCTCCAACGCTCTTGATGATTTCGGCAAAGGCTTTTTCCACTGTACTGTCCGACGTCTGATCAAAGGGAGGGGGATGGTAGCAAAAGTGTACAGGGCTGACCATTACCGTGCAGTTAGATGATCGCCTTCAGGCCTGCAAAATAGCGTAAAATGTCTCGCTTTCGCTTTGGGATAAACCTGCAATGAATTGGGAACTGGAAACCGTTAGGGATTATCTGCGCTGGACTATCTCGCGGTTTGGTGAGGCCGATCTGTTTTACGGGCACGGGACCGACAATGCACAGGACGATGCCTGGTACCTGATTTGTGGTGCCCTGAAATTACCCTTCGATCTCGACGGGCGTCTGCTGGATGGCCGACTGACTGGCGAAGAAAAAACACGGGTCGAGCAGCTTGTTGAACGCCGCATTCAAGAGCGAATCCCCGTAGCTTATTTGGTAGGAGAGGCCTGGTTTGCCGGTTTGCCTTTTTGGGTCGACGAACGTGTGCTGGTGCCGCGCTCGCCCTTGGGAGAGTTGATTGAAGCGGGCTTTCAGCCTTGGTTAGGTGATGTCGAGCCAAAGCGCATTCTCGACCTGTGTACTGGTAGTGGCTGTATTGGCATCGCTTGCGCTTTTGCCTTCCCTGAGGCGGATGTGGTCTTGAGTGATCTGTCTCCCGATGCGCTGGAGGTGGCTAACAGCAATATTGCGCGCCATGACGTGAAGGCGCGGGTGAGAGCAATTGAATCCAATGTATTTGATAACCTCGCCGAACAGCGTTTTGATCTGATCGTATCCAACCCGCCGTATGTGGATGCAGAGGATCTGGCGAGCATGCCGGCTGAGTATCATGCTGAACCGCCTTTGGGGTTGGGCTCGGGCGAAGATGGTCTCGATATTACCCGGCGTATTCTGCGAGAGGCTGCAGGGCATTTGAATGACGGTGGCCTGCTGGTGGTGGAAGTTGGCAACAGCGGGCGCGCGCTGGACGAAGCCTTCCCGGAGCTACCCTTGACGTGGGTAGAGTTTGAGCAGGGCGGCCACGGCGTGTTTGTCATTTCCAAAGAAGATCTGCCCGCCGTCTGACGAGGGCAGGGCTTTCACGTATAATTCCCCCTTTGCGATTGGCTGTGAGTGAGAGATGTCCGGCAATACCTTCGGAAAACTGTTTACCGTAACCACCTTTGGCGAGAGCCACGGCTTGGCGCTGGGCGCTGTGGTGGACGGCTGCCCGCCCGGACTGGAGCTGACGGAAGCCGATCTGCAACGCGATCTCAACCGTCGCAAGCCCGGCACCTCCCGCTATACCACCCAGCGTCGTGAAGACGATGAAGTGAAAATTCTGTCTGGCGTGTTTGAAGGGAAAACCACGGGCACCGCTATTGGTTTGCTGATTGAAAACACCGATCAGCGCTCCAAGGATTACAGCAAGATCAAGGACCGTTTCCGGCCGATGCACGCGGACTACACCTATGCGCATAAATACGGTGTACGTGACTACCGCGGTGGCGGGCGCTCCTCAGCCCGTGAAACCGCCATGCGTGTGGCGGCGGGCGCCATTGCCAAAAAATACCTGCGCCAGCGCTGCGGTATTGAGGTGCGCGGCTACCTGTCGCAGCTTGGCCCCATTGCCATTGAAAAAGTGGACTGGGACGTGGTCGAAACCAATCCGTTTTTCTGCCCGGATGAAAGCAAGATCGAATCCATGGAAGGCTTCATGCAGCAATTGCGCAAGGATGGCGATTCCATCGGCGCGCGCTTGACGATTGTTGCCAACAATGTGCCGCCCGGTTTGGGTGAGCCGGTGTTCGACCGTCTGGATGCAGAACTGGCCCACGCTCTGATGGGTATCAACGCCGTAAAAGGCGTGGAAATCGGCGCCGGCTTTGATGCGGTAGTCGCTCGGGGTAGTGAGCACCGCGATGAGATTACGCCGCAGGGCTTCAAGAGCAATAACGCCGGTGGTGTGCTCGGGGGTATAAGTTCCGGTCAGGATATTGTCGCCTCCATCGCCCTCAAACCGACTTCCAGCATTCTGGTGCCCGGTGAAACCATTGATGTTGATGGCAATCCAGTGGATGTGATTACCACCGGTCGTCACGACCCCTGCGTCGGTATTCGTGCGGTGCCGATTGCCGAAGCGATGGTCGCGCTGGTGCTGATGGATCACTTCCTGCGTCATCGCGGTCAGAATGCGGATGTGCAGGTCGCGACCCCCGTCGTTCCCGGCGCAACACCTGATTCCGCACGCTGAGGCATGCCACTTCCCTACGGCCGACTGTCAGCGTTTTATTTTGCCTACTTTGGTCTGTTGGGGGCCTGGTTACCTTACTGGGGGCTCTACCTTCAGGAGCTGGGTCACAGCGCGGTAGCCATTGGCGCCTTGTCGTCGGCGGTTATGGCAACCAAGGTTATTGCGCCGAGCATCTGGGGCTGGTTGGCTGACCGAACCGGTCGCCGCTCTACCATCATTCGTCTTGGTTCCTTTCTGGCGCTGCTGATTTTTTTCGGCGTATTTTTTCGTTCGGATTTCTGGTGGCTGATGGCGATTGTTATCGGCTACAGCTTTTTCTGGAATGCGGTACTGGCCCAGTTTGAAGTGGTGACCCTGTCCCATCTGGAAGGGCAGTACCATCGCTACAGTCTGATTCGGGTCTGGGGTTCGGTGGGTTTTATTGTCACCGTGGCCGGTGTCGGCGCCTTTCTCGATGTGTTTTCTATCCACCTTCTGCCCTGGATCTATGTGGCCCTGCTGGCGGGCATTTGGTTCAGCAGTCTCACTGTTTCGGAAAAGCCCGGCAACGATCAGGAGGATCAGCGCGAGCACAGTTTGTGGCGGATAGTGTCGTCACCCGTGGTGCTCGCTTTTCTGCTGATCTGCGCTTTGCTGCAGGTTTCTCACGGGCCGTATTACACCTTTTTCAGTATTCACCTCGAAGCCTTGGGCTACAGCAAAACCATCACCGGCATGCTCTGGTCGCTGGGTGTGCTGGCGGAAGTGGTTCTCTTTCTAGTGATGCATCGGATGATGGCGGGCTTTAGTCTGCGCAATATCCTGCTGGTAAGCCTGTTGTTGTCTGTGATTCGCTGGGCTCTGATCGGCTATTACGCGGACAATGCCGCGATTCTGTTTTTCGCCCAGTTGCTGCACGCGGCAACTTTTGGCAGTTCCCATGCGGTGGCGGTTGAACTGGTCCGGCGTTTTTTCAAAGGCTACCAGGGGCAGGGCATGGCGCTTTACAGTGGCGTCAGTTTTGGTGGTGGTGGAGCAATTGGCGCCATCCTCAGTGGGGTGCTGTGGGACTACGGCGCGGAGATTACCTTTCTGATGGCGGTGGCTGCGTCACTGATCGCTTTTGTGCTGGCCTGGGTTTTTCTGCAAGACCGGCAGCTCGCAGTGTGATCTTTGCAGCGTTTAATTGCTTGGCCTGAACCGGGGCCGCAGGTAACATAGCCTTCCATAACAATTTCTCAGGAAAAGAGACCGTTATGGCAGAATCAATCGTGTACGGCTGCATTCGCGATATGGTGGGTGGCCGGGATGAGGCGCAAGAGCGCCGATTGACCAATCGCACTGTGATGAATAGCCTGCCCAGCGCCGACAGCTGGCCGCTTCTTTCCCGTGAAATGTTCTCGCCGTCTCCCTCTGCGATTGATCTCGACGATGTGCATACCGACGTGATTCATTTCGGCAGTTCCTACAAGGCCATCGAACACGAGTGGAATACCTGGATCAAACAGTTTGAGCACGTGTTGCGCGGCATGTACTGGGTGTCGGCCACTGTGCACCTTGAAACCCTCTACAACGGCGTGCACACCTTTGTCTGGGAAACAGATTCCGACTATCACGAGCCGAACAGCTCCAATATGTCCATGCGCTGCGAGTGGACCCACGAAGCGTCATTCTAAGCGAGCTATTTTTGAGTTTACCTGAGCTTTACCGCCGTTGGCGGAAGTACAGCACGCCGGCGCTGGCGGTGCTGGCGACGGCCTTGCTGGTTTGGTCGACTGTGCACATCTTTGATGTGCCGGTCAGTGAAGTGCTGAGCTTTCTGGCGGTTTGTGTCGGCGGGGTATTGGTGATCATGGTGCTGGCGCTGGGCGCCAGCTGGATTGTCAGAAAACTGCGTCAGTAGCGTTTACTTCAAATCGATTTCAACACTCAGCTGTTCGCTGATTGCCTCAAGAGCATCTTCCAGTTCATCCCGGTCAACACCCTCAGGTACCTGAATTTCAGCGCTGGCTTCAAATAGTGCTTCGCCGGTCATCGGCGCAGAGGTGATCTCGGTGTGCATGTCGATCACGTTGATCTGGTGGCGAGCGAGGGCGCGAGAGACTTCGCGGACGATGCCGGGGCGGTCATTGCCGACGATATGGAGAAATACGCCGCTATCAGTGGTGCTGTCTTCGTCGCTGGCCTGGCTGACGATGGTCAGGCCGTGGGAGGAGAGGGCTTCAAGGGCCTGACGGAGGCTTTCCTGTTGTTCTGGGGCGACCGCGACGCGCACTACGCCGGCAAATTGTCCGGATAACTGACTCATCCGGCTCTCCAGCCAGTTGCCACCATGGTCGGCAACGGTGGTCGACAGCTTCTCAACCAGACCCGGCTGATCGCGGCCAATAAAGGTGAAGACAACTGATTGGCTCACATTTGGCTCCAAAACTTGATTTTCCGTGGGAGTATAGTAGGTTTAGCGATTGATATGTAAGCTCTTTTGTGAGGCATCACAAGGACTGGACATGCGAGTCATTGTAGACTTCTGCATTATCCCCTTGGGAACCGGAGACGGCCTGTCGTTGTCTCCCTATATTGCGGAATGCCAGCGCATTCTGGAGGCCTCCAAATTGGATCACACGCTTCATGCCTATGGCACCAATATTGAGGGGGAGTGGGAAGCGGTGATGGCGGCGGTTAAACGCTGTCATATGCGGGTTCACGAGATGGGCGCACAGCGTATCAGTAGTACCTTGAAGGTTGGTACCCGGATAGATCGGGTGCAAACCATGCAAGACAAAATTAGTAGTGTCGAGAAGTTATTAAGTGAATAGCACAGCACAATACCAAAATAATAAAGCTGTCATACAAATCAGTATCATTGTCGCGCTTGTCGCAGGTCTTGTCGCCTGTATTCAGCCCGCCAAGCCAACCTGGTCTGATATGCAGCAGGCGGAACACCGCAGCCACGCCAACATCATGCGTGATGAGTACCGTCATCCCACCGAGACGCTCGCCTTTTTTGAGGTGGAGCCCTGTCATACTGTGGTTGAAATTTGGCCGGGCGCCGGTTGGTATACGGAAATACTGGCACCGGTTTTGCGCTCTTGTGGGACGCTGCATGCCGCGCATTTCTCCCCCGCGAGCGACGTACCTTACTTCCGCAAGTCGCTTGAAAACTACAAGCAGAAACTGGCTGACAATCCCCGTATTTACGATGCGGTGGTGCTGTCGGTTCTGCAGCCCCCCAGTTTTACCCGCATGATTTCACCGGGTACCGCAGATCGTGTGCTGACCTTCCGCAACGTGCATAATTGGCTGAAGGCCGGCACGGCGGAGCAGGTATTTGCCTCGGCCTTTGAAGCGCTGAAGCCGGGCGGTGTATTTGGTGTGGTAGAGCACCGTGCGAAGCCGGGAACCGACCTGCAGACTATGATTGATTCGGGCTATGTCACCGAGGCCAAGGTAGTACAATTGGCAGAAGCTGCCGGCTTTAAATTGCTTGCTCGCTCGGAAATCAACGCCAACCCGTTGGATGATACAGTTTATCCCAAGGGTGTCTGGACCTTGCCGCCCTCATTGCGACTGGGCGACGAAGATCGCATGAAATACCTCGCCATTGGCGAAAGTGACCGGATGACGCTGAAGTTCGTGAAGCCTGCCAATGGCTGATGATGCGCCTGACATGGTTGAAATTCCCTGGCAGAAACTCACGCCAGAGGCCTTGCAGGGGCTGCTAGAAGAACTCGTTACCCGCGATGGCACCGATTACGGTGAAGTTGAACTTAGCATGGACGAGAAAGTCGCCCGCTTACGCAAGGCGCTGGAAGACAAACGTGCGGTCATCGCGTTCTCTCCTGAAACGGAAAGTTGGGTTGTACAGTCGCGGGATTGATGATGAGTGAGTGTGATTCCCGGCTGGATACCTCTGGCCTGTTTTGTCCCGAACCCGTAATGATGCTGCACAGCCGAATCCGTGATATGGCTGAGGGCGAAACGGTTGAAGTGTTAGCAACGGATCCCGCAACAACCCGCGATATTCCCAAATTCTGCACCTTTCTTGGCCATGAGCTGTATTTTCAGGCCGAGGAGGGGGGGCACTATATCTACCGCGTACGCAAAGGCGCGGGCGACTGATTCCCAGTAAGCCGCCCTGTTATCTATTCCAGTAGTCGTTCCAGTGCCCGGACCGCGACTGGATCTCCTGCTTTGATCTGATTGGCGATGTGGTATTGGAAAAAATATCTGAATCCCGGTTGGGTCTGGGCCGCATAGAGACAACTATCACCGGGCAGAATCGGTGTATGGGTCTGTTTTTCGGGGTCCGCCAGCATGGCTTGAAAGTCGCCATTGGCTAGCAGCTGCCAGCTTCTCACCTCATATAGCGCCAGATGCTGGGCGACGATGCACGCGGCGTGGCTGCCGATGGTGTCGGGAAGTTCCTGCACGACCGTTTTAGGATCGAGATTCTCGCGGTGATAGTGTTCCCGGGCAGTTTGCAGTTCTGCAATTTTGGGGGCCGGGGGCTCGGTAAAAATGACTTCGCTGACCGGGTCGTAATAGCCTTCAAAGCGACCGCTATCCGGGTCGGTTAGCGCCGTGCTTTTTACCACGCCATTCAGCCAAGGCAGCAGGGCGACGACTTCACCATCATTCTGAATTCCCCAGCATAAGATCTTGCCGGCGAACAGTTTTTCCCTTGAAAGTGCATGATGTGAGTAAAGAATGCATAGCCCGTCATGCTCCGGGACAATGCGTGTGATTCGCTCGAGTTCCCGGTCTTTCTTTTTCTGCGGGAATGGAACCACATTAGCCGAGGGTGTTGCTGCTTCACGTGGGGCCATAGTGCCTCCCGATTTCACAGTAATGCCTTTCAGCGACGTCTTCAGTATACCGATTTCCCCAAGGGGGCAAAGCATTTTGTTAGAATGCGCCGCAACTCTCCAAGCAGGCCCGGTATGAGCGATTATTACTTTGCCTATGGCTCTAACATGAACCCTGAGCGGATGCGGGCTCGGGGTCTGGCGTTTACCCGGTTTGAGGCCGGGCGGCTGAGCGGTTTCCGCCTCAGTTTTAATAAGCGCGCGCACAACAAGACCGGCATTGCCTACGCCAATATCTCCCGGGATCCAGACGGCTTGGTGGAGGGCGTGCTTTACCAGCTGGAAGGCGATATTCAGGTGATGGACCCCTTCGAGGGCACGCCGGTGCGCTACAGTCGCGAGCTGTTTGCAATTGAAACAGCGGTGGGAGTGACCTGGGCATGGGTCTATGTCGCAAACCCGGCGTATATCGCTGACGCGCTGAGCGTTGAAGAAAACTACCTCAATCACCTGCTGAGTGCGGGTGAGTTGCTGAGTGAGGCTTACCGACAACAGCTGGCGCAGTTAGCTCCGGTACTCGCGAGCACCGCGCCGCAGGATCGGGAAACCGGGTTGCGCTTTAATGTCTGAAGCGCTCGCCAAAATACCCACCTCAGCCTCAGCCCCTGTCGGTGATGACACCGCCACGCTGGTGCGTATCGTCAGGGTATTTAATAGCGAGTTCACCGAACTTAATACGACGCTTTGTCCCGGGGCTGCGGAGCCGCTCTATTTGCCGGCAGATGATTTGCAGGGGGCGCGGATTTTCAGCCGTGAAGACTTTCCCGCCAGTGCCCTGCACGAAGTTGCTCACTGGTGCATTGCTGGTAAGGCACGTCGCCAGCAAGTGGATTTCGGCTATTGGTACGCTCAGGATGGGCGCAACGCAGAGCAGCAGCGGGCGTTTCAGCGGGTAGAGGTCAAGCCGCAGGCGATTGAATGGGCCTTGAGCCGGGCGGTGGGGCTGAACTTTCGCGTCAGTATCGACAACCTCAATGGTGAGACGATCGACCCCTTCGGTTTTGAACTGGCAGTCTGGCAACAGGCGAGGTATTACCATCGTGTGGGCTTGCCTAAGCGAGCGGAGCGTTTTTACCGCGCCTTGCGCAAGGAATTTGACGCGCCGGTTCCGCCCGTTTCACTGGCGGTGCTGCGAGGCCAGGGGCTGTGAGTCGGCTTTACTGCATCGACGCCTCGATCTATATCTTTCGGGCTTACTTTTCCATGCCTGACCGCTGGTTCAATGAAGACGGTTACAGTTTGAATGCGGTCTACGGCTACGCTCGCTTTTTGGTTAACTTTATCCGTGAAACCCGGCCGGAATACCTTATGGCCGCCTATGATGAAAGTCTGGGCAGTGGGTATCGGCACGAGCTTTACCCCGACTACAAAAGCAATCGCGTCTTGCCCGACGACGCGCTGGCCTTTCAGTTGCATGCCTGCCGCCAGTTGGGGGAAGTGATGGGCGTCGCCAGTTATGCGGGCGAACGTTTTGAGGCCGATGACTATATCGCGGCGGCCGCGCGCCTGGCCGGACGCGAAGCGCTGCCAGTCACTGTCGTCAGTCGGGATAAGGATCTCGCGCAGGCTCTGTGTGCAGACCATGACGAGTGGTGGGATTACGCGGCGGATCGGCGAATCAGCAAGGCCGAGTGGGAAGTTGGTCAGGGTTTGAGAGTCGATCAAGTTGCCGACTGGCTGGCCTTGATGGGCGACACGATTGACGCGATACCCGGAGTACCCGGTATTGGCAAAAAAACGGCGACGGTATTGTTGGCGAAGTTTGGTGATATCGATGGCCTGTATGCTTCTCTCGATCGCTTGGAAGAGGCGCCTGTCCGAGGCGTTGCGCGACTGCGTCAAGCCTTGCTCGAGCATAAGGAACAGGTCTATCTGGCTCGCTCCTTAACACGCTTGAATGACAAGGCTTTGCGACTTCGCAGTTGCAAGGCCTTTCGCTACCAGCGCCCCAAAGGTGCAAAGCTGGAGACCTGTCTGCGCGATATCGGCTGTGGTGATCGCTGGATCGCCAGTCTCCTAAAGGATTTTGAAAACGCATGGGTCTGATACTGGTTGATGAAAATATTCCGGCCGCGGAGGCGCTGCTGTCCGGATTCGGCGAGGTGCGCCGTTTTCGCGGGCGGGAGTTGACGGCCGAGGCCGTAAAGCCGGCCGATGCCTTACTGGTGCGTTCGGTCACCCGCGTTAATTCAGACTTGCTCGAAGATAGCCGGGTGCGATTTGTCGGCTCGACCACCATCGGTACAGATCACCTGGATACCGACTGGCTAGAACAAAACGGTATTCACTGGTGCAGTGCGCCGGGCAGCAATGCCCATTCGGTGGTGGATTATGTGTTAAGTGCGGTGTGCGTGCTGCCCGGGCTGTTGGAAAAACTGCTCGGCGGTGGCCGGGTGGGGATTGTGGGTTATGGCAACGTTGGTTCGCGCCTGCATCACCGGCTGGCGGCACTGGGTATCGACTGCCTGGCCTATGACCCCTTGCTGAACGAAACCCAGTGCCCGATATCGTCGGCATTGCCCGCAGTGCTTAACAGCCCGCTGGTGTGCCTGCATACTCCGTTGACCCGTAGCGGGCCTCATCCGACGGCGGGCATGCTGTCACTGGATGATCTGCTCGTCTTGCCGCAGGGCGCGGTCTTGCTAAATGCCGGGCGCGGCGAAGTGCTGCCGAATGACTTATTGCTGGCGCTATTGGATAAACGGCCAGATATTCAGCTGGTATTGGATGTTTGGGAGAACGAACCTGCGATATCGACCGAACTGCTGGCTCGCTGCACCCTCGGCACGCCGCATATTGCGGGTTACAGTCAGGATGGAAAGTGGTTGGGCGTGAAAATGGTGGCCAAGGCATTGGCAAACCAATGGGGTGTATTGCTGCCACAGGTAAAGCCTGAATTTCTGGTGTCGGCGCCCAGCGTTACGCTGAAGCCGAAACAGCACTCGTCAGAACTGATTCGACAAGCTGTGTTGGCTGCTTATGATGTGCGCGATGACCACAATCGGCTGCAGCGAGCATTTCAGGCAGGCAAGGATTTTGACGAGCTGCGCCGGACATATCCGGCGCGACGGGAAATATCAGAGCTAAATGTTAGCGTAGAGGGCGAGTTGCCCTCGGAGTCACGACAGGTGCTTGCGGCGTTGCGAGTGGTCTAGGGCGTTGTGTTGGCGGCTGCTTTCAAGCTCTTCGCAGGCCTCTTTGATCATTTCCCGGGTAATGGGAATTTCACGACCCTGGTCGTCAATAATGGCCCCTTGAAAGTAATTTTCCATGGCCGCTTCAGTTGTCGGTGCAGTTCGCTTGTGCATCACATTCATGTTTTGCTTTAGCCTCTTGTTGCCTAACTGAGCTGATCTGTTGATCTTTGCGTTCAGGATAGGTTCAGATTGTTACAGGTTTTCGTTAAAGAAAGTATGGCAATTGTTGCGTTAGCGCAAAACTGGGACTTTTACCTAGTTTGAACTTCACATTAAGTCTTATAAGGTTTTTATAACGCTTTGTTTAATTTGGGAATTGTTGTAAATCCGCTGGCGGGGCTTGGTGGCCCAGCTGCGCTCAAGGGCAGTGACGGAGAAGCGGCGGCTAGCGCGCTGTCGGCCGGTTTCGAGCAGCGTTCCGGGCCCCGAATGCAGCGCGCGCTGAGCGTGCTGGAGCCTCTGAAAGAGCGTATTCACGTGTTTGCTTTTGACGGCCCTATGGGCGCTGAGCTGGCCACTGATTGGGAGTTAACGATTGTTGGCAAGGCCCGCACGGAACCGAGTACGGCGGAGGATTCTGTCGCGGCCGCACAGGCATTGAAAGAGGCAGGCTGCGATTTGATTCTGTTCGCCGGAGGCGATGGCACTGCCCGCGATATATACCGCGCTCTGGGAGAGAGCGTCCCCGTTCTCGGGGTTCCAGCCGGTGTGAAGATGCATTCCGGGGTCTATGCCGTGTCGCCGGAAAGTGCGGCTGAAATTGTGGCGGCGATGGTGCGGGGTGAGTGGGTCGATGTGGATACCGAAGAGGTGCGAGACATTGACGAAGTGGCCTTTCGCGAAGGGCGGGTCAGCACCCGGTTTTACGGAGAGCTGCTGGTACCTCAGCTCGGCCGCTACCTGCAGGCCACCAAAGTCTCTGGTCGCGAGGTCGAAGAACTGGCTGTCGCCGATATTGCCGCCGAAGTGCTGGAGCTGATGGATGAAGAAACGCTCTATATCATCGGCCCCGGTTCGACCACCGCGGGCATTATGGAGGAGCTGGGGCTGGACAATACCTTGCTGGGTATTGATGCGGTTTGCCACGGTCAGCAGCTGGGCAAGGATTTGAGTGCGCATGCCTTGGAAGCGCTGTGCGCGGATCATCCCGGGGAGGTGGTCATTATCGTCACCGCCATCGGTGGTCAGGGCCATATCCTTGGTCGCGGCAATCAGCAGATTACACCGGCGGTGATACGGCGAGCCGGGCCACAGAATCTCTGGGTGGTCGCGACCAAAACCAAATTAACCGAGCTGGACAGCCGCCCCTTGCTGGTGGATACCAACGACCGGGAGCTGGATCTGGCGCTGGAAGGCTATGTGCGGGTGATTACCGGTTACCGCAATTCGGTGTTGTATCGGGTGAGTTGTAGCGGTGACTAATTTTGACGCACTGCGCGATGTCTTGGCTGAGGCGTCTGCGTTTGACGACGGGCAGGCTCGACGGGTTTTTCACGGCCGCGGTGGCTGCTATCCCGGGCTGGAGTGGATGACTGTCGATGACTTCGGCGACGGCCTGTGGATCGTGTTGTTCCGTGAACCCGAGCCGGAGCAATGGCAGTCCCTGATCGAAACTCTGGCGCCGATTCGGCCATTGCGCGGCTACGCCTGCATTCAGCACCGCTATGAACGGCCTGTTCGCTGTGAATGGATCTGGGGTGAGGCGCCTGAACCGCCGGTGGCTAGGGAAGGGGAGTTGGAGTTCGCACTTCAACTCGGCGGTCGCCAGAATACCGGCTACTTTATGGATGCCCAGCCGGGGCGGGATTGGCTGCGCTCGCGTTGTGAGGGGCGTAGTGTGCTCAATCTGTTTTCTTACACCTGTGCCTTTTCCGTTGCTGCCCGCGCGGCGGGTGCTGAGCGCGTTGTGAATGTGGATATGGCCAAGGCGGCGCTGCGTACCGGGCGCGACAATCATCGCTTGAATGGGCAATCCATGCAGGGGGTCGAGTTTCTCGGCTACGACATTTTTCGATCCTGGAAGCGCATTCGCTCGCTCGGGCCCTACGATGTGCTGGTGGTTGATCCGCCCTCTTTTCAAAAGGGGAGCTTTGACGCCCGCAAGGACTACGCGCGGATTTTGCGAAGGATACCGGAGCTGACCGAGGGTAAGGCTGAGTTGCTCTTGTGTCTCAACGCACCTTATCTCAGTCGTGAATACTTTCTTGAGCTTGTGACCAGTGAGCTGCCCTCAGTTGAGGTTGAGGGGTTTCTGGACGGACGCGCTGACTTCCCGGAAGCCAGTGAACCCGCCCTGAAAATGCTGCATTGCCGGATCTAGATCCGTTTTAGCGGCGCCGGGCGAGGAAGTTACCCAGGCGTTCAATCGCCATGCGCAGATCGTCTGCCCGGGGCAGGGTGACAATGCGCAGGTGGTCGGTATTGGGCCAGTTAAAGGCGGTTCCCTGAACCACCAGAATCTTCTCTTCGCGCAGCAAATCCAGAATTAACTGCTCGTCATCCTCGATTGGATACATCTCCGGGTCGAGGCGGGGAAACATATAGAGCGCGCCCTTGGGTTTGACGCAGCTGACGCCGGGAATCTCATTGAGCATTTCCCAGGCTATATCGCGCTGTTCGCGCAGCCGGCCACCGGGGCGAATCAGTTCATGAATGCTCTGGTAGCCGCCGAGCGCAGTCTGGATTGCCTGCTGGGCGGGGACGTTGGCGCACAGTCGCATGGAGGTCAGGATATTAATGCCCTCTATGTAGTCCTCCGCACGGTATTTGTCGCCGGTAATGACCATCCAGCCACTGCGGAAACCCGCCAGCCGGTAGGTTTTAGACAAGCCATTAAAGGTAATGCACAGCACGCCGGTGGCGAGGCGCGCCAGCGGAATATGCTGGGCCTCATCGTAGAGAATCTTGTCGTAGATCTCGTCGGCGAACAGCACCAGATTGAATTCGCGTGCGACGGCTACAAGTTCTTTCAAAATAGCTTCTGAATAGACGGCGCCGGTCGGGTTGTTGGGGTTGATCACCACAATAGCGCGGGTGTTAGGCGTGATTTTACTGCGAATATCCGCGATATCCGGTTGCCATTCGTCTTCCTCGTCGCAGAGGTAGTGCACCGGCGTGCCACCCGCCAGTGAGACGGAGGCAGTCCAGAGCGGGTAGTCGGGGGCTGGAATCAACACCTCGTCGCCGTTATTCAGCAGGGCTGAAGTGGCCATTTGAATCAGCTCGCTGACGCCATTGCCCAGATAGATGTCTTCCATCTCGACATTGGGAATGCCCAGACGCTGGGTTTCATGCATGACGGCCTTGCGGGCCGAGAACAAGCCCTTGGAATCGCTATAGCCCTGGCTCTGGCTGTCAGGCAGCTGACGAATCACATCCTGAATGATCTCTTCCGGCGCTTCAAAACCCCAGGGCGCGGGATTGCCGATATTCAGTTTCAGAATGCGGTGACCTTCCTCTTCCATCATCTGGGCCTGACGCAGCACGGGACCTCGAATGTCGTAGCACACGTCAGCCAGCTTTTTGGATTTTACGTAGGACTTCATGATTATTGCCCAAGGGTTCGTTGTCAGCGGAAAAGCGGCCTATTATAGTCATCAAAATGCAGTCAAGTGAGGGGTTTAGCGTGGTAGACGTCAAAAAATCTGATGCCGAATGGAAAGATGAAGCTGGACTCAGTGATGAGGAATTTTATATCTGCCGGCAGAAGGGCACCGAGCGGGCTTTTACCGGGCGCTACTGGGATACCAAAACTGATGGTACCTATAAATGTCGCTGTTGTGGTGAGCCCCTGTTTGATTCGGACACCAAGTATGATTCCGGCTCTGGCTGGCCCAGCTTTTACCAGCCCGTGGCGGGTGAGGTGGTCGACGAGCACCGCGATACCACTCACGGCATGATACGAACGGAGGTCACCTGTGCTCGCTGTGGCTCTCATCTGGGCCATGTTTTCCCGGATGGTCCTCAGCCTACAGGTCTGCGTTATTGCATCAATTCTGCGTCGTTAGACCTCGAAGAGCGCTGATTTGCGTGGAAACTGCACAACTTGCGCAGAGAGTAACCAAGCCAATGAAAAAAATGAATTTTTTTTGAAATTGCGCTTGACGGTTTTTCGGAAGCTGGTAATATGCGCGCCACTTCGGTTGATAAGCAACTGCTTGCAACCCAAGTGCTGCGGCGTCCCCTTCGTCTAGTGGCCTAGGACACTGCCCTTTCACGGCAGTAACAGGGGTTCGAGTCCCCTAGGGGACGCCATTATTTTTGGCGGGAATAGCTCAGTTGGTAGAGCGCAACCTTGCCAAGGTTGAGGTCGCCGGTTCGAACCCGGTTTCCCGCTCCAAAAAAAGTTAGGCCAGAAGAAAAGGTGCTGAGAAGCGCCTTTTTTTTTCGCCTGGCGTTTTTGCCCGGCTTTTAAGCGGTGAATCTGGTGGCTAGAGGCCCGCAGGCCTCGTGCTTTATCCATGCATCCGAACTTTTAGTGCATGCCAAAGACCTGCGCCCGCAGATCGCCATAATCTGCTTGCTCGCCACTGTCATAGTAGCGTTCTTCTAGCACCTGAAATTTTTCAATCTCGTCGTCGGCAAGAAAATGCAGACAGTCACCGCCGAAAAACCAGAACAGGTCGCGCTGAACATGCGGTGTGAAGGCGGGAAAGTGCGCTACCATGCGGCTCAGCAGCATCTGGCCTTTTTCCGGGTAATGGGCGCGAGCCGTCATCGCTTCACGGGTTTCCTCCAGCAGGCTTAGCGTTTCCGCGCAGCTCTGCGGGTCGTGATCCGGTGTCTGTTTCAGAAACGCCTCAAGTGTTGCGTCAAAATTCTGGAACAGCTGCCAGTGGTATTCAAAGCGGTCTTTCACGTGTGCACCTCGGTTCTGCGGTTGCGCAGTGTATCGAACCGGGGGCTAGCGTGGCAAAATAGCCGGCTTTACTGACCGGGTAATTGCATCCCGGGACATTTATCGACAACGGATGTGAGTCCATGACTAAAGCCTTATCCATTCGCGGTCTTCGCAAAACCTATGACAATGGGTTTGAAGCGCTGAAAGGCATCGATCTGGAAGTGTCGCAGGGTGACTTTTACGCGCTGCTGGGGCCTAACGGCGCTGGTAAGTCGACCACCATCAGTATTATCTGCTCGCTGGTAAAGAAAACAGCGGGTGATGTACACGTCTTCGGCAAGTCCATTTCCGAAGAGCCCGCCGAAGCCAAGAAGTTTATCGGCTTGGTGCCGCAGGAATTCAACTTTTCGAACTTTGAATCCCTGTGGGACATCGTACGCAATCAGGCGGGTTACTACGGTCTGCCGAAAAAACTGGCGGAAGAGCGCACCGAAAAATACCTGAAAAAACTGGGCCTGTGGGAAAAGCGCCACAACGCCGCGCGAATGCTGTCGGGGGGTATGAAGCGTCGGCTGATGATTGCGCGGGCACTGGTGCATGAGCCCAAGCTGTTGATTCTCGACGAGCCCACTGCGGGCGTCGATATCGAACTGCGTCGCTCTATGTGGGATTTTCTGCGCGAGATTAACGGGCAGGGCATTACCATCATTTTGACGACTCATTATCTGGAAGAGGCGGAAAGCCTGTGTCGACATATCGGCATTATCGATCAGGGCCAGATTATCGAAGACACCAATATGAAGGTGTTGCTCAAGCGCCTGCAGAAAGAGGTGTTTATCTTTGATGTGGTAGGCGAGCTGCCTGACGAGATTAAGGTCGAGGGCTTCGATGCCCATCGGGTAGATGAGCATTCCTTTGAGCTGACCATCGATAAGTCGGTAAGCCTCAATACCGTCTTTGAACGACTCAGTCAGGCGGGGCTGGAGATTACCAGTATGCGCAATAAGGCCAATCGCCTTGAAGAGTTGTTTGTCGGTCTGCTGAATCAGGGAGGAGCCAAGGCATGAGCTTTAACGAAAAATGGATCGCCTTTCTGACCATCGTGCGCAAGGAAGTGCGTCGCTTTATGCGTATCTGGATGCAGACGCTGCTGCCGCCGGCCATCACCATGACACTGTATTTCGTGATCTTCGGCACTCTGATCGGATCGCGTATCGGGGATATGGGCGGCTTTAGCTATATCCAGTTTGTGGTGCCGGGGCTGGTGATGATGTCGGTGGTGACCAATTCCTACGCCAACGTGGTGTCCTCTTTCTATGGCGCCAAGTTCCAGCGCTTTATCGAAGAAATACTGGTTTCGCCCATGTCTAACAGCATTGTGCTGTGGGGCTATATTGTGGGCGGCGTTGCGCGCGGTCTGCTGGTGGGCCTGATTGTGACTTTGTTGTCGCTGTTTTTCACTGAGCTGCACATTCACAATCTGTGGGTGATGATTGCTATTGTGGCGCTGACCTCGGTGTTCTTTTCCATGGCGGGCTTTATCAATGCAGTTTTTGCCAACAGCTTTGATGATGTGTCCATCGTTCCCGTGTTTGTTTTGACCCCGTTGACCTATCTTGGTGGTGTGTTTTATTCCATGGATATGCTGTCGCCGTTCTGGCAGGGCGTGTCGCAATTGAACCCCATGCTCTACATCGTAAATGCATTTCGCTACGGCATTCTGGGGGTTTCTGATGTGAATGTGGGCTGGGCCTTTGCCATGATATTGTGCTTCACCGCTGCAGCCTACGCCTATTGCATGTATCTGCTGGCGAACAGCAAACGGCTCCGACAGTAATGAGCGACTACCACGACCTGCCACTCGGTAAACACACGGATTACCCGGATCAATATGATCCCGGACAGATGCGCCCGATTGCCAGAGCACAGGGTCGTTCCAGCCTGCTTCCGGCGCGTCTGTCGATGGTCGGTAGTGATCTGTGGAATGCCTACGAGCTGTCCTGGCTGGATGCCAACGGAAAGCCGCAGGTGGCCTGTGCCCAGTTTGAATTTCCTGCAGACTCGCCGAACATGGTGGAGTCGAAGTCGTTCAAGCTCTATCTGAACTCGTTGAATCAGGCGCGATTTGAAAGCCCCGAACGACTGCGGATTATTCTGACGGAAGATCTCAGTCGCGTTGCGGGCGCCAGAGTCAAGGTCGAGCTGGTGTTGCCGGAGCAGTGGGCTGAGTATTTTGCAGTGAACTCGCCACAGGGCGAGTCGCTGGATGAATTGCCTTTGCTTGTGCTGAGTGAGCAGCCAACTGCGGAGCTGATTCGTTCAGCAGGCCGTAATGGCGAGAAGCGCTACTTTAGTAATCTGTTTCGCTCTTGTTGCCCGGTAACCGGACAACCGGATTGGGCGAGCGTTGAGATTGAGTTGAAGGGCGAACTGCCGGAGGGAGAATCGCTGTTGGCTTATCTCACCAGCTTCCGGCAGAACAACGAATTTCATGAGCAGTGTGTCGAGCGCATTTTCTGTGACCTGTCGCAGCAACTGTCGCTGGAATCACTGACTGTTTATGCGCGCTATACCCGGCGTGGCGGATTGGATATCAACCCGCTGCGGTCGAGCTTTGAAAGGGCAAGACCTTTTCAGAGGCTAGCGCGGCAGTAAGGCATCGTATTGAGGAGAAAACATGATCGCATCATTTAAACCCCGCGCTCGTACTCTGATGGGGCCCGGCCCCTCGGATGTAAACCCGCGCATTCTTGAAGCGCTGGGTCGCACAACTATTGGTCATCTCGATCCCCAATTTATCGAGATGATGGATCAGATCAAACAGCTGCTGCAGTACGCCTTTCAAACCAAGAATGAGCTGACCCTGCCGGTTTCAGCGCCGGGTTCTGCCGGAATGGAAGCCTGTTTCGTCAATCTGCTGGAGCCGGGCGATAAGGCCATTGTCTGCATCAATGGCGTATTCGGTAACCGCATGGTCGAAAACGTGAAGCGCTGTGGCGCCACGGCGGTGACGGTGGAAGATGATTGGGGTAAGCCGGTTGATCCGAATAAAGTGGAAGCCGCTTTGCAAGCCAATCCGGACGCCAAAGTGCTGTGCTTCGTTCACGCTGAAACTTCTACTGGTGCCCGCTCTGATGCCAAAACCCTGGCAGGGCTGGCGCAACAACACGATTGTCTGACCATCGTTGATACCGTCACTTCGCTGGGCGGCGTAGAGCTGAAAGTCGATGAATGGGGGTTGGATGCTGTGTATTCCGGTACCCAGAAGTGTTTGTCCTGTACGCCGGGTCTGTCTCCCGTGACCTTCTCTGAAAAAGCCGCTGAGGTGATTCGCAATCGCAAGGCGCCGGTACAGAGCTGGTTCCTCGATATGAACCTGGTGATGGGTTACTGGGGCGGCGGTGCCAAGCGCGCTTATCACCATACTGCGCCAATCAATGCCCTCTACGGCCTGCATGAGTCGCTGGTCATTCTGCAGGAAGAGGGGTTGGAAAATGCCTGGGCGCGTCACGCGAAAATGCATGCCTCGCTGGCTGCTGGTTTGGATGCTCTGGGTATTGGTTTTGTCGTGAAAAGTGATTACCGTCTGCCGCAGTTGAATGCGGTCACCATTCCCGAGGGGATTGACGACGCTGCAGTTCGCGGCAAGTTGTTGCAGGACTACGATCTTGAAATTGGTGCGGGCCTGGGTGCGCTGGCGGGTAAGGTATGGCGTATCGGTCTGATGGGCCACAGTGCCAACGCGGAAAACGTCGCACTGTGTTTGAATGCCCTCGAGACTGTGCTGATTGAGATGGGGCAGAATATTGAAAAAGGCGCTGCCAGTAAGGCCGTCGCTGCAGCCGTACTTTCCTGATCGCGTTTGATCCCCAGCGCTACCCGCTCAGCGGGTAGCGCTCCATGATATAGCCCACACAATCCTGTCGAATAACCCGCTCGTCCAGCGTCAGCATGGTGGGCGAAAATGCCTTCCGAGTGACTAAACACGCCTTCTCAAGACGGAAATACTTGTCGGTAATATTCCGTCCCGCATCATTGCGCACGCATAGCGTTCGCGCCTGGTCATTGTTCAGGTTAACTTTGGCAAAAGGTGTGCCTTCGGGTAGCACTTGAAAATTCCAGGCGTCAAAGGCCTGCGGGAATGTGAAATCGGCTGTTGTGGCCGAATTGGCGATGTCATTGTCAAAAGCAATGCGGCTGTCGGGCGGTACCGTCATTCTGGCTACCGTGTGGAACAGCTCGATCTCATTGGTGCTGGTTAATTGCGACTCAGCGAAATCGTTTGTCAGCGCGAATTCGAGGGTTTGGCTGGCCTGCTCAATGCCTGCCTGTTCACCCGGTTGGCCGCATTCCAGCGTAACCGCTGGGCAGTAACGCGCCATATTGTTCGCGAATATTTGATGAGGTTCGGTAAAAAAGACAATGGTTTCGCTAAACCTGCGAGCCAGTGTCAGAAAGCGCCGGTCAACATGATTGATGCAGGCATAGAGCGGGTTGCGCCCGGTGTTGTTGTGAATATCGATAGCCGCAATTGGCTGGCAGCTGGCAACATAATCCAGCACTTCTTGCGCCAGCGCGTGTTCTTTCAGTTCACCACCGGCCCAGATACGGTTGAAGTCCGGTTGACCGTCGAGTCGCCGAAGCCCTTCGGCAGCGGCGCGGGTATTGCCAACAAAGATCACCAGATCTCGCGGTAATTCTGGGTTTCTTTTTAGTAATTGCTGCAGTGCGCTCAAGCCTGTTGTTTCATTGCCGTGTAGCAAAATGGAAACTATCAGGGCTTTGTCGCTGCGACCGCGCAGATGAATCAGGCAGGGTTCACCGACGAGCCTGTAAAGCTCGCTGGCGCGACAGTAGAGAAAGCCCTCGGGCAGAGATTTTCTGACGCGCAGTTCTACCACGTGTGCACAGCTCCTTGAGTGCATTGGTATTGATAGGCTTCCATCAGCGCGCGGGTGTCGCGATGATTGTTGAGAAAGAACTCGCGCTGCCAGTGGGCACCGGTGCGGCGTCGTGCAATGCGCTCACGCATCACTTCGCTCAGGAAGTAGTCCACTTCTGCTCCATCAAACCCCAGTGTGGTCAGTGACTGGATAGCGGCAGGCAGGCCCTGATGAAGCAGGATATCCGCGGCCGATGCCCTGCGGCCATCCAGCCAGTCCAGTTCTGCATCCAGTCCCCATCGCGCCGCCGTGTAAAAATTCTGCCTTACGTACTCGAAATTCGGCGGGTTTAGCTCGTAGAGATTATTTGACAGCCACGCCACCAAGCCATAAAACAGCGCGATATTGGCAACACTGTCGGTGGTGGTGGGGCCTGCGGGAAGAGAGCGGTGCTCCAGTCGCAACTGGAGCTGCCCATTGGTATTGATATGAACCAGCGGCCGGTTCCAGCGCCAGATTGTGCCATTGTGGAGTTGCAGATGCGCCAGCGCATCCCGCTCGTCGTCCAGGATCGGCAGCAGCACGGGAAAGGCCTGCAGATTTTCCTGAAACAACTCTGCCGCTGAGTGTTTGCAGTAGCCGCTGCCAAAGGTAACGCGGTGTACTACGGTTCCGCTGCCGCTAATAAAACAGGGCAGGGCAACAGATTGCTCAAACAGGGGCACCCGGCTTTCATCCCATAGGTCCTGCTCAAACACCAGCGGTGCATTGGCCCCGGCGGCAACCAGCAGGGCCGAGGCGAGCAGACTGGCATTGTAGTAGCGCGCAAAGTCGGAGGGGGCAACCTGCAGGTGTATCTGCAGTGAGGTGGTGGCGGCTTCCGTCATAACATCATTGTGCTCCAGGCGAAGGTGGTCCACAGCCCCCTCAATGGCGATATCCAGTGGCCTGAATTGTCGACCTTTCAGAATCTGGTGGTTGAGCGCAATGTAACGCTGGCGCGCAGAAACATTGTTCAGGTTTAGATCGTCATCGCGGAGACTGGGCAGTATGCCGACCTGACAAATATCAAGATTCATTTGGTGGGCCGCCTGTTGGCAGCGTTGCCATTGGTCTTTCATGTAGCTGTGCACTGCACTTAGCAGGTTCGGCGCGACGGGAAAGGGCGGGGTGTTCAATTCAAAATTGAACTTCGCCAACTCGGGAACCACCAGCGGGTCGTCGAGCAGGGCAATAAAGGCCTCGTTGTCGGGGGCAGGGCGCAAGCTGCTATCGATCAAGCAGGCTTCCAGCTCGAGCCCGCAGGTGCCGGTGTCGGCTTCCACGCAGTCATCGCGGAGGTAGTCCGCCAGCCGTTGGGTTTCCTGGCTCAGCTGTTCCGCAAACACGTGAAAGTCCGCATCGCTGAATTCGCTATGCTGTATTTCCTGCCCCACAAGCTGCCTCATGTTTGCATGTGCTACAGGCAAGTGTAGTCACGGCAGCGCTTTCCGTCAGCGCTCAAGGCTGGTATCACGGGGCAAATCAGGTGAAAATGCCGGTAATAATAAAGCGGTAAAGGTTAGCTCATGGAATTCACGGATTATCTGCGCATTCTCGCCAAAAATGATGGCTCGGACCTCTATCTGAGTACCGGTGCGCCTCCCTGTGCGAAGTTTCAGGGGGTCCTGAAACCGTTGTCGAAGGAAGCTCTGGGTTCCGGCCAGATCAAGCAGATTGCTGACAGCATCATGGATGATGAGCAGCGTGAGATTTTTGACCATGAGCTGGAGATGAATCTCGCGATTTCTGTTCCGCGGGTCGGTCGCTTTCGAATCAATATCTTTAAACAGCGCAATGAGGTGTCGATTGTTGCGCGAAATATCGTCACGGAAATTCCCAAATTCGACGATCTGAAACTGCCTGAGATCCTGAAGGAAGTGATCATGACCAAGCGGGGTCTGATCCTGTTTGTGGGGGGTACCGGTAGCGGTAAATCTACCTCACTGGCCGCGCTGATCGATCACCGAAACAGCAACAGCGGTGGTCATATCATCACCATTGAAGATCCCATCGAGTTTGTGCATAAGCATAAGAAATCTATTATTAACCAACGCGAAGTTGGCGTGGATACCCGCTCCTTCGCCGCTGCGCTGAAAAACACCCTCCGCCAGGCGCCGGATGTCATCCTGATTGGTGAGATTCGGGACCGTGAAACCATGGAGCATGCGCTGGCCTTTGCAGAAACCGGCCATCTGGCGATTTCGACCCTGCACGCAAACAACGCCAATCAGGCTCTGGATCGGATTATCAACTTCTTCCCTGAGGAGCGACGCAATCAGCTGCTGACCGATCTCGGTATGAATCTGCGCGCCTTTGTCTCCCAGCGACTGGTGCGCACGGTTGATGGCAAACGCGCGGCAGCCGTTGAAGTGCTGCTGGGAACGGCGACCATTCAGGAGCTGATTTTGCGCGGCGAGCTGGATGGCATTAAAGAGATTATGGAGAAATCCGAGCGGCTGGGTATGCAGACTTTCGATTCGGCCTTGTTCAAGCTCTACAAAGAGGGGCGGGTTTCTCTGGATGAGGCTATTAAAAATGCCGATTCCGCCAATAACCTGCGCCTGAAAATCAAACTCGATTCCGGTGTTGCCGCCAGTGGTGGCGGAGAGGCTGGCAGTGGCGGGTTGTCGCTTGAGGAAATTCCGGATGAGGATGAAGGAATGCGCTAGATAGCTGACTGGGGTTTTGCTATGGCAACACCATTTTTTCCGTGGTGTTTTATGTCGTACAAGGCCTTGTCCGCTCGTGAAAGCAGATCCTCCAGCGATTTGTCCCCAGGGCCTCGCGTAGCAAGGCCCAAACTGATCGTGACCGCAATTTTTTTGTCGCCCACGCGGTGGTTAAGCTTGGCGATATCGCTGCGCAGGGCTTCCGCGCGGGCCTGGGCTGTCTTCCTATCAACTTTCAATAAAATACAGAACTCTTCGCCGCCGGTGCGACCGAGCAATGCACCTTTTCTAAGCCGACATTTCATCAGGCGGGTAACACTGATCAACACCTGATCTCCGGTCGCGTGTCCGTAGGTATCATTAATCTTTTTGAAGTCGTCGATATCTAGCGTAATCAGGCTAATAGCCCCCGGCTCGCTAAACTGCTTTCTGCCCTCGCTGAAAAAGTAGCGTCGATTGGCGATGCCGGTCAGATAATCCACATTTGCCAGGTAGTCCAGTTGTGAAAGCGACGAACTCAAGGCGTAGGTGCGTTTTTCCACGGCATGTTCATAGTAGTAGGCGATAATGCTTGTGCAGAAAATGGCGGTCAGCAGAACATAAAATTCATTCATTGCCGCAGCCGACTGCAGTGCCGGGGGGAGATAGAGCAAAAGCACGGCAAGCACGCAGGCGGCGCTGTAAATCAATCCTCCGGTTATACCGAGAAAGAAAAAAGCACCTAGTATTGTACAAAAGTAGTAAGCCGCGCCTACCGGTTCAGATAGGTCAGCAAGGGCTAGCAAGTGGATTACAGAGTAGACCGTAATCAGAAGAGAGATTGAGGCCGGTAAAAACTTTAGCCAATCGCGCTGCAGTGCAATAAACAAAATAAGAGCAACAGCGCTGGCGGTTGCCACGCTCAGACTGAGCCAAACGGATTGAAATGAAAACAGCGCCGCCATCCCGGCGCAGACAACGCCGGTCAGAATCAAGCAAATGCGCAACACCTGAAAGTGGTCAGAGTGCACCAGTTCCTTCGCATTGGCCAGGTTGTGATTGCAACCAAAAGCCATTTCCCCATGCCTCCCAGCCCGGCGATTTAGCCGTGGTAACCCAGACGCTACGACGATGTTGGCCTTGCGACAATAGGTAGTTCTCCTAGTTCAAAAGAGAAAAAACATGGACTTCCGAATACGAGGTTGTGTATATCTGTACAGTAAGTGCTGTTTCAGGATACTCTTCCCGGCATGGCGAAACCCCGGATAGAGCAATGAGCGACGACAAAATTTCAACGACAGCATTGGCCAAACTGCTGGAGGTTCCGGTTCAGCAACTCTTTGCCACGCTTAAGGATTACGACTGGATCCGAAAAGTCGCGGATGGCTGGGCCTTGACACCCAAAGGGGAGTTTGAGGGCGGCGAATACCACAATAGCAAGCGCTACGGCCGCTATATTGTCTGGCCAGTCAGCCTTGAACAGCATGCCATGCTGCGGGCGCTGGAAGACAACAAAATGCTGGGGGCTGCGGCCATCGGTCAGCCCTACGGCTTGAGTGGCCGCGCCGTTAACCGGATTCTCGCCGAGTTGGGTTGGCAGAAGCGCGAGTCCCACGGTTGGATGCTGAACTCCCGCGGTCAACAGCAGGGCGGGGTGCAGCTGGAAAACCGTCAGAGCGACATGCTCTATGTGTTATGGCCGGAAGCCGTCGCCGATAATGCGGTCTTGATACAGCGTTTGCGCGAAGTAAGCTCAAGTAATGGCGAGGCTCCGTCGGGGGATCTATTTGCCGGCAGTGAACTTTTCACGAGTATCGACGGCCACCAGCACGATTCGCGCGAACGGCAGCAGATTTGTCAGTGGTTGTATCTGGCGGGTGTCCTGCACGCCACCGCTCGGCAGTTGCCAGTGGAAGAACCACTAAAAGCTGATTTTTTCCTGCCCTTGAATCAGGTGTTTATCGACTTCTGGGCCGCAGATGCAACGCCCACACAACTCAAGGCCCAGATGCGGCGGGCGGAGCTCTACAAGAAACACGCTTGGCACGCGATTGAACTGCACCCGGAAGACATTGATCAGCTCGACGATGTGATGCCGCGCCAGTTGCTAAAGTTTGGGGTAAAGTTCAGCTAAGTCAGACCGTCAGGCGGGCAGGGCGAGTCTGACCTTGGCGCCACCCAGCACAGAGCGCTCAATGTCCATGCCGGCCTCATAGGCATTGAGGATGTCGACGGCAACGGCTAAACCAAGCCCCTGACCGCTGCCGTACTGGTCTCCCCGATTGCCGCGTTCCATCAAGGCATCAATTTTGTCTTCGGGAAAGCCCGGCCCGTCGTCTTCTACTGAAACCTCCAGTTTCGATCCATTGAGAGGGCTGACATTGATCGCTACCCGGCTCTCGGCAGCCTTGCAGGCGTTATCGATCAGATTGCCGAGCAGCTCCATCAAATCCTGCTCATCCATAGCCAATGCCTGGGTGTCGGCGCAGTCGATAGCAAAGTCCAGATTACTGTCGCGGTAGACCTTGGTCAGGGTCTGGCAAAGCCTTTCCAGCATGGGCTTCAGGGGTGTTTTCGTACCGAGGCGACGAGGCCCGGCACTCACAGCGCGTTGCAGCTGGTAGTCAATAATATTGTTCATCTTGTCCAGCTGCTCGGTAATCTGCGGATCGGTTTCGCTGTTTGTGGCGGAGCGCATCACACTGAGCGGCGTTTTCAGGCTGTGGGCCAGATTGCCCAGCGTATTGCGATAGCGCTCGCGCTGCTGCTGCTCTTTCTCTAGCAGGCGGTTGAGGTTATGAGTCACGCCGGTCAGCTCCAGCGGATAGGTGCCGCCCAGCGATTCTCGCTCTCCCGCCTCCAGCGCTCGCAATTCGCGGCTCATATCGCGCAATGGTCTCAGCCCCCAGCGCAGCACAAGCACTTGCATCACCAACAGTACAACGGCGGCGAGGCCAAGCCAGAGTGCAATATTTTTCCGGAAACTGAGCAGCTCCTGACGGAAGGCGTCCTGATGTTCGAGCAAGGTAAAGATCAACGGGTATTCAACGCCCGTTTCGTCTTCCCAAATCACGTGATAGCGGTAGCGGAAATAGGCGGTGTCTTTTAACGTGATTTCATCGAAAACCTCTTCGCCGGCGGCTGTCGGTGAGAAGGCTTCCTGCAGAACTTCGAGGGAATTAGCCGATGAGGATTGCCATTGCAGGGTGCCATTGCGGGTGTGAATAAACGCGTAAAGCCCGGAGCGAAACTGCCAGAAACGCGGTTCACGCAGGCGATCAACCGAAATGGGCTGGGTGTTGCTCCATTCCATGACCCCGAGAATGCCGTAGAACTGCAATTGCAACTGTGATTCCTGAGCGGCGATCAGGCTTCGGGTGTGGGCCTGGTCAATGGCATAACCGGTAATGCCCAGAAACAGTGGCAGTGCCAGAATAGAGGCTCCAAGCAGTCGCCGGATAATGGAGCCTCGAGCTTTCATTGCTCGGCTTTCAGATCAAAACGATAACCGCGGCCGCGCACGGTAGTGATGGGTTTGAGTGTGCTGTCCGGGTCGAGCTTTTTGCGTAGCCGGGCAATAAAAACTTCGATTACATTGCTGTCGCGATCGAAATCCTGATCGTAGAGGTGTTCGGTTAGCTCGGACTTTGACACGGTCTGGCCGCTGCGGTGAGCCAGATACTCCAGCGCATTGTATTCGTAGGTGGTGAGTTCAAGGCGTTTTTCGCCGACTAGCACTGACTTTGCCCGGGTATCGATAACAATTGGTCCATAGCGCAGCTCCGGGCTGGCATGCCCGGCGGAGCGGCGGATCAGGGCATTGGCTCGCGCCAGAATTTCTTCAATCTGAAAGGGTTTGACCACATAGTCATCGGCGCCAGCTTCCAGGCCTTCGACTTTGTCCTGCCAGCGTCCGCGGGCGGTCAGAATCAGCACCGGAAAGTTGCGATTGTTTTTCCGCCAGCGGCTAACCACCTGTATGCCGTCGAGTTTGGGTAGACCAATATCCACAACGGCCAGGTCGTAGTCATATTCTTCACCAAGGAAGAGGGCATCTTCGCCATCGGCGCTGCGATCGCAGGCAAAGTCCTCGGATTCAAAGGATTTGGCCAGATAGTCGAGCAGATCTGGTTCGTCTTCTACGATCAATACGCGCATGCAGGGATTCCTGAAGGGGCTATTCGGGGCGAACCGTGACGGTTTTAACCTTGCCGTTATCTTGAAGTATCCGCACCCGATAGACGCCGTCGCCTATGTGCCGTGCACCAACCGCTCGACCCTGGTAGCGCCGTTCGGCAATCTCCACGGCGCGTTCGGGCGATGCCGATAAGTCGTTGCGCAGGTGCTGCCGATTGTCCGGCAGGCGCAGACCCGGTGCCCGATCGAGGCCCGGCAAGGCATGTAGCGGTGCTGCAAACACGAACAGCAGTGCGATCAGTCGGATCGTGTGTCTAGCGAATAAAGTGAACTTCATAGTGCATTAACCGGCTGGTGTTACCGACACGTTAATTCGGATTCGCTTGCCCGGATCGTAGGGCAGGCGGGTTTTATAGTTTCTCCCATGGTATCGATAAGTCACGTCGTAGCCAACAATCTCCTCGTGCCACTGGGTTTCATAGGTGGTCTCACAGCGTTCTTCCACGTGGTAGTGATCCCCACGACGCTCGCGCTGGGTGTGGCTGCCTATGGCTGCACCGACTCCAGCTCCGAGAAACGTGCCAAGTGGTGCATCATCATGGGCCGAGACGTGATGGCCGATCAGGCCACCGATAATAGCGCCTACCAAGGGTGCTGCGGTACTTCGCCGGGATTCATAGTGCACCGTTTCTTCCCAGCAGTGCCGGCTGGGCACCTCGCGACTCACTTGCTCGTAAACGGGGACCGCAGAGGTCACTTTTGCATAGTCGCTGCGCTCATGATCGGCGTGGGCGCTGGCGCTAGCGAGCAACAGTAGGGATAGAAATCGTTTCATGGCGAAGATCTCAACAGCCTTTAGGTCGATATCTTACCCGCGTCAGCCTGAATGAAAGCTTAAGGCAGACAAGAGTAGCTTGAGATTGATTTCACCGGTGTCGGGCTTTATAACTGTGGGCTCATTTTTCGGGGGACCGCTATGAAACTCTATACCTTTGATATCGCACCCAATCCGCGACGTTTGACCATGTTTCTTCAGTACAAGGGCATCGAGATCGACACCCAGCAGATTGATTTGGGTAAACTGGAGCAATTCAGTGACAGCTTCCGGGCGATCAACCCCGACTGCTCGGTGCCGGCGTTGGAACTGGATGATGGCATAGCGCTGGTGGACGTGGTCTCCATTTGTCTGTATCTGGAAAGTCTTCACCCGGAAAAGCCCCTGTTTGGCAAAAGCGATCTGGAACGTGCACAGGTCGTCGGCTGGATGCACCGGCTGTTTACAAGTGGTTTGATGGCCATTGCCGATATGCTTCGCAACCAGGGCGATATGTTCAAGGATCGGGCGCTGCCAGGGCCCGGTAATCTCAAGCAGATTCCCGAGCTGGTAGAGCGTGGTCGTATTCGACTGGATCAGTTTTTTGCCCGCATGGAAGAAGTGTGTGCCGAGCAGGACTACCTTGTAGGTGATGCGTTGACTCAAGCGGATATTGACCTGCTGGCCGTCTGTGAATTTGCCGGCTGGGTTAAAGTCAGCGTGCCGGAAAGCTGCACCAACCTGCATGCCTACCTCGAGCGGGTGCGAGCTCAGCTCGCGGGCTGATTCAAAACGTAAAAAAAGCCCCGCCACTGGCCGGGCGGGGCACAAGACGTCGTCATAACGACGAGTCAGGGAGACGATAAATCAGGCTTCTTTTCAGAAATGAGTTCAGAAGCGAATATTGAGGTTGCCTCTGACACCTTCGCGTACATGCACCCGCGTGCTGCGCTCATAGTGGTGCTTGCGGTGGTATTTGTACTTCGGCCGCTCGTAGTAGTGGTAGCTGTAACCGTAGTGCGGCCGGCTATGATACGTGTAGGTCACATGGCTGGTGTGATGTTTTTGGCCGTGATGGTATCCATGATGGTGTCCGTGATAACGACGGTCGCCATGATAGTGGCGGCCAGTTTCATGGCATACATATTCTGTGTGGCCGTGGTTGTGATGGCCGTGACCGTGGTGATCATGGTGTCGGGGGCCAGCCAGCGCCTGACTCGCGCCAAAGCCAAAAGCCAACAGACTGCCAGCAAGTATCCATGTTTTCATGACGTTCTCCGATGGGTTCTTCCCAGTGACAGTTGCATTCTCGCACAGCCAAACTGAACAAAAGCTGAAAGCCAAGATGTGAAATTTGCCACTGGCTGAATCAGCACTCATCCTGATGGAGGGTGACAGGTGAGGTTGCGCTCTCTATCATTCAGGGCAGAATTAAAACATGTGTTTTTATCGGCTTTCGGGTTGGGAGGGAAGGTTGTGATGTGTCGCTATCGTGGGGTGGTAAGTCTGCTGCTGGTTTGTTTGATCGGGCCGCTGCAGGCCATTGAGCGCACGGAGTCGAGAGAGCCCTGCAAACGGGTCGTTCCAACTAAAATGCCCCTGTTTGGTGACACACATGTGCATACCCGCTATTCGCTGGACGCCAGCACTCAGGATACTCGCACCACACCCCGGCAGGCCTATGAATTTGCTCGCGGTGCCCGCATTGGCATTCAGCCTTGGACGGACGAGGGCAAACCGCTGCGTGAGCTGAAACTGAATCGGCCGCTGGATTTTGCGGTCGTGACTGATCACGCGGAACTCCTCGGCGAAGTGGCAATGTGTCAGAACCCGGAGCTGGAGGGGTATTCGAGCTGGCAGTGCCGCCTATATCGGCGTTGGCCACGGGCGGCTTTCTTTCTATTCAATACCAAATCGTCTGCCGGCGGGCGGCTGGGACTCTGCGGGGATGATGGGCAGCATTGCAAGGCTGCCGCTGCGGGCCCGTGGCAGGAAATGCAGCAAGCTGCCGAATCGTCCTACGATCGCTCGGAGCGTTGCGAGTTCACCAGTTTTATCGGTTATGAATGGACCGGCGCTTCAGAAAACCTGGCTAACCTTCATCGCAATGTGATTTTCCGCAATGCCAGCGTTCCCGCTTTGCCTTTCAGTTTTGTGGATGACCCGACGGCGCGAGGCTTGTGGAATGCGTTGGAACGGGACTGTCTCGACCAAGACAATGGCTGTGACGCACTCGTTATTCCCCACAACTCCAATTTGTCGGATGGCTATATGTTCAACCTGACTGATGCGGATGGTGTGGCGTTAACAGACGCTGATCTGGCGAAACGCAGCCGCCTTGAACGACTGGTGGAAGTCATGCAGCACAAAGGCAGCTCGGAATGCTTCTTTGGGCCGGGGCAGATGGAAGACGAGCTCTGTGCCTTTGAGCAACTTCCCTACGACAAATTTTCCGGCAAGTTCATGAAACTGACGAGCTCCGAGCCGGAGCCGAATGACGGTTTTCTGAGAGACGTGCTCAACGATGGTTTGTTGCTGCAACAGAGTAAAGGTATCAACCCCTATAAAATGGGCTTTATTGCCAGCACGGATACCCACCTCGGCGCGCCCGGCGCAGTCGAAGAAAGTAACTTTCCGGGGCATGGTGGGGCCGGCGAACCGGCGAGCGTGGAATCAACGAAAGGCTTGCCTGATGATCTCGAATTCAATCCGGGCGGCCTGGCGGTGGTTTGGGCCGAAGAGAATAGTCGTGACGCGATTTTCGAAGGTATGCAGCGACGGGAGACCTATGGCACCAGTGGTCCGCGAATGACGGTGCGCTTTTTTGGGGGGGCTGACCTGCAGCGCGAACTCTGCGTTAGTCCCGACTTTGTAGAACAGGCCTATCAGAAGGGCGTGCCGATGGGTTCAGAACTGGCCGAAATGGCTGAGGGCGAGTACCCCCGTTTTCTGGTATCGGCGTTGATGGACCCCGGCACAATGGATTCACCGGGTACGCCCCTGCAACGTATCCAGATTATCAAAGGCTGGGTTGATGCCGCGGGTGAGAAGCATCAGCGCGTTTATGAAATTGCCGGTAATCCCGACAACGGCGCGACGGTTAACCCGATGAATTGCCGTCAATCTGGCGAGGGTTACAAACATCTCTGCCGCGTATGGAGTGATCCGAGTTTTGATCCGTCCCACAATGCCTACTACTATGCGCGCGTGGTCGAGAATCCAAGCTGTCGTTGGAGTCAGCAGATTTGTGTTGCCAACGGTGTGAACTGTTCAAATCCGGGGACGGTGCCGGAAGGGTTGGAAATCTGCTGTAGCGACGAACACCGCCCCGATATACAGGAACGCGCCTGGACCTCTCCCATCTGGTATACCCCCAAGGAGTCCTGAGTTTTTATGAAAGCCCTGATCCGTCAGCCGGCACTGCATTTTATTCTGATTGGCCTTTTTCTGTTTTTCTATCAGGGCTACCGGGAAGAAAACGCCCTGCGCGAAATGGAGGCGCTCGACAGCGACACCGTACAGCGGCTACAGGACGATTTTATTCGACAAACCGGGCGGCTACCCACGCCGGAGCACATGGAGCTACTCATTCGGCAAGAGCTGGACAGCCGCATGCTGTACGCAGAAGCTCTGCGACGGAATTTCCATCGCGATGATCAGGTAGTTCTGCAACGCTTGCTGCGCGACGCTGATTTTCTCGGTCTGGAGGGGAATGACGAGGAAAAAATTCGCGCGGCTATTGAGCTGGGTGTACATGAATCAGATGAGGTAATTCGTCGGCGTATGATTCAGCGCATGGAAAAGCATGCTCAGACATCCACCGACGCTCCCACTGACAATGAATTAAAAAAACTTTATGAGGAAGAGCAGGCTCGTTGGTTAGTACCGGCGCGATATACCTTTCAGCAGGTTTTTTTCAGTGCCGATCGCGATGGCTTTCCCGAGCAACGAGCGGAACGTCACCTCACGGAATTGCGCGGTGAAGCGGATGTAACAGAAGCCGGCGATCCCTTTCTGCATGGCCGGCAGTTTGCCGCGCGCTCATTGCAGGATATGACCTACATGTTTGGTGCCGCCTTCAGCGATGCTATGGATGCAGCTGGGCCGCCGCTAGGCGAGTGGTTTGGACCAGTGCCCTCGGCCTATGGCGCGCATTTGGTTCGGGTCGAGGACGTGCAGCCGGCGCGGCAGCGTTCTTTTGATGAGGTGAAGCCCAAACTCGTGGCGATCTGGCGTGAGCAGGAGCAAAGAATACAGTTACAGAACTATCTGGCGGAACTGCGAAAGCGCTACGTTGTCGTGGAGGGGCGTGACTCATGAAGAAAGTATTTGTTTTACTGATCGCCTTGCTGGCCAGTCCGGCATTTGCTCATAAACTCGCGCCCTCACTGCTTGAAATCGAGGGCTCGACTGCTCAGACGTTTGACGTCCTGTGGCGAACGCCAGCCGTTAGTGGGGCGGTCAGCCCTGAGCCGGTATTTCCCGCAGACTGTCAATTGGGGGAGCCGCGTCAGCAGGCCGTCGGCACCTCAATGGAGTGGCACTGGGCGATGACCTGCCCGGAGGGGCTGGAAGGCAAAACCTTCAAAGTGATGGGACTAACCGCCAGCCGCACCGCTGCCTTGTTAAAAATCGAGCTTGCCGATGGGCGCAGTTACAGCCAGCTACTGCGACGCGATGGTCAAAGCTATACGCTCCCCAAAGAGTCCGGCACGCTGGCGGTTGTTTGGCAGTATTTTGTGCTGGGCATCGAGCATATTCTGATTGGTCTCGATCATCTGCTGTTTGTCACTGGCCTGCTTTTGCTGGCGGCCTCCTGGAAGCAGCTTCTGGTGACCGTGACAGCCTTTACGGTAGGGCACAGTGTCACGCTGGCCTGTGTCAGTCTCGGGGTGATTCCAGAGGTTGCGTCGTGGGTTGAGTTAGCCATCGCGGCGACCATTCTCTATCTGGCCATTGAATTGAGTTATCAACGCTTGGCGCGCCATAGCGGCCGTGTTCGATGGCCGGTGATCGCGATATTTGGATTGATCCACGGTCTCGGGTTTGCCAGTGTGCTCGACGAACTGGGTTTGCCCCAGAACGATATCCTCGCCGGCTTGGTGGCCTTTAATGTCGGGATTGAGGTAGGGCAGCTGCTATTCGTCGCGACGCTGGCCTTGCTGTTCGCGCTGTTGGTGAAAGTGTCCCAACAGGCTGCGCCAGTAGCTCGCGGCGCAGCCGTTTACGTTATGGGTGGAATGGCGGTGTTCTGGTGTCTGGAACGCGCCGAAGGCTTGTTACTCAGTAGCTTCTATTTCTTCTGAGTCTTCTTCAACCTGGCCCGGATAGCGGGGCATAACCACAAAGGGGTGCAGGGCCAGTTGCACCCCTTCTTCGTTAAAGCTGTTGTTCTTCAGAATCTTGTCGCGGCGTACAAAACCGAGATGTGGCTTGCGCATATCAATTGCCGAGAGGGTATCTAGCCCGCCGCGGCTGGCAAACAGCGGACGACCATCCAGATCATAAATAGTCACGATCAGGCTGGCTGCCTTGATGGTCTGGCTCCAGTTGAAGTCCACCGGTACACCTGAGCCGGCACCCTGTGTGGCAGGCTTGCGGGTAACGCCATACCAGCGGGCATAGTGGTTCATGCCGCCGCTGTGTTGGGCATCATGGGCGATCAGGTCGGTAAACACGACCGCATCAACGCCTGAGTCTTTCAGGCTGCTGAGGGTGCTGGCCATAACTGCCTGCCAGTTGCGCCGGTCAACCTTGCCAGAGGTCGGGTCATAGAAATCGCCATAGGTGTAAATGGCCTGATTCCAGGCGTTGTCGAACAGGTGGCCGGGAGCAAACTCATAACCGGCGTCTTCCAGACGCTCTACCACAAGCTCGTCGATTTTGGGCGCCGCTTTCCGTAACATAGACAGGGTAGGTTCACCACTGACATTAACACTGGCCAACAGCAGTTTTTTCGGCTGTTTTTCGGCCACGGCAGCCTCGTCAAGGTGGTAGTTGAACACGGTCGGGTTGTAGGACACCGTGGAGCACGCCACCACAAATACAGAACACATCAGCCAGAAAAAACGCACGGGAACCCCCAGAATTATTTGCTGACGGGATTCTATCAACCGCGCCGGGCTGTGAGAAGGCAAGGCAGGGATTGGAGACTCGAAGGAGACACGCAGTGCAATTGAATTATCTGGAATCAGGCAGCGGTGAGAAGGCTATCTTTCTGTTGCATGGCCTGTTTGGCTCAGCCAGCAACTTGACGTCCGTGGCCAGGTCGCTAGAAGCAGACTATCGGGTGTTTCGGGTGGACCTTCGCAACCACGGCGATTCGTTTCATATCGAGACTATGAGTCTGTCTGAAATGGCCGCTGATATCCGGCGGCTGGCAGATCATCTACAGGTTGATAAATTCAGTCTTCTCGGACATTCGCTGGGGGGCAAAGTCGCGATGCAGTTTGCACTGGAGCACCCAGAGCGCGTAGAAAAACTGGTTGTCGCCGATATTTCACCGGTGGCCTACAAGCCACATCACAACGAAACTCTGGCTGCGCTTTGCGAAATAGACCTGAGGGCGCTGAAGAGCCGCAGTGAGGCCGATCAGATTTTACAGAAGGCGGAAAGCGAACTGGGTGTGCGTCAGTTTTTGCTGAAAAATCTCGCTCGGGACAGTAACGGCGGCTGGCGCTGGAAGCTCAACCTGCAGGGCATAGATGCCTGCTACGACGAGCTGCGTTTGGCCCCTGAAGGTGAGGCATTTGAGGGGCCGACCCTGTTTATCAAGGGGGAGTTATCCGCCTACATTCAGGACAAGCACCGCGGCGATATCTTCCGGCTGTTTCCCAAGGCTGAGCTCGAGGTGATTCCAGATACGGGCCATTGGCTGCACGCGGAAAAACCAGCGGCATTTAATGAAATAGCCGCTACTTTTCTGGCAAAGACCGTTCCAGGCTAAGGCTTGAGCATATTCAAGAGAATATCCACGGTAGCATCCAGTGACTCGTCACTCGCCATATTGATGCCAGTGGCGCGTTTGGTCAGCGGAGCTACCAGCAAAGGGTAGGTGAGTGCACCGGAAATAATGTTCAGGATCTGCAGTGGTGGTCCTTCCGGTAGCAAACCGTGGCTCTGTGCTGTGGCGATAAATGCGGTGCCATCTTCGATGTCTCGCTTCAGATGATTTTCCACTAGCCAGTCGAGCCTTGGACCGGGTGACGATGCTTCCCGAAACATAATGCCTACCCAATCCGGGTGTGACTTGGCGAAGCGAATGATGGCCCGTAACACCTGACGCAGAATCTCCCGTTCATCGTCGTGCGAGCTGAAATCGCTAAGGCGGGGCAGGCCGTCTTCCAGCGTATGCAGCTCGCTCCAGAGAAAGTTGACGGCTTCCTGCCAGAGATTCAGCTTGGTCTCAAAGTGGTATTGAACCAGCGCTTTTTTGAGATCGGCACGAGCCGCGATGCTGCCCATGGACGCTGCTTCAAATCCGAGCTCAGCGAATATGCGCACGGCAGCACGGAGAATTTTTTCCCGGGTTTCTTCACGCCGCAGCGCTCTGCGGTTCAGACTGTTGGTCACAACGTTTCCTCTTGCGTCAGCCTGAACTGTACTGACAATTTCTTAATTTGACAATACGATCGCATAGTGAAACGATCCGCCTATCGAATTTCTTACAGTGGAATAATAATGAAGATCGACGGGCCATTTTACGCTGATATGGAAACCGCTGCCGCTGAGGCAGCGCGGCTTGCCGAAGCCGGTTACGATGGCGTCTATACGCTGGAGGGCAGTCGCGACCCGTTCTTCCCACTGGTGCTGGCTTCCCAGGCCCGGCCCGAATTGGACATTGCCACCGGTATTGCGGTGGCGTTTCCGCGGAACCCTTCGCATATCGCTTACCAAGCGTTCGATCTGCAGCGTTTTTCCAAAGGTAAGTTTCTGCTCGGTATTGGGCCCCAGATCAAAACCCATATAGAGAAACGCTTTGGTTTAGACTTCGATCCACCGGCACCGCGTATGCGCGAATATATTCAGGCGGTGAAGGCGTTTTTTGATTGCTGGCAAAATGGCACGCGATTGAATTTTGAGGGTCGATTCTACCGCCACACCCTGATGACACCGATGTTTAATCCCGGTCCGCTAGAACATGGAGTGCCACCGATTCTGTTAGGTGCGCTGGGCCCGAAGATGACTGAGGTTGCCGGCGAAGTTGCGGACGGTTTGATCGTTCACCCCTTTAATACACTCCCTTTCCTTAAAGAGCGTCAGTATCCCGCTGTAGCCAAAGGCCTGGAAAAGTCCGGGCGCACGCGCGAGGATTTTCTCATGCAGATTGCAGCGATCTGCGTCACGGGAGCAAATGAGGCCGAATTTGAGGCCGCCAAACAGACGGTAAAGGGACTGCTGGCGTTTTACGGTTCTACCCCGGCCTATGTGCCGCCCATGAAAGCCGTGGGCGTTGATGATTTACACGAGGAATTGAATCGTCTGTCAAAAGAAGGGCGATGGGATGTCATGACAGACCTGATTGACGATGAATTTCTCAATCATTTTGCGGTGGTTGGAGAGCCCGATACCATCGCGGCACAGCTCTATGAAAAATACGGTCAGGACGCAGATCGCTTGAGCATCTATGCGCCTTACCAAGCCTCACCCGAAGTGTGGCCGTCCATTATTTCAGAACTGAAGCGTTTGAGTGGGCGTTAAGCCCACTCCCGACCTGACACGGTTACAGCGTCATTTCGAAAACCACTGACGCCACATCGTAATCACCGATATCGGCGTCATCTTCTTCATCAGACAGCTTCAGCTTGTCGTACTGAAGGCGTATGGCGAAGGATTCGGTTAGCTCCCCTCGAACACCGGCCCCGTACATAACATCGGTGCCATCAGCCTCGTCGCGCTCGCGCGGGCCAAAGGCATTGCTCGCGGTATCCACGGTCCAGTGGTGAAAACCGGCACGACCGAAAATACTGAAATGCCGGGTGAGAGGCAGTCCCAGCAGTGCTGATAGTGATACAGACTCGGTTTCACCACTGAGCGTGCTCAGGCCGTTGCTGATTTCGAATTCGCCCAGATCGTGATAGCCGAGCTCAAAGGACAGGGCATCGCCGACACGATAGCCAATTAGTGCGTTTCGAGTGTTGTCCTCGTCGTCTTTGTCGGCGTTGGAAAAGTTACTGCCCTCATCAAGCTTTAACTCGCCTTTACCGGCGCCGAGACCAATAACCAGACCTTCTTTGGCAAAAGCCGATGTGCAGAAAGCCAAGGTAAACATAACGAGCAGTGTCTTTTTCATGCGTAGCACTCCTGTTGATAACCGTCGGCGAATGCTAGCTATCGGAAAACAACATGAACTTTGCGCTGCGTCGCAAAAAGTCGGCAGGGTTATAGCGTCAGAGAGACGAAAAAGAGCGTTTGAGAGGCAGGTCTCGGGAAATATTCACACCTGTCGGGATATACAAACAAAGTGCGCCGCGCGTTTGCGCGCGGCGCTAGGCGAGTTATTTCTTGATTTGCTGGGCCATCATATTGTCGACCTTCTCGCTATAGGGCGGCAGGGTGCCGGCCAGCTTGGCAAGATTCACAAAACCCTGTGTATACACTGATTTCGCGTGACTGAAGGTGCGGAAACCCTCAAAGCCACGGTAGTTGCCCATACCGCTGTGACCGACGCCGCCAAAGGGCAGATCATCACAGGAAACATGCATGGCAATATCGTTAACGGTAACGCCGCCGGCGATGGAGTTGGCCAGAACGTGTTCGCGCTCGATTTTATCGGTGCCGAAGTAATACATGGCCAGCGGACGCTCGCGCTGATTGATAAAGCTCAAGCACTCTTCAATGGTGCGATAGGGTTTGATATTGAGGATGGGGCCGAAGATTTCATCCTGCATGCATTTCAGTTCGTCGCTTGGATCAACAATCAAATGCAGCGGAATTTTGTGCTTGCTGCGATCGCTCCAGTCTTCGCCGGCCGGGTTAAGCGCCTCAACACGAACGCCTTTTTCTTTGGCCTCATCGATATACCCTTTGACCCGGTCATAGTGACGCTCGTTGATCACGGCAACGTAGTCCGGGTTATCCATAATCGTGGGGTAGAGGGTGTTGATGGTGGCCTTGCAAGCACTGATAAAGGCTTCCAGGCGGCTGGCGGGCACAAAGCAGTAATCCGGCGAAATACAGAGTTGACCGGAGTTCATGCCTTTACCGGCAATAATTTTCTCGGCGTGCTCTTCGATGTTGCCGGAGTCGGAGACAATCACCGGAGACTTTCCGCCCAGTTCCAGCGTCACGGGCGTCAGGTTTTCGGCCGCGGCTTTCATCACTAATTTACCGATGGAAGTGGCACCGGTAAAAATCAGATGGTCGAATTTAAGACTGCTAAACGCAGCACCAACTTCGGCACCGCCGGTCACAATGGAAATTTCACTGTCTTCGAAGTATTCGCGGAACAGCTTCTGCATCAGCTCCGAGGTTTTCGGGGTAAATTCCGAGGGTTTGATCATCACCCGGTTACCGGCGCCAATGGCGTCAGCCAGCGGGCTGAAGATCATGTTCACCGGTACATTCCACGGCGTCATGATGCCAATCACCCCTTTGGGTTGATACTGGATGCGGGCGCGAGCACCGAACAAATTCATAGGGACAGGCGCGCTGCGCTTTTCGCCCTTCATCCATTTTTTCAGGTTTTTACGCACAAACTTGAGGGAGCCGACTGAGGTGAAAATATCGGTCATCAGCGTCACGTGGCGCGAACGACAACCAAAATCCTCATTAACGGCGGCGCAAATATCTTTCTGGTGGTCTACCAGCATGGCGATGCAGCGATTCAGGCGGTCAATGCGCGTTTCCAGTGCCACTTCGCCTTCGCGGATAAAAGCTTCACGCTGCAGATCCAGCGTATTCTGTAGGGGGGCAAGTACCGAATCGATAGACGGTTGCGAGCTCATGGTTTACTCCTTGTTCAGAATAAAGTCGGCGCAGCGTTCGCCGATCAGTACACAGGTGGCATTGGTATTGCCGGATAGAATGGTGGGCATGATAGAGCCATCGGCAACGCGTACGTTTTCGAGGCCGCGCACTTTGAGGCGGTCGTCGACAACGGCCATGTCGTCATTCCCCATTTTGCAAGTGCCAACAGGGTGGTACACCGACTCCGCAACGCGTTTTATGTGCTCGAGCACTTTCTCGTCAGTGTCGGCGTCGGGACCCGGCTGCAGTTCGCCGCGGTAGTATTTTTTCAGGCTCGGCGCCTTGAAGATTTCGCGGGTTTTTTGCACAACCTCAATGGTCTTTTGAATGTCGTGGTCGGTGCTCAGATAATTGGCGCGGATAATCGGATGGGTTTCCGGATTACGCGCGCGCAGGTGAACAGAGCCGCGGCTGGTCGGGCGCAGGTAGCAAACCGTTGCGGTGGTGCCCGGTAGCGGATTGATACGGCCTTTTTCGTCGGGCTCGCCGGCTGCCGGGGTAAAGTGAATCTGCGCATCGGGCCGTTCAACGTCATCCGAGCTTCGGAAGAAGGCGCCTACCTGAGAGGCCGGGTGAATCAGCAAGCCCTTGCGCTTGAACGCAAGCTTGGCAAGGTTTTTCACCATGCTCAGAGGTTTAAGCTCGTCGTGGAAGGTCGGTACTTCAGCCAACGAGCACTGTGTATTCACCGTCAAATGGTCCTGCAGGTTTTCACCGACGCCCGGTAAGTGATGGACGGTTTCAATGCTCATCTTTTGCAGGAATTCGCCGTCGCCCACACCGGAGAGCTCCAGCAGCTGAGGCGAGTTGATGGTGCCGCCACAGAGAATAATTTCACCCCGGCAGAGCGCACGTTTTTCCTGACCTTTTTGGCGATAACGCAGGGCGACGGCCTTTTTGCCTTCAAATTCAATGCGCGTGCTCAACGCGCCAGTCTGAACATTCAGGTTGGGGCGGTCGGCGACGGGTTTCAAAAAGGTTTTAGCGGTGCTCTGGCGCATGCCATCTTTGATATTCAGCTGGTAGTAGCCGATACCTTCCTGACGTTCGCCGTTAAAGTCTTCGTTGTAGGGAATCCCGCTTTCAATGCCCGCCTGTATGTAGAGCTGGGCGAGTTCCATTTTGTCGGCGGGCTCGTCCACCCACAAACCGCCGCCGACGCCGTGGTATTCGTTCTGGCCACGCACATTGTGTTCGGAGCGACGGAAGTAGGGCAGCAGATCGTCGTAACCCCAGCCGCGGTTACCCGCCGCAGCCCAAGCGTCGTAATCCTCGCGTTGGCCGCGGATATAGACCATGCCATTAATAGCGCTTGAGCCGCCCAGCACTTTGCCTCGCGGCCAATCGAGCTCGCGGTGATTCAGCATGGGCTCCGGTTCGGTTTTGTAGCACCAGCTGGCTTTGGGGTCTTTCATGGTGAAGGCAAAACCGAGCGGAATGTGCAGCATGGGGTTGCTGTCCTTGCCGCCAGCCTCCAGCAGCAACACCCGGCGCGAGGCTTCCCGGCTGAGGCGATTGGCCAGCGCACAGCCGGCTGAGCCAGCGCCAACAATGATGTAGTCGTAGGTCTCTGTCATCACGGATTCCGTACAGGCAAGTGAAAAAGTCAGCCGCGCGGGCCGGTGCATTATGGTCGTCAAATACTATACGGTTGTAAAGTGAAAACGGGTCAAGGTAGTGGCCGGGCGTGTTAATTTTTTGCAAGGTAAACGAAAAAGGCCCGCAGAGCGGGCCTTTGGCATAGCGAACAAGGTGGCTTAGCGGCGTTTGGCGACTTCCTCGCCAATCAGCGCAATTGCAGCGTCGATTTCCTTTTTGTTCAGCTTGCCGTCTTTGACGTACAGCACCTTGCCGGCTTCATCGAGAATAATCAGCGCGGAACCCTTGGGCTCAAAACCCCAGGTCTTGAGGCCTTTGCCTTCCATATCCGCCACCATGGTCGACATGGCGTATTCGCGCTTGTTTTTCTCCAGCTCCGACAGGGCCCAGCCAGAGGCGCCAAAGGTTACGTCGTCCAGATTGACCACGGTTGTCACGTGGTGGAGTTCAACCGGATAGGCGGTTTCTTCCAGCTTGTCGGTGAAGGGGCGGATGGCTTTTTCCGCCGAGGGGCGGGCGGCCATATACTGGATAATCTGAACCTGGCCTTGGGTATCCAGATTCTCAGTGCTCCAGGGTACGTAGACGATTTCCTGTTTGGCATCCAGTGTCAGTTCGCCTTTATCGGCGAGGTAAAGCTCAGGCAGGGCGTCGCCTTTCTGCAGGGCGGCCGCCGACAGGGGCAGCAGAGTGGCTAACAGCAGGGCAAAAATACGTGGCATGGTGTCTTCCTTTGTTATCGGTCGCCATTCAGTGTGGGGCGAGCAAGAGATTAGCACAGCTTCGACAGCAGATTGCCATTCTAGTGCCATGGTGTGAACGAAAGCTTAACGTTCCTTAATTCCCGATATGGACGATCACCCGTCGTTGACCGCTAAAACGGCGGTGCTCCCAGAGGTAGATGCCTTGCCATTGGCCCAAAGCAAGACGCCCGTTGAGTATGGGAATCGACAGGCTGGTGGCGGTTAGGGCCGCCTTGATATGGGCCGGCATGTCATCCGGGCCTTCGAGGGTGTGAGTGTAGAGCGGGTCGTTTTCCGGCACCAGCTGGTTTAGCCAGTTTTCCAGATCGGCCTGAGCAGATGGGTCGTAGTTTTCCTGAATCAGCAGGCTGGCTGAGGTGTGTTGGATAAAGAGCGTGCAGAGGCCTTCGGGGAGTGAGGCATCAGCGACGACCTGTTCAACCTCGCGGGTGAAGGCGTGTAGGCCCTGTTTCTGGACGGGGATGAGTAGTGTTTTGATCATAAGTAGTAATAATGGTTGCTTTGGTCACTATTGTCGTACACGCCAGCAGCTTTAGTATCCGTGTTCCGAGCTTGGCATCGCTCTCTCGTTTTTCTGGAATATTATTTTGTGCGCTAAAGGCCAACATTATCAAAAATCGGCGAAGTGCTTTATCGCTTTTGAACAAGAAATAGCGTGCCAGTTTGGTCGCATGTAGTACTTTCTGTGCAAAAACCGAGTGATCTCATGCTGCAGTGTTCAATTGAAAGCGGCGGGTAGTCGGTCGTGTTTAGCTGATCTCCCTCCCGCGCTGCGCCGAGTACAAATAGCAGTGGAAGATAGTGCTCGGCACTGGGTACCGCCATGTCGGCCTCAGGGAGGGATTGGTAGTTTATGAGCGATTCAATATCGCCCTGCATTAGCGCTGTACTGACGGCGCGATCAAACGATTCTGCCCAGTCGAAGGCGCCATTCGGATTCTGTAGCCACTGCCGGATATTGTGAACAATATTGCCGCTACCCATGAGCAAGACACCCTCATCGCGTAAACAGGCTAAGGACCGCCCAAGTTCGAAAATCTGCTGTGGGCTGCGCTGACGATCAAGGCTCATTTGCAAGACCGGAATGTCGGCGTCCGGATAAAGATGTAGCAGTAGCGACCAGCTACCGTGGTCCAGCCCCCAATCCAGCGTTGGTTGAATCTCCGGGCTGCGCTCGCAGATGTTAGCTGCCAGCTCAGGTGCGCCGGGGCAGGGGTATTGAATGTTATAAAGCGCCGGAGGAAAGCCCGAAAAATCATGGATCGTTTTTGGCGCTACATTGGCGGTGACAAAAGTGCCCAGCGTTTCCCAGTGGGCAGAGACGCAGAGAATTGCAAGCGGTTTTTCCTTGGGTAGAAATGAGCGCCAGTCATTAACGAAGGGCGTATTGTTCAGCGCATTGAGCGGGTTGCCGTGCGCGAGAAAGAGGGCGGGCTGAATCATTCCATCGTTCATCTAAACGTCATTCCAAGGGCTTTGGTAATTCCGCGCCACAAAAGCGACAGTAGGATGAATCCTGCTCGTGACTGCCGCGTTCACAATTGCTGCATTGAATGGGGCGACGCTGGCGTTGGCTTTCCTGAATCAATTCAGCGCTGAAGATGCCGGTAGGGATGGCGATAATGGCGTAGCTGGTGAACATCGCCAGCGCGGCCACAAACTGTCCGAGCGAGGTTTGGGGCGTAATATCGCCGTAGCCCACGGTAGTGATGGTGACAATCGCCCAGTAGATGCTTTTGGGCAGGCTGGTAAAGCCCGATTGTGGCCCTTCGATTACGTACATCAGTGAGCCGAAAATAACGATCACGGTAATAACGCTGAAACCGAAGATCACAATTTTGCGCCGCGCCGCTGCCAGGGTGCGAAAGAGCAGATTGGCATCAGCGAGATAGCGCAGTAGCTTCAGGATTCTGAAGATGCGCAAGACCCGCAGCAGGCGTATAACCAGTAATTGCTGGGCGCCCGGAAACATTAGTGCGAGATAGGTTGGTAATATCGATAGCAGATCGACAATACCGTAAAAGCTAAAAAGGTAAGCGCGTCGATTGGGTGAGCAATACAGTCTGGTCAGAAACTCCAGCGTAAAGACCACGGTAAAAAACCATTCGATGCCGAAGAAAAGGCTGCCGTATTGGCGATGCAAGGGCTCAACGGTATTGAGTAGCAACACCGCGACACTGCACAGGATTGCCGCGATCAGCAACAGATCAAAGGTCTGGCCGGCGCGACTGTCGGTGCCGAAAATCGTGTCGTACAGGCGCTCTTTCAAGGTCATTGATGTTGGACGCTCTTGATCATGGCCGCCGTCAGTGTCGCCAAATCCTCATCCGACATAATGTAGGGCGGCATGGTATAGACCAGTTTGCCGAAGGGGCGTACCCACACGCCGTTGTCGACGAAGCGCTGCTGATGTGTGCGCAGATCAAGCGCTTCCTTCAACTCGATAACACCGATCGCGCCGAGCACTCTCACGTCGGCCACATTATCGAGTTCGCGGGCTGGCGCCAGCCCTTTGTTCAAACCTCGCTCAATGCGTTGAATCTCACTCTGCCAATCCTGAGCTAGCAATACATCAATACTCGCATTGGCGATAGCGCAGGCCAAAGGATTGCCCATAAAGGTAGGGCCGTGCATAAAGGCACCGGCTTCGCCGCGGCTGATCACGTCGCTGACCTCGTCGATGCAGAGTGTGGCCGCGAGTGACAGGTAGCCGCCGGTCAGCGCCTTGCCAACGGCCAGAATGTCCGGGCAAAGATTGGCATGTTCCGCCGCGAACAGCTTGCCACTGCGACCGAAGCCGGTGGCTATCTCATCGAAAACCAGCAGCACTTGATAGCGATCGCACAGCTCGCGAAAGACCTTCAGGTAACCGGGCGAATAAAAGCGCATTCCGCCAGCGCCCTGAACGACGGGTTCGACGAGCAGCGCCGCCAGTTCCTGATGATGCTCTGCAAAGAGTTGCTCCAGAGCGGCAACATCCTCCGCTGAGGGCTCCTCGTCGAACGCGGCCTGCGGTGCCGGCGCGAATAAGTGCTTGGGCAGAATCTCGCTAAACAGGTGGTGCATGCCGGTAACGGGGTCGCAGACCGCCATCGCGCCGAAGGTGTCACCGTGATAGCCATTGCGCAGTGCCATTAGTCGATGTTTTTGCGGCTGACCTTTTGACGCCCAGTATTGCAGGGACATTTTGATGGCCACTTCCATCGCCACTGAGCCGGAATCTGCGATAAACACACGATTAAGGCCGTCGGGCGTCATATCGACCAGCTTTTGGCATAGGCTTACAGCGGGTGCGTGCGTCAGACCGCCAAACATGACGTGCGACATGGACTGAAGCTGTTCGGTCGCCGCCTGATTCAATACCGGGTGGTTATAACCGTGAATGGCTGACCACCATGAGGCCATGCCGTCGATAATTTCTCGGCCGTCGGCGAGTTTCAGACGTACCCCGTTTGCGCTGACGACGGGAAATACGGGCGGCGGATTTTCAAAAGAGGAGTAGGGGTGCCAGACATGGTTACGGTCCCAGTCAGCAAGGTTTGGAGTCCATTGGGCAAGCATGACAGATCGAGGCTACCTGAGGTTCGGTTGATGAGGGCGCAGGCCGCGCCAGCAGTGGAAATTACGTATTCAGACAGACGCCGGGTGCTGCTACTTTTAATGCACTGGCCGATTTTGCCAGATCGGCCGCAAGGCCTTGATTCCCGGATGATACAGGTGGGGTTTCCATGCAGGCAAGTCAGAGAGAGCGACGCATAGGGGTGGATTGTGTACCCGACAGTCTTGAGGCTTATCTCAACGCTTCACAGATCGCAACGCTGCATCAGGTGGAGCATTTCGGCTGGGCGCTGAAGTACGTTCGCCGTCCGCTGTTTATGGAGCCCGTCCCGATTTTGATGCATCAGGATATGGGCACCTACGCGGTGCTGGAAATGGACGGCAGCCTGAACCGCAATGTGGAAGTGGCGCTGCGGTTCTGACCGCAGCACCAGAGAAGACTTTTAGTTAGTAGCCCGCCAGTGCGCTAATCAACCACGCCGCCAGCGCATTCGGCAATATTTTGCGCAAAAAGCGCATCGTTCCGTACTTGAATCCCACCACATGATGAATGCGCGAGCTGTTGAGTGATTTCAACACGACCTGCGCAATATCTTCAGCTTTCAGATCGACTCCCATACTGTCGATAATCTTGCTCTCGTTGCCATGCAACAGCGGCGTTCGCACAAACGACGGCTCTACTGCAGTGACATGAATGCCGTGCTGTTTCCACTCAATATTCAGTGCTTCTGTCATTCCCTTGACCCAGAACTTGGTTGCAGAATAGTTGGCCAGACTGGGTATGCCGTAAACGGATGACGCAGAAGACATGGTTACCGCCCAGGACTTCTCACGTTTTTTCAGGTGTTCAAAGGCGAAATAAAAACCATCCAGCACGCCGCGAATATTAATGTCGATTGCTAGATGATGGCGCTCCAGCGGAATTTGCTCAAAAGGTGAAATATCCATGATGCCGGCGCAGTTGAATATCGCATCCAGATGACCCACCGACGCCACATAGGCGTCGATCGCTCCTTTCAGTTCGTCGGACTGGGTGACATTGCAGACATGTACGCTGCACTTGTCGGTGCCCAGATCTTTCTGCAGGTTGTCCAAGGCTTCACGATTGATGTCGAGCAAACCGATGTGCCAGCCTTCGCGGGCGAGCAGTTCCGAGGTGGCTCGGCCAATGCCGGAGGCGGCGCCGGTGATAATGATGGTTTTCATGGTAGTGCTCCGTGTCTGCAATACGTGATTAAGCCACATCTAGTGAAGAAGTCGGTTGGTTCTGTGAGGGGCGCTGCCACTCCGGTGGCTTCCAGAGATGCGCCAGCCGTTGCAATAGCGGGCCGGGCGCGCGCATGTCGTTAAACATATCTCGCCATTCGTGAAAGTTCAGGGCAATCAGGTTACGGCTTTTGATCTGGCGGGGAATGCCGTAGTCCACGGGCTCGTCGTCCTGTTCCGCCTGAAAGGTGCCGAATATACGATCCCAGAAAATCACAATGCCACCATAGTTCTTGTCGATGTACAGATCGTTGCGACCGTGGTGGGCGCGATGGTGGCTGGGCGTATTAAAAATAAACTCCACCAGTGGCGACATGCGGCCGACCGCCTCGGTGTGCACAAAATACTGGTAGGCTAGATTGATGGAGTAGGCCACCATGACCGCCGCAGGCGGGAAACCTGCCAGAATCAGCGGTACCCAGAAAATCTGGCTGAAGTTGAGGGAGTAGGTCATGCTCTGGCGCATGGCAGTACTCAGGTTCATGTGCTCGCCAGAGTGGTGAACAACATGAGCGCACCAGAACCAGCGTATGCGGTGGGAGGCGCGGTGAAACCAGTAGTAGAAAAATTCCTGGGCAAACAGCAGCACGCCCCACATGGGCAGTGTCATCTCAATGGTTGTCAGGCGGAATTCCCACAGTAGGGCCATGGCCAATCCGAGAAACAGTGCGTGGTAGAGCAGCTCAACCAGTTGGTAGCTGGCGCCGAGGCCGAAATTGGTGGCAATGTCACCCAGCTGAAAGTTCTGGGTGCGTGAGCGGCGTCGCATAACGCCGTATTCCACCGCCAGCGCAAGGATAAAAATCGGGGTCAGCGACATCAGCAGCATCTGCTTCGGCTCAGGCGAATGCCCGGTTAGAGCAATGTAGTAGTCAATCCACGCAGTCATAGATCCCCCCCTAGTGTGGACTTCATCATGACGAAAACGTGAACGGACTAATTGACCGCCACGGACAGTTTTTTGATAATTGGCGACATGCAGCGTGAAGCCTATATCTCTACCGCTTATGTCGGCCTGCTTTTCGAGTACCTGAAAGGGCGCGATCTCGACCCTGAAGCCTTGCTCGGTGAGCCATGGCCCGATACCTCCAGTGACCCGCTTGGACGCTTTCCTATGTCCGAGTGGAAGCGCTTGCTGGAGCGAGCCGACAGCGTATTGCAGGTGCCGGCCATGGGAATCGAGATCGGGCGGCTGATCACGCCGGCTCATATCGGCATTCTCGGCTACGCTTTGCTGGCCTGCGCCAATCTCGCTCAGGCCCTGTCGCGGTTGGAACGCTATGTGCGCCTAGTCTACGATCACGGCCCGATGGATACCCATTTCAGTGGTAGCAGTATGGAGCTGGAGTGGGGCGAAACCTGTGTGCAACCCGGCCAACTGGTTGACGAAGTCGCCATTACGGCACTGGTTCAGTTTGCGCGCAATATCACCCAGCGTCCGCTGACCCCTGAATACGTGTGTTTTTTGCATGATGCGCCGGCCGACGTGAGCGTCTATGAGGACTACTTCGGTTGTCCGGTGGCCTTCAATCAGCGCAGCACCATTGTGCGCTTTCCCATTGATCAGCTCGATCTGCCACTGCGTCAGGCCGACCCGGCTCTGCTCAGTATTCTTGAGGCACAGGCCGACAAGCTGCTCGCCGAGTTGCCTCAAGGCGATGGCTTTGATCAGAAGGTTCGCCTGGCGATTTCCCGGCACTGTCGCAATGGCGCGCCGTCGCTCGAGCGGGTGGCATCGGATATGAAAATGTCGGGCAGGAGTCTGCAGCGCAAACTGCAGGCGCGGGGTTTGAGTTTTCAGATTTTGTTGGATGAGACTCGCTTGACGCTGGCCAAGGATTATCTGCAGGAAGGCCACCTGCAGTTAACTGAGGTGGCACAAATGCTGGGCTACTCAGAGCAGAGCGCCTTCAACCACGCGTTTCGCCGCTGGACCGGAATTTCGCCACGGAGATTCCGGCAGATGCGGCTCGCCAGCTGAGGCGCGAGGCCTCAGTACTCGTAGCGAAGCTCTAAACCGTAAGTGCGCGGCTCACCGTAGAAGCTGAAGAATGTGCCGAGTGATGAGCCGACAGAGGCTGCGCCAGGCTGATAGCGCTCGTCAGTGGCGTTCTTCACGAAGGCAGCAACGGATGTGCGGTAGTCGAGACTGGACCAGCTGAAGCGCAAATCCACCAGTGTTTTGGCCGGGTCGCCCGCAAGCTCTTTGTCGCGTTCATAGGCTTCAAAAGATCCCCGGTCGAGACCCAGATAAATCTCGCTCTTGTAAGACGCATCAATTCGCGGGGTAAACGCACCCACCGAGGTTTCCCATGTGTACTGCACGCCGACCGAGTAGGTCTCTTCTGGCGATACGGGGAAGGGCTCGTCAGTACGGTCAACGACAACGGTATTGCCCAGTGAGGCTTGCAGCAGATCGCGATCGCTGAATTCGGTGAACGAATAGTCGTTGTAGCTGGCTGAGAAATTCACCAGCATATTGGCCGAAGGCATCCACTGGATTTCCAGCTCGGTACCTTTGATGTCGGAGTTACCTGCGTTGTCGAACACGACCGCCAGATTACCGGCAGAATCCGTCTGCACCTGAATCAACTGCTGGTTGGTGAACTCCATGGTATAGATCGCGCCGTTGATTCGCAGCGAGCGCTCCAGAGCTTCCAGCTTGTAGCCAAGCTCAAAGTTTTTGACTTCTTCCGGTTCAACCTGTTGCAAACCATCCTGAACGCGGGGTTCGAAGAAACCGGACTTGAAGCCATCACTATAGGTGGCATAAAGCGTCGCACTGGACAGAAAGCCGTCGCCCAAACCCGGAATGGTGTAGGACAGAGAAGCCATCGGAGTAACCTTGCTGAAGGTTTTTTCCTTGCTCTCGTCTTTGAACGGCGTGGTGTTCATTGGGAAGTCGTCAATGCCGTCGCCATTAAGATCGGGGAACAAAGCCGCGACCAAGCCGACCGGATCGGCTGCCCAGGGCACATTGGATTGACACACGGCGGGCAGCGCCGGGCCGAGACAGGCGCCCACGAGCCCAGCCGCCCGCATACGGTTTTCAATGGCCGTGGTGTCGGCCTGAGTCAGTATCAGGTTGGATTCGCGCTTTTCCGAGGTCCAGCGAATACCCAGTGTCAGTTCGAGATCTTCGGTCAGGTCATAGGACGTCTGCACGTAGGCCGCCAGCGTCGTATTCTTCAGATCGAATTCATTCTGCTGAATCGGATTGCCTGTTACGGCGCCTACAAAGGGCGTGCCGGGAGCGACGCCGCCAATACCGGGGATGCTGACAACGCCACCCGTGGATGTCGGGCGAGTGGGTTCCTGGCCAGCACCGAGCTCGGCGATGGTCTGGGAATCCAGTCCGCCGAAGCCGGAGACCAGCGTAAAGGGCTCAAAGTTTTCTTCAAGCATATAGAACAGACCGCCGGTATAGCGCAGTCGGTCGTCGGCAAAGCCGCCGCTGAACTGCAGCTCGGCACTGAACGACTTCTGTTCAGATGTACCGTGGTTGTGTGACTCGGACCAGTTGCCGGGGCCGCCATCCTGGTCGCTGGTAACCAGTTCGCCTTTTTCGGCTTTGCGGGCACCAAGCACACCTTTAAGTTGATGGTCGTCGCTGTACAGCCACTCTACGGTGGTGCCGAACAGAGCCTGTTGCTGGTCCCAATTCAGGTTGGGGTGAGGACCGGTGTTGCTTTTCAGGTCGCCCAGACGCTCACGGGAGTTGGACTCACAGTTTTCACGGTAGGCGGTTGGCTGAGCGGGGTCCGTGTCGCCCGGCCACGCCAGATACAGGCCTTCGAGAAACAACGCCTGCTGATTATTGATGCGGCAGTTATTGTGCTCAAGGGTGTCATCCCGATCGCTCAAAAACAGCAGGGTGTTGACGGAAATACTGTCGCTGGCATCCCAGCGGGTTTGCAGCAGGGCGGCTATACGATCGACGGAGCCGCCTTTTTGGCCGGAGACAACGTCTTCAGTAAAGCCATCCCGGCGGCGGTTGTTGACTGCCACGCGCATGGAAAGGTCGTCACTGATTGGCTGTGTCCAGGCAGCGCGAACGGTTTGGGCTCCCAAGCTGCCGAGCGTTACGTCCACATAGCCTTCTTGTGTATCGCCGGGCTTGGCCAGGGTTAGTACCATGGCACCACCGGTGGTGTTCTTGCCGAACAGGGTGCCTTGTGGGCCGCGCAGGACCTGTACATTTTCAATATCAACCGTATCCAGCAATTGGCTGTCGGAGCGCGGGATAAACAGGTCATCCAGATAGACACCGACGGTCGGATCAACCCGGGCAAAACCCGAACGCTGACCGACACCGCGGATATAGATCTGGCTGGCACGCCCCTGACTGATTTCCAGACTGGGCACACTCTTGGTCAGCTCGCTGGTATTGGCGATACCGCGTTGGCGCATCGCATCTCCGGACATCGCGGATACTGCGACAGGTGCCTCCTGCATGCTCTCCTCACGGCGACGGGCGGTCACCACAACTTCCTCGAGAGCCGCGCGTTTGGTAACGACCTTGGTCGCTTTGGATTCGCTGGGCTGGGCGAGGGTGCTGCCGGAAAGCAAGGTCAAGCCTGCGGCGGTTAGAAACAAAGAAACGGGTTTTTTGCGTGTATTCAGTTTGCTTTTGATCATGAAGGTTATGGTCTTATGAGTATCGTAGCGTTGAATTTCGGCACTGAGTGTACGTAGGTTGCCTACCTTCGCTGGGTTACATTCCCTTCATCTTCAGGAAAATTCAGGAGGAGTGGGGAGCGCTGAATTTTGGACTATGCTTAACAGAGCAACATGCACCCGAATGGGGCGAGCTGGAAGGATAGTGTATGAAGGGCGTTGTTTTGGATTTTAACGAGGATACCAGTCGCGGTGTCATTGCCGCCGATGACGGACGTCGTTATGAGTTTGCCGGGATCAACTGGCTGTCAGAGCGCTATCCCGGTAGTGGTATGCATGTTGATTTTGAGGCGGCAGAGACCTCAGCCGAAAATATCTATCTCGACCCTTGCTACGTAAAGCACCCGGAAAAAGAACGGATCACAGCGGCCCTGCTGGCCTTCTTTTTTGGTTGGCTGGGCGTACACAAGTTTTATCTGGGCCACCGGCAGCCAGCGGCCATCATGCTGTGTGTGTCACTCGGGGGGCTGTTGTTGTTCGCGATACCGACACTGATCATGATGATGGTGGGGTTTATCGAGTTTATTATTTACGTCACCAGTTCGGATGAAAATTTCGATCGGGTCTACATCCACGGTAATCGCGACTGGTTCTAGCTTTTCTGGCATACCCTGAAAAATTCTTAATGCAGACTTTGCTGCACCAGCGGCAGAACATTCTGTAGTATTTTCACTTGGGCTTTTTCGTTGGGATGAATGCGATCAGCCTGCATGAGCGCCGGGTTCAGAGCGATACCCTCTAGCAAAAAAGGCAGCAAGGGAACATTCTGCTCCTGCGCAACTTTGTGGTAGGTGTCATGGAAGGCGTCGGTGTAGGCCTTGCCGTAATTTGGCGGGATGCGCATACCCAACAGAATGGCCTTTGCACCGCTGTCGCGTGTCATGGCGATCATGTCGGTCAGGTTTTGCTTCAGTATCTTCACCGGCTGACCACGGAGCCCGTCATTGCCGCCAATTTCAATGATCACCAACTTAGGCGAAAAGTGGTTCAGCAGGGCAGGTAAACGGGATTTTGCCCCGCTACTGGTGTCACCGCTGATACTGGCATTGATAACTCGGGTATCCTTGAGCTCAGCATCAAGCAGCGACACCCAGTTGCGCTGCTCGGGAACGCCGTAGCCAGCGCCAATACTGTCGCCGACCACAAGCACCTGCGCCTGAGTGGCGCTGGCGAGAAAAAATGCCCAGCACAGGGCACCAATCAGGCGTCTGGTACGTAATAGAGTGTTTTTAGAGGGAGCAGATCCAGAATTCATGATTCACGCAAAGAATGTGAGTAAAAGGGTGCAGGTCGCCGATAGCGAGTTGTGCATATTGAAAGGGACCTCCCTCGAAATCAAGCGCGGTGAATCGGTGGCGATCATCGGCCCTTCGGGTTCCGGCAAATCGACACTGCTCGGTTTGCTGGCCGGTTTGGATGAGCCGACCGACGGCGATATCTGGCTCGCGGGCGAACATCTTAATGCGCTGGACGAAGATGGCCGAGCCGCGCTGCGGGCCCGGCTGGTGGGTTTTGTCTTTCAGTCTTTTCAATTACTGCCCGGCCTGACTGCTCAGGAAAATGTGATGTTGCCGCTGGAATTGCGCGGTGACCGAAGCGCTGCAGAAGTCGCCAAGGACTATCTGAATCGGGTTGGCTTGGGACATCGGCTCGATCATTACCCACGCCAGCTGTCAGGCGGTGAGCAACAACGGGTGGCACTGGCGCGGGCCTTTGCGCCGCAGCCCGATATCCTGTTTGCGGATGAACCTACAGGTAATCTCGATGCCGACACGGGAGCCAGCGTCAATGACCTGCTGTTTAGCCTAAACGCTCAGAGCAGCACAACTCTGGTTTTGGTTACCCATGAGCCGATATTGGCAAAACGCTGTGCGCGCCGGATTACACTGGCGGCGGGCGAAATTATGGAAGACACCGGTGAGGCCTTGCCCGCATGAGTCATCTGCGCTGGTTAATGCGGGAATGGCGCGGCGGTGAACTGGCGCTCTTGTTGGTGTCGTTGTTATTGGCAGTCACCATCGTCAGCGGTGTGGCGGGTTTTGCCGAGCGCTTGCAGCGGGGCATTGTAGGGGAGAGCCATCAGTTTCTGGCCGCCGATCTGGTGTTGAAAACGCCCAGAGCTCTGCCAGCTGAGGCGTTTGCTGAATTGCCAGACGGGGTCGAAACCGCCCGCGTGATTGAATTTCGCTCGATGGTTGTGGCTGGTGAGGCGATGGAACTGGCCTCGATTAAGGCAGTATCGGAGCGCTATCCCCTCAAGGGTGAGCTGACAATCAGCGACGAGCCTTTTGGCCTTCCCCTTGCAAGTCGTGAGATTCCGCCGGCCGGGACAGCTTGGCTCGATTCACGATTGTTCCCTCTGTTGGGGATTGAGATTGGCGATGCACTGCAACTGGGTGATGTGAGTCTGCGCGCGGAGCAGGCGCTAATTACCGAGCCGGACCGCGGCACCAGCTTTTACGGCATGGGGCCACGGGTTCTGATTAACGAGCAGGATGTGGCGCGTAGCGGCGTCGTGCAGGCCGGCAGTCTGGTGGATTACCGATATCTGTTTGCCGGGGCGTCGGAGCCCTTGGCGCAGGTGCAAACCGCATTGCAGCCGCAGCTGACGGTCAGTGATCGGTGGCAGAGTCTCGACGATAGCCAACCGCAGATTGCCAGAACCCTGGAGCGGGCAGAGCGGTTTCTGCTGCTGGCGGGAAGCTTCGGTGTGGCGCTGGCAGGTGTTGCGGTCGCCCTGGCCGCGCGGCGCTACAGCCAGCGACATCTTGATACTGTTGCGGTTATGAAGGCGCTCGGTGCCGGCAGTTCTCAGATAACGCGCCTTTATGTGGGGAATATTTTGCTGTTGGCGCTGGTCTCGGCACTGCTCGGCTGGGCTCTGGGCCTAGGAGTGCAGACCGCGCTGTTTGCCATGATTCGTGATCTGGTCGGTTTTACCCCGCCCGCCGGAACCTTGCGCCCGCTGTTGGCGGGGGCCATTACGGCGCTGCTGTGTGTTGCCAGTTTTGCCCTGCCGCCGGTCTTGCGTCTGCGCAGTGTGCCGCCACTGCGTGTTCTGCGGCGGGATCTGGGCAACGAATCCTTAAGTTCCGGCGTCAGCGCTGGCGCCGGGATTGCCGGGCTGTTTTTGCTAATGCTCTGGTACACCGGCTCAGTTGAGCTGGTGTTGGCAGTATTGGTCGGCGTCGCTGTGATATTGGGCCTAGCCGGTATTTTGGTGCTGCGTCTGTTTACCAGCCTGCGACGGTGGGCGCAGGGCGCCGGCGGTGTGATGAAACTTGCCCTGTCGGCCATGGTTCGGCGGCGACAGGCGAATGCCTTTCAGGTGGTCAGTCTGGCGCTGGCCTTGATGGTCCTGCTCTGCATTATTGCGGCGCGCTCCAGTCTGATGAAGGAATGGCAGCTCCAGTTGCCGACCGATACGCCGAATCATTTTCTGGTCAATATCGCACCGGACCAGGTCGCACCGGTGGATGCCTGGCTCGACCAACACGACATTCGCAGTGCTGGCCTGTACCCGATGGTGCGCGGGCGGCTGGTGACGATCGACGGGCAGGATGTGTATGAAATCCCTGAAATCGAAGCCAATCGGGGCAGCGTTAACCGGGAAATCAATCTGAGCTGGAGTGAGCAGCTGCCGGAAGACAATAAACTGACCTCCGGCCATTGGTGGACGGATAGTAATGACGCTATGGCGCAGGTGTCAGTTGAGGAGGAGTTTGCCGAGCGACTGGGTATCAGCGTGGGCACGCGACTCGGTTTTCGCATTGGCGGCCTGCCCTTGGAGGCAGAAGTCAGCAGCCTGCGCAGCCTGAGCTGGGACAGTATGCGCCCGAACTTTTTCCTGCTGTTCGAGCCGGGGGTGTTAGAGGCTTATCCGTCCTCGTCCATAACCAGTTTTTATCTCGACGCGAACGACAAGGTACTGCTGAATGATCTGCTGAGTCGTTTTCCCACGATTACCCTGATCGAAATGGATGCGGTTATTCGGCAGGCTCGCACTGTGGTTGATCAGGTGTCGGCGGCACTGGAACTGGTGCTGGTGCTGATAATTGCCTGCGCCTTGTTGGTGGGCATTGCCAACTTGCAGGCCAGTCTCGACAGCCGCCTGCATGAAAACGCGATTCTGCGGACACTGGGAGCCTCGCGGCAACTTATTCGAACTTGCCTGTTGGCGGAATTTGCATTGATTGGCTTGCTGGCCGGTTTGTTGGCAGGGGTTGGTGCAGAAATTTGCCTCTACCTGATTCAAACCCGATTGCTGGATATGGAGCCTTCATGGCACCCGATGTTCTGGTTGGCGGCACCGATCGGTGCAGCGAGTTTGGTGGCGGTGTCAGGCTGGTGGTTTTGTCGAGAGGTGATTGTTGCGCCACCGCTACAAGTGCTAAGGCGCCTGTAGCGGAGGTGTTGCTGCACGCGGTCAGGCTGCGGCGTGGGTCTTGAGGCCTTCGACCATGATTTTCAGGGATTTCTGCGCCTGACTGTCGAGGTCGTGGTAATAGCCGAAACTGTCGCCATGGTCGAGAATCAGCGTCGCCACACCGTGTACGCCGGCCCAGGCTGTATGGGCCATGCTGGGAATATCGTCCTTGCCGAAAATACCCTGTTCAGCACCGCGCTCAATAATGCGCTGAACGTGGTAAAACGCTTCGCGACCGGCAGCGAACAGCTCGGTGTACTGTTTGCGTGGCAGTAGAACCGGGCCAAACATCAGGCGGAAGATTTCGGTATTTTCCTGAGCGAAGTGAACATAGTCCATACCCAGGGCGATCAGGTCCTGAATGGGATCTTCGCCACTGGAATGCTCGTTGAGCTGCGTTAACAGGCGACTAAAGCCTTCGGTCGCCAGCGCTGCGAGCAGGGCGTTTTTGTCTTTAAAGTGACGGTAGGGCGCCGTCTGGGAAACGCCAATCTCACGCGCCAGTGCGCGCAAGCTGAGTTCGTTTATGCCGCCTTCCAGCAGGTGTTTCTCGGCATGGGTAATCAATTCTTCTCGCAGGTTACCGTGGTGGTAGCTGGATGTACTCTGGTTGCTCATAGTCGGCTGTCTGTTATGGACTGATAGTTTATGTTTTCAATGAGTATATGCACTCAATGGAAATGTGTCTGCTGCGAGGGGTGAAAAAACAACGCAGACTGCTGCTGGAGGCACGTTTGGAGCCATATTGCGGCAGGATCGGACAACAAGGCGACATTTTTATGGAAAAGCCGGAACAAGGCAAGCCATGTGTCAACATTAACGGGCAAAGTGTCAACATTAACAGGGGAGAGTCCTATGAATTTGGGTTTAGCGGGTAAAACCGTGATGGTGGCGGGGGCCAGCCGCGGTTTGGGCTTTGCGATTGCGCAATGTCTGCAGGATGAGGGCGCCAACCTCAGCATCAGTAGCAGTGACGAGAAAGCCATCGCCAGTGCCGCAGAGGCACTGCCGGGTTGTCACGCCCAGCGCTGTGACGTGCGTAATCCAGCCGAGATAGAAGACTGGGTGGCCCAGACCGAGGCGCGCTTTGGTGGTATTGACGCCTTGGTGGTCAATGCCGGTGGGCCGCCGCCCGGTGGCTTTCGGGATTTTGATGATGCCGCCTGGCAGGGCGCCTTTGAATTAACTTTGCTTAGTGCGGTAAGGCTGGTCAGGGCGGCGTTACCCTCACTGGTCAAACGGCAGGGCAATATCCTGTTTATGACCTCGTCCTCGGTAAAAGAGCCCATCGATTTTCTGCTGTTGTCGAATGTCATGCGCTCGGGCGTCGCCAGTCTGGCGAAAAGTCTATCCCGCTCGCTGGCGGTAGAGGGCTTGCGCGTTAACTGCATTGTGCCGGGGATCGTAGAAACTGATCGGATCAAGGCGTTGGTTTCGAATCAGGCAAAAGCCAAGGCGATCACACCAGAAGATCAGCGTGCGGCGATGGAAGCTCAGGTGCCGATGGGGCGTTTCGGTCGACCGGAAGAATTTGCCCGCACCGCGGCCTTCCTGCTGTCGCCGGCGGCGAGTTATATCAACGGCGAAACAGTCACGGTTGACGGTGGCACGATGAAAACCCTGTTCTGAGCGGGCAGTCAGACTGGAGCCAAAATCAATCAGCCATAAAAAAGCCACCCTAGGGGTGGCTTTCGATAGGCAGTGCGAGGCGCTGATTAGGGCAGCAGATGCTTAACGGCGTCGCGCTCTTCGGCCAGCTCTTGCTCAGTCGCTTCCATTTTGGCGCGGCTGAAATCGCCGACTTCAACACCCTGAACGATTTCCCAGTCGCCGTCTTTGCAGCGGCAGGGGAATGAGTAGATCAGGCCTTCGGCAATGCCGTAGCTGCCGTCGCTGTATACGCCCATGCTGACCCAATCGTCACCGTCAGTGCCCAGCGCCCAGCTGCGCATGTGGTCGATAGCCGCATTGGCTGCAGAGGCTGCAGAAGACGCACCGCGAGCCTTGATGATAGCTGCGCCGCGCTGTTGAACAGTCGGGATGAAGTCGTTCTCATACCATTCCTGATCAACCAGATCAGTCGCTTTTTTACCGTCAACTTTGGTGTTGAACAGATCGGGGTACTGGGTAGCAGAGTGGTTGCCCCAGATGGTCATGTTCTTCACGTCATTAACAGTTTTGCCGGTTTTCTGGGCAATCTGAGTCATGGCGCGGTTGTGATCCAGACGCGTCATGGCAGTGAAGTTGCGCGGGTCGATGTCCGGCGCGTTGCGCTGAGTGATCAGGGCGTTGGTGTTGGCGGGGTTGCCGACAACCAGAACCTTGATATTTTTGCTGGCGTTGTCGTTGATCGCCTTGCCTTGTACCGAGAAGATGGCGGCGTTGGCTTCCAGCAGGTCTTTGCGCTCCATGCCGGGGCCACGCGGACGGGCACCAACCAGCAGGGCGTAGTCAGTGTCTTTGAAAGCAACGTTCGGGTCGTCAGTGGTTACGATGTCGGCCAGCAGCGGGAAGGCGCAATCGTCCAGCTCCATTTTTACGCCTTGCAGGGCGTCCATGGCGGGGGTGATGTCGAGCAGCTGCAGGATAACGGGCTGATCGTCGCCCAGCATGGCACCGGAAGCGATGCGGAACAGCAGAGCGTAGCCGATTTGACCGGCAGCACCTGTAACGGTGACACGAACGGGTTGTTTCATGAGTAAAGATTCCTGTTTGTGGTGTTTACTTTGGTGAAAACGGGTTTGAAGCGGGCCACCTGCAGGCTGCGGATCACACAGGCCTGAGCCACCCTGGCCGGGATTTGGCCGCAGCACAAACCAAGTCCGTGCTGCCTGAAGCGGGGCATATGATAGTCATCTGAGCCGTAAATTGCCATATCGTTGAGGCAGTGGCCTTATTCCCCAGCCGCGCCCCTGCTACAATTGCGCGCTTTGTTTCCGGGGGAGAGAACGGTTCATGCGTCTATTACAATCGCGGCGGCTCAGCCTGTTGCTAGCCGTGGCGCTTCTGCTGTTTGCTGTGCAGCTCGTATTTCGGCTGATTTTCTTTTTCGGTTTTGCTGATTTTAGTGACAATGAAGCGGCGACCTTTGGCGCTTTGGCCAAGGCCTGGGGGATTGGCCTTCGCTTTGACGCTCGCCTTTCGATTCTCCTCACCATGCCGCTGCTGCTATTGATGGTGCCGCGCTTCCACCTGCTGGAAAAGGCCTGGCCCCAGCGCATTGCCGTGGGCTATGTCCTGCTGGTGGCCTTGCTGCTGACGTTATTCAACGTGTTTGATCTCGGTCACTACGCCTACCTTGGCATCCGCATGGATTCCACCGTTGTCCGCTTCTTCGACGATATCGCTATCTCAACCAGCATGATCTGGGAAAGTTATCCGGTGGTATGGATTACGCTGGGAGTGATCGTGCTGTGTATGCTGGTCTACCGCTTCGGCAAAGGGGCAATAAGCCAAATCTTTTCCGCGCCCGGCGAAAAACTGGGCAAATGGGCCGTAACCTGGCGCTGCTTTCTGGTGTTTATGGTGGCCTTTTGGACTTCGATCGGGCGCCTGTCTGACGTGCCATTGCGCTGGAACAACGCCTTTTTTACCGGCGACCCGGAAATAGGTGCGCTGGGGCTAAATTCGGTTTTGTACTTTTACGAAACCATGGACTTCAGTGAGGCTCGCTACGACATCGCGCAGGTGCAGGCGCACTACGATACCGTCGCCGAGTACCTTGGTCTCAGCGATAGCGAACGCAATAGTGAAAGACTCAATTTCCTGCGTCGGGTTGAAGCCGATAAGCAAGCGCCTTTTGCCGGCATGGAACGCCCGCCGAATATCGTCTTTATCATGCTGGAGTCGCTGGGCGCGAGCCGCGTCAGTGCTTACGGTAACCCCCTGAAAACCACCCCGGTGCTCGACGATATTGCGGACAATGGCTGGTTCTTTGAGCACTTTTACGTGCCGGTGTCAGGTACCGCCAAAACCGTTTGGGCCAGCATTACCGGTCTGCCGGACACTTCGACGGTAAAGACCGCGACCCGCAATCCGCTCATTGCTCACCAGCGCACGATCGTTAATGCCTTTACCGATCACGAGAAATACTATTTTCTTGGTGGCAGCGCCGGCTGGGCCAATATGCGTGCCCTGATCAAGGCCAGCATCGATGATCTGCATCTCTACGAAGAGGGTTCTTACACCGAGCCACGAGTCGATGTATGGGGGATTTCCGATCTGAGTCTGTTCCGTGAGGCGGATAAAGTCCTGCGTGACATCCCCAAGGAAAAGCCTTTCTTTGCCATTGTTCAGACGGCAGCCAACCACCGGCCCTTTACCTTGCCGGACGATATGGGCGATTTTGAACCAGACCGTCCAGACGATGAAACGCTGTATCAGGCGGGTTTCAAAAGCGCCGAGCAGTACAACGCGGTCCGCTTTCTTGACTATAACGTCGGCGAGTTTTTCAAAATGGCCAAGGAAGGTGGCTACTTTGATAACACGGTATTTGTGTTCTATGGCGACCACAATAACCGCATCACCATTACGCCGCATATGGCCGATTTTTATGAGAAGCTCGATCTGGACGGCCTGCATGTTCCACACATGATTTATGCGCCCAAACTGCTTCCGCCGAAAAAGGTTGAAGACGCGGTTAGTCTGGTTGATGTATTGCCAACGGTTGCCGGTCTGTTTGGTGTGCCCTATGAGTACGCTGGGTTGGGACGCGATTACACCAAACACCCGGAGGGCGAGGAGCGCTATGTGTTTACCCAGACGGCCGACAAGCGCCATCCGGTGATCGGTGTGATCAGCAAGGATTGGATGCTGCGCATGCAGTCAAGCGGCGACAAGGCCAAACTTCACAAGCTTTACAGTGAGGACTCCACTGCAGATCACAGCGCGGCTAATCCCGGTAAGGCGCAGCACCTGCAAAAGCTGGCCAAAGGGCTTTATGAAAGCAGCCACTATTTGCACTATCACAATGTTGAGGAATCCGCGGCGGGGACGGGCCAGTGAGTCTGACGGATGTTGTTGTTCTGGCGGGTTATCTGCTCGCTATTTTATTGCTCGGGGTCTTTTTCTCGCGCAAAACGCACTCCACCGATGATTACTTTGTCGGGGGGCGCAATTACCGCGGCTGGGTGATTGGCCTCAGTCTGGTCGGAACCTCAATCAGTTCCGTGACCTTTCTGGCCTACCCGGCAGACGCCTACAAAACCGCCTGGCTGCGTTATCTACCGAACCTGATGTTGCCAGTAGCCATTTTTTTTGCCGCGCGCTATTTCCTGCCGTTTTTCCGGCGGGGCAATACCATTACCGCCTATGAGTTTCTTGAGGATCGCTTCGGGCCCTCGGTGCGGGTGTACGGTGCGGCGTCATTCATGATTGCCCAGCTGGTTCGCGTGAGCACCATTCTTTACCTGATCAGCCTCCTATTGTTCGAGATCAGTGGTCTCGATCCTGTGTGGTGTATTGTTCTGGCCGGGGTTTTTGTCGCCTTCTATACCGTTGCCGGTGGCATAGAAGCGGTTATCTGGACGGACGTTATACAAACACTGGTGCTGCTGTTTGGCGGGATTGCCTGTTTGTGGGTCATCGTCGATTTGCTGCCGGGTGGTCTCGGGCAGGTGCTCAGTACCGCCAGCGAGCACGGTAAGCTGGGTTTTTCCGAATGGCGTAACGGTGAGCTGGAACCCGTTAGCTGGGATCTTAGCCTGCTGAGCAAAACCGGCACCATGATGCTGGTGCTGGGGTTGGTGAACTGGCTGACCGAGTACAGCAGTAACCAGAATACAGTCCAGCGCTACTGTGCGGCTAAAACCGAACAGGAAGCGCGGCGGGGCATGTGGGTCTGTGCTCTGAGCAGCTTGCCGATCTGGGCCTTCTACATGTTTCTGGGAACGGCCTTGTATGTGTTTTACCTGCAATTCCCCGTACCTGAAGCCGCTGAAATGCTTAGTGGTGAGCGCAAGGCCGAGCAGATTTTACCGTTTTTTATTCTGAGTGAGTTGCCCGCCGGCTTGGTGGGGCTGGTACTGGCGGCGGCATTGGCAGCAGCCATGTCGTCGCTGGATTCCAGTATTAACGCGATCTCGGCGGTGTCCGTGGTGGATATCTATCGCCGTCATCTGAATAAAGAAGCCGATGAACGGCATTATCTTAGAGTGGCGCGCGGTGTGGCGCTGGCGGTCAGCGGGCTGATGATAGGGGGTGCCATCGTCTTCTATTACGCTGACACCAAGACCCTGCAAGACGCACTGACGATCATTGTGGCCTTGCTGGGTGGAGGTCTGTTGAGTCTTTACCTATTTGGCTTTTTTTGCCGTCGCGGTGGCGCCAAGCACGCCTGGCTCGGTATAGCCGTAACCATGCTTTTCACCGGCTGGGTTATTCTCGCCCGCAACAACGTGTTGTTCTCGGCTGAGAATATGCCCTTTGATCTGTACTACACGGCCATCATCGGCAATGGGCTGATGTTTGTGGTGCTGTGGCTGGCCAGCCGCCGCTCGCCACTGCGCGCGCAGGGTTGATGTGGCATAAACCAGTGCGGTGATGGCAGCGAAGGGGTCGATCAGGTAATCCCAGAGATTGTTCGACTCCAGCAGGCCAAACTGGAAGGCGATCAGATCCAGACTGAGCACGGCTACAATCAGATTGTGGCCTTTTGCCCAGGCCAGCACGCCAACAGCAATCGCTGCTATGGCCAGCAGATTGGGTTGGTAACCCCATTGATAGGGGTCGACAATGCCGGCGCCCAGACTCATGGGGTAGAACCAGAGAGCGACGAGTGCCATCAGTCCCGCCAGCCACTTCAGTTCACTCTGCGGCAGGTGTATTGATTCGCTGCGGGTAACCCGGCAGAAAGCCAGCCCAATTAATACCAGCGTAGATGTCAGACTAAACTCGCCAAACACGCCGCGCAGGTAAAACACCGGTGCCAGTCCGGCAATCGGAATGCACAAAAATAATAGCGACAAGCCGTAGACCATCATCAGGCGCGAAGACAGAGCGGGACGGCGGCACAGCAGCAGGCTGAGCAGGGCGGCCCAGTGTAGGGCAGAGATTATCAGGCCGGGTGTCATATCCATTGGCTCAGCCACTCCTGAGAAAATGCGCGGTGCTTGATATAGGCTTTGTTCCAGGTGTACACGAGATGAATAGTTCCGTCTGAAGCTTTGATTAGGTAGGGGTAGTCGTAGCGATAGCGACAGCCGCTATCGCTGCACAAGGCATCGCTGGCTGAGGCCAGATACTGTTCGCGCAAGCTATCCGTCAAACCTTCCTTGAGCATGGAGTCGTTGAGATCTTTTGCGAATTGTTCGTGGGGTACACGGCGCGGGGCGTTGCCATTGTCGCTATTGTCTTCTACCCGCATGATGGCATTCCAGGTCTGGCCGCGGTCTTCAGAAACCAGCAGGGTAAGGCGATTGCGCTCTTCTTCCGTGTCATTGGCTACGGTCAGTATCCGGCCGCAGTCGAGCACCACAGCGGCCAGTGCTGAATTCGGGTTAAAGAAGCTCGCGTTTTCCGGCTCACTCCAGACTTGGCCGCTGGAGTCGCTGGAGGTCATGACCGCAGTAAACGGTGCATCGTCTCCGGTGTCACGGAGCAGCGCCAGTGCTTCGTTGTCGTCCACCGGCAGAATGACCGGCTGAATGGCTTCACGACCAGTGGTTAAGCGGGTTTTATCGAGTACCCGGCCGTCCGGAGAAAGACGCAGCAGCTCACCAAATTTGCCGGCCATTTCATGGTAGACGGGCAGGGCGATGGTGCCGTCTTCGTAGAGGTGGGGCGTTCCCTTTACCAGCGTGCTGAGGTTGAAGAAGGGCGAGGTAACCAGACGTTCTACCGAATGCCAGCTCTCGCCGTGATCATCTGAGAAAGCCACATTCAGCTGGCTGGTGGCCCAGCCGCCCAGCGAAACGGAAACGTAGTACAGGGCCAGGCGATCATTCTTGAGGCGGGTGATGACCGGATTGCCGAGCTTCTTGATATAGCGGCCGAGTTCCCGCTGGGTGAATTCCCGGGTAATCAGCGGGCGAACTTCACTCCACTCGTTGGTCGCGGGATCAAACCAGGCCCCATAGATGGCAACGTCTTTTGCGCCTTCGCGGCTGCCACCGAACCAGCTAGCCAGCAGTCGGCCATCGGCCAATTCGGCCACCGAAGCGGAATGCACCATGTCAGTGGCATTTCGGCGTGAAACAATATTGGGGGCACCGATATAGACCTGCGCCGGGGTATCCTCTAGCACGGGCAAGTCGGCGGGTGTTTCATTGCGGTGCTGGGGCAGGGCGGTATCGTCGAAAACAGGCTGCTCTAGGCTGCCAGTGCCGCGAATCGTGATGCTGGCTGCGACAACGAGTAAAAGCAGCCCGATTAAGCTGTAACGGCTTGGCATGATTGAATACGATCCAGAAAGAATAGACTTACAGGCGCGCTTGTAATCGCGCATTTATTGTACAGAGCGATTGTAGCGGAGTGTGACAGCTCTGTTAAGTCTTGTGAGCACATGGATTCGCACATATCCCCCGAAAACACTGGGCATTTTTTAGTCTGAACCGGTACAATACGCGGCCTGAATCAGGTCCAGAATCCGTAATTGCCACAGGTTAGAGAGCACCGTGACTGTCGCTGAATTGTCGAAAAAGCAGAAAACCGAGTTCAACAAGCTGCAAAAGCGGTTGCGACGGCATGTGGGCAAGGCGATCGAAGACTACAACATGATCGAGGAGGGCGACCGGGTTATGGTTTGCCTGTCCGGGGGCAAGGATTCCTACGGAATGCTCGATATCCTGATGAATCTGCGCCAGAGCGCGCCGATCAATTTTGAGCTTGTCGCGGTCAATCTGGATCAAAAGCAGCCAGGATTTCCTGAAGAAGTTCTTCCTAAGTACTTGTCTTCACTCGATGTTGAGTATCATATCCTCGAAAAAGACACCTACAGTATCGTTAAATCCGTTGTGCCCGAGGGTAAGACCACCTGTGGCCTGTGCTCGCGCCTGCGTCGGGGCTCCCTTTACGGTTTTGCTGAACAGATTGGCGCCACCAAGATCGCGCTCGGGCATCACCGGGACGATATTATCGAAACCCTGTTCCTGAATATGTTCTTTGCGGGCAAGCTCAAGGCCATGCCGCCGAAGCTGCTGAGTGACGACAAGCAGAATATCGTGATTCGACCGATGGCCTACTGTAAAGAAGCAGATCTGGCGGCCTATGCGGAGATTAAGGGCTTCCCAATTATTCCCTGCAATCTTTGCGGTTCCCAGGAAAACCTCCAGCGCCAGAACATCAAACAGATGCTGCAGGACTGGGAGAAGCAATTTCCCGGCCGGCTGGACTCGATTTTTACCGCGATCGGCAACGTCGCGCCCTCCCAGTTGACTGACGGCGAGCTGTTCGATTTCAGAACCCTTAAGCTGGAACGTCCAAGCCTGGAGAAAATCCGCGCCATCAACCTTGGCTGACGGGCTTCTCAGTTTTTCCTCGATTGTCGAATGCTTGCTTGATAAATACGCCAAACTATCGGTAAATAAGGTATTTTTCGCAAACAGCAGCCGCGTTCATGGCCAATTTCCGACGCCACTTCCAGATAGTCGCCTTGTGCGCCAGCGCTTCGCTGGGCTTTTGGCTTGGGCCGGCTTCCCAAAGCCTGGCGCAACCGGGTGTACCCACCGGCAGCGCTGAACAGCGTGAACTCACCTTTATTCGCGAAAAAGTCAGCGGCTTGCTCGATATGGTGTTCGGCCGTTCTGCCTATCATCTGGAGCTGGCCACTATTGGTAGTGGCAAAAACAAAGGCCATCAGCTGGTGTTGGTGGTCGACAGTCGTTTTCGCGGGGAATATGCAGAAGCCGAGCTGCGCTCCCTGATTGCCAGCGTCGCAGGTCTCAATTTCAATGGCCCGGATCAACTGACCTTGTCGTCACTGCCCATGGCCTCGGCGCAGTCCCCGGTAGTGGAAACCGACACAGTGTCGTTTTCGCTGATGGCTCTGGTCGGATTAACCATGGCGGGTTTGGGCGCGGCGGGTGGTTGGTTATTGGCCCGGCGTCAGCGCAGCCCCTACCGCGATCAGCTGGATGCCCAGCTTGAAGCCCTGCACAAACTGGCAGAGGAAGACCCTTCGCGGGTCGCGCAAGTATTGCGACTCTGGCTGCGGCCGGCGGCGGCAACCAGCGCTGAAAGTGGAGGAATGACGGCGCGCGAGCTGGCGGCCATTATTGTGCTAAGCCTGCCAAAAGCCACGGCAGCCTCCGTATTGCGCCCGTTATTGCCCCGGGAATTACAGGCGATCGGCGACATCATGGTCAGAATCGCCAGAGTGAGGCGAACGGTCCTGCGCTATGCAGTCAAGCAGTTCTTTGAAGACGTACAGGAAGCGACGGGCTTTGGGGTGAAATCCGAGGCGGATTACCGAAGTCTGCTGGAGAATGCGCTGGGCGAACAGCGAGCGCAATTGATTGCCGGCGCGCCGGAACTGCAAAGTCATATACCCTTGCTGGAAAATCTGCGCTGGCTCGAAGCGGACACCATCGCTGAAATGATCGCCGGCGAACACCCCCAGATCCAGGCCATCGTCGTGGCCAGTCTCGACACGGAAAAAGCGACCCGCACTCTGGAATCCCTGCCCGAATCCACCCGGGCGGATGTTCTGTTGCGCGTCGCGGAGATCGACAAGTTGCAGCCGGCTGCAGCGGAGGCGGTATCGAAACTGATTGAATCCCGACTCGAAAGCATGACCAGTCAGCCCAATCGCACGCCGCCGGGACAGCGCCAGGCAGCGGCAATACTGAAGTCCGTGACGGCGGACTGGTCGGAGGTATTACTACAGGAAGTTTATCGGCGTGATCACCGGCTAGCCGCCCAGCTGCAGGAACACATGTTTACCATGGATGACCTGCTGGGTCTGACGAGCGCTGACTGGCAGAAAGTGGAGCAACAATTACCGGATGATCTGCTGGCGCGTGCGCTATTGAGCTGCCGACCGGATACGCGAGAAGGGTTTTTGCAGCGTCTCCCGCGTGGCCGTGCACGGTCATTACGCCCGCTTCTGAAGCAATATGCGGGTCTCGGCGCCGAACTTATTCAGCAGTCGGCCAATGACGTTTTGCTGATGGTGCGTCGCATGGCGGCTTCAGGCGATATTGTGTTGAGTGGAGAATTGCGGCTGGCGAGCCCGGCAACGGCAGGTGAATCATGAGCGATATGATGTCGCAGGCGGAAATTGATGCGCTGTTGGAGCAGGTCGCTACCGGCGAAGGTGAGCCCCGGCCTGTCACTGTCGCTCCCGGCGTTCGCAGTTACGACCTGAGCGCGCAGCAGCACATCGTCCGGGGGCGGCTCAGTGGGCTCGAAGTGTTGAACCAGCGGCTGGCTGCGCGCTTGCGCGCCGCTGCTGCGCCCACCGTACGGCAGGAAGTCGATGTCGAGCCCATGCCCGTCTCGATCAGAAAATACAGCGATTACGTGCATGGGCTCTATTTGCCCAGCAGCCTCAACTTATTAGAGATGAAACCACTCAGTGGCACTGCGCTGGTGATGGTCGATTCCCGGCTGGTGTTTCGTATTGTGGACTTTTTCTTTGGTGGTTCCGGGCGCCATACCAAAGTTGAGGGGCGTGAATTTACCGAGACGGAACGTCATGTGATTGACGGTATTCTGCAGCGCTTTTACCGGGATATTGCTGACGTTTGGCACAGCGTTATCGATTTGCGGTGTGAGCCTCAAGGGGTCGAATACAACCCGGCCTCTGCCGCTATTGCCGGTTTAAATGACAACGTTGTGGTGTGTGGGTTTCGCGTTCAGATCGCAGGCGGTGGCGGCGAGGTTCATCTGGTGCTTCCGGAAGCCATGCTGGAACCTGTGCGCGACAGTCTCGAAGCTGGTTCACGCCACTTGTCAACGGAATCGGAACGCCAATGGCGCCATTCCATCGAGCAGCAGCTAAGTCAGGTTGTGGTCAGTGCCCGCTGTCGGGTGGCAGAGATGGAGTTGAGCCTTAGGGAGCTTGACGCGCTGGAGATAGGTGATTTTCTACCTTTGAATCTGCGCCGGGGATCTGAGCTCACTGTGGCGGGCGTGCCGATACATCGCGTTCAAGCCGGGACTTTCGGCGGCCACTGGGCAGTAAAAATTGTGAATACAGATGTAGGCAAATCAGGAGCCGACAATGAGTGATTTCAAAACTCTGGGTGAGCAGTCGCAGCAGGGCGTGACGCTGTCGTCGACGCAACGCGATGCCGAGCGCTCCGGGGATACGCCGGTAGCGAGCAGTCGTGCGAGTCTGGAGCGGGTAATGGATATCCCGGTGCGAATCAGCATGGAAGTCGGCAGCGCGGAGATTTCGGTCCGCGATTTGCTCGATTTGAGGCAGGGCGCGGTTGTTGAGCTTGAGCGCCAGGCGGGTGAACCACTGGATGTGCTGGTCAATGGTTCCCTGGTTGCGCGTGGCGAGGTAGTTGTAGTTAACGATCAGTTGGGTATTCGGTTGACGGAACTTGTGTCGCCGGCCGATCGCGCCCGAGCTCTTAGCAAGGAAGAGTGATTACATAAGGCCGCGTATTGCTTATTCATAAACGATCTAACGCATGGTAATCCTGCCAATGAAGTGCCACCTTCCTCATCTATACTGCCTGTAAGTTACAGCGATTTCCTACGCACGTACTGTCAGTAGTCTAGTCATTAACGCGTTTTTCAGTACCTGAGGCGTCGGTGCTGCCTTCCAGATAATAACGAGCCCCGTTTTCGATGGGGTACGGAGAGGCAAACATGAAGCGTCTGTTTTACCTGACGGAATCCGCAGATTTTGCGGGCCAGGTGGCCAAACAATTAGTGAGAGTGCCCGGGTTCTCACCCCGGCGCTTGCATGTCATTGGTAAAGACCTGAATGCGCTTTACGAGCGGTGTCTGCCGGTGCCCGCGTCATGCTTGCAGAAAGATTTCCTGCGCGGCGCGGAATATGGCGCGTTATTGGGTGGGGCATTTTCGGTCCTGCTACTGGTGTGGTTCTGGTTCTTCGCCGAGTTGCCCGCCAGCGCGCTAAATTGGCTGTTATTAGGTGTCTCCGGGGGCTTGGCCGTGGGGTGCGCTTTTGGCTGGTCGCGGGACAACGCTTTGATTCGACACTTTCACGAGGACCTTGTGGAGGGGAAGTTTCTGCTTATTGTCGACGTCACCGCGCTCGACGAGTCTGCGGTTCGCAGACTTCTGGCGCATCTGCCCATCGAGCCAGCTGGAGAGAGTCGCGCTCTGGTTCCGGCCTTGATCTGATTGACTGAAGAAGTGGTACGCAGCACTGCCCATCGGCAGGCGCTCCGTCCAGGTTGACGCCAGTTGGCGTTCATGTGTGAAGTGGGCCGCCCTTTGGGCGGCCTTTTTTTTATCGGGTAACGAAAGATTGGTGTTGCCGCAAAGCGCGGTAAAATGTCGCGGGTAGTAGCGCCGCCGCACAATTTATGGAACAGTGGGCGATTAAACCCTGAAGTCTCTGGGCGAGCGATGAAAATACTGGTTGTAGACGATTTTTCGACCATGCGCAGAATCATAAAAAACCTGCTGCGCAAGTTGGGTTATGAACAGGTGGATGAAGCTGAAGATGGTGCCAAAGCCCTGCCGATGCTGCACGGCGGCGGTTATGATTTTCTGATCACGGACCTGAATATGCCGGGAATGTCCGGGCTCGAATTGCTGAAGGCGGTGCGCAATGATGCGAGTCTAAGCAGTCTGCCCGTGCTCGTTGTGACCGCTGATGCCAACCGTGAGCAGATTGTGGAGGCAGCACAGGCCGGCGTTAACGGGTATGTGGTCAAGCCTTTCACTGCAGCTGTTTTGCAGGAAAAGATAGAACAGATTTTCAGCGGCAAGAGCAGCACTGCTACTAGGGAGAGTAACCGCCCGTGAGCCAGTCATTTCTGTCTGAGGAAGACGCTGAACTCCGCGAATTTTTTGCTGAGGATGCGACGGAACTTTTGGTTGAGGTTCGGGAAATTCTTGCGTCCATGTTGCGCGGTGAGGCAACGGAAGGAGGGCTTGAGAGCGTCCGTCGGGGCTTTCATAATCTGAAAGGCGCTGCTATGAGCCTGCCGGGCTGCGACAGCTTGGAATCGTTTACCCGGCTGTCGGAAACACTCGCGACCGCGCTGGAGCAGGGCGTTATTGCCGCCAATCCCGAAGTCCTGACCCTGCTAGATGAAGCGGCCGCAGCGATTCAGGATTTGCTGGCGGAACATGCGATGGAGCCACGCTTGCCCCTCTTGCCCAATCAGCTGGTGATGGCTCTGATGTATTGTCAGGATAAGCTGGTCGGCATAGACGCTAGCCTGGATGGCGCTCAGGCACCGGTTTCACTGGAAGAGCCGCTGCGCCAATTTCGGGCAGCAAACTGAGCTCAGCCCTGATCTCTGCCGCACAAATCGCCCAAGTCGTTTATAATCCCGCGCTTTACCGCCGCTACTTACCGTCACAACGCTGTCGTTTTACAAGGAGCACGGCCGCTTGCCGCCATTGCTGGACATTCAAGGTCTGAGCTACGCCCGCGATCACCGCGATCTGGCGCGCGATCTGTCGTTCCAGCTTGAGGCCGGCGACATTCTGCGGGTAGAGGGCCCGAATGGCTCGGGCAAAACCACCTTGTTGCGGATTCTCGCGGGGCTCTATACCAACTACGAAGGTGAGCTGCGCTATCGCGGCGAGTCCCTGCGCGGTCGAGGCCGTTTGGCGATGCGTAGCGAGAGTCATTTTCTCGGCCATCAATCTGCACTCAAACTCAGTCTGACCCCGCTGGAAAACTTGAACTGGCTGGCCGCGCTGAATGGTCAGTCGGTTGGACTCGATGCGGTTGAAAACGCGCTCGCCAAGGTCGGCCTAAAAGGGTATGAAGACGTTCCCTGCCGGCAGCTGTCTGCCGGCCAGCAAAGGCGGGTTACCTTGGCTCGCCTGTTTCTTGTGTCCGCCGGTTTATGGTTGCTGGATGAGCCCTTTACTGCGCTCGATCGCCAGGCGGTGGCAGAATTGGAAGGCTGGATAGGTGAATTCGCTGCTAGCGGCGGGGCGGTGGTGTTAACCACCCACCATGCACTTGGCCAACTGCAGGGGCTGCGCTCCCTGACGCTGGGTGGATCATGAGTGATCCGCGCATTATCTGGAATGTGTTGCTGCGCCGGGAATTGCTGGTCAGCCTGCGACGGCGCAGTGAAATTGCCAATCCGCTGTTCTTTTTCCTGATTGTCTGCGCTCTGTTCCCGCTGGGCCTGGGGCCTTCACCCGCGTTGCTGGCGGGTATGGCGCCGGGCATCCTGTGGATAGTGGCGCTGCTGGCGGTGCTGATGGCCAGCGACGGCTTATTTCGCTCGGACTATGACGACGGCACGCTGGAGCAGGTGCTGCTAAGCCCTGTCCCCCTCTACGTGACCAGTCTGGTCAAAGTTCTGGCGCACTGGCTGTTAAGCGGCTTGCCCTTGACCCTGCTGTCACCCTTGCTGGCAATGATGCTGCAGATGCCGCCGCAGGGTATCCCGGCGCTGCTCGCCAGTCTGGCGCTCGGCACTCTGGTACTGAGTTTTATTGCTGCCATTGGTGCTGCGCTCACGGTGGGCTTGAAGCGGGGCGGGGTGTTGCTGTCGCTACTGGTGCTGCCCTTGTTTGTGCCAGCGCTGATTTTCGGCAGCGCGGCGGTGCAGCGTGCGGTGCTGGGGATGGACAGTTCGGCGCCACTGGCATTGCTCGGTGCCATGGCCATTATGTTTGTTCTGGTGGCGCCACTTGCCATCGCCGGGGCTCTGCGGGTAAGCCACGACCAGTAAAGTTCGCTAGGGTGGCACGAGTGAAAACAGCTCCGGCGGAGGGAATCTGGCGGGGCATACGGTATACTGGCGCGCCATTTCGGGGCGTGAATGTGAAGAGATGTTATGTGGGCCTGGTTTCATAAATGGAGTTCGCCGCGCTGGTTCTACCAGCTGAGCGGTACCTTGCTGCCCTGGCTGGCGGTGATCAGCTTGGCGGCCTTGATTGTCGGTGTGGCCTGGGGCCTGATGTTTGTGCCACCTGATTACAAGCAGGGCAACAGTTTCCGGATTATCTATATTCATGTGCCGGCCGCGGCTGTGGCCATGGCGGGCTATCTGTTGATGGCGACGGCCGGTGCGATCAGTTTGATCTGGCGCATCAAGCTTGCTGATATGGTGCTCAAATGCGCCGCGCCCATCGGTGCGGCCTTAACGTTTTTGGCACTGGTGACTGGCGCTATCTGGGGTAAGCCCACCTGGGGAACCTGGTGGGTCTGGGATGCGCGTATTACCTCGGTGTTGGTGTTGTTTTTCCTCTACATAGGCATCATCGCGTTGTACGAGGCCTTCGACAACAAGGAGGCGGCTGGCCGTGCCAGTGCGATTCTGGCCTTGGTCGGCGCAGTGAACATTCCCATTATTTATTGGTCGGTAGAGTGGTGGTATAGCCTGCACCAACCGGCCAGCATCAGTTTTACCGGCGAATCATCGATTCATCCACAGATGCTGCGGCCGCTATTGCTGACCATCACCGGTTTTTACTGTTTTTTCGGTTGGGTGCTTTTGCTAAAGGTACGCAACGAAATTCTGCATCGCGAGCGCAGCACGCGCTGGGTGCGGGATCTGATTTTGTCGAGGTAAGGCATGTATTTCGAGACGGTCGCTGAATTGCTGGCCATGGACGGGCACGGGCCCTATGTCTGGGCAGCCTACGGGATCACCTTTGCGACGCTGGTTTGGCTGGTGGCGCAGCCCTTGGTGGCAAAACGCCGGCAACTGCGTGAACTGCGCGGCTTTCTGCGCCGTACGGAGGGCGCGTAATGCACCCTCTGCGACGCCAGCGTCTGGCCATTGTCTTGCTGATTATCGCCGGTACGGCGGCGGCTGCCGCGCTGCTGGGGTATGCCCTGCGGGAAAATATAAATCTGTTCTATCCACCGTCCGATATCGTGGCCGGCAAAGCACCCGTGGGACGGGATATCCGTGCCGGCGGGATGGTACTGGAAGGCAGTGTGAAGCGCGCCAGCGACAGTTTGCAGGTCAGTTTTATCGTGACGGATTATCAGGCTAATGTGCCGGTGACCTATACCGGCATTCTGCCGGATCTGTTCAGTGAGGGAGAAGGTGTGGTGGTTTTGGGGCAGCTCGACGCCGAAGGCCTTTTCCATGCTGACCAGGTACTGGCCAAGCACGACGAAAACTACATGCCGCCGGAAGTGACCGATGCGCTGGAAAAGGCCAAGTCCCAGTCTGGCGCTCCGGAACCGTCCAAGCCCTATTGATGATGTGAGAGGCAATCCTTGATTCCCGAGATCGGCCATTTCGCCCTGGTACTCGCGTTTTGTAGCTCCCTGTTGCTGGCGGGCGTGCCAGCGCTGGGTTATGCCCTCGGGCATCACACCCTGCTGGCGAGTGCCAACCGGTTTGCCCTGCTGCAGATGGCGCTGGTTACCGTTTCCTTTGTTTGTCTGGCGGCCGCCTTTCTGCGTGACGATTTCAGCGTCTCCATCGTCGCGCTGCAGTCCAATACACAACTGCCGGCGCACTATAAATTCACCGCCTTGTGGGGCGGCCATGAAGGCTCGCTGCTGCTGTGGGTGCTGATTCTGGCCGGGTGGACTGCCGCGGTTGCACTGACGGGCAAGCATATTCCCATCGCCGTCAAAGCGGTGGTGCTGTCGACCATGGGCGCCGTGTCCGTGGGCTTTCTGAGCTTTATGCTGTTTACCTCCAATCCCTTTGAGCGCGAGCTGATTGCTACGCCAGCGGATGGTCAGGATCTCAATCCACTGTTGCAGGATCCGGGCATGGTGATTCACCCGCCGATGCTGTACTTCGGCTATGTCGGCTTTTCTGTAGCGTTTGCGTTTGCCATTGCGGCGCTGGTGCGAGGGCGACTGGATGCCAGCTGGGCGCGCTGGGCGAGGCCTTGGACCAATATTGCATGGGCCTTCCTGACCGTTGGTATCACTCTGGGTAGTTGGTGGGCCTACTATGAACTTGGCTGGGGTGGCTGGTGGTTTTGGGATCCGGTGGAAAACGCCTCGTTTATGCCGTGGCTGGTGGGTGCCGCGCTGGTGCATTCACTGGCGGTCACCGAGAAGCGGGGCGCCTTTAAAAACTGGACCTTGTTGCTGGCGATTTTTGCCTTTTCCCTAAGTCTGCTGGGGACCTTTCTGGTGCGCTCCGGGGTGCTGACTTCGGTGCATTCATTTGCGGCAGACCCAACGCGCGGCCTGTATATCCTCGGTTTTCTGTTTATCGTGATTGGCGGTTCCTTGACCCTCTACGCGCTGCGGGCGCCGGAATCTGCGTTCCGACCAACCTTTGCCAAAATATCGCGGGAATCCCTGCTGCTGGCCAACAATATTCTACTGGTCTGTGCGGCGCTTGTGGTGCTGTTGGGCACGCTGTTTCCGCTGATCATGGACTATCTCGATCTGGGCAAATATTCCGTTGGCCCTCCGTACTTCAACGCCATGTTTGTGCCGCTCGCCTGTGGTCTGGCGCTGCTGACCGGGCTGGGTATGTTCAGTCAGTGGAAGCGCACTAGAGATCTGAAAACTCTGGTGCGTGAGCCACTGGTGCTGGCCTTGATCACAGCTCTGGTGTTGCCCTTTGCCTGGGGTGAGTGGCAGTGGCTCGCCTCATTGGGACTGTTTTTTGGCTTGTGGCTGATCTTTGCCAGCGTGCGCAGTGTGGTGCATCAAACCCGCAACGCGGCGACGCGACTCAGCGGCCTCAAGCGTTTGAAACTTTCCTATCTGGGGATGATCTGCGCCCATATTGGTTTTGGTGTCGCGGTAATGGGGGTAACAGTGGTCAGCCTCTATTCGTCGGAGCGAGATCTGCGCATGGCTGCCGGTGATGCCCTGGATGTGGGTAGTTATCGTGTGGAGTTTCGCGGCACTGCGCCGGTGACTGGCCCCAACTATGCTGGAACCCAGGGCGATATTCGCTTGCTGCGAGGTGGACGGGAAGTCGCGCAGTTGCTGCCGGAAAAACGCCGCTATCACGCCCGGGGCGATCAGATTATGACGGAAGCGGGCATCGATGCCGGCTTTCTGAGAGATATGTATGTCGCATTGGGCGAGCCCCTCGGCGATTCGGCTTGGGCCGTGCGAGTGCACTACAAGCCGCTGGTGCGCTGGATCTGGCTGGGCGGGGCCCTGGTCGCTTTGGGAGCCTTGCTGGCGGTAATGGACAAGCGCTACCGTCTGCAGCGCTTGCAAGAGGAGGTATGAAGTGGGGCGGTTGAAGCTATTTATTCCCCTGTTTGTTTTTCTGGTGCTGGCGGGGCTGTTTTTTGCCGTGGAAACCGAGGTGAGCGAAGGCGAGTACGATCCGAAAGCGCTTCCCTCAGCTCTTATCGGGCAACCGTTTCCGGCTTTTACGCTGCCAGCCCTGCTGCGCGAAGATCCGGTTGATGAAAGCCTGCTCAAAGGCAAGGTCAGCATCGTTAATGTGTGGGCAACATGGTGCCCGACCTGCCTGTTTGAACACCCGTTTCTGGTCGATCTTTCCGAGCGCGGCGAGGTGGTCGTATTTGGAATTAATTATAAGGACAACCCGGACAAGGCTCGCGAATGGCTGGCAGCGAAAGGTAATCCCTTCGCGGTGAATATTGTCGATGAGAGCGGCAAGCTGGGGCTCGATCTGGGCGTGACCGGGGCGCCGGAAACCTTTGTTGTGGATAAAGCCGGCATTGTTCGCATGCGTTATCAGGGTGGTCTCGATGAAACAATCTGGCAGCGCCGCTTTGTGCCCTTGCTGGAGCAGATCGCCGCTGAGGAAACGCTCTGATGCGCCTCGGGTTTTTCTTGCTTTGGATGACCTTGCTGCCACCGGCGGCGCAGGCGGTGGTTGACGCTTACCAGTTTGATTCGGAGGCGGATCGCCGGCGCTACAATGCGCTGATCGACGAGTTGCGCTGCCCGAAATGCCAGAACCAGAACCTGGCGGGTTCCGATGCGCCAATCGCGCAGGATTTGCGCAGCGAGGTCTACCGCATGATTCAGGCGGGTGACAGCGATCAGGAAATTCTGAATTTCATGCACCGACGGTACGGCGATTTTGTGTTGTACCGACCGCGTTTGACGCTGGAGACACTGGCACTCTGGCTCGGCCCCTTGCTGCTGGTCGCCATTGGCGGCCTGATCTGGTGGCGTTTGTCGCGTGGCGTTGAGAAGTCCGAAGCGGTAGAAAGCGAGAATCTAAGCGAAACAGAACAGGCGCGGCTGAAGGCCTTGTTGGAGCAGCGAGATGACTGAGCTGTTCGCCCCCTTGGGCCTCCTTGCAGTTCTTTTTGCGCTAGCCCTGTGGTGGGCACTGTCAGTTCGCAGTGAGCGCACCCCGAAGCCGACGGCGGGCAGTGAGGTTTTCCGTCAACGCCTGCAGGAACTGGAAACCGAGTGTGAGCGCGGTGCGTTGGATGAAGCCCTGTTTGAGCAATTGAAAACCGATCTTGAGCGCCAGTTACTGGAAGAGAGCAGCGCACAAGACCGGGCGCCGCAGCGCGACGGCCTGAGTTGGCCGGTCATCGTCGGCTTGGCTGTGGTGACGCTAGGGGTTGGTTTGGGTGTCTACCGCCAGATCGGTGCCTGGCCGGAATTGGAAGTGCGTGAACTGCAGCAATCCCTTGGGGGCAAGCGCCGGTTTACTCCGGAAGACATTGCCGAGCTCTCAAGCGCCATCGAAACCAGTCTCAGTTTTCGTCCCGACAATGTTGAACTGCGCTATTGGTATGCCCAACTCGCGGTAGAGCAAGGCGATTTTAATGCCGCCGTCGAGAATTATCGCAGGCTGCTGGAGCAGGCCCCGGACAACCCGGCTTTGATGGCGCAGTTGGCTCAGGCTATGTTCCTGCAATCGCAGCGGCGTTTGACGCCAGAAGCTCGCGCGCTGATCCAGCGGGCAGTAGAGCTGGAACCCAATCAAACCACGGCTCTGGGTATGCTCGGGATGGATGCCTTCGAGCGCGCTGATTACCCGGCTGCGGTGGGTTTCTGGTCGACTTTGCTGAACAATCTTCACCCTCAATCACCGCAGGCGGAGATTATCCGGCAGGCTCAGGCGCGGGCCAAACAGTTGGCGCTGGAGAGCGGTGAACTTCCGGGTATCGAAGTGATTGTGGATGCGCCTGAAGATCTCCCGCAGCAGGGGGTTTTATATGTGTTTGCCAGGGCGGTGGGCGGTAGCAGCGTCCCTCTGGCTGTGGTTCGTCAGAGCCCCTCGGGCGAGTGGCCAAAACGTGTCATCTTGACCGTGGCTGACGCCATGCGGCCCGATTTGTCGCTGGTTCAGCACGAGGAAGTTCAGCTTACCGCGCGCCTGTCACTGTCCGGTGCCGTTGTTGCCAGTAGCGGTGATATTCAGGGTGAGTCTGGCCCGCTGCGCTGGCGTGAACAAAGCGAGCCGGTGCGTCTGGTGCTCGATACCCGTATTCCCTGAGCTCGCCGGTTAGCGCGGGTTTCTGGAAATAATCCTCCATTGCCAAAAAAAACGGTGCCCGGCGTAGAGCGTCCGGGCAATACTCGTTAAACTAGCGCAAACTTTGCACAGGGTCGCTGTCGCTTCCTGCCCTGTTTCGAAATCAAGCAGTTTGAACAATAAAATCAATTAGATACTCTAATTACTGGTAGTTAATTCTATGCGCTTGAAATGCATAAAGCTGGCGGGCTTCAAATCCTTTGTCGATCCGACCACCGTTTCCTTTCCCAGTAATCTGGCGGCTGTGGTTGGGCCGAACGGATGCGGCAAGTCTAATATTATCGACGCCGTGCGCTGGGTGATGGGGGAAAGCTCCGCCAAGAACCTGCGCGGTGAGTCGATGACGGACGTTATTTTTAATGGCTCGGTCAATCGCAAGGAAGTCGGTCAGGCCTCCATTGAACTGGTGTTCGACAACAGCGAAGGCAAACTTGGCGGCGAGTACGCCAGCTTCAGTGAGATTGCGATCAAGCGCAAGGTTACCCGCGAAGGCACCTCCGAATATTTTCTGAACGGCACCAAATGTCGCCGCCGCGACATCACCGATATCTTTCTCGGCACCGGCCTCGGCCCGCGCAGTTACGCGATTATCGAGCAGGGCATGATTTCCCGCCTGATCGAAGCCAAGCCGGAAGACCTGCGGGTGTTTATCGAAGAGGCCGCCGGTATCTCCAAATACAAGGAACGGCGCCGGGAAACCGAAAACCGGATGCGGCGTACCCGCGAAAACCTTGAGCGCCTGACCGACCTGCGCGATGAGATGGAGCGCCAGCTGCAGCATCTGGAACGCCAGGCGAAATCTGCGGAAAAGTACAAGGAATTCAAGGCTGAAGAGCGCCAGCTTAAAGCACAGCTGCAGGCCCTGCAGTGGCGCGGCATCAACGATAAGGTCGAGCGGCGCGGTGCGCATATTCGCGATCTGGAAGTTGAAGTCGAATCGGTGGTCACCGAGCGCCAGTCCATTGAAACCAACAGCGAGAAGCAGCGCGACAGCCTGACCCAACTTAACGACGCGTTGAATCAGGTTCAGGGCCGCTACTACAGTCTCGGCGCCGAAGTTAGCCGTATCGAGCAGAGCATCAAGCATCAGCAGGATCGCGGTCGCCAACTGGCAGACGATCTGGATCGGGTAAATCGCGATTTCGAGGAAGCCAAATCCCACCTGAGCAGCGACAGCGAGAAAGTTGAGCGCTGGCAGGAAGAACTCGAAGGTATTACCCCGGAACTGGAACTGGCGCAGGCGCAGGAAGAAGAATCACTGACCGCGCTTACCGAAGCGGAAGAAGCTCACGGCGACTGGCAGCAGCGCTGGGACGAATTCAACCAGACCGCAGCGGCACCACGCCAGCAGGCCGAAGTCCAGCAGTCGCGGATTCAGCATCTGGAGCTGACCCTGCAGCGCTTGCAGGACAAGATTCAGAAAACCGAAGCCGAGGGTGAAACCCTTGTCGCCGGTGACGATGACGGCGAGCTGGATGTTCTGCGCGAGCAGCTGGCTGAAATGGAAATGCAGGGCGAAGAACGCCAGCAGCAACTGGACGATTTGCTGCCGGGTATTGCCGAAGCCAAGGACACCCTGCAAAGCCTGAATGACGAACAGAATACCGTGCGCAGCGACCTGCAAACCATGAAGGGTCGTCGCGCGTCACTGGAAGCACTGCAACAGGCAGCGATGGGGCAGGGCGAGAGTGTCGAAACCTGGTTGGCTGGACACGACCTGAAAAACGCACCGCTGGCCGCGGAGCAGCTCGACGTCGAAAGCGGCTGGGAGCAAGCGGTTGAAACGGTATTGGGCGATCGCCTGCAGGCGGTCTCTGTTGCGGCCATTGATCAGTTGGCAGAATCCCTGTCTAGTCTGAGCAAGGGTCAGTTGACGCTGGTGGATTCCGCCAATACCGCAAGCCGCGAGGGCAGTCTTGCCAGCAAATTACAGGGCGAGCAGACCTTGGCCCCCATGCTGAGCAGCGTACTCACCGCCGACAGTCTGGCCGATGCGCTTTCCCGTCGTTCGCAACTTCAGGCCGGTGAATCCCTGATTACCCGGGAAGGGGTGTGGGTTGGCCCAAACTGGGTTCGCGTGGCTCGCCCGGACGATAACGAACAGGGTGTAATCAAGCGCCAGCAGGAACTGCAGGAACTGACCGATCGCATCGCCGAGGCAGAAGAGCGGCTGCAGCGTATCGATGGAGAGCTGCAGACGCGACGCGATGCCATCCGCGATATGGAAGCCCAGCGCGACCAGTTGCAGCGAGAGATTCAACAGCACAGCCGCCAGCATGGGGAACTGAACTCCCGTTTGAGCGCGCAGCAGGCTCGCATTGAGCAGATTAATACTCGCCGTGAGCGGCTGCGCAGTGAACTTGAGGAACAGCGTAGCCAGTATCGTCAGGAGCAGGAAACCCTGAGTGAGGCCCGCGCTGTACTGGCCGAGGCGATCGAGGCGATGGAAACAGACTCCGGTCGCCGTGAAGAACTGATGCGCGAGCGCGACGAGTTGCGCGCGACGCTGGATTCGGCGCGGCAGAAGGCCCGCCACGATAAGGATCACGCCCACCAACTGGCGATGCGCTCACAGAGCCTTAGCGCCCAGCTTGAGTCCGTGGCCCAGGCCATTGCCCGAGCCAATGATCAGGTTGCGCTGCTGGAAAAACGCCGGGAAGAGATCAAAGAGGCCCTGTCCCAGAGCGGTGATCCCATCGAAGAGATGCGCCTGGAATTGGAAGAGCGCCTTGAACAACGACTGGTAGTTGAAGAAGAGTTGCAGGAAGCGCGCCGCAAGGTGGATGGTGTCGACCACATCATGCGCGAGTTGGATCGCAAGCGAAACGAAGTGGAAACCCGCCTGCAGGCCGCGCGCAGCAAGCTGGAACAAGCGCGCCTGGAAAATCAGGAGTTACAGGTTCGCCGTCGCACTTTGCAGGAGCAGCTGGCAGAAGCCCAGCATGATCTTGATGAGGTGCTGCAGAGCTTGCCGGAGGAAGCAACTGAAGCTGAGTGGCAGACCCAGCTGGAACAGATCGCCCGCCGAATCGAACGCCTGGGCGCTATTAACCTCGCGGCGATTGATGAATATCAGTCCCAGTCAGAGCGCAAGCGCTATCTGGATGCTCAGAATGACGACTTGATCGAGGCGCTTGAAACTCTGGAAGCGGCGATTCGTCGTATCGATCGGGAAACGCGCAACCGCTTCAAGGAGACCTTCGATCAGGTTAACGGCGGCTTGCAGGAGCTGTTCCCCCGGGTATTCGGCGGCGGCAGTGCTTATCTCGAAATGACCGGCGATGACCTGCTCGATACCGGTATCGCGATCATGGCGCGCCCGCCGGGCAAGAAAAACAGCACCATCCACTTGCTGTCAGGGGGCGAAAAGGCGCTGACGGCCATCGCACTGGTGTTCTCTATCTTCCGTCTGAATCCGGCCCCGTTCTGTATGCTGGATGAGGTGGACGCGCCGCTGGACGATGCTAACGTTGGTCGTTATGCGCGTATGGTGCAGGAGATGTCAGATCAGGTTCAGTTTATTTTCATCACCCACAACAAGATCGCGATGGAGATGGCTGAACAGCTGATGGGTGTCACCATGCACGAGCCGGGGGTGTCGCGCTTGGTATCGGTGGATCTGGAAGAAGCGGCCGAAATGGCGGCTATGTAAAAGCTATTAATTGCGTTAGAGGGTGTTCTGCGCTTGGTAAATTGTCCTCTGGTATGTCGCGGCAAGCAGTGACAGAATATCCAACCAACTGTAAACGTCGGACAGTCACAACACTTTCAGTCACTTAGGGGAGAGCACAGGAAGTCGATGGAACTGAATGTCAGAGACTGGTTGATCATTCTGGGTGGCCTGGTTGCTGCGGGCTTCGTGCTCGACGCCTACCGCCGGGTGCGTTCAGGTTACAGTGACAAGCTGCGTATGGCGGCCAAGCAGCGCGACGATGACGACCTTGAGCTAAATAACCCTGAGCTTCCCAGTGGCGGTGCTCGTGTTGTGTCCCGCACGAAAGCGGTCCCCAGCTATGAAGTGCAGGACGACGACAGCCGTCTGGATACGGATGGCCCGGTTCCTGTTCTGCTGGATTCAGTTGACCCGGAGCCGGCGGATGAACTGCCCACCGATGAACTGCCCGTCGATAGCCCCGCACAAGAACCTGAGCCCGCCGCCGAGGTAAGCAGTGCTAAGTCCGAGCCCGCGAAGAGCGCTCGGGAATCGCTTGGCGAGCTGGCAGACACTCCCACCCGGGAAAACCTGAAATCGTCACCATCCAAGGTTACCCACAACGAACCGCTGCAGACCACGCCTGAACCCAAACCCCGCCAGCCTGATGAGGGTAAGGGAAAAGACAGTGCTGTCAGCAAGCGCGATGTGGCCGGCGATGCCAAGCCGGCTCGTGAAAAGCCAGCCAGCGATAAGCCTGTCGGTGATAAAAAAGGTGCCGACAAAAAATCACCTCCGGAAGAAATTATTGTATTGCATGTGGTTGCGCCCCAAGGGGGCTCGCTGCCCGGTGCGCCGCTGCTGCAGATTCTGCTGGCCTGCGATGTGCGCTATGGCCGTATGAATATTTTTCACCGCTATGAAGAGGCCGGTGGCGAAGGCGCAGAGCAATTCAGTGTGGTGAATATGGTTTCACCCGGCACTTTTGATCTGGATGAAATGGAAAATTTTACCACGCCCGGCATCAGCTTTTTCATGAGCCTGCCGGGGCCTAAGGATGCCATCAAAGCTTTTGATTGCATGGTCGAAACCGCCCAAGTGGTGGTGAAAAATCTCAAGGGCGAATTGCACGACGAGGTCCACAGTGTGTGCACCACCCAGACCCTCGAACACCTGCGTCAGCGCATTCGTGATTTCGAGCGTCGCCAGCTAACGCTGGTGTGAAGTTCAACTGACACCTAATAAGACGCTGTAATGACCGATACCGACGTGCGCGCCCGAGCCGAGGCTTTGCGCGCAACGCTCACAGAGCACAACCACTATTATTACGTGCTGGATGCGCCCACCATTCCCGATGTGGAATACGACCGTCTGTTTCAAGAACTGGTCGCCCTTGAAGCTGAACACCCGGAACTGAAAACGCCCGATTCGCCCACGCAGCGTGTTGGCGGAGACGTGCTCAGTGCGTTTAACGAAGTCGAACACGTGGTGCCGATGCTGTCGCTGGACAACGTATTTGACGAAACTGGGCTGCGTGAGTTTGAGCAACGTATAAAAAGTCGCCTCGATTCCAGTGAACCGGTGGTGTTTGCCTGTGAGCCAAAGCTGGACGGTATCGCTATCAGTTTGCTCTATGAAAAGGGCGTATTGGTGCGCGCCGCCACACGAGGTGACGGCAAGCGTGGCGAGGATATCACCGCCAACGTCAAAACCATCGCCTCTGTGCCCCTGAAGTTGCGTGGCAGTGGTTGGCCCGAAGAGCTGGAAGTGCGGGGCGAAATTTATATGCCGCGTGATGGTTTCGAGCGCATGAATGAAGCCGCACGGGAGAAGGGTGAGAAGGTTTTTGTGAACCCGCGTAACGCCGCTGCCGGCAGCTTGCGTCAGCTCGATAGTAAAATCACCGCGTCGCGCCCGCTGGAATTGGGCGTTTACGGTGTGGCACTGCGCGGCGACCAAAGCCCTTGCGATTTGCACAGCGAAAATCTGGCGCTGCTCGGTGAATGGGGGTTTCGGGTTAGTCCGGAATTGCGCACGGAAGAGGGCGCAGAGGGCTGTCTGGCCTACTACGACTATTTGCTGAAAAAGCGGGATTCCCTGCCTTACGATATCGATGGAATTGTCTTTAAAGTCGATAGCATTCACCTGCAGAAGAAGCTCGGGTTTGTATCGCGCGCGCCGCGCTGGGCGGTAGCGCATAAGTTTCCGGCCCAGGAAGAAATCACTGTACTGCGTGATGTGGAATTTCAGGTCGGCCGCACTGGCGCCATCACCCCGGTGGCGCGGCTGGAGCCGGTCTTTGTCGGTGGTGTGACTGTCAGCAATGCGACCTTGCACAACTTTGATGAAATCCAGCGACTGGATGCCCGCATTGGTGACACGGTGGTTGTCCGCCGCGCTGGCGACGTGATCCCGCAGGTGGTTCAGGTGGTGATAGAGCGTCGCCCGGACGACGCCCGTGAGATTCTGATGCCCTCACACTGTCCGGTCTGTGGCAGCGAGGCTGAGCGAGTCGAGGGCGAGGCAGTAACGCGCTGCACCGGTGGTTTGGTATGTGGCGCACAGCGCAGCGAGGCGATCAAGCACTTTGCCTCGCGCAAGGCCATGGATGTCGAAGGTCTCGGCGACAAGCTGGTGGAAACACTGGTTGAAAAAGAGCTGATTAAGCACCCGGGCGATTTATATCGGCTCAGCCTTGAAACCTTGGCTGGACTGGATCGGATGGGGCAGAAGTCTGCTCAGAACCTGCTCGATGCGCTGGAAAAGAGCAAGCAGACCACCTTGCCGGCCTTTATCTACGCGCTGGGTATTCGCGAGGTAGGCGAGGCCACGGCACTGAATCTCGCCACCCATTTCGGTTCGCTGGACGCGCTTATGGAGGCCGACCACGAAGCGCTGCTGGCCGTGAACGACGTGGGCCCGATCGTCGCCTCCCACATTCAGAACTTTTTTGCCGAGGATCATAATCGCACGGTAATCGAGGCCCTGCGTGAGGCCGGAGTGACTTGGCCGGATATTGAAGTTAAAGATCCCTCGGAGCTGCCTCTGACTGATAAGACCTGGGTCGTCACCGGGACCCTCGACGCCATGACGCGAGACGAGGCGAAAAAACGCTTGCAGGCGCTGGGAGCGAAGGTGGCGGGCAGTGTGTCGGCCAAAACCCACTGCCTGATCGCCGGGCCCGGTGCCGGCTCCAAATTGGCGAAGGCCGAAAAGCTCGGGGTCGAGGTCATCGACGAAGAAGCCTTTTTGGCCAAACTGGCGGAGTGGGAAGGATGAAGCGCTGGCTGGCCGTTCTGAGCCTCGCCGTGCTGATGACCGGCTGCGCTACGCCGCCCAAAAACCTCGATAATATCTGCGAGATCTTCCGTGAAAAGGATGATTGGTATGGGGATGCCCAGAAGGCCTCGGAGCGCTGGGGCTCGCCCATACCCACCATGATGGCCATCATGCACCAGGAATCCCGGTTCCGGGCCAAGGCCAAACCACCGCGTAAATACTTTCTCTGGATCATTCCCGCCGGCCGGATATCGGATGCCTATGGCTATCCCCAGGCCAAGGATGCAACCTGGGATTGGTACAAGAAGAAAGGCGGGCGCTGGGGCGCCGATCGCGATGATTTTGGTGATGCCATCGATTTTATCGGCTGGTACAACAATCAGTCAGCGCGTATGTGTCAGATTAATCCCGCCGACACCTACCACCTCTATCTGGCCTACCATGAGGGCCACGGCGGCTTTAACCGTCGCACCTTTAAAAATAAAGAGTGGCTGAAGCGTGTCGCGCACAAGGTATCGGCCCGCTCGCAGAATTACACCCGTCAGCTCGCGGCCTGCCGTGAGGAGCTGGAGCGGGGCGGCTGGTTCTTCGGCTGGTTCTGACGCCCCGTCTCAGGCGACTCCTTCCTACGAAAATTAATTCCATAATATCGGCTCGTTCTGTTGTTTTATTACAGAATGGCTGGCTACTTATACCAATGATTTATTTCGGGATTTTGCTGACGATCGACTCATTTATTTGCTGAATTTTGACTATCAGTGTGATGTAATCTTTCTGTTTTACCGTGTGCAGCGCCTCTGACGCCCCGCATACGGTGGTGTAAATACTCTGAAAATACATAACGGAAAGAGCATTGAAACCCACAGACGTAAAAGACCCGGAATACTTCCACAAGGTGGTTGACTGCCAATATGCTTGCCCGGCCCACACCCCTGTCCCCGAATATATTCGCCTGATTGCCGCCCAGCGCTACACCGACGCCTACATGATCAACTGGGAATCCAACGTGTTTCCCGGTGTGCTGGGGCGAACCTGCGACCGGCCCTGTGAGCCTGCCTGTCGCCGCAGTCGCATCGAAGAAGAGCCCGTTGCGATCTGCCGATTGAAACGGGTGGCCGCCGATAACAAATCCAATGTGGCGGATCGATTGCCGGCCATTCCCAAGGAAAAGAACGGCAAGAAAATTGCCCTTCTTGGCGGTGGCCCCGCGTCACTGACCGTTGCCCGGGACCTCATGCCACTGGGTTATTCGATTGATCTTTACGATGATCAGCCCGCCGGTGGCGGCTTTATGCGCAGCCAGATTCCCGCCTTTCGTCTGCCGGAAGAAGTGCTGAACGAAGAGGTCAACATGATCCTCGATATGGGGGTTCTGACCCAGTTCAACACCTATGTCGATAGCCTCAAGAGCATTCTTGATAAAGGCTACGATGCGGTCTTTGTCGGAACCGGTGCGCCGCGCGGGCGTGACCTCGATCTGCCGGGGCGCAAGGAGGCCGACGATAACATCCATATTGGTATCGATTGGCTGTCCAGTGTCGCCTTTGGTCACACCTCGACGGTTGGCAAGCGGGTCGTCGTGATGGGTGGTGGGAATACGGCGATGGACTGTTGCCGCACAGCTCGTCGCCTCGGCGGTGAGGACGTGAAAGTCGTCGTGCGCAGCCCCTTTGACGATATGAAAGCGTCTCCCTGGGAAAAAGAAGATGCTATGCACGAGGGTATCCCCATTCTCGACAATCACGTGCCCCAGGAATTTGTGGTCGAGAACGGCAAGCTCAAAGGTGTGGTTTTCGAGAAAGTTGAAGCCCAGTACGACGACAAGGGCAAGCGCACGCTAGTGCCAACCGGTGAAGATTCGGTACTGATCGAGTGCGATGATGTGCTGATGGCGATCGGTCAGGAAAATGCCTTCCCCTGGATTGAACGCGATATCGGCGTTGAGTTCGGCAAATGGGACATGCCGGTCGTCAACGAAGTGACCTTCCAGTCCTCAAATCCAAAGGTGTTTTTCGGTGGCGATGCAGCCTTTGGTCCGGAGAACGTTATTACCGCCGTGGCGCACGGCCATCAGGCGGCTATTTCCATTGACCTGTTTTGCCGCGGTGAGAGTGTCGACACCCGGCCGGCACCGGGCGTGAATCTGGTCAGCCAGAAAATGGGTATCCATGAGTGGAGTTACGACAACGCGGTTGAAGACGACAAGCGCTACATCGTGCCACAGGCCGAGCTGAAACAGACCTTGTCCGATAGAAAGCTGGAAGTGGAGTTGGGCTTTGATGCGCAGACCGCTTTCCGCGAAGCCCAGCGCTGTCTGAACTGCGACGTGCAGACGGTCTTTGCGGAAGATCGCTGTATTGAATGCGATGCCTGTATCGATATTTGCCCCACTGACTGCCTGACCTTTGAGGTGAATGACGGTGAAGAAGAACAGATTCGTCAGAAACTGAAAATGCCAGCGAACAATCTGGCACAAGACCTGTACGTGTCTGAAGATCTGCCCACGGGGCGCGCGATGATCAAGGATGAGAACGTCTGCCTGCACTGCGGCCTGTGTGCCGAGCGCTGCCCGACAGCCGCCTGGGATATGCAGAAGTTTTACTACTCCGTTACCAAGGCGGGGAAATAGGGCAGAATCATGAACAGAATCCAAGCAGTTAACGACTTCGTTATTAAATTCGCTAACGTCAACGGCACCGGTTCTGCCAGTGCCAATAACATGTTTGCCAAGGCCTTGTTTCGCATGGGCCTGCCGGTCAGCCCGAAGAACATCTTCCCCTCGAATATTCAGGGCCTGCCAACCTGGTTTGAAGTGCGGGTGAATGAAAAGGGCTACCTCGGCCGTCGTGGCGGTGTAGACATCATGGTCTGCGTTAATCCGCAAAGTATGGCCAAGGATATCCGTGAGGTAGAGCCCGGTGGCTACTTCCTCTACGACTCCAGTAAACCGCTGGATATCCGCATGGTGCGCAGTGATATCAATATGATTGGCGTGCCGCTGACAGATATTTGTACCCGCGAATACGCTGATCCGCGTCAGCGCCAGCTGTTTCGAAATATTATCTATGTCGGTGCACTGGCGGCTTTGCTGGATATCGAATTCGACGTACTGACTGGCATTGTGTCCGATCAGTTTCGCGGCAAGGAAAAGCTGGTGGTGCCGAACGTTCACGCACTTGAACTCGGCTATCACTACGCCCGTGAAAACTACGAGTGCCCGATTGGTATTCGCGTTGAGCGCCGCAATGAAGTGGGCGACAAAATACTCATCGATGGCAATACTGCAGCGTCGCTGGGTGCGATCTATGGCGGTGCGACCGTAGCGGCCTGGTATCCAATTACCCCATCAACCTCCGTGGTCGATGGCTTCGACAAGTACTGCAAGCGCCTGCGGATCGACCCGGGCAGTGGCAACAAAAACTACGCCATCGTGCAGGCCGAAGATGAACTGGCCGCCATTGGTATGGTGATTGGTGCGAGCTGGAATGGCGCGCGTGCCTTTACCGCAACCAGTGGTCCGGGTATTTCGCTGATGAGTGAATTTCTCGGTCTGGCCTATTTTGCGGAAATCCCGACGGTACTGATCGATGTGCAGCGCGCCGGCCCGTCGACCGGTATGCCAACGCGCACACAGCAATCCGACGTGCTGGCCTGCGCTTATGCGTCACACGGTGATACCAAGCAGGTGTTGTTGTTCCCGTCGACGCCGAAAGAGTGCTTCGATATGACCGCAGAAGCATTTGATCTGGCGGAAACGCTGCAAACCCCGATCATCATGCTCACCGATCTGGATCTCGGCATGAACGACAATATGTCTGAGCCACTGACCTGGGAAGATGGTCGCCAGTACAAGCGTGGCAAAGTGCTCAACGAAGAGCAGTTGGAAAATATGAGCGAACGCTTCGGGCGTTATCTCGACAGTGACGGCGACGGCATTCCCTATCGCACTTACCCCGGTACCCACCCAACCAAGGGCGCCTTTTTCACCCGTGGAACCTCACGGGACGAGTACGCGGTGTACACCGAGGACGGTGCCGAGTATGAAAAGAACATGCAGCGCCTGCTGAAAAAATGGGAAACCGCAAAAGACACCGTGCCGGCACCGGAAATTATCGGCACGGGCAATTCGGTGGGTGTCATCCATTTCGGCACCAGTGCCGACTCCACCATGGAGGCTATCGACTATCTGGCGGAAGAGGGCATCAAGGTCGACAGCTTGCGACTCAAGGCCTTTCCGTTTAACAAAGCCGTCGACGACTTTATTGCCAGTCACGACACTGTATTTGTGATTGAACAGAATCGCGATGCCCAGATGAAATCCCTTTTGGTGAACGAATGCGAGGTCTCACCGAAAGATCTTATCTCGATTCTGAATTACGACGGCATGCCGATTACCGCGCGCAAAATCCACGAGCGTATCGTCGCCGTTGTACGGGGTGACAATGTCACACCACTACATAAAAAAGCCGGTAACAAGGAGTAAACTCGATGACTTATCAACGTCCGAATTTTCGTCATCCCAACCTGCCGGTTAATGAGCTGGGTTATACCCGAAAGGATTACGAAGGCGCGCTATCGACCCTGTGTGCCGGTTGTGGCCATGACTCCATCAGTGCCGCCATCGTGCAGGCCTGTTTTGAGATGTCGATTGAGCCGCACAAGGTCGCAAAATTATCCGGTATTGGTTGTTCTTCAAAAACGCCAACCTATTTTCTCGGGAACTCCCACGGTTTTAACTCGGTACACGGCCGTATGCCGTCGGTCGCAACCGGTGCCAATCTGGCCAATCGCGAAATGATTTATGTGGGCGTTTCAGGTGATGGCGACACGGCCTCTATCGGTATGGGGCAATTTACCCATGCGGTGCGTCGCAACCTGAACATGATGTACGTGGTGGAGAACAACGGTTGCTACGGCCTGACCAAAGGTCAGGATTCGGCGACGGCTGATGTGGGCTCTGCCAGCAAGAAAGGTGAGCCTAACCCCTTCGAACCCATCGATCTGGCCAGTGTTGCGCTCCAGCTCGGGGCGACCTTTGTCGCGAGGAGCTTTTCGGGCGACCGCGCCCAGCTGGTGCCGTTGATCAAGGCCGCAATTTCTCATCGGGGCTTTGCATTTATTGATGTGATTTCGCCCTGCGTCACCTTCAACAATAATCCGGCCTCTACCAAGGGCTATGAGCATGTGCGTGACCACCTGGCAGCGACCGGTACCGTGGACTTTGTTCCGGTAAAACAGGAAATCACAACCAGCTACCCGGAAGGGGAATCTCAGGAAGTGACGCTGCACGACGGTTCTGTGGTTCACTTGCAAAAAGCTGATCCGGAACTGGATATCAATAGCCGTCGCTCGGCTCTGAGGCTGATCAAGGACTACAAAGCCAAGGATCAGATTCTCACGGGCCTGCTGTTTATGGATGAAGATTCCCGAGATCTCCACGAGATAATCGGTACCAGCAACAAACCGCTGCGTTCACTGAATGAAAGTGATTTGTGCCCGGGGCAAAAGGTTTTGGATAACCTGAACGAGAGTTTGCGCTAGCAGCATTTTCTGTCACAGAAGAGCGTTTGTGCTGTGCGAATGCTCTTTTGTTCGAAACCGGCTTAAAGGGCTGACCCGATGGCTGACCATCCTGCTGAGTATAACCATACCTTGAAGGCGGGCTGGGACCGTTTCTGCGAGGAGCTGAAAAGCGCGGGTGAGCTGCTGTTTACGGACGCCGTCCCTGACGACGAAATCACCCGTACGACGGGTATGCGATTGTTGTCCCGCAATATAGCCCTTGCCCTGCAATTCGAGTCGGAAAACAACGATCCCCGACACCCTGAGTTACTCCATTACTTCGATCCTCTGCGCAAGCAGGGCGGAGATAATCCGGATGCCTTGTATCTCGGTGCGCCAGTTAACGGCGTGGAAACTTACCGTCTGCACGGCATTCTGGGCAGTGCCCGCTTTATTGCGATTACCGTCCTTGAAGAGGGGGAGACTCCTTGGGGTGGTAAGGTTATTGCCAGCCTTTTTCGCGATGATATCGCGACAGATTCCGAGGGCTTTTTTGAGTTGCACTTGAGTCCGGAGCCGAAACCCGAGGACTTCCAGGGGAACTGGATTCAAACCACCCACCGGACCTATCGGCTTACCATCCGTCAGTTCTTCGCAGATTGGCTTAACGAAGAGCCAATGCAGGCGGTAATTGACTGCCTTAGTGTAAGCGCACCCCCAGAGCCTCCGAAGAGTGAGCTGCAGAGCGAACGTTTGCAAAAAGCGATTCAATGGCTGCGTTGGTCAGTCTCGTATTGGGTAGAACAGATCAATAAATGGCGAGCGCAGCCCAACGCGTTTTTCGCCTACAACGAACTGGATAACAATACCATCGACGCGACGCCCGGTGGCTTACCGCTTATTGCCAACTGGCGCTTGGCCAGTGATGAAGTCGCGATCGTGCGGGTGACCCCTCCGCAGGCACAATACTGGGCCGTGGAGTTTGGTAATTTCTGGTGGGAAAGCATGGATTATCGTTACCGGCTGTGCAGCACGAATTGCCATCACGCGGTATTGGAATCCTCGGGTGAGTTGATTTTGGTGATTGCAGACCAGGATCCCGGCGTGCCGAATTGGCTCGATCGAAGCGCTTATCGCGAAGGCTATATCACCTTTCGTTGGGTGGGCGCCGACAGTTACCCCCGTCCTACTTTAGAGGTAGTGAAGCAAAACGCATTGCAGCGAGCACTGCCAAAGGGTTGTAAAACCGTAAACGCCGAGATGAGAGCGCAACAGCTTCGCGAGCGCAGACTGGGCGTCATTCGCCGCTTCGGCTACTGAAACCTCCGTTCAAAAGGCTTGTGTCATGGGCAATAAACCAGACTGGACTCCGCCGCCACACCCGGATTGGGTGGAACAGATAAATCGTGAAGGGGATTGCTTTGATTTACCTTCTGTTGTGCCGTTGGATCAGGCTTCACTTCTAAGCGCAGCCTGTAGCAAAACCGGGTTAAGGGATTTTGGTGACGAAGCCTGGCGAGAGCCCTTCGGCGTCTTACTCGATTCGCTGGAGGGTGAGGCGGAGCTGACCTTGATGGGGAGGTTGATGGCACGCAGCGATATTATTTGCTGGCTGTCAGCTCGCTTACAGGTTGTTAAGATACTGAAACGGCACCCCGACATACTGGAGCAGCCGGTTGAAGCACCCATGTTTATTGTCGGTTTGCCGCGATCGGGTACCTCCATTCTGTTCGAACTTTTGTCGCAGGACCCGGATGTCGGAGTACCGTTGATATGGGAGGCTATGCAGCCGTGCCCTCCGCCAGAAGCAGCGACTTATCGCACCGACCCGCGTATTGATGTCGCCGATCGATTGGTGACTCAGTGGGGCAGGGTGGCGCCGGAGTTCAATACCATGCACGAAATGCGCGGTCATATACCCGCTGAGTGCGGGCTGATTATGGCGGGCACTTTTATTAGCGATCATATTGCGTCGCTACACCAGACGCCGTCTTATGCCGCCTGGTGCACCCAAGCTGATATGGAACCCGTTTACCGCTACCACAAAACCGTTTTGCAGATTTTGCAGTATCGCAACCCCCGCAAGCGTTGGCTGCTCAAGGCGCCCGAACATCAGGTCCATTTGCAGACCTTGCTGAAGGTGTATCCCGACGCGAGAATTGTGCAAACTCACCGTGACCCCATCAAGTGCATGGCGTCCACGACCAGCCTCATGGGTACGCTGTATTACATGCGCAGTGATCAAGTCTTCAATGCGGCTGTGTTTGAAAATATCATTATGGGTGAGGCGACGGCGAAGCGGCTCGAAAACGTGATGGATCAGCGTGAGCAAGGCATCGTGCTTGCAAAAAATATCACGGACTCTCGTTATCAAGATCTGATGGATCAGCCGATGGCGTGTATTCGAGGCATCTATAAACATTTTGGTCTGGCGCTTGAGCCAGAAACAGAGCAGCGCATGTTGAGCTATCTCGAGCGTAAGCCTAAAGGCAAGTTCGGTCAGCACAGTTATACTGTTGACGAGTCTCGAAGCAGTGAGCGCGTTTTGTTTAAGCGCTATCAAGCCTGTTATCGGGTGCCAGACGAAGTTTGATGACGGAATAAATGAGGCGATGAGCTTACGTTACTCACTGATAGGCAGCATGCTGATTCTGATTGCCTACGGCGTGTTGTGCTACATGAAAACGGGTGAAGTATTGCAATCCCAGCTTGGCACGATTGTTCGGTGTGAGCAGTTGGCTGGGGCAACGGATACTGTCTATCACACGACGGTTCGCACCGAGAATGGACAATATTTAATCGCCAAGCTGGCAGATTGCCAGGGCAGTGAGACCATAAATGTTTTGGTTAAGCGCGGCGCCCTGTTTTTTAATACTGTGTACGAGGCTGTACCGCGCTAGCGCGCTCAGGACTTCATATTCTCAGGGCCCCAGAAGGCTCGCATTGAACAGACCTTGCCGTCGGCGTTGAATTTGAACACGTCAATGACATCAATGGTCATACCGGAGGCATCGACCTGAAAGGGGAAAGCTACCTCATCGCCGGCGCAACGCGGGTCGCCTGACAGGTTCAGCTTGATTTTGCCAAGGCTGGGCTCGTAGAACTTAACAATTGCCTCCATGCCCTTGTGGATGTCAGAGCCTACCGGGTCTTCGACCGTTGCATCTTCGGCATACAAATCTCGAATAATATTCATATCACCGCTGGCAAAAGCCTCGACGTAGCGGTGTACGGCAGCAATCTTATCGGTATTTTCCATGTCTTCTTCCTCTGATGGTTCACTTCAGTATAGAGACGCCTCCAATTCACCAAAATAGCGAAATCGGCCAGCCTGACTGGCACGTATGCAAGCTCAGGTTTGGCGAAATCTGCACACAGCGACGGTAAAAGTTTTTTACTAGACTCGAAATAAATGCGGCTGCGCGCAGCATTTGTCTGTGAGTAGACCAAAGCATCAGGCAGAGACAGACAACAATGACCCATGGAGAGATACGATGGCAGAGCAAAGCAAATGTCCGTTCAATCATACCGCCGGAGTGGGCCAGACCAACCGTGACTGGTGGCCCAATCAGCTACGACTGGAGCTCTTGCATCAACACTCGAACAAATCCGATCCCATGGGGGACTCCTTCAACTACGCCAAGGCCTTCAAGAGCCTGAACTACAAGGCACTCAAAAAAGATCTCACTGCCCTGATGACGGATTCCCAGCCCTGGTGGCCGGCAGATTTCGGTCACTACGGCCCGCAGTTTATTCGTATGGCCTGGCATGCCGCCGGGACTTATCGTATCGCCGATGGTCGGGGTGGTGGTGGCCGTGGCCAGCAGCGTTTTGCCCCGCTCAACAGCTGGCCAGACAATGTGAACATCGATAAATCACGTCGTTTGTTGTGGCCGATCAAGCAGAAGTACGGCAATAAAATTTCCTGGGCTGACCTCATGATTCTCGCGGGCAATGTGGCGCTGGAGTCAATGGGCTTCAAGACCTTCGGCTTTGCAGGCGGTCGGGCGGATGTCTGGGAGCCCGATGAGGATGTGAACTGGGGTTCAGAAATGGGCTGGTTGGACGATGATCAGCGATTTAGCGGTGACCGCGACCTCAAGCAACCGTTTGGTGCCACCCATATGGGGCTGATTTACGTAAACCCGGAAGGCCCCAATGGCAGTGGTGACTATATGGCTGCCGCCAAGGATATTCGGGATACCTTTGGTCGCATGGCCATGAACGACGAAGAAACAGTCGCGCTAATCGCCGGTGGCCATACCTTCGGTAAATGTCACGGTGCAGCGCCCGAGGCCCATAAGGGGCCTGAGCCAGAGGGCGCGGATCTGGAGCAGCAGGGTTTCGGCTGGGCCAGTAATTACGGCAGCGGACACGGCACCGATACCATTTCCAGCGGTCTCGAAGTCACCTGGACGACCACGCCTGCGCAGTGGAGCAACAACTACCTAGAAAACCTGTTCAACTACGAGTGGGAGCAGACCACCTCGCCTGCAGGTGCCAAGCAGTGGGTGGCTAAAGATGCTCCCGCGATTATTCCCGATGCCCACGACCCCTCGAAAAAGCACAAGCCCACCATGCTGACGACGGATCTCACCCTGCGTTTTGATCCAGGGTTTGAAAAGATCTCGAGACACTTCCTGGAAAACCCGAAAGCGTTTGAGGAAGCCTTTGCCCGTGCCTGGTTCAAGTTGACCCACCGGGATATGGGGCCGCGCGCTCGCTACCTCGGTCCTGAAGTGCCGAAGGAGGAGTTGATCTGGCAAGACCCGATTCCGGCGCTAGACCACAAGCTGGTCACGAAAAAAGATATCGCAGAGCTGAAGAAAACCATTCTCGATTCCAAGCTGACCGTAAGCCAGCTGGTGTCAACGGCATGGGCTTCAGCCTCGACCTTTCGCGGTTCCGATAAGCGGGGTGGTGCCAATGGCGCGCGAATTCGACTGGCGCCCCAGAAAGATTGGGCGGTGAACAAACCCGCTCAACTGAAGAAAGTCCTGAAAGTGCTGGAAGGGATTCAGGTCGACTTCAACAAAAAGGCCAAAGGTGGCAAAAAGATTTCGCTGGCGGACCTGATCGTGCTCGGTGGGTGCGCTGCCGTAGAAGAGGCTGCTCTCAAGGCGGGTGTGAAAGTCACTGTGCCGTTTACGCCCGGGCGTATGGATGCGAGCCAGGAGCAGACGGATGTAGAGGCCTTCGAGGTGTTAGAACCCATCGCTGATGGCTTCCGTAATTATGAAAGCGGTCGCTACGCGGCCAAAGCGGAAGCGCTGCTGGTTGATCGGGCGCAATTGCTGACCCTGACTGCGCCGGAAATGACTGTGCTGGTTGGCGGTATGCGGGCTCTCGGTACCAACGCCGGTGATAAAAAGCTCGGCGTGTTTTCATCCAAGACCGGTGTGCTGAACAATACGTTTTTCGTGAAGCTGCTGGATATGAGTACGGAATGGAAGCCGACCTCAGAGGAACGCACGGAATATGAAGGTGTCGATCGTAAAACCGGCAAGGTGAAATATAGAGCCAGCCGGGTGGATTTGGTGTTCGGTTCCAATTCTCAGTTGCGAGCTTTGGCGGAGGTGTACGCCAGTTCGGACGCGAATCAGAAGTTTGTTAAAGACTTTGTTGCCGCCTGGGACAAGGTGATGAATCTGGATCGCTTCGATATTGCCTGAACGCCTGTCTTACCGGGGAAACCGAGCGGGTTGAGCGCTGTCGCTCAATTCCGGTCGCGGGAACGCGCTATACTGCGGTTTTCCCTGTGAGGGCTGTTCGACAGTGAACGACCTGATAGATGACTGGCAATATGTACTCAGTTTCTGGTTTGGCGAGTCAGCTGATGATGGTCAGGTGGCGGCCGAATTCAGCCAGCTGTGGTGGGGAAAATCTGAGGACAACGACCATCTGATCTGGGCCAAGTTTTCCCATCGGGTTGAGCAAGCCAGTGCGGGTAGCCTGACACACTGGCTGGAACAACCGGAAGGGCGCTTGGCCGCAATTATTCTGATTGACCAGTTCCGGCGCAATATCTATCGCGACAAGCCCGAGGCCTTTGCGGAGGACTCTCTAGCCTTACGCTGGTGTCGAGAAGGTTTGGCGCAGAACGTGGATTCATTGTTGAGGCCGATAGAGCGGGTGTTTTTTTATTTGCCGTTGGAGCACTCTGAGTCGATCAGTGATCAGGAGGAGTCCATGCGCCAATTCGCGCGCCTGCGAGATGAATCAGCCCCGCCTTTGCGCCCGTTGTTTGATAATTTTTATGACTTTGCGCGTCGTCACTACGACATCATCGCGCGCTTTGGACGCTTTCCCCATCGCAATGCCGTTCTCGGCCGCGATTCGACGCCAGAAGAAATTGCCTTTCTGCGGCAACCGGGTTCGTCTTTCTGACTTCAGATCAGGCAGCCAGACGTCCAAGTTGACGCAGAATAACGGATAGACTCATATAGTCTGCCTGTTGACCACTGCGCACTTCGGCGATCAAGTCTCGCAGATAGTCGGTTTGCACGCTGTGTTGTTCCACCCAGCCCTGAATTTCTTTCACCGGGTCGCCCTTGCGTTTGATCTCGCCTGCCACGCGCGCACACAAATCGCGGTGTCGTTGATACAGATCGTCGCGCAAGGCATTGCGGGCGAGGGCGTGCCACCGGGTTTCCGCCTCAAGCTGTTCAATTTGGCGTCGTACCCACGTGATTTCCAGTGAATCTGCCAGCTGAAAATACAGGGTGGCCGCCAGCTCAGCATCCGCCTGAGTCTGCTCCTTGAGCCAGGTAATGTCCGGGGCGGCGTAAAGGGCCTTGAGCGTAACGACTCGACGGGCCAATGATTCCGGAACCCCCTCGCTTTGGTAATGCTGAAGTTTATCGTTGAGCAGGTTGACCTCATCTCGGCTCAGGTAGCGATCAATGTTATCTGCCAGCAGCTGAACTTCCGGCTGGTAACGGTCGATCAGTGAACGAATATCGGTCAGCGGCAGCTTGCTGTTCAGCAACCAGAGGGTGACATGTTTGATCAGACGGCGAGTTTCCAGCATCATTTTCAGCTGCAAACTTGCGTCGATCTGGTTATCCAGAGTTTCCAGTTCCTTCCAGAGATCGCGCAAACCGAATAGATCCCTAGCGATGGTGTAGGCTCGGGCCATATCCTCAAAGCTGTTGCCCAGTTCATCGTTGAGCCGGTGGGCAAAGGCATTGCCCATGCGATTTACCAGGCTGTTGGTAATGACCGTGCAGATGATTTCCCGCCACAGTCGGTGTTTCGGAATCTGCTTTTCGAACTTTTCCACCAGTAGCGGCGGGAAATAGTGCACTAATTCCTGAGCAAGGTAGGGATCTTCCGGTACCGAGGAATTCAGCAGCAGCTTGTTGATGTGGATTTTTGCGTAGGACATCAGGCAAGCCAGTTCCGGCCGGGTAAGACCTTCCCCCGCAGAGCGCCTTGTTTGCAGGCCTTTTTCGTCGGGCAGGTTTTCCAGCTTGCGGTCGAGCCCTGCGTCGCGCTCCAGTATACGAATCAGTTCAGATTGTTCGCCGAGCCGCTCCGGGGCCTGCATGGACAGCATACTGATGGCCTGTGTCTGCAAGTAATTGTTGCGCAGCACATTGTGTTCAACGGCCGAGGTCATGCGGCGCAGCAATTGATTGCGCTCTTTCTGTTTGAGTCTGCCCTCAGCGACAATCTGGTTAAGCAGAATTTTGATGTTAACTTCGTTATCCGAGGAATCGACGCCCGCGGAGTTGTCGATAAAGTCAGAGTTGCAGCGTCCGCCGTGTCGACAGTATTCGATGCGACCGGCTTGGGTTAGACCGAGATTGCCGCCTTCGCCGACAACGGCGCATTGCAGTTCGCTGCCGTTGACGCGAATGGCGTCATTCGCGCGGTCGCCGACTTGCTGGTGAGTTTCCGTCTCCGCTTTGACGTAGGTGCCGATACCGCCATTCCATAACAGGTCGACCTGTGCCTTGAGCAGCGCATGAATCAGCTCATCCGGGGTGTAATTGCCGGGTTCCAGGCCGAGTGATTCACAGGCTTCGGGGCTGGGGGAAATGCTTTTTTCTTTGCGTGAATACAGCGCGCCGCCTTTAGACAACAGGCGCTTGTCGTAATCCTCCCAGCTGGAGCGGGGCAATTTGAACAGGCGCTCCCGTTCTTTCCAGGTCGTCTCGGGGTTCGGGTTGGGATCGATAAATATATGCAGGTGATTAAAGGCTGCTTTCAGACAGATATGCTTGGACAGCAACATGCCGTTGCCAAATACATCGCCCGCCATATCACCGATACCAAGTACGCTGAAATCCTCGCGCTGGATGTCCTTGCCGAGTTCGCGGAAGTGCCGTTTGACGGCTTCCCAGGCACCTTTAGCGGTTATGCCCATTTTCTTGTGGTCATAGCCGTTGGAACCGCCGGACGCGAAGGCATCGCCAATCCAGAAATCAAATTCCGCTGAAATGCTATTGGCTATATCGGAGAAGGTGGCAGTGCCTTTGTCGGCGGCAACGACCAGATAGGGGTCATCATCGTCGTGACAGACCAGCTTGTCTGGGCGGGTGACCTTATTTTTCACCAGATTATCGGTGATGGACAGCATGGCGCGAATAAAGGTTTTATAGCACTCGATCACTTCGTCCTGAATCGCCTGGCGATCTCCCTGCGCCGGCAGGTCACGGCAGACAAAACCACCCTTGGCGCCGACAGGCACGATTACCGCATTTTTTACCATCTGCGATTTCACAAGCCCGAGCACTTCGGTGCGGAAATCCTCCGGCCTATCTGACCAACGCAAGCCACCGCGTGCAACCTTGTCTCCGCGCAGATGAACCGCTTCGACCTTGGGTGAATGGACCCAGATTTCGTAGCGTGGGCGCGGGGCTGGGGCTTCCGGAATATCGCGCGGGGAAAATTTAAACACGTAAACGGATTGTTGATCCTCCAGAAAAAAGTTGCTCCGCAAGGTCGCCAGTATCAGATGCTTGATAGACCGGATAAGGCGATCGGCATCCAGACTCTGTACGCTTTCCAAACCGATATGCAACTGCTCTATCAGCTTTTGACAGCGAGTGTCGCGGTCTTTTACCTGAGGTGAAAAGCGGGCATGAAACAGGTCAATTAGCAGCCGTGCGAGACTACCGTTTTCCACGAGCAGGCGACTCAAATATTGTTGTTCGAAGTTGTTGCCCAGCTGTTTCAGATACCGACAATAAGCGCGGAGCAGGGCGGCCTCACGCCAGTTAACGTCTGCGCTAACGAGCAGGCGGTTGAACTCATCGTCGTCGCAGTAGTCCTGGTGAATGGCAACAAAGGCTTCCTCAAAGTGGCTGGAATCATTCCAGAACACCTGATTCACATTTACCGCCATCTGGGCGCGGAAGTCCTGCACCCAGTAACAGGTGCCATCGGCTGCGGCGACGGGATAGAGGTCTTCCAATAACAGTCGCAAGCCAAGATTGTTTAGCCGTGGCTGAACATCAGACAGCGGCAGGGGCTGACTTTTAAAGTAACAGCGCAGCTCGACACGGTTTTCGAGTCGTGAAATATCCCGGTAAAGGCGAACGGAAACGGGTTCTTCGGCGCGATGTAGTTTCTCCAGATGTTCGATGTCAGAGAGTGCTTTTTCCGGGTGCGTTTTGGCGGTATAGGCCGCGGAAAAACCGTCAGCGTAATAACGGTAAATGGCTTGCGCCTGCTTGCGATCGTAGCGCTCGTAGATCAGAGTTTTAAGGCGGCTGTGCCAGCTTTCTGTGATCCCGGCGACGAGCGATTCTAGTGATTCGCTGTCAACGCGCAAGGGTGAATCCGGTTGCAGACGGGCGATTAATTGCAGGCGCGCCATCCGCGAATCAGTGAAGAAAATATTGAATTCACAGCTGGCGGCGTTCAGTGCGGTGGACACCACATTCTGAATGCGCTCGCGGACCTGCTGACTGTAATGTTCTCTCGGGATATAGACCAGAATGGAGTAGTAGCGCTGGAAGGGATCGGCGCGACTGAATACTCGCACACGATTATGTTCTTCAATCGCCAGTATGCCCATCGACGTGCGGTAGAGCCCTTTGGTGCTGCTCTGGAACAGCTCGTCCCGAGGAAAGGTTTCCAGAATCTGCAGCAGCATTTTGGCGTTGTGACTGCCCGCAGGAAAATGCGCCATATCCATGACCGCTTTGATGCGATCTGCCAGCAGCGGAATATCCAGTGCGCGACTGTTGTACGCAGCGCGTGTCATCAGCCCAAAGAAACGGTGTTCGCCGATCAGCTTGCCCTGTTCGTCGTAGTCCTTGATGGCAATGTAATCCATGGGCACAAAGCGGCGCACGGGCGAGATATCGGTGGATTTTGTAATGGTGAGCACGCGGCTGCTGTTGAGATAACGCTCCAGCGTCTGCTGTCGTTCTTCGCTATCACGGATATGTTCCCAAGGGGCGGTGTCGAGTTTCAGGCCGAGACGGGATTGGGGAACCGCTTGCAGAAACGGTTTGCCGTCGCGCTCCAGCAAATTCAATTTCACATAGCCGATAAAGGTAATATTGTTTTCGGCTATCCAGCCCAGAAAATTGGTGACCTGACGACGGGCGCGGGGTTTCAAAGGCGCTTTGCTGTTCTGATAATACTCGCGGAGCTCGTGGGTTTTTTCACGCATCGGCTGCCAATGGTCCACAACCACCTGAATATTAGCCAGAGTTTCCTTAACCCGTTGTTTGAGTTTGTTTGGCGGTAGGGCGTTTGCGGTGGGTTCCAATTCGTAGCGGACAAAGGATTCCGCTTGATAGTCGGTTTTCCCCTGATCTTTTTTATCCAACGCCGTAATGCTCTGTAGCCGCCCGCGGCCATCGCGCTTGACCCAGAGTATGGGGTGGTTGGATTGGAGGAGGTTGTAGCCGCAGTCGTAAACCAGATTTGAGATGGAATCGAAGATAAAAGGAGTGTCTGTGGCGACCATTTCAAATAATAGGGTGCCACGGCTTTCATCTTCCGTGATCTCAAGTTTTACACTGTTATTGCGCCGGGTGGCAGCGAGATCGAGGTGGTGCTGGGTAATCTGAAACAGCTCAGCGCCGGTGCGCCGCTTCAGCTCCTGTTGGTCGATAACATCCCAATACCGGTCGGCGATCCGGATGAGCTGTTGCTGTTCCCTTTTTGAGGAGACAGTTTTGCGGATATAGGTGTGCAGCTTGCTCAGAGGTGATTTCATCGCGTGCCCAAAAATGTCTTCCACAGCATGAGCTTAGTAGAAGACGCCGCGATTTCAACCTCATTTGGTGAGGCAGGGCCCGCGCTTAGGCGGGCTCTGGGTCAAAGGTGATGTGCAGGGTCTTCATGCTGTTGAGAAAGCTGGAGCGCATGTAGTTTGGCTTGTCAGCAAAGCGGGGGTTGCGCAATCGTGGAATCAATTCCTCAAACATCACATTCAATTCCAGCCTGGCAAGGTGAGAGCCTAGGCAGAAATGTTCGCCAATGCCGAAGGATCGATGTTCCTTGGCATTGCTGCGGTGAATATCAAAGCGGTTGGGGTCGCTAAAATAATCTTCGTCGCGGTTGGCTGAGGTGTAGTACATCACAACCTTGTCGCCTTTGCGCATTTGCTGGCCGCCAAGCTCGACATCGTGCATGACCGTGCGACGGAATTGCATGACTGCCGGTTCGTAGCGAAGAAACTCCTCCACGGCATTGGGAATCAGTGAGGGGTTTTCCACCAGTTCCTGCAGCTGGTCCGGGTGCTCGATCAGCAGTTTCATGCCGTTGGCGGTGACCGTACGGGTCGTTTCATTGCCGGCTACCAGCAGCATCAGGAAGAACTGGGCAAATTCATCGTCAGTTAACTGTTCACCGTCGACGGTGCCTGTTACCAGCATATCTACCAGGTTGTCGCCGGGGTTGGCGCGGTGGTTTTCGAGAATCTTGTAGCCATAGGTGTAAATTTCGGCGGCGGCTGCCATGCCTTCCTCGGCCGAGGTAGACAGGTCCGGGTCATCGGCGCCGATCATCACGTTGGTGTTATGGAAGATCATATGACGATCTTCCTGGGCCACGCCCATCAACTCGCAGATCACCTGCAGGGGCAGTTCGGCGGCGACTTCAGAGACAAATTCGCACTCGCCCCGTTGTGCGACTTTGTCGATGATGGCTTTCGCCATTTCGCGGATATGGGTCAATTTGGCCTCGACCACGCGAGGAATAAACGCCTTGTTAACGATGCGGCGGTATTTCAGATGATCAGGCGGATCCATGTTCAGAATCATCATGGATTGCATGGCCACTTCTTCGTCGGTCATTTCATTGGACAGCGCCGTGCGAGCCGCGGACGAGAATATCTCAGGGTGCTTCGAAATATACTGCAGATCGTCGTATTTGCTGACCACCCAGTAGCCCACGTTAGTGATGGGGTCTTCCTGCCAGTAAACCGGGCGCTCGTTTCGCAACTGGGCAAAGTGCTCGTGCGGTATCCCGTCTTTGTAGGTGTCGGGGTCAAGGAGGTTCAGGTGCGGGCAGCTCATGGCGGTCTCCGTGCAGGCAGGTGTTATTGGTTTTAGTGCTGCCTTGATACTGACTAATGACCATTAGTTTTGCAATCCCGCCGGTCCAGAAAGTCAGCCCAGAAACCGTTTTGCCCATGAAATTTTCTTAATGCTGATGCTGCCGGAAAGCCTCGCTACCACTCACCGCTATTGGGCATCGACTGCCAGGGTTCTTTAGGGGGCAGGGCGTCGCCTTTCTGCAACAGCTCAATGGAGATGTTGTCGGGCGAGCGCACAAAAGCCATATGGCCATCACGCGGTGGACGGTTGATGGTGACGCCGCCTTTTTGGAGTTTGTCGCAGAGTGCGTAAATATCCTCGACCAGAAAGGCTAGGTGGCCAAAGTTTCGGCCCCCGGAATAGCTCTCCGGATCCCAGTTGTAGGTCAGTTCGAGGGTGGGGCGTTTTTCTTTCTGGGCCTGCTCTTCATCATCCGGTGCGGCGAGGAAAATCAGAGTAAAGCGGCCCTTGTCGTTATCGTAGCGGGAGATTTCCTTCATCCCCAGCAGATCGCAGTAGAAATTCAGGCTCGCGTCGATATCGCTGACGCGAACCATGGTGTGCAGATACTTCATGTTGGCCTCGGCGTGATTCGGTGGAAAGCTGGAAAACTAGTGCCAGCCTTCCCGAGTGTCAAACCGGATCAGCCAGTTTTAGCAATTGTTTGCCTTGATTGCGGCCCTCGAAGAGGCGGTGGAGTGTTGCGGGGATATTTTCGAAGCCTTCCTGAATGTCTTCGCGGGTTTTGATTTTGCCTTCCAGAACCCAGGTTCCAAACTCGCTCTGAAACTCTTCAATGCGATGCAGATAGTCGAGCATGATAAAGCCTTCCATCCGTATACGGCGGGCAATAATGTTCATCAGGTTGCGGGGGCCGGGGCTCGGCTCGCTGTCGTTGTAGCCGGCAATGGCACCGCACAGCACAATGCGGCTGTGATCTGCCATTTGGTCCAGAGCCGCTTCCAGAATCTCGCCGCCCACATTGTCAAAAAAGAGATCAATGCTCATGGGAGCCAGTGCAGCCAGTCGCTCGCCAACGTCTTCGCTGCGGTAATCAATGGTGTCATCGACGCCGCATTCGGCTTTCAGCCAATCGCATTTTTCCTTGCCGCCGGCGATGCCAATGACACGGCAACCTTTGAGCTTGGCCAGCTGGCAGACAACCGAACCGGTAGCGCCGGCTGCGCCGGAAACGAGCACTGTTTCTCCGGCTTTGGGCTGGCCGACATCGAGTAGACCGAAGTAGGCCGTCATGCTGGTGCCACCAAAGGCAGACAGGGCCATAGCCGGCGGGGTGCCCGCTGGCAGGGCGCTGAGGCTACCTGCGCTATTGGCGTCGTAGAGGGAGTAGTCCTGCCAGTTCATAAAGCCCATCACCAACGTGCCTTCTGGCAAATCGTCGCGCTGTGACGCAACCACCTGACCAATACCAGATGCACGCATCGGTGTGCCGAGTTCGACCGGCGGCAAGTAGCTTGGCTTGTCGTCCATCCAGCCGCGCATGGCGGGGTCGAAACTCAGGTAGAGAGTTTTAACCAGAACTTCTCCGGCTTCGAGGTTCGGCTGCGGGACCGGGGCTTCCTGATAGCGAAAGGTGCTGTCACTGACGAAACCTTTTGGGCGTTCGTTAAAAATCCATTGGCGGTTTTTTTCACTCATTGTTTTTATTCCGTAGGCTTTTTCGATAATACTGGGGTATGAATTGCCAGAAACACTAGCACGGCCATTATTCAAATAACATTTCCGTCAGGTAAGGTGTTTGCCCGACGCGCGTTTTACGTTTTTAGTCACAGGAGTCTTGTGGATGGGACCACTCTCAGGAATTCGGATACTGGAAATTGCCGGTATTGGCCCCGGACCTTTTGCCGCTATGTTGCTGGCGGATATGGGGGCCGATGTTATACGGATCGACCGGCCCGAAACCCCGATGTTTGCCAATCAGACGGAATTGGATTTTCTCAACCGTGGCAAGCGCAGCATCTGCATTGATCTCAAAAAAGAGGGCGCGGTGGCCCTGGTGGAAAAACTGGTCGCCAGAGCTGATGGCTTTCTTGAAGGTTTTCGCCCAGGTGTGCTGGAAAAATATGGCCTTGGCCCCGATGACTGTCTCGCGCTCAACCAGAAGCTGGTTTACGGGCGCATGACTGGCTGGGGGCAGGAAGGGCCGATGGCCAATCGAGCTGGTCACGATATCAACTACATTGCGTTGGCCGGTGCCCTTGAGCCGATGGGCCGGGCCGGTGAAAAACCCGCCATTCCGCTTAATCTCGTCGGCGATTTTGGTGGCGGCGGTATGTTGCTTGCCTTCGGCATGGTTTGCGCGCTGCTCGAAGCGAAAACCTCGGGTAAAGGGCAGGTCGTCGATGCCGCGATGGTTGATGGGGCGTCACTCTTAATGACGAGTCTGTTCTCCGCCTATCAGACGGGCTACTGGGGTGAGCGGGGCACCAACATGATTGACGGGGGAGCGCCTTTTTATGAGGTTTACGAGACCTCAGACGGCAAGTACCTCGCCGTGGGCGCGTTGGAGTCCCAGTTCTATCAGGTGCTGGTTGAGCGCTTAGGGCTGGCCGACTCGCTACCGAATCAATACGACATGGAACAGTGGCCGGCGATGAAAGAGCGTTTTGCCGAGGTTTTCGCCACACGCACTCGCGACGAGTGGGCAGAGCTGTTTGCGGACTGTGACGCCTGTGTCACGCCGGTGTTGGCCGCAGGCGAGTTAAAGGATCATCCGCACCACCGGGCGCGCAATTCGATTGTTCAGCGCAACGGGGTTTGGCAGCCGCGCACGGCGCCGCGCTTCAGTCGCACGGATGGCGGTGAGCCAGGGGATGCCGTCGCTGTCGGTGCCAACAGTGGCGAGGTGTTGACTGAATTGGGCTACAGTGAGCAGGATCAGCGAGAGCTGATTGCCAATGGCGTTGTCAGCACCGCTGGCTAGAGGGTAAAGAGGCTGAACAGGTAGGCGGTATCGAAGTATTCCCAGACTTCGATAATCTTGCCGTCGGCCATGCGAAACAGACTCTGGTAGTCATTGTAGTAATCTTCGCCGGTCGCGGTTTTTGCCTCCAGGCTGAAGTGCAGATGTACGCGATCTTCCTCGGCGGTTATGGCGTGGTAGTGAAAGGTCATGGTGTCCTGCTGGTAGAACTGCCCCACGTCGTCACCGAACATAGCCATGACCGCATCTATTCCGTAATGATCGCTGCCACTCGCGGCTTCGGCGGTCGACTTGGGGAAATGCCACGCGATATCGTTATGAAAATAGGCCCGTATGTCCGCAGGCTCACCGCGAAGGCGCTGCGCCAGCGTTTTCTGAAACTCAGTTAGCAGGGCTTTGTTGGCTTGAATATCGTGGGTGGCAGACATCAGAATACCTTGCAGTGTCGTCGATTTTTATTAGTGGAAATATGAGGTCGGTCAGTATACGGCGCAACTGCACCTTGGTGAAATCGTCCGAATGGAGCCTGAACGGGGATACGTGTTGAAAGCCTTACTCATTGTCTACCACACCCAATCTGGCAGCTCTCAGGCGCTCGCGGAGGCTGCGGCCAGCGGTGCAGCAGCCGAAGAGGGGGTTACTGTTGAGCTGAAGCGCGCTATGGAGGCCGATGCCAATGACCTTCGCGCGTGCGATGGCGTGTTGTTTGTCACGCCGGAAAATTTCGGCTATCTGTCCGGCGGTATGAAGGATTTTTTTGACCGCACCTACTACCCCTGTGATCCGGGCTCGCTGGCACGGCCCTATATGTTGATCGTCAGTTGTGGAAACGACGGCAGCGGTGCGGTGAGGCAGCTTGAGCGCATCGTCAAAGGCTATCCTTTAAAGGCGGCGGCAGAGCCTCTGATTGTTCGCGGTGAGCCCTCGGCGGAGCACCTTGAGGCGGCGAGTGATCTGGGCTTGAGCTTTGCTGCGGGTTTGGGCATGGGGATTTTCTAATCGGTCTGCCATTCTGACCGTAAAAGCTTGAATTCACCCTCGAAAACCAGCATCATCCGGATGTTTTCGGCGTCCACATGGGCGATTCAGCATAGGTTACGGGTTGCAAACGGTTGAGCTCAGCCGCAGCCGATAATAATAAGGGTAGAACATGCGAGAACTGCGCAGCGTAGCGCCAGTGCGGGCGAACCGACTGGCAAAGCTGGTTATCTTTGGTTGTCTTTCTGCAGCATCTTCGGCCTCTTTTGCCGCCGCCGTTCTCGAAGAGGTGGTGGTTACGGCCCAACTTCGTGAACAGAGTCTACAGGATGTGCCGGTCTCCGTGAGTGCCATCAGCGGCGACAAGATGATGGAAGCCGGCCTGTCTCGCATCGAAGACCTTCAAGCGTATGTCCCCAATTTCACCATGTCTGAGTCCGGTATTGGTACGGATATCTATATTCGCGGTATCGGCTCCGGCGAAAATCAGGGCTTTGAGCAGTCAGTGGGCATGTATGTCGACGGTATTTCCTACGGTCGCGCCCAGTTGGCTCGGGCTCCTTTTCTTGATCTTTCCCGGGTAGAAGTACTGCGCGGCCCCCAGAATATTCTGCTTGGTAAAAACAGTATTGCCGGGGCGATCAACATCTCGACCGCCAAGCCAACGCAGGAATTCGAGGGGTATTTGCAAGCGACCTGGGAAGGTAAAGTCGGCGAGCGAATTCTTGATGGCGTTTTGTCTGGGCCAATCACAGATACCTTCGCCTACCGCTTTGCCACACGGATTAGAGACTACGATGGTCATATAGAAAATCTTGTGCTGGGTAATCGCGATGAGCCCAACCGTGAAGAGCGCACCTACCGACTGAAGTTCCTGTGGGATGCGAGTGATGACGTCGTCGCCTCACTCAAGCTGGAACATGGCAGTTTTGACGTTGTAGGGCGTCACTCGGAAATTATCTTCGATTCGCCTTCTGTGTCAGACGTGCCGTTTTTTAGCGGGCGTACCTATGGCGAGATCCTTAACGATACCAATGTGCCCGGAGTTGTCACGATTGATTCTCACCCGGGCGTGCTGAATGTCGAGGCTGACTACAAGCGACATTCCAATGGCGATACCAGCGATAACAATACACAGAACATTACCTTGAACGTTGACTGGTACCGCGACGGGAGTCAGTTCTCGTTTATCACCGGTTACATGGCCTACGACTACGACGAGTATTGCGACTGTGACTTTACCGGTGGCGAGCTGTTTCAACTCGATTTGCTTGAGGACTACAAGCAGTTCAGTCAGGAGTTTCGCTGGATCTCACCGGTTGGCGAATCCTGGGAGTATATTGCGGGCGCCTATCTGCACTACAGCGAACTGTATTTCTACGACTCCATTCGTGTGGACTCGGATATCATCCCCGATCTAGTGAACGCGGCGGATGCAACGGAAGGCGGTGCTCGCGGTGATTTCGATCCGGGCGGCATCGGTGGTCCGGAAGAAGTCGCTGGTATCGGTGATGCGGGTAACGCCATTCGCAACTTCCGCTCACCGCGTGACTTCCACAGTGATTCCACCATGGCCTCAGCCTTTATGCAGGCGACCTGGAACGTGGTTCAGGATGTACGACTGACCTTTGGCGGACGCCTAACCTGGGAGAAGAAAGAGGGCAGTCGCAAGCTGGAATTTGCCTTCCCGGATTTCAGTATTCGCCCCATCGGTGAATCCGATACCGCAGCGGCGGTCAGTTTTGCAGCGGAGCGACACGATCTCGAAGGCAAGCGGATAGAGACCCAGTTTGCACCACTAATCAATGTGCAGTGGGATTTCTCTGATGATGCCATGGCGTACTTTACCGCCAGTCGCGGCTTTAAATCCGGCGGTTTTGATGCGCGTTCCAATGCGTCGCCGAGTGCCGAACCAACACCGCGCAACCCGAATGCAGCGACTCCCAATCAGGTGGTGCTAATCGGTACCTTTGAGTACGAAGAAGAAGAGGCCACCAGTTATGAGCTGGGGGTGAAGTCGACTCTGTTTGGCGGGGTTGCCGAACTGAATGCAGCGCTTTTTCGAACCGAATTTGATGACCTGCAAGTGAGTGTGTTTGACGGAACACTGGGCTTTAACGTGGGCAATGCCGCGAGCGCAATTTCTCAAGGTCTGGAACTCGATGGTCGAGTGGGGCTGACCGAAAACCTGATGCTGATGGCCGGTCTGGCGTTTCTGGACTTCGAATTCGTCGACCATCTGGCCGGTACCTGTATTCAGGGGCAGACCCCTAATAGTCCCAATGGCATCAACTGTGATTACAGTGGCAAAACCAATCAGTACGTTGCCGATTACTCCGGTAACATACTGCTGGCCTATGAGCGTCCGGTGCTGGATAGCCTGATAGTGCGTGCCAATGTCGATGCGATTTTTACTGACGAGTATCACCCGTCGCCTAACCTTGATGACCGGATCAAGCAAGATGGTTATGTGGTGTACAACGCACGACTGGCACTGTCCGATATAGCCGGTGATTGGGAAGTGGCGCTGCTCGGTAAAAATCTTAGTGATGAAGTCATTATTGTCTACGGTGTTGATGCGCCTACCGCGTACACCATTACTGAGGCGGCGACGCATCACGGTTTTGTGAATCCGCCGCGAACTGTAGCCCTTCAGTTCAGCTACCGCTGGTAACCGGAGGGCTTCCATACTATCGTTCTACACTGTGCTCCACACAATAATGACAAAGTTCGGAGAGGCGGTATGAAAAAAGGACGTTGGGTGGCGTCGCTGCTATTCGTTGCGGCTGCGGCCGGTGCTCAGGAGCGCCGGGCCGTATTGGAGGAGGTCATTGTCACGGCCCAGTTGCGCGAGCAATCCCTACAGGATGTGCCGGTATCGGTCAGTGCGATTTCCGGTGAAAAGCTGATGTCTGCAGGCCTGAATAAAATTGAAGACCTGCAGGCCTATATTCCCAACCTGACGATGACTGAAAACGGCATCGGCACGTCGATTTACATTCGCGGTATTGGTTCTGGCATTAATCAGGGTTTTGAGCAGTCCGTCGGCATGTATGTGGATGGCATCTACTACGGTCGTGCACAGTTAGCGCGAGCGCCGTTTCTGGATCTGGCGCGGGTAGAAGTGCTGCGTGGTCCGCAGAATATTCTCTACGGCAAAAACAGCATTGCCGGTGCCATCAGTATTGTCACCTCGCGTCCTAGTGAGGAGTTTGAAGGCTCGGTGTCGGCCACTTACGAACCGCGTTTTGAAGAAGAAATTCTCGATTTGATTTTGTCCGGCCCCATCAGTGACACGCTGGGGTATCGCTTTTCGGCTCGCCTTCGAAACTACGGCGGGTTTATGGAAAACCTGACACTGGATCGGGATGAGCCAGCCTATGACGAGGCAACCTATCGCCTCAAATTGCAGTGGGATGCAACGGATGCGCTGACTGTCAGCGTAAAAGGGGAGTTGGGTAGCTTTGATGTTACCGGGCGACAGGCTGAAATTATCGATGATTTCCCCTCGGACAGTACCAATCCGCTGTTTGAAGGCCGGACCCATGGCCAGATTCTGGATAACACTCGTGACCCCTCGGGGCAGGTGATCAATATCGATGCGGATTCCTCGGTGTTGAATAACTTTCAGGACTACAAGCGCTCCTCTAACGGTGACTTCAGTATCAACAATACGGAAAACCTGACGATTAACGCTGACTGGGTTCGCGGTGATCACACCTTTACCTCGATCACCGGGTATATGGCCTATGACTACGATGACCTGTGTGACTGCGACTTCACTGGTGCCGAGGGCTTTAAGGTGTCGCTGGTGGAAGACTATCGCCAGATCAGCCAGGAACTGCGCTGGATTTCACCTGCGGGCGAAGATTTTGAGTTTATTGGCGGCTTTTATTATCAAAAAAGCGAACTGGAATTTTTTGACAGCATCATCGTCGACTCCAACCTGATTGTTCAGTTGTTAAATGCCGCTGACGCGACAGAAGGCGGTGCCCGCGGCGACAATGACCCGAACCCGCTGGGTGGCTCGCCGGAAGAAGTGGCGGGTATTGGCGACGCGGGTAATGCGATTGCCAATTTGACCTCACCGCGATATTTCAGCAGCGACTCCGAACTGTACTCGGTGTTTCTGCAATCTACCTGGAATGCGACGGATACGGTTCGAGTGACCTTGGGTGGCCGTTATTCCATTGAGAGTAAGGAGGGCTCGCGGCATTTTGAATTCGGCGATTTGAATTACAACGTGCGGCCTTTCAGCGAAACCGATACGGTGGCTGCCGTCAGCTTTGCTGCCGAGCGACATAACCTGAAGGGCAGTCGCGATGAGTCGCAATTCTCGCCGCTGATCAATCTTCAGTGGGATGCCACTGACGATGTGATGGCTTACGCCACCTTGAGTCGCGGCTACAAGTCGGGTGGTTATGACGCGCGCTCCAATGCGTCTCCGTCTGCGGAGCCCGTCCCTCTGCCGCCCGGTGCGGCGCCCAACCCTGCGAGGCCGGAAGGACGGCCGGTGTTGATTGGTACGTTCGAGTACGAGGAAGAAGAAGCGACCAGTCTGGAGCTGGGCTTTAAGTCCACTTTACTCGACGGGGCAGCTGAACTAAACGCGGCTTTGTTTCGTACTGAGTTCGATAACCTGCAAGTCAGTATTTTTGACGGGACGCTGGGTTTTAATGTGGGCAATGCCGCGAGCGCCACGACCCAAGGCTTGGAACTGGATGGCCGGATTCAGCTTAGCGAATACCTGATGCTGGCGGGTGCCTTGGCTTTTCTTGATTTCGAGTTTGATGATTTTCAAAATGGCCAGTGTCTGGCGGGGCAGGAGCCTACGGCACCGGACGGGATAAACTGCGACTACACCGGCAAAACCAACCAATACGTCGCCGATTTTGCAGGAAATCTGGTGCTGACCTATATTCGCCCCATCAGCACGGAGGTGGGTATTGGCTTGTCGCTGGACGCGATATTTACGGATGACTATAACCCGGCGCAAAATCTCGATCCGATCGTGCAGCAGGATGGCTACGTGAAGTTTAACGGTCGGGTAGGGATCGCAGCCATCGACAAGACCTGGGAGTTGGCCCTGGTGGGCAAAAACCTGACCGACGAAGTAATTGTCATGTACGCCAGTGATACACCCACGGCCTATACGATTTTCGGCAACAAGGGCCATTATGGATTTTTAGAGGCGCCGCGCAGTGTCGCCCTGCAATTTGGCTACCGCTGGTAATGTGTTTTGGTGATTTCGTGACCAGTTTTGCAGCGCTAGTAGGGGTTAACACCTATTTGTGAAGGCAATAGTCCACATAAATATTCCATATTGGCTTTATGTACATGAAAACTGTAAAAAATTGTCTAAACTCAGCTAATAGTCTAACTATCAGTAGCACGACCACCGAATTACAAAGTAACACTCAATAAAACTGCTCATAACGAGTGAGTCCGGGAGGAAGCAATGAGAAATAAACCGAGGTTTCGGCACGGCGTAGCCCTGTTGCCGCTGGTAGCGGGTATTGCCGCTGGCAGCGTTCAGGCCGCAGCGGTGCTCGAAGAGGTGATAGTCACGGCCACACTGCGTGCCGAGAGCCTGCAGGATGTACCTGTGTCGGTTAACGCGGTGTCCGGTGAGAAAATGATGGAAGCCGGCATCGATAAGATCGAAGATCTGCAGGCCTACGTTCCCAACCTGACCATGTCTGAGACCGGTATCGGTACTAATATTTACGTGCGTGGTATTGGTTCTGGTATCAATCAGGGTTTTGAGCAGTCGGTTGGTATGTACTTTGACGGCGTCAGCTATGGTCGTGCACAGCTGTCCCGTGCTCCTTTCCTTGACCTTGCCCGGGTGGAAGTTCTGCGTGGACCGCAGAATATCCTGTTCGGTAAGAACTCCGTAGCCGGTGCTTTGAGTCTCCACTCCCAGCGTCCGGGTATGGAATTCGAAGGCATGGTCTCCGGTCTTTACGAGCCGACCCATGGCGAACGTACTATTGACGTTGTACTGTCTGGCCCGCTCACCGATCGCTTGGGTGCCCGTCTGGCGATCCGTAAGCGTGACATGGATGGCTACATCGAAAACCTGACCCTGGATCAGGATGAGCCTGAGCGTGACGAAGGCACTGCGCGCTTGATCCTGGACTGGGCAGCGACCGATGACCTGCAAGCCATGTTCAAGTTCGAGGTCGGCAAGTTTGATGTTACCGGTCGTCAGATTGAGATCATCAATGACCAGAACTCCACCAGCCCAGTGTTCGGTAATTCAGCATTCGGCCCGGATGTGAATGGTGATGGCGGTCGGAATTACAGTGAAATTCTTTTCAACACTAACGCTGCGCTTGCTCCCGGTGTTGGAGTTAGCATCTCGTCTGATTCATCTGTATTAAACAATGAGTTGGACTATAAGCGCTCTTCAAATGGTGATTTCAGCAACAACGATACTCAAAATTTCACGATGAATCTGGATTACGCTTGGGGCGAGCATACCCTTACAGCAATCACAGGCATCATGTCCTATGAGTACGAAGAGTTGTGTGACTGTGACTTCACCGGCGCAGAACTGTTCAAAGTAGAGTTCGAGGAAGAATACACCCAGATCAGCCAGGAGTTCCGCATTGCGTCGCCAGTCGGTAATTTTGTGGAATACATTGGTGGTTTGTATCTTCACAAGAGCGAGCTAGACTTCTACGACTCCATTCTGGTGACGAGCAATGTATTGCCTGACCTGATTAACTTTGCGGATGCTATTGGTCCGCCGCCCGGTTCGCGTGGGCGTATTCAGGATGGTGCTGGAGATGCGGGTGATGAAATTCGCGACCTCGGTACGCCTAGAGAGTTCACGACTGATACAGAGCTCTGGTCAACCTTCCTGCAGCTGACGTTCAATCTAAGTGACACTTTGCGCTTGAATGTAGGTGGTCGTTACTCAAGTGAGACCAAAGAGGGTAGTCGAAGCTTAGATTTTGAAAACAACAAAACCGGAGAGCGTCTGCCGAACGGTGAGGTTGACAGCGTTGTTGCCATAAACTTCTCCGCTGAGCGCCATAACTTGGAAGGCAAGCGTGACGAGAGCAATTTCTCGCCATCGGTTAACCTGCAGTGGGATTTCTCCGACTGGGGCATGAGCTACTTTACTTGGAGCAAGGGCTTCAAGTCCGGTGGTTTTGATGCGCGCTCCAACGGTTCTCCGGCTGCAAACAACCCAGATCCGGGCAACGTACAAAACCCACCGACGATCATTGGTAGCTTTGCCTACGAAGAGGAAAAGTCTACTAGCTATGAAATCGGTGCTAAGACGACGTTGCTGGATGGCGCGGCTGAGCTGAATATCGCCATGTTCTATACCGAGTTCGACGATCTGCAAATCAGTATCTTCGACGGTACTCTGGGCTTTAACGTGGGTAACGCCGGTGCAGCTGAGACCATGGGTCTGGAACTGGATGGTCGTCTGGCGATCACTGAGAAGTTGATGATGACCGGCGCGCTGGCCTTCCTCGACTTCGAATTCACCGACTTTAAAAACGGTCAGTGTAACCACGTTCAAGTGCGTAACGGTCAGGATCCTGACGGTGACCGCCTGTGTGACTTCACCGGCGAAACCAACCAGTACGTAGCTGATTTCTCGGGCAACATCGGTCTGGTGTACACCACTCCGGTTGCTGATAGCCTCGAGTTCCGTGGCGGTCTGGACATCGTATTCACTGACGACTACAACCCCACCCAGAACCTGGATCCGACTCAGGAGCAGGATGGCTACGCGATGATCAATGGTCGTCTTGCGCTGTCTGACTTCGAAGATGGTTGGGAGCTGGCGCTGGTCGGTAAGAACCTGACTGACGAGGAAGTCGTTAACTATGCCAACGACACCCCGCTGGCCAACAGTATCTTCGGTTCGGTTAACCACTACGGCTTCGTTGCTCGTCCTCGCAGCATAGGCCTGCAAGCGGTTTACCGCTGGTACTGAGTTCTCAGCTACACTATAACGCCGCTTCATGCGGCGTTTTTTTTTGCCTGTAAAAAGCTGAAGGTTGTGTTGTGAAGACAGTAGACGAAATTGTGTTAAGCAAGGTTCTGGACTGGTTGGCCGTCGGAGAGCGCTGCTGGCTGTGCACAATCGTTAAAACCGTTGGTGCTTCACCCAGACCGCTGGGCTCACTGATGGGGGTTTCGGCGGAGGGAGAGTTGATTGGCTCGCTGTCTGGTGGCTGTATTGAAGATGATCTACTGCAGCGGGTCAGGGCCGGAGACCTAGCGTCGGATCAGGTGCTGGTTCACCCCTATGGCGTCACCCCGGAAGAAAACGAGCGCCTGGGTTTGCCCTGCGGCGGTCGGCTTGAGGTTTTGATTGAACCTCTGTTTGAGCGTCATCGCGAAGCGATTGGACGTATTGTTTCTGCGCTGCAGGAGCGGCGTTGCACTCGCCGTGTCGTTGATCTTGATAAGGGGGGGTGGCAGGTATCGTCAATCGACCGGACCGAACCCCTTGAGAAAAAAGACAGTGGCGTGCGGCAGGATTTCGGCCCGCGCCTGCACCTGTTGCTGGTGGGAGCCAATGAGCTGGCGCGCTGTATTTCTGAGCTGGCGACCGCCATGGATTACGCTGTAACCGTGTGTGATCCAAGGCAGGATCGCATTGATCAGTTTGCGGTCGTTGGTGTCGAGACTGTTTGCGCCATGCCGGACGACGTGGTCCGAGAGCGGGCGGATGACCCTCACAGCATTGTTATCACCCTGACCCACGATCCACGTATTGATGATATGGCCTTGATGGAAGCGCTCAGGTCTCAGGCCAGTTATGTGGGGGCGTTGGGTTCCGAGCGCACATCGGCCAAGCGCCGCGAACGCTTGCTGATGCTGGAGCTGACCGAATCAGAAATCGCTCGCCTGCATGCCCCGGTAGGATTGCCGATTGGCAGTAAATCCGCGATGGAAATTGCCGTGGCCATCATAGCTGAGCTGGTCCAACTCAAGGCCCAGAGAAAATTGTGAAGAGGACGGTTGGGGTTCTGCTGCTGGCCTCCGGTGCCAGTCGCCGCTTTGGCTCCGATAAGCGGCTGGCGAAATTGCCTTCGGGGATGACCTTGCTGGAGCATATGCTTGAAGTGGTCGAGCGCTCGCAAATTCCCTATCGCGTTACGGTTCGACGAGGTGACGCACTAATACTCAATTATGCTCTGGAGCTTGATCGCGCTGCTGAAGGTATGGGTGGCAGTATTGCCGAGGCCGTTGCCTGCACGCGTGACGATTTCGACGCGTTAATGATTTTGCCTGTGGATCTGCCCTTGCTGTGCAGCGATACACTGAAACAGCTGGCAGCGGGTGTATCGACCAACACTTTGCGTCGCCCGACTTATCGGGGGCAGTCGGGGCACCCGGTGGTCTTTGGTCGGGATTACTTTGATGAGCTTGCGGCGCTAAATGGTGAGGGCGGGGCGCAATCGGTTTTGCAGGAGCATCACTCGGCGCTGGAGCTGATACCTGTATCAGACCGCGGTATCTGTTGTGATATCGACACCCCGGAGGCACTGCAGCAGCTTATTGATCAGGGTGCTCTTTCAGCACCCGAATAAAGGCTTCGGCGGCATTCGACAGGCTGCGATTGCGGTGGTGTACGCAGCCCAAGGTGCGGCTCAGTCGTTGACCTTTTAGCTCCAGAGCTTTCACACTGTCATCGATCAGGGTGGCGGGCAGAATACTCCAGCCGAGACCAATGGAAACCATAACCTTGATGGTCTCCATATAGTTGGTCGACATCGCAATATCCATCTTCAGGCCCGCCTCATCAAACAGTCGTTTGATAATCTGCCCGGTGTAGGTATTCAGGCCGGGGGGGATGGCGGTGTGCTGCTGTAATTCCTGCAAGCTAACGGTCTTTTGTTTTGCCAATGGATGGTCAAGCGCGGTAGCCACCGTTAAAGGGTCTTCCCAGACTGCAAAGGACTCGAGATTAGGCTCCTGCTCCGGCGAAAGGGTGATCACCGCGAGATCCAATTCCCCGTGCAGGATCATGTCATGGGCCTGCTCGGAATCCATAAAGTCGATATCCAGCCTGACCTCCGGGAAAGTGCGCGTAAAGTAGCGCAGTACCGGCGGCAGGCGATGCAAGCCGATATGGTGGGAAATGCCCATCGACAGTTTGCCGCCGACGCTGCCATCCAGATCCCGAACACTACGCTCGGCATTCGCCATGGCCAGCAGTATCGCCCGCGCCTGTGGGAGGAGGGCTTCACCCGCTTCCGTGAGCGTAACCCGGCGGCCGATGCGGTCAAATAAACGATGCTCCAGTTGCTGTTCCAGATTGCCAAGGCGCTTGCTGATGGCGGGCTGGGTCAGGTGCAGCAGCTCCCCAGCCTCGGTAAAGGACTGGCATTCGGCAACGGTTACAAAGGCGCGTAGGCTCTGGGTATCCATAATCTGATCTCGGATTTGCGGTGGTCTTTAGATGAAAATAGGTTATCAGAAATATAAAAAATATGAATTTGTTTTATTGTATGCTGCTGCGTAGACTGTGCAGCGTTGAATAATGTGGCGCCAACGGGAGCAGACCATGGCCGGAAAAACCCTCTACGACAAACTCTGGGACGATCACCTCGTCGCCATCACCGATGACGGCGATGCCTTGCTGTATATCGATCGTCATCTGGTGCACGAAGTGACTTCACCACAGGCTTTCGAAGGTCTGCGTCTGGCTGGCCGCAAGCCCTGGCGGATTGATGCCAATCTGGCGACTCCCGACCACAACGTGCCGTCGGCGGTTGAAGAGCGGGTTCACGGTGTGGATGGCATTGTTGATCCGGTCTCCAAGCTGCAGGTGGTTACGCTTGACGAGAACTGCGATGAATTCGGCATTGAGGAATTCAAGATCAACGATGAGCGCCAAGGTATTGTCCACGTAGTGGGCCCGGAGCAGGGTGCAACCTTGCCCGGCATGACCGTGGTATGTGGTGATTCCCACACCGCGACCCACGGCGCGCTGGGTGCGATTGCCCACGGTATCGGTACCTCTGAAGTGGAACACGTGCTGGCAACCCAGTGTTTGCGCCAGCGCAAAATGAAGAACATGCTCGTCAAGGTCGACGGCGATCTGCGCCCCGGCGTGACGGCTAAAGACATTGTGCTCGCGGTGATCGGCAAAATCGGCACCGCCGGTGGCAACGGTTGCGCAATTGAGTTTGGCGGCAGCACCATCCGCAATCTTTCGATGGAAGGTCGCATGACCATCTGCAACATGGCCATCGAAGCCGGTGCTCGTGTCGGCATGGTGGCGGTGGATGAGACCACTCTCAAGTATGTGGAAGGCCGCCCCTACGCACCGAAAGGCGAAGATTGGGACAAGGCCGTCGCCTATTGGAAAACGCTGCACAGCGACGACGACGCAGTGTTCGACAAAGTGGTTGAACTTAAGGCAGAAGACATTCTGCCGCAGGTAACCTGGGGAACTTCGCCGGAAATGGTTGCCAGTATTAACGACAATGTACCGGGCCCCGATGATTTTTCTGAGCCGGTTAAGAAGTCTGCCTGTGAGCGCGCCCTGCAATATATGGGCTTGAAGGCCGGCCAAAAGATTCGCGATATCAAGCTGGATCGCGTGTTTATCGGCTCCTGCACCAACTCGCGTATTGAAGACCTGCGCGCCGCCGCCGATGTAGTGAAAGGCCGCAAAATTGCCGCCACTATCAAAGAGGCACTGGTAGTGCCCGGTTCCGGTCTGGTCAAGCGTCAGGCTGAAGCCGAAGGCTTGGACAAAATTTTTGTGGAAGCGGGTATGAAATGGCGCGAGCCGAGCTGCTCCATGTGTCTGGCTATGAACTCCGACAAATTGGGTGCGGGTGAACATTGCGCCTCTACCTCAAACCGCAACTTCGAAGGCCGTCAGGGCTTTGGTGGTCGCACCCATCTGGTCAGCCCGGCCATGGCAGCAGCCGCTGCCGTTGCGGGTCACTTTGTCGATGTGAACGAAATTCTGGAAGGAGCGCAGTCATGAAGCCCTTTACCCAATTGAAAGGTTTGGTGGCGCCAATGGATCGCGCCAATGTCGATACAGACATGATCATTCCCAAGCAGTTTTTGAAATCCATCAAGCGCAGCGGCTTTGGTCCTAATTTGTTTGACGAGTTGCGTTACCTGGACGAAGGGCAGCCCGGTCAGGACTGCAGCAATCGCCCGTTGAACAAAGATTTTCCGCTGAATTTCCCGCGCTATCAGGGCGCCTCGGTATTACTGGCTCGCGAGAACTTCGGTTGTGGTTCCAGTCGTGAGCATGCGCCGTGGGCGCTGGAAGACTACGGCTTTCGCTGCATTATTGCGCCGAGCTATGCCGACATCTTCTTCAACAACTGCTTCAAGAATGGCGTTCTGCCCATCGCGCTGGGCGCCGAGATAGTCGATCGCCTGTTTCAGGAAATGTATGCCACCGAGGGCTATCAGCTGGATGTTGATCTCGAAGCGCAAACGGTGACCACGCCTTCCGGTGAAGTGATTCCTTTTGAAGTAGAAAGTGGCCGCAAGCACTGTCTGCTCAATGGTCTCGATGATATCGGCATTACCCTGCAGCAGGCGGATGCCATTCGCGAGTACGAGGCAAAGCGCCGTAAAGAAGCGCCCTGGTTGTTTTCCCGCTCGGCGTAAATAGTTAACAGACGGAGCAAGGTGCGCGCTTTTCACGGCGCGCTTTGTTAAAATCCGCGCCTGCCCCGTGACCTCGGGGTTTGTTGTTTCTGGAGTAGTGAACGCGTGACAAAGAACATTCTGGTATTGCCCGGTGACGGTATCGGCACGGAAATTATGGCCGAGGCGGTCAAGGTGCTGGACTTCCTAAACGATAAGTACAGCCTGGGCCTGAACCTTGAAGAAGCCCTGCTGGGTGGCGCGGCGATCGACGCTACCGGCAAAGCCTTGCCTGACAATACCTTTGAGCTAGCCAAAAAAGCAGATGCCATTCTGCTGGGCGCCGTCGGTGGCCCCAAGTGGGACAAACTGCCGCCGGCAGATCGCCCGGAAAAGGGCGGTTTGCTGCGTCTGCGCAGTGAGCTGCAACTGTTCGGCAACCTGCGCCCAGCGATTCTGTATCCGCAATTGGCGGGTGCTTCCAGCCTCAAGCCCGAGGTGGTGTCCGGTCTGGACATCCTGATCGTGCGCGAGCTGACAGGCGGTATCTATTTTGGTGAGCCGCGCGGTATTCGCGAGTTGGAGAACGGTGAGCGTCAGGGTTACAACACCTACGTTTACTCAGAATCTGAAATTCGCCGCATCGCCAAAGTGGCCTTTGAGGCGGCGATGAAACGTGGCAAGCGTTTGTGCTCGGTCGACAAGGCCAACGTACTGGAGGTGACCATGCTCTGGCGCGAAGTAGTGCAGTCCATGGCCGCAGATTATCCGGAAGTCGAACTGAGCCACATGTATGTGGATAACGCCGCCATGCAATTGGTGCGCGCGCCCAAGCAGTTTGACGTGATGGTGACCGGCAATATGTTCGGTGACATTCTGTCCGATGCAGCGGCCATGTTAACCGGCTCTATCGGCATGCTGCCCTCGGCCTCTCTCGATATTAACAACCGCGGTATGTACGAGCCCTGTCACGGCTCGGCTCCTGATATCGCGGGCCAGGACAAAGCCAATCCGCTGGCGACCATTATGTCAGTGGCGATGATGCTGCGTTACTCGCTCGGGCTTGAGCAGCCGGCGAATGACATCGATGCAGCGGTCAGCAGCGTATTGGATCAGGGAATAAGAACCGGTGATATCTACTCGGAAGGCTGCAAGCTGGTAGGTACAGCCGGAATGGGTGACGCGGTGATCGCGGCCCTGCGGGCGCAATAAGGCGCCTGAACAACAACGTTTTGCAGTCAGACTTTGACAGCGAAGGATTACATTATGTTGAAAACAGGATTGGTTGGATGGCGTGGCATGGTCGGCTCGGTGCTGATGGGCCGCATGCGCGACGAGAATGATTTTGCCAACATTGAACCCACTTTCTACAGCACCTCTAACGCCGGCGGTGAAGCCCCGGACGTAGGCAAGGGTGCCGGCGTATTGCAGGACGCCGAGAACATTGATTCGCTCAAGGAAATGGACGTGATCATTTCCTGTCAGGGTGGCGATTACACCAAGGCCGTTTTCCCGAAACTGCGCGAGGTGGGCTGGGATGGCTACTGGATTGATGCTGCCTCGGCCCTGCGCATGAGCGACGACGCGGTCATTATTCTCGATCCGGTCAACGGCGACGTAATCAGTGACGCGCTGGATAAGGGCGTTAAGAATTTTATCGGCGGCAACTGCACCGTCAGCCTGATGCTGATGGGTATCGGTGGCCTGTTCCGTGAAGGTCTGGTGGAGTGGGTCAGTGCCCAGACCTATCAGGCAGCCAGCGGCGCCGGCGCACAAAACATGCGCGAGCTGATTGCTCAGATGGGTACCATCAACAGCACTGTGAGTGACCTGTTGGCGGACCCGCGTTCAAATATTTTGGATATCGACAGCGCGGTGGCTCAAGCCATGCGCGGCGGCGATTTTCCCACAGATAACTTTGGCCACCCGCTGGCGGGCTCCCTGTTGCCCTGGATCGACACCCAGCTGGAAAACGGTCAAAGCCGCGAAGAGTGGAAAGCCCAGGCTGAAACCAACAAGATTCTCGGCCGCAGCGGTGCTCCGATTCCGGTGGATGGCACCTGCGTGCGCATCGGCGCCATGCGCTGTCACAGTCAGGCTTTGACTATCAAGCTGAACAAAGATGTGGATATTAAAGAGGTTGAGTCCATCATTGGCAGCGCCAACGACTGGGTGAAGCTGGTGCCGAACGATCGCGAAGTGACGTTGAAAGAGCTGACGCCGACAGCGGTTACCGGTTCATTGCACATTCCTGTTGGCCGGGTACGCAAGCTGAACATGGGCTCTCAGTACCTGTCTGCATTTACTGTCGGTGACCAGCTGTTGTGGGGTGCGGCGGAGCCGCTGCGTCGCATGCTGCGCATCATTCAGGAGCGCTGATTAGTGAGAATCGGGCTTTGTGGCGTCGAGGGAGCGATCGCCGATGGATTGTTGGAGCAGCTGGCCGAGTCTGAACTCGGCCTCACCTCGCTCAGCGTTTTTTCACTGGCACCTGCGGAAGGTGCCAGTGTTCGTTTTGAAGGTCGCACGCTGCCGGTGCTGGCGCTGAGTGACCTGGAATTCTCCGAACTCGATGTGCTGGTAATGGTAGAGGCGCATCCCGAGCTTGAGGAGCTGGCGGATCGCGCAAATTCCCTGGGTTGTCATCTGATCGACGCATCGCTGGCGGCTACCACAGGGCGTTGGGTTGTGCCGGAGCTGATGCAGGACGAGCGCGTCGACTATCCGGTTTTCTGGGCGCTGCCCAATCCGGCGCTCAGCGCGCTGGCACCGGTTCTGGATGGCCTGCTGGCTGGCAACGAGTTGCTGTCAGTCAGTGCCTTGATTTGCGAGTCGGCATCTGCACAAGGCGAGCAGGGCACTCGCCAGCTCGCGGCCGAAACGGCGCGGCTCCTGAATGGCCAAGGTCTCGAGGGCGATGGCCCCCAAATGGCCTTCAACCTGCTGCCAGGCATGCTGGAAAATGCCGAGCGACTGGAGCAGGGGCTGCAGGATCTGCTGGGTATTGATCTTTCTGTCTGTCGACTGGATTCAGTGCAATTGCCGCTATTTTACGGTCAGGGCATCCATCTGACAGCGACCTTGGCGCAACCCGTAATGCTGGACGCCTGCGTTGAGAGTTGGCGTGAGCTTGGTGTTCATATTGTTGAAAATAAAAAGAATTTTTCAACGGTGACACTGGCTGAAGACGACCGTATTCATGTGAGCAAGATACAGGCTGGGCGAAAGGGGGAGCACTCACTGCGCGCCTGGATCATTGCGGATAATGTCCGAAAGAGTGCGGTTGTTAACACAACGCGATTGATTGAAATCTTGATAAAAAGTTCCATATAGCTAATATTTACGACAAGGTGTGGAGAGTTTTTCTAGCTTTGGCCTCAATTTGGCCTCAATTTGGCCTCCACAACACATAACTACCCTGCGAATACCACAAGAATAGCGGGGCAAAAGTGAAAAACAGGAAGTCCTTATGTTGAAGAGATCGCTGGCAGGCGCAGCGCTGATAGTTGGCCTCGGGGCCACTTCATGGAGCCACGCGCTGAGTATGGGGGATCTACGCCTCAACTCGGCACTGAATCAGCCGCTTGAAGCGCGTATTGTGCTGCGAGACACGGGTAATTTGAGCGATGACCAGATTACCGTGAAGCTGGCTTCTGTTGAGGACTTTGAAAAATCCGGCGTCGATTACAGCTACCTTTTGTCAAAACTTCAATTTGAAGTGACCGTCGATGGCGACGGTAACGGTGTGGTGCTGATCAAATCCCGTGAACCGATCGTTGAGCCATTTCTTAACTTTCTGGTAGAGGCCCGCTGGCCCGCCGGCCGCATGCTGCGGGAATACACCGCGTTACTGGATCTGCCGGTCGTCAGCGATGCCCGTACCTCTTCGGTACAAGCCGCTTCCGGCGGTGCCGCAGCCCAGGCCGCAGCTCAGACTCCCGCCACCCGGGAAGAAGTGGTTATGCTGGAGGAAACGGTAACCCAGGAAGAAACCCGGACCGGGCCTAAAGCCCGCGATGACCGTACCGCCTTGCCCAGAGCTGAGCGCCCGACCGAATATCGGGTCCAGCACAACGATGTGCTTTGGGAAATCGCCACCGCCTACAAGCCCGATGGCGTAACGGTCCAGCAGACCATGCTGGCGCTACTACGCAAAAATCCCCGCGCCTTTATTGGCGACAATATCAACCGCCTGAAATCCGGTTACGTACTGCGTTTGCCAACCGCAGACGAGGCGCGCGAGCTGTCGCAGGATTCGGCGGTAAAGGAAATCCGCCGTCAGAACGCCATCTGGCGAGGTGAGGCACTACCTTCTGACGGCGACCTGCAGAGTGCGCCCCAACTCGACGCGACAGCGCGTGAAGACGCCGCAGCCGAAGAGACGGCCAGCCCGAAATCCGAAGCACGTCTATCCATTGCGACTCCCGGTGAGTCAGCCAGCGAGGGAAGTGATGGCGAAGTACAGCAGCTCCAAGACGAGCTGGCCGCTAATCAGGAAAATCTGGACAAGGTCCAGCGCGAGAATGCTGAGCTGAACTCCCGACTCGGCGACCTAGAGCGTCAGCTCGCAACGCTGCAGCGCCTGCTGGAGCTGAAAGATGATCAGTTGGCTACCTTGCAGCAACAGATGGGCGCCGTGCCCGAGCAGGCAGAATCTGAGGTTTCAACTGAAGAATCATCGGTTGACCAGGTAGCGGAGACAGCTGAACAAGCTGAGCAGACTGAGCCCGCCGAGCAGGAAGCTGAGCCCGCCAAACCGGCACCGCAGCCGCAGCCTGTCGCGGAACCCAGTCTGCTCGACGATCCGATGCTGCGTTACGGTGCCTTTGGCGCGGCGCTACTGGCTTTGATCCTATTGCTGTTGCGTCGCTTTGGCCAGAAGAAAACCGAAGCCGACTTTGGCGACAACGTTGGATTGGGCGGTGATGACGATAATATGCCGCCGATGCGTAATGATTTCGACGCGCCTGCTGCAGAACAAGACGAGGGCGAGGATGATGCAGGCCACACCACCTTAATCATTGAGCCGACCCGTGACGCTGAGCCTGCTGCGGAAGCAGACGATAACTTTGACGATTTTGACGCCCTGATTGATGACAATGAGTCTGACGATCAGGATGACATCGGCACCATCAGCATGAGCCCGTCTCAGGTAGAAGCAGAAACCGACGACGCGCTGGCAGAAGCTGAAATTTATGTGGCCTACGGACGCTACGACCAAGCGGCGCAGATGCTGAGCACCGCCATTGCCAAGGAGCCTGAGCGCACCGATCTCCGCGTGAAACTGCTCGGCGTTTATCTGGAAACCCGTGACCAGGATAAATTCATACCGGCTTTCCGTGAGCTGGAGGCCATGGGCGACCATGAGGCGATTGCCGAGGTCAAGGAGTCCATGTCGGCTGTTGAAGGTGTCAGCGACTGGTTGCGTGACGGTGGTGCAGCGGAATCCGCTCCGAAGGCACCTGAGTCAGCTCCGGTAGATGACACCTTGGACGATCTGGATCTCGACTTTGATCTGGACGACAGCGACGAAGAGGACGTTGGTGAAACTCTGATTCGTGAACCGGATGCTGTTGTTGAGCCGGCAACCGAAGCGCCGTCTGCGGATGCTGATGATCTAGATGCGTCGTCCTTCGATTTGGATGATCTTGATCTGGATGCGAACGATGATGATCTGTCGCTGGGAGACACTGCCGAGCGCAAACCCGAGGAAGCGCCGGCACTTGATTTGTCTGATGAGGATGAGGCACCGGTCGCCGAGCCTGCAGGGGATGACGATCTCTCTTTCGATCTGGATCTGGACGACGACCTTGATTTCGGCGATCTCGATGCAGACGAAGGAAATGCCCTCGATAGCTCCACGATTGAAAGCTTGGGAAGTGATGACGAGCAGGATACTGTGGGCGATCTGTCACTGGGCGATCTCGATGACGACTTGGATCTGGGTGGTGGTGATGATGAACTTTCATCAGAGAACGATGACAGCGATACGCTGATACTGACGCCACACTCGACGGAAGGTCAGGCCGAGCCGACTGCGCCTGAATCTGAGCCAGAACCAACGCCTGCACCAGAGCCTGTTAAACCGGCGGACAGCTTTGATGATCTGGATCTGGATGACTTCAATTTTGATGAAGAGGCTGCGGCGGATCTCGACAATCTTGATGAAGGCGATATGAGCGATGACCTCGGTCTGCTCGGCGACAGTGACGAAGTCGCTACCAAGCTCGACCTCGCCCGTGCCTACATCGATATGGGCGATGCTGATGGCGCCCGTGAAATGCTGCAGGAAGTCATGGAAGAAGGTAATGACGAGCAGAAGCAGGACGCCAACGAGCTGCTTTCACGCCTGTGATCCTAGACAGGAGCGCCTGCAACGGGCGCTCCTGAATTCCTCAATTGCCTCTGTTTAGAAGCCCTCGTGACTGAACGTTTCTCCCGAAGTCATGTTTTTCCTGCCGGTGGCCGCGTGGCGCTGGCGCTGTCGTATGATGGTACGGCCTACAATGGCTGGCAGCAGCAACACTCACCGTCAATGCCTAGCGTGCAGGACGAACTTGAAAAAGCGCTGAGTCGGGTGGCGAACGAAGCGATTACCGTGCAGTGTGCCGGTCGCACTGACAGTGGCGTGCACGCATCGCATCAGGTAGTTCATTTTGACAGCCCGGTTGCGCGCCCCGAAGCGGCCTGGGTGATGGGGGTAAACTCCAATCTGCCGGACGATATTGCGGTGCACTGGGCCTGTCCGGTCGATGAAAGTTTCAACGCGCGCTTCTCTGCCACGGCCCGACGTTACCGCTACGTCTTCTACAGCGCGTCGACGCGGCCGGCGATTGCCCGCCGAGCGGTCACCTGGATACCTGAATCTTTGAATGCTGGGGCGATGAATACGGCCGCTCAAGCCTTGTTGGGGGAGCAGGATTTCAGTGCATTTCGTGCGGCGGGTTGTCAATCGCGCACGCCGATGCGCAACGTCCACCATGCGCGCGTAGTTCAGAGTGGCGCGTTCACCGTGCTGGATATTCAAGCCAATGCCTTCCTCCATCATATGGTGCGCAATATCGCGGGTTCGCTGCGTTTGGTCGGTCGCGGTGAGCAGGATGCTAGCTGGATTGGCGAGCTGCTGGCGGGCCGGGATCGCTGCGCGGCGGCACCCACGGCGGCGCCTAATGGTCTGTATTTGATTGACGTTCACTACCCGGACAGTTTCTCGCTTCCCGCGACCGTCCTCGGTCCGGCTTTTGTCACGCCCTGGCTGCCGTCTTAAGGCAGCATTCAGCGCTGCAGTCTGCTAGAATCCCGGGCCTTGCAACAGCTAGATGGCAGAATCCAGATGGCGCGAGTTCGCGTAAAAATCTGTGGAATAACGCGAGTCGATGACGCTATCGCCGCCGAACGTGCGGGTGCCGATGCCATCGGTCTGGTGTTCTATCCGCCCAGTTCACGCAATGTCGTCCCGGAGCCCGCTGCAGAAATTGCGGCCGTACTGGGTGCGTTTACCACCACGGTGGGATTGTTCGTGAACCCGGAGCCCGCTGAGGTTGAGCGTGTGCTCGCCAGTGTCCGGCTGGATCGTCTGCAGTTTCATGGTGACGAGTCGGAAGACTTCTGCCGGCAATTTGGGATTCCATACCTTAAAGCCTTGCGCACGCGTCCCGGGGCTGACTTGGCGGCGCTGGCCGCGGACTACTCCTCGGCCTGTGGCATCTTGCTGGACAGCTACAAACCGGGTGTAGCCGGGGGCACAGGGGAGACCTTTGACTGGTCGCTGATTCCGGAGTCTCTGCGCAGCAGTATTATCCTGGCGGGCGGATTAAACCCAGACAACGTGGCGGCGGCGATCCAGCAGGTTCGACCGGCGGCAGTGGATGTCAGCGGCGGGGTGGAATCCGCGCCGGGCATCAAGTCAGAAGACAGAATTCGAGCTTTTATAGAGGCAGTAAATCGTGAGTAAAGCGGTAGATTACGCAAGCTTTCCGGACAAGCGCGGCCACTTTGGCCCTTATGGTGGACGGTTTGTTTCCGAGACGTTGATGTGCGCTCTGGACGAACTGGAAGCCGCCTACGAACGCCTGAAAAATGACAAGGATTTTCAGGCCGAATTTGATCAGGATCTGGCCCAATACGTGGGCAGGCCCTCGCCACTGTATTTTGCCGAGCGCTGGACCCGTGAAACCGGCGGCGCCGATATTTACCTCAAGCGTGAAGACCTGAATCACACTGGTGCTCACAAGGTAAACAACACCATCGGTCAGGCGCTATTGGCTAAGTACATGGGCAAAAAGCGGATCATTGCCGAAACAGGAGCCGGCCAGCATGGTGTTGCTTCAGCGACGGTTGCTGCGCGCCTGGGCATGAGCTGCCATGTATTTATGGGCGAGGAAGATGTACACCGTCAGGCGCTGAATGTGTATCGCATGAAGTTGCTCGGCGCTGAGGTGATTCCGGTGAAATCCGGATCACGGACTTTGAAAGATGCAATGAACGAAGCCATGCGCGATTGGGTTACCAACGTAGATGATACCTTCTACATTATCGGTACCGTGGCCGGGCCACATCCTTATCCGCAGCTGGTTCGCGATTTTCAGTCCATTATCGGCCGGGAAGCGCGTGCCCAGTGTCTGGATCAGACCGGTCGCCTGCCGGACGCTCTCGTTGCCTGTGTGGGTGGCGGCTCAAATGCTATCGGCTTGTTTCATCCCTTCCTGAATGATGAATCCGTAGAAATGTACGGTGTTGAAGCCGGTGGACATGGCGTTGAAACCGGCCAGCATGCGGCGCCACTGAGTGCTGGTACACCGGGCGTACTGCACGGCAACCGTACCTATCTCATGCAGGATGATAACGGCCAGATTATTCACACGCACTCTGTTTCGGCGGGGCTGGATTATCCGGGCGTCGGCCCTGAGCATTCCTGGCTAAAAGATATTGGTCGCGCCAAGTATGTGAGCGTGAATGATGATGAAGCGCTGGATGCCTTCCGTGAGCTGACACTGGTAGAGGGCATTATGCCTGCGCTGGAGTCCAGTCACGCCTTGGCCTATGCGAAGAAGCTCGCTGTGGAGCTGGGTAAAGGCAAGTCAATCATCATCAATCTGTCGGGTCGCGGTGACAAAGATATTCACACCGTCGCCCAGATCGATGGCATCCAGTTAACCTGACGTCCAAAACGTTAAGCCGAATAGTTAAGGAAATACCCTTGAGTCGTTTAACCGCAAAGTTTGATGCCCTGCGCGCCGACAGCCGCAAGGCTTTGGTTCCCTATATCGTCGCAGGTGATCCGGATGTGGCGAGCACGCTGCCGCTGATGCACAAGTTGGTGGAGCAGGGCGCTGATATTCTTGAAATTGGCGTACCTTTCTCTGACCCGATGGCGGAAGGGCCGGTCATTCAGCTGGCTCACGAGCGGGCTTTGGTCCATGCGGTCAGCTTGAACGGTATTCTTGAGTTGGTGGCTGAATTCCGCACTAAAGATCAGGATACGCCCGTGGTGTTGATGGGCTATGCCAACCCGGTCGAGCGCATGGGCTACGATCAGTTTGCCGAACGCGCAGGCAAGGCGGGCATTGATGGTGTCTTGATTGTCGATATGCCGCCGGAAGAAGCTGAACCGCTGAATGAGTCTCTGGCTAAGCACCAGCTCGATAATATTTTCCTGCTGGCACCGACGACTACCGATGAGCGCATTGCCAAGGTGGCGGGCCTTGCGGGTGGTTATCTCTACTGCGTGTCGCTGAAAGGCGTTACCGGTGCGGGCAATATCGACGTGGATCAGGTGCAGACCTTGATGAACCGAATCAAGGCGCACACTGACTTACCTGTGACGGTGGGTTTCGGGATTAAAAATGCTGAAACGGCTACTCGTGTGGCCATTTGCTGTGACGGTGTTGTAGTGGGCAGCGCACTGGTTGAATCGGTCGCAAATGCCCATAAAAACGGGGCTGACGTGTTGGAGGCGACAACATTAATTCGCGATATCCGTCATGCACTTGATGCCATAAGTGGTTAGAATACCTAGCGATTTGAGTTTGCTTATTCAGGACAAAAACAGGAAACGTCATGAGCTGGGTCGATAAAATTGTTCCGTCTATTGTGCGGCGGGAAAATCCGGTAGACCGTCGCGATGAAAACGGTCGCGGCAGTGCCATACCGGAAGGTCTTTGGAAGAAATGCGTCAAGTGCGACGCGGTTCTGTACCGCCCCGAGCTGGAATCCAATCTGGATGTCTGTCCCAAGTGTGATCACCACCATCGCATCGGTGCGCGTCGTCGACTGGATATTTTTCTGGACGAGGAAGGTCGCGATGAGATCCTTGCCAATATCGAGCCGATTGATCGCCTCAAGTTTAAAGACAAGCGCAAGTACAAGGATCGCCTGACGGCAGCCCAGAAATCTACGGGTGAAAAAGATGCACTGGTAGCCTACAAGGGTACCTTGAAACAATTACCTTTGGTCGCTGTTGCATTCGAATTTAACTTCCACGGCGGCTCTATGGGTTACGCGGTGGGTGAGAAATTCACTCAGGCCGCTAACGTTGCCCTGGAAGAGCGCGTACCGCTGGTGTGCTTTTCCGCTTCCGGTGGTGCTCGCATGCAAGAGGCCCTGATTTCGTTGATGCAGATGGCCAAGACCAGCGCCGTGCTGGAACGCATGAAGCAGGAAGGCATCCCCTATATTTCCTTTATGACTGACCCGATTTACGGGGGCGTTTCTGCCTCGTTGGCGCTGCTGGGCGATATCAATATTGCCGAGCCGGGTGCCCGTGCCGGTTTTGCAGGCCCGAATATCATCGAGCAGACTATTCGTCAGAAATTGCCACCGGGCTTTCAGCGCAGCGAATTTCTGCTGGAGCACGGGGCGATCGATATGATCGTTCACCGCAAGGATGTTCGCGATACCCTGAGCCGCCTGCTGGGCAATATGACTTTCTATCAGGAATGACCGCACTCTCTGACTGGCTGCAACGGCTGGAAACCCTACACCCGGCGCCTATGGCGCTGGGTCTGGATCGAATCTCTCCCGTCTTTCAAAAACTCAATCCCGACTTTTCAAAAACCACTGTGGTGACTGTTGCCGGTACCAATGGCAAGGGTTCAGTCGTCGAGTTGCTCCAGAATCTGTTATTGAGCGCCGGCCACCGGGTAGGGCTTTATACCTCGCCTCATCTGATTCGCTATAACGAGCGCGTGCGTATCAACGGCGTGGAGCTGGATGACGATACGCTGGTGGCCGGGCTTGAGGCGGTTGAAGCCTGTCGTGATGGTATTTCACTGACCTATTTCGAGTTCTCCACGCTTGCGGCGCTGCATAACTTCGCTCAGGCCGACCTGGATTATCTGGTTCTGGAAGTTGGCTTGGGCGGGCGGCTTGATGCGGTCAATATTGTTGATCCGGATCTGTGCGTACTGACCTCGGTCGCGCTGGATCACGAAGCCTGGTTGGGCAGTGATCGGGAAAAGATCGGTGCTGAAAAAGCCGGTATTTTCCGACCCAGTGTTCCAGTGGTTTGTGGCGATGTGGATCCACCTTCCAGTGTTATCGAGCAGGCGCAAAACCTGCAAAGCCCCTGGTACGGTATCGGCAAAGAGTTTGAATTGAAGTCTGATGCAGAAAACGGCGCGGTCTGGAGCGGTGTCTCTCGGGGCGGTTCCCGGCGTGAGGTTCACTACCGCGGTGCGCTTAAGCTGCTTCCTGTGAATATCGCGACAGCGCTTCAGGCTTACTGGCTGCTAAAAGATGACGCACCGCCAGACTGGTCGGCCTTGAGCTCGACGGTGCCGGGGCGACAAGAGCATTTGGTTTATGGCGGTGTGGAGATCATTCTCGACGTTTCTCATAATCCGGCTGCCTGTGAAGCGCTGGCTCAGCATTTGCAGCAGCAGGCGCCGGTTGATCGTTGCTGTGCGCTGTTTGCTGTAATGGCTGATAAGGAAATCGACAGCATGGTCAGTGCGCTGAAGGACTCTTTTGATGCCTGGTTTCTCGGTGACCTCACCGGTAATGAGCGCGCCAAGCCCGCCCGTGACCTTGCGCCGTTGCTACATGCGCAGGGGATCACTATGATCAGTGTCAGTAAAAATATGCGGCAGACCTTTGCCCGAGCCATGTCTCTGCTGGAGCCCGGTCACCGACTGGTCGTGTTTGGCTCGGTGTTTACCGTTGCCGCCATTAAAACGATTCTGGCCCAGAAACTGTCGCGCCAGGAGTTGGAAGGGGAGATCTGAATGAAGCAGCGACTGGTCGGAGCGCTAGTGCTGGTCAGCGGTGGGGTTGTGTTGTGGTCGATTCTCTTTACCGGGCCCGCGGCTTATAAGGTAGATCGCAACACGCAGATTCCACCGGCACCGGAAATGGAAGAACCTGCCCCGGTTGCGCCACAGCGACCATCGCATATTGCGGAGGTTGAGCCCGAGAAACCTTTGCCGGAACCTCCAGTCCCCGATATTGCAGCAGCTTCGGTGGGTGAGCCTGAAGAACCGGCACCGGAGCCCGAACCGAAGGCTGAAGAGCCACCTCAGCCTGCTGCCAAGGCCCCGATTGTAAACGACAGCACCGGCGTAGCTAATGCCTGGATTGTTCAGGTCGCCAGCTTTAGCAATGAAAGCAATGCTAAAAAGCTCAAAGAACGCTTGCAGGCAAAAGGCTATAAGGCTTACGTCAAGGCCGCACCCACCAAGAGCGGCAAGGTGCTGCAGCGGGTATTCGTCGGGCCCGAGCTAAAAAAAGCGGTTGCCGAGCGCCAAAAAAAGGAAATCGAGGAGGCCTTCAAGCTCAAAGCTTTGTTGCATGAGTTTGAACCCTGACTGGGCGCGCAGCCGATACCTTGGTAGAATTCCCGCTTCTCGACGGGGCGGGACTTTGTAGTGCTATCTGACTTTCTATGGGTGGACTGGGCAATATTAGGCATATTGTCAGTTTCAGCCATCATCAGCCTGATTCGCGGTTTTGTAAAAGAGGCTCTTTCCCTGGCCTTTTGGGCTGTCGCCTTCGTTGTATCCATGACTTTTCATTCGCAGATGATGCAGCTGTTGGAAAACGCAATTGAACGCGTTTATCTGCGCGAGCTGGTCGCCTATGTCAGCCTCTTTGCCGGCACCTTGCTGGTGGGCGCGATGACGACTTATCTACTCAGTGAGTTTGTCAAAAAGACCGGTCTCGGCGGAACTGACCGTCTGCTCGGTATGATTTTCGGCGCCGCCCGCGGCGTCATTGTGGTGGTGGCTCTGCTAGTCATCGCCCCTAAACTGCTGACCGATATCGATCAGGACAGCTGGTGGCGGGAGTCGCAACTGATTCCTCATTTCATGCTGCTGAAAGACTGGTCAGAGCAAAGTTTCAATGATGTAAGCGCCTGGATTTCCAGCCTTGTGGCTGAGCACCGGGCATAAGTGAGGTATAGCCATGTGTGGCATAGTGGGCATTGTTTCCAAGTCTCCCGTCAATCAGGATATCTATGATGCCCTGACCGTTCTGCAACACCGGGGGCAGGATGCAGCCGGCATCGTGACTTGCCATAAGGGCAAGCTAAATCAGCGCAAGGCCAATGGTCTGGTGCGCGACGTCTTCCGCGCCAGCCATATGGCTCAGCTGCAGGGAAGTATTGGTATTGGCCACGTTCGCTACCCTACAGCCGGTAGCTCCAGCCCCGCACTGGCTCAGCCCTTCTATGTGAACTCTCCCTACGGGATTTCGCTGGCTCATAACGGCAACCTGACCAATTCCGACCTTCTGTCGATGGAGCTGTATCAGTCTGATCTGCGCCACCTGAATACCGAATCCGATTCAGAAGTCTTGCTGAACATTTTTGCTCACGAGTTGCAAAAGCTCGGTAAGCTGGTGCCTACCGCCGAGGATATTTTTCAGGCCGTGAGTGGCGTGCACGAGCGCTGCAAGGGTGGTTATGCCGCCGTTGCCATGCTGGCCGGCTACGGCATCATCGGTTTCCGTGACCCGAACGGTATTCGCCCTATTGTTTACGGTCGCCGCGAAACTGAAAAGGGCGCCGAATATATGATTGCCTCCGAGAGTGTTGCACTCGACGCGCTTGGGTTTAAGGTGGTTCGCGATCTGGCGCCGGGTGAAGCCGTTTTTATCGATGTAGACGGCAATATCGAGTTGCGTCAGTGCGCTACGGAAACTCACCTCAAGCCCTGCATTTTCGAGCACGTTTACTTTGCACGTCCGGATTCCATTATGGATGGCGTGTCGGTGTACAAGGCGCGCCTGCGTCAGGGTGAACGTCTGGCGGACAAGATTCTGCGCGAGCGCCCGGATCATGACATTGATGTGGTTATACCGATTCCGGATTCCAGTCGTATTGCCGGTCAGTCACTGGCGGCCAAGTTGGGTGTGAAATTCCGCGAAGGTCTGGTGAAGAACCGCTACATCGGCCGCACCTTTATCATGCCGGGCCAAAGCGTTCGCAAGAAATCGGTAAAACAGAAACTGAATGCCATCGGTCTGGAATTCAAAGGTAAAAACGTGATGCTGGTGGATGATTCCATCGTGCGCGGCACTACCTGTGAGCAGATCATCGAAATGGCCCGCGACGCGGGCGCGGCGAAGGTCTACTTCGCCTCGGCTGCGCCGCCGGTACGTTACCCGAACGTTTATGGGATCGATATGCCTTCGGCCAATGAGCTGATCGCCCACGGTCGCACTGAACAGGAAGTGGCCGAGTTGATCGGCGCCGATTGGCTGGTCTATCAGGATCTCGAGGATCTGGTGGCAAGCTCTGCAGAAGGCAACAAAGCGATCAAGGGTTTTGACTGTTCAGTGTTCACCGGCGAATACGCTACCATGGACGTGGATCAGGCCTATCTGGATCGCCTTGCGCAAGAACGCAGTGATGCGGTCAAACAGAAGCGTGACAAAATGCTGACAAGCGAGGGCGCGCTGATCGGTCTGCACAACGATATGTCTTGAAGACGGGGCTGTAATTGACTGACATCGATCAAGAACGGCGGGCTATTCTCGCCGAAGCTGAGCTGGATACCCGCGCTGTGCGCGCCGGTCAGGTGCGTACGCACGAAGGTGAACATGCGGAGCCGATTTTCGCGACCTCCAGTTATGTGTTTGCGAATGCTTCAGAGGCGGCGGCGCGATTTTCCGGTGACCAGCCCGGCAACGTTTACTCGCGCTATACCAATCCCACGGTGCGCACCTTCGAAGAGCGTATTGCCGCCCTGGAAGGGGCAGAGCAGGGCGTTGCGACTTCGTCCGGAATGGCGGCAATTCTGACCACCTGTATGGCATTGCTGAAGGCCGGTGATCACTTGATTTGTTCCCGTTCCGTCTTCGGTACCACCACCGTGATGCTAACCAAGTATCTCGGCAAATTTGGCGTTGAAACGACCTTTGTTTCGCCGACGCGTATCGAAGAATGGAAGGCGGCGGTAAAACCCAATACACGCATGCTGTTTCTGGAAACACCGTCCAACCCGCTGGCAGAAATCGCCGATATCGGCGCCATCGCCGACGTAGCACGTAGCTACAATAGTTACCTCGTGGTCGACAATTGCTTCTGTACGCCGGCCCTGCAACAACCGCTGGCGCTGGGTGCGGATATCGTTATTCATTCGGCCACCAAATATCTGGATGGACAGGGCCGATGTGTCGGTGGCGCGGTAGTTGGGCGCAAGGAAGAAATGGCTGAGGTGCTGGGTTTCGTGCGCTCGGCAGGGCCGACCATGAGCGCCTTCAACGCCTGGGTTTTTCTGAAAGGTCTGGAAACGTTGCGTTTGCGTATGGAAGCTCACTCGGCGAGCGCACTCACGTTAGCGACTTGGCTCCAGCAGCAAACCGGCATCGACAAGGTTTTTTATTCCGGCCTGCCAGAGCATCCCGGCCATGAACTTGCCGCCAAACAGCAGCGGGCTTTTGGTGGTGTGCTGTCGTTTCGGGTCAGCGGTGACCGGGAAGCCGCGTGGCGATTTATCGATGCGACGCGCTTGATGTCGATTACCGCCAATCTCGGTGATGCCAAGACCACGATCGTTCACCCGGCCACGACGACGCATGGCCGGCTGAGTCAGGAGGAGCGGGACGCTGCCGGCATTACCGACAACCTGATTCGGATCGCCGTCGGTCTGGAAGACGTTAATGACCTCAAGGCTGATCTGAGCCGCGGGCTGGCTGCACTGTAAGCGCGGGCAGCCTGTAAAAATACGCCACATAAAAGCGATCAACAATAAGATGACAATCGACGCCTTGATTCAGCAGGTAGGCCATATTCTGCTGGGCAAAGAACAACAAATTCGCCTCGCCATTTGCTGTCTGTTAGCGCGGGGCCACCTTTTGATAGAAGATCTCCCCGGTGTGGGTAAAACCACGCTGGCACAAGCGCTGATGCGGGTGACCGGGCTGGACTATCAGCGCATTCAGTTCACCAGCGATCTTCTACCTGCAGATGTGTTGGGCGTATCGATCTTTGATCGCAAAGAGGGTGGTTTTCAGTTTCACGAGGGGCCGATTTTTACCCAGCTTTTATTGGTCGACGAGATCAACCGCGCCAGCCCGAAAACGCAAAGTGCGTTGCTGGAAGCGATGGCGGAATATCAGGTAACGGTAGAGGGTAAAACGCGCCCGCTGCCCAATCCGTTTTTTGTTATCGCAACCCAGAACCCCTTATTCCAGTCGGGCACCTTTCCGCTGCCTGAGTCCCAACTCGACCGCTTCCTGATGAGGATCTCTCTGGGCTATCCCGACCCTCAGTCCGAGCGTCAGTTGCTGACCGGAACCGATCCCCGTCAGTTGCTGCAGTCACTGAAAGCCGTTGTTACCCCACAGGGACTGGCCGAGCTGCAAACCCAAGTTGATGCCGTGGTTGCACGCGATAGTGTGCTGGACTATCTGCAGCGTTTGATTGCCTTTACCCGCACGGATTCCCATTTCGCCTATGGTTTGTCTACCCGGGGCGCGCTGGCGCTGCTGCACTGCGCCAAAGCCTGGGCATTGATTCACAATCGCGATTACGTCGTGCCGGAAGATGTGCAGGCAGTATTGGAGCCTGTTGCCGGGCATCGATTGCGTGAGTCCCAAAGTGGGGGCGATGCCCGCTCGCTCATCGATCACCTGCTGGAAGACGTACCGGTAGTGGTGTGATGATCCAGCGACTGCGTGAACGCTGGGAGCGCTGGCTGACACTGCGGATCAAGCCGGTCAATCAGCTTACCCTGCAGCAGAACCGCATTTTTATTTTTCTGTCTCGCACGGGGCTGGGCTTCCTGCTCTTGCTGCTGTTGTTGCTGGTTATGGCCATCAACTACCAGAACAACCTTATCTTCGGTATTACTTTCTGGCTGTTCAGCCTGCTGTTGGTGGTGATTTTTCATACCTACGCTAACTTTGCCGGCCTCGAACTGCAGGCCGGCAGTACACAGGCGGTTTTTGCCGGAGACATAACTGAATGTTCGCTTTTTCTGCGTGCCCACCAGCGTGAACGTGTCGCTATTCAGATAGGTTGGCCTGCGACAGGGCTTCAAACAGTATGGCTGGAACAGGGCGAAGAAAAGAGTCTGATCCTTCGGCATGTGGCCGAGCAGCGGGGCTACTATCGGCCGCCGAGGCTGCGATTGGAATCGCATTATCCGCTGGCGCTGCTGCGGACCTGGAGCTGGGTGCAACTGGATTGGCGGGTACTGGTTTATCCGAAACCGGTATGGCCCGGCGAGATTCCAAAGACCAGCGGCGAGCATGAGGGGGCGGCGGTTTCTGCAGAACCCTGGGGTGACGACTTTGCCGGATTTCATCCCTATCAGCCCGGTGATTCTCTGCGCCGCGCCTACTGGCGGGCCTATGCCAAGGGCTTGCCGTTGCTGATTATGGAGCACGCCCAATCTGTCGAAAGCGATATCTGGCTGGATTGGGATTCCCTGTCTCATCTAGGGCCGGAGGCGCGGCTCAGTGGCCTCTGTGCCTGGGTATTACACTGCGAAGAACAGGCTTTGCCCTACGGTTTGAGGCTGCCCGGCGCAGAGTTTCCGCCGTCGCGCGGTGATCGGCACCGCGCCGCGTGTTTGAAAGCGCTGGCTCTGTGTGATACCGGGGCTTCAGAGCGGGGGCGGGTGTATGGCTGAGGTCAGGATTACCCGCCATGCGCTGCTTTGGCTGTTTGCCGCGCAACTTGCCGTGATTGCCCCGCATTTGCCCATACTGCCTTTCTGGACGGCGTTGGTCTGGGGGCTGGTAGCCCTGTGGTATTGGAAAATCTATCGCGGTGACTGGCACTTTCCGGGCCGGGCCATGACCTGGGGCCTGTCGCTGATCGCAGTGGTTGGCGTGGCGGTGGAATACCGCACGGCGCTGGAACTTGAGCCGCAGGTGGCTCTGCTGGTGACCGCCTTTATTCTTAAATTGCTGGAACTGAAAACCCTGCGCGATCACTGGCTGCTGTTGATGCTTGCCTATTTTCTGGTGGCTTGCAGTTTTATCTTCAGCACATCGATCGGCGCGGTTGTTATTGCGCTGGGCCAGCTGATTATTCTGCTTCTCGCCCAGCAATCTCTGTTCCGACCGCAATTGGCTGTGCGGCCAATGATGCGCCAGACCTTAAGGGTCTTTGCTCAGTCGATTCCACTGATGCTGGTGCTGTTTGTGGTGTTCCCGCGCTTTGGACCGCTCTGGTCTGTGCCCTTGCCGGGAGAGTCCGCTAAAACCGGTATGAGCGATTCGATGGCGCCGGGGGATGTATCCCGATTGAGCCGGTCTTCAGAATTGGCGTTTCGCGCAAGTTTTGACGGCCCAATACCCGCTCAGCCGGATCTTTACTGGCGCGGTCTGGTGCTGGAACACTTTGACGGTCGTAGCTGGGGCCGAGACCGGATTTTTATTCGGCCGCCACTTAATGCTGGAATAGAGCGAGGCGGTGCGGATCCAGTGCGCTACGAGGTGATTCTGGAGCATGGAGTCCACGATTGGTTGCTGGCGATTGCCCCGGCGGAGATCGAACGGCGCGGAGCCTATCAGGACACCAACTACCAATGGCTCACGCGTTCGGCCTTATCCGGGCGGGTGCGTTATGAGGTGGTGTCCTACCCCGGTGCGCCGCTGACGCAAGCTAACCCTTATAACTTGGCCAAGAATCGTAAGTTACCGCAGGGCTATAACCCGCGAATGCGCGCGCTGGCTGCTGACTGGGAAAAGCTTGAAGAGCCTGCTGCCCGGGTGGCTGCCGCAGAGCGTTATTTCCGCAGTCAGCCCTTTGTGTATACGCTTGAGCCGCCCAAGCTTGGCACGCACAGCATGGATGATTTTCTGTTCGGCAGTCGTCGTGGCTTTTGCGAACACTATGCGTCCAGTTTCGTCGGTCTGATGCGCGCAGCCGGCGTACCGGCCCGGGTAGTCGTCGGTTATCAGGGGGGCGAGCGCAATGAAGCCGGCAATTATCTTTTGGTCCATCAGTCTGACGCCCACGCGTGGAGTGAGGTCTGGTTGGAGGGGCAGGGCTGGGTGCGGGTAGATCCGACGGCCTGGGTAGCGCCCGACCGGATTGAGCTGGGCGCGGATGTCGCCTTGGCCGGCGAGGCAAACTTTCTCGCCGACAATCTGGTGTCCCTGCGCAGATTCAGCGGCTTTACCGCGATTGCACAACTGCGTTTGTTAATGGATCGGGTGGAGTATCAGTGGGTTCGCTGGATCGTCAATTTCGACAGCGAGCGCCAATGGGATATTCTCACACGGCTATTTGATAATCCGGATAACCGGAAGCTGGCCTTGTTGTTGCTGATCGCGCTGGCCTTCCCTTTATTGCTATCGGCGCTGCTAACCATTTCATGGCGGCGCGGGCACAGGCAAGCACCCGAGGTCAGACTCTATGAGCGCTGCTGCGCGCGTTTGGAGCGATGCGGTATCGTTCGAAGCAGGGGTGAGGCGCCCGGTGATTTTGCGTGTCGCGTGGAACGTGAGATGCCGGAATGGGCAGACTGGTTCCATGGCGTGACGGCAGTGTTTAGTCGCGCCAGCTACCAGCCCATCGGTTCAGAGGCTTTCAGTCAGTCATTGTCCGAATTAAAACGTTTGGAGAGGGAAGGGCCCACGCGACGCTGGAGTCTCAAGCATCTTGGCCGTAGGCGCGCATAAATACCTCAAGGCAGCTCTCAAGATACTCCGTTAATGTCGCTCTTTCGTCCTCGCTTGGCAGGCCGAGTACGCCGCGCATATGGACGCTGGATTTGGTCATTTGCAGGAGCTGGTCTGCGGCAAAATCCGGGTTATCAATTTTCAGGGTGCCGCGGGCGGTTTGCGCGTTCAGATAATCCACCAGACGCAGGTGAATCGGGACGGGGCCCGCTTCCCAGAACAGGCTGGCGGCCTTGCTGTCGGCAATGCACAGGCGGTGCATGCCGGTGCCTGCGTCGGAGATGACCAGTGCGTTGAAGTGGAAAATGAACTCCCGCAGAAATTCGCGCACGGAGCGATCGTAATCTTCTGGGCGAATACTGACTTCGTAGTCCGCACACTTTTTCTCAATCGCAGCCGATAGCAGCGTCTCCTTGCTGCCGTAATGACTGTACACCGTCTGCTTTGATACGCCCGCTTCACGGGCAATCTGCGCCATGCTTACTGCGCTGAATCCTTCTGATAAAAAGAGTGAACCAGCAGCTTCAAGTATTTGATTTCCTTTATCTTCATCTTTACGGCTTGCGCTTTTTCGCTCAACCGCTGTATCGGTAAATGCCATGCAGAAGCCTTGTGCGTAGATTGTTCGTCAATTAACTCTAATGTAACTAGACTAGACCGTCCAGTCTAGGTTAAATACACACTTGAATATTGATCAGATCAGGGGATGTATCGTGTTGAAAGCGGCCATGGTGGCACTAGTGGTGAGCGCGGGGCTATCGTGCACTCAGGTAATGGCAAATGCTGAATCAGCACCCGCCCACCGTCACCCGGTCAATGTGGCCGAGATCGCCTATCAGGACAGCTATATCGCCAAGCGCCGCTTTTCTGGCCGCGCCGTGGCGGCTCAGCGTTCGGCGTTGGCTTTTGAATTGCCGGGCACTGTCGAGGCGGTTGAGGTTGAAAGTGGTCAGCAAGTCGCTGCCGGTGATGTGCTGGTCAGTCTCGATAGCCGTCTGCTACAGGCCCAGGCCGCCGAGGTCGATGCGGCTCTGGTGGAAAACCGCGCCAGCCTGAACAAGAACATCCGTGATCTGGAACGACAACGCAGCCTGAAAACCAAGGGCTACTCCGCGCAACAGGCGATTGATGACCTGACCGCTCAGGGAAAGGTTTTACGTGCCCAGCGAGAACGTCTCGAAGCTCAGCGCCGTGCAGTAGAATTGAGGCTGGAGAAATCCGTCCTCAAAGCGCCCTTTAGTGGTGAAGTTGTCGCCAAATCAGTCGATGTCGGCGTGACGGTCAAGGAGGGGCAGCCCGCCCTTGAAATAGTTGAAATCGGTGACACCGAAGCAGTTATAGGTATTCCGGAAGTCTTGTACAGCGCGGTAAGCAATGTAGACGAAGTGACTGTCCGCGGCTTTTTCGGTGAGACCCAGGCGACGGTGGTGTCCGTGTCGCAAACCGTGAACCCCAATACCCTGACGCATTCCGTTCGTATCCGCTTTCCCGCCGACGTTGCGATTGCTGACGGCAGCATTGTGTACATGCTGGTCGATCAGACGATCAATCAGCGTGGTTTTTGGTTGCCGCTGTCTTCGCTGCTGGAAGGCTATCGAGGCACCTGGTCGGTATTTGCACTTAACCAGGACAACACCCTCGAGAAGCGCAGCGTCAGCCCCTTGTATCAGGAGGGCGGCCGGGTGTTTGTCGAGGGCGAACTGGATGACGGCAGTCAGGTTGTGATCAACGGGGTACACCGTTACGCCGCAGGCCAGATAGTGCAGGTTGCTGAACAATGAGTACGCGACTGGAAAAAATACTGGGCAATCCGCGCATCGTCTGTCTGGCGATTGCGCTGGTATTGGTGGCCGGACTCGGTGCGCTGCAGAATCTGCCGCGAATTGAAGACCCCTTTATGACCAACCGCCACGCAACCGTGCTGGTGCAGTTTCCCGGTGCGAGCGCCGAACGGGTAGAGGCCTTGGTGATTGAGCCTCTGGAAAAGGCATTGCGGGAAATTCCGGAGATCGAGCATTTGACCGCCACCGCCCGCGCAGGGGTGGCTTCACTGGTGATTGAACTTCAGGACGCAGTCAGCAGTGACGAGTCTGACGCGTTGTGGTCTGAAGCCCGGGACAAGATCCGTCAGGCCCGCAGCCAGCTGCCGGACGGGGTTTCCGACCCCGTTCTCGATAATGACCGGTCCTATCCTTTTACCTGGATTGCGGCCCTTCAGTGGGAAGGCGATGAGATTGATATCGATCAGCTCAATCGTCATGCCAGTGAGCTGGCCTCCCGCATGGTAAACACCCACGGCACTGCGCAGGTCAAGATCTTCGGCCAGCCGCAGGAGGAAGTGCGGGTCGATATTGATCCGGTGAAAATCGCGTCACTGGGGCTGGATGCCAATGCGGTCAGTCGCCGTATTGCCGAAGTGGATGCCAAGGTCGCTTCCGGCGAACTGCACAACGAATCCCACCGGATGTCGCTGGAAGTCACGGGCGCATTTACTCGCATCGACGATATTAGGCGTCTGCCGCTGGTGACGGAAGACACCGGTATTTCCCTGCAGCTGGGCGATGTGGCCAAGGTCTATCGGCACGAAGTTGATCCGGCGCGAAGCTATGCGTTTGTAGATGGCGAGCGTGCGGTGGTTGTTGCCGTGCGGATGCTGTTTGATGTGCGCGGTGACTATTGGACCGAAGAAATTCGCGAACTGGCCGACAACTTTCGAGCCGGACTTCCGAAAGAGGTGTCGCTCAACGAGCTGTTTGTTCAGGAACGTTACAATGAAATGCGCCTGGGCGACCTTATGGAAAGCATCACGATCGGCTTTCTGCTGATTTTGGGCGTGCTGTGGATCACTCTGGGCTGGCGCTCGGCCATTATTGTCGCCGCCGCCTTGCCTCTCACGACCTTGTTCTCTCTGGCTTGCATGCGTTTGATTGACCTGCCGATTCACCAAATGTCGGTGACAGGTTTGATCGTTGCGCTTGGGATAATGGTCGATAATGCCATTGTAGTGACCGATACGGTGATGCGTTATCGCCGGGAAGGTTACAGCGTTGTTCAGGCTGCCGGCCGTACCTTTCGCCATCTGTGGGTGCCGCTTCTGGGGTCGACGCTGACCACAGTATTGGCCTTTATGCCCATGGTGTTGATGCCCGGGCCGGCGGGTGAATTTATCGGCGGTATTTCACTGGCGGTGATCGGCTCGCTTATCGGCTCGTGGCTGATATCCCTGTTTATTATCGCGCCTTTGGCGGGGCGTTGGTTGTCGCCGAAACAGAGTCATGGTCTGGAGTCGCCGAAACTCGGGCAGTGGTTTAATCGAACGCTTGGCTATGCGCTGCGCAGGCCACGGCTGACCATGGTGCTGATTTTCTTGCTGCCATTGTTCGGTTTTATTCAGGCGGGCAAATTGCCCGAGCAGTTCTTTCCCGTGTCTGACCGCGACATGTTGAATATGGAGCTGTTTCTGCCTGCTTCTGCCGGTATTGAATCGACACTGGAGGCGACCAGACGGCTCTCAGAGTTGATGGGGTCGCACGAGGATATTATTGGGCTGAATTGGTTTGTCGGCAGTAGTGCACCGTCGTTCTATTACAACCTGAAGCAGGGCAAGGACGGCGCACAGCACTACGCCCAGGCCATGATTACGACAACTGACTATCGCGCAGCGAATCGTCTGGTAAAAATCCTGCAGCGCGATATTGATCGCCGTTTCCCAGAGTATCAGGTATTGGTTCGCCGGCTCGAACAGGGCCCGCCGGCGGATGCGCCGGTTGAGCTGCGGCTGATGGGTTCACGTATAGAACAGCTCAAGGATGTGGCCGAGGAAGTTCGGCGCATTGCCCTTGGCACCGAGGACGTTATCCATGTTCGCGATTCCTTGGGAGAGGTTGTACCCAAGGTCTGGTTGGAGGTTGACCCGGTTAAAACGCGGGTGGGTGGTTCGGCTCCTACCGATCTTTCCGCAAAACTTCAGGCCGACTTGAACGGTATTCAGCGGGGTTCTCTGCTAGAGGCGACCGAGCAGTTGCCGGTACGCGTCAGGGTTGCTGGCATTTCTACTGTGGCCGTTGATGAGTTGGATCTGTTGCCGATCAATCTGGCGAAGGGACCGCGCCCGCTAATGGCCATTGCCGATAGTGAATTGAGGCCAGCTCAGGCCCAGATAACACGGCGCGATGGTCAGCGCGTCAATAAAGTGGAGATCTATATCCGCGATGGCGTATTGCCCTCGGTGGTTCTTGGGCGCGTTCGCGCGGCGCTGGACCGCGAAGGCTTTGAGTTGCCTGCCGGTGTGCAAATGCAGATCGGGGGTGAAAGCGAAAACCGTGACAAGGCGCTGTCCAAGCTGCTTTCCAGTGTCAGTCTGATTGTGGTGCTGATGGTGGTTGCAGTGCTGATGGCCTTCAATTCACTGCGCTTTACGCTGGTCATCTTTATTGTGGCGGGCCAGGCGGCAGGGCTGGGTATGCTGAGCCTGTCTTTCAGTGGCTTCCCCTTTGGTTTTACATCCATTGTTGGCTTAATGGGCCTGATCGGTCTGGCCGTGAACGCGGCGATTATTATTCTGACGGAGTTGAAGGCCAACCCACGTGCCATGGCCGCAGACCGCGAAGCGATTATTGCTTCGGTGGGTGAGTGTACCCGCCATATCACCTCGACCACGATCACGACTGTTGCCGGTTTGTTACCGCTGATTCTCGGGGGCGGGGGCTTCTGGCCACCCTTTGCGATCGTGCTGGCGGGTGGCACGGTTCTGGCGACGATTCTGTCGCTCTATTTTGTGCCGGCTGCTTTTCTGGTGCTTCGTAAACCCTTCCTGTTGACCCTGCTAAAGCGGGATCAGCGCTTTGAAAAAGTTTCGGTAGACGACGATAGCCAGAAAAAGCTGGTGGTTAATCAGTAGCGGAGGATTCGCTGCTTGAGGATTCTGATTGCTGGCGCAGAAAAGCCCGATATTTATCGAGATCAGTGCGTACCATGCTCCAGCACAAAGCCAGAATACTGGCATCGTCGATAAAACCGAAGATCGGCAACAGGTCTGGAATCATATCCAGTGGGTTCAGTACGTAGAGCAGGGCGGCGACGATGGCCGCTATGCTGGCCCAGGGGATTTCCCGGTAGCGGCGGGTGGAGTAATCGCGCAACAGCGAGTAGGCCGTGTCCATGTCATCCAGAAAGGGCCGCAGCCTGTCGCTGGACTTAATCCTTTCCTGAAGTGCTGGCCAACGTGACAGAAGGCGGGTGACGTCTGCTTTTTCAACCTTGGCGGCATCCTGTTCCAGTCGTTTTTTAGACATACGCTGACGTCTCCCCTGTTTACAACTCGACGGTAATGGCCTCGATAACTGCAGCGGCCTTTTCGCGGGCAGTATCCGTGGTTTCAGCGCGGGCCAGTGCCACACCCATGCGTCGTTTGCCTTTGACTTCCGGCTTGCCAAACAAACGCAGATCCGTATCCGGGGCCTGCAGGGCGTGATTCAGGTTACCAAAACGTGTGCGCTGTGAATCGCCCTCGACCAACAGCACAGCAGATGCAGACGCACCACGCTGGCGTATGACGGGAATCGGCAGGCCGAGAATGGCGCGGGCGTGCAGCGCAAACTCGGATAAATCCTGAGAAATCAGCGTGACCATTCCGGTGTCGTGGGGGCGCGGTGAAACTTCGCTAAAGAAGACATCGTCACCTTTGATAAAGAGTTCAACCCCAAAGATGCCCCAGCCGCCAAGCGCTTCGGTCACCTTGGCCGCCATCTCCTGACTTTTTTCCAGCGCCGTCGCCGACATGGCCTGCGGTTGCCAGGATTCCTGATAGTCTCCATCTTCCTGCCGGTGGCCAATGGGCTCACAGAAACTGACGCCGCCACTATGACGCACGGTGAGTAACGTGATTTCATAATCAAAATCGACAAAGCCTTCCACGATCACACGGCCGGCACCGGCGCGTCCGCCTTCCTGGGCGTATTTCCAAGCGTGATCAATATCCTCGGCCTTTCGCACCAGTGATTGCCCTTTGCCCGAGGAACTCATGATGGGTTTTACCACGCAGGGCAATCCGACAGCTTCAATCGCAGCCTTATAGTCACTTTCATTATCAGCAAAGCGGAACGGCGAGGTCGCCAGGCCGAGCTCTTCAGCTGCAAGACGGCGAATGCCTTCGCGGTTCATGGTCAATTGGGCAGCGCGGGCAGAAGGGATGACGGTAAAACCTTCCTCTTCCAACTTCACCAGTCGATCGGTGGCGATGGCTTCAATTTCGGGCACGATCAGGTGGGGGGATTCCTTGCGCACGACGGCTTCCAGTGCATCCCCGTCCAGCATGGAGAGGGTGTAGGAGCGGTCGGCTACCTGCATGGCGGGTGCATTGTCGTAGCGATCGGCGGCGATAACCTCGCAGCCCAGGCGTTGCAGTTCAAGTACCACTTCCTTGCCCAACTCACCGGAGCCAAGCATCAGTACCCGTGTGGCCGTGTCCGAGAAGGGCGTGCCGATCATTGTCATGAGCAATCCTTATGAATGAAATCAGAGCTGCGGTTTTCTGGCGCTATTCAAGCCTGTTAACAGGGCATTGCGCAAGTCTCGCGGGTCGATGATTTCATCAAAGGCCATATTGTCGGCGACACTCCATGAGGCATTGGCTTCCAACGCCTGCATTTTGCGGGCAGTCTCTTCGTCCATACGCGCTGCCTGATCGCCGCCTCGCGTGGGCATACCGCCCAGCATCACGCCGGGCAGGCCAATACTGAGTGTCTGGCCATCGAAGGGATTCATGGCCATCAGCGAGCTGCCAAAACCAAACGCCTTGCGCAGGGTCACGTGCAGTTTGGGATGGCGGAAGCGGGTCTGGGCCCGAAACATGGCGGCAGCGCTGCGTAGCGTGCCGGCGCGCTCTGCCTGGGTGCCGGACATAACTCCGGGGTTGTCCGCCAGAAACAGGGCGGGCAGATTGAAGCGATCGGCCATATCAATTAAATGCGCGGCTTTATTGGCACCCTCGGCGGTAATGGTTCCCGCCAGTACATTGGGTTGATTGGCGACGACCAGTAGAGGCTTGCCGCCGAGGCGGGCCAGCCCGGTCACCATGGAGCGACCATAGTTCGGCTGAATTTCGAAGAAGGAGTCATGGTCGCAGACCGCGTGGATGACCTTGCGCACGTCATAGGGTGTTTGGGTATTGCGTGGAATGACGCGGAGAATGTCGTCAAGGCGGCGCGGTCCGAGGTCGTCATTTTCATCTGACGCTGAGATCGGTGCCGCTTCACCGCTATTGGCTGGCAGGTAAGACAAAATGCGCCGTATCTGAGCGCACAGATCCTGATCGTTTTCGACGAGATTATGGGCGTTGCCACTGACGGAGGTGTGCATCTCAGCGGGGCCGAGCTCTTCCTTGGTGACCTTCTCGCCGGTCGCGGCGGCAACCAGCGGTGGCCCGGCCGCAAACAAGGTTGATTGGCGGGTCATCAACACAAAGTCCATCAGCAGGCCGCTAATAGCACCGTGCCCGGCACTGGAGCCGATTACACCGGCAATGGTGGGCGCGATGGCATTGAGCCGGGCGATTTCAATCATGTCATTGGGAGCGTAGGGATGGCGCTCCAAGGCATTGGTCGCCCGAGCGCCGGCGCCGTCCAACAGCAGGATATAGGGAATCTTTTCCTGCGCGGCGAGGCGAGCATAGCGTACTCGCCTGGCATTGCCGCTGTGACCGATAGACCCGCCTTTGATGGTGAAATCCTCGCAGGCCACCACCACCGGACGACCGTCTATTCGGCCTAATCCGCCGACGATGCCATCGCTGGGCAAGGGCGTTTCACCGTGATAGCTAACGCCGCCGACCAGCGTGCCCAGTTCGAAGAAGCTGTCTTGATCAAGCAGTTCATCGATGATTTCGCGAACGTTTAAACGGCCGGACTCTTTGCGGGCAGCGAGTTTTTCCGGGCTGCCCATGGCGCGACCGGCTGTCTGCCGACGGTGAAAATCCGCCAGCAGTTCAGCCCAGTCTGCGGGGATTTGCTTATCAGCCATGCTGTTTCAGATAGTCAGCTTGCAACTGTTTTTTCAGAATCTTGCCGGTGGCATTGCGCGGCAGTTCTTCTTCACGCACCCACACATAGGTGGGTACTTTGAAGCCGGCCAGCTTGGATTTCACATAAGCTTGAACGGCCTGTTCGCTCACGGTCGCACCGGGTTGCGGTGTAATGGCTACTGCCAGTTCTTCTCCGAGCTTTTCGTGGGGTACACCAAAGGCTGCGACTTCATGGACTTCGGCCATTTCCAACAGGCAGGCTTCGATTTCTCCTGCAGCGATATTTTCGCCACCGCGAATAATCATGTCTTTGGCGCGATCGACGATAAAGACAAAATTTTCGTCGTCGATGTAACCGATGTCTCCAGTAGCAATCCAGCCTTGGTGGAAAGTCTCGGCAGTAGCTTCGGGCTTCTCCCAGTATTCGCTGACATTGGTGGGCGATTTCAGCCAGATTTCACCTTTTTCTCCTCGGGGCAGATCCTTGCCGTTTTCGTCGACGGTCTTGAGCTCAACTATGGGCGAAATTGTGCCGGAGCTGCGAGGTTTGTAGAGAAAGGCTTCGCCCGTGCAGTTGGAGCAGGTGGCGTTGGATTCGGTCATGCCGTAACCGGCACCAGCGTAGAAATTGGTGACTTTTTCTTCCAGCAGCCGGTTCAGTTTAGGCGGGGAAGCCGCGCCACCGCCACTGAGTGTATAGAGGCTGGAGGTGTCGGTTTTATCAAAGTCCGGATGCTCCAATAGATCCATCACCATGGACGGTGCGCCACTGAATATGGTGATTTTTTCTTTCTCAATCAGTCTCAGTGCTTCGCCTGGATCCCACTTGTACATCATGACAATGCAGCGCCCGCCGCGCAGCGTCAGCAGAAATTGGGCGTGGCAGCCGGAGACGTGGAAGAGGGGGACCGCGAGCAGCGATTTCGGTGCGTGGCCGCAGGTCATCATATGCTCGATGGCTTTGGGATTGGCCATGGCGGAGCAGGCCGCGTGAAATTCAAAGTTGGTTAGAGCCTGCACAATATTGCGATGGTTGCTGAGGACACCTTTGGGTTTTCCGGTGGTCCCGGAGGTATACATGATCATGACCGGGTCTTCGGCTTCACAGGAGAAGACCGGGCAGGGCTTGCCCAGGCCGCCTGCGATAAAATCCGCATAATGCACTGCATTGCTGCCAAGGTCGCCCGTGGCTCGGGCAACCACCGCTTGCACGTTCATGGTTGGCAGCAGATCGTCAATAAAGCGATAGCGCTGTTCGTCGCAGACCACTACCCGGGCGCCGGAATCGCTCAGTCCGTATTCCAGTTCAGCTCGCTGACCCCACGAGTTCAAGGGAACCACGATCGCGCCCAGCGATACCACGGCGGTAAAGGCGATCATCCACTCCGGGTAGTTGCGCATGGCAATCGCGACGCGGTCACCTTTTTCAATCCCGTGGCGGTCTACCAGCTGGTGAGCGAGGGCGTCGGCCTGACGGAAAAACTCGTTGAAACTAAGCTGCTCACCTTCGTAAACGATAAAAACAGCGTCGCCGTGAGCACGGCCGGCGTCGAGCATGTCCTTGACTGTTGTTGGCGCGTTTTTGTAGACCGTAAATTCGGTGCCGTTGATCGTCTGCTGGCCGATTTCAAAGGGAGAGCCGGGCTGCATCAGTTGGCTGGCGCATTCGTTAAGGCGGGCAACAATATCCGTCATTGCGAGGTGTCCTGAGGCTGAAAATTGATTTAAAACAGGCAATTTACCGATGGTATCGGGATTGCCTGCCTCGGGTCTAGGGTGGAAGGGGGTGGCTCATTCGAATGGCTTACCCCCGATCCTTCAGGTCGAGTCTGACAGGGATTTTTGCAGCTCGAGCAATTGCGGGTTCTGGCTCAATGAGGGGTATTTGAGCAATTCGTTGAGCTGCTGTCGGTAAAAGGCCCTCTCTTCTGGGTCATCAGAGGATGGCATATTCGCGAGAATTTCCTCGAGCATGGCGGTTATGGCCTCCATCACGTCGGGGTTACGCGGATGAAGCTCATAGGCCTTATCAAGGTAGAACAGGGCGCCGTTGTAGTCGCCAAAGGACATTGCCTGGCGCCCGTCATTCAGGTTGCGCAGCACCTGTTCCTGAGTCGCGGGAGGCAGCGCTTCAAAGGGGACATCAGGGCCGGCTTCGGGTTGAAAAAACAGCAGATAGGTAGAAAACCCGACAATCGCCACAAGCAGAGTCAGTGACAGTTGTTTGACACGACGTCCGGCGCCTTTGAATTGCCGCAGGAATTCTCCCGCATCCTGCCAGCGGTCTTCCCGACGAAACTCCAGCGCTTTGGCAATGGCTTTCCATTGGTAACCGGGGAGCCCTTTGATGCGCTGGGGCTTCAGGCCGGTAGATTCCGCCCGCGGCGCACTCTTGCGGTCAAAGGGGTGCTTGCCGGTGAGCATTTCGTAAGCGATCAGCCCCAGTGCGTAAACATCGTCGGCGGGGTGAGGTGGTTGCCGCTCAAACATCTCATAGCTGGCGTAGGTGGGGGTCAGGCCCGAGATTTCGTCCGGGTCTGCCTGGGTTTTGTCACCTTCAATCGCGGAATAGGCGCGCGCGATACCGAAGTCGAGCACTTTTAGCGTGTTGTTGTCAGTAATGAAGATATTGGCAGGTTTGAGATCCGAATGAACGATATTGCGCTTGTGGGCGTAGGCAATCGCGTTCGCGAGATCCGTAATGTAGGCAACACGCTCGGCGCGCTCCGCATCGCTGATAACGTACTGATCCAGCGTGCACCCGGTCAGCGATTCCATCGTCATAAAGAAGATGGCATCGTCTCGGTCAAAGTCGTAAACAGTGATGATATTGGGATGGGCGAGTGTCTGTGATTTGTCTGTCTCGCGCTGAAGGGCGATGAAGGCGCGCGAATCCTTGGCGAAGTCGCCGGTAATCACCTTGATCGCCACTGTTGGGTCGCTGTGACCGGCTTCTACCCGGCGCAAGTCTTTGGCACGAAATACCGCGCCCATCCCACCCTGGCCGAGTTTCTGGCCTAACTGAAACCGTTCCTTCAGCGTAAAACCCGGCTGCATCTTGGCCAGGGTGTCGGTGGCGACATCGCTTTCATCTTGGGGGGCAATAGGACTCAGGTGGGTTTTTGCCGGGTTGGTGCTGACCTCCGTAGTATCTGCAGATAGTTGAGTCGGCGCGCCGCCGGCGACCTCGGTTTTGTCCTCGGCCGAAGAAACTTCGGTCTTTGCCAACTCGGTTTTATCTTTGTCGTTCATGCGTTCTCCGGATCGTTACAGCACGTTGTTCAATATGTCGGGCCAGTTTTCACGCCAGCAGCAAACATGATCGTAGTCTTCGAATTCTCTTAAGGTGCCACCGTGTTGCTTGCTGAAGCGGCGAATGATCGCCAGCGGCACGACACTGTCGTGTCCGCCCGCCAGATGCGTGTGGACGAGTTGGGGCGGCGTGGCTTGAACCATCGGGTTCAGTGACTCTGATAAGGGCCAATAGCCGTGGAGTTCAGACCATTCCAGCGTGTCTAGATTGGCCGCGATGGTTACAACCTTTATATCGCCGGTAAGACGCTGTGCGAGCAGGGTGGCCAGTGTGCCGCCACCGCTGTAGCCGATTAATAGCAGTTTTTGATTCGGTTCCCGAATCTGCTGTATTGCAACCGCAAGACTGTTTACAACTGCCTCACTATAGCGCGCGGACGTCCAATAACGCGGTTCGCAGGGGGGCTGCTTTGCGTAGCCAAAATAGCAGGGCCGGCCCAGATAGAGCGAGGTGTAGGGAGAGCGGGCCATCAGCTCCAGCGCGAGCGGTGTCTTGGGGGTCGGATCGTCGGCGATCAAGTGGCCGCGCAGCCAGGGCCTGCCGTCACCTTCAATATAAATATGAAGTCGATCGACAGCTTTGCCGGTTTTATAGAATGTCTGATGGGTGAAAGGTTCACCGGCAATGGCGTCGCTGCGCATCCCGTGTTCGCGAGCGAATCCCTTGGCCTGATCGGTCAGAGAAGTGCAGGCTGCCAACAGTGTGGCAGCCAGTATCAGAAGAGTTTTATAGCTCGACGCGGGCACCGATTACCACTGTGTCGCGATCAAGCAGTTCATGGTCGATCAGTCGCTCGTAAGTGATAAAACCCGAGAAGCCTCGCTTGAACTGAGCGGCGAGATTTATGCGACCAGCCCGGTAGTTGCTGACGGGATCATCACCGAATTGGCGCAGCCCGTTATTGGTGACCACGGCATCGGCTTCAGCGAATTCATGGTGAAAGGCGAAGTACAGGCTTGGAATCAGAACACCCCAGTCTGCCAGAAGCACATAGTCGGCCTGGATTGCCGCGCGGGCATTCAGGGAATCGAATTTCTGGTCTTCATAGGTGATGGCGCCGCTGCCACTGACGACATCTTCCGTATAGCCATCGATTTCACCGCGAACGTTCAGCAGGCGAACGCTGGGGGTGATGGTCCAGCTTCGATGGCTGAACATATGCCCAAAGGCCACTTCGGCCGAATGAAAGGCTCCGTCGGTGGAGCTGTCGAACTCACTAAACCCGGAAGAGCGTTCGATATCCAGATCAAGCTGGCCGTAGCTTAGCAGGGCGTCGAGGTAAGTCTCACCCCAGTATTTAGAAGCGTGAAAGCCCAAAATAATACTCTCAGATTCGACTTCGCCCGATTGGTCATCATAGTCGGTTTCAGAACTTAGGTAGCTCAATGTTGCGCCGGCAATGATATCGTCCGTCCAGCGATAGTCGGCGCCTAGCACCAGTATGTCGGCGTCCTGTTCATAAGCGCGACTGATGGTGGTCGCGCGGCGGTCAGAATCACTGCTATCCAACACCACAAAAGGCGACCAGCGGCCGTCATCACCGATTCCGTCGGCACTGGCAGCGCCGCCTTTGGGCTGGCCGAGTGATGCGGTGCGGTTGCGTTTGCTGCCAAAACTGCCCCGGGCCTGAGTGATACGGTCATTCAAACTACCGACAAAATCGGTGGTTTGTTCGCGGGTTGAGCTGCCGGTCTGGTCTGCGCACTCGGTGCGTTCGACAAATTGCGGCTCCTCGCTGACGCGTGCAGTCGCAACATCCTGTTCAGTTGTGAACTCCTGATTATTTGGTTCGTTGGGACCAACATACTCACCGCTGGTACCGCATTCCTTGTGATCAGCAAAGCCCTGCCCGGCAAGCAGCAGTGCACAGCTGGCCGTTGCGCTCATTTTTAATAGCTTTTTCATCTGATTCCCCTAAGCTGCCCAAATAGACAGTTTCCCCATGTAAAAAAATCAATTCCCTTATTGGGCCCTCGGCACGAAGAAAAAATCACCAACTTCGTGCCCGGCCCCTTTAATGCTCTTATACACCGGCTCCTGCTTAAAGTTATTGGCTAGAGCCCGGCTGGCCACGGGCTGTTTGATTGCCGAGAACAAATCCGGTGCTGATAGCACCTCCGTGTTATTGCGCAGTGTCTCGATCAGTTCGCGGGCAAACACAGAGTGCCCTTGACCGCCGCTGTCGATAACCGGTTTGTCACCGCCGGAGGAGAGCAGCAAGCGCGATTTGCGGGGCAGCTTATAGCGGATGTATTCCAGCTTATTGGTTTTGGCGCTGTTGCCGAAGAACAGGTGGCCGGGTGAGTTGGAGAGCAATCCACCGTAGCAGGAATCAGCCACCACCAATACGCGTTTGGCTTCCAGCCGGCCCAGATGGTTGGTTACAAACTCATTGGGCACCCAGAAGGCATCGTTGGGCGGCGGGTCCGCATTGACTGGTAGCCAGTAGCCGGTGTTGCGATCGCCCACATCGATCAGGTTGCCGTGGCCCGCGTAATAAATCAGCAGATTATCGTTGGGGCCTAGTTTCTCGTGCAGATCGTTGATCGATTTCATGATGGAAAAGCGATCCGCATCCAGCAGCATTTCTACCTGAAAGCCGTACATATCCTTGAGTATGCGGCCCAACTCCCTGGCGTCATTCCAGGGCGTGTCGAGGTTGGTGAGGGACTGGTACTGACGGTTGCCAATAATCAGCGCGTAGTAGCGGCCGAAATTCAGATCGCCAATCATCAGCGGGGTAACGGCTTCTGTGGTGGAGGATTTGGTAGCCACCATCGCAGAGGGGCGCGTGGCGGTGGCCGTTCTCAGTTTCGGCCCTTCGGGAATCGCGGCGAGCTGGGTGGCCACTTCCTGCTGCGAGCTTTGCAAACTGGCCACCAATTGCTGCAGTGATTCAAGCTCGACTCTCAAATCGCGCTGGGCCGTGGATTCCGAAGATGCCTGATTGCCCGCACTCTTGAGTTTTTGCTGCAAACTGTCAATTTGCTTTTTCAGCAATCGAACCTGGGTTTCTTTGGCGCTCAGCTCCTGCTGTAAACTGGCGCGCAGGGCTTCCTGCTCCTGGCGGGCAGTTTCCTGAAAGATCACGCTGTCTTCGGGCAGACCCCAGGCCTGACGGTAAAGGTTAAGCGCTTTCAGCTTATTTGCCTCAACCCCGAGACCCTGTTCATAGAGCGTGCCCAGATTAAAAAGCCCACGCTCATTGCCCTGATCGGCCGCTTTCTGATACCAGATGGCGGCGGCTTCATAATTGGGCTCGGTGCCTAGACCCTTTTCAAAAATCTCCCCAACATTGACCTGAGCCTCGGCATCGCCGGCCTTGGCGGCGGGCATCCAGACGCGGAGGGCGGATTTGTAGTCGGCTCGGTCATAGGCGACGTATTCGCCACCGCGGATATTGCAATCAGAGGCGGTGGTTTTGATGGGGCGGCGGGCGGTGAGGTAGGTTTGGTTACCTAGACTGCGTACCTGGCCCGGCAACAGGCAATCCACCACATGCATTCCCGAGATGAGTTCTTCCTGTGAAGGCGCCGAGCCGGTTTGAGGATTGGTTGCGGTGCAGGCACTTAGCAGCAGGCCGGCGAATCCTGCGGCACTCCATCTTGCCAAACACCCGGTTGCGAGGCTGCGTATGCCAAAATGGTTCAGCTTCATGGCGCCACCTATTTTCGTTTTAGTTTGGTTGCCGCGGTGAGGAAATATACACACCGACTGGTTAAATATTGGTCCATATCCGCAGAGGTATCAAGAGCGGTTACCGTCACGCTGTTTTGAAAAGATGTCTTACAACTCGACACGGCAACCCAGCGCGAGGCTTTCCTGATCCATCTGATAGTGCTCAAAAGCGCGCTCGAGGCTGACAAAGGCAGCAACCCCTCGTGGGAGTTGCAGTGCAAGGCTAAAACGGGCTGCGCCATAGTTTTGTTCCGGCTTGTCACTGAATTGCTTCAATCCGGACTTGGTGCCGGCGGCTTGGGCGTCGCTGAATTCGTGGTAGTAAGCGACGTATAGTCTGGGCGTCACCGTTCCGAAATCAGTGAGAAATACATAGTCGAATTGCAGGGCAGCGCGCAGGTTTAAGGACTCGAAATGCTGGGTGTTATAAGCCAATGCACCGCCACCGCCGATCAGCGCGGTCTCCTCGAAATCGTCCAGTTCACCTCGTATATGGAATGCCCTGAGAGATGGCGTGAGCGTGACTTGCTCACTGCCAAAAAAATGACCTACTGTGACTTCCGCTGAGTGGAATTTGCCCTCTGTTTCAGTGGCATAACTGCCTGTGCTCGAGTTTCGAACCAAATCTATATCGATTTCACCATGGGTAATTAAACCGTCGACGAAGGTGTTGCCCCAGTAACTTGATGTGTGGATACCCAAAATATTGGTATCGCTATCGGCGCTTCCACCTTGTTCGGCAATAACCGTTTCCGATCGCATGTGGTTGACGGTTGCTCCAATGATCAGGTTTCGTCTTGCGCGAAAATCCATGCCGAGCATTCCGATATGGGTATCTTGATTATAGGCTTGCGTTCGCTCCGTCTGGCGGTGGTCGGTATCGCTGGTGTCAGCCACCAGAAAGGGCGACCAAGGGCTGAAATCGCCTGAATCGGCACCTGCAGAACCACCTTTTTTAGGTAAGCGTGAAATGATAGAAAATTGTTTGTTGCTCGAGCCGCGCGCCTGATCGATGCGTCCTCCGAGCGCGCCAACGGCTTTGCTGGTGCCTTTGCCAACCGAACTCAGTGATGCAATGCTGGGGCAGTCCGCCTGCCCGCAGCGGCCATTTCCGGATTGACCGCCAATCACTATGAGGTCATTGACCAGCGTAATGTTGTCATCATGGACGCTGATCAGATTGTCTTCATGATCCGCTATAGCAAATGGGTCAAAGATCAACATAGCGAGTGCGATCAAGCGACAACAGATACTGCGATTCATACAAGGTCCCTGTTAGAGGCGTCAGAATGCGGTTTTTTGTCTTTTTAATGAGAACCGCGTTTTTATTACTTTAATTTTAGCACTGGCGCTGAGTTTGTTGAGGCATGCTACTGATTGTTGAGAGTTATGCCCACTTTAGTGGCTTACCAAGAGGAATAGCTTTATGAGTTTAGACGGTATTGCCCTGTTTCGGGGTGATGTCAAAACAGCGCTTCGGGAAGCCACAGGAGGAGAACCGACACTATTGGTGTTGCTGCGGCACAGTGGCTGCCCCCTTTGTAGAGAGCATTTGGTCGTGACCGAGGGCATGCTGAACGAGATCCCGGCTGGCCGTTGCAAGGTTGTTGGTATTTGCCAGGGAGAAGGGGGGGATGCGCTCTCGCTGGAGCAGGAACTGGAGCTCAGCTTTCCGGTGTATGCCAACCCCGATGCGTCGCTATATCGGGAGTTATCACTGCCGCGAGGTTCCTGGTGGCAGGTAACGCTCGGCCCAATGTTGCGTCATCCACTTAAGGCTGTGCGGCGGATGAGCGATGTGCGCCGCCCCGGAAAGGACGTCAGGCAGCTGGGGGGTGTCGTTCTACTATCATCGGACCTCAAGGTTCTCTATCGCTACGCCCAGCGGGATTCTGGTGATCTGCCGGGGGATGACAAGGTGCTGGCAGCGATCAATCAATTCTGTAACTAGAGCATCTGATCCAAATAGCGGATGGTGCGGTGCTCGCCGCGTGCTAGGGTGCGACTTTATATAAGAGAGGGTTTTCCATGGGACGATTTTCCGGCAAAACAGTATTCATTACCGGTGCGGCTTCAGGCATTGGTCGGGCAGCTGCGCAGTCCTTTGCGGCAGAGGGCGCAAACCTGTTTCTCTGTGATATCAATGGTCAGGGGCTGGAAGCTGTTGGCAAAGACTTGCCGGGCAAGGTGGCAACCCGCTTGCTGGATGTTACTTCATCAGCGGATTGTCGGGCGGCGGTAGCAGAGGCGGTCGAAGCGTTTGGGCAACTGGACGTGCTCTGCAATATCGCAGGAATTGCCATGACCCATCACTTCCACGAACTTACTGACGAGCAGTGGGACAAGATTGTCGGCGTGAATATATCCAGTGTGGTCTACCTGTCGCGTGCGGCGATGCCTCACCTGATTGAGCAAAAGGGCAACATCATCAATATGGCCTCGATCGCGGGCTTGATGGGGCAGGCCTATACTACCGCCTATTGCGCCACGAAAAGCGCCGTGGTGATGCTGACCAAATCCATCGCACTGGAATATGCCAAGCAAGGTGTGCGCTGCAATGCCATCTGTCCGGGTGGCGTGCAGACGGATCTGGTGAAAAACTTTTCCGCGCCGGAAGACGTGGATTTCAATTTGATGGCGCGCTATATGCCGCTGACCGAAATGGCAGAAGCCGAAGATGTGGCTAATTCGGTGCTGTTTCTGGCGTCGAATGATGCCAGGCATCTCAACGGGGTGGCGCTGCCGCTGGATGGCGGGGTCAGTGCCGGCTAGTCTCGCTTTCCGCTCAATATGGATTACAATGACGGACTCGTTTGAATTACAATCAGATGGCTCCTAAAGAGTGATCAACAACCTATTGATTTTTAAGGATTAGCGATGAGTTTTTTTATCTCCCAGGCCCATGCGCAAAGCGCCGGTTCACCGCCACCTCCCGGTGGCGAAATGTTTCAGTTGGGCTTTTTGGTGCTGCTGTTTGTGCTGTTTTATTTCCTGGCTATCCGTCCTCAGCGCAAACGTCAGAAAGAACACGCGGAAATGGTCGCTGCTTTGGGTAAGGGCGATGAGGTGGTCACCAGCGGCGGTATTTTGGGCAAAGTCGTGCGCCTCGATGACAGCTACGTTGTCTTGCAAGTGGCCGACAATATGGAGCTCAAGTTTCAGCGCGTTATGATCAGCGCCGTTCTCCCCAAGGGCACGATTAAAGCGATCTGATCGTGTCGTTGCCGCCGCTGCCACCCAGGCTTGCCCTGGCTCAACTGCCAACGCCCCTCCAGCCTCTTAATCGCCTGAGCGAGTGGTTGGGGGGCGGCACGCGAATCTGGGTCAAGCGCGACGACCTGACTGGCAGCGTGCTCAGCGGCAATAAGGTTCGCAAGCTCGAATTCACGCTGGCGCAGGCTATGGAAGAGGGTTGCGATACCATCATTACCTGTGGCGGGGTGCAATCTAACCACTGCCGTGCCACGGCGCTTCTGTGCGCGCAGCTGGGTCTGCGCTGCCATCTGGTATTGCGCGGCACTGAACCCGAGGTTGCCGACGGTAATCTGTTACTGGATCAGTTGGCCGGTGCCAGTATCGAATTTCACCCGGCCCGTCACTACCAGCAAAATCTCGACTCCCTGCTGGAATCTGCCAGACAGCGCAGCAGCGATTCCGGTCATCCCGCTTTTATTATTCCAACCGGCGCGTCAGACGGCATTGGTGTGTGGGGCTATCTGCTAGCCGCACGGGAATTGCAGAATGATTTTGAGCGGCTTGGCATTGCGCCCGAGCACATTGTCTGTGCCACGGGTTCCGGTGGCACCCAGGCAGGCCTAACGCTGGGCGCTCATTTGCTCGGTTTGAAGTCTCAGGTTTGGGGCGTCAATGTTTGCGATGATGAGGCCTGGTTCCTGAACAAGGTAAATCAGGATGTGAGTGATTGGAGCCAGCGCTACCAGCCGGACTTTGATCCCGCTCGCCTCAATACCCGCGTGATCGACGGCTATGTTGGCGCGGGTTATGCCATCGCAGACGCAGCGATCTTCGAAACCATCAGCCTGCTCGCGCGCATGGAAGGCCTGGTATTGGACCCTGTCTACACGGGCAAGGCCTTTCACGGCATGATTGCAGAGCACCGTGCCGGCCGTTTGCAGGGCAAACACATTGTATTTGTTCATACCGGCGGCACCTTCGGCTTATTCCCCCAGCGTGACCAGCTCGCGCCAGCGCTGAAAATCAATAATCCATAACAACAGGAAACCTCATGCTGCAGACACTGGAAGGCTTGGTAGCCACAATTAACGGCTGGGTGTGGGGTGTGCCCATGCTGGCGCTGATATTGGGCACCGGCCTGTACCTGATGCTGGGGCTCCGCTTTATGCCGCTGCGCAACATTGGTCGCGGTTTTCGTATGCTATTCGACAAAAAAGATACGGATAGCGACGGCAATATCTCGTCTTTTCAGGCCTTGATGACTTCACTGTCAGCCACCATCGGCACCGGGAATATTGCGGGCGTTGCAACCGCTATCGCTTTGGGTGGGCCGGGTGCCTTGTTCTGGATGTGGTGCACCGCGCTGGTTGGCATGGCGACAAAATATGCAGAGGCGGTTTGCGCTGTGCATTACCGCGAACGTGATGCCAATGGCAATTTCAGTGGCGGGCCGATGTACTACATCAAAAACGGCCTGTCTGAAAACTGGCGCTGGCTGGCGGTTGCATTTGCCCTGTTTGGTGCGGTGGCGGGTTTCGGCATCGGCAATGGCGTGCAGGCCAACTCGGTAGCCGACGCACTGGACAGCAGTTTTGGCATCGACGCGCGGATAACGGGCATCTGTCTGTTTATAGCCGTTGCGGCGGTTGTACTGGGTGGCGTAAAGCGTATTGCTGAGGTTGCCGGTGTATTGGTGCCTTTGATGGCGGCCCTGTATCTGTTGGCTGGACTGATCATCGTTATTTCTTCATTGGGCGAGCTGCCGGGAGTAATCGCTCTGGTATTTGAATCGGCGTTTACGGGCACGGCGGCCACCGGTGGATTTGCCGGCGCAGCGGTTTGGGCTGCGATTCGCTTTGGTGTGGCCCGGGGTATTTTCAGTAACGAAGCGGGGCTGGGCAGTGCGCCTATCGCTCATGCGGCTGCCAAAACGGACAGTGCCGTAGGGCAGGGCATGATTGCCATGCTCGGTACCTTTATCGATACCTTGATCGTTTGCAGTATCACAGGTTTTGTTATCTTGCTGAGCGGCGCGTGGACGAGCGGCGAAAATGGCGCCGCGCTGTCGGCAATGGCTTTTGATCAATTACTGCCGGGCGGTGAATATGTGGTGTCGATTGGTCTGGTGCTTTTCGCCTTTACCACCATTCTTGGCTGGAGCTACTACTGCGAACGCTGCGTGGTTTACCTGTTTGGGGTGAAAGCCGAACTGCCGTTTCGCATATTGTGGGTGAGTGCGGTGCCATTCGGTGCGCTGGCGAATCTGGAAATGATCTGGCTGGTGGCCGATACCTTGAATGCCATGATGGCATTGCCGAATCTGGTGGCGCTGCTGCTATTGAGCCCGGTGGTGTTCAGGCTGACCCGGGAATACCGGGCAGCGCGCTGAGCTCGGTTCTACCGTTACTTAACGTAGGATACGAGGTCGCTCTCACTGACGTCGACGAGTAACAGGTGGTTGGCGCTCAGATTGATGCCATAGGTGCGGCACAATTCCTGCCGTTCCTGATCCTTGTAAGTCGATGAGTGGATAATGTAGTCGTCCGGTGTGCCTGCGTCACGACGGGCAATCAATTCTGGGAAATAGGGTCGGGTGCTCCAGTTAAAACCACAAAATGCCCGGTCGATAGTCAAGCGATCCAGCACGTTGTAGTTCGATGACACCTGTTCACCATTGGCGCGGCAGACGAAGAATCGCAATATCCCCAAGCTGCGCAATCGATTGACTTCAACTTTGCTAAGGTCTTCCGCCAAGATCAGTTCTTTGAGCGCCAGAATCGCATCGTTAACTTCCGCCTGATGCAAGGCCGCGCGCTTGCGGCTTTCTGACTTCTGCGCCAGATAGCGCTGGCGCAGCGCGCTGACGTCGTCCGTGAACTTATCAGCAGGCAGAATATTCGGCTCGGCTCCGGAAAAGAGAAAACCCTGAATGTAACGGGCGCCGCAATCGACGGCGAACATAAACTCGTCTTCGGTTTCGACGCCTTCGCAAACAACTTTGATGTTGTTGCGTTCGGTTACGTAGCGCAAGGCTTGGAGATAGTCCGCACGCACACCGCCTTTGGATGCGAGGCGGAACAGATTCATATCGATTTTCAGATAATCGGGGCGCAGGTCAAACAATCGCTCCATGTGCGAGTAGCCTGCACCAAAGTCGTCTATTGCCACCTGCAAGCCCGCTTCGCGAAAGCGCTTCGCCAGTACATGCACTGACTTCCGTTTCCCCGGCGACTCCATGATTTCTGTCACCACCTTGTAGGGCGGCAACTCGAGGCGATCCAGTAAGGCCAGCGTGTTTTCACCGAGGTCGGTGCGTCCGGGTTTCATAAAGGAGGGTGAGATATTCACGCTGATAAACTCACCGCCGGTTCGCGTTGCGAAGGTCGCCAGTGCGGTGGCACGAATATGACGGTCTACGGTGAGTTTGTCGTCGGCATTGATGCCTTCATCGTTGAAGAACGGCCATGCGCTGATGATGCTTCCGTCTTTGGTTTTACAGCGTGCCAGCGCTTCATAACCACCAATCTGCCCGGTATAGATATCGACGATCGGCTGGTAATGCGGGAAGAACTGCTTGAGATCCATAATGATCCGGTTGTTTGTCAGCGATAATGCCGGGGTACGCGAGGCGTGACGCCGGTAAATAGATGATAGCTTATGGTGCCGGCTCTGCTAGCAATCTCGTCAGCCGATAGCCCTTCTCCCCAAAGTGTTGCGTGATCACCTACCGCAATTTGTAATGTAGCGCTTGAAATGTCAATGCTGCAGATGTCCATGGAAATGCGCCCGACAATGGGAAAACGCTGCCCATTGACCAGCACCGGCGTGCCATTTGGTAGCTGTCGTGGGTATCCGTCACCATAGCCGATGCCCAGTGCGGCTATCGTACTGTTCTCTTTCGCAGTCCAGCTCCGGTTGTAGCCCACACTATTGCCAGCTCCTACCTCTTTGATGGCGAGAATTTTGGCCTTAAGCGTCATCACGGGCTTCAGGTCGATAGGCTGGTCTGTTGGATTGGAGCCATAGAGCATAATGCCGGGGCGTACCCAGTCGCGGTGGCTTTTCGGCTGGGTGATGATCGCTGCAGAATTCGCGAGGCTGGCGGGAAGGTCAGCCACTTGCTGAGCGACATGGTCAAAGCTGTGAATCTGGCTGGCAGTGGCGGGAGTGTGTTCATCGGCACTGCTAAAATGGGTCATCAGCAGAAGTTGGTGCCCTTGATCCGGATGCGCGAGCAGGTGGTAGGCCTCTAGAGCTTCCTCAGGTGATAGGCCGAGCCGGTTCATTCCCGTATCGATTTTAAGCCAGAGCTCCATAGGCGTATCGAGCCCAGCGATCAAGCGCGCCTGATCAAGCGTGTGTACGGCGACGGCAATCTGATTCCCGGCGCAATAGCGCAGGGCTTCGGCAGAGAGCAGAGTGCCCATCAGCAATAAAGGCGTTGCTATACCCTGTTGTCGAAGGTGTTGAGCCTCGCTAAACCGGGCGATGCCGAGTTTGTCTGCGAGGCCGTCTAAATGCCGGGCGACCTCAGCTAGCCCATGACCGTAAGCATTAGCCTTGATCATGGTCACTACGCGGGAATGGGGGGCGCATCGACGCACTTGAGAGAGGTTGTGAGACAGGGCAGAAAGATCAATGTCGGCCCAAGCCGTGTAGTCCATGAAGCTGTGCATCCGCGCTATAACTGCCTCGGCAAATTACCCTGCGCGACAGGGGACTGCAAGCACCACCGTCGAGATTCATTTAAAGTGGGAGATAAAATAGCTATGCTAGCGTTTTAACGGGAAAAAATACCACTATTTGGGCGGTCGATCATGCCAAAGGGTTTTGAAGAAAAGCTGGTTATTTCTATTTCGTCCAGAGCACTGTTCGACCTGGATGAGAGTCATCGGGTTTTTGAGGAGTCCGGTCTTCAGGCCTATCAGCAATACCAGATTGATCACGAAGAGCAGATTCTCGAGCCCGGTGAGGCCTACCCCCTGGTTCAGAAATTATTGAAGATCAATGAGCGGCTTGGCGAAGAACGCGTTGAAGTGATTCTGCTATCGCGCAATTCGGCGGATACCGGATTGCGGGTCTTTAACTCCATCGAGCACTACGGTCTGAAAATATCCCGTGCAGCCTTCTGCGGTGGCGACAGCCCTTATCGCTATATCGCTGCCTTTGGTTGCCACCTGTTTTTGTCGACCCACGCGGATGATGTGCGTCACGCACTGAATAATGGGGTGGCTGCTGCGACTTTGCTGCCGCGGAGCAAGCGGGCAGTGGAGGAATCGGATCAGCTACGCTTTGCCTTTGACGGCGATGCGGTGCTGTTTTCCGATGAGGCTGAGCGTATTTTCAAGGAGCGGGGGCTGGAGGCTTTTGCTGCCAGTGAGCGCGCTGCGGCGAAAACCCCGCTTTCCGGTGGACCCTTTAAGCCTTTTCTCGCTGCATTGAACCGCTTGCAGAGCAGCTTTCCACCAGATCAGGCGCCGATTCGTACCGCCCTAGTTACTGCCCGATCCGCGCCAGCCCACCAGCGCGTGATTCTGACGCTGAGGGACTGGAATATCCGCATTGATGAATCCCTGTTTCTCGGCGGACTGGACAAGGGCGACTTTCTGCAGGCCTATGGGGCCGACGTCTTTTTCGACGATCAGGCCTCGCATTGCCAGTCAGCCAGCCAGCACGTGGCGACAGGCCATGTTCCCCACGGTGTCGCCAATGATTGAGCTTTCTTTCGGTAATAAGCCGGAGCGATAAAAACTTTTCTAAGGTTATAAGCGGCAAGCGTGTTATACCTGTACTAAACTGCCATCAGGTTGTGAGTTCAGAATAATCGAGACGTCATCTATATCGAGACCCTATGAAACTCCAGCAATTGCGCTATATCTGGGAAGTTGCCCACCACGATTTAAACGTCTCTGCGACAGCGCAGAGTCTCTATACCTCTCAACCCGGTATCAGCAAGCAGATTCGCCTGCTCGAAGACGAGCTGGGCGTCGAAATTTTTGCCCGCAGCGGTAAGCACCTGACCCATATCACTCCGGCGGGTGAAGCCATCATCAAGACAGCGGGCGAGGTGCTGCGCAAGGTTGAAGGCATCAAGCAGGTTGCGCAGGAATTCAGCGACGAGCGCAAAGGGGCGCTGTCGATTGCCACCACCCATACCCAAGCGCGCTATGCGCTGCCGCCAGTGATTCGCGAGTTTATGGCCAGCTATCCCGATGTGTCCCTGCATATGCATCAGGGCACACCGCTGCAAATTTCCGAGCTGGCGGCTGACGGTACTGTGGATTTTGCGATAGCCACGGAGGCGCTGGAGCTGTTCAGTGACCTGATTATGATGCCGTGTTATCGCTGGAACCGTACGGTGCTGGTGCCGCGAAATCACCCGCTGACCCAGATATCCCGTCTCAAGCTGAGTGATGTGGCGGAGTTTCCGATCGTGACCTATGTATTCGGGTTTACCGGTCGCTCGAAGCTGGATGAGGCGTTTATTGAAGAAGGTCTGTCGCCCAAGGTGGTATTCACAGCGGCGGATGCGGATGTCATCAAAACCTACGTCCGTTTGGGGCTGGGGATCGGAATTGTCGCCAAGATGGCTTACGACCCGGAGCTGGATAGTGATTTGGTGCCGCTGGACGTCAGCCATTTGTTCGATGCCTCAGTCACCAAGATCGGTTTTCGGCGCGGCACCTTCTTGCGCGGCTTTATGTATGAGTTTATCGAGCTGTTCGCGCCGCATCTGACCCGCGATCTGGTGGACGAAGCCTATCGCCGCCATAGCAAGTCAGAAATCGAAGAGCTGTTTTCCCATATCGAGCTACCCGTCTACTAGCGCGGGCGCTGAGTCCCGCTTCTGCGTTGCTTTCACCCGGCGAACTGGGTAGAGTGCAGGCCTTTTCAGCTAGGGGACTATCGACGTGGAAATAGCCTGTCTTGATCTTGAAGGGGTACTGGTACCGGAAATCTGGATCGACTTTGCCGAGCGCACCGGCATTGAAGAGCTTAAGGCCACCACCCGCGATATTCCCGACTACGATGTGCTGATGAAACAGCGCCTGCGCCTGCTGGACGAGCACAAGCTGGGTCTGAACGAGATTCAGGAAGTGATCTCCACCATGAAACCGCTGGAAGGCGCTGCCGAGTTTACCAACTGGCTGCGTGAGCGTTTTCAGGTGGTGATTCTGTCCGATACCTTCTATCAGTTTGCCAAGCCGCTGATGGCCCAGCTGGGTTACCCGACGCTGCTTTGCCACAATTTGGAAGTGGATGCCGACAGCGGACGCATTACCGACTACAAGCTGCGTCAGGCCAATCCCAAGCGTCAGGCCATTGTCGGTTTCAAGAGCATGTACTACCGCACCATTGCCGCCGGTGATTCCTACAATGACACGACCATGCTGGCCGAAGCCGATGCGGGCATTCTGTTTCATGCGCCGGACAATGTAATTGCCGAGTTCCCGCAATACCCGGCGGTGCACACCTATGAAGATCTCAAGAAAGAGTTTCTGAAAGCCTCAAACCGCGAACTGTCGCTGTAAGTGGTCGAGCAGGGTGATGGGGCTCAACCCATCACCCGCAAACTCTCAAGCAGGGCCCCGACTTTGTTCCAGGTCTCTTCAAACTCCGCTTCCGCTTCGGAGTCCTCCACAATCCCGCCGCCCGACCAGCAATAGATCTTGCCCGCCTCGCAAAGCAGGGTGCGAATCGCGATATTGCTATCCATCGAGCCGTTAATATCCAGATAGGCGATAGATCCGCAGTAGATTGAGCGATCGTGGGGTTCCAGCTCATGGATAATTTCCATGGCACGACGCTTGGGCGCACCGGTAATCGAGCCGCCGGGGAAACTGGCCGCGAGCAAATCCAGTGCGGTTTTACCTGCTTTTAATTTGCCGCTAATGGTGCTGACGAGGTGGTGAACCGTCTGAAAGCTCTGTAGTTCGAACAGTTTGTCCACTCGAATACTGCCCGGTTCACAGCAGCGTCCCAGATCGTTGCGCAGCAGGTCGACAATCATCAAATTCTCGGCACGATCTTTTTCGCTGTGGGCGAGCTGCTCAGCGAGAGCCCGATCTTTATCCGGGATGGGCGAGCGGGGCGCGGTGCCTTTGATGGGGGCGGTACTGACCTGCCCATTCTGAACCTGAATAAAGCGTTCCGGTGACAGGCACAGGATTTGGCTCTCGGGCAGTTCCAGAAATGCAGACCAGGGCGCAGCCGCGACCATCCTCAGCTGGTGATAGGCCTGCCAGGCGTCCCCTTCGCAAGTGGCCTGAAAACGGCGGGCTAGGTTGATTTGATAGCTGTCACCCGCCCGAATATAGCTTTTAACATGCTTGAAAAGTGTATTGTAATCAATTGAATTTAAATTGGTTTCAAATTCAGATTTCAGTCTAAAAGGCGTGGTGGAGCGAGCCTTCTCGTCCTCTGCTAGGCGCGCTTCGATGTCCTGCAATAATTCGCTTGGCGTGTCAGGGTGGCTAACCAGCCAGCGACGTTTTTTATGGTGATCGACTACAAAAGCCCAACTGTAGAGCCCGGCGTAGAAATCGGGTAGCCGATAACTGCTCTGCTGGTTGCCGACGTTGGCCAGATAGCGGCCTCCGTCATAGCCGAGGCTGGTGATCAGGCCGGCGGAAAAGGGCAGGTCAATAGTGAGCGTTGCCGGGTTTAGCCCTTTCAAGAGCGTTGAAATCTTCTCGAAAGATTCTTTGAAATTGCTACTAGTGTCTGTTTTTGATAGAAAAAGCGTTCCTATCGGGGCTGCACTGATAATGTCATAGCGGCCGCGTTCCGAGTACGGCCAGGCGCTGTCGAGAAAGACCGGGCAGGGCAGGTCGCGCACGCGCTCAAAGAGCTGGCTGCTGTCGGACTGATAGGTCAGTTCGCGGACCGTGAATGGCGCCATAGTGAAAAGGGACAGCTCTGTTGAGTTGCGGGGCGATATTGTATCGAGCGCAAGTTGTTGAAATCCAGCGGGATTAACGTATTAGACAACATTTAGTGTCCGCTTTGTACATTGACACTGACCCCCTATGCAATTAATGTTGTCGCCCGCCTGAAGCCGAAGAACACGGGCTTAAGCCCTTGAATGCAAAGTGTTCTTTGTCAACTTTCGATTCAAAAGAGTGGGCCGCTGCGCACCAATACAGCGGCAGATAAGTGAGCTCTGCTTATCTGAATCCAACCCGCCGTCATCGTCAGTTGCTTAAACACGCCTCAACTTTAGTTGCTGAGACAGGAAGCATGACAAAAAAATCGCAGATCGCCCCGACACTGACAAACCCGTTTGAGCAGTCCAAGGACGTGGAATTCACCGTCCCCGGCCAGCTCGATTACGACCCCGGCCTTTACGAAACGACCCTGATGATGGGTCACGAGTTGTTACAGCTCCCTTATAAGGCCGCTGGCGTAAAAAGCGTCCAGAAACAGCACCAGAAAAAGCGCATGACCGTTTGGGAACGCATTCAGGTGCTGAAAGACCCGGATTCCGAGCCCAAGATCCTGTATCAGAACTGGGGTAAAAACCTCGACGGTGCCTCGCTGGTTACCGGCATCATTAAGGTTAACGGTCGCGATGTGGCGATCTACGGTCACGATTTCACCGTGCGCGCCGGCTCCATGGACGCCACTAACGGCAGCAAACTGGCTCGCCTGTTTGAGCTGGCTGGCAAGCTGGGTATTCCGCTGGTCGGCATGAACGACTCGGCCGGTGCCTATATCCCCGCCGGTGTGGGTGGTCTGGACGGCTACGCCGAAGCCTTTACTGCGCTGCGTCGTATTAACGGTGTTGTACCGTCAATTATGTGCATGTTCGGCTATAACGCCGGTGGCGGTGCCTACCTGCCGCGTCAGGGCTCTTTTGTGGTTCAGCCCAACGATACCTTCTTCGGTCTGACCGGCCCCGGTGTTGTTAAGTCGGTTCTGGGTGAAGACGTTACCGCTGACGAGCTGGGCGGCCCCTCGGTTCACTCCCAGTCTGGCGTGACCGACTTTGTGGTCCCCGACGAAGTGGCGGCCCTGAACAAGGTCAAGCAGCTGCTGAACTACCTGCCGAACAACAATGCCTCGCAGGCGCCGTTCCAGCCGACCTCTGACCCGATCAGCCGTAAAACTTGGGACATCGACCTGCTGTTGAAAAAATCCTTCAACAGCCCCACCGGTTTCAACACGCCGTTTGATATCAGCATTATCATCCAGCAGCTGTGTGATCACGGTGACTATTTCGAAGTGCAACCCGAGCGTGCCCGCAACACTATTACTGCCTTCGGCCGTATAGGCGGCAACGTGGTTGGCTTTGTGGCGAACAACTCGGCGGTGGCCTCCGGTCAGATTGATATTGCAGCGGCTTACAAAAACGCCCGCTTTATCCGCTTCTGTAACGTCTACAACATCCCTGTGATGTTTATGGAAGACACCACCGGCTTTCTGCCGGGCCGCGAGCAGGAAGAGGGCGGTATTGTGCAGGCCGGTCGCGCCATGCTCGACTCCATCGTCGATCTGCGCACCCCGCGCTTCCTGATTATTATCCGTAACGCCTTTGGCGGTGCCTACGCCTCCTTTAACAACTACCCAACGGGCGCTGACTTTGTCTGCGCGCTGCCGACCACCCGCCTTGCGGTTATGGGCCCGGCCGGTGTTGAGTACGTGTACAAGGATGAGCTGCGCGCCATTCGCGGTACATTGAAAGATCGCGTGGCCAAGGCCATGAAACAGGGTCTCTCAGAGAAAGATGCCAAGGCCGAAGTGGCTGCCTGGCAGAAAGCCGAAGAAGCCCAGCTGGCTCAGCGCTACGAGCGCGAGCTGATGAACCCCAACGAGGCCCTGAGCCTCGGCTCCATTTCACAGATTGTCATGCCGTCGGATCTGCGACAGGTCATCGCCGAGCAGCTGCAGCTGCATATGGCGAGCTACAAGCCCGAAGCCATGGGCGGACCGCAACGCGAATTCCACTGACGTCGCTGTTAAGACAAACCGGATTACAAGGGGAACACACTCGTGCAAAGCAACAACTACTATCTGAACAACCCGTGGATTCACGCGGATCGCAAGCTGTCCAACTCCTCGTCTGAGTGGGTGCGCAGCTTTTCCTGCGAAGACCTGAAGCCACTTATCATCTGCCGTGGTCCGATCCGTAAGGAAGCCATGGATGTGTTTGATGAAATGGGTATCAACGGTTACGGCATTCTGCTGTCGGAAAAAGACTCCATTACCTACACCAACGCACTGGCGCCGGAACTGCGCAAGCTGACCGACCCGGACCGCGTTCACCGTGTACCTGACTACACGGGTGCCAACAAGGAAGAGCGGACCAAGCGCATTCAGCAGATTGTCCGCATCGCCAAAGACAACGGCTACAACTCCATCTTTGCGGGCTACGGCTTTATGTCGGAAGACGCGGAAATGGTTGAAGCCATGGAAGAGGCCGGGCTCAACTTTATCGGCCCTTGCTCCTACACCCAGAAAGCGGCGGGCATGAAGGATCAGGCCAAGCGCACCGCACTGGCCACTGGCGTATCGGTAACTCCCGGTGTGAATAACGCGACCAGCCTGGCTTTGTTTGCCAAATACGGCAAAGACGGTCTGGAAAAATGCGCCAAGGATCACAAGCTGAAAGTGGATTTCAGCAAGTGTGCCGATGACGAAGACAAGGCTCTGGCCCTGCTGCACGCTTCCTACGATGCGGGTATCGACATCATTGATGCCAAAGACATCGGCGAAGCGCTGAAAGTTGAAGCCAAGCGCATGCTGGCTGAAAAGCCCAACAACCGCTTCCGTCTGAAAGCTATCGCCGGTGGCGGTGGTAAAGGTCAGCGTATCCTGCAATCAGCCAACTCTTACAAGGGCAAGACCCTGGAAGAGCGCGTTGAGCAGGCTGCGGCGAAAGTACCTTCGCTGGTCCTGGAATGTCTGATCGAGCTGAAAACCAACGGTGTGGGCGACAACAAAAACGTCCTGATCGAAATGAACATCGATACCACTCGTCACCAGGAAATTCAGGTGGTGGGTAACGGCGAATGGTGCATGACCATGGGTGGTCGTGACTGCTCCCTGCAGATGCACGAGCAGAAACTGCTGGAAGTCTCTGTCACTGTCGAAGAGCTGGAAGCGGCAATTGAAGAAGCCAGCGCTGCGGGTCGCCGTGCCGAAGTCACTCAGCTGAAGAAAGACCTCGAAATCCTGAACAAGATGGAAGAAGAGGGTGCAATTTTCGGCGAAGCGGTGAAGCTGGATTCTGTCGGAACCTTCGAGTGTATCGTCGACGGTGAAGCTCACTACTTCATGGAAATGAACACCCGGATTCAGGTTGAACACCGCGTTACCGAGCTGTGCTACAAGCTGAAGTTCACCAACCCCGACAACCCGAACGATTACTTTATCGCGGAAAGTCTGGTTGAGGTTATGGCGCTGATCGCCCGTCACGGCAAGCGTCTGCCCAAGCCTGAGCGACTGGTACGCGAGCCGGCATCTGTCGAAGCTCGTATGAACGCCACCAACCAGGCTTTGCAGCCTCACGCCGGCGGCATTATTGAATACTGGTCCGACGCGCTGGAAGGTGAGATTCGCGACGATCAGGGTATCTCCATGCACAACCCGGATACGGATGTGTTCATGAAGTACCACCTGGCTGGCGCCTACGACTCCAACATTGCGCTGCTGCTGACCACCGGTCAGAACCGTCTGGACAGCTACACCAAGTTGGCTGAAATCCTGCGTCGCACTGAATTGCGCGGCAAGGATCTGGCGACCAACCTGCAGTTCCATTACGGTCTGGTTTACTGGTTCCTAGGCAACGGCATCAATGCCCGTCCCAGCACGCGCTTTATCGTGCCTTACCTGACTGCGGTGGGTGAGCTGAAAGAAGCGACGTCTCAGATCGATCTGGACTTTGCTTATGGTCAGATCAAGCAGAAGTACCTTGCCGACGCCGATGCCAAAACCGCCAAGGCCTGGGCTACGGCGCTGGATATGAAGCAACTGCTGATTACACGCCCGCTGGAGCGTCTTTTCAGTGAGCCGCACTACCTGTCTGGTTGGTTGAGCACACACAAAGACGTGGTCAAGATCAGCAAGAAATCGGTGGAGTGGTCAGTTAACCCGATTGAACTGCTGGCTGAGCTGTATCACTTCCTGAACATGGATTACGAGCCCGGTAAACCGGCCCGTTACATGATCTGGGATCACGACAATGAAGTGCTGCAGGCTGCATTGAGCTTCTACGCCAGCCTGAAGGAAAAACTGGGCACCGAAGACTTCGCGGAAATCCAGAAAGCGCTGGCTTCCGACAAGGCGCCGAAAGGCATCACCAAGAAGCAGTGGGCCGAAGTTCAACAGGCGCACGCGGGCTATCAGGCGGGCACCGAACTCTTGTCTGTGCTGAGTTATGTGGCGCGCAAGACCAAGTTCCACGACCTGAAAGTCAATGCGGACCTGAGCATCACCATCCCGGATCGTCTGACCGAGAAAGAACTGCAGGATCGCATGGCCAAGGTACTGGTGCCGCCGCCGGCCGCCAAGTCCGACGAAATCCTCGCCGCCAGCGGCGGTATGTTCTACCCGCGCGAAGCGCCGGGCATGGATGTATTCGTGAACGAGGGCGATCACTTCGAGGCGGGCGACGTGCTCTACATTGTTGAAGTTATGAAGATGTTCAACAAGGTCGTGGCGCCATTCTCCGGCACCATCGACAAGTGCCTGATCGACGGTGACGGTGTGATCATCAAGAAAGGTCAGCCGCTGTTCAAGGTGACGCCGGACGAGAAAATCGTTATTGAAACGCCGGAAGATATCGCCAAACGCCGTCAGGCGAAAACCGCTGATTTTCTGAACGCCATCGGCTGATCTAAGGCGGGCGCCTGTGTTCAGGTGCCCGCCGGATTTACACCTCAAACGACTGTTGTACACAGGGTGACCCTATGATTACCGCACTTGACCATATCGCCATTGCCGTTCCCGAACTGGAAAAGGCCATTGCGCGTTTCAAGGAAGATTTTCAGCTGAATTTTGAAGGGACTGAAGACGTTCAGGATGCGAAGACATCCACTGCCTTCTTTCCGGTACCGCCCACCAGCATCGAGCTGGTTCACCCCCTGAACGGTGAAGGCCCGATCGCCAAATACCTGGAGAAAAAGCCGGGTGGCCTGCACCACATCTGCTTTCGCAGCGACAACATCGAAGAAGATGTTGCCCGCCTGAAAGCCAAGGGTTATCAGTTTCTTTCTGATGAGCCGAGCCCCGGTGCCCACAACTCCAAGGTGATCTTTATTCACCCGAAAAGCTGCGACGGCGTGCTGGTAGAAATTAACCAGCCCGGCGACGATCACTGACGCAAGCAGCACACTGACAGGTAACAGCACATGGCAGACAAAGACTACAAAGCACCCGAGGCGTCTCGCGACGCGTGGGAAGAGATGGCCAACAAGCAGATGAGCAAGGGCGGCAAGAGCCTGGATGATCTGGTGTGGCACACCCCGGAAGGCATCGACGTCAATCCGCTGTACAGCAAGAAAGACATCGAGAACCTCGAGTACACCGACACCATGCCCGGCATGGAGCCTTTTATTCGCGGCCCGCAGCCGACCATGTACGCCGGTCGTCCTTGGACGATTCGCCAGTACGCGGGTTTCTCTACGGCGGAAGAATCCAACGCCTTTTACCGCAAGGCGCTGGCCGCTGGTGGTCAGGGTGTATCCGTGGCCTTCGATCTGGCAACTCACCGCGGCTATGACTCGGATCATCCGCGGGTAACCGGTGATGTGGGTAAAGCCGGTGTGGCGATTGATTCCGTTGAAGACATGAAAGTGCTGTTCGACGGTATTCCGCTGGATAAAGTCTCTGTCTCTATGACCATGAACGGCGCGGTACTGCCGGTACTGGCGGGTTATATCGTAGCGGCGGAAGAGCAGGGCGTTTCGCAGGAGCAACTGTCCGGCACCATTCAGAATGACATTCTGAAAGAGTTTATGGTGCGCAACACCTACATTTATCCGCCGCAGCCGTCGATGAAAATCATCGGCGACATCATTGCCTATGCGTCGGATCACATGCCGAAGTTCAACACCATCTCCATCTCTGGCTACCATATTCAGGAAGCCGGTGCCGATGCGGCGCTGGAGTTGGCCTACACCTTGGCTGACGGTAAAGAGTACATCCGTACCGCACTGGCTGCCGGTCTGGATATCGATAAGTTCGCGGGCCGCCTGTCCTTCTTCTGGGGCATCGGCATGAACTTCTACATGGAAATCGCGAAACTGCGCGCCGCTCGTCTGCTGTGGGCTCGCATTGTCAGCGAATTCAACCCAAAGAACCCGCGGTCGAAAATGCTGCGCACCCACAGCCAAACGTCTGGCTGGTCGCTCACCGAGCAGGACCCTTACAACAACGTGGTGCGTACCACCATTGAAGCGATGGCGGCGGTGTTTGGCGGTACCCAGTCTCTGCACACCAACGCACTGGATGAAGCGATTGCGCTGCCGACGGAATTCTCCGCCCGTATCGCCCGCAACACCCAGCTCATCATTCAGGAAGAAACCGGTATCACCAAGGTGGTAGATCCTTGGGGCGGTTCTTACATGATGGAATCCCTGACCAACGACATCGCTGAAAAAGCCTGGGAGCTGATTCAGGAAGTTGAAGAGAAGGGTGGCATGGCCAAGGCCATCGAAACCGGCATGCCCAAGCTGCGCATCGAAGAATCTGCGGCTCGCAAGCAGGCCCGTATCGACCGTGGCGAAGACGTTATCGTCGGCGTGAACAAGTATCGTCTCGAAAAAGAAGACGACGTGGATATTCTCGATATCGATAACGAGAAAGTCCGCAAGTCTCAGGTCGCTGCGCTGGAGCGTATCCGCGCTTCACGCGATGAAAAGGCGGTGGAAGATGCCCTTGAAGCCATCTATCAGTGCGCGGTTTCCGGTGAAGGCAACCTGCTGGACCTGGCGGTGAAAGCCACCCGCGTTCGTGCTACCGTAGGTGAAATCTCTTTTGCCATGGAGCGCGAATTCGGTCGCTTCAATGCGCAGGCTCAAACGGTATCCGGTGTGTACGGCAGCGCCTATCAGAACGACGACAACTGGAACGAAATCTCCAGCGATATCGAGGCTTTCACTGAGAAGCACGGTCGTCGCCCGCGTATGTTGGTCTGCAAAATGGGGCAGGACGGTCACGATCGTGGCGCCAAGGTGATTGCCACCGCATTCGCCGACGTCGGCTTTGATATCGATCTGTCACCCATGTTCTCCACGCCGGAAGAAGTGGCCAAGCAGGCTATTGAAAACGACGTTCACGTCGTGGGTGTATCGTCTCAGGCCGCCGGTCATAAAACGCTGGTACCTGCGCTGATCGAAGAACTTAAGAAGCAGGGCGCAGGCGATATTATCGTCGTCGCCGGTGGCGTTATCCCGCGTCAGGATTATGACTTCCTGAACAAGGCAGGCGTTAAAGGCATCTTCGGGCCCGGAACCCAGATTCCGAAAGCGGCTCGCGAAGTGCTGGACGCTATTAACGCGAACTATAAGGGCTGAGTTTGCCCCCTGTGTCGGGGTTCCTGACTAAAAAGGGGGCTCCGACGTCCGTCGTCATTGCGAGCGCAGCGAAGCAATCTCGTTATATTGGCTCCGCAGCAGGAGATTGCTTCGTCGCTTCACTCCTCGCAATGACGGACTCTAATCGGACCCACTATTTCCAATCAGAGTCTCAATATCCATGTCGATCGACGTAGACCAACTCCGCCAAGGCAACCGCCGCGCTCTCGCTAAAGCCATTACGCTGGTAGAAAGCAAAAAAGCTGAACACCGCGAACAGGCCCAAAAACTGCTGGAAGCTGTTTTGCCCTATACCGGCAACAGCATTCGCGTCGGTATTACCGGCATCCCCGGGGTTGGCAAATCCACCTTTATTGAAAGCTTCGGGCAGACCGTTATCGAGCAGGGTAAGAAAGTCGCCGTGCTGGCGGTTGATCCCAGCTCGCCCATCGCTGGCGGCTCTATCCTCGGGGATAAAACCCGGATGGAAGAATTGTCTCGGATGGACAATGCCTTTATCCGGCCCTCGCCCTCAGAAGGTGCGCTCGGTGGTGTAGCCCTGAAAACCCGCGAAACTATGCTGCTCTGTGAAGCGGCCGGCTACGATGTGATTCTGGTTGAAACCGTCGGCGTCGGTCAGTCCGAGTATGAAGTCGCCAGCATGGTCGATTTCTTTATGGTGCTAATGCTACCCAATGCCGGTGACGAGCTGCAGGGCATTAAGAAAGGCATCATGGAATTAGCGGATGCTCTGGTGATCAACAAGGCTGACGGCGACAGCCTGAACATGGCCCAGCAAACCCGGCGCCATTATCAGAATGCCTTGCACCTGCTGCGTCATACCAGCTTCTGGACGCCTCAGGTTAAAACCTGCTCCGCGCTTCGAAAGGAAAATATCGAGGAAGTCTGGGGCATGATTTCAGACTTTCAGATCGACGCGATTAAGAACAATGCCTTCCACGAAAAGCGTGCCCGTCAGGCCCAGGAATGGATGCATAAACTGCTGCACGAAATGCTCGACCTCAAGCTGAAGCAAAACCTGGAAGTGAAGCAGCAGATGCCGGAGCTGGATCGTCAGGTGACCGAGGGCAAAACCACGCCCTATCTGGCGGCGAAATTGCTGATTGATCTTTTGTTCAAGGCGAATTGATGAAAGACGTTGCCCACACGCTTACCGAGTTTGTTCAAACCCATCTGCCGACTGCGCGGGCGCTGGAAATTGAAGTCGCAGATTACGACAGCGCCTCGCTGACACTGAGAGCACCACTCGGCCCAAGCATTAACGACAAGCACACCGCCTTTGGTGGCAGCCTTTATGTGGTGGCTGTGATGGCGGGGTGGGGGATGGTTTACCTGCGCTGCCGTGAGCGAGGTATTGATCCCAATATTGTGGTGGCCAAGGGTGAGATTGAGTATCTGGCACCGGTGCCCACCGATATTGTGGCGTCGTCTATCCCGGTGGAAGAAGCCGATTGGGATAGCTTTTTTAAGCACTTTGATGAGCGCGGCAAGGCGAAGATCGAATTGCGCACTCAAGTGCTGCAGGACGGTAAACCTGCGGTCAGCTTTAAGGGGTTGTACGCTATTATTGGCTTGGCTCCCAATCTATAACGAGCGGCTAGTCTCCATACACAAAGCGCCGCAATTCCTCGATATTCGCCATGCCATCGTTGTAGCCCAACTGAATCAGTCGCTCGCTAAATGCAGTGGTAAACAGCAGATAACTGGCCACGTTTACCCCACCGGCGCTGCGACCGGCATTCCCCCTGAAAAAAGTGCGGATACTGCGCGGAAGCTCGCGCAGGAAATCATCGGCGATTGCATCGATATCTTCCGAGGGTGAAATCACCAGTGCCTCTATCGGGCGCAGTTGATGCTCAGTAAAGGATTCCTGTTCCGGCATCAGCCGGATCAGCTGGTTGATCCGTTCAAGACGCTCGATATCGGTCTCGATACTGTCGACAAAGGCGCTGTTCAGCAAGTGGCCTATAATCTGACCGAAGGCGGGTGACTGAATTTTCTGCAACGGCCGCCGGTATTCTTTGCGGTGACCGTTGGCCGGAATGATCAGCACGCGCTCAGCGCCCAAGTGGAGGGCGGGGCTAATAGGTGTGAGCTGACGCAGGGCGCCATCACCAAAGTAATTGCGGCCGATCCGTTGCGGCGGAAAGATGGTCGGTATGGCGGTGGATGCCATCACATGGGCAATATCGATGGGCGTTGGTACACCCTGACGGCGCCAGCGCTGCCAACCGGCACGCTCGGGTCCGCCCTGAAAAAAGCTGATGGAGACACCCTGAGTATAGTCCATCGCGGTAACGCTCAACGCATCTAGGTGTCCCGCGTTGATGTTCTCCGAGATGGCAGCAATATCGAGATTTTGTTTCAGCAATTCCCGCAGGGGTGAGTTATCCAGCAAGCCTACGGGTCGCCCAACCGCAATACCCGAGTTAAACAGGGACAGCAGCAGGCGCCAGGCGTTGCTCATCACTCCCAGCCAGTCTGAGCGGTAAATTTGATCGGTGCTTAGAGCCGTCCACAAAGATTCGAGCCAGTCAGCGGCATTCGAGAAGTTTTCTGCCTTGCTGGCCAGCGCAACGGCATTGATAGCCCCGGCTGAAGTACCGCACAGAATGCGGTATGGGTTGTACTGGCGGTCGCCGTGAAGGGTGGCGAGGGCCTTAATAACGCCGACCTGATAGGCCGCTCTGGCACCGCCGCCGGGAAGAATCAGGGCGGTATCGTATTTGGCTTCTTGCTGCATCTACTTGCTGTGTCCCCGCAGTCCTGCCCCCACCAGAATTCGGGTGGCAATCTCCTCAATCGAGGCATGAGTAGATTCAATATAGGGTATACCGAAGCGGTTAAACATAATTTCTGCCTGCCGCACTTCATATTCGCACTGGGCGAGCGTGGAATAACGGGCATTGGCGCGCCGTTCGGTGCGAATGGTCGCCAGCCGGTCCGGCTTGATGGTCAGGCCGTAGAGCTTGTCCCGAAAAGGCGCCAAGGGCTTGGGAATGCGGCCATTATCCAGGTCATCTTCGGTCAGGGGGTAGTTGGCGACAAATACCCCGGCCTGCAGAGCCAGATACAGGCTGGTGGGGGTTTTGCCACTGCGGGACACGCCAACCAGAATCAGTTCGGCCTGATGATAACGGTCAATTTTGGCGCCATCGTCATTGTCGAGCGCGTAGTTCACAGCGTCGATCCGGTACTTGTAGTCCGGTTCGCTGGAAACACTGTGGGCTCCACCGACGGTAAACGACGACTTGGTGCCGAGGGCTTCTTCGAGTGGTGTGAGAAAAGTTGCCAAAATATCCACGGTAAAACCGGCGCTGGCCTTGATGATGCTGCGAACTTCCTCGTTCACGATGGTGTCAAAAACGATCGGTTGGGTGCCGTCACGGGCGGCCACGCGGTCGATTTTTTCGGCCGCCGACCGGGCTTTCTCGGCATTGTCGATGTAGGGCAGGATGACTCGCTCGAATTTCAGGCCCTCAAATTGGGCCAGTAGACTGCTGCCGAGAGCTTCTGCGGTGATACCGGTGCTGTCAGAGATGAAGAATGCCGTTCTTTTGGTCATTTCTGTCACAATACGGGGCCTCTTACGGGGCGAATTTATGTCCGAATTCCAGTATCATACGCGATCTTTAAACCACGTACCTTATTCACTAGAGGAAACCCGTTTTGTCTGAATACGTTCTTTGGTTTCAAGAGCTTGGCATGGATGATGTCGAGCGTGTGGGCGGCAAAAACGCATCGTTGGGTGAGATGATCAGCGAGCTGTCCGGCGCTGGCGTATCCGTTCCCGGCGGCTTTGCGACGACTGCTTCAGCTTACCGGGATTTCCTTCAGCAGAGTGGTCTGAACGAGCGCATCAAACAGCGCCTCGAAGGGCTGGATGTCGATGACGTAAAAACCCTGACCGAAACGGGCAAGGATATCCGACAGTGGATTATCGATACCCCCTTTCCCGCAGAACTGGACGCCGCTGTCAGCAAGGCTTTTGAAGAACTTGCGGAAGGTAACGCGGAAATTGCGGTCGCCGTGCGTTCCTCTGCGACGGCAGAAGATCTGCCTGATGCATCTTTCGCCGGTCAGCAGGAAACCTTCCTGAATATTCGCGGGCTGGACAACGTCAAGATTGCGATCAAAGAGGTTTTTGCTTCTCTGTATAACGATCGCGCTATCGCTTACCGCGTGCACAAAGGCTTCGAGCATGCAGATGTTGCTCTGTCTGCGGGCATTCAACGCATGGTCCGTTCTGAAATCGGTGCCAGCGGTGTGATGTTTAGCATGGACACGGAATCCGGTTACGACGGTGTGGTGTTTATTACTGCCTCATACGGCCTCGGTGAAACCGTGGTGCAGGGTTCGGTTAATCCCGATGAGTTTTATGTGCACAAGGCGATTCTGGAGCAGGGCAAACACGCCGTGTTGCGTCGTAATCTGGGTGGCAAAGCTATCAAGATGATTTACGGCAGTGAGGCGTCGGCTGGCAAATCGGTTGAAACCGTGGAGGTCGAAGAGGCTGATCGCAACCGTTTCTGTATTACTGACGACGAAGTCATGGCGCTGGCTAAGCAGGCTCTGATCATCGAGAAGCACTATCAGCGTCCAATGGATATCGAATGGGCCAAGGACGGTGATACCGGCAAGCTGTTTATTGTCCAGGCTCGCCCGGAAACCGTAAAAAGTCAGGAATCTGCCAACTTGATGGAGCGCTACTTGCTGAAAGAAAAAGGCAAGGTTATCTGTGAAGGGCGCTCAATTGGGCAGCGAATAGGCAGTGGTCCGGTTCGGGTCGTGGCTGATCTGTCAGAGATGGATCAAGTGCAAAAAGGGGATGTACTGGTCACCGACATGACCGATCCGGACTGGGAGCCTGTCATGAAACGGGCTTCGGCTATCGTTACGAATCGCGGCGGCCGAACCTGCCATGCGGCGATTATCGCGCGTGAACTGGGTATTCCCGCGGTAGTCGGTTGTGGCGACGCTACCGAGGTTCTGACCAGCGGTCGTGAAGTGACTGTCTCCTGCGCCGAAGGTGATACCGGTCTGGTTTATGAAGGCTGTCTGGATTTTGATATCAGCCGCAATGAACTCGAGGCCATGCCCGAGCTGCCTTTCAAGATCATGATGAACGTGGGCAACCCGGACCGCGCCTTTGATTTTCAGGCTTATCCGAATGCCGGTGTGGGTCTGGCGCGCCTGGAGTTCATCATCAACCGTATGATCGGCGTGCATCCGAAAGCGCTGATGGATTACGAGGAGTTGCCGAGAGATGTGCAGCAGGCGGTCGCACGCCGCATCGCCGGTTACCCCTCGCCAGTGGATTTCTACGTCGAGAAGCTGGTTGAAGGTATTGCGTCTATCGCCGGTGCCTTCTATCCCGAGCGCGTTATCGTGCGGATGTCCGACTTCAAATCCAACGAGTACGCTCACCTGATTGGCGGAACTCTGTACGAGCCGGACGAAGAAAACCCCATGCTGGGATTCCGTGGTGCTGGCCGCTATATCTCAGACTCCTTCCGCGAATGCTTCCGTCTGGAATGCCGTGCGCTGAAGAAAGTGCGCGACGAAATGGGGCTCACTAACGTTGAGATTATGGTGCCCTTTGTGCGTACCGTTGGCGAAGCCAAGCAGGTTATCGAACTGCTGGAAGAGAATGGTCTCAAGCGTGGTGAGAACGGGCTGAAGGTCATCATGATGTGCGAGCTGCCGGCTAACGCGCTTCTGGCCGACCAGTTCCTGGAGTACTTTGACGGTTTCTCCATCGGTTCGAACGATCTGACTCAGCTGACGCTGGGGCTTGATCGCGATTCCGGTCTGGTAGCTCACCTATTTGACGAGCGCAACGATGCGGTGAAAGTTCTGCTGAAAAACGCCATTCAGGCTTGTAAGAAACAGGGCAAGTACATTGGCATCTGTGGTCAGGGGCCCTCCGACCACGCGGATTTTGCGCTGTGGCTGGTGGAGCAGGGTATCGACAGTGTGTCGCTGAACCCGGACTCTGTGCTGGAAACCTGGATGTTCCTTAGCGAGGAACTCGCCAAGTAAGCTGTAGCTAGCCGGTGCTGACCAGAAGGTCAGTGCCGGCTGATCCCGTACTTCTGTTTCAATCCCTCAAGAGCGGTCATGATTTCCCCGTCCATGATCCGAAAGCCCGCGACCGGTTGCGGATAGCTGTCGGAACGATGGCGCATCAAACCCTTCGAAAACACGCCAAGATTGATCCACACTTCACCCAGCACGCAAACTGGTGAACAGCCGGAAACACCGTAATCTACCTTGCAGCTGGCGTAGCCGGTGCGGCCCTGTTCGCGTTCAATGCTGAGCAGCTGGCAGTTATCTTCCAGCATTCGTTGTCCGGTCTCTTTGCCCTGATCGAAGTGGTAGCACATAAACTGCACCTGATTCCGACAGTCGGCCAGCTCACTGCTTTCTAGTGGTCTCGTCGGCAGGTGGGGCAGAATATCCGGAAAGTGCTGGCTGTCATCAAATTCACAGCGCCGAGCGCGCAGAACTAATAAGGCCCAGTCATCAATTTCATCACTGCTCCATTCCAGATCCGGGCTGGCAATAATTTCTACCGGGTTCAACCAGTCGCCGCCGGGAACCTGAACCGCGATATCCCCGCGATTGGTAAGCCGGCTGAAGCGGTGGTCGAGCACGCTGTGACCAGCGGTAGACGCGATCCAGTAACAGTGGTTAGCGGCTATCAGTGTGGCGTTGCTGTAGCTCTCGCGGCCGTTGCTCTTTGTACGTTTGAGGCGGGTAAAGACTGCGGGGTCCACCGGCGCATCAAGGCTGGAAATTTCGCGCCGTTTTGTATTGCCAGAGGCGGCTTCCAATTGAAGAAATACCCGCTCGAGATCGATCGACCGGGTATCGCCGATGCTGATCTTTTCCGCAAACGCCAGCGGCGTGACTGACAGCGCAAGACAGAAAAACCAACGAATCACTGCCACAGCTTCCGTCGTTTTTCGTAGGTTTCACGGCACAGCGCAACGTCATCCAGATACCGGGGAAGCTCATCCAGCAAAAGGGCCTGTGGCCCATCGACCAGTGCCTTGGTCGGCTCCGGGTGAAAGTCCACCAGCACCATATTGGCGCCAGCGATAATGCCCTGCGCGGTCGCATGGGCAATATCCATGACTTTGTCAGGGCCGTGGTCGCGGGTGCCCACGGAGTGAGACGGATCAATGCACACCGGCATCCGCGTGAGTCGTTTCACTACCGGTACATGGGAGAAATCGACCATATTGCGGTGCGGTGCCCCGTAGTCGCTCTTCATACCGCGCAGACAGAAAATCACCTGGGTATTGCCTTCGCTGGCGAGATATTCAGCCGCATTCAGTGATTCATTCAGTGTGATGCCGAAACCACGCTTTAGCAGTGCCGGGTAGCGCTGCTGCCGTCCAATCGCTTTGAGCAGCTCAAAGTTCTGGGTGTTGCGGGTGCCGATTTGCAGTATGACCCCGGTGGGGCGGCCGCATTTTTCCAGACAGGTATCGATTTCTTCGATATGGGATTCATGAGTTACTTCCATCGCGATAGTGGCGATATTGTGTTTGCCCGCCAGCTCAAACACGTAGGGCAGGCAACCCTTGCCGTGACCTTGAAAGGCATAGGGATTGGTGCGCGGCTTGTAGGCGCCCATGCGCGTGCAGCGCTGGCCGTGGGCTGCGACGGCTTTCATCATGATTTCCACATGCTCGGGAGTGTCTACCGCGCATAAGCCGGCAAAGACGTGTAGCGAGTCTTGATCAAAACGCAGGCCCTGATAGTCAAAACCACTGACTCGTCGATCGTCGTGGTGCCGCCCGAGAATACGGTACTCCTCGGAAATACGGATGACTCGCTCAACCGCCGGCAAGGCTTCCATGTCAGCGGTATCGAGCGATTTTGTTTCGCCGAGCAGGTAGATCTCGGTCAGCTTTTGTTGCTGGCCCTGTACCACGTGTTCTTTGACGGACACGCCCTTGAGTGCTTGGAGGTGGCGCAGGGTGGCCTGATACTCTTCAGACTGGTGATCGATATCCGGATGTAAAATCAGCAGCATTGTGACACTCCGCAGACTGTGGGTATGGGCGCTGGTTCTGCTGCCCGGCAAGTTCGCGTATGATGACAAACGTGCTCGGCACAACAATCCTTACTATAAGCCAAACTCACGACGACTCGCCAATGGCCTGGTCTTATCCTATCAGAATCGGTTTTCGCTACTTTTTCAGCCGTCGCCGCGACCGCTTTTTGTCGGTGGTGACCTGGATTTCACTGCTGGGTATGGCGGTCGGGATCACCTCGCTGATTGTAGTGATGTCGGTGATGAACGGCTTTGAAGCCGAGCTGCGCAACCGCGTGCTGTCGCTGGTGCCACATGGCTTTGTCGACGGCCCCGATCGCCGTCTTGAAGACTGGTCGGCGCTTATGAAAACCGTTTCTGAACAGTCGAGCGTAAGAGGGGTGTCGCCCTACACAGGTACCGCGGCCATGCTGGTGCGCGGAGATCGTCTGCGCGGCATTCAACTCTACGGTATCGACCCCGCAACCGAAGGCTCGGTGTCGGATATCGAGCAGCAAATGGTAGATGGCAATTACCTCGATAAACCCCGCTTTGAAATCCTGCTTGGCGATATTCTTGCGCGGCGTTTGCAACTTACCGTCGGTGACAGGGTTACGCTGGTTTTACCCACGGTTACGGTCACGCCCTTGGGCTTGTTTCCACAGGAAAAAACGCTGGAAGTTGCTGGCATTTTTAGCGCTGGTGCCGATGTTGACGGCAATACAGCATTCGTTCACCTGAAGGTCGGTCAGCGACTGCTGCGCCTTGGCAACGCGGTTAATGGACTGCGAGTCGAGTTTGACGATCTGTTTGCGGCGCCCGAAGAGCTGGCAAAACTCGCAAACCTGTTACCGGCGGGTGTTGAAACCCAATCCTGGGCTCAGACTCAAGGCAGTCTGTTTCAGGCGGTCAAGATGGAAAAGAGGATGGTACGTCTGCTGCTGTTTTTTATTGTGGTGATTGCGGCCTTCAATATTATTTCGATTTTGACCATGGCGGTATCCCAGCGCCGTCCGGCGATTGCTGTTCTGCGTACCATGGGTGCAACGCCGACAACGATAGTCAGAATTTTTCTGGTCTACGGTCTTCTGACAGCCGTTTTGGGTATAGCGCTCGGAGCCTTGATTGGTGTGCCGGTCGCGATGAATGTATCAGAGTTAATCGCTTTTCTGGAATCGAGCCTTGGCATGAAAGTCTTCAATCCCGATGTGTACTTTATCAGTGCAATACCATCGGTTTTCCGGTGGCTGGATTTTGCCCTCATTGTCAGTGTCGCGCTCGCCTTGAGCGTGCTGGCGACCCTGTATCCGGCCTGGCAATCAGCCCGGATCGAGCCTGCTGAGGCTTTGCGTTATGACTGATGTACAAACACCGATCAAGGATCAACTAATGACCGTATTGGCCTGTCAGGGACTGAGCAAATCCTTTACCCAGGGCCCGGAAACCGTCGACGTGCTGTCCGGTGTGGATTTGGTCGTTGCGAAGGGAGAATTGCTCTCGATTGTGGGGCAGTCGGGCTCCGGCAAAACCACCTTGTTGCAATTGCTCGGCGGTCTGGATGTGCCAACGGCTGGCACCGTTTCGGTTATGGGCGAGAATATCAACCGGCTTTCCGAGGCCAAGCGATCCTTGCTGCGCAATCAGGCCTTGGGTTTTGTTTATCAGTTTCATCATTTGCTGCCAGAATTCAGTGCACTGGAAAATGCGGCCATGCCACTGCTAATACGCGGCGTTAGAAAGCGCGATGCGCTGGACAAGGCAGCAGATCTATTGAATCAGGTGGGCCTGTCACAGCGAGTCAAACACCGTCCCTCGGCGCTGTCCGGGGGTGAACGTCAACGGGTGGCTATTGCCCGAGCTCTTGTGGGCGAGCCCGGTTGCGTATTAATGGACGAGCCAACCGGTAATCTTGATGCGGAAAACGCGGCTGCCGTTCAAGAGTTGCTGTTGCGACTGAATGCGGATTGCCAAACCAGCTTTGTAATCGTGACCCACGATATGGAGATGGCGTCGCGGTTTGGGCAGGTGTATCGCATAGCTCACGGCCAATTGGCACGGGAGAGCTGAGTGGTGTGGGGTTTTATCGGACTGCGTTACAGCCTGGATCGTAAAGCGGATCATCTACTGGCTTTTTTGTCGCGTCTGTCCACGGCCGGGCTAGTGCTTGGCGTTGCACTGTTGGTTGTGGTGCTGTCTGTCATGAATGGCTTCGACCGTGAAATGCGCGAGCGAATTTTGTCGTTGGTGCCTCACGTAACCGTGAAGCCGTGGTCTGCGGAAGAAAACTGGGATGCGATGGCGCAGACCGCCCGTCAACAGCCCGGTGTCGCAGCAGTCGCGCCTTTTATAGAATTTCCTGCCATGCTGTCGCGCGGTCGCAGTATGGAGCCCGCCCTCGTTTATGGTGTGGACGCTGCAGTGGAAGACCGGGTATCAGGCCTTGGGCGCTTTGTGGATTTGCCGCGTCTTTCGCAAACCAGTGAGCAAGTTGCCCCCGTGATTATCGGTGCCGGTTTAGCAAAGCTCTTGGGCGTTGCGGTGGGTGACAGCCTGAATCTGGTGACACCGGCATCGGCCCAGCAATCGTCCAATGTCAGCTTTAACCGCCTGGAAGTGGTCGATGTGCTGGATTCAGGGACGGAGATCGATCAGCGTCTGGTGCTCATGGATTTATATGCCGCTCGCGCTACCGGTGTGGATCCTGTGATTGGGCTGCGGGTTTCTGTGGAAGATGTCTTCAGCGCGCGAACCATCGCCTGGGAGCTGCGTAATCAGCTTGGTTTCCATTATCAATATTCAGATTGGACCAGCCAGCTAGGCAATCTGTACCACGCGATTCAAATGTCACGCAATCTGGTTGTGGTGATGCTGCTGGCGGTGGTCGCGGTCGCGGTTTTCAATATCGTGTCGACGCTGGTTATGGTCGTCCATGAAAAAGAAAGTGATATCGCCATTCTTCGAAGTCAGGGGGCGACACCGGGGCAGATCATTAAAACGTTTCTGCTTTACGGCGCCGTGATCGGTTTGATCGGTGTGCTGGCCGGTGGTGTGCTGGGGGCACTCGGTGCTTGGGCGATTACCGACATTGTGGCCTGGATTGAACGCGCAGCAGGTATCCAGTTTCTGCAGGGTGATGTTTACCCGATAACGTATTTACCCTCGGATTTACGCATGGAAGACTGGCTGATGGTGTGTGGCGTGTCGTATCTGATCTGTCTGCTGGCGACGCTGTATCCGGCGTGGCGGGCGGCGAGCGTACAACCGGCTGCCGTATTGAGCTACCGTTAGGTTGTTTTCTTGCGGGCGGCTCGCAGCTTTCTATCGGCGCGGTCGCGCTTGCGCTTGCGCCATCGGCGAATGGTGTGAATTCGCCAGAGAATGTGCACGGTAACCGCTGATAACAGACCAAAAAACAGTCCCATCAACGTGCATCCCAGCAAGAGGGGGCGCCATTTCGTCAGCAAGCCGGTTTGAAACCATTCCCAGCTGAGTTCAAAGTAGAAGCCGGTTGGCGGCATATCCAGCAGAATGGCACCGAGTTTGTAGGCAATATAAAAAAACGCGGGCATGGTAACCGGATTGGTTATCCAGACCAGGCAGGCAGATAGGGGGAGATTAGCGCTGAACAGGATGGCCGCCAGCGCAGCAATCACCATCTGGCCCGGAAGCGGCATAAACGCCACAAACACACCGATAAAGAAGGCGAGGGTCACCGAACGACGATTCAGGTGCCAAAGGTTGGGTTCATGGATCATCGGTCCCAACCAGCGCACCGACGGATGCTCTTTAATAGCATCCGGGTGTGGCATGTACCTTTTGAAAATTTTGCGGGGCATAATGACGTAACAGGCCTGCTGCAAGAGTAGGGCGGGGGATTAACACCGCCAGCAGGCTGCCATTATGCCTGCTAAGGGAATGCTTCACCACCATGGTATCAAGGACGATATCCACTGCAGTTGGCGTTGGCTGTGTCGCCTGGTTGCCAGCGCTGCCTTCTATGGCTGTCTTGCTTACAGCCTTTACGGTCTGTTTGCTCTGTTGGTTTTTTCTGCGCAGTCGCTGGCGTCATTTGAGTGTTTGTGTGGTTTGCCTCTTTGTTGGTCTCATCATCGGGACCGTCCACGGAAACCTTTTATTGCGTGATCTGCTTCCCGAGCCGCTGGAAGGGCAAGATCTTTCCCTACGCGGGACGATTGAGGGCTTACCCCAGTACCGTCCGCATCGAGGTGGCACCTGGCGTTTTGATTTTCGTGTCGACCATTGCAGTGAAACGGGCTGTGTCGTGAAACGGGTACGTTTAAGCTTCAGGACAAACGCACTACTGCGCGAAGGTCAGGCTTGGAACCTTCAGGTGCGACTCAAGCGCCCTCGCAGTTATGCCAACCCGGGTTCATTTGACTACGCTCGCTGGTTGGTGAGCTCAGGTCTGCACGCTTCCGGCTATGTTCGCTCAGGTACGCTGGTCGCGGAGGGCTCAGCCCCTCGCGCTCGCGTAGTTGAGTATCTAAGGGAGCGTCTGCAGCCCTATGGGCGCCATCCCTTGCTGCTGGCGCTGGCGGTTGGTGATCGAGATCGCCTGAGTGAGGGCGACTGGGAAATACTCAGGGAGTCTGGTCTCTCTCATCTGGTGGCGATTTCCGGCTTGCATATCGGGATTGCGGCAGGGATGGGGCTGCTGTTGGGTCGCTTGTTGTCCCAAATCTATGGGCGCTCTTGGTTGGCTATGGCATGTGGTTTGGGCGCGGCGACAGGCTATGCCTGGCTAGCGGGCTTCAGCCTACCCACTCAGCGGGCGTTGATCATGGTTAGCGCGGGATTGTTGGCGCTTTTTCTGGGGCGCGGCGTCAATCGCTGGCAGGTAATGTCGCTGGCGCTACTTCTTGTCCTTCTCTTGCAACCGATGGCCAGCCTGACGCCCGGTTTCTGGCTGTCATTCGGCGCGGTTGCGGTATTACTAGCGGTGTTTGACCGCACGAAAAGCTGGCTGAGTCTATTCAGGGCTCAGTGGTCGCTGTTACTTGGGCTGGCGCCGCTGAGTCTGGCTTTTTTCAGTCTGCTTTCGCCCCTCAGCTTGCCTGTTAACCTGATTGCCGTACCGATTTTCAGTGTGGTGCTGATTCCTCTGACCTTAGTCGCGCTCTGCCTTGAAGGCGTCCAACCTGCCTTGGCTGAGGGCCTGTGGTGGTTAGCCAATATCGGCTTGCACGCGGTAATGACTAAGGTCGAGTGGCTGGTGCCGCGATTGCCGGCCTGGCAGTACACGCCTGACACGCACGCCTGGTCAGGCATATGCTTGGCATTCGCTCTGCTGCTGGCTCCAAACGTATTGCCGGCGCGCTATCTCTTTATACTGTTTCTGACGCCATTAGCTGGCGCGTTAATGCTTGCCGTGCAAAGTCCTGAACTCGACAGGGGGAGCTTGAAAGTCGATGTACTGGATGTCGGGCAGGGGCTCTCGGTTGTGATCAGAACCCGCAGTCATTCTCTGGTTTATGATGTGGGGGCCCGTTATTCCGACAGTTTCGATCTGGCCGATGCAGTGGTGCTACCCTTCCTTGCTCACGAGCGTATCAGTCGGCTGGATAAACTGATAGTCAGCCACAACGATAATGACCACGCGGGTGCGTATTCAAAAGTGGTTCAGGCGTACCCGGACGTGAAGCTCCTTTCTGGCGAATTACTCTCTGACAGTGAGCCGTGTCGGGCGGGTGAAAGTTGGCAGTGGGATCGCGTGAGGTTTCAGTGGCTGCATCCAAGGCAGGCCCGATTGGAATCTTCCTCGAATAACCGTTCCTGCGTTCTATTAATTCAGTCGGGAAGTGCGTCTATTCTATTGCCCGGCGATATTGATCGTTCTGTCGAACAACGTTTGCAGGCTGATTTAGCACGTGCTGTTAATCCTCCGCTTTCGGTCCTGATTGCGCCGCACCATGGCAGCAAAACCTCGTCGTCGAGCTCATTTATTGGGCTACTGCAGCCCCATTTGGTGGTTTTCTCTGCAGGGTATAAACACCAGTTTGGTCATCCGGCTCCGGAGGTCGTCGAACGGTATAAAAATGCGGGTAGCGGCGTCGCCTCGACCGCCGCGTCCGGGGCAATCAGCATCCTGCTATCGCCCCGTGGTGTGGAGGGTGTCACACGGCACCGCGAACAGCGCCGTTTTTACTGGCAGTGAGTGTGTCGCTTCAAGCCGCGAAGTACGTATAATGCAGGCAGATCAGAATAAGAGGTATTCCTGTGTTTGAACTGGTTAAGGCTGGCGGCTGGTTGATGCTGCCGATACTGCTCTGTTCCGCGGCCGCGCTGGCCATTTGTATAGAGCGCTGGATTGAACTCGACCCGAAAAAGATTGCGCCACCCAACACCTTCCCTCAAGTCTCCGACTGGCTGAAAAACAATCAGCTGGATGCCGAGAAGCTGCGCCGCCTGCATCGCTCCTCCGCGCTGGGGGAAATTCTGGCGGCGGGTTTATCGAATGCCCGTTATGGCCGGGATATTATGAAGGAAAGTATCGAAGATGCCGCGTCGCACGTGATACACCGCCTTGAAAAATACCTGAATGCATTGGGGACCATCGCAGCCATTACGCCGCTGTTAGGTCTGCTGGGCACGGTAATCGGTATGATTCGGGTCTTTTCCGAAATCATGCTGCAAGGAACCGGTAATGCCGGGGTTCTGGCGGGTGGTATCTCCGAAGCGCTGATTACCACCGCATCCGGTTTGAGTGTCGCCATTCCAGCGCTGATGATGCACCGCTACTATATCCGCCGTATCGATTCGATTGTGGTCGAGCTGGAGCAGGAGACCATCAAGCTGGTAAACCACATGCACCTAGTGAACCCAAAGGGCGGTAAGTCGTGAATTTCAAACGGCAGAAACTGGAAGAGGTTTCGGTCAATCTGACGCCGCTGATTGATGTGGTATTCCTGCTGCTGATCTTTTTTATGGTGTCCACAACCTTTACCAAGGAAAGCCGGCTGACGCTGGAGCTGCCCGAGGCCAGTGGTGACCCGGCGCCGCAGGAAATGGTGCCCCTTGAGGTTATCGTCGATGCCCAGGGCCAATACATGGTCAATAAGCTGACGGTTGTAACGCCGAATCTGAAAGGTTTGAAAGCCGCGATAGCGGAAGTCTCCGACGGCGATACCACCCAGCCTGTGGTCATTACCGCCGACGCGAAGGCACCGCATCAATCTGTGATCAGAGCGATGGATGCTGCCGGTCAGTTGGGTTTTACCTCGCTCAGTCTTACAACCCGTGAACCCAAGCCGGAATAATGAGCTTTGCGCAGCGCTTAGAAAGAGCCTGGTATAGACGGCGTTTGCGCGCGCTGTGGCTGCTGTGGCCGCTGGAATGTTTTTATCGCGTTGTTACCCGCTATCGCCGAAAGCGCTTGCAGCAATCCGCCGAGCCGCTGCCTCTCCCGGTTATCGTGGTTGGCAATGTTGCCGTTGGCGGCACCGGCAAAACCCCCTTGGTCATTGCCTTGGTGCGCTGGCTACAGTCGCAGGGTTACAAGCCCGGCGTTATCAGCCGGGGTTACGGCGGGCAGGCGCCGACGTATCCCTATGTTGTCAAAGCGAATGCGAGTGCTGAGCTGGTTGGGGATGAGCCCCTGCTGATCGCCCGCTCAACCGGCTGTCCGGTTGTCGTTGGTCCGGATCGGGTGGCGGATGTCCGGGCGCTACAAGCACAATTTGATTGCGATATTGTGGTCAGCGACGATGGCCTTCAGCACTACCGGTTGCATCGGGATATCGAAATCGCTGTGATAGATGGTGTTCGCGGTTTCGGCAATGGCCATTGCCTACCGGTTGGGCCGCTGCGCGAGCCAGAGAACCGGCTAGACGAAGTCGATTTGATTGTGGTGAACGGAGACAGCACACTTTCACTGACGCGCAGTCACTGTGAAATGCGCCTCGAACCCGGCAAACTGAAGAATCTTAAAACCGGGAAGACCCTGGCCGCGGGCGACCTGATTGTAGAGCAGATTGATCAACAAGGTGGCGGGCGTGTTCACGCGGTCGCTGGTATCGGTAATCCGAAGCGTTTTTTTACCACATTGGTCGAACTCGGCCTGACCCCGATTCCCCATGTATTTCCCGATCACTACGCCTATACCGAGCGGGATTTGCGTTTTGAAGGGGAACTGCCCCTCGTGATGACAGAGAAAGACGCGGTAAAATGTGCACCTTTTGCCAGCGACGCTATGTGGTCACTGCCCGTGCAGGCGGCCCTGCCAGCGAGTTTTTACACGAGCCTCGAGCGCAAGCTGAAGAAACTGTCTGAGGATAAGGGATGAGTTTTACCGTCATAATTCCCGCGCGCTATGCGTCAACGCGTCTGCCGGGCAAGCCCCTGCTGGATATACAGGGTAAGCCCATGATTCAGCATGTCTGGGATAGAGCCTGTCAAAGTAATGCTGACCGCGTCATCGTCGCCACGGATGATCAGCGCGTGCAGGCTGCCTGTGAAGGCTTTGGTGCAGAAGTCTGCATGACCCGCGAGGACCACCAGTCCGGAACGGATCGTCTTCAGGAAGTGGCGGCCCAACTCGGCTTGGCTGACGATGCGGTTGTAGTGAATGTGCAAGGTGATGAACCACTGATCCCGCCCGTAGTAATTGATCAAGTGGCAGAGAATTTGGTGGCCAACGACCGCGCAGAAATGGCGACATTGGCCGAGCCGCTCGACTCCCTTGCTGCCCTGCGCAACCCCAATGTCGTCAAGGTCGCGCTCGCCGCTAACGGTTTTGCATTGTATTTCAGTCGTGCCTGCATACCCTGGGCGCGGGATGAATTTGCTGCCGAGCCAGAGGTTTTGCCGACCTCATTGCCATATTTTCGACATATTGGCATCTATGCTTACCGCGTGAGCTTGCTGAATGATTTTGTAAGCTGGCCACCCGGTCAACTGGAAACCATCGAAAAACTCGAACAACTGCGTGCGCTCGAACAGGGCGCGCGCATTCACGTGGCCGAAGCCGTAGCCAGCATTCCTGCGGGTGTAGATACCCAGGCGGATCTGGAGACCGTTCGTCGCGTGCTGGCAGGGGAGGGCAACTGAGGTGGTACGCGTTCTTTTTGTCTGTCTGGGCAATATCTGCCGTTCTCCTACCGCCCACGCGATCTTCGAGCAGCGAGTGAAAGACGCCGGCCTCAGCGACAGGGTCAGCGTGGATTCCGCTGGCACTGGCGACTGGCATATCGGTCGACCGCCGGACCCGCGAGCCACTGAGGCTGCTGCAAAACGTGGTTTTGATATGTCACACCTCAGAGCGAGGCAGTTTTGCACCGAGGACTTCCAGAACTTTGACTATATTCTGGCGATGGATGAGGCCAATCTCAGTGACATTCAGGCGCTGGCGCCGGCCTCTCATGGGGCCAGAGTTGAATTGTTTCTCGACTACGCGAGCCACTTTACCGAGAGAGAAGTTCCCGACCCTTACTATGGTGGCGATGAAGGCTTCACACATGTGCTGGATCTGGTCGAGGATGCCGCCAATGGACTGCTTAAAACCTTGCAGGAGCGTGGGGCGTGAGCCCTGAGTCCAACGTCTCCCTTCAGATGAGAAACACGCTGGCAGTGCCGGCAAACGCTCGTCATTTTATTACCGCAACGACACTCAGTGAGCTTCGGGACGGTTTGGCCTTTGCCCGTCAACATGAGCTCCCTCAGCTAATTCTAGGCGGTGGCTCGAATATCGTGCTGTCGAGAGATTACGACGGTGTGGTCATCGCGCTGAATCTCCGGGGCGTCCGTGTCCTGAGCGACGATGGGGAAACCGTGCTGGTGTCAGTCGCCGCTGGAGAAAACTGGGATGCCTTTGTTCGCTATAGTCTGGAGCAGGGTTGGTATGGGCTTGAGAATCTCAGCGCGATACCCGGTAGCGTGGGTGCTGCGCCGATTCAGAACATTGGTGCCTATGGGGTAGAGCTCAGCAGCGTGTTGCATGCCGTGGTCGGCGTCGATCTGGCGAATGACTCTGAGCGCCGCCTCAGTGCAGCAGAGTGCGAATTGTCCTACCGGGACAGTATTTTTAAACAGGGTTTGCGCGACCGGTTTGTGATTACCGAGGTGGAATTGGCCTTGCACCGGCAGTCTGCGGTGAATTTGTCGTATCCGGCGCTGGCCGTTGAAGTTTCTGCTGATGCCAGCCCGCAGGAAGTGGCGGCTGCGGTTCGAAAAGTGCGAGGCCGTAAACTGCCGTCGCCAGCCGATCTGCCCAATGCCGGCAGCTTCTTTAAAAACCCGATCATCTCACGGGCTCAAGCGGATGAACTGCAACAGTCTCACCCGGAAATGCCGCTATGGCCTCACGGCGACGCCTGTAAACTGGCCGCCGGCTGGCTGGTCGAACAGGCGGGCTGGCGAGGTGTCGAGCACAACGGCGTTGGTATGTATCGCGAACAGGCGCTGGTGCTGATCAACCCGGGCCGTTGCTCCGGAGAGCGGATTCTCGGCTTTGCCGCCGATATTCAGTCATCCGTCCAAGATCGATTCGGTGTTACTCTGGAAATCGAACCGAGAGTGTACTGATCGTTTTACCACGTATAGTCGAACGGGCTGATACGCCAGATTCAGGAGGCTTTTTGGATCTTTTTGACCCGATAGACCGAGAGACGCTGGACTGGCTGGAGTTCGGCGCCAGCCGCGTGGGGCTAAATCAACACTATGTGACAGACCAGCAGGCACTGTATCAGCAACTTTGTGACGAGTGTCAATGGTCGCAGCCAGCGGTCTTTCTGTTTGGTAAACGGCATAAAGTTCCACGTTTGAATGCCTTTTACGGGGATTCCGGGGTTGAATACCGTTACTCCGGGCTCACCCATCGCGCTGAGGGCTGGCCCGCTAGTTTACAGATGCTGAAAACCCGTATCGACAGCTTGCTCGGGACACGTTTTAATACGGTGCTATTGAACTGGTATCGCGATGGGGGCGATACCATGGGCTATCACGCCGATGATGAAGCCGTCTTAGGCCCTGAGCCGACCATTGCTTCAATCAGCCTCGGGGCGCCACGCCGCTTTGTGATGAAACGGCGCAATGATCCAAAGGTAAAGCGTGAAGTGATGCTGGAAGGTGGCAGTCTACCGGTCATGGCCGGGCGCTTTCAGCACGATTGGTTACATGCGGTACCCGCAGCGCGGCGAGTCAGGGAAGGGCGTATTAATCTGACATTCCGCCGTGTGAACTCCCCCGAACACTAAAAAATACCAGGGACGGACACCACTGAAGGGATGCTCGGGCCAGGCAGGAGTCCCAACCATGGTCAGTATTCTGTTAGCTGACGACCACGATCTTGTTCGCTTTGGCATAGAAAAAATGCTGGAGGCCGAACCGGGTTACCGTATTGTTGCGACTGCCCGCACCGGCGAAGAAGCCATTGCCCGTAGCCGCGAACTCAACCCTGCCGTTGTGCTGATGGATCACCGCATGCCGGGAATTGGCGGCTTGGGCGCTACCCGCCGCATCGTCCAGACCTGCCCATCGACCCGGGTTATCGGGCTCAGTGTATACGCAGACGAACCCTTCCCCTCGCAATTTCTCAAGGCCGGCGCCAGTGGTTATGTCACCAAAGGGTCGAGCTTTGATGAGATTATTAAAGCCATTAAAACCGTGGTTTCCGGTGGGTGCTACATCAGCCCTGAAGTGGCTGGCAATATCGCGCTGCGCAGCCTCGGCGCAAAGGAATCGCCGTTTGATAGCCTCTCGCGCCGCGAGCTGGAAATCTCCTTGATGCTGGTCAACTGCGAAAAGGTTGCGAATATTTCGAGGCTGCTGAATATCAGCACTAAAACGGTGAATACCTACCGCTATCGTATTTTCGAAAAGCTGAATATCAACAGTGATGTCGAGCTGGCCTGGTTGGCATTGCGACACGGTGTGGTAGAGTTGCCCGCGACACCCTGAACTGTCGCGGCACATGAGTAGTACTTCCTTCGATCACGAAACCTTTCTAAAGCACGTTACCCGCAAGGCCGGGGTTTACGTGATGCAGGACGTCGCCAATGAGATTCTCTATGTTGGCAAGGCAAAGAACCTGCGAAACAGGCTGGCCAGCTACTTCCGTGCCTCCGGCCTGGCCGCCAAGACCATGGCTTTGGTGGAGCGCATCGCCCACATTGACGTCACGGTTACTGCGACAGAAGGCGAGGCGCTGCTTCTCGAACAGAACCTGATCAAGCAGTACAAACCGCCCTACAATATTCTGCTGCGGGACGATAAGTCCTACCCCTATATTTATCTCTCCACCCAGCACAATTACCCGCGAATTACCGTTCACCGCGGCGCCAAATCGAAACAGGGACGTTATTTTGGCCCTTATCCGAACGCCTCATCCGTACGTGAGAGTCTGAACCTGCTGCAGAAAGTCTTTAAGGTCAGGCAATGTGAAGACAGCTACTTTGCCAATCGGAGTCGCCCCTGTCTGCAGTATCAGATTAATCGCTGCACTGGTCCCTGTGTGAATCGTATCAGCGCCGAGGATTACGCCGACGATGTCCGTCACACCATGATGTTTCTGGAAGGCAAAAATGCCAGCCTTATCGCCGAGCTGGGTGACAAGATGGAACAGGCATCAGAGCAACTGGCATTCGAAGAAGCCGCGACTTACCGCGACCAGATTGCTCACTTGCAGAAAGTACAAGCCAGCCAGTGGATTGAAGGCGAGGGCGGCGACCTCGATATCGTGGCCGCCATTATTCGCGCCGGTCAGGCCTGTGTTCAGCTGCTCTATGTGCGGGCCGGGCGAATTCTCGGTAGTCGCAGTTATTATCCCAAACTGCATCTGGAAGAGTCGGAAGCAGAGGTGCTGGAGGCCTTTATTGCCCAGTACTATTTGAATGGTATTCGCGATCTGCCGGGCGAACTGATTGTGAATCGGGAATTGCCTGAACCCGACACCTTGGTCGCCGCTTTGCGCGAGGCGCGTGGTCAGAAACTGGTCATTTCTCATCGAGTTCGAGCGGGGCGAGCCAAGTGGCTGAGCCTAGCCGAAACTGCAGCGGAGCAGAATCTGGGGAATCGACTGGCAACGCAAGCCAATTTTCAGGAGCGCTACGAAGCCTTGCAAGAAGCGCTAGAGCTGGATGAGTTGCCACAACGCCTGGAATGCTTTGATATTAGCCACAGTGGTGGGGAACTGACAGTGGCGTCCTGCGTGGTCTTTGACGGCAATGGACCACTGAAATCCGATTATCGCCAGTTTAATATCGAGGGTATTACTGGCGGCGATGATTACGCGGCTATGGCGCAGGCGTTACAGCGTCGCTACAAGCGAGTGGCCGCCGGGGAGTATCCCGTGCCCGATATTCTCTTGATCGACGGAGGCAAGGGGCAATTGAACGCCGCGAAAGAAACCCTCGCGGAGCTGTCTTTGCCCGAATTTCTAGTGGTGGGGGTCGCCAAAGGCGTCGAACGACGGGCCGGCATGGAGGTCTTGATTCGCGGTGACAACGGAAAAGAACTCCGGTTGCCGCCCAACAGCCCCGCGCTGCATCTGATTCAGCATGTGCGCGATGAGTCTCACCGGTTTGCCATCACCGCCCACAAAAACCGGCGGGACAAAAAGCGTCGTCAATCAACGCTCGACAGCATCCCCGGAGTTGGTGCGCAGCGACGGAAAGCGCTGTTGCGGCAATTTGGCGGCCTGCAGGGCATTGTCGCCGCGAGTGTTGAGGATCTGAGCCGGGTGCCTGGTATCAGCCGTAAACTGGCGCAAGATATTTACGAAAGCCTACGCAGCGAGTAGCACTAAGATCGAATCCCGCCTAAAATGGGCGCACTTTGATTCAGGGGTCCTAATGAATATTCCTAACTTATTGACACTATTCAGGATTTTTCTAATTCCTGTGTTTGTCATTCTGTTTTATATGCCCCTGGATAACCGGGCTTTTTATACCGCACTCGTGTTCTCGGTGGCCGGAATCACCGATTGGCTGGACGGCTATTTCGCGCGCAAGCTTGGTCAGATGACGCCATTGGGAGCTTTTCTGGACCCGGTAGCGGACAAATTGATGGTCGCTATCGCATTGGCGTTGCTGATTGAGGTATACGATGCCTGGTGGTTTACCTTGCCGGCGGTTGTCATTATCGGTCGTGAAATCGTGATTTCAGCGTTGCGGGAATGGATGGCGGAGCTGGGCAAGCGCACCAGCGTAGCGGTTTCGTTTATCGGTAAATTGAAAACGACGGCCCAGATAATCGCCATTATTGGTCTGCTGTTATTTCAGGAAAGCCGTGACAACATTCTCTACATGGCCAATATGGTGGCGCTCTATGTTGCTGCCTTGCTGACCCTGTGGTCGATGGTGATCTACCTGCGAGCGGCCTGGCCAGACCTTACCCGTTCTCAAGACTGATGGAGTTGATGGCTATTTGAGCAATCCAGCCTTAAATTTCAATCAATTGCAGTTTCTTGTCTTGACTCCTCGCTGTCACAGCATAGAATAACCGCCTTCGCCAAACAGGCCCCTTAGTGGCTTATGGCGAGGCCGATGTTGCGGGAATAGCTCAGTTGGTAGAGCGCAACCTTGCCAAGGTTGAGGTCGCCGGTTCGAACCCGGTTTCCCGCTCCAAACTCTCTTTGGAGAGACCGGTTATCGAACCGGCGTACACGCTCTGGTTTTCTGGAACGTGTAGAAAAAATCGATAGAGGCATGTTGGCAGAGTGGTTATGCAGCGGACTGCAACTCCAGCGCCAACGGCCAAAGAAAGAGCCGGTTATCGAACCGGCGTACACTTCTCGGTGTAGAACAAAATCGACTTGAAGGCGCGGTGGCAGAGTGGTTATGCAGCGGACTGCAACTCCGTGTACGCCGGTTCGATTCCGACCCGCGCCTCCATTTCCCCTTTTATTCCTGCGCTCCACCTATCACAGATACTTGCCCAGACGCTTTTTTTACGAGCTCTGCAATGGACTCTCTGGATGTGGGTGCGTGCAAGAAATCACCCTGAGCGCTGCTACAACCGACTTCGCGTAACGCCTGCATTTCGAGTTCATTACTGACGCCAGCGCAGCTGACCTCGAAATTAAATTCTCTTCCCAAGATTACAATGGTTTTCAGCAGGGTCTTTGCGTGCTCAGACGCCAGAGCTTGCTTAACAAAATCCGGTGAAAGCTTTACGCAATTTGCACGTGCATCAGACAGAGATTGTAGAGATGAGGAGTTGTCTACATAACTAATGATTCTACGTGTGCCGGTCTTTTCTAGCTGTTGCAGTGACTTCTTGGTTGACTCTTGCTGTATAGCGAAAACGCTGGCGGGTATTTCCAGTGCAAGGTTGTCGGGCGATATGCCTGTTTTCTCACAAAAGGCGCTAATATCTGCTGGCTCCAGCGCTTCTAACTGCTCTCGGGTAAGTGGGATTGCTACTGGCGGAACCCGGGCCCCCTCGTTTCTCCAATACGCGGTATCCTCCACTAAGGTTTCACCAATCTTGTCAATTAGAGCGTCGGCCGGAAGATTTGGCGCGGTCGCATCGTCAACATTGCCTTGGCTATCCAAACTTACCGGCAGACAAGTTGCGCCGACCAGGTTGCCGGATTTTAGGTCGAAACTGGGCAGATAGCGTATCGATATGTTGTTAAGATCGGCGCCGTTGTTGATAGGGTTCTTGACAGCCGATAAATGAGGTTTCGTAGCAAAGCAGTAAGGCTGCTGTGAGGATTTGGCTTGGTACATTGCGTCATCAGCGGCTTGGATCAGCTGTTGAGGCGTATCCCCGTTATGGGGGTAACGACTGACACCAATGCTAACCTCAATGGAGAGACTTATGCGCCCCAGTACTACGGGCTTTTTCATGGCAGCTTGAATACGCTCGATCAGGAGCACGAGGTCGCTGCGCGTGCCGAAGTCGCGAACGATGGCTGCAAACTCGTCACCGCCAAGCCGCGCCGGAAGATCCGTTTCTCTCAAGCTTTTTTTCAAGCGCACCGCGAATTCACGCAGCAACAGATCCCCGGCTGCGTGCCCATAGGTATCGTTTATCGGTTTGAACTTATTAAGGTCGAAATAAAGTAGCGCGAAATAGCCATCTTGAGAGCGTTTATTTTGTTCGAGCGCAGTTTGTAACTGGTTGTCATAAAGCACGCGATTGGGAAGACCGGTTAATGCATCGGTGTGCGCCATTCGCTCCAGATGCAGCAGCCTCTGAAAGCCCACTTGCCGGTCGATCCAGGTGGCCAAAATACTGAGCCCCAAAGTAACGGCTGCAAAAATACAAATGCCCAGCGCCAGAGTATTGTCGGAGAACTGTGAGCTCGGCACGTGGGTATTGGTTGTCAGAAAGAACTTGCTTGAGGCCATTGCCGTGTAGTGCATTCCGGCAATCGACCCGCCAATCACCACGCCCGCAATCAGGTTCACTGCATTTTCAGGCATGCTTTTTGTGGCGCGAAGCTTTATACGCGTGGTTAGTGCTATTAGCGCGAGCAGATGGGCGACAACGATAGAAAGCACAAACAGAGCAAAGTCGTAGCGTAGTCCGGGCATGAGCATCGCTTCCATCCCGGTGTAGTGCATCGTGCCTATGCCGGCGGCGAGTAATAGCGCGGCCATTTGCCGGTGGAAACCCTTTAGTTCGCTCTTGGTAATAAAGTGGAGGGCGGCCATGCTGGCGAGAAAAGCGGGGAAAACCGATATCAGAGTAAGACCGGCATCGTAATTCATGGCCGGATGGCCGGGCAGCTCGAAGGCCAGCATCCCGGTAAAGTGCATTGACCATATACCGCACGCTAGTGCGACAGCTCCGCCTACGTGCCACCAGGCTTTAGTTGAGCGGTCGGGCGATGCGGTGATTCTGTCGGCAAGCGCGAGTACGGTGATACCGGCAAGCGCAGCTATTGCAACCGAGATCGCTACGAGTATCGGGTCGTAGGTGCCCAGAACCTGATTTCCGAGTGAAGAGTCTTCAAGGTTGAATCGCCAAAAGTTCATAGTTTTCCACGTGTTGCGCGATGTTCCGTAGAGATACCGCAAGGTTTACAACTGCGAATCAGAGCGCTGAGGCGTTTATTCCATAAAACTACAGCATAGTCCTTAAAATCGATTCTTTCCGGAAATCATTGCAACGCGAAAGACCATGAGTTTTTGCCAGCATCACACTTCGATTGTAAAAGCGTGCGCAGTAAGCTAGTATTCTCCGCCTCCACTGCGCTACTTCAACTTAAGCGATTGAATTTATTGGATAAAGATCGATCGTTTTCAGCGTAATCCCTCAGGTTGAGCTCTTGCTTAATCTGGCGTCAGTAACGGCGCAGATCTTCAGGCCCGGGTGGTGGAATTGGTAGACACAGGAGACTTAAAATCTCCCGCCTATTGCTGGCGTGCCGGTTCGATTCCGGCCCCGGGCACCAAACCTCTTGAAAACACCATTGCTACGACACAAAAAGGCCCAAATTGAGGCGGATTGGTCGCTTATTGGCGTTATAGTACTGTTCTTAAGCCCCCGATAAATGCCGATTTTGGGAATATCGCGGCAAAATAGATTGGTTAGAATCGCCTTCGGCGCTTACTATAAGCACTGGTGCCCGGGCCATTGGGCATCAGATGATTCCTCTAAGTAATTTTTGCCAAACCCGATGGTCACAACTTAGTCAAAAATTGTACAGGGTGGATTATGATGACTCATTTAAGGAAGACTGAGTAATACACAACCATGTCTGGATTCGAGAACCAGAAATCGGTGGTTGACGATGCTTTCGAAGTCAAGCAGCGAACTGTAGACGGTGTACACGCCGTGGTGGCGATTGTCAGCGCCGCCGGCTTGCCGTTTATTCTGGCTCGTGATCCTTCTGCAGCTAACCTGCTAGAGCAGGCTGGAGCTATTACCTTTACGATTCTCATGCTGATCAGCTGGATGCTCCGCGCTGAAATCAGTTTGTTCGCCCGCAGTCTTTTCATCATCAGCCTTTTGGCGATCGCCGGAGTCACTGGCCTTGTTCAATATGGGATGCTTGGGGCGGCGCCGTTCTGGTTGATTGTCTGCGCTTTGTTTAGCGGTATTGTGATCTCCCCGAAAGCCGGGCGAATCGCAAGTGGCCTTGTGTGCGCCGTGGTCGCTCTGGTGGGGCTTGGATTCGTGCTCGAGATTATCGAGCCGCAGTTTAATCCCCGCGATTATGTTTTCAGTTTCTCAGCCTGGGCTAACTACCTTATCGGTGGTGTCGTCGTAACCCTTGTTCTGGTGCATCGTATTTCGTCGGCCATGATTGGTATGACAGAGGAGCTGCTCGAGTCGCGTGAAGCACTGAAGGCTGCAGCACACTACGATGATCTGACGGGTGCAATTCGGCCAAACTTGTTAAAAGAAATACTGAATATGGAACTGCGTCAGCGTCCGCGTGATGGCGGTCGTCTGGCGTTACTGTATCTCGATCTTGATCGTTTTAAGGCGATTAATGATGACTATGGTCATGAGGCCGGTGATGAGGTGCTCATAGAGCTGGTAAAGCGTATTCGCCGCACGCTGCGTGGCGAAGATGTTATAGCGCGCCTGGGTGGCGACGAATTTGCCGTGTTACTGCGCAAGATTGACGTTCCGGACGTCGCAGTTTCCGTTGCTCGGAAAATCCGCAAGGCTGTGCTGTTACCGATTGAATTTCGCGGCGTGGAAATTGACTTTGGTGCGAGTATTGGTATTGCGATTGCACCTGAAGACGCGTCTGATATCGATAATCTTCTTCGAAAAGCTGATCAGGCGATGTATATGGCCAAACGCCGTGGCAGTAATCAGATCGCCTTGGCAGGAGCTATTGTGGAGCCGGCCTCGCTCGCATCCATAGATGAGATCAATGATGCCAGAAAAGTGGCGTACAAAGATTCAGAGAGCGCTCCAGAAAAAAAAAGAGCTGACACCCAAGGGTGATTCAGCTCTCTAAGACTTGCGTAAGCTATTAGGCGCGCTGGTAGGTTCCCACCAAGCGATTCATACCAATCACGTTAGCTTCTATTTTTTCCAAAAGCTCCCACAGGGTTAGACCTTCGGGAAGTTGCTCATCACTGTTAAGTGCCAGTACCCAAAAGTAGTATCGGTGCAGGCCATGCCCCGGCGGCGGCATCGGTCCGCCATAATTGTTATTCCCAAAGTCATTTTTGCCTGCCGTACCTCTGTCCGAGCCTTCCGATAGCTCACTGCAATCTGCCGGGAGGTTATACAGAACCCAATGCACGTAACCATAGGTGCCACCTGGAGAAACAAGTGGTGCATCGGGATCGTGGCAGATCACAGCAAAGCTTTTGGTTCCCTCTGGTGCGTTAGTCCAGCTCAGCGCAGGAGAGATATCTTCGCCTTCGCCAGTGTGTTTACTGGGGATCGCACCGCCTTCTGTAAAGGCGGAGCTCGTCAATCGCATTTCGGAAAGTGCAAATCCCATAGCGTTCTCCGTTTAATTGTGAATGACTTGCAGCAGCTTGTCCGGGCTGCCTTTACGGTCGCCGATTTTGCCGCTGACGCTAGCCTTGAGCAATGCCTTTTCCAGCTCAGCGGGAGAGCGATCTGGCTCGGCCTCCAACATCAGGGCTGCTACGCCGGCGACGTGTGGGCTAGCCATCGAAGTGCCGCTGATCGTTTTCGTAGAACGATTGCTATCAATCCATGCTGAGGTGATGTCTTTCCCGGGTGCGAACAGGTCGGCGCATCGACCGTGGTTGGAAAAGCCGGCGCGACGGTCGCGGTTATCACTGGCTGCAACGGTAATGGCCTTTTTCGCCCGGGCAGGGGAGGCCTGACATGCGTCTTTGTCGTCATTGCCTGCCGCGACAATCACAGTAATGCCTTTGCTGACGAGATCGTTGACCGCGTCGTCCATGGCGGATGACGCGCCACCACCAAGACTCATGTTAACGACCGCAGGTCGCTTGGCGTTCTTTGCGATCCAATCCAGTCCAGCAATTACGGTTGAGTTGGAGCCCGCGCCTTCGCAATTCAACACGCGCACAGCATACAAGGTGGTGTTTTTGGCAACCCCCCATTCGGTGCCACCCGCGGTACCAGCAACGTGTGTGCCATGACCATTACAGTCATTCGTGGGGTCATCGGGTTTTTCCTTCTCACCGAACAGCGCGGCGAAGATCGGATCGAGCAAACCGGCCGGCGGCTGCTTTGGATCATCGCTAGTATTTACGCCTTTGCCCAATCGACCGGCAAAGTCTTTGTGATCGCTACGAATACCCGTGTCGACAATATAAGTATGTGTGTTACTACCTGTGAGCGTGTAAGAGAATTGCTTGTCCAGTGGCAGGTCGCGCTGATCAAGACGATCAAGGCCCCAGGTGGCACCTTGTTGCACCGTTTTTTTGGAAATTCGGGCAATGGCATCTTGCTCTACATAGCGTACAGTTTTGTCCAGGCTGAGAGCCTTTGCCTGAGTCGAGGTGAGGTAGGCAGCAAAGCCGTTAAGCACACTGGTAAAGCTCAGGTCTGCTTGTCCACCGAAGGTGCTCATCAGCGTTTTCATTGCCGGCTCAACATTGACGCCGTCTTTCAGCACAATGATGTAACGGTGCGGCAGGGCATCCGAGACCTGAAGTATCTTGCCCCCTGAGGGGGTGACTTTTTCCAGGGCTTGGGTAGCTGGCTTTGCCGCTTTTTCAACGGTGTCAAACAAGCCGGCGGTAGCCCCTCCGGCCAAGCTTATACAGAATAGGGCTAGCCCCAGTGTGGCCGATTTTCGCGTTTTGATCGTATTCATTCTTGCCTCTGTGTGATCAGAATAGTGCGTGTGATTTATTATGTTCGGGTTTCGGATCAGAAAATACCGGTAACGTTATCGATCTCCATGCCCCCGTGCGACACCTTGTGAATTATTACCTAAACGCCGTTTCATCGCTGCGCGATGATGGGTGACAATGATGACCTATGATTTAAGGCAGTCGAGATGGTATTCGGTTCAAATCTCAGACAGATCAGGTTCAGGCAGATCAGGTCTAAGACAGGTGCAGTCCGTCTAGCAGTCCTAGGGATTGTTGCCGTTAGCGGCCTGTTGATGGCCTGTCAGGTCACTTCAGATGCTGCCGCTACTTCACAGTCATCGCAAGCGGCATCACGACCCGCGAAAAGCGATGCCGTTCCGCTCGCAAAACCTCATCGCAAACTAGGGCCTTTGCTGGCTTCAATGCCGCGCCAGGCGTTATTAGTCGAAGAAGCAAAAGCTGCGGGTTTGACGACGACAGAGGAGGGCTTGCTGGTGCAGGTGGCCTATGAGGGAGACGTTAACCCTCTTGAAGCATCGCTTAACGCTTTAGGTCTAACGGTTTTGCATCGTTACCCACGCTATCAGCGCCTTGATGTTGTGATTAGTAGTTACGCCGAGCTCGATGCGATCACGGGCCTCGGCAGTGTATTTCGCGTTCAGGCACTTCCAACGGCGATTACCCGATGACTTTGAGATGTCTTATTGGCACCTGTGGCGCGCTGATCACTTCGCTCGCGCTCGCCGTTCCGGAGAACTATTCAGGCAACGTTCAATCCACGTCGCCGCACATCAGTCCAAAACTCACCCAAAATTCTTTGGCCGCTAAGCGTTCGCAGCTTGTAGCCCGTTTTGCGGCGCAGAGCTCAAGTATTGATGAGCGCTTTTTGGCCAGTGACTTCCCGCTGACGCTCGAAGTGCGGGGACGCATTACATCGCAGTTGATTGCCAACCTTAAAGCTCTCGGTGTTAGCGTGGACTTTGCTTCCAGCCGCTATGGCAGTGCAACGGTCAGTGTGAGTGATGAAAATCAACTCGATGCCTTGCTTAACCTGAGAGAGGTTGAGCAGATCGAGCCGCCACCGCCCTTTGTGCGACGTGCCGGGAGCGCGTTGAGCCGCGCGCCTGTTGCCTTGCGCAGCGAGGCGAGTGAGCTGGGCGGAGGTAGTGGCCAGATCATCGGGATCATTTCAGACAGCTTTGCCCGAACCAACGATGTGCGCGATGGTGATACCACGCCGCCTAGTGGCGAAGCTGGCAGTCTTCAAGGCAGTCGACCCCAGGATTCTGGGGACCTTCCATCGGTCGTCAATTTGCTGTTGGAGGGTGCAGTAGGAAGTACCGATGAAGGTGCGGCAATGGCCGAACTGGCCTTTGATATCGCGCCGGAGGCAGGTATTGCGTTCCATGCAGCTGGCAGATCATTAGCGGCTTTTGCCACTGCGATTGATACCTTGTGTTCTGAAAATCGCGCCACGGTTGTTGTGGATGATATCGGTTTTCTCAACGAGGCGTTCTATCAGGACGATATCGTTGCTCAGGCAGCTGCGCGTTGCGTGGCAGCAGGCATACCCTATGTTAGCTCTGTCGGGAATGATGGCGATCAGGGCTTTCGTAAAATTTACAGAGACATTAATCCATCGACAGACGATCAGCCCTCGAGCTTCGTGCCAAGCGGAGATGATCTGCACGACTGGGGTACAGGAGACGGATTTCTTGCTGTGAACGTGCCGGCAGGAGAGCGGGTCTTTGTTATGTTGCAGTGGAATCAGCCCAATGCCTCGGTTCGCTCTGATAGGGGGGCGCAGATAGACCTCGATCTCTACGCGACGCGGTCCGACAATGTAGCGGCCTTGAACCCCTCGCACCCTGACTTTGTCGCGCGCAGTATTGCTCAACAAGGTGTGACCGGAAATCCAGAGGGCGATGCCGGGGAGCTGCTGCAATTACAGGCTGATCAAGCCAATGACACCCTGTTTTATCTGGCGGTGGAGCACTACGCAGGCAGTCAGGATGACATCCCGCAGGCTCCTGGCGTACCGCTGGAGTTTCGCTTGCTGCTTGTGGGTTCTGTTGATTCTGCAGAGTATCCTTATAACGGCCCCACAGCTTGGGGACACGTCGCTGCAGCCGGTGTAATCAGCACGGCGGCTGTGGGGTGGTGGGAATCGCCTGCCTACGCGCCCTCGCAATTTGGTTCAGTCAATATCGACCCCCAGCCCTATACCTCACGCGGCGGGGTTTTAGAGATTCCGTTTAATACCGCCGGTGACTACGCGCCACAGCAGCGCATCGCGCCCACCGTGTCCGGGGTCGATGGCAATAACAATACGTTCTTTGGTCAGGATTTTCAGTCAAATGCCCTGAGCGATTTTGGTGAGCCTGATGGCTTTCCGAACTTCTTTGGCACGTCGGCTGCGGCCCCGAATGTGGCCGCCGTAATTGCTTTGCTTCGCGAGGTGGAAAGCAGCGCGACGCCTGTCTTGCTTACCGAAAGCCTGCAAGCGACAGCTATCGATGTTAATGGGAACCGGGCGGCGCCGGGAGACGATGACGTTTCAGGCGCGGGTTTGGTTGATGCAGGTGCCGCGCTGACGTATCTGCGTAACAACCGCAACCCTGTTATAGGACCACCCTTGGGTGGGTTCGGTGACGGTTCCGGCGGCCCCTGTTTTATCGCCACAGCCGCCTATGGCAGCCTTTGGCACCGTCAAGTGCAAGTGCTTCGCGAATTTCGCGATCAGGTATTGCAGACGACGGCTGTTGGGCGCTGGTTTATTGAGCGTTACTATGATTTCTCACCGGCAATTGCCGAGGTCATTGAACAACACGAGGGGCTCAAGTGGCTCGTGAGAATGGTGCTGGAGCCTGTTGTTTTCATGATTCGCTTTCCATTGCTGCTCGGCATTTTGCCTCTGCTACTCGGCTTGTGGTTGCTTAGGCTGGTTGCTCATCGGCATACTCAGGCGATGCTTTCCCTGATACAACAGAGACACTGATGACTAGCTTGCGCCGACGCACCTTACTGAAACAAACTTTTCTTGCAGCCGCCGCTACCACACCCGCGGCGCGCAGCTTGAGCGCCTGTCTGGAGGTCAGTAGCCATCAGCAGATGGCTTTGCCGACGGGCCCCCTCTGGAATATCGGTTCTCTGCAGCCAGTAAACGGTTTGGGGCTATCGTTGGCAAAAGGCTGCGAGGCGCGATTGCTGGCGGTCGCGGGCGATCGGGTGGTAACGCCCGGTGGCGTGAGCGACCGGAGTGATTATTCCTGGCATACCTATCCGGATGGCGGGGCGGTGTTTGCCCGTACCGAAGGGGGCTGGGTCTATACCTCCAATTCTGAAGTTCCGATGGTGCCCTTAGGCGGCTGCGGCGCGATCAGCTTTAATAAAGAAGGCGTGGTCGATAGCGCCTATTCTATTCTCAGTGGTACAACGCAGAATTGTGCTGGTGGTACCACGCCTTGGCAGACCTGGATTTCCTGTGAAGAATCACGCGATGGCCAGTGCTTTGAATGCGATCCCTTCGCGCCCGGTCAGGGGCAGGCCAAACCCGCGCTGGGTATTTTCGCGCATGAAGCCTTTGCCCTCGACGAACGCAGGGCGACTGCTTACCTGACCGAAGATACCCGCGACGGCCGATTTTATCGCTGGGTCGCGGACCCGGAAGACAGGCTCGACAACGGTCGATTACGGCTCGAAAAAGGTCGGCTTCAGGTTATGAATATTGCGGGCTATGCGGATGACTGCTATCCCGAGAGTGACGCGCTGGTAAGGGGGCAGCTGCCCGTATCCTGGGTAGACTTATCATCGCCGGAACTGCGTCAGGATAAACATCGCGGTCGTTTGCGCCGAAAAGGGAAAGCGGTTCCGGGCACAACCTTTGCGGGCGGTGAAGGGCTTTGGCAGTACACATTACCGGCGTCCGTGGCGCGAACACTGCAGCCCAAGGGCGGCAAGGCTCCGGATTCTCTGATCTTCTGGACGACCAAATATGACAACCGGGTCTGGTGTCTGGATGTGGCTAATCAAGCCGTTGAACTGATCTTTGATAATTCACAGATTGATGAAGCCATCATGAGCGTCGACAACCTGACAGTCAGCCCCTGGGGCGATATTCTAGTGGCTGAAGACCCGTCAAAAGACGTTGCCCGTCTCATCATCCTGAACCCCAATCAGGGTGCCAAGACCTTGCTCGAGATCCATCACCCCGGTTCAGAGATATGCGGCCCGGCGTTCTCACCTGACGGTAGCCGCCTTTATTTCAGTTCCCAGCGCTATCGCAAAGGCGGTGCGACGTACGAAGTAATACTTCCGAAGGAACTGCTTCCCACTGCCGCGTGAGTTGGTACCGCTATGAACCCGGCGCGCGTCGGTCGGTTATAAAGTGCAAATCGCGCTGTGGGAAGGGCACCGAAATATTGGCATCGCGGAAGGCATCGTCGATGGCGCTGAGGTAAACACCTCGAACCAGCGACGGTCGAGCGGAATACTCAGGCTTGGTCCAGACCAACAGTTCAAAATCCAGACTGGAGTCGCCAAACGACTTCATCACGACCTGAGGCTGATGTTCCTTGGTGTCTGACAGGGTCATTTCCTGCGCCAGCGCGGCATCCAGTACGCATTGGGTCATCAGGGCCTTGTCGGTACCGTAGGCAACGCCAAAGGGAATACGATGGCGGCAAAAATTATCGGTATGGGTAAAGTTGGTAACCTTACCGTTAACAAATTCCGCGTTCGGCACAATGACCTCGGAATTTTCCGCCGTGGTGATGACCGTGGCTCGTACCCGGATTTCTGAAACCACGCCAGTGACGCCGCTGTCCAGCTGAACAAAGTCTCCCACCTTCAGTGAGCGCTCCAGCAGAATAATCAGCCCAGACACAAAGTTACTGACAATGGCCTGCAGGCCAAAACCAATGCCGACCGACAGCGCCGACACAATCAAGGCCAGTTTGCCGAAATCCACACCCATTACCGATATACCCACCAGTACACCGACAATCATCACAAGGTAATGGGAGATCCGTTCCAGGGTATAAATGGAGCTGGGCGTTAGCGCATAGCGGCCGCGATTGAGGTTTTTAACGTTCTGTTTGAGTAGTTTCGCCAGATACAGGGAGGCAAAAATCACGCCTAACCCCAGCATGATCGAGGCGAGGGTTACCGGGCCTTTACCCAGGTCGACGAGGGGGTAGCGCAGTACCGCCATAATGCTGGAGAAAGAAATATCTAACATGGTGACTCGTTGTCTGTGAGTGCAACTCGATTCGGGTTCACATGCTACTGCCAAAGCCCCGTTTTGGGGAGACTTCTTCAGTATAGATGGCTAATCAAGTTCGGATTCAAAATACCGCACTCCCGCGAGTGAATTTCCGTTAATTTTCGTCGAATGGATGAGTATTCGCGTATCATTGGGTCCAAACCGCGTTTAAAAGCGGTAACAGAACAGATAGTTGTGCCGTATGGCCTTAGCAGGCACGGCGCTTGAAGGAAGGAATGGAAGGGATCTATGGCTGAAATTGCTTTTACGCTTAATGGTCGCGAGCAGCGCGTTGATGTAGAACCGGACACCCCGTTACTGTGGGTTGTTCGGGAACAGTTCGAGCTGACCGGCACCAAGTTCGGTTGTGGCAAGGGCCTGTGCGGCGCCTGCACCGTGCATATGGATGGCTACGCCATACGCAGCTGTAGTTTCCCCGTCTCAGCCGCTGCCGGTCGCGACATTCGAACCATTGAAGGCATTTCGCCCGATATCACCCAGTTACACCCGGTACAGCAGGTCTGGCTGGAAAACAGCGTCCCCCAATGCGGCTACTGCCAGTCGGGCCAGATCATGGCGGCGGTTGCGCTGCTGGAGCGAAACAACAACCCCTCGGATGAAGAAATCAACTCAGCCATGAGCAATATCTGTCGCTGTGGCACCTATCCCCGCATTCGCACTGCTGTGAAGCAAGCGGCTAGTCTGGTGCGTCAGGACGGCGCGGTGTCGATTGTTGATCCAGTGGTTACCAAAGCGCAGGAGGTGTCCGCATGAGCCTCAGTCGTCGAGATTTTTTCAAACGTAGTGCAGCCCTTGGCGGTGGTGTTGCCATCGGTATTCACCTCACCGGTTGCGGCGGAGAGCCGCCGTATCCGGGTACCACAGCCGATGAGCTGCGCCCCAACGCCTTTCTTCAGGTACGCCCGGACGGCGTGGTCGTGTTCCAGTTGCCACGCGCGGAAATGGGGCAGGGGGTTTATACCGGTCTGACGACCCTGGCGGCGGAAGAGCTGAATTTGCCTGCCACCGATATTGTAGTGGAGCACGCTTATTACCATCCGGATTTCAGAGACCCTGAATTTCAGATGATGATGACCGGCGGCAGCGTGTCTCTGCGCAATAACTTCACGGCCATAAGGCAGGCTGGCGCGAATCTTCGCGAGCTGATGCGACAGGCGGCTGCCAAACAATGGGGTGGCGGTACTGACATGCTGAGCGTTGAAAACGGCATGGTTTACAACGCAAACGGTGACAGTTTCAGTTTTGCGGAATTGGTTGAAACCGCGCGCAATCTGACACCACCGGAAGCCGCACCACTGAAATCTGCAGAGGATTTCACCCAGATTGGTCGCGATGGTGTGCGACTCGATGCGCTGGCGAAGGTTACCGGCACGGCAACTTTCGGTATCGACTGTAATTTGCCCGGTTCGAAGACGGCGGTTATGCGTCGCTGCCCGCACTTGGGCGGTCGAGTGAAATCCTTCGATGACAGTGGCGCAAAAGCGATTAAAGGGGTTTCGGCAATTTTTGAGACCAATGGCGGTGTTGCCGTGGTCGCCGACGGTTACTGGGCGGCGCGCAAAGCCGCTGACGCGCTTGATATCATCTGGGACAAAGGTCCACTGGCTGGTCTTGATGAAAAGGGTTTGCGTGCCCATCACACCGCGCTACTCAAAGAAGAAGGGCGAAATATTAGTGAAGAGGGTGACGCGGCGCTAGCAACGGGCGAGCGCTTCGAGGTGACCTATCAGGCCCCGATGCTATCCCATAGCCCTATGGAGCCACCCAATGCACTGGTCAATGTAGTTGCTGACCGCGTTGAGATATGGACTGGCACCCAGGTGCCGGATACCGTCATTGGCGTGGTGGCGGCAGCCCTAGAACGGCCTCGCGAGCAGATTGTTGTGCACAACCAGATGCTCGGGGGCGGCTTTGGTCGCCGCCTGGTGCCGGATTACATCGTGGAAGCGGCACGTATATCCGAAAAAACCGGAACACCGATCAAAATGGTCTGGAGTCGGGAAGACGACATCCAGCACGACTATTATCGACCAGCCGCGACAACAGTTATGGCGGCAACTCTTGATAAAGGCAAGGTCACCAGTATCACGGCGAAAACGGTGGTGCCGAGTATCATGTCCCAGCTGATGCCCATGTTTGCAGCCGCCTCCATGCCGGAATGGTTGCCACCAGCGATCCCGCGCAGTTTGGGCGGATTGCTAAAACATGTGGATTCCACCATGGCGGAAGGTATCAGTCACACCGATTACCGTTTCCCCTATATGAAAGTGGATGCAGTACACGATGACACGCCCATTCCTGTCGGTTTTTGGCGCTCGGTCGGGCACTCCCAGAACGCATTTTTTACCGAGAGTTTTATCGACGAACTAGCTCATCGGGTTGGTGAAGACCCGGTAGCGTTCCGTATGCAGCATATGCCTACCGACTCCAAGCGCTATGGCGTGTTGAAAATGGCTGCGGAGAAGGCGTCCTGGGGGCAAACCGAGCCGGGCCAGTATCAAGGCGTCGCGGCGCATGAGAGTTTTCACACTTCGGTCGCACAGGTCGTGACCGCTTCCGTGGAAAACGGCGCTATTCGCGTTCACAAGGTCGTCTGCGTGGTTGATTGCGGATTGGCAGTCAATCCCGATGTGGTCAAATCCCAGATGGAAAGCGGTATTGTTTTTGGCTTGACGGCAGCCTTAAAGAGCGGCATTACTCTGGAAGATGGCCGGGTTATGCAGAGCAACTTCCACGATTACCCGATGCTCACCCTGGCGGAAACGCCGGAAATCGAGATTCATATCATGCCGTCCCAGGAAGCGCCGACCGGCGTGGGCGAACCCGGGTTGCCACCCGTCGCTCCCGCTCTGGCGAACGCCGTATTTGCCGCCACAGGCCAGCGCCTGCGCGACTTGCCGCTGAAACTGGCCTAAGGGCTTAGATAAGGAATTGCATGAGAGATATTTCATACCCCTTTGAAAATACACCAGATACTGGCGAGTGGACTGAAGTCGCAGATGGGGTGTATTGGCTGCGTATGGCTTTGCCCATGGCGCTCGATCATATCAATCTCTACGTGCTGGAAGATGAGTCTGGCTGGTGGATCATAGATACCGGTATGGGTCTGAAGCAGACCCAAGCGGCGTGGAATCAGCTATTTGAAGGGCCCATGCAGGGCAAACCGGTACTTGGCGTTATTGTGACCCACATGCACCCTGACCACGTAGGGCAAGCCGGCTGGCTCTGCGAGAAGTGGCGGGTGCCCTTGTATATGAGTTTTGGCGAGTATTACAACGCCCGCACTTTCTCCACCATGGACTTCGACAACATCTCCTGGACAACGCGGGCATTCTATAGCGCCGCAGGTGTTGCGGATGATTATCTGGAGCAGGTGCGCGCCAAGTTTCGCGGTTTTGGTTCCATTGTCGAGCCTCTGCCTATGGCCTTTAATCGTCTCAGCGAAGGCGATGTACTGAGCATCGGTGGGCGAGATTGGCGGGTAATGATCGGCAGCGGCCATTCACCTGAGCATGTTTGTCTCTTCAATGAGCGCGACAAGCTGCTGTTCTCCGGGGATCAAATTATCCCGAGAATAACCAGCAATATCAGCGTGATGCCGTCAGAACCTGAGGCGAATCCTCTGCAGCGCTGGCTGGATTCGCTGGAGCGTTTCAGTCGTGACCTGCCGGATGACGCATTGGTGTTTCCCGCCCACAACACGCCCTTCTATGGTGTTCAATCTCGACTAAACTATTTAAAGGAACACCATCAGGATCATCTGGAGGCGATTGAAGAGGCCTGTCTGGAACCGCAACATGCTATCGACATGCTGCCCGTGTTGTTTGATCGCAAGATTGAAGTTACCCAGATGAACTTGGCACTTGGCGAGGCCATTGCCCACCTGAATTACCTGGTGGCGACAGGGCGTATGGTGCGTGAACAGGACGAGCGCGGTGTGAACTGCTACCAGACTACCGATAAAACCGTGGCAACGCGTGCCGGTAAAAGTCACCATAAAGATATGGCGCCAATTGAAGTCTAAGGCCTGTATCCACTTAAGGTCTAGGACCACTAACGGGACGAAGATATGAAAAGGCGCGATCTGATTCAGATGACAGACGAGGAAGTCTGGCATTTCATCGCTACCCAGAAGAACGCGCAGGTCGCCACGAATGGCAAAGACGGCTGGCCCCACATGACAACGCTCTGGTTTGCGTTGGATGAGGGTGATATCGTGCTGGAGACCTTTACCAAATCCCAGAAGATTAAAAACCTCGAGCGGGATAACCGCATTTCTGTGCTGTTCGAAAGTGGCACCGAATATGAAGAACTGAAAGCGGTTGTGGTCTATGGCCGAGCTGAACTAATCCGTGACCCGGAAGAGGTTCATCGCTTACACATGGCCGTATTACTACGTAACAATACCCGGGACTACCCGGAAGAGATGCTCGTAGAAGCCACACGCAGCATGGTCGCGAAGAAAACCGCGATACGTATAATTGCTGAGCGAACAGTAAGTTGGGATCACAGTAAGCTTGATGTAGCTTACTGAAAACAGAAGCTTATTTGCACAATCGCAACATAAAAACTGTTAGGCTAATACGTGTCGACTGAAACCATATCGCAGGAAAGCTTGCCCGCCAGCATGACGAAAATTCTCGCCATCGACGATACGCCCTACAACCTGGATATTCTCAAGAACGGTCTTGAGGACGAAGGATTCGATATGGTGACGGCACAAAGTGGCCGCGAGGGATTGATGTTAATCGATCAGGAGCGACCAGATCTGGTGCTGCTTGATATTGGCATGCCCGAAATGGATGGGCATCAGGTGCTGCAGCAGATCCGCTTGAGCGACGAGTACGGCGATTTGCCCGTGATTATTCTTACCGCCAATACCGAAGACAGCAATCTCGCTCGTTGCCTCGAATCCGGCGCCAATGATTATGTGACCAAGCCGTTTAGCTTCACCGCGCTGGTCGCAAGGGTGAATAATGTACTGCGCACCCAGAAAGATGCCATCAAGCTGACCCGCGAAGCCGAGAAATTGCGCGATCTGGCGTATCGCGACGAAATGACGGGGCTACTCAACCGGCGCGCGTTTTTTGAACGTGCCAACGCCGAGTTTGAAATCGCCAAATCCGCGAGGGAGCCATTGTCTGTCGCTATTCTGGATATCGATCATTTCAAACAGATCAACGATACATACGGCCACCCCAAGGGCGATGACGTACTTCGGGCATTCGGCAAACTGTTGAAAAGCAGCCTTCGATTACATGATGTTGTGGGGCGGATCGGTGGTGAGGAATTTGCTGTATTGCTGCCCAATTCCAAGCCTATGGACGCTTACAATATATTCGAGCGTTTGCGAACCCGGCTTATAAAAGAGCACCTCCTTAGCAATGAGGACGGTACCATCCGGCCTGTAACCGTGAGTTCCGGTATTGTCGGTATGACCGATCAAAAGGAGCTTGATGGTCTGATGATCCTGGCAGATATGGCACTTTATCGCGCCAAAAATCAGGGCCGTAATCGAACCATTGTCGAGACCGGTGTAACCAGCTAAGCGCCGCATACTGCCTTATCAATGCTGTTTTTCTATCTATTTCCGGTTGCGACTAGCATAACTGACCGGATTTGCGTGTATATCTGACGTAGTTTGTTATTGAGAGAGAATGACCCCTTGCGGAGAATACGGTCATTCTTGGCGCTTTATGCAAGCCGACAACGATAACGAGGACGTTACCATGCCCATGCCAACCGATTTCCCGATCATCGACCTGATGCTCAACGTACCCGGCGAAGACAATAGCCAGTGGTATGAATTCATGAAGCCCTTGCTCATGGATCAGGAAAGCCGCGAGATGTTTAAATTTCCGGCCCAGTATATGTTCAAGGACGTGCCTCAAGTTGGCGGCAAGGACGACTATATCGCCTATACCGTTGAGCAGATGGACAAGCATGGTATTCAGCGCGCCATGCTCGGTATCGACGACCATAACGTCGTCGCCAAGGAAGCACTGGAGCGATTCCCGGAGCGCTTTTTCTGCGCCTACGAGGCAAACCCCAACAATGGTATGGAAGAAGTGCGCAAGATTGAGCGCCTTCACAAGGAATATGGCATCAAGGCGGTAACGGCCTTTGCCTCCGGCCTGTGCCCGCAGGTGCCTTACAACGAAAACAAGTGGTACCCGATTTACGCCAAGCTGGTTGAGCTCGATATCCCGTTCTGCCCCTGTATTGGTGTCCCCGGACCACGTCTGCCGATGGCGCCGCAAAAAGTCGAGCTGCTGGATGAAATCTGCTGGTTCTTCCCTGAGCTGAAAGTGGTTATGCGCCACGGTGCAGAGCCTTGGGAAAAGCTGGCCTGGAAGCTGATGCTGAAGTACCCGAACCTGTACTACATGACCAGCGCCTTTGCACCAAAACACTATCCGGAAGAGATCATCAACTTCGCCAACAAGCGCGGTGCTGACAAGATCATGTACGCGGGTTACTTCCCTATGGGCCTGTCTTTGGATCGGATATTCAAGGATATGCCTAACGTGCCCTTTAAAGACGAAGTCTGGCCAAAATTCCTCGGTGACAATGCTCGCCGAGTCTTTAAACTGGAAGACTGATCTGAAGGCCGCGAAAGCGGCCTTTTTTTATGGCTGCTCGTTAGCCCATTAGGGTGAGGTTTATTATCGGGCGTGCTTTTATTCTGTGACTAATGATAACAATGGAGTCACGCCATGCTTTCGCAACAGGAAATCTCGGATCGCTTTGAAATACAGGATCTGCTCTATCACTATGCCGATATCATCGACCGCAAGGCGGCGGATGAATTGCGCGATGTATTTACCGCCGACGCGCATATTGATTACAGTGCCTTTGATGGATCGGTGGGGGACTTGGACACCACGATCGATTTTTTGAAGCAGGCACTGCCCGCCTTCCCGAACTCCCAGCATCTGAATGCCAATATTCAGATTAAGGTGAACGGTGACACCGGCGAAGGTCGAGTGATGTGTTTTAACCCCATGGAAATGGATATGGGCGAGGGCAAGACCCACGTTTTCATGCTTGGCCTTTGGTATGTGGACAAATACGTTCGCACTGAGCAGGGCTGGCGAATCAAGGAGCGGGCAGAGGTGAAGAGCTGGAAGTTCAATACGCCCGATTTTATGACCTTCTAAGGTTTACATCGGGCTGTAAGAATTGCCGCCCTGAATAGGGCGGCCAGATAATTAACCCTGACGAGCCCGGAAGATGGGCTGGGGGTTATCAATTGATACCTGATAGTGCACGGAAAAATCCTTCAGACTGGCGACAGCCTTATCCAGATCCGCATTCTCAAGCGCAAAACTGTTAAAACCACAGCGTGTCAGGTAGGCCAATTGATCGCGCATAAAGCCGCCAATGGCGCGTAACTCACCACTGAAGCCTCGCTCACGCAGTTCGCGGCCGTAGCTGAAACCACGACCGTCTGCAAAAGCCGGGAAGTCCACCGCAATCAGCTCAAAGCTTTTAATGTCATCGCCGAGCAGTTTCGGCGATTGATCGCTGGCCAGCCATACGGCCACATCACCGCGCGCTTGCAGGGCGTCTTTGTTCTCAAGCCAGTGCTGCGCGGGCACAATAATCTTGCCGGCGGGCAGATCGCCTTCAAGCTCGCGAATCACTTGCCAGCTGTCGTCGACAACGGCGCCGTCTTTAATAATACGATCAGGCATAAACACGCTCCTTGAATGGCTCAATACCGATACGGCGGTAGGTATCCAGGAAGCGTTCTTCCTCGGTACGGTTGGCGACGTAAGTTTCCAGCAGTTTGCTGATCACCTCGGGAACTTCATCCTGAGCGAAAGAGGGGCCCAGAATTTTGCCGATGGCAGCGTCATTGCTCTGGCTGCCGCCCAGTGACACCTGATAGAACTCCTGGCCTTTCTTGTCGACACCCAGAATTCCGATGTGGCCAATGTGGTGGTGACCACAAGCGTTCATACAGCCGGAGATGTTCAGCTCAATTTCACCGAGATCGTAGAGATAATCCAGATCGTCGAAGCGACGCTGAATGGCCTCGGCCACCGGAATGGATTTGGCGTTTGCCAGGGCACAGTAATCACCGCCGGGGCAGCAGATCATATCGTTCAGGGTGCCGATAACCGGTGAAGCCAGGCGCAGGGCATCCAGTTTTTGCCACAAAGCAAACAGATCGCTCTTGCGGACATCCGGCAGTACCAGATTCTGCTCGTGGGTACTGCGCAGTTCACCGAAACCAAATTCCTCTGCGAGATCGGCAACCGCTTCCATTTGCTCGGCGGTAATATCGCCAGGAGCCACGCCCGTTTCTTTCAACGAGACATTCACCGCAGCATAGCCGGGCTGCTTGTGGGCAACCACGTTATGGCTAAGCCAGGCCGCAAAGCGGGGCTCTGCCAGGCGCTTGTCATCCAGTGCAGACTGAGCGCCGGCGGCATCAACTTGCTCATAAGCAGGCGGTTGGAAGAAGCTGAAGGCGTGGTCGATGGCATCCTGTGTCAGGGTCATCGGGCCATCCTTGATGGCTTGCCACTCTTCTTCAACTTTTTGTTTGAAGGCTTCGGCGCCCATGGCCTTCACCAGAATCTTGATGCGCGCCTTGTACTTGTTGTCGCGACGGCCCAGCTGGTTATAAACCCGCAGGATGGCGTCGAGGTAGGAGATCACATGCTCTTTCGGCAGGCTGTCGTGAATCAGTGAGCCGATTACCGGGGTGCGGCCCAGACCGCCGCCCACAAACACCTTAAAAGCAGTCTCACCCTGGGCGTCTTTAATGATTTCCAGGCCAATGTCATGGAAGGCCACCGCAGCGCGGTCGCGCTTAGAGCCACAGATAGCAATCTTGAATTTGCGAGGCAGGAAGGCAAATTCCGGGTGGAAGGTTGACCACTGGCGCAGGATTTCACACCAAGGGCGGGCATCTTCAACCTCGTCCTGAGCAACGCCAGAGAACTGATCCGCGGTGAAGTTACGAATACAATTACCACTGGTCTGGTTGGCGTGCATTTCCACTGTTGCCAGATCAGCCAGAATATCGGGCACTTCTTCCAGCTTCGGCCAGTTCAGCTGGATATTCTGGCGAGTGCTGAAGTGAGCATAACCCTTGTCGTACTTGCGGCTGATTTCCGCGAGTTTGCGCAGCTGGGTTGCGTTCAGCGTACCGTAGGGGATACAGATGCGGAGCATCGGCGCCAGGCGCTGAATATAGAGGCCGTTCTGAAGGCGCAGGGGAAGAAACTGCTCGTCAGTGATTTCACCGGCCAGATAACGCTCGGTCTGATCCCGAAACTGGGCGACACGCTCGTTGATGATCTGACGGTCGAATTGATCGTAAATGTACATCGTAGTCCCAATCGTAGTTCGATTTTAGCCTCGGAAAGCGGCGAAAAGTGCTCCGGGGCCTACTTTGAAGGCGCGTAATTTTACACTAAAACCCTGTGCTAGCGCGAGCTTACGCCGCTTTAGCCTAGATCGGGCGCTATGTTACGGATTACGGCGGAGTAGGGGAAAGATTGGTTTTTCATATGCTTAGGACAAAGCGTCATTGTTGGTCTCTGGCGCTTGGTCGTCTGCAGGGAATCCGCTACAATGCGGCCCGAATCAAACCACGCTGAGGAATTTCTGATGTCTGATGAAGCCCGTCAAGACGCCCTGGCCGATGCCTTTGCCAGCATTGCGATCATCGCGCTGGTGGTTGGCACCGTTACTTTCTGGCTGGCGAGCATGCCCAAGTAAGTTTGGCTGCCAAGCCCGCAAGAAAGCATAAAAAAAGCCTCGATTGAGGCTTTTTTTATGGGCGGGTGTTTTTCACCCTCAGCGAGCTATTTTAAGGATCATAGTCCAGTACCGGTGACAGCCAGCGCTCCATTTCCTTAAGCGATTTGCCCTTGCGCTCCGCGATGCTCTGAACTTGATCCTTGGCGATCTTGCCCACCGCGAAGTAGCGTGACTGCGGGTGCGAGTAGTAAAACCCGCTGACCGAGGCCGCTGGGGTCATCGCAAAGTGCTCGGTCAGCTCCACGCCGGTTTCGGCTGCGGCGTTGAGGATGTTGAACAGGGTCGGTTTTTCCGTGTGATCCGGGCAGGCCGGGTAACCGGGCGCCGGACGGATACCCTGATACTTCTCTTTGATCAGCTCCTCATTGCTGAAGCTTTCTGCATCGACATAGCCCCAGTACTCGGTGCGCACCAGCTGGTGCATATGCTCGGCGAAAGATTCGGCTAATCGGTCTGCCAGTGCCTTCACCATGATGGCGCTGTAGTCGTCATTTTTGGCTTCATACTCAGCCGCCAACGCTTCCGCGCCAATGCCGGCGGTGACCACAAAGCCACCCACGTAATCTTTCACGCCGCTACTTTTCGGGGCCACGTAGTCGGCCAGACTCATGTAGGGCTTGCTGTCGTCCGGCTTCTCGGTTTGTTGGCGCAGGTGGTGGAGGGTAGCGAGCTCGCTGCCGTCCTCGTTGTAAAGCGCCACATCGTCACCTTCGCTGGCTGCCGGCCAGAAGCCGATCACTCCGGAGGCTTTCAGCAGCTTTTCATCAATAATGCGATCCAGCATTGCCTGTGCATCCTTGAACAGGTTGCGCGCTGCTTCACCGACTTTCTCGTCCTCGAGAATCTTGGGGTATTTGCCGGCCAGACTCCAGGTGATGAAGAAGGGCGTCCAGTCGATGGTTTCTCGCAGCTTTTCCAGCGGATAATCGTCGAAGGTCTTGGTGCCGATAAAGCTAGGCGCGGGCGGAGTGTAAGTCGCCCAGTCGGTTTTAAAGCCTTTTTCCAGCACATCGGTGTAGGGCAGGCGACGGCCGCGATTTTCGCTGCCCGCACGGCGCTCGCGAATACGCTCGTATTCATCACGGCGTTCGGCAACGAACTTTTCTTTCTGGGTTTCGCTGATTAGCTGCGTGGCCACACCGACGCTACGCGACGCATCCGCTACATAAATCACCGCATCGTTTTTGTACTTGGGCTCGATTTTGACGGCCGTGTGCGCCTTGGATGTGGTCGCACCGCCGATCATCAAGGGTAAGTTGTAATCCAGGCGCTGCATCTCGGCGGCAACATGCACCATTTCATCCAGTGATGGCGTGATCAGGCCGCTGAGGCCGATAATATCGACGTTTTCTTTTTTGGCGGTTTCAAGAATTTTGTCGCAGGGCACCATAACGCCGAGGTCAATCACCTCGAAGTTATTACACTGCAGCACCACGCCAACAATATTCTTGCCGATATCGTGTACATCGCCTTTAACGGTAGCCATCAGAATCTTACCGTTGGGTTTGGCGCCTTCCTCTTTTTCGGCCTCGATGTAAGGCTGGAGGTAGGCGACGGCCTGCTTCATGACGCGAGCGGATTTAACAACCTGCGGCAGGAACATTTTGCCCGCGCCGAACAGATCGCCAACCACATTCATACCGTCCATCAGCGGGCCTTCGATAACCTCAATGGGCTTGTTGGCTTCCTGACGGGCGGCTTCGGCATCTTCTTCAATGTAGGTGGTAATGCCTTTAACCAGAGCATGCTCAATGCGCTTGGAAACCGACAGCTCGCGCCAGCTCAAGTCCTCTTGCTTGGACGCAGTGCTGCCGTCACCGCGGTATTTTTCGGCGATTTCCAGCAGGCGCTCGGTGCCGTCGTCGCGACGGTTGAGAATCACGTCTTCAACGTGTTCGCGCAGTTCTTCCGGCAGATCGTCGTAAACCGCCAGCTGACCGGCGTTGACGATGCCCATATCCATACCGGCCTTGATGGCGTGATAGAGGAAGACCGAGTGAATCGCTTCACGCACCGGGTTGTTGCCGCGGAACGAGAACGACACGTTGGAAACACCGCCGGAAACGAGTGCGTGGGGCAGCTCGCTCTTGATGAATTTCACCGACTCGATGAAATCCACCGCGTAATTGTTGTGCTCGTCGATACCCGTGGCCACGGCGAAGATATTCGGGTCGAAGATAATGTCCTGGGGCGGGAAGCCGACCTTGTTCACCAGAATGTCGTAGGACTTGGAGCAGATTTCTTTGCGACGTTCGATATTGTCGGCCTGACCATCTTCGTCAAAGGCCATGACCACCACAGCCGCGCCAAAGCGGCGGCAGATGCGGGCCTTTTCGATAAACTCTGCTTCGCCTTCCTTCAGGGAGATGGAGTTCACCACCGCTTTGCCCTGAATGCATTTCAGGCCGGCTTCGATAACATCCCACTTGGAGGAGTCGACCATGATCGGCACCTTGGAGATCTCTGGCTCCGAGGCGATCAGGTTGAGGAATTTGACGATGGCGGCATGGGCATCCAGCATGCCTTCGTCCATATTCACGTCGATAATCTGGGCACCGTTTTCAACCTGCTCACGGGCAATGGCCAAGGCGGTGTCGTAATCGCCCTCCAGAATCAGGCGCTTGAATTTAGCTGAACCAGTGACGTTACAGCGCTCACCTACGTTCACAAAGAGTGAGTCCGGTGTGATAGTGAAGGGCTCAAGGCCACTCAGGCGACAGGCGACTTCCTTTTTAGGAATTTCGCGCGGTTTTACATCGGCAATGGATGCGCCGATTTTCTCAATATGCGCAGGCGTGGTGCCACAGCAGCCACCGACCAGGTTCAGATAGCCGCGCTCACCCAGTTCACGCAGTTCGCGACCCATATCGTCGGGGGTTTCATCGTACTCACCGAATTCGTTCGGCAGGCCGGCATTGAAATGGCCGCTGACGTAGCATTCGGCTGCATCCGCGAGCTCTTCAAAGAAGGGGCGGATTTCCGAGATACGGCGACCACAGTTGGTGCCGACGATCAGCGGCTTGGCGTGGGCAATGGAGTTCCAAAAGGCAGTCGGCGTCTGACCCGACAGGGTGCGGCCGCTCACATCCGGGAAGGTGACGGATACCATGATCGGAATTTCTTCGCCGCTTTCCTCAAAATACTGAAGAATGGCGTAAACCGCGGCTTTGGCGTTGAGGCTGTCGAAAATGGTCTCGATCAGCAGCAGGTCGACATCGCTTTCAACCAGCGCTTTGGTCGCCATGTAATAGTCGTCGACTAGCTGGTCAAAGGTGATATTGCGCGCACCGGGGTCGTTTACATCCGGTGAAATCGAGGCTGTTTTCGGTGTCGGGCCGAGAATGCCTGCAACAAAGCGCGGCTTGTCAGGGTTAAGGGCGGTCTGGGCGTCGGCTACCTCGCGGGCTACCTTGGCGCCAGCCCGGTTCAGCTCCTCGGCCACAAAACCCATTTCGTAGTCGCCCTGGGCCACTTGAGTCGAGTTAAAGGTATTGGTACCGATAATATCCGCGCCGGAATCCAGATAGGCCTGATGTATTTCCTTGATTACGTCGGGGCGGGTAATCGACAGAAGGTCGTTGTTACCCTTGATATCAAGGTGGTAGTCCGCAAAACGCTCGCCACGGTAATCGGCTTCTTCGAGCTTGTAAGACTGGATCAGGCTGCCCATAGCGCCGTCGATCACCAGGATGCGATCTTTGAGAGCGTCTTTAAGTGCCTGAATACGTTGTGCTCGATTGGCCATTGTGCTGCTAAATCCTTACAAACTCTATGGGATTAAACCCTTGAAAAGGCGAATAAAAGGCCCCACAAACGGTTATCCGCTTATGTGAAAATTGGCCTTCGTGCTAAACTGGCGGATTCTATCAGACTACGCCTGCGAATTCCCGATTTGTGCACCGCAGGCAGCAAAGCAAAGAGGTATATATGTCGGAAGGTCAAACGGTTGCCGCAACTGACGGCACTGAAGTCAAAATGACCATCACCGAATCTGCTCAGGAATACCTGGCAGAATTGTTGGCCAAGCAGGGTGATGACGTGCTTGGCGTGCGTGTTTTCATTACCCAGCCGGGTACCCCCAAAGCGGAAACTTGCATTGCCTACTGCCGTGATGGCGATGCTAAAGAAGATGATATTCAGATTCCTTACCCGAAACTGACCATCTACGTTGAAACGCGCAGTGTGCCGTTTCTGGAAGATGCGACGGTGGATTACGCCAAGGATCGCATGGGTGGTCAGCTGACCATCAAAGCCCCGAACTCACGTTTGCCACGTGTTAACGAGAACAGCCCGCTGGAAGATCGGGTGAACTATATTCTCTACAACGAGGTGAATCCTTCGCTGGCGGCCCACGGTGGTGAAGTATCGCTGGTTGAAATCACTGAAGAGAAGTTCGCTATTTTGAAGTTTGGTGGTGGCTGTCAGGGCTGTGGCATGGTGGATGTGACCCTGAAAGAGGGCGTTGAGAAATCCTTGATTGAGCAAATTCCTGAGCTGGCGGGTGTTCGGGATATGACGGATCACACCAACACGGAGAACGCCTACTTTAAGTAAGTGCTTTGTTGGTTTCGAGAAAGGCGCCTTGGGTAACTTTGGCGCCTTTTTTGTTTGTGTTGGGGGGCGGAGTGCTAAATCCGGCTCGGCGGCTCTTCTAGCGTCATTGCGAGGAGCGCAGCGACGCGACAATCTCTAGGGTCAGATGCCACTCTGATTGAGATTGCTTCGCTTCGCTCGCAATGACGGTAATGGTCTATCGCCAATGTGAGGGCGGAAGGGGGAGTGCTTTTCGAATCAGTCAGGGCATGCAGTCACCCAGCCAAAAACGTCAGAGCCAATATTTTCGAAAGAACAGGCGAGGACTGTCTGAGCGCACAGCGCGAGTTCCGTAGCGCTGGCGTTTTTGGCTGGGTGATGCCCGATTCGAAAAGCGCTACCGCTTCCGCTCGAGTTGTGGCACCCAATTCGAATCTACTGAGCCTCTATCCGGCGGTTTATGTACAGCGCCAGCAGCGTGCCAATCGCACCCGAAATCAGATACAGGCTTACGGCCTCCAATCCAAACTGCACTGACAATCCCAATGCAATCAGCGGAGCAAAGGCGGCACCAAACAGCCAGGCAAAATCAGAAGTTAAGGCAGCGCCGGTGTAGCGGAAGCGGCGTTTAAAGTTTGCGGTTACTGTGCCTTGAGACTGGCCGTAGGAAACTCCCAGCAGGGCAAAGCCCAGCAGAATAAACACATTCTGCAATGCCGGTGTGCCGCTCATCAGGTAGGGAGCGAACAGGGCGAAAATACCAATCAAAGCGGCCATCCAGCCGACGGTGCGGCGTTTGCCGATTTTGCCGGCGAGGACGCCTGAGGCAATTGTGGCAACAATACCAATCAGTGCGCCGAACACCTGAATAATCAGTACGTCATTGATAGTCTGCGAGCCGTTCAACAGAATCCACGACAGCGGAAAGATGGTCACAATGTGGAAGAGGGCGTAGCTGGCCAAGGCTGCAAATGCGCCGAGGAAAATGGTCGGGCCTTCTTCATCCAGCATTTCCTGAGTGCTGATGGGCTCCAGTGCACTTTCTTCCATAGCGAGGGTGTATTCCTCAGTCAGCACTAAACGCAAGCGTGCGAAAAGGGCAACGACGTTTATCGCAAAGGCTACAAAGAAGGGATAACGCCACGCCCACGCCTGAAAATCTTCCGCGCTGACGTTCAGGATCAGATAAAGGAAGAGTGAGTTAGCCAACAGGAAGCCAATCGGTGCGCCGAGCTGACCAAACATGGTGAACCAATTGCGGCGTGCGCGAGGTGCGTTCAGTGCCAGCAGAGAAGGTAGGCCATCCCAAGAACCGCCAAGGGCAAAACCCTGAAGAATACGGAACATAGCCAGCAGAAATATCGCCGTACCACCAAGCGTTGCATAGCCCGGCAGAAAGGCGATTCCTGCCGTTGCTGTACCTAACAGAAACAGTGAGGCGGTCAATTTGACGCTACGGCCCCAGCGGCGCTGGATGCTCATAAACAGCGCGGTACCAAAGGGACGTGAAACAAAGGCCATACCGAAGATGGCAAAGCCGTAGAGCATGCCCTGAAGCGTGTCGGCAAAAGGGAAAAACACCTGCGGAAAGACCAGTACACAGGCCATTCCGAATACAAAGAAGTCAAAGTGTTCTGATGCGCGGCCGATGATTACACCGACCGCGATCTCGCCCGGAGCGACCGGCGAATGGCCTTCTGGCGTCTGAAAATCTGATGCTGGAGCAGTAGTCGTATTAGCGTTAACTGTGGCCATAGTCAGGCAAATCCCGGTGATTTCACTCGATCTGGGCAAAGACTACCGCTTTTGCCGGGGGGCAGCCATAGGACAAATTGTCCAATTCACCCTCCCAGTTGATTGCCGTAAAGTTTGCCCCCGTTACCAGCAGCCGGATCGAAATGTGGCAATGTTCAAACTCACAAATCTCAGTAAAGCGCTGATAATCGCTGCCTTGGTGCCGGCTCTATCCGGCTGTAACTGGGTGGTGATGTCACCCTCCGGTGACATTGCGTCCCAGCAGGCTGACCTGATCATCTGGGCTACCATCCTGATGCTGATCATCGTGGTGCCGGTCATCGCGCTGACCTTCTGGTTTGCGTGGCGCTATCGTGCCTCAAATCGCGACGCCAAATATAGCCCCGATTGGGATCACTCTACTCACCTGGAACTGGTGATCTGGGCCGCGCCGCTGGCCATCATTATCGCACTGGGCGCCATGACCTGGGTTAGCACCCATCAGCTGGATCCTTATCGCCCCCTGTCCCGTCTTGACGAAGGCAAACCGATCCCCGAAGGCGTCGAACCGCTTGTGGTTGAAGTCGTGGCAATGGACTGGAAGTGGCTGTTTTTCTACCCCGAGTACGACATGGCGGTTGTTAATGAGTTGGCTGCGCCACTGGATCGCCCGATCAAATTCAAAATTACTGCCACCACGATGATGAACTCATTTTTCATCCCGGCGCTGGCTGGCCAGATTTACGCCATGGGCGGTATGGAAACCAAACTTCATGCGGTGATTAATGAAGTCGGCGTCTACGACGGTTTTTCAGCCAATTATTCCGGCGCTGGCTTTAACGGCATGCGTTTCAAATTCCACGGCATGGAAGAGGCTGACTTTGAACAATGGGTCAGTAAGGTTAAAGGGGAGGGCGACGCCTTAACCCGTTCGGTTTACAAAGAACTGGAAAAACCTAGTGAAAGAGAGCCTGTGCGTTACTACAGCACGGTGATGCCTGATCTCTATCACAAGATTCTTAACCGTTGCGTTGATCCCGGCACGCTCTGCATGGAAGACATGATGAGTGGCCATAAGCATGCGGCTCATAAGCGAGAGAGCAAACAAGAGAGTATGCCAGCCGTAGCCGGGCATCATGAGCACTGAATATACGGTTGTTGAAACACGCAGCCAATCCGAATTACTCAGCGAGCGTAGTTGAAAATGTCTGATCAGTTGGACCTCGGTAAACTTATTTTCGGGCGACTTACCTGGGAGTCGTTTCCTTTTCACGACCCGATTATTGTCGCGACCTTTATCATGGTCGCCCTTGGCGGTATCGCGCTGGTAGTAGCGGTTACGCGCGCGGGGTTGTGGGGCTATTTATGGCGCGAGTGGTTTACCAGTATTGACCACAAGCGCATCGGTGTGATGTACATGATTCTCGGCATTGTGATGCTGCTGCGCGGCTTTGCCGACGCCATCATGATGCGGATTCAGCAAGCCATCGCCTTTGGCGATTCCATGGGCTATCTGCCGCCAGATCACTACGACCAGATTTTTACCGCCCACGGTGTAATCATGATCTTCTTTGTGGCTATGCCGTTTGTGGTCGGCCTCATGAACTACATCGTTCCGTTGCAGATTGGCGCGCGCGATGTCGCCTTTCCTTTCCTGAATAACTTCAGTTTCTGGATGACCGCTTCTGGCGCCATTCTGGTGATGGTGTCTCTGTTTGTGGGTGAGTTTGCCAAATCCGGCTGGCTGGCTTATCCGCCGTTAACCGGGATATTACAAAGTCCCGGGGTCGGGGTGGATTACTATATCTGGGCCCTGCAGATAGCCGGGGTCGGTACACTGCTATCGGGCGTGAACTTTGTTGTGACCATCGTTAAGATGCGCGCGCCCGGCATGACCCTGATGAAAATGCCGGTGTTTGTGTGGACCGCGCTGTGCACTAACATTCTGATCGTCGCGGCGTTCCCGATTCTGACGGCGGTACTTGGCCTGCTGTCGCTCGACCGCTACCTCGATATGAATTTCTTCACCAATGATCTTGGCGGCAACGCCATGATGTACGTGAACCTGATCTGGATCTGGGGTCACCCGGAAGTTTATATCCTGATTCTGCCGGTCTTTGGTGTGTTTTCGGAAATCGTTGCGACCTACAGTGGCAAGCGCCTGTTTGGATACTCCTCGATGGTTTACGCCACCGTGGTCATCACAATCCTGTCGTATCTGGTGTGGCTGCATCACTTCTTTACCATGGGTTCCGGTGCGACGGTGAACAGCTTCTTCGGCATCACCACGATGATCATTTCGATCCCGACGGGTGCCAAGGTGTTTAACTGGCTGTTTACCATGTACCGCGGCCGCATTCGCTTTGATGTGCCGATGCTGTGGACTGTCGGTTTTATGGTGACCTTCGTTATCGGTGGTATGACTGGCGTATTGCTGGCCGTTCCCCCGGCTGACTTTGTGCTGCACAACAGCCTGTTCCTGATTGCCCACTTCCACAACGTGATTATTGGCGGGGTGGTGTTTGGTGTGTTTGCCGCGATTACCTACTGGTACCCGAAAGTCACCGGTTACAAGATCGATGAGTTCTGGGGCAAGCTAACCTTCTGGTTCTGGTTGATTGGTTTCTATCTGGCCTTTATGCCGCTATACGTGCTCGGTCTGATGGGCGTCACCCGTCGTATGAGCCAGTTCGATGACCCCTCACTGCAGATCTGGTTCCAGATCGCACTGGTTGGCGCCATCCTGATTGGTATCGGCATTATTTGCTTCCTGCTGCAGTTCTATGTGAGCTACAAGAAGCGAGATCAATTGCGCGACGAGACTGGCGACCCGTGGGATGGCCGCACACTGGAGTGGTCCACCACCTCACCGCCGCCCCAGTACAACTTTGCCTTTACACCGCGTGTGCACGACAACGACGCCTGGTGGCAGATGAAGGCCAACGGCTATCAGCATCCGAAGAGCGGTTTTGAGCCAATTCATATGCCGAAAAACACCGCCGCCGGTGTGGTAATCGCTGGTATCAGTACGGTGCTGGGTTTTGCCTTGATCTGGCATATGTGGCTGCTGGCGGGTGTGTCCTTCGCCGGTTTGCTGGGCGCGATCATTGTTCACACCTTTAACTACAAGCGCGACTACTACATTCCCGTTGAGGAAGTAGAAAAAGTCGAGCTGCAACGCGGGGAGGTGATTGCCTGATGTCTCAGTCTGTTGCTGCCAATACTAACCTGAACTTTATCGCCCGCGATCATCACGCGCCGAACGGCACCCTGTTCGGCTTCTGGCTCTACTTAATGAGCGACTGCCTGATTTTCGCGGCCCTGTTTGCTACCTATGGCGTACTGAGCCAGAGCTATGCAGGAGGCCCGACCGGCGCAGAGCTCTTTGATCTGCCCTTAGTGGCGTTGAATACGGCGTTTCTGCTGTTTTCGTCGATCACCTACGGCTTCGCCATGCTGCAAATGCAGCAGGGCAAGAGGCAGGGCACCATGATCTGGCTGGCTATTACCGGCTTGCTCGGGGCGGCCTTTCTGGCGGTAGAGCTGTATGAGTTCTCACACCTGCTGCATGTGGGCGCCGGGCCGCAACGCAGTGCCTATTGGTCAGCCTTCTTTACGCTGGTTGGCACCCACGGCCTGCACGTGACCATCGGTCTGATCTGGCTGGTAACGCTGCTGGTTCAATTGAAAAAGCACGGTCTGATTCCCGAGAATCGCCGTCGCCTGTTCTGCCTGTCCATGTTCTGGCACTTTCTTGATGTGATCTGGATTGGCGTTTTCACCTTTGTTTATCTGATGGGGTCCATGGCATGAGCGAACATCACGATCACCACCAGGACGATACGCCGCACGCGTCTTTCAGCGGTTATATGATCGGCTTTCTGCTGTCGGTTTTTCTCACGGCAATTCCCTTCTGGCTGGTTATGGGCGGGGTATTTGAATCCAAGGGAACCACCGCGGTGATTATTCTCGCCTTTGCGGCAGTACAGGTCGTGGTGCATATGATCTACTTCCTGCACATGAACTTTCATTCGGAAGGCGGCTGGAACATGCTCTCGCTGTTGTTTACCGCCGTGCTGTTGTTTATCACCCTGTTTGGCTCGCTATGGGTGATGTACAACATGAATGTGCTCATGATGCCGGGCATGATGTAGCGCTCTCATGAACTGGCGCTGGGTATTTTCTGCATTATTGCTGCTGGCCGGCGCCGGGTTTATTGCCCTGGGTAATTGGCAACTTGATCGGCTCGACTGGAAAGTTGCACTCATTGACCGCGTTGAATCCCGGGTTCATGCAGACGCGGCGCCTGCGCCGCTGCCGGCAGAATGGCCGGATATTCGCGTCGACTCGCATGAATACCGTCATATCTTTCTCAAAGGCACTTTCCTGCAGAATCGCGATACCCGTGTGCTCGCGGTTTCCGAGGAAGGCAGCGGCTATTGGGTGATGACACCACTGCAGACGGCTGAGCGAGGCACGGTTTTAATTAACCGGGGCTTTGTGGGGCAGGGCACTGAGCCTGCCACGCCACCCTCTGGTACGGTGACACTTCGCGGCTTGCTGCGACTTTCTGAGCCCAAAGGCGGCTTTCTACGAGAGAACCTGCCAGCAGCGAATCGCTGGTATTCCCGCGATGTGGCGGCCATCGGTGAATATCACGGCGTCAAACTCGCACCTTATTTTGTCGATGCTGCGGCAGATCAGCCGGGCAGCCCCGGCGGCGATGGCCCCATCGGTGGCCTGACCGTTATTCAATTCAGCAATACCCATAGGGTCTATGCGCTCACTTGGTATACCCTAGCCCTGATGGCGGCTGGGGCGGCCTTTTTCGTTTTGAAATCTCGTCGATCCCAGCCCTGAACCGGCTGATGGAACATCAACGACTATGTTGAGAGCGATCACGCGTCTGCGCAGCTACAACACTAAGCAGCACAGCGACGACACCCTGAGCAAACAAATGCGGCAGCTGGTTCAGCTCCGCTGGATGGCAGTGCTTGGCCAATTGCTCACCATTCTGGTCGCCCACTATAGTTTTGGGGTGAGTTTGCCGCTGGGGCAAATGTTTGGCGTGCTGGCCGGATTGGTCGTATTTAACGGTCTTTATGAAATTAGTCTGCGGGTAGGGCGCCCGATTCATACGGCTGAGCTCTTTGTGGGCTTGTTAGTCGATATCACCACGTTGACCTTTCAGCTCTATTTAAGTGGCGGCGCAACTAATCCATTTGTATTTCTTTACGTGCTTCAGGTAGGCCTGGCCGCAGTGTTAATGGCGGCACCTCTCGCCTGGGCGCTTCTCGGCGTGGCGACGCTTTGCTTTCTCTGGCTGGCAGAAAAGGCAAAGCCCCTCGACTTGCCGCTGGACTACCACCTGGGTTTCGAGAGTTTTTACGTGCAGGGCATGTTTATTTGCCTCCTGCTCAATGCGGCTTTGCTCGTAATTTTTGTTAACCGGATTACCCAAACCCATCGCGAGCGCGATGCGCGACTGGCGGAGCTTCGACAGCGCGCTGCCGAGGAAGAACATATTTTGCGTATGGGTTTGTTGGCCTCCGGTGCGGCCCATGAACTCGGTACCCCGTTGGCCACGATTGCGGTGCTGTTGGGTGATTGGCGCCACATGCCCGAGCTTAAGGATAATCCTGATCTGAATCAGGATATCGAGGAGATGCAGGCACAGGTTCGGCGCTGTAAATCCATCGTCAGCGGCATTCTAATGTCAGCGGGGGAAACACGCGGCGAGGCCTCGGGTGAAACCACGGTCAACGAGTTTTTTGATGAGTTGATCGCCGAGTGGCTGGATACCCGTAAAAGTCAGGAACTGCATTTCGAAAACCGCTTTGGCGAAGATGTGGATATCGCCTCGGATTCGGTACTGAAGCAGACGATCTGCAACCTGTTGGATAATGCGCTGGAAGCATCGCCCCTGTGGGTGGGTATGGAAGTGTCACGTGATGCTGATGACCTGATAATCCGCGTATTCGACCGGGGGCCCGGCTTTGACGGCGAAGTCTTTAAGCATCTTGGGCAGCCTTATCAATCTACCAAAGGCAGGCCAGGCAGTGGTTTAGGACTGTTTCTGGTGTTTAACGTGGTGCGTACACTGGGCGGCGAGGTGCAGACCAAAAACCTGCCGGGTGAGGGCGCAGAAGTTATACTGCGCTTACCCCTCGAATCTTTGGTGTTGAAGGAGGACTGAGCCATGACAGACAGTGACAAGACCTTGCTGCTGGTGGAAGACGATGCCGCCTTTGCCCGCACACTGGGTCGCTCCTTTGAACGCCGGGGTTACACCGTGGTGAATGCCAGTAGTCTGGAAACCACCGTTGAGGCACTGAAAGAATGTCACCCCACACACGCGGTCGTTGACCTCAAGTTGGATGGCGAAGCCTCTGGTTTGGCCTGCGTGCAGGCGTTGCATGAACACGATCCCGATACCCTAATCGTTGTGCTGACAGGTTACGCGAGCATTGCCACTGCGGTCGAAGCCGTAAAACTCGGTGCCTGTCACTACCTGGCCAAGCCCTCCAATACCGATGACATCGAAGCGGCGTTTAACAGCGCCGAGGGCAATGCCGAAGTTGAAATCAAAGGGCGCGCAACGTCGATTAAAACCCTGGAGTGGGAGCGAATTCACCAAACGCTCGCAGAGACCGACTTTAATATTTCAGAAACCGCGAGGCGGCTGGGTATGCATCGACGTACGCTGGCCCGGAAACTCGCCAAACAGCAGGTTAAATAACCGTATGAACGATTCTGAGAAAAAACAGAAATCGCTGGGTTTCCTCGAAGCCATTACCCAGGCGGTTTCGCTGATCTTTGCCGTACAAAACCATGCGGGCCGCAAGCGCCTGATGGATTTGGCCGAAACCAACCCGCTGCCAGTGATTGTGGCAGGGCTGGTATCGACCGTTCTTTTCTTTTCCTTCTGCTTTATTACCTCCCAGTTTTTTATTTATCTACTGACCAAATGATGTTTCTCTCAAAACTGCGTTATTGATATACCCAATACACGCCGCTTTCCGCTTCGCTATTAATCGTCGCACTGTAAAAGGCTTCGATCTTGTCGCGCTTCAGCTTCATGGTGGGCGTCAGCAGATCGTTCTCGACGTCCCAGGTTGTTTCCGAAATCGCTATGCGATCCAGGCGCGCATGAGATTCCAATTGTTCATTGGTCTCATTCAGTGTCTGCTCGAGATTGGCCTTGATCTGGTCTTTGCTCAGGCCCTGATCGTTAAGCACAACAATCGCCATTGGCGCCGGGCGGCCAGCACCCAGCACACACACTTGCTCAATCAGCGAGTTTGTGGCCAGTCGACTTTCAATGGGAACGGGAGCTACATATTTCCCTTTGGCGGTTTTGAACTGTTCCTTCACACGCCCGGTGATGCGGTAAGCGCCGTTTTCGTCTTTAACGCCTTTGTCGCCAGTCCGGAACCAGCCATCAATAAAGGATTCCGCCGTTGCTTCCGGGTTTTTGTAGTACTCGGTAAAGATGGCATCACCGCGAATCAAGACTTCACCCTCGTCAGAGAGCTTCATTTCGTTGCAGGCGAGGGGAGTGCCAATGGTGCCCATACCCTCAACTGTGAAAGGTTGGTTGGAGCAGGCGAGGCCGGATGTTTCGGTCATACCCCAGCCTTCAGCAATATCCACGCCTATGCGATGGAACCATTCGAGCAGAGCAGGGGAGATGGGGGCAGAGCCCGAACCGTAAGTGCTGCATGAGCCAAAGCCAAGCTTGTCACGGATAGCGGCTGCTACTGCATCGCCACCCTCACCGGCCAGCATTTCCTGTAGCTGGTCATCCGGGATTTGCGCCAGCACTTTTGCCTGAAATTTGGCCCAAAGCCGCGGTACAGAAATAAAGTCGGTGGGTTGGCAGTGATGTAGCTCTTCAACAAAGGTTTCCAAACCTTCGGAGAAGAACAATTCCACCTTGCCATAGATGGATGTCATGGCGACTACAGAGCGTTCGGTGATATGAGCCAGCGGCAGGTAGGACATCATGCGGTGCAATTCCTCACCACCTACCATGCGGTTTTTGGTTTCTACCGCAGCGGCGCCCAGATTGCCATGGGTCAACACCACACCCTTGGGTTTGCCTGTGCTTCCGGAGGTGTAAACGATAGTCGCCATATCATCAGCTTTTGGCGTGTGGTAGCTCGCCAGTGGCGCTGAGGAGTCGAGGATACTCTGCCAGGATTGCGCGCCCTGATAGTTACCGTTCGAATCCGGAAAGGTAATAACCGGAATATTGGTGAGGCTTTTTTCTGCCGCACTGCAGTCATCCAGTTTGCCAACAAAGCAGAGTTTGGCGCCGCTGTGCTCAATAACGTACTCAATAGTGTCAGAGGATGCAGTGGAATAGATTGGCACAGGGATAATGCCGGCCAGCATCATACCGACGTCGGCGGCCATCCACGCATAGCTGTTCTTAGCGAGAATAGCGACCCGGTCACCGGGCTCAATGCCCTGGTTCAAAAGCGCATTCGCAACGCGACTTGCTTCATCAACGACCTGTGCAACGGTGTAACTTTTCCATTCGCCATTAGTAGGTTGATGTAGCCAGAGGTCATTGGGCTTGGTTTTAAGATTGGCTTTCAGCTGCTCAACGGGCAGAACATAAGAACTATTTGTCATTGGCAAAAAACTTCCTGTTGTTATTGATTCGAATTCAGTTGCTTCAAGTATTCCACACGAACGCCTGTCTGTGTGCGGGACAATTGCTCAATAATAACGAGTAGCCAAGTTGTGGACTGTAAACTTCGTTACATTCGGGGATGGGTACTTGTATGACCAATTAGGCAACTGCCTTTCCCAGTGACCAATCTATAATTACGCATAATGTATATTATGTTAAATTAAGGATATTAAAAAAGCCCCCTATACCAGGGGGCTCGAAATTCCGGGAATCAATCTGATCCCGGGGTGATCGTAATATCGCCGTACTCCAGTGGTCCTTGCGAGTCATAGCTCTCGCAATCCAATATAGCGCTTTCATTAGTTCCATCGGCAGCGCCACTATCGGTGCCCGTCACGAGACAGGTTTCCGTTGTAGTCGCGCCACCCGCGTTTGCTGTTACGTTGGAGTCCTCGAATGTGCATCTGCGCGTTAGCGGAAACGAGGTTGAGCCATCCGGGTTGACGAATTCGGTTACGCTCCACCAGTTCTGAACTTCGACACCATTTTCGCTATTGTCGAACAGGTACAGATTGCCGGCCACCTCTCCCTCGGCATCGATAGCGCACCAGTAGCAGAAAAACGCTTCAGTGCCATCCGGCCACCGAATCGCACCTTTACCCTCCATTCGCTCGCCAGGTTTCGGTGTCACTTTTGGGGGGCAGGAGCTAATGTCGGACTTTGATCTGGAGAGTTTGACATCCATGAACGGCTCGCTTTCCATGACAATGTGCAAGGCGGTGATCTCAATACTATCACCAGTGACAACCTGCTCGTTGGCAATGACTCTAACAACACCGGGTAATTCGAAAATCGTCGTGTTCGGCGGCGCATCAATCGTGACCGGGCCTCCGGTAACCGACATTCCATTCAACTGGAGATCGAGATTGCCGATGAGAGCTCCACCACTTACCGTAATACTCGGATCGCTGGGAATACATTCTGCCCGACTGTTAGACAGAATTATGTCAGCATTAACCGTGAGCGCTGGCGACATTGCGGAGTCAGGAGATATCTGAAAATCACTCAAATTGGTGATCACCGCCATGGAGGTGGCGACGTTCTCCATCAGCGTGCCACCCTCGGTCATCGCAAAGATCTCCCCTGCTCCTCCAGAAGCCATATTGTTCGTGGAATCAGGGAAAGGTCCAATGGTTTGATTAGAGTGTTGCTGCGTTTCGCTAAAGCTCTCTTCGTCTGAATATTCCTGCGTCTTGGCGAAGTTGATATTGCCGCCAGCCACTGGAGGTGAATTTACATTGATATCAATACCCGTGGCAGATCCGCTATAAGTAGTCTGTGGGGGTGGTTCATGGGCCCCGCTCCCGTACGCCAAGAGCATCAGTACGAGCCCTGCCCCAAGCGTCGTCAATACTCGTCTGCTGGTTTTCATTTCCGCTACCCCCTCGTGATCCATAGGTTGTTTTGCACTTTGTTCGATTGTTGTTGCATACACGCCGCGAAACTCATGACGCATTGCACGCCACGATCGTCCAGCTTAGTCATGAGGTGAGATTTGCAGCAATCGCGGAATCCTATGAGCTGGCTGCAGGAATAACCCGATAATTACCAAATTTAGCCTTTAGTGCTTGTCAGCTGATGTTTGGGGTTTGTAACGAATTTGTGACGTTGCGCGCTTAAATTGCTAATCTAAGTGAAGAAACTTCGGGGCTATCAACTCGGTGCGGAGGGGGGAGAACCTTACACTGATGCGTCGAGAATTGCGTGCACTCTGAGATGGGGGTGGGAGCAAATTGCTCCCTTGATTGAGAAAGTACGGCGGAGTTTAGCCCCACTGCCTACCTATACTGTTAAAACAGAGTGACACTAGGCAGCCTCTCCCCGTTTAGATGCCCAATACACACCTTTGAGATTTTTGATTCCAGCTTCCCGTGCCGCGATCGCAAGCTGTTTGGCCTTTTCCTCTCCGTAATGCTTTACGCTGAAGGTTGCTTTTGCACTGCCGCCTTCCTGGGTGGGCCAGGTCGTTTCCCAATACCAGAGCTTGCGCTCTTTGCCATCAGCGAGCGTGTAAGGTTTTGCGTAGCGGTAGACTCCGGGAATGCCAGACGTGTTATGCCGACGCAGGGTCGAGCAGAACTGCTGACGCGTGGTCGGCGGGTATTTTTCAAGTATTTCGTCGCGGAAGGCTTTGGCCGCGGCGAGTGCCTTGCGCTTGCCGCCGTGACGCTTGTCGGTGAAGTTTTTGACAATCATCTTGTTCTGCCGACGCAGGCTTACGCGCCAGGCGTAAGTGCGATAAACCGGGTCGTCGATTCGAGAAATACCGTAAAGTGTTTTTGAGCGAGACATGAGATCCTGGATAAAATTTATTCAATCAAATTGATCAAAAAAGCATAGAGTTTTAATCATTCAGCACAAATCGTGCCTACTTTGCGTAATGCTTAGTCAAAGACCGGTTCGCAAAGTTCCAAAGAGCGCATTCTAGCGTGAATTTGCACTCGATGCCTTGGCAATCCATGCGCCCTCCCCGTGTTTTTCAGCCAATCCCAGCCGTTCCAGCTTGTTCAGCGCGTCATCAACTTCAAAATCCAGCGTGCACTGCCAGCGCTCCTGAAACCAACTTTCTATTGTTTCATCCAGCGCTTCAGCAGAAAGTGGCTCACCTGCCCGCAACAGAAAGTAATACGCTAGCGTGCTTTCTTTGCACTCGGACTCTTCCGCGTCATCGAGTATCCGGTGTATTACGCCTGCATTATTGTCGAGTAGTTTGAAATACAGGTTGCGGGTAAGCGCCTGAGTAAACCGCAGCTTTCTATTGCGAAAATTCGAAAATTGCTTCCACAGGTAGCCGCCCAGGGCACCGAGACCAGCCGCCAGTGCCAGCACGGCATTGCGATCAAGCGTTACGGGCTCGTTCTTTAAACCAAGCCAGAACCCGAACAACGAACCTAGCAATAACAGCGTGGCCCCGACTTTGGTGGTCAACACAACGCCGCCACTGATCAAAGCCGGGATGCCAATCAAGAGCTTGTCGCGAAAACGCATGCCAATTCGCGTATTGGGGAACAGCATTTCCAGATCCGCTTCGGGCACATCTTTGAACAGTTTGAGCATGGTGGCTCCAGGCCGGCAGCCTCCCAGCGTACTGTTTTCATCGATATCGCTTTTAAAGCGGATATACAAAACAACGCGATCAAAATTTCTGAAGGTCACTGTACGGGAAAACAATCCCAGTGGACCACTCAGCGTTTCCGTGCGCTCACTGACGCCCCGGGTATACAGCAGCACATCGTCAAAATCGTTCAGGTCGACGAAAAGGCGAATATTAAATAAGGAGGCCGATTCAAAGGCCGCATTAAGGCCTTCCTCGGTTACTTTTTCATAGTTGCCGCGATTCAGCACCGATGCCAGAGTCTGGGAAAGCTCATCCGGATTTTGCGCAGCAACGGCGGTGCAGCGAGTATCGGCATCCGGATCTAGAGGCGCATAGGCATCTTTCAGCCGCTGCTTGATAGCGTGAAAATCCCGCTGGAAAAAGTCTTCTATCAGCGCATTGGCCTGACGAAATTGCTCAGCCTGCTCCTCTGAAAGGCCTCCCTCCTGCTCGCACATTGTCACAATGTCGCGACGACGGAAGGGGATAAAACGCAGTATCGGCAGAGCGTTAGTGGGTGTGTCAGTCAAAAAATGGCCTCCGTTGGTGAATCGCGATGGATGGTATTGCTGTGATTATCGCGCCTATAATCGTAGACCAAGCCACCAACGTCCACCTACCTTGAGATTTGAACGTCCTCGTGCGCCGTTTTCGCAATGTCTTTTTACTGTGCTGGCTTCTTGGCAACCTCCCTGCTTCATTAGCAGGTGAAACCTTGCTGGTGGCGGTCGCGTCCAATTTTATGGGGCCAATGCGCGAGATCGGAGCTGCTTTCGAACGGGAGACCGGTCATCGGGTAACACTGGCGTCCGGCTCATCCGGCAAACTGTATGCGCAGATTCGCTATGGCGCGCCCTTCGATGTGTTTTTGTCTGCTGACCGCGAAAAACCCCAAGCCCTGATCGATGCGGGGCATGCCCTGCCAGACTCGCGAATTACCTATGCCTTGGGTACGCTCGTCTTGTGGTCTCCGGGTGCGGATGATCCGCTCGCCTTGCTAAACACCGACTTCAATCGACTGGCCTTGGCCAACCCGCGCCTCGCCCCCTATGGTCAAGCCGCCGAAGCCACACTGGATAAGCTGAACCTTCTTAATGCGACCCGTCCGCGTTGGGTACAAGGCGAAAATATTGCGCAAGCCTTTCAGTTTGTGGCATCGGGGAATGCTCAGCTCGGCTTTGTGGCGCTTTCACAACTGCGGGAGCACCCGGTATCCGGTGGTTTATGGGAGGTGCCGGCAGAGCTTCATCCGCCTATTCGCCAGGATGGCGTCATTCTTAATAGATCAAAAAATATCAATATTTCCAAAGCCTTGATAGGCTTTTTTAACTCAGATTCTGTCAGAGAAATTCTGTCCCGTTACGGTTATCGACAGCCGGAATCAGGCTAAAGTTTTTCCGCCTGCACGCCGATACCATAGAAAAGCCCCGGAGCCTTTCGGCGTGAACTTCGATAAGCCCCTCTATATTACCGGCACCACCCTTGCGGGCGTTTCGGGTGCCCGGCAGACGACGCTGAATTTTCGCGTGGGCGCTATTTTGGATGTCATGGTGGCACGCCAGAATGATGCGTCGAGTTACACCCTCAATCTGGGGCGGCATCAACTGAATGCCACCAGCGAATTGCCCCTCACCGTCGGTAAACGCGCCCATCTTCAGGTCATGGGCAGCGATGCGCAGGGGCGCCCCGCTCTTCGGCCACTGAGCGAGCAGCAGGGGCAGGTCGCGGTGCAACTTCAGCAGCGAGTGGCCTCACAACAATCGGCACCTCTGCGTCAGGCTCTGCAAATACCAACAACGAATACCTTTGCAAAACAGGCTCTGGAGCCTTTACTGGCGGTTCTCCCACAGCGTGAAGATGTAATGAATGCGGGCAAATTGCGGCAGACGCTGTTGCGTAGCGGCTTATTTCTCGAAGCCTTGCTGGCACGAGGGCAATTGCCGCAGGGAACAGATCTGAAAGCCTTGTTGGTACGCCTTGCCGGGCAGCATACGCCTCAACCTGCACAGACCGCCCAAACCGTGAGTGCGCCACCCCCAAACCCGAACTCTTCTCAGGTTCAATCAGGCTCTGCCCTCCCCCAGCAGAACGCCAGCGCATCACCGCAACAGGCGAGCGCTTCGCAAGGCCAACAGCCACCGGCGAAACCGACTTATGACGCGCCCCAGCGCCCTTCGGCCAGTACGCCGCAACCGCCGGCAGCACCAAGGAATCCAAATAATCCGCAACCTGCGCTGCCCACTGGCATGCAACCGCGCCCCTTCCCTGCGGCGCAGTCGGCCACTTTGTCTAACACCACACCCCAGATGTCAGCAGCCAATCTTACCAGCCCCCTGGGCGCAGGTAAGGGTGTGCAAGTCAGCCAGGCCTATCAGCAAGCCGCACCCTCGCCAGCAAGTTTGAAGAGCCTGCAACTGGGACAATTTCTAGCCACGATGGAAAGCCGGCTGGATACCCTGCCCCAACTCCTCAGAGTGCTGGAGAGCAGCGTAAACCGGATTGAATCCCAGCAACTGGCTTCATTGCAGGCACGGGAACAGGGTCAGGCACAGTGGCTGCTCGATCTCCCGGTTCGTAACGGCGAGGATATCGACTATTGGCAATTCTTTATGCGACAGGAGAACGCCGGCCGCACTGATAAACAGCAGAAGGAAAAGCGCTGGCTAGTTACTTTAAGCGTCGAACTTTGGGCAGTCGGTAAACTCGCCATCCATATTGACCACGGCGATAGTCGGACGGCTATCCGGCTGTTCAGTGAAAATCCCGAGGTCTTGGACTGGGTGGCAAAGAAAAGCCCTGTATTGCAGGCAAAGCTTTCTAAGGCTGGCATTGAAAACAGTGAGGTAGAGGGGCATTTTGGGGCGCTTCCCGATTCACTACAGCCTCAGGTAGACCTGCCGGGTTTAAGTGCCACCGCATGAAAAAAACGAATCCTCCAAGAACCGCAACAGCCCTTGAGTACGATGGCTATAGGGCCCCCAGAGTCACCGCGCAGGGCGAAGATGCACTGGCGGATAAAATTCTGAAGTTGGCTGATGAACACGATATTCCCATTCGCCGCGACCCGAAACTGGCGGCACTCCTGTCTCAGGTCGATATCGGCGACGAAATTCCGGCGTTGTTATATGTTGCGGTGGCTGAAGCGCTCGCCTTTGCCTATACCCTGCAAGACGAGCTGAATTGGATAGAGCCTGAGTAGCACTCAGGACGATGCAGCAGGTCCGCGATACAGGCGGGCAATCAGCTTGGCTTCGCTGGGGCTAACGCCGGCACGAGAACTTAACTCAATATCATCGGCACAGCGCCCGGCTATGCCGATGGCGTCGTCCAAACGCTGACGGCGCTGGCTGGCAGAGTCCAGCACACGTTGCTGGTGTGCGTTCAGCCTGTCGACATAACTCTCAAGGCTCTGCAGGCGGCTTTGCAGAAAACTGACTTCCTGGCGTTGATTTTCTACCAAGCGACAAACCGCTTGAAACTTCTCAATCTCGCGCTTCTGCAACTGTTTGCGGGCCTGACTGCGTCGCGCAATCCACAACAGGCCAATACCTGCGGCTGCGGCGCCCAACAAAAACAGAAACAGGGCTTCTGGCGGCAGTGCCACCAATTGATTGAGGAGCTGATTGACTTGCTCATTGTTTGGCATAACGTGACTCCCGCCTACTGGGGGCTGATCCAATCCGACAGCCGTTGCTTCAGGCGCAAGATGGCCTGACCGTGAATCTGGCAAACGCGGGACTCTGATACCTCCAGTACCGCGCCAATTTCTTTAAGATTTAGCCCGCCGTCATAATAGAGCGACATAACCAGCTTTTCTTTTCCCGGTAGCTGGTCAATGTGACTGGCGAGCGTTGTTTGAAAGTTGTCTGAGGCGACTTTGTCGAAGGTTTCTTCCGGCGTTTCCGAGGCATCACCGAATACCTCACCCTCGTCGTTGCTTACCTGCTCCAGCGAGCAAATCTGGATGGTGTTGGCATCCTTGAGTAATTGATGGTACTCATCCGTGGATACACCCATTTCAGCCGCGATCTCCTGCCCGCTGGCCTCCCTCCCCAGCCGGTTTTCTACTCGCTGAATAGCGCCGGCGAGGTCGCGAAGCTGGCGCGACACCGCACGCGGTGTCCAACCGCTGCTGCGCAGCTGGTCAATCATCGCGCCACGAATACGCATACTGGCAAAGGTCTCAAAGCTGGCCCCGCCATCAGCACGAAAATGGCTGGCCGCTTCCAGCATACCGATCATGCCGGCTTGAATCAGATCATCGACATCGACGCTGTCGGGTAGTCGCGCCACCAGGTGGTAAGCAATCTTTTTCACTAAATCGGCGTGCTGCAAGACCAGGGCATTGCGATCGCCTTGCTGGACTTCACTGTAAGCTGCGTAACCTGTTGCCATAAACCTAGCTGCTCATCCGGTCCACGAAGAATTCAAGCCCGCCGTGCGGTGTCACCGGCGTATCCCAGCTGTCGGTTTTGTCAGCAAAGGTTTTGAAGGCCTTGGCGGAGGGCGAAGACGGAAAGGCTTCGGAAACACAACGCTGGCGCGATACGGCCTTTGCCACAAAGGGGTCATCGGGAATGTAGCCCGCGTATTCGAGCTGCACGTTCAAAAAGCGATTGGCGGTTTCCTCCAAACGCTTGAAACCCGCACGCGCTTCCAGGTCATTCGGCAGCCGGTTGCGCAGAACCTTGAAACGTTCAATGCCCGCATCTCGACTAAGCACCTTGATCAGCGCATAGGCATCTGCCATTGAGGTAGGTTCATCAGAACATACCACTGTCACGTGATGACTGGCCTGACTGAAAGTGACCACGCTGTCGCTGATACCAGCGGCGGTGTCCACGATCATCACATCAAAATCCTGGTCCAGCTCGCTCATCGCCATCACGATGCCTGCGTGCTGACTTTTCGCCATTTCAGCCATGCCCTTCTTCCCAGAGGCTGCAGGTATCACCGTAAAACCACCGGGTGCAGTCACCAGAATGTCTTTCAGGCTGCAGTGCCCTTCCAGCACATCGGATAGGTTCCGCTTCGGCTTCAGGTTCAGCAGAATATCCACGTTAGCCAAACCGAGATCCGCGTCGAGCAGCAAGACTTTGCGCCCGGCGCGGGACAACTGATAGGCGAGATTGACGGAGACATTGGTTTTACCAACGCCGCCCTTACCACTGGCTACCGCAATAACTTTTACTCGACTCACGCTACCGCCTCCCTGCGCGATCCAAAATCTGAGTCTCCCATCGGCTGACTGCGTTTGAATTCACGCGCCAGGCGGATGGCTTCAGCAATGATCCATTTGCTTTCAGCTGCTTTTAGATTGCCGGGAATACGAGTCCCATCACTGAACCAGACTGCGGGCAGGCGGCTCTGGATAAGGACGGACATCAGCGCGCCCAGACGCACGCACTGATCGAGGTTCGTGGCCACAATACCGTTCAGCGGCAGGGCTTGACGGAAGCGCTGGGTAATTTCCCACTGGGTGTGCTGATCGCGATCCGCCGGCAGGGTCAAAAACACATCCATATCCGGCAAGGCGCCAAACAGGCTTTGCAGTCGCTCGAGGCCAGCGGTGTCGCGAATACCAACACCTTCCGTATCGATCAGCAGGTAGCGCTTGTTAGACAGCATATTGATCAAGTGAGCCGCCTCATGAGCATTGCTTGCGGCATGCACCGGTACCCGGAAAATATTGCCGTAGATACGCAGTTGTTCCTCGGCCGCAATGCGGGTGGTGTCCGTTGTAATCAATGCTATATCATCCGCCTTGCCATTGCGGACAAAATCTGCGGTGATTTTGGCGATACTGCTGGTTTTACCGGCGCCCGCCGGCCCAACCAGAGCAGTCACACCCTCCCGGGGTACTGGCAGTGTGCGCAGCGCCCGTCTCAGCATGCTGTGCAGCATTTCCTGCTGTACATCCATCCGCTCGCCCTGGGGAATCTGGCGCAACAGCGCGGCGGCTATGCGCGGCTCAATATCCAGCGCTTTCAGAAACTCGACGAGTTTTCGGCTCGACGGATTTTTGGCGCGTTCGCTAGCCCACTCCGAGGTCCGTGCGTACTGATTGAGTTCCCGCCGAGTCTGATGCAGTTCTTCACGCAACTTCTGGCGTGGGTTTTGGTAAGAAGGGGCTACGGCTTCGGCCTCCACCCCAACGATGATTTCGACGCCGTTGCTCACCCGGCGACAGGACAGCAGCGTGACGTCATCGCCCAGCGCGTCTTTGACCTTGCGCATGGCCTGAGTGCTGTCGGCGCCAATAAACGTTTTGGTTTTCATCGACTTACTCGTCCTTACGCGTTGCTTTGATCAACCTCCAGCGCACGCTGGTGGTTGAGAGTGGAAACCAGACGTACCTGCTTGGTATCCGGTACTTCGTTGTAAGCAAGAATGTGCATGTTCGGCAAACTCCGGCGGATAAACCGCGACAGCCAGTTTCGAATGGGTGGGGCTACCAGTACCACGGCTGGCTGACCTGAAGCTTCCTGACCACGCGAAAACTCAGCGAGATCTTCCTGAAGCTGCTGGGCCAGGCCGGGTTCCAGGCCACCACCACTGCCACGCACTACATCGTGCAATATGTGTTCCAAATCTGCATCGAATGCCGCTACTGGAAGCTCCTCCGATAAGCCATTGATTTCCTGAACAATCATTCGACCAAGCGCCTGGCGGACACCTTGCAAAAGTTCGTCAGGTTCCTTGGATCGAGGCGCCTGCTCCGCCAAAGATTCGGCAATCAGCCGGATACTGCGGATCGAAACGTTCTCTTTCAGCAGGTTCTGCAGCACTTTCACAACGATACTGAGGGGGAGCTGTTTCGGTACCAAGCTCTCTACCAGTTTAGGATCAGTTTTGCCCAGACGCTCTAGCAATTGCTGTACTTCTTCGTGCCCAAGCAGCTCGTGGGCATGAGCTTTGATCACCTGGCTCAGGTGAGTCGCGATCACGGTGCTACTGTCTACCACGGTATAACCGAGGGTCTGCGCCTGATCCCGGCTGGCGGGTTCAATCCACAGGGCATCCATGCCAAACGCCGGATCCTTGGTAGGTGTACCGCGCAGGTTGCCCTGAGCACCGCCGGGATTAATGGCGAGGTCCATACCGGGCATGATGTCGCCGGTGGCAATCGTGTCGCCGAGCAGGGTTATCCGGTAAGCCGCCGGTGAAAGCTCGAGATTGTCGCGGATATGGACTTGCTGGATCAGGAAACCGAGATCCTTCGACAGTTTCTTGCGAACACCGGTAATTCGGGAAATCAGCTCTCCGCCCTGCTGACGGTCAACCAGCGGAATCAGGCGGTACCCAACTTCAAGCCCCACCACGTCGAGGTTGGTCACATCATCCCAATCAAGCTCGGAAGGCGTCGCCGGCGCACTGCCCTCGGCCGCTGCCTGTTTGTCGTCTTCGTCCACCACTTCCGGCGTCGTCGCCCGTTTCTTGTCGAGCACCCTTGCCGCCGCGATACAGGCGATACCCAGTGTCAGGAAAACCAGATTGGGCATGCCGGGAATAACGCCGAGGCCGGTCAAAATACACCCGGCAAGAATTAACACATGGGTGTTGGCCAGCATCTGCCCTTTTAATTGTTGCCCCAGGTTTTGAGAGCGGGAAATGCGGGTCACAATGATGGCAACGGCTGTCGACAACAGCAGCGCCGGGATTTGCGCAACGAGGCCGTCACCGATGGTCAGCAGCACATAGTTTTCAGTGGCCTGACCAACACTCAGGTCGTGTTGGAATACGCCAATGCAGAGGCCGCCGAGAATATTGATAAACAGAATCACGATACCGGCGATCGCGTCACCGCGTACAAATTTGCTGGCACCATCCATCGCGCCATAGAAATCGGATTCAGTTCTAATCTCTTCGCGGCGCTCACGTGCCTGATCCGCGGTCAGCAAACCGGCACTCAAATCCGAGTCAATTGCCATCTGTTTGCCGGGCATGGCATCCAGGGTGAAACGGGCCGTTACTTCCGAAACCCGGCCTGCGCCCTTGGTTACTACCACAAAGTTGATGATGACCAGGATGATGAACACCACGATACCGACCGCATAGTTACCGCCAATAACGAAGTCGCCAAAAGACTCAATAACGCGACCGGCCGCGCCGGGGCCGGTATGGCCTTCAAGCAATACCACGCGCGTGGAGGCCACATTCAGTGCCAGACGCAGCATGGTGCCAAGCAGCAGTACCGTGGGGAAAATACTGAAATCGACCGGCCGTTCCACGTAGATAACTGCCAGCAAGATCACCAGTGACAGCGTGATATTGAAGGTGAAAAACAAGTCCAGTGCGAACGGCGGCATCGGCAACACCAGCATCGCAAACAGGGACATCAACAGCAGCAATACGCCCATTCCGCTCGCCAGGAAGCTTTCCATCCACGGGGGAATCAGGTTTGAGGATTTTGTTGTTCCGTCAGCCATAGCGTTTCACTCACTCTGCCTGCGGCTGCAAGCCGCGCAAATATTCATCGTCGACCGTAGGCTCAGGTTGCTCGGGCGCATCGCCGCCCACTGCCTGCCAGTCGCGTAATTGATAGACGTAAGCCAGAATCTGAGCCACAGCCAGATACAAGCCCGCTGGAATCTCTCCGCCGATATCCGTAGTGGCGTAAACCGCCCGCGCCAGACGCGGGGACTCGACAATCGGTACGTCACTGTCGCCGGCCACTTCTCGGATTTTCGCAGCAACCAAATCGACGCCCTTCGCAACCACGCGCGGCGCGCCGCCGCTGACCTCATCGTATTTAAGGGCAACCGAGTAATGGGTCGGGTTGGTAATAACCACATCGGCCTGAGGAATGTCTTCCATCATGCGGCGGCGAGCGGCGGCCTGCTGCATTTCTCGCAGCTTGCTTTTCACTTCCGGGCGGCCATCGGTTTCTTTCATTTCGTCGCGGATTTCCTGCTTGGTCATCCGCAGTTCTTTACCGTGGTTCCACTTTTGAAAAGGAACATCAATGCCTGCAATTAATATGAGCGGCAGGCTGGAAATAAGGAAAAACAGGCTGAGAATACCCAGTGCATCGCGAATCGCCTTATCCGGAGCGTGGTTTACCAGGCTGATAATCTGATCCTGCATAAGCACTGCACCCAACACGGCGGCTATGCCGACCAGAAACAGTTTGCCCATGGCTTTCAGCAGCTCTACCAAACTCTTGAGCGATACCATGCGGGCAATACCAGACACCGGGTTCCAGCGTTCGGGCTTGAATTGCAGAGAGAAGGTCCAGCCACCCAGCGCGATTGATGACACGGCGGCGGCAATAAACAGGACCGCAAACAGCGGGATGCACAGCATCAGCGCTTCAACCCAGAATTGGAAAAACAGGGTCGGCATGGCGTTAATATCTTTGATTGTCAGGTAATCAGCACTAAAGGATTGGGCAAACAGTTTCAGCGTGCCCTCGCCCAGCCCCTGACTGGCAAAGGCCAGCATGCAGGCGCCAGACAGCGTGACCAGTGTGGTCGCCAGCTCTTTTGAACGAGGTACCTGACCTTTGCGACGCGCGTCGTCACGCTTTTTCTGCGTCGCCTCTTCTGTGCGTTCCTGACCGCTGTCTTCAGCCATTGCTGCCTCCTTCAAGGAGTACGCGCGTCGTCTCAAAGGCGGGCGCGAGCAGAGAATCCAATGCCGGAATAAACAGCGGCATCATCTGATACAACACCAGATAGCCCACCAGAATTGCGATCGGGAAACCCACCGCAAACAGGTTGAGGGTCGGCGCCGCACGGCTGATAACCCCTACTCCAATCTGTACGACCAGTAGCGCTATTACCGCGGGCAAAGCAACGCGAATCGCACCACCAAAGATCTCGCCGCTCCACTCGATTACCAAGCCAAGGGTATCGACGCTGACCATCGCGACACCAACAGGCCAGATCGCAAAGCTACCAGCAACGAGTTCCAAAAAGGCCAGATGTCCATCGAGGGCAAGAAAAATAAGCAGCGTTATCAAGAGGAAAAACTGACTAAGTATGGGCACCGAATTACCGCGCTGGGGGTCAACCATCATCGCAAAGCCTAAGCCCATTCCCATGGAAATGGTCTGCCCGGCAAAGACAATGGCTTCAAAAACCAGCTGCACCAGAAAGCCGATGCAGATACCGATGACAATCTCATTGGCCGCTATTACTACAGCTTCAAGACTGAGGGCACTCACGGCTGGCGCCTGCGGAATCACTGGTGCCACCGCGAGGGCGGTAAAAAGCGCTACCGCAATGCGCGAGCGAATCGGTACGTAGGAAGAACCAAACAGCGGTGCTGCCATCATCGCACCGGTTACCCGCAGAAAGGGCAACCAGAGAGAGGCAATCCAGGCGCTGATTTGAGCTTCCTCAAAAACCATAACGCTACCCAATGACAACCGGAATGGTTTCGAACATGCGATGGGTAAAATCAATCGCCAGCCGCAGCATCCACGGACCGGCAATACCCAGCGCAATCACAAACACCACCAGCTTAGGAATGAAACTCAAGGTCATATCCTGAATCTGGGTGGCTGCCTGAAACATACCGATCAGCACACCGGCAGCCAGGGCTGCCAGCAGCAGCGGAGCGGCGAGCAAGACCGATAGGGTCATGGCTTGACGGCCTACTTCAATGACGTCTTCAGGAGTCATAAAACCTCACGTTGCAAAGCTGGCCGCCAGGGAACCCATCAGGAGCACCCAACCGTCGACCAGCACAAACAGCATAATTTTGAAAGGCAGTGAAACCAGCATGGGAGACAGCATCATCATGCCGAGCGACATCAGAATGCTGGCAACAACCAGATCGATGACCACAAAGGGAACAAACAGCAAAAATCCGATTTGAAAGGCTGTCTTCAACTCGCTGGTCAGGAAGGAGGCCATCAGCACTGCGAAGGGAATGTCCTCCGGTGATTCGATGGACTGTACGCCTGCGATACCGGAAAACATGGCGATATCGGACTCACGAGTCTGGGCCAGCATAAATTCGCGAATCGGCGCGAATCCGGTTTTTACCGCATCGGCAAAGGCCATATCGCCAGCGAGGTAAGGTGTGATGGCGTCTGCGTGTACGGTTTGGAACACCGGATACATGATAAACAGGGTTAAAAATAGCGCGATGCTAAGCAGTACCTGATTCGACGGTGCCTGCCCGGTACCCAGCGCCTGACGCAAAATACCGAGAACAATGATGATGCGCGTGAACGCTGTCATGCCCAGCAGCAATGCGGGCAGCAGGGTCAGCACGGTCATCAGTGCCAGCAATTGAATCGACAGGGTATATTCGCCGCTGCCATCGGCAGCTGTTTCCAGCGTCACTGCCGGCAGCCCAGCATTTTGCGCCAGAGCTGAAAGTGGCAGAATCAGTACTAGTGCAAGCGCAAGACGCTTCATTTGTCGCTCCGGTTTGCGCGCAGTCGTGACAGATAGTCAGCGAAATTTTGGGGAGGCTGATCCGTGACTTCGATATCTGCGGGAATATCACCATGCCATGCATGTAAGGCTTGGAGACCGCCGCCGGAATAACCCACCAGCACATTCTCCTCACCCACTCGCAGCAGCAGCACCTTTTCTCGTACACCCACGGGCAGCTGGGAAATCACAGCGATTTTCTGACTGCCGTTGCCCAATACCCCTTTGTTGCGGCGCATCAGCCAGGCCAGTGCGAACAGCAAGGCCACAACCATCGCCAGCCCGGTAACCACACTCAGGGCATTGCCGTAAGAAATGGGCTCCGCCGCGCGCGCTGCGCTCTGCGCAATCGCCGGTGATATCTGGCTGGACAAAAAAAGTGCTGACATAAAACGCATGCAAAGACCTCAGTTCAGGCGGCGAACGCGCTCTTCAGGGCTGACCACTTCGGTGAGTTTGACGCCGAACTTTTCCTTAACAACGACGATTTCACCGCGTGCTACCAGTGTGCCGTTAACGAGTACATCCAGTGCTTCGCCCGCCATTCGGTCGAGATTAACCACAGAGCCCTGATTCAGGCGAAGCAGGTCACGGATGCTCATTTCCGAGCGGCCGAGTTCGATAGCAAGTGACACGTTGACGTCTAGCAACATATCCAGGTTGATGTCTCCGCCGGCACCACCGGCGTTGTCCTGAAGCTCCGCCATTTCCGGTGCCGCAGCCTGTGAATTTTCTTCGCTCATGGGGTGTCCTCTATTTCTGACGGTTGGCCATGGGGCTGCGCAAGATTTCGAGAACCTGCGCGGCCATATTTCCTTCGTGGGTACCAAAATGGGCTCGCATCAAACGTACGCAACCGACTTTGATATCCACTTCTTTCGGATCGTTAATTGCAATGACATCGCCCTTCTTCAATTGCATGGCATGCTTCAATTTGATCTTTTGCTCGGATAACACGGCAACGAGCTCGACACTGGCTTCTTCCAGGCCTTCAACAAATTTCGGCTGCCAATTTGGGTCGGTATTGGGCAAGGCGAGGTTGTCAGCGGTTTTCAGCTGGCCGCGCAAGGGTTCAAGTCCGTGCCAGGGCACTACCACCCAAATACCACCCTCACCATTATCGAAATTCACTTTAAAGCGCGTAGCGATCAGTGCTTCTTTTTCGTCCAAGGCGTCTACTGAACGGGGATCGAACTCCCAACCGCTAATGGTCGGCGCGATATCTAACAAGGGCTGCCACGCGGGGGCGAGCTCGGTCACCATGTCTTCTACCAGGAGTTCACTGAGCTTCATCTCGGTTGAAGAAAATTTTTCGCTCAAGCGGGTCTTGCGCAGGCTGTTACCGCCGCCGAAATAACGGTTAACAATGTCGAACACGAGATCGGACTCTATGGCGAGCAAAACCGGGCTGGCGATAGGCTTGGCAGTAATAATGGCAAGGCGACACGGTGTGTCTATGCGTGGGCTGAGCTCATCCAGATCGGTAACGGTCAATTCGTCGATCTCTACCTTGTTGACCGACGAGGAAAGCTTGCCGATCTTTTCCTGCAGCGCTTCCGCGTAGTTGCTGTGTACTTCCCGGATTTTTGGCAACAGCCGATGCAGCGCGTAGTGATGCTTGCTGTAGTCGAAGCTTTTGGCTTTGCCGCCGGTAGATGCTTCCGTGACTGCAGTTTCGGATTCGACCCCAACCGCTTCCTGCTCCCCGGTTTCAAGTTCGCCGGTTTCCAAGCCGCCCATCAGCGCATCAATTTCTTCCTGATCGAGTACACCAGCCACGATTAAGACCTCACTGCACGACGAATTTTGTGAAGTACACGGCCTCTATGGCCTCTTCAATCTCCGCCTCATCCAGCAAGACGTTGTTGATCGCTACGCGTGCTCTTTCTTGAAGATTGGTTTTCCCTTCGGTCTGACGGATGTCATCCATGGTCAGACCATCAAAGGTCAAAATGAGGTCGTTTCTTACGCGCGTGTAGTGCTTATCCATCAGCTCTTCTACATCTGAATTGCGGCTCATGACTTCGAGCTGCATTTGCAGAAAACGCATTTTCCCCCGGTCTTCCATATTGACGACAAAGGCAGGATCAACAGAGATGTAGATAGGATCGGCTTTAACGGGTGCGGCAAGTTCACCGCCCTCGCCAGCCACTGCCGGGGCAGCCGGCTGGGTTGATTGAAACATGAACCAAGTGCCCACAACGGTTAGTGCAACTAAAACCGTCTGGGCTGCCGCGATAATCAGAATATTTTTCATAGCCAAATCTGCTCCACTCTTCCTTGCGCCAAAAATCAGGCGCTATTGGGTACTACCCAGAGTGATAGCAAACGCTATGCCAGTATTTAACCTTCTGATTTCACTATATTTTTATTGCTCTAAAAGCGAGACGCCAAAATCCTGACGCGTCAGGCGTAGTAATCGACACGGCCCGCTTCGCTACCCGAGAGTTCCGTTATGATGGCGCCACCAGAGTCTGCTTCGGTATCCCCTGATTCGGAGGTTTGTTGAGGGGTGTTATTCTGATTGGTTTTCGCCTGACTGGAGCGCTCTTCACCAGATTCTGCAAACAGTGCATTGGCATTGAGTTTAAGCTCGTCCACTTTCACGCCCTGCTGTTCGAGTGCGCTTTGAAGGCGAGGCAGCAAGGTTTCCAGCATTTCGCCGGTATCAGCGTTCTGAGCATGAATTTCGACCTGAGCCGTGTTTTCGATCATCGTGACACGAATCTGGAGAGCACCCAGTTCAGCAGGGTGTAGTTGCAGATTAGCGCGCTGCGCGCCCTGCCCTGTCATCCATACGACTTTCTCGGTAAAGGCATCGGCTACCGCCTTCTCGGTAAAGCCCTGAGGGCTTGCCGATTCAAGCACCGGGGTAGCACTACTGGTGCGACTCAGATTCAGCGCTGACAGGCCTTCCAGGGTCCGGTGTACATTGCCGGTCCCGTCTTCCTGGCGGGTAATCTTTTTGGGAAGCTCCACCGGGAGGGCTGTCTTCAGCGTCTCGCTCGGTTCAGGCTGAGGTTTTGCGGCCAGATCAGAAACCGCCGTTTGCGATGGATTCAACTCCCGATCCCGCCAAATGGCATTGGACGACTCAGCACTACCCGGTTTCGGCTCAGCCGGTGACTGGCCTTCAAGTTTTGGCTGTGAGGTAGATCCCTGCTCCTGACTACCGCGCGACATCTGTTCTGACTGTGGACTGTCGGGAATACCACCCAATTGGGCGCTGGCTTGTCTTGCAAGAGCGGCCTGCTCCGATGGCAGCGATTGTTGCGCAGTCAGGGCTACACTATGGCCAAAATCTTGTGGGAGGCCATCGACAACAGACAATTTTTCGGTTGCGACTTGCCGCACTAGCGGCAAGTCTTTGCCGCTATCCCCCTCCGTCACCAATCCGAACGAGGCGTTGGCAAAAGAGGCCGGGGCCGTTTCCTGTATCGGCTGCACAAGTGCTGTCTCGGTCGCAGTCTGGGCCACGTTAAGGGGCTGATCAGCGCCGTGGAGCTGACTCATGATCTTGCCGAAAGCCACACCATCACTGGGATTCGCGCTGGCTGAAAGGGGCAACTGAGAGGGATTTCCTGCCTGCAGAGGCAGCTGCAGCAGCGCTGCAAGATCACCAAGATTGTTGGATTGGCTAATTTCCATTAACAAAATATCTCACGGCAGAGAGCGCTTAAAAGGGATGCGCTCTATTGAATTCAGCTTGACGGTATTTAAGAGAGCAAATGGCGTGCCAGACATGTCACTGTGCAGACTGTTGACGCTGCATCCAGCTAAAACGAAGCACATTCAGGTCGTCGCTGTTCAGTTGCTCTCTTCTGGCAAGTTCAGCGTGCTCTTCTTTGCGGTAGTTGTGCGCGAGGCGATCGAGGGAAGTGGTTTTCTGCTTTTTCTCAAGCCAGTGCTGACGCGCCTTTTCCAGCTGCAACTCGCTCTGGTTGACGACAGATTTCTGAATGGTGATCACTTCGCTCAGTTTGCGCAAAAAAGCACGCGTATCCTGCAAGCTGGATAAATTGAGGTTCCCTGCTGCAGGCTTGGAGCGTTGTGAGTATTCCGCGTGGTACTCAGCCAGTTCGGTTAATTTGTTGTTAGCGTTCTGATAATTGCTAAGCGCATTCTGGAACTTCTCGGCGGCGATTTTTTCTTCGCGTTCAGCGATTTCCGCCACTTTAGTGATTCGTTTTGAGCGCTGCATTCCGCTTATTCCCCGTAATTAGGTAATCAATCCCGTCTTCCTTCACTGTGCTCGAGCTCACCGCTCGTGGTATGACGGGTACTGCTCGTCAGTTACCGCCGATTGCAAACAAACTGTCCAGACTGGCATCAAAGCCTACTGATTCCCGCACATCCTGTTGTAGAAAACGGTTAATCTTGGGCCACAGCCTCACGGCTTCATCCAGTCTCGGGTCACTGCCTTTCTGATAGGCGCCGATCGTGATGAGGTCCCGGTTCTGCTGATATAATCCGTAGTTCTGCCGCAGAAATCGCACCATATCCAGGTGACTTTTGTCTGCTATGTCGTTCATCACCCGACTGACAGACTGTTCAATATCAATCGCCGGGTAGTGTCCGGCTTCTGCCAGTTTTCTCGACAACACGATATGGCCATCGAGAATAGCTCTTGCTGAATCGACAATCGGGTCGTTTTGGTCATCGCCCTCAGCCAGCACGGTATAAAAAGCCGTAATTGAACCACCACCGAGTGCACCGTTACCCGCTCGCTCTACCAATTGCGGCAATCGTGCAAAAACGGAGGGTGGGTAGCCCTTAGTCGCCGGTGGTTCACCGACAGCAAGAGCGATTTCACGCTGCGCCTGAGCAAATCTTGTCAGAGAGTCCATCAGAAGCAATACGTTTTTTCCCTGATCGCGAAAGTGTTCAGCCACGGCGGTTGCCAGCCAGGCACCGCGCAAACGCATGAGTGGCGGGTGATCCGCCGGTGTAGCGATAACTACTGACCGGGACATGCCCTCGCTACCCAATATCGAATCGACGAACTCCTTAACTTCTCGGCCCCGCTCACCAATAAGGCCCACGACAATCACATCGGCATTGGTGAACTTGGTCATCATGCCAAGCAGCACACTCTTACCGACGCCGCTGCCGGCAAATAAGCCAATCCGTTGGCCGCGCCCAACGGTCAACATACCGTTGATGGCTTTCACGCCGACGTCCAGCGGCTCGCGAATTGGGTTGCGCGACAGGGGGTTAATAGGCGTTGATTGGATTGATCGGGTTTCAGTGCAGTTCAGCGGGCCGCGGCCATCCAGAGCTCGCCCAGAGGCATCAATAATTCGCCCTTGCAACTGATCGCCAACCAGTAACTCGCCACCGCCGGGTGAGGGAACAACTCGCGCATTGGGCATAACCCCACGCAACTCCCCGGTCGGCATTAGCAGGGTTCTATCGCCAGCAAAGCCTACGACTTCCGTTTCCAGCCATCCACCGTCGGCAGTAGCGACGCGGCAATAGCCGCCAATGGGCACTGAACAACCTTCGGCTTCCAGGGTGGTTCCCACAACACGCTTCAACTTACCTTCAACCAGAAGGGGTTCTGTTTTTTCCAGGTTGCTGGTCAGCCCCTGTAAGGCGCCATGCCAACGCTGGTTTCGCTGTAGCTGTCTGGTATCAGCCCTCATTCGCCCTCCTCCGGGAAGTCGGCGCCTTCGCCCAAGACCTTATTCACCACTTGCTTGAGCCGCGCTGCCACGCTGCGATCTATCGTGGAACTGCCTGCCAGCAGCAGGCAGCCGCCACGCGCCACAGCCGGGTCTTCAATGATTTCAATGCGATGGTCCACGGTATCGGCCTCTCGGAGAATGGCGGCATCAGCGTGGTGAACCTTGATTCTGGCGGGCTCGGCGCTAACCGGTAGCAGCTCGAGTCCGGCTTTAACTACAGCGACGATATCGTCGGGATGATGCTCCAGGCGATGCTGCGCCAATTGCTGGCCAATTCCCAGCGCCAGTTGTGCCAGTTGTTGCTCTACCAGCTCGTCCAACGCGTCCAGAGGACTGGCCAAGGCTTGAATCAGCTGCTGAACTTCAGCAATTTTCTGCTGATATTCACGTAAACCTTCCGCGCGCCCCATCTCCAGGCCTTCTTGACGGGCCTCCTCAATCAAGGCAAGAATCTGCTGTTCTTCATTTTCAGCCTGTGACGTAGCTGCCGTGGCACTCGCCACGCTAGGCGGGGTCCAGCCCTGTGCATCGCCGTCATTAAGCAAGCGCAGGTCGTAGGCGTCTTCGTTCAGATTCGCGCTCATCAATGGCTATTCCACCAACCCCTTAAACATAGTCGTCGGAAGAGCTGCCGAGGTTAATTTTGCCATCCTCAGCCAGTTGCCTCGCCACGGCGAGGATAGCTTTTTGTGCATCTTCCACATCACTGAGCTTGGTCGGGCCACGGCTTTCCATATCGTCCACCAACAGTTCCTTGGCGCGCTTGGACATATTGCTGAAGACCTTGTCACGAACCAGTTCGTCGGCGCCCTTCAGTGCAACAGACAGCTGTTCGCTGGTCACTTCACGCAGCAGCAACTGCATACCCTTATTGTCCAGCTCAGCCAAATTGCCAAACACGAACATGAGATCCTCAAGCCGCTGCCGCATGGTTTCATCGGTTTTAGCCAAAGTTTCCAGAATCCTGGCCTCAGTGTCGCCATCAAGACCATTTAGAATGCCGGCGGCAGTTGTAGCACCATCCACAGTTTTGGTTTTGAAGCTAGAAGACAAATCCAGCTTGGTTTTCAGGGTCGACTGCAGCTGTTTCATCGCAGATTCAGGGATTTTGTCCATCGTCGCAATTCTGAACAGAACATCTTCCTGTAAGCCTTCTTCCAACTTTGCGACGACACGCGAAGACAAACTCTGGTCGAGATGCGCCAAGGTAATAGCAATAATTTGGGGATGTTCGTCCTGCAAAATATGCAGAATCGTGTCTGGATCCATCCAGCGCAGCGAATCCAGCTCCCGCGGGCTGTCGTCACCAAGCAAGCGATCTGCCAGGGTGCTGCCCGTTTGCTCACCCATAGTGTTAACCAACAGGTTTCTTACGTAACCCGGCACACCGATACCCAAGGGGGTATGACTGTTGAGATCTTCGCGAAATTGATTGCAGACAGAGTGAGCACGGTTAGAATCGACCTGTTTGATGCCAGCCATCGCCGCACCGATTTTTTCTACGGCTTCGTAGTCGACATGCTGCAGAATCTTGGCTGCACGTTCCTCACCCATCATCAGCAATAGGACAGCGGCCTGCTCGCTACCACTGATTTCCACACTATTTTCCATCGCGTGCCACCCAGTTTTTAACCACTTGCGCTACCAATTTTGGATCCTGATCCGCTACTTCTCGTATCGCATCGAGGCCCTCTTCCACTTTCTGTACACTGCCCGGTGCCGCCAACGCGGCAATGGCCGGGCTCAACTCTGCACCGCCTCCATGGCCGGAGTTCGCCGCAGGAGCCAGATCCTTGGCACCCGTTTGTGCTTGCATGAGCGATTTGATGCTCGGGCGAATCACACTGAACACGATAAGAATGACCGCAATACCGGTCAGCACTTGCTTCAACAGGCCAACAAACCAGGGCTGCTCCCACAGCGGCGGTGCCTCAGGCTCACCCTCTTCAATCATCGCGGGGCGGAAACTGGTAGCGATCACACTCACCCGGTCACCGCGTGCCTCGTCAAAACCAATCGCATCACGCACCAGACCAGACAGTTGCGCCAATTGATCGGCGGTATAGGCAGCTTTCGTTGCGCCCTCACCTTCGCCATCAGGCGTGGGCTCTGCGACCGCATCATCGAGGACCACCGCCACGGAAATGCGTTGAATGTCACCCGCCGGTCGAGCTGTATAGTTAAGCACCCTCTCGATTTCATAGTTTCGGGTGATTGAGCTGCTTTCCGTTGTTTCATTTTCCCCGCCATTGGCGTCGGCTCGGCCAACCGGCTGATTTGCCAAGGCCCCGGGCACACCGCCCGCACCGGCAGCGCCGCCACGGCGATTGGTGTTCACCTGTTCACTGCGGAGTACCTGCGCCTCAGGGTTCCAGCTCTCGCGGCTCTCTTCCATACGAGAAAAATCCAGCTCAACCGCTGCCTGAACCTTAACCTTGCCCAGCCCGGCTATCGGCGTGAGCAGGTTGGTAATACGATTCTCGTATTCCTTCTCAATCTTTTTCCGGTACTCAAACTGTTTCGCACTGACCTCTAAGCCGGTCTCTTCTTCCAGAGAAGACAGCAGATTGCCAGTCTGATCCACGACGGTGACTGACGTTGCGTCCAATTCCGGTACGCTGCCGCTCACCATGTTGATAATGGCGCGCACCTGCTGTCGATCCAGCGTACTGCCGGCGTAGATATCCAGCATGACCGAGGCACTGGCGCTGCGTTGATCGCGAACGAATACGGTTTGCTTCGGTATTGCCAGATGAACCCGTGCCTTGCGAACCTGATGCATGCTTTCAATCGTGCGGGCCAGTTCGGTTTCCAGCGCGTGCTCGTATTTCTTGGATTGCATGAAATCGCTGACGCCGAAGCCTTTTTCTTCGCGCAGCATTTCCAGGCCGGAACCGTCATTGATCACGCCGGAACCGGCGAGCTGAATACGCGCATCGTGCAATCGATCCGCAGGCACCAGAATCGCACCGGTTTGCTGTTGTAATCTATAGGGAATTCCCGAAGAGGACAGTGCATCCAGAACAGAGGCAGAGCGCTCCGGCGGCATGGAGCCGTAAAGTGTTCGGTATTCGGGCTCCTGTGACCACATGACCGCCGCGACACCAACCGCAACGCTGGCGGCAATACCCACCATCATCATGATCTGGCGCAACCAGGGTTTACTTTCTATGGTTTGCCGTAAGGTACCGGCATTCATTACTGCAGCCTCAGCCATTTAGGCGCACTCCCTCATCACACCGACATGCGCATCACTTCCTGATACGCGTCAATCATTTTGTTGCGGACTTCTACCATCGCGGTAAAAGAAACATTGGCTTTTTGGGAAGCGACCATCACTTCTGCCAGGCTCACATTCTTGTCGCCACGCTCGAAGGCCTGCGCCAGATCTGAGGCGCTTTTTTGGGTATCGCTGACGGCATTCACGGAATCTGTCAGCATTTTGGCAAAACTATCCTGGGCGGGCTGCGCTTCCTTGACCGGGTTCAGCCCTTCTATCGCGGCCGGTTTCGCTTCATTGCGAATGGCGCGGATCTGGCTGAGGATGCTGTCTACACGCATATTGTCAGACATAATTTAGCCCTCACTCAATTTGCGTACTGCGCTTCGCGCAGTCGTTGCAGTTTGTAGCGCAGCGTGCGCGGACTGATGCCCAGAATGGCCGCAGCTTCTTTTTTGCTGCCACCCTGTCGAATAGCATTCTCGATCTGCCGATGCTCCTGAGTGCGCATCCAGTCGTTCAAACTGCCGGCGCCTGATGGCTCAACGCACTCCGCCTGAGTGGCAGTTTGAAGCCCAAAACTTTCAAACTGGATATCCTCCGCATCAATAGTGCGGCGGGACTGGAGAATCAAGGCGCGCTGAATCACGTTGTCGAGCTCGCGCACGTTCCCCGGCCAGTGGTAGTCCTTCAACTTCTGCTCAGCTGCCACTGACAGGCGGCTGACCTGGTCAGCATCGCGATCGATAGTCACAAAATGTCTGGCCAGCGGAATAATGTCTTCTGGGCGGGCACGCAGTGACGGGATAGCGAGAGGGAAAACATTCAAGCGGTAAAACAGGTCTTCCCGAAATTCACCGCGCGCTACGGTCTCTCGCAGATCGCGGTTAGTCGTGGCCAGTACACGCACATTCAGACGGATGGTGCGTTTGCCGCCCAGCCGTTCGAGCTCTTTCTCTTGCAAGACGCGCAGCAGCTTCGCCTGCAGCGACAAATCCATCTCGCTGATTTCATCCAGAAGCAGTGTTCCACCCTGGGCCTGCTCAAATTTGCCGATATGGTTGTTCACAGCACCGGTGTAGGCGCCCTTTTCATAGCCGAAGAGCATGGCTTCCAGCATATTCTCAGGAATCGCAGCGCAGTTCAGGGCGATAAAGGGTTGATCCGTGCGTGAGGATTGGCTGTGGATATAGCGTGCGAAAACTTCCTTGCCGACCCCGCTGGGGCCACTGATCAGGACTGTGGCATCGGTAGCGGCAACCCGAGAAGCCAAGTCGCAGATTTTCAAGGTAGAGGGATCAGCGGCAATCAGATTATTTGAGGATTCCTCTGGCACATATTCTGCTACCACCTTAACCAGCATGGCTGGATCAATTGGCTTTGACAGAAAATCGGCAGCGCCGCTCTTTACGGCCTCTACGACCGCATTGACGGTCTGTGTGTCTGCGGTAACCAGCACCGGCACCTGCACTGACAGGCCGCGAATGGCATTGAGAATCTCGCCCGACTCGTAGAACGGTTTTTCGCAGAGTACCAAGCTGTAACGTGCGCTGTGCAGGGCAGTAAGGGCTTCCTGCTCAGAGTGACCGCAGTCGACTTCATAACCTGCATGCAGCAACGCTCGCTTCATCGACGCCGCGGTTGCAGGCGTTGAATCGATGATCAGCAGTCGGGCGTTTCGGGGTTTCAGGCTCATGGCACCAGGGCTCTCAAGGTTTCTGTTAACCTTGTTACTGCAAACGCCGTGCCATTGCTTTTTATCTTTTTATTTCAGTACCTTACAGAGAGCACAAGTGCCGACGACATTTTTTTGACGCCGGTTTATTGGCGGCACTTCTAACAGCAAAAATCTTTTACCCCCAACATAAAAAACGGCGACACAAGGTCGCCGTTTCTACTCAATAAATTCTTCCGCTAATCAGGTCATTTGCAGCTTCTTCATTTTTTCCGCCAGCGTAGTGCGCTGCAGGCCCAGCAGCTTCGCCGCCTGGGTGACTGTGCCATTGGCGCGCTCCAGCGCCTGCACAATAAACTGTTTTTCCAGTGCCTGAATATGTGCTTTCAGGTCGAAGCCCTCTTCCGGCAAATCGAGAACCGGGTCGGAAGCTTCGTTCTCAAGCACTTCCTCGTCTTCGTCATTGCTATTGCCCAGCAGAAAACTGATTTCCTCTGCCGTTTCCTCACTCGCCAGAGGAGAACCGATCGGACAAGGCAAGTCGCGCGCACTGACCAGACGGCCACCGTGAGTAATAGACAGTCGCTCAAGAATGTTTTCCAGCTCCCGAACATTACCTGGCCAGTGATAGCCCTGCAGGGCTTCCAGAGCAGTCTTGGTGAAACGCGGTGTCACCATGCCCTTTTCTTTAAAGCGATCGAGAAAATGGGTTACCAGCTCCGGCAGGTCGGACAGATGCTCGCGCAGTGGCGGAACCGTGATGGGAAAGACATTCAGCCGGTAAAACAGATCGTGACGGAATGTCCCCGCCTCGATCATTGCGCCCAGATCCCGGTGCGTTGCGGCCAGAATGCGCACGTTGCACTGAATGGTCTGGTTGCTGCCGACGCGCTCAAAACATCGCTCCTGCAACACACGCAGCAGTTTTACCTGCATGTTGAAGCTCATGTCCCCGATCTCGTCGAGGAACAGCGTACCGCCCTCAGCCATTTCAAAGCGGCCTTTGCGGGCGGTGATTGCGCCGGTAAACGCCCCCTTCTCATGCCCGAACAGCTCGGATTCGAGCAAGTCGGGCGGAATCGCACCGCAGTTTACGGGCACGAAGGGCTTGTCTTTGCGATTCGAGGTATTGTGAATGGATCGAGCAACCACTTCCTTGCCGCTGCCAGACTCACCCTGAATAAGCACCAGGGTATCAAACGCGGCTACCTGATCGATGAGTTCGCGAACACTGCGCTGGGCTTCGGAACGACCCAGCGGACCGCGATCGGCATGAATGTAGGACACCTTGACCGTTGAACCTGCCATCGTTTATCTCGCCACGTTATTGATTAGTGTTGGCTCAAAGCGCTGAAGGAATTGCTAGCCCCAGATTTCTGCCTTTGAACGCTGCGTCTACTGCGAGCGCGATTTTACGCTGCCAGACTGATTCAAACTGTCTCAGTCTGACTACAGCTTAGGAGTAACGAAGGGAGGAAGGTATACGCAGATACCCGCATAAATACCCCCCTTAATCATCGCACTGGCGGGGGAATGTACTATGAGGATTGGTTGAGATAGGCCTGAGCCGCAAGGCTGTTGCGCTGTTTCAGGGCCGCTTCTTCTTGTAGCGAGGTTTTACCCTTGCAGGCGAGATCTGTCACTTTGGCATCTACAGCCAGTATTTCACGAATACCAGCGGCGATCATTTCAGCAACTTCTTGAGGCAGATCATCACCTTGCGCGTAGAACGCAGTCAGCTCGGTACTCCGAAATCGCTGCCGCGCGAGCGCCAGTTCCCAGTCGCCCTCTTCAGCAGCGTCGAGTATCGCCTCGCTGATCGCGCGAATCCGGTCCAGCTTTTCACTGCATTCGGCCAGAGCCCGGCTCTGGATCGAGACAACGTTATCCATAAGTGTGGTCACTCTACAGCTGCAATGGCGGGTTTCGTTTCCTGATCTCCAATGGCCGTCCAGGCTTCATGGAGCTCGCGCAGCAAATCGCTGACTTCGTCCAGCACCGCAGCATCGGATTTAAGATTGGCATACAACAAACGTCGCCCCATGTAGCTGTAGAGCTCGTCCAGATTGGTGGTGATTTCGTTCTTCACCGAATGATCGAGGCTCATGCGCAGGCCTTCAACGATCGACATGGCGCGGCCAATAGACTGAGCCTTGGCGGTCACTTCATTGCGCTGAATATGACCTTTCGCAACGGCGATTTTTTCCAGCGCACCATCAAGCAAAAGGCTGATGAGACGGTGCGGGCTGGCGGATTCGATCCGGCTGTTTACACCCACTGTGTTGTAGGCATTAACGGCGCGTCCGTTGGAATAACTCATAACCTCGTCCTCATCTGCGTTGGCCTGTGCTACTCAGGATATCGACCAAAACACGGCCATCTTTAGGTATTGGTGGTAAATACCTATTAATCCTTTTTCGTGAAACCAGGCAGATTATCGAGCTGGGATGTCAGGAAACTGCTGGTCTGATTCAGCTCACCAAGTAGCGTGTCCAATGCGTTAAACTGCTGCAGATAGCGGGCTTCTACACTGGCCAGACGCCTAGCCAAACTTTCTCTTTGGTCGGTAATTCGATCAATCTCACCCTGCAAGCCATTGCTCAGGGTATCCAGTGTGCCTTCAAATTTCGTGTATTGATCAGCCAGGCCATCCAATCTCGATGCCAATCCGTTGTCGCCAGCAAACAGCGACACAAAATCATCGAAGCGTTCGTCCACGAGACTGTCGAGCATATCCTTGTCGACTTTCAAAGTCCCGTTTTCGAAGTTCGTAGTTATACCTATTTCAGCCAAGGTATCGAGGTCAGCGTCGGCCCCCGAGACCGTGTCACTGATCGCTTGTCGCAGCTGGCTGGATAAGCGATTGGTTGCACTATCACCCTGAAGAAGTCCTGCTGCACCTGTGTCAGGATCATAGGCTTTCAGCGTATTGATGTTGTCTCTCAGCGTATTGTAGGCCTGCACAAATTGGTTGATCGCTTTTTTAACCGCGGATTTGTCGAGAGCAATGTCCAGGCTTTCTTTCTGCCCCGCTTCGCTGTCCTTCAAGTTGATCGAAACGTCGTCAATCACATTATCAAATGTGTTGGTCGCACTTTTGGCGGTAAACCCGTCAATGATCAGCGTTGCATCCAGAGCTTCCTGTTGTTCCGTCATTGGGTTGTTCGCAGGTATTGCGTTGGGGTCAAAATTCAGCTGGGTCAGGTCGCCGGTATCTGTACCGGTTGTCGTCGCACTGATGGTGATAGCGTTGTCGGCACCCGTTTCATCCGCTGTGAAGATCAGATGGCTACCGTTTTCATCCCGAATGATCGAGGCTTTAACACCAACGTTGTCACTGGCATCGTTAACGGCATCGCGAATCGCAGAGAGGGAATCGCTGCCACTGCTAATTTCGAGATCAAAGCTCTCACCGCTGATAGTGAAGGTAAGCGTTCCTGTACCCACAGAAGTATCGTCATCTGCGAAGGCTGTTGAGGCCAGCTTGTGACGACTAGCCAAATTTTCGGCCTGAATGGTGTAATTGCCGACCGAGGCGGTATCCCCGGCGCTGACAGTGAACAGATCTTTGTTGGAAACGGTACTGGTGCGCCCTTGATAAAGCTCACTGTTCTGCAACGCGGTCAACGCACTCTGAAAACTGCTCAGTGAGGATTTCAACGTGCCGTACGCGGACAACCGGGATTGGGCTTTTATTTCCTTGGTATTCAAGCGGTTTTCTACGGGGGCACGCTCTGCCTGTACCAGCTGCGACACTAAGCCCGAGACATCGAGCCCCGAACCGATTCCGCTGGAGATAATCTGTGCCATGCGCTACCCCTGAGTTAAAAAACACAGTACTTCACTGTAAAGCAATGCAAACCTTGGGCCAATCAAGCGAATTCTTCCACTAAGCTGCCGGTACCCTTGGTAAAGGCGTCTGCAAAACGCAGCACAACCTCCGGTGGCAATTGCCGAATTACTTCTCCGCTTTCCTTGTGAATCACCCGGACAACGATGTGCCCGCTGTCTTCATCGACCGAGAACTCCAGCTCCCGAGCTCTTTCCTGCAGCACCTTGTTCAGGCGCTCAACGGTTTCACTGGACATTTTAAGCTCGGGTGGCGGCGATGCCGATTTACCGCCCTCGAGGACCACCGCGGCCTGGCCGCTATTGCCTTTCGACACCGGTAAAACCGGCAATGTCTTGCCGCTATCCGGGTTAGGCGAGCTTCTGGTTGCCGCATCCGCTGTGGCCACGCCCTGACTTTTGTTGACATTGATATCCATCATTTCACCTCGCATTCCACGCGGCTACTGAAATCGAAACGCGAAAAGGGGCATGGCCACTAAGGCCATCCCCCCGATCACTGGACTCCGCTGGGTTAGCCCGGCGGGTCAGCTGCGACTTACTGCAGCAGGGACAATACACTTTGCGGTGCCGAGTTGGCCTGAGCCAGGATGGAGATACCAGCCTGTTGCAGGATCTGCGCGCGAGTCAGCTTGGCTGTCTCGGCCGCGAAATCCGCATCCTGAATCCGGCTGCGCGAGGCAGACAGGTTTTCAGAGATGGTTTGCAGGTTGGTGATGGTGGACTCGAAGCGGTTTTGAACCGCACCGAAGTCACCGCGCAGTGTGCTCACAGACTCAAGCGCCGCGTCCACACGCTGGATAGCGGTGTTGGAGTTCGCTACGGTCGTTACCGATGCACTAGAAACCGTAGCAGTATCCAGCGCTATGGTACCGGCCGAAAAGCCAGCTGTAGATGGATCGCCCGCAAGAGTAATGGTATCTGACGCTGACAGTGTCAGTGAACCGTAGTTGGTGGAGTCACCTACCCCGCCAGCAGTATCGCCGCCCAAAGTCTCGTCAATCTGCACTGTGCGACCATCCGCAGCAGTGAGGACGATATCAGTACCATCAACTTCGGCCGTTACACCGGTTGAAGCGGAGTTCTGGTTGATAGCTGCAGCAACATCGTCGATGTCCAGAGTGGCGGATACAACGGTGCCATCGTAGATCATTGTATCGTTGATCTGCAGTGAGTAGGTACCAGCACCACCAGCGCTAGTTACGTCCGTAAAGGCGATGGTCGCAGAGGTGGTTGCGGTAGCACTCAGACCAGAAATACCCGCCGAGTTGATTGCTTCTGCCTTGGCAAAAGCACTTGAAGCTGCCTGCCCACCTTCGGTCAGTGTCGCATCAATGCCCTCGCTGCCCGCGGTTGAGGCGCCGACGTTAACTGCGTCGTTGGAGCCTACGGCGATGCTGAAGTCATTGGCCGCAAAAGCACCGGTAGTGACGGTATTGGTGCCGCTCGCGATTTGACCGATTTGAGTGGCTTTTACGCCAGTAGCCAAGTTGACCGAAATGGTCTCGCCCACGTTGGCGCCCACTTGGAACTGAGCAGTACCAAAGCTGCCGTCCAGGATTTTCTGACCATTGAAGCTTGTTTGGCCAGCGATACGGTTGATCTCAGCCAGACGCTGCTGAACTTCTTCGTCCAGAGCCTGACGGTCAGACGCAGAGTTCGTGGCGTTAGCAGACTGAACTGCCAGCTCGCGGATGCGCTGCAGGTTGTTGGTAATTTCATCCAACGCAGCCTCACCAGTCTGGGCCAGCGAGATGCCGTCATTGGCGTTTCGCACAGCCTGGTTCAGACCGTTGATCTGCGTGGTGAAACGGGTTGAGATGGCGAGACCTGCCGCATCGTCTTTGGCGCTGTTGATACGCAGGCCAGTAGACAGGCGTTGCAGGGCCGTGTTGAGGTCACCTTGCGAACGGTCAACGTTACGCTGAGCGTTCAGTGATGCAACGTTTGTGTTGATAACCAGAGACATGGTTGTACTCCTTCAATGAGTATGAGTCTTGCTCGTTTCGGGACATCAGCCATGCAGGCCTCGTCGCGTTCACTCATCTTATCGGCGTATTTTTGGGGATCTTTACACTTTTTTTGTAGGTGGATGTACGTAGGTGGGATGCGTATAACCGCGTCGTTGGGCGCCGGAGCGCACCCCATGCGGTGTTTTAGCTGCGCAATGACGTGAGATTAAGGCTCAGGGGTTACAGTACGTTAAACAGCGATAGCTGCTGAACGCGGGCAAAGGCCTGCTGCGCAGCCTGCAGGCTTATGAGTGTTTGGTTAAAGCGTGTGGCAGCTTCAACAATATCGGCGTCGCGAATGCCGGACAGGGTTCCCTGCAATTGCACATTCACGTTCTCATTGAGATTTTCTTCCTGATCGACCACATTCAGCCGCGCGCCGATACTGGTCTGGACCTCCACTAGGTGATCGATCGCTCGACTGATATCGCTCAGCGCCACGTTCAATCCATTACTTTGGGCGGCGCGCTCACCACTGGTGTTTGCGGTTGTTTCCAGTGTCTGCGCTAGCTGCTCGACAATCGACATAACATCGCTGCGTTCACTGGCGCGAACCGTAAAACGGTCGCCGGCTGCGGCAGGGCCGCTTAGGCCAACGCTGACACCGGCCAACTCAATGGTATCGCCTTCGTTATATGTTCCACTGCTTATCACCGTGGACGTGTCATCCACGATGTCGTAATTCGTAGGGCTGGTGAACACAATTTCATAGGTGCGCTCATCCCATGCCGTTTTATCGGTCACCGAACCAACACTGACCACCGCTGAACCGGTATTGGCGGAATTCGCCAGTGCTTCAAAGTCGCCGTTACCTTTACGGATACCGGCAAAAACCTGCGACCCTGGATCAGCATCCGCAACGCTGCGCCCCGGCCCCAGTTGTATGTCGCGCCGTCCATCGTCGCCGTGGTAGGTCAATGTGCCATTGCTAAAACTAAAGGGTTGAACTTTCTCCTGATAACCGGAGAACAGGTAATTGCCATCGCCCATGGCGGTATTGGCAATCCCTAACAGGTTGTCAAGCTGCTCGCGAACTTCTCGACCAATGGCAGCTCGGGATTCGTTACTTTGACTGGCGTTATTGGCCTGCAAGGTCAGGTCGCGCAGACGCTGCAACACATTGATTGCATTATCGACCGCACTTTCTTCCGCGGCCAGTCGGGTTCGTGCAAACCCGGCGTTTTTGACGTATTGCTCACCTCGTACAATGGCTGCATCCAGACCTGCCGCGCGCACGGCGCCAACGGGATCATCGGCTGCCGTTGCGATGCGCTGACCGCTACTGATTTCCAATTGGGTACGGCTCAGGGTCGACTGCTTGTCGATCATGGCACTGAGACCTTGCTGGAAAAGCTGGTTAGATGAAATTCTCATCGTCGTCTCACTATCGGAAGGCGTTAATCAGCGTCTGAAACAGGGAGTTCGAAGTACTGACGGCTTGTGACGCTGCCTGATAGGCCTGCTGAAAACGCAGCATATTGGCCGCTTCTTCCTCCAGATTTACCCCGGAAACCGATTCGCGCCGCGCCACACTCTGTTCAAGCAGAGATAACTGCGATGAGGCCTGTACCGAGGAAGCGCGTGTTGCCACGGCTACATCGCCCAGCAGGGTTGTCGCTGAATCCATAACCGAGGTGTTGCCGCCTTCAAACAGCCCGCGATCCTGCAGGTTGGCCAAGGCCAAGGCGTTACGGTTGTCACCCACCCCGCCACTATTCGATGACAGCGTAAAGCGATCACCCGCCGCCGGTGTACCATCCAGAGTCAATCGACTGCCGTTAATATCAATTGCCGTACCCGGGGTATAAGTGAAACTGCCCGCACCGTTGATCTGGTAGGTCGTCGGGCTCAGAAATTCGAGGGTGGCCGTTGTTAATAACTGCGGATCGGTTGCGTCAATCACAGAGCTTGAGACCAAGGCCGCATCGCCCCGATTCGTGCTTGCCGCGCTAACGCGGGTTGCGGCCGCAGCGGCAAGGTCATCGGGACGGCTAATCGCGAGTTCCAGGCTGCCACTCATATTGGAAGTGGGCTTAATCAGAAAACGGTCACCGGTTGCAGGCGTAGTGCTGAGTGAAATACTCATTCCCGCGGCCAATAATGGATCAGCGGCAGTGCCTGTGCCCGTAGTGGGTTCAGCAGCACCGGTGCGGGCGTTAAAGAGCTGATACGACGTGCCGTTGTATTGCAGCAGGTAATTGTCTGTCGTCAAATCGCCGGTGTCCGTGATACCGACTGTAACGAGCGCGCCCCCGGTGTTATTGCGTGAGGCAACGCCTTCCGGCGAAGCGATAGAAAACAGGTCTCCACCAAGTTCGCCATTCAGGGTCATACCGGCACGGTGCTGGGAATTTGCAGCTTCCGCCAGGCCATAACTCATGCGACCGAGCTGGGCCAGGGCCGGATCCATCAGTTCTTCCCGGAAATTCAATACGCCGCCGAGACTGCCGCCACGGATCAAGCCACTGATTTCACGGGTGCCGCTGTCGCTTTCCAGAGTTATCTCCAAGCGGGTGGGATCAAATTCACTGCCGGTTACGCCAAGCGCCATACTGCGGTTATTCAGTACAATGGATTCACCGGTACTAGTAAACACATTCATGGTATCGCCATCCTGCTTGACGACTTTAATGTCCATAAAACTCGACAGTTCAAGCAAAGCCTGATCGCGCTGATCGAGCAAATCATTGGGCTCATTGCCTCCCGTTTGAGCCCGGGCGCGAGTAATGGCTTCATTCAATTCGGCAATGTGTGATGACAGGCCATTGATTTCCTCGACAGAGGAGCGCATCCGCGTATTGATTTCCTGACTAATGCCGCTGAATTGCCCCGCAACGGAGGCCAAGCGACTCGTCAGATTATCCGCTTCGGCCAATACGCCTTGGCGCGCAGGAATGGAACTCGGATCATCCGAAAGCTGTTGCATAGAATTAAAGAAGCTGGACAGCGCAGACGATATACCGCTGTTCGGATCGGATAGCAGTCGATCAACCTGTGCCGCGAGATCTGTATAGGCCTGCGCCTGATGGTAGGAACTGCTGGAATTGCGCATCTGATCAACAACAAACTGATCGAATTGACGCTCAATCGTGCTGACTCTCACGCCACTGCCGATTGCTCCAAAGCCAAAATTCTGAGGGACATTGGTGCTTAGCGAAACACTTTGCCGGCTGTAGCCTTCGGTATTCACATTGGCAATGTTGTGACTGGTCGTCGCCAGTGCGCGCTGGTAACTAACGATGGCAGACAACGCCGAATTCATCATATCAGCCATGACAGATCTCCTTGCCTGTTTCAGCCGTCATGTTTGGCCTCCTCTGGCTTTTCTACCAGCGACGCACGCAGTGCATCTGCTTCCGGTGTAATTGTCAGCTGACGCTCAATGATTTTTGACAGCCCGATGCCATCGCCCGCAACCAGTGACTGTGACAGTTCCTTGTCCATCATGTCCTGATAGAAGCGCAGCGACTGATCGTTAAACAGGCCACCTTCGGGAAGGGAATCCCGCATTTCTTTGAGCATCATCTGTACGAACAGGGACTCAAACTGTTTCGCAGCAGCCTTGGCCCCCTCCCCGTTCGGGTTTTGAGCCTCGCGCCGCATTTCGGCAAAACCGCCGAAATCGTGGTAATTGAAATGCTGTTTGCCAATGTCCATCAGCGCACGCTCATTAGATGACAACCAGTTCGGCGCGCAGTGCACCGGCCTGACTCAAGGCTTCAAGTATGGCCACCAGATCACCTGGGGCCGCGCCCACGTTGTTGATCGCTTTAACAATTTCTTCCAAGGTCACTCCTGTTTCCAGCAAAAACATCCTTGATTCTGCCTGGTCGACCTCGATGCCGGAATCAGGAATAACCACAGTCTCCCCGCCCGAGAACGCCCCCGGCTGGCTGACAGTTGCCCCTTCGGCAATGGAGACGGTGAGCGAACCGTGACTGACCGCTGCGGGCATGACCCGAACGTTGCCGCCAATGACCACCGTACCTGATCGCGAGTTGACCACGACTCTGGCGGGCGCTTCACCTGGAGTGACTTCGAGGTTTTCCAGCATCGCAATAAAGGTCACATACTGGGATTTTTGTTTCGGGCCAGCGACGCGGATAGACGTTGCATCAATGGCTTCAGCGGCCATAGGGCCATAAGCCTCATTGATCTGCTCGGCCAATCGATGCGCGGTCGTGAAATCGGGAATCTTCAGATTCAGCCAGATAGTGCCATCTGCGGTCATGCTACTCGGTGCCGGGCGCTCCACAGTAGCCCCGTTAGGGATGCGGCCTGCGCTTGGAATATTGACCGAAACCCGAGAGCCGTCTTGCCCCTGAACACCAAGCCCGCCGACCAGAAGGCTGCCTTGAGCCATGGCGTAGACCTGGCCATCAGCACCCATTAACGGCGCCATTAACAAACTGCCACCGCGTAGACTGGCGGCGTTACCAATAGATGAGACCGTGACATCAATCGCCTGGCCGGGTTTCGCAAAGGGCGGCAATGAGGCGTGTAGTGATACCGCCGCAACGTTTTTTAACTGGGGATTAACGTTGTCCGGCACCCGCACGCCGAAATTCGACAGCATGTTCTTGATGCTCTGAATGGTAAAGGGCGCCTGACTGGTCTGGTCACCGGTTCCGTTCAGACCTACAACCAGTCCATAACCGACCAGCTGGTTGGATCGAACACCCGCGACGTCCACCAGATCCTTTACACGTTCGGCGAAAACATCAGCCGATAAAATCAGACTGAACAGTGCGATAAACAGTGACTTCTTCATAGTATTCACACTCTAAAAAGGTGACAGAACTGACTGGAAGAATCGGCCGAGCCAGCCCATGCGGTTGGCATCGGCAATCGCGCCTTTACCACTGTAGGTAATGCGGGCGTCCGCCAATTTAAATGAGGGAACCGAGTTGTCTGCACCGATATCTTCAGGCCGCACAACACCGGTCACGCGAATAAATTCTTCACCTTGGTTAATCGTGACCCACTTTTCACCGCGCACTAACAGGTTGCCATTTGGCAGCACTTCGGCCACGGTAACCGTCACACTGCCCTTTAGGCTGTTGCTCTGCGATGAAGAGCCTTGACCGGCAAATTCCTGATCGGCTTCGATAGATGTTTCCAGTATCGGGATGCCATCTTTGGTCACACCCCGTCCAAACAGAGTCACACCGGGGATCGAGTTGGACTGTTCTTTCGCGGTAGAGGTACTGGACTGCTTCGATGCATCGGTTTGCTCAAGCAGGGTGACCGTAATGGAATCGCCAACCTGGCGTGCACGACGATCGAGAAACAGACTCAGACCGCGCGAAGGCATATAAATAGAACCCAGACTTTCGGCACCGCGCTGCTTAACACCGCCCATGATTTCGGCGTTGTCGGCGATCTGCTCTTTTTCAGGTGCGCTACCGCAGGCTGTGAGCAACAGCACTGCAAAGATCGCTATGACACGGTGCATTAGCCGACTCTCCTACAGATTGTTATTCAGGTACTGCATCATTTGATCGCTGGTGGAAATCGCTTTCGAGTTCATCTCGTAGGCGCGCTGGGTTTCGATCATATTGACCAGCTCTTCCACCACGTTCACATTTGAGGTTTCCAGCGCACCCTGCATAATGGTTCCCAGACCGCCAAGACCCGGCGTGCCGGCGGTTGCCGTACCACTTGACGCAGATTCCAGATACAGGTTTTCACCCATCGGCTCGAGGCCTTCCGGGTTCACGAAATCCACAAGCTGGAAAGTACCGATCTGAACAGGCGCACTGCCACCGGAGAGCTGAGCCGTTACCGTGCCATCCGAACCAATAGCAACAGCCTGTGCGCCCTGCGGAACTGTGATGCCCGGTTCAACCACATGGCCCGCAGGTGTCACCACCTGCCCCTGGTCGTCCAGCTGGAATTCGCCAGTCCGAGTATAGGCCGGCGTGCCATCGGGTAAGGTAATCTGGAAAAAACCACGACCATCGATCGCCATATCCAGTGAATTCCCGGTTTGGGAAACACTGCCCTGGCTAAAGACTTTTTCAGTCGAGACGACTCTGACACCGGTACCGAGATGCAAACCTGTGGCCGAACGTGTTTGCTGGGAGGTTTGGCTCCCCACTTGCCTCACGTTTTGATAGAGCAAGTCCTCAAACGAGGCTCGGCCCTTTTTAAAACCGACGGTATTCGCATTGGCGAGGTTGTGGCTCACCACTTGCATCCGCGTCTGTTGTGCATCAAGACCGGTTTTTGCTACCCAGAGTGATGGATTCACGATAATTCTCCTCTATTAACTCATACGCATCAGGCTGGCGCCGGTATCGGCCATCTCGCCCGCGGTGCTCATAATCTTCACGTCCATTTCATAGCGTCGCGCGAGATGAATCATGCGCACCATGGCATCGACGGCATTCACGTTGGACGATTCAAGGGCGCCGGATACGACTTTCAGGCTTGCATCGGGAACGCCCTCTGCACCATTGCGCTGGCGAATCAGGCCATCTTCGCCTTTCACCAATTGTGATTCATCTAGGGCAACCACCCGAATGCGGTCAATCACGATCTGAGTATCGGGTCCCTGCCCTAACGGCACGACCGAGATACTGCCATCGCCGCCAATGCTGAGACTGCTGTGTTCGGGAATCGCAATGGGGCCACCTTCTCCCAGCAGGTTATGACCCTGCGCGGTGAGCAGCTGACCATCCGAGGTCAACTGCAGATCGCCGCGGCGGGTATAGGCTTCGCGCCCTTCCGGTGTCTGCACCGCAAACCAGCCTTCGCCACCAACTGCCACATCCAATGTGCGGCCTGTGTGCTGCAGCGATCCCGAGTTGGTATCGATGCCGTTTTCGGCGAGCACTGAGTTGCTGCGGCTTGGCAGGCCCGCGCCGGCAATCTGTTCGGCGAACAGACTGTGAAAGTCAGCGCGGTAACCGGTGGTGGAGACGTTTGCCAAATTATTGGCATTGGTCGCCTGCGCCAGCGAAGTCTGCTTGGCGCCGGTCATTCCCAAATACAATAATTTATCCATTGCGTTTACTCACTTCCGCTTAGCGGATGTTCAGAATGGCCTGAGTAATCTGATCAGCGGTCGAGATTACCTGGGCGTTGGCCTGGAAGTTGCGTTGTGCAGTGACCATCTCAACCAGCTCGGCTGACAGATCGACGTTGGAACTTTCCAGCGCACTGGACTGAATCAGACCGAAGTTTGAGGTTCCAGGCTCACCGAGGCGGCCTGCGCCAGCTGTAAACGTTTCGGTCCAGGTGTTGTTACCGATCTGCTGCAAACCCTGGGGGTTGTTAAACAGCGTTACGGCGACTTTGCCGAGCTGCTCAGAGGCCTGATTTGAATAACGCGCTGAAACAACTCCATTAGCATCGATTTCCACGCCGCTGAGAATGCCCGCTTCAAAACCATCCTGAGACAGACTGTTCACCACAAAATCGGTACCAAACTGCGTGGAGTTACCAAAGTCCGCAGTCAGGTTAATGTCGCTCGCGCCATTGGTGGGCGTGTATGCGGGATAGGTGATCGTTCCGCTCGCCGGCGATAGAAGAACACCAGCACCGTCAAAGGTCAGGTTATTCGCACCGCCTACAGCTGTACCGTCAATGTAGAGATACTGGCTCCAGCTGTTGGGAGCGGCGTCTTTGACGTAGTACATGGCGGCCGAGTGAGAAGATCCTTGGGAATCGTATATCGTCATGGACGACGAGTGATTGAAGGTATTCAGATTGCTCGGATCGAACGGTGATGCCACCGGTACACTTGCGCCAGAGGGCAGATTCAGGCCTATGTTGGCCTGTGTAGTCGCCTGCGGTGCGAATGTAGAGTTTTCGAGCTGCAGGTCAATCAGCGAACCACTGGCGTAGGAGCCGTTACCCGTTGACGGGAAGATCTGCAGGCGATTCAAATTGCTGTTTACCACATAACCGTCTTTGTCGAGGCTAAATTCACCAGCACGCGTGTAGACCAGGCCTTTATCAACGCTGCTGAGCGTAAAAAACCCATCGCCGTTAATGGCCAAGTCCAGATTATTGTTGGTCAGGGAAATATTGCCTTGAGAAAACTGCTGGGCAATCTTCGCCAATTTGACGCCGGAACCCGTTTGCGTGGCAGCGGTATCGGTTATTGAACTGGCAAACACGTCCGAAAAAACCGCTTTGGAACGCTTAAAGCCGTTGGTGCCGACATTGGCTATGTTGTTGGCGGTGGTATCGAGAAGTTTTGACGCGGCGTTAAGGCCGGTAACTGCTATATCAAAGCTCATATGCGCTCTCCTGCTAGCTGATGCTTTTGACGTCAGAGAGCTGGTACTGGCCCAACCCTTTGAGTTCGACATTGGCGCTGCCGCCCTGCGAGGGCAGACTAACGCTCATGATCTGTGCGTGAATATGATTCTCCAGCGCTTCTTGCTGGTTGCCGGAAAAGTAGCTGACCTTCAGCTGGTATTCCCCGGCGGGGACTGCATTACCAGAGCTGTTGCGGCCATCCCATGCGTAGTCCACGGCACCGGCAGCTTGCGGGCCGAGTGACATACGGCGAACCACTTCACCGTTACTGCCCACAACCTCTACTTGCACACCGGAAGTTGACGATGGCAATTCGACGCGCCCGGTGACCGGTGTTGCGCCATCAAAAGCTGCTGTTGGTGACGCAACCAATGCGTGCTTGTCGACCAGCGATGCCGCATTCAACATTTGGGAAGATTTCAGCGAATCTGCCAGTGAGGCCATGGAGGTATTGATTTCCGAGATGCCACTAACGGTGCTGAACTGGGCCATCTGGCCGAGAAATTCAGCGTTGTCCATCGGGCTAAAAGGATCCTGATTTTGCATCTGCGCCAGCATCAACTTCATAAAGTCGTTCTGCCCCAGATTTTCCTTACCCAGATTACCGTTTTTTCCCTGCAGGGCCTGGATGTCACTGATCGTTCTCAATTCCATGGGTTAATCCTCAACGGCCCAGCTGCAGAGTGCGCAGCATCAAATCTTTAGAGGTGTTGAACACCTCTGAATTGTTCTGGAAGGAACGAGAGGCGGAAATCATGTTGGCCATCTCCTCCACTTCATTCACGTTAGAACCAAAGACGTAGCCGTCGGCGTCTGCCATGGGGTTACCCGGCTCGTAACGCTTGATGACGGGCGCTTCGCTTTCCACAATCCCGGTGACCTGCACACCAGCGGCATTGGCCGTTTCCTGAAGCAGTGCCGCAAATACAGGCTGTTTGGCGCGGTAGGCTTCAGCTTCTGTAGTGGCCACGGAATCGGCGTTCGCCATATTGCTGGCAGTAGTATTAAGCCGGACCATCTGCGCATTCATGGCAGAGCCGGCAATATCAAGGACCTTGAACATGCTTATCGACCTCCGGTAATGGCATTTTTCAGCCCGCTGAATTTGCTGCCCAAAAAGGTCAGCGTGGCTTGATAGCGAACCGCGTTGTCAGCAAACTGCGCCTGTTCCACATGCAGTTCGACGGTATTGCCATCAAGACTTGGCTGGTTAGGGACGCGGTATTTCAGTTGCGCCTCTAGAGCAGCGGCGCCGCCATCAGGCTGAATATGGTTGCTGCGCGTGCGGCTGACACTCAGGTTCTGCCCCTGCGCGGCCTGATTCATCGCCTCGCGAAAATCGATATCACGAGCCTGGTATCCTGGGGTATCCACATTAGCCATATTTGCACCCAGTACCTCGGTGCGCTGGGACCGGGTATAAAGGGCGCGTTCGTGAACGCCCAAGGCTGAGTCAAAATTCAAAGGCATACCATTTCGTCCTAAAGTTCTGTTCGTGAGTGCCGATACGGTGAACAAGCGTTCCTGTCTACGGATGACGGCAATCTGCTCTACCGCTGTCACTGCAACAGCCGTGCCAGTTTACAAACCCCATATATTTCAATTAGATAGCGCTACGCGCCAAAATCCCGACTGATGCAGAATTAGGTCAGCGGCAAGCCTTTGCCGCCTCAGCGGCAACTTTCTGTTCACCGCTTTGTGCTTCTCTTTATAAGTTTCCAGGATGCGAGTCGTTTAAGGCTGGCACGCTAATTGCTGCTACCGTGATGAGACGACAGATTTTTGACATCACCTAGAAAGCCCTGATGTTTGTAAAGAGGAGAAAGGCATGACTGGAGACCGCAAACCGCAACGCAGCGCGCATCGCGTCCTCGCCTGCCTGCTCGCCACGCTGGTGACCTCTCCTCTCGCCTTGGCAAGCAATCTGCAAAGCGAAAGCAGTATCCGCCGCGCCGCAGAGCGCTTTATCGCTGACCGCAATCCCTGGCGTGATCACGAACACCGTATTGAAGCGGGTCGGCTGGACAGTCGCAGCCGCCTGCCCCGCTGCGCCGGCGCCGTTAAGGCATTTCTGCCCTCACGCGCCCAAATCAAACGCCGCACTACCGTGGGTGTGCGCTGTGAACAGGGCGCCAGCTGGACGGTCTATTTGCCCGTGAATATCACGGCCTATGCCAAGGCCTTGGTGGCCATTCGGCCCCTGCCGGCCGGCACTGTGCTCGGTCCGAATGACGTAAAGTCGGTAAAACGCGAAGTGTCCGCCATGGGCTACGGCTATATCAGCAGCCTGAATCAGCACGGCGGCTACCGAGTCAGCCGGGCAATCGCCCAGGGCGCCGTTATCAGCCCCAACATGGTGGAGTCGGCTGTCATGATTAAACGTGGTCAGTCGGTGCGGATTTTGGCTCGCAGCGGCGCCGTCGGCGTCACCATGTCAGGAGTCGCAACGAGTAAGGCCAGCCTTGGCGAACGTATTACAGTGAAGAATGTAAACTCGGGGCGGGTGGTAGAAGGTATCGTGCGCTCCGGTGAGACGGTCGAAATCATACTCTAGACTAAAGAATTTCCGACACGTGCCGATAAGTGTTTAGACGGCGCGAAACAGACAGGCGGTCAGGACAATGGTAGACAAAATAGACAACTCGGGAATGAACCAGCCACGCAAGCTGGATTCGGCCAACAACCGCTCCACAGCGGTCTCTGGCGGCGATCAAGCGGAGCAGCAAGCGATTGCAGCGCCGGTGGACGCGGGCACCCGAAATGTCTCAACTTTCGAGCAATTGCAGGCCAAAATCGGCGAAACCGGTGATATCGACCGCGAAAAAGTCGATCGCATCAAAGCTGCAATTGAAAGTGGTGATTATTCCGTCAATGCACAGCGCGTCGCTCGCGCCGTAATTGATCTGGAACACCTGCTACAAGCCTGAACCAAAACCTGAACGACAGACATTAACTGACACGGTCGATGGATTGACGAGAGAGAGGAAGAGTCCCGTGACGCGCACAACCGATCTGATAAGCATTACTCGTGATGTCATCGCCGCCATCCACCAGTTTAAGGGCGTTCTCGCCGAAGAAACTGAAGCCCTGGCCCAGCGGGACCGGACGCTGCTGCTGGAAATAGCTGAGCGCAAGATTCGCTATGCCGACTACCTCGACCAACTGGTTCGCAGCCGTTCCCGGATGTTTACCCAAGTGGGCGTCAACGAGCGCGATCAGAAGGCGGTCGAAGATCTGTTTCAGAATTACGGGCAGCGCCGTCTGGTCGACGAGGACTGGCGCAACGCGATGACCCTATTGGCAGAATGCCATGCGATGAACCAGCAAGCCGGCGCGAATATTCAAGCACAAGTGCAGTTCGTAAATCGCGGCCTGGAAATTCTGCATGGCAAACCTCAACACGCGACCTACGGTGAGCATGGCACCGTTGTGAATGAAGGATACGCCAAGGAAATTGGCACGGCCTGAGCCCTAAAAATAAGCTAGACTTCAAGGGTTTGCCACGGAATTCTCAAGGCGGAATTAGGCTTGGCTCAGATACAGCCCCCGAACAAAACAACAAATTACCTCCTGCCTGTGCGCGTTATTGCACTCGCACTCGCCTATTACCTTCTAGCGAAAATCGGACTGATTTTCGCTATTCCTCCCGGCTATGCTACGGCAATCTGGCCTCCCTCCGGGCTGGCTCTGGCCTCGGTGATGCTGTGGGGTTGGCCGATGGCTTTCGGTGTCTTGCTCGGATCTTTTCTGGCCAATGCAGATATTGGTAACCCTGCATCGCTGCTTATCCCTTTTTTAATTGCCAGCGGCTCCGCGCTACAGGCCGTCGTTGGGGCTCGGTTGGTATTGGCGAGAAGTGATCCCCCCTGGACCCTGAATACACTTAAACAGGCGGGTGTGCTGATTGTGGTCGGCGGCCCAATTGCCTCGCTAGTCTCTGCCTCTGTGGGGAATGCGACCCTGTACCTTTTTGGTGGGCTGGCCCCCAGCGGCATTCCTGCAAACTGGCTAAACTGGTGGCTTGGCGATTCTCTCGGCGTATTGGTGTTCGCACCGATCTTGCTGGTTGTCATGCAAAAAACCGATCTGATTAGTATGCGCCGGAAGCTGCTGATTGCCATTCCAGCCCTGTCGATGTTTCTGTTCCTCACCCTCGTTTATATCTCTGGCAAACAGCAGATTGAATCCGAGCTGAGATCCAATCTGGCGGTCAGAAGCCAGCTTGGCTACAACGCTCTCAGCGATCACTTGACCAATAAAATAAATCTTCTCAACTATATAGCTGGCCTATTTAATGTTTCAGGTAAGGTTTCGAGAGAAGAGTTCCACGACTTTTATAAGGCGATCACCGCGTCCATGTCGTCGCCCCCCACCCTGACCTGGGCGCCGAGGGTGGCCCACGACGATAAATCAGACATCATCGCGAAAGCCCGAGCGGAAGGGCTTGAGGATTACGAGATTTTTGAAGCTTCCCCGGAGGGCCCCCGCCCCGTCGAACCGCGCCCCTTTTATCAACCCTTGTTCTATATAGAACCGCACGATCGGCACCCCAATGCCTTTGGTTTTGATCTACGCTCTGAATCGAGACGGCGCGAGGCGATAGATCGAGCCTTTTCGACGAACACCACCACCTCAGCAGGCCCCCTGAAAATCGTTGGTTCGGAGCGCCCGACGCTAATTTATGTGCTGGTATCGCCCCTCACGCCCCTCAGTGCCGGAAACGCAGTACTGAGCATTGTCTGGATAGAGCAAATGGTGGCGCCATTGGCGGAGTTGGCGATGCAGTCCGAGGTCGGCTACCGACTGACCGACCGGCGCAGCGGCACAGTGCTGTTTACCTCGGAATCAGACATACCACCGAGCGGCTTTAGCCAAACCAAGGACCTGAAATATCTGGATTACGACCTGTCACTGGAAAGCTGGCTCGCAGCCCAATCGATCTCAACCCAAATGACTGCGCGGCTTGCGCCTCTGGTTTTCGGGGGGTTCATCATTATCGGCGCCGTCAGCCTTCTGATTATCAGCTCGACAGGCGCACATCAATCGGCGCAATTACTGGTGCACTACAAAACCCGCGAGCTCAGGCAGGAGCGTGAGTTTCTGGAGAGCATGATCGATAATCTGCCGATGCTGCTCTATATCAAGGATGCCGCGACCCGCCGCTTTCTCCGCGCCAACCATGCCAGCCTTGCCGCAGTAAAAGATGATGCCCCACAAATGATCGGCCGAACCCAGGAGGAGGTTTTCGGCGAGCGCAGTCTGGATACTGACAACCGCAGCGACGACAAGGTCGTCTTTGAGGGGGAGATTGTTAACGAAGAAGCGTACATGGAGCTCGGCGGCGAAATCCGCTGGTTTCAAAACACCAAGGTACCGGTGCTTGACCCGGAAACTCGCGAGGTGAAATACATCCTCGGCCTGGCAGAAGACATTACCCACAAGAAACTGTTTGAGAGGGAGATCAAGGACAGTCGCCAGCGGGTAAGCCGCATTCTGGAAAATGTGGGCGAAGGTATCTACGGCCTCGATGAGAGCGGCAATATAACCTTTGTCAATCCAGCCGCAACTGATCTACTGGGGTTTTCGGAAGAAGCGTTACTGGGTCAGAACGCCCACGAGCTATTTCATCACCATCATCAGGACGGCCGCGAGTTCGACGCGAAGGACTCCCCTATTTATGACACGCTGACCCGCGGTGAAACCCACCGGGTGGATGATCAGGTATTCTGGCATCGCGATGGCAGCGCACTGCCGGTTGAGTATCTAAGCACCGCCATTGTAGAAAACGAAAAGGTGATTGGTGCGGTGGTCGTATTCAGCGATATTTCCAAGCGCCTGGTCATGGACCGACTGCAGCGCGAGCAGACGGAGCGAATCCAGCAGATCAACGAGGACCTCGAGGAGTTCTCCTACGTCGCCAGCCACGATTTACAGGAGCCCCTACGCACGCTGATCTGCTTTTGCGAGTTTCTGGAAGACGACCTTGGGCCCGACCTTCCCGACGATGCGGCTACTGATCTCGAGTATATCAAGCAAGCTGCACGGCGTATGACCAAGCTGATCAATGATATGCTTGATTACTCTCGAGCAGGCAGTTCCGAGCTGGAACTGGCACCGCAGGATCTCAATGACTGCGTAGATCAGATTCAACACGATCTTCTGGCAATGATTCGTGACCATGACGCAGAAATCACCGTCGATCCCCTACCCACTGTCCTCGGCGACCGCAATGGGCTGCTGCGGGTTTTTCAGAACCTGATTCAAAACGCGATCCGCTATCGCTCGGAACGCAAACCGCAAATCAGGGTCTATGAACACAGTAACGATGGCCAAATGACCACCATCGCGGTGAAGGACAACGGCATCGGTATCGAAGCGCAATATCTGGAACAGATCTTCGGTGCCTTCCGCCGGGTGCAGAGTTCCGACGATACTGAGGGCTCGGGCATCGGTCTGGCAGTGGTCAAGAAACTGGTGGAGCGGCATCGAGGGGCCGTTAGCGTCGACTCTGAGCCAGGGGTCGGAAGCACTTTTTACGTTACATTAAAACTCAACTACTAACTAATATTCAGTTAGTTACCGAAGTTTATTAATGTGGTGGATACCTTGCTGCGCTAAGCCCTAAGCTGACAAGGACTTTCGGAAGTATTGCCGCTTTTGTGACCCACCATAAAAGCAACGGGTGACCCGCCCCTGTCGGGGCGCTACTATAGCTGGTAAGCAACGAAGTCAGATAACAGAAGCCTATGAGATTGAAGTCCCTCCCGCGTTTCGCCCTACTCGCAACCGCATTCACTCTGGCAGCCTCGCTGTGCACCGCCGCAGTTGAGGTGGTATCACCACTGCAACCCACGGCAGTGCAGGCCCAGACTGCAAAAATGATCGTCAAACAGCTTGAACAGGAGCACTACGTCAACCTCAAGCTGGACGACAACACCTCCGCCATGTTGCTCGATGCCTTTATCAAAACGCTGGATCCGGGAAAGGTTTTCTTTCTGCAGTCGGACATCAACGAATTTCAGCGCCTGCGCAGCCAGTTGGACGACGAGCTAAAAAAAGGCGAGCTTAGTGGCGGCTTTGCCATTTACAACCGCTATCACAAACGCCTTACTGAGCGCCTCCAGAAAACCATAGGCGAACTGCCAGCGATGGTCAGAAACTTTGATTTCACGGAGGACGAGGAGCTAGAACTGGATCGCGAGAACTCTCCCTGGCCCGCCAATGCCAAGGCCGCGGACGACCTGTGGCGCAAGCAGATCAAGAATCGCGTACTTTCGCTGAAACTGACGGGCAAGGAAGAAAAAGACACGCTGGAGTTGCTGCTAAAGCGCTACAGCAACCAGTTGTCGCGTGTGGAACAGTCCACCAGCGAGGACGTGTTTCAGTACTACATGAACGCCCTGTCGTCAGTCTACGACCCGCATACTGACTATTTCTCGCCGCGCATCTCTGAAAACTTCCAGATCAATATGAGCTTGAAACTGGAAGGTATCGGCGCCGTGCTTCAGTCCGACGATGAGTACACCAAGGTTGTGCGACTGGTCCCCGCCGGGCCTGCGGACAAGAACGGCCAGTTGCACCCCGCTGATCGCATCATCGCGGTAGCTGAAGGTAAAAACGGGGAGTTCAAGGATGTCATTGGCTGGCGACTGGATGACGTCGTCGACCTGATTCGCGGGCCCAAAGGCACCCACGTGCGCTTGCAGGTCATTCCTGCCGAATCCCAGAGTGAAGAGGTTCGAAAAACCATCACGATTGAGCGCAACGAGGTCAAGCTAGAGGAACAAAGTGCCCAGAAGGAAATGATTCAGGTTTACCGGGATGGCCGTGTCGTCAAAGTCGGTGTCATCAGCATTCCCGCCTTCTATCTCGACTTTGAGGCCCTTCGCCGTGGCGACCCCGACTTTCGAAGCTCGACCCGCGATACCCAGCGCCTGCTGAACGAGCTGCTGGCCGACGGTGCTGAAGGAATTATCATTGACCTGCGAGACAATGGCGGTGGTTCGCTGGCCGAAGCCAATGCCCTGACCGGACTGTTTATCGAATCCGGACCGACCGTTCAGATTCGCTTTGCCAACGCCTGGGTTAAGCGCGAAGGTAAACGTCGCAGCAGTGATTACTATGACGGACCGCTAGCCGTTCTCATCAACCGTATGAGCGCTTCTGCGTCAGAAATTTTTGCCGGCGCGATTCAGGATTATCAGCGCGGCGTAGTGATTGGCAATCAGTCCTTTGGCAAGGGCACAGTGCAATCCATCAGCCCACTGCAACACGGTCAGCTAAAAATCACCGAGTCCAAGTTCTACCGGGTTTCCGGAGAGAGTACTCAGCACAACGGCGTCATTCCTGATATCGAATTCCCTGCCATCTACGACAAGGAGCTGGTCGGCGAGAGCACCCTCGACAACGCCCTGCCCTGGGATACCATCGCGCCGGTTTACCACCACACCTATTTTGATATTGAATCCGAAATACCGCGCTTGCGAAAAGAACACCGCAAACGGGTGAGTGATGACCCAGACTTCCGTTTCCTGAGTGAGCAGCTGGAGCAAATGGATGAGTTCCGTAACGTCAAAACTCTATCCCTGAACGAGGAAGTTCGCCGCAAGCAGCGCGATGATCGCCGCAAGCTGCAGCTGAAGCTAGAAAACAAGCGTCGCATCGCCAAAGGGCTGGAGCCGCTAACCAAGCTGGATGCCGACGAGGAAGAGGAAGAAACCGCATCGGTTGACGATAACGGCGAGGAAAAAGACAAGGCTGAAGAGCCGGACCCTATGCTGGTAGAAGCAAGCCATATCCTGGTCGACAGTATGGCGGTATTCTCCAAACCTCAGGTTGCCAAAGCCAACCGGTAAACCTTTCTCAACGCCCCACCATGTGGGGCGTTATCCTATCGACGACTGGCTTATCCGCACACCAGCGACCTGACGTTTAGTGACGTGTCACAGACCGCATAGTGACAAACTCCTCTGCCACTGAAGGGTGAATACCAATAGTGGCATCGAAATCCGCTTTGGTCGCGCCCATTTTAACGGCGATGGCCACACCCTGAATCACTTCAGCCGCTTCATCGCCCAGCATATGAGCACCGACAACGCGCTGGCTTTCGCTGTCCACGATCAATTTAAGAAACACCTTGCCCTGATGATCACCCAGGGTGTGCTTCAAGTGGCGAAACCGTGAGGTATACACATCGATCTTGCTATAGCGCTCGCGCGCGTCCTCTTCACTCAGACCCACCGTGGCGACATTCGGATGACTGAAAATCGCGGTCGCGATATGGTCGTAATCCATGCGCCGCTGCTCACCGTTAAAGAGGTTCGCCGCGAGTGTCATTCCTTCCGCCAGTGCGACCGGAGTCAATTCAATGCCGCCGGTTACATCGCCCAAGGCGTAAATACCGGGCTCGGAGGTCTCAAAATTATCATTGATCGCGATATAGCCACGATCATTGAGTTCCACATTGACGTTCTCTAGGCCAAGCCCGTCCAGCAAGGGCTTGCGACCGGTCGCGAATAGCACGAGTCCGGTTTCGAGGTTCTCGCCATTTTCCAGTGTTACTTGCAGCTGATCCCCCTGCTTTTCGATACTGGCAGGATTGCTGTTGAAACGCAGACCCACCCCTTCGCGGCGCATTTCCTCAGCTAGAATTTCGCGAATTTCTGTATCAAAGCCGCGCAAAAACAGATCCCGACGATAGAGCTGTGTGGTTTCCACACCGAGCCCATTCAGGATGCTGGCAAACTCACAGGCAATATAGCCGCCGCCGACAACGACCGCCTTTTCAGGCAGCGTGTCGAGATAAAAAATTTCATTCGACGAGATGCCGTACTCGGCACCGGGAATATCCGGCATATACGGCCAGCCGCCCACAGCCAGCAGGATGTTCTTGCAGCGAAAGGTTTTACCGTTAATTTCTACTTGGCCGGGGCCGCTAACGCGGGCGTGACCACGAATGATTTCAACGTCTGCATTACCGAGAATATTCTCGTAGACACCGTTGAGGCGTTCGATCTCGCGAGTTTTGTTATCTCGCAGGGTTGGCCAGTCGAGCACGGGCTTTTCAATCTGCCAGCCCATCGACGCAGCATTGCGGATATCGCTGGTCACATGCGCGGCATAGCTGAACAGTTTTTTCGGCACACAGCCGACGTTGACACAGGTGCCACCAAGGTAGCGCTCTTCTGCGATAGCCACTTTAGCGCCGTAGCTGGAGGCCATGCGAGCCGCACGAACACCGCCCGAGCCGGCGCCGATAACAAAGAGATCATAGTCGTAACTCATGGATTATCCTGTTCAGGCGGCTCAGTCAGTACCGCCTCCTGTTGTGGATTTTCGAACCATGCCAGCTGTTCACGCAGCTTGACCACTTCGCCAACGATAATCAGGGTCGGTGCAGCGACCTCTTCTCTGGCGACCAGTTCGGGCATCGTCGCCAAGGTGCCGACCAGAACTTTGTGATTGGGTGTGGTGCCCTGCTGCACTAGCGCCATCGGCGTATCAGGTTCGCGACCGTGAGCCATCATTTCACGGCAAATGATGCTAAGGCCTTGTAGCCCCATGTAAAACACGATGGTTTGCTGCTTGTGCACCAATTCCTGCCAGGGCAGATTCATAGTGTTGTCTTTGAGATGGCCGGTCATAAAACGCACCGACTGGGCGTAGTCCCGGTGCGTCAACGGAATTCCGGAATAACTGGCACAGCCGGCGGCTGCGGTAATACCCGGCACCACCTGAAAGGGAATACGTTCTTCCGCCAACCCTGCGAGTTCTTCACCACCGCGCCCGAAGATAAAGGGGTCGCCGCCCTTCAGACGCAGCACCCGCTTGCCCTCTTTCGCCAGCTTGATTAGCAGTGCGTTAATGTCATCTTGAGGCATAGTGTGGTTGGAACGCGCCTTGCCCACGTAAATGTACTCGGCATCCTTGCGGCAAAGATCCACGATCTGCTTTGCCACCAGTCGGTCGTGCAAAACCACATCGGCTTTCTGCATCAGGCGCAGCGCCTTGAAGGTCAAAAGATCCGGATCACCGGGGCCTGCGCCAACGAGATAGACCTCGCCACGTGGTGCGGGTTTGGCGGTTTGCAGCTCGTCTTCAAGCATTTCTGTCGCCGCTTGCTTACGCCCGGCAAAGACCAGCTCGGCAACGGGGCCTTGCAGAATATGCTCCCAGAAATCTCGGCGCTGATTGAAATCCGGGATACGCTGGCGGACTTTATCTCGAAAATCTCCCACCAATTCTGTGAGTTTGCCGTAGCTAGCGGGAATAACGCTTTCCAGCCGTGCGCGCAATAAACGCGCCAGCACCGGGCTGCGACCACCACTGCTAACCGCAATAATCAGCGGCGATCGATCGACAATAGAAGGGAGAATAACGCTACAGAGTTCCGGCTGGTCCACCACGTTAACCAGCACATTGCGCTGGCGCGCGGCATCAGATACCGCACGATTGACGGATTCATCATCCGTGGCTGCAATGACCAACATTACGCCATCGAGATCATTTGCCTGAAAACCGCGTTCAATAACTCGACCGCCGGAGTTTAGACAGAGGGATTTCAGAGAATCGGCGACTTCAGGAGCAACCGCAGTGACCCTGGCTCCGGCGCGTTCGAGCGCGCCAGCTTTGCGCAAGGCAACCGTGCCACCCCCCACCACGAGACAGTCGGCGCCGGCAACGCGGGTAAAGAGCGGCAGATAGTCCATTACTTGATCACATCACACTGCATGTAAGGTTTTAGTACCTCGGGCACAACGACGCTGCCATCGGCCTGCTGATAGTTTTCCAGAATAGCCACCAAGGTGCGGCCTACCGCCAGCGCGGAACCATTCAGGGTGTGCAGGTATTCGGGTTTATTGGTTTCCGGATTGCGCCAGCGGGCAAGCATGCGCCGCGCCTGGAAATCGCCAAAGTTACTGCAAGAAGAAATTTCACGGTATTGGTTTTGCGCGGGCAGCCACACTTCCAGATCATAGGTTTTGCGCGACGAGAAGCCAATGTCACCGCCACACAACAAGACTTTGCGGTAAGGCAATTCCAGCTGCTGCAGTATCGCTTCGGCGTGACCGGTCAGGGCTTCGAGCGCTGCCTCAGAATCGGCGGGTTTTACCAATTGGACTAGCTCAACCTTTTCAAACTGGTGCTGGCGAATCATGCCCCGTGTGTCGCGGCCATAGGAGCCCGCTTCGCTGCGAAAACAGGGCGTATGGCAGACAAAACGCAGGCCTTTTTCCATATCCGCCGCTTCAACGATGGTATCGCGCAGCAGGTTGGTCACTGGCACCTCGGCCGTCGGAATCAGGTAATACTCCTGATCCCCTTCCAGCTTGAACAGATCTTCTTCAAATTTCGGAAGCTGGCCAGTGCCGCGCAGGGAATCCTTGTTGACCATATAGGGCACGTACACTTCCGTGTAGTCGTGCTGGCCGATATGGGTGTTGAGCATGAACTGAATCAGTGCCCGGTGCATACGCGCGATTTCACCGCGCATGACGCTGAAACGGCTGCCAGTCAACTTGGCTGCCACATCGAAATCCAGACCGCCGAGGTTTTCACCTACATCGACGTGATCTTTCACTTCAAAATCGAAGGACTTGGGCTCGCCCCAGCGCAGAATTTCAAGGTTATCGGCTTCGTCTTTACCTTCCGGTACGTCCGGGTGCGGAATATTGGGTATGCCCGCCATCAAGTCGTCTAGCGTTTCCTGTGCGGCTTTCGCTTTTGAAGTAAGCTCGCTCAGCTGCTCTTCAATCTTGGCAAGGGTGGCGTTGACACTGGCTTTCGCCTCGTCGATCGGCATACCGCCTTTTACCAATTCACCAATTTTCTTCGACGCCTGTTTGCGCTCGGCCAGCAGGTTCTGGCTTTCGATATCGGCCTGTTTGCGGGCTTCATCGAGGGACAGAAAACCGTCCACATCAAAATCAAAATGACGTTTGGCCAATTGGTCGGCAACCGCCTGTGGGTTCTGCCTTACCAGTTTCAGGTCGAGCATTGAAAACGTGTCTCCAGTTAACGCATGACCAACATGCCCAATCCGCAGCCGAGTATGCAGCTCACCAGCGTGGCAAGAACATAACCCAGCGCCAGACCCCAGCGGCCACCTTCAAGCATGGCAACGGTTTCGAGGGCAAAGGTCGAAAAGGTTGTAAAAGCGCCCAAAAAGCCGACCATCAACAGGTAGCGGCTGTCGGCGTGCATTGCACTTCGCTCGGTAATCAATACATAGATCAGGCCGATGGCGAAAGAACCCAATGAATTCACCGCAAACGTGGCCCAGGGCCATGAGTGATCAAACCAGTGAAAGCTGGCTCTGCCGATGGCAAAACGACTGACAGAGCCCAGCGCGCCGCCGAGGGCAACCAGCAGGTATTGTAACATCAGGAGTAGCGCCTCCAGCCACTGGCCTGATCGAGCTGGCGCAAATAATCGAGTTTTTCTGCGATTTTCTTTTCCAGTCCACGCCCGGTTGGCTGATAGTACTGCGCGTTTTTCAGCGCTTCCGGGAAATAATTTTCGCCGGCGGCATAGGCATCGGGATAGTCATGGGCGTAGCGGTAATCATCACCGTAGCCCTGTTCTTTCATCAGTTTGGTGGGCGCATTGCGTAAATGCAGGGGCACCGATTCACTGCCCTGAGCTCGAATATCACGCAGCACGGCCTTATAGGCGCTGTAAACCGCATTGCTTTTCGGCGCGCAGGCCATATAAACCACCGCTTGTGCCAGTGCGAGCTCGCCTTCCGGGCTGCCGAGGCGTTCCTGCACATCCCAGGCATTCAGCGCAATCTGCAACGATCGCGGATCGGCATTGCCAATATCCTCGCTGGCCATACGGACAACACGCCGCCCAACATAAAGCGGATCACAGCCCCCATCGATCATGCGGGCAAACCAGTACAGGGCTGCATCCGGTGAACTGCCGCGTACAGCCTTATGCAAGGCCGATATCTGGTCGTAGAAATCATCGCCGCCCTTATCAAACCGGCGTGGCTGACCGCTAAGGATTTCCCGAATGATGGCTTCATCAAGACTGTCCGGATGACCGGCGGCATAGGCCATATCGAGTGCCAGTTCGAGAAAGTTCAGGGCTCGGCGGGCATCGCCATCGGCCGCCTGGGCCAGCAAGGAAAGTAAGGCATCGTCACAATTAAAGCCCAGCTTTTCCCGGCTGTTCTGGAGAATATTGACCAGCGTTTCCGGCGGTAGGGATTTCAGTCGGTAGACCCGCGCGCGCGACAATAGCGCGTTATTCAGCTCAAAACTGGGGTTTTCCGTGGTGGCGCCCACAAAGATCAGGGTGCCGTCTTCGACAAAGGGTAAAAAGGCATCCTGCTGGGCTTTGTTGAAACGATGCACCTCGTCCACAAACAGGACTGTCTGCCGATCGAATTTTTGCTGAGTTTTTGCCTCTTCTACCGCCGCGCGAATTTCCTTTACGCCGGCTAGCACCGCCGACACGGTAATAAAATGGGCATCACAGAGCTGCGCAATGAGCTTGGCGAGCGTGGTCTTGCCAACGCCCGGTGGCCCCCAGAAAATCATGGAGTGGAGCTGACCGGAATCCAGTGCTTCTCGCAATGGCTTATTCGGCGCCAGCAGGTGTTCCTGACCGAGAAAGCCGGCCAGATCCGCCGGCCGCATCCGCGCTGCGAGGGGTTGTGTGTCGGTCACGAGTTCTGCCTAAAGACAAATAATTCAGCCGGCAACGTGGGCGCATTGATCCGGGGATCCGTCAATTCAATCAGCGTCGTCTGGCCGAGCTTGTCCCGCAGCAGCATCGACTGAAGCACCTCGCCCTTAAAATTCAGTTCCAACTCGCTGAAATCGGCATTTGCCTGCCGGGGTTTAAGCGAAAACCGCTGAACCTCTGTTCCGGCCACCAAGCGGACTTCGTAATCTGCAGTCAGCTCTTCCGCGCTTGCAGCCAGAATCATGATCGGTGTTTGCGACACCCGATCAAAGGGCTCGGTCACCAGTTCTTCGAAGTCCGGGTCATAGCGCCACAGGGTTTCACCGTCGGTAATCACCTGATAGCGATAGGGCTCAGCGACTTCCCAGCGGAGTTTATCGGGGCGCTTGAAGGTCATGCTGCCGCGAGACTCCTCAAGAATCTCGCCGCGATCGTCACGCACTGTCTGGGTAAAACCCGCTTTCAGGTTTTGCACCGACTGCAGATAACCCGCCAGTTGCTCGGCGCCGCCGGAACCGGCTTGCGCCAGCGCCGCGAGTGACAGTAAAGCAATGGCACAAATAAAGGCTTTGGTTTTTGAAGGCATTACGATCACGTTTTACTCCACTGGCGGCGGTGCCAGCACTTCGCGGGAGCCGTTAGTTCCCATTTCACTGACCACACCCGCCGCTTCCATGGTTTCAATCAGGCGTGCGGCCCGGTTATAACCAATGCGTAATTTGCGCTGTACCGAGGAAATCGAGGCGCGGCGACTCTGGGTAACGAACTTAACCGCCTCGTCATAGAGCTCATCCCCCTCACCGTCGTCATCGCCACCCGATTCAGCCGGCGCGCCGGTGTAGGCATCGATCTGACTGCCCTCTTCCAGTAGCCCGTCAATATAGTCGGGCTCACCGCGGCGCTGCCAGTCGGCTACAACCCGATGCACTTCATCATCTGACACAAAGGCACCGTGTACCCGCACCGGCAGACCGCTACCCGGCGGCAGATAGAGCATGTCACCGTGACCGAGCAGCTGTTCCGCGCCGCCCTGATCGAGAATGGTGCGCGAATCCACTTTAGACGAGACCTGAAAGGCTATGCGCGTAGGCACATTGGCCTTGATCAAACCGGTAATGACATCCACCGAGGGTCGCTGGGTTGCCAGAATCAGGTGAATACCCGCAGCTCGCGCTTTCTGGGCAATCCGCGCTATCAGTTCTTCCACCTTCTTGCCGACAATCATCATCATGTCGGCAAATTCGTCGATCACCACAACAATCGCCGGCAAGGGTTTCAGCTCCGGCGCTTCCGGCACCTCTTCACCGGCGATAAATTCTTCGCCCGGCACCCACAGAGGGTCCTTGATCGGATTTCCGGAATTGGCCGCATCGGTGATCTTGCGGTTAAAACCGGCCAGGTTGCGCACGCCCATAGCGGCCATCAACTTATAGCGCCGTTCCATTTCACCCACACACCAGCGCAGACCATTGGCAGCATCCTTCATGTCGGTAATAACAGGCGCCAGCAGGTGCGGAATGCCGTCGTAGACCGAAAGCTCCAGCATCTTGGGGTCAACCAGCATCAACCGAACCTTGTCCGGCCCGGCCTTATACAAGAGGCTCAGCAACATCGCATTAACGCCCACCGACTTACCGGAACCAGTGGTACCGGCTACCAGCAGGTGGGGCATCTTGGCGAGATCGGCGACTACCGGCTCGCCGGAAATATCGTGACCAAGCGCCAGGGTAAGTGCCGATTTGTTGTCGTCATAGGCTTTGGAGGCAAGCACTTCCCGAAAGTTCACAACTTCGCGGTCTTCATTGGGAATCTCAATCCCCACGTAGGGCTTGCCCGGAATAACCTCAACAACACGTACACTGATCACTGCCAGCGAGCGCGCCAGATCCTTGGCCAAGTTGCTTATCTTGCTGACCTTCACACCCGCGTCGGGCTCTATTTCAAAACGGGTAATCACCGGGCCGGGATAGACCGCAACTACTTTCGCTATGACACTGAAGTCGGCCAGCTTGAGTTCCAGCAGGCGCGACATCGCCTCCAGCGTCTCCGGGGAATAGCCCTTCTTGTTGTGGTGATCGGCCTCATCCAGCAATTCCAGCGGCGGAACCTCGCCGGACACGGGCGTATCAAATAGCGATTTCTGCCGCTCTTTTTCCACCCGCTTACTAGCCTGAGGCGGTTTCGGTGGCGGCGCTTCGATTTTCGGAGGAATACGGTCTTTCTGTTTAGCGATCTGCTTAACCACGGCCTCGCGGCGTTGGTTCTGAACCGTCTTGATATTTTTACGTTCCTTCGCCCACTGCCGGAACTGCTCAACACGATCTACCAGCCAATCCCAACCCTGAAGCGTAATCTCGCCAGTTCTGTCCATAAGCGCCAGCCACGACAGGTCGGTGAAAATCGTAAGGCCAAACAGCAGGATGGCCAGCAAAACCAGCCGGGCACCAATAACGCTGAAGGCATCCACCGAAGCCGTGCCAACCGCCTCACCCAGCACACCGCCCGCGCCAAAGGGTATCTCGGCCTGTACCACACTGATTGATGCCAGCGCGGTGCTGGCCATCATCACCAGAATAAAGCCCACAAAACGGAGGCTAAGCACTACCGGGTCTATCGGCTGGGCACTGGCGCGAACCCGGAATATACGGACAGCCTGAAAACCCAGCATCAGCGGAAACAGGTAGGCCATATAGCCAAACAAGGCGTAGAAGACATCAGCGAACCAGGCGCCAACCGGGCCAACGGCATTATTAATCGGCCCGCCGCTACCGGTTCGCGACCAGCCGGGGTCACTTGCGCTGTAGGTGCTGAGGGCGAGCAGGAGAAATAAAAAGATTGCAGCAAAGGCAATCAGCGCACCCTCGCGAAGTCGCAACGAGAGTTTCTCCCTGGCTTCGCCATCTCGACGTTGAGCTGCTTTTTTCAAATGTTCCTCAACCCGTTCTTTTAATTTCAAAAAGTGGCCCCATCTTATCATTCATGGGACGCATTTGCGCCAATGGAATAGCTTTTGCTGGAGGCAGGCTTTTCCCCTATCATGTGCGGCCATTCGATGATTTTTTCACCTACAAATTTTCACCCACAGAATCGCAGGACACCCCCACAATGTCAGAAGCAAAGCACCATCCCCTGATCATTCTCGGCTCAGGCCCCGCCGGCTATACCGCGGCGGTTTACGCGGCCCGCGCCAACCTGTCGCCGGTCGTGATAACCGGACTGGAGCAAGGTGGTCAGCTCACCACCACCACTGACGTCGACAACTGGCCCGGCGATAACGACGGTGTTCAGGGGCCGGAACTGATGCAGCGCATGCAGAAGCACGCCGAGCGTTTTGAAACCGAAATTGTGTTTGATCACATTGAATCCGTAGATTTCTCCGAGCGCCCGCTGCGCCTCAAGGGCAACAACGAATACACCTGTGATGCCCTGATCATTGCCACCGGTGCCTCAGCCCAGTATCTGGGGCTGCCCTCCGAGCAGGCCTTTATGGGTAAAGGCGTCAGCGCCTGCGCCACCTGCGACGGTTTTTTCTATCGCGGCAAGAAAGTCGCCGTTATCGGTGGCGGCAACACCGCGGTTGAAGAGGCTCTGTACCTCTCCAACATTGCCTCAGAAGTCACTCTGGTACACCGCCGCGACTCGCTCCGCGCGGAGAAAATCTTGCAAGACAAGCTTTTTGACCGTGAAAAGGACGGCAATATCCGCATCGAGTGGAATCACACGCTGGACGAAGTTCTGGGTGACGACAGCGGCGTAACCGGTATGCGTATCAAGAGCACCGAATCCGGCGAAACCAAGGATATCGAACTTGCCGGCGTATTCATTGCGATCGGTCACAAGCCCAATACCGACATTTTCGCTGGCCAGCTGGATATGAAAGATGGCTACCTGAAAATCACCTCCGGCACCGAAGGCAATGCAACCGCGACCAGCGTTCCCGGCATCTTTGCTGCGGGTGACGTAGCGGATCATATCTACCGTCAGGCGGTGACCTCGGCGGGCTTTGGCTGCATGGCCGCGCTCGACGCCGAAAAATACCTCGACAATCTTTGATTGCCTATAAATAGCCCGAGACTGACCGATGGCCACCATAGACTGGCTGAACCCGGACAGCCTCGACTTCCCTCCCCTGACCGCCGCTCTGGACGAACCCAACGGGCTGCTGGCGGTCGGGGGCGACCTTCATCCCGACAGACTACTTCGTGCTTACCAGCTCGGGATATTCCCCTGGTATGAAGATCCTCAACCCTTGTTGTGGTGGTCCCCCGACCCCCGCACCGTGTTATTCCCAGACGACGTACATATTTCTAAATCGCTGCGCAAAGTCCTGCGTCGCAACGACTTCCGCGTCAGCTTTGATACCGCCTTTCGCCGCGTAATCAATGCCTGCGCCACCCTCGACCAGACCCGCACTGGAACCTGGATTACACACGATATGATCAATGCCTATACCCGCATGCACGAGCTGGGCTGGGCGCATTCAGTGGAGGTCTGGCGCGACCGGGAACTGGTCGGTGGTCTTTACGGGATCGGCATGGGGCGCATGTTTTTTGGCGAATCCATGTTCAGCCGCGAGAGTAACACCTCCAAAATCGCACTGGTCTCACTCTGCCGCAAACTGAAGGACCTTGGCGTTGAGCTGATAGATTGCCAGGTGGGCAATCCCCACCTGTTCCGGATGGGCGCGGTGGAAATAACACGCGAGACCTTTTCGGAGCGACTCGCGGCACTGGCGCAGCCAACTAGACAACACTGGGGACTGGCAGAGCCACAATAACCTGTGACATGCTGTGTTTATGGCCAGCCTAGAAGAAATCAAGCTATTCCAAACCCGTCCCCACCCCTGCAGTTACCTTGAGGATCAGCAGGCGGTCACCATCTTTATTGACCCGGAAGCCAGTGTCGATCGCAGCCTCTACTCTCAGCTTTCACGCCAGGGCTTTCGCCGCAGCGGCGAACACCTTTACCGGCCGCATTGTGCCCAATGCAGCCAGTGCATTCTCACTCGCATCCCCGTCGACCAGTTTGAACCTAACCGCTCTCAACGGCGCAACTTCAAACGCAATGGTGATCTACGCGTCGAGGTGAGTACCCAGCCGGATATGGCGCTTGATTACCCTCTCTACGAGCGCTATATCACCGAGCGCCACCGCGATGGCGATATGTTCCCCCCCAGCCAGGAACAGTTCAGAGGCTTTTTGAGCGCGGAATGGGGAGTTACCCGTTTTGCGCGGTTTTATGAGGGCGAAACGCTAATCGCCGTCGCCGTGTTTGATCTGCTCGACGACGGTCTGTCGGCGGTTTATACCTTCTTCGACCCATCTCGCGATCAGCGCGGGCTGGGTAAATTCGCGATTCTCTGGCAAGTGGAGTACGCGCGAAGCGAAAATCTTCAGCATGTTTATCTGGGATACTGGATCAAAAACTGCGACAAGATGAACTACAAAATCCAGTATCGACCGCTGCAACTATTGATCGATCAACGCTGGCTCACCCTTCGCTGAGGGGCACCGACTTTGCGCCGGGCGCCGTTTTAGGGCAAAATGCGCGCAGCCAAAATCGCGTGCTCGAGACTCTCCACCCCTTCGGGCAGGCGGCAAACCCATTGTTCAAGATATTCAGAGGTAGCGCCGAATGGCGAAAGAAGACCAGTTTGAAATGGAAGGCGAAGTGATCGACACCCTGCCGAACACGACCTTCCGCGTGAAGTTGGAAAATGGCCATGTGGTCACTGCCCATATTTCAGGCAAAATGCGCAAGCACTACATCCGCATACTGACCGGTGACAAGGTGAAAGTTGAACTCACTCCCTACGACCTGACCAAAGGTCGCATCACCTACCGCGCTCGCTGAAGCCTTCAGCGCCTGTCAATGCACAGGCGCTTCCAACTCCTCGCCCTGTTGGGCTGTCAATGTAAGCTCACCGTTCTCTACTGACACCCGAACGACGCCACCCTTCTCGGCCAACTCACCGAACAACACCATCTCAGCCAGCGGCTTTTTGATGTTTTCCTGAATGATCCGGGTCATCGGGCGGGCACCCATCAGCTTGTCGTAGCCGTGCTCTACCAGCCATTCACGTGCATCGTCGTCGACATTAATGGTGACCTGCTTGTCATCCAGCTGCGACTGCAACTCGATCAGGAACTTGTCGACTACGGTCAACACCACGTTTTCAGGCAGCGGATTGAACTGCACGACGCTGTCGAGCCGGTTGCGGAATTCCGGCGTGAACAGGCGATTGATCGCCTCCAGTGAATCGGTGCTGTTGTCCTGCTCGGTGAAACCGATGGAGCGCTTGCTCATATTTTCGGCACCGGCGTTGGTGGTCATCACCAGAATTACATTGCGAAAATCTGCCTTGCGACCGTTGTTATCGGTCAGCGCACCGTGATCCATCACCTGCAGCAGCAGGTTAAAGAGATCCGGGTGGGCCTTCTCGATTTCATCCAGCAACACCACGGAGTGCGGCGCCTTGGTAACCGCATCGGTTAGCAGACCACCCTGATCAAAACCCACGTAACCCGGGGGTGCACCGATCAGGCGCGATACGGTGTGACGCTCCATGTACTCGGACATATCAAAACGAATCAGCTCCAGCCCAAGCTGCTTGGCCAACTGGCGGCAGACTTCGGTCTTGCCCACCCCGGTCGGACCCGCCAACAGGAAGGAACCAATCGGCTTCTGCGGCTCTTTCAGGCCGGCACGCGCCAGCTTGATCGCCGAAGACAGGGTCGTAATGGCCTGATCCTGGCCAAACACCACCATTTTCAAGTTGTCTTCGAGTTTGGCCAGCGTCTGCTTGTCGTCGCTGGAGACTGACTTGGGCGGAATCCGCGCTATCTTGGCGATGACCGCTTCAATGTCCTCCACATCCAGCACAGTTTTGCGTTGATCGCCCTTCTGCAGGCGCTGATAGGCCCCTGCTTCATCGATCACGTCTATCGCCTTGTCTGGCAGGAAGCGGTCGTTGATGTAGCGACCCGCAAGCTCGGCCGCTGCCTTCAAGGCTGCGTCGGTGTACTGCAGCTCGTGAAAGGCCTCAAAACGGGATTTAAGCCCCTTCAGAATGCCATAGGCTTCATCAACCGAAGGCTCCAGCACGTCGATTTTCTGGAAGCGGCGACTCAGAGCGCGGTCTTTTTCAAAAATACCGCGGTATTCCTGAAAGGTGGTCGAGCCGATACAGCGCATTTGACCTGAAGCGAGCAGCGGCTTGAGCAGGTTCGAGGCGTCCATAACACCGCCCGAGGCGGCACCCGCACCGATTATGGTGTGAATTTCGTCAATAAACAGAATCGCGCCTTCTCGCTTCTTGAGATCAGCCAACAGGCCTTTAAAGCGTTTTTCGAAATCGCCGCGATATTTCGTGCCCGCCAGCAGCGCCCCAAGATCCAGCGAGTAAACGACGCTTTGCTTGAGAATATCGGGCACATCGCCTTCAACAATCAGCTTGGCTAACCCTTCGGCGATAGCGGTCTTACCGACACCGCTTTCACCCACCAGCAGCGGGTTGTTCTTGCGGCGCCGGGACAGGATCTGCGCGACCCGGGTGACCTCATCCATACGACCGACCAGCGGATCAATTCGCCCCGCCTTGGCTTCTTCATTGAGGTTCACCGCAAACTGATCGAGCGGGCGATCCGCCTGCGCCTCTGCGCCCTCTTCATCAGATTTGGGAGCTGTCGTACCGGGCTCCTCGTCGGCCACACGGGAAATACCGTGGGTGATGTAATTCACCACATCCAGCCGTGCGATATTCTGCTGCTTCAGAAAGTAAACCGCCTGGCTTTCCTGCTCGCTAAAAATGGCGACCAGCACATTGGCGCCGGTGACCTCCTGCTTTCCGCTGGATTGCACATGAAACACCGCACGCTGCAAAACCCGCTGAAAGCCCAGCGTCGGCTGGGTCTCACGGTCCATGTCTTCGGTGGCAATCAGCGGTGTGGTGGCCTCGATAAATTCGATCAGGTCAAATCGCAGCTGGGCAATATCCGCGCCACAGGCAACCATGACTTTCTTCGCTGAATCGTTATCGATGAGCGCCAGCAACAGATGCTCGACGGTCATGAATTCATGGCCTTTGGTGCGGGCTTCCTTGAAGGCTTGGCCTAATGTCGCTTCCAGATCTCTGCTCAGCATATTGCCCTGTACCTCTTAGTCACTGCTTTCTTCGATTTCCGCCAGCAGCGGATGCTCGTTTTCCCTCGAGTATTGATTCACTTGCGCGGCTTTTGTTTCCGCTATATCACGAGTATAGATGCCACAGACGCCTTTGCCCTGTGTATGCACCGTCAACATGATGTGAGTTGCGGTATGCCGGTCTTTGTTGAAGAACTTTTGTAGCACTTCCACCACGAATTCCATGGGAGTGTAGTCATCATTCATTAATACGACTTTATAGAGCGATGGCGATTTCAGCTCAGGTTCAATTTCCTGCACTGAAAGACCCCCGCCGTGACGATCGCCCTCCTCGTCATTTTGGCCCGCGACCACTCGCAGAGCCCCAGTTTCACTGTATTTCCAAGAATCTTGCATAGTCTTACAGAGTTCTGATATCCGTGAATTTTTGCGAATCGTCAAACTGGCATATTGACTGTCCAGCGACTACCTGTATAAGTTAACTCAACTAAGGCATTGATAGCGAAGGAAGTTCTACAACAATCAGCTGCTGTCATGTCATAGTGAGTGCAGGGAGTTGCAGTATATCAAAAACGCATTATGGAAATGACCTTATGAATACCGGCGTAGTCAAGTGGTTCAATAATGCCAAGGGGTACGGCTTTGTAGTAACAGAAAATTCCGATGAGGATATCTTTGTGCACTACAGCGCCATAGACATGGATGGCTATAAAACGTTGAAAGCCGGCCAGACAGTCCAGTTTGATCTGGAACAGGGCCCAAAAGGCGTTCACGCAACGAATATTCGTTGCGCCGAATCTGAACAGAAAAAAAGCGAAGTAGCCTGAGCGCCCAAATCGGCGTCTGACACACTCCGCTCTTAAGGGGATCGCGCAGCCAATGGCTGCGCGCAAGGGCTTTTATTAGCCCATTTTTGAGATAACGGCCTTGCCGAACTCAGAGCACTTGAGCAGTTTCGCACCGTCCATCAGCCGCTCAAAGTCGTAAGTCACAGTCTTGTCCTGAATCGCACCGTTCATGCCATCGATAATCAGGTCAGCCGCTTCGTTCCAGCCCAGGTGGCGCAGCATCATCTCAGCAGACAGTACCAGTGAACCCGGGTTTACCTTGTCCTGACCGGCGTACTTCGGTGCGGTACCGTGAGTCGCTTCGAACAGGGCAACATTGTCACTCAGGTTGGCACCCGGTGCGATACCGATACCACCCACTTGGGCCGCCAGGGCGTCAGACAGGTAGTCACCGTTCAGGTTCAGGGTCGCAATAACGCTGTACTCGTCGGGACGCAATAGAACCTGCTGCAGCATGGCGTCAGCAATCACGTCTTTGATGATGATTTCGTTCCCGGTGTTCGGGTTTTTCATCTTCATCCACGGGCCGCCGTCCAGCAGCTCGGCACCAAATTCTTCACCGGCTAGCTCGTAGCCCCAGTTTTTGAAGGCACCCTCGGTGAACTTCATGATGTTGCCCTTGTGAACCAGTGTCACAGATGGCAGATCCTGATCGACAGCGTACTGAATGGCTTTGCGCACCAGACGCTTGGTACCTTCTTCAGATACTGGCTTCACACCAATACCTACTTCCTGAGGGAAGCGGATCTTGGTAACGCCCATTTCTTCCTGCAGGAATTTAACGACCTTGTTGGCCTCGTCCGTACCCGCCTGCCACTCGATACCGGCATAGATGTCTTCAGAGTTCTCACGGAAGATAACCATGTTGGTTTTGCCAGGCTCTTTAACAGGCGAAGGCACACCTTCAAACCAGCGTACCGGGCGCTGACATACGTAGAGGTCCAGCTCCTGACGCAGGGCAACGTTCAGCGAGCGGAAACCACCGCCTACGGGGGTTGTCAGCGGGCCTTTGATGGCCACTACATATTCTTTGATCGCGTCCAGCGTTTCGGCCGGAAACCAGTCGCCGTCGTACAGCTCAGCGGCTTTTTCGCCTGTGTAGATTTCCATCCAGCTAATTTTCTTGCTGCCACCGTAGGCTTTATCAACCGCCGCATCGACAACATCGATCATGACCGGAGTGATATCGACACCGATGCCATCGCCTTCGATAAAAGGAATAATTGGCCGATCGGGGACGTTAAGGGAAAGATCCGCATTAACGGAAATCTTCTCACCCTCTGCAGGCACCTTGATGTGTTGGTATCCCATTCTTGACTCCATGGATTATCTGTTTTTCAGTGAGGCCTTTAGACTGCCGGTAGGCAAAAGGCGACGTATCATACCAATTTATAGTGACTATTTCCTGTCTAATTAATGAGCAAACTAATCCTCTTCAATAAACCCTTTCAGGTGCTGTGCCAGTTTCGAGCCAAAGACGGCAAGAAAACCCTGGCCGACCACCTGTCGATACCCGGTGTCTATCCCGCCGGGCGGCTGGACTATGACTCCGAGGGTCTGCTCATCCTGACAGATGATGGCAGATTACAGGCACAGATTAGTCATCCCAAGCACAAATTACCAAAAACCTATCAGGTGCAGGTGGATGGCGACATCACTGACGACGCCATCGAGCGCCTGCGTCAGGGCGTTATACTCAAGGACGGCCCTACACTGCCCTGTCGCGCAAAACGGATCAACGAACCGAAACTATGGCCACGCAACCCACCGATACGTGAGCGCGCCGCGATCCCCACCAGTTGGATCGAACTTGAGATTACCGAAGGCCGCAACCGTCAGGTACGGCGCATGACGGCGGCCGTCGGCTTTCCCACCCTGCGCCTGATTCGGGTGGCAATCGGCCAATGGCGGGTAGACGGGCTAGCGCCGGGAGAATTCCGGGAAGAATCCGTGCACCTCGCCCAGCCTGCAAAAACAAAGCGCAATTTCCGCTCAAAACCGCACTCTTCCCGGCGTCGCCCTACATCCACCCGCCCCAAGCGCGTATAATCGCGGCCAAATTTCAGGTAAAGCGAGCTTTATTCAGCGCATGACCGATGAACGCCCCTGGCACGCACATGTAACCGTGGCAACCGTTATTGAACGCGACGGCAAGTTTCTTGTCGTTGAAGAAATCGCCGATGGCGAGCGCGTGATTAACCAGCCGGCCGGCCATCTTGAGCCGGAAGAATCTCTGGTAGAGGCCGCCCGCCGCGAAGTGCTGGAAGAAACAGGGTACGACTGCTCGATTGACGGGATCATCGGCACCACCCTATACAAAGCCGCCAACGGCGTGACCTATTACCGCACCAGCTTCTTCGGTACTGCCTTGGGGAAAATCAACTCGGAACTCGATGACGGCATCATTCAACCGCTGTGGTTAAGCCGGAAAGAACTACAGGCGCGAGAAAGCGATCTGCGCAGCCACTTGGTTCTCGCCACCATTGACCAGTATCTCAAGGGGCATCGCTACCCGCTGGAGCTGATTTACGGATGAGCGCCCTCTCAGACAAAAACGCAGACAAAAAAGTCATCGTCGGTATGTCTGGCGGCGTGGATTCGTCAGTAACCGCCGTGCTTCTGCTTGAGCAGGGATATCAGGTCGAAGGCCTGTTCATGAAGAACTGGGAAGAAGACGACGGCACCGAATACTGCACGGCCAAAGAGGACTACGCGGATGCGCAAGCGGTCTGCGATCGACTAGGCATCAAGCTCCACGGCGCCAATTTTGCCGCGGAATATTGGGACAACGTCTTCGAGCACTTTCTGGACGAGTACAAAGCCGGCCGCACCCCCAACCCGGACATCCTCTGTAACCGGGAGATCAAGTTTAAAGCCTTTCTCGACTACGCCCTGATGCTGGGCGCAGACCTTATTGCTACCGGCCACTACGCGCGCCGGGACGCCGAAGGCCGATTGCTCAAAGGGCTCGATAACAATAAGGATCAGAGTTATTTCCTGCACGCGGTCAGCAGCCGGGAATTCGCTCGCACCCTGTTCCCCGTCGGCGAGCTCGAAAAATCCGAAGTCCGCGAGATCGCTGAAAAACACGGTCTGGTTACCCACAACAAAAAAGACAGTACCGGTATTTGCTTTATAGGCGAGCGCCGCTTCAAGGATTTCCTGCAAACTTATCTGCCCGCCCAGCCGGGCAATATTGAAGATCTTGACGGGCGCGTGATCGGCACCCATAGCGGGCTGATGTACCACACCATCGGTCAGCGACAGGGACTGGGCATCGGCGGTGTCGCCGGCGCCGTCGACGCCCCCTGGTATGTGGTTGAAAAGGACCTCGACCGCAACGTATTGCGGGTTACCCAAGGTAGCAACCATCCCGCGCTTTTTAAAACTGCCCTGCGCACTGCTGAACCTCACTGGATTGCGGAAACACCGGAGTTTCCACTGCGCTGCGCTGCGAAAACCCGCTATCGTCAGCCAGATCAGGCCTGTACCGTTACGCTGGAAAATAATCGGCTAAGCGTATTGTTCGATGAGCCGCAACGCGCGGTTACGCCGGGGCAATCTGTAGTGTTTTATCAAGGCGAAATCTGTCTCGGCGGCACAGTTATCGAGCAGGCCTTTGACCAAGAGCCGGAACAACACTCGACAACAGGATACGAGCAGGTATGAGCCAGCAGTTATTACGGCAGCAGGTGCTTGCGCTGTCTGGCGTTTGTCAGAGTGTTGCGCTGGTCGACTCAATCGCCCGCACTGGCGATGCCGAACCGGCAGCTTTTGAAGCCTGCCTGCGGAGCCTGTTTAGCTTCTCCACCCAATCTCCCGAGGAAGCCTACGGTGGCGTTCCCGCGCTGGAACTGGGTCTGCGTAAATTGCATGATCTGCTCAGCGGTACTCGCAGCAACAGCGACCGGGAGCTAGTGCGCTATATTATTGGCATTACCCATTTGCAAAGACAGCTGGAAAAACAGCCGGACACAGGCAGTATTATCCGCTCCCGCCTCGCTCATGTGGAAAAGGGAATGCAAATTAATGGCACGAATATCAATGATTTGTCGCCACCGATTGCCGCCGTCTACAAAGATACGATCAGCAATTTCAAGTTCCGCCTGAAGGTTAATGGCAGCGCCCAGCAATTGCAGAACCCTCACAACGCTGACCGAATCCGCGCCCTGCTGCTGGCCGGCATTCGCGGCGCCTATCTCTGGAAACAACTCGGTGGGCGGCGGCGCCATTTCCTGTTTAAAAAGCAGCGGATCCTCGACACCTTGCGAGAAATCCTGCAGCAAGAGATTCCCCACTGACGTGGGCCGCGCTCTGGGGTAGAATTGCGGCCTTTCCAAATTCCCGCACAGCAAGGAACCCTCATGGACTTGACGGCACTCTCCGCCATTTCTCCCATCGACGGCCGCTATGGCAGCAAAACTGCTGACCTGCGCCCGATTTTCAGTGAATTCGGCCTGATCAAATACCGGGTTGAAGTGGAAGTGCGCTGGCTGCAGCAACTGGCCAACCACCCGGACATTCCCGAGCTAAAGCCCTTTTCTGACGATGCCAATGCGCTGCTCGAAACCTTGGTTAGCGGTTTCAGCGAAGAACACGCCCGCAAGGTTAAAGAGATCGAGCGCACCACCAACCACGACGTAAAAGCCGTTGAGTATCTGATCAAGGACACCATCGCGCCGAATGCTGAACTGGCAGCCGGCAGCGAATTCGTGCATTTCGCCTGCACCTCTGAAGATATCAACAACCTGTCTCACGCCCTGATGTTGAAAGCCGGGCGCGAACAAATGGTGGCCAAGGCCCAGACCATAATTGATGCGTTGGTAAAACTTGCCCATGAACTGGCTGAAGTACCGATGCTGTCACGCACCCACGGTCAGTCGGCCAGCCCGACCACCATGGGTAAGGAAATTGCTAACGTAGTAGCGCGCCTGCGCCGCCAGCTCGAAACCATCAAGCAGGTTGAGCTGCTGGGCAAAATCAACGGCGCGGTCGGCAATTACAACGCCCATATTTCTGCCTACCCCCAGCTGGATTGGGTAGCCAATGCGAAAAACTTTGTAGAATCGCTGGGTCTGACCTGGAACCCCTACACCACTCAAATCGAACCGCATGACTATATTGCAGAGCTGTTTGACGCCATCGCCCGCTTCAACACCATTCTGATCGACTTCGACAGGGATATCTGGGGCTATATTTCGCTGGGTTACTTCAAACAAAAAACCGTGGAAGGCGAAGTTGGCTCCTCAACCATGCCCCACAAGGTCAACCCCATCGACTTTGAAAACTCCGAGGGTAATCTGGGCATTGCCAACGCGATTTTGGGACACCTGTCGGCTAAACTGCCAATCTCTCGCTGGCAGCGCGATCTGACCGACTCAACGGTACTTCGCAATATGGGCGTGGGCATGGCCTACAGCCAGATCGCCTACGAGGCGAGTCTGAAAGGTATCGGCAAACTGCAGATCAACACCGCCCGCATCAGCGAAGACCTTGACGCAGCTTGGGAAGTTTTGGCAGAGCCCATTCAGACCGTCATGCGCCGCTACAGCGTTGAACAGGCCTACGAAAAACTGAAAGCCCTGACCCGTGGCCACACCATTGATCAGGCCGCCATCCAGGCTTTTGTCGAGTCCCTCGACATCCCCGCCCAAGCCAAGGCTGAACTGCAGGCGCTGACCCCAGCCAGTTACATCGGTAACGCCGCTGCACAGGCGCGCGCCATTTAATGGCCCTCGCCGGCTTTGATCGCGATACCTTCCTTCGCGATTACTGGCAAAAAAAGCCCCTGCTGATCCGGCAGGGGCTGCCAAACTACCAATGCCCCATTGACGGCAATGATCTTGCCGGCCTGGCCTGCGAAGACGACGCAGAGGCCCGCCTTATTGCCGGTCGCGATACCGTCTGGCAAATGCGTAACGGCCCTTTCAACGAAGACGATTTCAATGATCTCCCCGTCACAGACTGGACGCTACTGGTACAGCGGGTAGACCACTGGGTTGAAGACATTGCCGCCCTCGCCGGCCACTTCGATTTTCTCCCCCAGTGGCGTATTGAAGACATCATGGTCAGCTACGCCGTTAGCGGCGGTGGTGTCGGGCCGCACTTTGATCGCTACGATGTTTTTCTGGTTCAGGGTAGTGGCCGACGGGAATGGCGCATCGGTCAGCAGTGTGACGACAGCGACGATTTAATGGCCGACCAGCCACTGCGTCTGCTACACGAATTTAAAGAATGTGACCGCTATGTGCTGGAGCCGGGAGATATTCTTTACATTCCCCCCGGAGTGGCCCACTGGGGCACCGCGTTAGATGACGACTGCATTACCCTATCAGTGGGCTTTCGCGCGCCCTCTGTCGCCCAGATTCTTGAACGCTGGTGGGACACCCTCAGCAGTGTGTTGAGTGAGGATCAACGCTATCGCGATGTCGAAGCGACGCTGGCGGCGGGTAACCTCCTTACGGCTGAGCATATTGAACAACTACAAGCCCTGCTTCAGCCCGTACTCAATGACGGAGAGTTACTGATACAAAGTTTCGGCGAACTCGTCACCGAACCTGCCGGCGACTATCTGCCGCAGTCTTCACCCCGCGAAGTTCCAAGCACCGACGTCGCCCGAGCACTAGACTCTCGTATCACCGTCTATTGCAGCGACGGCAGCAATATTCTGTTTAGTAACGGTATGAGCCTTCGCGTCAATGCGGCCTCCGCCCCCCTGCTGGCAGACATCTGTCAGTGTGTACCCGGCGGCGTGCTGCCCACTACACTCTGGACCGAACTACTCAAAGCCAGCCCAGAGGCAGCCAGCTTTCTGCTCTCTACCGGTGCCTTGCTCGCAGACGCGGATTAAAAAACTCTGCCTTCCGTGTCATTATTAGTCTATGAAGATTATCGACGCTGACTGGGCAACCCATCAGAACGCATTGCAGGCAATCCGGCGCCAGGTATTTGTTCAGGAGCAATCCGTTCCGGAAGATCTGGAATGGGATGGAAAAGACGCCCACGCCTACCACTGGCTGGCTTTCGATGGTGAGCGGCCAGTGGGCACGGTTCGCATGCTGCAGGACGGCCACATCGGTCGAATGGCGGTACTTAAGGAATACCGCTCACAAGGCATCGGCGAACACCTTCTCGCCCAAGCCCTGCACTGTGCAAAACGCCTCAATAAACGTGAAGCCTGGCTGCACAGTCAGGAACACGCCATCGGTTTTTACGAAAAGTTCGGCTTCGTAGCCTACGGCCCGACCTTCATGGACGCGGGTATCCCCCATCGCTCCATGCGCTTTGTACTGCGCAGCCAATCACTGCTCGGCGAAGACAACGGCCGAATTGCCGTTAGCGATCTTCCGGCAACAGTTTCGTCCATGCTGTCCCAAAGCCGGCAGCAAATTCGTATTTTTAGTGAATCGCTTAACCCGGCAGCCTTTGATAGCGACGACGTGCGTAACGCGCTCTCCACCTTGGCGCGGCGACATAAATCCACGGAAATCCGCCTACTGGTGCTACGACCGGATCTTCTCGCAGGAACCGGACATAGATTACTGGAACTGCAACGACGTTTGAGTTCTGCCATCTTGCTCAAGGTGCTACCGGAAGAACAAGCCGGCCAACAAGACGAGGAATTTGTGGTTGCCGATCGATGCGGGCTGATCGTTTCATCCCGGCGCAGTCCCGGCACCCATTGGGCTGATTTTAACAACCGCCCCTTGGCGCAAAACTACAGCATTCAGTTTGATCAGCTCTGGAATCAGGCGCAGGACGATATTCGTTTTCGGCGATTAAGTCTTTAGCCATTGCCTGCCTCTATAATGATAAAAAGAAACAAGCCAGCGTTGATCATCCAGCCCGGCTACCACTGATCATGCAAAGTACCAAATAATTTTTGCAGTCAAAAAACCATCACATCTTTTATTTCTTTTTTAATTCCTGTTTAATGCGCGCAATTTTTATGCAATAAGGATGGACTTCATGCCTCGCACAAAAAAAGCCGCTGTTAAAAAAACTGCTGCCAAGAAAGCCACTGTAAAAAAATCTCCTGCCAAAAAAGTTGCAGCAAAGAAAGCCCCCGCTAAAAAAGCGCCTCCAAGAAAAGCCGTCGCCAAACCAAACGCAAGCAAAGCAACTCCCGTTGCCAATCTGGTTGCGGATTTGGAGAAAAAGGTTAACAGCGTAGAGGCTGAACTGAACAAGCTGATCGCCAAAGTTGGCAAAAGCGAAATCAAACTGGCCAAATCGGCCGATGCTTTGAAGGCCAAGCGCACTGCTGCCAAAGCCAAGCCAACGCCCGCCAAGAAAGCCGCCGTTGATAAAGCCCGCGTAGCCGCTGCTGCTGCTCGCGACGTAGTTCGCGCCGAGAAGAAAGCCGTTTCCGCGAAACGCGCGGAGCTGAAAGTCGCCAAAGCGAAACTTGCCAAGGCACAAACCGCCGAAAAAGTGGTTGCCAATGCTCAGGCTAAACTCGAAAGCAGTACCGCCAAGGCCATTGCGCGCATTCAAGCCAAAGCCGACAAGCAAATAGCCGCACTGCGCAAGAAGTCTGAGCGCGAACTGCTTCGCCGTGAAAAAGCCGCACTGAAATCTGCGCAAAGCACTCAGCGTCGTGCCCGCAAAGCCAAATCTACCAAGGCAAAAGCCGCCGCACCTGCTGCAGCACCGGCTGCCTCTGCACCCGCGACCGAAGCTCCAGCCCAGGAAAGCTGAGTCGCCCTGACCTCACCGCGGCATCCGCTGCGGTGAGGCACCGTCCCTCGTCAACGCAATACCGCCACCGACTTCACTTGAGCCCAGACCGGGCGTCCAACGCAAAGCTCAAGGGAGTGAACCGAGCGACGCGTCAGGCGAGCCAGCAAACGATTTTCACCTGCTAACTTCAGGGTGACCAAGGCCATAGCACTGTCGGCGGTTTCATCGATGGCTTCTACCTCAGCCTTGAGCCGATTGACGATACTGGACGCTCCCGGTTCCTCCAGAGCCAGACTTACGTCTCGAGCCAAGACCCGAATGCGCAGTGCTGTATCGAGACTATCGCCGTTGTCGCGCACCCATAAACTGTCGCCAGTAAATGCCGCGCGAATCAGATGCCATTGATCGTCGCGTTCGACCACCCGAGCCTCCAATATCACACCCGCGTCATCGTGTTGTGATATCGAAAGCTCTGTTCGGGTAAGCGCTATGCTGAGCGCTTCGTTGGCCTCTACCCGCCCATTTTCAACAACAACCAGCTGATCAGCCAGGCGCGTAATTTCATCTAGCGAATGACTTACATACAGCACAGGCGCCTCAAATTCTTCGTGCAGGCGCTCCAGATAAGGAAGAATCTCTTCACGCCGACTGGTATCCAGCGCGGCGAGTGGCTCATCCAGTAATAACAGTTTTGGCTGCGACAGCAGTGCGCGCGCAATGGCAACACGCTGGCGCTCGCCACCGGACAGAGCCGCGGTTGAACGTTTCAGCAGCGGCTCAATCCCCATCATCGCAACCACGTTTTTCAGATAGTCTTGATCGCGATTTCGACTGCGCCGACGCGCAAAATCGAGATTACCCTGAACATCTAGATGGGAAAACAGGCTCGCTTCCTGAAAAACGTAACCCAGCGCTCGCTGATGCGTTGGCACAAAACGTTGAGCATCCTGCCAGACCAGACCATTCAGGGACAGAAAACCTGACTGTGCTCGCTGCAGCCCGGCAATACAGCGCAGTAGCGTGGTTTTCCCAGAACCTGAGGCACCGTAGATCGCCGTGATGCCGCGATCCGGTAGTGTGAGATCTACATCCAGATTAAAACCGCCGCTGAATGACTGCTGAAAGCGGGCGATCAAGCCATTGCTCTTATTCACAGCCTAAAGTCCGTCCGTAGATTCGACCGGTGTTGCACCAGATACAGCGCTAACAAGACGGTAAAGGAAAAGATCAGTAGCGAGGCCGACAGCCGATGCGCTCCGGCATAATCCAACGCTTCGACGTGATCGTAAATCAGCACCGAGACCACGCGAGTTTCTTCCGGAATATTTCCGCCAATCATCAACACCACACCAAACTCGCCGAGCGTATGCGCAAAACCGAGCACAGCTGCGGTGATAAAACCCGCTCGCGCTTGAGGTAACAACACAGAGAAAAAGCGGTCGACAGGGCCAGCCCCCAGAGTTGCGGCGACTTCCAGAGGGCGCTGTCCGACGGATTCGATCGCGTTATGAATGGGCTGCACTACAAAAGGCAATGAGTAAATCATCGAACCGATTACCAGCCCCTGAAACGTAAACGCCAGTGTGCCAATACCCAGTGTTTGGGTCAGCTGGCCTAGCGGCCCCTCCGGCCCCATCGCCACCAACAGATAAAAGCCCAACACGGTGGGAGGCAACACCAGTGGCAGCGCCACCAGTGCCGACACCGGGCCTTTTAACCAAGAGCGCGTGCGCGCCAGCCAGTACGCCAATGGCGTTGCCAGAATAAGCAGTAAGAAGGTTGAACTGAAGGCAAGCTGAAGCGTCAGCCATACCGCCTGCCATTCTGATGCCGTCAGCCCCATGGTGTCTCTGTCATACAAGCAATCGGTAAAGACTGCGAACGCGTTATTTTCGGTGGAAAGCTAGTGTGCGTGATCGCACCCATCAACTCAAGCACGCCAGATTCTAGTGCGCTTATTCGGTGCGGCAGTACCGGTCTGGAAGAACACAGTGAGTGCACCACAAGCACCATCCGAGCGCAGCCGCTGTTGGAGCCCCCTAATCAAAATGGCGCACGCGTCAGCTATCTAACTGTTTTTATTAGCTATTCCAACCTTGGCACGGTCGTTGCTCTAACTCAAGCCAATACAAGACAAACCAGCTGGCATTTTCAGCCGGGCACAAGGACTGCAGCCGAAGGCCCACACAACCAGCACCAAGGAGATTGCTATGTCACTCAGGTATAAACAGTGGTTCAAGTCGATCGCAGCGAGCGTGCTGCTCGGCGGCGCCGCATTAACCCAGGCTGCAGAGCCCGAAAAGGAAGAACTGAAATTCGGCTTTATCAAACTTACAGACATGGCCCCGCTGGCCATCGCTTACGAAAAAGGCTTTTTTGAAGACGAAGGCCTGTTTGTCACCCTCGAAGCACAAGCCAACTGGAAAGTGCTACTGGATCGCGTGATTGACGGCCAACTCGATGGCGCGCACATGCTCGCCGGTCAGCCGCTCGGTGCCACCATCGGCTTCGGCACGCAGGCACATATCATTACCGCCTTTAGCATGGATCTGAACGGCAACGGGATCACGGTTTCCAACGATATCTGGGAACAGATGAAACCGAACATTCCCAAACAGGCGGATGGCAAACCGGTTCATCCGATTAAAGCCGACTACCTAAAACCCGTGGTCGAAAAATACAAGGCCGAAGGCAAACCCTTCAAAATGGGCATGGTATTCCCCGTCTCCACTCACAACTACGAGCTGCGCTACTGGCTGGCTGCCGGTGGCATTCACCCCGGTTACTATGCCCCGAAAAAAGGCGACACCAGCGGCATGATCGACGCCGACGCGCAATTGTCGGTAACGCCGCCACCGCAGATGCCCTCCACCATGGAAGCCGGCACCATTTACGGCTACTGCGTGGGTGAACCCTGGAACCAGCAAGCGGTGTTCAAGGGCATCGGCGTACCGGTCATCACCGATTATGAAATCTGGAAGGACAACCCTGAAAAAGTCTTTGGCGTCAGTAAGGAGTGGGCTGACAAGTATCCGCAGACCCATATCGCAGTCGTAAAAGCCATGATTCGCGCTGCCAAATGGTTGGATGTAAACAACAACGCCAACCGTCCGGAAGCGGTAAAAATTCTTTCCAAACCCTACTACGTAGGCGCCGACGCTGAGGTCATTGCCAACTCCATGACCGGCACCTTCGAGTATGAAAAAGGCGACAAGCGTCCGGTTCCCGACTTCAACGTGTTCTTCCGATATAACGCAACTTACCCCTACTACTCCGATGCGATCTGGTATCTGACCCAGATGCGCCGCTGGGGCCAGATCGCCGAGCACAAGCCCGACAGCTGGTATATGGAGACGGCCAAGAAGGTCTATCGCCCGGATATCTACCGCGCCGCCGCTGAAGAACTGATCGTCGATGGCGTTATGCAAGCCAGCGACTTTCCGGATTTCGCCAAGGAGACCGGCTTTAAACCGCCACAAAAAGAATTTATTGATGGCGTGACCTATGACGGCACCAAGCCCAACGACTACCTCGGCAAATTCAAGATCGGACTGAAAGGCAAGGACGAGGTTTAAGACTCATAAAGGCGCGGTTCGCCGCGCTTTTCTTGCCTTGTTAGGGAGACATCATGTTTAAACAAAAAACCATCGGATTCTTTGAGGTTGCAGGCTTTCGCTGGATGGTGCCGGTGGTCAAACTGGCCTTCTGGGAAGACCCGAAAGAACAATCACGGCAGCTGGGCAACCTGCTGGGCCTGCCGCTGCTGGCCATCGCCCTCTTCCTGTTTTTCTGGGCCGCCGGTGCCGCCCAGGTAGATACCAGCCTCGGTAAATTGCCAGGCCCGAGTGCCGTCCTCGATGCCGGCAAAACGCTTTACGCCGAGCATAAAGAAGAGCGCGCCAAAGAGGCGGCCTTCTACGAGCGCCAGGAAAAACGGCATGCGAAAAAACTGGAGCGCAACCCTGACGCAGAACTTAAATGGCGCAACTACACCGGCAACGCCACCTTTATCGACCAGATTTTTACCAGCCTGAAAACCGTTTTCACAGGCTTTCTTCTTGCCTCGGTGATTGCCGTACCCGTGGGTATTGCCTGCGGCCTTAGCCCCGGTCTGAATACCGCGATATCGCCCATCATCCAAATTTTAAAACCGGTTTCGCCACTGGCCTGGCTGCCCATCGTCACCATGGTGGTGAGCGCAGTGTATATCAGCGATGACCCGCTGTTTGCCAAATCTTTTGTCAATTCGGCGATCACCGTGACTCTCTGCTGTATGTGGCCAACGCTGATCAATACCGCCGTGGGCGTTGCCAATATCGACAAGGATCTGATCAACGTCGGCCGCGTGATTCGCCTCGGCTGGATAACTCGCGTGCGCAAGATCGCCATTCCAGCCGCCCTGCCCATGATTTTCACCGGCCTGCGAATCTCACTCGGCATAGGCTGGATGGTACTGATTGCCGCTGAGATGCTCGCTCAAAACCCCGGGCTTGGAAAATTCGTCTGGGATGAATTCCAGAACGGCAGCTCGCAATCCCTCGCGCGCATTATGTTTGCCGTCGTCACCATTGGCTTTATTGGCTTTGTCCTCGACTGGCTAATGCTGACACTGCAAAAACTAATTTCTCACGAAGACGTAAAAAGCTGATCTTAAAGGAGCAGACCATGAACCCCTATGTCGACCTGTCACACCTGACCATGGAATTCCCGACACCCAAGGGCCCCTTCTGCGCCTTGGATAAGGTCAACCTGAAAATTCAGAAGGGGGAATTTATTTCCCTGATCGGCCATTCCGGCTGCGGCAAATCTACCGTGCTCAATATTATCGCCGGCCTCTACCAAGCGACCAAAGGCGCGGTGGTGCTTGAGGGCAAGGAAGTCAACGAACCGGGCCCGGAGCGCGCGGTGGTGTTTCAGAATCACTCGCTGTTTCCGTGGCTCACCGCTTACGAAAATATCGAGATCGCGGTTAAACAGGTGTTTAAAGGGCAGAAATCCAAAGCGGAAATCCGCGATTGGGTTATGCATAACCTCACACTCGCGCACATGGAGCACGCCGCCCATAAATATCCGGCGGAGCTCTCTGGCGGTATGAAACAGCGTATTGGTATCGCCCGGGCGCTGGCGATGGAACCCAAAGTGCTATTGATGGACGAACCCTTTGGCGCACTGGACGCCCTCACCCGCGCTCACCTGCAGGATTCACTCATGGAAATCCAGACCGAGCTAAACAATACAGTAGTGATGATCACTCACGACGTCGATGAAGCCGTACTGCTGTCTGATCGCATCGTGATGATGACCAACGGTCCGGCAGCGACCATCGGTGAAGTCCTCGATATTGATCTGGAGCGTCCCCGGGATCGCCTTACCCTCGCCAGCGATGCCCACTACAACGAGTACCGCGCCGCCGTACTGCGGTTTTTGCATCAGAAGCACTCCAATCCAGCTCAGAAAAAATCTGACAGCAAGCCAAAAGATAAAAGCGAAGGATCGGACAACGCCTTGGGTCAGGCCGCATGAAAATACCCCGCGTGGAATCCCTGGAAAAGCAGCAGCTCACACTCGGTTACATTCCGCTGACCGATTGCGCTCCCTTTGCGGTCGCCAAGGAGAAAGGCTTTTTTGAGGAACAGGGTCTCGAGGTCACATTGAGTCGCGAACACTCCTGGGCCAGTATCAGAGATAAAGTCAGCCTTGGCGTACACGATGGCGCGCAGATGCTGGCCAGCATGCCGGTGGCGGCTCGGCTTGGCGTGGCCGGCCCGCGGCTGGATATGGTGACGGCATTTGTTCTCGACTTGAACGGCAACGCCATCACGCTGAGTAACCGACTCTATGAGGCCGTTGTCGCCACCGACCCTGACGCCGCCTTCTCTGCCCTTGCGGCAACCCAAGCCCTGAATCTGGTGATTCGTGCCAATGCCCAAAATAAACGCCCCAAGTTGCGTTTTGGTGTCGTCTTTCCCGTATCAACCCAGAACTACGAGCTGCGCTACTGGCTGGGCTGTGGTGGCACCAACCCGGATCTCGATATCGAGATTGTGGTGATTCCGCCGCCGGACATGGTCGATCACTTGAAATCCGGGGATATAGACGGCTACTGCGTGGGCGAACCCTGGAATACGGTGGCCGTGCGAGCCGGTCTTGGCCACGTGGTGGCAACCAAATACGAGCTGTGGAATAACAGCCCGGAAAAAGTGTTTGCCGTAGCCAAGCGCTGGGCTGATGAACACCCCGAGACGCATAAAGCCGTTTTACGCGCGTTGATGAAAGCCTGCGCGTGGCTGGATCAAAGTGAAAACCGCCTGGTCGCGGCAGAGATTCTAACCGAGCGCGGTTACATTGATCAGGGGCTGGAGACGGTTGCCCTGTCTCTGTGCGGTATCAGCCAAAGGCACCCGGACAGACCGCCGGAAGACGCGCCAGATTTTCATGTGTTTAATCGCTACAGCGCAAACTTTCCCTGGCTCAATCAGGCGGAATGGTACATCGCTGAGATGTATCGCTGGGGCCAATTGCGTAACCCCGTCAGTATCAGCAGTATTGCCGAGCAGGTGTATCTGCCCACGTTTTATCGCGAGGTGGCGAGCGAAATCGGCGCGCCCTGCCCGGCGATCAACCGTAAGACAGAGGGCAATCTCAGCCCGCAAATGTTGCAGAATTTTGCGCCCCACCTCGGGCCCAATCAGTTTATCGATGGCAAGCGTTTCGATGTGGGCAAGGTGCTCGGCTACCTTGAGCAGCACGAACTCAGTCAAGCCAACATACGTGAATTAAGGCAAAGCAATGAAACGATCGGCTAAAGCTCCACTGCGCGCGCTGATGGTCGGCGTCGATGGACCGCGCTCCGAAAAACTGTTCCAACTGCTGGCCAATGTCGGTATTGAATTGATTCCGCGCAGCGTGTCGGAAGACAGCCTTTATAAGTTACTGCAGGAACTGCAGCCAGAGCTGATCTTTGTAGACGTCAATTCCACTGCTCGAGATACCCTGGAGCATGTGGTGTCGTCCCACCCCGCGCTGCCACAGCCTGTGGTGAGCGCCGATGGTGACCTGCGCATCAGCCTGCGACGTCTGGCGGGTGATATCGGCATCAGTCTGTATGTCAGCGAACGGGTTTCACCCTGTCTACTGCAGGCGCTAATCGATATTACGATCAGCCATTGCCATAGCATTGGAGTATTGGAACAGGAGCTGGCCTTGCTGGCGGACAACAGCGAGATAATGGTCGCTGCGCTGCACTAAATCCCGAATTCTAGTTCAGTGGCCCGCTGTGGAAGCGAAACTCGCGGTCTGGCGCCTGAATCAGTTCAGCCTCTTTTTCGGCGAAAAAGGCGACCCGCCGGTCAACCTCGGCGGCGTCAACCCCCGCCTCCTTGGCATATTGTTTGGCCAGCTTCAGGTAATCCATAAAGTGGCGGGATTCCGAGCGCAGCAGTGAGCGATAGAATTCGGCCAGCTCCTCATCCAATAGTGGCGCGAGGCTGTCGAAACGTTCACAGGAGCGGGCCTCGATAAACGCCCCCACAATCAGCACATCGATCAGCTTGCCCGGCTCAGACGTGCGCATATGCTCGCGCAAACCACCCGCGTAGCGGGCGGAACTGAGCTGAACGTAGTCCACATTGCGCTGCTGCATAATGGCCAGCACCTGCTCGAAGTGACGCAGCTCTTCTCGGGCCAGCTTCGACATACGCGTCAGCAGGTCCGGTTTATCCACATAGCGATACATCAGGTTCAGCGCCGTCGACGCTGCTTTCTTCTCGCAATTTGCATGATCAATCAACAAGATAGACTGATTTTCTAAAGCGGTTTGGAGCCATGCTTGCGGGGTTTCACAGGCGAGAAAATCTTTGACGGGCTGGATATCAACGGTTTTCATTGCAAACAACAGTTCGTGGACTTGGGCGAGGCGCGGAGTATATCAGACCCGACGCCCTGACCCCCGATCTCAGACTACTTTCATATAGCGATCGTAGTGAGCCTCGGACAGGATATAAAACTCCCGGTCGATCATATCCCTTAGCTGAGTCAACGGCACATCGCGGTATTGGGCATCAATCGCCAGGCCAAACTCGGCCGGGTCTTTGATCTGGGCGGCGCCCGCTTTCAACAAGGCAAAGGCCCAAACCTCAGGTCGTTTGTGCGGTTTAAAGCGAATCTGTTGTACCTGCATTTGCCATTCCAGCAGGCCGGCATCGACGATGCGGAGTTTATTGCCGACCACTTGAGACAAAAAATCGTCCAATCGCCGGTCTATAGCCTGCTTCTGCTCCTCGTTGTACCCATTCCAGTCAATCACCTCATGCGAAAACCGCTTGCAGCCACGGCAGACGCTGTCGCCCAGCGCCGTCGAGCAGACGCCAATACAGGGGGTGGTAACACGGGGCAGAACATTCTGGCGCGCAGGGGGCGGACTCACGAGGGAAAGATCTCCGGTTTATTCACGGCAAAAACGGCGGCTATAACGGTAACTGTCCCGGTCCTGAGTGACAAGTCCTGCCTTTGCCTCTTAGCGAACTGGTTGATTTACAGTATAATTGCGCACCTTTCGACGTCGATGATGGGCATCGATAGCCCCGGCTGCCGGCGATCCCGGCGGCTTCAGGGTACCGAAATTGCGACCAGAGGAGCTTAACTGTGCTTGAAGCCTACCGTGAACACGTTGCCGAGCGTGCCGCACTGGGAATTCCCCCGAAACCCCTGAATCCCGAGCAAGTCGCCGCCTTGGTGGAACTGCTGAAAAACCCACCTGCCGGTGAAGAAGATACCCTGGTAGAACTGATCTCCGAGCGCGTTCCGCCCGGTGTTGACGAAGCTGCTTACGTTAAAGCGGGCTTCCTGTCTGCCATCGTTAAAGGTGAAGCCAGCTCTCCCCTGATCGACCGATCCAAAGCCGTTACCCTGCTGGGCAACATGCACGGCGGTTACAACATTGCCACTCTGGTGGAGCTGCTGGACGACGCGGAACTGGCTGCCCAGGCTGCCGAAGAACTCAAGCACACACTGCTGATGTTCGACGCCTTCCACGACGTGGAAGAAAAAGCTAAAGCCGGTAACGAACACGCCAAAGCCGTACTGCAAAGCTGGGCCGATGGCGAGTGGTTCACCAAGCGTGACAAGGTTGCCGAGTCCATCAAGGTTGCCATCTTTAAAGTAACCGGTGAGACCAACACCGACGACCTGTCCCCTGCCCCCGATGCCTGGAGCCGCCCGGATATCCCCCTGCACGCGCTGGCCATGTACAAGATGAAGCGCGACGGTCTGGAACCCGAAGAACCCGGCGTTCGCGGCCCGATGGCTCAGATCAAGGAAATCCAGGACAAGGGTCTGCCCGTTGCCTTCGTTGGCGACGTTGTCGGCACCGGCTCTTCACGTAAGTCAGCCACTAACTCTGTACTGTGGTTCTTCGGTGAAGATATGCCCGGGACCCCGAACAAGAAATCCGGCGGCATTTGTATCGGCAACAAGGTTGCCCCGATTTTCTACAACACCATGGAAGACGCCGGCGCGCTGGTTTTTGAAGCCCCCGTTGACGATCTGAACATGGGCGACATCGTTGAGATCCGCCCCTACGACGGCAAGATTCTGAACGAAGCCGGCGAAACCATTTCCGAGTTCGCTTTGAAATCCGATGTACTGCTGGACGAAGTGCAGGCCGGCGGTCGTATCAACCTGATCATCGGTCGCGGTCTGACCACCAAGGCGCGCGAGTCTCTGGGTCTGCCCGAGTCTGATCTGTTCCGCAAGCCAGAAGCCCCCGCGGAAAGCAACAAAGGCTTCACTCTGGCTCAGAAAATGGTTGGTAAAGCTTGTGGCGTTGAGGGCATCCGCCCCGGCACTTACTGCGAGCCGCGCATGACCACCGTGGGTTCTCAGGACACCACTGGCCCGATGACCCGCGACGAACTGAAAGATCTGGCCTGCCTCGGCTTCTCTGCCGACCTGACCATGCAGTCTTTCTGTCACACCGCGGCTTACCCCAAGCCCGTGGATATTGACACGCAGCACACCCTGCCGGACTTCATCATGACCCGTGGCGGTGTTTCCCTGCGCCCCGGCGACGGCATCATCCACAGCTGGCTGAACCGCATGCTGCTGCCTGACACCGTCGGCACCGGTGGCGACTCTCACACCCGTTTTCCGATGGGAATCTCCTTCCCGGCCGGTTCCGGTCTGGTGGCCTTTGCTGCTGCCACCGGTGTTATGCCGCTGGATATGCCTGAATCGGTACTGGTGCGCTTCAAGGGCAAAATGCAGCCCGGCATCACCCTGCGCGATCTGGTTCATGCCATTCCTTACTACGCGATTCAGGAAGGCCTGCTGACCGTTGAGAAGAAAGGCAAGAAGAACATCTTCTCTGGCCGCATTCTCGAGATCGAAGGTCTGGAGCACCTGACTGCCGAGCAAGCCTTCGAGCTGTCTGATGCCTCTGCCGAGCGCTCTGCTGCCGGTTGTACCATCAAGCTGAGCGAAGAATCCGTTGCCGAGTACCTGCGTTCCAACATCACCCTGCTGCGCTGGATGATCAGCGAAGGCTACGGTGACAAGCGCACCCTCGAGCGCCGCGCTCGCAAGATGGAAGAGTGGCTGGCCAACCCCGAGCTGATGGAAGCCGACAAAGACGCCGAGTACGCCGCCGTGATCGAAATCGATCTGGCTGACGTGACCGAGCCGGTTGTCTGCTGCCCGAACGATCCGGACGACGCCAAGAAACTGTCTGAAGTGGCAGGCGATAAGGTTGACGAAATCTTTATCGGTTCGTGCATGACCAACATCGGTCACTTCCGCGCCGCCGGTAAACTGCTCGACGCCCACAAAGGCGGTATCTCCACCCGCATGTGGCTGTCTCCGCCGACCAAGATGGACGAGCACACCCTCATGGAAGAAGGCTACTACAACATCTTCGGCCGCGCCGGTGCACGTATGGAAATGCCGGGCTGCTCACTGTGCATGGGTAACCAGGCACGTGTGGCTCCGGGCAGCACCGTACTGTCTACCTCGACCCGTAACTTCCCGAACCGTCTGGGCGATGGCTCCAACGTCTACCTGACTTCAGCCGAACTGGCTGCAGTTGGCGCGATTCTGGGCAAACTGCCGACGCCGGAAGAGTACCTGCAGTACGCTGAGAAGCTGGATTCCATGTCCAGCGAAATCTACCGCTACATGAACTTTGATCAGATTGCAGAGTTCCAGAAAGGCGCCGAAGAAGGTGCCCGTATCGCAGCGGTGGAGATTCAGGAAGTCGCCTGATAATCAGCCCTTGCTAGACTAAGCCCGCCTAGTGCGGGCTTTTTTGTGTCTGTATAAACCCCCTAAAGCTGCGATCTCAGTCCGAATCCCGTATTATCAAAGACACTATCGAGCGATGGAGCGAACCGAGTGAGCGGCATAACCACATCGTTTTTTCTTATTTTCGCGGGCGCCGCAGTGGTCGCCTCACTCGCGCTCTACACTCGCCAACCTCTAATTATTGCCTACATCGTACTGGGCGCCGTGATCGGCCCTTACGGTGTTGAGTGGGTCACCGACCTCAAACTGCTCGCCGATATCGCCGATGTTGGTATCCTGTTTTTGCTGTTTCTGTTGGGGCTCGATATGCAGCCTCGCGCCCTGATTGACACCATACAAAAATCCACTGTCGTCGCCCTGCTCTCCTCTCTAGCCTTCGCCTCGTTGGGAATCGGTATCGCCTTCCTATTCGGTTTCACGCTGGTGGAGTGCCTGGTGATTGGCGCAGCGATGATGTTTTCCAGCACTATTATCGGCATCAAGCTGCTACCAACGACCGTATTGCACCATAAGCATACCGGCGAGCTCATGATTGGCCTGCTGCTCCTTCAGGATCTGATCGCGATTTTTGTACTGCTGTTGCTAATGGCCTTCGGTCTTGGCGAGTTCAGCATCATGGATTTCAGTCTGACGCTGCTGTCGCTACCCTTGTTTGTCGCAGCAGCCTTCGCGGCCGTGCGCTGGATTGTGCTGCCGCTGCTGCGCCGCTTTGACCGCTTTCACGAATATATTTTTCTGGTGGCGCTGGGCTGGTGTCTGGGACTCGCCGAAGCGGGGCACGCACTGGGCCTGTCTGCGGAAATCGGGGCCTTTCTCGCCGGCATCAGCCTTGCTACAAGCCCGATATCACAATACATCGCCGTTAACCTCAAACCCCTGCGCGATTTCTTTTTGATTCTATTTTTCTTTTCGCTCGGCGCGCGCTTTGATTTAGGGCTAATTGGCGAGGTACTGGTGCCGGCGATGGTCTTGGCGACCACTATGCTCGGCCTGAAACCAGTAATCTTTCGCTACCTATTGCATGGGCTTAGTGAGCGCAATTCGCTGGCGTGGGATTTGGGTTTTCGGCTGGGACAGGTCAGCGAATTTTCGCTGTTGATTGCTTACATGGCGGCGGGATCCGCTATTATCGGGCGAGAAGCCTCTCACCTGATTCAGGCGACGACCATCATTACTTTTGTGGTGTCGTCCTACATCATTATTCTGAACTACCCGACGCCGATTGCCATTTCTGACAAACTGCGCCGGGACTGATAAAGACACTGTTAGAACGGCAAAACTTTCTTCAAGGGTGATTCTTCCTTATCACCTTCATCTTCACCCTCTTCCGCCTCTTTCTCACGGAAAACCGCAGAGAAGGTCACCGGCACAGCCCGGGTTATGGACGATAGTCCGGCAATTTCCTGAAGCTTATCGACACCTGCGCCCAGCGCAAAATCCGAAACACTGATAAATGCGGGCTCGACAGTAAACACCGTAAATGCACCACCGGTACCCCGAACGATACGCACCAGCAATTCCAGCGGCTTCTTATGGCCGTGCAAATCCAGCTCACCCTTCAAGCGGCGCTGCTGAATATTGCCTACTTCCATATCGCTGATATTTTCAATGTCGATACTGGCGGTATAAACCGCGCTGGGGAACTTCGTCACCTGAAACAGATGCTCTTTCATGCGCTGATCGCGAATATCAATACGCGTGTCGACACTCGCCAAATCGACGGTGATAACGGCCTTGCCGTTACGGTCGATCTCACCGCTCAGGGTAGTGAAACGGTGCAGTTCTGCAACCGTATTGTTTTTGATGCTGCCAAAGTTAAGCTGCGACACATCTTTGTCGAGCAACAGGTCTGCAGACACCAGCGGACTGGCCAGCAACAGGGGCAAAAGCAGTTTTTTCATTATCTATCTCCGCATTGACGGCTTTCTTGGGAATTGACGAAATCCTAGCATAAAAAAACCCGGCACAAGGCCGGGTTTTCTGTGAGACAAGTCGCTGTTTACAGAGCAGCATCCAGCTCCGGTACGGCGTCGAACAGATCCGCTACCAGACCGTAATCGGCAACCTGGAAGATCGGTGCGTCTTCGTCCTTGTTGATGGCAACGATGACTTTACTGTCCTTCATACCCGCCAAGTGCTGGATCGCACCGGAGATACCTACCGCGATGTACAGATCGGGCGCAACGATTTTACCGGTCTGACCGACCTGCATATCGTTCGGCACGAAACCGGCATCAACAGCGGCGCGAGAAGCACCCACCGCAGCGCCCAGTTTGTCGGCAACTTTGTACAGCATTTCAAAGTTGTCGCCATTCTGCATGCCGCGACCACCGGAAACCACGATGCTGGCAGCGGTCAGGTCGGGACGATCGCTCTCGGCAATCTCTTCCTTCACGAACTCGGACTTACCGGCGTCTTTGGCCACATCAACGGCTTCAACAGCGGCAGAACCGCCTTCAGAAGCAACCGCGTCAAAGGCAGTGGCACGTACAGTGATTACTTTGATTGCGTCAGAAGACTGTACAGTCGCAATAACGTTACCGGCATAGATCGGACGCTTGAACGTGTCAGCGCTTTCTACGGCGATAATTTCAGAAATCTGGGCAACGTCCAGCAGCGCAGCAACGCGCGGCATGAAGTTTTTACCCGTAGTGGTCGCAGGCGCCAGTACGTGACCGTAGTCTTTGCCCAGCTCGGCAACCAGCTCACCCAGATTTTCGGCCAGTTGGTGGCCGTAAGCTGCATTGTCTGCAACCAGAACCTTGGCAACGCCGTCGATTTTGGCAGCCGCTTCGCCAGCAGCACCACAGCCTTCACCGGCTACCAGTACCGCAATGTCGCCGCCGATGGCTTTGGCCGCAGCAACGGTGCTCAGCGTAGCGCCTTTGATTTCAGTGTTGTCGTGTTCAGCAACTACAAGAATACTCATGAAATCACCTTCGCTTCGTTTTTCAGTTTGTCGACCAGCTCGGCAACGGATTCAACCTTGATACCCGCCTGACGCTCTGCCGGGGGCTCAACTTTCAGGGTCTTAACGCGCGGCGCAACATCAACACCCAGCTCATCGGGAGTCAGGGTATCCAGTGGCTTTTTCTTCGCCTTCATGATGTTCGGCAGAGAAGCGTAGCGAGGCTCGTTCAGACGCAGGTCAGTCGTAACAACCGCAGGCAGGCTCAGCTTAACAGTCTGCAGACCACCATCGATCTCGCGGGTTACGCTGACAGAATCGCCGTCAATCGCAACTTCAGAAGCAAAGGTGCCCTGACCCATACCAGCCAGCGCAGCCAGCATCTGGCCAGTCTGGTTGTTGTCGCCGTCGATGGACTGCTTGCCCAGAATAACCAACTGGGGCTCTTCCTTGTCGACAACCGCTTTCAGCAGCTTGGCAACCGCCAGGGGCTGCAGATCTTCGTCAGTCTCAACCAGAATGCCTCGGTCAGCCCCCAGTGCCAGCGCAGTACGGATCTGCTCCTGACAGTTTTTGGCGCCCAGAGAAACGGCAACCACTTCAGTGGCGATACCCTTCTCTTTCAGACGAACCGCTTCTTCTACAGCGATTTCGCAGAACGGGTTGATAGACATTTTGACGTTGTTCAGGTCTGGACCCGAGCCATCGGACTTGGGTCGAACTTTGACGTTGTAATCAACGACACGTTTGACAGCAACAAGAACCTTCATGGATTCCCCATATTCTGTTCAGCTAGTGGAAAAGTGATGCCAATGACTCGACGGAACCGAGGCACCCCGTAAAAATCGGGGGGTATCTTGACGTTTCTGACTGACAAGGTCAATAAAGTCGGCGCATTTAGCGGATTTATAACCTTTATTTCAGGGGTATTAGCACACACAAATCGACGCTTTGCGACAATTCGTTACTTTTTAGCTAACTTATTGACCCGATTGCGGTATTTTCTTCGTAGATAGAAGGTCTGACTAGTCCGGCATTGAATACAGGACATCCCACACCGGTGGCCTTTTACGGGCACTGACAGTATACTTTGCGGCCTTCCAAATGCAGCTTTCCCCTTGATTTGGCTGTATTTACTGATTCAGAAGAGGAGTTCAAACGTGGAACGCGAATCAATGGAATTTGACGTACTGATCGTCGGCGCCGGCCCGGCAGGCCTCTCTGCCGCCTGCAAGATCAGACAATTGAGTGAAAGCACCGGCAAGGATATCAGCGTCTGCGTAGTCGAAAAGGGTTCCGAGGTAGGCGCCCATATCCTCTCCGGCGCGGTATTTGAGCCGACCGCACTGAACGAACTGTTTCCCGACTGGAAAGAGAAAGGTGCGCCGCTGAACACCGAAGTCACTGGCGATGACATCTACTACATGACCAGTGAAGAGAAAGCCATCAAGGTGCCCGGCTTTGCTGTGCCGAAAACCATGCACAACGAAGGCAACTACATTATCAGCCTGGGCAACCTGTGCCGCTGGCTAGCCGAACAAGCCGAAGGCATGGGCGCGGAAATCTACCCCGGCTTTGCTGCGGCCGAGATTCTCTACAATGAGGATGGCAGTGTTAAGGGTATCGCCACTGGCGATATGGGCATCGCTGCCGACGGTTCGCAAAAAGACTCCTACATGCCGGGCATGGAGCTGCACGCCAAGTACACCTTGTTCTCCGAGGGCTGTCGCGGCCACCTGGGCAAGCAACTGATCGAGAAATTCGATCTGGCCGCCGGCAAGGACCCCCAGCACTACGGTATCGGCATCAAAGAGCTCTGGAAGATCAACCCCGAGAAACACTCTCAGGGTAAAGTCGTTCACTCTACCGGCTGGCCGCTGGCAGAAAACGGCGCCTTCGGTGGCGGTTTCCTCTACCACATCGAGGACGACCAAGTGGCACTGGGCCTGATTACCGACCTGTGTTACGACAACCCCTACCTGAGCCCCTTTGAAGAATTCAACCGCTTCAAGACTCACCCGATCATCAAAGACTTCCTAGAAGGCGGCGAGCGCATCTCCTACGGTGCGCGTGCTATCGTTAAAGGCGGCCTGCAATCCCTGCCCAAAATGACTTTCCCGGGCGGCCTGCTGATTGGCTGTGATGCCGGCACCCTGAACTTTGCCAAGATCAAGGGCAGCCACACGGCCATGAAATCCGGCATGCTGGCGGCTGAGGCGGTCCATCAGGCGATCACTGAGCAAGAGCGCGCCAACGACGACCTGACCGAGTACACCGAGGCCTTTAACAACTCCTGGCTGTACAAAGAGCTGCACCAGCAGCGCAACTTCGGTCCGGCCCAACACAAGTGGGGCAACCTGATCGGTTCGGCCTACGCTTTTGTGGATATCAATATCTTCAACGGCAACCTGCCCTGGACCTTCCAGGATCAGAAAGCCGACCACGCCAAGATGAAGCCCGCGGCAGAAAGCAAAAAGATCACCTACCCGAAGCCGGATGGCAAACTGACTTTCGATCGCCTGGCATCGGTCTTCCTGTCCAATACCAACCATGAAGAAGATCAGCCCTGCCACCTGACGCTGAAAGATCCGGCCCTGCCGATTCGCGACAACCTGCCTACCTTCGACGAACCGGCGCAGCGCTACTGCCCTGCCGGCGTGTACGAAGTGGTTGAGAACGAAGATGGCAGCAAGCGCTTCCAGATCAATGGTCAGAACTGCGTTCACTGCAAGACCTGCGACATCAAGGATCCGGCTCAGAACATCGTCTGGGTCACCCCGGAAGGCTTCGGCGGGCCCAACTACCCGAATATGTAATAGCCTTCAGGAAACAGAAACCGCTGTCTCTGTCAGGAGCCAGCGGTTTTTTTGTGCCCGGGGTTTACGCGCACAATTTCGGGCATAAAAAAACCGCGGACAATGCCGCGGTTCTTAACGATCAGCCGATCGTGCTTAGAAAATCAGCTTCACGCTGGCAAAGACATCAGCTTCAGTCGCCTCAAGGTAGTCGTCATCCAGATTCTTTTCAGAGATGGAATCGGCGATTACCAAGGATACTTCCAGATCATCTTCGTAGTTAGCCGACAGACGAACACCGATATCCGAAATGGCGATGGTGTCGTTGCCCGAGCCATTGGCGTCTTCGAAGTTCGCACGGCCATGTTCCGCGAAAATGCCGGCGGTCAGATCAAAGCTATCCAGTTTGACCAGCTTGTGGTTAAGACCAATGCGGGTAAAGACGCCTGAATCACCAACCAGCGTGCCGGGCAGGTGGGACGAGATGCTGTTAACACCGCCCAATACCCACTGCTGCTGCTGCGGCACTTGGTCATTGGCAATCTGAGCCGCCAAGTCGAACTTGATGCTGGTACGCTTGAGGTTATCCAGTTCAACCGCGATGCGAGGGTTGTAGACTATGAAATCGCCGACGCGCTTGCCTACCGCAACACCGGTCATGTTGGGCGTGCTTTCCAGCGTACCGCCGTCATCATCGATTCCACCCTTCGCAGCCAGAGCAAGGGTATAGTTCAGCATTTTCTTGGAGGCCAAGCGGTGCTGACGCTGATACTTGGCACCAATCTCCAGTGTGGTGTAAGCCTCGTCCTGAAGGTTATTGCCACCTTCATCGTCAATCTGAGAATCCACCTGCTCCAGCTCCTGAGTCAGGCTAAAGCGACGGTCAATATCGCTACTCAACACCTGCTCACCGGTGAGAGCGATACGCTGGATTTCAGCATCAAATACGCTGGTGGACGTTGTCGCAGGCAAGGTTGCACCTACACAGCTCCCCATAATCACAACACCTGCGCAGGAGCCAGGCGTTTGAGTCGTGAAATCCTGAGTGTATTCCGCTTGGCTTGCGCGAATGCCGTAGAGACCAAAGCTAAATGGGCGACTCAGCCGTGCGGTAATCTGATCGTACTCATCACCTTCGCGAGACTCGCCCCACTCGGTAATCGCCGTCTGGTAGTCCAGGCCCAGCGTGGTGCCGCCCATCGTGTTGTGAGAAACACCCACGTCACCGTAATAGCGACCGGCGAAGCGGCTACCTTCATTGCTCAGTTTCAGAGTCAGGTCAGTGCGGTCGGCATCTTCACGCTCTTCGCCCGTGAAAACCATTCCCACAACACCGGGATCATTTTCAGAGGTCTGATAGCTAACGCTGTAATCGACACCGGTGCGCTTGGATTTGATATCGGCCATTGCGCGGGCCTGATCGAACTCACTGCGCTTCAGGTCAGGGTCGCCTTCCAGTCCATCGAAGAAGCCTGTGATCGCCTCATCGCCGCTAACATCGCCCACTCGCGCTTGCAGTGCATGCACGTAAACGACTGCCGCGTCGCGTGAATACAAGGTATTTACCAACAAATGCCCTTTGCGATTGGTCGCGGAGCTGATCAGCAGAATAGCCTGATCGGGTGATTTCGCAGTGCCAAAAATCTTGTCGAGTTCGTTGTTGCTCAGGTGGTGATCACCCGTTACGCGAAGCTCGAAGCTGCCCACTTTGCCAACATAAGGCGCAGCGGAACCAGCGAATTCGGACATCGCACTCGCATTGACTAATGTTGGTGGTACCGCGGGTGGTAAATCGATTGCCATAGTCGTTTCCTAAAGATATCCGTAAATGATTATGTACGTTTCAGGCAAAGCCAGCTGCGCCGGCTTTGCTCTCGCTCGCTACTTATTGAGAACCGCTGTCGTCGTAGGTCTCAAGGAAGTCGAGGTATTCACTTTCGTCAAAACCAGATTCGCCGCTTTCGCTGCTGCTAGAATCTGTGGAATCACTTTCTGAACTGTCAGAAGAGGAGCTGGTTGCAGTTTCTTCTTCGGCTGCTGCAGCTTCTGACTCAGAGGCTGATTCAGTCGCAGAAGAGTCGTCGCTGGCGCTGCTGTCCGCCTCGCTGCTCGAATCGTCGCTATCGGTGGCGAAATCGAGGTAATCGGACTCGTCAAAGCTACTGGAATCACTCTCGGTGGCCTCTTCTTCAGCCTGCTCCATTTGCTCTTCTGCCGCTTCCTCAGCTGCTTCCGCTTCACGTTCTGCGCGCTCAGCGGCGGCACGAGCACGAGCTGCTTCACGACGCGCCTGTTCGGCTTCCCGCTCAGCTCTGGCTTCAGCAACTTCTACCTTAGCTTGGTTGAAGGCCTCCATATCGAGCACGTTCAGTTCAACGCGGCGGTTTTCAAATCGACCATCGGGGTTGTCGGAGCCATCAGGATTCTCGTTGGGCGCAACCGGTTTGGACTCACCGAAACCACGGAACACCAAGCGCTCAGCGCTCACACCCTTGTCGATAAAGTAGTCGTGAACAGTGTTCGCCCGATTAAAGGACAGGTTCTGGTTGTAGGAGTCCGAACCTTTGCTGTCGGTGTGACCATCGATAGAAACCAGCAGCTCGGGGTGCTCGTTCAAGACGTTAACGGCAGCATCCAATATCGAAATCGACTCTGAACGCAGTACGGCTTTATCGAACTCGAAATTCACACCACGCAGCACCCAGGGGCGATCCGCGCTCAATTCCATTTCGTGACAACCGTTCATGAACACCGGTACGCCTTCGGGCGTATCGGGACATTCATCTTTATTGTCGCAGACGTAATCTCCGTCGACGTCGTCACAAAAATCCATGGTCTCTTCAAGCCCGATGTCACCGCAGGACATCTTGCCGTCCGCGCCGCGACCGGTACAACTCAGGTCAGGGGCAGGTCCGGCACCGGCTGGAGCACCCAGCTGGGCGTGAGACACTAGAGGGGTAGATAACAACAGCGTGCAGACCAGCGCTGTTAAGCCACGGTGCAAAGTGGTCATTCAGGTTCTCCAGAAGTCAGTATCTTATTTATTGCTGTATTTGCTTTGAGCGCTATGCGCTTCATTTTGAAAACAATTTACTGCAAGTATTCGCAACTATCTACCCTCTCGGACCGAGAAAGGTAAGAAATGCCGGAATCACGTCGCAAACCGACAACATCAACGACGCTGCACGAGAGAGTAATAAAAAGGAGGGAGAAAATGGGGTGGCCGACGGGGTTCGAACCCGCGACAACAGGAATCACAATCCTGGACTCTACCAACTGAGCTACGGCCACCACTGAGGTGTCTTCATTGCGGTGGCACGCCCGGCAGGATTCGAACCTGCGACCGACGGCTTAGAAGGCCGTTGCTCTATCCAGCTGAGCTACGGGCGCACGGACCCTCCAAGCGAACATAAAGCGAGGAAATGGTCGGGGTAGAGAGATTCGAACTCCCGACATCCTGCTCCCAAAGCAGGCGCGCTACCAGACTGCGCTATACCCCGACTGACCAGGCTTTATATTGCCCCGCAAGAGGAGGTGCGCATAATACGCACCACCCCCTATCGCGTCAATTGCTATTTACCATCAATTTACGCTTTCTCGGCGGATAAAGCACTTTAATATCCTGCACTTGGCGAAGAATTGAGCAGCCCAGCTGAAAGCTTGGCCTATTCCATTCAAGGTGCGACAATAGCGCCCGCTAAAATTGCCTTGAAAATGCCTTAGAAGGGAGACTCCATGTCGGCACGTGTTTTGGACGGAAAAGCCTTGGCCGCCCAGTGCGAACAGCAGCTCAGCGAGCGGGTTGCCCGACTCAAAGAACAATCCGGGGGCAAGATCCCGATTCTGGCAACCATATTGGTGGGTGATGACCCCGCATCGGCGACTTACGTCAAAATGAAAGGTAATGCCTGCCGCCGCGTTGGCATGGAATCGATGGCGGTTGAACTCCCCTCTTCTACCACCACAGAACAACTGCTGGCCAAAATCGACGAACTGAACAGCAACCCGGATGTACACGGCATTTTGCTGCAACACCCGGTACCGGAACAGATTGACGAGCGTGCCTGCTTCGACGCCATCGCCCTGACCAAAGATGTGGATGGCGTAACCTGTCTCGGCTATGGCCGCATGGCCATGGGCGAAGAAGCTTATGGTTGTGCCACGCCCAAAGGCATCATGCGTTTGCTTGACCACTACAAAGTCGACATTGAAGGCAAGCACGCAGTTGTCGTTGGTCGCAGCGCTATTCTGGGCAAGCCGATGGCAGCCATGCTGCTGGAAGCCAATGCGACAGTCACCATTTGCCACTCCCGCACCCGCAACCTTGAGCAGCATATCCGTCAGGCCGACATTGTGGTTGGCGCCGTCGGCAAGCCGGAGTTCATCAAAGGCGAATGGATCAAGGATGGCGCCGTCGTTGTCGATGCGGGCTACCATCCCGGCGGCGTTGGCGATATTGAACTGTCGGCCATCACAGAACGCGCTGCAGCTTACACGCCCGTTCCCGGTGGCGTTGGCCCGATGACCATCAACACACTGATTATGCAAAGCGTTGAATCCGGAGAGCGGGCAATCGCCGGGCAAGGCTGATGGCAAAAAGAAAACGACCACTAACCTGGTCGCAGAAGCTGGCGCGAAAAGTTCTCGAAGGCTTTTTCGAAGTCTGTTTTCTTGCCATGCCCAGCCTGCGCTTCTCGGAAAAGTTCAGACCAGACAAACCCTCCGTGATCGCCGTATTTCACGATGAGATGGTGGCGGCCACGGGCCTCTTCGCCACGCAGCCGGTCGCATCGATTGCGTCCCTTAATCACAACGGCTATGCGGTCGCCCAGGTTATCGCCCGGCGAGCGGGCTTTGAAATGGTCTATGGCTCAACCTCCAAGGGAGGACGGGAAGCCTTTTACGAGTTAAATGATGCGCTGGCACGCGGAAAATCCGTGGTTTTCACCGTCGATGGCTCTCGCGGCCCGCGCCACGAAATGAAGCCCGGCGCCCTGATGCTGGCCAAAAAGAATCGCGTACCACTTTATCTGGTGCGCTGCGTCGGCCATGGCATCCGCCTACCCACCTGGGATCGCTTTCTGATTCCACTGCCCTTTACTCGGGTACAAGTCCGACACCAGCTGATTGACTTCAGTCGCGGCGACGAAAAGCGCTCTATCAAGGAACTGATTCACTATAGCAACGAGCAACTTCGCGCTATGGGTAAAGACTAGAATGGGGCTGCGCTGGCTTTTGTTTGGCGGCTATGCTGCGGTACTGACCGGCGCCTCCCTACTACCGGGCACCGACCTACCCGTTATCACCTATAACGATAAGGTCGCACACTTTGGCGCCTATTTCCTGTTTGCCATTCTGGCTCGCGCTCTACCTCTGAACGACAGATGGCGCAAACTCTTACTCCCCGTGCTTATGCTGTATGGTGGTCTACTTGAAGTCTTGCAGGGTGCACTGATCCCGGGCCGACATGCCGACCCCCTAGACGCTTTGGCCAACGCGGTGGGGGCAAGCTGTGGCTGGGTACTCGCAAGCCGCTATTGGCAAAGACGCAGGCACGCGCTATAACTAGGCGATAATAATTTATAAGAGCTCAGGATAAATCCCACGTGAAGCGCCTAGACGATTTATCCCAACTCGCAACCCGCGAAACCGCGGACGATATCGATGCCAGACGTCTCCGCTACGTTTTCAATCTCAGCACAATCGTCGGCGGGCTGGTACTGATATTTTTCGCTTTCCGCCAGCTCGGCAGCGAGGATCACCGGCTACAGCTTGTGTTGATTGCTGCGGCAGCGGGTGTGTGGGCCACATTTCTTTACGTCAGAACAACTCAGCAAGTGGTGATTGGTGTCAGAATTGCCAGCGCCTTGGTTGCACTTTTGAGCTTGGCACTGGTGTACACCGGTGGCTTGGAAAACACCGGGCTTTATTGGGTTTTCCCCCTGCTCTTTATTCAGTTTATTTACCTTGGTGCGTTACCGGGGCTGGTCGTTTCCACGCTGATATTAACGGCCACAGGCACGCTACTGGTGAATTCCGACGCAATACCTGCGAGCTACAGTTACGCCGAAATGAGCCGTGCGATGGCGGCACTGCTCACACTGATGATTCTCGCAGCCATAAGCGAGTTTTACCGTCAGCGCAGCCAGGTAGACCTGAGCACTCGCCATACAGATCAAGTTATTGAGGCGGTAACCGACCCCCTCACGGGATTAACTAACCGCCGATTTCTCGATGGTTTTTTCTATCCCGAATGCCGGCGTCAGGAGAGCTCTCATTTCCCTCTAGCGGTCATAACCTGCGATATAGACAATTTTAAAGCCATCAACGACAAACACGGCCATCAGCGTGGGGACGAGGTTTTGGTGCAAGTATCCACACTGCTCAGGGAAAGCCTGCGAGGAAGTGACGTTGTCAGTCGGGTCGGTGGCGAGGAGTTTCTGATCATGGCGCAACGAGCCAAACGAAAGAGCGCCGCTGACATTGCTGAAAAGCTACGCCAGCGCATAGAAAACCTCGAGATCGAAGGGCTGCCCGAGGGCATCAGTGCTAGTTTTGGCGTCGTGGTCGCAGACCATTACAGCGAGCTAAAAGCCGCCCTGCTAAACGCAGACCAGAATCTCTACCGCGCAAAAAACGAGGGCCGCAACCGCGTGGTTGCCGACCAATAACTCACTCGCGTCGCCAGCTGGTTCCTTCGCGACTGTCTTCCAGCACCACACCCTGAGCCTTGAGCTCTTCCCGAATTTCATCCGCACGGGCATAGTTTTTATCGAGCTTGGCCTGCTGGCGTTCAGCGATCAGCGACTCTACCGCCTCGGCGCTGATACCCGCCTCACCGGCACTTTCCTTAAACCAGCTTTCCGGCTCAGCCTGCAGCAAACCCATTAGCTCAGCGCAGCGCAACAACGCGCCTTTCAAGGCAGGTTTATCTGCCGCATCCGCCTTGTTCAGGGCCTTGGCCAATTGATGCAACTCGGCAATGGCAATGGGCGTATTCAGGTCATCGAGCAGGGCTTTATACGCCGGCTGTTCATCCAAGCCAATGCCCAGGTCCGGCTCGATCTCCGCGCTGTCTTTCAAGGCGGTATACAGTGAGTCGAGACTTGCTTTGGCCTGCGTCAGGAGCTCTTTCGAAAAATCCAGCTCCGAACGATATTGAGCGGAAAGCAGCGCAAAACGCAGAACCTCGCCCTTGTACTGCCCCAACAAATCGCGCACGGTGCGGAAATTGCCGAGGGATTTCGACATTTTTTCGCCGTCGATATTCAGGTAGCCGTTGTGCATCCAGTAGCGCACAAACTCACCGTCACCGTCCTGCGAGCAACAGCTCTGGGCCCGCTCGTTTTCGTGGTGAGGGAAAATAAGATCGCGACCGCCACCATGAATATCAATCTGATCGCCCAAATGGGCTTTGATCATGGCAGAGCATTCCAAATGCCAACCAGGCCGGCCATAACCCCAGGGGCTGTCCCAGCCAGGCTCGTCTTCGCTGGAAGGCTTCCACAACACAAAATCGCCGGCATATTGCTTGTAAGGTGCGACTTCTACCCGCGCCCCATCGAGCATGTCTTCCAGTGAACGATTAGACAGCTTGCCGTAATCCGCCATCGACTGAACCGCAAACAGGACATGCCCTTCTGCCGCATAAGCGTGACCGCGCTCAATCAAGGTCGCAATCATGCTTTGCATGGCATCGACATTGTCCGTTGCCTTGGGCGTCATATCCGGCGAGAGCGTATTCAGTGAGACCATGTCTTCGAGATAGGCCTCGGTAAAACGCTCAGCAACTGCACTGATCGGCTCGCCGTTATCTTTGGCGGCCTTCATGATCTTGTCGTCAATATCCGTGATATTGCGCGCGTAGACCACTTCGGGATACTGAGTTTTCAGCAGGCGATAAAACGTATCAAACACCACCGCCGGACGCGCATTACCGATATGAATAAAGTTGTAGACGGTCGGTCCGCACACATACATGGTTACCCGGTCAGGACTGAGGGGCTGGAAGGCCTCTTTCTTGCGGGTGCGGGTATTGTAGAGAGTTAACGCCATGCTTATGCCTTATTGGACCAGTTGTCGCGCAGACCAATGGTCATATTAAATACCGGGTTCTCAGGGCTGTGATCAAAGCGATCCGCTACGAAATAGCCTTCCCGCTCAAACTGGAAACTGCTTTCGGGCGCCGCGTCAGCTAACTCTGGTTCAATCCAGCAGTTTTCAAGAACCGCCTTGGACTCCGGATTGATATGGCTAATAAAGTCCTCTTCGCCCTTGTCAGGCGCCGAGTTCAAAAACAGCCGATCGTACTTACGAATCGTCGCTTTCCGGCCTTCGGTCATGGAAACCCAGTGAATCACACCACGCGGTTTGATGCCTTCCGGCGGATCTTCACCCACCGTGTTTTCGACCAACTCGCAGAACACCGTTGACGGTTTGCCATCGTCGGCATGTTCTACCCGATTAGCCTTGATCACATAGGCACCGCGCAAGCGCACGTAGTCACCCAGCACCAGACGCTTGAACTTTTTACGCGACAGGCTGGTGTCTTCGCTGAAGTCATCGGCATCAATGACGATTTCTCGGGTGAACGGCAAGCGACGCGCGCCCATGTCTTCCTTAGGGTGGCGCGGTGCGCTCAGGTTTTCCACCTCACCTTCAGAAAAATTCTCGATAACCAGCTTGAGCGGATTTAACACAGCCATTGCCCGCGGCGCGTGCTTATCGAGATCGTCGCGAACGGCTGATTCAAACTGGGCAATGCTCACCACCCCGTCAGATTTGGCGACGGGCAAGCCATCGCAGAAGTTACGGATGGCACGGGCAGTAAAGCCCCGACGGCGCATGCCGTGAATGGTCGGCATCCGAGGATCATCCCAGCCATCCACATGACCTTCGTCGACCAGTCGCTTGAGTTTACGCTTGCTGGTGACGGTGTAATCCAGATTCAGGCGGCCAAATTCGTACTGATGCGGACGCGAGGGAACCGGCAGATTCTCCAGAAACCAATCATACAAGGGGCGATGATCCGCAAATTCCAGGGTACAGATGGAGTGGGTCACGCCCTCGATGGCATCTTCCTGACCGTGGGCGAAGTCATAGCTGGGGTATATACACCACTTGTCACCGGTATGGTGGTGAGACTGTTTGCGAATGCGGTACAGAATCGGGTCGCGCAGATTCATATTCGGTGAGGCCATATCAATCTTGGCCCGCAGCACCTTGCTGCCCTCTTCGAATTCACCGTTCTTCATCCGCTCAAGCAAGTCGAGGTTTTCCTCAACACTGCGCTCGCGGTAGGGGCTCGGCTTGCCCGGCTTGGTCGCCCAGCCGCGGTATTCGCTGGCTTGTTCTGCGCTCAGATCGCAGACATACGCCAAACCCTTGCGGATCAGGTGCTGAGCCCACTCGTAAAACTGGTCAAAGTAATCGGAGGCAAAGCGCACATCGCCGCCCCACTTAAAACCCAGCCACAATACGTCTTCCTTGATCGCATCGACGTATTCCTGCTCTTCTTTCGCCGGATTGGTATCGTCAAAGCGCAGGTTGCACTGGCCGCCAAACTGCTCGGCCAGACCAAAATTCACACAGATCGACTTGGCGTGCCCCACATGGAGGTAGCCGTTGGGCTCCGGTGGGAAACGGGTAACCACCTCTTCCGGCTTCAATTTACCGGCGTCGATGTCGGCCTTGATGATATCGCGAACAAAGTTGGTGGCCTGGGTTTCGGGTTTGCTCATGCACTCTTCCAGCAGGGTTGGATTGGGTTTCGCGTCCAACGCAAAAGGCGGGTATTATAGCGGCTTTCAACACTGATCAACACAGGCGGTAAAATGATTATTCTTCAAACAAATCATGGTGATATCAAAATCGAGCTGGATTTCGACAACGCGCCGAATACAGCGGCCAATTTCAAGCAATATGTCGAAGAAGGCTTCTATGATGGCACCATTTTCCACCGGGTTATCGATGGCTTTATGATTCAGGGCGGTGGTTTCACCCCCGGCATGCAACAGAAAGCCACCCGCGACCCCATCGAGTGCGAAGCGGACAACGGCCTGAAGAACGAGCTTGGCACCCTGGCCATGGCCCGCACCATGGATCCCCACTCCGCCTCGTCACAGTTTTTCATCAACGTGAAAAACAATGACTTCCTCAACCACAGCAGCAAAACCGCTCAAGGCTGGGGTTATGCGGTATTTGGCAAAGTTGTCGAAGGCATGGACACGGTTAACGCCATCAAAGGCGTTCGCACCACCATGGCCGCCGGCCACCAGGACGTTCCGGCAGAAGACGTGGTTATCGAAAAGGCCTACGTTGCCGAATAATGACTACCCTCTTCATCTCAGATCTCCATCTGGATGAGAAACGCCCGGACATCTACCGGGCGTTTTTACATTTTCTGGAGAACACCGCAAAAGACGCCGAGGCACTTTATGTGCTGGGTGATCTATTTGAAGCCTGGGTGGGCGATGACGACGACGCAAACCTCGCCCGCGAAAGTATTGCTGCCTTTCGCCGTTTAGCCGACAGCGGTACCGCACTGTATTTTCTGCACGGCAACCGCGATTTTCTTCTGGGCGAACAATTCGCCACAGAAACCGGCGGCACCCTGTTGGATGATCCCAGCAAGATCGATCTCTACGGCACGCCTACGCTTCTGATGCACGGCGACAGTCTGTGCACCGCAGATACCGAATATCAGTCACTTCGGGTCCAGTTACGCTCGGCCGAATGGCAACAACAACTACTGTCGCAACCGCTGGCAGCACGCCGTCAACTGGCAGAGCAATTGCGCATGGCGAGCTCCGAAGCCACCAGCAACAAGGCCGAAGACATTATGGATGTCACACCGGAAGAAGTTGTAAAAGCGCTTAAGGAGCACGGTTGTACTCGCTTGATTCACGGCCATACCCATCGTCCCGCAAGGCATGCGCTGACGGTTCAGCGGCAACCTGCCGAACGGATTGTTCTGGGCGATTGGGACCGTTACCTCTGGTATCTCGCCGCCGACGAAAATCAATTAAGCCTCGAAAAGCAGCTCATCGCACAGTGAGCTGCGTTTTCCGCCGTTCTAGCACTTCCTGAAAAATTCACAGAATCAGTCCCCGCAAGCTGTGAACTGGTTAACACGAACTCCCCTCAATGCCTTGAAGGCCCGCGCTCTAACACTTACTACTATCTGTGGGCGGCGAGTTTTCGGTTACGGATAGCCCGCCACAGCAAAAGACTTTTTAAGCTTTTTGAATTACAGCAGCTTACAAGGGAGGAAGCATGAATCTGTCAAAAACAGTACCTGTTATTGCACTTTCCGCAACCCTGAGCGCCCCGTCACTGGCCCAAGTGGAAAGCGAAAGCACTTTTCGCCAGGCCGTGGAAAGACTTTATCAGGAGCCCGGTGAATTCACCGTAAACTCCAATGCAGACGTCGAGGTGGTTAACTTCAAGTCGCCGCGTGATGTCCGTCTTTGCCTGCCGGATACACGGCACGTCGTCCCGCTTGAAATTGAATACGACGATCGCAAAACCGTACTTCAGCCCGGTAACTGTACCGTTGTAGAAGCCAAGGAAGTCGCTATCTCTACTGCCGGCGATTTGAAAGACGGTTGGTCACTGCACGGAACCTTTGAAACCGTTCGCCGCGGCAGATAAGTTCGTCCGCGGCAAATGCAAAAGGGGCGCAAAGCGCCCCTTTTTTGTACCGATCATTGCTCAGGTCAAGCCTCTGGTTTAGTCGCCCCCGGACCAGCAATCGCCATAGCCTTCTGATAAGCCGGGCGTTGAGATATTCCCTCTACATATTTTTTTACATTCGGCAGATCATCTATTCCGCGTCCGCCAAACAAGGGGAGCGCGGTGAGGTTGAACATAATCATCATATCTGCGCAGGTAAATCGATCAGCCGCCAAATAGTTGCGACCCTCTAAATAATCATTCAAATGCTGGTAGTAGCGCTCTTCCCGACGTTTGGCCGTCGTCGCAACCGGGTTATCTTTAACCGCACTGAGATCACCGCCCAAGGCCATTTTCAAAAAGAAGACTGACTGAACGTTGTTGTTAAAGTGCATCCAGTAAAGATAGTCCGCGTAGTCCTCTTCCTCCGGTTTTACACTGTATTTTCCGTCAGCATAGCGATAACTGAGGTATTCCAGAATTGCAGCCGATTCGGTCAACAGCTTGTCACCGTCGCGCACGACTGGCGACATGCCCGCCGGATGCAATTCTAAATACTCGGGAGGTGCGAGAAGGTCATCTCCTCGATCAAACCACTCCAGCTGATAGTCGATGCCGAGTTCCTCGAGCATCCAGACAACACGGTCGGATTGGGATACAGCAAGATGATACACAGTAAGCATTTAATTATTCTCCTTTAAAACTTTCTTCTACGTTTACAAGGGCGACTATAGATCACAGCGGCGCTAATACCAGGCACGAAACCCTATCACGATCTGGGCATCTTCTATGTCATCACCATCCCTACGCGCAAACTCAACAGTATTGCCGTATTTCTTTTTCCAGTTTACCCCAATGTAGGGCGCAAACTCGCGCCGGATTTCGTAGCGCAAACGAAGTCCGATCTCGGCGTCTGCCAAACCGGAACCTGCTGCCGTTTTCTCATCATTAAAGCCAAAGGCATTAAGCTCAATCTCGGGAGACAGTATAAGTCGTTGCGTCAACATCAACTCATACTCCGCCGAAAGCCGCAAAGCTGTGCGCCCTGCCCCGCCCATAAACAGGGAGGCATCGATTTCGAAAAAATACGGTGCCAGTCCCTGCAGGGCGATCACGCCCCAATCGCGTTTGGGTTCCGGTTCGAAATCCCTACGGGCACCTACCTGTAGATTCCAGTAGGTCGATATAGCACGGCTATGAAGCGCCTGAAGCTCCAACTCCTCATACTCGCTGTCGACGTGCTCGGCCTCAGCTTTAACCCAGAGTTTGTTCAGGTCATACCCCGCCCAGAAATTGCCTTCCAGAACCTGCGGATCAGGGCCTTCAGTACTGCGCACCTCAAACTGATCAATTTTTGCCGAAGTCAGAAAAGGATCATTCTTCGCACCGGCCTGAACGGCAAAAGCAGAAAGTACCAATGTAACGCCAACAAGTAGCTTCTGAACCGTGTTCATCCTTTCTCTATCCGTACTTCTCTCATCATGCCCGGCATGTGGTACATCAAGTGGCAATGGTAGGCCCAGCGACCAATGGCATCAGCGGTTACCAGATAGCTTATTGTCGAGCCGGGCTGAACGATGATGGTATGTTTGCGCGGGAGATAATCAAGTTCTTCGGTTTCCAGCTCACTCCACACCCCGTGGAGATGAATGGGATGGGTCATCATCGTGTCATTGACCAGAGTAATGCGAACGCGTTCGCCGTAGGTCATGCGGATAGGTTCAGCCTCGTCGAAACTAACGCCATCAAACGACCACATATAGCGCGACATATTACCCGTCAGATGTACCTGAATTTCCCGCATCGGGTCGCGCCGATCTTGCGTCGGATAGAGATTGCGAAGTTCGGCATACGTCAGAACCTTGCGACCGTAGCGCTCTGCGTGATCTCGCAAACCGACGCCCGGATCACGTAGTCCACTCTTAGGCGAATCGGCCCGCATATCGATGTGTGGGCCGAATTCGGTATTTGCGTGCTTTATCTCAGCCCGACTGCCAAACCCCGCAGGCGCCGGCTTACCAGCGATATGTTTGGCGTGCATGCCGTGTTGGCTGTGATCCATGCCTTTCATATTGTGCATGCTGTGATCCATGCCAGCCATATCGTGCGACATTCCCATATCTGCGCGCCCAAGCAAGGGCACATGATCCATCGATGGTACTTCAGCTTGCAAAGCTGGATCAGGAGTCAGCGTGCCACGCGCGTAGCCGCTGCGATCAATGGTTTGAGCAAACAGTGTATAGGCAGTATCCGATTCCGGCTCGACCACAACATCGTAGGTTTCTGCGACACCAATCCGGAATTCATCCACACTGACCGGCTCGATATTCTGGCCGTCGGTGGCAACCACTTTCATTTTCAGGCCGGGAATTCGAATATCGAAGATGCTCATGGCAGCGGCATTGATAAAACGCAGCCTGACTTTTTCTCCGGAATTAAACAGCGCCGTCCAGCCTTGATCAGGCGTTACGCCATTCATCAGAAAGGTATAGGTATAGCCTGTCACGTCGGCGATATCGGTCTGGCTCATGCGCATCGTGTTCCACATTTTGCGCTCTTGCCACGTTTTGGCGACGCCCTTTTCTTTGATATCCCGCCATAGGTCACCCGCCGTGCGCTCCTGAAAATTATAGTAATGACTCATTTTCTTCAGCTTGGCGTAAACGTCGTGTGGATCTTCGTCTGTCCAATCTGATAACAGCACAACGTAGTCACGATCGCAGGCCACCGGATCCGGCTCTACGGGATCAATCACTATGGCACCGTAGACACCGGTCTGTTCCTGAAACCCGGAGTGAGAGTGATACCAGTAGGTGCCGTTTTGTCTCACATCAAACTGGTATTCGAAGGTTTCCCCCGGTTTGATGCCATCGAAACTCAGGCCGGGGACGCCATCCATTCCGGTAGGCAAGATCATGCCGTGCCAGTGGATGGAGCTATCGTGAGCGAGATTATTGGTCACCCTTAGGGTCACTCGCTCACCCTCTTTCCAGCGCAGGATCGGCGCCGGCACAGTGCCATTGATTGCCGTTGCTGTGCGCTCTACACCCGTAAAATTGACTGGCTGATAGGCAATCCGCAGGTCGAACTCATTGCCCTTCAGTACCGAGGGGCTTCGATTAGCCAGCGCACGACCGGAATGAAAGCTTAATCCCGTTAATGCTGCGCCGGCCGCGACGCCGGAAACAAATCGGCGCCGGGAAATTAAATCAAACACGCTTTATTCCTTTTCAACTGGCCTGCTTTTAAGTAAAGACTCAGGGAAGGAATCAGTGACAGGCCTCTCCATTCCGACGTAAGCGCCAGTAGTTATAGGGCCAAGGTGTCATAAAACCGGCTAGCAGACTCGGGCCTATTGACCACCAGGTCAAGGCCGCCTTGCCCACCAGCAGATAGTCAGTCAGATTCATGGCAAACTCCATCGCAAGCATACTCACAAGACTCATTCCGATCGCCGTTTTGAAAGCCAGCCTCAGGACCATCTGACGACTGAGAATGAAGGTTTCCAGTGCAACACTGGTGAGCAAACCATTCATCATAGCCAACGCCATCACCAGCATGGCGTTGGTCTCTGGCGCTAACATTTGAAACGCGAAAATCGTGCCGAAATCGCCGATTGCACAACCCAGCAGGCACCAGCCGGTATTCTTGGCCGACTGCCGCCAGACAGGGCCGCTGGTCCAGTCAAAATCCGGCTTAGAGGGTAAAGTTGATTGCCGATCGTTTTGCGGTAAGGTTTTTGCGCAGTGGGCATGTTCCATACAAAGTTCCCCTATCAATACGCCCTTTAGGATGAGGGCACACAGACAGTAGAAACCCTGTATCAGACTACAGAGTCAAGCTAATTAACCGCCCGCTCACGCCCCTCCCAATAGGGTTTACGCAGCTCATTCTTCAGTACTTTGGAGACACCGGACAGCGGCAAGGGTTCAGAGCGAAACTCTACTGAGCGGGGACATTTATAACCCGCAATCCACTCCTTGCAGTGAGCTATGAGCTCACCTTCCGACACACTCTGCCCAGTTTTGCACACGACAACCGCGTGAACCTGTTCACCCCATTGCTCGCTGGGAATCCCGATAACCGCACACTGCTCAATGGCCGGATGCTTATAAATAGCCTGCTCGACCTCAGAGGAATACACGTTCTCTCCCCCCGATACGATCATGTCTTTAACCCGATCAACCACATAGAGATAACCCTTCTCAAGGTAGCCTCCGTCACCGGTGTGCAGCCAGCCCCCCTTCAAGGTTTCCGCGGTTTTATCATCCAAATGCCAGTAACCACGCATGACATTGTCACCGCGCACACAGATCTCGCCAACTTCCCCTTCGGGTAGGGGATCGCCCTTGTCATCCAGTATCTGCAGTTCTACGCCGGGAACGACCTGCCCGGCGGATCGGAGAATTTTTGGATCAGCTGGCTTGGCATGATCGCGAGCGGTCAAAACACTGACGATAGGCGCAGCTTCGGTTTGCCCATAAGCCTGAAAGAAATCCACATGTGGCAGCAAGGCCTGCGCTCGTTCAAGAATGGCCTGCGGCATAGGTGAGGCGCCGTACCCGATTGCCTTCAATTGCGACAATTCTGCCTCTGCAAATTCAGGCAACTGAAGCATCATGCCCAACATGGTGGGCACCAACATCACGTAACTCACCCGCTCCTTCTGCAAGGCATCCAACACGGCCTTGGGCTCAAAAAACGGTAAAAATATATTCGTCGAGCCCAGTATCGTTTGGCTGAAGCCGTTGTACATATCGGCCACATGAAACATTGGTGCCACACGAAGAAAACGCTTCTCTTCGGGCCAGCTCACATCAATCAGGGTCGGCATTGCCTGCAGACAAGAGCTCAGCAGATTGCGATGACTCAGCATGACACCCTTTGACGGCCCCGTGGTACCGCCGGTATACATCAGAAACGCCAGATCATCACCGGAACTCTGGTAATCACTTAGCTTATGCCCTGCAGAAACAAGATCATCGACACTTTTCTCTGCCACCGCTTCATCTACGCCCCACACGGCCTTCAAGGGCAGCTTGCTGCGCAAATTCGCAATGGTCTCCTTGAAAAAGCTGTCGACAAACAGATACTCCGTATGCGAATCGGTAATCCAGTGAGTAATTTCTGGTGGCGCCAGGCGAATATTGATGGGCACACCCACGGCGCCCAGCCAGGGAATGGCATAAATCAATTCGAAGTAGCGATCGGAATTCAGCGCGAGTATGCCTACCCGATCTCCCGGCTTAACACCTTCGGCTTTCAGCGCGCCGGCAAGTCTCTGAACTCGCTGCATGAATTCTAGCCAGCTCTGCTCGCGGCCATCCATGACGGTCGCGATGTGAGAAGGAATGGTTTGAGCATTTCTTACCAGTAATGAAGAGAGCGAGCTGTACATGGTTAATCCTTATTTTTATAGCTTTGGGGGGACATCCCCCTCATCAGTTCACCGCCGTCAACGCCCTCCCGAGGGTTTCTGAGCCCAAGACCTCGGTAAAACGCTTGGCCTCCTCCCATACACGCCGACCGCGAATATAGACCTGCTCCACTACGCCGTCTGAACGGTTTACCAGCACGTCATGTTCAAAGTGTGGGTTGTAAACCAACTCTCTTCGCGCATTGGAATCATAGGTTTTCAGAGACTCCGGGTTGATCAATACCACATCGGCCTGAGCCCCGACATCCAGGGTGCCGACATCGAGATTAAAAAATTCTGCCGGCGCCCGAGTCAGCCGATGTACCGCCTGCGCCACTTTCTCCAAGCCTCGGCGCTGCGCTATCTGCAGGGTCAGCAAATTGCCATCATAAAAAGCCAGATTAGTGATGTGGGCACCACTGTCATTGAACCCGGGTAGGGTGTTTTCGTCGAACAGAATCCGTTCCGTAATATCCGCGTCGAGATTGGCGACATCGAGCCACCAGCGGAACTTGAGATCAAACCGACGCAGGCAGTGAGCAAAAAAATCGGCTAGGGTGTCGCAATCTTTGGGCGCATCGTCGAATACCGACCTCTCATCATCGCAGGCAGGATTGCCCCGCCCCTGTCGATAAGCCTGAAAGCGCAGATAAATATCCGAAAGCGGTTGATCATGCCAGCTCGCTACAGGCGTTACCGGATCAATAAAAATATCGTCCGGGTCGAGCTGGAATGTGGCAGTGGGAACCCCTAATTTTGTCAGCCAACTCGCTGAAGCCGGCGACACTGACTGCCAATCTTCACGAAACTGAGCCTGCCATTCGGGAGTTTCCATCAGCGCCCGCCGGCCTTCAATATCATCGACTTCATAGGCAATCAGCGCACGAGTAGATTCCAGTTCTTCAAAGATCGGCGCCTGTACACCATTGCCCCACATTCTGAAGTTGGTCGATAGGGCCTGAAAGTGGAATCGCCCCTTAAGCAAAGAGGAATTCAGTAGCTTGGCCAGACGCAGTAGTCGCTTCCACACGCCCGGTGTCGATTTGAAATCCAGCGCCGTCAAGGCGCTGACGCGCAGGGGTTTGCCGAACAGTCGCCCCGAGGTCCAGAAAAACCGCTTTAGGGTACTCAGCAGATGTTTACTGTCCGGCGTCGCCTGCCATACCCGGTCATACTCCCGAACAATGGAGATCAGCGACTTCAGTTCATCTTCCGAAGCAAACTGGGTCGGTATGCGCTTTTCCTTATGAGGGTCGTTGGCGAGGTAGTGAAAAATAATGCTGTCAGTCGAAAAGCCAATATAGCCCTGATCCATCGCCTGACGGGTCAGTTCTTTCATGACCTCAAGTTCTTCTATGGTGGGCAGCCGCGTAACGCTATCGTGCACACCCATGACTTCAGCGCGGAGCATGGAGTGCGGCAACAAGGGCGCTATGTTCGGCCCCAGTGGCAGTGTTTCGAAATGCTTGAGATAATCTGCGGTATTATCCCAACTCATCTTATCCACGCATTTTTGCAGCACCCGTTTGGGCATATTCTCAACGCGGGTAAAGCAGTCGATAATTGGGCTCTCGCCGTTCTTTTCTTGCGCCCCAAAAGCTGTACCGAGAGAACAGTTGCCAACGACCACCGCGGTTGTGCCATGACGCACCGCTTCTCCCAATCCGGGGTTAACCTCAACCTCCAGATCCAGGTGGGTATGAATATCGACCATGCCCGGCAGCAACCAAAGCCCGTCCGCGTCTATCACTTCGCTGGCATTGCCGGCGGGCAAGGCTTCGCCACGTGCCATGATTCGGCCATGTCTTATCGCCACGTCCTGCACGGCGGGTTGCGCGCCAGTCCCATCAAAAACCAGCGCATTGCGGATCAAGGTATCCCAGGTGGATTCAGTCATTGATGCCCCCTTACTGGCCACTGGAGGCTTTGCGTTTACGACTCTTGCCGGACGCCTTCGTCTTCGGTTGACTCGCTTTGGCCGCGAGTGATTTCAGCTCTTCAAACGAGGCTTCGACATGTTCGCGATACTGCATCGGATCTTCCAGCTGTTCACGATCAGCCAAGATTGAAATGGTGACGCTATCGCCAAAGGAAAATATCGCGTGGAACAGCCCTACACCGGGTGTCAGCACGCCAAGGCCGTGATACCGAACCAGGCGGGCACCGGCGCAATACAGGTCAAAATTGGCGCCGGGCACGTTGGTCACCACGGTACTGATATTCACTGGCATATGGCGACTGATCTTGCCACTCGAATAGAGTTTCGCCCCACCCTTGGCAAACCACGGCGAGAACACTCCCACCAGTTTCATCGCGTCGACCAATGGCGACTTCTCGCCAAACTCTTTGGCGTCGGTTGCACTCTGTTGTATGGCTCTTAAACGCTCAACCGGATCGGCAATATCCGTGTGCAGTTTACAGAATACCGAGCCCACTTGATTGTTGTCTTCATTGACCCCACGGCGGGTACGCATATTCATTGGTATGCCTGCAGCCAGGGAAACATCCGGCAATTCGCCCAACTGCTCCAGATAACGGCGCATGGCGCCAGACACGACGGCCAGTGCAACGTCGTTGATTTTGACGCCGAAGGCATTTTTGATCGCTTTAAAATCCTCCAGCGCGAAGGTCGCCGCCTCAAAGGCCCGGTGCTTGCCTACCGGCGTATTAAAACGGGTTTTCGGTGCATTGATGTCTGGCAGTGGGACGGTTTTCTTGAAAATACCGTAGCCCAATTTGGCAAAATCCCGCGCCAGCGAAACACTGCCGCTGGCCAGGGAAACGGTATTGCGGGTCTGATTGACCAGCGCCCGCGCCAGAAGCTCACCAGAATTGGGCTTGTGATCAATAACGATGGGCGCCTGATTGAGCATGGCGTCGGAGTTCTCTTCCGGTTCAGGTTCCAGATCGTGCAGCGCGGCCATAAACGATTGTCCGCCCGCCCCGTCAACCAGCGCATGGTGCATCTTGGTATAAACCGCAAAACTGCCCTCCGGCAGATCCGAGATGTTATCCAGGCCCTCAATGATATAGGCCTCCCACAGCGGCCTGGACATATCGAGCGGGCGTGAATGCAACCGGGCTATCTGAATGCAGAGCTGACGCCAGTCACCGGGATGAGGCAGCGCGATGTGGCGCAAGTGGAACTCGACATCAAAATTCTCATCGACGACCCAGTAGGGCCGGTCCAGATTACCGGGCACCTGATGCAAGCGGGTTCGAAACAGCGGTAGACGGTGCAGACGCTGCTCAAAATTGGCGATTACCTGTTTGAAACGTACAAAACCGCCGGGCGCGGTCGAAGGGTCATATATCCCCATGCCTCCGATATGCTGGGGAGTATTGGTCTGCTCAAGGTTAATAAAGGCGGTGTCGAGTACGCCAAGTTGTTTCATATGCCATCCTGCTGCTAGAAATCGATATTGATGTACTTCTTAGCATAGACAAGACAGGCCGGAAAGCCTAACCACCGGAATCTAGCGGCTGATACTGATATCTGCCGCCAGCCCGGTGCCGCCGGGGCTCATATCTGAACCCAACGTTTTGAGATCGTAGAATCGTCCGGCTTCGCGGCTCTCATAGAAATACGGTTGGCCCCAGGGGTCTAGCGGCACCACGCCGCGCGTAAGGTAGCCTTCAGGATTCCAGTTCTTTGGAATCGGACCCGACCGGGGTTTTTCCACCAACGCAGACAGCCCCTGACGGGAGGTAGGATAGAAATGGTTGTCCAACTTGTACTGCTCCAGCGCGGCGGCAAGATCCTGCAAATCCGACTCCGCCTGCTCCTGCTGGTACTCGTCCAGCCGCTCGTTAACCACGGGGTACAGCAGGACCACAACCCCGGCAATCACCAGCAGCAGAAAGAGTATTTCCTGAATTGTCAGGCCGGCACAATTGCGAGAAAGCACGCACTACCTCTTGCGTTGAACGTTTGCATCAATCCCTTAAGATTAACGATACCACCTCAGAGCAGAGGCCGCTGACTCAAACGTGAAATCCATTTACCCAGCACCGCATCAAACGCGCCATGTGCTGCAACACCTACTTTTTCCGCCAAGGTTTTTTTGGCGACATATTTCACTTCGAAGAGATCACAGTCTCCGCGTTTCTGAAGAATATACTCGTCGCTGGTAGAAATGCTATCAATCAGATTTTCGGCCAAAGCCTGCGAGCCGTACCACACTTCACCAGTAGCCACTTTTTCAATATTTACCTGAGGCCGGTTTTCACTCACAAACTGTTTGAACAGAACGTGCGTTTCCTCAAGCTCCTCACGGAATTTATCACGCCCCTCCTCCGTATTCTCACCGAATACGGTCAAGGTACGCTTGTAATCGCCCGCGGTATGCATTTCAAAATCGACGTTATGCTGCTTCAGCAAACGGTTGAAGTTCGGCAGCTGGGCAATGACGCCGATAGAGCCCAGTATCGCAAAGGGCGCAGCAAGAATACGGTTGCCGATACAGGCCATCATGTAGCCGCCACTGGCCGCCACTCGGTCAACGGCGATTGTCAGCGGGATGCCTTGATTGCGAATACGGGCCAACTGTGACGCGGCAAGTCCATAGCTGTGCACCATGCCACCTGCACTTTCCAGCCGCACCAAGACCTCATCGGTCTGCTTGGCCAGCGTCAGCACGGCAGAAATTTCATGGCGTAGATGCTCTACATCTGAAGCTTTTACATCGCCGTCAAAATCGAGCACGAAGAGTCGCGGCTTTTCATTTTCTTCCGCCCCGCTTTTCTTTTTGGCTTTGCGCTCGGCCTTGGCTTTTTTCTGGGCAGCCTTGCGTTCCGCCTTAAAGCTGGCTTCGTCCAGAACCACGGACTTGATCTGCTCTTCCCAGTCTTCGAAGCGATCATTTAACGCAGTCACTTCAATATGGCCCTCGTTATCGCGGCGCCGGCCGCCGAGCGAACTGAGCATGCCGATAATAAGTAAGGCGGCGACAACAAAAGTAACCGTTTTCGCGAGAAACAGACCGTAATCCGAGAGAAATTCCAAATTGTGCTCCGGGTTCAAATACGTGGGCGAGGCATATTCGCGTCCGAGGGGCAGCCTGTCAAGAAGACCACTCTGCAACGGCAACAGCAGCCGCGTCATTTAATGGCCGTGCAATCAAGCCAAAACTGGTCATCGAAACCTGAAAGCGCGCGCCGTCCGCCATAGGTAGATAGGCCGCGCTGCCGTAATCGGCGTCCGCAAATTGTGCAAGGCGTTCGTTCTGACGCAGCCAGTGCCACAGATCGACTGCGCGCGACTCACCCAGCGCATGAACACTGCGCGGTTTATTCAATTCGTCACTGACCGTTGCATAGCGACCTGACAAACGCTCCAGTCGGAACAGCGGGTCAACGCCCAGCCTGGCCACCACCGATTGCCACTTGATCATGCGTGCATCGAGCTGCCACTGATCACCGTTCAGCACAAACTCCTGAACCTGGTCATCTACGCGGAGTTCAACCCGGTACTGCTGAGGCGCCTGTCGATGAAATACCAGCTCCGCCACTGGCGTCTCTTCCAGCAGGGCCCGGTAGGAATATAGGTCCCAGGCACTGAACAAAGCGACTCCGGCGAGCAAGGCCGCACTCAGCGCGACCGCGCCTTGAGCGAAATGTTTGAGTACTGGCAGGCTGAACAGCAAGCGGAATGCGAGCACCAGCAAGCCAATGGCGAGCAAAGTCAGAGCACAAACCAGCAGCATTAAACTCATCAGAGGCTAACCTCAGCAGGTCGGAGTGCAGGCTCAGGCGGGTTTAACCTGGTAGCCCAGCGCTTTCAGGCTTTCTTCCGCCAGTGACAGCAATTCTTCATCTGCGCGGTGGTGGCGGCTTAACTCAGTGAGGTAGTATTCCACGCTGATCAATGCATCGGCCAGGGTTTCCAGCAGCAGTTTTGCCTTATCCGGGCTGCGCATGTCACGTTTTTCGACAAAGTCGTTCACAAAGGTAACTGCAGCCGTCAGCACACGGGTAATACGCCCCATCGTCAGTACGTGGAAGGCGCCTCGAATGCTGTTAAGGGTCGTGCCGACGTTGTAGATATGGGCGATATCGTAGTCGGAGTCGACGTAGGCACTGATGGCGCGTTTGGCCAGACTGATCCCGGATTCAGACTCCTTGAACACCAATAGCCGCGAGGTTTCCAGCTGGCTCATGCTACTGATCTGCAATTGCCGATCCGGGGTCAGATCGTCCAGATCTTCTACCGCGCCGGGATTGCGTTCCAGATTGTCGAGGGAATGCTGGATAAAGAGAATGGCGTCGGCGATATTCGGCAAGGCCGCCAGCGTTGCCGTGTGATCCATATCCTTCAGGGCTCTGGCCTGATCCGCCTGCGCCCGAGCGTAACGCGCCAGCGTCGGCAGACCAAGCACCTGCAGTATGCCGCCCAGCTGCACCAGAATCTGACACAGCGGAGCAACCTCCTCTTCGTCAGTACGCCCGCTCTGCATCAGGATTTCCAGCATATCGGTGGCATTGCGCAGTTCTTCTCGCAACTCGCGAATCACTGTGCTCATGGCATCCAAACCGGGACCAAACATCCGCTGCATGGCGACTTGCATATCGCGATCCGTCACATCAAGCGGCGCGATGTCGGCGGCCTTGAGCAATCGTCCGGCAATAGACTCTGGGGCGCTGTCACTGATCTGCAGCAGGTACAGCATCTCCTGTTCGCAAGCTGGTGCATCGGGCACTACGGTGAGTTTTTGAGGGTCAGAGGACAAGGATCTGAACGCCTTGTCTAACACGGTAAAAATCCGCCGCCGGGTACTGTTAATCGCAAGCCTGCGCTCCTGGAAAGCATCCAGCACCGCGTTGCCCAACAGCCAAAAGCGCTGGGCCTCGCCGGGCGGAATCAAGGCACACAGCCGCTGCACGGCCCGGAACATCAATCGCAGGTGAAGGCTGACCTGTGAATCGCGGAGGACGCCGAGGAGCCCCACCTGATACATATGTCGCAGGCGCTTCAATGTTTCCTGGTCAGGCGTTCCCGCCTGAACCGGTACTTCGAGTGAAAATTCGCGGCTAAACTGCGGCAGCTTCAGGCCAAGCTGAGCGTGCTCGTAAAGGGGCTCTTTTCCATGAGCGGCTCGCAATTCATTGACCTGCGGCAGCAGGATGACCGCTATATCTGACTGGCGTGAGGCCACTGATTCCAGATAGCGCGGCAGCACAAACAAGGAAGTGCTAAGCGCTTCGGCCTGCTTTTCGTTCGGGCCACGACCGGAGGCGCAGCAACTCTGCAAGGCCTGCTCAATATTCCGTGCCAGCAATGCGGCACCGGGCACTTGAATCAGATCCAGCGTGCCGGCGATCTGCCAGCTTAGCTGCGCACAGTCTTTGAGCTTGTCGAGCTTATCCGTATCAGAAATATACTCTTCAAAGGCATCTGTCGCTTCATCCAGCGTCGCCGCCAGTTCGGTCGACACCAGATCCAGAGAAGACATATTGACAGGGACTTCATACTGCACGGAACACCCCCGCTCGGGCAAAAACCAGAATGACTGCCATCTATTCCCCTTGCCACCCCGGCTGCATGGGCCGAGATGCTTTTATTGTCGAGCACTGTCTGTCGTAGCGCATTGATCCAAATACCGCCGGGCGCCTGCGCCGACCGGTTTGCCTCTCTTCAGAGGAAGCTGCTGAATTGATTAACGGTGCACGATAAGTGATTGTATTTAAACTTGTAACAGTTTACCTACCAGCGATAGCCAGCCTATGCCGATTGACGTGAATAGTGCCAAAATTCGGCACTCGTCAATGACAAACATAGCTGCTAACGCCTTGATGAGAGCATTTCAGGAGGGCTCAAGCCAGCGACACTGACCACCACTCGCCTTGTCAATGGCCTGCAGTTGCTGCTGGTGATTCGCCAGTTCGTCGTCACTGGCGCGCAGAACCTTTAGCGCAGGTCGCTGGGCCGCAACGCGTCTTATTTCAGTCACTCCGGAACCGCCCTCACCGGAGTTCGCGCTGTCTCCGGCCAGCGCCAGATCCGTTTGACCACCGGTCATCAGCAGATAGACATCTGCCAGAATCTCCGCATCCAGCAAGGCACCGTGCAGATCGCGCTGGGAATTATCGACGCCGTAGCGGGAGCACAGGGCATCCAGACTGTTGCGCTGACCCGGATGCTTCTGTCGAGCCATCACCAGACTGTCAATGACTCGACAACTATCGGCTGTGCGCTCATCGCGCTGCAGCAACTTGAGTTCATGGTCGATAAAGCCAACATCAAAGGGGGCGTTGTGAATGACCAGCTCTGCGCCACGTATGAAATCCATGAAGTCGTCGGCGATCGCCGCAAAAACCGGCTTGTCGGCGAGAAATTCATTGGTTATCCCGTGAACTTCAATCGCCCCGGCCTCAACCTCACGCTCGGGATTGATGTACTGGTGGTAATGACGCCCGGTCAGACGGCGGTTGACCAGCTCTACGCAGCCGATTTCGATGATCCGGTGCCCCTGGGAAGGCTCAAGGCCGGTGGTTTCTGTATCCAGTACGACTTGACGTGTCACTCTTTACTCCTGACGGTGTCTTTCAGCGCGAAAGATTATCGATGCCGCGGTTGGCCAGCTGATCAGCAATTTCATTTTCCCGGTGACCACTGTGGCCCTTGACCCAGCGCCACTCAATCTTGTGCTGCTGGCTCAGCGCATCCAGCTTTTGCCAGAGATCTTTGTTCTTAACGGGCTTCTTGTCTGCCGTGCGCCAGTCGCGTCGCTTCCAGTTGGCAATCCACTCGGTGATCCCCTTGCGCACGTATTGAGAATCCGTGGTAATAACGACTTCACTGGGGCGTCTCAGCGCCTGCAAGCCTTCGATGGCTGCCATCAGCTCCATTCGGTTGTTGGTGGTTTCGCGCTCGCCGCCGTAAAGCTCTTTTTCAACGCCCTTATAACGCAACAGGACGCCCCAGCCGCCGGGCCCCGGATTCCCTCGGCAGGCACCGTCGGTAAATACTTCAACTGTCATTTATTGCTCACTGATTGTGCTCACTTAGGGAGAAATTGCCCTGACGGGCCGCTCCTAGCGGGCGTACATTGACCACGGGCTCACGAATCCAGCGCGGGCGCACCGGCGTGACCGGAGCGCGGTATTTTGTCGCCGATAGCAGAAAAGTTCCACCCATGGGGACTTTTCTCAGACTTACCGGCTCCATGGGGAGAGGCTTATTCAACCAATGCGGCTTATTCACCGGTAGCCGATGAAAGCCATACCAGCGTTTATCTACCTTGAATCCCAAAAGACCCAGCCAGTCTTCAAGCCGATACAGCGTCAGCCAGTGTTGGCGCCAGACACTGTTACTGGACAGGCGCCCTACCGCATGTAATTTCAGACCGAGCAACGAAAGCGGGTTGAAGCCGACAATCAACAGCCGCCCGTGAGGCACAATAACGCGCTCCAGCTCACGCAGCATATTGTGGGGGTTGGCGATAAATTCCAGCAGGTGATGAACGATCACCACATCCTGACTTTCGTTGGCCACGGGCAAATCTGCGTAGCCACTCATCACATCCAGATGCTTGCCCAAATCGCGCTGCAAGGGTGGCCCCATGCAGTAGTGACGGCGAATGGCATCTGGGCGCGAGGCCAGGGTGCGACCACTAAGTCCCAGCTCCAGCAACGAGTGCCCAAAGGCACCTTCCAGCGCCGCTTCGATCAGCACGCGCTCTTCGTTCAGCAGCTGACGACCCAGCTCCGAGTCAAACCAGGCCTTCAGCTTTGGCAGCAGCTCCGCATCGGGAGCCTGGCGTCGCCATGTGGACACAGTGAAACTCCTCGCCCTGAATGCACTCTAATGCCACTGTCGGCTGGCAGGAACTTTGCTTGCGTTCCCGACAGCAGTCAATTAGCGTACCCCAAAATCCTGAATCTGAGTATGCATGATTACTATAGAACCGATTTCAGCCTTCAGTGACAACTATATCTGGTGCCTGTCCGATTCTCAGGGGCAGGCTTGGGTAGTCGACCCTGGCGAAGCCGCCCCGGTAGAGCAGCACTTGCGTGCACGGGATCTGAGTTTGCAGGGGATACTCATTACCCATCACCACTTTGATCACGTTGGCGCCCTGCCCGAGCTGGTAAAAAGTCACAGTGATTTGCGCATCGTCGGCCCGGCAAGCTCTGCCCCGGAAATCAACGAAGCTGTCAAAGACGGCGATCGCGTCGAACTGTTGGCACTCGAATTCGAGGTGCTAGCGGTGCCCGGCCACACTCTGGATCACATTGCCTTTTACACGGCCCAGACCGACCAGCCAAGCCTGTTCTGCGGCGATACGCTGTTTGCCGGCGGCTGCGGCCGATTATTTGAAGGCACACCGGAGCAGATGCACCACTCCCTCGGCCGACTGAAGGCCTTGCCGGGCGAAACGCGCGTGTATTGCGCCCACGAGTACACGCAAGCCAATCTGGCCTTTGCCCACGCCGTAGAGCCCCAGAATACCCAACTTGCCGAGCGCATACGCCAGGTCGAAGACCTGCGCAGTCAAAATCAGCCGACGGTTCCCTCAAGCCTCGCCGAGGAACGAGCAACCAACCCCTTTCTGCGTGCCGATCAGGCCGCTGTACAAGTGTCCGCAAAGGAATATGCTAATATTCACATTGACAGGGAAGAAGACATATTTGCAGCGATAAGACGCTGGAAGGATAACTTTTAGACGATTGTTTTGCCTGGACTTTCAGCAGGCAAACCATTCAGTGACGCAGTATCAGCTGATGGTAAATTTTGTATGAGAATGTCGATTTCGAAGAATAAGTCAAAAGCCATTTTTCTTGTTCTTTCCCTGGTTATACTCGGCGCCTGTGCGCCGCAACCTCGTCAGGAAAGCAGTGCTACCGAACCCAAGCTAAAAACCAGCTGCAAAAAAGGCTCGATCCGCCGCGGCGACTGCAAATTGCAGGGTCTTGCAGAGCAGACTCAAGAGGCCGACTCCGACCTCTGGGAGCATATCACCAGCGGTTTCCAGCTGACTGACTACACGGACAACCCGCGGGTTCAGGAATATTTCGAATTCTATCGTGACCGCCCGGTATACCTGCAGACAATTAGCGAGCGATCAAGCCGCTACATGCACTATATCGTTGAAGCCATCAACGAACGCAACATGCCCCTCGAATTTGCCCTGCTTCCGGCGATCGAAAGCTCCTTTGACCCCTTCGCCTATTCCCATGGCCGGGCCGCCGGCTTGTGGCAGTTTGTGCCGGTAACCGCCCGGCATATGGGGTTGCCTCGAACCTGGTGGTACGACGGTCGGCGCGATGTACTGGCGTCTACCGAGGCGGCTCTCGACTACCTGCTGGAATTGCATTCGCGCTTCGACGGCGACTGGCTATTGGCCATGGCAGCCTATAATTCAGGCGCCACCACCGTAAATCGCGCCATTCGCCGCAACCGCAAAGCCGGGCGGGATACCGATTTCTGGTCGCTCTCACTGCCCGAAGAAACAGAAGCCTATATTCCCAAGCTGTTGGCCCTCACCCAGCTGATTAAACGCTCAGAGGAAGAAGGCATTGCTATCGCCCCTATCCCGAATGAAGCGACCTTTGAAGTTATTGACACCGATGGCCAGATTGATCTGGCTCAGGCCGCCGAACTGGCGGGCATCAGTATTGATGAAATTTACCACTACAACCCCGGTTACAACCGTTGGGCCACAGACCCCAACGGCCCGCACCGCCTCGCCATACCGGTGCAAAGTGCCGAACAGTTTCGACAGGCACTGGCAGGCATTCCACCCTCGCAGCGCCTGAACTGGCGTCGCTATCAGGTAGCTCCCGGTGATAGCCTCATCAAGATTGCCCGCCGCTTTAATACGGATATCGCCACAATAAAGGCAGCAAACGAACTGAAAAGCAACGCCATCCGTGCCGGTCAGACTCTGCTGCTACCGTCTGCGTCGATGGATGACAGTCACTATTCGCTGAGCGAAGGCCAGCGACTGGCCGCTGCCCAACAGAAGGGGCAAAGTACCGGCAAACAGGCTGTCTATCACCAGGTAAAATCGGGAGAATCTCTCTGGACCATTAGCCGTCGCTATCGGGTTAATGTCAACGAGCTAGCGCGCTGGAATAACATGGTGCCAAAGGATCCGCTAAAGATTGGCCGCAAACTGGTTATCTGGCAGTCTGAGCCTATCAGCGTCGCTTCCGGTGATCGCGGCAGCCGCAGTGTTATACGCTGGGTGTCTTACACCGTGCGCCGGGGTGATTCACTGGCGAGAATCGCAGACCGCTTCAGTGTTAACGTCAATGAAATTGCGCAGTGGAATAACATCGACACCAGCAAATACCTAAAGCCGGGGCAGGTGCTCAGCCTCTACGTAGACGTTACCCAGCTGTCCGGTCGCTAAAACTCAAACACCTGAAAGGACTCTATGAGCGCCTATTTCATACGACGCTTTCTGCTGATTGTTCCTACATTTATCGGCATCACCCTCCTCGTCTTTGCGGTCACCCGGGTTGTGCCGGGCGGCCCGATAGAACGAATGATGACGGCGGCCATGATCAGCGGAGAGCAAGCCGGCGCCAGACGCGACACCCAAAGCGGCAACACCCTGTCGGAAGAACAGATTCAGCAACTGGAAGCTTACTACGGTTTCGACAAACCGATTCTGCAGAGTTACGCGGACTGGTTGGGAAAAGTACTGCAGTTTGACCTCGGTGAATCCAGCCGCTATCACGACCCGGTGTGGCATATCATCAAAGAGCGCTTTCCCGTATCCATATTTTACGGGCTGACCACGCTGATTATTACCTATCTGGTCTGTATTCCCCTGGGGGTCAGCAAGGCTCTGCATCACAACAGCTGGTTCGACAACGCATCGTCAGCTGTTATCTTTCTCGGCTACGCACTGCCCAGTTATGTAGTCGGCATCGCCCTGGTTTCGCTGTTTGCGGCGCATTGGGACGTATTCCCTCTGGGCGGTTTTGTCAGCGACGACTATGACGAACTGAACACCTGGAATAAGTTCAAGGATATTCTGTATCACGGCACACTGCCTTTGATCGCCTATATGGCGGGCAGTTTTGCGGTTACGACGTTCATGATGAAAAACGCACTGATGGACAATCAGGCCGCTGACTATATGCGCACCGCAGCGGCCAAGGGACTTACCCGCTCGAAAGCCGTCTGGCGCCACGCCTTTCGCAACAGCCTGATTCCGATTGCCACCTCCTTTGGCGGCAATATCGCCTTTTTTATGAGCGGTTCGTTTTTGATCGAAACCATCTTCAATATCGATGGCATAGGACTGCTCGGTTACGAGGCTATTCTGGAGCGCGACTATCCCGTCGTGCTCGGTATTCTTGTTATCACTTCCTTGCTGTTTCTGATCGGCAATATCATTTCCGATTTTCTGGTCGCGCTCGTTGATCCACGCATCCGCTTCGGGGAGGCTCGCTGATGCTGCGACTCAATCCCGTAGCGCGCAAACGCCTGGAACGTTTCAAGGCCATACGTCGGGGTTATTACTCGGCCATTATTCTGGCCGTATTGTTTGTACTCAGCCTAGGTGCAGAATTAATCGCCAGCCAACGCGCCCTGCTGGTGGTTTATGAAGGCGAGTGGTACTTCCCCACCTACGGCGACATTATTCCCGGCGAGACCTTTGGCTTCGACTACCGCTACGAAACGGATTACAAAGCCCTCAAAACCCGTCTTGAAGCCAATGGTGAGGGGCTGGTGATCATGCCGCCCGTGCCCTACGGCCCTCTGGAAACTGATCTGGCGGTGGGTGATTTCCCACCGCATGCGCCTTCGCTGGAGACCAAACACTATCTCGGGACAGACACCAGCGGTCGCGATGTACTGGCGCGCATTATCTACGGCTTTCGCATCGCCCTGCTGTTTTCCCTCCTGCTGCTTGTTTTCAATTATCTGATCGGCGTCAGCATCGGTTGCCTGATGGGTTTTTGGGGGGGCAGCTTCGATCTGATTTTTCAGCGCATCATTGAGATCTGGTCAAACGTGCCCTTTCTCTACGTGATCATGATCGTGGCGTCGATCGTGCAACCGGGCTTCTGGACACTGGTGGCGATCATGGTGTTTTTCGGCTGGACCGGCATCACCTGGTATATGCGCACCGCCACCTACAAAGAAGCGGCACGGGACTATGTTATGGCCGCGCGTGCGATCGGCGCGTCTAACAGCCGGATTGTGTTCCGCCATATACTGCCTAACAGTGTTTCCACACTGATTACCTTTGTGCCCTTCTCCGTCGCCGGCGGCATCACCTCACTGACTGCGCTCGACTATCTGGGCTTTGGTTTGCCACCACCCACACCCAGCTGGGGAGAACTCCTTAAACAGGGCACGGAAAACCTCGATTCCCTGTGGATGGTCATGTCCGTGGTGGTAGCCATGACGCTGGTGCTAATGCTGGTGACCTACATTGGCGAAGCCATTCGTGAAGCCTTTGATCCACGAAAGTTCAGTTATTATGAGTAAGCTTTTGTCATTCATCACTTCGCTGGTCTTGGCCTTGCTGCTACAGCCGATTATGGCGCTCGCAGAAAATTCGACCCCGAATTTGCCAACGAACCTCAAGTGGCAAACCAATCTCGATGATCCGATCTTCGCCTCGCCGGAAGCGGTGCGCGGCGGTCGCTTTCGCAGTTTTATCACCACCTTCCCGCTGACCTTGCGACTGGTGGGCCCGGATGCGAATGGCAGTTTCGCGTATTTTCTCCGGGCCAACGCGCTGGGTCTGGTGGATTTTCACCCGAATACCCTGAACCCCATCCCCATGCTCGCCACGCACTGGGCCTTTGCTGAGGATGGCAAAACGGTGTATTACCGGCTTGATCCGCGCGCCCGCTGGTCTGACGGTGAACCGGTAACTGCCGACGATTACCTCTACACACTCGAGTTTATGCGCTCCGAACATATCGTCGCGCCCTGGTACAACAATCACTACAGCAATGTGATCGTCGACGTAAGAAAATTCGACGACCACACCATTTCTATCACGGGTGCGGTTCCCAAACCCCGTGAAGAGCTGCTCTACGAATACGGTCTGCGCCCTACCCCGGAACATTTTCATCAACTCGATGAAAACTGGGTGCGCAACTACAACTGGAAGATCGAACCCAATACCGGCCCCTACCAGATCAGCAAGATACGCAAGGGAAAGTACGTTGAGTTCGAGCGCAAAGCCGACTGGTGGGGCGATAGCAATCGCTACTTGAAACACCGCTTTAATCCGGACCACGTGCGGGTGAAGGTTATCCGCGATATCAACATGGCCTACCAGTATTTCGCCAAAGGTGAACTGGATACTTTCCCGCTGAATTCACCACGCTTTTGGCACAAAAAAGCCCAGGGCGATATTTATGAAGACGGTCTGGTCGGCAAAATCAAATTTTATAACGACGTACCTCAGCCTTCCTCCGGCATGTACCTGAATGAAGACGACCCCATTCTGGGTGACATCAAGGTGCGCTACGCCATCGCCCATGCCACCAACGTGCAGAAGGTTATCGATACCGTGCTGCGCGGTGATTACGAGCGCCTCAACTCGCAATACGAAGGTTACGGCGACTATACCCACCCCGGTATTCGTGCCAGAGAATTTGATCTCGTCAAAGCCAATCAACTGTTGGATGAGGCGGGCTGGCAGGAACGCAATGGCCAGGGTATTCGCATGAAAAACGGTCAGCAGCTGAGTCTGCGCATAACCTATTTCAGCAGTAATCACAGTGATCGACTGGTGATTATTCAACGCGAAGCACTCAAGGCCGGAATCGACTTCCAGCTGCAGTTGCTGGACGCATCAACCGGTTTCAAACAGGTACTGGAGAAGAAACACCAGATCGCCTGGATGGGCTGGTCCGGAGGTGGCCTCTCTCCGGTGTTTTGGGAGTTCTATCATTCCGATAATGCCCACAAGCCGCAGAATAACAACATCACCAACACCAATAACCCGGAAATCGACCGCTACATTGGCGAGTACCGCAAAGCCACGGAAAAAGCCGAACGGGTGCGCCTTGCCCACAAACTGCAGGAACTGGTTCATGTCCAAGGGTCTTTTATCCCGACCTTTAAAGTGCCTTACACCCGCGAGGGCTACTGGCGCTGGCTGAAGCTTCCCCCGGGCCATGCCACGCGCACCAGCGACTCGGTATTTTCCGTTATGGGGAGCACCGGCGGACTGTTCTGGATTGATACAGAAACCCGGCAACGCATTGAAGACGGCGACATTGAGCGCGCCAAACCCAGCCTGATCATTGACGAGACCTGGCGCAAATGAGTTTTTTACTGGACGTCCGCAATCTGCGCACTCGCATCCGCGGCGAACACGCTACCCATACGGTGGTTGACGGCGTCAGCCTGCAACTGCGTCCCGGTGAGACCCTCGGTCTAGTGGGTGAATCCGGAAGTGGCAAAAGTCTGACCGCCCTATCCCTTACCGGCCTGCTGCCAAAGCCTGATGTGTTTGTCGACGGTGGTGCGATGATTTTTCAGGATCAGGATCTTCGCGCCCTGAGCCCCAACCAATTTGCAAAACTGCGCGGCGACCGTATCAGCATGATCTTTCAGGATCCAATGACCGCACTGAATCCGGTGCACCGCATCGGCGATCAAATTGCCGAGGTTTTGACAGTTCATGGACGCGCGCGCAAGCCCGCGCAACAAAAGCAGCGCGTCATCGAACTGCTTAACAGCGTCGGCATACCGCAGCCGGAATCGCGCTTCGACAGTTACCCGCACGAACTGTCCGGCGGTCAACGGCAACGGGTTATGATCGCCATGGCGCTGGCCTGTGAACCCGCACTACTGATCGCAGATGAGCCAACCACGGCGCTGGACGTCACGGTACAGGCTCAGATTCTTCACTTGATCAAATGCCTGCAGCGCGAACACAACACCGCCCTGCTGTTCATCACCCACGATCTGGCGCTGGTTTCTCAAATCAGTGATCGCATTGCTGTTATGTATGCGGGCCAAATTGTGGAAACCGCAGCCAGCAGCACCCTGTTTGCAGAGCCGCGCCACCCTTATACGCGCGCACTTTTAGCCTCAACACCAAGCGCAGCCAACGGGCATAAACAGCGATTACCCGCCATTCCCGGAACCGTGGCCAAACCCGAGCAGTACGGCGAATACTGTCGCTTTCGTAACCGTTGTCAGCATGCAAACGAACACTGTCGTACTGAAGCTGTTGTTATGGACGAGAGCGACAGCGCGCACCCGGTTCGCTGTCTGCGCTGGCGGGAACTGGCACAGGAGCTAGCCCATGTCGACTGACACGCTGCTGCGAACCGCATCCCTCAGCCTGCACTTCTATCAGCGCTACGGTGTATTAAAACAACACAAAAACACGATCAAAGCCGTCGACGGAGTCAGCCTTGATATTCTGCCCGGCGAGACATTGGGTCTGGTCGGCGAATCCGGCTGCGGCAAAAGCAGTCTCGGCAAGGCCCTGCTCAACCTCCACGCGCCAACCGGTGGCGAGGTCTACTTTAAAGAGCATTGCCTCACAGGGCTGAATCAGAAACAGTGGCGCAATCTGCGACCGCAGATGCAAATGGTGTTTCAGGATCCGTTTGAATCGCTAAACCCTCGCCATACGGTTTCTCACATCCTCGAAGAACCGCTGATCGTGCACCAACGCGGCAATCAGGCTGAACGCCATCGCCGGGTAGAAGAATTGCTGGAGGTTGTCGGGCTCGGCAACGATGCGCTTAACAAATACCCCCACGAATTTTCGGGCGGCCAGCGTCAACGCATCGGTATCGCACGAGCCATTGCGCTGGAGCCGGAGCTGCTGATTTGTGACGAAGCGGTATCAGCACTCGATGTCTCCGTGCAGGCGCAGATTCTGAATCTCCTGCTCGACATTCAACAGAAAATGCACCTGGCCATGCTGTTCATTTCTCACGATCTATCGGTGGTACAACATATCTCGGATCGGATCGCGGTGATGTACAAGGGCAAATTGGTCGAGATTGGCGAGGCGCAGCGGGTCTGTGAATCACCAGCCCACCCCTACACACGCGCCCTGCTCAATGCCGTACCGGGATTCGGTAAAGACTGGCGCAAGGTGGAGATGGTACAGGGCGAAATCAGCACACGGGAGGCAGAAGCCGGTTGTGCCTTTGCGCCGCGCTGCCCGCATGCGCAAGCCCGCTGTCTGCAGGACGAGCCGGTCTTGCCTGAGACCAATGAAACGCACCGGCCTCGCGCTGCATGCCACTTTCCGCTGCCTCATTCTCAAGCAGGGATGGTCGATAGCTGACCGATAATGCTATTATTTTGCCGCTTTTTGCACAGTTTGCCCGCCATATATCTACGACGGCGGCTTACATCACCATGAATGCAACACTCAACGACTGGCCCTGATATGCGCCCAAAATCTGCACACCGCAACGACTACGTGCCGCTGAAATATGCCCGCACGATGCTGAGCGTTGCCGAGGCGCAGGGCTACGACCCCAAAACCCTGATCAAATCACTGAATTTACCGCAGGACCCCTTCGACCCGAACGCCGACCCGGAAACGCCCATCGACGCACACTACTACACCCTGATTTACGGGCGAGTGATGTGGTTATTGCAGGACGAATCCTTTGGTCTGAACCTGCAGCAACCGACGCCGACCGGCACCTTCCGTATGATGTGTATGTGCATTATCCACTGCACTACGCTGGAGAATGCATTGCGCCGAGCGGCAGAGTTTATGGGTTTCTGTCGCAGCATTACCGGGTTGTCACCCGTCAGCACCAAGCCGATCAAACGCACGGGCAATGGCCGCGCAACCTATACGTTTAACACCACCTACCTTCTGGAAGATCACCCGAGCCTAGACACCGACACCGTCGTGCACTGCATGGCAATCTGGCGTCGCTTCTGTTCCTGGCTGATCGGTCGCCATATCCAGCTTCACGAAGTGCGCCTGAAAGGCTCCGAGCCCGAGGACCCAAGTTACTACGAGCATATTCTCGGCTGCGAGGTGTATTACGACCAGCTCGAAAATGCCTTTGTACTGCCAGAGCACTATCTCGATTGCCCACTGGTGCATACCGAAGACTCCCTGCGCGCATTCCTGCGCAATGCACCCTACTACCTGATGGTGTCGACCGACGACGAAGACACGTCTCTGCTAGCGCAGATGAAACGTATCGTCGGCAATGATCTCAGCCGCGATTTCCCGAGCGTTGTGGCCATGGCCGAGCAGCTCAACATGTCTGTTAGAACGCTGCGTCGCCGCCTGAAAGACTACGACACAACCTATCAGGAATTTAAGGACAACCTCCGCAAGGAACACGCCATCCGATGGCTCAATCAGCCCGAGCTGAAGATTAATGCGGTTTCTGCCCTGTTGGGTTTCGATGAGCCCAGCGCATTCCATCGCTCCTTCAAGAAATGGACGGGTATGACACCCGGGGAATACCGCGCCAGCCGCAAAAAGCAGGGTAAAAGCGCCGCTCCGGAAGAGAGCTGAACAAGCCCCTCCGTTCGGGTGATGCAGCGCTTGCCGCTGCCGCCTACTCTGTGCCCTGTAGTCAGGAGTATCTATGTCTTCCGCTGAAGCATCACTAGAAAAAACGTCCGTCGGCGTATTGTTTGTCTGTCTTGGCAATATCTGCCGCTCACCCGCCGCTCAAGGAATTCTTGAAGATCGCGTTCGCAAAGCGGGTCTCACCGGGAAGATTCATGTCGATTCTTGCGGCACCGCCGCCTTCAATGTCGGCAAAGCCCCGGATGACCGCTCTCAGGCCGCGGCTCTGCGCGCCGGGTACGATATCAGCGCACAGATTGCCAGACAGATCTGCGATGAAGATTACGAGCGTTTTGACTACGTGATCGCGATGGACCGCATCAACCTGACCAATGTGGAAGCCTGGGCACCAAAAGACTTTGCCGGTGAAATCAATCTGTTTATGGCCTACTGCCAGAACGGCGGCAATGCCCAGATTCCGGACCCCTATTACAAGGAGGCTGACGCCTTCGACGGCGTGATTCAGGCTCTGGAGCGCGCCGCCGATGGTCTGCTCGCCCATATAAGATCAAAACACGGACTTTGATATGAAATTTGTTCTGTCTACTTCTTTCAGTACCGTCGCCCACCTCACTCAACTGGCGCCGGTCGCCGACGAAACCGGCTGGGAAGCGATGTCGTTTTCCGACCATGTGGTGCACCCGGAATCCATCCGCACACCCTATCCCTATACCGACGATGGCTCTCGCCGCTGGGAAGCCTTTACCGATTGGCCCGATCCTTTTGTGATGGCGGGCGCCTTGTCCACCATTACCAAGCGCCTCAAGTTCACCAACAATATTTTCGTGCTGCCCATGCGCAACCCCTTCCTGGTGGCCAAAGCGATCAGCACCGCAGCAATCATTTCCGACAACCGCATTATCCCTGCCATTGGTGTGGGCTGGTCGAAGGATGAATTTGAGCTGATGCAACAGGACTTCCACACCCGCGGCAAACGCGCGGATGAAATGGTCGAGGTCATGCGCCTGCTCTGGTCGGGCGAGATGGTCGAGTATCAGGGCAAGCACTATCAGTTCGACAAACTGGAAATGAATCCCGCGCCCACCGCCCACGTCCCGATCTGGGTTGGCGGCATCAGCGATGCCGCTATGAAACGCGCCGCCCGTCTTGGCGACGGCTGGGTCACCGACTTGCAGACCTCGGACGAAATCATCGCCTGTATCGAGAAAGTTAAGGGCTACCGCAAGGAATACGGCCGCGATCACCTGCCCTTCAGTGTGATGGCCACACCCTCAGATGCCTTCACCATTGATGGCTATAAAAAACTGGAAGACGCCGGTGTAACTCACATTCTGACCATGCCCTGGCCCTTCTACCACGGCGAAACCGACGATATCGAGAAAAAGATCGACGGCGTAAAACGCTACGCCGACGACATTATTGCTCACATGTGAGCATGCGAAGACACGTGCGCCCTTGCTAGGGCGCAAATTCAATCCGCTGCTCCTCGCCCGCCGGCAAGCTCAGCGTCACAGTCCCAGCGCGGACTCTTTCACTCACCGCCCCACTGCTTACCTGAGTACCGTTTCTCAAGCCAGTCAGCGTTAACGCCACTGCATTACTGCTATCGAGCAGTATGACTTTATCGGCCCGACCTGCCACGCCGGCGCGCGCCATATCCAGCGTCAGCGCCGCTACCTGCTCAAGCTTGATTGTAAGCACTCCACCCAACGCATCCGGTTCGCTGAATGCCCACGACTGCGCTTCGCGAATCGCTGGACTCAAGGTCACCTCGCTAGGTGCAAGGAACTCCGGATCGGCCGGAACCGCCTCAATAAGCGGCTCAGAAAGCCCCTGACTATCGAGGGTGATTTCTGCCCACTCAGCCCCTGCTACGGCAGCGATATCACTGAGCCACCAGGCGCCTTTGGGGCCAATGCCAAGTGCTTCATCTATCGCCGCGGGTTCCCAGCGATAACTAAAATTGCCGGGATCGATCTTGCGCTGGCCAACTTCCGAAAGCCAGTCAACCATCCACTTGGCAGCCTCTTCAAAGGCGGAATAGCCGATGTCCTTAAGGGTCCAGATAACGTGGTCTTCGGCTATGTAGTGGTCAAACACATAGCGATAGCCATTATCCTTCATGGCATCGACCGTCGCCCGGGCATCAGCAAACGGCACTAGCTGATCAAAACTGCCATGAGCCTGATAATAGCCATTCCACTTCAGGTTTTTCATCAGCTCAGGGCCCTTCGGCTCTGAGCAACCGCTGCTGCCGGGTGAACAGGGCAATAGCGGGCTGTCTGCGTGCGCGCCTGCCAGTACCGCGCCGCCGGCAAACACATCTGGGTACTTGATCATCAGGTTAATGGTGCCGATGGCCCCCATCGAGTAACCGCTGCTGATCACCCGGTCCGGGTCGATCGTGAAATGGGTGGCAACATCCCGCCAAACCTCCCAAAAATCGAGTTCGGCGGAACCGCTATAGCCGCCCGCGCCACCCCGGCCCAGCGTGGTTGCACAGATGGACTGTCGCAGTTGCTCGCAGGCCGCTTCCAGAAAATTAGGCACCGTGGCACTGTATTGGTTGTGGTTCTGGGTCAGGCTGTGCAGTAGCCAGGTAAACAGGGTCGGGCTTGTCGGACTTGCCACGTAACTGGAAGGCACGTAGACCCCATAGGGCTGCACCGCGTCCAGATACTGGGGTTGATTTACCGGGTTTGGCGTTCGATCAATACCGGCTGCCTGCCCGCCATCAGTGAGTTCTCTCCCCGACAGCGACGATACGTACCAGCGATTGCTGTAGCCCAAAACCAATGGCTCAGGCTCGGTTTCCCCCATACGGGACCAGTCCAGTGTCAGCGAGAACTGGCTGATATCACCTTGATTCAGCGCCGTCGCTTGCGTCTGATCAAACCAGAAATTGTTTAAGGCAGGTTCGTCCTCATAGTCTCTAAAGGCGACATTGAACACCGGCGGCTGATGCGGCAGTTTGCGAAAAGCCTGATTATCATCCCGAAAGCCGCCACTGCCGTTATGAATGCCCGACACAAGGTACAACTGCCAGGTCCGGTCGTAGGAAAACACACCCTCGGGCAACAGGCCCACAAAAGAGCGCGACGCAAGATCGGTCTGCACCGTCCCCAGCGGTACCGGGCCGGCTCCATCAAGATTGTCGATCAATAAACCGCTGTCAGACAGGAAGATCACCGCATCGATGCCGGGGGCCGACAGGTTTGAAATCCCGGGCACAGCGTCTTGACCACCCTCGCGAAAATCGATGGCAAAGGCAGCGATGGGCACGGCGAGGTCAATCAGCGTTTGCCAATCAACCCGCAGCATCAGGTTGCCGTCAGCGCGGCCAATACCCACGCGAAAGATATCGGCGCCATTACCCGCCATCGCCGGCTCGCTATACTCGAAACTGCCGCCGGAGGGCGTTCCCACGCGGTAGAGCGGAGGGTTCGCACCCACTGCGCCATGCGCATCGTAGATAAAATCGGTCCAGTAAAACGCGCCGTGCGCATAACGGCCAGTACCGGATGTACGCGGGGCGCCTTCCGGAAAAGGCCACGCTGGCGGTACCACCAACGCCGGCTCCTGGCCCCGCGCAGCCTCTGGAACACCTTCGGGAAGACCTCTGGCAAGGGGCTCATCCACGACCGGAGGCGTCGAGGATCCCGGGCTAACAGGCGCACTGCTGGAAGAGCTGGAACTACCGTTGCAGGCAACAAGCAACGGCAATAAGGTCACCGCGAGAAGAACGCGCATACATCCACCTACTGCATTTTTATTATGATCAGCAGATGTTACGGCGCGGTATGCAGCGATACCAGCAAATACCGGCCTAATCTCGGCCCTGGTTCAACCTTGTGACCGAGTAAACAGCATCACCGCTTCCATATGGCGGGTTTGCGGGAACATATCCGCCCAGCAGGCCGCTTCAAGTGTATAGCCCCCCGCCTGAAGCAGCTTCGCATCGCGTTCCAGGGTTGAAGGATCACAGCTGACGTAGACCACACGCTCAACAGGCTGTCTTACCAGAGCCCGGCACAGACTTTCTGCCCCGGCGCGTGGGGGGTCCAGCACTACGGCGTCGAGGTCTCGCGGCAGCTCAAGCGAGTCTGAAAACAGATCCTGACAGCGAAATGTTATGCGCTCCGACACCACGTGCTCACGCGCCCGCGCAACCATCTGCGCGTCCCCTTCCAGCCCCAGTACGCGGGCTCCGCTCGCCAGCAGTTCACGGCTGAAGTTTCCAAGCCCCGAAAAGGCATCAAGAATAAACGCGTCCGGGGTGGGAGCCAGCCAGTCCATCACCTTCTGCAGCAACTGCGCGTTAATCGCAGGGTTCACCTGGGTAAAGTCACCTGGCCTGAATACGGTATCGCTGGAGGGATATTGAAGACTGACATCAGCACTATAAAGCACATTATCTTTATGCTTTATTTCACTGATAGTTATAGGTATTTTACTTACCATTCTATCCAGCAAGGAAGCCGACGGAGACTTCTCAAGGCGAATTCGGCAATGACAATAACCACCCTCACCCAGGGCAAGATCCACCTCGCCTCGATACATGGCGCGCAGTAATTCCTGCTGCCCAGCCAGTGCCTTAACGGCCTTGTTCAGAGCCGGCTGGCTGATCTCGCAGCACTCCAGCGCAACCACCTCATGACTGCGAGCGGCCCTTAAGCCCAATACGCCGGCCTGAAAAGCCAGCCGCAGCCGGTGGCGATAGCCAAAACGCTCGGCCAGCAAAGGCGCTTCGGCGACAGGCCCATCCAGCCGCGCCAACAGCGCATCAAACAAGTCCTGCTTGAATCTAACCTGAGAGGCGTAGCCGAGATGTTGTAGCTGACAGCCTCCGCATTGGGCGTAATGCCGACATTCAGGCTCAATGCGCTCGACTGCAGGTACGCTTACCGAGAGACACTCGGCCTCATCAAAGCGCTTTGCACTCCGGTAGCGTTTAGCCACCACGGTTTCGCCCGGCAAGGCACGATCTACAAACACGACCTTACCCTGACGCTTGCCCACACCGCGGCCGTCATCTGCCAGCCGCTCAATCAGAATCTCGTCCTGCCACGGTTTATCCACGCTCGCTTTGCTGCGCTTGGGCTTGAACTCCCGCAAGCGGCTCATCGCTGAAAAGACCTTGGGGCGAAATTACGGTATTTTTCGAGACAAGCCTGTTTACGCGCTTGCAGATGAGCTTTTTCACCAGCGGTCAGCGCCTCGGCTCGACCCAGCTCGCGGCAGGGAATCGCTCTGTAAAAATCAGCGCCGCGATCCTGCTCCCGAACTTTTGGGCTCAGTTTTACTATTGGCCGCTCGTCCGGTTTATCTGCGAACACAGGATTCACCAAAAAAGCGAAAAAAATCAGGCTGTAAAGCCGGGTGTTTCGCACCGCATCGTACCCTTTGCCGCCGGTTTTGCGTTAGAATGCCGGGCTTTGCCAAAACTCACCCGGCGGGACGCGGGAATCTTAAATGAATACTGAAGCACTTGAAAATCTTAATGTCGACGCTCAGGAAATCCTGATCACACCGGCCAGCCTCAAATCTGAGCTGCCACTGTCTGAAACGGCTGCGGCAACGGTCAGCAAATCGCGTCAGATCATACGCGATATCCTGGACGGCAAGGATCAGCGACTGTTTGTCGTGGTTGGCCCCTGCTCTATTCACGATACCAAGGCGGCCATGGACTATGCCCAACGCTTGAAGGGCCTGGCTGAAAAAGTCGAAGACACTCTGCACTTGGTGATGCGCGTGTACTTCGAAAAGCCCCGCACCACCGTCGGCTGGAAAGGTCTGATCAACGACCCCCACTTGAACGACACCTTCAAGATTCAGGAAGGTCTGCATATCGGTCGCGAGCTGCTGATTAATATCTGTGAGCTGGGTCTGCCCACCTCCACCGAAGCCCTCGACCCGATTTCGCCCCAGTACATGCAGGACTGTATTGCCTGGTCAGCGATTGGCGCGCGGACAACCGAATCCCAGACCCACCGGGAAATGGCCAGCGGCCTGTCCTCCGCTGTGGGCTTCAAAAATGGCACCGACGGCTCGCTGGAAGTGGCTATCAACGCCATGCAGTCAGCGTCCAAGCCCCACCGTTTTCTGGGAATCAACAACGACGGCCAGGTGGCGGTGATCCACACCCGCGGCAACCCCTATGCGCACGTGGTCTTGCGCGGCGGCAGCGCCGGCCCCAACTACGATTCCGTACACATCAAGCTGGCGGAAGCCGAGCTGGCGAAGCACAAGTTGCCCGCCAACATAATGGTGGATTGCAGCCACGCCAACTCCAACAAGCAACCGGAACTGCAGCCGCTGGTCATGGAAAACGTGACCAATCAGATTCTGGAAGGCAACAAATCCATCGTTGGCCTGATGGTGGAAAGCCATATTCACGGCGGCAACCAGAAGATTCCTGACAATCTGGCCGACCTGAAATATGGCGTCTCCGTGACTGACGGCTGCGTTGGCTGGGAAGACACTGAAGCGGCCATTCTGGACATGCACAACAAACTGAAAGACGTGCTGCCAAACCGTCGATGAGAGGCGATTTCCCCAAGGCTATCCGCTGGGAAAATGGTGAGCTCTGGTTACTTGACCAGACTCGCCTGCCCCATGAGGTTGTCTACGAACAACAGGAAAGCGCCGAGCAAATTCACGCCAGCATTCACGCCCTGAAGGTTCGCGGCGCGCCTGCCATCGGTATCGCGGCTGCCTACGGCCTGTGCGTGGTATTAAAGCCCTTTATCGATCTTCCGCGCGCGGACTTTATCGCCGAGCTCCAGCGACAGGCGGACTATATCAACAGTTCTCGCCCAACCGCCGTCAATCTGCAGTGGGCACTGCAGCGACTGCGCTCAGTTGCAGATACCGCAGAGGGTGACAGCGAAAGCCTTTGGCAAACGCTGGTCATTGAAGCGCAAGCCATCCACGCGGAAGACGAAGCGCTTTGTCGCGGCATTGGCGTACACGCCCTGCCCCTGATTCGCGACGGCGTTGGGGTTATGACCCACTGCAATGCTGGCGCGCTGGCGACCGGTGGCATAGGGACTGCTACCGCCCCCCTTTACCTTGCTCACGAACAGGGCATCTCGTTTCGGGTTTTCGCCAACGAAACCCGCCCCCTGTTGCAGGGATCACGGCTGACCAGTTGGGAACTGCACTGTGCGGGTATCGACGTCACCCTGCTGACCGACAATATGGCCGCCCAGACCATGGCCTCTGGCGCCGTTGATCTGGTGATTGTGGGAACGGATCGGGTAGTGGCCAATGGCGATGTCGCCAACAAGATTGGCACGCTGGGTGTTGCCATACTGGCAAAGCACTACGGCATTCCGTTTTATGTTGCCTGCCCGTCGTCAACGATCGATTTGTCGACCGCTGACGGCACACTGATTCCGATCGAACAGCGCGATAGCAGTGAGGTCAGACGCTTCGGCAGCCATCAGGCGACGCTCTCCGAGATCAAGACTCTTAACCCGGCCTTTGATGTAACGCCCGCCGAACTGGTGAGTGGCATCATTACTGAAAAAGGGCTGATCAAACCGCCCTTTTCTTCCGGTTTGGCTGCGCTGTTTGATCGCTGAGACCTCAGCTCATTCAGCTCAGTCTGACCTATTATTTTTTACCCCACCGAGCGCGGTGACCACGCACATCCACGTGCACAAAGGGTCCGTGGGAACTGCTGGAACCGTACTCGCCCAGCCCGCCCGTCAGCCAGCCATGTTCACGGCTTAAACCCTCAATCATGTCGTACACCAGCGCCGCGTCTTTGCGGTCAATGCGGCCATCGCCATTGAGGTCATCCATACGCCCGTCGCGCGGCGACACATCCACAAAGAAATCTGCCGCCCCGCCATAGATATGACGCGAGTATTTACGATTGCCGATGCTGTGATTGTAATGGGGGGTGCGGTAACCACTCATGATAAACAGAGTGTCGGCAGCTATCCCACGCTCGTTCAACTTCTGCAGGATGGTTTCCAGCTTTAGCATCAGCTCGGGCCTGAACACCATAAACTGTTTACCATCCACGGCGGCCTGCTTGCAGAGAAACTGTTTGAGCTGAAAGTGAGGAGAGAGATAGACATCAAAAAGAGCCGGGGTAACCTCGATAAAACCTTCTGGCGGCTCATAGGCTTCAAACCCGCGATAGGCTTCCTGAGGGTAATTACCCATACGGTAGCCGTCGATCACACCATTGCGAACGCTGGCGGCACGACGCAGCACAAAAATATTCAACTCGACAACGCGCCCTGCCGTGTCCGTTATCTTCAAGGTACTCATGCCCTTGTCAGGCGCGCGCCAGTGCCAGCGCTTGGGACCATCCTGATTAATGCGCCCACTGCTCGCCTTCACACGGCTTTTCGGAGGAACACTTAAGGTCAATGTGTCGCCGGGCATAGCGGTCAAACCCATGACACGAAAAGGTATTTGCAAACCGTCGACGGACACCGCAAAACCGGCTTCGCCCCGGTCAAAGGCATGACTCAGCGGGACAAAAAACAGACCAAGGACAAAACACAGCAGCACTGCGCCTTTATTCACCTTGCATAGCCCTCCACACACGGGAATCGCGATCGTAAATGTCTTCTACAAAACGAATGTCGCCGGTCTCGTCATTCACGACAACCGTCCAGTACAGCAGGTGAACCGGCACTTTCTGGGCCAATCTGACCGTCGTTTCCTTGCCGGATTCCACGATGTCTTCAATTTTTTTGCGACCCCACCCCGGCGAGCCCTGTAGCACCCAAACCGCCAAATCCAGCGGATCATTGACCCGAATACAGCCGGAGGAAAAATCGCGCCGGGTTTTGCTGAACAAATCCCGCGAAGGCGTATCGTGGAGATAGACCTGATGCTCGTTGGGGAACATGAACTTAACCCGGCCCAGTGCATTTTTCGCTCCCGGCGACTGTCGCACCCGGTATGGAAACCTGGACGAGCTTACGCTCTGCCAGTCAACGCTCCCGGGATCGATAGGACGGCCATCGGTATCCAGAATCTGATAGCCCATATCAGTGAAAATACCGGGGTCAGCCTGAAATTTTGGCAGCAGATCGAGGCGCGCCAGCTTCCGCGGGGTCTCCCACCAGGGGTTAAGCACCAGATAGGACATTGAGCCGGAAAATACCGGCGTCTGCCGATAGGGCCGACCGACCACCACATCATAGATCTCCGTTACCTCGGCCCCTTCATGAGTTTCCAGTCGGTAATCGGCGATATTGACGCGGATATGTCGATGCCCCAGATCATCCGGCAGCCAGCGCCAGCGCTCCAGATTCACCTTGATCTGCTGCACCCGCTCGGCGGCGCTGAGATTCAGCTTTCGCAAGGTGCTCGGCCCGACGATGCCGTCTGGCTCGAGATTAGCGCGCCGTTGAAAAGTCTTTACCGCCTGTAAAAGCGCATCGTTATAGAAATCCGGATCGCCATCGAGATCAACCAGATCACCACTGGCGATCAATCGCTCCCGCAAGGAGGCAATGCGCGATGACCTCTCGCCCGGCTTCATCGCCGGGCCGGGAGGCACCTGCGACCAGGCGCCCTCCCGGGCAATAATTTCGTAGCGAATCAGCGCTTCCCTGAGGCGGTGGTAGCGTGGCTGAGCAGGAGCCAAAGCCTCCAGCGAGCGCGCGATATCGCTGTCTTTCTGTTCCAGAAAATAGGTTGCCAGATCACGCTCGCGCCCTTTGGCGGTCCAGGTCGGCTCGAGAGTCACGGGGTTCACCATGCCGCCGAGCAAGTGGCCAGCCAGTGTCAGATAGGCGTCGGTCGCGTAAACCTCTCGAGCGACCGGATCGGTATCCGCTGCAATGAGTTGTCGTCGATGATAGTCATCAGGCGTTAGGCCGTGCGTGGCACTGTTTCGAATTGCATCGAGCAGCGCATCCAGACGCGGTACGTCCCAGTGTGGCCCAGCAGCCATATCGTAAACACGCAGCACAGAAGCCGGCGCATACAGACCACCGCTCTGGGCCAGAAGGTTCGCCTGCTCGATGGTTGAAGCGCCGAAGGCTCTTAAGGAGAACAGGACAAGGAAGACAGGTACAAAAATGAAAGGACGGAAAGTCATAGGACGACAGAAGGCTCTAACGCGAAGCAACAATCGCCAGCCTAGCCCGTTTATCTGGGCTTTGCGAGGGGAAAATTACAGCATCACACCGACTTCGCGTCCTTCCTCAATCAACGGATACACCCGCAATCGTCGGCAGCTTTCTTCGGTTGTCGCCAGCACCGCGCCGCTGCTGAGATTGAATTGATACTGGTGATGGGGACAGGTAATCGTGTCGCCGAAAATCGTTGCGTCGATCAAGCTATGTTCGCGGTGGGGGCAAAAGGATTCGACCAGAAAGCGTTCACCTTCTTCCTGCACCAGGAGCAGGTGGTGGTCATCAATCTTGAAAGTCTTGCGATAGCCGTCGTGGAGGTTAATCAGTTTTTCCAGCGCAAAGTACCGCATGTAGGAGAACTCCCGAGAGCCATTGGGTTGATCTTAACCCAAGCGGCCCACGGGCGTCACGGCAGTGGCAGCCTATTCAGGAGAGCCACCTCAGGAAAGGAGTCAGCCGGCGTCGTAAAAATTGCTACGACCTTCTGCGGCCTTGGCCGTTCTGCCATTTTCCTCGTCGCACTTGTTGGGATCGTTGCCGCAGAGATCGCAAACATAATCCGGCTCATTCAGGGCATTGCCGACGCCCCCGCAGGAACCTTTGATGGGCTTGCGTCCCATCAGCACGCCAATCGCCATCATCGCGACCAGAAATAACATGACCACAAACGTTAATAACAGCATCTTCATAACATCACCTCTGCCCTACCATACGCCTTAATCGAGGTAGGGTTCAAATGCCTTGCTCCAGCGAGTCGAAAAACCCGCATCGGTTTTTTCGATCACATAAACCGCGAGATTGTGGGTCTCCGCCAGCGTCAGAGCCTTGTCAGCGCCCAGCACCAGAAAGCCGGTCGCGAGCGCATCTGCATAGCCCGCCGTTTCCGCGATCACCGTAACCGAGGCCGTAGTGTGATCTATCGGGTAACCGGTTTTGGGATCAAGGGTATGGGAATAGCGCTTTCCGTTTTCCTCGAAATAATTGCGGTAGTCACCCGACGTCGCGAGGCCAACACCATTAACGCGAATCGCCTGTTGCACACCGCCTGCTAGGCCTTTCGGCTTTTCAATGCCGACTCGCCAATCGTCACCCCGCGGGCTCTTACCGGCAGCACGGATTTCACCTCCGATTTCCACCAGATAATTTGCAACCTGCTGACGATCAAGCCATTCCGCTACGATATCTACACCGTAGCCCTTGGCTACGCCGGACAGATCAACCATAACCGGTTGCTTTAGCTTGATTCGCGGTTCCGTGAGATCCAGTTGAATATGCTTGAAACCGGTTTCTTTCAGTGCGGCCTCTATCGCCGATGCTGCTGGAACCTGCTGCGGCCGACGCTCGGCGCCAAACCCCCAAAGATCCACCAAGGGAGACACGGTGACATCAAAGGCACCGCCGGTCAGCCAGTTGACCTCAAGGCTGATCAGAAGCATCTCAGATAAGGTTTGACTGATATCCTGCCACTCATCCAGCGGCATGGCCGACAGCGCATTGACTTCTGACTTGGGCTCATAGGTCGACGCAATCTGATTGAAGATATCCAACAGTGCATCAAGCTGTTCCTGAGCTTCGTCGTCATCAAAACCCTTCGGTGGCAGCAGTGTGACCTGATACCGGGTGCCCATGGTCTCACCCTGCAGCTGGACAACGTCAGGCGAACGATCACAGCCTGCCAGAACGAAAAAGAGCAGCCCGAGAGCTGCTCCTTGCATAAGGCGTTTGAAGAAATCAGCCACCGAAATCGTCCAGCAGAATGTTTTCTTTCTCGACACCGAGATCTTCCAGCATCTTGATACAGGCGGCGTTCATCATCGGCGGTCCACACATGTAGAACTCGCAGTCTTCCGGCGCCGGGTGGTCACGCAGGTAGTTATCGTAGAGTACCTGGTGAATAAAGCCTTTCAGGCCATTCCAGTTGTCTTCAGGAAGTGGGTCAGACAGGGCCAGATGCCAGGTGAAGTTCTCGTTCTCTTCCGCCAGCTTGTCGAACTCTTCCACGTAGAAGGCTTCGCGCATAGAGCGGGCGCCGTACCAGAAAGAGATCTTGCGCGTGCTGCTGAGGCGCTTGAGCTGGTCAAAGATGTGCGAACGCATGGGCGCCATACCGGCACCACCACCAATAAAGACCATTTCCGCATCGGTTTCCTTGGCGAAGAACTCACCAAACGGACCGTAGACTTTCACCTTGTCACCGGGCTTCAGGTTAAACACCCAGGACGACATGATGCCGGGTGGAACCGTCAGGTCACTCGGGTGCGGCGTAGCACAGCGAATGTTGAACTTAACAAGACCCTTTTCTTCAGGGTAGTTCGCCATGGAGTAAGCGCGAATGGTTGTTTCGTCGCACTTGGATTCCAGATCCAGAAAACCGAACTTCTTCCAGTCATCCAGATACTCTTCCTGAATATCAAAATCCTTGTATTTAACCAGGTGCGGCGGACATTCCAGCTGCACATAACCACCGGCGCGGAAGTCGACGTTTTCACCTTCTGGCAGACGCAGGGTCAGCTCTTTGATAAAGGTGGCGACGTTCGGGTTGGATTCAACCGTACACTCCCACTGCTTAACCCCGAAGACTTCTTCCGGAATCTCGATTTTCATATCCTGCTTGACCGGAGTCTGGCAGGACAGACGCCAGCCCTGGCGGGCTTCGCGTGGTGTAAAGTGAGCTTCTTCGGTCGGCAGCATGGAGCCACCGCCCTCTTCCACGATGCATTTACACTGGGCACAGCTACCGCCGCCACCACAGGCAGATGCCAGGAAGAGGTTGTTGGAGGCCAGGGTACCGAGCAGCTTGTCGCCAGCCGGAACCGTTATGGTTTTCTCGCCATTAATTTCGATGTTCACATTGCCAGAGCTCACCAAACGCGAGCGGGCAAACAGGATCACGGCAACCAGCGATAGCACCACTACCGTGAACATGCTGACACCGAGAACGATTACTGTATTCATACTACGTCAGTCTCCCCTCGGTTACAGATCGATGCCGCCGAAGGACATAAAGCCCAACGACATCAAGCCAACAGTGATAAAGGTAATACCCAGACCGCGCAGGCCCTCGGGTACATCACTGTATTTCATTTTTTCACGGATACCGGCCAGCGCAACGATCGCCAACGCCCAGCCGGTACCGGCGCCAGCGCCGTAAACCACTGACTCAGCGAGGTTGTAGTCACGCTCTACCATAAACAGCGAGGCACCCATGATGGCGCAGTTTACGGTGATCAGTGGCAGGAACACGCCCAGCGCGCTGTAGAGCGCAGGCACGTATTTATCCAGGAACATTTCCATGATCTGAACAATCGCCGCGATAACACCGATGTAGCTCAGCAAACCGAGGAAGCTCAGGTCCACATCTGGGTAACCGGCCCAGGCCAGTGCGCCGTCAGCCAGCAGGTTGGTATAGATCAGATTGTTCACCGGTACAGTGATGGTCAGTACCACGATAACCGCGATCCCCAGACCCAGTGCCGCCTGAATTTTTTTCGAGATTGCCAGGAAGGTACACATGCCCAAGAAGAAGGCCAAGGCCATGTTCTCGATAAAAACCGAGCGAATAAAGAGGCTCAGATAGTATTCCATTTACACGGCCTCCTGCGCACGAGTGTTAGAACAGATCTTGAATTCAGGTTCTTCCACCTGATCTTTCTTCCAAGCCCGCAGTCCCCAGATGAAAAAGCCAATCAGGAAGAAAGCACTCGGGGGAAGCAGCATCATACCGTTAGGTACATACCAGCCGCCGTTGTTGACAGTTTCCAGAATCTGAATACCGAACAGGCTGCCGGAACCGAAGAGCTCGCGGAAGAAAGCAACGAAAAGCAAAACCACACTGTAGCCAAGGCCGTTGCCGATACCGTCGATGAAGCTCGCCACTGGGCCATTCTTCATGGCAAAACCTTCAGCGCGCCCCATAACGATACAGTTGGTAATAATCAGACCGACAAATACCGACAGTTGCTTACTGATGGTAAAGAAGTAGGCCTTGAGCACCTGATCCACCACGATTACCAGAGAAGCAATGATGACCATCTGCACGATAATACGGATACTGCTCGGAATATGGTGACGGATGCTTGATACCGCCAGGTTTGAGAATGCGGTAACGGCAATAACCGATACACACATAACCAGTGTGACGTTCAGGCTGGAGGTAACCGCCAGCGCGCTACAGATGCCAAGAATCTGCAGGGCAATCGGGTTGTTGTTGAATACTGGCCCCGTAAGGGTTTCCTTCATCGACACGATTACGCCTCCCCTGACTTCAAGTTAGCCAGAAACTGTTTGTAGCCCATTTCACCCATCCAGAACTGCACGAGGTTGGTGACACCGTTGCTGGTCAGAGTCGCACCGGACAAGCCGTCGACCTTGTGCTCAACATTGTTGGCGCCCGGATCAACGGCGCCCTTCACGACTTTAATCGCTACTTCACCGTCTTCATAGATTTCTTTACCGGGCCACAGGCCCTTCCACTTGGGGTTATCTACTTCACCGCCGAGGCCGGGCGTTTCGCCATGCTCGTAGAAGCCAAAACCCGCTACAGTGTTGAGATCAGACTCCAGTGCCAGAAATCCGTACAGAGTGGACCACAGACCGTAACCGTGTACCGGCAGGATGATCTTGTCCAACTCACCGTCTTTCTCTACGAGATAGACAATGCTGTAATTTTCGCGGCGAGAGATATTGGCCTGATCTTCTGCATCGCTCAATTCAACCGAGGTGTTCGGGTCCTTGGCTATTTTGCGCTGCTCAAAGTTTTTCGGGTCGAACTTATCGGTATAAGTGCCCTGCTGCAGATCGACGATGCGCGGAGTAATCTTGGAGGCGTAGACCTCCTCGATTTCCGCACTGCTCTGACCCGGCTCCAGCATACCGGCGGCCGCCAAAATGTTGCTCTTGCGATCCAGCGCCTTGTTTTTGACCTGGGCCGGCTTCAGCAGTACCGCTGCACTGGAAACCACCAGTGAGCAGACGATACAGAGAGCAACGGCGACTACCAGCGTCTTCTTGATGGTATCGTTACTAGCCACGCGCGAGCCTCCGTTTGATATTTGCTTCGACAACGAAGTGGTCGATCAGCGGTGAGAACAGGTTGGCAAACAGAATTGCCAGCATCATGCCTTCCGGGAATGCCGGGTTCACGACGCGAATCAGAACGACCATCACACCGATCAGGGCACCAAAGATCCACTTGCCGGTATTGGTCATGGACGCCGATACGGGGTCGGTTGCCATAAAGATCATGCCGAAGGCAAAACCGCCAACCACCAGATGCCACTGCCAGGGCAGTGCAAACATTGGGTTGGTGGAATCGATGGCATTGAACAGGGATGACAGCGCCACCATGCCGATCATCACACCGGCAACAATGCGCCAGGAAGCGATGCGGGTCCACAGCAAGAAGGCACCACCAATCAGAATCGCCAGCGTCGAGGTTTCACCGATAGAACCCGGGATGGTACCTAGGAAAGAATCCCACCAGCTGAAGGTGTTTTGCAGCGTGGCTACGCCCTCACTGGCCGCAATCGACAGTGCAGTCGCGCCGGTGTAACCATCAACTGCTGTCCATACCGCGTCGCCACTCATGGCCGCCGGGTAGGCGAAGAACAGGAAAGCACGACCGGTCAGCGCCGGGTTCAAGAAGTTTTTGCCAGTACCGCCAAAGACTTCTTTACCGACGACCACACCAAAGGTGATGCCCAGTGCCACCATCCACAGCGGGATTGTGGGCGGACAGGTCAGCGCGAACAGAATAGAGGTAACAAAGAAGCCTTCATTCACTTCGTGGCCGCGCTTCATGGCGAACAGGACTTCCCAGAAGCCGCCCACTACAAACGTGACGAAGTAAACCGGAGCAAAGTACCAGAAGCCGTACCAGAAGTTATCCCACAAACTGGCCGGATCATTGCCAGCCAGCGCGGCGATCAGCGGTGTGCGCCAGTCGGCGTTCATCGCAGCACCGGTCTCCAGCAGAATGGAGTTGGCCTGGTAGCCCACGTTCCACATACCAAAGAACATGGCCGGGAAGGTACAGAACCAGACCGTAATCATGATGCGTTTCAGGTCGATGCCGTCTCGCACATGAGCGGTGGTCTTGGTGGTAGACCCGGGTGAATAGAAAATGGTATCAACCGCCTCATAGAGGGCGTACCACTTTTCGTAGCGACCGCCCTTATGAAAGTGCGGCTCCATCGAATCGAGTAATTTTCGCAGCCCCATCATTAACCCTCATGCTCGATACGCGTGAGGTTCTCACGCAGAATCGGACCATATTCGTATTTGCCTGGGCACACGTAGGTGCACAGCGCGAGATCTTCTTCATCCAGCTCCAGTGCGCCGAGTGACTGAGCCATCTGGGTGTCACCCACGATCAGTGAACGCAGCAGCTGAGTCGGCAGAATGTCCAGCGGCATGATGTTTTCATACACACCTACCGGCACCATGGCACGCTCACTACCATTGGTATTGGTGCTAAAGTTGAACAGACGCTTTGGCGCAAACTGGGACAGGTAAATTTTCAGCGTGGAGTGTTTCTGGGTACCCGGCGACAGCCAGCCCATAAATTCACGCTCGGTGCCCTCTTTCAGCACACTGACCTGATTATGGAAGCGACCGAGGTAGGCAACCGGGCCACGCGCGGTGCGACCGCCCAGTACCGAACCGGAAATAACACGGTTGTCTTCGGGTTTGACCTGACCGGCGACCAGCTCGTCCAAGTGCGCGCCAACGCGGGTGCGAATCAGACGGGGATTTTCAACCTGCGGGCCGGCCAGCGCGATCACGCGCTCGGTCCACAATTGACCAGTGGTGAACAGCTTGCCGATCGCAATGACGTCTTGATAGTCCACTGTCCATGCGACTTTCTTGCTGGAGGCTCCCAGCAAGTAGTGCACGTGCGTGCCGGGCAGACCAGCCGGGTGCGGACCAGCGAATTCTTCTACCTTGGCCGACGCCGCTTCGGGGATATCAGCACCCGGCGCCTTGCACACGAACAGGTTGCTGTTCAAGCGCGACAGAACTTTCAGGCCGTTAACAAAATCGTCGCGCTGCTCGGCAATCACCACCTGCGGGTCACCCGCCAGCGGGCGCGTATCCATGGCATTGACGAAAATCGCAGCCGCTGAGGCGTCAACGGCGGGCGTCTTGCTGAAAGGACGCGTGCGCAATGCAGTCCACAGACCGGACTCGATCAGCTTGCTGCGAACCGCCGATTCTTCAAGAGTCTCCAGTTGAGACGCTTCCACTTTGCCAAAATCGACAAAGTCGTCGTCTTCCACGTCGATGACCACAGACTGCAGCACCCGGCGCTCGCCGCGATTGATCGCGGACACCACACCGGTCGCGGGCGCTGTAAAGCGCACACCTGCGGTTTTCTTGTCGGTAAACAGTAATTGACCGGTTTTAACCCGATCACCCACCGACACTTCCATCGTCGGCTTCATACCCACGTAGTCGAAACCGACCACCGCGACCGTGCGAACCTTCGGGCCAGCATCTATCTGCTGAGCCGGGGCGCCGGTGATGGGCAAATCCAGACCCTTACTAATCTTGATCATCAGCCTGCCTAGCACTCTTGTTAATGCGAAAGCCATTGGCTCGCAGGACGAGCCAACCGTTTGAGGGGGACGACACTCAGCAGCCCAGCGGTGACCCGCTGCGCTGCAAACTTGCCGGAGAGTTGCTGCTGCACGGTAAGCTCCCCAACTTACCGCACCCAGAAATTAACTCTCTTTGGGGTAGATGGCGTAATCTACGCCAGCCATTTTTTCCAGAATACGGTGTACCTGGCAGCTGTAACCGAATTCGTTGTCGTACCAACAATAGATCACTGCCGAACTGCCATTCACAATGGTAGCTTCACTATCGTAGATACAGGCATGGCGCGACCCAACGAAATCGCTGGAGACCACCTCTGGCGAGTTTGAGTAATCGATTTGCTTGCGCAGCGGCGAATGCAGCGCAACCTTGCGCATGTACTCATTCACCTCTTCAACGGTTGTTTCGCGGCCGAGAGTCAGTTTCATGATCGCCATGGAAACGTTTGGCGTCGGTACTCGGATAGCGTTACCGGTCAGTTTGCCCTGCATCTGGGGCAACACTTTACCCACTGCTTTGGCCGCACCGGTTTCGGTGAGTACCATGTTCAGCGGGGCGCTGCGACCACGGCGCTTGGCGCTGTGGTAGTTGTCAATCAGGTTCTGGTCATTGGTATAGGCGTGTACGGTCTCAACGTGACCGTTGATCACCTGGAATTCGTCATCCAGCGCCTTCAGCGGCGGCGCGATGGCGTTGGTGGTACAGCTCGCCGCAGAAATGATCGCGTCGTCATCACTGATTTCACCATCGTTGATACCGTAAACGATATTCTTCAGATCGCCTTTACCGGGCGCGGTCAGAATTACCTTGGCCACACCGGGGCAGGCCAGATGCTGGGACAGACCATCACGGTCACGCCACTTACCGGTGTTGTCCACAACGATAGCGTCTTTAATACCGTATTCGGTGTAGTCAATTTCCTGGGGTGAGCCGGCGTAGATCACTTTGATCTCATTGCCGTTGGCCACAAAGGAGCTGCGCTCTTCATCTACCCGGATAGTGCCGCGGAACTGACCGTGCACGGAGTCACGCTGCAGCAAGCTGGCGCGCTTGACCAGATCGTCTTCCTTGCCGCTCGGGCGAACCACAACCGCCTTCAGGCGCAGGTTCTCGCCGCCACCGGCTTTTTCAATCAGCAGACGGGCCATCAGGCGACCAATACGACCAAAGCCGTAGAGAATCACATCACGCGGCTCGCGCGTCGGCTCGGCAGAAGCGCCAATCAGGTCCGAAACCTGACTTTTTACGTATTCATCAACAGAAACGCCCTGCGCCTTGCCTTCGGTTTCATAACCAACAGCAATGCGACCGGCATCAATATGGGCCGTACCCAGATCCAGCGCGGCCAGCGCCTTGATCACGGGGAAGGTTTCAAATTCGGAGAGTTCGTTCTGTTCAACCTGACGCACAAAGCGATGCGCCTGCATGATTTCCAGAACCGACTTATTGACCAGAGCCTGACCGTAAATGTAGGTCTTGACGTTGTTGTTGCGGTAAAGCTTGCCAACCAGAGGGATCATACCCTCTGCAAGCGCTTCACGCTCCTTCCAATCAGCGAAATAATCGGCCGGACGTGCACGTTTTCTCTCGGTCACTGCGGGTACCCTGTTGATTGCGCGGAAAAATGTGCGCGTATTATCTTTATTCCGGCCCCGGAGTTCAACCAGATCAACGGGTTTGACGACAACATTCCTATGTTTTACCGCCCGGAGGGCCACGCCCGGCGCCGCATTCACCCGGCCAATCAACACCATTCTGTGAAATTATGAGGCGCTCGGGCTAAAATGCGGCCCGCCTGAACAACCCACAGTCCCGAGGGACAAGCTGAGAGACCCCGCTTAACGTGCTGACAACCGGTCTAGACCTCCAGATTCGCGCCGGTCGCAAACTGCGACTCGGCTCCGCCCACGCCGCCGCCCAAAGTCTGGCGATTGCCGAAATTGCCAGCCAGCGTCAGGGGCCGGTACTGCTGATTACTGACAACACCTCGGCGGCTTATCGCATGGAGCAGGAACTGCGCTTTTTTGCGCCGGAACTGCCCGTGCACTTACTGCCGGACTGGGAAACCCTGCCCTACGACGTCTTTTCTCCCCATCAGGACATCATTTCCGAGCGACTGCGCTGCCTGGCGGAGCTGCCGACAATGAGGCAAGGCGTTCTGGTGGTTCCCGTCACCACCCTGCTACACCGGCTGCCACCACTGGACTATATTCGCGGCCACAGTCTCCGGCTGGCGAAGGGCGAGGTTCTGGATCTCAAGGCCATGCGCCAGTCGCTGGAGAAAAGCGGCTATCGCCATGTCGACACGGTCTACGAACACGGCGAATACACCTTGCGCGGCGCCCTGCTCGATCTATTCCCCATGGGCAGCAAAGTGCCCTACCGGATTGACCTATTCGACGACGAAATTGACACCCTGCGCAGCTTCGACCCGGAAACCCAGCGCAGTATTGACCAGTTCGACAACATCGACCTGCTGCCGGGGCGGGAATACCCCCTCGACGAAGCCGGCATCCGCAGTTTCCGGGACCGCTGGCACGCACGCTTTGATGTGGATCACCGCCAGTGCCCGGTGTATCAGGATATCTGCGACGGCATCCCCTCCGCCGGCATCGAATACTACTTACCTCTCTTCTTTAACGACTGCGCCACGCTGTTTGACTACCTCCCCGAGGACGCCACCATCGCCACCGGCGCGGGTATAGAAGCCGCTGCCGAACACTTCTGGCGCGACGCCCGCCAGCGCTTTGAACAGCGCCAGGGCGACCGGCAGCGTCCCGTGCTGACCCCAGCGGAAATCTTCCTCGCGGTTGAAGAGGTCTTTGGCAAGCTGAAAAAGCACCCGCAGCTTGTGCTGCACAGCGAAGCTTTGCCGATTGAGGGCGACAATATCAACCTGCCGTCGTCATCACCCCCGGCGCTGCAGATTGATGCTCACAATGAAGACCCGGCCGCGGCGCTGCGCAGTTTCAACGCCCAGCACCGGGTGCTGCTCTGCGCCGAATCCGCCGGGCGCCGCGAAGCCCTGTTGGAATTACTTGGCCGCCACAAGCTAAAACCGAAAGAAGTTAAAGGCTGGGAAGACTTTCTGACGGGTGCGGAGGCTTTGTGTATCACCACCGCGGCACTGGAACACGGTGTGGTACTGAGCGACGACAGGCTGGCCGCGGTTGCGGAAAGCCAGCTGTTTGGCCATCACGTGGCCCAGTCCCGGCGCCGTCGCAAGGCGACGACAACCACCGACCAGACCGTCAAGAATCTGGCCGAACTGCGCATCGGTGCGCCGGTGGTCCATATCGATCATGGCGTTGGCCGCTATCAGGGCCTGCAGAGCATCGATGTCGACAACCAGACCGAAGAGTTTTTGACACTGGAATATGCCGACGGCGCCAAGCTCTACGTTCCGGTCAGCGCCCTGCACATGATCAGCCGCTACAGCGGCGCAGACGCCGAGACGGCCCCACTCCACAAACTCGGCACCGACCAATGGTCCAAGGCGCGCAAGAAAGCCGCCGAGAAAGTTCGTGATGTCGCCGCCGAGCTTCTCGACATTTACGCCAAACGCGAAGCCCGTCGCGGCTATGCCTATCCACTTGAGCGGGAAGACTACTTGCGCTTTAGCAGTGAATTTCCCTTTGAGGAAACACCAGACCAGGAACAGGCCATCGAGGCCGTAGTGCGCGATATGCAGGCGCCCAAACCGATGGATCGGTTGGTCTGTGGCGACGTGGGTTTTGGCAAAACCGAAGTGGCCATGCGCGCCGCATTCGTCGCCGTACAAAACAGCCGGCAAGTGGCGGTTCTGGTGCCCACCACTCTGCTCGCCCAGCAGCACTTTGAATCGTTCCGGGATCGCTTTGCCAACTGGCCGATTACCGTGGATGTGGTGTCGCGCTTTCGCAGTCAGGCGGAGCAGAGCGCCATTATTGAAAAACTGAACGCCGGCAAGATCGATATCCTGATCGGCACCCACAAACTGCTCAGCAGCGACCTGAAATACAACAATCTGGGACTCGTGATTATCGACGAGGAACACCGCTTCGGCGTTCGCCAGAAAGAAGTGCTCAAGGCCCTGCGCGCGGAAGTGGATATCCTTACCCTGACCGCAACGCCTATTCCGCGAACGCTGAATATGTCCATGTCTGGGATGCGCGACCTGTCCATAATTGCCACTCCGCCAGCCCGCCGCCTCTCGGTTAAAACCTTCGTCCGGGAATACGACAGCGCACTGGTAAAAGAAGCCATCCTCCGGGAGATCCTCCGGGGCGGACAGGTGTATTACCTGCACAACGATGTCAAAACCATTGAAAAGGCAGCGCGGGAGCTCCAGGAATCCGTGCCGGAAATCCGGGTTGCAGTGGGCCACGGCCAGATGCGCGAACGCGATCTGGAACAGGTAATGAGCGACTTCTACCACAAGCGCTTTAACGTGCTGGTGTGCTCCACCATAATCGAGACCGGTATCGACGTTCCCAATGCCAATACCATTATTATTGAGCGCGCCGATAAATTCGGGCTCGCCCAGCTCCATCAGCTGCGCGGCCGGGTTGGGCGCTCCCACCACCAGGCCTACGCTTATCTGCTGACGCCGCCCGCGCGGCAAATGACCCCGGACGCAGAGAAACGCCTGACCGCCATCAGCGAAGCCGACACTCTCGGTGCCGGCTTTACGCTCGCGACCCACGATCTGGAAATTCGCGGCGCGGGTGAATTGCTCGGCGACGAGCAGAGCGGGCAGATCAGCGCCGTGGGCTTCAGTCTTTATATGGAAATGCTGGAGCGCGCCGTTACTGCCATCAAGGAAGGCCGCACCGTCGATCTGGAAAAACCGGCGGCCAATACCGATATCAATCTGCGCTTGCCCGCCCTTATCCCCGATGATTATCTGCCGGACATTCAGGGCCGCCTGATTCTCTACAAGCGCATAGCCAGCGCTACCAGCGAAGACGATCTGCGCGAGCTTCAGGTGGAAATGATCGATCGTTTCGGCCTGCTACCGGAACCCACTAAAAACCTGTTCCGCCTGGCAAAGCTGAAACTGGATGCCGACCGGCTCGGGATACTCAAGGTGGAAGCCTCCGCACAGGGCGGTCGTCTGGAATTCTCCGATGAACCGCGAATCGACCCTGCGAACCTGGTCACGCTGGTACAGACCAAACCCGCCCGTTATCGACTCGACGGCGCCACCGCCTTGCGCTTCTCGGAACCCTTGGCTGATAATGAGGCCCGCTTCCAGTTTGTCGAAAACCTAATAAGAGAGCTCGCTCCCGCCGCATGAATATCTTCCCTCGAATCCTGTTGGCTGCCGCGCTGACACTCTCCGGTCACAGCCTGCTCGCCGAAACGCCTGACAGCAAGGCGCTGGAAGGCTGGTACCAGATTCATCTGGCGGTCTTTGCCCACCGCACCGATGCCGGCGAGTACGATGAAATATGGCGCAACCAGCTGCAGCTGCGCTACCCGAAAGGTCTGACGCGTCTGAAAACGCGCGAAAAATTTCTGGCTGACCTGTGCTCACCCGCTGCTACCGCTGGCAGCGGTGAAAACCGCCTACTGGATATTCTCGAGCGGGTTGACTCCGGAGAGGGTTATCCCGACGACTACCGCGAACCGTCTGCCCCCGCCGGCGTGCAACAGGCTCTCGACCCTGCCTGTAAAGAGCTGTATCCGGAGCGCTTCCCAGAATCTGCAGAGGAACAGGCCAATGCCCGCGCCCAGGCGACCGTCGAAGAAGCGGCTTCGCTGCTGAGCGACCCGAACGCGCTCGGCACAACAACGTCCAACGGCGTTACCAAACCGCCGCTGCCGTTTATTCTGGCCAAGGAGAGTAGCGACGCAGAATTTGCCGGCATGGTTAAGAAGATTCGCGGCGCTCATCGCTATCGACTGCTGTTTAGCGGCTCTTGGCCACAGCGCCTGAATCCCCGCGACAGCGCCACCCCCATTCTGATTCAGGGCGGTGACCCGGTCGGCCAGCACTTTGAATTGGAGGGCTATATCAAGGTCGCACTGGAGCGCTACCTGCACATTGATACCGACCTGTGGCTGAGCGACTTTGGCCGCGGCGCAGCCATTTTGCAGTCAGCCCAGCGCTTTGAGCTCAGTGAAGAAGAACTGCAAGCGGCGCGACGGCGGGAATTTCCCGCCCTGCCAACCCCCTTCCCGGTCAATGACCCGGGCTTTAGACCCGAGCAGGAGAATCCGCTTCCCGAGGATGACATGGCGATGGAAAACGAACAGAACCGCCCTGCCAGCAACCTCGATGTCCTGATGGCCAATGACAGCAGCTACTATGTGGAACGCACCGTCGTCATGCGCCAAAACCGGCGCATGCGCAGTGGCGAGGTGCATTATCTGGACCATCCGCTGTTTGGTGTGATCGTCAAAATCACACCCATCACCGGCAAAGCCAGCGATAAAACGGCTATGCGCTGACCGCAGTCGCCAGCACCTGCTTTACCGTTTGCATGCCGGAGTCAATTACCTTCTGGATATCGTCCATGGTAATCGGCTCACTGCTGAGACCCGCCGCGGGATTCACCACCAAGCACAGGGAGGCGTAATCAAGACCGGCCTCCCGGGCCAGCCCGGCTTCCGGCATAGCGGTCATCCCCACCAAATCAGCACCATCGCGCTTCAAGCGCTGAATTTCGGCGGCCGTTTCCAAACGTGGCCCCTGAGTACAGGCGTAAACCCCACCATCAACCAGCGCGACGCCCTCTGACTGCCCCGCCGCCAGAATGCGACGGCGCAAGGCCATACTGTAGGGCTCCCCCAAATCCACATGATCCAGACGACCATCACTGCCATCGTAAAACGTATGTTCGCGACCGTAGCTGTAATCGATGATCTGATCCGGTACCACCAGCGCACCGGTACCGCAGTCCGGATGAATCCCGCCCACCGCATTGACCGCAATAACCTGACTGATACCTAGCGACTTCAGACCCCAGATATTCGCCCGGTAGTTAATCTTGTGAGGCGGAAACTTATGACCGTCGCCATGCCTTGGCAGGAAGACAAACTCGCTACCTTGATAGCGCATACGCCGCAAAGGCGCACTGGCTTCACCGTATGGCGTCTCTATCGGCTCAGACGAAATGTGCTCCGCCCCCTGCCAATCACACAAACCGGTGCCGCCGATAATGGCAATCAGGTCACTCACTACTCTGCTTCCTTGTGGCTGTTTTCGTCTGCATCTTGTTTTGCGCTGCCCGCTTTCGATTTGGATTCACTGGCACCTTCGCGTCCGTTTGCAGCCTGCTGTTCAATCTGCTGCGCGGTTTCCTGCTGCAACTTGATCGTCGATGTGGGGTAAGCCACGTCAGCCTCGTGCTTGTGAATGATTTCCAGAATATCGAGCAAGATGGACTGCTTGATCGCGTGGTATTCAACCCACTTGGTGGTTTTGGTAAAGGTGTAGATAAAGAAATCCAGCGATGACGCGCCAAAACTGTTGAAATTCACAATCAGGGTTTTGCCTTGATCAATCTCATCGTGCTGTTCGAGATAGCTGCGCACCTCATCAACGATACTGCGCAACTGCCGCGCATCGTCATAACGCAGACCAATCGTTTCGTAAATTCGACGATTGAGCATCCGCGAGGGGTTTTCAACCGAGATTTGGGTAAAGGTTGCGTTGGGAACATAAAGCGGCCGCTGGTCAAAGGTGCGAATCCGGGTCTGACGCCAACCGATATTTTCAACGGTGCCTTCAATATTCTTGTCCGGCGAACGGATCCAGTCGCCCACCGCAAAGGGACGATCCAGATACACCATCAGACCACCAAAAAAATTCGCCAGCAGATCTTTTGCCGCAAAACCGACCGCGATGCCGCCTACGCCACCGAAGGCCAGTACCCCGGTAATGCTGTAGCCGAGTGACTGCATTACCACCAGAAGCGCCGTGATAATAATGGCGGTTTTGACCAATTTACCCAGCGCCATCACCGTGGTCGGGTCAAAGGGCTGATCGGAACGAGTGTATTCACCGGACAGCAAGCGCTGCTCGACTTCCCGCACCAGCCCCACCAAAAACCAGGTCAGGATCAGCACGGCCATCACAGAGCGCAGTGAATTCAGCAGGGTAAAAATCTCGGCTTCGGAGGTCTGCAGAATTAATTGCAGCGCGTAACTGAAACCCACCAGCCAGATCATCCAGTACGCCGGCCGACGTACCGACGCTAGAACCGCGTCATCCCATACGTTGTGGGTCTTTTCCAAGTGGACTTGCAGGCGATTCAGCGCGCGCCCTACCAAATAATTGACGATGGCCGTGGCCAGCACCGCCATAAACACCTTCCACAACCAAGGGTAGTCTCCCCCCGGTAATTTCTGCAGCCATTCTTCTATCATTGTTGGTCCCCGGAATCAGCGCGACACAGCGTTTTAGTCGCTTGCAAAAAGTGCCCGCATCACAGCATGGCATTTTGTCCTAGAATATTTTTTTAGGACAGCCCCATCCGTTATGCAAACTCCGAATAAAAAAAGCCCTTGCGCAGCAGGCTTCTACTCTCGAATAAAATTTAAACGAATGAAAAACCAGTGATTTTACGCGCAGTACGGGTTATTGCGTAGGCCAGATGGCATGAATTTTTTGTGCAATTCCGGTGCTGGACAGCAAACACGCGAGTGATACTTTACAGGTGACACCACGCCACTTTGAGGAGTATCCAATGAATAATGTCACACCCCAGGTGGGGAGCTGGTACAAAGACCTTCAACTCGGTTCGATCTTTGAAGTTGTCGCGATCGACGACGCGATTGAAACCCAACTGCTGGACGGCGCGCTCTGCGAGTTCGACATGGAGAGCTGGGACGAACTGGTACTGGAACCCGTTGAAGAGCCGGAGGATTGGCGCAACCCCTTTGAGCTATCCGACGACGACTATCGCGATCCCAGCGACTATAACGGCGACGACTGGTCCAACCCGCTGGAAATCGAACCCGATACAATCAATGGTCTGATCGACGATTTCTGATCGACCCTTCCCGCGCGATCTCCCGGTCGCGCCCTCTATCTATATATCCGCCTATCGCGTACTCAAAGTTTCTTTAAAAAAAGCCTTGCAGAGACAACCTTACTGTATATACTAACAGCATACTGTATATTCAGACAGGTTATCGATATGAGCACACTGACCGCCAGGCAACAGGACGTTCTTAGCCTGATCAAGCAGTACATAGAAGAGACCGGCTATCCGCCGACCCGCGCAGATATTGCACGCGAGCTGGGCTTCCGCTCTCCCAATGCTGCAGAGGAACATCTCAAGGCCCTCGCCCGCAAAGGCGCTATCGAAATGATTGCCGGAGCCTCCCGCGGCATTCGACTGCCCGCCGCCAGCAATGGTATCCCCATTGTCGGCCGAGTTGCCGCAGGCAACCCGATACTCGCGGAAGAGCATATTGAGGATTACTGCGATATGCCCGGCTCAACCTTTTCGCCGCGTGCCGATTATTTCCTCCGGGTTCGCGGTGACAGCATGATAGAAATCGGCATTTACGAAGACGACCTGCTCGCCGTTCACCGCACTCAAATCGCAAATAAAGGTGATATTGTGGTCGCCCGAATCGACGACGAAGTCACCGTCAAACGGTTTCAACCGACCAAGAGCAAGCATCAGATACTGCTGCTACCGGAGAATAAGGATTACGCTCCGATCGAAGTGGACCTGCGCGAACAGGATTTCGCGATTGAAGGTCTGAGCGTTGGCATTCTGCGGAGACACTGAAGATGATGGCACAACAACACCTGCTCGCCCCCAGCGACGATCACAGCCGTATTGCTGAACTACATATTCCAGCCAGCAACCAGCTGTCCCGACAGCTGCTATTGAGCGGTATCCTGCGCGAACTTAACGACACTAACGATAATCGCTGGGTGTGCTGGATTGGCGATATGTCCGTGAAAAGTTTTTTGAGTGACAGCGTGCGCAAGAGCGGACACCACCTGCTCCAGGTACTGTCTCGCACAGCCGATGACACAATGGGACTGACATTGCGCGCTCTGCAGGGTGGCAAGAGCCACACGGTCGTCATGATGGCTCGACGCCCGCTGAACGAAAGCGCTTATGCCCAACTAGAATGGGCGGCTCGTAAAGGTCAGGCAGAATGCCTGATCATCTATCTCGAAGGCTGAGCCCGGCTTTCAAAGGCGATTAGTGAACGGTTTTGCTAGCAACCGTTGAATCCAGCATCTCTTCGCCTTCCAGCTCTTCCTCGATGGCAATCTCGGGCGACTCTGAAGCCACTTGGATACCCGCCTGAATCATGGCACGCGCCACCTCTAGAGGAGGCACAGCCATAAATTGACGGGATTCCTCGGAGAAGCTGATCACCACCAGTGGCTCGCTGTCATCGTCAGAGCGCTGCAAGACGATATCGCCGTTGGGGAGTTCCACGAGTTCGAGGTATGAAAACACACTGACACCTTGTATGACTGAAGCGGCAAATGTCGCCTCTGATAAGTTCGATTGTAACAACCCGAACTGCCGGGGCCAAGGAAGGGCAAAGAAAGGCTAAAGAAAGACGCAAGATTCCCGGCAACCCTATTCTGGGCGTCAGTACACTTGCCGATCAGTATTCTTGCTGAGTATCCCGATGCCGGGCAAATAGAGACGCCAATTCATCGGCAATCTGAGACAGTGCACGAGCTCCCGACAGCGCATTGGGACTGGACACGGGAATCAAATCGCTATTGTTTACAAGTGAAGCGGTTTCCACACCTGGAAGAAAGTTTTCCGACACCAGCGCTTTCAGCCAATCCTGCAGCTCTTCCTTTTCTGCCAGCTCGGCAATTTCCGGTATAGGCTCACCCTGAAGCATGGCAACTGCCTGCGCTGCCGTTACCGGGCGAAGTGTTCGCTGACGCTGCTCGCAAAGATCCGCCAAGTGGCCGCGATAGGCCAGCTGCAGGTGAAAAACCGCATGATCCCGATCGACGGTCTCAGCGTGCTCCCCCCAAAACGGATCTGCGGGCTGCTCTAGCCGCTCTATGCACTTGCGCGCCAGGAAAAGCTGAAGATTGGCGTGGGCACGAACGCTGGCCGCCACGTCAGTCTCCCTTGGCCTTCGCGGGCGCTTTCTTTTTCGCCGGCGCTTTTTTCTTGGCAGTAGCCTTCTTCTTGGCTGGCGCTTTCTTTTTCGCCGACTTCTTCTGCTCTACCTGCCACTTGCCATCACGGTAGTAAGCGGCCCAACCGGTGGGCTTGCCGTCTTCTTCCGTCTGAACGTAGTGCTCCTGCGCCTTGCGACTAAAACGGATCACCGACGGGCGACCGGCATCGTCGGCGACTGGCGCGGAAAACAGATAGCTGTATTTACTGTCGATGGCCTCTTTGTGCGGCAGGATTTCCGCCAGCAAGGGGGCACGAGTTTCGCGGTTTTTCGGGAAGCCCTTGGCAGCGAGAAACAGTCCCGCCGCGCCATCGCGCAAAACGTAGTAATCGTCCACCTTTTCACAGGCCAACTCGGGCATCGGCACCGGATCCATTTTCGGTGGCGCCGGCTCCCCGCTGCGCAGCAGCTTGCGGGTGTTCTTGCAGTCGTCAGAGGTACAACCGAAGTATTTACCGAAGCGCCCAGTCTTCAGCTGCATATCCGATCCACATTTATCGCATTCGATTACCGGGCCGTCATAACCCTTGATCTTGAACTGCCCCTGCTCTACTTCAAAGCCACTGCAGTCGGGGTTGTTACCACACACATGCAGCTTGCGGGATTCATCGATCAGGTAGCTGTCCATCGCGGTATTGCACTTGGGGCAGCGATGGCGATTGATCAGCAGGCGCGATTCTTCTTCATCATCGGCATCAGCCCGCACGACTTCATCGCCGGGAATGAGATTAATGGTTTGCTTGCAGCGCTCTTTCGGCGGCAGGGCGTAGCCAGAACAACCGAGAAATACGCCGGTGCTTGCCGTGCGAATCTGCATATTGCGGCCACAGGCGGGGCATTCAATATCAGTTTCCGAGGGCTGGTTGGCACGCATGCCCGCATCGTCAGCTTCGGCCTGTTCCAGACGCTTGGAAAAATCGCTGTAAAATTCGTTGAGCAGCTCGCGCCAGTCTTTTTTGGATTCCGCCACCTCATCCAGCGACTCTTCCATCTTCGCGGTGAAGCTGTAATCCAGCAGATCGCTAAAGCTTTCCACCAGTCGATCGGTCACGATATCGCCCATTTTCTCGGCATAAAAGCGGCGGTTTTCAACCCGCACATAGCCGCGATCCTGGATGGTCGAAATAATCGCCGCGTAGGTCGATGGCCGACCGATCCCGCGTTTTTCCAGCTCTTTGACCAGCGAGGCCTCGGTATAACGCGGCGGTGGCTTGGTGAAATGCTGAGTCGGATCGATCTTGATCAAATCCAGTTCATCACCCACTTTCACATCCGGCAGCTCGGCGTCTTCGTCTTTCTTGCCCGCCTGAGGTTGTACCCGAAGGTAACCGTCAAAGCGCATCACACGGCCACGGGTCTTAAGTTCGAAGTCACCTGCCGCAACGGTAACGCTGGTGCTGGTAAACTCGGCCGGGGTCATTTGACAGGCGACAAACTGACGCCAGATCAGGGTATAAAGCCGCTCAGCATCGCGCTCCATGCCGCGCAGCTGGGTGGGCAACAAGGTGACATCGGAAGGACGAATCGCCTCGTGCGCCTCCTGCGCCCCTTCCTTGCTGCTATAGCGATTGGGCTGCTCCGGTAGATAGCGTTTGCCGTATTCCCCTTCGATATAGTCGCGACACTGGTTCACCGCGTCGGCACTCAGGTTGGTCGAGTCGGTACGCATATAAGTGATGTAGCCCGCCTCATAGAGCCGCTGGGCCAACATCATGGTCTTTTTGACACCAAAACCCATGCGGGTGCTGGCTGCCTGCTGCAGAGTCGAGGTAATAAAGGGAGCCGATGGCCGCGAGCTGGTGGGTTTATCCTCGCGCTCACTGACCTTGTAATTAGACCCGCGCAGCGATTCGACCGCCGCCATGGTCTGGGCTTCATTGCTGGGGCGGAAGTTGTTGCCCGCCTGTTTTTTAACTTCAAGCCGCAGGTCGCCCTTGGCGTGTTTCAGGTCGGTGTGAACCTGCCAAAATTCCTCGGGGATAAAGGCGCGAATCTCGCGCTCGCGCTCGACGATCAGGCGCACGGCAACCGACTGCACTCGCCCGGCTGACAGACCACGGGCGACTTTTGACCAAAGCAGTGGCGAGACCATGTAGCCCACCACGCGGTCGAGGAAGCGCCGTGCTTGCTGGGCATTAACGCGGTTCAGGTCGAGGTTGGACGGTTTGGAAAAGGCCTCGGTAATCGCTTTTTTGGTGATTTCATTGAAGACCACGCGACGATAACGGCTCTCATCACCGGCAATCGCTTCCCGCAAGTGCCAGGCGATGGCTTCTCCCTCGCGGTCCAAATCCGTTGCCAGATACACGTAGTCCGCGTCGCTGGCCAGCTTTTTCAGCTCGGCGACCACTTTTTCCTTACCGGGAAGAATTTCGTAGCGCGCGTCCCAACCATTGTCCGGGTCCACGCCCATGCGGTTGATGAGCTGCTCGCGGGCCTTCTTGCGTTTGTGTTCAGCCTTCTCTTCCGGCGACATCTTGCGGGTTTTGGCGGCCGCCTTGGCGCGGGCCTTGGGGTCGACCTGCTTGGAACCGCTGCCGCTGGTGGGCAGATCCCGGATATGACCAACACTGGACTTTACGATGTAATCCGGGCCCAGATACTTGTTGATGGTTTTTGCTTTCGCGGGTGACTCCACGATTACCAGCGATTTGGCCATAATTTCCTTCTGACATTGACGTTGCGATGACGTGCACCGCGCTGAACGAGGCGACATATATAAGGGGTCGCCTGCAAAGGGTCAAGCACACACCCCCTAAGTTGCTGAATTTGGGGGACGAGCGCACAATCTCATATCGGGTCGGCGGCGACAAGCGCAAATCGCGGTTGCTCACGACCCTCGTGGTTCACGGTTTCAGTAAACATCGTCAGCGGCCGCACCCAAAGCCCTCGCTCTCCGTAGAGGGGGCGATAGACCACCACCAACTCTTCCGTTTCACTGTGCCGAGCCACACCCAGCACCTGATACTCACCACCTTTATAGTGCCGGTAGCGACCATTTTTGACCTCATTTGCGGACAAGTCGTTCTCCTCCTGCCAGTTGTCTTACATCCTCCAGCAAGGCCGCAACCCGGTCTACAGCCTCTTCCTCACCGCGCTCGCGCCAAAACACAGCATAACCTTCAGGTCCGGACTCCAAGGCCACCACATCCTCGGCCATGCGCGCCCGCAAGGCGTCTGCTTGCGCACTTACCGCCTTCGGACAATGAGGGGGCACATCGTCTTCCCCCTCTGGCGGCACTCGCCACAACAACCACTGCGGGCGGTACACATTCTTCTCTCGCTTGATGGGCAGACAATAGCGCACACCCAGCTGGGCACCCTCTTTTCGCACTTGGGCACGCCGTGACTGAGGCAGTTCGACAATATTGATTGAAAGTCCAAGTGTGTGGGCGTGTTGACGAATTCGTGCCTGCCGACGCTGGGCCGGTGTTGGCATCACCCAGATTACTGGCGCAACCACAAACGCTACCACGAAAAACGCTATAAGCCAGGTCAAAATTGCCTCCTAAACACTGGACGTAAGGGCTATTCTGTATCTTAATGATTGAACGCAAAGAACCTGCGGAGGGTAAACTCTCATGCAAAACTACCAGTGCGTTGTGACGGCTATTGATCTGTCCGAAGAGTCTGCAGCGGTAGTCAATCGCGCCAATGATATTGCTGCACGCAATCAGGCTGCCCTGCATCTTGTTCACGTGATAGAACCCCTCAGCCTCGCCTATGGCGGCGACATACCAATGGATTTCTCGGGTGTGCAGGATCAGCTGCAAGAGCAGGCTGAGAAACAGCTGGAGCAGTTCGGTCGGCGCTATCAAATAGCCCCTGAGCGCCTGCATTTAATGATAGGCCGCCCGGAGAGTCAAATTCACCAGCTGGCGGAAGACATCAGCGCCGACCTCATTGTTGTCGGCTCACATGGACGTCAGGGGCTGGCCCTGATTCTGGGCTCGACCGCCAACGGCGTCCTTCACGGCGCCCACTGCGATGTACTGGCAGTGAGGGTCGGCGAGTAAGACGAGCGTCAGCCCTGCAGCCAGCGATGCAAGGTCACGGCGTCGAAGGGCCACCCCAATTCCGCGTTGTCAGAGCGACGTCTGAGCACCGGGATGCGCACCCCGTAACGTTCCATCAAGGCATCGTCGTCGACAATATCGACTTTTTCGAACTGGATGGGAGCGCCCTGTGAGCGCGCCTCGTCCAGCAATTCCTCCGCCATCTCGCAAAGATGGCAGGCCGATGTGCTGTATAAAATCAATTCCGTCACGAATTAGAGCAACCGAAAGACCATGTTGACCTGACCGAGTGACAGCTTGTCACCGTCGCGCAATCGCCCTTTCATCTCCCGCCGGCCGTTGATCTTGATGCCATTGGTTGAATTAGTATCTGCCAATTCCCAGCTTCCCGCCAAATATTGCAGCACCGCGTGCTCGCTACTGACACTGGAATCCGTCAACGGAAACTGGCATTTCTCACTGCGCCCAATGGTCCAGCGCTGTGAGTCACCCTTGGCGATCAAGCCCACCACCCGGGATTTATGGTTGCCACTGGTAATCACCAGCGCCGCATTGACCTTTCTGTCTTTTGGCAGACAGCTCTCCAGCAACTTGTCGATCTCTTCCTTGGAAAATGAACCACCACCAAAAGCCTGACTGTTTTCGCCGGCCTCAGCCCAATCCGCGGGCAAAGGGAAGGCCTGATGGAAGGCCGTTTCGGAACCGATATCCTGCTCACCGTCTTCGATAACAATGGAAGAAGATGCTGGTATCTGACTGGTACTGCCGAGGTTGCGCATCACCAATGTCGAGCTGCCGCTTTCCGGTGACACAAGGTGGTAAGCCGCAGAATCGAATTTGATCACATCACCGGGCTTTACCTGAATCGGCATGTCAATCTGGCGTTTATTGACGAAGGTGCCGTTGGTTGAGCCGAGGTCTTCTAGGGTGATCTGACCGTCTTTCACCGAAATACGTGCGTGTTGACGTGATGGATAGCCTTCAGTGACCACCAGATCGCAATCAGGATTACGACCTATGGTGTAACTGCCTCCATCATTTAGCGTGAACTCATCGCCGTTATCGACGGAAACCAGCAGAAATTTCGCGCCCATTTCTATTCCCCGACTGCCATCAACCTGGCACGTTGATTATGCAAATTTCGCGCAAGTATACCACGCAATCTCACCCCCAAAATAAAAACGCCCGGCAAGTGCCGGGCGTTTCAGAGGTCGATGGCGAGTTAGATATCGTAACCGGATTCGTTGTGGCCGACGATGTCCAGCCCCTCGGTTTCCTCTTCCGGGCTAACCCGCAAACCGCAGATCAACTGCACCACTTTCAACAGAACAAAGGTGACGATTGCGGTGTATACAAAGGTAGCGCCGATGCCGATCAACTGCACGCCAACCTGTGAAGACATGGTCATGCCCTCGGCGTAGCCTTGGCCACTGAACAGACCGAGCTGATCACTGGCAAAGATACCCGCCATAAAGGTACCCAGAATACCGCCGACACCGTGCACCGGAAATACGTCCAGCGAGTCGTCAATCTTCAAAACCTGCTTGATCGTCATGGTCGCGTAGAAACAGATCACACCCGCGCTGATACCAATCACCAACGCACCGGCAGGGCCAACAAAGCCAGAAGCCGGTGTAATGGTACCCAAACCAGCCACCATACCGGTTACCGCGCCCAGCGCACTGGGCTTGCCGAAGCGAATCCATTCAATGGTTAACCAGGTGAAGGCGCCCGCCGCAGCAGACAGATGCGTAACCAGCATAGCCATCGCCGCATCGCCATTGGCCGCCAAGGCACTACCTGCGTTAAAACCAAACCAACCGACCCACAGCATGCCAGCACCGGTCATGGTCATGGTCAGGTTATGGGGAGGCATAGCCGTAGTCGGAAAACCATTGCGATTACCCAGCACAAGCGCTGCCACCAGTGCCGCCACGCCGGCAGTAACGTGCACCACGGTGCCGCCGGCAAAATCCAGCAGGCCCATTTCCGCGAGCCAGCCTCCGCCCCACACCCAGTGTGTCACCGGCGCGTAGACAACCAGCAGCCACAGTGCGGAGAACAACACCACGGCAGAAAAGCGCATCCGCTCAGCGAAACCACCGACAATCAGCGCCGGCGTAATGATCGCGAAGGTCATCTGGAACATGACGAAAAGGGTTTCGGGGATGTCGCCTGAAAGCGTGTCTTCGCCCACCCCGACCAAAAAGGCCCTCGCACTCAGGCTACCCATGAAGGCATTACCCTCAGTAAAGGCAATGCTGTAACCCACAACAAACCACAGTACCGACGCCACGCAGGCGATGGTGAAACACTGCATTAGCACGCTTAGCACGTTCTTGCTGCGCACCAAGCCACCGTAAAACAGTGCCAGCCCCGGCAGGGTCATAAAAAGTACCAGCGCAGTCGACGTCAAAATCCAGCCGGTATTGGCTCCATTCAACTCGTCAGCCGCTGCCGCGGTCGTCAACATCAGGCCAGCAGCCGCCAGCCCCCAGTGTTTGAGTGTTTTCATAAATCTCCCCAGATTTCGCACCATAACAGTGCTGAAATTCATTAAATCCCCACATCAGTGCACTACGCACCATTGTGGTTCGCGCCACCGCACCGAATTGAGGATAGACTGCTTTCAGCATTTCCTCACGAATATCAGACATCCGCAGGCATCAGCGAGGAATATCGCCCAATAATCGACCATCTGATCGGTGCTATGCGCCAGACTGGAGCAATAAGCGTGCCATTTAAGTGCAAGTGGGTGTAATAAAGCCCCAAACTCAATTACAGCAAATTCATTTGTACCACTGTGCAGCGTGGTTTAAATTTTTATCCCGACAGAGGTAAGCACAACTTATGGCGTTATTTTCTAAACCCACAGCTCGCGCACTGGCCATCCTCGATCTGCTAACCGCCAATCCACAGGATGCGTTTGGCTTGACTGACATCACCCGCAAACTGGGCCTGAACAAAGCCACCTGCCACGCCATACTCACCACCATGGCCCACTACGGTTTTCTGGTTCAGGATCCGCGCAGCAAAGCCTATCGCCTAGGGCCCAATATTGTGGCGGCAGGGAATGCTGCGTTTGCCCTGTTTCCGGTGCTGGAATACGCCCGCCCCGAGCTGGAGAGTCTTGCCCAGCGACTGAATATGGGCTGTGGCGCCGCCGGCCGCAGCGGTCGCAATCTGGTACTACTCGCTCACTACGGTCATTCCAATCCCGCCCAATCGCCCTATCAGCTGGGTATGCGCCTGCCCTTCATGGCGCCACTCGGCGCCAGCTTCATTGCCTGGTCACCCGCACGGCAGCTCGAACAATGGCTGCAGACTGGCGAGCAGCAACTGGGGGAAGCGCTTGACGACAAGCTTGACCAGCAACTGCGCATCTCGGTCATCGCCATTCGCGCACGAGGTTTTGAGGTCACCCTGAAAACCGAAGCCGAAGAGACTCTGTTTGATGACCTCACCCAACTGCGAGGCACCTGGGATATCGAAACGCTTGAGCAGGTCACGAGTAAATACCAAAAAGCCCTGCTGCAATCCCACTACCACCTGGACCGAATCGATCCCGGCAGCCGCTACCCCGTGTGCAACATTACCGTCCCGGTATTCGGTTATGATCAACTGCCCGAATTGATGTTCTCGACCGGCTCCATTAATCGCGATCTCAGTGGCAAGGAAATACTGGAGATTGCCGAACAGCTTAAAGCGGCCGCCGAAAGAGCCCGACTCGCTGCGGCCCGTGCCTACAACCGAACGCAGACCTGAGCCCAGCAATGGCAAGCGCAGAAAACCGCGACACCATGCCGGTCAAGGCTTTCCGCTCCCTGCTGCGGGTCGTGGCGAACCACGGTTATCAGGTAACAGACGTACTGTCAGACCTGGGGCTCGAAGACTACAACCTGCTCAACGCCAGTCCCGTCGACATCGACAACGTCCCAACTCGGGTATACAGCCGCCTCTACCGCCACCTCATGATCCTGCTTCAGGACGAAGCCTTTGGTATGATGACGCCCAATCGGGCCCCACCCGGCACCTTTCGAATGATGTGCCTGTTCATTCTCGGCTGTAAAACCCTGCGGCAGGGGATCATTCGCAACGCGGAGTTTCTGGATTACTGCGATCAGTTCCGCAGTGCCGGCAATCGCCGCATCCCGCTGACAGAAGATCATGAGAGTGGCCGCTGTCTGATTAGATTTAACCCCCCGAATAGCGAAGAGGCCAATGACGGTCACGCCTCGAAGGCCTCTACCCTCTATATGATGTGGCGCCTGTTCAGCTGGTTTACCGGCCACCCATTGACGCCGCTGGAGGTGCACTTTGTCAGCACGGACGAACGCCTGTGTCAGGAGTATGAAACGCTGTTTGGTGCCAGCGTACGTACCGACATGGACGATTACGCCCTGGTTCTACCGATCAATCTACTGGATATCCCTCTGGTTCAGACAGAAAGCACTCTGCAGAGTTTTCTGCGATCCGCCCCCTACCCCTTGATCAGCCGCAGCGATCCCCATGACAATGACGCTTGGCAGGAGAAGGTCAAAGCCATCTTCGCCCGCCACCCCGGCAGCGAAGTGCCCTCGGCCCAACGCATTGCCGAACACTTGAACATGTCAGTACGCACCCTGCACCGCCACCTTCAGAAAGAAGGCACGAGCTACCAGACACTGAAGGATGAATTTCGCAAGGAAACCGCACTGGCCTATATGAAACGGCGCGAACTCAAGATCAATACCATCGCCCTGCTGATGGGCTTTCAGGACAGCAGCGCGTTTCATCGCTCATTTAAGAAATGGACTGGCCAGTCTCCGGGTCAGTACCGCCGCCAACTGGACAGCCAAACGTGACGCAACAGGATTCCGAGCAATACCGGGCCCGCAAACAGTTTTACGAGCAGATGCTCACCGTCTATGGACGCAAACCGGTACTTGAAGCTTTGCAGGACGAAAACCTCCCCGCCTATCGCCTTCATCTCGCAGACAGCAACCGCAAAGACGGAATTATTCGCGATATCCAGGCGCTGGCAGATAAACGCAACATCGAAACCCAGTTTCACAGCCGCGAAGCGCTGGCGCGGATATCTCGCAACGGCAAGCAGGATCAGGGCGTGGCGTTGGATTTGCAGCTACCGGGCTATCGCGATATTAAGACTCTCTCCGAACCTCTACCTGGCGACTGCCGGCTACTGGCACTGGATCGCATTACCAACCCCCAGAACCTGGGAATGATTGTTCGCAGCATAGCCGCTAGTGGCATAACCGGACTGTTACTGCCAAAAACGGGCTGTGCCAGCCTGGGCCCTCTGGTAATTAAGGCAAGCGCCGGCACACTGTTCAAAGCGCCGATCTACCACTGCCAGGAACTGCCGGATACGCTATCGACGCTGAAGGCGCGAGGTTGTCGCGTGGCAACACTGTCTTCTCACGCCAGTCACTCACTGCTGGAATGGCAACCCGAAGGACCGACCGTCTACGTGCTTGGCAATGAAACCGAGGGCGTTTCCAGAAAAGTCAGTCAGCTAAGTGATGTCAGTCTGGCCATCCCTATGCATAACGGTGTGGAATCGCTTAATGTAGCAGTGACCGCCGCCTTGATCGCGTTCAAGCACTGACCTGAAAGCTCGCCAGACTCGGTCTATACTGGTTGAGATGCAAAGGCATATTAACTCAGATAATAATGTTTATAAGTTCATTGATTTGGAGAATAAGGAACAGGCACTCTAGACTCTCGCTAAAGGAAGTCCGCCGTAAGTCGTTATCGATACAGAAAAACCGGGGGTAGTATGAGCAAGCTGTCCATGATGGACCTGGCATTTTTTTTAACCGAAACCGAGGCCAGCCCAAAACATGTGGGCGGCCTGATGATTTTCCGCAAGCCCAAAAACGAGGGGCCAGATTTCGTCAAAAATCTGCACGCCGAACTGCTGAATACCGCCGACCAAGTCAAACCTCCCTTTAATCAGGTCATTCATTTTCCTAAATTGGGGCGACCGGAATGGCGCCTCGCCGAAAACTTCTCACTGCACGATCATATTTTCTACCGGGAGCTGCCGGCCCCCGGCAACCGCCGTGTACTGAACCGCCTCGCCGGTGAGCTGCACACGCCAAAGATGGATCGCAGCAGGCCCATGTGGGAATTTTATTTGCTGGACGGCATGGACGGTGACCGCTTTGCGGTTTACTCACGCCTGCATCACGCCTATGCCGACGGGGTCACTATTACGCGATGGACCATTCGCAGCCTGTCGGAATCGGCGCGTCCCAAAAAGTTAACCCCTGTCTGGTCAGTGCCGAGCGATCGCGAACATCGCGACCGGGAACGCCCTTCCGTCACCAGCATCGTTCGCACGCTGTTCAGCAAGTCGCGAGATCAGCTAAAGATGATCGCTGGCTTGTCCAAACTCAGCACTCAATTGGTGCTGGAGCAGGTCAATCTCACTAAAAACGCCGTCGCGGTCCCCTTTAAACTAAGTCATAAAACCGTACTGACGGGGCAGGTATCGGCCGGTCGGCAAGTGTCCACCGCAACGGTGCCGATGGAACGGGTTAATCGCCTGCGCAAGATCACTCGCTCCACACTGAATCACGTAGCCCTGAGCTGTATCGACGGTGCGCTGCATCGCTACCTTGAGGAATGCGGCACCGATCTGGAAGAACCCATCACGATTCAAATGCCGGTCAACCTGCGCGCCGAGGGTGAAGCTGAGGGCGGCAACCGCATCGGGATTGTGCTGGTCGATCTGGCGCGCAAGACTAACGACCCGTACGAGCGCCTGCGCGAAATCGGCTTCACCCTGCGTAATGTGCGCTATCAGGTGGACGGTGTTGCACCCTCGTCGGTTATTGCCTACACCCTGACACTCGGCGTATTCGCCCAGCTGGCAGAACTGTTAAAACTGAGTGATGTACTGCCGCCGCTTGGCAACACTCTAGTATCTAACGTGCCGGGGCCGCGCAATACGCTGTATATGGCGGGAGCACGGCTCGAAGAGAGCTATCCGGTGAGCGCATTGACTCCGGGCAATCATATGAACATCACGCTGTACAGTTACGATAAACATCTGCATTTCGGTCTGGTTGCTTCCCATGCCCTACCCAATCTGGACAAATTGGGCGGATACATCCACGATGCTTTTATCGAGCTTGAGCAAGCAGTCGACCTCACTAACGCATAACAACGGAATCTAGACAACACGAACACTAAGTCCCTTATCGAAAACAACACCTAGAAAAACTGATAATTCGTATTATTGAGGAGCAAGGCATGAACTACTTCGTGACAGGCGGAACCGGATTCATTGGCCGCTTTCTGATCCAAAACCTCTGCAAGCGTGACGGCACTATCTATGTGTTAGTTCGAAAAAGCTCCCGCCATAAAATACAAACACTGATCGAACAGTGTGGTGTGGACAAAGACAAAATTGTTGCGGTTAACGGCGATCTTTCGAAAAAGCGTCTGGGGGTTTCACCCAAGGACATGAAAGCCCTCACCGGCAACATCGATCACTTTTATCACCTCGGCGCCATCTACGATCTGAAAGCCGATGCCGCCAGTCAGGAAGTTGCCAATGTTGAAGGCACCCGCAATGCAGTAGCCTGTGCAGAACAAATGCAGGCCAAATGCTTCCATCTGGCCAGTTCAATCGCAGCCGCCGGCATGTACCGCGGCACCTTCCGCGAAGACATGTTCGAGGAAGCCGAAGGACTCTCTCACCCCTACTTCCGCACCAAACATGTGAGTGAAGGCATTGTTCGCAAGGAGTGCTCCATTCCCTGGCGCGTGTATCGCCCGTCAATGGTAGTCGGTCATTCTCAGACCGGTGAAATGGACAAGATTGATGGACCTTATTACTTCTTCAAGGTACTCCAGAAATTCCGTCGCATGCTGCCACCCTGGGTTTCTCTGATCGGGGTTGAAGGCGGCCAAATGAACATTGTGCCGGTAGATTATGTTGCCGATGCCATCGACTACATCTCTCACAAACCCAAGCTCGACAATACCTGCTTCCACCTGACCGACCCGAACTCAAAACGGGTGGGCGAAGTGCTCAATATTTTTGCCGAAGCTGGTCACGCACCGCGCATGGCCCTGCGCATCGACACCCGCATGTTTGCCTTTATCCCGGAAGGCATCCGCTCCATGCTCGGCAACTTACCCCCCATCAAGCGCATTATTCAGGCGGTCTTGGGTGACTTCGGCATTCCTGCCGATGCCCTCAAATTTGCCAACATGCAAACTCGCTACGATACCCGCGAGACTGAGCGCGCGCTGAAAGGCAGTGGTATAAGCGTGCCCTCACTGGAAAGCTACGCGCCAGCGATCTGGGATTACTGGGAGCGTAAACTCGATCCAGATCTGTTTAAGGACCGCACCCTCAAGGGGAACGTTGCCGGCAAGGTTGTGGTTATTACTGGCGCCTCTTCCGGTATCGGTAAAGCCGCCGCCCTGCAGCTGGCCGAAGCCGGCGCTCAGGTTGTACTGGTTGCCCGCAGCATCGAAAAACTGGAAGAAACCCAGAAAGAGATTAAAGAAATGGGGGGCACCTCATTCGCCTATCCCTGCGACGTCTCCGACATGGAATCCTGCGACAAGCTGGTGGAAACCGTCCTCAAAAATCACGGCCACGTGGATGTGTTGATTAACAACGCCGGCCGCTCGATCCGCCGCTCACTGGAACTGACCTTCGATCGATTCCATGACTTCGAGCGCACCATGCAGCTCAACTACTTTGGTGCCATCCGTCTGGTGATGGGCTTTGCGCCCTCCATGCTGGAGCGTCGCCAGGGGCACGTCATCAATATTTCATCGATCGCCGTTATCGTTGGCACCTCGCCCCGATTCTCGGCCTACGCGGCCTCCAAATCTGCACTGGATGCCTTCTCTCGCAGCGCGGCGGCGGAATTTTCGGATCGCAATATTGCCTTCACCACGATCAATATGCCCTTGGTACGCACCCCGATGATCGGCCCGACCTCGATCTATCAAGCCGTGCCGACCCTGACACCGGAAGAAGCCGCCAACATGATCGGCGAGGCCATTGTGAAACGACCCAAGCGTATCGCCACGCCACTGGGCATTACCATGCAGGTGCTCAACGCCATCATGCCGAAGGCGACCGAGATCATTATGAATATGGTTTTCAAAACCTTCCCGGACTCTGCTGCGGCCCAGGGCAGCGATACCGAAGGTTCCAAAACCGAGCCCTCCTCAGAGCAGGTGGCACTGGCCGCCGTCCTCAAGGGCATTCACGTCTGACCCTCTTGGCCGCCCTCGGGCGGCCATTCCCTCCTTACCGACTAGAAACCTTTCGACTAAGCCCGCAAAAATATTTTGCCAAGGGTATTGACGCCGGGCACACTTAGCCCGACATTAGCGCCGTTTTTACCACCCCCCGGTTTTGGCCACAGGAGAGTCTGCCAGGCGTGTTGGAAATCGTTAACGTATCACGCCGGTTCGGCGACTTTCAGGCACTGAACGAGGTCAGCCTTCAGGTACAGGCAGGGGAGTTCTTTACCTTGTTGGGGCCTTCGGGCTGCGGCAAAACCACCCTGCTGCGTTCCATTGCGGGTTTTGACACACCGGATAGTGGCGACATCCTCCTCGATGGCAAATCCCTGCTGGCCCTGCCGCCGGAAAAGCGGCCGGTGCACACCGTCTTTCAGAGCTACGCCCTGTTCCCGCATATGACGGTAGCTGACAATATCGCTTTTCCGCTGCGCATGAGTGGCGTCGGCAAGGCCGAGATTGAGCGCCGCGTTGCCGATGTCCTTGAGGACGTGCGCCTGCCCGACAAGGCCAAACATTTCCCGGAAGAATTGTCCGGCGGTCAACGCCAGCGCATTGCTATTGCCCGCGCACTGGTCAATCGCCCTCGCCTTCTCTTGCTCGATGAGCCGCTATCGGCACTCGACGCAAAGCTACGCGAACAAATGCAGATTGAATTGATCAACCTGCAGAAGGAAGTCGGCATTACCTTCGTTTACGTGACTCACGATCAGGGCGAGGCGCTGGCCCTGTCCCATCGCATTGCGGTCATGAACAAGGGTGAGGTCAGCCAGATCGACGAGCCATCCCTGCTGTACAGCAGTCCGAAAAACCGCTTTGTCGCGGACTTCATCGGCCAGTGCAATCTGCTGGATGGTAAGGTCGTAAGCTGTGACGGGGCAACTACCCGAATCACAATCGATGGTCTCGGTGAACTCGCCGTGCAAAGCAATCCGAACATCCCGTTCAATGTCGGCGATGATTGCGCACTGACTTTGCGCCCGGAAAAGATTCGTCTGGCGAAAAGTGTTGCGCCCGAAAGCGACGAAGTCCACTTTCCAGGAACCGTTCACGACATGCTGTATCTGGGTGATGTAACGGTTTATATCATCGAGGTTAAGCGCGATGGCCATCCGGTACTGATCGAAGCCCTGCTCGCCAACAGCGCTCCGGGGCGCGCTCGCCTGCTCGATACCGGCGATGCCGTCGAAATCTGCTGGCCGCGTGACGCCGGCCATCTGGTTCGCTGACCGTGAAGCTCACGATGAAAAACGGTGCCAAGGCCCTGCTGACCCTGCCGCCGGCCGTATACCTCTTTCTGTTTTTTGCGGTACCCGGCCTGCTGATGCTGCTGGCCTCATTTCGCTTCCCCGGCGACTACGGTGGTCTGGCTCCTTGGTATTACGTGGAAGACGGCGCGATAACCTTCGACCTGACACTGGAGAACTGGGCGCGCCTGTTTGAAACCACGCTCTACCTGCAGCTGCTACTCAAATCCCTGCTGTTTGCCGTTCTGACAACGGCTATCTGCGCTTTACTCGCCTACCCGCTGGCGCTGACCATTGCCGCCAGCCCGAAAAAGCATCGCGATTTGCTGATCTTGATGGTCATCCTGCCGTTCTGGAGTAATTTTCTGGTGCGCATCTATGCCTGGATGATTATCTTCAGTCCGCAGGGCGCGCTGACCGAAGGCCTCAATCACATCACCGGCTTACTCGGTCTGGAACCCGTCAATCTGATGTTTAGCAGCGTGGCAGTTATCACCTGCCTGGTCTACGTCCACCTGCCCTTCATGGTGCTACCGCTGTACGCCAATCTGGAAAAACACGATCCGGCCTTGCTCGACGCGGCACAGGACCTTGGTGCAACCCGCGCCCAGCGCTTCTGGAAGGTTACCTGGCCGCTTAGCCTGCCCGGCCTATACGCCGGCGCCGTGCTGGTGTTTATTCCAACGCTGGGCATTTTCGCCATACCCGACTTGTTAGGCGGCACCAACGGCATCATGATCGGTAATGTGATCAAGCAACAATTTGTGGAAAGCCGCGACTGGCCCTTCGGCAGTGTGCTGTCGTTGGTACTGACCGGTATTACCCTGGTACTGGTAGTTCTCGCCGGTCGCCTTGGGCGCACTCCGGGAGCCCTCACATGATGGCGCAGGAGATTTGGGCATGAGGCGTCGCAACCCCTTGGTTACCAGCGCTGCCGTCGGCGTTTACGCCTTCCTCTACATTCCGCTGATTGTGGTAGCGATCTTTTCGTTTAACGATTCGCGCCTCAATGCGGAGTGGGTCGGCTTTACCATGAAATGGTATCGCCAGCTGATCGAGAATGATGCCATGCTGCAGGCCGCCGCCAATTCGTTGATTATTGCAAGCTGTGCCGCTATTGCCGCTGGCGTTCTCGGCACACTGGCTGGCGTTGCCCTGCACCGTTTTCGCCAGAAATGGCTGACGGCACTGGTGCTCGGCCCGGTCGCCATGCCCGACATCCTGATCGGTGTCAGCCTGCTGCTAACCTTTATGCTGATGAATATCAGCCTTGGCATGATGTCGATCATTCTGGCGCACGTCACCTTCTGTATTGGCTTTGTCGCCATGGCGGTACAGTCCCGGATGGCCGGCATGGACGACAGTTTGCTGGAGGCCGCCCGCGATCTCGGCGCAAGCCAATGGCAGAGTTTTCGCCTGATTACCCTGCCCCTGCTGATGCCTGGGATCGTGGCGGGCATGATGATGGCGTTCACGCTGTCGATTGATGACTTTGTCGTGACCTTTTTCACTGCCGGCGTCGGCAGCTCTACCTTGCCGCTGGAGATTTACTCCATGGTCAAGATTGCTGTCACTCCGGAAGTTAACGCGGTATCAACCCTGCTGATGTTGCTGACGCTGATATTGATTACCGCCCTGTCGCGTTTTTCACCGCAATCCCTTCGGAGCTGAAAGCCATGAAGAAACTTGTCACCGCTGTGGTTTTGAGTCTGACCGCGCTGGTCTCACCTGCGCAGGCCCAGAAAACGCTAAACCTGTTTAACTGGAACGACTATATTGCAGACGAAACCGTTGCCCGGTTCGAGCAGCAATGTGACTGCAAGGTTGTGCAGGACTATTTTTCTTCCACAGAAGAAATGATGGCCAAACTGCTCGCCGGCGGCGGTGATTATGATGTGGTCATTCCCACCCAGAACGCGGTTGAAGCACTGATCAAGCAAGGCTTTCTGATGCCGCTGGATAAAAGCAAACTGGGAAATGTAAAAAACATGGGCCCGGGCTTTATGAATCGCAGCTACGATCCAGGCAATCAGTACAGCCTGCCTTATGCATTCACCACAACCCTTATTGGCTACAACGAAAACAAGCTGCAGGAATTGGGCATTGATCCGAGTGACTGGCGCGTGATCTTTGACCCCACGATACTGGCCAAAATCAAAGGCAAGGTGACCGTCATGGATGACTCGGAAGAACTGATAGCGGCCGCGCTTAAATATCTTGGTTACTCGGTGAATGACACTAACGAGCAACACCTCAAGGAAGCCCAAGCCGTTATTCTCAAAGCCAAACCTTTCTGGGCCGCGTTTAATTCCTCAAGCTATATCAAGGAACTGACCGTCGGTAATATCTGGGTTGCCCACGGCTACTCCAGTGACATGTTTCAGGCACGTAGCGACGCCCAGGAAGCCGGTCGCCCGTTTACCGTTGGCTTTGTTCTGCCCAAACAGGGGGCGGTCTTGGCTCTGGATAACATGGTGATACCGAAAAAGGCCCGCAGCCCGGAACTGGCCCATCAGTTTATTAATTTCATGATGGCGCCGGAAAATGCCGCCGAGCTCACCAACATCGTTGGAACCGGCAACCCGAACGCCGAAGCCAAGCGCCTTATCGAGCCTGAAATTCTCGCCATCAATGCAATTTTCCCCAGCGAAGAACAGCTCAAAACCCTGGAAACCATCAGCGCAAGAAATTCTAAAGAGCGCCGCTTCACCAGTCGTCTGTGGACGGAAATCAAAGTTCGCTGATTCCAAGCATTTAGTTCTAGCCTTAACGTAAATATCGCACACCTGCCGGTGTGCGATTTCGCATTTTCGTATTTCACCCAGTATAGCTGTGGCAAATTACCGCCATCCGATTTGAGATCGCCCCGCCGTCGATTTACTTTCTCCTCAAGCCAACTTAACAAGGAGAAACACCATGAAGCGCACTCAACATTTCTTGATCGCTGCCGGTTTCACGCTGTTTTCTTCAGCCGCACTCGCAGTCGAATGTAACGCGCCCGAGTTGCCGAATGTTCCCGACGGCGATTCCGCCACACAGTCACAGATGGAACAGGCTAAAGCTGAGGTAAAAGACTTCGCTCAGGAAAGCGAAAACTATTTGAGCTGCTTGCAAGACAAAGCGGCCGATGCGACCGCGGATGAACGACGCGAGATCGCGCAGATGTACGACGCCATGCTGCGCAAAATGAATGAGGCTTCAGCCGAGATGCAGGATGCGGCTCACGACTTTCAGGAGCGCGTGGCCGACAACATGCAAAAGGCTGACGCCGCCACGCAGGATGAGCAAGACGCCATTGCTGAAGTGTATAGGGACATGATGGATACACTGCGCACAGCCTCTAACGAGGTGAAAGAAGCCTGGCAGGATTATCAGCAGGACACTGAAGAAGCCGAGTAAAACCAGCAGGCTGTCTCCGCCCGGAGACAGCCTTTTGTATTTCTTATTTGGCCAAATAGGCCATCGCATCTTCCAGCCCTTTCAGCGTCAGCGGGTACATATGCCCCTCCATCTGCTTGTAGGCCAGATCAATGGACTGGGTCCAACCCCATTCGTCCTGAGGCACCGGGTTAATCCAAGCGACCTTGTCGTAAGTTGATTTAACGCGATCAACCCAGACCTCACCGGCTTCGTCATTCCAGTGCTCAACACTGCCACCCGGCTGCAGAATTTCGTAGGGTGACATGGACGCATCCCCGACGAAGATCACTTTATAATCCGCGCTGTACTTGTGCAGGATATCCAGCGTCGGCGTGCGCTCTGCGTGACGGCGAATATTGTTTTTCCAGACTGACTCGTACAGGTAGTTATGGAAGTAAAAATATTCCATATGCTTGAACTCTGTGCGAGCTGCAGAAAACAACTCTTCGCAGGTTTTTACGTAAGGGTCCATCGAACCACCCACGTCGAAAAACAACAGCACTTTTACCGCATTGTGGCGCTCGGGCACCATCTTGATGTCCAGTAGGCCGGCATTGCGTGCGGTAGAGGTGATGGTGTCATCGAGATCCAGCTCATCGGCAGCACCGGTGCGGGCAAACTTGCGCAGCCTTCTCAGCGCTATTTTGATATTGCGCGTGCCCAGCTCAACACTGTCGTCGAGGTTTTTGAAATCCCGCTTTTCCCAAACCTTAACCGCTTTTTTGTTTTTGCTCTCTCCGCCAACGCGAATCCCTTCCGGGTGATAACCGCTGTGACCAAAGGGTGAGGTGCCACCGGTTCCGATCCACTTGTTACCGCCTTCGTGACGCTCCTTTTGCTCCTCCAGACGCTTTTTGAATTCCTCAATCAGCTTGTCTAGCCCGCCGAGAGATTCAATTTTCGCCTTCTCTTCTTCGGTCAGCTGCTTAAGAAACTCGGTGCGCAACCAGTCATCCGGAATCATCGCCTCGATAACATCGTCCAGCGTTTCCAGATCACGAAAATAGCGCCCAAAGGCCAAGTCAAAACGATCGTAGTACTTTTCGTCCTTGACCATACAAATACGCGCGAGGTGGTAGAACTCGTCGATGTCGGCAAACACCAGGCGTGCCTTCAAGGCCGAAATCAGATCCAGCAATTCACGGATACTGACCGGTACTCCGGATTCCTTGAGCGTATAGAAAAAGCTGACAAGCATAAGCGGTTAACCACGGCTCTCGCGACGGTGCATGAAGGCCAGGCGCTCCAGCAGGTGAACGTCCTGCTCGTTTTTCAGCAGCGCGCCATACAAGGGCGGGATCGCCTTGCTGCCATCGCGGTTCTTGAGAATTTCATCTGGCACGTCATCGGCCATCAGGAGTTTCAGCCAGTCAATCAGCTCGGAGGTTGAAGGTTTTTTCTTCAGGCCAGGAATGCTGCGCACATCAAAAAAGACTTCCAGCGCCTCATTGACCAGTGTTTGCTTCGCATCCGGGTGGTGAACCGCCACAATTTTCTGCATGGTTTCCCGGTCAGGGAAATTAATGAAGTGGAAGAAACAGCGACGCAGGAAGGCGTCGGGCAGTTCTTTTTCATTGTTACTGGTGATAATAATGATGGGGCGATGCTTGGCTTTCACCGTCTCGCCGGTTTCATAGACGTGAAACTCCATCTTGTCGAGTTCGACCAGCAGGTCATTGGGGAATTCGATATCGGCCTTGTCGATCTCGTCGATCAGCAGCACGACCTGCTCATCCGCATCAAAAGCTTCCCAGAGTTTGCCGCGTTTGATGTAGTTGCTGATATCGTGCACCTTGTCGTCACCCAGCTGGGAATCACGCAGGCGCGATACCGCGTCGTATTCATAGAGCCCCTGCTGCGCCTTGGTGGTGGACTTGATGTGCCACTGCAGCAGTTTTTTACCGAGGCCCTTGGCGACCTCTTCCGCCAGCATCGTTTTACCCGTGCCGGGCTCACCCTTGATCAGCAGCGGGCGCTGCAGCGCAACTGCAGAGTTAACCGCCAGACGAAGATCGTCTGTAGCGACGTAATTTTCAGTTCCTTCAAACTTCATAGTTTTGTCCTTTCACTCACTTATTCAGGTTGCGGCGTGCGCTCAGCGTCGCCGCTGTCATTCAGTGTTGGCGCTTGGCGTTGCTCGCTTTCATAAGCGCGACCGCGCTGCCGATTGGAAATAAACCAGCCAGCGACCAGCGCCAGCATAAAGGCGCCGAGACAGGCACCGCCCAGGATGTTCATGGCTTCGATGGCTTCCTGGGTGTTACCAACAAAGGCACCCAGCGATACAACCACCAGCGCGGGCACCAGAATCTCGTTGCTGCTTTCATGCACCACCGGCAACAACAGCAGAGTAATGGCCACAAAGCGAATTGCGGTGCGTGCGTAGGTATTACCGATCACGCGGGTCCACAGCCAACCAATGGCAATCAGAACCAAACAGGCGCCTAGGTAAGCACCCCAAGCAGTCATATATTCTTGCCGTTCGATTAAGCCTTCCATATTTACCAATCAGATCCTTAATTCACCCAGTGAATCTTTAATTTACCCAGTGAACAATGTGCTCTTCCAGACCATCCGGGTGTACATGACGCTCGCTGACACAGAGCCCCATAATCGAATGCCCTTCTTCGTGAACCCGGTTGCGGTCACCGCATACCAGATGGTGCCACTCCGGTAATCCACGACCGTCCTGCAGCCGTCGATAGGAACAGCTCTCGGGCAACCACTGCAGATCATCTACGTCATTTGGCGTCAGTTTGACGCAGGTGGGCTCTTTTTCGAGGCGCTCAGCGTAATGGCTACACTGGCAGGTTTCAACATCCAGCCACTGGCAAGCCACCCGTGTGTAGTAGATATCGCCCGTATCCTCATCTTCCAGCTTGTGCAGACAGCACTTGCCACAACCGTCGCAGAGTGACTCCCACTCGGTCGCAGTCATGTCAGACAAGGCTTTGGTTTCCCAGAATTTTTCCACCATCAACTCCGGGCTGATGCGTCCGGGACCGGCGGCATCTGCAGGTAAAACCCCTGATCGGCAATCGACTCGAGGACTTTCGGTGCTTCCGCCCGGGCCAACTTGCGTTCCGGGGTCAACACCAGGGTCATGGCTAGCTCAGGAGCGCCGAACTGCTTTAGCAGAGGCTCCGGCACCCGCTCCAGCCCCTCACTCTTCTCGACATAAAGGTACATGCCCTCTTTTTTGGGGCTGCGATAGATACTGACGATGACCTTCATGCTTCTCGGCTTCCAAATAATGCGTGTAGAGTGTCGGCCAGCAATTCACTGCGCCAGCCGCGATAATCCGCGGGTAGTCCCTGCTGCCGGACGGTTTCTTCCAGCAGCTTCTTACTCATGATGACGTCGCGGGATATCCCCAGCGTTTCACTGAGTTTGTCGACCTGCTGACGCAGGGATTTCATCTGATCCCGCCCTTCACCGGCCGGGGGCGGTAACAATAGCTCGTTCTGAGTCAGCGGCGGCACATCCTCAATCGCCTCACAGATCGCATCCCCGAAGCGTCGAACGATCGACGGGGTAATATCCTTCAGTCGCGACAGGTCAGACGAACTCTGAGGCTGGCGCCGCACGACATCCACGCACAGGGCATCTTTCAGAATGCGTCCGCGCGGCACATCCCGCTCACGGGCTTCGGTTTCCCGCCAGGTGCAAAGGGCCTTCAGCCGAGCCTGTTCGGACGCCGACAGTTTCCAACCGGACTTTACCCGCTGATAGTACTGCTCGGGCGCAAGCGGCTGCGCCGAGTTGACCTGACGCTCGCCCTCTTCTTGCCACCAGCCGAAACGACCGCTTTCTTCAAGTATCGACTGCAGTTTCCGGTATACCGGCAACAGGTGAACCACATCCAGAGCTGCATAAAGGCACTGGGAATCACTCAGGGGGCGTTGCAACCAATTGGATCGGGTTTCGCCCTTGTCCACTTCGATATCCAGCAACTCGGCCACCAACCGCTGGTAGCCCATGCCGCTATCCAGACTGGCAAGCGCTGCGCCGACCTGAGTATCCAGTAATGGCCGGGGCACAACACCGAACAAGCGCTGAAACACTTCAAAGTCTTCACTGACCGAATGCATGACCTTGACCGGCGAAGCGCAGGTCAGCAGTTGCTGAAGAGCTTGCCAGTCACTGATGGCCAGAGGGTCAACGAGATAGACCGCCTCGCCATCTGACAACTGCAACAGCGCCGGAATCGGATAGAACGTATCCGTTCGCATGAACTCGGTATCGAGAGCCAGCACCTCTGCCTGCGCCAGCTGCTGGCACATGGTCTCTAGAACCGCATCGCTGTCTATATACTGGTAATCGACGCTCATCACTCAACGACCCTGCGACCGCTCAGCGCATGGGCCAGCGTACCGCTGTCGACATATTCCAGCTCACCCCCCAGCGGCACGCCGTGGGCAATGCGGGACACCTTGACCCCCATTTGCCGCAACTGTTCGGTGATGTAGTAGGCGGTCGCCTCGCCTTCCACCGTGGGATTGGTCGCCAGAATCAATTCACTGATCTGAAGGGACTGGGCGCGCTCGATCAGTCGGTCGATACCGATATCCTCGGGACCGATACCATCTATCGGAGACAGGTGTCCCATCAGCACAAAATATTGACCGTTGTAGCCGCCAGCCTGCTCGAAAGCGATCACATCCGCCGGGGACTCCACCACGCAGAGGGTGGTTTTGTCTCGCTTTTCACTGGCGCATAGATGGCAGACCGCCTGCTCGGTAAGACAGCGACAGTGTTGGCAGTGGCCGATATGCCCGACCGCTTTCTCCAGAGCCGCACTCAAGGCCAGTGCACCCTCTCGCTTGTGCTGCAGCAGGTTGAAGGCCATACGCTGGGCCGATTTGCGCCCCACCCCCTGCAACACCCGCAGAGCATCAATCAATTCTTCAATCAGAGGGCTGTAGTGACTCATTCAAGCGCGACTCATTAATTCGAAAGGCTTACTGAAACGGAAAACCGCCGGGCACGCCGGAAAACATTTTTCCAAGCGCACTTTTGTTACTCTCCTCCACCCGGCGAACCGCATCGTTGACCGCAGCGGCCAGCAGATCCTCAAGCAGACTTTTGTCTTCACTCAACAGGCTTTCATCAAGCTGCACCGCACGCACGGAATGACGCCCGTTCATAGTGACCTTGACCATGCCGGCCCCCGATTCGCCGACCACTTCCTGCTTGGCCAGATCTTCCTGGGCCTTTTGCATCTGCTCCTGCATTTTGCCGGCTTGCTTCATTAAATCATTCAGGTCTTTCATGACGCTTCCTCAATATTTATTTGTCGCTGGCAGGACGAATACTGTTTTCGTCTACCGTTGCCTGAAATTCTTGCATCAGCCGAAGCACGTGCGGATCTTCACGAATCAGCATTTTTAGCTGATCCAGATTTTCCTGCTCTCGTCTCAACTGATATTCCGCAGGGGTTTCCTGCTCGACTTCCTCAACCTGATTTACCGTCAGCGACAAGTCGTGCTCAAAATACGCCTGCAAGGCTTTTTCAAAGCGCTCGATGTGCGTGTCATTCAGAAGATGCGCATTGCTTTGCGCAATCGAGAACATCAATTTGCTGCCCTGCACGGAGTCCAATACACAGTGCGAACAGATGGAACGAAGTAAACCCGCCAAGCCAAAATCATCAAATCGTTCGCGCCATAACAGAGGCGTCAGATCTGACAGTCCAACGACCGCACTGTGCGCCACACCCGCCGGCTTTATAACACTCTGTTCTGACCCGGGGGAAACGCCCGACGGCTCCGAAACCTGCTCGGGCTCAGGGGGCGCAGCTTGGGGCTGGCTTGCAACGCTTTGGGGCTGAGGTTTATTCTGCTGCTGCGACACGGGCGCAGCCTGTGCGGCTTCAGCCTGCGTCGCCGAGGGCTTTTTTGCCGGGGTACCGGCACCACCCGGGGCCGCTGCAGGTAGCTGGTGAACGCCGGCCGGTTTGAAAGCCAGCATGCGCAACAGAATCATTTCCAGGCCACTGCGCGCATCGGGCGCCAGCGGCAAATCCCGCCGCCCGGACAGTCCGACCTGATAGAAAAACTGCACATCTTCCGGGGCAATCGCGCCAGCCATCTCGATGACCGTCGCACTATCCGGCAGCGTCTTATCAACCGCATCCGGCACCGCCTGAGCGATAGCAATTCTGTGCAGCAGCGATAACAGCTCACCGAGCACGGCCGCAAAATCCACACCCTGCTCTGACTGGCGTGCAATAACGTCTAACAGTTCGGGCGCATTGCCCTCGGCAAGACACCGAGCCAAATCTGCCACGGCTGTGTGATCGATCGTGCCGAGCATGGACTCGACATCGGCGGCATTGAGCTTGCCGCCACCAAACGCAATCGCCTGATCGGTAAGGCTCAGCGCATCCCGCATACTACCCTGCGCAGACCGCGCTAACTGCCACAATGCCGCCTCGTCAAAGCCGATCATCTCCTGCCCGAGAATATGGGTCAGATGCTCGACGATCTTCTCCGGCGTCATATTTTTCAGGCTGAACTGCAGACAGCGCGACAGGATAGTGGCCGGAATCTTCTGAGGGTCAGTTGTCGCCAGCAGGAATTTTACGTGAGGTGGCGGCTCTTCCAGGGTCTTCAGCAGTGCATTAAAACTGTGGGTGGACAGCATGTGCACTTCGTCTATCAAATAAACCTTGTAGCGCCCGCGGGTGGGTGTGTACTGGACGTTTTCAAGCAGTTCGCGGGTATCATCTACCTTGGTTTTCGACGCCGCATCTACTTCAATAAGGTCAACAAAGCGCCCCTCACCGATAGACACACAGGCATCGCAGGTACCGCAGGGTTCCGAGCTGACACCGGTCTCACAGTTGAGGCACTTGGCGAGAATGCGTGCAATGGTGGTTTTCCCGACACCGCGTGTGCCGGTAAACAAATAGGCATGGTGCAATCGATCGTGGTCAAGCGCATTGACCAGCGCCTTCAGAACATGAGCCTGCCCGGCCAGCTCACGAAAGCTTTTTGGCCGCCATTTTCGCGCAAGAACCTGATAACTCATGGTTTTCCTGTGGACGTGAAATCAAGCGGTCTAGGATACACCAGCGCGGCCGTGACTTGAACTTGCGGCTAGGCGGAGACTGGCTAAAAAGAAGAGGTTTGGGTGGCGGCCCAACCAGCCACACCCCGGCACACGAGTCGACGGCTACCGTTGCTCCCTTCCGGGCCTGGCGGGGTTTACCATCTATCGTTGCGAGGGGACCGGATGGGCCACCATAACGAGCGACAGACCCTGTCTGCCGCGGCGCGGTATTGTCTGTTATCTGCTAATGAGATTCAACCGCTAATGGCCGGGTTTATCCGCTTAATGCGTTTGATTGCCCGGCGGAAAGTGACTGAGCGTGTCACCCACGGTTTCCACAATAAACAGTCGGCGCTCTTCCGGCGTCTCCAGCTGCGGAATGCGTCGCTCCGAAATACCGCGCCACACCAGCTTGCGGGTGTCCGGAGAGATCATATCAATAAGGAGCCGGCCTTCATGATATTCGGTCTGCCAATGATCGTGGTTGATGCCTCCCGGATAGTAGGCGTGGCCATTGCTATCACAGTAGCGATTGAAACAGGGGTAGTAGCCAAAGTGGTCATGGAAATCATAGGTTTCCACCCTTTCGGTGATTCCCATATGAAAGGTAACCAGTAGATCCGGGCTGGCGCTAGGCTCTACCTTACGATAACCGCGCGCCGCCATCTGATCATCAATTGCCTTGCGCAGGCGGTCACGCATCAGATCATTGCGCCGGGCGGCAGGATCGGGCTCTTCCGCTGAGCCACTATCCAGCCAAGCGTAGCGTTTAACCGAAGCAAAGGGAAAGTCGGTATCGTAGTCGGTTGCGACCGGGGCGCCGGCGCAGGCCGTCAGCACTATCGTGAGCGCGAGAACCAACATCTTACCCATGGTGGCCACCTCTCTTGATGAATCTATCAACACAATACGCCCGCCAAATGAACAACGGCTTAACCCCGAGGGCCAAGCCGTTCACACTTTGCGCACAACTAGCGCATGAAGTACCGAATTACTGCAGCACAATGTAGAGGGCTGCCCTGCCCCGCTTCACCTGCAATAACAGCCGTTTATCGGAGCCCTTGGCTGCCTTACGCAGTTCGGCAATGGTTTTCACCCGCTGTTTGTTGGCAGAGACAATTATATCGCCAGGACGCAGTCCGGAGCGCGCAGCCGCGGTACCCTGCTCAATCTCGGACACGAGCACGCCGTCCTTGTCATCGGCCTCTTGCAGTGAGGCGCCCTCGAGGAATCTGTGCACAGCTTCGTCCTTGCCGGCGACCAGTTTCGAAGGCTCACCAATCTTGGACTTGATCGTGCGCTGCTTACCGTCGCGAACAATCGTCAGCGTCAGCGTATCGCCGATCTTTCTCACACCGACGGCATTGCGCAGCTGAGCGGAGCTGAGAATATCCTTGCCATCAACGGCCACAACCACATCACCCGCTTCGAGCCCGGCTTTATCTGCAGCAGTGCCAGGCTGCACTTCTGCAATCAGCGCGCCCCGCTGACCGTTATCGATACCAAATGCATCAGCCAGCTCTGGTGTCAGGTCCTGAATAATTACGCCTAACTGACCGCGCTTAACCTCGCCATGTTCAAGGATCTGGGAAATACTGGCATTCGCCATATTGGTGGGAATCGCAAAGCCAATGCCGACGTTGCCGCCTGCGGGCGCAATAATGGCTGTATTGATACCGATCAACTCGCCCTGAAGATTTACCAGCGCCCCGCCAGAGTTGCCGGGGTTAATCGAGGCATCAGTCTGGATGAAATTCTCATAACCCTCGATACCTAACCCCGTGCGACCCAGTGCACTGACAATACCGGTAGTGACCGTTTGGCCCAAACCAAAGGGGTTGCCAATCGCCACGACAAAGTCACCGACTCTCAGTTTCTCTGAATCGGAAATCGGAACCTCACGCAGATTTTTGGCGTCGATCTTCAAGACTGCAATATCGACATCAGGGTCGGAACCAATCAGTTCAGCAGTGTAGCTGCGACCGTCTTCCAGAGCGACCGTGATTTCGTCGGCTCCATCAATGACGTGGTGATTGGTGACTACGGTACCGTTCTTGGCGTCGATGATGACTCCCGACCCAGCACTGGTTGTACGCCGCTTTCTCTCGGGCATTTGCTGCTCAGGCATATTGAAGAAGCGGCGGAAAAACGGATCGCGCAACAGGGGGTTCTGCTGCACGGTGCGGGTGGTATAGGTGGAAATATTAACGACCGCCGGGTTAACCTTTTCCAGCATGGGGGCCAGGCTGGGCAACGGTTTGTCGTCGCCGTCGGTCAGGGGCCACGCGGCATGCACCGCGCTACTCATGAAGACTGTCAGTGCCGTTAACAGCACCAGGGACCAAAGATTTAACTGACTGCTAAATTGCCTCACAAAGCATCTCCATTATTAGCTAGTGCTGTTTAGAGCAGCAATCTCGAGAAATTCTCCCAACTTTTTCGCTTTTTTACTGAAGAACAGGATTAACTGAGCTTTTCGTCCAGGGCTTTTCTAAGCTCAGACTCGATCTTGCCCTTGAAAGCACCGGCCAGCATGCCCAGTTTCACGTCGACACGCACCTCGCCCGGCAGAATATCCAGCCGACCGCTCAACCGCGAGTGATCGATTTTAACTGAGCTATCGCCTTCCCATACGGCTTTGGCGTCGTAGCGCCGGGCCAGTGACTCGACCAATTCACCTACCATGTGCCGAACGTCGCTCTCTGGCTTGTTATGCTTTTTGCTGAGAGAAATGCGAGACATCCTGATCTACTCCATATAACCCAAGGAAAATCGCTGCCCCTGCGACTGCAGCCACAGCTGTCCATTTTCTTCTGTCGCTTGCTCGACGAGGCGGTAGAACACCGCTCGCCCAACGCGCGCGCTAAGACCGTGATTCAATTCGACACGCGGCCGTGGTTCTCCGGTGGCAGCGTCCGTCTCAACCACCAGCGGAACCTGCTCCCCGAGAATATGCCAGTCATCAACGTTGGTCAGCACCGCCATCCGGTCAGGCGCTGTTTCGGCGTCAATAATCTGCAGGGGAAGGTCCTCGACGCGAATGCGCCACTTTTCAACCGGCGTTACCAGATAGTATTCGCCATCATCTTCCCGGCGCAGGATGGAGGCAAAGAGTTTGACCAGCTCATGGCGTTTGATTTCACCGCCTTCGTGAACCCAGCGCCCGTCTGACTCTATGACGATATCAATATCACCACTGAGATCCGGGTGCCACTTATGGATGGGGGGCTTGCCTCGCTGATTGCTGATGAGATCGGCAATGGTATCCAGTCTGCTCACGCTCGCCCCTTTCCGGTTGGCGTGCGGATCAGGCTATGACCCGCACGTTGATAACACCTTCGATGCCGCGAATCCGCGCAATGACGTCATCGGATGGCGCCACGGCAACATCGATCAGATTGTAAGCCACATCATCGCGACTCTTGTTCAGCATATCAATCACATTGAGATCTGCATCGGCCAGAGCCGACAACACGTGGCCAAGTATCTTGGGCACGTTATTGTTGCTGATCGCTATACGAGTACCTTCGCTGCGCTCGAGCGCCAGCGCGGGAAAATTGACAGAATTCTTGATATTGCCGTTTTCAAGAAAATCGCGAAGCTGCTCTGCCGCCATGATGGCACAGTTTTCTTCGGCTTCATCGGTGCTGGCACCGATATGCGGCATCAGAATCACATCGTCGCGACCAATCAGACCCGGTGCCGGGAAATCAGCGATGTAGCGCTCCAGACGCCCGGCGTCCAGCGCTTCAATGATCGCCGCATTGTCGACGATTTCTTCACGGGCAAAATTCAGCAGCTTCAGCGTCGGCTTACAGTTGGACAGCAGCTCCGCGTTGACCAGACCACGCGTTGCGTCCAGCACCGGCAAGTGCAGGCTGATATAGTCCGCGCGGGCAAACAGGCTGGCGATATTTTCCATCCGGCGAACCGAACTTGGCAGACGCCAAGCCGCGTCGACCGACAAGGCCGGATCGTAGCCAATAACATCCATACCCAGATCCAAACCTGCACGGGCCACCAATGAGCCAATCGCGCCAAGGCCGACCACACCCAGGGTTTTACCCATGAGCTCTTGGCCCTTAAAGCGTTTTTTCTCTTTCTCGAGCAACTTGCTCATCTCAGCGCCATCGGTCATATCGCCAAGGGTGTTGACGTAGTCCATGCCGTTGAGAATACCGCGCGAACCGAGTGTCATGCCGGCGATAACCAGCTCTTTCACTGCGTTGGCATTGGCGCCGGGCGTATTGAAAACCGGGATACCGCGGCTGGTACAGTCCGCAACAGGAATATTGTTGACACCGGCACCGGCACGGGCAATCGCCATTACCGACGGGGAAACCTCTTCCATGGTCAACTTGTGACTGCGCAGCAGTATGGCATCCGGCGAGCTGAACTCACTGGCAATTTCATACTGCTGGCGCGGCAGGCGATCCAAACCTTTTACTGAAATCTGATTTCGCGTCAGTACCTTGAACACGTTTTCCCCCAATGGCTCTAGCTGTAAAAAAGTCGGGGGATTCTAACAGAAAGCCGCGTAAAGTGCGTCCTGATGGGCGTGTGTAAAGAGGCTCGAGGTATCCTGCACATCCACACAGCCAACCAGTGGAATGGATTCCCGCAGACAAATATGGTCGATGGTTTCGCCCATACTGACGGCGACCGTATAGTCACTACCCAAATCAAAGTAGCGAAAACTCCAGGCCTCTTCGCTTGGCAGAAATCCTTCGGCCATGGATACCAGTTTGGCTTTCTGAGTACTGCCTTGCACGCCGGTCGCCGCCCGAAAGGAAAAACTATCCAGCGGAACCGACAAACCCTCTCCGCGCGCCTTGATCAGCGACTCCTTGAGGGTCCAGTAGCGAAAAAAACCCGCACGTTGCTCCAGGGCCGGCAGCCGCTTCAACTCGGCAATTTCAAGGGATGAAAAATACTGATCGGCAACGTCCAGCATGGAACGGCCGTGGCCGTGGTACTCCACATCGATACCCAGCGGTGCATCACGGTTGATTGCGCACACCACAACACCGTCAGTGAGCGACAGGTTGAAGCGGGGAAGAAAAACTCCCTCGGGCAATGACTCACGATCCAACTTGGGCTTGCCCGACTCATTACGGGTAAAGCGATGCTGCTCAGGTGCAAGCCCGGTGTAGCAAGACAGCACCGTGCGCAACAGGGCTCGGCTTAAAAGGTAATCAAAGCGGTGTTCCGGGTACTGCAAGGAACGGTAGTGATCCAGCTCACTGGCATCCAGCATGGCCTCATAGGCCGACTCACGATGATGATCGGCCACGTGGGCCGAAATCGCGATCCAGATATCCAACTGTCCACCGGGTAATGCACTTTCTGATCCCGGCTCTATCATTATTATATTTCCTTGTGCCGGTACAAAAATCTGTACCGGCAACAGCTAATCAATTGTACTTAACCTCAGCGCGGCTCATCAGGCTGGCGAAGTAGGCGTTGTAGCTTTGGTTCGCCTGCACACGCTGGGCACCTGCCAAGAGTTCTCTGCGGCGATTTTCCGCCACCAGACTGCGCTCTCCATCGTATACATTTGTGAGTTGAATAACCACCAGATTACCGCTCGCATCACTGGTTTCGGCAACATTCCCGCTGGCGCCTTCCTCTGGACGAGCCATCTGGAAAACCTTACGGCGAATCGCCTCACCAATGCTGGAATCCTGACGTGAGGCGCGTACTGCCACCTGCCATTCCACGCCCTCGGTTTTCTTGGCTAATGATTCTGCTGAATCGCCATTACTCAGCGACGCCATCAGTTCATCCGCGGCAGCCTCAGCCAACTCGCGACCACCCTGCTGCTTCAGGCTGGCAACGATCGTGTCGCGAACCTCTTCCAGAGGACGAACTTCAGGCGCTTTGTAATCTAGCGGATGCAATACCACAAAGTTACTGGGCGACACCTCGATTACTTCGGAGTTGTAACCCTGCTCACGCAAATCGACATTAAACGCTGCAGCCTTTACCGCAGGGTGCTCCAGCAAGCCTTTGTTCTGATCCGGCGTCAGCCAATCGCTCTGTTTCACCTCGAGATCCAGTGTCTTGGCAGGTTCATCCAGACCGTCTGCGTTGAACACCAAATCGCGCAGAGCTTCGACTTCGCTGATCAATCGCGGCTTGGCCGCGCGAACCTGAAGTTGTCGCTCAATATCGGCGCGGCGCGATTCGAGAGAGGCGACATCGGGAACTCGCACTTCCAGCAATTTTACAAGATGCAGACCCGCATCGGTTTCTACCGGCTCGGAAACCTCTCCAACCTCCAACTCTGAAAGCGCACTTTCGAAAGCTTCCGGGAAGGTATCACCAGCGCTGAAACCGAGATCGCCACCCTGCTCCGCGCTGCCGAAGTCATCGGAAATATCCTTGGCGACATCGGCAAAACTTTCACCCGAACGAATACGCTCTTGCGCCTCGGCCAGCTTGGCTTTTGCATCATCGCCAGCACCCTCAACCAGAATATGGGCTGCCCGGCGCTCAGTGCGCTCGTTTGCCGCCTCTAATTCCTGCTGATAGGCCGCACGAATATCCTCTTCCGCCACTGGCTCATAGAAATCCTCGATCTTCAGTTCGAGGTAGGCAACACGAACCGATTCGGGTGATTTGAAGCGACTTTCGTTTTCACGATAGTAGGCCTCAATCGCCTCATCAGATGGGCTGATTTGCTCGGCGAACTTCTGCGTATCGAGGGTAAGGTAGTGAAAGCTGCGCTTCTGATCGCCAAGGCGGATCGCCGCGCTTTCCTGCACATCGGTAATAAAGGTTGAGCCGGCTACCCCCTGATTAAGCTGATCAATCAGGAGATCAGTCCGCAGCAGAGAGCGGAACAACTGAGGGGTAAATCCCTGAGCTGCCAGTATTTGACGAAAACGCTCTGATGAAAAGCGCCCCCCTTCCTGGAATTGCGGCATCTGCATAATCGCCTGATTCAGCACGCTGTCTGGCACAGCAATACCCGCCTCATCAGCGGCTTGCAACAGAACCTTCTGTCGAATCAGGGAGTCCAGCGCCGGCCTTCGCAAAACAGCGTCATCGAGCAATCCGGGATCAATATTATTCCCCATCATGGCGAGCAGCTGGCGCTTCTGCATGGCGAGCGCCTGATCAAGTTCAAACTGACTGACTTTCTCACCATTCACCACAGCGACCGGTGTGTCACTGCTACCACTGAACAGGAAATCGATACCGTACAGCGCGAAGGGAACGATCATCAGACCGATAATTATTTTGGCGGCGACGCCTTGGATATTGTCGCGGATATTCTGAAGCATGTTCTTCCACTACTTACAAAAAAAGCGCATCTTTCGATGCGCCTTTATTATGGAGCGCTAAGGCCCCGAACGGTGTTACGAAGTAGGCGCCGTATTAGTTAACAGCATCCTTCAGCGCTTTACCCGCTTTAAAGCTGGGGATCTTGGCCGCAGCAATGTTGATCGGCTCACCAGTTTGCGGGTTGCGACCAGTGCGAGCAGCACGCTCTTTAACACTGAACGTACCGAAACCAACCAGAGATACCGAATCGTCTTTTTTCAAAGCATCCGTAATTGAATCGACAACCGCGTCCAGTGCACGACCTGCGGCAGCTTTAGGCAGGTCCGCTGAAGCAGCGATGGCATCGATTAGCTCAGATTTATTCACTTATTATCCCCTTCGTTTGTAGGCAATGCGTAAAAAGAAAGTAATTAATAAACCACTCCCTGTTCTCAGTGACAACAGGCTTATCAACTGAATTAAGAGTGGGATTTATACCAACTGCATTTATGACGGTCAAGGAAGTGTCGCGTCAATGCGCACTATATCGCGAGCTCCCCTGACCTTCTGTCACATCCGCGTCCAATTTCTGCTGAGACAAGCCCGCAAGGTACTCTTCATCAGATATTGGCTTTGGTAAATGCTCGAGTGCTATCTCCAAAACCTCATCGATCCACTTGACCGGTTTAATCACTAGGTCAGCTTTAATGTCATCCGGAATCTCTTTCAGATCCGGCTCATTTTCAGCGGGAATAATGATGGTTGTGATACCACCCCGGTGCGCGGCAAGAAGTTTTTCCTTTAGCCCACCAATCTTCAGCACTTGACCACGAAGTGTAATCTCTCCGGTCATCGCAACTGAAGACTTCACGGGTATACCCGTTATCACCGACACTAATGCCGTACACATTCCAATACCCGCAGACGGGCCGTCCTTCGGAGTCGCCCCCTCTGGAACGTGAATGTGTATGTCGTGGGTATCGTGATAATTGGCGGGAATCCCCAGCGCCTGAGAGCGACTTTTCACCACCGTCAGAGCAGCCTGAATGGATTCCTGCATCACGTCGCCCAACGAGCCCGTCTTAACGTGACGCCCCTTGCCCACTACGGACACGGCTTCGATCGTCAGCAGCTCACCACCTACCTGTGTCCAGGCGAGACCGGTCACCTGACCAATGCGGTTTTCTTCTTCGGCTTTGCCAAAGCTGTACTTCGGCACACCCAGAAAATCACCCAGATTATCTGACGACACCACCAGCTGGGAGTCCTTACCCTGCTTTCTGGCAAGACTTTTCACCACCTTGCGACAGACTTTGGCGAGCTCACGCTCAAGTCCGCGTACACCCGCTTCGCGGGTATAGAAGCGAATCACGTCGCGGATCGCGCTTTCTTCGATGGTTAATTCGTTCTCAGCCAAACCATTGTTCTTCATCTGCTTGGGAATCAGATAACGGCGCGCAATATTGGTTTTTTCCGCTTCGGTATAACCGGGAATACGGATGACTTCCATACGGTCCAAGAGTGCCGGCGGAATATTGAGAGAGTTCGACGTGCAGACAAACATCACGTCTGACAAATCGTAATCCACCTCCAGATAGTGATCACTGAAGCTGTTGTTCTGCTCCGGATCGAGCACCTCCAGCAAGGCTGAGGCTGGATCGCCCCGATGATCCATACCCATTTTGTCGATTTCATCGAGCAGGAACAGGGGATTTCGCACACCGACTTTGGACAGCTTCTGAATGATCTTACCCGGCATCGAGCCGATATACGTACGGCGATGACCGCGAATTTCTGCCTCATCGCGAACGCCGCCCAGCGCCATCCGCACAAACTTGCGATTGGTGGAGCGAGCAATCGATTCACCCAGAGAGGTTTTACCTACCCCCGGTGGTCCCACCAGACAAAGCACCGGGCCCTTCACTTTCTTGACCCGTTTTTGCACCGCGAGATATTCAACAATACGGTCTTTAACTTCTTCCAGACCGTAGTGATCCGCGTTCAGTACTTCCTCGGCCTTGTCGAGGTTGTGTTTTACGCGAGAGCGTTTCTGCCAGGGAATGGAAATCAGCCAGTCAATGTAACCGCGCACCACCGAGGCCTCGGCAGACATCGGCGACATCATCTTCAGCTTGGCAAGCTCCGACATGGCCTTTTCTTCGGCCTCAGCGCTCATACCCGCTTCTTTAATCTTGGCTTCGAGGGCTTCGAGCTCGTTACCACCCTCTTCCATGTCGCCCAGTTCGCGCTGAATGGCCTTCATTTGCTCATTCAGATAATACTCGCGCTGACTGCGCTCCATCTGCTTTTTGACCCGGCCGCGAATGCGCTTCTCGACCGCGAACAGGTCAATTTCAGATTCCATGACCGTCATCAAATGCTCGAGGCGCTCGCGCTCGGACAGCATTTCGAGAATGGCCTGCTTCTGTTCCAGCTCCATACTCATGTGCGCCGCAACGCTGTCAGCCAGCCGGCCAACCTCGTCGATACCTGACAAAGACGTCAGAACTTCAGCCGGAATCTTCTTGCTGACGTTGACGTATTTTTCAAACTGGGTGATGGCACTGCGAATCAGGGATTCTGCTTCGCTGCTATCCACTTCCTCCGCATCCAGACCGGAGACCTGCGCCTGGAAAAATTCGCCGTTATCTTCGACCTGATGAATTTCGGCGCGATAAGCGCCTTCCACCAAAACCTTCACCGTACCGTCTGGCAGTCGTAGCAGTTGGAGGATATTGGAGACCGTACCAACATCGTACAGATCGTCTGTGCCCGGCTCGTCGACATTCGGGTCACGTTGCGCGACTAGCATAATTTCCTTATTCGATGCCATCGCGGTTTCGAGCGCACGGATTGATTTATCGCGCCCGACAAAAAGGGGTATCACCATATGAGGGTAGACAACCACATCCCTCAACGGCAGTAACGGAAAGTCCTTCATCTCGTTGGAATCACCCATTGGCAACCTCGTAACAGGTGGAACGGAGGTCGGCACCTGTGTCCGACTCCCTTTAACATGGGGCGTAGACAGCGGAATTACAAGGTATTGACAGAGAAATAAATGAAAAAGGGCCGATAAATCGGCCCGTCCTGCTTGGTTCTGCTCAGATTTTAATCGTCTGGCGCGGCTTTCTTCTTGTCGCTGTTGTGGTACACCAGCATGGGCTCCGACTCGCCCTTGATCACGGATTCATCAATGACCACCTTGCTGACATTATCCAGCGACGGGATTTGGTACATGGTATCGAGTAGTACCGCCTCCAAAATGGAGCGCAGCCCGCGGGCACCGGTTTTGCGTTCCATGGCCCGTTCAGCCACCGCACGCAGACCATCCTCACGGAAGTCGACATCCACCCCTTCCATCTCAAACAGTTTGCCGTACTGCTTGGTCAGAGAGTTCTTGGGCTCTGTCAGAATGCTGATCAGCGCATCCACGTCCAGCTCTTCCAGCGTGGCAATAACCGGCAGACGACCGACAAACTCGGGAATCAGACCGTAGCGAACCAGATCTTCCGGTTCCAGATCGGCCAGTACTTCCCCAACGTTGCGCTTGTCGTTCTTGCTTTTCACTTCCGCTGAGAAGCCAATACCACCGCGCTCGGAACGATCGCGAATCACTTTATCCAGGCCGGCAAACGCGCCGCCACAGATAAACAGGATATTGGCCGTATTCACTTGCAGGAATTCCTGCTGCGGATGCTTGCGGCCACCCTGCGGCGGAACCGAAGCCACGGTGCCTTCGATCAGTTTCAACAGAGCCTGCTGAACACCCTCACCCGACACATCGCGGGTGATTGAGGGGTTATCCGACTTTCGGGAAATCTTGTCTATCTCATCGATATAGACAATACCCATCTGAGCCTTGTCGACATCGTAGTCGCATTTCTGCAGCAGTTTCTGAATGATGTTTTCGACGTCCTCACCCACGTAACCGGCTTCGGTCAGGGTAGTGGCGTCAGCAATAGTAAAGGGCACATCCAGCAGGCGCGCCAGAGTTTCGGCCAAAAGCGTTTTACCGCTACCGGTGGGGCCAACCAAGAGGATATTACTCTTGCCCAACTCAACGTCTTCTGCACTGGTATCCGCGTAACGAAGACGCTTGTAGTGGTTGTAAACCGCTACCGCCAATACCTTCTTAGCACGTTCCTGACCAATAACGTACTGGCCGAGGATGTCTTTGATTTCAGCGGGTGTGGGCAGGCGATCATGGCTACCTTCACTGCTGCTTTCCTGAATCTCTTCGCGAATAATGTCATTACAGAGATCAACACATTCGTCGCAGATAAATACAGACGGTCCCGCAATCAGTTTTCTGACTTCGTGCTGGCTTTTGCCACAGAACGAACAGTAAAGCAGTTTGCCACTGTCGTCCCCGTCTTTCGTGTGATCTGCCATCAAGCTCTCCAACAGATGCACCATAACGGTGCATTAAAAACTTTAACTCTCTAAAGATGCGGATTTTTGCCGCAATTTGCAAGCCTAGGGCATAATGAATACTACGTATTCTCGGCCATTTTCCGCTGCGTCATCACCTCATCGACCAGACCATAAGCCTTGGACTGCTCTGCATTCATGAAATTGTCACGCTCAGTGTCCAGACGGATTTTTTCAATATCCTGACCTGTATGCTCAGCCATCAGTTCGTTCAGGCGCTCTCGAATGATCAGGATCTCACGAGCGTGAATATCAATATCGGTCGCCTGACCCTGAGCACCGCCGCTGGGCTGGTGGATCATGGTGCGGGCATTGGGCAGCATGAAGCGCTTGCCTTTGGTGCCGCCCGACAGCAAAAAGGCCCCCATGCTGGCCGCCTGGCCAATACACATGGTGCTGACATCCGGTTTGATAAACTGCATCGTGTCGTAAATTGACAGCCCCGCAGTCACCGACCCACCGGGTGAATTGATATATAGGTGGATGTCCTTATCGGGGTTTTCAGACTCGAGGAAAAGCATCTGCGCCACGATCAGGTTGGCCATATGGTCTTCAACAGGGCCAACACAGAAAATCACGCGCTCTTTCAGCATGCGGGAATAGATATCAAAGGAGCGTTCACCGCGGGCGGTCTGCTCGACGACCATCGGCACCAGGCCGAGATTGTTAATCTGTTGGGAGTTATAACCTTCTGAACTGTAGCGCGACATAGTTCCTCTTTTATATTCCGGCTTGCCAATTAATTAGCGCCGCCACATTTTCGGACCCACAAAAAACAAAGCGACCGAATTTTCACCCGATCGCTTTAAGAGTCCACTACAGCTGAGACGGCTTATTCGTCTTCAGCAGCCTCTTCTTCGGGCGGCGACATCACTTTTTCGTAACTGGAAGTTTCCTCGCTAACCTGCGCTTTTTCAAGCAGATTATCAACAACCTGATTTTCAACCACCAGAGACTCGATTCCCTGAAGCTGTTGCGGGTTGCTGTAGTACCAGTTTACCACCTGCTCCGCGTCATCATAGCTCGCCGCCATTTTTTCGATAGTTTCGCGAACTTTGTCCGCATCGGCTTCGATGCCTTCCTTGCTGACCAGCTCATTCAGCACCAGACCCAGTTTAACGCGGCGCTCGGCATTTTCCGCGAACACTTCATCGGGGAAGATGTCTTTGGCATTGATCTGCTTGGCCAGATCGCCAAACTGCTGCAGCTGTTGGTTGCGCAGAGCATCAATTTCCTGACTGATCAGTGCCTTGGGCACTTGCAGGTCGCTGTGCACATCCAGAACGCCGTCCATGATCTGCTGCTTGATACGGTTTTCCACCGCACTTTCCAGCTGACCATCCATGTTTTTCTTCACTTCAGCGCGGAAGGCATCCATACCGCCCTCTTCGACACCGAACAACTTGAAGAACTCGTCGTTCAGCTCTGGCTGAGCTTTTTCCTTCACTTCTTTTAGGTTGATCTTGAACTCAACTGCGGCACCTTTCAGCTCTTCGCTGTGGTAGTCCTCAGGGAAGCTCAATGACAGGACTTTCTCTTCACCGGCCTTCATGCCGACGATTCCATCCTCAAAGCCCGGAATCATTTGGCCACTGCCCAGCACCAGATTGGAATCTTCCGCAGCACCACCTTCAAAGGCTTCGCCGTCTTTGGTGCCCAGATAGTCGATAACCACCTGATCGCCGTCCTGAGCGGCACGCTCAACGGTCTCGTAGGTCGCGCGCTGCTCGCGCAGATTATCGATCATCTTGTCGATATCAGCGTCAGTCACTTCAGCCACCGGCTTGACAACCTTGATGCTGCTGTAGTCTTTCAGCTCAATTTCAGGGAAGACTTCGAAGGTCGCCACGTATTCCAGATCACGGCCGGCTTCCATGGATTTAGGCTCAATCGCGGGCTGACCAGCCGGCTTGAGATCCTGCTGCTGAATGGCCTCGTAGAAGGATTCATTCATCACTTCGCCCAGCACTTCCATGCGCACAGACTCACCAAAACGCTGGCGCATAACCTTCATCGGCACTTTGCCGGGGCGGAAACCGTCCAGACGAACGGTTTTGGAAGCTTTCTGAAGTTTGGAGTTAACCGCGCTGTCGATGCGCTCGGCGGGTACACCAACGATTAAACGACGCTCCAGACCAGAAGTCGTTTCTACTGACACTTGCATGGGAATCCCTCTGAGGAAGCTGCGCGGAGCGCGCAGCCTGTCTGTCGAAAAAGTAGATTGTCAAAATATGGTGCGAAAGGAGAGACTCGAACTCTCACGCCTTGCGGCGCTGGAACCTAAATCCAGTGCGTCTACCAATTCCGCCACTTTCGCAAATTCTTCAAAAGGCAGGTCTAAGCCTTTGTATTAGCAGGCTAAACAACATAAAGGTGCGATTGGGCCTGCAAATTTTGGTCGGCAATTGTGCCACAGCGCCCCGCGCCTCGCAAGCGAGGGCAGCGCGCTATCAAAGGGATTTAGCGGGGCAAGGCGACAAGAAAAATCAGCGGCTTAGCGCCTTTGTGCTCAATCTCCAATCCCCTCCAGTTTTGCGGCAAGAGAACCGCCTGCTCGGCTTGCAGCGGGCACACGCCTAGCGGCAGCTCGCCCTGCACCTGCATAAGCACCGCATAGTCTGAAGGGCTCGGGATCGAAACGGTGTATCCGGGCGCCACGGTATAACGCTGCACCTCAAAATCCGGAAAATCGACAATGCGTTCGACGCAGACACCCTCGCTCTCAACCAACACCTCAAAAGGCGCCTCGGGCTCGGGCTCGAGATTCATCAGCTCGATGGCCTTGGCAGTATCCCAGTGCTTTTGTGTGAGCACTTTCTGGGCGAAGGCCACAATCAAACGCTCATAGACGGGGGTCTGGAACTCGACCGTGCGCACGCCGTGCTGCAGGGAATGCGGCGTCAGGGTAGGCACCTTGACCACATCCCCCACCCGCAAGGGTTTGAGGGCGGTAAAGCGATTCATGGCGTCGCGCTGGGATTTCTCCTCCGCGGTCAGTTCTGCAGGCAGGTCCGCCAACCAGGCCTCCCTGTCCGCCGCCCTGCCCTCAGTTTCGGCTCGCCGATCAAGCTCCTCGTCAATTTTGCGACGAACCGCCTCATAATCTGCTACAGCGCTAGCAAAGGCGCTGCGAAATTCGCTGTCGCTGTCATATTGCGCACGAACCGCCGGATCAAAACCAAAGCGAATGGCACCGGTACCATCCGGCCAGGCGCTCTCATCTACTGCCGTAACCACATAGACTTCCCGCTTTTCTTCGTGCAGCTCGAAATAGAGATCACCAAAGACCTCTTCCGGACGCGGCGCCAGTATTTTAAGGAGCACAATACCCCGCTCCCGACCCGCGACCAGCTGATCCGGCAAGGCGGAAAGCACCCACGGCAGTGGCACACTGCGTCCCGCATGGCCCGCTCCGGCCAGACCGCGATCTTCCATTCCGGTGTACCAGATCTCTCCCCCCCAGGGTTTGGGGATATGGACAGGATCAAGCGCAATCGCTGTGTTGGTGCTGAAAACGTCGGTTTGCAGTTCACTCGCCAAGGTCGCGAGGTCGCCCGCATGCGCTTTCAGCGTTTCCCGCAACGGCTTCGAGTCAGATTGAACAATGAATGTGGTTCCCTGCTCCTGTCGTTGATAAACCGCTATCAAGCGCTCCTCACCGCCTTCCGATGACCAGAAGCGCTCAAGGCCATAGGCAATCGCCACCAAACCGCCTGGGGGTTGTGCGGCCAACAGGGATTCCGGTGAATGCTGGGCGAGGAGTACGGGAACAGTCATGAGCGGGAATGGGCTGTAAATAACAGGCTGATAGCTTCGGAAGCGCAATGGTAGCACGGCCAACTGCCTGATCGCACAAACAAAAACGGGCCCGAAGGCCCGTTTGCGACGTGCATCGAACGATGAATCAGACGCGTTCGATAATGGTGCTGATGCCCTGACCCATGCCAATACACATGGTCGACAGACCAACACTCTTGTCCTGCTGTTCCATCACGTTCAGCAAAGTGCCGGTGATACGGGTACCGGAACAACCGAAGGGGTGGCCCAGAGCGATCGCGCCGCCATTCAGGTTGACCTTCTCATCCATTACGTCCAGCAGCTCCAGATCCTTCAGTACCGGCAGCGCCTGCGCGGCGAAGGCCTCGTTCAGCTCAACCAGATCCACGTCTTTCATGGTCATGCCGAGTTTCTTCAGGACCTTCTGAGTGGAAGGCACAGGACCGTAACCCATGATAGACGGATCAACACCGGCCACACCCATACCGATGATACGGGCGCGAGGCTTGGCACCGATGGCCTTGGCCTTGGCTCCAGACATCACCAGCATGGCCGAGGCACCGTCAGCGATCTGCGAGCTGGTACCGGCAGTTACGGTACCGTTGCGCGGATCAAAGGCCGGACGCAGTTCCGCCAGACCTTCCAGCGTGGTTTCCGGACGTATGGTGTTGTCTTCGGTCACGAGGATTTTCTTGCCGTCTTCGTCGTGACCTTCAATGGCAATGATTTCACCATCAAAACGACCATTGGCGCGGGCATCGGCGGCACGCAGGTGAGAACGCAGACCGAACTGATCCTGCTGCTCGCGAGTGATGCCGTGCAGCATACCCAGCGCTTCAGCGGTCATGCCCATCATGCCGGCGGCACGGGCAACGTGCTTGCTGGCCTGCGGGTTGGGATCAATACCGTGGTTCATAGCCAGATGACCCATGTGTTCAACACCACCCACCAGGAAGACGTCACCGTAACCGGTTTGGATGCCCTGAGCGGCGGTGTGCAGCGCCGACATGGAAGAGCCACACAGGCGGCTGACGGTTTGGCCAGCAACGGTGTGCGGGATAACCGTCAGTACAGACATCATGCGGGCAATGTTCCAACCCTGCTCCAGGGTCTGGTTAACACAGCCCCAGATCACATCTTCGATATCCGCCGGGTCCAGTTCCGGGTTGCGGGCCAACAGTTTGTTGACCAGCTCCGCAGACATGTTTTCAGCACGAACGTTGCGGTAAACACCGTTCTTTGAGCGCCCCATCGCGGTTCTGGCGCAATCAACAATTACAACATCAGTATCTTGGTAACTCATTGGTTAAGCTCCTGCACCAGATTATTTAAAGAAGGTTTCGCCGTTTTCGGCCATTTTGCGAATGCTCTCAGTGGGCTCGTAGAGCTTACCGAGGTGGGCAAATTTATCTGCCATTTCGCAGAAGGCCTTGGCACCCATCTGGTCGATGTAGCGCAGCGCGCCGCCACGGAATACCGGGAAGCCGATACCCATGATCAGACCCATGTCCGCATCTTCCGGGCAGCTGACGATGTTCTCATCCAGACAGCGCAGAGTTTCGGTACACATGGGGATCATCATGCGGGCAACGATTTCTTCGTCAGTGATCTCGATGGACTTCTCGGCGCAATCGGCCGCCATTTTCAGGGCCGTTTCGTCTTCAGTCTTGCGCGGCTTGCCCTTCTTGTCCTTCTCGTAGCGGTAGAAGCCAACACCGTTCTTCTGACCGTAGCGATCAGCCTTGAACATCAGCTCGGAAATACCGGTGTAGTCGTGCTTCATGCGATCCGGGAAGCCTTCTGCCATCACTTCGGCAGCGTGGAAACCGGTATCGATACCCACCACGTCCATCAGGTAGGCAGGACCCATCGGCATGCCGAATTTTTCCATGACCTTGTCGATGCGGCGGAAATCCACACCGTCACGCACCATCATGTCGAAACCGGCAAAGTACGGGAACAGAACACGGTTAACGAAGAATCCGGGGCAATCGTTGATAACAATCGGCGTCTTGCCCATTTGCGTGGCGTATTTCACAACGCGCGCAACGGTTTCATCGCTGGTCTTCTCACCGCGAATAACCTCAACCAGCGGCATCTGATGTACCGGGTTGAAGAAGTGCATGCCACAGAAGTTTTCCGGACGCTTCAGGGGCTCGGCCAGACGGGTGATCGAGATCGTTGAAGTGTTGGAAGCCAGCACCGCGTCTTCACGAATGTGCTGCTCGCACTCGGACAGTACCGCGTGTTTGACCTTCACGTTTTCAACAACCGCTTCAACGACAACGTCGGCTTTATCAAAACCGGTGTAGTCCAGCGTCGGACGGATGCTGCTCAGCACTTCACCCATTTGCAGGCCAGACATACGGCCGCGATCAACGCGCTTGGCCAGCAGTTTGGTGGCTTCGCTCATACCCAGATCCAGACCCGCGTCTGCGATGTCCTTCATCAGGATCGGCGTGCCCTTGTAAGCGCTCTGGTAAGCAATACCGCCGCCCATGATGCCGGCACCCAGTACAGCCGCCTTGTTTACAGGCTCAGCCTTGTTTTCCCACTGCTTGTTGCGCTTACCCAGAGTCTGCTGGTTCAGGAACAGACCAACCAGTGCAGCCGCTTCAGGTGTTTTGGCCAGCTTGGCGAAGTATTCAATTTCAACTTCGATGGCTTCGTCACGACCCAGAGCCGCGTTTTTCTCCATGGATTTGCCAACGGTCAGCGGCGCGGGCATGTTCTTGCCAGCCTGCTGGGCGATCATGGCTTTACCGGTGGTGAAAGACATCATGCGCTCGATGTCGTTCAGTTTAACCGGCTCCAGTTTTTCCTGACGGCGGGCTTTGTAATCGAAGGTGCCGTCGATGGCTTTGGAGAGCAAATCCAGCGCCGCGTCGCGCAGGTTGTCAGGCTCAACAACCGCGTCCACACCGCCGTCTTTCAAAGCGGCATCAGGCTTTTGATCATTGCCAGTAGCCGCCCACAGCATGGCGTTGTCGGGACCGATGACTCGCGGCAGGCGTACAGTGCCGCCGAAACCGGGGTTGATGCCCAGTTTAACTTCCGGCAGACCAACACGGGCCTTACTGGACATAACGCGGTAGTCACAGGCCAGACACATTTCAAAACCGCCACCCAGTGCGATGCCGTTAATGGCCGCTACAGTGGGAACCGGCAGGTCTTCGAAACGATTGAAGATGCCATTGGCCTCGCGAACCCAGCCCTTCAGCTCGTCGTCGGGCAGTTTGAACATGTCGGTGAATTCCATGATATCGGCACCGACGATAAAGACAGACTTGGCACTGGTGACCAGAACCCCTTTCAGGTCCTTTTCCTGGGCCAGCGCTTTGGTGGCTTCGTCCAGTTCGCGTAGCGTAAGCTGGTCGAATTTATTGACAGATTCGCCTTGCTGATCGAAACACAGCTCAGCGACACCGTTATCCAGGAACTTGGCCGAGATGGCCTTGCCTTCGTAAATCATGTGTTTTCCTCACATCACTTGAGTTATTGGCTGCAGTGCAGCGTGAACACATCGCCGGCGAACCGGCCATTGTCGAAAATCCGACGGGCGTTCAAATCCTTCCTCGGCGCGGCGCCGGATGAGTACAGCTGACGCCACAAACATGTTTACCATGTAAACATGGGGTGCAGACATTACCGTAACCGGCCATTTTCCGCAACCGCTTAGGCCCGCCTCAGCCCGTCAAACACTCAGGATCAAAGGTATAGCCTCCTTCCAGCCAGTCGCAGACCTCTTTGGCCGCCGGATGGGGCAATGACCGATATTCATGCAGCAGAGCGCGTTTCTCCCGATCAGAAAGCCCGTCCAGCCCTTGGCGCTGGAATCGCGCCCAATCCCGCTCCAACACCTGCGACAAGTCTGCGGGAAGCCTATCCAGTGAGGCACGACGCAACTGATCCGCATCAGTGTAGTCGCTGTACAATTGCGGGAGGGTCATCAGTGGAATTTTTGACAGACTCGGCTGATTCATCGGATTGGCGAAATGCCCCGCCGCCGCCTGTTTAATCGCGGGATCACGACCGGTAAAGGCATTCAGATGAAGAAAGGGGCTAGTTTTGCGGCCATCGTTGACGGGGTAGTTGTCCCACAATAGCGGCTTACGCCCGGTAAGCTCGGTGAATTGGCGACAATCCTCGACCGTCAGCGTCTCGCAAATGACCTTCGCACCGGTCCAGAGAATATCAACACTGGCATCCAGCCCCGCATCGAGATCTTGCAGATAGTTCGCCGGGCGCTCACCAAAAACCTCATCCAACACCGGATCAAAACTGTAGTAGCCGGGGCAAACAGCCAACTCACCGTCAAAGACGTCACGCACATCGTGCATAACACGGGATTGACTGGCAGCAAGATCGGCGTGATCACCGCGCATATCGTCAAACAGTATCCACAGCGTATCGAGCCCAATCGCTGCAAGCTCGTTGAGACGATCTCTCAATACCGCCCGATCACGGTCTGAATAGGATAATTGCAGTCCCATGGGTGACAGGCCCACCCCGAATTTCAGGCCCAATCCACGGCAATACGCTGAAAAATGCGTCAGATTCTGGAGATCAACAAATGGCTCGCGCCATTGCGCGCGCAGGCTACCATCCCCTTTCGGCGCATAGACGTAGTGACTGTAGCCGGCGTCGGCGAGAAAAGACGCCATATCGTGACGTTCCGGCCAGGACCATTGGCGCCCGTAGAAGCCCTCTATTAATCCCAGCCGAAAGGTCGACATGCGTGGGATTAGCCTCTGAAATAACGCTGTTCAACAAAGGGCTTGCTGCGCACGGCAATGGGGATTTTCTTTTTGCGTACCTCGGCGAAAATTTCCCCTTCCATCGCAGCAGAGGAAACATAGCCCATGGCAACGGGCTTGCTTACGCTGGGACCAAAACCACCGCTGGTTACCACGCCAACCGGCACATCGTTGGCATCCACTAGGCGCACGCCCTCACGAACGGGCGCGCGACCTTCTATGTCCAGCAGCACCCGCTGGCTGTCCACCCCAGTAGACCACTGTGCAGCAATCACCTCAGAACCGGGATAGCCGCCGGCGCGCTCGCCATCAGGGCGGCGGGCCTTGTTGACCGCCCATTTCAGATTGGCGGTAACCGGAGTTTTGCTGGTGTCGATATCATGGCCATAGAGACAAAGTCCCGCTTCCAGTCGCAGGGAATCCCGTGCGCCGAGACCGATGGCGGAAACTTCATCGCAGGCCAGCAGAGCTTCGGCGAGCTCTGCGGCGCGTGTAGACGGCACCGAGATTTCATAGCCGTCTTCACCGGTGTAGCCCGAGCAGCTGACCCAACAATCGATGCCGGCTACTGTCAGATCAGCGGTATCCATAAATACCATCTTTTCCGCACCGGGTGCCAAGCGTTCCATCACCGCGCGGGCTTTCGGCCCCTGCAATGCGAGCAGAGCTTTGTCGTCCAGCAATTCGAACTGCAGTTGGGGAACCCGGGCGCGCAGCCAGGCCAGATCCTCGTGTTTACAGGCCGCGTTAACCACCAGCATGAAATGGTCACCACAGTTGGCAAACATCAGATCATCGAGAATACCGCCCTCTTCGTTGGTCAGCAGACCGTAGCGCTGGCGGTTCTCTGCCAGACCGATCACGTCCTGAGGCAAGGCGCTTTCCAGTGCCGCTGCGATGTCCTCACCCGTAACGCGAATCTGCCCCATATGCGATACATCAAACAAGCCGGCGCTGTCGCGGGTGGCGAGATGTTCTTTCAATACGCCTTCCGGGTATTGCACGGGCATGGCATAGCCTGCAAAGGGAACCATTTTCGCACCGAGTTTTTCGTGCAAATCAAACAGCGGGGTTTTCAACAGATCAGACAAGGAGCAGGCCTCTTAAGCTGCCAGTTTAAACAGGCGATTAAAGTTTTCAGCGGTTTGCGCGACCACCTCTTCAAAGGAAATGCCCTTGATATCAGCCACGCATTGCGCCACTTCCACTACGTATTTGGGCTCGTTTTTCTTGCCGCGAAACGGCACCGGCGCCAGATAGGGAGAATCGGTTTCCACAAGCATACGATCCAGCGGCACGCTGGCAACCACCTCGCGTAAATCTGCAGCATTTTTGAAGGTGATAATACCCGAGAAGGAAATATAGAAATTCATATCCAGCGCCGCATGAGCCATTTCCCGGCTCTCGGTAAAACAGTGCAGCACACCGGCCACGTCAGGATCGGATTCTTCGCGAATAATATCGAGGGTGTCCTGGCGAGCATTGCGGGTATGGACTATTAACGGCTTGCGGATTTTGGCGGCAGCGCGAAGGTGATTGCGAAAACTGTCCTGTTGGGCGGCCTTGTTGTCTTCGGAGTAATAATAATCCAGACCGGTTTCACCGATGGCAATCACTCGCTGGTGATCCGCCAGTTCGATCAGTGCATCAGTTGCTTCAATGTCGTCAGCCAGGTCCAGTGGGTGGATACCGACGGATGCGTAGATGTCCTCATGTTTTGAGGCAATATCCACCACAGTTTGCGCATTGCCGCGATCAATGCCGATGCACAACATCCGCTGCACACCGCGCTCGCGCGCCGCCTGCAGTGCCGCGTCGAGATTACCGTCATAGGGAGAAAGATCCAGTCTGTCGAGATGACAGTGGCTATCGATCAACATAATACCTGTTCCGTATTTACTGATACCCGAATGGGCTAAGTTGCGATGCGGCGCCCGACCGTTACATCGTATGAGTCGCGCGATCGGAATCCAGCATACCCGCCAGATATTCCTCGATCTTGCGATTGGCAGTATCGTCATCGCCAATAAACTGAACGCCGATACCGGGGCTGCGGTTACCCTGCGCACCACGCGGCGTAATCCAGACAACCTTGCCAGCTACCGGAATCTTTTCGGGCTCTTCCATCAGCGTAAGAAGCATGAAAACCTCATCACCGATCTGATAAGGTTTATTGGTCGGAATAAACAGACCGCCACCGCTCACAAAGGGCATATACGCACTGAACAGCACAGACTTATCCTTGATGTTCAGTGACAGCATGCCACCTTTGCCACCCGGGTTCAGCGCCATTCTCTTTTTGCTCCGTTGTCGACGTTCGTGTCAGTCAGTATGCGCAAGCATAACGGGATGACCACTATAGGCCAAGCCCTACCCGCCTTGCCGGCATATTCCAGCTCAGCAACAAAGACTCCAGCGTCAGCTGGCGGTTCACTGCCACACCGCGCTGAACCTGCGCGCGCAGTTCCAGAACTTGCTGCTGAAACGCGAGGATGTCCTGCGCCGGACGCTGCCGCCAGCTTTGCCAAATCGTGTTTACTGCAGACTCATCGCCCCCCATCACGGCACGCAACAAGTGATGAGTGCGCTGCGACAGCCATTCCAGCAGAAAATCGAGTTCGCAGTCTTTCAACGCATCTGAAGCCTGCGACAAACTGATCTCGCCGGCAACCCACGCTTGCAAGGTCTCATCACAACGCTGGCGCGCAGCGAGACCATCACTCTCAAACAAAAACTGGGCGGCTAGCGGACGCCCCCCCGTTTCATGGAGGCAAACCTCACATTGCTCGCGATCGGTGACAATCATCTTCAACCAATCCTGTGCCAGCGATTTTGGCGGCACGGGAAAGGGCAACCGCTGGCAGCGTGATCGAATGGTCGGCAGCAATCTGGCTGGCTCGTCACTGATTAGAATCAATACGGTATCACCCGTCGGCTCTTCCAGCGTTTTCAACAGCGCATTGGCGGTGTTGGTGTTCATCGCATCCGCAGGTTGAATCAAAATCACTTTACGGCCGCCACTGCGATGGGCCGTTTGCGCTGAGATACCCACCAGCTCGCGCACCTGATCCACGCCAATCTGACGCTTGCCCTCAGGTGGCTCAATAATATGAATATCCGGGTTTTCCAGACCGAAATGACAAGCTCTGCAGGTACCGCATGCCCCTTGTGCAGAAGGCTGCTCACAGGCTAACCAGTGCATCAAGGCTTTGGCAAAACGCTGTTTGCCAATGCCCGACGGGCCGGACAACAACAGCGCGTGACCCAAACGCCCCTCTTCTTCAGCGCGTACCAGCTGATCCCACTGACTCACCTGCCAGGGCAATATGGTCTCAGCCATTGCCCGCTCCCGTCAGTTCACTGTCCAGAACCTTGCGAATATCTGACGCTACCGCCTCGATACTCTGGGCGGCGTCGATAACATGAAACCGCTCGGGGTCGGCCTTGGCGCGACTGAGATAGGCATCGCGCACGCGCTCGAAAAATTCCTGGGCCTCGGTTTCAAAACGATCCAGTTCACCACGTTCCTGCGCGCGGGACAGCCCGACTTCCGGGCAAAGATCGAGCAACAAAGTACAGTCAGGCTGCAGCCCTTCTTGCACCAACGCTTCCAGCTCTTCAATCAAAGTCGTTGGCAACTGCCGGCCGCCGCCCTGATAGGCAAAGGTCGCATCGGTAAAACGATCACAGAGTACCCACTCGCCCCGCGCCAGAGCCGGCTTTACCACTTCGGCAAGGTGTTGGGCGCGGGCGGCAAACACCATCAGGAGTTCCGCTTTGGGATCTACCGCTTCTTCACGCGGTGCCAACAGCAGTTCGCGCAGCTGCTCCGCCAGCGGCGTACCGCCGGGCTCCCGCGTTTGAATAAAGGGAATATTGTGGCTCTCAAGCCACTGCACAATCACGGCAAGGTTGGTTGACTTCCCAACGCCCTCAGTGCCTTCCAGTGTAATAAATTTTCCGCTCACGACTGACCTTGATTCAGGGTTTTGTCGGCGAGGATCGATAATCCTTGCGACGCTTGAGCTGGTAGTCTCGCACTGCCTGCTGGTGCTGTTCCAGTGTTTCCGAGAACTGATGACTGCCATCCCCCTTCGCGACAAAGAACAAAGCCCCATCCTGCACCGGGTGCAACGCCGCGTGAATGGCCGCTCGACCCGGCAAGGCAATGGGCGTTGGCGGCAGACCTTTGTGTCGGTAGGTGTTGTAGGGGTTACTGTCGTCTTTCAGGTGACGCGATCGAAGATTCTTTTTTTCCGCCGCAGGCAAACCATAAATGACCGTCGGGTCTGTCTGCAGCCGCATGTTCTTCTCCAGCCGACTGACAAAAACACCGGCAATACGCTGGCGCTCATGGGGTTGACCGGTTTCCTTCTCAACGATCGACGCCATGATCAGTGCTTCATAGGGCGAATCATAGGGCAAATTGTCACTGCGCTTGGGCCACTCCTGATTCAGCACAGCCTGCATGCGACGGTAAGCCCGCTTCATGATTCCCGTATCCGTCGCGCCTTTGACAAAGCTGTAGGTATCCGGAAAAAAGAGCCCCTCGGGGTTTTCGTGCAGAGGCGCTGTCACTTCCAGTTGCGCCCACAGCGGCTGAGCGGGATCAAAACGTTTGTCGAGCTCCGGGTGCTCGGCCAGATAAGACACCATCTCCGCAAAGGTCCAACCCTCAATCAGGGTCGCCCTATAGCGAACCACATCGCCACTGACCAGTAAGGCCAGCAGATCGTAACTGTTGAGCCCCGAAGGCAAGCGATATTCACCGGACTGGATCGCGCCAGCCGAGCCGGTGAGACGAGCGTAGACATTCAGGATATCCGCCGGATAGGCGATTACGCCATCGGCGGCGAGACTGGCGGCCATTGCGGAAAACCCAGTGCCGGGCCGCAAATCCAGCAGGTAGTCATCGTCGACCAGATTCAAGGGCTCACTAAGTTTCTGATCAGCCCATAATACCGTCAGGGCCGCCAGCGTAATCGCTACCAGACTGAACGGCAAAAGCCGTTTTAACCACTTAACCATACCAGACGGATTCCAGGTCCCTCTGCACCCACTGGCACAGCTTGAAAGATGAATAAGACAGGCAGTCTAGCTGCCGCACCGGCCAGAGCCCAATCAAACTGTTGCAGAAAAACAGCTCATCGGCCGCAGTGATATCCGCCATTGTCAGTCTCCGCTCTATCACGGGTACACCAGCCACCTGGGCACTTTGAATTACTTTCTTCCGTGCGATACCAGCCACACCAGCCTGATCCAGCAATGGCGTAAATAGCACTTCGTTCTTCGCGATAAAACAGTTAGAGGCTATGCCTTCAATCACCAACCCGCTAACCGACAGCATCAGCCCTTCGGAAAAGTCACTCTGAGGGCGCTCAGCTCGCGCCAGCACATGCGGCAGACGGTTGGTGTGTTTGATACCTGCCAATTGCCCCTGCTCGGGTAACCTTGTTTGCGCCACGAACGCGCGAACCCCTTGCTCCCAGTATTCGCGAACTGGCTCTGGCACGGGAACAATCTGACAGTAGCGATGAGGCGTGCGAGTAGCCGCCGCGTAGCCGCGCAGTCCGAGGCTGTCGCGACTCAGGCAAAGTCTTAACACCGCGCGCTCTGAGGGGTGGGATTTCAGCAGCGCATCAATCTCAGTGCGCAGCGCTTTCTCGGGAAAATCCAATTGAATTTGCGCACAGCCCTGCTGCAAACGCTGCAGGTGTTCATCCAGCCACACCGCTCTACCCTGTCGTACCAACAGGGTTTCGAACAGCGCATCGCCGAGCGCCCAACCTCTGTCCTCAAAGGGAAGTGATTGGGCCGGCTTTCCATTATGCAGGGTTTGCATCCCCGGTGTCTGAGCTCTTGTGCCGGCGATCAGTCGACTTTACCGAACAGCAAACTGCCGTTGGTTCCGCCAAAACCGAAGGAGTTTGACAATGCTCGGGTGATGGTCATTTTCTGCGCGGTATGCGGCACAAAATTCAGATCGCACTCATCGTCCGGGTTATCCAGGTTAATGGTCGGCGGCGCGATCTGGTCGCGAATCGCCAACACCGAAAAGATGGCTTCTACCGCGCCAGCAGCACCCAGCAAGTGGCCAACCATGGATTTGGTGGAGCTGACCGCCAGTTGATTGGCCGCGTCGCCGAACACAGATTTCACTGCCCGGGCTTCAGCAACATCACCCGCGGGCGTCGACGTACCATGAGCGTTTATATATTGAACATCCGCCGCGGCGACCCCGGCATCACTAAGCGCGGCTTGCATCGCCCGCGCCGCACCGTTGCCGTCTTCCGGTGGCGAGGTCATATGGAAGGCGTCGGCACTCATGCCAAAGCCTTGCAATTCAGCGTAAATCGTCGCGCCGCGCGCCCGCGCACTTTCCAGTTCTTCAAGAACCAGAACGCCGGCCCCGTCACTGAGCACAAAACCATCGCGATCCTTATCCCAGGGGCGCGATGCGGCTTGCGGATCATCGTTGCGGGTCGACATCGCTCGCGCCGCCGCAAAACCGCCGAGGCCAACCGGTGTCGTGGCCAGCTCGGCGCCGCCGACAATCATGGCATCGGCATCGCCATAAGCAATCATGCGCCCGGCCATGCCGATATTGTGGGTACCTGTAGTACAGGCTGTGGTGATAGCAATGTTTGGGCCGCGCATGTTGTAGCGAATGGACAACAGCCCGCCCAGCATATTGATGATCGCGCCGGGGACAGTAAAGGGAGACAGTTTGCGCGGGCCCGATTTGTCGATGATATGACGGCTTTTCTCAATCAGACCAATACCGCCGATACCGGAGCCAATAGCCGCACCGACGCGATCCGCGTTGGCCTCGGCAATTTCCAGACCACTGTCTTCCAGCGCCTGAATAGCCGCAGCCATACCGTAGTGAATAAAGGGGTCAAAGCGCTTGGCTTCTTTTGGCTCCATGTAGGGGCTGACATCGAAGTCGCGAATGGAACCACCGAATTGAGTACTGAACGCGCTGACATCAAAACTTTCTATAGGGCCAATACCGCTCTTGCCCGCACAGATGTTCTTCCAGGTTTCATCCAGGTTATTACCCAGTGGGGTCACCATGCCCATTCCGGTAACAACGACTCTTCTTTTCGACATTATCAGCCCCTGTCTATCCCAACGCAGCAGCGCCCACTTTTCGTACAACTGAAATACAAAGGGAGCGCCAAAAAAAAAGCCGCTCTATTAAACAATAGAAACGGCTTTTTGTAGACCAGTTACGCCGCTAAGGCGTGTGATTACTGCAGGTTTTCCTTGATGTAATCGATGGCCAGCTTAACTGTGGTGATTTTTTCAGCTTCTTCGTCAGGAATTTCAGTCTCGAATTCCTCTTCCAGCGCCATCACCAGCTCAACGGTATCCAGAGAATCCGCGCCCAGGTCTTCGACGAAAGATGCTGACTCCTGTACGTCTTCTTCTTTAACGCCCAGTTGCTCGGCAACAATCTTCTTGACGCGTTCTTCAATGCTACTCATGTCGTTATTGACTCCTAGTTTAATGAATCGGTATTTGTCGGTTCGTTGGGCCTGCCTGTCGGGGACAAAAGCCGCGTTCGAAAACCTGTATAAAGTACCACCCCAAATCAGGTCGGCATTGTACCCCGTGATTTGAAATTTGTGCACAGGATTTTACTGAATTCACCCCATTTCTGGCAAAAATATCCCGCACAACAAATGTTTACGCCATATACATGCCGCCGTTCACGTGGATGGTATCACCCGTCACGTAGGCCGCAGCATCACTGACGAGGAAGGCCACCACGCCGGCAATTTCCTCGGGTTGACCGAGTCTTGCCAGCGGAATTTGGGCCGCCAGCGCTTGGCGCTGCTCTTCCGGCAGTTTGGCAGTCATATCAGTATCGATAAAGCCCGGCGCCACACTGTTTACGGTGATATTGCGCGAACCCACTTCTCGAGCCAAAGCACGGGAAAAACCGTCCATACCGCCCTTGGAAGCGGCGTAGTTGGCCTGGCCGGCATTTCCCATGGAGCCGACCACGGAGCTGATATTAACGATTCGCCCCCAACGCGCCTTGGTCATGCCGCGCAAGCAGGCCTTGGTCAGACGATAGAGGGAGTTGAGGTTGGTATCGATGACATCGAACCACTCCTCGTCTTTCATGCGCATCATGATGTTGTCTTTGGTGATGCCGGCATTATTGACCAATACCGTCGGCGCACCGAACTGCTCATTGATGGCTTTGATAACGCTGTCGACAGACTCCGCCTCTGACACATTCAGCGCCATACCGCAGCCGGCGTTGCCCGCCTCTTTCAGATAGGCGGTGATAGCCTCAGCACCACCCTCTGTGGTGGCGGTACCGATAACCGTCATCCCCTGCCCGGAAAGGGCCATCGCGATGGCCTTGCCAATACCCCGGCTCGCGCCCGTTACCAGTGCGATTTTGTCGCTCATTATGCTCTCCAGTTGTTCTATTCGTTATCAGCCGCAGGCTTCCATTGCTTTTTCAAGGCTTGCGGGGTCTTCAATATTGAGGCAGTTAAGCGGCTTGTGAATGCGCTTGTTCAGACCACTGAGCACCTTGCCAGGGCCACATTCGAGGGTCGTTTCCACGCCTGCATCCACCATGGTCTGTACGCAATCCACCCATTTCACCGGGCTGTAGAGCTGTTTGATCAGAATCTCGCGGATTGCCGCCTCACTATTTTCTGGTTTGGCATGCACGTTATGTACCACAGGTACGCTTGGCGCCTGCCATTGAATAGCGTTGATGGCTTCGCTCAGTTTTTCCGCCGCGGGCTGCATCAAAGACGTATGGAAAGGTGCGCTGACGGGCAGCGGCATGGCACGCTTGGCACCCGCCTCCTTCAGTGCCTCAATGGCCTTGTCCACGGCAGCTACTTTACCCGCGATAACCACCTGACCGGGGGCGTTGAAGTTAACCGCTTCCACCACGCCGGCATCGCTGCATTGAGCGCAGATATCCAGAATCACCTGATCATCCAGACCCAGCACGGCGGCCATGGAACCCTCACCCACCGGTACGGCGGTTTGCATAAACTGGCCGCGCGAGCGCACCAGTTTCACGCCATCGGCAAAGCTCAGGCTGCCGGCGCAGACCAGCGCCGAGAATTCACCCAGGCTGTGACCCGCCATATAAGAAGGCGCCGCGCCGCCGCGAGCCTGCCATACGCGCCACATGGCCACGCTGGAGGTCAGCAGTATCGGCTGGGTATTTTCCGTCAGATTCAGGGTTTCCTGCTCGCCGTTCTGGACCATGTCCCACATGTCATAACCGAGGGCATCTGAGGCTTCCTGGAAGGTTTCGCGAACCACAGCTTCCTGCTCGGCAATCTCTGCCAGCATACCGACCTTCTGCGAGCCCTGACCGGGAAATACAAAAGCCAATCCTTTCGTCATTGTTATACCTATCCTGTGTTAATGATTTAAGTCAGTGTGAGTTGTTGCGCTATGCGCCGTGGCAAATCCTGCTCTGCCGCCTTGGCGGCGTGGCGGATTGCGCTATAAAAGCTTTTTTTGCTGGAACCGCCGTGGCTTTTCACCACCACGCCACTGAGTCCCAGCAAGGCGGCTCCGTTATATTCGTCGGGGTTGATGTCGTCTTTGAAGTTTTTCAGGAGCGGCTGCACAAAGAGCCCGCTGATCAGGCCATACCAGCTGCGGCGAAACCGGCCCTTGAGCTGTCGGCTGATGTAGGATGCAGTACCCTCGCAGACCTTGAGCGCGATATTGCCCACAAAGCCATCGCACACAATCACATCGGCCTTGTGGGTAAACAGGTCGAAACCTTCGATAAAACCGATGTAGTTCAGGCTGGGCTCGGCGGCCAGCAGCTCAGCGGTCTGACGCACGAGCTCCGTGCCTTTGCTCGCCTCTTCACCAATATTCAGCAGCGCCACTCGGGGAGCTTCAATCCCCTTCAGGCAGGTAACCAGCGCTGAGCCCATCTCGGCAAACTGCACCAGCTCCTCGGCCTTGCAATCCACATTGGCGCCGAGATCGAGCATATAGGTATCGCCACCATCCCCCGGCAGCGGTGCACACATGGCCGGGCGGCGAATACCCGGTGAGCGCTCCAGCAGAAAGCGGCTCAGCGCGACCAGTGCGCCGGTGTTACCCGCACTGACCACACCTTCCACCTGGCCATCGCGCAGCAGCTCGATGGCTTTATACATGGAAGAATCCTGTTTTTTGCGCAAAGCAACCGCAGGCGATTCGTCCATGCCGATAACATCGGGAACGTCGACTAGGGTAAATTGAGAAGGGTCGATGGCGCGACGCTGACACTCATCCAACATGGCCTGTTTCTGACCAAGCAGTGTCAACTTTAGATGGGGGATTTCAGCGATGGCCTTGGCGGCGGCCGGAAGTGAAGAGCGGAGACCGTGGTCTCCGCTCATGGCGTCAATCGCTAGGGTTGGCATTGCTGCCCAATGTTACTCGTCGTCTTTGCCGGCAACAACTTTGCGGCCACGGTAGAAACCGTCAGCAGTCACGTGGTGACGACGGTGCTTCTCACCGCTGGTCGAATCCACAGACAGCGCGGGACCGCTCAGCGCATCGTGTGAACGACGCATATCCCGGCGAGACCGGGTCTTTTTGCTCTTCTGTACAGCCATGGCTAAATGCTCCTCAGCGTTTAATCGCTAGATTTCAAATCTTTCAATACCGCGAAGGGGTTGTCCCTCTCCTCGGCAGTCTCGGGTTGTTCCTCACCGTAGGCCACAGGGCCCGCCGGCTGACATTCGCCCACCGGGTGAAAATTGGTGAACGGTGTCTCGATAATCAGTTCATCCTCTATAAGAGGAAGCAGTTCCAGTGGCTCTTCACCCAGAATCACCGAATCCAGTTCGCGAGGTAGCGCTTTGGCCTGAGCTTCTGTCCAGACGATACCGAGCTCGAACTCCGAGCGAATATCGATGGGCATGCCCTGCATACAGCGCTGACAGACCACGGAAACCCGGGTTGCCAGACTCGCACTAAGCCGGTGGATCGAAGAATCGTCCCGGAAAAAGTGCAGTTTAACGTCTACTTCTCCGCCGTTATCGCAGAGTCCCGCAGCAAATCGTGGGAAATCGCTGACTGGCTGACATCCGGAAATTTCAACATCAGTGGATGTTAACTTCCGAGCGTCCACCTGTCGGGGCAGAGGCTGTCTTCGCATAGGCGCGCAATCATAGGGCCGAGGTGGCAGTTTGTCAAAGCAAAATCCGCTAAACTGCCCGCAAATCAGTATGTTTAGACTTGATAACGACTTATGCCATCTGCAACGACACCCGAAATCGTTCTCGCTTCCGGTTCTAGCTACCGCGCCGAGCTATTGCACCGCCTCGGCATCAGCTTTGCCCGGCACAGCCCGGATATCGATGAAAGCGCAAAACCCGGCGAGAAACCACAGGATCTGGCGCTGCGATTGGCCGAAGAGAAAGCCGCAGCCATCGCCCGCCAGCACCCCAAGGCCCTGGTGATTGGCTCTGATCAGGTGGCCTCACTGGATGGCAAGCCTCTAGGCAAGCCCGGCACCGCTGAGCGTGCATGCGAGCAACTGGCGGCCTGCAGCGGCAAGACCGTTTCCTTTTATACAGGGCTTTGCTTAACAGGACCTGATGGCACGGACAGCCTAGTCGACCTTTATACCGTAACGTTTCGCACGCTCAGCACCGAACAGATTCAGCGCTACGTCGAGAAAGAGCTGCCGCTGGACTGCGCGGGGAGCTTTAAAATGGAGGGCTTAGGCATTTCACTCTTTGAAAAGACGGAAGGAAATGACCCTAACACTTTGATTGGATTACCTTTGATAGAACTGACGACATTGCTTAACAAGCGTGGTGTTACTATACCCTGAAGATGCCACCTGTCGTTGCGAACGAAGTGAAGCAATCTCGTAACGCCTCTGCCACACCCGAAGAGATTGCCGCGTCGCTGCGCTCCTCGCAATGACCGCGGTTTCGCAATGACGAGGGTTACTGGGCAATACTGTAGTGGCGACCTAGAACACCTTCCAGCTCGCCAAATGCATCAATAATCTGCAAGGGCTCCCACTGCGCCAGCCGCTCTGGCGCATGCGCCCCGTAACTCACCCCCACACTGGGCATGGCAATGCGCTTTGCCATCTCAAGATCGTATTCGGTATCACCCACCATAACCGCCTCTTCCGGGCTGATACGGAACTCCTCACACAACTCATGAAGCATCAGAGGGTCGGGTTTTGACGCGGTCTCATCCGCGCAGCGGGTAGCCGCAAAGAAATGTTCGAACCCCGAATTACCCAGCACCCGCAATAAGCCCTTCCGGCTTTTGCCCGTTGCGACTGCCAATACCGCACCCTGCGCCTTTAGCGAGGACAGCAATTCGGTAACACCGGGAAAGAATTCGCAAGGAGTTTGATCAGCGGCGATAAAATTACGCGAATAGTGCTCCCGCAGCGCACCGCGGGTTGTCACACTCGCCTCCGGGAACAATTGGTGGATCGCCAAATCTAGCCCCAAACCGATGATGTTGCGCACCTCGGCATCACTGGGCGGTGGCAAATCCGCATCCCGCGCCGCCTGCTGCATACAGGCAACGATCTTGCCCGCAGAATCAATCAGGGTTCCATCCCAGTCAAAGATTACAACCATAGCAATAACTTATGACTCACTCTCGACAAAAGACTGGAGGTCTTTACTAAGCGGCGCGCGCACTTCAATCCACTCCCCCTCCAGCTCAAATCGCAGGGAATGGGCGTGCAGGAACAATCGCTGGACGCCCCGCTCGCGAAAACGCTGATTAACCTCATCCTTGCCGTACTTGTCATCGCCAATAATGGGATGGCCCGCCGCCTGACAGTGAACCCGTATCTGATGGGTTCGACCCGTAACTGGCTTGGCCTCAACCAGGGTGGCGCCGGCAAATCGCTGCACCACCTGATATCGCGTCAGGGCATATTTGCCCTCTGGGGTGGTTTTTACCATTCGCTCACCGGAGCGCAACACGTTCTTTTCCAGTGGCAGCTTGACCTGCTCCTTGCGGTGGGACCAACGCCCCTCCACCAAGGCGAGATAGCGCTTGTCGACACCGTCTCCTCGAAGAAGCCCGTGCAAGGTTTTGAGCGTGCTACGCTTTTTGGCCAGCATAACGCAACCGGAGGTATCCCGGTCGAGGCGGTGAACCAATTCAAGAAACTTCGCCTCCGGGCGCATTTTACGCAGAGCTTCGATCAATCCCAGGCTGACACCGCTGCCGCCGTGCACTGCCAGACCTGAAGGCTTATCGATAATAAGGAGACGATCATCTTCGAAGAGAATGGCCTTCTGCAGGGTATCGGCCAGCGAATCGGAAACAAAGGCGCTAGCTTTTTCGCCAGGATCACTGACCCGAACCGGCGGAATCCGCACTACATCCCCCACCTCCAGCTTGTACTCCGGTTTGACCCGGGACTTGTTGACCCTCACCTCGCCCTTGCGGAGAATCCGGTAAATGCGCGATTTCGGGACACCTTTCAATACCTTGAGCAAGTAATTGTCGATGCGCTGACCATCCGCACCCTCGTCCACGGTAACTAATTGAACAGCCTGAGGCCGCCCGGATTCCATACCCAAGCCACACTTCCCATCTAACTGATTGATCGAACAGAACTTAACTGCTATATTCGCGCCAGTAGCCGCTTGGTCTCTCGCGACAACCCACAGGCTGCGCACCTTTTTACAAAAGAGGCAAAGAGATCAGGGGCTCCGCAGGTTTGTCGACAGCGTCCCGTAGGATGTGTCCGAACCCGCAAAACTGTAGAGAACAAGCCCGTGCACGCGCGAATAAATCGTCGCTGGCACCCATGTTAACCATGCGAGTGGATTTTACCGCATCGTTACCACGAGAGATATGAGAATTGAGCAAGCGGTGCCAAAGGCATCGCCGATAAGTTAAGCGATCGTTCGAGCAGCCGACCAGTCTGTAGAAATGAAAATTGAAGTGAAGAAAACCGCTCTCGCCGATCTTAGCAATCAAGCCTTTCAAACAGTAATCAGGGAGTTTTCGCCAAGCCATTTCAGTTCGTCCCAAGCCGTAGAAGCGCGATCCGCCTCCGGGAAAGGGCCTGAAACACTGCGTTATAACGCGGGTTTGACGCCACTGTAAGCTGTTCTCAGCTCGAGTAACACTGCGGTAAGTCCTTCATAATCAAGGATTTACCAAATGAAAAGAATGCTCATTAATGCCACGCAGCCCGAAGAGTTGCGTGTCGCCCTCGTCGACGGTCAACGGCTGTACGACCTCGACATCGAAAACCGCACCCGCATCCAGAAAAAAGCCAACATCTACAAGGGCACCATTACCCGCGTAGAGCCCAGCCTTGAAGCCGCCTTTGTCGACTTCGGCGCCGAGCGCCACGGCTTTCTCCCCCTGAAAGAAATTTCCAAAGAATACTTCTACCGCTCACCCTCCGAGGTGGATGGCCGCGTCAAAATCAAGGATGTGGTCAAGGAAGGCACCCAGGTTATCGTTCAGGTAGAAAAGGAAGAACGCGGCAACAAAGGTGCGGCACTGACTACCTTTATCAGCCTCGCCGGCCGCTACATGGTGCTGATGCCGAACAACCCCCGCGCTGGTGGGATTTCCCGTCGCATTGAAGGTGAAGAGCGCACCCAACTGCGCGAAGCCCTGAGCAACATCAATATTCCTGACGGTATGGGCGTCATTGTGCGCACCGCCGGTATCGGCCGCTCCTCAGAAGAGCTGCAGTGGGACCTGGACTACCTCCTCCACCTGTGGAGCGCGGTGACCAAGGCCTCGGAAGAAAACAAAGCCCCCCTGCTGATCCTGCAGGAAAGCAACGTCATTATCCGCGCGATTCGCGATTACCTGCGCGACGATATTGATCAAGTTTTGATCGACAACGAAACCTCCTTCGAAGAAGCCAAAACCTTCGTCGAGCAGGTGATGCCCCAGTACAAGAACAAGATCCGCCTCTACAAAGACCCGGTTCCCCTGTTCAACCGCTACCAGATTGAAAGCCAGATCGAGTCGGCCTTCCAGCGCGAAGTCAGCCTGCCTTCCGGCGGTTCCATCGTGATTGACCCGACCGAAGCGCTGGTGTCTATCGATATCAACTCCGCCCGTGCCACCAAAGGCGGTGATATTGAAGAAACCGCACTGCAAACCAACCTGGAAGCCGCCGACGAGATCGCCCGTCAGCTACGCCTGCGCGATATCGGCGGCCTGATCGTCATCGACTTTATCGACATGATGGCGCCGCGTAACCAGCGCGAAGTAGAAAATCGCATGCGCGATGCGCTTGAGCCGGATCGCGCCCGTGTTCAGCTGGGTCGCATCTCCCGCTTTGGTCTGCTGGAAATGTCCCGTCAGCGCCTGCGCCCCTCACTGGGCGAAACCAGCGCCAAGGTCTGCCCGCGCTGTGAAGGTCACGGCACCATTCGCGACACCAAATCTCTGGCCCTCTCCATCCTGCGCCTGCTGGAAGAAGAGGCCAACAAAGAGAAAAGCGCAGAAGTCCGCGCCATCGTGCCGGTCACCGTCGCCTCTTACCTGTTGAACGAAAAGCGCCAGCCGATTCACGATATCGAAAAGCGCTCCGACGTTCGCGTAGTGGTGATTCCGTCAATCAATCTGGAAACGCCCCACTTTGAAGTTCAGCGCCTGCGCGAAAGCGATGTAGGTGAAGAAGAATTGGTGAGCTACAAAATCACCAGCGAACTGGAAAACGCTCAGGAAGAACAGGAAGCCAAGGACGAAGAGCTGCCACCGATCCAACAAGCTGCTGTTTCCGGTTTGTCACCTCGCGCTCCGGCGCCCCAGCGCACCGAAGCTCCTGCTGCTCAGCAGCCTGCTGCCGCTGCGCCAGCGCCGTCCGCAGCTCCGCAGGAAAGCAGCTCCGGACTGTTCAAGAAAATCGTTTCCAGCCTGAGCACCTTCTTCCAGGCCGAAGAGATCGACGTTCGCTCTGCCCCGGTCGCTAAAGCCCAGCCTGAGCCGGAACCCGAGCAGGAATCCAGCAAGCCACAACAGCGTAACCGCAACCGTAATCGCAACCGTAATCGCAACCGTCGTGACGGTGGTGACAACCAGAACCGCAATCGCAGCCGTGATCAGGAAAACGAAGGTCGTTCTGATAATCGCCGTGGCGGCAATCGCGACAACAATGCGGAGAATCGTCAGAACGACGACAACGCATCCAAGGCTAACAACCGCAATGACAACGCGGGCGAAAACAACTCTCGCGACGAAAATCGTCCGCAGCGCCGCCCGAGCAACCGCAAGCCACGTCAAAAAGGCGAGCGCAAGCGCGAAGAAGCGATCGCCCTGCCCGCAGATGCAGTTGCCGAAGTTGAACAGCCCAAAGCTGACAACACAACTGCCGAAGCCCCTGCAAAAGAAGCGGTAGAGCCTAAAGCGGCTGCGCCTGCTGTTGAAACAACAGCAGAAGCAAAAACTGAGGCCAAGCAAGAACAAGCTGCTTCAGAAAACACGTCTTCTGAAAGCAAGCCTGCCGAGAGCAAGGCTGAGCAAGTCGAGAAGCCCGCAGTCACAGAAGCACCCGCAGCAAGCGAAGCAGAAACCGCTAAAGCTGAAGCACCAGCTGAGACTGCAGAAGCAAAACCGGCTGCCAGCGAAGCGGCTCCCGCTGCAGAGGCTCCCAAACCCGCTCAGCAGGAACAACCTGCTCCAGCGGCAAAAGCCAAACCGACCGTTAGCGAAACAGCCAGTGAACCTGCACCAAGCAGCAAACCGGTTGTTCCGCCGAGCGCTCGCGGCCGCGCCGCCAACGATCCACGGGAAAACCCCAAGCCGGTGACCAGTGTCGATATCGCCACCACCTCACCCTTGCCCGCCGAGCTGGATCGCAGCCTAGTGGCTTCACCCGACCCCGATCGCGTAATTCCACCCCGAGCCAGCAACGATCCAAGAAATCGTTAAAAGCAAAAAGAAAAGGCCAGCTAATAAAGGAGCTGGCCTTTTTTATTTTATGAACCAAAATTCCGCACCCAGTCTAGGGCCGCGCCGGGCGCAGGCCGCGAATCAGTCAGGGCATGCAGTCTCACGGCCGAAAACGTCAGGGTTGTCGCGAGGACTGTCTGAGCGCACCGCGCGAGTTCCGCAGCGCTGGCGTTTTCGGCCGTGAGATGCCCGATTCGCGGCCTGCGCCCGACGCGGCCCGGACTACGAAGCTCTATATCGTCCCACCCTAATCAAAGCCCCGCCAAAAACGTCAATATCTTCTCATTGACCAAAAGCGGCTGCTCCTGCTGCACCCAATGTCCCGCCTCAGGCAGCAACTCACACACCCGAAGGTCCGGCACTCGATCCTTCATAACCGACCAACAGTCCGGTGCGCTCATTGCAATCACCGGATCCTGCTCACCGGCAAGAAAACACACCGGCACAGCAACATTTTGGCCGAGATAACGCGCATTCAACTGCCAATTGATATCAGACACTCGATACCAGTTCAGTCCACCTCGAAACCCGGTTCGCGAAAAAGCCTCCGCATAAACCGCAAATTCCGCCTGACTCAACCAGGGCCACGGCAGCATTTCATTCACGGGCGGCAAGATCTCGATATAACCTTGACCATCCTTGCCCGAGCCAAAACTCGACAGCAGATCACCCTTGGCGCTCAAGGCCCAGTAAAGCCGCCGCAAAAACGTACTGCTATTGTCATCCAACTCGGATTCCGCGAGACCCGGTTCCTGAAAATAGTGGCCGTGCAAAAAGTGCGATTCGGCTACCTTGGCAAACTGCACAGAGGGCAACACATTCGCCGACAGATCTCCGCGCCGCCCGTAGTAATCAAAATCGTAAGGCACACTAAGCACAACCAAGCCATCAACACAGTCGGGCTCGTGCAAGGCCATATTCCACACCACCGGCGCCCCAAAATCCTGACCGACAAAAACCGCTGAGGATTTTCCGAAATGCGAGAGCACCGCAAGAAGATCCCCGCGAATATGATCCAGCGAATAATCGGCAATCGCCTGTGGCGCATCGCTGTCACCGTAACCGCGCATATCCAGAGCCACAGCAAGATAACCCCGCTTGGAAAAATACCGCAGCTGATGACGCCAGCTATAGGCCAGACCGGGAAAGCCATGACAGAAAATCATCATAGGCCCTTCGCCGCCGGATTCGTCTGACACCAGACAGGAAAGCTTTACCCCGTCCTTTGAGTTGATCGTTTTTCGTTCCATGAAAGGACTCGCTACGCAATTGTCTAAGCCAAACTCTACTTTATGCTCCAAAAGTCACTGAATCGTCTGTTCTTATGCTTGTTTGTAAAAACGAGCTCTGTATAATTGCCGACTGCCGCGGAGGGGTGGCAGAGTGGTTGAATGCACCGGTCTTGAAAACCGGCGTGGGTTAACGCCCACCCAGGGTTCAAATCCCTGCCCCTCCGCCATTCTTCTCCTGGTTTCCCCCCTTTTTCTCGCTAGAACTTCCTTGCAAATCAAGCGTCTAAACTATCGCTCGGGTTATGCCAATTAACCTTGCTTTTGGCGTCCTGCGCAGTATGATTTGGCTTAGTTGAAACCTATTTCGGAGACTGCAATGCAAGACAGAACCGTTGCCCAAGCTCATAGCCCCGCCGGTATTGAAGCGGTTGGGACCAACAAGGTACTGAAGAACACCTACCTGCTGCTGGCGATGACACTCGCTTTCAGCGCCTTTACCGCCTTCCTGTCTCGCGGTATGGCACCGATTAACCCCTGGGTATTTCTGGGCGGCTTTATCGGCCTGTCCTTTCTGACTCAGATGCTGGCTAACAGCGCCTGGGGGCTGCTGGCTGTCTTCGGCTTTACCGGATTTGTCGGCTTCGCTATTGGCCCCCTGATGGGCGCCCTGATGCAAAGCAGCGTCGGTGCAGAACTGGTCATGCAAGCGCTAGGCGGCACTGCCGCGATCTTCCTCGGCCTGTCAGCTTACGCGGTCACCACCAAGAAGGACTTCTCCTTCCTGTCGGGCTTTATCGTCGCTGGCGGTATCATCCTGATGCTGGGTGTTGTCGCTGCGCTGGTATTTGAAATGCCGACCCTGCGCCTGGCTCTGTCTGCCGGCTTTATGCTGTTCGCCAGCGCTGCAATTCTGTTCCAGACTGGACAGATCGTGAACGGCGGTGAGCGCAACTACATTCTGGCGACCATTACCCTGTATGCCTCTATCTACAACCTGTTTATGAGCCTGCTACACCTGCTTATGGCTTTCTCAGGTGACGATTGATTCTTATCGCAGAATCCTGATTAAAGCCCCGGCACGCCGGGGCTTTTTACTTGCATGAAATATTCCCTACTCGTTCTCGGCTCCCCTCAATCCACACCGGCGGTCCGCTCGGCCTTACGCTTTGCGGAAGCGGCGGTTGCCAGTGGCCATGAGTTATTTCGCGTGTTCTTCTTTCATGACGCGGTAACGACCGGCAATGGCTACACCGTCACCCCTCAGGATCAGGAAAGCCTGCCACAGGCCTGGCAGACCTTCGGCCAGGCTCACAACGTGGATATGGTGCTATGCATCTCCAGCGCACTGCGACGGGGCGTGGTTAACACCCGGGAATCCGATCGCTACAAGCTTCAGGGCGCAAATGCCCTCGAAGGCTTTGACCTTTCCGGTTTGGGACAGTGGGTTGAAGCCATGCTGGTCTCTGATCGCATCGTGACCTTCGGAGGCTGAGCATGGCATCGCTGTTAATGATCTGTCGCAAAGCCCCCTACGGCACCAGCTATGCCCGTGAAGCGATTGATATCGCCCTCGCCGCCAGCGCCTTTGACGTAGACGTTGCCATGCTGTTTACCGATGACGGTGTATTGCAGTTAGTAAAGGGGCAGAACACCGACAATACCGGCAGCAAGAATGTGGAGTCGGTACTCAGCTCATTACCGCTATACGACGTGGCACCAATCCTGGTGAATGAAGCGGCGCTGTCTGAACGCCATCTGACGACGGGAGATTTAAACCTGCCTGTAGAGCTTTGCCAGCCGGGCGAATTGCCAACCCTTTGCGCGAAGTATGACCGGGTGCTGACCATCTGATGACTGACGCGATCCTCCACCTCGTTCAACAATCCCCGACCGCCAGCTCGGCCTTACGAGACTGCCTCGCAGTCGCCGGCCCCGCAGACAGCATTGTACTGATGCACGATGGGGTGTACGCCGCCATGGAAAAACCCAGTGCCCACACCTGCTATGCGCTGCAATCCGATCTTGAGGAACGCGGCCTACAGGGACGAACAGACCCGGCCGTTACCCTTATTGATTACAGCGGCCTCGTCGAACTCTGCGATCAGCATCGCCACAATCTGAGCTGGTTCTGATGGCTCTCGCGACCGATGAAGAAGGCTACCTGCTCGATTTGACCGACTGGAACCCGACGGTTGCAGAGCAGCTCGCCGACGAAGAAGGTATCAGCCTCAGCGAGGCCCACTGGGAGCTGATCGAATTGATTCAAGCCTTTTATAAAGAGTTCGACCACTCCCCCGCCATGCGGCCTCTGATAAAATATGCCAAGCTCAAACTGGGCGCCGACAAGGGTAACAGCCTGTATTTTCTCAGCCTGTTTCCCGGCAGCCCGGCCAAGCTTCTGAGCAGAATTGCCGGACTGCCACGCCCGGAAAACTGCCTTTAACGTCCTAACCCTATCCGCAGCAGAGCATTTATGTCTGAACATCCTTTTGCACAGTACGTTCGCATTCTCGGCAAGGGCAAAACCGGTTCGCGCTCGCTCGATTTCGATGAAGCCCGCACCGCCTTTGGCATGATTCTGCGCGACGAAGTGGAGCAGGTTCAGCTCGGGGCATTTCTCATGCTGCTGCGAGTTAAAGAGGAAAGCCCCGAAGAGCTGGCGGGCTTTGTTTCAGCCGTTCGCGACTTTATCGACAAGCCGAACATCACCGTAGATGTTGATTGGGCCAGCTATGCCGGCAAACGCCGCCAGCACCCCTGGTATTTGCTGGCCGCGCTAACACTGGCCAAGGCGGGCCATCGCGTGGTGATGCACGGTGCCGCCGGGCATACAGAAGGCCGCATTTATTCCGAAGAGGTACTAGCTGAACTTGGCCACTCAGCCTGTGAGAATTGGCAAGCCGCGCAAACCGCCCTCGACCAAAAAAACTTTGCCTTTGTGCCTCTGAGAGCTTTCTGCGCCCCGCTGCAGGAGATTATCGATCTGCGCAACGTATTTGGCTTGCGCTCACCGGTTCACACCTTAACGAGGCTGATCAATCCAACCGCCGCGCCCTACTCCCTTCAGAGTATTTTTCATCCGGCCTATGCCGACAGCCATCAACGCGCTGCCCAATTACTCGGCCAGAAACATGCGGTGGTGTTTAAAGGTGAAGCGGGCGAAGTTGAGCGTCGCCCGGAAGCTGACTTGAAACTGCACCTGATTGAAAACGGCGAAGCCTCAATTGAAGAGTGGCCACGTCTGCTTTCCGGCAAGCAGGAAAAACTGGAAGAATTGCCCATCGCGCATCTGCGCGCATTTTGGGAAAGCAAAACTGCCGATGAATACGGCGAGCTTGCGGTTACCGGCACCCTGGCCATTGCACTCAGACTGATGGGCAAAGCTCAAAACGCCGATGACGCCCACGCACTAGCCAGCGAGCTCTGGCAAAACCGCCACCACTGAGTGGCTACTTTACGAGAACCTCATGCCCCTAAGTAATTTCAAACCGGCGGAGTACCGCGCTCAGTTGCAACAGAAAGTCGACCGCTTGAAGCCCGCCTTCGCCGAACTTGGTGCAGCCACTGCCGAAGTGTTTTCGTCCAGCGAAACCCACTACCGTATGCGCGCCGAATTTCGGATTCAGCATATCGATGACGAACCCCAGTACGTCATGTTCCGCAAGGATGGCGATCGCAAAGCTGTGGTGATTGACGAGTTTCCCGTGGCCTGCAAACCGATTGCCGAGTTGATGCAGCCCTTGCGTCGCGCCATTGCCCAATCAGACACGTTGAAGCGCCGGCTTTTTCAGATCGAATTTCTATCCGGCCTCAGCGGCGAAGTATTGGTCAGCCTGATCTATCACCGACCATTAGATGAAGACTGGGAGCGTGAAGCCCGCGCACTGATGGAGCAGTTTTCCATTGGTATTGTCGGCCGCAGCCGTAAGCAGCGATTGGTGCTGGCGCAGCCCTATATCACCGAAACACTGAACGCCGATGGTCAGGCATTCACGTTTCGCCACTACGAAAACAGTTTTACCCAGCCAAATGCCGGGGTAAACGAGCAGATGATCAGCTGGGCCTGTAAGCAGCTTCCAAAACTCTCTGACGACCTGCTTGAACTATATTGTGGTTGCGGTAACTTCACCCTGCCCCTGTCGCGTTATTTCAACAAGGTGCTGGCCACAGAGGTTTCGAAAACCTCTACCCAGGCCGCCAAGGAAAACTGCACGCTTAACGATATAAGCAATATTGAGTTCGCCCGTCTCTCGGCGGAGGAAATTTCACAGGCCCTCCAAGGGGTTCGCCCTTTCCGGCGCCTGGCACACCTCGATCTTGCGGATTACCAGCTCAATACGGTGTTTGTTGATCCCCCCCGCGCCGGGCTGGACGATTTCAGTCGCACCTTTGTCGGGCAGTTCAAGCGTATCCTGTATATCTCCTGCAACCCGGAAACCCTACTCAGGGATTTAGAGTATTTATGCCAAAATCATCACATTCGCTCACTGGCATTTTTTGATCAATTTCCTTATACAACACATATGGAATGTGGCGTTTTCCTGGAGGAAAAATCTGTATGACCACGCGATTCAGCGAATCTCAATTGAAAGATGTGATGGCAGAGTTGCCAGATTGGACAGTGCGGGAAGACAAACTCTATCGACAACTGACCTTCAAGGATTTTGTCAGCGCCTTTGGCTTTATGAGTCAGGTGGCGATTCTGGCAGAGAAGATGGATCACCATCCAGAATGGTCCAACGTCTACAACCGCGTCGATATCAAACTGACAACTCATGACCTTGGCGGGATTTCGATGCGTGATATCACACTCGCCAAGCAGATTGAGGAGCATTTTTCCGCAGCAAACTCATAGCGCCCTGCCATCGAAAACGGCAGACAATAAAAAAGGCGGCCTAAGCCGCCTTTCTCCAACAACCTGCCAGCTTACCAGCCAGTTGCTTCCTGCAGTGCCTTGCCGATATCGGCCAGTGAACGCACGGTTTTAACGCCCGCGTCTTGCAGGGCAGCGAATTTCTCGTCCGCCGTACCTTTACCACCGGAGATGATCGCACCGGCGTGACCCATGCGCTTGCCCGGAGGTGCAGTCACACCCGCGATGTAAGAAACCACCGGCTTGGTGACGTTGGCTTTGATGTAGGCAGCCGCTTCTTCTTCCGCAGTCCCACCAATCTCACCGATCATCACGATAGCTTCGGTCTTCTCATCTTTCTCGAACATTTCCAGAATGTCGATAAAGTTGGAGCCCGGAATCGGGTCACCACCGATGCCCACACAGGTGGACTGGCCGAAGCCGTAGTCAGTGGTTTGTTTAACCGCTTCATAGGTCAGCGTACCGGAGCGGGAAACGATGCCCACTTTGCCAGGCAGGTGGATGTGACCGGGCATGATGCCGATCTTGCACTCGCCGGGAGTGATAACGCCGGGGCAGTTGGGGCCGATCAGGCGCACGCCCAGTTCGTCACACTTGACCTTGCACTCCAGCATATCCAACGTCGGAATACCTTCGGTGATGCAGACGATCAGTTTGATGCCAGCGTTGGCCGCTTCCAGGATGGAATCCTTACAGAAGGGAGCCGGAACGTAGATGACAGAGGCTTCCGCGCCAGTCGCTTCAACGGCGTCGGCAACGGTGTTGAAAACGGGCAGGCCCAGATGCTCCTGACCGCCTTTGCCCGGGGTTACACCGCCGACCATTTTAGTGCCGTAGGCAATCGCCTGCTCAGAGTGGAAAGTACCCTGAGAACCGGTGAAGCCCTGACAGATGACTTTAGTGTCTTTATTGATAAGGATACTCATTGATTAACCCTCCGCCGCTGCTTTAACAACTGCATCAGCAGCTTCGGTCAAGCCGTTTGCAGCAATGATGTTCAGACCGGATTCCGCCAGCAGTTTGGCACCCAGATCAGCGTTGTTACCTTCCAGGCGAACAACAACGGGCACTTTAACGCCAACTTTTTCTACCGCGCCGATAATACCTTCGGCAATCAGGTCACAGCGAACAATACCGCCGAAGATGTTAACCAGAACGGCTTTAACACTTTCGTCGGAGAGGATGATCTTGAAGGCCTCGGAAACGCGCTCTTTGGTCGCACCGCCACCTACGTCAAGGAAGTTGGCCGGAGCACCGCCGTGCAGCTTGACGATATCCATAGTGCCCATGGCCAGGCCAGCACCGTTAACCATACAGCCGATGTTGCCATCCAGAGCTACGTAGTTCAGTTCCCACGCCGCCGCATGCGCTTCGCGCTCGTCTTCCTGTGAAGGATCATGCATTTCCTTCAGCTGAGGCTGACGGTACATGGCGTTGCTATCGATGTTCAGCTTGGCATCCAGGCAGTGCAGGTTGCCTTCGCTGGTGATAACCAGAGGGTTGATTTCCAGCAGAGCCAGGTCTTTTTCTTGGAACAGTTTAGCCAGTCCCAGGAAGATATTAACGAACTGCTTCACCTGAGTGCCGTTCAGGCCCAGTTTGAAGGCCAGCTCGCGACCTTGGTAAGGCTGAGCGCCTGTCAGCGGATCAATGATGGCTTTCAGGATTTTCTCGGGAGTCTCTTCCGCGACTTTCTCGATTTCAACGCCGCCCTCGGTAGAGGCCATGAAAACGATCTTGCGCGTGGAGCGGTCTACTACCGCACCCAAGTAGAGTTCCTGATCGATGTCGGTGCAGGATTCAACCAGAATTTTGGAAACCGGCTGACCGTTTTCGTCTGTTTGATAGGTCACCAGGTTTTTGCCCAGCCACTGTTCGGCAAATGCTTTGATGTCGTCAGTATTGCTGACCAGTTTCACACCACCAGCTTTACCGCGGCCACCGGCGTGTACCTGTGCTTTTACTACCCACTGATCTCCACCAATTTTCTTGGCGGCTTCTACTGCTTCTTCTGGTGTATCGCAGGCAAAACCCTTGGATACAGGCAGGCCGTACTCGGCAAAGAGTTGTTTGCCCTGGTACTCGTGAAGGTTCATGTTTTTTTACCGTCTCGGTCTGTGGAACTTCAAGCAGATCTCATCCTGTCAGTGTGTGACCTGCTCCCTCGAAAATATTGCGAAAACCGCAAAATTTGGGCGCGTATTTTCCCTGAATTTAGCGGTTACCGCAAATTAAAGCCCAAGCTGCTGATCAATAATCAACCAGCCCAAACCCCTCTCCCCCTTTCTTTGCCCGGGCTGCATACCCGGGCAAAAAAGTCTATCGTTTCTTCCGGTTAGGAATGTGGATGGCGTGTCCAGCCACGGCCAGCGCGGCTTCGTGGACCGCCTCCGACAGGGTCGGGTGACCAAACACCGTCAGACCGATGTCTTCAGCGCTGGAGCCAAACTCCATTGCGATCACAACCTGCTGCACCAGATCCGCGGCGCTGGCGCCAATAATGTGGCAGCCGAGGATACGATCGGTTTCCGCGTGGGCGATCATTTTGACCATGCCGCTGGCGTCGTTGGCGGCCAGTGCCCGACCGCTGGCCACAAACGGGAACACACCCACGTTGTAGGGCACACCGTCGGCTTTCAGTTGTTCTTCGGTCTTGCCGACCCAGGCCACTTCCGGATGGGTATAGATCACGCTCGGGATCACGTCGTAGTTCATGGCGGTTTTCTTGCCGGCGATGCGCTCGGCAACCATCACACCCTCTTCCGAGCCTTTGTGGGCCAGCATCGGGCCGCGCACGATATCACCGACCGCGTAAACGCCCGGCGCATCGGTTTCGCAGTAATCGTTAACGAAGATAAAGCCGCGCTCATCCAGATTGACACCACAGTCCTGAGACAGCAGGTTCTGGCTCTGGGGGCGACGACCTACCGCTACAATCAGCTTGTCGAAAACTTCTTCCTGCTCTTTGTCACCGTCGTTGTACTTAACCGTGACCTTTTTCTTGGCCACTTTGCTATCCATTACGCGGCAGCCAAGACGAATATCGAGGCCCTGTTTTTTGTAGATCTTGGCCGCTTCCTTGGCGATCTGCTGATCAACCGCCGGCAGGAAATCCGGCAGCGCTTCCAGCACTACCACTTCACTGCCCAGACGCGCCCAGACACTGCCCAGCTCGAGACCGATAACACCGGCACCGATAACACCCAGACGCTTCGGCACGGACTGGAACTCCAGCGCACCGGTGGAATCTACAATCACATCCTGATCAACCGGAGCCGGCGGAATTTCAACAGGCAGTGAGCCCGCAGCAATAATGACGTTTTCCGCTTCAAGGGTTTCGGTAGAACCGTCTTCCTTGGTCACCTCGACTTTTTTACCGGCCAGCAGCTTGCCTGCGCCTTCGATCGGCGTAACACCATTGGCTTTGAACAGACCACCAATACCACCGGTCAGCTGAGTCACCACCTGATCCTTGCGCTTGATCATCGCAGGCACGTCAATTTTCAGATCTTTGGCGGTAATACCGTGCGCTGCAAAATCGTGGGCAGCCTCAACGTATTTGTGAGAAGAGTCCAACAGCGCCTTGGAGGGAATGCAACCTACGTTCAGGCAGGTACCGCCGTGGGCGGGCTTACCGTTCTTGCCCTTCCCTTTTTCAATACAAGCGGTTTTCAGGCCCATTTGGGCAGCACGGATGGCAGCGACATAGCCAGCGGGGCCGGAGCCAATGACTACAACATCGAATTTCGACATAAGATCAACCTTTATAAAAACTGTGTTCCGAGAGAATGGTCATCGGGCGCAGCCATTTCGGCTAAGCGCCCACACCACTGACCGGCAGAGAATCAGACTTCCAGCAGAATACGTGCCGGGTCTTCGATCAGGTCTTTGATGGTGACGAGGAACTGCACCGCTTCCTTGCCATCGATCAGGCGGTGATCGTAGGACAGCGCCAGATACATCATCGGCAGGATTTCCACCTGGCCATTGACTGCCATCGGACGCTCCTGAATTTTATGCATGCCCAGAATCGCTGTTTGCGGCGGATTCAGGATCGGCGTTGACAGCAGTGAACCAAACACACCGCCGTTGGTGATGGTAAAGGTGCCACCCTGAATATCGTCAATACCCAGCTTGCCGTCGCGGGCGCGCAGACCGAAGTCGCGGATCTTGTCTTCCACATTGGCCAGCCCCAGAGAATCCGCATCACGCAGTACGGGTACTACCAGACCCTTGTCGGTCGAAACCGCTACGCCGATGTCCTGATAGCCGTGGTAGACAATGTCATTGCCGTCGATAGACGCATTCACCGCCGGGAAGCGCTTCAGTGCCTCACAGGCTGCCTTGACGAAAAAGCCCATGAAACCCAAGCGGGTACCGTTGTGGGTTTTCTCAAACAGCTCCTTGTACTGGCTGCGCAGTTCCATAACCGGCTTCATGTTGACCTCGTTAAAGGTGGTCAACATCGCCGTGCTTTGACTGGCATCCAGCAGACGCTCGGCAATACGGGCACGCAGACGGGTCATTGGAACGCGTTTCTCAACGCGCTCACCCACGACCAGATTTTCCAGCGAGGCTTTCTCCGGAGCCTGAGATGCGCTGGCCTTGGCCGGCGCTGCCGCCTTGTCACTTGCCTTGGGCTGCGCCATGTGGGCCACGACGTCTTCTTTGGTGATCAGACCACCTTTGCCGGTGCCGCTGATATTGCCGGCTTCCAGGCCGTTCTCTTCAATCATTTTGCGGGCCGCCGGGCTGATTTTCAGATCCTCGGCTGCCGCGGGTGCCGCCGCGCCATCATCCTTGGAGTCAGATTTTGCAGCAGGAGCACTGCTGGCTTTAGCACCTTCCTTGAAGCGACCGATCAGCTCGTCGCTGAGGACCGTTTCGCCCTCGCCCTTCACAATTTCTTCGAGCACGCCGTCAGCAGGAGCGACCACTTCCAGCACAACCTTGTCGGTCTCAATATCGACAATCAGCTCGTCGCGCGAGCAAGCCTCGCCGGGCTGTTTGTGCCAGGTTGCGATGGTGCCATCGGCCACTGACTCGGGAAAAGTGGGTGCCTTGATTTCGGTTGTCATCAGAATTCCTTAATACCAATACCGGTTTGTCAGTGTGGTTTTCTGTTAATTGGTTTCAATGCGCAGGGCTTCGTGAATGAAGCGAGTCTGCTGTTCCATATGCAGTGCAGCATAGCCCGCCGCCGGTGATGCCGAAGGATCGCGGCCGACATAACCAAGCAGCAGATTCTTCTCCGGACGGAAGCTGTGCACTACCCGCAACATACGGTGACGACTGTTATACCAGGCGCCCTGGTTGCGCGGCTCTTCCTGACACCACACCACCTTCTTCAGGTTGGGGTAGCCCGCGATCACTTCTTTCAGGCGATCGTAGGGGAAGGGATAGAGCTGCTCCAGGCGCACAATGGCAATGTCGTTCTTCTCGTGTTCGCGGCGTTTTTCCAGCAGCTCGTAATAAACCTTGCCGCTGCAAAGCACCAGCCGCTTCACCTTGCTCTTGTCGAGATTATCGACTTCGTCAATCACCGTCTGGAAGCTGCCGTTGGCAAGCTCTTCCATGGTGGATACGGCATCCTTGTGACGCAGCAAACTCTTCGGTGACATAACGATCAGCGGGCGACGCATCGGACGAATCATCTGCCGACGCAGCATGTGGTAAACCTGAGCCGGGGTCGACGGTACGCAGACCTGCATATTGTGCTCAGCACAGAGCTGCATAAAGCGCTCCAGACGCGCTGAGGAGTGCTCAGGCCCCTGCCCTTCATAGCCGTGTGGCAGCAACATGGTCAGGCCACACAGGCGCTGCCACTTGTATTCACCGCTGCTGATAAACTGGTCTATTACCACCTGAGCGCCGTTGGCAAAGTCACCAAACTGGGCTTCCCAGATCACCAGCGTTCTGGGCGTCGTCGTGGCATAGCCGTATTCAAACGCCAATACCGCTTCTTCCGACAGCAAGGAATCGTGAATGGTGAAGCGTGGCTGATCTTCCGACAGATTCTTCAGCGGCGTGTAGGTGTGACCATCCTTCTGACTGTGCAGAACCGCGTGGCGATGCGAGAAGGTGCCGCGACCGACATCCTGTCCCGTAATACGTACGCTGTAGTCCTGATCCAGCAGGGTCGCGTAGGCCAGCGTTTCTGCAAAACCCCAGTTGATGGGCATCGCGCCGGCGGCCATCTTGCGGCGGTCTTCGTAGATCTTGCTGACCTGACGCTGCAGCGAAAAACCTTCGGGAATCGTGTTGATGGTGCTGGCCAGTTCGCGCAGACGCTTCTCGTCGTACGTCGTATCGCCCGGTGCTTGCCAGTCGTGACCGATAAAAGGCCGCCAGTCGACGAACATGCCGCTGTTGGGCTCCATCACCAGACTTTTCACTACGTGCTTGCCTTCGTCCAGCGCAGCGCGGTATTCGGTCTCGATATTGTCGGCTTCTTCCTTGTCGACAATACCCTGCTCAATCAGCGCCTTGGCGTAAAGCTCGCGAGTCGTCTTCTGGTTCTTGATCTGGGCGTACATCAGCGGCTGGGTGCCCGAGGGCTCATCCGCTTCGTTGTGGCCACGACGGCGGTAACAGATCAGGTCAATTACCACGTCTTTCTTGAATTCCTGCCGGTAATCCACCGCCAGCTGGCTTACGAACAATACCGCTTCCGGATCATCGCCGTTCACGTGGAAGATCGGCGCCTGCACCATCTTCGCAACGTCGGTACAGTATTCGGTCGAGCGCGCATCAGCCTGGAAGCTGGTGGTAAAGCCAACCTGGTTATTGATAACGATGTGCACAGTGCCGCCGGTGCGATAGCCGCGGGTCTGTGACATCTGGAAGGTTTCCATCACCACGCCCTGACCGGCAAAGGCCGCATCACCGTGCATAACGATCGGCATAACACTGTCGCCAATCGGGTCATCGCGGCGATCCTGGCGAGCGCGAACCGAGCCCTCAACCACCGGTGAAACGATCTCAAGGTGAGACGGGTTGAAGGCCAGCGCCAGATGCACCTCACCACCACTGGTCATCACATTGGATGAAAAGCCCTGATGGTATTTAACATCGGCAGAGCCCTGATACTGGGCCTTGCCCTCGAACTCGTCGAACAGCTCTCCCGGGTTCTTACCGAGGATGTTCACCAGTACGTTCAGCCGGCCCCGGTGAGCCATGCCGATCACGATTTCCTTGTTACCGTAGGCACCACCGCGCTGGATCATCGCGTCCATCATCGGAATCAGGCTCTCGCCCCCTTCCAGACCGAAACGCTTGGTACCCGGATATTTCGAGCCCAGTGATTTTTCCAGGCCTTCAGCAGCGGTCAAACGCTCCAGCAAATGACGCTTCACGTCTGATCCGTATTCCGGCCGCGAACGTACACTCTCCATACGCTGCTGGATCCACTGGCGCTCTTCGGTGTTCACAATATGCATGAACTCCGCGCCAACGGTGCCGCAGTAGGTGCGCTCCAGCGCATCGTGGATCTCGCCCAGCGTGGCCTGATCCTTGCCGATATAGAGGCTACCGGTCTGAAAAACGGTATCGCGGTCGGCATCGCTTAGCTGGTGGTAGTGCAGATCCAAATCGGCAACCGGTGGCCGCTTCCAGAGATTCAGCGGATCGAGGCTGGCCTTCTGGTGGCCGCGCTGGCGATAGGCACTAACCAGCTGGATAACGCGAACCTGCTTGCGCTCGTGGTCAGAGACGGGACTGGCAGCGGCGGCTGAGGGGCGAACCTTGACCTTGGCCAGATTAGCGAAATGCTCGCGTACCGGAGAATGAGGAATGTCACGAACGACCTGTTCGGTAACGCGCGGGAGTTGTTCAAAATAGCTTCGCCATACCTCTGGTACGGCATTGGGGTCTGTGAGGAATGTTTCGTACATCATTTCGACGTACTCGGCATTGCCACCCGAGATATGGGAACTGCTCCAGAGCAATTCCATCGAGCCTTTCTGCATGGATTTTCACCTGCTTCAAATGCGGCATCCGCTTTGAACCGCTTCGCGCAACACCCACCGCTCTCCCCCGAAATGCGGAACGGGCTATCACGAGAACCGACTGCATCATACAGATAACCGCTGGGGTTATTCGGTTCCTCTTTCTATTGTAGACGTACTGCGCTTGCTCGACTGAAACCAGTCAAGACAGGCGTTCCGGCCCAAGACCCACAATGACACCTTGAGCCGGAATTTCAAGTATTACAATAAAATACCTGACTTACTTAACTGCCAACTCAGGTTGCGTTAGTCAGCAGCATGTTGCGGATGTGGCCAATGGCTCGGGTCGGGTTAAGACCTTTGGGGCACACATTCACACAGTTCTGGATACCGTGACAGCGGAATACGCTGAATGGATCATCCAAGTTGGCCAGACGCTCACGCTGGGCCGTGTCACGACTGTCCGCCAGGAAGCGGTAGGCCTGCAACAGACCGGCCGGGCCGATAAAGCGGTCCGGATTCCACCAGAACGAGGGGCACGAGGTTGAACAGCAGGCACAGAGAATACACTCGTACAGACCATCCAGCTTGGCGCGATCTTCCGGCGATTGCAGACGCTCGATAGCGGGCGCCGGCGTGTCATTGATCAGGTAAGGTTTAACCTTCTCGTACTGCTTGTAGAACAGTGACATATCAACGACGAGGTCACGGATAACCGGCAGACCGGGCAGCGGACGCAGGATCAGCTTGTTGCCACCCTTCAGCGCCTCGGACAAAGGCATGATACAGGCCAGACCGTTCTTGCCGTTGATGTTCATGCCGTCAGAGCCACACACACCTTCGCGGCAGGAGCGGCGGTAACCCAGGCTTGGATCCTGTGCTTTCAACAGCTCCAGCACATCCAGAACCATCAGGTCTTTACCGCCGGTATCGACCTCAACGTCCTGCATGTACGGCTCCTGATCAGTCTCAGGGTTGTAGCGGTACAGACTTACTTGCAACATTCTTTGATCTCCCCGACTTAATAAGTACGTGTTTTCGGCTCAAACGCATCGCGGGTTTTCGGCGCAAAGTTTACTGCGCGTTTGCCCACACGTTTGTCACCGGGGAAGTACATGGAGTGGCACAGCCAGTTTTCATCGTCACGCTCGGTGTAATCTTCACGGGCGTGGGCACCGCGGCTTTCCTTGCGCTCTTCAGCGGCAATCGCCGTGGCTTCGGCCACTTCAAACAGGTTGTGCAGCTCCAACGCCTCGATGCGAGCGGTGTTGAAGGCCATGCTCTTGTCTTCGAGGTGGGCGTTATCGATACGCTCACGCAGCTCGGCCAGTTTCTTGATGCCTTCCTGCATGAATTTCTCGTTGCGGAATACGCCGAAGTGGTTCTGCATGGTGTTTTGCAGTTCCTTGCGCAGGGCTGCCACACTTTCGCCGCCAGTGGTGTTATCCAGGGCGTGAATGCGAGAAGCGGCTGCATCGATATCGGTCTCTGTAGCGTCGCGCATTTCGATGCCTTCGCGCAGAGCCTTCTCGATGTAGAGGCCAGAGGCGCGGCCAAAGACCACCAGATCGAGCAGCGAGTTGCCGCCCAGACGGTTGGCGCCGTGAACAGACACACAGGCAACCTCACCACAGGCATACAGACCCGGGATAACTTTGTCATTGCCGTTCTCGTCCAGAGTCAGGGCCTGACCGTGGATGTTGGTCGGGATACCACCCATCATGTAGTGACAGGTCGGTACAACCGGAATCGGCTCTTTGACCGGATCGGCGTGAGCAAAGGTGCGGCTCAGCTCGCAGATACCGGGCAGACGGCTTTCCAGAACTTCTTCACCCAGGTGATCAAGCTTCAGATAAACGTGGTCGCCTTCGGGGCCACAGCCGCGGCCGTCGAGGATTTCAAGAACCATAGAGCGGGCAACAACATCACGGCCCGCCAGATCTTTGGCGTTGGGCGCGTAGCGCTCCATGAAACGCTCGCCGTCTTTGTTGACCAGATAACCACCCTCACCGCGGCAGCCTTCTGTTACCAGAACGCCCGCGCCGGCAATACCGGTCGGGTGGAACTGCCACATTTCGATGTCCTGCACCGGGAAGCCGGCACGCAGGGCCATACCGATACCGTCACCGGTATTGATGTGAGCGTTGGTCGTAGAGGCGTAGATGCGGCCTGCACCACCGGTGGCGAATACCGTGGCTTTCGATTTAACGTAAACCACTTCGCCGGTTTCAATACAGATAGCGATAACACCGACAACCGCACCGTCCTGGTTCTTGACGATATCGGTGGCGTACCACTCATTAAAGAAGACCGTGTTGTTCTTAAGGTTACCCTGATACAGGGTGTGCAGCAGCGCGTGACCAGTACGGTCAGCCGCCGCGCAGGTACGGGCAGCCTGACCACCCTCACCGTATTCCTTGGACTGACCACCGAACGGACGCTGGTAAATCCGGCCTTCTTCGGTACGGGAGAACGGCAGGCCCATGTGGTCCAGCTCAAATACCGCTTCGGGGCCCACAGAACACATATACTCGATCGCGTCCTGGTCACCGATGTAATCAGAACCTTTAACAGTGTCATACATGTGCCACTGCCACTGGTCATTGGGATCAGCACTGGCGATGGCGCAGGTGATACCACCCTGAGCAGACACCGTGTGCGAACGGGTCGGGAAAACCTTAGAGATTACCGCAGTCTTGTAACCGGACTGGGCCAGCTGCAGGGCCGCGCGCATACCGGCGCCGCCGCCACCGACGATAACGCCGTCGAAAGAAATTGTACGAATCTTACTCATTGATCAGCTCCACAGAATCCGCAAACCCCAGATGAGGTAGGTAAACAGCACGACCGCGCATACCGCCTGAAAGGCCAGACGAATTACGGTGCCTTTGGTGCCCATCAGGCGCTCGGTGAAGTAGTCTGTGGAGATGGCCCACATACCGATCCAGCCGTGTGCTACCAGGGACAACAGGGTTGCTGTGGTCAGTACCTGCATACAGATACCGTCGAAAAATGCCTTCCAGCTTTCGTAGGTCAGTTCGCCGCCGAAACCCAGCTTGCAAACCATCACCAGCGCAAAAGCCAGCATGATAACGCCGCTGACACGCTGCACGAGCCAGTCGGACAGGCCGCTACGGCCGAAACTTGTCACTGCCTTTACCATACCCACAACCCCGCAATAACGATCAGAACCGCAGAGACGACAAAAACGATCTGGGCGCCACGGATACCACCCTCCATCGTTTCACCGATACCGGCGTCCATAATCAGGTGCTTGATACCTGCTACAGAGTGATAACTGATACCCGCCAGAGTACCCCAGACCAAAAGCTTGCCAATAAAGGAGTTCAGACACTCCTGCGCAGCGGCAAAGCCTTCAGGCCCACTCAGACTCTGACCCAACAGAGCAAAGAGAATGGCAACGGCGAAGAATATGAAAGCACCACTCGCACGGTGCAGGATGGAAGCTATAGCGGTGATTGGCAGCGCTATCGTCCCAATATCGAGGTTTACGGGTCGTTTATCGGTCACGGTAATTCACACTTTTTCTGGCCCGGCTTGCGCGGGCGATTAAAAGGATGTGGAGCATGTCTCCGACCAATGCGTACGGCGAAAAGGCCTGACTGGAGCACGGCACTGCCGGAAAGGCGAAACACTATATATAGTGTGAATACCGTGCATATCGGAAACGCCGCGCATTATAGGGCCATCACCGGGCAATTACAAACCAACTTACCCGCTTTACGGCAGTGCAAAAAAATGTGTTTTCAAGTGCTTAGCGCCCGGCACGCACCAGAAAAAGGCATTTCAATGCATACATTCCGCCCTGTGTGCGCCATTTGAATGCAGCAGATAAAAAGACACCCAGAAACGCTTAATTTTTAAACAGTTTCACCCCGCTCCAACGCTAAAACGCCGAAGTATGCAACGTTGACAAAACGATTCGAGGCTCTATATTTGTCGCTCCGGTTAAAGGACGTTCAAAAGACATTACCCTACAGGAGCTCGTCGTAATGAGTGACAAGAAAGCCAGTCTGACGATAGATGGCAAAACCATCGACCTGAACGTGTACTCAGGTACTATCGGTCCAGACGTTATCGAAGTAAGTGCGCTGACGGGCGAAGGCTACTTCACCTACGATCCGGGGTTCGTATCCACTGCGTCATGCGAATCCAAGATCACTTACATCGATGGTGGCAAAGGCGTACTGCTTCACCGCGGTTACCCCATTGAACAACTGGCAGAGGAATCCGATTTCCTCGAAGCCTGCTTCCTGCTGCTCTACGGCGAGCTGCCCACCAAGGAAGAAAAAGAAAAGTTCACCACCAATGTGCGCAGGCACACCATGGTGAACGACCAGATGAGCACCTTCTTCAAGGGCTTCCGTCGCGACGCTCACCCCATGGCCATCATGTGTGGTGTAGTTGGCGCTCTGTCTGCCTTTTATCACGACTCTCTGGACATTTCCGATGAGAACCATCGCGAAATTTCTGCTATTCGCCTGATGGCGAAAATGCCAACACTGGCGGCCATGACCTACAAATACACCATTGGCCAGCCCTTCATGTATCCGCGGAATGATCTCACCTACTCCGAGAACTTTCTGTACATGATGTTCGGCAACCCCTGTGAAGAGTACAAGGTGAATCCTATTCTGGCCAAAGCCATGGACACTATCTTCCTGCTGCACGCCGACCACGAGCAGAACGCCTCTACTTCGACAGTGCGTTTGGCCGGCTCCACTGGCGCCAACCCCTTCGCCTGTATTTCTGCCGGTATCGCAGCCCTGTGGGGACCGTCGCACGGCGGTGCCAACGAAGCGGTTCTGGAAATGCTGAACGAGATTGGCGACGAGTCTCGCGTCGACGAGTGTGTTGCCCGCGCCAAGGACAAGAACGATCCGTTCCGTCTGATGGGCTTCGGTCACCGCGTCTACAAAAACTTCGATCCGCGTGCACGCGTGATGAAGAAAGTTGCCGACGAAGTGCTGGGCGAGCTGGGTATCGACGATCCGCTGCTGAAAATCGCTACCCGCCTGGAAAAAATCGCGCTGGAAGACGACTACTTCATCGAGAAGAAGCTCTACCCCAACGTCGATTTCTACTCCGGCATCATCCTGAAGGCTCTGGGCATTCCGACCTCCATGTTCACCGTTATCTTCGCTCTGGGTCGTACCCCGGGCTGGATCGCGCACTGGAACGAAATGCACAAAGACAACTCGCGCATCGGCCGTCCGCGTCAGCTTTACACTGGCCCGGCACAGCGCGACTTTGTGCCGCTGGACAAGCGCTAAGCCACAGCGTTAGACAAAGAAAAGGCCGCATTTTGCGGCCTTTTTTGTATCTACGGTACTCGACAACTCAGTCGTAAGCCGCACTCATATCCGGCACAAACATTTCCATACCGTCAGGGCATGACACGCAGCTTTCATCCCAGAATGCTCGCGCCGTTTTTATTTTACCTTCATCGTTTAATACAAAATGATCGGTAACCAGGAGGTTCAGCCCCTTGTTCTCAGCGGGCACCCTCACCTGCATCACAAAGCGCAAAATACCCTCGTTGCCGCAGGCAATAATCTGCTCAGGCACCGGCGTCAATGTCCGGGCCGAGTCCTGAGGATAGGCAAAATCCCAGAACTGGGAAATTCCGTCGTGGCCGAGAAATGCAGGCGCCCCCACCGGATCTTCCCAACTGCAATCATCGGCAAAAATGGACAGCAACAGGGCCTTGTCGCCAGTTTTCCAAGCTTGGACATAGTGATTGATGACAGCGCGTACCTGTTCGGGTGATGCAGGCATGACCAAATCCTCTTTGTGTTGTTATATCGAAGGAAAGTCTAAGCCGCCCCGCCACCTCGGCGCCTGACCCAAAGAGGTGATTTCTGGGCTCAGGCCGAGGCAATCAGATCGTCAGTGTTTTTCACCAGCGGTTTGCGTCCGCCCTTGCGCTCATACTTCTGAGCCGGGGTGTTGACCACCTCAAGCAGCGCACCGGCGGCGCGAGCAGCCTGTTCACGTTCCTCAGGGACCCGCTCATACAGCGTTGTACGCTGCACGGGCTCTCGATCCATAGCGCGAATCAGCGTATCCATCTGCTGGGGCGAGGTTTCCTGCCCGTGGGTTGCACCTGCCGCGCGGGTAATGGTCTCGTTCATCAGCGTGCCGCCGACGTCATTGACGCCAGCATTCAGGCAAGCTTCAACGCCGTTGTGGCCCAGTTTCACCCAGGACGCCTGAATATTGTCTATCAAACCATTGAATACCAGCCGCGCGACCGAATGCATCAACACAGATTCGCGAAAAGTGGGGCCTTTGCGTGCCCTGCCCTTCAGGTAAACCGGCGCCTCAGACGCCACAAACGGCAACGGCACAAACTCGGTAAAACCGCCCGTGCGGGCTTGTAACGAACGCACCCGCAGAAGGTGCCGCGCCCAGTGCTCCAGTCGGTCCACGTGCCCGAACATTATGGTCGCGGTCGTGCGCAAGCCGACCCCGTGCGCTGTTTCCATGACATTGAGCCATTGCTCGGTATTGATCTTGTCGGGGCAGATGATATCCCGAACTTCATCGTCCAGAATTTCAGCGGCCGTGCCAGGCAAGGTGTTAAGGCCGGCAGCCTTGAGCTTTCGCAAATACGGCTCAATGGCCATATCCAAGGTCGCGGCGCCCTGCCAAACTTCTAACGGCGAAAATGCGTGAATATGCATATCCGACGCCGCCTCGCGAACCGTAGCGAGAATATCGAGATAGGTTTGACCTGTGTAATCCGGGTGAATACCGCCCTGCATACAGACTTCCGTCGCGCCACGCGACCAGGCTTCACTGCAGCGCCGGGCAATTTCGTCCGGGCTTAGGTCATAGGGTCGCCCACGCAGATTTTCGCTGAGCTTGCCTTTGGAAAAAGCACAGAACTGACATTTGAAATAACAGATATTGGTGTAATTGATATTGCGATTAACTACATAGCTAACGCTGTCGCCACAGCGCTTTTTACGTAGTTCATCGGCGGCACGGGTAACTGCAGCAAAGTCTGGTCCACGACTCTGAAACAGGCGAACAACCTCAGCCTCGCTCAAGGCTTCGCCGGCGGCTGACCGCTTTAGTATGCCGCGAATATCGGCAGAAACGGCCGCTTCGCTAACCGCAGTATTCAGCCACTGAAGATCCTGTTGCGGCAATTCTGCATGTTGCCCGGTCAGCCAAGTGTCAGTACGAGGAAAGCCTTCCGAATCAATTTTATTCAGCACACGCTCGTGCAGACTTTCATCGAGCCAGCGCACAGGATCAATGGCGTAGCCGGGATAAATGGTCAGCCGTTCCTGCAGGAATTTACCGGCGACCGCTGTCTCTCGGGCGAGCTCTTCCAGATGGGGCCAAGGCGCCTCGGGATTCACAAAATCCGGGGTCAGCGGCGATACCCCACCCCAATCATTAATGCCCGCTGCAACGATTTTTTCCAGCACGCCCGGACTGAGATTGGGCGGCGCCTGAATACTCATCTCCGCGCCAAAGATCAATCGGCAGACTGCGATGGTCCACAGCAATTCGTGCAGATCGGGCTCGGGAGCTGACGCCATTTTGGTGTCCGGCTTGGCGCGAAAGTTCTGCACGATAATTTCTTGCAGATGACCAAATTCCTCATGCACGTCTCTCAGCGCCAGCAGGGATTCAACCCGCTCTCGACGGGTTTCGCCAATACCAATCAGCACACCCGAGGTGAAAGGCACCTGTGCTTCTCCGGCCAGGCGCAGGGTTTGCAGACGAACCGCCGGATCTTTGTCGGGTGAACCGTAGTGCGGCATTCCCTTTTCTGTCAGCCGCTCAGATGCGGATTCCAGCATAATACCCATTGATGCCGATACCGGGCGCAACATGGCGATTTCATCGGCGGTCATGCAGCCCGCATTGACATGCGGCAGCAGGCTGGTTTCTTCGAGAATACGTTTTGATACGTGCGCCACGTATTCCAGCGTGGTCGCAAAGCCCATTTCCGCAAGGGCTTCACGCGCGGCCTTGTAACGTAATTCCGGTTTCTCACCGAGGGTCAGCAGCGCTTCCTTGCAGCCCATTTTTTCGGCTTCACGCACGGAATCGAGCACCTGCTCGACGCTCATATAAGGCGATTCAATACGCTTTGGCGTTTTGGCAAAGGTGCAGTAATGGCAGACATCGCGGCAAAGGTGGGTTAACGGAATAAAGACCTTGCGCGAGTAAGTCACCACATTGCGAAAACCGCTGTCGCGCAGCTCACCCGCTACGGCAAGCAGGTCGTCGTCATGCTTCTCATCCAGTTCAGCCAGCGCCAGTACTTCTTCCGCGCTGAGCTGCTGATGGCTGCCCGCCTTGGCGGCAATAGTGTGCCAGTCACTCATGAATCCGAGACCACATCCATTTTGATAAATGCACTGTTTGCTTCTTTTGATGTCAGCGCTCTGATGCGCTGATCAAGACCGTTTTCTCGCAGGTAATGTAGGGTTTTCGGTGCACGACTGCCCCAATCACAACTGACCAGCTCCGCCAGATCATCACCGTCATCGATATCGCGACTCAAACCCTGCCGCTCCAACGTCATCAGCGACAGCCCCTTTTGCTGAGCCTGCGCGCGATGGTGATGGCAGGACTCGGAACCATAAGCAAAAGTCAGACTGCCCGGCGGGCTGGTAATGAGCACATTGGAACCGTCGCAGTGGCGATCGGTGACCAGCGTTACCCGCGCGCCATGACCTCGCGCATGCTCTGCGAGAACTTCCTGCCACTCTTCAACACTGGCCAGGGGCAGATCACCATGGGCGACCATGCAATGGTCAACTTGTCCGGCTACAGAGCGCACCGCCGCATTGATCACAGAGTTCAGCCCCGGTGGTGCCAGCGCCCTCTCGCTCCAGCATTCAATGTTGTAGTGCTCCGCCAACAGGTTGGCCGCGGGATCGTCAGACAGCAGAATAATCCGCTCCAAGCCCTCTACCTGTGTCAGCACATCCAGCACATCTTCCACCATCGCCTGAAACAGGCAACGCCGCTCAGAAGGACTGAGAAAGCCAGACAGGCGCTGTTTGGCCTGCACGAAATCTTTTAAAGGAATAAATACCCACATGGTGAATCACACTAATCAAGCTGTCGGGCAAAGTCGATAGCCGCTTGGGCCAGATCCACCTTGCTTTCCAGGTCACTCATCAGGGTTGGCAATACCCGGGTTTTGGTTTCAATGGTGTCCACCAGCTCCCGGTCAACCACATCAATCATCAGCCCATCCAGCAGTTCACCATACCACTGAGCCACGGCGGTCGCGGTCGCAGGCATATTCAGCTCTTTCATCATTTTCGCCGCCGGGCCTTTTACCGCCAGCCCACCCACTATGGGCGAAACCGCGACCACCGGCGCAGTGGCCGCCTGAATCGCCGCGCGAACCCCCCGTAGCTGGAGAATGGGATCGACCGACACAAAAGGATTGGAGGGGCACACAATAATCGCTTCGAGGTCGGGGGCGGCGAGCCAATCCATTAATTCTGGCAGGGGCTGGGCCAATTCGATGCCGTCGAAGCGAAAGGCCGACACCGCAGGTGCACACTGCTCTCGAACAAAGTATTCCTGAAAGGCCAGCTCGCCCTGCTCGGTGGTGATCATGGTACTGACCCGATCATTGGTCATCGGCACGAGACGATGCTGAATGCCAAGCGCGGCGCAAAGCTCCCGGGTAACTTGGGATAAAGACGCACCTTCGCGCAAGCGCACGCTGCGCTGCAAATGCGTTGCAATATCCCGATCACCCAGCTTGAACCAATCTGCCCCGCCCAATTGCTGCAGCGCATCCATCGCCTGCCAGCTCTCACCGGCCAGACCCCACCCCCGCTGCGGGTCATTTAAATCCGCGAGGGCATACATAACGGAATCTAAATCCGGTGAAATCGATAACCCAAGATGGTTAAAGTCATCACCGGTATTGGCAACAATCAATAACTGGTCAGGCGCTAGACATTCGATCAAGCCGCGCGCCAGCTTGGCGCCGCCTACGCCCCCGGTCAGAGCCACCACCTTCCCCGTCAAAGCGCTCATCTCAGCGGAACATGTCCTGCGCTTTGGGACGAATCAGGGTTTCGCACCCCTGCTCGGAAGCGCGCAGTTGCGCCCCTCGAATCAGCACGACCGGAGCACCTTCGTCGGCCTGCCCCATCAGAAAGGAAGCCGCTGCCGCCAATTCATCCGCGACACCGATCTGGGTGATTTCCAGCGGGCGCCCGAACAGATCCTTGTCGCCAATACGACTGACCAGGGCCTCAAAACCGGCACTGCCCAGAGCAAAGCCACAGGTACCATTGCGCCAGGCACGACCAGCGCTGTCGTTGATAAGGATATTCAATGTTACGCCGAGCCTTTCGCGCAGCGCGTCTCGCAGTGTACGTGCCGAGGCATTGGAATCTTCTGGCAGGAGCAAGACCCGCGGATTATCAGGGTCGGAGTGAATATTCGAGGCATCGATGCCGGCATTGGCATGTACATAGCCTTCCCGGTGCTCAACGATAATCGCACCCGGTCGATGCCGCACCACCTCTTTGGATTCGCGCAGGATCAACTCAACCTGACGCGGATCCTTGTCCGTTTTTTCAGCGAGCGCGATCGCTTCTTCAGAAGGCTCCACCTCATTGAACCAGACGTAGCGATTCTCCGCTTTGGAGACAATCTTCTGGGCCAGCGCCAACACATCGCCATCTTGCAAAACGATATCGGCGCGCTCACAGCATTCAACAATTAAAGCAGCCAAATCGTCGCCGGGCTCCACTAAGGGAAAGCCCGGCAACACGGTCAGGTTCAGCGAACTGCTCACTCAGCCAGGCCGGTCAGTTTAATGCCGGCGTGACACTGATACTGCTTGTTCACGAAAATCAGTACAGAGGTCATCGCTTCCACCGCCGCGGCATTGGCGATACTGCCCGCATGAAAACCACGCATACCCGCGGCTTCCACCAGCTCAATCACCTTGGCGCGGGCATCTTTCTTGTCGCCGCACACCAACACGTCACAATCGAGCCCTTTGCCTTCCTGCAGGTGATGAGCCGCCACATTCTGGAAGGCCGATACCACCTGGGTATCTTCACCCAAGAGGTTCTGGGCAATCTGTCCGGCACTGCCCGCTTCCGGCAGTTGTACGCGAGCGACTTTCGGCGGCACCAGCGGCACGGTTACGTCGATCAGAATCTTGCCTTTCAGGGCTGGCTTGACCAGCTCGAGTGTGCTGGAGTGATGGGCGAAGGGAACTGTCATGGCGACGATATCCGCCGCTTCTGCTGCAGCCAGATTTCCCATGGCTTCCACAGTGACCTGGGCGATACCGCGATCCGCCATAACCTGCTGCAGATCAGCCACGGCTGCTTCGGCCTTGTCCTGCGTGCGGGAGCCGATAATCACACGATAGCCTGCCTCCGCCCAGCGCCGGGCAAGCCCCGTCCCCAGATCACCCGTGCCACCCAGAATTGCCAATACCGGTTTTGAATCGCTCATTACTGCCCTTCCTGTGTCATCTAGAATTCTTTTCTTTGCCACGCGTTCGCACCGAGCTGTGGCGAAAGCCGGGCTGCATTCTCTCAAAAGGTTACTCGGCCATCCAGCACCTAAAATGACGAGAAATTTAGCGAAACCAACCGAACTGCCCGCAATGACCGCTTTCGTTAGCCAATATGCCCCGTTTGGACGATACAATCTTTTCCATCGGCGGCTAGGCTTGCCCAGCGCTGAACTCGGGCTTTTTTTTGCCCGTTGATCATGGCGTTATACTGACCTCGAATTTCTGCAGGGATTGATACATGGATAATCGACTCGACTTCTCCGGCAAAGTGGTAATCGTCACGGGAGGCGGCAAAGGCGTTGGCCGAGGAATCAGCGAGCGTTTTCTGAGCTGTGGCGCCCATGTGGTTATCTGCGGGCGCTCTGAACCGGATGCCCTGCCCACAGCCGGCGGCCGCAGCGCACAGTTTTTGCCCTGCGATGTCAAAGACTTCGATCAAATTCAGGACTTCGTAAATCAGGTTGCCGAGGAACACGGTCGCATCGATGTCCTCGTCAACAATGCCGGCGGCGCCCCCTTTGCCGACGCCGCCACCGCCTCGCCGCGTTTTTCCGAATCCATTATCCGCCTGAACCTGCTGGCCCCGTTGAACTTTGGTCAATGCGTCAATGCTGTGATGCAGCAGCAGGAAACCGGCGGTTCCATTATCAATATCGCCAGCGTCTCAGCGGTACGCCCTTCGCCAGGCACAGCGGCCTACGGCGCCGCCAAGGCAGGCCTAGTCAATCTGTGCACGTCGCTCGCGGTTGAGTGGGCTCCCAAGGTGCGCGTGAATGCGATTATCGGCGGTTTGATCCGTACCGAGCAGTCCCACCTACACTATGGTGATGAAGCGGGTATCGAGGCGGTCGGCGCGACCATTCCGCTGGGACGCATGGCAGTACCGGAAGACATTGGTGACGCCTGCCTGTTCCTGGGCAGCGACCTGTCATCCTATGTTAGCGGCACTACCGTGACTGTTCACGGCGGCGGTGAGAAACCGGCCTTTTTGGACGCGGCGAACACCGACGGCAAATAATCGATCATCGCGGGTGACGACCGCGATAGTGTTCAGACCGTAATTATTTTAAGGGTGTTGGTATATCCGCCTACGCCCACATTATCGCCGTGGGTAAAGACTACGGTATCGCCACTGTTCACCAGGCCCTTGTCGCGCAGGTGGGCGATAACCCCCTCAATCATTTCTTCCTTGGCGAAGGTAGACGTGTCCAGATAGACCGGTCTAACACCGCGATAGAGGCAGACCCGGTTGCAGGTGGTCTGATGACTGCTCACTGCAAATATCGGCAGCCCTGAACTGATCCGGGACATCAGCAGCGGCGTGCGCCCCGATTCGGTCAGCGCGATCAAGGCTTTCACACCCTGCAAATGGTTCGCGGAATACATCGCGCCCATGGCGATGGCTTCTTCGGCGCTGGTAAATTCGCGATCCATGCGATGACCGGAACGGCGAATCGATGGCGACTGCTCGGCTCCGACGCAAGTGCTGGCCATGGCTTCAACGGTCTCGACAGGATATTCCCCTGCCGCCGTTTCCGCCGATAGCATCACGGCATCGGTGCCATCCAGCACCGCATTCGCCACATCAAAAACCTCGGCGCGGGTCGGCAGCGGGTTGGAAATCATGGATTCCATCATCTGGGTCGCGGTTATCACCACCCGGTTGAGCTGCCGCGCCCGCTTGATCATCAACTTCTGGTAAGCGATCAGATTGGCATCGCCAATCTCTACACCTAGATCGCCGCGGGCCACCATGATGCCGTCACAGGCTTCAATCAACGCGTCGAGCGTTGCGTTGTCAGCCACCGCTTCCGCACGTTCAACCTTGCCAATGACCTCCGCAATACAGCCCGCCTTGTTGAGTTCCCGCCGGGCATATTCAATATCCGCCGCATTGCTGGGAAAGGAAATGGCGACATAGTCCAGCGCCAGTTCTGCAGCGACCTTGACGTCCTCCAGATCCTTGCTGGTCAAGGCCGGTGCCGACAAGCCACCGCCAAGTTTATTGATCCCCTTCCGCGATTTCAGGCGGCCACTGCTTTCAGAACGGGTATAAACCTTCGAGCCCTCAACCGATTCCACCACCAGCCGAAAACGACCATCGTCCAGCAGTAAAATATCGCCGGCCTCTACGCTTTCGGCCAGCGGCTGGTAGTCGACACCGATATGCCCCTCATTACCTTCGCTGTCGGCCATCGCCGTATCAAGAATCAGCTTCTGGCCCTTTTTCAGCTGAATGCTGTCGCCGGGCAGTTTGCGCAGGCGAATCTTCGGCCCCTGCAAATCACCTAACAGCGCCACGTGCTGCCCGGCCTGTTCGGCCAACTCGCGAATGCGGAGCGCGCGCTGGCGCTGCTCGTCGGCATTGCCGTGGGAAAAGTTGAGGCGAAACACATTTACACCGGCTCGGATCAACGCTTGAAGAATGTCCGGACTGTCGGAGGCGGGACCCACGGTAGCGACAATTTTAGTTCTGCGCATAAGGTTGTTTGCTTATCTCTGCTCTTTTACATGTGCGTTCATTATCACTGAGTTTTCATTAAAAATCAGTGGCACGCGCTCAATACCTTTTGTTTTGGTAATTCAATCCACCGGCGGCTGTTGCTATGCTCGTTTCAGCTTCCGGAGGCTCCATGAATCATATGACACTGAATACCCAAGCTCTGCTGACCCTGTTGCTGTGCTGTCTGCTCAGCGGCTGCTGGGCCAGTACCTCGCCTGAACCCGCAGCGCACAGCGCGGCAGAAGGATTGACTGCCGAATGGCCGACCTATGGCGGTCCGGGCAGCGACCGATTCAGCCCACTCAACGAGATTAATATCGAAAACGTGCAGGATCTCGAAATTGCCTGGCGCCATGATTCCGGCGACAAGAGCGATGGCAGCGGAGACTGGTCGTTTACCAGCCTGCAGGTCACGCCCATCGCAGTCAACGACACCCTGTATTACTGCACCCCCTTTGGTCGCGTATTCGCACTCAATCCGGCTACCGGTGAAGAACGCTGGGTGTTCGACCCGGAAATAAAGAACACCTCCGGTGGCTACTATCCTGCCCTCTGTCGCGGCGTCAGCTACTGGGAAGGCGATGCTCAGGACAGTTGTGATAAGCGCATTGTCTACGGCACCCGCGATGCTGAATTGATCGCGCTCGATGCCGACACCGGGCAACCCTGCCCGGGCTTTGGCAAGGCTGGCCGAGTTGCGCTGCGCGAAGGTATTTCTGAGCACGAGACCTGGGAGTACTACCCAACCTCGCCGCCGGTGATTATCGACGACAAAGCCGTCATCGGCGCGCTGGTGGTGGATAACCTGCGAACCGGTGCGCCCTCGGGCGTGGTTCGCGCCTTTGATATCCGCACTGGCGAACTGGCCTGGGCCTGGGACCCGGTCAGCGAGGATTACAAAGCCCGACATCAAGACCAGCATGGCGCCACTCGCTACCACCAGGGCACCCCCAATGTTTGGGCCCCGATGTCGGCGGATCACGACCTGAATCTGGTGCTGATTCCGACCGGCAATCCGTCACCCGACTTGTACGGTGGCGAGCGCGACGGCATCGACGAATATGGATCATCAGTCGTTGCTCTGGATGCCCGCAGCGGTCGCTACCGCTGGCATTTTCAAACCGTCCATCACGACGTCTGGGATTTTGACGTGGCCGCACAGCCCACACTGTTTCAAATACCCGGTGTAGGTCAGGGGCGACGTGGTATTGCACAGGGCACTAAAACCGGCATGGTCTTTCTGCTCGACCGGGAAACCGGCAAACCACTCTACCCCGTTGAAGAGCGCCCGGTTCCACAGAACGGCGTGCCAGGTGAGAAGCTGTCGCCGACACAACCCTTTGCCACCCATCCAGCGCCGCTGCACTTCACCGCACCGCTGACAGAGGAGAATGTGGAAGGGCTGTTTGGCTTCGGTAAAAGCGCCTGTCAGGAGCTGATCAGGCAATACCGCTCTGAAGGCATATTCACGCCCCCTTCGCTGGAGGGCTCAGTGCTGTATCCCGCCAATATGGGCGGCATTAACTGGGGCAGCGTCGCCATCAATCCGGGCAATGGCCTGATGTTCGTCAACCAGATGCACTTCGCCACCGTGGTCCAACTGATTCCGCGACAAGAGTACGACGCCGAACCGAGGGACGGTGTTTACCCACTGGAATACTTTGAGATGAAAGGCACCCCCTACGGCGCACTCCGCACGCCGCTGGTATCCAACTGGGGCGCACCCTGTGTGCCCAAACCCTGGGGCAGTTTTACCGCTGTCGACCTGAAAAGCGGCGAAATAAAATGGCGAATCCCGCTCGGCACAACGCGGGATTTAGCGCCCTTTCCTCTCTGGTTTAATACTGGTGTTCCCAATGTCGGAGGTGCTCTGGCCACCGCCGGTGATCTGGTATTTATCGGCGCGACGACCGACCGCTACCTTCGCGCCTTCGACCAACACACGGGGGAGGAAGTCTGGCGTCAGAGTCTACCCTTTACCGCCAATGCCACCCCGATGACCTACCAGATAAACGGCCGGCAATATCTGGTGGTTGCGGCAGGTGGTCACGGCTGGTCTGAGCCAGGCGATGCGCTGATCGCCTTTGCGTTGCCGTAACCCGCACATTCTGGAGTCTTTATGGCCAAGGTCTATTCGTTGGAAGGGGTTATCCCCGTGGTTCACCCCAGCAGTTTCGTTCACCCCGAAGCTGTGCTTATTGGCGATGTCAGGATTGGCAAGCATTGCTTTATCGGACCCTTCGCCTGCCTGCGTGGTGACTTTGGCACGGTAGAAGTCCATGACGGCGCAAATATTCAGGATCACTGCATGCTGCACTCCTTCCCGGAGAAGTCCGTCGTTGTCGAAAGCTACGGCCATATCGGCCACGGCGCCGTATTGCACGGTTGCCGAGTCGGCCGGAATGCCCTGGTCGGTATCAATGCGACCGTAATGGATGATGTCACCGTGGGTGAAGAAGCCTTTGTCGGTGGCAATGCCTTTGTGAAAGCGGGTTTCACCATCCCGCGTCGCAGTCTGGTATCCGGTGTCCCCGCCCGGATTATCCGCGAACTTTCAGACGACGAAGTCCACTGGAAGACAGACGGCACCGAGGTCTACAAGGAGCTGGTGTTACGCTATCGGAAAAGCTTTACCCCAGCAGAACCGCTGACCGAACTGGAAGAGAATCGACCGCGACTACAGTGTGATCGCAGCACCTCGATCGCACTCCACGAGCGCAAGGCCAACACGCAACCGAAGGAGGAATAACCCACATGGATAGAGAAGAGTCTCTGAACGTATTTGGCGAACCCTTGCTTCCTTGCAGCACCGACCCGGTCACAGGTTTTTTTCGCGATGGCTGCTGCAACACCAGCGAGCTTGACGTGGGCTCCCATACCGTCTGCGTCGAAGTCAGCCAAGACTTTCTCGAGTATTCGCGCTTTCGTGGGAACGATTTGTCCACGCCGGCGCCGGATTTCGGCTTCCCCGGCTTAAACCCCGGCGATCGCTGGTGTCTGTGCGCAGCCCGCTGGCTGGAAGCCTATCAACAAGACATGGCCCCACGAGTTTATTTAACCCGCACCCACCAAAAAGCGCTGGAAACGGTGCCGCTATCGATTTTGAGACAATTTGCCGCTGACCTGAATTGATACTCTAACTCGCCGCTTGCGGCGATGGAGCCCTTCTCGGTCAATGCTATAGTCCAGCCATCACGATATTGTTCTGGAAGGGAGATTGCGATACATGTCTGAATTGGGATTCTGGGCCTTCGCCCAAAAAGATCCTTCTCCGTTGGCGCTAGTAGCACCCGATGGCAACAAGTACACACGGGGCGACCTGCTAGCCAAAGCCAATCAGGTAGTGCACGGCCTGCGCGAGCTTGGTCTGGAGCGCGGCGATGCGGTCGCCATGATGTTGCCCAACTGCGTAGAGTTCTATTACATCTATCTGGCGGCCACCCAGGCGGGCTTCTACATGGTGCCCATCAACTGGCACCTCGCCGGACCTGAAGTCGCCTACATTCTGGAAGACTGTGAAGCAAAAGCCTTCGTCAGTGATCAACGCGTTGCCAAAGCCGCCAGCACTGCTGCCGAGGCTGCGGGTTTCGACACCAGCCGCGCCTTTGCCGTAGGCGACATTCCCGGGTTCCGTTCGTTTGATGAGCTGGTGAACGGTCAGCCCGACACCCTGCCTGAAAACCGTAGCGCCGGTCAGATCATGAATTACACCTCAGGCACGACCGGTAAACCCAAGGGCGTAAAACGCCCCCTGCCCGACATGGCGCCGGAAGACCTCTACGGCATGATGGCCATGTTCCTCATGCTGTTCGGCATTCAACCCGAAGACAACAATGTGCACTTCTGCGGCTCCCCGCTCTACCACACCGCAGTGCTGCAGTTTTCAGGCAACTCATTGCATATGGGGCACGCCGTGGTACTCGTTGAAAAATGGGACCCTGAGCAAACCCTGAAGCTAATTGAAGAGTACAAGGTTACTACCAGCCATATGGTACCGACCCAGTTTATCCGCATGCTGAAGTTGCCCGAAGAGGTACGCAGCCGATACGACGTCTCTTCGACGCGCCACATGATTCACGCTGCTGCACCCTGTCCACCCGATATCAAGCGCCAAATGCTCGACTGGTGGGGCAACAGTATTTACGAATACTACGCCGGTACCGAAGGCGGCGGCACACTGTGCACGCCGGAAGGCTGGCTGGCACATCCGGGCTCGGTGGGCTCGGCCTGGTACGGCAGTGAAGTCAAAATATACGACGACGAAGGCAATGAGCTAGGCCCCAACCAGACGGGTACCATCTACATGAAGCTGATGGACAATAGCGATTTCGAATACAAAGGCGACACTGAAAAGACCAAAAAGAATCGCATCGGTAACTTTTTCACCCTCGGCGATATCGGTCACCTCGACGAAGACGGTTACCTCTACCTGAGCGATCGCAAAATCGACATGATTATTTCCGGTGGTGCCAACATCTATCCCGCCGAAATCGAGAACGTGTTGATCCTGCATGACAAGGTCAACGACTGCGCCGTCTTTGGTGTTCCCAACGAAGACTGGGGCGAAGAAATCAAAGCCGTGGTGCAGCCGATTGAGGGTGTTGAACCTTCAGACGCGTTGACGGAGGAGCTGATGACGTTTCTCGAAGAGCGTCTCGCCCGAATGAAACTGCCTCGCAGTATAGATTACCAGGCCGAACTGCCGCGCGACCCGAATGGCAAGCTCTACAAGCGTCGCCTGCGCGATCCGTACTGGGAAGGTCATACCCGGAAGGTATAAAGCAACAGCCCGGCATTTGCCGGGCTGTTTGTTTTCAGGGTTCGAGCCAGGGACTGATGCCCATTCCCTCAATATAAATTCTACGGCTGATTTCACCGTTGCTCAGTACAAAGCGTCTAAAGGAGCGCCCCTCTTCCGTTGCAATAAATCGCGGCGACAGCAAGGCGGCACCGCGACCGATGTCGGCAAAGGTATGAGCGATGACGAGCTTGTTCTTCAACTGTGGGGACAACCGCTGAATGGCGACCGGCGCGCTCGATAAAGCATCGATCTTCCCTTCCAGCAAAGCCATCGTCGCAGCGATATGATTGCGAAATGGCACCAGTGTGGCACTGGCAGGAACAACCGAATGGAACTCCATGTCAGCAGCGCGAATGCCCGGAATCACGCCGACACGACCGATCTTTGTTAAAGGCTGCCCCATCAGCGTATAGAGGTGAATCGGCTGCTCGGTAATGGCCACCAAGCGATAGCCGCAGTCGCGCTCGATTTCACGCATTGCGGCACTGTAGCTGCCCATAATCACATCGTAGTGCTGTTGCAGACAGCGCCGACCCAGCAACTCAAAGTTATTGCTGTAATAGATCGAGTAGCCCCGCTCTATCTGCCTGAAGGCTTCGTCAAAGAAGGGTTTAAAGTGAGTTGCAGTGTGACGCGAGCCGAAAATGGACTGAACCCAAAGTTGCACCGGCTCCTGAGCCTGAACAGGCGTCACGGCGAACTGGCAGGCCAACACCAAGCCGCAGAAAATCCGCCGAAAATGCCCCCAGTTGCAGTCTGACAACACCAATGTCGCACGATCTCAGGCTAGTTAAAGTCATACCAGTATAGGCCCTGCAGAGCCGCTGGCCATACTGGTAAACCGAGACACGCAAAATACGGGATTCAGCCCGCTTCGTCAGCTTTTCTCAATTGGCGGGCTGGTGGCGGCGCGCCGATATGGGCTTCCTTGCGCTGCTTGGCGAGTTCAACCTGCTTCTGGCGCTCACGGAACCGCTTTTTCTGGTCGTCTGTCAGCTCGTCGAAGCAGTGCGGACAGGCAACGCCCTTCTCATAAAATTCACTCTGCTTGTCTTCGTCACTGATCGGGCGACGACAGCCGTGGCATTGATCGAAGCTACCGGCCGAAAGATCGTGCTTCACCGTCACCCGGTTATCAAACACAAAGCACTCGCCTTGCCACAAGCTCTGCTCTTCCGGCACTTCTTCGAGATACTTCAGAATGCCGCCTTCGAGATGGTAAACCTCTTCAAAGCCCTGCTGCTTCATATACGACGACGCTTTCTCACAGCGGATACCACCGGTGCAGAACATGGCGACCTTTTTGTGTTTCCCGGGGTCGACGTTTTGGCTCACGTAGTCCGGAAACTCGCGAAAGGTTTTGGTGTGGGGATCAACCGCGCCCTTGAAGGTACCAATTTCGACCTCGTAATCATTGCGGGTATCGATCAGCAGAACCTCGGGGTCGGAGATCAGCGCGTTCCAGTCCGAGGGTTTAACATAGGTGCCAACCACATCGTTGGGATCAATCCCCTCAACGCCCATGGTGACAATCTCTTTTTTGAGTTTGACCTTCATGCGGTAAAACGGCTGCGCGCTGTCGTAGGATTCCTTCCAGGACAAAGCGGCCATACGCTCATCGGAGCGCAGCCATGCGATTACCGCATCAATCCCTTCGCGGGAACCGGCGATGGTGCCGTTAATGCCCTCATGAGCCAGCAGCAAGGTTCCTCGAACACCGTGCCGAGTGCAAACCTCCAGCAAGGGTTCGCGCAACGCTTCAAAATCATCCAGCGTGACAAAGCGGTAGAGGGCCGCCACAACCACAGACTTGTCGTCAGACATCTCGGTCACTGCCCCTTTCCCTCGCGCTTGCTGCCACCGAGGCAGTCCGGTGAATCCGGCGACTGTTCGGCTCTCTCCTGCCACTCCTGCGGAGAATAGGTATGCAGGGCCAGGGCGTGCACCGGACCAGCCAGCTCATCTTTCAGAACGCCATAAACGGCCTGATGGCGGGCGACTTTACGCATACCCTCAAACTGCTCGGCCACGGCAACCACCTTGAAATGGGTTTCCGAATTGGGCGGCACCGAATGCATATGGCTTTCGTTGACCACCTGCAGGTGGCTGGGTGCCAGTGCCTGAGTGAGTTTCTGTTCGATGGTCTGTTGTACTTGCATGTCACGCTACAGCTCAAAAAATGGGCCCACATTATACCGGTTTGGCGCGGCTGCTGTCCTGCCCGCTGCCCTCGCCTCACATTCACCCACCGACTAACTGAATAGTAATTCACTATCCGGGCGGATAGTGAGAAGCTTCAGATTACCCTTGTGACAAGAAAAACTGAAATCATGCGACCGATCATTGGATTAGCCCTCATAGCCTCCGTTTTACAGGCCTTCGCCGGCCCGGTATCGCCCGAACGCTTGCTCAACGCCGAAGCCGACAATGCAAATTGGCTCAGTCACGGTCGCAGCTACCGAGAACAGCGCTACTCCCCGCTGGATCAGATCAATAGCGCTAACGCCGAACAGCTTGGGCTGGCCTGGTATTTTGAAACGGACACCCATCTAGGGCTTGAGACGACGCCACTGGTCATCGATGGCGTACTGTATTTTACCGGGGCCTGGAGCACTGCCTACGCGGTTGATGCCCGGACCGGTGCATTGCTTTGGAAATACGACCCCGAAGTACCGAGAGAGAAAAGCATTACCGCCTGCTGTGGTGTAGTTAATCGCGGTCTGGCCGCCTGGGAAGACAAACTGTATCTGGGAACGGTTGACGGTCGCCTGATCGCCATCGATCAGGAAAGTGGAAAGCCAGTATGGAGCACCCGCACCACCGACCCGACAAAAGCCTATTCCATTACCGGCGCACCGCGCGTTGCCAAGGGCCTCGTCTTTATCGGTAACGGCGGCAGCGAATTCGGTACCCGCGGTTATGTCAGTGCCTACGACGCCAACACCGGCGAAATGCGCTGGCGCTGGCACACCATTCCCGGCAACCCGGCCGAGGGCTTTGAGAATGAGGCCATGGAGAAAGCCGCAGCAACCTGGAACGGCGAATGGTGGCAGTATGGCGGCGGCGGCACGGTGTGGGATGCCATTGTCTACGATCCGGAACTTGACCAACTTTACCTCGGTGTCGGGAACGGCGCCCCTCACAACCGACGCATCCGCAGCCCCGGTGGCGGCGACAACCTCTACCTCAGCTCCGTGGTTGCGCTTGACCCCGATACCGGCGACTACCTCTGGCACTATCAGGAAGTTCCCGCTGACAACTGGGATTACACTGCCTCACAACAGATCACTCTGGCCGATATCACCTGGCAGGGAGAAGCGCGCAAAGTCATCGTGCACGCCCCCAAAGCGGGTTTCGTTTACCTGATCGACCGGCACGATGGCACACTGCTTTCCGCAGAGCCCTTCACCACGGTAACCTGGGCCAGCCACTACGATATGAGCACCGGTCGCCCGGTGGAGGTCGAGGGTCAGGACTACGACGGCGAACCAGCGATGGTTTATCCGTCTGCCATCGGCGGCCACAACTGGCAACCCATGGCCTACAACCCTGAATCCAAAATGCTGTACATCCCCGAGCTGGACATGGGCATGCTGTTCGATGAGATCAAGGCCCCGGACTACAAACACCTAAAGCGGCATTTCAACACTGGCTACAAACTCAGTCAGGATGCCCTGCCGCAACCGGTTACTCAGGGGATTCTGAAACATTTCCCCAAATCCCATCTGCTCGCCTGGGATGTGGAAAAAGCCGAGATTGCCTGGAAGCTGCCCCACCCCTATATCCACAATGGCGGCGTCTTGGCTACCGGCGGCAATCTGGTCTTTCAGGGCACCTCCGACGGCCGCTTTCTGGCTGTGAGTGCAGACAAAGGGGAAATCCTCTGGTCCTTTGACGCCCAGAACAGCATTTTGCCGGGCCCTGTAACCTACACGGTCGATGGCGAGCAATATGTTGCCGTGGGCGTGGGTCGCGGCGGCGCCCTTACCATGAACACCGGCAAGAGCTACCCCACCGAAAACCCCAACAACCGCATCATGGCCTTCAAACTCCAAGGCTCGGCAACGCTGCCTCCAGCACCCGAGCCAGAACGCCCTCTACCGCCTCCGCGCACGCAGGCCAGTGAGGCTGAGATCGAGGAAGGTCGCAAGCTGTTTGATCGCTTCTGTGCGCGCTGCCACGGCGCAACGGCGGTGGGCGACGGCTCAATTCCCGATATGCGCTACCTTGCCCCCATCTGGCATGAAAACTTCGAGGCGGTGGTGTTAAACGGGCTGATGGAGCAGGCCGGCATGCCGCGCTTTGACGATGTGCTTAACGCCAAACAGGTGGCCAACATTCATGCCTACGTGATTGAACGGGCGCACGAGGATCACGCCCTGCGCCAGCAGACTGGCTGGTGGGCGGAGCTGAAGGCCAAGGCTACGGATCTGACAACGCGGGTGATGGCCTGGTTTATTCGTCTCACCACCAGTTGAGCAAGGCCTCGCGACTTAAAAGAAGTTAATCTGAATTTCACGACCAGACGGTTGCAGACCAACTGGTCGGTTTGTACACTGCTGCCAACCTTTCACGACTTATGGGGAGTCGTCTGTGCAGCAGTTGCTGTTTCGCCTGAATCATCTCTTCGAGCGCCTGCCCGGCGCCCTTCTACCCTACCGCTGGCTGAGCCTGATCCTCTTTGTTGCAATCGCAACACTGATGATGACCGGGCTGGTTCGCCACTTTGCGGTCAACATGTCACCGGAAGTCTGGTTTGAAGATGAAGCGGGGCCGCTGGAAATCCGCAATGCCTTCAGGCGTCAGTTTGGCAGCGATGAAAGCGTGTTTATCGTCTACCGACCTCAGTCAGGCGATGTGTTTTCGGAAGAGGCCCTGCGCACCCTCGAAAAACTGCATACCACGCTGACCCAACTAAGCGAGGGGGCCGATGCCGGAGAACTCGGGCGCATCGTCGATATCGACAGCCTTTACAACGCCCGCTATCAGATCGCTCAAGGCGACACCCTGATCTCAAAAAAGCTTATTGGCGCTGACTTCCCTGAAACAGAGAGTGAACGAGAACGCCGTCGCGCCATCGCCGAAAGTCAGGACAGCTTTGAGCGGATGTTCTACTCCGACGATTTTCAGTACGGGGGCATCCGGATCAAAACGGATTTTGGTGTGGTGCCCGTTGAAAGTGAGCTGAGCGAAAGCGCCACACAAACCGACAACCTGTTAGCCGATGATGGTTTCGGCTTTGGCCTGGAAACCTCCCTGGAGGTTGATGCCAGCGCCGAGGTTGCTGAAGTCGAATTTGCCAGCGTACAGCTCGACGAGTACGCGCGTTTTATGAACGCGGTTCGAGAGATTACTCAAGACCCCGCATTTTCAGACTTCGAATTTCATTACGTGGGCAATCCCGCGACCATGGATTTCGTGATGAACGCCGTGATCGAGGCTGGCGGTTTGCTAACCGCCATGGTGGCGTTGGTCGTGATTTTGCTTTGGGTGCTATTCCGCTCTCTCAGCGCGGTAATCTGGCCCCTGCTCATCGTCTACACCTCAGCGATCTGGGCCATCGGCACCGGGGCATGGCTCGGCATGACCTACACCACCATGCTGGCATTGACCTTTATGCTGGTACTGGCCGTCGGCATTGCCAGCTGCATTCACGTACTGAGTGCCTATACCCTATTCACCCGCGAGGGCAAGGATCACCACCGGGCGCTCGCGCTGGCCTATCGCAAAACCGGCATTCCGATTTTGTTGACCTCCGTTACCACCATGATCGGCATGCTGGCACTGACCTTGACCGACATGCCCATCATCACAACCTTCGGTATCACGTCCGCGCTGGCGGTAGGTTTTTCCTTTCTGCTGATTTTCCTGTTTTTGCCCATCTTGCTGGATATCTGGCACCCGAAAATCCAGACGGAAGGTAAATCTGAGAGCGACGGCAAAAAGCCTCTGATTGACCTGCAACCCATGCTGGCCTGGATTGCCGACTTTACCGAACGACGTGCCAAAGCCATTGTAGTCAGCTATGTCGCCGTATTCGCCCTGCTTATTTACGGCGCCTTTGGTCTCAGCATCGACACGAATTTTTCCAAGCTCGCCCGCGAAGGTACTCCCTTGCAGAGCGCGTTAGAGCTGGTCGACAAAGACATGATGGGCGGCATGGATCTAGAGGTTTTCCTCGACTTTAATCAGGCAGATGCCCTGCAGGACCCAGCGGTACTCAAAGCCATTAACGAGCTTCAGAACCTGATCTCCGAAAAGCATCAGGGCAAGGTCATCAAAACCTTTTCGCTGGCCGATATTGTCGAAGACACGAATCAGGTAATGAATGGCGACGACCCGGCCTACCATCGTCTGCCGGACGATCCGCGCATGACCGCGCAATTATTGTATCTGTTCAACAACGCCAACCCTGACGATCGGCGCGATATGGTCAGCGACGATTACAGCAAGAGTCATATCTCCTTCATGTTGAAAAACGGTGGCACCAACGAGTACACCCCGTTTTTCAATCAGCTGGATCGAGATATCGAACAGATTTTTGCGCCACTGCGCAGCACCTACCCGGACATGAGTCTTGAAGTCACCGGCACCTTTCACATGATGATGAACCTAATGGATCATGTGGCTTGGACACAGGTGAAGAGCTTCAGCTTTGCTCTTTTCATCATCACCCTGTTGATGATGGTAACTCTAGGCTCCTATCAAGCCGGCCTAATCTCGATGATCCCCAACTTGTTGCCTGCGGTGTTTACCTTTGGAGTGATGGGCGCTTTGGGCATTCCGCTTGACACTGACACCCTGATTGTTGCGCCTATTATTATTGGGATTGCGGTCGACGACACCATTCACTTCCTCACCCACTACCGCTACACCTGGATTGAACACGGCGATGTCGGCATTGCCGTGCGCAAGACGCTGCGCGAAGTGGGTCAGGCGGTTGCCTTTACCAGTCTGATTCTCGGCCTCGGTTTTGGCGTACTCGGTTTTGCCGGCTACCTCGGTCTGGCCAAGCCCGGCATCTTTGGCGGCCTGGCGATTCTGGTTGCCCTGTTGTCAGATTTACTGTTCCTGCCTGCCCTGATGCACTGGCTCAAACCGGATATGGGACGGCGCAAGGTTTTGGAAAATAACGCACCTGCTCCAAGCAAACTCACTTAAAAGAGGCTGTTCGAATGTTGAATACCCGAAAACTGATTGCCGCGCTGACCCTTGGTGTTGTCGCCGCAAGTGCGATGGCGAACGATGACAAGGCGCAATCTATTATGAAAAAGATGGATGCCCTGCAGCGCGAGATCGCTGACGGCAATCTTACCCGCTCCCAGCTTTCTACCTGCAAGTTCGGCCAGAAGAACAAACAGATTACCTGTGTCGAAACGCCCCGAGTAAAAGTGCTTGAATCCGTATCAAAACAATACGGTTCGGAAAAGAAAGACAGCAAGGGTATTTCCATCTTGCTGGAACCAGCCAGTGAGCGCGGCATCGGCATGCTGACCTACAGCTACGACGACCCGGACAAAGATATGGAAACCTGGCTTTATCTGTCGGCGCTGGGCAAGGTAAAACGCATGGCCAGTGGTACCGGTGAGGATCGCGAACCGGTTTCCGTCTTTGGCTCGGAGTTCACCACCGAGGATATGGAAACTGGAACCGTTGACGAGTACACCTACAAAATTCTGCAGGAAGGTCCGTTTGGTGGCCGCGAGGTCTGGGTCATTGAAGCGATCCCCAAACCCATCCGCGCTCCCAAAACCGACTACAGCAAACTGCTCTACTGGGTGGACAAAGAGCGCTACACCATTCTCAAAGCCCAGACTTACGACAAGCGTGGCAAGCCCTTCAAACAGATCGCCTTTGCCGATATTCAGCAGATCGAGGGCCATTGGATCGCTCGAGATATTACGCTGATCAACCTGCAGTCGCAGCGCCTATCGAATATGAAAAGCGAAGCCATCGCGCTGAACGTTGAGGTCGAGGACGAGTTTCTGACCCAGCGTACACTGACTGACTTTGCGTACCGTGAAAAAACGCTGGAAGCCCTGCGCAAGCACTTCAAATAATGAAAACGCATCACGCCCTGCTTGCTTTGTCACTGGCTAGCTCACTAGTCATTGCACCGACCATCGCCGCTGAGGATTTTCTCAGCGGTGACGGATTTTCCTTTGACTCCTCTGAAATCGAAGTCAGTGAGCCCCACTGGACCGACGGCTTCAAGACCACACTTGAACACAGCCACACCCAGATTCCCGGTGATCCCAACCGATCGCAAAGCAGCGTTCAGCTGGTTTACGAGGGTAATCTGGCCGAGGGCTGGTACCTCAAGCTGGATACGCGCTATCGCTATTTTTATGAAGACGACGATCTGGCCGAACGACGCGGCGGCGCCTACGGCAAAAACAAATGGCAGCGCGCGTGGCTTCAGTACAGCAAGGCCTCCTGCACCGCCACCGCTGGCCGCCAGACTCTGATCTGGGGCACCGTTGAAGGCACTTTTGTCACCGACATAGTCACCCCCTTTGATTACACGGAACAACTGCTGACCGATTACGGCAATGTGCGTTTGCCACAGGATATGCTGGTCGGCGAGTGTTTTTTGCCAGTGGGGCAATTACAGGCCTTTTACACACCGGAAGCCCGCACCGATATATTTCAGCACCACCGTTTAAGGGTGGAGTTCGCCCCCGGCTTCCCGCCGGCGGATTTAAGTATTGAAGCCGGCGAAGAATTTGGTCTGCGCTACAAATGGCACGGCAGTAAAGTCGACCTGAGTGTGATGGCAGCACGGCTCTACGACAATACCGTCACACCCGTATACTTTGGGCCCTCAATGGACAGTACCAACAGTGGCGGCTCACCGCTGGCAGCCCTGCTGGGTCCGGCGATTCTGGCAGTAACCGGCACACCGGACTTTGGGCTACGCCCGGAATTGGCGCGTTTTGATCTGGTAGGCATGGCCACCTCAATCGCGCTCGGTCGTTTACTTCTTAAAGCTGAAGTCGCCCACCGCGATCATCAACTTGTTGCCATCAGCGGCGAACATACCGAGCGAGTCGACGCGGCCTTTGGCTTTGAATACACCACCAGCGGCAACCACCTGTTTAATGCCGGCATCTGGGGCACTCACTACTCCAATGATTCCGTTGAAGATGATGACACCCAAATCTTCACCGTCGGCTGGCGCAAAACCTACCTCAACGACGATCTCACCATGAGCCTGTTGGGCAACTGGTCGTCCAGTCCGCGTTTCGCCGGTGCAACTGTACTTGCGGAGTACCAGTGGAATGATTACTGGAATACCGCGCTGGCCCTGAGCGTCGCCGACCTGAGTGAATTGGAGTTTGATATTCCAATACTGCCCGCCGAAGAATCCGCCACCGTGAGTATCAAATATGAATTCTGATGAGCGTCGCCAGAAAATCATTGATGCCGCAATCACCGTGCTGCTCGACAAAGGTGTTGCGGCGAGCCGAATGAATGATTTTGTTGAAGCGTCTGGGCTCAGCAAGGGCGGCGTTTACCATCACTTTGACAGCAAGGAAGATCTTTTAATTGGGGTGCTAAACAGTTTTCTGGAAAACAATCTGGACCGCCTACACCTGTCGATCAATCCCAGAGAGTCTGCTTACACACAACTCAAGGATATTCTTCACAACCACGAAGAACTGATGCTGGAATTGGGAAAATACAACCAGCTCTTTCTCGATTTCTTCTCACAAGCGGCCTACCTGCCCCGCTTCCGCGAATTGATGCGGCAGCACTATCAGCTGTTTCATGGCACGCTGACCGAGCTGGTTAGCATGGGCATTGCCTCTGGTGAATTTGAGAAAGACACCGATCCCGATGCCATCGCCTCAGGCCTGATGGGTATTTTTGACGGCATCGGGATTGCTCTGCTGATCGTCCCTGAAAAAATAGCCTTTCCCCGTTACGCCATCGACAGCGCGCTGGCCTTGGTCCGTGGAATTCGCAAGATTTAGCTTAGTTCTGCTCCTCTCGCTCGCTCCGGCCCAAACGGTTTAGTCAGCAAAATCAGCGCCGGCATAAACAGCAAATCCGCTACCAGCGCCACCAGAATGGCCGCGCCCAGCAAAATGCCGAAACTGCTGATCACCGCCATACTCGACAGCAGATAGCAGGAGAAGGCGCCGATCAAAATAATCGTCGTCACCAGCAACGCTGGCCCCACATCATTCAAGGCCAGTTTGACTGACTCGGCGTAGTTGCCGGTTTTGAGGAAATGCCGCCGCAGGTTAATGACCAGATGGATGGTGTCATCCACCGCAATCCCGATGGCAATGGTCGCCAGCAGCAACTTGACGTAATCGAGATGTATGCCAAGCCAGCCCATCACCCCCATCACCACAATCACCGGCGCCATATTGGGAATCATCGCCAGCAAGGCCACTTTGATTGAGCCGAAGGCAATACAAAGAATAATCGCCACGCCGACAAAAATAAGACTGTAACCGATCAACTGAGTGCGACTGATATATTCCGCCATCACCACCCACATCAAGCCAACCCCGGTTTTCTTCAGCTCCGCGTTCGGTACAGGGTTCTTTTCAAGGTAGTCATCAATATCCGCCAGCAGTTTTTTCAGGTTGGCGGCCTGAGTCATTTCCACCCGCAGTTCCACCACGGCCTTGGAATAGTCCCGGGAAACGTAGTCGTACACTTCCTTACCGCCCGAGAGCTCATATACGAAAAAGTACTGGGAGATCAGGGTGTCGTTGTCAGACAGGCGATACCACTCCGGGTTATCGCCATGAAAACTGCGGTTGATGTCTTTCTGCAGGTCCGCTACCGAAAAGGAGTTCTTTACGTAAGGCTGAGCTTCACTAAAGGTCTGAAGGCCTTCCAGGGCTTTCAAAAATTCGGCGTTTTTGACGCCATCGGACTGTTTGGTGTCAAAGATATAAACCACACTCAGAATGCCACCCATTACATCTTCGACAATCTCTGTGTGCTGGCGCCATTCAACATGGGGTTTGAATTCTTCGAGGAAGTTAAAGTCCACCTTCAGCATCGCAACACCGGCCAGACTCCCCGCCAGAATCAGGCCGCCGCCCCAGACCAGCCGGCGCGGATAGCGCACACACCATTCGCCACAGCGCTCGGCCACCTTCAATACAAAGGGCTGCACGTAGGGTTTGCCGCTCTGTTTATGCTCGCGGCCACTGCCGAGAAAAACCACCAGCAAGGTTGTGGACAAGACAAAGGTGCACATCACGCCGATGGCTGCGTACATGGCCATCTCGCTGAGGGCCTTCATCTCAGATACCGACATCACCAAAAAGCCCATCGCGGTTGTAACCGCAGCCATCAAACAGGCACCGCCCACTTTTCCTATGGCACCCTGCACCGCCACAGCGCGCGAGTCGCCTCGGGCCAGGCGCCGCTGATACTCAAGAATGATATGTACCGACTGGGCAACGCCGACGCCGGCGATCAGCGTGGGAACAATGCCAAAGAACATTCCCAGCACCCAGCCAAACAGACCCATAAAGCCGGTCACCAGCAGCAAACTCAGAATAACCACCGCCAGTGGCCCGAACATGCCAAGCAGGCTGGCGCGGAACAAAATTAGGGAAAACACCGCCAGCAGTAGCAGTGTCAGCGGAATGCCGACCGAGGAATCCTCCATAAACACGATGTTATAGGCGGCGTTCATCGCTACATCACCGGTCTGGTAGAACTCGATGCCGTCAAATTCCGGGCTCGCCAGAATCTCCCGGATGGCGGCGTCACTGACCTGAGGGTAGAGGTTGTCAAGGGCGGAGCCGCGCGCCGGGTCGAGCATGATCTCCGTCATGGGATCAACACTGCTCTTTTCCATCTCCAGAATGATGGCCGCGTACTCGCCGGTTTTATCAATCAGGAAATCCACATAGAGCGGCCGGCTCATCACCAGATCACGAAGTTCCAGCAGTTCTCCCTGGGATTGGGGCACTCGGCGCATCAGCTTCCTGACACTGATGGTGTCTTCGTCTGCGCGGATAAACTCGGTATTGGTCAGGCTGGTGACCTCATGAACAAAGGGCACTTCATCTTCCAGGCGCTCGGTAAGCCGGTGAATTTTCTGCACCGCCTCCAGATCAAAAGGGCCGTGCTCGGCACCGGGCACCCGATACAGGATGTAGCCGATCTCGTCGGAGCGGAACTGCTCTAGATAATCCATGTAGGCGATATAGCTTGGGTCACCCCGATCAAAGTAGGCGTCCAGACTGTTGTCGCTGACTACCTTGCTGGAAAAATACAGCGAACCACCCAGCAGCATCAGGCAGAACAGCCCCACGACCCAGCGGTGGCTGATAGCCCAGGCGGCGAGCCCTTCAAAGGCTCGATCAATGCGATCGACCAACTTCGCGGGCGCAGAATTTTCTGACATGGGCGGTATTTCCTTGTTATCGTTATGCGATGTTCAGTGTGCCCCAAACTGTACCGCGATTGCCTACAAAAAGTTAATGATTGTCGCTACTTAGCCGCAGTGCTGGCTTGGCCGAAATGACAAGCACTGATAGCACATTCCACTATATCCCCCTCGCAACCCTTTCGGTATCATGTCCAGACCCTAGGCTGACTATCGAAGATTGAGACCCTAATACTGATGTCTGAGCAAAAGCCCCCTATTCTCTGGCCGCAAACCCTGATGTTTGCGATCACCTTTGCCGTCGCTGCCATCGGCGTACCTTGGTACGGTTTTACCGTTGGCTTCCACTGGACCCAGTGGCTTGCCTTCGTCGTAATCCTCGGCGCCAACGGCATGTCGATCACCGCCGGTTACCACCGCCTGTGGGCCCACAACGCCTACAAGGCCCACTGGTCACTGCGCCTGTTTTACGCCCTGTTCGGTGCCGCCGCCTTCCAGAACAGCATTCTGATCTGGGCCTCTGGCCACCGTCGTCACCACCGTCATGTGGATGACATCGATCACGATCCCTATTCCGCCAAAAAAGGCCTGTGGTTCTCCCACATGGGCTGGATGATTCGCGACTATGAAGCGGGCCGTGACGATTTCTCCAACGCCCCGGATCTGATGCGCGACAAGATCGTGATGTGGCAGCACAACCACTACATGAAGATCGCCCTGTTTATGAACGTTGCCCCCGCTGCCTTCGCTGGCTGGCTCTGTGGCGATGTCTGGGCGGGCATTCTGCTGGCGGGCTTTCTGCGCCTGGTGGTCAGCCACCACACCACCTTTTTCATCAACTCGCTGGCCCACTTCTGGGGTCGCCAGCCCTACACTGATGAGAATAGTGCCCGTGACAACGATATTCTGGCGCTGTTTACCTACGGTGAGGGCTACCACAACTACCACCACATTTTTCAGAATGACTACCGTAACGGCATTCGTTGGTGGCACTTTGATCCCACTAAGTGGCTGATCAAAACCTGTTCGTGGCTGGGGCTGACCTGGGATCTGAAAAAGGTACCGGACTTCAAGATTCAGCGTGCCATTGTCGCCATGCAGTTCCGCAAGGCCGAAGAAAAGCTGAAACAAGCCAAGGCCGTGGACGTGGGCGCAGTAACGGCCTTCCTGGAGCAGGAATACCAGCAGTTCTCTGCCAGCCTGCAGGAATTTAAGGAGCTGAGCCAGAAAACCTATGCCGACAAGGTGCAGCAGCTGGCGGAAAGCAAGGAGCGCTTACAGCAGAAATGGGAAGAAGTCTCCCTGAAGAGCCGCTGCAAGGAACTGGAGTACAACTTGAAGATGCAGGCCCGCAGACTGCGGGTGCTGACTCTGGAGCTTCAGGCTGCTACAGCCTGAGGGACTTCAAGCTAACGAGAAAGGCTGCCTTAGGGTGGCCTTTTTTTATGGCTCTGTTCCGTCTTGAAATAGGTTGGCCCCTCACCCCAACCCTCTCCCAAAGGGAAAGGGAGCAAGCGCAGGAACCAAGAACTTAGGTACCCTCTCCCACCGGGAGAGGGACAGGGTGAGGGGATATTCAGGCAGTCCAGAAGTAACTAAACACCACATAGAAGCCCAGCAACACCGAGACCCACACCACCATCGCACCGGTGGACAGGTTCGACGAGAAGACGCCATTGGGGCCAAGGGTATGACTGGCTTTTGCCACCACACCATCCAGGGTACGCAAGGCAACGCCGCGCACCGCCTTATCGGCTGCCCACACACCGTTCAGCACAGCCGTGGTCATTCGCGGCAGCAGGCGGCGATAGACCCAGTCAAAATCCAGATTGGTGGATTTGATCTCTTCCGGGTACCAGCCCTTGCGCATCAGTACCGCGAAGGCCAGCGCTGCAAACAGCAGGAGCTGCAGCTGAGTAATCACGTGGGCTGCGGTGTAGGAATGGTAGTCTACCGGGAACGGCAGAATGGCGTAGAGCGGATCGGGGTAAACGCCGATCGCAATACACAGGAAGGCAGTGATACCCATCGCCAGCAGCATATTCCAGGGCGCTTCCTTAACCCGATGACCGGCGTCATGGAAAAAGAAGGTAAAGAACGGCACCTTGATGCCTGAGTGATCCAATACCCCCGCCGAGGCAAACAGCAGCACCGTCCAGACGATCCACTCGCCCTCATAAGCCACGGCGGTAAGGATCATCGACTTGGTGACAAAGCCTGAGAACAGCGGGAAAGCGGATATCGACATCGCACCAATAATGCAAAACACCGTGGTCCAGGGCATGGATTTATAAAGCCCACCCAATTCGCTGGCCTTCACGGTACCGACGCGATACAGCACCGCACCCATCGACATGAACAGGAGCGCTTTATAGAGAATATGGGCAAACGCGTGCGCCGCGGCACCGTTGATGGCCAGCTCGGTACCAATACCGACACCCACCACCATAAAGCCCAACTGGTTGTTCAGACTGTAGGAAAGCACCCGACGCAGGTCGTTTTCAATCACCGCAAAGAAGATCGGGAAGGCGGTCATAATCGCGCCAATGGTTATCAGCAGATCTTCACCGGCATAGCCACGCGCCAGCGAATAAACCGCCAGCTTGGTAGTAAAAGCCGACAAGACGACTGTGCCCGTTGGGGTCGCGTGAGGATAGGCATCCTGTAGCCAGTTGTGCAGGAACGGGAACGCACACTTAATGCCAAAGGCGATAAAGATCAGCCAGCCCGCAACGCCTTCCAGACCAATATGATCGAACGCAATGCTGCCGGTTTGCTGGTGCATCACCAACGCACCGCACATTAAGAGCAAACCGGAGATCACTTGAATAATCAGGTAGCGGAAACCGACTTTGGTCGCGGTGGGATTACGTGAGGCCCAGACCAGCAGGACCGATGACAGAGCCGTCAGCTCCCAGTAGAGGAAGAGCGTCAGTAGATCACCGGCCAGCACCGCACCAATGGCAGCGCCCGCGTAAACAAGTGCCGCAACCTGCTGTACCCGATCCTGCACATGCCAGGCGTAAATACCTGCCAGAATCGCCGCGATATGAAAGATCACCGCCCATACAAAACTGAGGCCGTCGATACGTCGGGTAACCAGCTCCATACCGAATACGGTGAACTGCCCAGCCGCTCCCTCAGGCAAGGAAATCAGCAAAGCCAGCGTCGCCACCGGCACAACAACAGCCCACACACCTAAAGCGCGCTTGGGAATCACCAGCGCCACCAGACCTGCCAGCATCATTAGCAGCGCGGGATTGAGCAATACCTCACTCATTGTAATAGTCCTCATCGCGCTTGATCACACGGCGCAGCCCCTTGGCGGAAAATACGATGACGCAATAAGCGGCAAAGCCAAAGATTGCGTAGAAGGCAAAGCTTCCATCAAAACCAAAATAGGGATGCTTGTGATAAAAAAATTCGGCCACCACTAAAGCACCGCAGGCAATCCACAAGGCCCTGACAATTTTGGTGACGTTTTCCGGGCGGTCCAACCAGCGTTGCCGCTCATCGCGTTGTTCAGATGCCATCAGGTGAGCCTCGCGGAGCGAATAAATTCATAAATATCGCTGCCGTAGATAAACAGCGCGATACACATCAGAGCCGTAATCGTCATCGCCAGCACCGAGCTGCTACGTGCTTCCTGCAGCGTGGCACCCTCCGGAGCCGGTTTCAGGAAGGCGCGAGCCGGGATTTCCAGCAGATACACAATATTCAACAAGGAACTGATCGACAGCACAGCCAGCATAATCATGTAGCCGCTATCCAGTGCGCCCATCATCAGAAACCATTTACTCCAAACACCACCCAGTGGCGGCAGGCCAATGATCGATAAGGCGCCCAGCGTAAAGGCAATAAAGGTGATCGGCATCACCCGGCCCATGCCATCAAACTCGCTGATCTGACTTTTATGGTGAGCCACATAGAGCGCACCCGCACAAAAGAACAGGGTGATCTTGCCGAAGGCGTGCATCACAATATGCAGCAAACTGCCCGCGACCGCAGCCTCGCTGGCCAGAAACGCGCCCAAGGTGATGTAACCCAATTGCGAGACGGTGGAGTAAGCCAAGCGCGATTTGAAATTGTCCTGGCGCATGGCAACAAGCGAAGCCAACAAGATCGAGGCGCCTGCGAGATATACCAGAAACGGCGTAATCGGCAGTTTGGCAACCGTATCGATACCGAAGATATACACCACCACAGTAACGACCGAGAACACCCCGGCCTTCACCACCGCTACCGCATGCAGTAAGGCTGAGACAGGCGTTGGCGCAACCATCGCCGCCGGCAGCCAGCGGTGAAACGGCATCAGTGCAGCCTTACCAATACCAAAGGCAAACAGCACGAGCAGCACCGACAAGGCGATGGGCGAAACCTCTTCACCGAAGACACCCCCCGGCTGGAAGTCGAGATTCCCGGCAAAGAACCAGGTACCAATCATCGCCGGGATGAAAAACACAATGGAAGTGCCAAGCAGCAAGCTCAGGTAGGTGCGACCGCCCTTCAGCGCCTTTTCAGTACCCGCATGAGTGACCAATGGATAAGTACTGAAGGTCACGATCTCGTAGAACACAAACAGAGTAAACAGGTTGCCCGAATAGGCCAGCCCCATCACCGCCGAAATGGCTATCGCGAAAAACACATAAAAGCGCGCCTGGTTGTCTTCATCGTGGCCACGCATATAGCCAATGGCGTAGAGGGTGGTGATTGGCCACAAAAAGCTGGCGACCAAACCAAACACCAAACCAAGCGGCTGCAGCTCCAGACTGATTGCCAGGCGCGGCAGAATCTCCACCAAAACTACACCGCCCTCGCCCAGGCTAAAGAGGCAAAGATTGACAATAAACAGCGCAGCCCCGGTCAGCAGGGAAATGGCTTCGCGCAGATTCGGCTGGTTTCGCGCCAGTAAAATACCCGGCACCGCCAGCAGCGGCAGCACCAGCGCAAGTAACAGAAGTTGAGTCGCTGACTGCATCATGGGCGACTCCCCATCAGAAAGTTAACGGCTTGTTCAGAACCACCCACCGTAAGACTCGTATCAATACCGAAATAAAGATTGGCCAGTGCCATCGCCCACAGCGGAAGCAGCAGCATCAGCGGCGCTTCACTGACCGCCGCGCCGTCACGTGGCTGGAAGTAAGCCACTTCGACAATGCGCCATACATAGAACAGGGCGATAAAGGAACCGATCAGCACCAGCGCCACCAGCGGCCACAGGCCCGACTCCATCGCCGCCAACACCAGATACCATTTGCTGACAAAGCCCGCTGTCAGAGGCACACCAATCAAACTCAGCGCCCCGATCACCATACCGCCCATGGTCCAGGGCATGGCGCGACCGAGACCGCGGAAATCTTCCAGTCGGCTGCCACCAACCCGGCACACCACTGCCGCCACTGCGATAAACAGTGCGGCCTTGATCAGACCGTGGTTAAACAGGTGCAGCAGCGCCGCCTGCAAACCCAGTGCATTGCCAAGACCCACGCCGATCACCAGATAACCGATCTGACCGACGCTGGAAAGCGCAAAAACGCGTTTGACGTTGTTCTGTCGAATAGCCGCCAGTGAGGCCAGTATTACCGCGATCGCACCCAGCAGCAGGAAGAGCTTGCCCACCGGGAACAGTGCATTGACCGCGTCCTGACCCAGCACCTCAAAGTACATGCGGATAAACAGATAGAGCGCCACTTTAGTCGCTGACGCCGCAAGAAAAGCCGTAGCCATCGACGGCGCCTGACTGTAGGCGTCAGGCAACCAGCCATGAAGCGGAAACAAGGCCAGCTTCATCGCAATACCAATCACGACAAAGGCAAAGGCCGCCGCCACTAGGCGCTGTTCTTCCAGCCCGGGCAGAAGCTGGGCCATGTCGGCCATATTCAACGTTCCCGTCAGGCTATAAAGAAAACCGATACCGATCAGGTAAAAGGTCGCACCGATGGTGCCGACAATCAGGTATTGATAGGCCGCAAACAAGGCGCGGCGATCTCGCCCCAGTGCTACCAGTGCATAAGTGGCCAAAGAGGAGATTTCTAGAAATACAAACACATTAAAGGCATCGCCGGTGGCGACTATGCCCTGCAGCCCTGCAAAACAGAGCAGGAACAACACGTAAAAAGGCGAGTGCCGGGGCTCGGGCAACTCAGCGGTCAGGCTGCTGTTGGCCCCGATGATCACCGCAGCGGCCACTAGGTTAATGAGCAGCAGCACGAAGGACGACAGCGCATCAATGCGGTACTCGATTCCCCACGGCGCTTCCCAACCGCCCAGTGCATAACTGATCGGACCACTCGCCTCAACCTGCATAAACAGGGCAATACTGATACCCAGTGATAGGAGGCAGGCCAGACAGGCGAAAAGCCAGGCCGCGCGGGCCCGCTCAAGAATCAGACAGGTTGGCGCCGCCAGTAGCGGAACAACAACCTGGAGAACGGCAAGATGACTCAGCACGACTTATCCTGTTCCAGTATGACATCTTCCTCGACGCTTCCATAAGCGCGCTTGATCCGCAGCACCAGCGCCAAGGCCAGTGACATGGTCGCAATGCCCACCACAATCGCGGTGAGAATCAACACCTGCGGCAAGGGGTTGGAATACAGCTCCGCGCCGTCTATGACGATGGGCGCGGTTCCACCACTTACCTTGGCCGTGCTGATATAAAAAATGAACACAGAGGTCTGAAAAATATTCAGGCCAATCAGTTTTTTGACCAGATTCCCCTGTGCCATGACGATGTAAAGCCCCATCACCATCAACAGCACCACGATCAGATAGTTATAGTAATCAGCCATTACTCCTCCAGCTCATCGCGGCTGCGAGTGGCACGGGTGAAGGCAAAAAAGATCAGCACCATGGCCGACGCCACGGTGATGCCTACACCCAATTCAATCAGAATAATACCGATATGCTGTCCAGTTACCGGATCGCTCGCCAGCATCGAGTAGTTGAGGTACTCGCCACCAACGACGAGATTCGCCAAACCGACGCTGCCGTATATCAAGACACCCAAGGCAACAAGCCAGCGCAATACACCGAGGGGCACCACCCGCTGGGCGTTGCTGAGGCCAAACAGCATCGCGTAGAGAATAATGCCGACTGCAAATATAACCCCGGCCTGAAAGCCACCGCCCGGCCCGTACTCGCCGTGAAACTGCACATAGAGGCCGAACAACAGAATCAGGGGGATCAGCATTTTGCCGACCACGCGCAGCACTTTGTGCTCAGCCATCAGCGCCTGTGTCGACTGTTGGGGCGTTTTGGGTCGACCACCCAGCAAAATCACAACCACACCGACCGCTGCGGTGAAAATAACCACAACCTCACCGAGCGTATCGAATCCCCGATAGCTGGCAAGCACGCTGGTCACCATATTCGGGATACCGATTTCAGCGGGTGAATCCTGAATATAACGCTGCGCAACGTGGCCGTGTGAAGGCGCATCGACGGCGCCGAAGGGCGGCATCTGCAACACCGCCGCAAACAAGGCGCCTGCCAGTACCACCATCACGAACAGAGGAAGATAACGGACACGACGACGTTCGGCTTCGTAGCGTCCAACACTGGTCAAAACGGTCAGCATCAGCAAGGGAAAGATGCCGGCGCCAACCGCCGCTTCCGTGAACGCCACATCGGCAGCGTCCATCAATATGAAGAAGCTGGCAGACAAGAGACCGTAGATGCCTGACAGCATCACAGTGGCAAACAGATCTCGCGCGCGCACCATGGCCAGCGCCACAATAACCAGCAGGGTTAAAACCGCTATATCGAGCAGAGTACTAATGACGATAACTCCCGACTAATGACGCTCGTTATTCGAATCGTCGCCCAGGGGGCGCAGGCCACCGTGCAGGGCCGACTTCGCCAGGGCATGACTGGCCGTGGGGCCGGTAATCATGACAAACAATAGAATCAGTAAAAGCTTGAACAGCGGCAGCCCCCAGCCGGAGTGCAGCATTAAACCGAGAACAATCAAAGTGACTGCCATGGTTTCAGTCACCCCGGCCGCATGCATCCGGGTAAAAAAGTCCGGAAAGCGCAACACACCCAAACCGCCAGAGAAAATCAAAAAGGCGCCGAGCAACAGACACAGAGAACTTAGCAAGGTTATCAGCTCAGGCATCTTTACCCACCTTGTCGTTGACCTTGCTTGATCCGTATTCAAAAAAGCGTAGTACTGCAATCACACTGATAAAGTTAATCAGCGCATAGATCAGGGCAACATCGAGAAAATCAGGCCGCCCGGCGATATAACTCACCACAGCGATCAGCAAAACCGTTTTGGTACCAAACAGGTTAACCGCCAGAATACGGTCATAAATTGTGGGGCCAAGAAAGGCGCGAGCAATAGCCATAGCCATTACAACAATCAGAGCAAGTGCGACTACCGTCAGAATCATGCGCGCTATCGCTCCAGGTTGCTTACACGGCGATCCATCTCGCCGGCTCGTAAATCGTCCAGCCCCTCACGACTCAGCGCATGCACATAAACCCGGTCATCTTCCAGATCCATCGCCACGGTGCCCGGCGTGAGAGTTATCGAGTTCGCATAGATCACGCGACCAATATCGCTGGTCTGGCTCAAGGGCAGCCACGCAGTACAGGGCGAAATGCTGCCTTTACCGGACCAGACACGTTTAACCACATCAATATTGCTGACAATCAACTGTCCCACCAACCACAGGTAATAGCTTGGCAGCTTGAGATTGAACAGGTGAAGAGGGTGAGACTCGTGGTCAACGACATCCATACGGTGCGTCAGGTAGACCACAAAAATAGCGGATACCAAGCCGAAACTCAGCAACAGGGGTTTGTAATAACCGGAGTTGATCAGCCAGAAGCTGGCGAGCAACAGAAAAACGCTGACGGTATGCTTCATATTGGTATTACCGCTCCGAAAAAGCTGATAGCCACTTTAGCGATTTCTGTGCCGACTGTGTACCGTCAAACTAACGATATCACTCATTGCGACTACCCCAAAAGGGGATTCATTCTGCGGAGCGGAGGCATTCCTGTCAACCAGATGCGCTGTCCGCCAACGACATTTTGAACAGCCCGGCGCTAGGGCTTCTGCTCCTCGCCGGACTCAACGTCTACTGGATCCGCCAGCGCCAAATTAGGCTCGTCCGAAACGGCAATAGTACCGGCGCCGCGCGGAGGCAGCAGCACCATTGCATTGCGATGAGAGACTTTCTCAGCAGTCTCTGCATCCAGCTTCTGCAACAACACTTCATATCCCGCAAGGTTTCTGCCCAAGCCCTTAAACTTGCCGACCTTGTCACTGCCCAGCAAAAAGCGATCAGGAAACTCTTCAATCAGCTTGAGCCAGTGCTTATCAACCTTCCCTTGATCCTTGAACAAATAATGATCGCGCACACTCCAGGTCAGATCGATATGGAGATTGTCATAGCGCTTGAGCAGATAACGCAGAATATCCGGCAAGTTGGCAATCGGCTTCTGTAAGGCCTCTACCGATTCACTGGTACCCGCATGCGCCAACACGAATTTCGTAGACGGGTTATATTTAAGTGCATTTTCCAGCTCGCCCTGATAGATGGGCTCGTCCTCCCGCAAGGAAGACAAATTACTGTGCAGCAACACCGGAAGTTGATGTCGCGCAGCCACCTTGTAAACCTTCATTAATGCCGGGTGATCAGCTCGTGCGGTTTCGCCATTGGTCAATGCAGTCAAGGCATCGTGACGCGTCAGAATTTCACCAATCCCTTGCCACAAGCCTGGATACCGGGCAATCAACATCTCGACCTGCCCTGCCGCATTCATATCGGTCGGATTAAAACCGCTGATAAACGGTGCAAATCGCTCACGCTGCGCTTCTGGCAAATCCATCAAATCGCGAGCGAGAATATCATCGGTCCCACTGTAGTAATACAACGGCGATTCATCGCCGAGATAATAGCGTGGCCGTTTGGGCGCACTGGCATCCCACTTCTTAATCACGGGCAAGCCAAAGATCCAGGCCTTATCGACGCCCGCCTCATCCATGGCTTCGAGCAGCTCGCGGGTGCCGCCGGTTTCCTGCATGAAATTTACGTAGTGAAGATGGGCATCAACCCGCACCAGCCGTGACGGTGGTTCCGCTTTCGCAGGAACCGATACGGCGGCCGCTAGAAAAAATGAAACTATATATGACTTCTTTGAACGCATGACACTCCTCCAGTGCGCTCAAAGACTGGCGATTCCGTTGTCAGGTTCCCGCTCCAGAGGAGCAATGGTAATTGTTTACAGCCCCAACCGTTGAAGTACTCCGTAGTGTCCAGAAAGCGCGACAGTTTTATCCGCCAAACAACTTTCTCAGCCGTAAAACGGCCTCTTCCAAACGCTCCATCGACGTGGTGTAGGCAAAGCGAACGTGCTCATCTGAGCGGTAGCGCCCGAAATCTGCGCCCGGGGTAATCGATATCCCATGCTCCTCGAGCAGGGTTCTGCAGAACTCGGCACTGTTTTGCCCAAAGGATTCAATACCGGCATACAGATACAAGGCACCCGCTGGCGTGGTCGGCAGGGTAAAGCCGAGCCGGCGAAGCTCCGGCAGCAGAAAATCCCGACGCCGCTTAAATTCATCGCGACGGCTATCGAGAATGGCACGAGTTTCCGGCTCAAAAGCCGCCAGGGCACCGAATTGGCCCATGGTCGACATGGAAATAAACAGGTTTTGCGCCATGCGCTCCAGATGGGGAATCGCATCTTCCGGCGCAACCAGCCAGCCCAGGCGCCAGCCGGTCATACCGAAATACTTAGAGAAACTATTGATCACAAAGGCCCGATCGGTGATCGACAGGATACTGGCCGCCTTTTCGTTGTAATCGAGGCCATGGTAAATCTCGTCGACAATCAGATGCCCCTTGTTGTGTTCACATAGCGCATGCAGCTCGCGCAATTCATCGGCGCTTAGAATTTCGCCCGTCGGATTGGCCGGCGAAGCGACGATCGCGCCGACGGTATTATCGCGCCAAGCCGCTTCGGCCTTGGCAGCGGTCAGCTGATAGCGATCTTCCGGACCGACCGGGACCAATTGCCCCTCTCCTTCAACCAAGCGAAAGAAATTGCGGTTGCAGGGATAACCGGGGTCTGTCATCAAAATCCCGTCGCCCGGATTCAACAGCAAGCCGGAAATCAACAGCAGCGCGCCTGAGGCACCCGGCGTGACCATAATCCGCTCTGGCGAAATATCAAGACAGTAATCTGTTTTGTAGTAGCGGGAGATCGCCTCGCGCAGTTGCGGCAAGCCCGCCGCCTGACTGTAGTGGGTCTCGCCGCGAGCCAAGGCTTCCTGCGCCGCGCGTACAATCGGTTCTGCCGTCGAAAAATCCGGCTCCCCGGCCTCCAGTCGCACAATATCCCGCCCCTGAGCAGCCAACTGCTTGGCGCGGGTCAGCACCTCCACGACACGAAAGGGCTCGATATCATTCAGGCGGCTGGCATAGGGTCTGACCAAGGTGTTACCTCCGGAAAAAGCCTTATGTTACCAGTCGTAGCCTTTGTCGCCACCGTCTAAACAGGCCAGAAGAGGCTATACTTAACCACTCGGCACGGTTTACTCCGACAGCCTTTTTGTTATGGCGCGCGTCCGAGTAATCTGGTAGCTTTGCCGCTTTAGCGCCGGGGGTGGCAGGTTTAAAGGCCTTGCTACGGCGCACTTCCAGTCGTTGATGGAGACATTGAATCAATGCCAGCAAAGCAAAAAGAAGCGGGAGTGTTCAAAAACTTTGAGCCCTACAAACCGAAAAAGGGCGAAGAGTACATGAACGATAAGCAGGTGGAGCACTTCCGCAACATTCTGCTCAAATGGAAAGCTGAACTCATGGAAGAGGTTGACCGCACGGTAACCCACATGAAGGATGAGGCTGCCAACTTCCCTGATCCGGCGGACCGAGCGACTCAAGAAGAGGAATTCAGCCTCGAGCTGCGTACCCGCGACCGCGAGCGCAAGCTGATCAAGAAAATCGAATCGACCCTGAACCGTCTCGACAACGACGATTACGGTTATTGCGATACCTGCGGTGTGGAAATCGGCATCAAGCGTCTTGAAGCTCGTCCTACCGCCAACCAGTGTATTGACTGCAAGACGCTGGACGAAATCAAGGAAAAGCAGGAACACGGTTGATCCTGCCCGGGCGGCTGCGGCCGCCCAACCACCTCATGCCTTCCGCTGAACATCCCTATATCGGTCGTTTTGCCCCCTCGCCAACCGGTCCACTCCATATTGGCTCCCTGATTGGCGCGCTCGCAAGCTTTCTAGACGCCAGAGCTAACCACGGGCAATGGCTGCTGCGCATGGAAAACATTGATCCGCCCAGAGAAATAGCCGGTTCTGACGAACGTATTCTGAATACCCTGCGCAGACACGGTTTGCATTGGGACGGCCCCATGCTGGAACAGTCGACTCGTTCGAAAGCCTACGACGCCGCCCTGCAAACACTACTGGACGCTGGCCTGGCCTTTCGGTGCAGCTGCTCGCGGCGACAGCTTGCTGAGTTTGAAGGGATTCACCGAGGTCATTGCGTAGCCGAGGTCAATCCGAATGACTGCGCCATTCGGCTCGCCGTGCCCGACGAGCTCTGGCAGGCGCACGATCGTCTGCAGACACCGATTCAACAGAACCTTGCCCGCGACGTCGGAGACTTTATTCTGAAACGACGCGATGGTTACTACGCCTACCAACTGGCCGTGGTGGTCGATGATGCGTTTCAGGGTATTACCCACGTTGTGCGCGGTTCCGATCTGTGGGTCTCCACACCGCGCCAACGATTTCTGCAACAACAGCTTGGCTTTTCCAGCCCGAGCTACCTGCACTTCCCGGTGATTATCGGCAGTGACGGCCACAAACTCAGCAAACAGACCTTTGCCGCTGCGGTTGATGACAGCCGCGCCTGCGACAACCTCCTGCTAGCCCTGCGCTTTCTGAACCAGCCTTTGCCCACTGGCCCTAACACCGCCAGTGTCGAGGCCATTCTGGAGCACGCCATTCAGCACTGGGACACCCGATATCTACCCCCGTTCATGGGGCAGCCAGAATCCAACTTTTACTGAAGCGTACTCATCTGGCGTTTTACTTTCACAAATAGCCTCTATTACCATTGGGCTTCAGTCCGAGAGGCCCGGCAATGCTGATACATTCATCCCTGATCCTGCTGTTTTCAGTGTTTTTCCTGTTCACGCCCTCGCTCGAACAGTGGCTGCTCAACGACAGTATCGCTTGGTACCGACCTCACCTGATCTGGCTGGGCGTTGTGGTTTTTGTGTTTATCAGCCAGCAGGATCTCACTCAGGATGAACGCTGATTTCATCACCCTCTTTCTGCTGGGTTCGGTCTATCTGATTATTCTGTTCGCCATTGCCTACGCGGCCGAACAGCGCGTGCTGGCCGATTGGCTAAACCGCCACCCCGCCACCTATGTGCTGTCGCTCGGCGTTTTTGTCAGCGCCTATGGTATCTACGGCGTGGTCGATCAGGCCCAGGACGCCGGCTACAGTTACATGAATTACTACCTCGGCACCGCGACGGCTTTCATCGTCTACCCGCTCCTGATTGCCCCGCTGATGCGAATCTGTCAAAGCTATCGACTGGGCTCGCTGGCTGACTTGCTGACCTTCCGCTTTCGCAGCCAGGTCGCCGGCTCGGTCGTCACCCTGTTTATGCTAGTGGCCATGCTGCCGCTGATGACCCTGCAAATTCAGGCGGTTTCCGAATCCATGCAGGTCTTGAGTGGTCGCCCGGAAAACCTGGCAGACAGCCGACAACAGCGCGACCTGCTGGCCTTTCTATTCTGCGTCGTGATTATCGTCTTCGCGATCCTGTTTGGTTCGCGTCACCTCAACTCCCGCGAGAGTCACCGGGGGCTGGTTACTGCCATTGCCTTTGAATCCGTGGTCAAGCTGGTCGCACTGAGCCTTACCGGCATTTTCAGCGTCATCTATGTCTTCGGCAGCTTTGAAAATATGCAGAGCTGGCTAGCCGGGCAGGAAGATTTGATCAGCGCACTTAATCAACCAGCGGGTGGCGATACCACCCGGATGGCGCTGGTTATGTTTTTTGCCAGCGCAGTGTGTCTGCCCCACGTATTCCACCTGGTGTTTGCCGAAAACCCCAATGCCAGGAATCTGCGAATTGCCAGCTGGGCAGTGCCGCTCTATTTACTGCTGATCAGCCTGCCAGTCTTTCCGATACTCTGGGCGGGCGAAGCTCAGGGCACCGGAGCACCGGCGCAGTATTATTCTCTGATTATCGGTAAGGAAAGCGGCCACAACTGGCTTTCCTACGTCACGTTTATTGGCGGGCTATCGGCGGCCAGCGGCGTCATCATTGTCGCCACCCTCGCACTGGCCAACATGTCGCTGAACCACCTGATCCTCCCACTGTATCAACCGGACAACAAAGTCGATATCTACCACTGGCTGCTGCGAACCCGCCAGCTGCTCATCGCCGTCATTATCGCCGCCGGCTTCCTGTTTTACTTTGCCACCCCCGATAGCAACACCCTCAGCCAGCTCGCCATTGCCGCGGTGTCCGGCTGCGTGCAGTTTTTCCCCGGCGCCCTCGCCATCCTTTACTGGCCTCACGCCAATAGCTACGGCTTTATCAGCGGTCTGGCTGCCGGCTTTGCGGTCTGGGCGCTCGGGTCTTTGGCCACACTGGTAGATCTGGTGGACTCCAGCCTACTACTGTCATTTTATGTGGGCAGCCTGCCGGAAGAATCGAACTGGGTGGCGGTAGTCGCACTGTCGCTGACCGCAAACGCGCTGGTATTTATCGCCGTTTCCCTGCTGACCAATACCCGCGACGAAGAACGCATCGCCGCCGAAGTGTGCACGCTGGACGACCTGAATCGCCCAGTCCGCCAGATTCTGGATTTACGCGATGCCGCCGAAATGCAGCAAAGACTTGCCTACGCGCTGGGTGACAATGTGGCCCACCGGGAAGTCGCCCGAGCGCTGGAAGAACTGCAACTCAATCCCGACGAACGCCGACCCTACGCCCTGCGTCGGCTACGTGACCGGATTGAAATCAATCTGTCAGCCCTGATGGGCCCGGGCGTGGCAAAATCACTGGTGGATCAGCAACTGCCCTACGCTTCTGACCCCAGCGCCAGCAGCGAAGACATCACCTTTATCGAAAGCCGGCTGGAACTTTATAACGCCCACCTTACAGGGCTAGCCGCTGACCTGAACAACCTGCGCCGCTATCACCGCCAGACACTGGATGAACTGCCTATTGGTCTCTGCTCGCTGGGCAGCGACGGTGAAATACTGATGTGGAACCGGGCCATGAGCGACATTTCCGGTATCGCCAGTGACGATATCACCGGCTCACGCCTGACGGATCTCGCCGACGACTGGCAAACGCTGCTGCAAGAGTTTCAGGCGAGCAGCGATTTGCACTGGCGCAAGCACACTCTGGAAACAGACCAGCACGCCCGCATACTCAATCTGCACAAAGCCGCGGTAGACCCGCTGGCCCGCAGTGAGCAGGTGATTATTGTCGAAGATGTGACCGACACCCACCTGATGGAAAACAAACTCACCCATCAGGAGCGACTCGCCTCCATAGGTCGCCTGGCCGCCGGGGTCGCGCACGAAATCGGCAACCCGGTCACCGGCATTGCCTGTCTCGCACAGAATCTGCTTTATGATTCCGAGGAGCCCGAGGTACTGGAAAGTGCCGACCAGATCATCAAGCAGACCCAGCGCATCACCGGCATCGTGCAGAGTTTGGTGAACTTCGCTCATCAGGGCCGCGACAACCAGAGCACACAGATAGAAGCGGTGGATATCCGGCACTGCATCAACGAGGCCATTCAGCTGCTGTCGCTGGACCGGGAAGCCACACAGGTTGAATTCAGCAACCGTTGTCCAAACGGCGCGCTGGCCGCAGCCGAAACCCAGCGCCTGATTCAGGTTCTGATCAACCTGCTGGCCAATGCCCGCGATGCCAGTGACCCGGGCGGTGTGATTGTGGTCGATGCGGAGCCCGTAACACCCACGCCCGAACAAGCGGCTGATACAATTGCGCCTTCCGCTATCAAGCTGTCGGTCTGCGACAACGGCAGCGGCATCCCCGCCCACGCTCTGGAAAAAATCTTCGAGCCTTTCTTTACTACCAAAGAGCCGGGAAAAGGTACCGGGCTGGGCCTGGCGCTGGTCTACAACATTATTGAAGATCTGAACGGCGACATCAGCATCGAAAGCCCCGTTGCCGATACCGGCCGCGGTACCTGTGTGCATATTACCCTCCCCGCCTATCAAACCGGCGGCGCATCTCCTGTCTAACAGAAAGGCAATATCGCGGGGCTGGCAAAAGCCCCGTTGAAACGGTATGTTTAAATGTTACGAACGCGTGGGCAGATCGGTAACAGTTTGCCCGCAAGCCGCGCCCGGCTCTACGATTCAGCCCGATTTGCGAGTGTGAAATGAGTGACATCCTGATAGTCGAAGACGAAGACGTAATCCGCAAAGCCCTGCGACGCTTGCTGGAACGCAACGATTACGCCGTACAGGAAGCCTCCTCAGTTGCCGAGGCCCAGCAGAATTTCACGCTCGATGATTTCGACCTGATCATCTCCGACCTGCGCCTGCCCGGCGCCCCCGGCACCGAATTGATCCAGCTCACCGAATCGCCGGTACTGATCATGACCAGCTACGCCAGCCTGCGCTCGGCGGTGGATTCGATGAAACAGGGTGCGGTGGATTACGTGGCCAAACCCTTTGACCACGATGAAATGCTGGAAGCGGTTAAGCGCAATATCGAAGCTCACTCCGACGCCGCAGAAGCCAATGGCAGCCGCACCCGTCGCAAAGGGCTTCGCGGTCAACCCCAGCTGGGCGAGATGATCGGTAGCTGTAAAACCATGGCTACCCTGTACGAGCGCATTAAAAAGGTGGGGCCCACCGAAGCCACCGTGTTAATTCACGGCGAGACCGGCACCGGCAAGGAGCTGGTTGCCAAGGCTATTCACAACCGCAGCAGCCGTGCCGACAAGCCCATTATCTCGGTGAACTGTGCGGCCATTCCGGAAACCCTGATTGAGTCGGAGCTGTTCGGTTACGAGAAAGGAGCCTTTACCGGCGCCAACGCGAGCCGTATCGGCCTGATCGAAGCTGCTGATGGCGGCACACTCTTCCTCGACGAAATCGGCGAACTGCCCATGGAAGCTCAGGCCCGCCTGCTGCGCTTTATCCAGGAAAACGAAATCCGTCGCATTGGTTCGGTCAATGCCCGCACCGTCGACGTTCGCCTGATCTGCGCCACCCACCGCGACCTGAAGTCCATGGCCCGCGACCATGAGTTTCGGGAAGACCTTTATTACCGGATCGGCGTTGTCAGGCTGGAGCTGCCGCCCCTCCGGGAGCGCGGCAAGGATATCCTCGAAATTGCCGAAGCGATATTGAAGCGCTGCTGCGAACGCCTCGACAAGGGCGACATGCACTTTTCGCCCAAGGCCATTCAGGCCATCACCACCTATATCTGGCCGGGCAATATTCGCGAGTTGGAAAACGCAGTGGAACGTGCGGTGATCCTCAGCGACGGAGAGGAAATCGACAACGATCTACTCGATATTGATCTGGAACTGGTCGATGTCAGCCAGATGCGCAGCAGCAAACCCAAACCTGCCTCTGGCAGCAAACCCCGCCGCGAGGCAGAGCCCAGCAAACCCAAAAGCAGCAATCTGGACCCCAGCGAAGACCTGTCACTGGAAGACTACTTCCAGCGCTTTGTTCTGGAGCACCAGGATTCCATGAGCGAGACCGAGCTGGCCCAGAAACTGGGGGTTAGCCGCAAGTGTTTGTGGGAACGCCGGCAACGCTTGGGCATTCCGCGAAAGAAAAGTTCTAAATCCGCATAACGCAGTGCGAAAACGCGCCAACTCGGAAATTAGTTCCCTGAAACGCCACTTTTTCACAAAACACGTCAAAATCGGCGTTACCCAAAATGGTAAAAGTAACAGCCATCGGGCAGAACAGTAACAATACGCACTAATACTTAGTGAAAGCTAGTACCGAATAATTAGATTAAACAATTGTTTTTAAAGGATATTTAAAAGTTGGCACAGTAGGTGCTATAAGTACTCGCAAATAACAATAATACTGAAAAAAAATAATAATAAGAGCAGAAAAACTAATAAAAACAATTGCATAGAGACCTGGATGGGGAAGACGCTGTTTTCCCCTTCTTCATTTCTGGCCCCCGTAAAATTACCTACTCTTCTTCTGCCTCGAATGACCGAGCCGCGCCCCACAACAATGAAATGCTGCGTAGAAAATGTTCTATGCTAGAATGCGCCGCTTACTGATTCGCCCGTTTTAACAACTGAATGGATCTAAGTGGCTAATCTCTGGACAAAAATTACTTCTGCCGTGACACGCAAACCCAGCGCGGAAAAACTTCCCCGGGTGCTCAGCCGTGACGAACACGTGGTTTCCCGCAAGCAGATCAGCGACAACGCGCTTAAAGTGATGCACCGCCTGCGCAGCGGTGGCTTTGACGCATTTCTCGTAGGCGGCGGCGTTCGCGACCTGATGCTGGGCAAGCAGCCCAAGGACTTTGACATTGCCACTGATGCGACACCGGAAGAAGTTCGCCAGCTGTTTCGCAACAGCCGCATCATCGGCCGCCGTTTCAAGATCGTTCACGTACGCTTTGGGCGCGAAATTATCGAAGTCACTACCTATCGCGGCAGCCACGAAGACGGCAATGCCAAATCCGCGGTTGCGGGCGAAAGTGGCATGCTGCTGCGCGACAACGTTTACGGCACTCTCGAAGAAGACGCCATACGCCGGGACTTCACCGTTAACGCGCTCTACTATTGCAGCGATAAGTTCACCGTACACGATTATGTAGGCGGCCTGAGCGATCTGGAAAAACGCGAGGTACGCATTATCGGCGATGCCTCCAGCCGCTATCAGGAAGACCCGGTGCGCATGCTGCGCGCGGTTCGCTTTGCGGCAAAGCTCGACTTTACACTCGAGAAACGCACCGCTGCCCCATTGCAGCAGCTGGCGCCGCTGTTGGAACAAATACCGGCCGCGCGCCTGTTCGACGAAGTGCTGAAACTCTTTATGGAAGGCCAGGCACTGCGCGTCTACGCCCTGCTCAAGCACTACAACTTGTTCCGCCCCCTGTTCCCCGCGACCCAGGCCGTGCTCGACAGCGGCGACAGCAGTGCGTCCGCCCTGATTGAGCAAGGTCTGATCAATACCGATACCCGCATTGGCCAGAACAAACCCGTCACGCCCGCCTTTATCTTTGCCATTATGCTGTGGCCGGTGGTACGTCGGGAAATGGCGCAGCTTCAGGCAGAAGGCATGCCTGAAATCCCTGCTCTGCATCAGGCGGCCCAGAACGTCGTGTCTGCCCAGCAGGCGCACACCTCGATTCCCAAGCGCTTCTCCATGCCCATGCGCGACATCTGGGAACTGCAACTGAGATTGCCCCGCCGCACCGGGCGCCGAGCACAGGAACTGCTGGAACACCGCTATTTCCGTGCCGGCTATGATTTCCTGTTGCTGCGCGAGCAGTCGGGTGAAATCCCGGAAGAGTTGGGCCCCTGGTGGACAGCTTTTCAGGAAGCCGACGAAAGCGCCCGCGACGGTATGCAGAAAAAGGTGGCGGGCGATCGCTCATCGCGCGGTAACGGCCGCCGCCGTCGCAAGCCGCGTCACCGGAAGTCGCCGCGACCGTCCTGATGCATACCTGCCATATTGGCCTCGGCAGTAATCTTGACGAGCCTCTTCATCAATTGAAGCGCGCATTGGCCGCCCTCGGCGATCACCCGTCGATTGAGGTACGCAAGGTATCCAGCTTTTACGGCAGCAAAGCGGTCGGCCCCGGCGAGCAACCCGACTTTGTGAATGCGGTGGTCGAGCTTGCAACCTCGCTGGAGCCCATCCCCCTGCTGCATACCCTGCAGTCCATCGAACAGCAACACGGGCGGGTACGCACCATCCGCTGGGGTGCTCGCACGCTCGATCTGGATATTCTTCTCTATGACCAGCTCGAGCTCGACTCCGCCGAACTCACCATTCCTCACCCCCGCCTGCAGGATCGGCCCTTTGTTGTTGTTCCGCTTGAAGAAATTGCCCCCGATCTGGCGCTGCCGGATGGAACTTGCGTGGCGAGCCTATTAGACTACGCGAGCCGCAACGATGTCTGGCGGCTGCCTTTACGGGATGGAGTGTAGATGACAGAAAATACCGAGCTTCCGGACTTTATTGCGATCGAAGGCCCGATCGGTGTGGGCAAAACCACGCTTACCCAGAAGCTGGCAGATCATTTCGGCTACCACACGATGCTGGAACGAGCCGATGAGAACCCCTTTCTCGAGCGCTTTTATAAAAATCGCCGTCAATCCGCCCTGGCAACTCAGCTGTTCTTCTTGTTTCAGCGCGCCGAACAGCTCGATGAGATCAAACAAGCGGACCTGTTTGCGCCACGCCGGGTCGCTGATTTTCTGATGCAGAAAGACCGGCTGTTTGCCCGCGCCAACCTGGATACCGAAGAGATGGCGCTCTACGACAAGGTCTACGAACAGATGACCCTTGATGCGCCGGTTCCCGATCTGGTTATCTATCTGCAGGCGCCGGCTGATGTCTTGATGAATCGCATTCAGAACCGCGGCATTCGTTACGAACAGCGGGTTGAACGCACGTATCTCGAAACCATCAACGAGATTTACAGCGAGTTCTTCCACTACTACGATGCCTCACCGCTGCTGATCATTAACGCGGAAGAAATCGACTTTGCCAATAACGAACGTGATTTCCGGCAACTTGTCGACTATATTCCGCGCATTCGCAGTGGCCGCCATTATTTCAACCCGAGCCTGGTGTAACGGGAGTCGCCCATGAACAAAATCAGCCCTCAGTCCCTTGCGGCCAAAAAAGCCAAGGGCGAGAAATTCGCCGTATTGACTGCCTACGATGCGACCTTCGCCCGGGTTGTCGACGAAGCCGGCATCGATGTAATTCTGGTCGGCGATTCACTGGGCAATGTCCTTCAGGGCCATACCAGCACCCTGCCCGTCAGCGTCGAGGACATGTGCTACCACACCGCCTGCGTGGATCGCGGCACCGAAAAGGCCCTCATTGTTGCCGACCTGCCCTTTGGCAGCTACAACACCATCGACGATACCCTGAGCAATGCCACCGCATTGATGCAGTCCGGCGCCCATATGGTCAAACTCGAAGGTGGTCAATGGCTGTGCGAGAGCATCCGCCTGCTGACCGAGCGCGGCATCCCCGTCTGTGGCCATCTGGGTCTGACCCCGCAATCGGTCAACACCCTGGGTGGCTTCAAGGTGCAGGGCCGGGATGAGGCCGGAGCCCGACGTATCATTACCGATGCCAAGGCGCTGGAAGACGCCGGCGCCAGCCTGCTGGTAGTGGAATGTGTACCAACCGAGCTCGGACAGCGCCTCAGCGAAGCCCTGACCATCCCGGTGATCGGCATTGGCGCAGGCCCACAGACCGACGCCCAGGTACTGGTTCTTCACGACTTACTGGGCATCTCGCGGCGAATTCCGAAGTTTGTTAAAAACTTCCTTGCAGACGCCCCGGACATCGCTACCGCCTTAGAAAACTACCGGGTTGCGGTAGAACAGGGTGAGTTTCCCGGCCCCGAGCACAGCTTCGACTGACCTTTTCCGCTGAAAGCCCCGAATGACGGGGCTTTCAGCACCTTCTGTTACGTTATATTGCCGCTTCTTTTGGTAACACAATCATTGTTTTTTTGTTACCGAAAAGCATTGAACCCCTCTAATGATTGGGGCATACTTGCCCGCCACTGTCCCATGTACACTTTGTAAACACTTGTGACAGTGGCTTCCGGCAACAGTGGAAGATGGGCGCCAGCCCGCAGCGAAAGCGGACTGACATCACAGCAACCTGCATCTGCATATCAGCGATGGCACGAGTAGGAAGTTGGGTGGTATGAAAACCTTCAGTACAACAGCGCGGCTGAGAGAAGCCCTGGCAAGCGAGCGACGCAACGGTCGCCGCATTGCGTTCGTGCCCACGATGGGCAACCTGCATGACGGCCATCTGCAACTGGTCCGTCGCGCCCGTGATCTGGGCGATATCGTCGTGGTCAGCATTTTCGTTAATCCGCTGCAGTTCGGCGCCAACGAAGATCTCGACAAATACCCCCGCACCCTCGCCGCCGACAAGGAAAAGCTGTTTGCGGAAGGCGTGCAGTACCTGTTCCATCCCGGTGTCGCCGAAATGTACCCCAATGGTATGGGTGTGCAGTCTATCGTTTCGGTTCCCGGTGTGTCCGAGCGCCATTGCGGCGCCAGCCGTCCCGGCCATTTTGATGGCGTTTCTACCGTCGTCACCAAGCTGTTCCAAATCGTGCAGCCCGACGTCGCTGTATTCGGCAAGAAAGATTTCCAGCAACTGGCCGTCATCAAGAAGATGGTCGCAGACCTGTGCATGCCGATTGAAATAGAAGGCGTGAACACAGCCCGCGATGAAGATGGCTTGGCCATGAGCTCACGCAACGGATTTTTATCCCGTGCCGAGCGCGAACTGGCTCCCTTCCTGCACAAAACCCTGCAGGAATGCCGCGATGCCATCGCCTGTGGCTTTGATAGCTATGATGAGCTGGAGCGTCACGCTCGTCTGGCCTTGCTGGATGCGGGCTTTGAACCCGATTATTTCTCGATCTGCGATGCCCAGACCCTGGACAAGGTGACTCTGGCCACCGAAGAAATTGTTATACTGGCAGCCGCTCGACTGGGAGCAACCCGGCTGATCGATAATGTCACCCTGAACTTCAATCCCAGCGCCGACTGGGGTATGCTTGCCGCCCAATAATTTGGGTCGGTTCATTCAGGCGCACGTTAAGGCAAGAGAGACAGAAAGGAACAGCGTATGCAGTCCACCATGCTGAAAGCCAAACTTCACAAAGCACGTGTTACTCACGCGGTGCTCAACTACGAAGGCTCCTGCGCCATCGACGGCAAACTATTGGACCTGGCCGGTCTACGTGAATACGAGCAGATCGATATTTACAACGTCACCAATGGCGAGCGTTTCACCACCTACATCATCCGTGGTGAAGACAACAGCGGCATTATCTCCGTCAATGGCGCAGCGGCTCACAAGGCCGGCGTTGGCGACACGATCATTATCTGCGCCTACGGCAGCTACTCCGAGGCCGAGCTGATCAACTTCAAGCCGCGCCTGATCTACATGAATCCGGACAACACAGTCAGCCACAGCAGCAATGCTATTCCGGTTCAGGTTGCCTGACTCCCATCAACGCAATCGCAAAAAAGAGGCCCTAGAGCCTCTTTTTTTATGTCCGCTATTTCTTCGTATAGCGTTCTATCGCTACAAACCCAAATCCCGCGCAATCAGGTTGCGTTGAATTTCCGGTGTGCCGCCGGCGTACATGGCCAGAAAGCTCTCTCGCATACGGCGCGGCATGGCGGTTTCGCTCAGATAGGCCTTCGCCCCGAGTAAACGCATGCCGTAGGTGATGATCTCGTGGGCACCCTCGGCGGCAAACACCTTCGCCATACTGATTTCCCTAACCGCCGGGCGCCCTGCCTGCAGCTTGCGGGCCGCAGAATAGGTCAGCAGGTTCATGGCTTCCAATCGAGTCGCCATATCGGCAATTTGATGCTGCACCGCTTGAAACTGCCCCACCGGCTGACCGAACTGCTTGCGGTGCTTCACGTGCTCCAGCACCTCATCCAGACTGGCCTGGGCTGCACCAATACAGCAGGCAGCGACGCTGAGCCGCTCCAGACCACCGCCGAGCATCAGCGTCGACCACCCGGCATTTTCCTCGCCCAGTCTGGCGCTCGTGGGCACGGTTACATTGCGGTACTCGACCTGACAGGACGCCACATCGTTACCGGCAATTTTGTCGAGCGGCGCAATACTAAGCCCCTCACTCGCGGTTGGTACGATAAACAGACTGACCGAACGGCTGGCCTTGCCTTCACTGTCCGTGCGCACGGCCGTCAGGATATAGTCCGCAACATCAGCGCCAGTGGTGTAGAGCTTGGTGCCATTGATTCGATAACCTTCGCTGTCAGCGGTCGCGCTGGCCTGAATACCAGCCGCATCGGACCCGGCATTGGGTTCAGTGAGGGCAAAACTGAATTTCAGACGCCCTTCGGCAATCCCTTTCACATACGTTTCCTGCTGCTCCGGGCTGCCGGCCATGGCCATCAGCGCTGCACAGATACCATTGATAAACAGGATATTGGTCGCGCTCATACTGTGCCGGGCCAGGATTTCATTGATCATGCACAACTCAACCAGCGTGCCGTCACTGCCACCCAGTGCCTTCGGCAGGCAGTGTGATAGCAGGCCGCTGGAGGCCATGGCCTGATGCAGGGCTTCGGGATAAACCGGGTTTCGATCCAGCTCGAATTCCTGCTCGGGCGGGCAATAGATGGCACAGAATTGCTCCACCCTCTCCTTGAATTCGGGAAAATCCAGCTCAGCCTGTAGATCCATAAGCCCTCGCTATATCCGTTAGCCTATCAATGTTGTCGGTTAATACATCAAAGTAGCATCAGCCCCCCTACTTGAAAAGCTCCCAATCTCCTGCCACCATAAACTGTATATTTATACAGCTATCAATTCCTATGGCTCGACTCAATGATCTGCTGAACAATCCGCAGTTATGGCGGAGCTCTCGCCGTAACCTGGCTGCCGAAGGCGATGCACTCAGCACGGGGCATCGCGCTCTGGATAAGGCCCTGCACAGCGGCGGCTGGCCCCGGGGTGGCAGTACCGAGCTGCTGTGTAACCACAGTGGCATTGGGGAGTTGAGCCTGCTGACCCCTGCACTTTCCGAACTCAGCCAACAGCAGACCATTGCCTGGTTGAATCCGCCCTTTCAGCCCAGCGCCCCCGCTCTTCAGCAGGCAGGCTTCTGCCTGAAGCACTGTCTGTTCATCGAAACGGGCAACCTGCGCGACCAACTCTGGGCCTGCGAAGAATTGCTGCGCTCTGCCACCTGTGCCGCCGTAATAAACTGGACCGGCAAGCAGCGGCTGAGCGACCGGGATTTGCGCCGCCTGCAACTGGCTGCCAGAGACAACCACTGCTGGCATATACATTTTCGCAGTGATCACTGCCACCGGCAGAGCTCTCCCGCCCCCCTGCGTATCGCCCTGCGCGCTCAGGAATCCGGGCTGGCGCTGGAGCTGTTCAAACAGAGTGGCGGGCCTTCCGGACAACAATTGCTGCTGCCCCGCGCGGAATTTCTATTGCATCAACAGCAGGCGGCCAGCGACTGGCCCACTCCTCGTCCCCGCCCATTGCGGCGCCGTCGCCTGCGGCTGGCCCGTCCTTTATCAACCACAAAACCTGCCTCCTCTCTGGAAATCCACTGATGTGGTTGTGCATTCGCTTTCCCCGGCTACTGCTGGACCAGCCTCTACCACCGGAGCCTCCGCTGAGCGGCCCTCAGGCACTGCTACGCAACAACCAGATTGAAGAAGTAAACCGTTCCGCCGCCGCTGCGGGCGTTCAGGCGGGGCAATCCCTGAGCACCGCCCGCAGCCTCTGCCCCGAGTTGCAATGCCGGACACCTGATCCGGAACGCATGCAGCAGCGGCTGTCGCAACTGGCCTTCTGGGGCTACCGCTTTACCCCGGAAGTCAGCCTTGCGGCACCCGACTGTCTGCTACTGAATATTCGCGGCTCACTAAAACTGTTTGCGGGTTTCCATCCGTTGTACCGCCGTCTGCGCAGCGGCTTTCGAAAGCGCCGGATTGCCGCCCGTTATGGCCTCGGCCATACCCCCCTAGCAGCCACCCTGCTGAGTCACCATGTCCATGAACTGACAGATTTGCTGGACAACAACGGGCAGCTCAATGAAAGCGCCGTGATTGCCCTACTGGATCAGTTACCCAGCCAATTTCTGCCCATTGAACCTAAACAACAGGAACGCTTATTAACGCTGGGCCTTAACACACTCAAGGACGTACGCAACCTGCCCAGCACAGCCCTGAGCCGCCGCTTTGGCAAACAGTTCGGTCAGCTGTTGGCACGGCTCTATGGTGAACAGGCAGACCCGCGCCCTTACTTTCAACCGCCGGATACTTTTTTCAGTGAGCGTCAGTTCAATGGCGAACTGACCCGCAGCGAGGAGCTGCGCTTTCCACTGGCCGGGCTATTGGATGAACTCGGTCATTTTCTGCAGCTCAAGCAATGGGTTTGCCGCGAACTGCGCTGGCATTTCTGCTACTGCGACGGCCAACACGATGAACTGCAATTGCCGGTTTCTCACGCACATTTTGACCGCCGCCAGTTGCTGACACTGGTCTTGCTGAAGCTCGAACACTACAGCCTGCGCGGCCCGGTGGATTCCCTTGCCCTGCACTGCGCGCGTTTTGAAACCGTGCAGCAGCGCAGCCATGAGCTCTTTCCCCAAGCCAGCCTGTTTGATCACGAGCGCCACGCTCGCTATCTGGCTCTGCTGGACAAGCTAAAAGCCCGACTCGGTAATAGCGCACTGTGGCAGCCAGTCCTGTCCAGCCGCCATCTGCCGGAACAGAGCACAACACGCAGCAGCACCGCCAAGCCCGCCGACACGATTTTTCCACAACGACCACTCTGGTTACTCCCGCACCCCCTTCGCCTGCAGGAACAACAGCAGCAACCCTACTGGCAAGGACCATTGACCTTGTTGCAAGGGCCGGAGCGTCTGGACAACCTATGGTGGCAACAGCGACAAGTGCGCGACTACTACATTGCTCGCACCAATCATAATGCCCTGTGCTGGGTTTACCGGGATTGCCTGCAGCAACGCTGGTATCTGCACGGCTGGTTTTCCTGAATGAAAGAGAGAAGCCAGAAACTACCGGCCTACGCCGAGCTGCACTGCCTCAGCAATTTTTCCTTTCTGCGCGGCGCCTCCCACCCCGGCGAGCTGGTCGAGCAAGCCGCCGCACTCGGTTACCGGGCGCTGGCACTGACCGATGAATGCAGCCTTGCCGGTGTGGTACGCGCCCATATCGCCGCCAAACAGTGCGGCATCAAACTGATTATCGGCGCGGAATTCCATCTCGACGAAGGCCTGTATCTGGCGCTGCTGGCACCGGACAAACGCGCCTATTCTGAACTGTCAGCCCTGATCAGCCGGGCGCGCCTGAACAGCCCAAAGGGCGAATACCAAATCAATTTGAAAGCCCTGACACACACTACCCGCCACTGCCTCGCACTGTGGCTGCCACCTTTTGAGCAAGGCGCTTTAGAGCAAGTTCGCCATTACGGCGATCATTTAAAGACCTTGTTCGACTCCCGCCTGTGGCTCGGTTTTCAGCGACTGCATCGCCAGGGCGAGCAGCTGTTTTACGAGCGTGTACTGGCACTGGCCGAGCAATTCGACTTACCCATAGTGGCCTGCGGCAGCGTGCTGATGCATCAGCGAGAACGCAAACCCCTGCAGGATACGCTGACCGCGATTCGCTTGAATAAGCCCATACAGAGTCTCGGCACAGAGCTGCTCGCCAACAGCGAACACTATCTGCGTGAGCGCTCCTGTCTCGTCAGGCTGTATCCCCCCGACTTGCTCAGCGAGACCCTGCGCATCGCCGAGCGCTGTCATTTTTCACTCGACGAATTGCGTTACCAGTACCCGGATGAAGTGGTACCAGAAGGTCGCAGCGCCACCGATTTTCTGCGCGAATTGAGTGAAGCCGGTGCCCGCCAACGCTGGCCCGACGGTGTGCCCGAAACAGTCACTCGCCTACTCGAACACGAACTGCAGTTGATCTCGGAACTGCGCTACGAGCACTATTTTCTGACGGTTTACGACATTGTTCAGTTTGCCCGCAGCCAGAATATTCTGTGTCAGGGGCGTGGCTCCGCCGCCAACTCCGCGGTGTGCTATTGCCTGTTTATTACCGAGGTTGACCCTTCTCGCGGCCAGCTTTTATTCGAGCGATTTATGTCACGAGAGCGCGATGAAGCACCGGACATCGACGTGGATTTTGAACACGAGCGCCGCGAAGAAGTCATTCAATACATCTACCGAAAATACGGTCGCGATCGCGCTGCACTGGCCGCCACCGTCATCACCTACCAGATGCGCAGTGCCGTGCGCGATGTGGGTAAGGCCCTCGGTTTTGACGAGACACTGATTAGCCAACTCAGCAAATCGCTCGCCTGGTGGGACAAGCGCGACGCCCTGTTGCAACGGCTACAGGAGTTAGGCTTACAAGGGCAGACGGCAAACCTGTTTTACTCACTGGTGCAGCAGATTTACGGTTTTCCGCGCCACCTGTCCCAACACGTGGGCGGCTTTGTCATCAGTCGCGATCCACTCGCCACACTGGTACCGCTGGAAAATGCCGCCATGGCGGAGCGCACTATCATTCAATGGGATAAAGAAGATCTCGAAGCCATGCACCTGATGAAGGTGGATGTGCTGGCACTCGGTATGCTCAGCAGCATTCGCAAAAGTCTGGCAATGCTCAGTCAGCAACAGGGGCACCCTTTCACCCTGCAGGATATTCCGGCCGAGGATCAGGCGACCTACGATATGCTCTGCCAGGCCGACAGCGTGGGCGTATTCCAGATTGAATCCCGCGCCCAGATGACCATGCTGCCGCGACTGGCACCGCGCTGTTTTTACGATCTCGTGATCCAGATTGCCATCGTCCGGCCCGGCCCGATTCAGGGCGATATGGTGAATCCTTATCTGCTCCGGCGGCAGGGACTGGAAAAAGTGGTTTATGAAAACGAAGGCATCAAAAAAGTGCTGGGGCGCACACTGGGCGTACCCATCTTTCAGGAACAGGTAATTCAGCTCGCCATGGTCGCGGCCGGTTTCAGTGGCGGCGAAGCAGATCAGCTGCGCCGGGCCATGGCCAGCTGGGGGCGCAACGGCCAACTACTGATTTTCCGTGACAAGCTGATCGAAGGCATGAAAAAAAACGGCTACAGCGAAGCCTTCTCCGAGCGTCTGTTCAATCAGATGAAAGGCTTTGGTGCCTACGGCTTCCCCGAATCTCACTCTGCCAGTTTTGCTCTGCTCGCCTACGCCTCGGCCTGGCTCAAGTGTCATCACCCCGCCGCGTTTTTTGCCGGTTTGCTGAACAGCCAGCCCATGGGTTTTTACAGCCCCTCGCAGCTCATTCAGGATGCCCGCCGCCACGGTGTGACCGTGCTGCCCTACTGCGTCAATCACAGCCACTGGGATTACACGCTGGAAAACCTGCACACGGCCAAGCCGCAACTGCGCATGGGACTGCGTCAGGTTAAGGGCTTTAACCAGATCGCTGCGCAACGCATTGTCGACAACCGGCAATCAAAGCCCTATGCCTCGCTGGCAGATTTTCTGGCGCGCGTACCCCTGAACAAACTGGAGCGCAATGCCCTGACCCGGGCCGATGTGTTTGCCAGCTTTAAACTTCACCGCCACCAGAGTCAGTGGCAGGTCAGCGCCAGCGAACAGAACGACGCTTTTCTGCCCGCCGCGCAGGATCTCGACGACGGCGTGACCTTACCCGCGCCCTCTGAGATTGCCGAGGTCCGCGCCGACTACAGTTTCAGCCGACTCAGTCTACGCCGCCATCCTCTGGCCCTGCTGCGCGAGCGGCCCCGCTTCAAAGGCTGCCGTCAGGCTAAGGAATTGCCTTATATCGATAACGGCCGCTTTATTCGCCTGGCCGGACTGGTGACCTGCCGGCAGCGGCCCGGTACCGCTTCTGGCGTGTTGTTTCTAACGCTGGAAGATGAAACCGGCAACAGCAATATTGTGGTCTGGAAGCAGGTGCAAGTTCAGTGTCGGCAAGCCATTCTCGGCGGCCGATTGGTGATTGTGAAAGGACTGGTGCAGCGATCTGCCCCGCCAAAGCGGGAAGGTTTTAGTACGCCCCCGGTGATTCATGTGGTGGCACTGCATATTGAAGACGCCACCAGCGAGCTGGCGCTCGAGGTGGCGTCACACGACTTTCACTAAATACGAGCGATTAAATCCGCCACGACTAGGAAAGTTTCAGTTGGCTGGTGCCCGGCACAATCGCCACATCCAGTGCCGACAGTACGCCGGCAGGCGCCTTGCATACCGCCGGAATCGCATTCACCAGCCGGTTGGCAGCGGTCGCATTGCCACCCGCTGCCGCGCCTGAATCCACGTGATCAGTCGCGTGCACCGTAATATCCAGATCCGGGTTACCCTTCACCAGAACCCGGTGACAACCCCCTTCCGTTAGCGGCTGCGGCCAGTCTGGGGCGCAATCTGCGTCAATGCGGGTGATATGCTCAGCCACTATCAACGGGCGGCCATTTTTCATACCCATCACTTCAAAACGGAAGGCACCTTGCCCGCCCTTCTCGAAACTGCCCATACCGGCGACTTCAACGGTTTTCTCAAGCGGACGACGCTCCACCATCGTGGTGATCTCATCCAGCTCGACGTTCAGGCCCTTAGCCACCAATCGCACCATCGGCTCCCAAATCTTCAGTAACACCTCGCTGTGCAGCATCAGCGGCAGCTCATCCATCGACTGACCAAAGCCGATCACATAGCGCACGATATCCGGCGCATCGTAGAGGGCGTAGTTGAAAATTTCCTGACAGCGAATTTGTTCAATGCCCGCAACCACACCACTGGCAAACAGTGGCAAGGCATCCATCGCCCAGCCCGGATCGATCCCGGACACCAGCAAAGAGGCGTTGCCACGCTCACAAGCGGCATTCACTTTTTCCAGCACATCCGCCGGAGCCAGGGCGGGATGCAGAAAATCATAGAACGAGGTACTGACCACATCACAGCCCGCCTCCAGACAGTTCAACAGATCCGCCATGGCCTCGTCCGGGCGAATATCCGCCGACGCTGTGTACACCACCACATCCGGTTTGCCCGCCAACACCGCAGCGGCATCACGGGTTGCAATAACCCCGGTCGGAGCAACGCCTGCCAATTCCCCGGCATCACGGCCGTCTTTGGCCTCACTGGATACAATCACGCCGGTCAGCGTCAATTCCGCATGATCCAGAACCGCACGAATCGCCGGGCGCCCGACATTGCCTGTACCCCAGACTGCAACTTTCATACTGCCACTCCTGATCGTTGTTAGTGTTATCGCTCTCCATCATAGAGTGGCAGAGATGCCTCAGACATTACAGGCGATTTACCTGAACCGTCAGAATTGGCTGAAACTGGACTGGACACCAATCCCCACGACCAGATCATCGCCCAGATCCGCCTCAAACTCGGTTTCTGAGCGGTACATCAGGTGAAAGGGAAAACTGAACAACCCCCGACGGTAAGTGAGTGTAACTCGGGATACATCATGATCCGCCCGCAGCAAATCGCGATCGTAACGATAGTAGTCCATACCGGCATCGAGTCTGAGCGAGGACTTGCTCTCCCGGTCCGAACTCGGCATTTGAATCAGCTCGGTGCCCACAGACCAGCCAAAGCGTTGGTAATTGCCGCCCTCAAGCCGGAACACATCGTCGTCGCCCACGATCTGCTGCTGGAGCAGTGGCGGCGTCAGTGCGCTGCCCGCCGACGCCAGCTCCGGCAGCTCTACCCTCAGGATGGCAAGATCACTTTCCTCAAAATACAGCGCCAATCCTAAACCATGTCGCATGGCCCAGCTTTGCAGCATATCGTCCATCGCCTGCGGGCAGTCATCACCGCCAAGATGCTTGTCACAGCGCGAGGTCCAGCGCAGAAAATTGACGTTGTTGAACAGGCCCGAACTCAATTTGATTTTGTAAGTGCGGCTGTCGGCTCCCACCAGATCATCGCGATGCAGACGGCGGTAACCCAGAATCAACTGTGGCTGATTATGTACCAGTCGCCAGAAATCATTCAGTCCGCTTTGGGCAATGCGCGCCTGCGCCTGCTGACTCTCTTTGCGATACTGATAAACGGCGCAATCGACGGCGGCAATATCCGATTCAGAGAACGCCGCGTCCGCTACAATTTTGGTCGCGGCCTCCTGAAAACGGCGGCTGAGCGCGTCTTGTCCCGGCGGCGCATCGGCCATCAACTGCCAGGCCAGCGCCGACTGATCCCGGCCATGATCCATTGGGTCACGCCCCAACCAGCGACCCAACACACTGACATCCGCGCTCAGATAGTAGTCATCGCCCAGATCCAGTCGTGCCTCCTGCTCCCGAAACCCAGCTAACTGTCCCCGCTCAAGCAGGGTCTTTTCAAGCAGCGGATTCAGTTCCGCATCGGGATTGCTGTAGCCACCGAGTTTTACCCGCAGCCCCAGAAAACGCGGCAGAACCACCGATAAACCCAGTGTTTGAGGCTCATTCAATCCACCGCTGGCCTCCAGCAAGGTTGGCACCAGTGTATTGGTGAAATCGTCAGCCACACCCGCGAGCGCTGGCAAGGGCGAGGTCGATACCACTGCCTTCACTCTATCCAGAGTCTGCTTCAATAAAGCCTGTTGAAGATCGCCGCCAGCAGCGAATCTGTCTTGCGCGGATTTAACACGATCATCTCGCTGCTCAACTGAAGCACCGCTCACAACCGCACTACCGTGTGCCTGAAGGCAGCGCAAACGATCAATAGTCGCCTTGGACTCAGTTAAACAGTACTGCAAACGCGGGTTGGGGCCGGCCAATCGGCAATCAGCCCGGTGGGGTTCGAGAAATTGTCGCGCCGCATCAGCAGAGCTGAACGACGCATTTGCGGGCAGCACAATATAGGCCAGCGCCTGCACGGCTAGAAACCGTAGTAGATTGTTCATAAGCCTCTCCTTAGGCGTAAGCGAGCATAAGCGACAGCGGCTGGCTGCTCACATTCTTCGGCACCTTTTCGTAAAACGGTTCGCCCAGCGCGTGATTATTTAGAGCCAGAAGATTTATCTCGATATGCATATCCTGATTGGACGCGGGAATCGCCGTAAAATCACACCACAGGGTGGCGGTCACCGGCAGCGACAGGGTTTCAAAACAACCAGCTGCGCCGCCGGTCTGTTCAATGAGATGCTGGTAATCCCACTCATTACAGCTAATGGTGCCCAGAGTCGGGCCGTCCTCACCTTGCCGCCGCTCCCAGATTCGCAGTCGCAGTCGATATTGCTGACCGCTGTTCAACCCAATCCAGCAGGGCTTTTGTGGTTCATGATTACTATAGACAGCCATGATAATCCTCCGTGACAGACTTTATTATTGTCTCCTTGAAGCACGCCGCTGAAAGCAAGATTGCAGATGCAAGACAGGGCCTCACGCGGTATGCTTGACCCCATAATAACCGCTCGAATATGACAGGTGTTACCCGAATTGGAGAACTGGGCCCACAACGCTCTGGCTGTACTGCTGATCACGCTTTTCAGCTGCGCCCCATCCCTCGCACAGCCGCCTGTTACCGATATGGTCGGCAGTGGTGAAAATTTGCTTTCACCCGGCAGCGGTGATCCCGGTCAGGGCGCTGATGTTTTTGGTATTACCGACCTGATCGGCAGCGAAACTGGAGACTCCAATTCCGGACTCAGCGCCGATAACGGCTGCGAGGGTTTTCAGTGTGACCAGACGACGCTGTTTGAACTACCGGGGCTCGAGTCTGAAGAAAGCCGTGAGAACGCCGAAACCGGCGAGTGTCGCGACAGCGACAAAGATGGCGTCTGTGACACTCGCGATGCCTGTCTAGGCTCCCCCGCCTCAGCACCGGTTCTGGACAATGGCTGCGGCCTGCAACCCGGCAACCCCATTATTCTTAGCGGCGTTCGTTTTGCCTCCGGCAGCGCACAGTTGAACACGGCGGCCAAAAGCTCACTGAGTTCAATTATCAGTTTGATCAAATCCAGCGAGGCGCCACACATTGTTGTCGAAGGTCATACTGATGACAACGGCAGCGAGGAAGCCAACCTCGCTCTATCAGAAGCGCGGGCAAAAGCGGTCTACCAGTATTTGATCAGCAACGGCATAGCGGAAAACCGACTCGCATTCGTCGGCCGTGGCGAAGCCTTTCCTCTGGTCCCTCACCGCACCAGTAGTGGACAGCGACTTCCCGGCGTGGCCGAGATCAATCGCCGCATGGAGCTGACCGTCACTGCCCCGGAAACGTTTGCCGCTTTACGTACCGCCATGCGCGAGCGCGAGCAGCGTCGTCAGGAGAAAATCGCGCAGGAGGCTCGCCTTCGTGAGGAAAAAGCGGCCCAAATACAAGCGGCTAAAGAGCGTGCTGAAAGCGCCGAGGAAAGCTACGACGAAGTGCTGGAGTTTCTAGAAGAAACCGGCACCGCCTCACGCGACGACGAAGGCGAAGCCGAGGATTACAGCGACCCCGGTTACACCCTGGAAGTCATTAACCTGGAAGAATAAAGCGAGCTATACACTTATCTCATGCCAATAGATCTTCCCCCGAGCTTACCGCCCAGCCTGGAAAACCCCTCCAGCGTGATCGACGAGCAACGCAGTCGCGGCGCCTATATTCGCACTGTGGGCGACTTTTCCGTACAGGTAAGTGGTGATCACTATCTCAGCTTTGACGAACTCGAAGCGATATTCGATAAAGCCCGCACTCCATCGGAAGCCATCCTGCTAATGAACGACCAGACTCGCCAGAAAGGTCATTGGCTGGTCGAGTATCTCTATGCCCGCCCGGTGAATGGGATCGTGCATGTACTGGCGATACAAAAGCGTCTCGGAGAGATCGAGGGCGACGACGCAATCACCCATTTCTTCAGCGGCTTGGAAAATACCCCTTCACTGAAACGCCATGAGTTTTTGCGTCGCCAGATTCTGGCCAACCAGTATTCCCGACGAACCGGACGCGATTACTCAACAACCTATTCTTCAGCAAATGCAGGGGCCTTGAATATTCAGCTCAACGAAAAAGCCAGCAGCAAGCGAAAACGCTGGCGGGGCAGCTTACAACTCGGCAATCAGGGCAACCGTTTTGTTGGCCGATACTTTGCGGATACCGCATTGAGCTACACCTTTTCTCGTGGCACCCAGTTGCAGGCACGTCACCAGCGCGCTATTCCCGAATGGGGCGAAACCGGTGAAGGCGAAGATTACAACAGCAATCGCCTCAGCATCAGCCACCCCTCGCGCTGGGGCATTTATGAACTGGAAGCGAGCCACTCAGAATACACCCGAAATATCACCACACCCGCCACTGCCGGCAGCTGCTCCGCCGCCCTGTTTGGCGGCGTGTGTTTGAGCAGCACACCGGGGCAAGCGGCCAGCAGTGAATCTTTCGATGCCACCATACAAACCGTGGCAATCAATGCCCAACAACTAATCTCGGCGGATACCGATCACCGCTGGACACTGCAACAGCGTCTTGAATATATCGATTCCGAACTTTCCAACCGGAGCCTGACACCGCAAGACGAGTCCTACACCGCACTGGAAATCGGAACACGCTATGAGGCGCTGACACCCGTCGCCGGCAAAGCGCTTAACTGGCGGATCAGCCTGCATATCGATCACGGCCTCAGCAGTGATAGCGGAACGTTTGCTACCGCCCCGGAATCACCCAGTGTCGCCATCGGAAAGCGCACTGCAGAATTCACCACGGCGAAACCGAGTTTCTCCGTCATCTACCCCATTACTGAACATTGGGAAGCAGAACTGAGCGCGCAGGCCCAACTCACCAACGATCAACTGCCTCAGCAACAGCAGTGGGTACTCGGGGGCACCTCGCGTCTGCATGCCTACCTGCCCGGCGTGCTGGTCGGCGACAGCGGCTACCATGCAAAGGCCTCGCTGAAACGTAAATGGTCCATCAATGACGATGTAACACTGAGTGCCAGCGTGTTTTATGAAGCAGGCGCAGCAGGCTATGAAGATGTACAACTCGGCAACAGCGAAGACGTGGATCTCAGCCAATACAGCACACTGCAGGACGCCGGCCTGAGCGCATCAATACGCGCCGGTGATCACCTTGAACTTACCGCCGTCGCTGCAGCACCCACCGCAGACAGTAATATCAGCGTAGATCACATAGAAGCTCAGGAAGCGGACTTCTTTATCGTACTAAAAGCCAGCTTTTAAGCCCGGCAAAGAGGATCACATGGCGCAAATTGCCCAATTGACCTACTACCCCGTCAAAGGCCTGCAGGGCATTTCGCTTGAGCGTGTTCAATTAACCGAAAACCGTGGTTTTCCTGCCGACAGGCAATTCGCCATTGCCGACGAAAGTACGCCCTTCGATCCGAGCGAGCCCTGCCATCTCAAAAAACAACAGCTGGTCGTGCAAATGAAATACGAGCGACTGGCCCAGCTTAAAACGGGCTTTGATCCGCTGACCACGGAATTGACACTTTCGTCAAACGGCAGCACCTCTATCTTCGCACTGAGTAATTCGGCGGGAAAGTCGGAGTGCGAAGAGCATCTGACCAATTTCATGCAAGGGCTGATCAAAGGCAAGGCTCGGCTAATAAGCGCACCGGGTATCAGCTATACCGACCTTTCAACGCCCTGCATTTCCCTGATCAACCTCAATAGCGTAAAAGCACTAGAGAAAGCGCTAGGCTATCCAGTAGACCACCGACGCTTTCGCGCCAATATCTACTTGGATGATTTACCCGCCTGGGAAGAAGAAACGTGGCTGAATAAAACCCTGACGATTAACGGCACGGAATTCCTCGTTTACAAAATTACTGATCGCTGCACGGCGATAAATGTTAACCCGGAAACTGCAGCGCGCGATCAAACGCTTCAGGGTTTGAAGCGACAGTTTGGGCATTTGAATATGGGGGTTTATGCGAAGGTGATTAAAGGCGGGGAAATTCGAGAAGGCGACAGCATTAGATTGAGGCAATAAAAAAGGAGGCCGAAGCCTCCTTTTCTTTTTTTTAGAACAACCAGGAGATTGAAACTGCCGTCAGATCAAACTCTTGATCAGGCACGTTCGACAAAGTTGGAATAAACTCCACATCTCTGGTTTCTTGTGCAATATCGAAAACGAGATTGCCGTGTTTAATACCAAAACCGATTGAGCTAGCTTCAATACTATCAACCATAGATGTTTCCGGATTACCGCTGACATCAATATCTGTATCGCTCATACCAAAGCGAACAAACAGCGAGCCTGCACCCATGAACTCTGGGAACATCTGCCATTCCAAACCAAAAGCAGTGCGCTCTTCCTCAAGGTCTCCTTCAGCGTTACCCGTAGTATTCACAGTAAGCGCGTTGAGGATGTCCTCATACTCAAGATTATCGATTTCATAATTGAATGTGATAACTGAATTCATGCCCATGATCGCTGGCAAGGGAGCCATATAGCCAATACCATAGTTCAGCGCTTGAGGACGACCCGGAACGCCTTCTACAGCGTCAAAAGTCACATCGTCTTCGACTTCACTATCAGTTCCAGATCGGTAAATCAGTCCATAAGTCAGCTTATGTCCCTTCGGAAGCACATCATCCAGAGGCGCTTTACCTTGCAGGCCCAGCGAGAAGCCAATTTCGTTCTCGTCTAATTCGTCCTCTTCGCCAGTGTTGATATTCTTGATATCAGCAAACCGGAAGAGCCAATCAAGAGTGAAACCAAAATTAATATTCTCGCTTAGTTCGAAGCCCATCCCCCACTTCAACTCTCGGTAATCTGTTTCAACATCGGCCGCATTTTGCGTCCCATTTACGTTGTAAAACGCCGAATTCTTGAATCGATATGGGGAGAAATATGCAAAACCCTGCTGATTCTTTGCAAATGCGAAGTACTTCAGCGTATTTGAGGAATCGTAAAGATCACCGCATGGGCCGCCTGAGCAAGTATTTAGAAACTCGTTCGTATCAATCCGTTCTACGAGCTCACCAATCTCCAGAGTCGCGTCACCAGAATCCTTAATTTTTGCTAAACCAGCGGGGTTGTACCAAAGCGAGCTACTATCCCCAACGTTAGCAACGAACGCGCCGCCCATACCCATCGCGCGAGTACCCGGCGTATTAAAGTACTGCTCCAAAGCAAAGCTATTGCTCGCCCCCAAAGTCGCACCAGCCATCAGGCCGGCAGCAAGAAGTTTTTTGTTTTTCATTGTCGTTCTCCTCAGTTATCGCTGTAGCTTAGGTTTGTGAAGCTTTTTTATAGCCTTCCGCTCGGCGGACGACTTTTTTCAGGTAATTCTGTGTTTCCTCGTAAGGCAGGTTTTTAATCAGATGATTGTAGACTTGTTCTGGTGACATTTTGTTGATGATCTTTGCCGCCTGATTAACGTTTCTTTTGCCCGTGAATGCCTTGGCGACATTCCCTGCCCCCGTATTGTACGCCGCTATAACACAGTAATAGCGACTCAATGGGTCTTCTATTTTTTTCAAATAGCGATTATTCAGAATCCACAGATAGGCGGCGCCCAGCTCTATATTCTGATCAGGGTTGTATAGAGCTGAAGGTGCCAGCAGAGTCTGCTTCCCATAAACATATTCCGTTGCGTCCAAGCCGGCCGTTTTGGGAACGATTTGCATCAAACCGTACGCCGGAACGCCAGAACGTGCCATCGGATTGAAGGCAGACTCCGTTTGGATCACTGCCAATACTAGGCTGGTTTCCAGATCTCTACGCTGAGATTCAGCCACGATACGATCAGCATAGGCTTCCGCACGCGCAGGCATCGCTACAGCACCCGCATTTGGTCTGGATGCTTTCTTACTCTTCAGAACCTTGGAAATATCTACGCTGGCGGTAACAGCCTTACCGTCCTGAGAGCGTTTTAATTCCAATTTGCTGGCGAGCTCTTTTACCCGCTTCTCCAGCAATTCAGCTTTCTTTTTGTCCGCAGAGCTCAAACCAAAAATCGAGCTATTCGGTACCTTGCTGGTTTTTGCCTTAACACCTTCACGCTTGATACGCGCTTCAACAGCACTGGCAAATTGATCAGTTTCAAACGCGCCCGAGACCGTCGTGGTCAGTACCTGACGAATCTGGTCCTCAAACTTTTTAACCGCGGCTTTCTGATTCGCCTGTACACCCTGCGCGGAGATCGTCAGCGTATTACTCTCGAAGTCGACCGCTCGCTTCACGGCGTAGTCTTGCGTGTAAGACACCCAGACTTTCTGAGAACTGACTTCCGGATCAGGCCAACGTTTTTTGATCGCCTTCTTGTAGTTATCTAATTCTTCTTCAAAAATCTTGCGGTAGGCGGCAAATTCTTCCTGTTGACGCTTCTTGTAAAGCTCGAACTCAGTAGGTTTCTTTGTGGAAGCCTCGACACTGCGCTCTGCAGCCGAATCTAGCTCCCCAGCTTCCCGCTCGAGCTCTCCCCAAATATCTGCTGTCGTGACAGGCGCCGCTGGCAAAATCGCCAGCAGCGCTGTCAGCAGTTTTGCGCTTCGCTTCACCTTACTGAGCCGTCAGCTCATCCAGCTCATTGTGCGCTTTGAAAGCTTTAAATTCCTCGTAGAGGATTGCTTCGTTTTGCGCGCTCAGGTTGGCATCAGCTTCTTTCATCAGATCATTAAATAGATCTTTCGTCAGCGATGGGCTCATGGTCACCATGACACAATATTCCGGCTGACCATCAATACCCATGACATATTCAGCTTTCACCGCGCGAGTACCGGAGAGATTCTGGTTAGCTACAGTTTTGGAGACACTTTCAAAGGAAGAACCGAAGGAATCGCCGGCAGATGCTTCAGTCAGACGCTGATAGGTTTTATCCAGCGCCGTCGCTTTAACTTCAATTTGACGGGCAATTTCAGCACGAGCTAATGCCGTCGCTTTGGCCTGCATAATGCTGGAAGAACCTTTCTTGGCAACGCACTGAGTGCTCGCAAGACCATCTTCAACCATCGGCAGCTTTACCCAATCCGGGCGATTATCGTAAGGCGCCGCGTTGCTTGTCTGAGCGGTCTGTTCTGGTGCACCTGCGCAGGCTGCCAACAAAACACTTGCTGCCAGGGAAGCTGCTTTAACTGCTGTTTTCATAATATTCTCCTTGAGTGAGTTTTATTGAGCAGTGTTCTCGAGTAATTCAACTTCTACAATATAAGGTTTGTCCACGCGCGGCGTGATAGACAATCTCGAAAGGCTTGCCGAAATGCGGTGATGACTGGATAGCGAAACAGCTTCCATCGAGTATCCTCGACCGGTGCTTTCCCCGGATACTGTTTTTTGTAATGATTTGACGCGAACATCTTTGTTCTGCGCCAATTCAGCATAAGCCCTGTGAATTGCCAAATCAATAACGGATTGCAGTGTGCCAGCGGCCGTATAGGCAGAAACGGTAGCTTTTCCGCGCAGCGCATTGGAATTTGCGTAGCGCTTAAATTTCTGACGATCTTCGTAGAGCCATCGTTGAAATAACGTTGCCCCATCACGGCAACTTTCCATCAAGGTGAGTGGCGGCAAATCTCGATTGTTAGTTTCAACAGAAATCGTATGATCAATAAAGCTAAGATATTGCTGAGCCGCCGCCGTACGCAATAATCGATATTCCGAGCTGACATCAGCAATGCCCCAGTACGCAGCCGTTTCACTGGCAGATTTAGCCGCATCCAGCCATTGCTGCTTGTCGGAGATGCGCCATTCACCTACACCAAGCACATTGGTGCTTTCAGCGTCGGATGACTGCCCGCACAGCCACTCAGGCTCGCAGCGCTGACTACTGCACGTTGAGGCCACACATGTATCGTCCGAATGGTCGCCAGTGACCAAATAGGAGAAGACTGCGCCCCGCCCGACGTAGTCGGACGTGAAATCAAAATGACGCCCTTCAACATCAATACCTGCAAACTCAAGCAGCGCATCGTCGTTTTGGAATTTTTCAGGGAGTGTGGCGCCATCAACTGCAAACAGTTGTCGCAATGCGGAACGTCGGCTGGCCGCGATGGCAAGGCTGCCAGCCGCATCAAACTTTTCGGCTACGCCTATGTAACCTTGATACTCGTTCGTGACCGGTTGCGAGAGCCAGCAGGGCTCCGCAGCAAGTGTCGATGTCACCAGCAGGCCGCACATCGACAAACTAGCTTTAAGGATCGGTCCGAGCCTCAAGTGTAGACACCCCTATCGGGTCAACAAAATCAAACCAGCGAAGAAACTGGTCGAACTGATAGTAATCATCGCCCGCCAGAAAACCGCCCTGGCTTTCCAGCTTGGCGAACTCAGACAGCACAATCGGGTTCTCAGTCAGCACACCGATATATACATCGTAAGTGGTTTTGCCGTCTTCCAGCACGAGTGAGGTAAAGGTGCCCCCATCGGGATACTGAAATGCGCTGTTATTATCAACAAAACGGTTTTCCAACAAATTGGCAATTCGCCCGTCTTCATAAATATTAAACAGCGAAAAGTAACCATTGCGGCGGGACGCGACTCGGAAGCTGAAATCGTCGCCGTGCCTCAGCCTGACACTGCGAGCAAAACGAAAATCTGCTGGCGGCCGCGGCGCTTCACCAGAGGCAATATCAATATCCAGTGCTTTGACGGTGCCGGCAAAATCCGGCGCTATAAACGACAGGAATTTGCGATCTGCCACAGTGTACGTGGCACTATCGTTCACGCTAAGCACCCAGCGATTGTTCTGACGCTTGAGATCAATCACAACCGTTTTCTCTAGCGTGCTGGTGTCGCGCTCCAGCTTTTCTCTCAATTCGGATACGAAATGAGAATTCACCAGAATGGACGGCCCTTTAAACTGAATGGTTCTTGGAAGATTGCCCTGCCACTGGCGAGCGAGATCGGAATAAACCTTTTGTACCAGAGGCCGTTTGTCGAGCTGATAGACAACGTAGACTTTGCCGCGGGGATCATCAATATCGCGACACAACTCAACCGCGTTATCGATAGCGACATCGGACTCGATCGACACATCCTGATCAAAGGTCTGAGACTCATAATCATCGATCGCGCGCGTCGTGCTTTTGGTGGTCACAGACACCCGGCTGGAAAGTTTCTGTGCAATTTCGGACAAGGCTAATTGGCGTGCTTTGCTTAGCGATTCACCGACACCCACGCCAACGACAAAGTGATCGGTATCGCGAGGTGTTTTATCAATACAGAACGAACGGTATTGCTGCTCCGCCTGTGTTTCAGACGAAACCTCAGACGCCTCTGAACCCTCCGGCAGCAGGCCACAGGACTGAATTAGAAGCGTGCTTGCAAACAGAAGTGCGCCAAAAAGCCTTTTCACTCGCCGCCCTTACTTCAAGACAGCAAGAGGCTTGGATTTTTGGCCACTGAGCCCGGGGGTCTGATTACTTCCTTTGTCGGTCTGATCAATATATTCGGCCACTTCGTAGCTGACAAAACTCTGAATCTCTTCCGCGCTCACAACGCCGTCGTTGTTGCCTTTCACCCAGTTATCCGCCTTGCCACGCAGTGCGCGCAGGAAGTTGTAGGTAAACAGGCCATGACGACTTTCTTTATGCCAGTAACTGACTTCGCTGGCCGAAGCACTGGTAAACAGCGTGAGATTGTCGATGTTGCCAGGATTCAGCTCATTGGTTTTAAAAGCCGCCGGGCTAACGCCGGTATACAGTGCTTTGGTGCGCTGACCGTCGGAGGTGTCCGTATTACCCGAAAAGCAGGAGTCCAGCACCAGCGTTACGTTATTGGTAGGCAGCGATTTAATAGCCGCGTACAGATCTTCGAGCGGATAGCCCTGCTGGTCGAGTCGTTCCATCTGCGCATCAACCGGCACCAAGTAAGCCTTACCGTCTTCCAGTCCAGGCGCGCCGTGGCCGGAGTAGTAAATAAAGACCGGCGGATTCGGCTGTAGCTCGGAATCCCGCTTGACCATCTTGTACAGGTCGCCGTCTTTGAATTTCTTGTCTTTGGTTCCGAAAATATCACGCAGACCAAAGGTGCCTTCATTCAGGTACAACTTGGTCTTTTGAAAGCCAAGCGTTTTCTTGGCGTACTGAGCCACAATATTGGCGTCGTTTTCCGCGTAATCCACGGCATCCAGATTGCTGTATCGGCTATTGCCGACCACGAAGGCCCGACCGAAGCGAATCTGTTTTGTCCCCGTGGGAATATCGGTATCTACCGGCTCAATCGCAATACCTGCCAAGGGAGCCGCTACAGCAGCCGGGGCCTGAAAGCTGTTGCCCGCGTAACGCTGCGGCGCACTGCCGGCCGGCAGTACCATCGAATGAGCGAATTCCTGCTGAGTACTTTCATCCGCGCGATCAATCGCGCGCAAGGCAATTGGCAAGCGGTCACCGGTTTTCAGGCGATTGGTTTTGGCAAAGGTAAAGGTCACGCGCTGACTGGCATTGACCGCCAAACGACCGATAGCGCTCTCCGTATCCCCAAAAATATGGACGTTGCTATTTTCAGAGCGGACCTGAGTCACCGCATCCAGCGCGGGGCCCTTACCCTGATTTATAACCGTATAGGAAATCTCATAGATATTGCCCTTAACATGAGCCACACGCTGATCGTGAATGGCAAACGCAGCAGGCATATATTCCTGCGTAGCAAAAGCAAATTTGAGTTCGTCCGGGATGCCGAAGCCATCGGCTTCGGTCGCGGTCACACTCAAGTGCTCAGAGCCGGTACCAACCTTATCGGTCGCAATAACTTCGAGGGTTTCCACAATAGACTGACCGGGTGAAACATTCCCGATGGCAAGCTTCCGACGGGTATCACAACACCCCAGCGTCACATGCTGGGAGCTGCTGAATACCGTCAGCTCTACCGATTCGGCCATGGACTGCCCTGCGTTTTCAATCGTCACAACCGCCTTGGCAGATTCCTTAGCCGACAATACATTGTCACGGTTGCTGTCTACGAGGTCATAGCGAATGACCAGCTGAGGGGGATTGGCAAATTTTTCCTGGAGGTCCTGCTGAGCCTTTTGATCTGCCTGCTGCTGTTCCCAGGCAACCTTGCGCTCTTGCTCTATACGCGCCAACTCATTGCTGACGTAGCCCATATAGCGATTGGGGTAGTAATCGTAGGCCGTAGAATCAGAAACGATTCGACGTTCGAGGCCTCGCGGGGTCTCCACCCACTCAACCTGCTGATCTTTGACAATGCGAATCTTGCCGTCAGAGGAATACAGTTGCAGAGCACGCGAAAGATAATCACGCGCAGCCTGATAGTCGCCGGACTCGTAATTTTTCTTGCCCTTGCGATAGAGACTCAAAGCACGTTCTTCTTTGGAACCGCTTTCTTCTTCAGCCTTGTCTTTCGCCGCGCCGAGTAACGAATCAAACAACCCAGCCTGTACCGGCCCGGCAAAGCAGAAAGCCAGAGTCAGGTATGCCCCACACCACCACGCTTTTTTCATTGTTCTTGTCCGATCTTCTTGACCTGAATGCCCGCTTAACCGCAGACACAGCAATGCGTTAACTGTATCACAATTAACCCAAGGGTGTGCATATTACCAAAAGCCATATGCCGAGCTTAACGCTTTGAATTGTATGAATAAACAGTAAATATAATATATTTTTAGTAAATCGGAGCAGAAACAAAAACGGCCCACCCAAAGGTGAGCCGTTTTCGCGAATATTGGTACGACCGAGTGGACTCGAACCACCGACCCCCACCATGTCAAGGTGGTGCTCTAACCAGCTGAGCTACGGTCGTACAGCATCTGATCAGCGGAAAAACCACCCCGCCTTCAGAGGACGCGCATTATAGCCACGCTGCTGACACTAAACAACCACCTGTTTTCAATCAGCTTTCTCCAGCGCCCTCAGCGGGTCTCCCGGTCCATTTCACGGTGTACTTCATTGGCCCGAGCCCGCTCGCGCTCCACCTCTGCATCGCTCAAGGTCCGGCTCGAACTGCACCCCACTGCGGTGAATGTCGCCATCATCAGGATCAGCAACGGAATTTTCTTCATTATGGTCTTCCCCTTTCTTCTATTTATTCAACAAACAGATCGCGCTTAATATCCGCCAATCGATCCCGAACCCGCGCAGCCTCTTCAAACTCCAGATTCTTGGCGTGCTCGGCCATTTGCTGCTCCAGATTCTTGAGCATTTTGGAGAGTTCAGCCGGTTTCATGGACTTCACATCAACTGCATAATCCCCACCGGGCTCCGCCGCCTTGCGAGCACCGCCCTTGCGACCGCGCTTGCTACCGGGCGCGAAGGCCCCCTCCAGTATATCCGCAACGGCTTTTTTCACACCGGCAGGCGTTATGTTGTGCTCTTTGTTAAAGGCCACCTGCTTCTCGCGACGGCGATTAGTCTCACTTATGGCCCGCTCCATGGAGCCTGTCATCACATCGGCATAGAGAATCGCCTTACCGTTGAGATTTCGAGCCGCCCTACCAATAGTCTGAATCAAAGACCGCTCAGAGCGCAGGAAACCTTCCTTGTCCGCATCCAGTATCGCGACCAGCGACACCTCAGGCATGTCCAGACCTTCTCTCAGCAGGTTAATCCCCACCAACACATCAAATTCACCTAAACGCAGATCGCGAATGATTTCGACACGCTCAACGGTATCAATATCTGAATGCAAGTAGCGCACCCGAATACCATTCTCGCCAAGGTACTCGGTCAAATCCTCTGCCATGCGCTTGGTTAGCGTGGTGACCAGCACCCGCTCCTCTGCAGCAACCCGCAGATTGATTTCAGACATCAAATCATCCACCTGCGTCGCTGCGGGTCGGATTTCCACCTCAGGATCCACCAGCCCCGTGGGCCGCACCACCTGCTCCACCACCCGCGCTGCGTGCTCAGCCTCATAGGGGCCAGGTGTTGCCGATACAAATATGGCCTGTGGGATCAAGCGCTCCCACTCCTCAAACCTCAGGGGCCGGTTATCCAGTGCCGAGGGCAGCCGAAAGCCGTAGTCCACTAGCGTTTCCTTTCGCGAGCGATCGCCCTTGTACATGGCTCCTATCTGTGGAATCCCCACGTGAGACTCGTCGACAACAACCAGCGCATTGTGCGGCAGGTAATCAAACAAGGTCGGCGGCGCCTCCCCCGGCTCCCGCCCGGACAGATAGCGCGAGTAGTTCTCAATGCCAGTGCAATAGCCCAGCTCGCGGATCATCTCCATATCGAACTTGGTGCGCTGCTCCAAACGCTGGGCCTCCAGAAGCTTGTCGTTGTTGCGCAGAACTTCCAATCGCTCTTTTAGCTCTTCTTCAATCTGATCGACCGCTTTCAGCAGCGTATCGCGCGGTGTTACATAGTGACTCTTCGGGAAAACGGTATAACGAGGCAGCTTGCCTAGCGACTCCCCCGTCAGCGGATCAAACAGCGTAATGCTTTCAATCTCATCATCGAACAACTCAACCCGCACCGCGTCTTTTTCAGATTCTGCCGGGAAAATATCTATTACATCCCCCCGCACACGGTAGGTCGCCCGCTGAAAAGCCACATCATTGCGGGTGTACTGCAACTCCGCGAGCCGGCGTAGCAACTTGCGCTGATCAATCTGCTCGCCCCGATCTAGGTGCAATACCATCTTGAAGTATTGCTCGGGGTCACCCAGACCATAAATGGCCGACACCGTCGCCACAATCAGCGCATCCTCGCGCTCCATCAGTGCCTTGGTGGCAGAAAGACGCATTTGCTCAATATGATCGTTAACCGACGCGTCCTTCTCTATATAGGTATCGGACGAAGGAACGTAAGCCTCTGGCTGGTAATAATCGTAGTAAGAGACGAAATACTCGACCGAGTTATTGGGGAAGAACTCTTTAAACTCGCCATAGAGCTGGGCCGCGAGGGTCTTATTGGGCGCCATGACAATGGTCGGCCGCTGAATCGCCTCAATAACATTGGCAATGGTGAAGGTTTTACCTGAACCGGTGACACCCAGCAGGGTCTGCGAATGCAGCCCCGCATTGATCCCCTCCACCAGCTGCTCAATAGCTTTTGGCTGGTCTCCGGCGGGCTCAAACTTGGATGAAACCGTGAAAGATTTGCTCATATTTTCAACAGCATAAAGAGAAATATGGTACTACCCCGCCACCGCCTTGGCCAATTGCCATAAATCTGGAAAAAACGGCTTTCAAGCGGTTGACGATGTAAAAAAAGGCCTTTAATATGCGCCACCTCTCCTGACGGAGAGCACCAATCCGCCTTAGCTCAGTTGGTAGAGCAAATGACTGTTAATCATTGGGTCGCTGGTTCGAGCCCAGCAGGCGGAGCCAAACAAAGAAAAGGGCTACATCGAAAGGTGTAGCCCTTTTTTGTGCAATTTCGCGTGGCCACCTGACGGCTGCGCCTGCTTTTATTGCGTTCCGCAAATCTTTCCACGCCGCTCATCGCCAGTCACCAGCCACTGCCCAGCACTATACTCCAGAAAAGGGCAGGCGTTCGCATGAATAAACCGCTCATCCTGTTTAATGAGCCACGCATTCTGAATTGATAGGTCCCCCGCCTTCATCTTGATAATTTCGCCATCACTCCACGGCATACCATTGGCAACGGAGCTGACTATCCGCATCAATAGATGCCAATCTCCAAGCCTGCCGAGGTAGTGAAGATCTCGTGAACCGATTTGTTCAAGTTTAACTTCAGGATAATAAGCAATATCGGAGAGCCGCAGATAAGCGCCCAAACTGCCGGACGCTTGAACGCGCCCCACGACCAGAGCGGCAAGCATAAGGCCGATACAGCAGCCCGCACGAAACAAGGTTTTCACAGTCATCCCCGGCGCTTCTCTCTTTCTGTAAGATTAGTCATGTGTTTTCAGCTGAGTTTATCAACATCACCACCTTTGCTAGGATTTAATATATCACCCACCAAAAAGCGGATTAAAAGGTTGCTCTCTCGTAGCATCATCACACTCATAGTGACATCCGTCGCGACTCTCTCTCATGGTGGCGCCGGTAGCCCCTGCTCTTACGCAATATTCAAAGACGACGGCACAATCACTGGACTAAAGGGAGAGCACATCACACTCCAGCTGCACGCTTTGCAAAAACGGATCGAGCTCTCGAAATCTGCTTTATACCAGCAAGGCTATACTCCGAATTTAGGGGCGAAAATCCCACTGAAGATAAAACTAATCGAGCGTGGTGCATGCACACCGTTGATTGCACACCCCTCCCCTAACAACCGCAGTCATCTCGAGTAATATAAGACAACAAAGGAGACTACACCCGCAATGTCTTACCGACAAAGCCTATACTCCCTAATCCTGACGCTCCTTATTGTCATAACTCCGTTATCGCTTGCAGCAGCCCCTTATGAAATAGGCGGCAGACTCAATATTGAAGGTTTTCGTGTCTTTGTCAGCGACAAGGGCTTTGGCGAGGATTTTGCTGACGTTAATCTCCACATGGCGACAAAAGTCTGGACCCTGCTTGGGGAGCCCGTACAGATGTGCACCGGTTGGTGGGAGCTAAACGCTCTCAATGTTGAAGGGCAGCGATTTACGATGCGAGAGCTACCCACTGAAGTCGCGAACGCCATACGTATATGGGGTGGTGAATTCTGGCTTCCCTTCGACAGCAAGCAAAATACAGGCTTTGATTACATAAAGTGTGACCCAGGGTCGTTCTGGGGGCCCGGGGTAAAAAAAGCCTCATTTAATGTCCCGGAGAGCCGTGGTTGGGATAAGCAGTTCTACACTTTTTCGATGGCCACAGGCTATGCTCTTAAATCGGCCACACCTCGCTCATCTGACTACGCGAAAAATATATTGAAACGCGGCCAAGCCCTATTCCGCGATGAGCTTTACGGCAGCGACACGGTAAAAATCGAAGGTTTGCGCTTGGATATAGGGGCCGTATACCGCTGGCTTAACGAATATCGGGAAGCAAGCATACAAGAGCAAGAGCAATCGGTGAGCAAAAATCAAGAATCAGCCCCTGATGACTTCGATGCTCTTTTCAAGCAGGTTGATCAAGCAAAATCGTTAAAGACTACAAAGCGTGAACACTCAGGGAAAAGCACTCAGCGGCAGAGAGTTGCCGACGCAATGACAAGGTCTAGGGATAACTATGAAAAACGCATTGCATCCCGCGATTGCGGAAAGATTCCTTCCGACAGCAAGGCGTATAATAATCTTTTTACATTTATTCAAACGCAGAGGCGAGGACACCAGGATTGCAGCAAAGAAGAACTCCGGCCTTCCCGGGGAAGCAACAACCTCGTGGGCTTTAAAGATGCAGCTGGTAACTGGGCTATTCAGCCGCGATTTACACGGGTGCGACCTTTCAGCGAAGGCCTAGCAGCAGCATTGGAATATCCCTGTCGACACAAACAGTACAGCTTTAGTGATACACCTTACTGTTACTGGGGCTACATTGATCGAACAGGACACTGGCAGATACCACCTCGCTTTCTGGAGGCTTATCCCTTCATTGATGGCCTAGCGATAGCAAGGCAACCTTTTGCTATTACCAAGGACTATCGGTACCGATATCCCTACACAATCCGCGCGTCGAACCGTGGGCAACAAAACGGATGGAGTGGCACTCGGCCGCAACCTCTGTATGGGATTATAGCAAAATCCGGAAAATGGCACGTACCTCCAACCTATACCGACGTGTCGGCTCAATCAAGACATGCAAGACGCTTTGGCCGTTGGTTTGGTAAGTGCCCTAACAATATTAGTGGAGACGACGGTGGCTATTGTGAGATTGAACGTAACGGCGTCGTTGCATTTATGCCCCTTGGACCTTACAGCCAGATAAAATTAATGGAGCGCGGCTACCTATTTTCGGACAAATTTGAAGATAGCGACTTTGGAGCCATTGTATCGATGTGCCAAAAGATGGGCCTTAAAACCTTTATTCCGGTACATGAGTATAAGATACAACGCGAACTCAATATCTCCGAACTTCCGTCGAACGACAAGCGATGGCAGCATTATCGGAGCGACAGAATCTCCCCTATCACTGGCGAATACGGAAGCTATCTAAAACAAGTACTGTGCACTTGGGAATAAAATTCATGACTAACCTGACAACAAGCGCAACCAAAACGACTCTCAGCAGAATCGTCTGCGCACTTACACAGACCACTCGGTTAGCTATCGCTAGTTTACTCATACTCGTCGTATCTGGCTGTTCAAGCTATCCAAGGCATGAGTCTCAAACAGAACATATCGACGTTCGCAGTGAGCGCGTCTTGAGCGACAAACAGTCTGTCTACTTTCGCATTGAGGGAAAACCAACTATTTCAGGCCGACCTAGCGAAGCCTCTTTCATCGAGACCATCCTTGGAGAGAGTGAAGATTTTTATATCGTTGAGTACGACTACGTCAAAGTCAAAGAGCGAACCCATTACCCCGGTAAGCTCTATATTGGTCTAAACCCTCTAATCTTCTGGATTTGTTTTTTAGATAGGCATATGCCCGACGTTTGCTACGGGAGTACTAGCGACTGGGAATACCGTCACGAAAAGCGAAACATTCGAGAACTGTCAGACGAAACAAGGGATTGGGTCGCCCCTAAAACTCCAGGCGAGTATAGCTATACTTGGGTAGCGAAGGATGAGTTCGGCAGCGAGATAGCACGTACTGAGGAAGTATCCTTGTCTACGATTGCACGTAGCGGGACAAGCGCATTCAAAATTCCTTTCCGCGCCCCGTTGGAATCTCTACCCTTGCGCCCCCAAGCAGTTGAACTATTGATCACTCGCAGGCAAAACAATGGCAGTCAGTTGACTCTGAAGGCACCATATGACGAAAACTGGGTAGCGGCGCTGGAACTAGACGCTATCCAGTGGAAGTCCAAACGAGAACAACAGAGAATCTATATGACCTCGCTGCGCAGCGCACTGATCAGCGACGATCATCATACTGCAGTCAAAAACTACGCCGCACTTGAAGCGCTCGAACTGCCACTACCGAACAGTTTTTATTTCCGCTATGCCGAGTCGCTCCGAAAGATCTACGACAGCGTCGGAGCGCGCAAGTACTATCAAACGTATCTGGAGCTGGCAGGCAGCAATGGCGAATATGCAGACATTACCCGTGAGCGGCTCGGAAAATAGGTCAAAACGTCAGCGGCGATTTAATATGCCGCTCAAATATCCTGTCTCGATGCGCCAGCAGAACAGTATCCAGCGCACTAGCAATCGCCTCTGAAGGATGCGAGAACCCCGCTCGCATGCCCTTCGGCATCGGGATCACTTCATGCGGCAAGGGGTTGATCATCACGCCGATAAAGATCGCCGCATAAAAATCCAGCGCGGTCGGCTGATCGCCGAAAAAATACGGCCCGCCCTGCTTTAGTTGTGCGCTGAGTAAATTCAATATCTCTACTGTGCGAGCTTCCGAGCGTTTTACCGCCTCGTCACTGTAGCCATATTTATCGGCCAAACGCTGGAGCACCGGGTTGACGGAGGGACCGCCAGACAGAGCGATAGATTGCAACCGACGATTCCAGCCCAAGCCTTCAACACCGGCAATCTCCCGCAGCAGCCCGAAGTGCTGCACGCGCTGACTTGGGTCTTGCGGTATCAACGCCGGCTCGGGTTCTAGCTCCTCGGCGAGCAAGACCATGCTCTCCCAGAGAATATGCTGGCGGTTATTTGCATCGACAATGACCGGTGCACTGGTTTGCCCTGTCCACTCCCTCAAGGCTCGGTTTTCACCGCCAACCTCCTGCAGAACGGGCGTGTAGCTAATCCCCTTATACGACAGCACCGCCTTGATCGCCTCGCCCCACACACCGGGCGTGCCCGCACATAGTACGAGTCGCAGTCCACCCTGCTCTCGCGCCTGCTCCACACTGATGTATTCCATGAAAGACTCCTCTCACCACCTTATTATTTTCTAAGTTTCAGCTACCAAGGCCGCGCAGGCATCACCCATTCAGGGGAACCTCGCCGCGAGGCGGATGACTGCTATACTGCGCCGAAACCCCACGGCAAGAGACCATGCAGACGCCCGCAAACAGCCCGACGCTTACCCTCGCCCTGCTGCCACTCACACTGCTCCTGATCCTGCTTGGCGTCAATGTCGCTCTGTTTGGTGACAGCGCCATAGAAGGGCCAAATCAAATTGCGTTGATCATTGCTGGCGTTATGGCGGCTCTGATTAGCATTCGACGGGGCGTGGCTTGGTCAGATCTTCAAGACGGCATGTTGAAAGTCGTACATGTTGCACTTACTCCGATTTTAATGCTGCTTTTGATCGGTGCGTTGGCCAGCACCTGGATGATCAGCGGAATCGTCCCCACGCTGATTGTCTTGGGGCTACAACTGGCTGACCCAGCCTGGTTTTATGCCGCAGCGGCTGTCGTCTGCGCCATTGTATCCACTGCCGTTGGCAGCTCGTGGACAACTGCCGCCACCATTGGTGTCGCCATGATGGCTACGGGGCAAGGCTTGGGCATGAGTCTGCCAGTAACAGCAGGTGCGGTTATTTCCGGGGCGTATTTCGGTGACAAACTATCCCCCCTGTCAGATACCACCAACCTCGCTTCCGGGGTATGCGGCGTGGATTTATTTCAACACGTTCGCTATCTGTTTCTCACCACACTGCCGTCATTCGTATTGGCGCTTGGTCTTTTCATCGCGATGGGGCTGACACACAGCGCTGAAGGTCAGATCGCCCAGCCTGCGGAGATGATCAATGCAATTAATCGCAATGTGCATACCTCCGGCTGGCTGCTGCTTGTTCCGGCACTGGTGGTGTTTGCCATTGTCCGCAAAATGCCGGCCTTGCCGTTGATGTTTTTTGCGACGCTGCTCGGCAGTCTGTGTTCACTGCTATTCCAGCGCGAGCTGGTCTATTTGATTGGTGGCTCTGAAGACTGGAGCGGAATTTACCGAGGCTTAATCGCCACCCTCGTAACCGATAACGCTATTTCCACCGGCAATGCTTTTACCGATGATTTGCTGTCCACCTCTGGTATGGCCGGCATGTTAAATACCATCTGGCTGATACTCTGTGCGGTGGTATTTGGCGGCTTAATGGAAGCGTCAGGCTGCCTGACCAGCCTGCTCAATGGTTTGAATCGATTGGTGAAGGGGCCAAGCTCGCTGGTCGCAACAACGTCGGGCACCTGCGGCGTATTGAACCTGACAGCCTCAGAGCAATACCTGACACTGCTGATTGCCGGGCGTATGTACCCGGAGCTTTATGACCAGTACAACTTGAGCCAGAAGAATCTGAGCCGAACACTGGAGGACAGTGGAACAGTAACGTCAGTATTAGTCCCGTGGAATACGTGTGGTGCTTACCACGCGACCGTTCTAGGTATAGGAACGCTGAGCTATCTGCCCTTTTGCTTTTTTAATTTGATCAGCCCACTAATGACGGTACTGGTAATGCGGTTGGGATGGAAGATCGAAACGACCTCCCCCGCTCAAAACGCACAGTAAACCTTACAGCTCGTCGGCCCGCGCAATCAGTGCATAGTACATTTTCACGGCCTCGGTGTAACTTGAAACCGACACGCGCTCATCCGTACCGTGTATGCCTGCGAGCTCGCGTGGACTAACCTCTACCCCCATAAACCGATAGCTATTTTTGGCCACCTCACTGAAATGCCGCGCGTCAGTCGCAGCCATAACAAGACGCGGAGCCACAATTGTCTCCGGGCTTACCTGCCTGACCACATCACTCAGTACCTGAAAGCCCGCACTGGACGTATCAGCAACCGGTGAAGGGTTGCTGCCAAAACCATCATAGGGTGCAATCTTGATCGCCGGATCATCCACAACCTCTTTCACGTAAGCCATCACCGATTCGACGGTATCACCCGGCAGAATCCTGAAGTTTACGACGGCGCTGGCCTTAATCGGCAATACGTTATCGCGCACACTGCCCTGCAGCATGGTAACAGCCGTTGTCGTACGGATGCCGGCATTGGTTGCCGGATTATTTTCCAACACAGTAGTTAGCAAGGGTGAAAACAGCCAGGCATTGGCGAACAACAAACGCTGGAAGAAAGGCTGATCCTCTCCCAGAAAACGCATGAACTCAACGGTATAATCCAGATCTACCGGAAAGGGATGCTGCTCCAAGCGATGCACCGCACGACCAACCCGGCCCGCAGCGGTCTGCATCGGCGGCATGGATGAGTGACCACCGGTACCGCGCGCACTCAGCTTCAAACTGACGTAGCCCTTTTCACCCGGGCCAATCAAGGCAATGCGCTTCTCAACGCCGGGCACCATATCCTTGGCAATCACGCCGCCTTCATCCAGCAGAAAATCGAGCGTTTCACCGCGCTGCTTAAACAGATCGGCAATGGCGACAGCACCGAGATTACCGCCAACTTCTTCGTCGTGCCCAAAGGCCAGATAGATTGTGCGCGGTGGAACAAAGCCTTCCGCCAGGTGGCGCTCTACCGCTTCAAGAATACCAACCACGCCGGCCTTGTCATCAATGGCGCCTCGCCCCCAGATATAGCCATCCGCAACGGTGCCCGCATAGGGTGGATAGGTCCATTCCTCTTCCGTCCCGGGAATAACCGGAACCACATCCTGATGCGACAACAAGATAATCGGGTTACGCGAAGTATCCTGCCCTTGCCAACGAAACAGCAGTGTTGCTTCATTGATCACTTCATAAGGAATCTGTGCAAAGGTTTTTGGAAAGCGCTGTTTCAGGTATTCCTGAAACGCAAAAAACGGCTGCAGGTCGAACTCTCTCGGGTCACCACTGGAAACGGTGGGAAAAGTCAGTGACTTCGCCAAACCCTGCGCCAGATACTGTTCATCCCAACGCCCCAAATCAACGGCGCTTGCCTGCTCATCCAGTACCGGCTTGAATTGTTGAGTACGCACCAGCAATACAACGGCCAGCACCACTAACAACACACCAATCCATTTCAGAAATTTCATAAGAACCTTATTTTCCGAGAGCTATCAGAAGCGATAACTGAATTCCAAGCCAGCCTGGCGCGGCGTACCGGGCACCCGGTTGGCTACGCCGATCACGCTGGTTACCGCGATACCGCCGACAAAATACGGCGCATCTTTAATATTGTCGACAAAGGCCGTAACTGACAGCTGATCATTCACTTCCCAAGCCAAACGCGCGTTGTACAACTCATACTGACTGATAACAGAGCTTTCGTATTCGCCGCTCAGATAATCGGTGCCGATAAAAATCTCATCGGAATAGTAGTACTGCAGCTGCGGCGAAATAATGCCGAGGTCGGAGAACCAGTCGTAGCGCACAACCAGTCCGCGCACGTTCTGCGGCACTTGCGGAAAAGCTTCACCACTGCGATCCACCACCGCAAACCCATCGGCGGTATTGGTACCCAAGCTGTATTCCACCAGGTCACCATCGGTGTAACCAGCATTGGCATTAATCGTAAAATCACCGAGCAAGGCCGTTAGCTCCAGCTCGAAACCGTCGACCACGGCTTCACCGGCGTTACCGGTAAACTGAATCACTTCGGTCGCAGTCGCGCCTCGCTCGTAAAGCGCGACTTGCAGGTCGGTGTAATCCATCTGGAAGACAGCAACGTTAAAGCGCACGCGCGAATCAAGCGCATCGAGTTTAAAACCCAGCTCCTTATTAGTTACCAGCTCCGGCTCAAACTGCTGAATATTGGCGGAAGTCTGAGTGTTGCGAATATCGAGACCACCGGACTTAAAGCCTTTTGAGATCGTGCCATAGACAATAAAACTGTCGAGATTTAAGGCTTCCAGCGTATCGTCTGTCGCCAGATAGGTCAGGGTCAGGTTGGGCGTAACCTCGGAGAAACGGGTATCGCCAACCAATGGCTCAGCAAATACCAACGGAACTTGAGGCGCCTGATAGGCGAAGTATTGCTGCAGGGATACCGGCGAATAAATGCCGTCTTGATAGTGAGCGACCGGCTGCACGATCGCGGGGTCACTGCCTATCTGCGCATTCAGGCGATTGCCGTATTCAACGTAATCGGGTGTGATCTGCGTGTGCTCGCTACTGCGTTCTTCTTCCGTATAACGGACACCCAGCGTCACTTGAAACCAACTCGCCATATCCCAGCTGGCTTGCGCGAAAACCGCTTTGGTTTTGTTTTCGTAGTTGGCATTCTGGGCGGCATTGGCCTGTACCGGCAGCACGGAGTTATTCGGCAAAGGAATACCCAGATCAACAGCCGCATCAGGGCCAACCGCGACCAGACCGTTGTCACCCACGTCGGTGCCATCAAGTGTATCGTCCAGAGTTTCACGCGCGAAAAATGCACCAAAGGTGTAGTTGAGGGTTTCATCCCATGCACTGCCGTTAAACTTCAGCTCTTGTGTAAATTGCGTGCGCTGCTGATCAGGTGTGCTCAAACCAGCGCCATCAAATACCTGCCGACCGGCGTCGGGACCGACCGCAACGATATGAATGCCGGTACCGTCGGAGTCACCACTAATCGCAATATTGTCTTGCAAGGCATAGCTACTGATACTTTCTACATCCATGCCCCACATCGGCCAGCGCAGTGTCAGGGCAGCCATATGGTTGTCTATGGCATAACGGGCATCTTCGTCGTTCTGCGACACTTTAAAATCACCGGCCAACGAATCGCTGAGGTCACAAGCCTCTTTCAGGTTACTGCCATTGGCATCGCGGTATATGCCCTTGGTTAGAATGGCACCACTGTTCTGGAACTTACAGTTGTAGGGCGAGCCGCGCTCATCAATGCGACTGAGAAAGCCAAACAAATCCACTTCGAGGGTTTCTGTTGCGTACCAGAGCATTCGCCCCGACACCGCCATACGATCCTGGTCAAACAAGGCATTGTCAGCATTTACGTTGTCGATGGAACCATCACTGCGCTTGGCATTGATCGCGAGTCGCAATGCCAGATCATCCGTCAGGGGAATATTGGAACTCAGCTTGGCATTTTTGCGGCCATGGCTGCCGAGCGTCATCTTGGCGGCGAGCTCAAACTCGTCAGAGTGGGGCTTTTTGGAATCCACCAGAATCGCACCACCGATATTATTCTTGCCGAACAGTGTGCCCTGGGGCCCACGCAGTACCTGGATATTTTCGACATCGACCGCATCCAGCAACTGGGCGTCCGAACGCGGCACGTAAACGCCGTTCAAGTACATCCCCACACCCGGATCCAGTACCGGGTTACCGCTGCGCTGTCCGATACCTCGAATAAAAATGGCCGGCGCCTTGTAATTGGTCTGGGAGAACTGAAGGCTAGGCGCCAGAGTCTCGACGTCTTCAATATCGCTGATACCCAGCCGCTCTAGCGTTTCCGAGCCCACGGCAGAAACCGCAATCGGCGTATCCTGAAGATTTTCGGCCCGGCGGCGAGCGGTCACCACGACCTCCTCCAGCACACCGCGGCTTTCCGATTGAGCCGCGACAGGCGCGCTCTGGGTTATAGAGCCCGCCAGCACCAAGGGAACAGTGAGCAGGGACAGTGGCGAGCGTAGAAGCGTGATTCGCGACATAATTCTCTCGTTATTTGTTAACTATGAACACATTATCCAGATTTATCGTATTCAGACCAAACATTCGAGAGGATTTTCGAACCCCAGATCACCTTAAGATCACGGCACAGCCCCTTGTTTCTGCTCTTTATTCCGCTATTTCCATTTCCTTCAAACACCCCAAAGAAGCAAATCTTATAGCGGTAATTACGTATTTATGCTTAAATTTTGATCGATTTCAGCACAACAATTAAGCAATTCAAAAGATGTGTGTCGTTATGCGCAAATATAGCTCCCTTCCTCCCGCCGCACTTTTCGCAACCAACTGCACTCAAGTTGTACCGCTGGTAAAGGGGCGTGATTTGCGTCTGGCACTTAGTCGCTACCGCGTCCCGCCTTCAGTGCTTGCTCTTATAGCCAATCTTTCTCCTTTGGAGATGGAACAGGCGCTTAACCAACGGAGGCTAACGGGAACGACGCTGCACTGGTATCAGCGAATGCGCCATTACGAACACACATTGGGGCAAACTATCGACGACAATCTGCGACGTTTTGGGAAATTCGTTCTCCCCCGCTACTTGTCAGATCGACACATGGCCATGTACGCCCCCGATTCCTGGGCAATTTTGCCCTCTGCGCGGATTGCCAGCGGTGTTAGCAAGTGGGTGTGCTCTCAACTAGATGGTGCCGACAGATGCCGAATCAAAACCTACGATTTTAATCAGTTGCATTACGATCACTGGCTGGAAGAAAACCAGCTGGATCACGGCGCCGACGTGTTAGACTTCTGGTCTGCCGATAAGAGCAGCTGAGACAGTCTTAGGTACTATTACGTAAACCCTTTTTGCCCAATTTCTGCTTCAATATAGGCTCAACACGGGCACAACCGGAGGCGGGTTTTCGTGAAAGGTGGAGAGCAGAAGAGCCTAAACGTTCTTATTGCTGACGATGATCCAAGCGACGTATTTATTGTCTCGCGAGGCTTGTCCGAATTCAGTCACAAATGCAATTTGTTTGACGCGAAAGACGGAGAACAATTGCTGATGATGCTCGGTATTGACCCGAGTACAGGCCGCCCCAGCACTCCCAATCCGAAACTGCCCAAGCTTGATCTCATTTTGATCGATTTGTTCATGCCGAAGATCTATGGCCTGCAAGTCCTGAAAATGATCAAACGAGACCGGCGCTACCAGCAAACCCCCTGCGTGATCATGTCGACCAACCTGTCAGATTATGACCGCAGTCAGGCAGAAGGCATGGGCGCTGCCGGCGCAATTCAGAAACCGGCAACCTTGAGTGATTTCCGCGCAGCCATTCGCTCCGTTGAATTTTCACTGATTTTCAACCTGGACCCAGAGCCCATCCAGTCAAGCCAGAATCATCGCTTAAGCTGAAGTCAGCTTCAGCCCGACAATACCCAGCACCACACAGATCAGCGACACAATTCGGATCAGCCCCATGGGCTCACCGAACCACACGACACCCGCGACAACCGCTCCACAGGCCCCTATCCCGACCCATACCGTATAAGCCGTACCCACGGGCAAATACCGCATGGCCACTTCCAGTAGCACAACACTCACTACCATTGCTGCAACAGTGACCAGTGTAAGCCACGGCCGCGCTGCGCCAATACCGGTTTTCAGGCCAAGAACCCAGATGATTTCACTGACACCCGCCAGCAATAGAATAAGCCACGCCATGATCAATCCGTGCGGGGCCGTCCCCAATGAAGATACAACGCGCGGTCGTCCGCTCGAGGTGTTTTGACAGGACGGTCAGTATAGCAAAGTGCGCTTGTGAGGCCTGTGATTTTCCGCTACCGTTCAGCCAAACTGATAAGAGCTGCCATGAGTACGCCACGAGAATCCAACGACACACGCAAGCGTATCCTGCTGGCCGCTCGCCAACAGTTCGCTCGCAATGGTTACGCCGGCACACGGCTGGACGATATAGCCGAAGATGTCGGCATACGTCGCCCTTCCCTGTTCCATCATTTCAAAGACAAACCCACGCTGTACCAAGCGGTCTGGCAACAGGCCATGGAAGAGCAGGACGAACAGCTTACGCCCTATTTCGAACAACCCGGCACACATCCGGTTGAATTGCTGCATTTAGCGACGGATGCCTGGGTGGACTACGCCTTCAGTAACCCGGATTTCGTCTATCTCTCGCTCTTTGCCGTGGCATCGGGACAGAGCAAGGAAATGCCGCCCAAAACGGCCGTACAAACGCTGGATCGCTGGCAAAAATTGATAGAAAGAGGTATTCGAGAAGGCGCGTTTAACCCGGTGCCGCTGGTTGACTGCATGTCACTGATTGCAGGCATGACCAGCTTTTATCTGGCCACGCCAAACAACAAGGTGCCACAACTGGTGCAATCCTACACCGGCGACCGGGTATTGTTTGCGAATCGTTTGAAGCAACTGCTGTCTACCCTGCTGGTCAAACCGCAGGGTGACAACGTGCTGCCTTTCCGGCGCTGATCAGTGATCAGCTGGCCTTGCGTAGGTTTTCTGCAACAAAGTCCCAGTTAACCAGCTCCCAGAACGCCGCCAGATACTCCGGACGGGCATTGCGGTAATCGATGTAGTAAGCGTGTTCCCACACATCCACCGTTAACAGCGGCGTCACGCCCTTGTGGGCAACCGGCGTATCGGCGTCGTCGGTATTCACTACGCCCAGCTTGCCATCCTCAAATTTCACCAGCCAGGTCCAACCTGAAGCGAAATTGCCTTTTGCCGATTCATCGAAAGTTTCACGAAAGCTTTTGAATTCGCCAAATTGCTTGTTAATTGCCTCCAGCAATTCTCCGCTCGGCTCTCCACCACCCTCAGGGCTCAGACCCTGCCAGTAGAAATTGTGGTTCCACACCTGCGCCGCCTGATTAAACAACTTGCCCTCTGAAGACTGGATAATCTCCTCAAGAGATTTATCGGCATCCGCGGTTCCCTCAATCAAACCATTAAGCGTGTCCACATATTTCTGGTGGTGTTTACCATGGTGATAATCCAGCGTTTCCCGCGAAATATGCGGTTCAAGAGCGCGTTTTCCGTAAGGCAATTCCATTAGTTCGAAGGCCATACAACATTCCTCCTATTCCAAAAATTTTCGTCACTGAAAGTGTTATCGTCAGCGAAACATAGTGGCGCCGCGCAGGCCTATGAAAATATTCACAGAACCCAGCCCCATGCCAATTAGTTACGCAGTCAATGCATAATCCGATGGTTTTGTCGCGCGCTCACGTTCTGGCGAGCGACTTGCAGAGCAGGCACAATAGCCGGCACATTTTCAGGAGTAGCGATTATGAGCGAGATACTGGCCGCCGATTTTGACTTGCCCCCGGGCTACCGCCACTGGGCCGGTGACAAGGCTGAAGACAATATCGGCCCCTTTTTCTGCCGCAGCATGGCGCCCAATTCAGACACCGCCCTGCGCCTCACAGAGAAACACTGCAACCTGTTTGGCATCACCCACGGTGGGGTACTGATGGCTTTTGCGGATTACACCCTCTGCTTAGCCGCATTAGAAAACGAAGAACAGGGCTGCTTAACCGTCACCTGCGACAACCAGTTTATCGGCTCCGCCAAGGCGGGAGAGCTGTTGACCGGCCGCGGTGAGCTCATTAGACGCACCCGCAAACTGGCCTTCGTCCGCGCCACCCTTCAGGTCGATGACCGAATCGTGCTCTCCTCCACCGCCACCCTGAAAATGCTGGATCAGCAAGCGCCGGGCACCTGACCCGGCATTTACCTCTGCTGCGCCTACCCTCCCCATTCTCGTCCTTCATTAACAGATTGAAATTGCGCCTGCGTGGTGCTTGTGTAGAATGCTAACAGTGTCAACTCCGAACCTTACTGCCGCGTAATTGTTGTTAAATAGTGGCGATCGGACGCGACTTTGCATACAAACAACCATAACAAAGCAGTTCGAGGTTCTAGCATGAAGCGAGTCTATGGTGGCCTGGGCATACTGGGTCTGGCGGTCGCGTTGAGCGCGTGTGGTGGCGGCAGTTCCAGCAGTGGCGGCGGCAGCCCCGGTTCTGGCGGCGGCGCCAGCAGCAGCTCCGGCCAATTTGTAGACGGTCTCGTCAAAGGCTTGAGTTACCGACGCAACGGCGGCGATGAGGTCTTCCAGACCAGCGCAACCGGCTCCTTCACGTATCTCACCGGAGAGACCCTGACCTTCTTCCTCGGCAAGATCGAGCTGGGTGAGGTTGATCCCTCTGCGGCCTTTGTCAGCCCCAAGGATTTTGGTGACACCGCCACCGCTATAGCACAGTTCCTGCAAACCCTCGACGCCGACAGCAACCCTGAAAACGGTATTCAGCTCAGCGAAGCCGTGCGCGCGGCGGCAGACGCCTTCACGGGTACTGTCGATTTCAGCACTCTGGAAGGTAGCGACCTCGAAACCTTCGCCACCACAGCCAATGGCGAACCTGCCCGCACACTGGTCAGTGCTGCCGATGCGGAGGCCCACCTGAATGCCTCTCTGGCGGATATCGAAGATGGCCGCGTCGACTACGATGGCGGCGTGGATACTGACAGCGATGGCGTAAATGATGCGGTCGATAAATGCCCCGCTACCCCCGGCGATGAAAACTTTGCAGGCTGCCCGGACAGCGATGCGCTGGCTGCTGACGATGATGGCGATACCATCGCAAATGGCTCCGACAACTGCCCTGCAACACCCAACGCAGATCAACTCGATACCGACGGCGATCTTCGCGGCGATGCCTGTGATCGCGATGACGACAATGATGGCTTGCTGGACGAGGATGAAGCGAACCTGCAAACCAACCCCACCCTGTCCGACACGGACTTTGACGGAGTAGGCGACGGTGACGACAACTGCCCCGTAGATGCAAACGCGGAGCAAACCGATACCGACCGCGACGGTCAGGGCAATGTCTGCGACGAAGACGACGACAACGACGGCGCTAACGATGACGAAGATGCCTTCCCCCTCGACCCCAGTGAAGACACCGATACCGACGGTGACGGCACAGGCAATAACAAAGACGAAGACGACGACAACGATGGCGTAAACGATGACGAGGACGACTTCCCCTTAGATGATTCGGAAACTACCGACACTGATGGCGATGGCGTTGGTAACAACGAAGACGACGATGATGACGGCGACGGTGTCAAAGATGAGGATGACGCCTTCCCGGAAGATAAAGACAATCACTCCGATGCCGACAACGACGGTCTTGGCGATGAAACAGCTGATGCCTGCCACGAGACACCGGCTAACGAGCAGGTTGATGCGCGTGGTTGTAGCGCGTCCCAATCGAACCACGCATCCTGCGTAGGCGAGTACCACCTCGCTGGCGGCCGCAGCTATCAAGTTACTCTGACCTCAGCGACTAAGCAGACCATCAGCTTTCAGGTATTCGAGCCTGCCACATTTGATTGTGACAACGTTAATCAAGGCGCTCACCCGCTAGCACTTCACGGTCACGGTTTTGGTGGCCTGCGCCTGCAGGAAGCCGATCAACTCACCCAAAAGTTGGTCGATGCAGGCTATGCCGTCATCAGTATCGACCAACGCGGCTTCGGAGATAGCGAAGGCACCGTGCGCGTGATGGATCCGGATTTTGAAGGCAAAGACTTGGTCCAAATTTTGGATTGGGCAGAAGAACACTTGGACTATTTGGCTTGGCGCAATGATAGCAGCAAAGAATTTGTCGCCCGCCCCGCCGACAGAACCAGTATCAGCGGCGGCGACAACCTGCTCGCAGGCGCCTATGGCAGCAGCTACGGCGGTGGTTACCAATTGCTACTGCATGCCGTCGACCCGAAAGATCGTCTGGACGCGCTCGCGCCCGATATTACCTGGCACGACTTGCGCTATAGCCTGAACCCCGGCGACACCCTGAAAACAGCCTGGGATCTGTTGCTTGTTGCTGGTGGTGAAGGCGGCAGCTATGTACCTGGGCTCACCAGTGCTAACCCACAAACGGTGAAACCAGGTTCTGGCCTTGATCCGTATATTCGCGAAACTTTGCTGCGCGGCGCCAGCACCAATGAATTTCCACGGAATGGACTCGAGTGGTTCCGATATCACAGCCCGACTTACTGGTGTGACCTACGCGACGAGCCCAGTCGCCCCTACTCGCCTCACGCAGGTACGCTGAACAATAACCTCAATCCCGACACGGCACCCGGAAACAATACTCGCGCATCCCAACGCCCTGTCGACGTACTGCTGACACAAGGCTTCCGCGATGCTTTGTTTAACTTTAATGACGCCTGGTGGAACTATCAGTGCCTGAGTGAGCGCGGCGGTGACGTGCGTCTTCTCACCCACCAAAGTGGCCACAACCTTCAGGACTATGTGGACCGCGTAGACGGTTTTGAGATGCCGCCACAGATCACCTTTCAGCGCGGCAGTGGCAACAAAAACTGTGGTCAAATTGATCGAGAGCAGGCCACCATCGACTGGTTTAACGAAAAACTCAAAGGCCTGCCCGCCAGTGACATGCTCGCCGAAACCAACGATGGATTATGCCTGTCACTGGAAGACGGTGACGCTATCATGCTGCCCGCGGAACATTTGCTGGCCACACGTTCGGGCCAGACGGATTCAATCGGCACCCATGCCTACCCAGTCTCGGGAGTCTCGGTCAGCAATATCCCTAATGGCGTCATTGCGCAGCAAGCATTCAACGCCGGTCAGGAGTTCAGCGTTTATCCCATCGCTGAAGTTTCTGCCGAGGAAGGGCTTATCGTCGCCGGTATTCCACTGGCTAATCTTGTGGTCACCACCCCCATCGGGGCCAGCGATGCGTACTGCGCCGGTTCGGATGAAACGGCACGGACAGGTTGCGACAGCATCACCTATATCGGTCTGGGCGTTCAGCGGAACGGTTCCGAGACGTGGCAGCTGATTGATGATCAGATCATGCCCATACGCGGATTAGGCAATCACCTCTCGATTGAAATGGTAGGTATCGCAGAGCGCCTTGCCAAGGGGGATCGTCTAGGTCTGCTCGTCTACGGCTATCACCCCCAATATCTGGCCTCGTTTTCCCGTGATGCCAGTATTGCCGCAGTGAATCTGTCCGGTGACTTGCAGCTTCCGCTGTATCAAGTGGATCAAGACGGCGCACCAATCCTTGATCAACCCGCCGATACCGCTCTATCTCCGATCACGCCCGACGAGACGGTCTGCAGCGACTGCAACAATGGCTACGGCACTGGCGTTATCGGGGTTATCGGCGCCTTCGGCAGCGACATGAATCAGGCGCTGACGTTAATGCTCTCTGGCGATTACGTAAACGCACAGGGTGCTTTTGAAACGGCTTTCGCCAATTTAGGCACAAACCTTCAGGCTCTTGGCGCCAGCGACCCATCTGATATTCCTGCCCTTATCGGTCTGCATACCTCCCCCGAAGAGGCCGCCGCAGAACTAGTCAGTGCGGAACGCAGCGTCGAGCCGATTATTCTAACTGGCGACAAATTGCCGCAATGGAGTGTGCCGGCCGCCTTTGGTTATCCCGAGCCCTATCCTTCAGGTGCCGATACAGAGCAGTGCCCTGACCAACTAGGGGGCGGTTGTGAAGCCTATGACCCGCTCATGGGCAACCTACAAGACGGTGGCAGTACGATCGGCAGTGCGATCCGTAATGCTCACAACGGCACGATGCTCCATCCTGCAGGCTGGACGCCCGGCGCTGACCCAGCAAAAGGCAAGATTGCGATAAACCAGATCGTTGCCTGGAGCTTTATTGAGGGTGAATGGCGTGAGATTCCTGTGCAGGTCGATGAGCGCATGCCCTACTTTCTCGCCAATGCCAACTCAAGCTTTTCCTTTTATTCGGGTACTGACGAAGAGCTGACCTATGTTTGGCGTAGTGAAGGTGACCCTGAAGGTTACTTCGGGGAAGAAGTCTGGGGGATGACCGAAGGTGAATGCGTTCGCGAGTATGATCCCAATGGTTGGGATACTCTCGCTTACGACCCTCTGAACCCTGATAACGTCACCAATCCCCCGGCTACGGATCGCATGCGCGGACTAAGCGCTCCCGTGCCTGACCCCATTTCCGGGCTCGATTACGATGACGAAATCGTCTTTATGGCCTCAGACGCGGGCGAGCAAGAGACGGAAACTTCACCTCCCAATACAGAACAGCTACACGAAGTTCGTGTCGTCGACCCGCTGGCCCCAGACAATGTGAGGTTTGTATATCTCGGACTACGTACCAGCGGAAGCTCATCCGTAGATGGCTATATTTCCTATGTCCACGATCCTTTTGCGGATCAGTGGATAGATCGACGCTTCTTTACGGATGACGATCCCGAAAAACTCGGTAGCAGCAATACGGGGTATGGTCCCAATCTTACAGGTACAGTTTGCGATGGCTACAGCGTAGATCAAACAAACTACACCACGAGATCTTCCACTGACCGCTTTACCCGCGACGGCGTTACCGTTACCACGGATACCTACCAGTGGTACGCCAGTGGTCGTTGGATGGTGCGCAGTCTGAAAGTCCGTGAACCCGGCAATAGCAGTGAGCCCACTGACTGGACTCAACGCCCTGATCTGATCGACCGCTGGAAAGGCCGTGCCTTTCAGCAAAGCCCGGACTCAACCATCTCGCTGGTCGGCTTTGAAGATGAGCAGGTCAACTGGGAAGCCAATGCCGCTCTGCTGGGTGAGCGCTGTGGCCCGGTGCGCTGTATTCGTGAGACTTGGGGCGCAGATTCCGGCACCAATGTCACCAAGACTGAAACGTTTTATCGCGACGTCATTACCTACCGCTATCGCGTCAGGGTTCACCCGATTCCCTCAGATGGCCTCTACACGTCCTGGGACTACAATCGCAGTTCCATGCTGCCTGACCCCGGCGAAGCGGTGGAACCCGGTCGCTACTTCACAGCCCTTCGCCCACAGGGTGTACCGATCGACGGTATCAACGATGATTTCGGCCAGATAGATAGTTTACTAGGACAACCGGCATTCTTTGATACGGCAGACCCCACCTTTAACCTGCCACTGGCCTTTGATAACTGGGAGCAGATTTCAGGTAAGGGCAACAGCGGTTCGCTGGTGTACAGCTTTGAGTTGAAGGGAGCGACCTCAGCGATGACACCGGTCGTGGTGCCCTACTACCGTGATGACGCCTGTCTGGATGACGGCACTGGTGATGATCCGGTAGCCCGTCCCTGGCCCGGCGAAGACTCAACAGATCCGCGGGTAAACGTTGGCTATGAACAGGCCAACGGTGGAACTCCTTACGATCAGTTGCGTTGCGATCAGCGGCAGGGGGCATTCGGCGCCCACGGTATTCACTACTTCTTTACCGGCGATGTCGATAACGCCTTTGTACTGGGCAAGCCCATCAATGAAATTGACGGCCAGCAATGGCAGTTTATGGTGCCGACCCAACGCCCCGAAAACAAAGGCACACCCTATGCCAATGTTGTGCGGGCACCGCTACAGACGGTCGTCACACCGCTCGCTGCTCTAGAGTGATAGGGTGTAACACCCTATCGCCCCCATATCGATAACACCCTGCGAGTTGGCGTCAATATCTACCGCCACCTCGCAGTGAACCTCGCCCTCGATCTCGACCCGAATACGCGGCGAGTCACTGGCTAAATCAACGGCAAAATATCCGCCATTTTCAATTCGGTCTCGGCCACGGCTGGTCGTTACCGTAACACTCTCGCCTTCCGGCAAATCGTGTACGCGTATTTGGCCAAATACAGAAACGGTTTGCACACCTATCCATTCCAGTACCGGCACATGGCCCGGATACAATACAACGTCCTCAACACGCCCTGAATATTCAAGCAAACTGCCGCTCTTCGACAGGACGGCTATGCGGTACTTTTCGTAGGGCTGGAGCGGTACAAACTGAACAGACCCCGATATCACGGGAATATGCCGCCCCTCGTTGATACTGATAATCGCCTCAGAGCGATGAGTTGCCGGCAAGGAAACCAGCACACCGGAACGAACGCCGCTACCGCCGAAGATCTGCACGCCGCGAGAGGTGGCATTTAATGAGGTGTTCAGGCTTCCTGAATAGACTCTCGACGAGACATCACCCTCCACTGCACTAACCGTCGATGTATGGCTGAATCGACTGTGATCGAGAATCACATCGCCTTCGAGGTAAGCTTCTTCCTCGCGCTGCTCCACCAAGGCAGAATAATCCAGCCGCTTAATGTCGCCCCTGGGCTCGCTCGAAGCATCCACGCCAATGGCAACGCGCACCCGTTGAGTGCCGTAATTGCGCCAGCTGCTCCGCCCCCAATAAGCATGATTTTCTCGAAACAGGCGATACGCAACATCTAGAGTCGCTGAAAAATGTTCCTGCTCGTCATAGTTCAGCGAGCCAGAAATCTGCAAAGCACTATTGCCAAAGTTGGGCGAGTAGCCTGCGCTCAGTGAGCTCACCATGCCGCTATTGGAATCCGTCTCCAGATAGCGGGTGTTGGCTCGGAGCGACCATGGCGCTCGATAGAACCCGTAGCGTAGCCCGACTTCTTCACTATCCGTGGTAAAGCGGCGCAATTGCGTTAACTCGTTAACGCTCCCTGGTTGCCCTCGGCTCCAATCCAGACCGAACGATCCGGCATCGCTGTACCATGACGCAGACAGGGTTGATGCTCGGTAACCATCGTTCGCCTGCTGCACGCTCGCCACGCCCGTGAAATTGCGCCAAACCCAGCGATAGGATGTCTGCAGTGCCTGCCACGGGTGGGTGGCCAGCAGGGTGAAATCAATATAAGTCGGGTCATTCAAGCGGTGCCCGTAACCGAGGCGCGCAAACTCGCCATCGCTAACCCGGTGCAGCCGGGTCGGGTCGGCCAGTACACCAACATCAGCGCTGAAATGGTTTTCACCGACCGGAGGCAGCGTGGTGGATTTGGTAAAAAAACGTCGATCCTGCTGCACGACCACGCCATCCACAACAACCCGTATTTCAATGTCGTATGCGCCTATCGGCAAGCCCGATACATCCAGGCGATGATTCCCGGCAGAATAGTTGCGCGTCGACAGCAAGCGGCCATCGCGATAAATGTCCACCCGCCCGCGTTGTGGCAGAAAATACTCAAACTGGGTTGCCCCGTTTTGATCTAAATCCAGTCGCAAATCCGTGGTTGTATGAATCCCGCCGCCATATACCATGGCTCCGGGCGTTAGGCGGTTACCGGGCAATTCGTAGCGACCCAACACAAAGCGGTCGCGCCGGGCGTCGGCGGAAAAATACATCTCACGCGCGTAATATTCGTCGTCGGTTATGCCCAACTGAGCCGTAAAGCGTTGATCGCCGCGACTCAGGACCTGATCCAGAGCAAGGTTATAAGACGTGTTTGAGCCCGCGACATCACTATCGCTATGTAAGTACAGCGAACGAAAATCGGCGAGGTATGACAGCCCTCCGGTGTAGGGCGGCAGATAATGATCTGTCTCTGTCTGATACATCGGCAACAAACGGGGCGCAAGGTAAATGACGGCGGCAAACAGATTCGGATCGTAGGTAACAATCAGGGGGCTTTCGGTGCCCTCAAAACAGCTTGCGATGGTCGTCGCATGACAATCAGACGGATCCCTGAAGGGTATGGGAGCGGCCAATAAATCGCTCAGTACAGCCGGATCCGTGGTGGCCGGTAATGTCGAAACAAGCTCTTCGGAGCTCGCAAAGTGAATCGTGCGATGATCAAAGTCAGCCAATATGGCATCGAGCAATCGCCCATCGTAATAAACATCGACAAATGCCGTTTCCATTGCCTTGACTGGCAACGGATGCACGAAGAAGATCAAAAAAAGTAAAGAGAGCCGTCTACTCGACGGAAATAAGAATTTCCAGAACGTCGCTATACGAACCTGCTTTGGCGGCTGACAGGTCGGCTTCGGCAACAGACACTTTAATAAAGGGGCGCGAACTGGAATCAGCCGCAGAAGAACAACTAATAGACTGCGAATTTGCCGAGAGCCCGGAGTAAGTCTGGCCCGACGACAGCGGCTGGTAGCCACCGCCATCATTCCATTGAACGTTGTAATCCAGTAGTCGATTCTTTGGACCCAACATACCAAAGCGATTGCCACCTTCTGTGGTGGTCGCGGTGAGGCTATAACTGCCCGTGCTAGACCAGACGCAAAATTGCTGCTCCGCTTCCAAATCACCGGCACCGGCCCAATTCCCTAGAGCAAACGGTTGGACTTGCGTGACGCTGACCTTGGCGGGCACCGCCGCGCTGATGGGAACCTTGACAGTACTGGAACTCTCTACGGTTTGCGCAACTGCCGGCAAGGACAGCGCACCCACAACAGCTCCAAGGAGTGCCAGGTACAATGTGCGTTTCAGACAACGCATAAGGAATACACCAGAACAGCTCTGTTAGCGTCATAACACCAAGTACGCCTTACAAAGTCAATGGCGGAAAACACTTAGTTGGCGGGGGAACAACCCCCCCCCGCCAATATGGGCTAACTAACTGAATTTACGAGTTATTCTGGCGCAACAACAACAGTCAGCTCACCGGTATAAACTGCAGCGCGTGCAGCTTCCAGATCGGCCTCAGCCAGAGTGACCGTCAGGGTGGCGTTAGTGCCGCCCACGTTGGTGCAGGTTTTGTTGTTTGCCGTCGTGACTTGTGCAGTCAAAGCATCGCCATGCACAATCGTGTCGGCAGCAGTGGTCTCATCAGCCCAGGAAACCGAGAAAGGCAGATCATTCTGACCGGTTGACTCCAGATTAAAGCCAGCGGCCGTGCTGGCGTCGGTAATGGTGACGTTATAAGCTTCAGTAGAGGACCAGACGCACAGCAGATCTGTTCCGGAAACATCGCCACCGGTCCAGTTGGCCAGCTCAGTATCCAGATTGATAGCCGTTGCGCCGGTAATTTGTACTTTTTGCGCAACTTGGGCATTCACATCCACTTTAGCGGTAGAAGAATTACCTTTAGTACCATCTTGAGTTGCAGCAAAGGTACTCAGAGAAACCGCAGCGATCGCCGCAGACAATACAACACGTTTGAAATGCTTTGACGCACTCATCATCAACCCCTTTTATTTATAATGACACCGCTTCGTGCGGATTCACGATTCTTAGAAGTTGAGTAATGTAGTGGCCACCATACATGACAGGGCTTACTCAAACGCCTGTCCCCTCTCCAGAAGGAGCGCGACAAAAATAACGGTATTAATTCACAAAGTCAACTTTGTGTGCAAAAGTATCACTACCTTAAGCACCCCAAGTCCTCTGAACTGCCCCCAGAAAAACACAAATGTTAAATATTTCAATTAGATACATCGCCAGCTGTCTGTTACTGTTCGCCTCCCCCCTAATCCTCGGGGACGTGCTAATCGACAGAAGCATCATCGACGTCACGGCTGGAGAGGCCCGACGCAGTGATTTTCATGTCCTGAATCAGGGCAGCACTGACAGCGAAGTTAGTATCGAGCTATACCGAGTTTTGAATCCGGGCCTGCCCAACGAGGAGCGCGTATCGCCTGAAAATCCTCGAGACATGGGCCTGTTGGCTACCCCGCGCCAATTCACATTGGCAGCCGGCGAACGCAGAAAGGTGCGGCTATCCTTTCTTCACCTCCCGACAGAGACAGATGCCATTTACCGCATTTTGGTGAAGCCCTCAGCAAACAAGGGCACGTCGTCAAAGGCCAGCCAGATCAGCGTGGTGTTTAACTATGAATTGCTGCTTATTCTCCGCCCACCCTCGAAAGAGGCCCGCTACCTAGTCTCCAGCACAGACCAAGCGCTGACCTTTACCCATACGGGCAACAGTAATTTTTTATTGTATGCCGGTAGAGAATGCCCGAACGAAAGCAATGAAGAACAGTGCCAGCCGATCCCTGCGAAAAGACTCTATGCGGGTGCAAGCCATAGCTTTCCTCTGCAACCGGATACGCGCTACGTCAATTTTCTCTACAAGGACGACGGGGAGGCCCGCCTGATAGAGTTTTGCGGCCAGCCTTTGAAGAGCTGCACCGTTAAAGCTTCGCGTTAGAGAGGCTCAATAAAATCTGGCAGATCCTGCTTGAGCAAACGCTCTTCCAGAAAATCTGCCAGCTCCTGACTTCTTCCAGCGACGTTGTACCAGTCTCTGAATCGCCCCACGTCATCATCCCGATAGCTTTTAAAATCCGTTCGATCCGGAATTTTCTGGTTAGGCAGCGTCGCAATCCACTCGTCGCTGGGGTGTATTACCAAGGTATTAGCACCGTTGCTCATACCGCGTGACCCGATATATTTATCCAACCAACCCGGCAGCAGGGTTTTGGAAAAGTGCGGCATCAGCACCACGCCTTCCTGACTCAGCGGCAAGTCCATGTGGTAATCAATCAATCCACCGTCGCGATAGCGACCCGCCTGCCCCGGCATGGAGATCGCTTCCAGCACAAAGGGAATAGAACCGCTCGCCAACAAAGACTGCTGCAGGTTGCTGTCAGTCAGTGGAAGGATATTGGTTTTAAAACCGGGAAACGCCGATTCAGCTAAGCCTCCGCGCGGATCTGCAAACACATGGCGCTCCAGAAAAACCGAAAGCCAATCCCGCTTGACCGTGTTGAGCAGTAAGGCACCGGCAAATCCCAGCGCCATGGGCAGCGTTTTATCAAGGCCTGTCCAACCCCGGCAGGCCGCGGTGACGACATGAAGCCGCGCCCACGGGTGAGCTAGAATCTCTTTTGTGCCCTGCTCGCCCAGCAGTGCGTCCAGCAAACGGGTTGCAGTATCGGTCACCTCTCTCAAAGAAGGCTTGCCGCTATAACACTGCTCAACGTAAAGCCTTTCAAGACGATTGATGGCCGCAATCGGGTCAGCGGTGGATACTGCCGCTAAACGCCAACTGCCTATAGAGGAGCCCACCAGCGGTAGCGGCGCTTCTCGGCGCTTGAGCCACTCCCCGAATAGAAACTTATCCATGGCCGCGAGCACCAGCCATTTAGGACCACCCGCTGCGCCTGCAATCGCTGCGACGTTTTCCGGTTGCAGCCCTTCCCGCTCGATCAACTCAATTGCAGCTCGACCGGCCTTGAATTGCAGTGGTGCGCGCATCCCTCGACTCCCTATCCTATCGTTAATATCCGCTGTGTCGCTGGCGATTATACTCAAACAAAAGGAGGATGCCGCCCATGACAACGATTGAACTCTCCACCCCGGAAAGCGGAATTGCTCTGGTCACCTTGAATCGACCGGAAACCCTCAATGCCCTGAATGAAACCCTTATTCGGGAGTTGCGAGAAACGCTGCAAACCCTGCACAACGACCGCGCCACCCGCGTGATTATTCTGACAGGCGCTGGAAAAGGGTTCTGCGCTGGCGCCGATCTGAGCAATACGGGTGCGGCACCCGGATCCATTCCCGGCACCGAGGGTATGGGGCAACTGGGTTACGTGTACAAGTTTCAGGAATATCTGGCAGAAGTCATGCTCGCCATCAATGAATGCGACAAACCCGTGATTGCCGCGATAAACGGCGTTGCTGTCGGCGGCGGCTTGGCCATAACACTGGCATGCGATCTGCGCATCGCCTCCACCAAAGCCCGCTTTGGCTCGGTGTTTATTAAAACCGGCTTGTCGTCGTGCGATGTAGGGACCAGTTATTTCCTGCCCCGCATTATTGGTCTGTCCGATGCCAGCGACCTGATGCTGACCGGGCGTATTATCGATGCGGCAGAGGCTCGTGAATTGAGGCTGACTTCTCAAACCGTCGAACCGGACGCATTGCTAGAAGCGTGCCTGGAAAAAGCCCGGATGATTCGCGACAACGCCGAATACGGTGTGTGGATGACTAAAAAAGGTCTGCGCAGTAATGTGAATGCCAGCAGCCTGCGCGAAGCCATGGAAATTGAAAACCGCACCCAGGTGCTGGGCTACTTTACCGGCTGCATGGAAGAAGCGATGACAGCCTTCAACGAAAAACGGCCACCGAAGTGGCCGTCGCTCTGAGCACTACGTGCCCGATCTCACAACTTACTGTTCGAGGATCTTGCGCTCGGTATCCAGATCGCGGTTTACCGCATCAAACTCGGTAAATTTGTTGGGGTAGCGGGCGCGCAGCTTTTCTATATTTACCTTCATGGCATGCTCAAAGCTCGCCTTGTCACCCACATCAACTTTCAGCTCATCCATCAGAATGGCGATGTACCAGAACACATCGCCAATCTCTTCAACCAGATTCACCTTATCGAGAGGCGTGCCATAGAAGATATGGCGTTTAACGGCATCGGTCAGTTCGCCGGTTTCAGTTTGCAAACCCATCAGTGCGTGCAAAATCCGCAGATTCACCCGCGACATTTGCTCCTCACTGGGCTGTGATTCGGTCTGCAATGCCTGTTGGATATAGTCTTCGCCTTTCATTTGCATCTCCTGAATTATGAATGAGCGGATAAGGGTTTACGCACACGCGCAAAAAAGGTGTACAGGACCGGTACCGCGAACAAGGTAAACAGCGTACCAATAGACATGCCTGCGGTAATCACCAAACCAATACTGAAGCGGCTTTGGGCGCCAGCGCCGCTGGCCATCAGCAGTGGCAGCACACCAAATACCATGGCAGCGGTCGTCATCAAAATCGGCCGCAGTCGCACCGCAGCAGCCCGTTTGGCCGCTTCGCGAACGCTCAAGCCCTCGGACTCCTGCAGGTTATTGGCAAAGTCGACAATCAATATACCGTGTTTGCTGATCAAACCTATCAGTGTAATCAGGCCGATCTGGGAATAGATATTCATGGTCGAAAGGCCCAGTGCTAACGGTATCAGGGCACCGCAAATCGACATCGGCACGCTGATCAGCACGATGATGGGGTCACGGAAGCTTTCAAACTGCGCCGCCAACACCAGATAAATCAACAGCACCGAGAAACCGAACGTCGCTACCAGTACGTTGCCTTCCTCCAGGAACTGCCGCGCCTGCCCCATGTAATCGTGACCGAAGCCATCCGGCAGCGCGCGCTCAGAGAGTTCATCCATATACTCAATCGCCTGCCCCATACTAACGCCCGGTGCCAGCATGGCGCCAATATAGGTGGCGTTCAGCTGCTGGAATTGACTGAGCTTGTTGGGCGACGAGCGCAGTTCAGTGGAGACGAAGGTAGAAAGCGGCACCATTTCACCGGTCACCGCCGGCACATGATAGTTTGCCAGCGCTTCGGGATTCAGACGGAAGGGTGCGTCCGCTTGGGCAATGACCTTGTAGCTGCGATTATCGACGCTAAAACGGCCACTGTTTGCCTCGCCAAGATACGTCGACAGGGTGCGGCCGATATCTTCCATCGACACACCCATCTCACCCGCAATGGAGCGATCGATATTGACCACCAGTTCGGGTTTGTTGAATTTAAGATCCTGACTGATATAGGTGAACAGACCGCTTTTGGAAGCTTCTTCACGCACACGGTCCGCAACCTGAAACAAGAGCTCATCAGACAGCGTCGATGTCAGCACATACTGCATCGGCAAACCACCGGCTGCGCCGGGCAGCGGCGGGAAATTGTAGGTGTACAGCTGCAGACCAGTGACCTTGTTCAACTCCGACAGCAGGGAATCCTGAATTTCCTTCGCGGTGCGCTCGCGCTCATCCCAATCAGACAAGAGCACCAGCGAAAACACATTGGAATCTGACACCCAGAAAAAGCTGCGCTCCCGCTCGGGAATCTCCGCAATGGGTTTCTCGGTCTGCGCTACATACTTTTCCATGTAGTCGGCGTTGGCATCTATCGGGCCGGTACCGGTCACCACGACGACACCATCATCTTCCATTGGCGCCAGCTCCTGAGCTATCGAGTCGTAAAGAAAATAGATACAACTCAGAATCACCGCGCAGAACAACACCGTAAGCCAGCGCATTTTGATCGCTTCATCCAAAGCTCTCAGATACAACTGGGTCAAGCCATCGAGTACGGAGTTAATGCTTTTGGAGAACCGCCCTTCGGCGATCTGCTCCGGCAACATCCGGGAACACATCATCGGCGACAGGGTCAGCGCCACCACGCCGGATACGATAACGGCCGCGGCCAGAGTAAAGGCAAACTCGGTAAACAGGGCTCCGGTCAAACCTTCGAGAAACCCGACCGGACCATACACCGCCGCGAGTGTGAACGTCATGGCGATAACCGGAAAGGCAATCTCGCGCGCCCCTTTCAGCGCCGCCTGATAGCGTGACTCGCCCTCCTCCATATGACGCTGAATATTCTCCAGCACCACAATGGCGTCATCCACAACCAAACCAATCGCCAGCACCATGGCCAGCAAGGTCAGCAGATTGAGGGAGAAGCCCATCATCAGCATGAGCACCATCACGCCCACGAGCGACAGCGGGATGGTCACCATCGGCACCAACACCGAACGCAGATTGCCGAGGAAGACTAAAATCACCAGCACCACAATGATGCTCGCCTCGACCAGCGTTTTCAGGACTTCCTCAATGGATTTTTCGATGGAGACGGTGGTGTCAAACACCACTTCCATTTTCAGCTCTGGCGGCAACTGTTTTTCAAGGTCGGGCAAGGCAGCCCGCACATTGGCGGCAACTTCCACCGGGTTGGCGCTGGCCGAAGCTGTTGTTTGCACAAACACCGTTCGCTGACCACCGTAGCGAATCACGTCTCGGTAGTGCTCGGCACCTAGTTCGACTCGCGCAATGTCCTTCATCCGGATAAGAGTCTGGCCATTTCCGCGAACCACGATATCTTCAAATTCCTCGCGGGAATTGAGGTCAGTATCCGCCGTTACCGAGATGCGCACGAACTCGCCGTCGATTTTGCCCGCTGCGCTCTGGTAATTATTGCGCGCCAACGCACTTTCAATGTCATCCGTTGAAAGCCCCAGTGACGCCATACGCTCGCTGTCTAACCAAATCCGCATGGCAAAGGTGCGCTTACCGCGAATCTGGGCCTGACTGACCCCTTCAATGGTATTGATTTCGGGCAGAACCACCTTGCTCAAATAGTCGGTAATCTGCTCCTGACTCATCACCTCACTGACAAAACTGATGTATTGCAGAATATCGCCGCTGGCACTTTCCATTTTTTCGACCAGCGGGTTTTCCGACTCGCGCGGCAATTCAGTACGCACCTTATTGACCTTGGCGCTAACCTCAAGGAAGGCCGAATCCACGTCGTAATCGGGCGTCAGAAAGGCGGTGACGACTGAGGTACTGTCGGTGCTCGTCGCCGTCATATAGGCAATCCCTTCTGCGGAGCTCAACGCAGAAAGTACCGGCGTGGTCACAAAGCCTTTCATCAAGGCCGCAGAAGCACCGGGATAAACCGTTGTAACGTTAATAGCGGGATAGGTTATTTCAGGGTGCTGGCGCAATTGCAGGCCGGTAAAGGCTTTCAGGCCCGTCACCAACAGCAATAAACTGAGCACACAAGCCAGAACCGGTCGACGAATAAAAATATCAGTAAAATTCATGGCGCGGCCTACGGCTTCTGCTCAATGACTTCGACCCGCGTGCCATTATTCAACTTCAATTGGCCAGCCGTCACCACCAGTTCGCCGGCGGACACTCCTTCAACAATGGAGACCCGATTGCCCTGACGTTCACCGAGTTTCACGTAACGGCGACTCACCGCCAGTCCACGCTCGGGTGGAATTTCCATTTTATGGATTTTGGACAGATCGATTTCCAGGCCAAAGATTTCCAGCGTAGTATCCGGCGTTTTCAGGTTCAGCTCCTGCTCGGAGACCACAAACACCGAATCACCGTAGAGTGAGTAACTAATCGCTGTTTGTGGCACTGTGATAACAGACTTCTGCTCTTCCAGGATGATACTCACATTGGCAAACATACCCGGCAGAATCTTGCCGGTGTCATTCAGAAAATTGCCTTGCACCTGAATATTGCGCGTCGTTTCGTCAACTTTTGCATTGATCGAGGAAATCGTGGCTTCAAATACGCGCTGCCCAAAGGCCGTGACCGTGAACCGGATTTTCTGGCCCACATAGAGCTTGGGCGTGAAATACTCCGGGACGGAGAACTCGATCAGCAACTCATCGAGTGCCTGCAGGGTCACGATATCGTCGCCGCTGTTAATAAATTCCCCGACATTGACCTGACGCAGGCCTAAACGACCGGAAAATGGCGCTTTGATTTTCTTTTGCGAGATGGTCGCTTCTGTGCGTTCGACCTGCGCTTTCATGTCTGCAAGCTGGGCTTCGACCTTGTCAAACTCGGTGCGAGAAATAGCGTTGCTGCGCATCAGGCGGGAATCGCGATCAAAGTTGATTTTTGCCAGTCGATACTGGGCTTTAAAGCTTTTGAGGTTTGCCTGCTCAACTTCATCGTCAAGCTGAATCAGTACGTCACCCTCGTCCACCTCCTGACCGGAGGCAAAGTAAATCTCCTTGATCAGGCCGCTGGCCTCAGTGGTGATATCGACACCATTGACGGCTTTTACCGTGCCGACGGCTGACAAGGTGGTATCCCACTGCTCTTCCAGAGCCGGGTCGGCTTCAACCCCGACAGGCGGTGGGATATAAGCCGCCACAAAGCTGCCGACCATGCGGTCGCGAAACTCGATAAAGCCAAAAATGGCGCCAAACACCACACTCAACGTGAGTAAGGTGATAGCAGTGTACATAAACTTTCTCATGGCGCGTCCTGGCTGTATCGGGTTCGTCGGCTGAATCAATTACAGGTTGGCTTCAACCCACTCAAGCACATCGTCGTGATGCGTTTTGGTTTTGAACTTGTCGAGAATATGCTTCAGGCGACCGTCTTTACCGATGATAAAGGTGGTGCGCACCGTGCCCATGTTCTCCTTGCCCATGAACTTCTTCAGCTGCCAGCAGCCGTATTTATCGATAATGGCGTGGTCGGGGTCTGACAGGAGCGTAAAGTTGAGATCGTATTTCTCCTGAAAACGCTTGAGTTTAGCGGGCTCGTCAAAGCTGACGCCCAGCACCACACAGTCTTTCTTTTTGAGCGCTTTCTCGGTATCTCGAAGACCGCAGGCTTGCGTCGTACAGCCCGGCGTTAAGGCGCGCGGGTAAAAGTAGAGAATGACATTTTTCTCGCCTTTGAAATCTTTCAAGGCAACTTTGTTGCCGTCCTGATCCAGCAGGGAAAATGCCGGGGCCATATTGCCAACTTTGGGAAATGCCATGTTGCGCTCCGTTAGTCGTCTGCAGTAGGTAGGGATTCAAATTCATCATCTGCCTGATAATTCTTAGGCAGACTGCGCTTGGTTTTAGCGCCGAGCTTTTCAAGTTTCTCAACCCGGCGCACCAGATTACCGCGACCGCGGCTAATGCGATCGAGCGTTTTCTCGTAGGCCTCGCGACTGCGATCCAGATGCTTGCCGATATCCTCCATCGAAGACAGCATCATCACAAACTGATCGTGCAAGCCGCCCGCTTCACTGGCGATCGCTTCTGCATTGCGGTTCTGGTGTTCGTGCCGCCAGATACTCTGCACGGTTCTAAGAGTTGCCAGCAGGGTTGTCGGGCTAACCACGATGATGTTTTTCTCGTAGGCTGTGCGAAACAACTCAGGGTCGGCGTCAAAGGCCGCCATAAAAGCGGATTCTATGGGCACGAAGATCAACACAAAATCGAGACTGTTAATCCCGGCAATATGCTCATAGGACTTCAGGCTAAGGCCATCAATGTGCTGCTTGATGGATCGCACATGAGCCTGTAGCGCCTGTTTGCGCTCGGTTTCGTCCTCGGCGCTGGCATACTGTTCATAAGCCACCAGTGACACTTTGGCGTCGATGACGATATCTTTTTCATCGGGTAAGCGCACCACCACGTCGGGCTGCAGGCGGCGGCCATCATGCTCGGTAAAGCTGGTCTGGGTCTCGTATTCGTGGCCCTTTCGGAGGCCGGATTCCTCAAGAACCCGCTCCAGTATCACCTCGCCCCAGTTGCCGCGCACCTTACTGTCGCCCTTGAGTGCCCGCGTGAGATTCACCGCCTCGGCACTCATACGCTGATTGACCTGCTGTAACTGGGCAATCTGTTCTTTCAGGGTACTGCGATCGCGAGTCTCGCGGTCGTATATATCATCAACGCGGGTACGAAATTCCTTGAGCTGATCCCTGAACGGGGTCAGCAGGGTTTCCAGTGTCTGGCGGCTGGATTCGTTAAAGCTTTTTTGTTTCTGTTCAAAAATTGAATCGGAGAGTTGCTTGAACTGAACCGTCAATTGATCGCGGGCCTGTTCCAGCACCTGCATTTTTTCCTGATGGGTCTTGGCCTGCTCTTCCAGCCGTGTCGACAGCCGGGCATTCTCGTTGGCGCTTTCAAGATTTTTCTGCCGGAGCTCTGCAATCTCCTTCATCAGGCGCTCGCTTTGCGCCGTTGCAGCCTCAAGTTTGACGGCGTAGGCCTTCGCATCCACCTCTATTGCGCGAATAGACACTTCGCCGGCGCGACGCCGGCGCAGATCTCCGAGCAGATAACCCAGTAATACACCAAGCAGCAAAGCTCCCGCCAGCAGTGACAGAGTATTGGTTGTCATTGTCGTTACAGCTTTTTCCGAGGCACCAAATATAGGGCCGGTTTCAGCGTTTGTTCCAGCCAGTATGCTCGGCCCACAGTGGGCTGGGCTGATCCACCCGAACCGGGAAAACGCCTTTTTTCCGGTCGTCGAGATATTCTGTGAGCAAATCGGTCACCACCGGAAAGGCAATATCTTTCCAAGGGATTTCGCTCTCATCGAATAATTGTACTTCCAGGCTCTCCGGGCCGGCGGCAAAAGCGCCATCTTTCAACTCACCGCGGTAGAACACGTAAACCTGATTAATGTGGGGAATATCGAACAGACGGTACAAGGTTTCACCCTTTACTTCCGCGCAGGCCTCTTCCTGAGATTCACGCAGCGCGCCCTGCAACATGGTTTCACCGTTTTCCATAAAACCGGCGGGCAGCGTCCAGTAATTTTTTCGCGGTTCGATTGCCCGGCGACACATGAGGATTTTGTCGCCGGCGGTGATCAGACAGCCCACCACTACCCGAGGGTTCTGGTAGTGAATGATATTGCAGTGATCGCAGATATAGCGCGGTCGATCGTCTCCCTCGGGGATACGCTTATCAACCGATTTGCCGCATTCACTGCAATAGTTCATCAGCGCAACTCGCGGTATTTGCCAGAGAAGAATACCAGTGGCTTGTCGTTATTGCTGTTAACCATGCTTTGCACCTTACCCACCAGAATCACGTGGTCGCCACCTTCATAGCGTTGCCAAATATCGCATTCAAAGGTTGTCAGTGCGCCCTTGATCATCGGTGTGCCGTGGCGGCCCAGGGTGTAGTGACTCTTGTCCAGCGCGTGATCGCCCTTTTTGGCGTACATGTTAGACAGATTCATCTGTTCCTGAGACAAAATGTTCACCGCGTATTTTTTCGCCTTGGCAAAGGCGTCAAAGCACTCGGAATCGTTCTGCAGGCTCCACAGCACCAGTGCCGGGTCGAGAGAAACTGAGGCAAAGGAGTTAACGGTCATACCAAAGGGCTCGTAACCGTCAGGATTGGCTGTGATCACGCAAACACCGGTCGGGAAACGCCCCAGTGCATTGCGAAATTCGCGGCTGTCCAGGCTCATAATTATTCCTTTTTTCAGGTGGGATAAGGCCTGGGCATTATACACGCCTCACCCGCAAATTTAATGACGTCAACAGCCGCACAGGCGCTCAGAATGGGCCTTTCAGCTCGTCCGTTTAAATGAGTTTACCAGCGATCTGCCGCCTGACCGTCACTGTCGCGAGCCTCAACCCAAAAATCGCCCTCATCGGTGCACTCTTTCTTCCAGAAGGGTGCGCGAGTCTTCAGGTAATCCATAATGAATTCACAGGCGGCAAAAGCCTCACCGCGATGTGCAGCCGCCGTTACCACCAGCACGATCTGATCACCTGGCACAAACTCGCCAACACGATGGATGACGGTAGCGCCCTGCAACTGCCAACGTTTACAGGCTTCATCGACGATTTTCTGCAGGGATTTTTCCGTCATCCCCGGATAGTGCTCCAGACTCATGGCCTGAACACGGCGACCGTCGTTATTGCTACGCATACAGCCAATAAAGCTGGCTACTCCGCCGATTGAATCGGCCAACTGCTGTACCCGCTGAATTTCCTCGCCCGCGTTAAAATCGGCGGTATCGACTACGACCTTGACCGTCATGCTCAGCCCCCGGTCACTGGCGGGTAAAAGGCCAGCTCATCGCCCGGATTAACCTGAGACTCCAGCGAAACCACTTCCTGATTCAGCGCCGTCAGCACATTCGGCGCACATAGAACCTCTTCCCACGCCGGGTGTTTTTTAATCAGCTGTTCACGCACTGCACTGACTTTGACAGGCTCTGTGACAGGCCATTCCAACTCATGGCAACCGAGAGCCTCCCTCAGCTTGGCAAAAAACAGAATGCGAATCATGCGTCGGCCTGCCAATGCCCGGAGCGACCACCCAGCTTTTCAAGCAGTTTGACCTCACCGATGACCATACCCTTGTCGACGGCCTTGCACATGTCATAGATCGTCAGCGCTGCAACTGAGGCCGCTGTCAGCGCTTCCATTTCAACACCGGTTTGCCCTGCCAGCTTGCAGCGGGCTTCGATAACCACAGCGTTGTTCTCGGTGTCCGGGGTCAATTCCACTTTGATAGAGGTGAGCATCAGTGGATGGCAGAGGGGAATCAGGTCCGCACATTTCTTGGCGGCCTGAATGCCGGCAATGCGCGCCACGGCCAGCACGTCACCCTTTTTGTGCTCGCCGTTAACGATCATGGCCAGCGTTTCTGGCTGCATGCGAATGCAGGCTTGTGCACGAGCCTCACGTTCCGTCACAGCCTTGGCCGTGACATCCACCATCTGGGCATTGCCCTTGGCGTCAATATGCGTCAGTGAATCTGCCATCAGCCAAACCGGGTATCTGAGACAAAAGGATTGGTGCGGCGCTCCTGACCAAAGGTCGAGGTCGGTCCGTGACCGGGAATAAAGGTCACGTCATCGCCCAGCGGCCAAAGCTTTTCCTGAATGGAACTGATCAACTCGTCGTGGTTGCCTTTGGGAAAGTCCGTTCGCCCAATAGAACCCTGAAACAAGACATCCCCCACAATGGCCAGTCGCACGCCCTCATGAAAGAAAATAACATGGCCCGGCGTATGACCGGGGCAATGCCGAACCTGCAGCGTCTGCTCTCCCACGGTTACGGTATCACCATCGTTTAGCCACTGATCAGGCACAAAGGCCTCGGCACGAGGAAAGCCGGCCATCTCGCACCAGTCCGGAAGTTTGTCGATCCAGAAGCTGTCCTCTTGCTGAGGACCAATAATCGGCACGCCATATTCCTGACGCATGTCATCGGCCGCCGCGCAGTGATCCATATGGCCGTGAGTCAGGAGCACCTTTTCCAGTGTTCCGCCAAGCTGCTCGAGCCCGGATTTAATCCTTTCCAGATCACCACCGGGATCGACAACGGCCGCCTTGCCGGTGGCCTCGCAAACCAAAATACTGCAGTTCTGTTGATAGGCCGTTACCGGCACAATCGCGCACTTCAACATCGTTTAAAACCTGATAAATGAAGCCGTCAAGCTTAACACACCACCCCCGCCCCGGCAGCCCGGACAAGAGAATGGCCTTTCCAATATTGCCATTTGATGGGCATTTCTATAGAGTAGCGGCCCTTCTGAGACGGGCAGGTTCCTGATCAGGAGATAAAGGTGAGGTGTCCGAGTGGCTGACTTGGAGGCTTTGCCGGAAAGAGCGCCCGCAGGGGCGATAACGAGCACGCAGGCGTGCGGTCTCGGGGCTCGCTAAATACCCGAATAAATACGTGAAGCAATACCCCGGTGAGGTGTCCGAGTGGCTGAAGGAGCACGCCTGGAAAGTGTGTATACGGCAACGTATCGAGGGTTCGAATCCCTCCCTCACCGCCAGTCATAAAAAAACCCGGCTTATGCCGGGTTTTTTTATGGGCAATTAAAACAGCCTTAGTCTAACCACCCCTGAGTACCGGACATGCGCCGTTGCAGCGACGACAGGCGACGATGCAAGCGCCACTCCCGCGCAAACAAACAGCCGAAACCCAAAATCATACCAATGGATGTCCAGCCGAGAGACCGAAGCAACTGCCCGGGGAAACGCGCCAGCAACGGCAATCCCAAAGCCCATGCCGGAGGAGCCTCAACGTTCGGCGTTGGCTCTTGTTTGCGGACAGCCTCGATTTTCGCCCGAGCTTCCTCCAGCTTGGCCTCCACTTCAGCCATCCGCCGCAGCATCCTAATTCTTTCAGCCTGCTTTAGGGCTTCATCGGAAATTTCAGACTCGGGTGTTTGAGTGTAAGGTTGGAATTCGGTCTCCTCGGACGAATAGGCCATAACCTCTGATGACTCTTCAACATCGCTCACTGCAAGTTGTTCTGCCGAGGGCTCCTCGACCAACTCTTCCGGCACCTCTTGAACAGCACGTGGCAGACTCTCCACTACCGCAACAGCTTCCTGAGCCTCCTGCCAAGGATCGACGAGGCGATAACCCTGCGCGCTGTCGTTGAATACCAAACGGACATCACCGGATTGCTCCGGAATATTCAGTACCCAAGCCTCTTTCAATCGCTCCGGGTGACCGCCGATAAAAGCTCGAGGATTGTATTGGAACAGGCTCGCCATCCACTGCTCACGCCCGCCTCCGCGCTGCCGACTGAGGCTTCCAGCAAGCGTCCACAGGGAGTCGCCTCGCGCAACGCGATATTGTCGGTCAGATGGGGACAAGGGCTGTCGTTGAACCGTTTGCTCTGGCTTGCGCCGCTGACGGACATCGGCACCTGAAGTACTTGAGCTCTTTGAGGAAGGAGACTTACCGGAGGCTGCCACGCGCTGGTTACTGTCGAGAGCGAGATCAGGCAAATCCATAAGGACCGTGTATTCACGCTTCAGGTAGCCCGTCGGCCACATTACATTCAACGTGAAGGCAATGTAGGGTTCCACAATCGCCGAATCCGAGCGCAGAACAACTCGCTGCGCTTTAGCGTCGTACGTCAGCGTATATTTTGACCTCACCTCGGAATCCAGCGGTAAGCCGGAAACACCATCCTCGATCGTTGATAGCACTAACTTCAGGTCATCTTCGGACAGGCTGCCCGTATGCCGAACCGGGATATGTAGCTCTAATGGAGCGCCCAGTGGGGAGTGCAACTCAGCATCTCCCAGGCCAAGCGCGCGCAGCTCCTGCAGCGGCAGCACCGCCACAGAAAAAACCATATACTTCATTAAGTTGTGCGTCTTCAAGCCCCCTCCTGCCATATAGACTCACAGCGCCTAGAACTCGCTCTTCCCTAAGTTTAGACTATTTCACAGCCCTTGATGCAAAGAGAGTTTGCCAATGGGAATAAGTCCACTAAGCGCCAGACTCAATCCTTGAAAACCGGGGATCTCTTGTCCTTTCGCGCCTTGATCGCCTCTTCGAAATTCTGGGTTGTCATCCGCACAAACAGCTGGGCATGACCTTCGTAATGCATATGCGACTGTTGGCTACCCGCCTCAAGGCCGGCCCACATCAGTTGCTTGGTCATCTCCACGCCCAACTGACTGAAGCCACTGATCCGCTCGGCCAGCTGGCAGCACTCATCCAGCAGCGCCTCAGGGGAGACCACGCGAGATACCAGCCCAATGCGATCGGCCTCTTCGGCGCTCACATCCCTACCCGACAGCATGATCTCGAAGGCCCGGCTTGAACCGATGGCCCGTGGCAGCATATAACTCAAGCCCAGCTCAGCCGCTGTCAGGCCATTGTTGATACCTGCGGCCCGAAAATACGCTCGCTCGGAGGCGATACGAATATCCGTGGCCATCGCTAGACAAAAGCCACCACCAATGGCTGCCCCATTGATAGCGCCAATGACCGGCTGGGGCATGTCGTGAATAGCCTTGATAACGTCATCCAGCACCCGCATGGCACGGCGGGCAATGCCGGGCATGGTGAGGCCATCAAAGATGGAGAGGTAACCTGGATCTTCCAGATCGGCGCCGGAACAGAAGCCTTCGCCGGCCCCGGTCAATATGACAACGCGTGTATCATTATCAAACCCCACCTCCTCTAGCGCTTCCTTCAAGGGCACCATCACATCGAAGGCCATGGCATTCATGCGCTCGGGACGATTAAGGGTAATACGGGTAACGTGGGGGCGGGGTTTATCGACTTGAATGAAAGACATGTCAGCGCTCGTTCTGGTTATGGTCGGACCATTGAATCTCAGGCGCCGACCACAATCCATTAACAAGCGTTCAACTTACTGGTAGAGCGTTACCCGATCATCGCCAAAGATATTGGCGCCCGGCGCCAACAGATCCATGTAGCGATCAAAGTAGAGGAACTGTTTGAGCAGCAAGGTAAATGAACGAGGAAAGCGAATGCCGTAGCTTTTAGCGATATCACCCAGCTCACTCATCAGGCTGGTTACCCCGTCCGGTTCGGAACCACCGCTGCCCAGCAGGTACTCGGGCTCCATGGCATCGAGCCGCCCGAACAAGTGCTGAATGTCACGGGCCAGCGCATCGACATCGACCTCGCTGCGGGTAACACCAATCGCCAGCATGGATTCCGCCATGGTCTGGTAGTCCTGTTCATTCACCGCCATAAACAGCTTGAACGTCGCTTCCCAAACACTCGGTTTGATTCGCCCTACCATGCCAAAATCAATAAAACCCACCTGGCCATTATTAAGTAACATCAAGTTGCCGCTGTGCAGGTCGGCGTGGAAAAACGCGCACTGAGTCAGACTGGCAAACCAGGTATTCATGGCATTAAACAGACTTTCCGCTGCATCGTGGCCGGAGGCTTTGAGCGCTTCCATATCCGTCAGTGCCACCCCATAGAATCGCTCCATGGTCAGCACCCGCTCGTTGCTGGCCTCAAGATTGGGCTTGGGAACGACAACGCTGGTATTGCCGCTATCGTTTAGAAAACGGGAAAAGTGAATCAGGTTGTCGGCTTCTTTAACGAAATCGCATTCGTCCAGCATGGCCTGATACATCTCTTCCACCAGATCGGCTATGGAGCCCCGATCCAGATTCGGAATAATGCGCTCACACAAGCGCGTCATCAGGTACACCGCGTTGAGGTCGGTGGTCAAAGTCTCTTTAACGCCCGGTTTCTGTACTTTCACGACCACCTGCTCACCGCTAAGCAAGGTTGCGGCGTGCACCTGAGCAATGGACGCCGAGGCCAGCGGCTGGGGGCTGATATGCTCGAAAACGCGATCGAGCGGTTTGCCCAAATCTTCCTCAATGATGGCTTTTACCTTGCGAAAGGGAATCGCCGGAGTCTGATCCAGACATTTCTGGAACTCATCCACGTACTCTTTCGGAAAGATAGACGGCGAACTGGCTATAAACTGGCCAAACTTGATGTAGGTGACGCCGAGCGATTCAAACAGCTCGCGCATCTCGGCGGGCGCGGGCACCCGCCAGTCGATCAGCCAGCGCAGTGCCTTGGGATACACTGCGGAAAAGGTCTGTAACAGTCGAACTGAGCCGCGGACACCCAGCTCAGCCATTTGCATGGGGCGACGGCCTTTTTGCGGAGTTTTCTGTGCCATGAAGGTGTCGGCGCTCATTGAATCTTCCCTGACGGTAATGCGAGCGGCAATTATACGCAAGTCGAATTGCGAGGGAGAGTGACTCCACGCGGAAATCGCAATATTTCACAGAGTAGTAACCGTAGAGCCCTATCGTTGGGCGACATATGAACAGCTATTATTCACAATTCATACCCTCTACAATGTGGGTGGTGTCAATATTACTCAGGATAGAGATGTGCAGTTACCAATGAGACGACGCAAGCAGCTAGAAGAGCGACTTCGCAACGCGGAATCCTACGAGCAGTGGTCGCAGGCTGCGCAGGCTTGGGACGATCTGGTCGGACTGGCGCAGTGGCGCAAGATGGATCAAACCCGCCTTTATGACCATGTCTCAATTCGCTACCGACTCGATCGCTTGCGTGCCCTGCGCAGTCGCCAAGACGATATCGGCCTGCTCTTCACCCTGAATGAAGGCATCCACGGCAATATGGCCGGTATGGGCAAAGCGGCGGTTCACTCCCGCTCCAAGTTCGGCACCAAACACCTTATTGAGGATTATGTCGACGAGATTGCCGACGCCCTCAAACATATCGCGACCACCAACAACCCCAAAATCGACTTCGAAGCCAAGCTCGACTTCTTTAATCGAGCCAGCCAGTGCTATGGCCGCTCGGCGCTGATGCTGAGTGGTGGCGGCGCCCTCGGCTTTTACCATATCGGCGTGGTCAAGGCTCTGCTGGAACAGAACCTGCTGCCCAACGTAATTTCCGGCTCCAGCGCCGGCTCCATCGTCGCGGCGGTGCTGGGCACTCACAATGACGATGAGATGGCCCAGTTCATGGATGCCAAGAATCTGGCCTTTGAAGCGAAGCAGGAAGCCAGCTGGTTCAACCGCATGTTCCGCGGCACCCGCGCCAATATTGATATCCACGACTTGCAGAATCTGATTGCCCGCCTGATCCCGGATATGACCTTTGAAGAGGCTTATCGCAAAACCGGGCGCAATATCTGCATCTCTATTGCCCCGGCCGAGCCTCACCAGACCTCGCGCCTGCTCAATGCCATCGCCTCACCCAATGTCTATATCCGCACGGCCGTGCTCGCCTCCTGCGCAGTGCCCGGCGTATATCCCCCGGTGAGCCTGCAGGCCAAAAACGTGTACGGCGACAGCCAACCCTACCTTGCCTCGCGCAAGTGGATCGACGGTTCTATTTCCGACGACCTGCCCGCCAAACGTCTGTCGCGCATGTACGGGGTAAATCACTTTATCGTCAGCCAGATCAACCCGGTGGTATTGCCCTTTATCAGCCGCAAGAAAAAACGTGGCGGGCTGTCTTCAGTTTTCACCGGCATCGGCCGCGCAGCACTGACCGAGGTACTGGACGCGCAGCGCTTTATCTCCCAGAACTACCTGCAGGATATGCCGCGGGTGAATATGGTGCTGAACAGCATGCACAGTCTGGCCAAGCAGGAGTACACCGGAGACATCAATATAGTGCCGAGCTTCCGCTTTTACGACTTGCGCAAGTTGCTGGCAAAATTGTCAGAGGAAGAACTGGTCGGCCTGATGCGTGAAGGTGAGCGCGCCGCGTGGCCGCAAATTGAAACCATTCGCACCTGCACCAAGATCAGCAATGTTCTGGATGACATCATGGAAGATCTGCAGGATCTCGAAGTCGAAGCTGTGCGCAAACTGCAGGGGGCTTAGGCCACCTGCAGCTGTTTTAACCCTTTGTGGATTTGACCACCACGGTTAACCGGGACACACAAACCAGTCGCTGCTGATCATCGTGTACCTGGGTTTCCCACACCTGAGTGGTCCGCCCCACGTGCAGAGGGCGACAGGTTCCCGTCACAAAGCCTTCGGTCGCCGAGCGCAGATGATTGGCGTTGACTTCCAATCCCACCACAATCGATTCCGGCCCTGCAGCAAGAAAGCCGCCAACGCTCCCCATGGTTTCCGAAAGCACCACGGAAGCTCCTCCGTGTAACAAGCCAAAAGGCTGTTTGGTGCGGCTATCGACCGGCATTCTGGCGACCAGACTATCCTCAGTCATATCGACAAATTCGATACCCAGCCAACTGGCCAGGCTGTTCTCTTGAATACGATTGAGATCTTCAATACTCGCAGCTTGCTTCCACACAGACATTACTTACCCTTACACTGGCGGTTTTAAAATCCTATTTTAACGCCCGCGACTGCCTGAGGAAGCTACGCTCAGCGCACAAAGGCTGTGCAACGGACAACGACTATCAGTACTGCAGACCCCAAACAATTTGCCCTCGGCGTGACGCTCGGTATTCTCACGGTTTTCCTCGGCAGTACCGTCGCTGCTGCCGGCAAACACCTCAGTGGACAGGTCCATATTTCCGCCATCGTACTGGCGCAATACCTGATCTGTTTTCTGATGGTACTGCCCTGGTGGCTGCGCAATGGCAAACGCGCCGTACTAACCCAACGGCTGGGCACCCATATTGTTCGCGGTGTTAGTGGTTGCGCCTGCTTCTATACCTATTATCTGGCCATGCAGCACATGCCGCTGGTCGAAGCGACCCTGTTTCGCAATACCGCGCCGCTGCTGGTGCCGCTGGTGATTCTGGTCTGGTATCGCAGCGCGATTCCGAGCGCCCGACTGATCCCGCTGATCATCGGCTTTGCCGGCGTCACACTGGTGCTGAGACCGACATTCGACGGCATCAGCATCTGGCAGCTGATTGCCCTGAGCTCCGGCGTCGGGCTTGCTATCTCCATGGTGGGAACACGCGAACTGGCCCGCACCGAACCGGAAAGTCGAATCCTGTTTTACTACTTCAGCATCTCACTGTTATTTGTACTGCCATTCTTTGCGCTCAACTATCAGCCGATTCCGAGCGCCGCGCTGCCCTGGCTGCTCTACGTGGGCGTGGTTATGTACGGCACCTTCGTGATCTACACCAAGGCTTTCTCGTATGTCCCCTCCTCGATTCTGGCGCCCACCAGTTATTTTGCGCTGGTATTCAGCGGCCTGCTGGACTGGCTGATTTGGGGGGTCGTCCCTGACCTCCCCACAGTACTGGGTATTGCTCTGGTGGTGTGTGGCGGCTTACTGATTTTGCGGACACCCGGCACCGGTGCAGACGACAACTGACGGCCCGCGAATTTTCTTAAGAATCGAAGGCAGCAGTTCGTACACCGCAAGCCCAGACAGAATCAACAGGCTGCCCAGCTTCAGCGATTCGCTGACCGTTTCACCGGCGACCCACACGCCAAGCGCCATTGCCATCACCGGCGTAATCAGCGGCACCAAACCCACAAGCTCAAAAGGTAGCGTGCGCAGCACATAAAAAAACGCCATAAACCCCAGAATCGAGGCCACCCCCGCCAGATAAATCACCGCCCAAGTAGACGTATTTAACGCCAGCGGCGGCAGCTCATCTTTAGACAGCGCGAAGCACAGCAGCAGGCCCGGCAATGCAAAAACCATGGCTCCAAGGCTCTGCTCCAGCGGATCAATACCCTGTGTATCCACGTGCTTTACCAATACATTGCTCAAGGAAAACATCAGCGTCGATGCCACCATCAACAGCAAACCAATCCAGGCATCTCCGCCCAGAGTGAGCTGCTGCTCTACGATCACCAACAGACCGGCGAGTGCGATACTCAAACCCAACACTCGCAAGGGAGTGAACGGGTTTTTCTTGAGTATCACAATAGACAACAAGCCCATTACAAAGGGCGACGTCGCCAACATCACAGAAATCAAGCCAGAAGAAATATAGCCCGTGGCACTGTAAACCAGCGGCATATTCGGAAAGATTCCGAGACTTGCGAAGGCGTAGGCCTTCCAGTGGCGACGCTTGAGGCCGCTGCCGCCATGAAACAGGGCTACAAGTGTGCAGGCGATCAGCGACGCCAGCGCAAAGCGCATCACGGCTGCCGTGAATGGCGCGTAATAGTCGCTACTGAGTTTGATTGCTAACGGTGTGGTAGCCCAGACGGCTATCACGATCAGGTAAGCCAATGGTGGCCCCATGGCGGCACTCTCCCCTGCCTTGCCGCAAAATCTGAAGCCTGAAACAAAAAAGGCCGCAGATTTCTGCGGCCTTAATGAAAAATTTAACTACTTCATCCAGACACGCAGTGGCGCTTCGCCGGGCGTACAAACCAGCGCATCGCAAAGCATTTCATGGAATGAAGTTGGTTCATGTTGTGTTCGGTGTCATTCAGTTAAATCGAGTAGATGCGCTCAATCCTAAGTGAGCTTTTCACTTCTTGCAAGACAAAAAGCAAAAACCCGAATGGCCACTGCCATTCGGGTTGATTACTCGACAGCTTGAGCTGAAATCAGTAGCTGTACTTAAACCTCAGTAGCTGTACTTGGCGCTCAGGCCCCAGCTGCGACCCACTTCCTGCTCAAGGATGGTAACGTTGCGACCGGAGGAATTCTCCTGCTCGAACTCACGTTCCTCTTCCAGGATGTTCTGCACCTTCAGGCTGACCGACAGGGTATCGGTCGGATAGAAGGTATAGGTCAGATCCAGCGAGTGAAAGGGCTGCTCAAAAGCGTCGTCGTTACCGGCAACACCGGCAAAGTAAATGCGTTCTCCAAACACGTTGTAGATCAGAGAAACACTGTGGATACCACCCGGTGAGTCGTATCCCAACTGACCATTGATCACGTACTCCGAGTGACCAGTCAGACGACGTACGTCATTGGTCAGTACGTTGTTGGTGGTATCAATCTCCACTTCCGAGTCACTCAGGGCAACGTTGCCGGACACGAAGAAGCCATCCATGCCAATCAGGTCAGCCGGTACAGTTACCAATCCTTCAAGTTCGATACCGAAGATGTCACCTGACTTGGCGTTCTCGTAAGTCAGAACAACATTGTCATCCGAACCTGGCTGACGAACCGTCTCGATGGGTGCGCTGATATCCTTGTAGAACAGCGATACCGTAAAGTTGTCGCCATTCTCGTAGAAGAACTCAGCACGCAGATCGAGGTGATCAATGTCAGATTTCTCAACGAAGGGGTTACCGCGAACACGCTGGTTGATCTGCGGATCAATATAGACCACCTGAGCCGTTTCACGCAGATCAGGGCGAACCGTAGTTTGCGCGTAGCTGGCCCGCAACTGGTATTCCTCTGAGCCAAACAGGCCGTAGTCGGAATATGTCAGTGCCGCCGAGTGATACCAATCGTCTTCGATAAAGGCAAACCGCTGGTTCGGGTCCTGCAGGGCCTGAATCTGCGCCTGAATCGACGTGCCAGTGAAGTCCAGCAGATCAACCGTCAGCAGCGCCTGCTTGTACTCTTCCCAGCGCGAACCCAGAGTAACTCGCCAATTTTCGCTCAGGCGTACATCCAGCTCACCGAAGTAGGCATTCAGTTTACGCGCGGCGATATAGCTTTCCGTTCCGAAGTTACTGCCCAGTGAAGCGGTAAAATCATTATCGAGATCACCCAGTACCGGATCCGACATGACACGACCGGGGCCACCTGCCAGCACCGAGCTGGAAAGACCGGTTGTATTCACGTTGAAGGTGTACTGGTAGTACTCGCGGAACTTCTCCGAAGCTGCGTAACCACCTTTTATGGTCACTTCCGTCTGATCCAGATAGACCGGCAGCTCGAAGCTGCCACCCCAGCTCTCTTCCTCATCTTCAAGCTCCAGAAAGACATGCTGCCCGGCCGCAGGCGCTGGCGAAATCTGGGTGAAGCCCGTTGAGAGATCAGTAGAACCGCTGTAGTTGGTCTGGTTGGGAACGTCTGTGGTTACCTGCGCGTCTGAGTAAAACCAGGAAAATCGCAGCGACTCCAGAAAGGCAAGGCGCTCACTCCAGTCATAGAGAAACTCCAAACCTTCAAAGCTGTGCTCGCCAGTCAGCTGAACCATTTCCAGCGCCCGTTCTTCAGTCCGCGTCTGGTATTTCACTACGCGATTACCGTCTGAGGGCGGGTTGTTGGAATCGAATCCCCGAGAGATGCTCGCGTCTTTTACGTCGTGCTGGATATCGAAGTAGCTCAAGCCCACAGCGTGGGTATTGCCATACTCCGCGCCCAGCGTCGCCGAATACGTCGCGCGCTCTTCTTCGCTGGTTCGGTCGACCTCGGCATACCGTTCTTCCGGGTTACCGATTTCACGCTTGATCTGATCCTTATTGCGAAACTTCTCGCCGATAGATGCACTGACCGAGCCACCGACCAACCACTGATAGCCGACATCCCAGGAATTACCCACCGCCAGCTTCCAGTCTTGATCAGGCTTGTTGTCGAGGTTTTCGCCCATGCCGATTTGGCGCGGCAGGGCCAGCATCAGATTACGCTGAATCTGCTCGGCCTCTTGCGCTGTGGTGTTGTTGCCCGCATCGTTTTCGGTCTGGAAAATATTGCTCTGGGAAATATCGCCTTTGTAGCGCGCAATCGCGCCGGCAATTTCGTCTGGCAAGGGCTTGATGCTGCTGTCGTTGTACTCCAGCCCACTGTGACTAATGCTATTGCCGCCCGTGCCGACACTGAAACTGATCAGCGGTGCCTTGGGGAAGGACTTGGTGCGCACATCAATCGCGCCACCACCAAAGTTGGCGGGCGTTGCGGAACCAAAAGCCTTCTGCACTTTTATCGATTCCACAATAGACGTCGGAAACAGGTCGAGCGGGATAACGCTGCGCGCCAGATCCGGCGACGGCACCACTGCCCCGTTCACAGTAACGCTGGAATAGCGCTCACCAAGACCGCGAATGTATACAAACTTGTCGTCGATCAAGGTCAGGCCGGGCAGACGGCGCAGTGCACCGGCGATGGTGGAATCACCCGCCCGTGCAATGGCTTCGAAGCCCAGAAAATCCGCTGAAAAGGGAATTTCGATACGTTCATCAACGATTGACGCAGCAACACTTTTGAGTCGCCCCGTGACGACCACCTCTTCGATCGGCCCCGGTGCAGCGATCTCGGGCTTGTAGCCCTCTTCCTGCTGCGCCAAAACTAGGCCGGACCCGAAGACGGTGCCAAGCAGGATGGCCCGCGACAATCGGCTTCGTTTACTTAGTTTCATGATTAATAACCCACAATTCTGAAGAGTCTGATTGTTCGGTTGGCGCAGAGGGTGCATCACGCACCCTCCCAACCCGTCGTTGTTCTACAGAGGGTTATGGGTTCAGGGGCTGGTCAAGACCGACCGCCCAGCCGCTCAGCCAGTTGTCACCGGAATTCGCGCCACCCAGGTAAGTCGGGGTCTTGAAGATTGATCCCAGAGTCGCTGCATCAAACAGCTGAGTAGACTGATCGAAGACGGTGGTACCGGCGCCGTTCTGAATGTTGGCTGCGGTCAGGTAATCGCGCTCGGCGGTGGTATCTTCCAGTACCGAACCAATCGCGCTGCCAGCCACATCGGAACCAGTGATCAGCACATTGTTGGTGTTGCTGTTGGCAGGTGTTTGAGCGTTACCGCCACCACCGGCCAGCCAGTTGACCAGATCGAAACCGCTGTTGGCTGCGTCTGCGCCGACTTTGGTCGCTTCGCTACAGGCGATCACGTTGCTTGAGGCAATGCTGGTACCGTCTTGCGCGCCATCGATGGTCTGCGGACCTTCAGAGTCATCCAGTTCCAGACACTCGTTGCTCGCCATGGAAGTGCCATAAGACGTGATCAGCGAGTTGTACATTTCGAAGAACGCACCTTCACGATACAGCGGACCTTCAGAATCACCCTTGCCGCTCGGGTTAGTACCGGCATTTTCATCCACATTGCTGGTGATGCAGGTCAGGTTGGAGATACGCAGTTTGGTGGTCGGCGTGAAGCCGTCATCGCGACTGCCGCCGGTGTTATCGCCTTCGATACAACGGTTACCGCCAGAGGTGTGGATAACGACCGCGTACTGGATATCGCCGTTGTAGCCTTCGGAGTAGTCAATAGAGTCATCACCCACGTTAACGGCAACAATGTGATCCATATTTACCGCGCCACCAAACATTTCGAAACCATCATCCTGAGAGGTGTAGGTTTGGACGTGGCTGATAGTGGTGCCGCTACCGACGGCGTTCAGGGTAATGGCATTCAGCTCGTCGCCATCAACCACTTCAAAACCTGCGTGCTTAACAACAACGTATTCCAGAACACCGGAGTTTTCTGCGTTGTTGTTGCCGCCGTAAGTGGCCGGACGGCCCTCAGCGGTTACGTGACAGTTGTGGACGTTGTTCGCGGTTGCATCGAAATCGCTAGCGCTGCCTTTTGAGGCGAAGCCCGAACCGGTGCTGGTGCCGTCGTGACACTTGTTAGTACGGCCGTTGCCATTAATCTGCAAGCCGCCCCACTGACCGCGATCGTTTTCCGTGGCGGTACCCAGAATGGCATCTTCATCTGAAGTAAAGATGATCGGGTTATTTGCCGTGCCTTCGGCAAAAATCTGTGAACCGCGGGCGATACGTACGTAGCTGTCCTGATCTTTAAAGACCATGGTCACGCCAGCGGCGATATTCAGGCGAGTACCTTCGCCCTCTTGGGGAATGCGCTTCCCAGATTGAGCGGCGGTCGCGTTAACATCTTCACCGATAAACAGGCTGTCTTCGAATACGTGCTTACCGCCAAAGTTTGAGAAAGTAATTGAATCAACGGTAATCGGCTTGCTGTCGCTAACGAACAGTGATGAATACACACAGTCCTGGCCGTCAAAGGTTCCCTGAAAGGTCTGACCGGATTCGGTGTAGCTCGCACAGACGTTACTGCCGGTGCCACCGCCTGTGCTGCCGCTGTTGCTGATATTAGTAGGTGAAAGGTTTACGTCACCGCTGTCGGTACAACCGACCAGAGCGCCTGCGACAACACTGGAAATCAAGACTCGTTTCAACATGTATGCTGCTCCCAACTGAGAAAGACTTTTAAAAGGTCGTTCAGTTACTCGCGCGACTCGCTCCATGATTTCAAGCCACGCCTCCATATCAGTAACTGCGGCTCAGCCTATAGAGAATGTGTGACGTATTTATTTCAGCTACACGACACTAATGTGAAACCTTTTGGCGACAGTTTCTAAAACGGCGAGTATCTGAAGGGATTAGCGGGGCAAAAACGCGGGAAAATCAGGAAACTATCGAAACGTGCTTAAAGAAAGCTTTATGACAGTTCGGAGAAAGCGTGAAGCAAGGCGCACAATCGGGCGATTGCGCGCCACAGGGGTATATCAGAGATTATTGACCAGCCAGCCGAGAATACTGGCAACCACACGATAGAAGGCCATTTTGATCGACATCCACCAGGACGGCGTCTCACGAATTTCGCGATCTTCCTCTGCCTGAGTCAGTACGTAACCTTTAATCAGGCGCGAATCTTCCTTGTCCAGCACATCGCTGAAACCAACCATGCCGGCCTTGCGCATCATCCCATCGAGCACAATAGCATCGAAGTTCGCGTAGAAAACCGGCGGCAGATGACGCAGATCCGGAATAGCGCCATTGGAAACTGCATCGACACCATGACAGCCTGAACAGTATTCGTGATACAGGGTACGGCCCGTTTTCAGTTCTTCCTCGGTCAGCGGTTCCGGCGCCGGTGCTTCAAACAGCACTTTCTCCGGATTCGCGGGCAATGCCCCCTGAGCACCTAATTTAAAGGTCAGGATTCGACTCGGCGGAATGCCGCCTTCCTGTTCATACCCGGCGACCAAACCAAAGGCGCCGCCCCAGCCCGCCAGCACCGTAATGTACTGTTCGCCATCAATGGCGTAGGTAACGGGCGAACCGATGATTCCGGTGCGCGCATCAAAACTCCACAGCTGATCGCCATTATCTGCACGATAGGCGCGGAACTCCCCCATCGCCGTGCCCTGAAAAACCAGGTTACCGGCAGTGGCGAGCACACCACCATTCCAGGGCCGCTGATACGGTACTGACCAGGCGGCGCTTTGGGTTTTCGGATCCCAGGCCAGCAGTGAGCCAGTTGTCACCTTACCCAACATCAATTGCGCAAGAATATGGTTCGGGGCTGCGTCCTGCTCCAAGGGCACCCCGAGATTCCAGTGCCCCCATTGGTGCAGGTAGTTTTCAACGTCGCCGTATTTGACCATCGCATCAATGGCAGGAATATAAACCAGACCGGTTTTCGGGCTGTGGGCCATCGGATGCCAGTTGTGCGCACCCATAGACGACGGCCGGATAAACTCGGCCTTGTCTGCGTAGCGGGCGCGCTCGGTCTCTACCGGGCGGCCGGTTTCCATATCGTAGTGGGTCGCCCAGTTCACCCGCGCATAGGGCTCCGCCGATAGCAGCTTGCCGTTGGTACGATCGATAATAAAGAAGAAACCGTTTTTGGGGGCGTGCCAGATAACCTTGCGGGTCTCGCCCTGCCACTCCATATCCGCCAGCATAATGTGCTGGGTGGCCGTGTAATCCCAGGATTCCGCTGGCGTTTCCTGATAGTGCCAGAGGTATTCGCCGGTATCGGGGTTGAGCGCCACAATCGAAGAGAGATAAAGGTTGTCGCCACCGTCGGGGCTGCGCACGCGGTGATTCCAGGGCGAGCCATTGCCCACACCGATATACAGCTGATCCAGCTCCGGATCGTAGACGATAGAATCCCACACGGTGCCACCACCGCCGGTCTTCCACCACTCCCCCGTCCAGGTTTCAGCAGCCCGCGCCATGACCTCGTTTTCAAAACCATCCGCCGGGTTTCCGGGTACAGTGTAGAAACGCCACAGTTTTTCGCCGGTGTTTACGTCAAAGGCCGTGACAAAGCCGCGCACGCCATATTCGGCGCCACCGTTGCCGATAATGACTTTGTCTTTAAAGACGCGCGGAGCACCAGTGCTGGTGTAGGGGTATTGTTTGGTATCGGCGGCCTGCACTTCCCACAGCTTTTCGCCGGTACCGGCATCAAGCGCAATCAGGCGGGCATCCAGTGTGCCGAAGATCACCTTGCCTTCGTAAACAGCAACCCCGCGGTTGACCACATCACAGCAGGCCATTTTGGCCCACTCCCGGGGAACTTCCGGGTCGTAGGTCCAGAGCTCCTCGCCAGTGCGCGCATCCAGTGCGTGAACGATGCTCCAGTTGGCGGTGACGAACATAACGCCATCCACCACGATGGGGGTGGCCTCAAGACCGCGCTTGAAAGCGGTATCGAACGACCAGGCCAGCCCGAGGCCGGAAATATTGGATTCGTTAATTTGATCGAGTTGGCTATAGCGCTGTTCACGGTAGTCGTTGCCGTGGCCCAGCCAGTTGTCGGGATCTTCGCTCGCAATTGCAGCGGTATTGACGGCTGCCGTAGCCGCACGAATAGCATTGGGGTCGAGGGCGGTGTCTGCCGCTTTCGCAGACACAAGACTACTCGCTGCCAGACTCACGCCCAGCAACACGGATACAAGCTTACGCATTTCCCTTCCTTAAATGGCTTCTGTGCGGCTGTATCTTCAGCCGTTCAAGTCAGCTCAGGACGAATACCCACTTTGTCTGCGTAAAAAGCCCTGATTTCGCTGAGATCTTTTTCGTAATCACCCGTGGGGTGGAACAACGGCCCAAAGCCCGTTGTTTTGGTACGGCTATCAACGAAAGTCGCCTGAATCGGCACATTGACACTGGTGGCAATATGATAAAAACCGGCCTTCCAGTTATCGACCTTGCCACGAGTACCCTCAGGTGCAATGACCAGTGCCAGCTTATCCGAGCGGTTATAGGCTTGCGCGACTTGCTCCACGGTATTGCGTGCCGCACGCCGATCAATCGGGATGCCTCCCATCCAGCGCACAAACCAGCGTATCGGAAAGGGAAACAGCGTATGTTTTCCTATCCAGTGAACTTCAAGCTTGTACTTGAGCACTACCGAAACCATCGGAAAGAAATCCCAGTTGCTGGTATGCGGCGCTGCAATTAGCACGTACTTGTTCAGCTTGGGCGCTTCACCAACGGTTTTCCAACCCGAAAGTTTCAAACCCGCAGTCGCTAACAACCGCAATAGCGGGGAAATCAGCGGGGTATTGAAAATGGTCAAGCCTTTATTTTTGATCAAACTGCGATCACTCTCGTTGTGGTTATTATCTTAGCAAATCAACTGGCTGGCACAGTGATGTGAACGGTCAGCCTAGCTGTCAAACTTTGCCACCTTTTTCTCCATGCGTGCGGTCAGCGCCGCCATCACATCGGCCTGACTGAGCATGCTCGCGTTCCAGGTCGCGATGTAATTCAAGCCGTCGGCAACCGAATGATCGCGGGTGTACACCAGCATCTCTTTGGTGCCACGAATGGCCAATGGGGATTTGCTGGCGATATCTGCGGCTATTGCCATTACGCCTTCCAGCAAGGCTTCACGGCTTTCATAGACCTGATTAACCAGGCCGATTTCATAGGCCTCACCGGCCTCTACATCTCGCCCGGTATATGCCAACTCACGCACAACCCCTTGCGGAATAATATGTGGCAGACGCTGCAAAGTGCCGACATCGGCCGTCATGCCGATATCAATTTCCTTGATGGAAAAAACCGCATCGTCAGCGCAGTAACGCATATCGCAGCAGCTCACCATATCAATACCACCGCCTACGCAGTTACCGTGGATGGCAGCCAAAACCGGTTTGCGGCACTTCTCGATCGCCGTAAGGTTACCCTGCAAGCGCAAAATGGTCTGACGCAATTGTTCAGCAGCCCGTGCGGGCTCTTGCTTGGCATCACCCGCGATTGAGGCAAACATATCCAGATCAATACCGGCGCAGAAATTCTTGCCGGCGCCGCTGAGCACGATCACTCTCACATCCGGCTCGTCAGACAAGGCTTCAAAGCAGGTCTGCAACTCACCCCACATGGGCAGGTTCATGGCGTTGGCCTTTTCCGGCCGGTTTAATTGAACGTGAGCAATATGATTTTCAACAGTCACGGCAAGCGTTTCAAAGGTCTGCATGGTCGCTCCGGTTTTCAGGTATAAGCGTTCAAAGATGCGTTACCACAGTTATTCAGACGGCCAGGTGCTGGCAAACGTCTGACTGTCGTAGCCAGGCAAGGGTTTCGGTCGTCCGTCCCGACTACCGATATAGAGATAACCCACCAGCGATTCGTGCTCGGCCAGATTCAATTCAGCCAGAACCTCGCGATCAAAGGCATTCGCGCCAGTACGCCAGATACCAGCGTATCCCATCGTCTCGGCCGCCAGCAGAATGCTATGAGCCGCACAACCCGCTGAAAGCTGCTGTTCTAACAGAGGGACTTTGGGGTGTTCGGTATAGCAGACGACGACGGCAATAATCAGTGGCGCGCGCAGAGCCTTACTGCGCGCCTTGTCGAGATCAGCATCGGTAGTATCGGGGTTACGCCGCGCCGCGGCGCGGGCGAAAACCTCACCCAGCGCGTGCCTCGCCTCCCCTTCAATCAGCAAAAAGCGCCAGGGCCGAAGTCGCGCATGATCGGGAGCCCGGACTGCCGCATCGAGCAGCGTTTTAAGCTCAGCCGGCGTGGGGCCGGGCTCCGTGAGTTTAGGTGCAGAGTTCCGTTCTAGCAGGAGTTGCAAGGCATCCATAACACTAGCTTTTCATGTCTGCTTTGATTTGTTTCAGTTTGGCGGGCGTGGTGGGCTCACCACTTTCGTAAAAGGCTTTCATGCTGATCGCCACATCACGAATCACCGAGCGAAATATGCCGGCTAAAAAGCGGTTTTGCAGAAACTCGCCGAACCAGCCCCAGCGCATGGTGTAAATCAGTGAGGTGGTAAGTGCCGTCTGGCTGTTGCCGGCATCATCCAGATGATAGCGAAAAAACGCTTCCTTAAATGGAGGCTGACTCCCCTTGTCACCTTTGTGCAGACGGATCAGAAAACCGTGGCCTTCCTTCCACTCCACGACGGTTTCATCCAGCGCCTTGGTTTCACTCTGGTAAACCTTTCGGCTGGCGCCGACACCTTCTGTTTTCTCGGTGGTTATTTCAGTCTTTATAATGCCCGGTACATAGTTGTGGGCGAGGCTCAGGTCGCGCAACTGCGCCCAGGCCTTTTCACGCGGCATATTAATGACGACCCGCGCTTTTGCTTCGTTCTTCAATGTGTGTCTCCATCCAGCAGCTGGTGCCTGCAGATGACAATGTTGCCACTGCTCCCCGGGCGACACATTCAACCATGAAAGCGCGGACTTGTCTTGCCGGGTGGGGCCACCTTAGCGATTTTTAAGGAAAAACAGGCAGGTTTGACGCCGTCGGGCGACTCGGGGCAGCAAAGGTCTGCTGCCCCGGCAGGGAATTCGGGTAGCGGCGTCAGGAAGACAGCCAATCGGCGTAGGGTGTATCGACCTTCAGATCCACGGGGTTGGCGTAGCCCGGCAGGGAAATACGGGTATCGCTGACACTGAGTTCCTCGCCATTGAGCACATTGTGATCAAAGCGGTAGATCACTTCCGATTGTCCGGCAAGCGCAGCCTCATCGTAGGCACGGGCCGCGACAGCCACCTGAGTTTGTTTTTCCTGCCAGGCCGCCAATGCTGCCTTGCCGTGACGGGCAGTCAGCAAATTGCGAGTCGCAGTCGGTGAAAACACCGTCGCGGTGGCGTTATTGCCGCCAAACCCCTTGGAATTCAGCAGTGCGGCATCGGCGTCGATCTCGCGATGCTCCGGGCTCAAACTTAAATGGCTGCGGTGAATATCCGATGCAAATTCCTTCACGGTCGCAATACCGGGCAGGATACCGTCATTCCAGACACCCAGCGTATTCACCAGCTGATCGCCACTGGCCGAGGCGATGGTGTGACCAAGATAGGCCTTGATCGCCGCAACGGGCCAACCGTCAATGCCAAAGGCCTTGGCCACTTCGTTGAGAATGTGAGATTCGGTCACGCGATTCTGTGGCGTACCGGTGCCGTGTGCCTGCACAAAGCTGCGATTGCGCAGCGTCTCTTCACCCAATACCTGGCGAACCAGCGCAGCCGCCTTGGCCACGGTTAGATAGTTGCCGGCCCCCGGCGATGAAATAGATTTTTTGTAGCCATCGGCATTGATAAATACATCGGGAACCGAACCGTATATGCTCGCGCCCAGTTCCAGCGCCAGCTCATCGTCCATCAATACCGCAAATTGAGTCGCCTCGGCGACCGTAAAGCCACAGTTGTCCCCAAACGGTCGGCAAGCCCGGCGGTAGGCGGCATCATCCAGCGAATCCACCCCATCGAGTTTCATCAGGCCGGCATCGGTGGCCAATGCCCCCATCGTGGCATAGCCGTCGATCACATCCGGCGTAATCGGTGCCTCAGCGGCGCCGACGATGGCAATACGTGCCCGCCCGCTGCGAATATCTTGAACCCCTGCGCGCAAGTTATACAGGAAGGTAGCGCAGGCACCGAGCGAGGGGCCGGTGCTACCAATGCTCCCCAACACGTAGGCATTCACAAAGTCCGACGGCATATCCGCCAGCCCCAGGGCCAGCTGCTTGGAGGTTACCCGCTTGCCACCGAGCCGCGCGGCCAACAAGCCCCCGTTGCCATTCTCGTCGAGCTGGGCCATGGCCGAACTGGCATACACGCTGACCTGATCCGGACGCACCGCCGACAACAGCGTCTCCCAGCCAATACCCACAGACTGAATAGCATCGGAGGCGCCAAAAATCGACAACTGCAGCCCGCGGGGATGGCTGCGCGAGGCATAGAGCGCACCGGGATCAAAACCGGTTGGCAACTGCCCCGCCGCCCGCACTTCGCTGACGCGGGTGGTCTGTACCAGAAAATCGCTGGCACCGTGCATATCCACACGCACTCGACCTTTGTCGATTTCTGTCACCTTCCAATTGGGGGGAATCACTTCCGGCAGGTTGCGTGCGCGGGTGACAAAACTCAGCTCTTCTCCGGCCGGCGCCAAAGGCATGTGTTTATTACAGGGAATCGCTTCAGTATCGAAGTAGCCCGCTTCTATCTTGCGAACCAGGGTGTGGTTGAGAATGAATTCCCGGTCCGTGACGGGCACCCCCATCAGGGCAGACAAGCTCTGCAAGGTACGGTTGACCTTATCGTCCGGCAGGGCATCCAACACCATGCGTCGATAGCCATGATGGAAAGACGAGCGTCCCGCTGCGTTAATCCCGCCAAAACCTGTGATTACCGGTAACCGTGCCACCAAACCTGCTCCACATCGAAAACTTAGGGGCAGATTCTAGGCAAGCTACACGCAAGCAATTAGTATAATATAGTCACTTTATAGCACTTTAAAGCCACATATATTCATGGTCAACATTGCCCTGCTAGCCCTCCCCAATGCGCTGACATCGAGCCTCTCGCTACCGCTAGAGATGCTTCAAGCCACCAGCGATCAACTGCGTATGGCGCGTCAGAAAGCTCCCCAAGTGCAGCTTTTGGGTTTTGACCGCGAGCCCGTAAAAGCCGCCGGCGGGCTCAGCCTCAGCCCCGAAGCGAGTCTGGATGAAGCCGGAAATCTCGACCTGATTATCCTGCCCACGCGCTGGCGCCACCCCCTGAAAGGCATCGACCTAAAGCCTCTGAGCGGCTGGTTGAATGAGCAATATCGTTCGGGCAGCACACTGTGCACGGTCGGCACGGGCAGTTATCTGCTGGCCGAGTCGGGTTTGCTTAACAAGCGGCCTGCGACGACACACTGGCACTACTTCGAGGATTTCGCCGAACGCTACCCAGAGGTCGATCTGATTCGCAATTATCTGATTACGGAAACGGAACGCATCTACTGTGCAGGCAGTATCAACTCCATTGCCGACCTGCTGGTGCACATCATTGGCGAGCGCTGGGGCACCACCATTGCCCACCGCGTAGAACGGCAGTTTTCGCCGGAAATTCGCCGCCCCTTTCACTCACACGCCTATCGGGTTGGACAGACCGATCTGCACCGGGACGAGGCGATAGCGCTGGTGCAGTCTTATATCAGCAAGCACTTCTCAGGCCCGATCCAATTGTCGCAACTCGCCGAGCAGGCCGGGCTCAGCGAACGCAGCCTCACTCGCCGTTTCAAACAGGCAACGGGACAAAGTCCACTCGACTATCTGAATACCATCCGTCTGCGAACGGCGCGGGAATTGCTCCAGCAAAGCAACCTCGCCATCAGTGATATCGCCCAGACCAGCGGCATTCTTGACCCCAACTACTTCAGCCGGCTTTTTCGACGGGAATACGGGGTGACACCAAAGCAATACCGCACCAATGTGCGGGGCAAACTGTTTTCTCCGGGCACTGGCCCGAAGGGTTAAACCAGTACACTTGCAAAAGATTACAATCGCGTCAGAATCGGGTAACACGTGTGTACTTTTATCCGGGCGCGGTCTGATAATCGCACTCATCCGGTTAATTCACAGGCACGGCGCAATGCGGCGCCGGCACACCCTATAAGAGAGAGTCGACCATGGAAAACACCGCACAGCTGCCTATACCCTTTGGCTGGTACTGCGTTTCCCTATCCCGAGATTTGCAGCCCGGCGACGTCAAACCGGTTCGCTACTTTGACCGCGAGATGGTGATGTTCCGCACGGAGTCCGGTGAGGCGAAAGTGCTGGACGCTTACTGCCCCCACCTTGGCGCTCATCTCGGTCACGGCGGTAAAGTGAAGGGAGACAATATCGCCTGCCCCTTCCACGCCTGGGAGTTTTCCGGCGAGGGTGTATGCAAAAACGTACCCTACGCCAGGAATATGCCGCCGAAGGTCGCGGGTGGTAATCCCTGCATCTACGCCTACCCTACCGTCGAAAAAAATCAGGCGGTTTGGGTGTGGTACCACCCGGACAACATCGCCCCGCTGTTTGAGGTAGAAGAGCTCGCGGAGCTGAACAGCGATGACTGGACCGACATCTCTACTTACGAATGGACCTTCCACTCCCACATTCAGGAAACCGCGGAAAACGGCTGCGATGCAGCCCACTTTATGTACGTGCACGGCAATCAGGACGTGCCCAAGGGCGAAGTGAAGCACGAAGGCTTCCAGCGCCACGCTCACTTCGTCAGCAAGGCCCCGGAGATTTTCGAAGACGGAACCTTCGACACCACCGGCACCTTGTTCCGCGATTCCTTCCTCGACACGTCCAGCAATGGCCCGGGGCAGACCTGGCAGCGATTCAGTGGCGTATTTGAGACCTTTATGATGGGCACTGTGACGCCCATCGATGCCAAAACCGTTCATCTGCGCTTTGTTTTCACCCAGCCCAAAGATATGAACGCCGGTCAGGAAATCATGTCACAGGCAGTAATTTCCAACGTCGCCCTGCAGGTGCAACAGGATATGCCGATCTGGGAAAACAAGGTGTATCGCCCCCAACCTGTCCTCTGTGACGGCGACGGCCCGATTGCCCAATTCCGCAAATGGTTCAGCCAGTTTTATGCAGGCGGGAGCGGCGACAAGGACAGCAAGGCCGCCTAAACAACGCCCCACTCAGCCATCCGCGCAGAACCGCTGTGCGCCGCCATTGCTTGTCATGGCGGCGTCAACATGGCTAAATGCGCCCTCATTTCATAGTTCGAACTTGTGTGAGGGTCTGTTATGTCTTCCGATTCCGTCTATATCGTCAGTGGTGCCCGTACCCCCATGGGTGGCCTGCTGGGCTCATTAAGTGGCGCAACCGCTGTTGAGCTAGGCACTACCGCCATGGCTGAAACTGTAAAGCGCGCTGGCATTGACGCCGCGGATATCGAAGAAGTGGTTATGGGCTGTGTACTGCAAGCCGGTCTGAAGCAGGGACCCGCACGTCAGGCGGCTCTGGGTGCCGGCATCCCCAAAACCACCGGTTGCGTAACCGTCAACAAGCTCTGCGGCTCTGGCATGCAGACCACCATTTATGCCCACGACATGATCAAGGCCGGTACCTGCAGCGTGGCCCTGGCCGGCGGCATGGAGAGCATGAGCAACGCGCCTCACCTGGTTAATGGCGCTCGCGGCGGTGTTGGCACCGGTGCCAAAGGCCTCGAAGATCACATGTTTTACGATGGTCTGCAGGATGCCTACAAAGGTGGCCTGATGGGTGCATTTGCCCAGGCTACTGCCGACGACAACGGCCTGACCCGCGAAGCCATGGACGCCTTTGCTATCGAATCCCTAAAGCGCGCCCAGAAAGCCATTGAAGACGGCAGCCTCGATGCGGAATCCGTACCTGTCACTATTAAAACCCGCAAGGGCGAAATCATCGTTAAACACGACGAGCAGCCCGGCAAAGCGAATCTGGATAAAATTCCGACCCTTAAACCTGCGTTCAAGAAAGACGGCACCGTAACCGCAGCCAACTCAAGCTCGATCAGCGACGGCGCCTCTGCCCTGCTGCTGATGAGCGGCGCCGAAGTGGAAAAGCGTGGATTGAAGCCGCTGGCCCGCATCGTTGCTCACAGCCGCAACTCTCATGAGCCGGAGTTGTTCACGACCGCTCCCATCGGCGCGGTAGAAAAACTCTACGTGAAAACTGGCTGGACCAAAGACGACGTGGACCTGTGGGAAATCAACGAAGCCTTTGCCATGGTCACCATGCTGGCCATGCGCGATCTCGATCTGGATCACGCCAAGGTGAACGTTCACGGCGGTGCCTGCGCCCAAGGCCACCCCATCGGTTCAACCGGTTCGCGCATCATCCTGAGCCTGATCTACGCCCTACAGAAATACGGCAAGAAGCGCGGCATTGCGGCGCTGTGTATCGGTGGTGGTGAAGCGCTGGCCACGGCTATCGAGCTGGTCTAAGCCCTAACAGACGGGCACAAAAAAGGGAGCAACTTGCTCCCTTTTTTGGTTCTGCTAACGGCCTCAGAAAATACAGTGTTTGGTGTAATCCTTGGCTTCGTTACCCGTCCATTCGCCCTTGGGCTTGGCATCCATATCCTTGCACCAGGCTTCGCTACCTACCTCGGGCGCACACGCCGCAAGCAGCCCTGCGATTACCAGTACCAACGCACCACGAATCATCTGTATTCTCCTGAAAATTGAACCCTTTCAGTATCGCACGCTGCCAGCCGATGCGCGCGAAGAAGTTAACACTTCTCAGGCTTCAACCATATCAAAGTCAAACTTGCTGATGCCGCAGTCCGGGCATTCCCAGTCTTCGGGCACATCTTCCCACTTGGTGCCTGGCTCAATGCCATCATCCGGGAGGCCTTCCGCTTCGTCGTAAACAAAGCCGCAGATCACACACTCCCACTTCTTGAAATCACTCATGAACGTCTCCGTATCAGGACAGTATCAGCATTGGCGCAGAGTATAGCACCACATAAGGTCCCGGTTTTATTGCAGAAACGGTCAAGCTCATAGGTAAAATCAGGGCAAATCCGAACTCAGGCTCAGGCGGTAAACCGCACTGCCGTAATCGTCGGACAGGTAGAGATTACCGGCGCTATCCTCTTCAACGTCCACCGGACGCCCCACCAAATCGTCACCAGTCCAGAATCCATCGACCAGTGTTTGCACCGAGATCTGACCATCACTCTGCCATTGCAGCAGTTCCAGTCGGTAACCGTCAGGGACGGAGCGATTCCAGGAGCCATGCAGAGCCATAAAGGCTGAACGCGGAAAAGCCTCGGCCAAGCTCTCATGGCGAGGAAAATGCAGCCCCAGCGGCGTGGTATGGGCAGGTATGGCCAACACGGGGTCAATGGTATCCAGCGTGTCGGGCTTCAGGCTACCCAGATCCGGATCCGCATCACCAAAGCCATTGGCAAAGGGCCAACCATAAAAGCCCCCCTCGACCACCAGATTCAGCTCGTCCGGCGGATAGTCGTCGCCCAACAAGTCGCGACTGATATCGGCGGCATAGAGCGCCTGATCCCAGGGCGCCCAGGCAAAGCCCATGGCATTGCGCAGACCTGCCGCGTAGATCTCAGCGCCACTGCCATCTGGACGCATCCGCATTAGGCTGCCGCGTCGCGTGTCTTCCTCTGTGCACACGTTACAACTGGAGCCAACATTAAAATACAGCCAACCATCCGGCCCCAGCTCGAGACTTTTTGCCCAGTGATTTCCGCCACCCGGCAGACCACTCAGCAAGCGCTGAAACGGCCCCTCCACTGCGCGCGCTTGAGCGTTGAATTTTACCCGGCCAATCGCATCCTGTTCGGCGATATACAGCCAGTCGCCGATCAAGGTCATGCCATGGGGCATATTCAACTCGGTCAACAGCGTCTCACGGCCATCGGAGCGACCATCCCCATCGCTGTCGGCATGCAGCAGGACAATATCGCCCTTGCGCGGCCGCGACACCAAGAGGTCGTCGCGGCTGGTTGGCAGCAGCCAGCGCGCATTGGGCAGGTTCGCCGCAAAAATACGCAGGGTAAAGCGCTCATCAATGTTAAGGGTCTGCTTCAGGCGGGATTCCTCCGGAGTATCAATTCCGGACCCCACGATCGCGTTGAGAATCACGCGAAAATCGCCCACTTGTGGGGCGACATAGAGCTTGAACAATACCCCTCCGCCGACTACCAGCAGCAATACAACTGCCAGAAGAAAACGCGCCGTTGAACCGCCGTGTTGAGGTTTTACCGTCATAAATCTATTCCTGTTATTGTTGTTCAGACCGACGCAGCCAGTGACAGCAGCACTACGACAGGACGCCCCTGACGCTCCAGGGTAACCGCCACATAGTCCGCTGCTGCCAACTGCTGGTAAAGCACCGGAATGGCATCGCTGCGCTGCAGCGAGACGCCATTAACACCCAATACATTGTCGCCCGGTTGCAGCCCAAGGGCCGCAAAAGCCTGCGGGTCGCTGCCGGGATAAACCGTATAATTCATCCGACCCTGACTGCGTGACGCTTCAATTTTCACCTTTCCAGCCAGCGCGAAGGGGTTGATATAGAGCTTCTGGTGATAGGTGCGGGCAAGACGGGTGGCCTGCTCATCGCGCCTCAGGTCAACGAGATCCGGCCGAGATGCATCGGTGTCTGCCTTGGCATCACGGACGCAACAGTAAAAGCGGTAGACCTCACCCTGCTGAACCAGTACAGCTTCATCGAGCACGGCAACAACCGGTGACCCGCCAGCCGACGCTGCTGCCTGTTGAGGAGCCGCGTCACGCGCCATAGCCTCATCGTTTGACAGCTCGGCAAAGAAAGATTGCCCGCCGTCGGCAAAGGGCTCGTCACCGAAAGCCTCATCGCCAAACAGCGCGGCCTCGTCGCTGAATAACTCGTCCTCCAGCGCCAGAAGATCAGGCTGCGCCGGCTTCTGCCCAAACACCGCAAGTACGCCTGCGGCAACGATCCAAACAATGGCAAATAAGAGATGTTGTTTAACGGTCATGTCTACTCCTCGAAGGGCTCAGTCTACTGAGCTTTCCCCTTCTACGAAAGACACCCCCGGATTGGCTCAGTTGCCCTGCCGGCGGTATACTGCGCGCCCATCGAATCCGCGTGCACCAATGAAGATTTACCTTGCTCCCATGGAGGGTGTAGTCAACGCCCGAATGCGCGCCCTGCTTACCTCTGTTGGCGGGCTGGATCGCTGTGTCACCGAGTTTGTTCGCGTCACTACCCAACTGTTGCCCCCCCGGGTCTTTCATCGCTACTGCCCGGAACTGGAAAGCGGCAGCCAAACCCCTACCGGTGTTCCCGTTTACCTGCAATTGCTGGGTAGCGACCCAGCCTGTTTAGCGGATAACGCAGCGCGCGCAGAACAGCTTGGTGCGGCCGGTATCGATCTGAATTTTGGCTGCCCCGCCAAAACCGTGAACAAACACCGTGGCGGCTCAGTGCTTTTGGATGAACCGGAATTGATACACCGCATTGTTTCCGAAATTCGCCGCACCCTCGCCCCCGCAACCCCACTCACGGTGAAGATCCGCTTGGGCTACGCCGACGCGTCGCCCCTGCTGGAGGTCGCTAACGCCGTGACTGAGGCGGGCGCATCCGAGCTGATTGTCCACGCCCGTACCAAGGCACAGGGATACAAACCGCCAGCGCACTGGGAAGCCATCGGAAACGTACGCGAGCGCGTGAACATCCCGCTGATTGCCAACGGCGAAATCTGGAATCGCGAAGACTATCAGCGCTGCAAAGAACTCAGTGGTTGCGACGACGTGATGCTCGGGCGCGGCATGCTGGCCCACCCGGCACTGGCACTAACGCTGAAGAACGCCCATCAAGCCAACATGCCGTGGCAGCAGGTGCTCACCCACCTGATCGGCTTCCAGCAGGATCTAAAAACAAACTGTACACCCCGCCACGCCTGCTCGCCGACCAAGCAATGGCTCGCCTACCTCCAGTGGCATTATCGTGAGGCGGAAGCGCTGCTTAAAGCGGTAAAACGCATTGTTGATGCAGAGATCATGCTAGCGGAGTTGCAACGCAGGCATCTTCGTGACGCTGCGTGAAGGTGGGTCTATAAAGAAAAGGGCGTTCCGATAAAGTCCTTGCCGACAGCTCCCGCAACCCCTTCCATCGCCTGAATCACAGCCTCTCTTAGGTCGGGCTGATAATTCAGCGCCTGCGGAAAGGGGGTCACGGTCGAAACCGACAACTCGCTAAGATGACCCAGACTATCCGCCGTCGTGCCGGCGTCCAGTAATACCGCATGGCAACCCAAGCCTTTGAGGGCCTCCAGAAATTGTTGCAACTGTGGGCGCACATCGGCTAACTCGCGCTCGGAAACCGCAAACCAGAGTTTATCGGCAAGTTCGGGATGAGCCGTCAGCAGGCGTTGTAGAAAACGCATAAACTGCTGCGCGCAAACCGAGGCGCGACTCAGGCGGACCAGCGTTTTATTGGCCAAGGTTGAGGATTCAGACAGTTTGGTGAGTACCCAGCGGTCCATCGCCAATAACAAGTCCATAGAGCCAAGTTCGACTCTCAAATCAGCGATAGGTACGCTCTCTCCCCCCGATTTAAGCAAGATATCGGTTAGCACAAAGTCGCTATCTACGAGCTCGCTGTAGACAAGTGAAAAACCGTCGTGCAAAAAAGCATGGTGAATGCACTCTACCCAAGGAGTCTGTGCTGGCGCCTGATGCGGCTCGCCATCTTGCGTCAACTCGGCGCGAACACAACTGCCACCATCGGATTTCGCCTTAAACAGCCCGCGCTCCGCTCGCAGCGTTGCGGCCTCCCAACTTTGATCCGTCTCTTCAGTCTGGGCTACACCGATGGAAAAGTGCACATCCAAACAAATACCACCAAGGGTCACTTGGCGGCCGCCAAGCTCGTCCAAAAGCTGCTCACTTTCTGCGTATAGTTCTTTCAATCCGCGGTAGGGGCAAAGCATGGCGAAACTGTCTTCACCCAGATAGAAAAGTCGGTCACCTTCCAGCAGCGAGGCGCTTAGCGTTTTATGAAGATGGCCGAGGAATTCATCACCCGCATTAAAACCCGCCACCTGATTGATGAGGCGAAAACGGTCGACGTCCAGTACCTTTAGCCCGTGTATACGTGTTCCCTGCGTCGTCGCGCGCAGCATGCGATCGAGGCAATTGCGATATGCATCCCGCTCGCTATTCAGCGTCTGCATCGCAACATTCTCACGAAATCAGGGGAAGGGTGAATTCAACGCGGGTTCCCTCTCCGGGATCACCCTTTAAATCAATTGTGCCGCCATGCCAGCGCACGATTTTGCGACAGATATTCAGACCGACACCACTACTCGCCGGTACATCGCGGGAATTTTCGCGCCGAAACAGGGAGAACGCATTCTGACGATCGGCATCCGAGATACCTATGCCATTGTCGGATACCGCAAATCGCCAAACATCCATGTCCTTCTTAGCCTCAATACCGATCCTGGGTGGCTGCTCGCTACGAAACCGCAAAGCGTTGGAGATCAGGTTGTAAAACACCTGATACAACTGTCGGCGAGAACCCATCACCACCGGCAGATCATCGCAATCAAACTCTGCCTGCATCTCCTCAATCGATTCACGTAAATCCAGGCGCACATCGTCGACCAGCGTCGATAGATCCACCGGCACGCGAAGTTCGTTATAGCGCCCGCTCTCCGAATAGCGCGCCAAATCATCCACCTTGCGGAACAGCTCTCGACTCAGCTCGAGCACATCCTGCAACTGCCGGTGCTGGGTGGGAGATATATCTTTCTCAAGTTCGTAGTAGATAACCTGAGTATCGGCGACCAGTGTCTTCAGTGCCTGCCGAAAGCTGCGCGAAGTAACTTCCGAGAGGGTTTCCAACTCCTCAACCACACCCACCAACTGCTGTCGACTTCGGGCCAGTGCCATCATGTCGCGATAGGAGGACAAGGCGGTATAAACCACGGTATAAAGCCTATCCTGTGTCAGCTCGGTTTTGGCGCGGTAGTCATTGATATCGTAAACCGTCAACACATGACGCTCCGGCGCCAGACCCGGCTGACCGGTTCGCAGAATAATGCGGATAAAACTGTTGCCTATATCTTGACGCACAAACTGGGCGAAGCGTAAACCCGCATCGTCCGTTTCCATCACAACATCGAGCAGGATCAATGCCACACCGGGGTTGGCTAACAGCTTCTCGCGCGCTTCGATGGCAGAATAGGCGTTAATAAACTCGAGTCGCCGATTGGCATAGACAAATTCTGACAATGCTAGTTCGGTAATACGATGAACCTCTTCATCGTCATCCACGACCAATATCTGCCACGGTGTTTCCTCGAATACATCCGCAGGTGAATCATTCTCTGGGCGTAACTTTAGTACATCATTCATCGTTACATCTCACTTCCCATCAGTCTCTGCTGTTAATCAAGCAGAGCTTTTCGTGGGCAATTGCCACATTACGGGCAAACAATTCGACGAGTGATACATCAGGTACGTCAATTGGCTTATCACCCGATATATAGAGCACATTCTGGGTATTTTTCTGTGTCGTGTAGAGCGCCACAACGTAGTCCTGGCCGTAGCGATTGCTCTGCGTTGCAAGCGTATCATCAATGCGCTGCCTGACATCCGGATGCTTCGACCAAAGCTTTTCTTCACAATCCAGACCTTCAAACTTACCGGTCGATGCAACAACTTGAAAGGTGTCTTCTCCACTCTCCAGAGCAAGCCCTGAAGTGCGCACCACCAGGAGATCCTGATCCAGGTACATAAGTGCTGACAGCTGCTCCAGAACGCCTTGGGCAAAGTCATCGAGCGAACTCAAGCGGAACAGGTCAGCCGAGGCCTCGATAACACGAACCAAGCCCCGTCGGTTTTTTTCCAGTGCCACGAGATCCCGATAGCAACTCAGGCTGGTATACACACAGGTAAAGAGTTTCTGGCGGGTCAGCTCAGTTTTTTCCTTGTAATCGTTGATATCGTAATGGGTAATCACATCATATTCCGGCGCCTGACCGGGCTGACCGGTGCGTAGAACAATTCGAACGAAACGATTCCCCAAGTTCTCACGAATGTAGCGCACGCAATCCAGTCCGGCGGTGTCACTTTCCATCACGACATCCAGCAAAATAGCTGCCGTGTTGGTGTGTGTCGCCATGTAGTCTCGGGCCTCCTGACCATTGTAGACCGAATGAATAGCCAGTGGCCGGCCGGCAAATTCAAAACCATCGAGCGCTAAGCGGGTTACATCGTGGACTTCACTGTCATCGTCCACGACCAGCAAATGCCAAGGTTCAAGCCCATTATGTCCCGAACCGAGATCACTCTCTTCTCCAGCCAGATTCAACGCGTCATTGCCCGCCATTAGGCCACCTCCTCCATTGAGAGCTTTTGGGGAATCTGCAATGTCACATGTACCCCTTCTCCAGGTTTGCTATCCATGCGGATTCGCCCGCGCAGCTGCTGCGTCACCAGGTTATACACAATATGCATGCCAAGCCCGCTGCCACCGTCACCGCGCCTTGTGGTAAAGAAAGGGTCGAACACCTTATCCAAGGCAGCTCGGTCCATACCAACCCCATCGTCTCGATAATGCAGCGCAATCTGTTCACCCTCTTGATCAACATCAATCCGGATCGTGCCTTCTTTAGTGTCGGGGTAAGCATGTACTAATGAATTCATCAGCAAATTAGTAATGATTTGAGAAAACGCACCAGGAAAACTCTGCATCAAAAGATTGTCCGGCACGTTCAACTCTACCGATATATTGGTTTTTTTAAGTTTGGGAAGAAGACTTAGCAAAATCTCTTCAAGGTAATTATGGAGATCAAACTGACGCAATTCACTGCTGGTCTGATCAACCGCCACCTGCTTGAAACTGTGAATCAGATTGGCAGCACGATTGAGGTTATTCAGCAAAATACCTGCTGATTGTATTGCCGTTTGTACGTATTTGCGCAGGCCACTATCGGTTAAGCGCCCGGCCTCATAGCTTGCCGACATATCTTCGGTGGCCGCGTGCAGGGTGCTGGCGGCTGTGACTCCCACTCCTATAGGCGTGTTAATCTCATGGGCAACACCCGCCACCAAACCACCCAACGAAGCCATCTTTTCCTGATTGACCAGCTGTTCCTGGGTTTCACGAAGTTGTTTTAGTGTTGTATTCAGCGCGGCGTTCGCCTCTTCAACTTCGGTCACCTGCTGTTTCAATTCGTCATGGGCAAGACTCAGCGCCAGATCTCTACTTTGAATCTGCGCCAACATGCCATTAAAGCTGTCAAACAAGGTGCCAATTTCATCATTGGCGAACTTCTCTGCGCGCAATCCGAAATCACTCTCTTCTGATACCCGTTGCGTGGTCGCAACCAGCTGGGTAATCGGCTGTTCGATTAATCTCCGGAAGAAGCTCGTCAGCAGAAAGGCAATCAGCGAACTCACCAACACCATACCAACAGCAACCAGAACACTAAGCCCCATAGCGCCCTGGAGATCGTCGGTGGAGCGTTGTAGAACCACGGTACCCAGCTGATCCTGACCGACAAAGACTTTTTCACGGTGCAATAGCGATCCTGCCAAGTCCTCAGGCACCGCCGCCAATTCCTTTGGACATTGAAGTCCCTTAGCAGCGGGCGTATACGACGCAAATAAAACGCCACCGGCATTCTTATCATAGACACAGGCGCGCTCTAGCTCAGTTAATGCTTTAAGGGAAAGAAGGAGATCTCCTGCCGCGCTAACGTCTCCGAAACTCAGTGCAGCAGAAACATTCTGGGCGAACATATTGGCCGTCGTTTCAATCTCATCAACAGCCTTATTTTTCAGCCCGACCCAACCCACCGTGAGGTAGACCGCTGTACTGAGCAGTACAACAATCAGGCTGGTGCCGATTATCGACAACAGAATCTTGTGTCGAATGGGCAGTGCGCTGAGTCTGTGCAAGATAGACATGACCTTACCTGACTACTCGCTGCGCCAAGGACAGGAGTTTGCTACTGATCACTATCCCCTGCTCACGCGCCCGCGCTTCATGGATAACAAAACGCACCTTGCCGTCCACGATAATCAATCCGATCACCCCGCCACGCTCGATAAAATCCTCGCCTTCCCCCACGGTTACAAGCGGCAAGGTAACGGTCTCCCGTAACCATTGTTCTGACCAGTACGGCGCTTCGCCGCTACTGTAGAGCATATGACAGTCGCTCAATTGACCTCGTTCACTGACAAAGCGAACATCGATCGATTTATCTTGGGTGGATTTTCCGTTGACAACGCGTTCGATCTGCCGGGTATCCGCCAGTGACGCAGCGATACAAAGGTTGAAGCGACCGTTTGTATCCGCAGCCGATGCCGGCCACTCAATAAATTTAGTAAAGTTATAGAGAAAAGCAGCCTTTACGCCCAAGGCGATTTCATTGGCCGCTGCCATCGGCGAGATCAGTAGCATTAGCGCAAGACTATATGCAAGGCGCCGCCTAACAGGGCTAGACGTATTGTGAATCAACCCACTCATCGTCAAAAATCCAAACGCAGGTTGAGTTGCACTGTTCGGGGGATTTCTACCCTTTGGTTATTCGCCCTGAATTCGGCGTGCTGCGGATCGAGCAGGTTTTTGCCCAGCAGACTGGCGCTAAGCCCTTCGCTAATTTGCCAGTTCAATGTCGCATCCATCTCGGTATATCCGGCCACCGCCAGGTCAGGCAATTCGCTGACATTGCGCAGCCTCACATCGAGATTGACGTGTTTGTTCAAGCGCCAGTTGACCCGGACAAAGCCCTGATGACGTGGGTCATTGCGGTTGGCATTGGCAATGCTGGTATCGGTACTGCCACGCTTACGCTCAAAATCAACATGGTGGTAGCTGTAGCCGAGCTGGGTGATAAAGCTTTCGTTCGGATTCCAGTTCAAGACCAGCTCGGCACCGCTGCTGTCGCCTTCACCCTCATTGGAAATCAAGGCAGGGAAGGCACTGGAGTCGACGCCGCGAAGTTCGTCATAGCGATTGTAAAACAGCGCGAGATCGACACTGCTGATCGCATTGATACGGTTACGATAGCCCGCTTCCCAGGCGATCAGCTCCTCGGCTTCAAAATCCTCACTACCGCGAATGATCACAATGCCCGCAGGCGCCGGTTGCGGCGCATAAATCACGAAGTCATGGTCGAGTCGGGTTGGAATACGCACCGCGCGTGACAGCGCAGACCAATAGGTCGTTTCATCATCCGGGGTATAGGCAAGGCGGAGCGAAGGCTGGATCTCAAGCCCGGAATAATCATTGTGCTCGGCTTTGACACCGAAGGTCAGTTTTAAGCGGTCGGGAATCGCGGTGTAGACGTCCTGCACATAAACATCATAGGTTTCATCCCGCGCACTCTCAGGAAGAAAAGCGAGTGAGTTGAGGTTGGGCGATTCAATCTCATCCTTCGTCAGATGATAGCCAAGGCCCGCGACAACCTGATGCCTTTCCCCTAAGTGAAAATGATGGCGATACTCTGCCGAAAAAGTATCCCTGTCTTCATGAAAGAGACCGTTAATATCGTAGTCACTGGCCTCAGCAATCAATCGAATGTCATAGCGCGGCAAGCCATCGTCTTGCGCCGAAAGCGTTGCCATCAAGAAATCCGTTCTCTGCTCTTCGTCACGGCCACCACCCAAGCGATCAACACTGTCACGGTAGGTTTCACCCTGGAGTGATAGCTCACTGCCACCTGCCACAGTCAGATCTGAGCGAAATCCAACGCGTTGGGCATCGTAGCCATCTTCGGCATCGCGCCCACTGCGCGTCCGGTAATCCGATACCGCCTCACCTTTGACATATAAACGAGATGCCGCGGACTCCGTGCTAAACCCGCTGCGCAGATAGGCGTAGCGTTCACCGGTGTGACTCGCACCGGCCGCCAGCTGGTTGCCCTGCGTTTCGCCTGCTCGGCGGGTCACAATATTGATCACCCCGTTAACGGCATTGGCTCCCCAGAGTGCCGCGCCCGGCCCACGTATTACCTCGATCCGCTCGACGTCGCCGAGGGGGATGTTGTTTTTGTGCCAGTACACACCGGAAAACAGCGGCGTGTAGAGACTGCGCCCATCCAGCAACACTTCCAGCTTGTCGGCCAGGGTAGAGTTGAAACCACGCGCGGTGACCGCCCAGGTATGGGCATCAACCTGGGCCACCGTTAAGCCGGGCACCAGTTTGAGTGCATCCGGCAAATTGCTGACACCGGCACGCCGAATGTCATCGCCGGTCAGCACATAGGTCGCGGCGGCCGCTCGACGCCAGGGTTGCGGGGTTTTGGTGACGGAGAAAACGTCAATTTCCATCAAGCGCTCAAGCGACAGCTCAGCCAGATCATCCATGCCAGAGGCGTCTGCCAGCAACATGTCCTGAGCGTAAACTCGCGGTGAAAACAGCGCGGAACTAACCACAATGCAGGTTAAGGTTTTTGAGAGGGGGCCAGACTTGCGCACGCCGAGATTTGACACAGCTGCACTCCTTTCTTGGAGTTGATAAGGAGATAGCGCGTCGCCGAGATGCACTATTCGGTCCATTATCCGAGACTACGGGAGCTTGTCTATGCTGTGCATACGTGTTTATACGGAGGTTTCACGCGCACTACTTCACGCAAACGCTACATTGAGCAAAAGAAAAAAGGGGTCTTTCGACCCCAGGGGGAACTGGATAGGAGAGTTCAAAAACGTCTTGTTTTCATATACGCCCTGTTCGCGGAATCGGATCAACACCCGTGACTCGACGTTGGGCAGAAGGGGATGACTGTGATAAATTCCCTCTACTTTCCTTAACTTATGTCACCCTGCGGGCTTTTTGGTAATTTTCACGATGAGGCAAATGTGAGCTCAGCAATCGATTTGAACTGTGATCTCGGCGAAGGCATGGGGTCAGACGCTGAATTGCTGCAGATCGTATCGAGTGCCAATATTGCCTGCGGCGGCCATGCAGGCAATGCTCAAACCATGAAAGAGGCGGTGACGGCCGCTAAGCGCTGGGGGGTCAACATTGGCGCTCACCCCGGCTATGAAGATAAGGAACATTTTGGGCGGCGCCCGCAATCGCTCAGCGATGCGGAGATCCAACAGCTACTGCACAGCCAGATAGATACCCTGCGCGAAATCGCCAAAGCACAAGGCAGCGCACTGACTCACGTTCGCGCTCACGGTGCGCTCGGCAACCTCACCGATGCCGAGCCCCACGCAGCCGGTCTGCTGTCCGCAGTCGCCAAGCAGCAGGGCCTGGCGCTGATGGTGCTGGGGCAATCTGCCGCAGAGCAGGCCGCTCGGGAAACAGGAGTCCCAGTAATCCGCCAGTTTTTTGCGGACCGGGCGTATGATCGCCATGGGCAACTGGTATCGCGCTCGCTGACAGACAGCGTGCTGCATGAACCTCAGCGGATTATTCCAAGGCTGCTCAGCGCCTTGGACAGCGGCAAAGTCACCAGCATTGAAGGAGACTTGATCCCGGTCGGTTTTGATACCATCTGTGTACATGGCGATACCGACAGCGCACTGGCCCTTGCCGCAGAAATTCGCCATGCACTGGAGCAACACGGTGTCACGATTCGTCCCTACCCGCCTATGTCGAGGAGTACACGCCTTTGAGTGAGGCCTCTCTGCTTTACACTACGCCCTGCTACTCGCCGGTTGGCGATGGCGCCATGCTGATCGAGCTTGGCCAGGGTATCGACGCGACGCTCAACGAGCGCGTCCTGCAACTTGAAACCTATATTCGCAACCTGAAAGTTGCGGGGGTCATTGAAACCACCCCCGCCTACGCCTCCCTGTTACTGCACTACGACCCGGATCAGGTCAGCTTTGACGATTTGCAGGCAACGGTAAGCTCAATCCATCTGGACGAGCTGCCCACCGATCGCAAGCGTTATGGCTGGCAGATTCCGGTCTGCTACGGTGGGGAATACGGCGAAGACCTCGATGCCGTCGCCGAATATCACCACCTTACCAGCGCAGAGGTTATCCGCCTGCACAGCAAGGGGCGCTACCGGGTCTATATGATGGGCTTTGCACCGGGCTTCACCTACCTTGGCGGTCTGGCGGAACAGCTGCACACGCCAAGGCGCGATAATCCCAGACTGCACACGCCCGCTGGCAGCGTCTCCATTGGCGGCATGCAGGCCCTGATTGCCGGTGTAGCCATGCCCAGCGGCTGGCAACTGCTCGGCCAGACACCACTGGCAACCTACGACCCACAGCGTGACCCGCCGTTTTTGATTGCGCCCGGCGACGAGGTTCACTTTCACCCCGTTAACGCCACAGAGTTTAAACGCCTGCAAAAAGCCGCCGCTAAAGGCAAGTGGGTAGCCGAGAAGGTGTCGCTCAATGACTAGAGGCTTACTGGTATTACAGGCAGGCGCGGGCACGACAATACAAGACCTTGGGCGCACCGGTTATCGCCGCTATGGCGTCACCGGCAGCGGCGCAATGGATCCGCTCGCTCTGCAGGTTGCCAACTGTCTTGTTGGCAACCCCTTCGATACGCCCTGTATTGAATTAAATATTGGCAGCGCCGATTTCCGGGTCACCACAGACTCCCTGCGCTGCGCCTTTCACGGTGGCGACTTTAATCTGAGCCTGAATGGCCTGCCCGCCCCCGTTTCCACCAGCCTGCGACTGCGACAGGGCGATATCATCAGTATCAGCAGCGCGCGACAGCGAATTCGCGGATATCTGGCGGTCGAAGGCGGTTTTGAGCTTGAACCGGTACTGGGCAGTTGTGCCACCCATGTGCGTTCAAAACTGGGCGGCTTGGATGGCGGGCCACTGGAAGCCGGACAAGAACTGGTATGCCTTGAAACTGAAGCCCCGGCTCGCAAGGAAGTTTCGCTTCCCTACGAGCTGCACCCGAAAACCCGACGTCAATTTCGAGTCATTCTCGGTCCTCAGGCCGACCGGTTTACTGCGGAAGGGATCTACACCTTCCTCAACACCACCGCGTTTCGGGTCGACAAGGATTCCGACAGCCTCGGCTATCGCCTGACCGGCGCGCGAATCGAATACATAGGCGACGGCAACATCGTCTCCGACCCGGTTGTCCCCGGCTGCGTGCAAGTACCGGCTAGCGGCCATCCCCTGGTCTTGATGGCAGACTGCCCGACTACCGGCGGCTATCCAAAAATTGCGACCGTGATCTCGACCGACCTGCCAGACCTGGCACAATTGCCTCCCGGCGCCGAAGTCAGTTTTCGCGCCGTGAGCCTAGAAGAGGCTCAGGCCGCCAGGCAAAAACGACGCCACTGGCTGGCTGAGTTGCCTAACAAATTGATTACGCTGCCTTGAGGCAGCGCTTCGTAAACCAACTTAAGCACAAGGTACTTTTCATGCCAACGCCTTCCACTTCCTCTGCAGCCCCCACCCTCACAGATGCCAGCCTGAGAGTTGAAGATCGCTACGCGGTACTGACCTTTGAGCGCGACGATGTGCGCAACGCGCTCACCGGCACCGCACTGGTTGACGATATCTGCGCCGCGATCGAGTGGGCCAACCACAGCGACCTGAACTGTTTGATTATTACCGGCGCCGGCAAGGGCTTCAGCTCGGGCGGCAACATCAAGGAAATGGCTGACAAGCAGGGTATGTTTGGCGGTTCGCCGATGCAGATTACCGACAGTTATCGCCGAGGCATCCAGCGTATGAGTCGTGCGGTTTTTCACGCAGAGTTACCGCTAATCGCTGCCGTTAACGGCGCTGCTGTAGGCGCTGGCTTTGATCTGGCCTGCATGTGCGACATCCGTATTGGTTGTGAAAACTCCTTGTTCGGTGAGACGTTTATCAACCTAGGCATTATCCCCGGCGATGGCGGTGCCTGGTTTTTACAGCGGCTGGTGGGTTATCAGCGTGCCGCCGAACTGACGTTTTCCGGACGCCTTGTAAAAGCCCAAGAAGCTAAGGAGCTGGGTTTGTTGCTGGAACTTGTAGACAGCAGCGAGTTGCTGGATGCCGCGGAGAAACTGGCGCAGTCCTTTGCCGCGCAACCGCCGCAGGCCCTGCGCGCCAGCAAGCGCCTGATGAAAATTGCCCAGCGTCAGGAGTTGAACGATTTTCTCGATCACTGCGCCAGCGTGCAGGCAGCCTGCCATTACAGCGAGGATCACACCCGGGCGCTGAATGCCTTTATTAACAAGGAAAGCGCATCGTACTCAGGCCAGTAATTAGATAACGGACAGCACTGTGCAACTTAACGATTACAGCGACGTCATCAGTCGACGCCGGGAGCAGGTGTTTCTTTTGCTGGCCGGTTTTTTCCTGTGCTCCATGACTTTGCTGAATATTATCGGCATCACCAAGTTTGTTCAGCTGGGACCGATGGCCTTGGCCGTGGGCGTCTTGCCCTACCCCCTCACCTTTCTGTGCACGGATCTGGTCAGCGAGCTTTACGGCAAACGCCGGGCGAACTTTATGGTTACTGTCGGGCTGATCATGAATGTCTTTGTCATTCTGGTGCTGAGTATCGGGAATTGGCTACCACCGGTATCACTGGACAATCAGCCGCCATGGCAGGTATTGCAACTGGCGCAGGACATTTCAACACCGTCTGGTGCCAGCCTCAGCGGTTCCGTAGAGCTGTACTACCTGATTTACGCCACTACCAGCGGTGCCGTTGTTGCCTCCATGCTGGCTTACATAGCCGCCCAGTACTGCGACGTTCACCTCTACCATTTCTGGAAGAAACTGACACACGGCCGTCACCTCTGGCTGCGAAACAACTTCAGCACCTTGATCAGTCAGGGCGTGGATTCGTTTATGGTGATCACCGTTACTTTCGGTGCGGTATTTCTGGCGGGTGGGCTAACACTTCAGCAGATGCTGGTATTGATGGGCAGTAATTACTTGTTCAAGTTTTGTGCAGCGTTGATCGACACAATCCCTCTGTACATCTGCGTGCATTACCTGAAGCGGTATCTGCACGCAGACTGAACTCGCAATCAGTGCTCGATTTGGCCGAGGTTGGCGTGCAGCACAGCGCCATTAATAACGGCGTTCTGTGACGCAAACCAAAGGGTATCGGCAATTTCCTGAGGCTGAATCAGACGCCCCTGCGTCACACCACCGGCAATGGCATCAAGAATCGTCTGATCGTGACCAAGGTGCTCGCGCAGCATTTCCGTATCGGTAAAACCCGGGCAGACACAGGTCGTATGAATACCGGAACCGGCCAGATCTTGCGCCGTTGAGCGCATTAACCCAACCACGGCATGCTTCGACGTGACGTAGGAACAGCTGCCTGCCACGGCTTTTTCACTCAGCGTCGAGCCAACATAAATGATCGATGAACCGCCTTTCATCGACGGCAGCAGCAGTTGGTTCAATTGCAATGCGGCAATGACATTCAGTTGCAGCACCTGTTGCAGGCGCAGCGCATCAAGATCGCGCACACTATCTTTGTACAGTACCGCGGCGTTGTGAATCACGCAGATTGACTCCGCCGACTCCGCCAGTTTCGTCACCTGATCCGAGCAGTCTTCAACCCACGTCAGATTACTCATGTCCACACGAATCTGGGTAACGCCCTCAAGATCCAGCGCACTGCGGGAAAAGTTCACCACGTGATAGCCATTGGCCAGAAACGTTTCTACCGTGGCGCGGCCAATACCCTTGCTGCCGCCGGTGATAAACAACAGTTTTTTCATTAATCCCCCATTGTCTGACGCCAAGTGGCCGAACCCGATTGGCCTGGCCCTGACGACACTTTCATGATCAGGCTACGGACACCGTTGCCCTGAATAAAATCTGAATCTTCCAGCAAGCGCTCCAGCAGGAGTCGAGCAAACTCTTCTACCGTTGAATTGCGGATGGGCAAGAGCAGCGTGTCCGCTTTGATAAAACGCATAACCTCCCCGTTAAACTCCACCCGGTAGTTGTCGCCCTCTTCTGAAATTGTCAGATAGGGCGAGTTCGCTGGCAGCACAAGATACTCGTCATACTGGGCAACCAGGGCCCGCAAGCGCTGTTTGATCTCGACATAACTGAAGCACATGCCGTTGTCGCCCACCTCAGCGGTGATATCCAGCGACACCTTAAAATTGTGACCGTGGAGGCGCTCCCGCTCGGTAGCAGAGAATATCGTGAAATGCGCCGCGGAAAATTTGAGGTCTTCCTTGGTGATTTCAATGGTTGTCAGGGTATCAATCGGCATCGACAAATTCGCTGTTTTTTCTTTAAACACATCAAGTTGCAGGCAGACAAAGTACTGCCTGCCGACCCAAAAAGCAAAGCAGACCCGGCCAGTACCCGGAACATGAACACATCATTACAATATGAAAGATTCCCTTTTACTCCCCAAAAGCTGTGCTAGCCTTAAATCAAGATTACCGACAAATGTCTTAAAAAGTATAAGAACAAGCCCGGGCCGGTCTGGCCGAGCTTCCAGCACGAGAGGAAGCGCCATGAATTCAATACCCAGCGTCATCCAGACACGCAGTATCCCTGCGAATCCAGTGCTTACGTCAGAATTCACGTCGCCGATGTTTTTCTGTTCTGGCAGACGCTGAGTTATCGACTCCCCACTACAAACACCCTAGCTGTTTTTAAGCTGTCTCTGCGCTGAGCGAAATGGGCGCAGAAAACCAGGCAAGGCCATCCAGGCCATTTTGTTGGCGAACTCCGGTTCGCCTTTTTTATGCCTGCCGATCCGTGATCGGATTCCTGATGGCGCAACGTAACCAACACGGTAATCGGCAACGGTAATATTTACGCTGCCGGCAGCCTTGTAGTTGCTTCATGATTACCCGATGCTGAGTGTTTAGACCAGTCGAATCAGGGAGATAGCGCAATGAGTGTGTTACTGCTGTTAGTCGGTGCACTGGCACTGCTGTATCTGGGGACAGGCGGCAGCACCGCCGTTGTCGTTCTGAGTCTGGCGACCCTGCTGGGCATGCATATGGACAACTGGCACTTCGCCAGCATTCTGTTCGGTGCACTCGCGCTTGGCGCCGCCCTCTTTCTGGTTATCCCCTCCAACCTGCGAAAGCACGAGCTGAGTCGCCCCCTGCTTGCCTGGGTTCGCGGTATGCTGCCGCAACTGTCTGACACAGAATCCGAGGCGCTCAAGTCGGGCAGCGTCGACTGGGATGGTGAGCTGTTTTCAGGGCGGCCGGACTGGAGTTACCTGCTCGGCGTCAAACACAGCGAACTGAGCGAAGAGGAACAAGCCTTTCTGGACGGACCGGTGGAAGAGCTGTGCGCCATGCTCGACGACTGGCGCATCACCCATGAAGATTACGACCTGCCCGAGGACGTATGGAAATTTATGGGAGAGCACGGCTTTTTTGGCCTGGTCATACCCAAAGCCTTCGGCGGTAAAGGCTTCTGTCAGCGAGCCCACTCCGAGATCGTTATCAAGATTTCCACCCGCAGTGTTTCCGCAGCGGTAACTGTCATGGTACCCAACTCGCTCGGCCCCGCTGAGCTGTTGTCTGAATACGGCACCGACGAACAGAAGCACTACTACCTGCCACGCCTCGCCTCCGGGCAGGAAATCCCCTGTTTCGCGTTGACCTCGCCGATGGCAGGTTCCGATGCCGGCGCCATCCCCGACAAGGGCATTGTCTGCAAAGGTCAGTGGGAGGGAGAAGAAGTCCTTGGCCTGAAAGTCACATGGAACAAGCGCTATATCACCCTCGCTCCGGTCGCGACGCTGATCGGTCTGGCTATCAAGGTCTACGACCCCGACCACTTGCTGGGTGATGACGATACCATTGGCGTTACCTGTGTGATGGTGCCCCGAGATACAGAAGGCGTGAACAGTGGTGCCCGGCATCTGCCGATGAATACGCCCTTTATGAACGGCCCGACCTGGGGCAACGAGGTCTTTATTCCGCTGTCGCAGATCATCGGCGGCGAAGCGATGTTGGGCAAAGGCTGGACCATGTTGCTGGAATGCCTGTCTATCGGCCGCTCCATTTCCCTGCCGGGCCTGGCGACCGGTGCCGGCAAACTGGCAACCTTGACGACCGGCGCTTACGCCAGCGTGCGCGAGCAGTTCGGGCGCAGCATCAGTGAATTCGAAGGGGTTCAGGAATCACTGGAACAGATCGCCGGCTATACCTATATGATGGATGCGGCGCGACTATTTACCGTCTCCATGCTGGATCGCGGCGTCCGGCCAGCGGTACCCTCTGCCCTGCTGAAATATCGCAACACCGACCTGATGCGCACGGTGGTCAACCACTCCATGGATGTGGTGGCAGGACGTGGCGTGATTACCGGGCCTCGTAACTTTATGGCGCGGATTTATCAGGCAGTACCCATTGCCATTACCGTTGAAGGGGCCAATATTCTGACCCGCAGCTTGATGGTATTCGGCCAGGGCGCTATCCGCTGCCATCCTTTTATTGTGGATGAGATCGAAGCGGCGAATATGGAAGACGAGGCCGCCGCCATCGACAAGCTCGACGGCGTGTTCTACCGCCATATCGGCCATACCACAGGCAACGCCCTGCGGGCCATGCTGCTGGGGCTGAGTTTTGGCGCCCTAGCCACCGTTCCCGCACGCGGCAATATCAAACGCTACTATCGCCAGCTCTCGCGTTTCGCCGCGGGGTTTGCGCTGCTCACGGATATCTCGCTGTTGACTCAGGGTGGCGCCCTCAAGGCGCGCCAGCGACTGTCGGGCCATATGGCTGACTGTCTGGTTCGACTCTACTACGCTTCCGCCATCATCAAACAATGGCACGAAGAAGGTTATCCGGAGGGTGACCGCCTGGTGGTTGAATGGGGCCTGCAGACCTGCCTCCACGAGCTGCAGGAACACCTGCGCTGCGTGATTGACGATTTCCCGGTCAAGGCCCTGCGTTGGCCACTGCGTATTATCCTGTTTCCGCTGGGACCGATCGGGCTGCGTAAACCGTCTGCCGAAATGGGTACCGAGCTGGCCAAGGCGATTACCCGTGATACACGCCTGCGAGACCGGATTACCGAAGGGGTCTACATCAACGACAAGCCAGACGACCCGGTCGGTCGCGTACTCCACGCCTACCAATTAGCCAACGATACCCAGTCACTGCGAGACAAGCTGCACAAGGCCATACGCAATCGCGATGTGAATGAGCTGGACGGCATTGCGCTCTTGATGGGTCACGAACGCCGTCAACTGGTGGACTGGGCTGTGGAAAACGAGGTGATTGACGCTGAGGATCGCGAGCGGCTGCTGGAAGCCCTGACCGCCTTGTACGATGTGATTCGGGTAGATGCTTTTGACCCGGAGGGCTTGAAGGAAATTGCCAAGGCACAGGCAGGCAAACGGCGGGTGGTTGAACGTCCTGCGGACCAGCAGTAAGGCTTTGAGCTGACCGATGGAGCGGTCAGTTCAGCACTTCTTCTCCAGCATCGAGACCAGTTCGCGAAAGCGAGCCCGGTTTGTATCATTGAGGCCCATCAGTACCCGGTGGGCCTCGAGTACCTTTTCCTTAACCGCCCCTTCGGAACCTTCGACCTGAGGCAACTCGCCCAAATCCTGATCCGTATGCAGGGGGTGCTGGCGGATTTTGAAAACCCGGTCGAACCCCATGCTCTGCAACACACGGGTAATATCAGGATTGGTGGAAAGAATAACGGGAACAAACTGGAACCGCTTTTTCGCCATTAACGCCAGTTTGGCAAGCAGACCCAGCGTGGTGCTATCCACGTTATCTGCTTCCGTCAGATCAACAATGACGCTGGAAAAATCGGTACTGCTGAACATCTCTTCGAAATAGTCATCAAGCACATTGCACAGGGTCAGGCGCACATCGCCGACCAGCTTGATTACGTTAGAACCCTGATGTTCAGCAACCATGATTCTGCCTGGTTGCATACTAAACTCGCGACACTACCAGCACTGCAATATCATCGGGGGCTTCCTCGATGCTATCCAGCTTGAAGGTTTTAATCACATCATCGGCCGACTCCGGGCCGTCCTCGAGCGCCTCAAGCAAATACTGCTCCTTGGCGATCACCCCCTTCGGGTTCAGTACCTCTAATATACCATCCGAGAACAGGGTGAGAACAGCCTTGGGCGGCAGCAGCATGCGGTGTTCGGAATAGCTTACATCCGGGAAAAGCCCGACCGGTAGATCGTGTCCGTCAAGATAGCGTGCCGTGCCATCCACGCTCAATATCGGTGCCGGCAGATGACCGGCAATGCTGTAACACAGCTCGTCACTCTGCAGATCGATCACACCGACACACATGGTCACGTGTTTATCGATCTCCATGCCGAGCAATTCACGATTGGCCTTGTCCAGCATATGGGCCGGCGACAGGATGGCGCTGCTGTGGCGATGGTGAAAATCACTGCGCTTGCGAGCGAACAGGTTTTTCAGCATGACGGTAACAAAGGCTGAACTGGCGCCGTGGCCCGACACATCGGCCACAAAGAACACCGCGTAGCGGTCACCCACAATAAAGTAGTCAATAAAGTCGCCACTGAGATACAGCGACGGCAGAATATGCTGGTGAAAACGGAACTTGCCTATGGTTTTGGGGGTTTCCGGCAACATCTTGAGCTGGATGTGGCGCCCGGCCTGCTGATCTTTTTTCAGATGGCTGAGGCTTTCCAGCAGATCGCGGTTGGCAGTTTCGAGTTTGCTGCGGTATTCGCGGTTTTCCCTACGCAGCGCCCCCTGTTGAAAGGCCCGTTCCATGGCGTGCCCCAGCAGCTTTTCATCGCCGATGGTACTGGTCACCATCAGATAATCGCAGGCCCCCTTACGCAGGGCCTCCACCACATCGGCCATCACCCGGCGACGGGAAATAACGATCACCGGTACTTCACGGGGATCTGAAGTAAGTCGTTCGAGCGTGCGGCGACCGTCGTCACCGACGTATAGATCGAGCAGCACCGCATCCGGGGTGTCCTCGTTGAAGGCCTGCAATCCGGCGTCACCATTGTCGCGGCTTTCCACCCGATAACCAAGGCGTTCCAGCGCGGACGCAAGCTCATTGCGCTGCTCATCGTCGCGCTGAATCAACAGCAGGCGTTTTCGGTTTTCTGGCTGGGTCATATCAGGCCTTTGCAGCAAAGGGGCACAGGCACTTGCTCCGCCAATTCCATGTTGCTAGAAGTATAGACAGCCGGACACGAGTTTGCGCCTAGAAGTCATCCCACTCTTCAAACTCTTCTTCACCAAAACTGTCTTCCACGACCGCGCCGTCACTGATCAGGTATTCACGGCGCTGCAAATACGCGTCGCGCATAAAGGTGTAACGATCGCCAGATAGCAGGCTCTCCGTTTTCAGGAGATTCGCCCGGGTGTTGACCAGATCCAGAAAGCGAATCTGGTTGCGCGTGCGCACATGGTCGACCTGGCTGATCGCATCGACCTGGGCGTCAATGACGGAAGCTCCAGCGTCGCGAACCGTTGATGGCCCCAAAATCGGCAAGACCAGATAAGGTCCGGGACCTACGCCCCAATAGCCCAGCGTTTGTCCGAAGTCTTCGGTTCGCTTTTCCAGGCCGATATGGGCAGCCACCTCAAAAAAACCGGCCACGCCCACGGTGGAGTTGATCACAAAGCGGCCGCCGTCGTTGGCTGCCTCCTTGAATTTCAACTGACCGAGGTCCGCCACAATATTGAGGAGCTCCCTCAAGTTACTGAGCATATTGTCGATACCGACCTCGAGAAAGTCCGGCAGTACCGCCTGATAGCCCTCGGCAACCGGCTTCGCCACATACTTGTCTGCCACCTCATTAAAAGCGAAGACCTTGCGGTTGAAACCTTCCCAAGGATCAGCGGTTTCTGGCTGGCTGGCACATCCTGTCAGCCAAAGCAGCGGCAACAGGGATAAGATCCTGAACAGTGGAGAGAAATACATGAGAAGCTCAAAAACCAGATCGTGTTATTAAGCTGCAACAATATAGGGGATTCAACGCTAAATCCAGCCAGGACGGCGTTTTCAGCTGCACGCTGCGCCGAGGAGAATGTGAGCATCCCGCAACTGCCGCAACAGGTCGGCACCAAACTGTTCCAGCTGGGAAGGATCGTTGTGCTGCAACTCGTTCGCCAAGGCCGCCAGCGCCTCTCGCCCGCTCCTTGTATCTTCTAACAGCGCCAACAGTCGATAGGTGACCGCATTGATCTCCATAAACTCAATCGCCAGCGCCGGTGTTCGATATACCACCAAAAAGGTGGGCTCGGCGGGCGCTTCTTCGGGCTGAAAGGCCTCCCCGATAAGATGCACAGGAAAGCGGTAGACCAGCGGCCAGGCATGGGGCGAGAGCACAGGCCGAGCGGCCATCAGATCGCCTTCAGGATCAGCCTCGACAACTTCGTCAGGAGCAACGTCCAGCGCCAATTCAACCCATTCATAATGGGCCAGCTCCGGCAAAAACGCCGGATCGCCAGCCCGCTCATCGCGCTCGTGTTGCAGATAAGCCAGAAACTCTTCACTGATTTCGAGAAAATAGGGGGAGTGACAGGTGTGCTCACGCACAAAGTCTCTTACCAGCACATGCCAGCGCTCGTCACTGTAGAGGCTGCGCAGCACTGGGAAACCACTGCTGAGAAAACTTTCGATATTGTTGTAGATCAGGTCGCGATAGATCCCCAAACGGCGCGATTCAATACCCTTGGGCCCGTCACGCTTGTCGGGATCACGCAAATGGGCGGTCAGACTGCGCTGAATTTGCTGAAAATGCATCAGCTCAACTCCACAGCCGCTTGCTGCCGCAACTGAGCCGCACGCACCCGATCAACTTCTGACAGCAGTTGTTCTACTGGCGGGAAATTAAAGTCCCTCTCGACCAGCGTCGGCAAGGGGCCGGTTCGCGCGTAGGCCGCCTCCAGCAAGTCCCAAACCGGCTCGATAACGTCTGCGCCGTGCGTATCTACCCTGATATCCTCGGCCTCTTCAAAATGCCCGGCAATGTGCATATAGCAGGCCCGCTCCAGCGGTAATTCGTCGAGAAAACGCAAGGGATCGTAGCGATGATTGATGCTGTTAACGTAGATGTTGTTTACGTCTAGCAGCAGCTTGCAATCAGCCTCTTCCAGCACCGCCCGAATAAACGCACTCTCCGACATCACTTGGCCGGGCGCCGCGTAGTAAGAGGCATTTTCGAAGGCGATTTGCTCGCCGAGAATATCCTGCACCTGTCGTACCCGCTCTGCCACGTGCTTCACAGCCTCCTCCGTAAAAGGAATCGGCAGCAGGTCGTAGAGGTGGCCATCGTCGGCACAATAGGTGAGGTGTTCGGTATAGAGCGGACAGGCGTAGTCGCTCATAAATTGTCGAATCGAGACCAGCAAATCGCGATCCAATGGCGCAAAGCCGCCGATATTCAGTGACAAGCCATGCAGGTAAATAGGATAGCGTTCAGCAAAACGATCGAACTCGCGCCGCAGCCGCCCTCCTACAGGAATCCAATTTTCCGGGGCCACCTCCATAAAGTCGATGCGCCCCGGCGGCACGGACTGCAATGCGTCACTGAGACCTCGACGCAATCCCAGCCCTGCCAACAACTCAGACATCAGCGACTTCAGTGGCTGCCGCAGCGGCCTTCGCCACACTTACCTTCTTTGGATTTGGACTTGCTGGCGCCACACTTGCCTTCGCCGCATTTACCCTCACCGCATTTGCCTTCGCCTTGGGCTTTACCTTTGGCGCCGCACTTACCTTCGCCACATTTGCCCTCGCCACACTTACCTTCGGCCTTGGCTTTACCCTTGGCGCCGCACTTACCTTCGCCGCATTTGCCCTCACCGCATTTACCTTCCGCGTCGCCTTTTGCTTTGGCGCCACATTTACCTTCACCACACTTGCCTTCGCCACATTTACCTTCAGCATCCTTGCCGTAGGACGCCAAATCATAGCCAGCGCTCAACTGCGTTGCCGCGAAGGGGTTGGTTTCAGCGCTGACCGTGGTTGCTGCGGTGCCGGCCAGTACGGCTGCGCTCAGTGCGGCTGCCAGGGGTTTTTTGCTCATTTTAGCCATGGGAGGTCTCTCCTCGAGTTGGTGTTGCCAGTTAGATGAGTTAACAGGCGCTTTGTTACAAAAATTTTCCGCTCATTGTGGTTTTCTGGTCTGCAGCGTTTATCCGAAATCTAACCAAGCAGGTCAAGCACTATTCCAGCCAATGCCAATTTCTACCCAATCGGATCTATACCACTTTAACTCAGACGCGGGGAGCGCGGCTGAGTTCAATCTCGCGCCAGAGTGTTTTTAGCCGTTTTTCAGAAACCGGTGCCTTCGTGCCAAGCGTTTGAGCATAGAGCGATACCCGGTATTCTTCCAACAGCCAGCGATATTCAATCAAACGGCTATCAACAGGCTCGCTTGCCTGTTTATCAGGGCTAATCGTTCGCCATAAAGGCTCCGTCAGGTTACGCAGGCCGATCAGCAGCTGACGTTCACGCTGGTACTGCCCTTCAAGCCGATCCAGACGCTGACCAATTGCCAGAAGGTAACGCGGATACTGCTCTAGACGCTCCAATGGCAACAAACGGAGGAAGCCCTTGAACAGGAGCGCGTCCAATTGCTCACGAATATCGCTGACCGTCTCTATCCAGGTCAACTGGGTAAGCTTCTTCAAGGCGCGCCGGGCGCTGGCAGCATGCTCTAGAATCTGCTGGGCCAGTTCAGCTACCTGCTTTATATTTGCGTCCAGCCCTGTCTTGGCGACCACGGCGGCGTAATCTTCGCGACTGCGCGGCAGTGCCTGCCCTTGTACAAAGGTTTGATACACCGCCGCTTCAATAATGTCTTCCACCCAGTCTTTGCGCTGCGCGCCCAAAGCGGCTAATTGAAGCTGCTCGGCATTACTGCGCAACAAGCTGTCTCGCCAGGGCTTCAACTGGCGAATCAATTGCAGGGTCAACAATCTCACAACACCACGCCGACTTTGGCTGTCCGCCTCCTCGGCAGTATCCAGCAAGGTCAGTTCGACCGCGTCACCGCGATCCACCAGTGCCGGGTAGGCCGTTACCTCTGCCCCACCCTGCCGAATGCGTTTTTTCTGGGGCAGGCTTTCCAGCGTCCATTCCGTCAGGATCTGCTGTTCGGCGCTGTGCTCACTCTCCGCCTGCAACCTGGCCGCAGATTCATCACCGTAGCGCTTTTTCAGATCCTGCAGATCCCGACTTTCGGCGATCACCTTGCCGCGATCATCCACCACCTGAAAATTCATTAAGTAGAAGCTGTCAAGCAGATCACCGCGCCAGAGATCGGGCGGGATGTCCTCACCGACGACTTTCTTCAGTGCGCCTGCGAGTGACAAACTCAAAGGCTGATCCCCAGACTCCATAGTCGCCAGCGCCTTGCCCACCGTCACTGGAATCGGCATGAGCTTTTTGCGCCACTGCTTAGGCAGTGCTTTGACCAGCGCAACGCATTTATCCTCCAGCAAACCGGGCACCAGCCATTCCGGAAAATAATCCGGGACCCGATTCAACAGTGCCAATGGCACAACCAGAGTGACCCCATCTCCCTGATGACCCGGCTCAAAGCGATAGCGTAGCGGCAGGCGCAATTCACCCCAGCGCCAGGTATCCGGAAACTGGTTAACATCTTTGCGATCCTGACTGACAGCCAGCACATCGTCGTCCGTCATGTTCAACGCGGTACGCTCAGCCTCAGAGGCCTGCTTCAGCCAGCTTTCAAGATGTTTTGAACTAACGATGTGCGCCGGCAGACGCCGATCGTAAAACGCAAACATGGCATCGTCGCTGATCAGAAGATCACGGCGTCGCAGTTTGCTCTCGAGCTCCAGCACCTTGTTGATAGCTGCTTTATTATGCGCAAAGAAGGCTGCCTTACCCCGGTACTGACCTTCCACCAATGCGCTACGAATCATGATTTCGCGAGCCAACACTGGATCTATGGCACCGAAATTCACCCGCTGCCGATCCTGTATAACCAGCCCGTAAAGGCTGGTCTGGCGATAGGCGCTGACCCGTCCCGCACGCGCCTGCCAGTGCGGTTCAAAGTACTGATATTTCAGGATGGAATCATTGATGCCCGGAATCCACTCGGGCTCGATTCGCGCTACGCAGCGGGCAAATAGCTGTGAGGTTTCTGCCAGCTCTGCCGCGACAATCCACGACGGGTTCTTTTTAAACAAGCCAGACCCCGGAAAGATCCGCAGCTTGCGATTACGCGTTCCCCGGTACCAATGCTGCTCATCTTTCTTGGCCACGTGACTGAGAAAGCCCGCCAGAATAGCGCGATGCAGCGTCTGGTGGTCCACCGGCTCCCGATTGAAGGTCCAGCCGTTGTCGCGGCAGAGCAGTTTCAGTTGCCAGTGCAGTTCCCGCCACTCCTGAGCGCGGGAAGGCGCAATAAATTCTCGCTGACAGAGTTTCCGGAACTGGTTATTGGAGAGCTCCTGACGCTGTTCCTCAAGGTAATTCCAAAGATTTACAAAGGCGGCAAAATCGGATTCCTTGTCGGTAAAGCGCCGATGTTTTTCGTCAGCCGCCTGTTGTTTGTCAGCAGGCCGCTCACGTGGATCCTGGATGCTCAGCGCACTGACCACAATCAAGGCTTCCTGCAGACAGCCTTGTGAACTGGCAGCCTGAAGGATACGCGCCATACGCGGATCGACCGGCATGCGCACCAGCGTTTTACCCAAGGGGGTCAGCTCGCCCTTGTCCACCGCAGCCAGTTCTTCCAGCAGCTTGTAACCGTCATTGATAAAACGGCGATCTGGGGCATCAACAAAGGGAAAATCTTCGATGCTGCCCAGCCGCATATTCAGCATCTGCAGAATCACCGACGCGAGGTTGGTTCGCTGCACTTCCGGCTCGGTAAATTCAGGGCGCGACTGGAAATCTTCTTCGCTGTAGAGACGCACGCAGACACCCGGCGCAATCCGTCCGCAACGACCGGCGCGCTGATTGGCACTGGCCTGAGAGATCGGTTCAATCGGCAAACGCTGCACCTTGCTGCGATAACTGTAGCGACTAATTCGCGCCGTCCCTGTATCAATCACGAAACGAATACCGGGAACCGTCAGCGAGGTTTCGGCAACATTGGTCGCCAGTACAATCCGCCAACCGCGTCGACCACCTTCGTCGAAGATGCGCTGTTGCTCTTTCGCACTGAGCCGCGCATAAAGCGGCAACACTTCCAGCCCCATCAAACTGGAACGGCGCAATTGTTTTGCAGCCGCGCGAATTTCGCGCTCGCCACTGAGAAAAACCAGCACATCGCCCTGCCGGCGACCACCTTCCGCATCGAGCTCCTGCAACGCCTGATCAATGGCCTCCGCCTGATCAAGCTCCGGACTGAGTTCTTCCAGCGGGCGGTAGCGAATTTCGACCGGATAGGTTCGGCCAGAGACTTCAATCACCGGCGCGTTGTCGAAGTGCTTGGAAAAGCGTTCTACGTCAATGGTCGCCGAGGTGATAATGACCTTCAGGTCGGGCCGCTTGGGCAGCAAGAGCTTGAGATAACCCAGCAGAAAATCGATATTGAGGCTGCGCTCGTGAGCCTCATCAATAATCAGGGTGTCGTAACGATTGAGGTAGGGGTCGTGTTGAATCTCGGCCAGCAGAATGCCGTCCGTCATCAGCTTGATATAGGTCGCGTCTGAAACTTGATCAACAAAGCGCACCTGATAACCGACCGCCGCGCCCAGCTCCGTGTGCAATTCACTGGCAATGCGTTGGGCCACCGTCCGTGCAGCCAGCCGCCGAGGCTGGGTATGGCCGATCAAGCCGTGAAGTCCACGCCCGGCTTCGAGGCAGAGCTTCGGCAGCTGGGTGGTTTTACCGGAACCGGTTTCCCCCGCCACCACAATCACCTGATGCTCATTCAACGCAGCGCGGATTCGCTCCACTTCGCGGGCAACCGGGAGGTCGGGATAGCTTACGTCAGGCCGCGATTGCTGCCGCTGAAGCACTTTTCCTCTGGAAAGCGTCAACAACTCATCATATTTCGCCTGAAGGCGATCAACCGGCTTGCCCTGCCGTGCGCGCTTGTGAATATCGCGCTGCAGGCGACGCAACTTCGGCTCGTCGGCACGCCACAGGGTATGCAGCTGATTGTCAGGTTGGGTATTCGGCATAGGCCTCAAACAAAAAAACGCCCCGCAGGGCGTTTGATTCACCACTAAAAACTCAGTGGGTGATTATAGGCAAGCTCGGCGCCTGATCATACGTCAGGCTTTGGCCAATTCCTCGTCGCGCAGCTCGCGGCGCAGCACTTTGCCCACATTAGACTTGGGTAGCTCGTCGCGCTGTTCAATGTGCTTCGGCATTTTATAGCCGGTAAGCTGCTCGCGCAGGTGGGCTTTCAAAGAGTCAACATTGACCGGGCCATTCTTGCCGACTACGAAAATTTTGACCACTTCACCGGATTTATCGTCCGGCACACCGATCGCCGCACACTCGGCCACTTCCGGGTGGGCACAGACCACGTCTTCAATCTCGTTGGGATATACGTTGAAGCCCGACACCAGAATCATGTCTTTCATGCGGTCAACGATCTTGAGGTAACCGTCTTCACGCACCACCGCCACGTCGCCGGTATGCAGCCAGCCATCCTCGTCAATCATCTTGGCGGTTTCATCGTCGCGCTGCCAGTAGCCCAGCATGACCTGCGGGCCTCGCACGCACAATTCACCGCGCTCGCCGATAGGCTGCTCGGAACCGTCCTCACCCGCAATTTTGACTTCGGTATTAGGTACCGGCACACCAATCGTGCCCAGCTCATTGGCACCACCGGGGTTGGTGGACACCACGGGCGAGGTCTCGGTCAGACCATAACCCTCGTAGACTTCGCAGCCGGTGATTTCCTTCCAGGTGTTAGCAGCCGCTGTGGTCAGCGCCATACCGCCGGACAGAGTCATTTTCAGGTGGGAGAAGTCAATAGTCTTGAATTCAGGATGCTTGCACAGACCAACGAACAGCGTGTTCAAACCACTCATGCCGCTGAACTTCCATTTCTTCATTTCTTTGATGAAGGCATCCAGATCACGCGGATTCGGAATCAGCACCGTGTGGTTACCCTGCATCATCACGATAAAGCCGAGGGTAAAGGAGTAGATATGGTAAAGCGGCAGCGGCCCGATAAAGGTCTGCGGCCCATCTTCAAAGCCATAGGTATCGAAAATGCTGGCCGCCTGCAAGATATTCGACACCAGATTGCGGTGGCTGATCATGGCCCCTTTGGAAACACCAGTGGTGCCACCGGTGTATTGCAGCAAGGCAACGTCACCGGCTTCAGGAGAGGCTTCGTTGAGGCTCAGTTTGCGACCCTGAGCAACCGCCTTCTTGAAAGAAATGGAGCCCTTGATCTCGTAGTCGGGAATCATTTTCTTTACGTGGCGGGCGGCAAAATTGATCAGTCGCCCCTTGAAACCGGGGTGCAGATCCGCAAGCTCCGTCATGATGACCGTTTTGACCGGGGTATCCGCCAAGACTTCGGCTGCGGCCTCACCGACGTTGGCCAGTAGAATCAACGCTTTGGCGCCAGAGTCGTTCAACTGATGCTTGATTTCACGAGGGCTGTAGAGAGGGTTGGTGTTAACCACCACAAACCCGGCGCGCAGCACGGCAAACAGTGCCACGGGATATTGAATGATATTCGGCATCTGAATCGCCACCCGGTCACCGGGCTTGAGATCCGTTTTCTGCTGCAGATAGGCACCGAGCGCCGCGGAATGGCGCTCGAGATCGTCATAAGTCAGCGTGTGGCCGATGCTGGAAACCGCATCGCGGGCACGGTAGCTGTCGATACAGAAATGAAACAGCTCTACAAGGTTCTTGAATTTGTCAGGGTTTATCGTCTCGGGCACCCCTGCTCGAGCACGTGCTGCGGAAATAGCCTCGTTCACAGTCTTGATTTGGTCAGACACGTTCCTTCCTCGGTCGGTATTATTTGTCGCGGCGTACACCCGCGTTAGCTTGCTGAAACTAACGGTGTTTTATACCCCTGTCAACGCGCGGCACCGGCACCTGAAAAGCAATACCCGATATTCATGCCGTCTATGGGAGAAGCTGTGAAAGTCCTTGAAAACACGGCGTTTGATGAACGCTGGAGTCGAACAGACTTTATCTCGGCAGCACATGGAGCTATGCGGGGAAAAGGCGGCGCTGGGCGAGCCCATTTTTTAGCCGTGGCGGAAAATCCACTGAACTGATGCCAGTCGCGAATATAAACGGTGCTCCGTCCGCACTGCACGCCGGCCAGACGGCCCATTGCAACCCTATCGGGAAAGCCGCAAGTATTTGCCGCCGTTAAAAAAATCATTGTGCTGGCAGCCGATCCACCCAAGATTACGATCGTGTAAAACACGCGTAACAATTTTGACCCAAAGCCCGTTTTCTGTAATAGTTGGCGCTGTTTTGCTGGGGCGGGAATATTACCGTTCCAGCTGATCAAATAACGAGCACCAAGTAGTTCAAAAAACGCACAGAACAAAAACGACTGAATCGCTTGTAACACTATTTGTAGAAACCGTTTAGAGCTCCCACTTCAGCTATGAAATCCTCACATATCATTCGCTTGAGCAAAGCTTGTCTTCTCGCAGCTTGCCTTTTGAGTCCCGGACTGCTGATTAACAGCGCCGTCGCACAAAGTGCAAACGCCGAACTCGCGCGCCTTCAGGTGAGACAGGATGAATTGCAGGATGAAATTCAGTCACTGCGCGAGCAGTCCCTGTCGCTGAGCCAGCAAATGGCCAACACCGAACCCGCTGACGGCCCCGAGAAGGCTGCCTATGACGAAGCGATCGCCGCCTTCGAGGATGCCAGCGAACAGTTCGAGGCGGATCCGACTCCAACCAACAAGAGTCGCTTGCGCAATGCCGAGTTCAAGATGCATCTGGCCGAGCGCAAGTTTCGCTCAAGCAACAGCGAACTGAGAAAGCTGGAAGCCCAGCAGGATGAGGTTGAAAGTGAGCTAATTCGCGTGCGCCGCGAACTGGATCAAGTAACTCGCCGCATACCAGAACTGAAGAAAAACATTGTTGCCCAGCGCGAACGCGAAAAAGCCGAAGCCGCTCGCCGTGCCCGCGCCGAGGCACAAGCCCGCCAGCAGGCAAAACAGGCCCAGGCCAGTGCCCAATCCGCACCAGCTCAAGCCCCTGCTCCGACGCAGGCAACCCCAGCCCCAGCCCAGCCTCTACAGACTGCTAACGCCAACGAGCAATCCGCCAGCGGCCCGCTTGAACTGGATAAGGACTTTACCCTGCTCACAACGCGCGAACAGGTGCTGACTGCACTGGCCAACCTGCAATTGCGCATCGGCGGTGACAGTCTCAAGATTCGCAGCAACAAAATTCTGAACGTGCGCCACTTTGTCGATGGCAAGGAAGCGGACAAGAACAGCCATCGCTTCAAGGGATTGGGTAATTACCAGTATCGCGCCAATGCGGTCCTGCAGCCGGGCGAAAACCGTATTCGTGTGTCTTTCTCGCGCTGGAATATCGAAATGCCCGATGAATTTGCCGGTGAAGAGCTGGTCATTCTGATGGACGCGAGTGACCGCAACGCGCCGCGTATTATTGCCTTCCCTGAATCTATGGAGAGCTGAGCAGCGCTCAGCTCTTTTCAATTTCGGCCAGGCGGTCGCAGGCCACCAGGCGCTGACCACCTACGTCGCTAAGCAAGGGCTCTCCGGCCCGACAGGCTTCCGTTGCAAACCGACAGCGGCGCCGATAAGCGCAGCCCTCAGCAGCAGGCGGCAACAAACTTTTTGATTCGAGCAGCTCGCGACCCGCTCCGGGATTCGCCGCGACCAGCGCCTGGGTGTAGGGGTGTCTCGGCGAGGCAAACAGATCCCTCCCACCCAATTCGACGATGCGGCCGTGATACATCACCGCGGTGCGCTCAGCCAGATGGCGCACTACGGCCAGATCGTGGGCGATAAACACCATCGCCACGCCGGTATCCCGCTGTAATTGCTGCAGCAGGTTAATTATCTGCGCCTGCACCGACACATCCAGCGCCGACACCGGCTCATCGCATATCACCAGCTTGGGCTCGGTAATAAACGCCCGGGCAATACCCAGCCTCTGACGCTGCCCACCCGATAATTCATGGGGGTAGCGCGTGGCAAAACGACGAGGTAAACCAATCCGGTCGAGCCAATCAAGCGCAAGCGATTCTTCCCGCCCTCGCTGCTTACCCTGCAAGCGCAGCGGTTCACACAGACTTTCAAGCAGCGTCATGCGCGGATTCATCGCGCTATAGGCATCCTGAAACACCATTTGCACCAGCGCCGCCTGTTTTCGGAACGTCGCAGCGGTAAAGCGCTTCGGCAACGGCCGGCCGGCAATCTCTATCTGGCCGGCAGCAGGGCTTTCCAGCCCGCACACCGCACGCCCCAGCGTCGACTTACCGGAACCGCTTTCGCCGACGAGACCAAGCACTTCACCCTCGGCGACGGAGAGACTGACCTTGTCGACAGCCCGCACATCGCCAAACCGAATGCTCAACTGATCAATGGTCAGCAGACTCATTCCGGTTTCTCCCACAGCCAGCACTCGGTGCACTGCCCCGTCTCAATGAGCCGCGTCTGCGGGAGCTCGCGGACACAGATATTCATGGCCTGGGGACAACGCGGTGCAAAGGCACAGCCCGGAATCTGGCGGGATAGATCCGGCGGTGTTCCGGCAATCCCCTGCAGGGATTCGCGCGCCTCGCCGAGACTCGGCATGGCCGCTTGCAGGGCGCGAGTGTAAGGGTGAGCGGGCTGACTCAGTACGCGAGCGCACTCGCCGGACTCGACAATCCGCCCCGCATACATCACCGCCAGATGTTTCGCCATCGCTTCAACCACGCCAAGATCGTGCGTGATCAGGAGCAGCCCGAGCCCTTCGTCCCGACACAACTCCTGAAGTAGCGCCAGCACTTCGGCCTGAACGGTGACATCAAGCGCTGTAGTCGGCTCATCCGCAATCAGCATGGATGGCCCGCAGGCGACCGCCATGGCGATAACCGCGCGCTGCAACATGCCGCCTGATAATTCAAAGGGATACTGCTTGGCCCGACGCGGCGCGTTCACAATCCCAAGCCGCTCCAGCAAGTCGATGGCGCGCTGACGCGCCTCTCGCCGACTCATCGAGGTATGCAGGCAGATCACCTCGGCAATCTGCTGGCCGATGGTCATGGTCGGGTTCAAGGCCGTCATCGGATTCTGAAATACCATGGCGATCCGCCTTGCGCGCACTTTGCGCCACGCCTTTTCGTCAAGGCTGCGCATGTCCTGCCCGTCAAATAGCCACTCCCCATGTTCGAGCCGGGCGTGCGAGGGCAATAGCTGCATAAGCGACAAGGCCGTCAGACTTTTACCGGAGCCAGATTCACCGACCAGCGCCAGGCACTCACCCCGCTCCACCGCCAAATCGACGCCGCGCACCAGGTGGTTGTCACCGATGTGGATATGCAAATCACGTACGGACAGGAGACTCATCGCAGACTCCTTCGCACTTTCACATCCATGGCATCGCGCAGGGCATCCCCCAGCACATTGAAAGACAGGACGGTGATGCTGATCGCCAGCGCAGGAATAATCAGCTCGTGGGGATGAGTCAGCATACTGCGGATGCCCTCATTACACAGGGTGCCCCAGGACGGCGTTGGCGGTACTACCCCCATCCCGATAAAGGACAGCAGCGCTTCGGTGAAAATCGCCTGGGGAATGGCAAAACTGAGAGAGACCAGCAACAGCGGTAAAACGTTAGGCAGCAGATGACGACGGATCAGATAGAAGTTGCCGGCGCCAGCTAATCGCGCCGACATGACAAAGGCACTCTCGCGAAGCTGAAGAACCTGCCCCCGCACCAGGCGCGCCGCCGAGGGCCAACTCAACAGCACCATGGCCATCACCATCGGAAACAGCCCGCTCTCCCCGGACTCGATACCCAATGCAACCCGAAACAGAATCATAAACAGCAGGAAGGGCAAGGCCACAACAAAGTCGGCAATCCGCATCAGCACATTGTCGACCCAGCCCCCCAGCAAACCGGCCAGCGCGCCATAAAAAGCACCGAGAGTAATAAATAAGAGCGGCGCTGAGAGCCCCACTAACATGGACGTTTGCGCACCGTGAAGAATGCGACTGAGCATATCCCGGCCCAGCGCATCAGTCCCCAAGGGGTGGGAAGGCAAAGACACCTTGCCATCCATCACATCCAGCCCAAGCAACTGGGCTTCAAACGTACCCAGCGTTAGTTCAGGCTTCACCTCGATCCACTCGGGGTCGGAGGTACTGCCATCCGCCCTAACCGCTACGACACTGTAGCGATAGCGCTGTTCTGATAATTGCAGGCGGTCGGCGTAGTGAGTCTTCACGGTTTCGATTAGCGGCATACCAAGCCCCACGCCACCGGCATTGCGATAAACCCGATAGGACATCGCGTCGGCCCTGTCGGGCCATGCCAGTTTTACCTGCGTCGTGGTCGCCTGCAGTGCTGTCAGCGCAGACACGTTTTGCCGGGGGCCATGCCAAAACTCATCGGACACCACATCAACTCGGCGCGCTGCGGAGGGACCGCTCGAAACCTGAGACAGCCATTGTGTGGCAGGATCCTGCGGCCACAGCCAAGGCCCAATGAAGGCCATCACCAACACCAGCAGTACCACTCCCGCCGCAAGACACGCGCGCATATCTTGCAACAAGAGTTGCCACAGAGGCGGGCTCGGCGCGAGGGTTTCGGCCGCTTCGGGGGCTTGTGGCGGCAGCCTGTCAAAATCGGCGGGCAAATAGGCCATCAGCGTTGGCCCCCGTGCAGACGTATGCGCGGGTCAATCACCCCATAGAGCAGATCGACCAGCACCACAATTAACACCAGAAAGGCACCATAAAAAACCGTGGTCCCCATAATCACGGTGTAGTCCAGCTGCTGCACCGCCTGCACAAAATAGCGCCCTAAACCGGGAATCGCGAAAATCAGCTCCACCACAAATCCACCGGTGGTAATGGCGGCAATGGTCGGGCCGAGTTCAGTCACCACCGGCAGCAAGGCATTGCGCAATTGGTGGCGCCAGAATATCTGCCAGGTTCCCAAGCCTTTGGCTCTGGCCGTCAGCACGTAGTCCGTGTTCATCACATCGAGCATTGAGGAGCGCATCAAGCGCGCCAGATAGGCCATTGTCCCCAGCCCCAGCACCAGCGCTGGCACCCACAGATGAGACAGACTGCCCCAACCCGCCACCGGCAGCAGGCTGCGACCGGACAGATCATTAGCCTGCACAATCAGCAGTTGGGCCAGCGCCGCAATCACAAAACTGGGTATCGAGATCGCCAGCACCACCGCCATCATTAATAGTCGGTCCGGCAGCCGATTGTGCCAATAGGCCGCTACCGCGCCGCCGGCAATGCCACCCACACTGGCGATCAACAGTGCGACCACGCCGAGAATTGCAGAGACAGGAAAATGCTCGCGGATAATATCGTTAACCCGGCGGTTTTCCTGAGTGAAGGAAATCCCGAAATCTCCCTGCAACATATTGCCCAGATACAACAGGTACTGTTCTCCGACCGGCTTGTCGAGGCCGTAGCGGGCGCGCAGATTTTCCCGCAGTTGCGGCGTCGCCGCCTTGGCACTGTTAAAGGGGTCGCCAGGCACCGCGTGCATGGCAAAGAAAGTCGCAGTGGCGATAAACCAGATGGTGAGCAGCCCATACGCAAGACGTTTGATGATATAGCGCAGCATCAGGGTTTCACCCAGGCATAGCGGTAGTTGGGATCACCGCCAAAAATCGAGCGGCGCACGCCCATGAGCTGCGGGTGCTGCACATACAAGCCGACATTTTCATAGGTCGGAATAATCACCACCTGCTCGCTGATGATCTGCTGCATCCTGTCAAAGGCCTTAAGGCGCACAGCCGGGTCTAACGAACGCTGGGCTTGCCTGACCGCTGCGTCATAGTCGTCATCGGCAAAACGGCCGCGATTGTTTTCATTCCAGGACGCAAATAAATCACCGAAGGTAATCGGGTCATCAAAGTCAGGCCCCCACCCTGCGGCGGCGATATCAAACTCGCCACGGCGCATTTTTGAGATACGCTGTTTGAAGGTTTGTTGGTCCAGCCGGGTTTCCAAACCGAGGGACTGCTTTAACACATACTGATAAAACTCGGCTTCATTGACCGCGCGCGGGCTGTCACCTACCAATAGGGTCAAGGGCGGAATGTCGCCCAGCTCGCGCTTGGCCTGCGCCAGATAGCGCTGCGCTTGGGCAATATCATAGTTAACGACCGGAGGCGGATAGTGTTCGGAAAATACCACTCCTTCTCCGGCGCGCATGCTCGACGGAAACAGACTGTACGCCGGTTTCACACCGGGCAATCCCAGCACCTTGTACACCAATAACGACGGGTTCAGCACACTCTGAATCGCCTTGCGCAGGGCCAGATTTCGGGTTGGCCGATCTTCCCGAAAATTCATTTCCAGAAAATACAGCGTGCCGAAATCAAACAGGTGGGTTTCATAGCCCTTTGAGAGCGCGTCGCTCAGGGTGCTCGCATCCAGTGGCGCCAGTGCTATGCGGTTGTCTTTATAGAGGTTGTAATGGGTACCCGGATCGGTCGTGATGTAAGGCAGGTCAATTTCCTGCAGGCGAATAGCGTCGGCGTTCCAATAACGCGGGTTGCGGGTCAAGGTCAGGCGCGCACCGTGAATCCATCGGGTCAGGATAAAGGGGCCATTGAAAATCATCTTGTCGGCGTCGGCGGCGTGTGCCCGCCCCCAGCGCTCAACCACGTCCTGCCTAGCGGGAAAAAAGGTCATAAAGGCCGTGAGTTTTGCAAAGTACGGGCAGGGTTTATCGAAGCGGACTTCCAAGCGATAGTTTCCTAGCGCTTCAACACCCAACTTCTCTACCGGTAACTCACCGCGATTTACGGCCTCTGCATTTTTTATCGGAAAAAGAATAAAGGCATACTGAGACGCAGTCGCGGGATCAAGGGCACGACGCCAGGCGTAGACAAAATGCTCCGCCGTGACCGGCTTGCCATCACTCCATACCGCGTTCTTGCGCAACCAGAAAGTAGCACCGCCTTCCCTGACCTCCCAGCGCTCGGCCATGGCCGGCACCAGCTCACCCGCAGGCCCGTACTGAACCAGCCCTTCCATCAGGTGAGCCAGCAGAAAACTGCTGATCTGGTCCGTCGCCAAAGCAGTATCGAGACTCGGCGGCTCCGTCGCCAAGCTAAGCGTAATACGCTGCTCCTGAGCGTTTACCGCGCCAGCCAGAACGAAAGTGGGAAACAGCAGGCAAATAACGACGGTGGCGACAATACATTTTCGCATGGGTGAATCGTGGTCTCAGCCTTGCTACAAATATGGTAGTGGCACTATTGCATTAATAGCTACGAAGGTTGCTACGATTATTGTACTGCCGCTTACACAGCTGAAATTGCTACAATGCGCGTTTGGCAAGCAAGCCATTTAACAACAGCAGCCGACAACCCTACAAACCAACCTAAACCGATACGCGACAGCCCAATACCGTGCCCTATCAACTAGACGCCGCCCGCATCGACTGGGGAAGCGATAATGTACCAGTATCGTCCGACTACGGCGATGTCTACTATTCACGCGATCACGGTCTTGAAGAAACCCGGTACGTATTCCTTTCTCACAACCACCTTGAGGCGCGCTGGCGAGGTCTGACAGATCCCGTTTTCCGCATCGCGGAAACTGGCTTTGGCACGGGGCTTAATTTTCTCGCCTGCTGGCAGCTCTGGAAATCCTGCATGCAGGCGGAGAGCCAAGCCCGCACCTTGCAGTTTATCAGCGTCGAAAAGCACCCTCTGTCACGAGAAGACCTGACCCGCGCGCTTGCCAACTGGCCAGAGCTGGAAAGCGAAGCTCAGGCCCTGATTGATCAGTACCCACCCTTGCTGCGCGGCCACCACCGTCTTCGCTTTGCCAGCGGTGTTCACACAGTCATTCTCGATTTGATTTTTGAGGATGCGGAAACCGGTCTGCGCAGTGCCCTCTCGACGACACATCAAACCCTTCACCGGCTCGCACCGGGCGTCGATGCCTGGTTTCTGGACGGCTTTGCACCGGGCAGCAACCCTGGCATGTGGAATGACCGACTGTTTGATCTGGTCGCCGCCCACAGCCGACCTGGTACGACCTTTGCCACCTTTACCGCCGCCGGATTTGTAAAGCGAGCCTTGAAAGCGCGCGGTTTTCGCATCGACAAGGTAGCCGGCTACGGTCGCAAGCGCGATATGCTGCGCGGCGAAATGCTCGATGAACAAAGTGAGCGGGCACTGGCAGACAAACCCGACACCGCAGCCTGGCATATCATCGGTCATTCCCAAGCCCGCCCCCGGCACGTTGCCGTTATCGGTGGCGGGCTGGCCGGTGCCCACACGGCGCGGGCGCTGGCGGATCGCGGTATTCGTGTGACCGTGTTTGAAGGCGAAGCCGACATTGCCGCCGCAGCCTCAGGCAATCCGCAGGGGATTTTGTTTACCAAACTCTCTCACCGCGACGGCCAGCTAAATCGCTTCGCACTCAGCAGCTTTCACCATGCCTTGCGCACATACCGCGCAATGAAGCCCTTGCCCGGCGAGTTTTGTGGTGTGTTTCAGCTGCTGGGAGTAGAACACTGGGCGCAACTTCAGATCGCGTTTTCACAGCAGTCAGACTGGTGCCAATTTCTGACGCGGGAACAGGCTCGCGAGCGCGTCGGTGCCGAGGTGGGCTCTGACGGTGTCTGGTATCCACAGTCTGGCTGGCTAAAACCCGCAGAGGTCTGTCGGCAGCGACTGAACCATCCCCTGATCACGATAAAAACCAGCCATCTCGTTAGCGAAGTAAAACGCGAAGCCTCCGAATGGCAACTGAATGCGGCCAATCAAACCTTTCATGCCGATGCCGTCGTTGTGGCCACGGGGCAAGCAGCCGCACATTTCGCCTTCGCTAAATTTCTACCGCTGCGCAGTATTCGAGGCCAACTGAGCTATCTGCCCGCCGATGCGATTTCACCTCCCCTCAAAGCCGTGGTGTGCGATGAAGGCTATGTGGCGCCGGTCGTCGATGGAAAAACCATTCTCGGCGCCAGTTACGAAGTCGACAGCAAGGATCTCAGCTTGCGCGATAGCGAGCACGCCGACAATCTTCAGCGTCTGCAAGGCACGCTGCCAGACGCGTTCAAAACCATTGCACCGGAGCAGATCATTGGTGGTCGCGCCGCTCTGCGCTGCGCCAGCCCCGACTACCTGCCCCTTGTGGGCCCACTGCCCGCACAGGAGGAAACCCTCGAACGTTTTGCCCTGCTGGCAAAAAACGCAAAAACCCTGATCCATGCCACCCCCGCTAATCTACCCGGGCTCTACGTGAATGTCGCACACGGCTCGCGAGGCTTGACCTCCACCCCGCTTTGCGCGGAACTGCTGGCCAGCCAGATCTGTGGGGAGATATTGCCTCTACCCCACGATCTGGTGCGGGCACTATCTCCCAGCCGCTTCCTGATTCGCGATCTAATCCGAGGAAAGCTCGCACTCCCGCACTAACCTGCGCATGAAGAGAAATTAAGCCTCTCGCTGCATGCTCTCTGATCCAATAGGATCGAACGCAAAAGCAAGATAATCGGGAGACCACCCATGCAACTGAGTGGCAATACGATACTGATAACCGGCGGCGGTAGTGGCATCGGGCGCGGACTGGCGCTGGCACTGGCCGACCGCGGCAACACGGTCATCATCTGTGGTCGTCGCCAGAGTGCGCTGTCGGAAACGCAAGCGCTGAGCGATCGTATTCACGCCTATGCCTGCGACCTCAGCGACGACAAGGCCCTTCAGGATCTGGTCAGCCAGATCGAAAGCGATGGCCACCCGGTCAATATGCTGATCAATAACGCGGCCGTGCTGAATGAATACCACTTCGGCAAGCCGGAGCAGTTTGACCGGCATCAGGCCGACATTGAGATACGCACCAACTTGCAGGCGCCGATTACACTGTCTATGGCCCTACTTCCCCTGCTGAAAAAGTTCGCCAACCCCAGCATCATCAACGTTGGCTCACCCGGCGGCATTGTCGCTATTTCCCCGTCGCCGCTCTACAGCGCCAGCAAGGCCGGTCTACACGCCTTTACTCAGGTACTGCGACTTCACCTGAACAATAGCGTCAGAGTCATTGAGGTCTTTCCCCCGACTGTCGAAACCCATATGACGCGCAATCTTCGGCGGAAAAAAGTCGGCATCGAGGGCTGTGTTCAGGCCATACTCAAAGGTCTGGAGCGGGATGAGGATGAAATTTGGATCGGCGAGGGCAAGGTCGTTCGCTGGATGATGAACCTGCTGCCGCCCCGCTGGGTATTCAAGCTCGTGAATAGCCAGCCATCCATGCAGGTTGAGTAAGGGGAAACCTTCACAGAATGGCGCTGGCGGGCGCAGTTGCGTATAGTTCCGCTGGCCTCGGATTGACTGCAGCTTGCAGTCATCCCGCCTGAAATTACATCAACACCAAGAATTGTATGCCCATGCCAGAGCCAACCAAGCGCAGTTCCCTGTTTTTCAAAACGCTACTTCCCCTTGTCGCGCTCGCGGTGGGCGTTATGGCTTACCAGTATCAGATCAGCAATCCCCCCCTGATCGAGAAGAAACCGCTTGAAGCCCACTATCCCACCGTCGAAGTCGTTATCGCGGAACCGAAAGACACCGAAGTCGAAGTGTATTCGCAGGGTACAGTCCGCCCCCGCAGCGAAACCGTATTGAAGCCGGAAGTTTCAGGGCGTGTCGTCTGGATATCACCGCAACTGGTCAACGGTGGCTTGTTCGCCGAGGGCGAAAAACTCCTGGAAATCGACGACACCGACTACCGCACCGCGCTGGCTTCCAGCAAAACGGCTCACGTGCGAGCGGAAGTAGAGTTTGACCACGCGAATCGGGAATTAAAGCGCATCGAATCACTGCACCGCCGCAACCTCGCCAGCGAAACTCAGCTGGATCAGGCCCGTCGCAGCTTCCGCCTTGCCGAAGCAACACTAAATGAATCGCGCATCCAACAACAGCAGGCACAGACCAATTTGGAACGCACGGTGATCAAAGCCCCCTTTGCCGGGCGGGTGCGCAAGGAATCGGTCGATTTTGGGCAGTACCTGACACAGGGCGAAAATATCGCCACGCTCTACGCCACCGATTTCTACGAAGTCCACCTGCCTATCGGTATTGAGCAATTTGTCTACCTCGATATTCCTCCCGGCACTCAGGGCGTTCTGCCACCCGACAGCACGCTGCCGGTGACCATTGCCGGCAATATTGGCACACGCGAATTTTACTGGAGCGGTGAACTGCAGCGGACGGAGGGCGAGATCGATGCCGCCACCCGCCTGGTTTATGGCGTTGTGACTGTTGAAAATAAAGTGTTGCCGAATCACCCGCCACTGTTGGTCGGCATGTTCGTAAAAGCAGCCATTCAGGGCAAGGTGTTCCCTGACGTCGTGACTCTGCCGCGCAACGCGCTGCGCGATAATAATCAGGTTCTTGTGGTCGATGAAAATAATCGCCTGCATTTCAGGCAGGTCATTGTGCTCCGCGTACAAGGCGATGAGGTACTGATTCAGTCCGGGCTGAAGCCCGGTGAAGCAGTCTGCATTTCGCCCTTGACGGTGGCCGTTGAAGGCATGCGCGTTAATATCAGTCCCGCCAAGGGAGTGTAACCGTGCACGCGCTTATTCGCTGGTTCGTCCATAACCCCGTCGCAGCCAACCTGATGATGTGGGTGCTGCTGATTGCCGGCGGGCTGACACTCACCAACACCTACCGCGAAGAATTTCCCAACCTCGCCACTGATGTGGTGCGCGTGACCGTACCCTATCTGGGCGCGTCCCCGGCTGAAGTGGAAGAATCCGTCTGCATTCGGGTTGAAGAAGCCATCGAAGGCACCCCCAATATCAAAAAGATATTGACCACAGCGCAAGAAGGCGCCTGTGTCACCCGTGTAGAACTCGAGGGCGGTGCCGACAAGGGCAAGGTCGTCGATGACATTAAAAGCCGTGTCGATGGCATTGACTCCTTCCCGGAAGACGCGGAGGAGCCTCAGGTCAAGGAAGAGGACATCCTCACCCACGTGTTACACATCCTCCTGTCAGGCAAGGCCGACGAACGCAGTCTGAAGGAACTGGCCTACCAGATTCGCGATGACATCGTCGAACTGCCCGGTGTTTCGCAGGCCGAGGTGACCTATGTTCGCCCCTACGAGATGTCGATCGAAGTCTCTGAACATACTTTGCGCCGCTATGGCCTGACACTGGAACGGGTAGCCGACGCTATTCGTGCCAGCTCACTGGATCTACCGGGTGGTGCTGTTAAAACAGAAAGTGGCGAAGTCTTGCTGCGCACCAAAGCACAGGCTTACAGCGCGCGTGATTTTGAAGAAATCATCGTACTGACCCGAGATGACGGCAGCGTCGTTACCCTCGGCGATATTGCCGATGTGGTTGATGGCTTCAAGGATCAGGATCTGCGGGTACGCTTTGACGGCAGCCCGGCGGTGATGATTCAGGTCAAACGGATTGGCCGGGAAGACGTGATCAATCTGGCGGAACGAGTAAAGACCTATCTGGAACAGGCCGAAGCGGACCTGCCCGAGGGTATCACCATGACGCTGTGGAAGGACGAATCACAGGATCTGGTGGACCGACTGGAACTGCTGCGCACCAATGCCGGCTCCGGTCTACTGCTCGTCTTGCTGGTACTGTCACTGTTTTTGAAACCCAACTTGGCCTTTTGGGTTGCTGTCGGGATTCCGGTTGCGCTGGCGGGGAGCCTGCTGATATTCCCCTTCGCTGAAATCGCTATCTCGACGATGTCGATTCTCGCCTTTATCCTCGTCCTCGGTATTCTGGTGGATGATGCGGTGGTCGTTGCCGAGCGCATCTACGCCCACCAGCTGAAAGGCCTCGGACCGAAGGAAGCGGCGGTCGCTGGCACGCAGGAAGTCTCACTGCCCGTGATTTTCGGCGTACTAACCAGCATGGTCGCCTTTATGCCCTTTTTGTTTATTGATGTGACGATGGGCGCCTGGTTTGCGGTATTGGGCGTCGTGGTTATCGCCGCCCTGTTTTTCAGCATTGTTGAATCCCAGCTGATTTTGCCGGTGCATTTATCACACCGCATCCTTACCCACAGCCGACGTCACAACCGCGAATCCTGGCTGCCTCGACAACTGCAGGCGCTGGCCGATCATATCTACAAGCCGATACTGCAATTTACCCTGCGCTGGCGCTACCTGGCACTGGCGGTTGGCATTGCCGGCCTGATCGCAGTCAGCGGCTTGGTCGCCAGTGGCCGACTGACGCTTCAGTATTTCCCCAACGTCGTGGGTGAACGTCTCTACGCCACCCTGACCATGCCCGCCGGCACCGAGAAAGCAACCATGCTGGCTAAAGTCCAGCAGATCGAGCAAGCCGCTTATCAGCTTAAAGAAGAGCTCGACGCCGAGCTTGCGGCGGGTGAACCAAGTCGGGTAAAACATGTACTGTCGTCTATCGGCGCCCCGCTAATCAAAGGTTCCATTGGCGACGATACCTTTGCCGGTGGCCATTTTGCCGAAGTGGCTCTGGAAATTCTGAACCCGGATGACTACGACCTCGATCCGAATGCCATCGTTGCGCGTTGGCGAGAACTCAGCGGTGTTATTCCCGGCGCGCTGGAAATGACCTTTACCGCATCCGCTTTCTCGGTCGGGAAAGCACTTGATCTGCAATTGCGTGGCGATTCAACCGAAGACCTCAGACAGGCTGCCGCCATCCTGAAGAATGCGCTGGCAGAACTGCCGGGCGTATTCGATATCACCGACACCTTCCGGCCGGGCAAACTTGAAATCCAGTTGGACCTGAAACCCGAAGCACGCACCCTCGGCCTCACCACGGCCGCGCTGGCCAATCAGGTTCGCGAAGCGTTTTACGGCCTCGAGGTACAGCGCATTCAGCGCGGGCCTGACGACGTGCGCGTGATGGTCAGGTTCCCCGAAAGCGAGCGGCGCTCAATCGGTGATATCGAAGACATGATGATCCGCACCGACAGCGGTGCTGAAGTGCCGTTCAACAGTGTGGCCAAGGTTTCCATGGGGCGCGGCTTTTCGTCTATCCAGCGGGTAGACGGCAAACAGGTTGTCTCGGTGCAGGCAAATATTGATCGCACCGTTAATACGCCCGAAGCGATTATCGAACATGCGGTGGCTGACATTCTCCCGCAAATCGTTCGCGACTTTCCTGCGGTTGAATACTCACTGGCTGGCGAAGCGGAAGAACGCGCCTCATCACTGGCCAGCCTGCTGCGCAATATGCTGATCGCCTTGTTTGTGATTTACAGCTTGCTGGCCATTCCACTGAAGTCTTATTTTCAACCCTTCATCATTATGGGGGTGATCCCCTTCGGCTTGATCGGTTCGCTGCTCGGGCACTACCTTCTCGGCTATGACCTGATTTTCTGGTCACTTCTGGGCATCGTTGCGATGGCCGGCGTGGTGGTGAACTCGGGGCTGGTTCTGGTGGACTATATCAACCAGCGCCGCAGCGAAGGCATGAACGTGCGCGACGCGGCAATTGAAGCCGGCGTGGTAAGGTTCCGGCCGATTATCTTGACCAGCCTGACGACCTTCGTGGGCTTGATTCCGCTGATTACCAACCACACCCTGACTACCTTTATGTTTGTGCCACTGGCGGTATCGCTGGCCTTTGGCGTATTGATTGCGTCTGCGGTAAACCTGCTGATGGTGCCGGCAAGCTATCTGATTCTCGAGGATATACTGCGTCTATTTAGCGGTCGCCGGGAAGAGGAAACAGAGGAAGAGCTGACCACCTGAGGCGGTCAGCCGAAAGCGTTAATGATTAGCCGCGTTGGTCTTGCCTCGAAAGGCCGCGGCGCGCGCCCTGTTGACCCACAGGGCCATATCGCGGTTGTGGCGAAATACTTCCGCCGGCGCGTGATAGAAATCCAGTGTCAGTGATTGATCGTTGGTGTCGTAGTGAAAGCGCTCCAGTCCGCGCCGCTCAAATTCTGTGCGGGTTGTCGCATCGGCCTTCAGATAGAGTTGGTCATTGACCGCGATGGCAAACATCGCGTTGTGTTCGAACAGTCCGACACCACCAAACATACGTCTCAGTTGCACCCGATCCGCGCCCGGTATCAACTGCAGTACCCGCTCGGTAAAATCGACCTCGTTCAAGCTGTGCAGCATTCAGTACCCCCTACAACGTGCCACTGCTTATGGGGTACATCAAATAGCAACTGAGCCGGCCGCTCAAGGAATCATGTCTCAGCTACAGTGTTAACAATTCAACATTCTGCAAGGCAATACCTCAGCGTCAGGTGTCAACTTTCGCAAGCCCTCTCGCTGAGCTAAACTAAGCCGGTTTTTCCGATATAAACTCGGAGCATTCCACTGAAAGTCTCGCCGCTTTTTTTATTGCTGCTATTCTGCCTGCTCACCGCCCTGCCGATCAGCAGGGCCGACTATACGCTGATTGAAAGCTACCCCCACTACAGTCGCGCCTTTACCCAGGGTTTGCTCCTGCACGATAAACAGCTCTATGAAAGCAGCGGCGGCTACGGCAAATCCTTTCTGATCTACGGTGATCTGCGCGGTGGGCACCGGCAGTTGGCACTGCCCGCTGAGTACTTTGCCGAAGGTATGACGATCCTCAACAACAAGCTTTTCGTACTGACCTGGAAGCGCGGTACCGCTCTGGTCTTTGACCCGGTAACGCTCGGTTTTATCGAGCGCTATCATTATCCAGGTGAGGGCTGGGGACTTACCGACAATGGCCAGGAACTGATTATGAGTGACGGCAGCCACGAGCTGCGCTTTATCGACCCGCTAAATTTCTCCGAACGTCGCCGGATTCAGGTCACCTATCGCGGCAAACCCATGAAACTTTTGAATGAATTGGAATGGCACAAGGGCCTGATTCTGGCCAATCAGTGGCAAACCAACCGCATTCTGGTAATCGATGAAGCCAGTGGTGAGGTACTGAAGCTGCTCGATTTGACGGGGCTCTATCCGCCGACCGTACGCGCGCCCGGCACCGATGTACTGAACGGCATTGCCTACGATCCGGATAGCGACAGCTGGTTGGTAACCGGTAAGTTATGGCCGTGGATATATCGTGTGAAATTTGACTTACCTTCACCCGCAGCGGTTCGCCAGCTGCCCTGATTTCCGCTAAGCTTGCGCTCTTGTTTTCGATCTCATTAGGGCTGCGGCAAGGCAGCCAGAACAGGAGTTTCGCAGCTTTATGCCACAACCCGCGCACCCGGCTTTTACCCTTCAGCGCCAGCAGACCATCAACGCCCTGAACCTGACCGTTGAGGAGTACCAACACCAGCGCACCGGTGCCGTGCACTACCATCTGGCGGCTGATCATCCGGAAAATGTCTTTATGGTGGCCTTGCGCACCATTCCTCAAGATTCCACCGGCGTCGCTCACATCCTAGAGCACACCGCACTGTGCGGTAGCCGCCGCTTTCCGGTGCGCGACCCGTTTTTCATGATGATCCGGCGCTCTCTGAATACCTTTATGAACGCCCTGACTAGTTCTGACTGGACCGCCTACCCCTTTGCCAGCCAGAACCGTAAAGATTTTCAGAACCTGCTGGAGGTCTACCTCGACGCGGTGTTCTTTTCTCGACTCGACCCTTTGGACTTTGCCCAGGAAGGCCACCGCCTGGAATTCAGCGATCCCCAAAACCCAAACAGCGAGTTGCAATTCAAGGGAGTCGTCTTCAATGAAATGAAGGGCGCCATGAGTTCAGTGCCCAGCCAGCTGTGGCAGAGCATCTGCAGTCATCTGTTCCCAACGGTCACCTACCACCACAACAGTGGTGGCGAACCGGAAAACATCCCGGACCTCAGCTACAACGAGCTCAAGGCGTTTTACCAGAAGCACTATCACCCCAGTAACGCTATTTTCATGACCTTCGGCGATATTCCAGCCGCAGAGCATCAGGCCAATTTTGAAGCGCTCGCGCTCAAGGAATTTGACGCGCTGCCAGAAACCATTGGTGTACCCAATGAGCAACGCTACAGCGAACCGCAGCGAGTACAGGAATTCTATCCCTTCACCGAGCAGGAAAGCGGTGAGCAGGACAAGCGCCACCATGTGGTCATGGGCTGGCTGCTCGGCCCCTCTACCGATCTCGAAGCGGCATTGGAAGCGCAGCTGCTTAACAACGTGCTGCTGGACAACAGCGCCTCTCCCCTACTCCATGCGCTGGAAACCAGCAAGTTGGGCACCTCGCCCTCGCCCCTCTGCGGCCTCGAAGATTCCATGAAGGAAATGGTCTTTGTCTGTGGCCTCGAAGGCTGTGGTAAGGATGCCGTTGACGGTGTCGAAACCCTGATTCTGTCGACGCTTGAAAAAGTGGCGACTGAAGGTGTTGCGCAAGAACAACTGGAGGCCATGCTCAACCAGCTGGAACTGCAACAGCGTGAAATCTCCGGTGACAGTTACCCCTACGGTCTGCAGTTGCTGTTGAATTCACTCGGCAGTGCGACCCATCGCGGCGACCCCATTGCCCTGCTCGATATGGAGCCGGCCATCGCCGCCATTCGCAAGAAAATCAGCGATCCTGATTACATCAAAGGGCTGGCCAAAACCCTGCTGCTGGACAATCCTCACCGCGTCACCCTGCACATGGCGCCAGACACCAGCCTGCCGGAAAAACGCCAGCAAGCCGAGAAAGCGCGTCTGGCCGAGATTAAAAGTACGCTGAGTGAGGAAGAAAAAACCGCCATCATCGAGCAGGCAGCCGCCCTTGAAGCACGACAGCAGATGGTGGAGGACGAGTCCATTTTGCCCAAGGTCGGACTAGAGGATATTTCCGAAGGCCTGCCCGACATTCCGTCAGAGGATAGCACCTGCGCCAATCTGTCTCTGACCTGGTACAGCCGCGGTACCAATGGCTTGGTCTATCAGCAGTTGATTACCGCCCTGCCTTCCATTCCCGACGATCTGCTGCCATTGATTAATAATTACCACACGGCACTCACGGAAGTGGGCGTTGGCGAAGCCAGCTATCTGGAAACCCAAGCCCGACAGGCTGCCGTGTGCGGATCGATTGCGTCCTTCCCCAGTTACCGCGCAGCGGTTGATAACGAACAGCAACTGCTGGGCTACAGCGTATTGAGCAGCAAAGCGCTGCAGCGTTTTCACCGCCAGCAGAGTGAACTCCTGTACGACACCTTTGAGAACGCGCGCTTTGACGAACACGAACGCCTCCGCGAACTGCTGGCGCAGCAGCGCGCCCACGCGGAAAACAGCATTACCGGTAATGGCCACATGTTTGCCATGCAGGCCGCTTGCAGTGAGATGAGCCCTCTCGCCGCCTTGTCACATCGTCTGTCGGGGCTGGCAGGCATTCAGTCCCTTAAGAAACGCCACGATGCCGCGCAAAGCGACGAGGGCATCGCCCAGCATGCCGAACAGCTCAAACGCCTTCACGAACTGTTTAAGCAATCCGACAAGCAGCTGCTCAGCATTGGCGAAGCGGAACTGCGTGACGAGCTGCTAAAGAGTAACAGTGAGGTATGGGCTGCGGTCGCACGCGGAGAAGCCAAACCGCTTGCGCTACCCAGTGTGCGTCAGGCCGTTCGTCAGGTGTGGGTCACTTCAGCGGATGTGAACTTCTGCGCCAAGGCTTACGCCACGGTTCCCCTGACGCATCCGGACGCACCGGCCCTTACCGTGCTCGGCGGTTTTCTGCGCAACGGTTATTTGCACCGGGCCATTCGTGAACAGGGCGGCGCCTACGGCGGCGGAGCCTCGCAGGATTCCAATATCGCGGCCTTCCGCTTCTACTCCTACCGCGATCCGCGTACCGTCGGAACGCTGGACGATTTCGACAAGGCCCTGCATTGGCTGCAGACAAACCAACATACGGAAGAACAGCTGGAACAGGCGATTCTCGGGGTAATCAGCAGCCTCGATAAACCGGGCTCACCGGCCGGTGAAGCGAAGCGTGATTTTCAGAATCGGCTATTTGGCCGTAGCAAGGCCATGCGCGATGCCCTGCGTCAGTCAATTATCGATGTGAGTCTGGACGATTTGCGCCGGGTTGCCGACACCTACCTGAAACCGGAACAGGCCAGCATCGCTGTGCTGACCAATCAGGCGCGCTACAACGAAGATCAGTCTCGCTATAACGAAATGGAGCTTTCGCTGAATCGGGTCTAAGGGCTGATTTGACATACCGGCGCGCTTAACGGATAAGCGCGCCAGCATAGTACTGTCAGATCTTGCGATCTCCCCAATAGCGATCGCGCAGCGCCTTGCGGTAAACCTTGCCTGCTTCACTGCGGGGAATCTCGTCGAGATAGTCCACACTGCGGGGCACTTTCTGGCGGGAGAGGTGTTGGGCGCAAAAGTCGCGTAGCGCTTCTGACAGCGACTCATCCGCCACCGTACCCGGGTTAAGCTGCACCAGCGCTTTGACTTCTTCACCCCACTCTTCGCTGGGTACCCCGACACAGGCGACATCCGCTACGGCAGGGTGCTGAGTCAGCACGTCATCAATTTCCTGAGGGTAGATATTCACCCCACCGCTGATAATGGTTTCGGCGCTCCGTCCGGTCAGGAACAGATAACCATCCTCGTCGAGGTAGCCTATATCACCGGCGGTATAGTACCCGTCGCGCTGGGCGGCCGCGGTTTTCTCCGGCGCTTTGAAATACTCAAACTGGCTATCGGGCGGGTTGATCATCCAGATCTCGCCTTCTTCTCCCGACGCAACCGGATTACCCAACTCATCCAGAATACGCACCTGATCCGGGCCAGGCTTGCCCACGGTGCCGGGCTTGGCCAGCCACTCCTGCGGACTGACAAAGGTGCCCGGCCCTTCCGTGCCGGCAAACAGCTCCCAGATGATGGGCCCAAACCAGTCCATCATCTGCTGTTTTACACTGGGTGGGCACGGTGCGGCGCCATGAATAACAAAGCGCAGCGAAGAGAGGTCGTAGCGAGATCGTGTTGATTCCGGTAGTTGTAGCAGGCGACTGAACATGGTCGGCACGAAAAAACTGTGGGTAACCCGGTGCTCTGCAATCAGGGAAAGCGTTTGCTCTGGCTCCCATTTATCCATCAATACGATGCCAATACCTGCCGTCAATGGCGTCAGCATGCACAGATTAAACGGGCCTGCGTGATATAGCGGTCCAGTGGCAAGGCTGCAATCGCTGCCACTTTCCGGCTGGTACTGAAACACCGCCGTGATCAGCTGCTGCATTTCTGCGGCCTTGGCCGGGTCTGCCTGTTTGCGCAGAACCCCCTTGGGTCGCCCGGTGGTGCCGGAGGTGTACTGCATGACACTCCCGCGCGCGGGAGCCTCGATATCCTCACCCGGCAACTCGGCAATGGCCGCATCGAGCCCTTCAAAGCCTGAAATCTCACCGCCGATGGCAAGACTCAGTCGCAGATTGCTACTTGCCTGCGCAGCAGAGATTGCAGCCTCTGCCACCCGAATATCCGCAAACAGGGCCTTCGCCTCACAATCGTCAACGATATAGGCGATTTCCTCAGCTTTCAGGTGCCAGTTCACCGGCGTGAGGCGCAGCCCTAAGCGGTGAGTGGCCATTACCACTTCCACAAACTCGGGGCGGTTGCCGCATACCAGCGCAACCGGATCACCGGGCTTGAGTCCCGCCGTCCGCAGGCAATGCGCGATCTGATTGGCCCGCTGATTCAGGGTTTGAAAATCCCGGTCACCGTGCTCGGAGCGGATAGCCACCCGCTCTGGCGCCATACGGGCAATGGCGGCGATTTCCATCCCGACCGGGGCCGCAGCACAGGCTTGTTGAAAGGTCTCATTCGCAGACACGGAGGCTTCCTTTTATAGGTTATGATTTGTAGCAGACGTCCGGATTGTAGAGCCCAGCCAAAAACTGTTGCCTTACCAACAGGTTACGACTGAGAAGCAGCTTTAATCGAGCACCTCACGAATCTGCTCTCCGGCGAACCCGCGATATAGCAGAAAACGCTGTCGACGGGCCTTTTCCTTGAGATCGGTCGCAGGATGACCGCCGTATTTGCGCTCGACCACTCCTTCAAGAGCCTCATACCAGTCCACATCACAGGACTCCAGAGTTTCAGCAACCAATGCGTCGCTGATGCCCCGCTGCCGCAATTCTTGTCGAATCCGCAGCGGGCCATAGCCGCGCTGACTGCGCTGGCGCACAAACGCCTCCGCGAACCGGCTGTCGCTCTGCAGCCCTTCAGCCGCAAGGGTTTGCAGCGCTTGAGCCACCTGATCTTCGGAAAATCGGCGCTCTAACTTGTTATGTAATTCGCGCCGACTATGCTCGCGACGGGCCAGCAGATCCATCGCCGCGACACGCACTTCAACCAAGGTGGATTTGCCGTCCATATACCCCACAACATCAATCTGTTAACTGTATTGCCATTTTTTTGACATCACTTCGGAAAATACTTATTTCTCAAATTGTCTGCCAGCGTGACAATCCCTCCCAAGACGTCGCCACATGGCACGGACTTATGAGCTACATTTAGACTACAGCTCGAGGAGATCGTAGAAATGTACAACAACCTTAAAGCCAAAATCGCTCGCTTCGCAACCAGTGAAGATGGCGCCAGCGCCATTGAGTATGGACTGATTGCGGGCCTGATCGGCGCACTGATTATTATTGCGGTGACCGGTATTGGCGGCAGCGTATCCAGCTATTTTACATCGATCTGTACCGCACTGGGCGGCACCTGCGCCTAAGCGAGATTTTCGGCGGCAGGGGCCAACATGGATATTGTGGCTTTCACAGATTCGGCCCTCACCATCGTTTTCTCTGCCACGCTAGCGTTTATTGCCTGGCAAGACTGGACGCAGCGCCGCATCGCTAACGGCGCGGTACTGGCCTTGTTGGCTTGCGCGGTCGTGCGCTGGATAACGGAATCACCCAACGGTTATGAGTTGATCTTCAACTTAATTATAGCCTCGTTGATTTCAGTACCCGGTTTGATGCGGGCTGTGCTGGGTGCTGGTGATGTAAAGATGCTGTTTGCATTGGCTCCGCTGTTAACGACCGATGCCTACTTCCAGGCCTTCAGTTTTGGTCTGGTGATACTGGTTGGCGCTTGTCTTCTGGCCGATCAGGCATTGCGCAGGTTTCCGCTTGAAGCCTGTCAGGGTTGCGCGCAAGTGCGGCCCAATGAATTGATGAACCAGCTGCGCGAGCGTGGCATTCCCCTCGGGACTGCCGTTTCACTTGGCTGGTTAACGACACTACTGTGAGGGCAATCATGCCTAAGCAAACGCGCAACATAAAAAGCGGTCTATCGGTTCGTCGTAATGAAAAAGGCGCGTCCGCTATCGAGTTCTCGATTGTGCTACCCGTCTTTATGGCCTTGCTCTATGGCATTGTCACCTACGCGACTGTGTTTCTGTTGATACAGAGTTTTACCTACGCGTCTGAAGATGCCTTGCGTGCTGCCGTCGCGGTGGACTGTGAAGGACTGACATCGCAGGAGTGTATTGATGATCGAATCACACCGGCGATTCGCTCACAGGTGGTGGCTTCGCTGGACTGGCTTCCGCCCTCAGTAAAAAGCATTGTGCTTGGCACATCAGGAGAGGAGGTTGTCGTAAATTGCAGTGGCGATACTTGCACGGTTGAAGTGCGCTACGACAACTACGATACGAATCCACTGATTCCCGCAGTCACCCTGCCCGCCATTGGCACAATTCCGCGCATTCCACAGCATTTGATTGGACGCGCAAGCCTTAGGGTCTGATTCTTTATGCAGTAACAAGGCCTCAGAACTAGGGCGCAGTTGAAAGTTGGATACGCACGTTTGCACAAGGAAGCGACCATGCAGCCCAAAACGCTAAAGATACTGGCCTTCGGCCTGATCGGCTTCTCGCTGATTCTCGCCATCGTCGGCATTCGCCTCAGCAGCCAGCCGGAAGTCAAATCCACGGTCCTGGCCCCCGAATCTGCCTATAAAGTGGTCGTCACCAAGCGCGCCATTGAACCCAATACGGTGCTTAGCGCCGACGATGTGCAGAGCATTCCCTACCCGCTCAGCACCGGCGGCACGTTTACCGAAACCTCTGCGGTTGTTGGCAAGGAAGTTTACGTTGCCCTGCCCCAGGGTGAAGTTCTGCGCGAACAGCACTTTGAAATTAGCAGCGTATTGGCGGAACAGGTTAAGCCCGGCTATCGCGCAATGGCCGTTGCAGTCGACGAGACCATCGGCACCGGCGGCTATCTGATGCCGGGCGATAAAGTCGACATTCTGTTTGCCACGCGCGCCAGTCGCGAATCCGGCAACAGCAGCCTGTCTCGCCGCATCCTCACCGATATCACTGTGCTTGCCTTTGGCAACGTCTTGCAGGGAACCCCTCCGGCTGACGAAGCCACCGGAAAGCGGAGCCGCACGGCAGTACTCGAGGTGCCGGAAGCCGACATCAGCAAATTGCTTCTGGCCGAAACGGCTGGTTCTCTGCGATTGGCTGCAGTAGGCGACCGCGAACTGGAACAAATGGAACTTGAAACAACGCCAGCTGAACGGGCGGAAATCAAGGCCGACATGGCCGACGTGATCGGCAAACCAAAGCAGGTCTATAAACCCCGCCCTAAAGTCTATGTCTACCACGGCGACAGCGTTGAAACAGTGAGGACTAATCCGTGAACAAGGTAAAAATGATTTTACTTGCGATTGGCCTGCTGTCTTCTGCCTTGGTCAACGCACTCGACAATATCGATCTGAAAATGATCTCCGGCGAACAGTACCAGATGCGCGCACCCGAACCGATAGTGAGAACTGCTGTCGGCAATCCCGAAGTACTGAGCGTAAAGGTCATCAATAGCCGGGAAATTCTGCTGACCGCGAAAGCAGACGGCAAAACTTCGCTGATGGTCTGGAAACAGGGTTACCGCAACCCCCTGCGCTATCAGGTAGACATCACTCCGGACATCGGCAAGTTTGCACCGACAACGCGCGTACAGGCGATTCAGGGCGGCATCATGGTTAGCGGTGCCGTGGCTTCATTGGCAGAGCATGACAGCGCTATGGCTGCCGCAGGCAAGTCTGCCGTCGACAGCACTCACTCTACCGGCCCCATTCAAGTGCAGACGGATATCCGTATTGTGGAGATCAGTCGCAATGAATTGAAATCTGTGGGCTCGCTATTGGCCAAGAATACGCTTAATACCACCGCTGCGGTCGGAACGCCCGGCAGTTTTAGCGGCGTCGAAGGCACCAACGGCGGCTTCAACTTGCTCACCCAAAGTGGCTTTCTTCCCAACACCGACAGTTATTCACTGCTGATTGGCAAGGCCCAGCGCGGCCTGCTCGGGGTAATCAGCGCGCTGCAAAACAACGGCTATGCTTACACGCTGGCCGAGCCCTCATTAGTCGCGCTGTCTGGTCATACCGCCAGTTTTCTGGCCGGTGGCGAGTTCCCCTACCCTGCCAGCAACCAGAATGGTGAGATTGAAATAGAGTACCGCGAGTTTGGTGTGCGCCTGAAACTGACACCCACCGTGCTGGACAATCAGAACATCATGCTCAAGGTAGCACCGGAAGTGAGCGAACTGGATTTTGTGAGTGGCATTCAAACCGGCGGCGTGGCAGTCCCGTCATTGCGTGTGCGCCGTACCGATACTGCCGTACAACTGGCGTCCGGCGAGAGCTTTATTATCAGCGGCTTGATCAGCACGCGTACCGCCAGCAACGCAGATAAATTTCCAGGGTTAGGCGATATCCCCATACTCGGCGCGTTCTTCCGCTCAACCCGTTTTGAGCGCGAAGATAAAGAGCTGATCATGATCGTGACTCCGCATCTGGTGAGACCCATGGCAGCGCAGGCACGACTGCCGGAACTGCCCGGCGAAATTTATCGCCGCCATCAGCCAAGCTTTGGCGACATTCTATTCGGCGACGCGCAACCCGAATACAGCGGTAAAACCTGGAGTTCACCCGGCGTCGGGTTCTCGGACTGAGTGTGGCTTAACGACCAAGGATGACAGGAGAACACTGTGTCCGACCTTAATGTGACAGAAGATCTGAACAGCGGTGACGAGTACGAGCGCCTCAAGGCGGCTTTGCACCGATTTGTGATCGAACGCATTGAAGACGAGGAAGCCTTTTACGATGGCGATACAAAACGTCTGGCGCGTTCCATTTCCGGCTATATTCGCCAGTACTGCCGCATTTACGAATTTCCGATTGCCGAGGACGAGCAAGCTGTTCTGGAGAAAGAACTGCTGGACGAGATCGCCGGCTACGGACCACTGCAGAGTCTTCTGGAAGACCCGGAAGTCAACGACATTCTGATCAATGGCCCCACCTCCATCTTTGTAGAGCGCAGAGGTGTTCTCGAGAAAACCCGGCTGCGCTTTCTTGACGACCGTCACGTACTGCGAGTGATTCGCCGCATGATTTCACCGCTCGGCCGTCGCATCGATGAATCGAGCCCACTGGTGGATGGCCGACTGCCCGACGGCAGCCGTATCAACGCCATCGTGCCGCCGCTATCACTGGAAGGCCCCTGCCTGTCCATTCGTAAATTCCGACAGGAAGCCCTCACCGAACATGACCTGGTGGACGGCGGCTCTATTAGCCGTGATGCCATGGAGTTTTTGAAACAGGCGGTCAACAACCGCTCCAACATCCTGATCAGTGGTGCCACCGGCTCGGGAAAAACAACGATACTGAATGCTCTGAGTCAGTATATTTTTGATGGCCAACGCGTAGTGACTATCGAAGACGCAGCGGAACTTCAATTGCAGCACAGTCACGTCGTCAGACTGGAAACCCGCCCTCCCAATAACGAGGGTATCGGCGAAGTGACTGCCCGCGAACTGCTGCGTAATTCTCTGCGGATGCGTCCAGACCGCATTATCGTTGGTGAAACCCGCGGTGCTGAGGTGCTCGATATGCTACAGGCTATGAACACTGGTCACAGCGGGTCGATGAGTACCGTCCACGCCAACTCCGCTGAAGATGCCATTACCCGTCTTGAAATGATGGTTGGTCTGGCGGAATTCAAAGGCTCAGACACACTTTGCCAGCGCATGATCGGCAGCGCACTCGATTATATTGTCCATGTCGGCCGGCTGGCTGATGGTCGCCGCGTGGTACAGGAAATTGTCGAAGTGAACAGCAAAAACTGCGCACTGACGCCCATCTTCCTGTTCAATACCCACACGGGAGAGATGGAACGTGTCGGTAGCGGCAATAGCGCCAAGCTTAGCGCAGCAAATCACGGAGTCCTGACATGATCTGGATACTGATCAGTTTGCTGATAGCGGCCGCAGGCGCTGTACTGCTACTCGCAGGAAAAAAAGAGGAACGGCCCGCTGCCGCCGGCAAAAAAGAGGACGAAGACTTCGACCCTCTGGCGTCAAAGCGTTCACGCTGGATACCGGAATTCATTGTTAACTATCTCAACCGACTAGGTCTGAACCTTCAACCGTCGACCATTATGGTATTAATGGTAGGCGAACTCGTTCTGGTCGCGCTGCTGTGGCTTATGCTGGAATTTTCAGTCGCCCTGCTTGCTGCACTCGGACTACTGCTGATTACCCACGTGGGGCTGCAAGCCCTTGGCAACCATCAGAAGCAGAAGCTGCTGCAATCCCTGCCGTCCTTTCTGAATCAGGTATCCCGGCGGCTGTCTGCAGGTGTGTCTGTAGAACACGCTTTCACCGACTCAATGGAAAATATTGAAGGTCCACTGGAGCTTTCCATGCGACGTGTCATGCAGCGTGTCGGCCTCGGTTTGGAGCTGCATCAAGCCTTTGAACGTGAAGCACGCGCCAACGGATCAAAAGAGTTGCTGATCGTTTCTACGGCACTGCATATTAACGAGCAGTTCGGCGGCAGCATCCGCGCCATTCTCGATGACATTGTGCACATTCTCCGGCTTGACGATCTCGGCAAGCGCGAACTTAAGGCGCAGACCGGTGAAACCCGCATTACAGCGCTGGTGCTCACCCTACTGCCACTATCCATGATCACGCTTCTGACCAGTATGAATCCGGATTTTATCCTGCAGATGTGGCACGACAGCCTTGGCAAGAACCTTTTGATCATCGCCGCTTCCCTGCAAGTGCTGGGAGCGGTTTCTCTCTGGCGCATGGTGCGCGCCATATAGCGAGGCAATGATGGAATCCTACCACCTCCTGTTTCTCGCCTGCATCGTGCTGCTAATGGCGGCACCGGCATTACTGTTGCTCGCTCGTATTGAAGCTCAGCCGCGCATAGTGCCAGAAGCGCCGCACAAGCAATCTACAACGACAAGTATTGATACGCGCGAGACCCGCAAAAAGAACCGGCGGAGCTTTCAGCTCGAGCCCTGGCGTCAATTACGTAGCCGCTACGAATCCATTGACGAAGTCGCGCGTCTGTTCCGCCAATCTGGAGTGAGCTCTGCCGCTGATCAGATGCGTTATCTGATTTACGGGGTGGCCGCTGCGGCAATTTTCAGCCTGTTATTGGGAGTGGTACTCGGTGCTGGCAAATACTCCGCAATTGAGGCCTTCGCTTATGCAGTGATCGCCTTTGTCGTGACCTTGCTGGTCATGAAGCGCGGCCTTAAAGGCAAGGCCGACAAGCGACAGAAAGCACTGGAAGACGAAGCGTTAATGCTGATCCAAACTACCCGCATGTTGTGGCGGGTGGGTTTGTCACTCCCCAAAACGCTGGGCATTCTCTGTGACGAACTTCGCCACCTTACACCCAACACTGCAACCGAACTCAAAATTGCGGTTAAACGGATTGACGCCGGCCAGGCTCAGGATGAAGCGCTACAGGAGTTGTGTAATAACACTCACGCCGAAGGCTTTCGAGAATATTTGATTATTCTGCGCCAGGAATCGAGCACCGGTGGCGGTGTTGATAAATCCCTGCAGGAACTTTATGAAGTATTACAGAGTCGCCGCAAAACCAACCTGCAGGAAAAAGTCAGTAAAACGTCGGCGAATATGTCTGTGGTGATGATGTTGATGATGTTTCCGGCACTGATCATTGTGATCGGCGGCCCCGGTTTCATCGCGATCTCACGGGCGCTTTCTACATTAAACGGGGGTTAGGTCATGCGAATTCAACTAGCGGTTGTCCTGTCTGCTGCGCTGCTTAGCGCCTGCAGCAGCCAACCAAAAATGACAAAGGTGCCAGTCAACAGCGGTCAGCAGTGCTATGAAGAAAAATCCCGCGAAATGAGTGTGCGGCTCGATCTTATCCGGCAAACCGTAGCCGAAGGCCAGTACTATTCCGCGATAGCCCATCTGGAGCGCGAACGTTTTACCTCCGATGGTGCGCGCTTTTTGATGGCCGAATCCCTGCGTAAAAGCGGTCAGCCCCACAAGGCTCTGGAACAGTATGAGGAACTCAAAAGTGGGTGTCTGCACGCACTGGGCTTTCTCGGCGCCGGAAAAATACACGCAATAACCGGCAACCTTCAAAAAGCGCTAGCCGAACTGAAAGTTGCACGCGACTTGCTGCCAACGGATGCCAATATCCGAAACGATTACGGCTTCGCCCTGCTTGCCAATGGCCAATACCCACAGGCACAACAGGAATTTCTGACCGCGATTCAGCTACAGAACGAACATCCTATCGCCATTAAAAATTTGGTGCTGGCCCTGATTCTTGATCGCGACGCCAAAGCTGCCTGGGCTGTGGCCGAACACCACAAAATGACACCGGAATCCTTTCAGAACCTGATGGTGCGCGCTGCCCAGTTCCGCAAAGCCTCAGTGCGCAACGGTAAAAACGCGGTGGCAAATGTCCCCGTCGCCATGCCCGATTCCGGGCTGGAACAACCCATTCTTATTCGCACAGGAGAAACACTGTGAAATCACTTTTAGTTGCAGGTTCCGTAGCGCTGTTGCTTTCTTTTCCGGTGCACGCAGACGAACCCGATCCGACGCAGGCCCTGCTAAAGGGGCAACAGGCCACACCAACGGGCCAGCTGTTGCAATTGCAACGCTCGGGCAAGTTGGCCTCGCGCAAAGAACAGCAGTTACCGGGTAAGGCTCAGACCAAGATCTACGATCGCTACATCAACAGTTTTGGTCACCCCATTCCGGAAACCTACATTAGCGATACATTCACCGAGTAGACCGTATGGGTAGCCGTATCAGTCTGACAAGTCTGTCGAACCAGCGCGGTGCGATCGTCGTCAGTACCGCCGTTCTGCTCGGTGCCCTCTTGCTGTTTGTGGCTCTGGCGGTAGACACGGGAAGGCTGTACTACGAAAAACGGATTCTTCAACAGCAGGCCGATCTCGCGGCAATTCAGGCATCGCAGCTCTACTGTAGCGGATTTGATGATGCGGACACCGTAGCCAGTGGCATCCGCGACACACTGATTGATCACGGTTTTAATCCCGATGACACCGAAAATTCCCTGACCGTAAACCTCGGCACCCTGGCGGTAAACAACAACCGTCGAGAGTTCACCAGCAGCGCGGAATTTCAATCGGTTCAAGTAGTACTGTCACGCACCATTCCCTCGGCCTTATTTGCCGGCAGCATTTTCAACGATATTACGCTGACCGCCAGTGGCGTCGCGGAGCGCGACCTCACGGCAACCCTGTCTGCCGGGAATGCCTTGATCAGTGTCGACAGCGATCAGTCACCCGTTCTCAATTCTGTACTCGGCGGCCTGCTGGGCGGCTCTATCAACCTTTCTGCAGCCAGCTATCAGGGACTGGTCGACAGCGCCATTACCTTCAGCGACCTGATTGTTGAGCTTTCCAGCGCCGGGCTGTTGGCAGCCACCGCTGGCGTGGATGACCTGAGCAATCTTGATTTGACCCTGACCGAGCTGTTGACCGCCATCGGCAATACCATAACTGTCAGTGGGGGTAGCGCTGCACCCGTCACCGATATTACCAATGCCGCGATTGCCGCAGGCAGCGGTGCGGAGACAGTCGATCTCGGCAATATCTTGGAAGTTGATGATGACTATGTCGGTAGTGATCAGTCCGACGACAGTGAAGTGTCACCTCTGCAATTGATTACGGCGGCTTTGCTGGATATCAACCTCGGCGACACCGTGAACTTTAATGTTGCCGCCGATACCTCGTCGCTACCGATCATTCAAGACTTGTTTGGCAACACGCTGAACCAGACCATGGCCCTGACCATCGGCAGCGGGCCGACTATCGCGGTCGGTCGCTTTGGCTACGATACCCTCGGTGCCCCCCGTACCCTTGCCCGCGCCGCTGCACTGGATCTCGCAACAAATATTAGTCTCAACTTTGGCCCCGGCTCCAGCGGCTCCCTCAGTGCCTTGCTAGGCACGCTCCTGACCGTCAGTGGCGATATCACAGTAGCCATGTCGACCGCCGAGTCAGAAGCTTGGCTGGATCAGATTAGTCAGTGCCCTCGCCTACTGTCGAGGCTGTTCGATTTCACCGTGGGCACCTCGCCCGGCGCGCTCGATCTGGAAATTCGTGGCGCAAATCCCGGTGATCCAGCCAACCTGTCAGTGGACCTCACGTTGGGTGGCCTGGGCTTGATAAACACAACGCTGGAGGTTGAAGGTAGTCTACCTATCGCCAGCGGAAGTGATAGCACCGTTCCCTTTGCTCTGGATCTGTCTCAGCCCGACGCGCTGCCGAGCGAAGAAGGCTCGGCCAGCACCAGTGTTTCCAGCGCCGTCAGCAACGGCGTTGCCACCGCCGGCAGCTCGCTGGTCAGCAATATCTCCACCACTGTGCTGGGCTTTCCCGTTACCCTATCCGCTACAGATGAGGCCACACTAACCAACAATCTGTTAATTGCGCTGGCGCCGATTCTCGGTGGTGTCGCCGAGCTGACTCTCGATCCGGTACTCGAAGCCCTCGGTATTGGAGTCGGAGAAGTTCGGGTTCAGATTCTGGATGTGGAAGAAGGCCGCAGCGAGCTGATGTTGTAGTCGGCCCCGCACTTATCCGAAGCGGTGCCGCTCATACAACAGCGCTTACAGATCTCTGTTAATTGTGCTTTGTCGCGAAGGCTGTCGCAGCAAACGTCCGCGGCACACAGCAACCCACTTGCGATCAAACGCTCCAACACCTCGGCCGGAATAGTGAGGTGAACGTGCGTCGCCCCTCTCACCGACATTAGTTCACACTCATATCCGTGCTCATGCCCAGCACTTCAGCGACAGCCGACGCGCCGTCTCTGCCGGAATAGCCATCAAGCGCGAGTGCGGCCTGGCTGTGCCAGCTCGGCAGTCGCGTTGCCAGCAATGGCGTACGCAACTGCTCCTGATAATGAATGTCCCCTATCCTGTTTAGAAACTCGCGTCGCAGTGATAGGTGGCCGCATTCCGCCAAGGCTCGCGCCAAGGCCATTCCGGAGTCAATCAGACGATCCATATGACGCTGACCATCGAGTTTGCCGTGGGCGGTAAAACGCTGGATCAGCAGAATTGAAAGATCGAAGGCGCAGCCAAAAAACTGAATACTCTCGTCTACGCTGCCCCGAGTTCGACAGGCCTGCCCCTTGCGCATCCAGCTCGACCAGATGGGTGCGCTTGCCTCCAGGCGCTCGCTGAGTAGGGCGCGGTGTTTGCTGCAAAGAAATTGAACGTGCACGAAAGCTCTCCTCGACAATTGATAATGATTGTCATTTGCGAAATGAGCAGTACCTGTCAACCCTTATTCAGGTTTCTTTTTCGTTTGGCTCGCCAGCTTCTTCCGCTTCGACCGTCTCTGCGTCTTCATCGGCGCAGAAACCGAAGCTTACAGAGGCTTTTGAATCCAGTCGCTTGTTCCAGTCCACCCCCTGAACAGTCACCGTTTCACCAGACTGTGTGTAGCGCGCATTCCAGATTTTGTAGATAGACTCCGGGGCAGTGAATTCCACTTCCCAATCCACGGCCACCTCTGCCGGGTTATACACCGTTGCTTCACTGCAATAACCATCCCTCCATTCCGATGTCCGTTTCAGGCTGAGCACCAGAGCGGGAAGGCCTGTGGTCGAGGCGGTTTTACGCGCGGGCAGAGGAACTTGGGTCGGATCCCAGAAGTTGCCGCTTAGCGCCAGTAACGACAACAGATTGACGGAATCCTCGTAGTAGCCCCCGTGCTCGCGATAGAGGCGTTGATAGAGGGCATTCAGAAAGTCCTGTTGCTCGCGGTCGAGCATGGCGGCCACGGCCACCGGCGCCGCAAACAGCGTGGTGAAGTAGTTGCGAATGGGTTCCCCATCCAGGGTATAACCCGCCGCAATACGATCCGGGTCGCCTGCCGTCGCCTCGGCAAAGAACGCCTGCATGCGGCGGGCCATTGCCCTAGAGTCTTCGCGGCCATTGAGAATCGCATCTACCGCCAGCCGCCAGGGCAGACGGCCCGCGTTGTAGTCGTAGTCACCGTCGGTTTCATCCTCCAGATAGCCATCCGGGGCGGGAATACAGGATTCGGGGGTTCTGCAGTCTTTGGCAAAGTCCGGCAGCAATCCCGCGCTGGAGCGCGCCTGTAAATGCTTCAGGCGGCTCTCACAGGCTGCAGAAACACTGTGCCAGGCCAAACTGCCGCTGTGCCGGGCAAAGGCCGCAAAATGACCCGGCATACAGTCGCTCGTGCGTAGGGTGAATTGGTTGTAGGTCTCGCCATCCGGCTTTACCCAATCGCCCATCATCGGCAAGCGACTGTCCGGGCCGACAACCGATTCCATCAACCCCGCCAATACGGTATTCGCCACTTCTCCGTAATCTATATCGCCGTTATTGCCCCATTGAGCGCTGGCCAACAGCAGACCGTAGGCGATATCCGCATCCCCGTCGAAGGCCGCCGTATTGCCGCCAACAGTCTCGCCATCATCGACCTTCCAGCTCATCAAGCGTCCGTCGATTCCACTGGGGTAACGGCGGCTGTAACGCCAAAGCCCGTCGAAGACCATTTGAGCATCAGGATCATGGCCCGCCATGAGCGCGACGATCATCATGCCGTAGCCCTGACCTTCCGATACCGTCGCTTTTGAATCCTTGCCAAATGCGACCCGATAAAGCGCGCGGCCTTGATCGTCGCGCCCAGCGGATATCAGGTAATCCGATTTCCACTGAAGGTAGTAGTCAACAATATGGGCATTGAGCTGCGCCTGGGTATAGCGGTTAGGCTGAACGACATCAGTGCCATAATCCAGGGACTGGGGAAAGGGTCTGGCGGGAGAGGCGCAGGCCGCAACACCCTGCAGGAACACGATAATAGCGAACCAGCGAACCATTCCGTCAGCGTCTCCTTTTAACGGTACATTTTGATGTCATGAACCCGGACTATACTCACCGCGCCAATCTTCCACCAGTCAATGGTTCCGCTGGACCACGGGCTGACTTACTATTACCAGACTAACAAGCGGCGTAGTGGATAGCGCCGCATAACAACAAAGCCTTCTGGGAGACCACATCATGGGCACCATCGTTATTATTCTCATTGTTCTACTTGCGGGGATCGTTTTTACCTTTGTCGCGCAATCTACCAACAACCCCGCTCAAAAGCGCACCTTCAGCACCGTTAGTATCGGCTGTTATATTGCAGCGCTGATCACCTTAGCGATGGCGAGTTATACCACCGTACCAGCTGGTCATGTCAAAGTGGCGAGTCTGTTCGGCAAGGTGCAGCCCACCCCCTTCGATGAAGGCCTGCATTTTCCCGTCAATCCGCTTTATTCCTGGACCGAATTCGACCTGCGCCAGAAAACACACAAGGAAACTGCCGGCGTACCGTCTGAAGACAAACTGATCACCGAAATGGATGTCTCGGTACAGTACCGCACCATTGGCAGCATGGCGCCGGATATTCTGCGCAACACCGGTCAGACCAAAGACATCATCAATGTGCATATGATCCCGAAGCTCCGCTCCATTCTGCGTGAACAGGGCAAAGGTGTGGCTCAGGCGCAGGACTTCTTTCTAGAATCGGTACAGGCCCAGCTGCAAACAACCCTGCAGATTTCCCTGAGTGAATTTCTCGCCCCCAAAGGTCTTCAGATTGAATCGGTACTGATTCGCGATGTGGTGTTGCCCGCGGTTATTCGCAATGCGATCACCGAGACCAAAAAACGCGAACAGGAAGTCTTGAAACAACAGGCCGAACTGGAGCGCTTTGCTACAGAGCAGAACCAGAAGGTCAAACAGGCAGAATCTGAATTACAGGCAGCCAAGCTGGAAGCGGAAAAAATTCGCGCACTGGCGGATGCAGAGGCCTATCAGATTCAGGTGATCAACCAGCAACTGGCTAAATCACCCAACTATATTCGTCTGAAAGAAGTTGAGCGCTGGAACGGCGTGCTGCCCAAGTACACTGGTAACAGCAGCGTGCCGATTCTTGATCTGCGCAAAGAATAATTACAGTACGCAGAAACCGCCGTCGGTAAGCAGCGTCGAGCCCGTGGTGTAGCTGGACATATCGCTGAGCAGGTACAGCACGGGGCCGACAATCTCTTCGGTCTCGGCAATCCGCTTCTGCAGACAGGCGGCCTTGGCTCCCTCTTCAAAGCCGGGAATCACAGACGCGCTGGTATCGAACAAATCCGAGTGATAGCTGCCGGGAGCTAGCGCATTTACGCGAATATTGTCACCCGCCCATTCTGCGGCCATCACCTTGGTCATGGCATTCAACCCAGCCTTTAACGAGGCATAAAAGCCCTGGTAGGCCGGCGGTTTCAAACCCGAAACCGACACCACATTAATAACATTGCCCCCACCGCGCTTGGCCATATGCGGTGCTGCACGCGAGGCCAGATACCAAGGGCCCATCAGGTTCACATCGAACATTTTCTGAAACAGTGAGGGTTCCACATCAGTTAGGCCACCCACTGCCGGGTTAATACCGGCGTTGTTGATCACAATATCGATGCCGCCAAAATGCGCCAGCGTCTGGGTGATCAGATTGTCGAGACTTTCGGTTTGCCCGGTATGCGTTGCAACCGCCAGAGCCTCACCGCCCGCTTGCTGTATTGCGTCACAAACCGTTTCGCAGTTTTCCTGCTTGCGACTGGCCACCACAACCTTAATGCCCACTTTTGCCAAACCGAGTGCCATGGCCTTGCCAAGGCCGCGGCTGCCACCGGTAATAATCGCAACCTTGCCGTGCAGCTCACTGAAACTCATACCTGCTCTCCCCAATTCTTCACAAAACCGTGCGTTACCTGACGATGCACCGCCACCCGGCGAAAAACCTTTAACATTTTGTTATCTGCAATGCCTCAAAGCGAAGACATTACCTCGGATACAATTTCAAAGGATCGCAGCCGTGCATCCAGATCAAAAACCTGACCGGCAAAAATAATTTCATCAACGCCAGTATCATCAATAAACGCAGCGAGCTTTTCAGCAACAACGTCCTTATCACCCACCGCCGAGCAAGCCATGATCTGCGAAAGCAGCATTTGATCGGCCCCGCCCAGTGAGCGGTTAAATTCCGCACTCGGCGGCTGCAATTTACCGGGCTGACCCCGGCGCAGATTGACAAAGGCCCGACGCATAGAGCTGGCCAAAAGATCGGCTTCGTCGAAACTGTCGGCGGCAATCACATTGAAACCCGCCATCACATAAGGCTCTTCCAGAAACTCCGAGGGTTTAAAACGCTCGCGGTACAGCTGAATCGCTTCGTACAACTGTGCCGGCGCGAAGTGGGAGGCAAAGCCAAACGGCAAACCAAGCGATGCTGCCAATTGTGCGCCAAACAGGCTGGAGCCGAGAATCCAGACCGGCACCCGACTGCCAGCTCCCGGCGTCGCCACCACCGCCTGACCGGGCTTGGGCTCATCTAGAAAGCGAAGCAACTCCACCACATCCCTTGGGAACTGACTCACGTCGCCGTCCAGGTTTCGGCGCAACGCATTAATAGTGAGCTGGTCCGTGCCCGGCGCCCGGCCCAAACCCAGGTCAATTCGCCCGGGATGTAGGGCCTCCAGTGTGCCGAACTGCTCCGCTATCACCAGCGGCGCATGGTTGGGGAGCATGATACCTCCCGCACCCACCCGAATCGTTTGCGTGGCCGCAGCTACATGGCCAATCACCAAGGAGGTTGCGGCACTGGCGATACCCGCAAAGTTATGGTGTTCCGCCAGCCAGAAGCGACTGAAACCCAAGCCCTCGGCATGTTGCGCCAGCGCAACCGAATTGGCGAAGGATTCGGCGATGGAGCCGCCTTCGCGAATAGAACAAAGATCGAGTACGGCAAATCGTGTCATCAAGTCTCACTCAGGGGATCAAACGTGTTTCAATAGCGCCCGATTCGACGCAAATATTGCAGCCAAAACCTTACCAGAATTCGGGCTTAGACATTCGGGTGACGAGCAACAATCACTTTCATATCGGCATCGCCATTGTGCTGGCCATGACCACCGCACTGGCGCCGCTGGCGCTGGATACCTATCTGCCGGCCTTCCCCGCCATGGCAAGCAGTCTGGGTGTTCGGGTGCACGACATCTCATTAACGATCGCCGTATATGTCTTCGTACTGGCCTTCGGCCAACTCATTGGCGGCCCACTGTCCGACCGTTTCGGCCGCCGCCGTATCATGCTAATTGGCCTCACTCTATTCGGGGTAGCAAGTTTTCTGATCTATCGCAGCGAAACTCTTGAGGCCCTCCTGATACTGCGCGCCGTGCAGGCCTTTGGTGGCGGCTGGGCAACAGTCTGCGTGCCCGCTATCGTTCGCGATCGTTTGAGCGGGACTGAAGCCGCACGTTTTTTCAGTCTTATCGGCCTGATCATGATTCTGGCCCCGGCAATCGCCCCCAGTCTTGGCAGCCTGATACTGGCCTTCTGGGGCTGGAATGGCATATTTCTGTTTCTGGCAGGCTACACCCTGCTACTGATGGGCTTGCTGCAGCAGATCGTATTCCCAAGCCTCAGCCCGCATCGGGCTCCAATCCAAGCGGTGACCTTTCGGCAGCGCTATGCGGGGGTATCCAAGGTGAAACCCGCGCGCCGTTTTCTGCTGTTGCAGGCTCTGGCCTTCGCCATCATGTTGCTGTTTATTTCCCATTCCTCATTTATCTATCAGGATTACTTCGGCGCCGGCCCCACCCAGTTTGCCTTACTGTTTGGCGCCAATGTACTGGCGATGATGGTCATCAATCTGTGCAATCGCCGGCTGTTGCTACGCTTTTCTTCGGTGACCATTCTGCGCTGGGGACTCAGTATTCAAGCCGTGGGGATTTTGCTACTGCTCTTGATCTCACTATTCCTGCCGGTGTGGTGGCTATTCCTGCCAGCTATGATGATGACTGTAGGGGCAATGGGGGCAATATCTCCCAACACCCAGGCCTGTTACATGGAATACTTCCCCCAGCACGGCGGAACAGCGGCGGCCCTGCTCGGCGCCTGCCAGTTTTTCATTGCCGGTCTGATTGTCGGGTTTTCCTCGCTGCTGCCAGAATCCGTACCACTGGTCATTGCTACACAGGCGATATGCTCTGCCGCATGCCTGCTCATTGTGTTCGGTAGTCCTCAGACATCGGCATCCATCGGAAACCGGTAGTTTTTCACCACAGCCTTGTCGTAACCCTCCAGCCATTTAGGATTCGGAGGCATGCCTAAGCTGAATCTGCAAAAACTGCGAGAGAATCAGGAAGCCACCTGGTTCTATGTCGACTTGATCATGCTCGGCCTACTGATGATCAATCTGATCTGGCTGAGCTTCGACTGGCTGTTCACTATCGACATGGTTTCCTCAACATTGGAAAACCTCACGCCGGCCTTTCATAAATATTACGGCGAGCAAATTCACCCCAACTATCTCCGCTACGACCTCGTTTTTGTTTCCATCTTTATCGCAGAACTGCTGGTTCGCTGGATCAACGCCATTCGGCACCAGCGCTACACCCGCTGGTACTGGTACCCCTTTATTCACTGGTACGAAGTCCTCGGCTGCATCCCCCTCACAGGCTTTCGTCTGCTGCGCTTGTTGCGGATCATTTCCATGGTCTATCGCCTGCAACGACTCGGCATTATCAATCTCCGTGAAACGCGACTCGGCCGATTTACCGAAGACAACTACAACGTGTTGATGGAGCACGTAGCCGACCGGGTGGTAATCAACGTACTCGATGGCATCACAGACGAAGTCCAGCACGGTCAGCCGGTAATGCGCGACCTCATTCAGCGCGTCATCCTGCCTCGCAAACAGGACATCGCCAAAGCCTTGGCAGAGCCCATAACGCGAGGACTGGAAGTTCAGTTAAACCGTCACGACGAGGATGTACGCGCTTACCTGCTGCACCGAATCCGCGAGGCTATGGAAGCCAGCGAAGACATTGGCAAACTGGAGAAAGTGCCCCTCGTCGGCGACTACACCCTCGATCTTCTCGAGCGCACCATCAGCGATATTGTTTACAACATACTCAAACAGACGGCGGATGATCTGGTGCATATTGATAACCAGCAGCTGGTGGAGACCGTAGTTGAGGCGCTGATGGAATTGTTAATGCAGGAAACCTCGGGGCTGGATCAGGTGGCTGAGGATATTCTGGTGGAGTCGCTGGAGATGATTAAGGAGCGGGTTTCTGAGAATAAGGCGTTGGAGCGGGTTCGGGCCAGGTAATTCTGGAGGCGAACTGCTAAGGAATCCTAGGCAGTTGAGTAAAGCAAGATACCGTTCGTAGAAGCCTTTTGATACCGTCACATGTACCGTCAAATTATCGGTATGCTGGAAGCTCGCAGGCAGGATTGCATCACAACTGGCTATGGCCCATTGTGGATCGGACGGGATAATCAACAGGGTGAGATGAATGCCCATCCCCCGTTAATGGGGCAGAGCCCCCGCACTTTGGGCTCACTAAAGAACAAGGTCCTGCCGCGTTTGCTGGAAATTAAACGAAAAAGGGCCGCTCATCGAGCGGCCCTTTTTCGTTTAATTTGGTCGGGACGGCAGGATTTGAACCTACGACCACCACACCCCCAGTGTGGTGCGCTACCAGACTGCGCTACGCCCCGATTTGAGGGGTGGCATAATACAGCAGACCTTTTGGCAATGAAATAGGGTTTTGCCAAAAACTGGCCTTACTGTTTGATTTTCGACCATTTTACGGCTTCGGCTGACCATTCACCGGCAGCTCTTTTCTTACCGAGAAATTACCCTCCATCACTGCGCTGAGTATGGCTTGCTCGATGGCTACCCGCCGCGTGCTGGGCACGGGTAAACGCATGATTAGATGAATTTCTTCCGGTGCCGGGACCTGTATCGTTACCCTCGGTTCGACAGATGGTGGCTCAAGGCCGCGCTGGGTGCTAAAGCGCACGAGATAGCGCCGGGCTTCTTCGGCAAAGGCGCTGACTTCCCGTTTGGCAGCCTCCAGCATGGCCGCTTTCGCGCCCTGCCAGTCGTGGTCACGCCTGAAGGGGATACTGATCACGTGGAAGAGATACTTCGCGTTGGGCGTTTCGTTGACGACCGCATCGGACACAAACAGGGCGTTGGGAATCGTGAGCACCCGCCCGGTAAGCTGGTTGGAGACTTTGCCCGGCCCGACTTCCAGTAGCGTCGTAGTCAGGGGGTTGTGGTCGATCACGTCGCCCCGGTATTCCTTGATCTGAATGCGATCGCCGATATCAAAGGAGCTGGTACCCGCTTTCAGCATGGAGCCGATCAGGCACAGAATCAGCTCTTTGGTGGCAACCACCAGCGCCACCGCAATGGCGACGACCGACAGGGCCACTGTACGCAACTCTTCTCCCCAGATCAGGATCAAGCCCAATATCAACAGGAGCGCCAGAGCATTCCGGGACTGCACCAGCCACTTGGTGCGCAGCTCGGTGGTGGTGACATTTTTGAGGATGAAGCGGGCGCTGACCGAGCGCAGCACCAGAATCGCCAGCACCAGCAGCACAGTGCTGATCATCAACTGGGCCAGCGGTGCCAGCAGCGCAACCTGTTCTTGGGTGAGATCGACGTTATCGAGCATGAAATTCTCCGTTCTGACGAAACATTCTAACGGAGCTTGATCAGGAGTCGGATAATTTTATTTGGGGATTTAGAGAGCTGCCCCCAGCCATTCGCGGGGGCAAAGACTTCAGACTTTCAGTTCTTTCAGCAGATCTTCCAGCTCAACGATCATCTGACGGATCAGCTGCTTGTATTGAGTCTCGTCATCTTTGGCTTCATCGCCGGACAGACGCTGACGGGCACCGCCGATGGTATAACCCTGATCGTACAGCAGGCTGCGGATCTGACGGATCATGATCACGTCTTGGCGCTGGTAATAGCGACGATTGCCCCGACGCTTTACCGGCTTGAGCTGGGGAAACTCCTGCTCCCAATAACGCAGCACATGCGGCTTGACCAGACACAGATCGCTGACTTCGCCGATGGTGAAGTACCGCTTGCCGGGAATTGCCGGCAATTCGTCGTTATGACTCGGTTCCAGCATACTGTTCTACTCGTGCTTTTAATTTTTGTCCCGGGCGGAAAGTGACCACGCGGCGTGCCGATATGGGGATTTCTTCACCGGTCTTGGGGTTGCGCCCAGGCCGCTGGCTTTTGTCGCGCAGATCAAAGTTGCCAAAGCCGGACAGTTTTACCTGCTCGTTGTTTTCAAGACAATTTCTGATCTGCTCGAAGAACATCTCCACCAGCTCTTTGGCTTCACGTTTGTTGAAGCCCAGCTGTTCGTAAAGGTGTTCTGCCATTTCGGCTTTGGTAAGCGCTGCCATGACTCTTAGTTCCTCAGTGTCGCGCCAAACCCCTCTTCCAGAGCGCGGATTACGTGACCTACGGATTCGTTCACTTCTTCTTCGTTAAGAGTGCGCGAAGAATCCCGGTACGTCAAGCCGATAGCCAAACTTTTTCGTTGTGGATCAATACCTTCACCTTCATAAATATCAAACAGGTTCAGGTTAACCAGGTGCTCACCCGCCGCCGCTCTGGCGGCATCCAGCACGCTCTGGGCCGGCGTTTTGCGATCAACCACAACGGCCAGATCACGACGCACCTCCGGGTAGCGTGAAGGCGTTTTGAAGCTTGGCACCTGACGCTCGGTGACGGCGGCCAGCTTGATCTCAAACAGGTAGACACCCTGCCCCAGATCGAACTGTTTGGCCAACGAGGGATGGAGCGCGCCGATACGACCAACGACCTTGTCATTCAGCAGGATTTCTGCGGTCTGTCCGGGGTGCAGGGCCGGATGCTCGCCGCTCTGGAAGCGGAAATCCCGGCCTGCCACCAGTTTCAGGAGCGACTCCAGATCCCCTTTGGCGTCATAGAAATCAACCTTCTCGCCTTTCGCGTGCCAGTTTTCGGGCAGGCGATCACCAGTCAGCACGGCTGACAGGGTCGCTTCCTGAGTCAGACTGCCGTCTTGCTCCGGTACAAAGCACAGGCCGGTTTCAAACAGACGCACGCGGGATTGCTGGCGGTTCAGGTTGTGAGCCACCGCCTTGAGCAGACCCGGCCAATGGCTGAGGCGCATATCTGCCAGATCAGCGGAAATCGGGTTGATCAGCGGTACGGCTTTGGCCTCCGGGAACATGGCTTTCTGCCATGCGGGGTCGACGAAGCTGTAGGTAATCGCTTCCTGATAACCCAGCGCGGTCATGCGACGGCGCACATCACTCACGCCAATCTGGCTTTCCGGCTTGGCAATGATTTCCAGTGAGTCGGTAATCGGTTTCACCGGCAGGTTGTTATAACCCACGATGCGAGCCAGCTCTTCCAGCAGATCGACCTCAATAGCGAGGTCAAAGCGCCAGCTCGGCGTGGTCACAGCCCAGCCACCATCGGCTTGCTCGACGATCAGGCCCAGCCCGCTGAGGATGGTTTCCACGCGCTCGGCGGGCACCGGCATGGCCAGCATTTTTTCGATGCGTTCTTCGCGCAGGCTGATGTGCTGGGGCTCGGGCAAATGGGCGGTGGTGCGTTCTACCACCGGGCCCGGCTCGCCACCGACAATCTCGGTAATCAGGCGAGTAGCGCGCTCAATAGCCTGCATGGGCAGCTCGTAGTCCACGCCGCGCTCAAAGCGGTGCGAGGAATCTGTATGGAGGCCATAGGAACGGGCTCTGCCCGCGAGTTTTTCCGGGGCGAAGAAGGCGGATTCTAGGAAGATATCTTTAGTGGATTCACTAACCGCACTTTCCTTGCCGCCCATAATACCCGCCAGCGCCAAGGCCTTTTTCTCATCGGCAATGACCATGGAATCATTGCGCAACTCCAGCTCCTGACCGTCCAGCAAAGTCAGTTTCTCCCCCTGCTCTGCCAGGCGCACACGAATGCCGCCGTCGAGCCTGGCCAGATCAAAGCCGTGCAGGGGCTGACCCAGCTCCAGCAGAATGTAGTTGGTGACATCCACCACCGCGTCGATGGAACGCAGACCAGCGCGGCGCAGTTTTTCCTGCAGCCACAGGGGTGAAGGCTGGGAGATATCGATATTGCGAATCACCCGACCGCAATAGCGCGGGCAGTCTTCTTCTGCCTCGATGTTGATTTCGCGCTGCTCGTCATTAACCGCAGGGACGGGCGAGCAATCGGGCTCCTTGATCGCCAGCCCGTTGAGAACCGCCACGTCGCGCGCTATGCCGCGCAGACTCAAGCAGTCAGAGCGGTTTGGCGTCAGGCCCAATTCAATCAGTTTGTCATTCAGACCCAGGGCATCGCGTAGATCCTGACCGGTCTGAGCTTCGGGGCTTAACTCCATCAGGCCGCCGGTGGATTCACCCAGCTCCAGCTCATCCGGGCCGCAGAGCATGCCGAAGGATTCCACACCGCGCAGCTTGGCTTTCTTGATTTTGAAGTTACCGGGCAGAACGGCGCCCACCGTGGCAAACGGTACTTTGATCCCGGCACGTGCATTCGGCGCACCACACACCACCTGAAACTCGTCTTTGCCGTCGCTGACTTTGCAGACTCGCAGCTTGTCCGCATCCGGGTGCTGCTCAGCAACCAGAATTTCGCCGACAATCACGCCGCTGAAATCGCCGGCCACGGCTTCAATGGCATCGACTTCCAGGCCGGCCATGGTGATCTGGTCGGCCAGTTGCTGTGTGTTCAGCTCCGGGTTTACCCACTCGCGGAGCCACTGTTCACTGAATTTCATCGCTGTTCCAATCGCTGTGCCCGCGTTTAACGGGCGAAAGTTTTCAATCTAGCATCCGTCGTCATTGCGAGGAGCGCAAAGACGAAGCAATCTCAATGAACGGTGCCACATGTTCGGAGATTGCTTCGCTGCGCTTTGCATGCCCCGTGAACCGCTTTGGGTACGCAATGACGGGCGTTTTAAGCAAACTGCCGTAAAAACTGCAGGTCGTTCTCAAAGAACAGGCGCAGATCATTCACGCCATAACGCAGCATCGACAGGCGCTCTACCCCCATACCAAAGGCAAAACCGCTGTATTTGTCCGGGTCGATATTGGAATACTCAAACACCTTGGGATGCACCATGCCGCAACCCATGATCTCGATCCAACCGGTCTGGCTACACACGCGGCAACCCTCACCGCCACAGATAACGCACTGAATATCCACTTCCGCTGAAGGTTCGGTAAAGGGGAAGTAAGACGGGCGGAAACGCACGGCCAGTTCTTTTTCAAAGAAGGCGCGCAGGAAAGATTCGATCAGGCCTTTCAGGTCGGCAAAGCTGCTGTCTTCTGAAATCAGCAAGCCTTCTACCTGATGAAACATCGGCGTATGGGTCAAATCCGAGTCGCAGCGGTAAACGCGGCCGGGGCAGATCACTTTCAGCGGCGGCTCGCGGTTTTCCATCACCCGCACCTGCACCGGCGAGGTGTGGGTTCGCAATACCGTATTGTCCGATACATAAAAGGTATCGTGCATGGCACGCGCCGGGTGGTGGGCAGGAATATTGAGGGCTTCGAAGTTGTGGTAGTCGTCTTCGATCTCGGGCCCTTCCACCGATTCAAAACCGATGCTACCAAAGAAGGCTTCGATGCGCTCGATGGTGCGCGTCACCGGGTGCAGACCGCCGCTGTCGACACCGCGACCGGGCAAGGTAACATCGATGGTTTCTTTCGCCAGTTTTTCGGCGACAGCGGCATTTTCCAGATCGGTTTTGCGCGCCTGAATCTGATCAGATAGCAGCGCTTTGACGCGATTGATCTCGGCGCCGGCCTTGGGTCGCTCTTCTGCCGACAGACCACCGAGGCCTTTCAGCAGCGCCGTAATGGAACCCTTTTTACCCAGATACTCCACACGCACATCATCGAGTGCGCGCGCGTCACTGGCGGCCTGAATCTTTTGACTTGCCTCGTCAGCCAATGCTTCGAGGTTTTCCATGCTTTTGCCTCTGCTTGGTCCCGCTGTCCGCGCGGGTCACGATACAAAAAAATAGGGAAAGAGCGGCAGCCCTTTCCCTATCTGTAAACTTCTACTGGCGGCACTGCGAGCCGCCAGGGCATTACGCCAAGGCTGCTTTTGCTTGCTCTACGATGCTCGCAAAAGTGTCTTTGTCGTGTACTGCCAGATCTGCCAGAACGCGACGGTCCAGACCAATCTCTGCCTTTTTAAGGCCAGCAATCAGACGGCTGTAGCTCAGGCCGTTCGCACGAGACGCCGCATTGATGCGGGTGATCCACAGTGCGCGGAACTGACGCTTCTTCTGACGACGGTCACGGTAAGCATATTGACCTGCTTTGATGACCGCTTGCTTGGCTACGCGGAATACACGCGAACGCGCACCGTAGTAACCTTTGGCTTGTTTCAGGATTTTCTTGTGGCGACGGTGTGCAGTCACACCACGTTTTACGCGGGGCATAGTCTACTCCTTACCTTATTTAGCGCGCATCATGCGATCGATCAGCACTTTATCTGAAGCGTGAACTTCAGAGGTGCCGCGCAGCTGACGCTTACGTTTGGTGGTCATTTTGGTCAGGATGTGACTTTTATGTGCGCTTTTACGCTTGTAGCCGGCAGCCGACTTCTTGAAGCGTTTTGCAGCCCCACTGTGAACTTTCTGTTTTGGCATCTTTCGATACTCCGCATTTGTCTTTGCCCGAAAGCAAAGTAATCAATTAAAGCAGGCCCTACGAGCTCACTGCTTACGTTTTCTGGGAGCGATTACCATAGTCAACTGGCGGCCTTCCATTTTTGGAAACTGTTCTACCTGGCCCAGTTCAGCAAGGTCATTTTCAACCCGCTTCAACAGTTCCATGCCAATTTCCTGGTGGGCCATCTCGCGGCCGCGGTAACGCAGGGTTACCTTGGCTTTGTCCCCGTGCTCAAGGAAACGTGTCAGGTTGCGCAGTTTTACCTGATAGTCCCCTTCTTCAGTTCCTGGACGGAACTTGACTTCTTTCACCTGGGTACGCACTTGTTTCTTTTTCTGGGCGGCCTTTTCCTTCTTCGCCTCGAAAATGTGCTTACCGTAGTCCATCACCTTGCAGACAATCGGGTCTGCGTCGGCAATCTGAACCAGATCCAGTCCGGCCTCGGTTGCGACCTGCCTTGCCTGATCAATGGGTACAATGCCAACCTGCTCACCATCGGCACCAATCAAGCGCACTTCGCGCGCCATAATTTCATCGTTCAGTGGCGGCTTTTTATCGCGGCCCTTACTGTTATCTCGTCTGATCGTTAACTCTCCAATGCAACGCGGCCGCGTCGGGCGACGTCTGCGGCGAGGTGTTCAGCGATCTCGTCCCAAGTCATGGTTCCAAGATCTTCGCCCTGACGTGCTCGCACGGCCACGGTTTGATTCTCGACCTCCTTATCACCCATCACGAGGATGTAAGGAGCCTTCTGAATAGTGTGCTCGCGGATTTTAAAGCCGATCTTCTCATTTCTCAAGTCCGCATTAACCCGGAAACCCTTGTGGGCCAAGAAATTTTCGAGCTTTTTGACCGACTCGGCCTGATTATCGGTGATATTGCAGATAACCGCCTGCGTCGGCGCTAGCCAAGTGGGGAAAGCGCCCTCGTAATGCTCGATCAAAATGCCGATAAAGCGTTCGAAGGACCCCAAAATGGCACGGTGCAGCATAACCGGCGTCTTACGCTCGCCACCCTCCGAGACATATTGCGCGCCCAGACGGCCCGGCATGGAGAAATCCACCTGAATGGTGCCCAGCTGCCAGACCCGGCCGATACAGTCTTTCAGGGAGAATTCGATCTTGGGCCCGTAAAAGGCGCCCTCGCCCGGCAATTCTTCCCAGGGCAGGTTTTTGGCATCCAGCGCGTCTGCCAGCGCTTTTTCAGCACGATCCCAGTCTTCATCCGAGCCAACCCGTTTTTCCGGGCGAGTCGACAGACGATAGATCACTTCGGTAAAACCGAAGTCATCGTATACGCTATGCAGAAAATCAATAAAATCAGCAACTTCAGGCTGAATCTGCTCTTCAGTACAGAAAATATGGGCGTCGTCCTGAGTAAAGCCGCGCACCCGCATAATGCCGTGCAGAGAGCCGGACGGCTCGTTGCGGTGACAGGAACCGAACTCCGCCAGACGCAGAGGCAGATCGCGATAGCTGCGCAGGCCCTGATTAAACACCTGCACATGACAGGGGCAGTTCATGGGCTTGACCGCAAACTCGCGCTCTTCTGCCTTTAACATAAACATATCGTCGCCGAATTTGTCGGCGTGACCGGATTTCTCCCACAGCGACAGATCCACCACCTGCGGCGTGCGGATCTCTTCATAGCCATGCCACTGCTGCTGCTCGGCCATGTAGCGCTCGATGGTTTTGTAAACGGACCAGCCCTTGCTGTGCCAGAACACCATACCGGGCGCTTCTTCCTGCATATGAAAGAGGCCCAGCTTCTTGCCGATCTTGCGGTGATCGCGCTTGGCGGCCTCTTCCATCACCCGCAGGTGCTCAGCCAGCTGTTTCTTGTCGGCAAAGGCGGTGCCGTAAACCCGCTGCAGCATCTTGTTGTTGGAGTCGCCACGCCAATAGGCGCCGCTAACCCGCAACAGCTTAAAGTGCTTGCAGAAACTCATATTGGGCACGTGGGGGCCGCGACACATATCCACGTATTCTTCGTGGTGGTAGAGGCCGGGCTGGTCATCGCGGGCGATGTCGCGCTCCAGAATCTCCATTTTGTAGGGTTCGCCGCGCTGTTCAAAGGCCGCGTGAGCCTCATCCCAGCTGACCTTCTTCTTCACCACCTGATAGCCGGTCTTGGCCAGCGCCTTCATGCGCTCTTCCAGCTTGGCGATATCCTCATCGGTCAACATATGGTCGAGATCGATATCGTAGTAAAAGCCGCTCTCAATAGTCGGACCAATCGCCATTTTGGCTTCGGGCCAGAGTTGCTTCAGGGCATGCCCCAGAAGGTGAGCACAGGAGTGACGGATGATTTCCAGACCGTCTTCGTCCTTCGGCGTGAACAGGGTCAGTTGGGCGTCTTCGGTGATCAGATCGCAGGCATCCACCCGCACACCGTTAACGCGGCCACCCAAAGTGGCTTTGGCCAGACCGGGGCCGATATCTGCGGCCACATCGTAAACCGATACCGGGCCATCAAAGGAACGTTGACTTCCGTCAGGGAGGGTAATAACAGGCATTGTGCGTCCTTTTACCAGTGGTGGCCCCTACCAAAGGCCACGTGCAAGGCCGTTTGAACATCGCCAGCGCGATGAATAACAGCGTGAATTTAAACGGATTTGAGGGGGCGTATTATCGGGAAGAAGGTGGGGGAAGACAAGAGTGGGATACCCTCACCCTAACCCTCTCCCAAAGGGAGAGGGGGACTCGGAACAATTCCCTCTCCCTTTGGGAGCGGGCCGGGGTGAGGGGTACCTTACGCAGCCGGTTTGATCTCAGAACGAGTCGGCCCGATGCGCTCCGCAATCGGCACCAGCTTGTCGCGATCAAAACCATAGAACTTGATGGCATTCTCGCCCAGCATCTTGGCCACTTCCTCGTGCGGCAGATCGTGGAAGGTATCTACCATCGCATCGCGGGTGCTCGGCCAGGTGCCTTCCGGGTGCGGGTAATCACTGCCCCACATCACCTGATCAATGCCCATATCATGGCGGTACTTCATATCACCGCGCGGGATACACGAGGCACCAATACCGACATTGCGTTTGAAGTAGTCGGTGGGTGACATGGACAGGTGCGAACGGAAGTCACCCAGCTTGGCCGAGAAGTGCACATCGTGGTAGTTGTGATCCAGCAACTGCAGATACGGCGGCAACATCCAGCTGGTGCCGGTTTCAGTGACCGCGACTTTCAGTTTCGGAAAGCGCTCAAACACCCCACCCCAGATCATGAAAGTCAGCGGGCGGTAGGTCCAGAAGAAGACCTCGGACACGTAAACGCCCATGGCACCGGGATAATCGTCCGGCGCCTCTTCCGGGAAGTTCTTGCCGAAGTATTCCTTGGTCATGGCACCACCGGAGTGGAAGTTCACCACAATGCCGAGGTCCTCACAGGCACGCCAGAAGGGATCGTATTTAACGTGGTGGTAGGGCTCAAAGGGGCCGGTCGACAGAGGAATCAACACTGCCTTCAGGCCGCTTTCCTTCACCCAGCGAACTTCTTTTACCGCTTCTTCGATATCCCACAGCAGCGGAATTGAAGCGACACCTGCATGGCGCTCTGGCGCTTTCGAACAGAACTCCGCCAGCCAGCGGTTATGAGCTCGGGCACCAGCCCACTGCAGCTCCGGCACGATGGTTTCGTCTGAGGGCAAACCCAGCCCGGCACCAAAAGGCGGACTGTTGCGCTCGGTGATCCCATCGACGAATACCACCTCACCCGCAATGCCGTCTTCATCCAGCATGCGAATACGCTGATCGTGATCCCAGGCACCGTGCAGCCCATGCTCCACGCCCTCGCGCCACTCGTCGTTGATTTCCTTAATCAGAAAGGCCTGCTCCGCCTTCTCCGTCATTTCAATCTGAATTGGCAGCGCCATATCAAACATTTCGCGATATTGCGGGTCGAGGTAGTCGCGGTATTTTTCCGGGGGAAGGCCTGCGTGGCAGTCTGATGAAATAACGATGTAACGATCCATAAAACACTCCTGCGGTTACGCCGGCCGGGGCCGAGGTCTGTCGTTATTGTTAGGCTTCAGGCTACAAATTTACACAGCGTTCTACTTTTTTCAATAAAGGCGTCATTACACTTTGGTAGGAAAATCGTGGTGGAAAATCTGGATAGGACGCCAGACGGAATCCTATCCATCTTCGCCGAGGATCAGGCTCGGGATAAAACGTGCTGATGACGTCCCGACAAGCGGTATTCTGGCGACTCGATATTGTCGACGTACAGCCACTCGGCTACGACTTCTTCCCGACTAAATGTCAGCTGCAAATGCCCCCGGTCTTTCAGGTTGCAGTACTCCAGATCATCTACCAACAGGGGCAGCGCTTTTGCCAGTTGCTCTGCGGTCTGCGGCTCCAAGGATAAATAGTGTTCCATGCCCGGAGAGGAAACGGACGGTGTCGCAAACTCCACTCCCACATAGTGCCCGTCCTTGTCGATAAGTTTGCTGTGCCAAGCATTGTGCGTATCGCCGGCCACAACAACAACGTTGCCCTGCTTTTCCGCCAAAGTCCGATACAGCATTTCGCGCTCGACCGGGTAGCCATCCCAAGCATCCAGATTGTAGGGCAGCTTGCGTTGCAGCATCTGCTGTTCCTGCTCTGCTAACTTTTGACCGCGGAGAGATTTCTGCTTGAGCGTTGCCAAATGCCCAATGGTTTCACCGGCCTTGCTGCGATCCTTGCCAGCCATTGCCGCAGCGGGGAACCACATTTTACCCATCAGCACCTGCTGTCCCAGCAGCTGCCATCGGGCTTTAGACTGTTTCACTTGCTGATTCAGCCAGCCAAGCTGCTCTTCACCAAGCAGGGAGCGCTGCGGGTCAAACAGGGCCTGCTGAAAGCCTTTCTGGTCAAACTGGCCAGTGTTTGAATCCACAAAGTCAGCCATAGCGAGCTGCTTGCTACGACCGATAATCCGGGTATCCAGCATGTGCAGGCCGACCAGATCACCGAATTCAAAGCTGCGATAAATACGCTCGCTCTGCTCACCCATCGGCGGGCGAATGGGCACCCACTCATAGTAGGCCTGTATTGCTGCCAGCTTTCTGGCCTCAAAATCACCCTCACCCGGATTATGGTTTTCTCCACCGCTGTTCCAGGTATCATTGCAGATTTCGTGATCATCCCAAACTGCGATAACAGGCACTGCGGCATTCAAAGCCTGCAAGCCTCGATCGGTGTAATAATGGGCGTAACGCTTGCGGTAATCGTTGACCGTAAAGAGCTCCCCGCGATTGTCATCCGCCAGCGTGCGACCGATGCGCTGCGCGTTTTCAGAGGCATAACCGGTATCAGAATATTCATAAATGAAGTCGCCGAGATGCAAGGCATAGTCGATATCAGTAAATCCTGAGGCATGCTCATACACATTGAAGTAACCTGCCGGATAATTCGAGCAGGAAAAGACAGCAAACTTAACGCGATCTACCGAGCCTGCGGGTAGTGTTTTGCCCTTGCCAACAGGGCTGTATTCATCCTTTGCCTGAAACCGATAGAAATAGTCCCGCCCTGACGACAACTCGCGCACATCAATCTTGACGGTAAAATCATTGCTGGCAGAGCAATCAACCTGACCACTGCGAACGAGTTTTGTAAATTCCCGATCGAGCGCAAGCTCCCAATTCAGAGTGACCGGCTGGGTTGCGTCACCCTCTATTGGCGTCGCACGTGTCCAGATAATCAGCCCATCGCCTGTGGGGTCGCCGCTTGCAACACCGTGCTCAAAACGCGCAGCCGACAAAGGCCGGCCTCCCGCCAATAGGCTGCAACCCGACATCGCCGTAGACAGCGTAACACTGCCGGCAAGTGCTCCAGTCAGTTCGAGAAAACGGCGCCTGGAAAGTGGATGCATTACTGGGCCCTCAAATTATTATCGTTAGAGTGATTAGACCCGCGGAAGGATACCGTGACTTTATGACACTTTTAAAGCGAGGTGCTTAGCGTTCAGTGTTACGTCGATATGATGGCCTTAAGGATTTAAACGAATAACGCGAACATCAACCTCTACACCATTTTCCTTCATACCTGTGGTCAACTGATCCCGAGTCTGATTCACAACAATGCGATGCATCAGCCCAGGCGATAGGTTACTGAATTTGCCACCAATCCAGGAGCGCTCGGCTACCAGTTCCAGCGGATTCAGTATCTCCAGTGCAATTACCAAGCGTTGCCGTTTGCCATTCTGGTCCGCCGGCCCCTCCAATTCGGCGGCCAGCTCTGCATCGCGCTCATCCTCATGCTGGGGGTGAGTTCGCAATTTCCAGACGAGCACAATAACTGCCAGCGTCAGCAGCAGATTTAGTGAGACCGAAACGGTGAGCCAATCCATATCTGAATTATTCCTGATTTTTATGGGCGCCATTATGCCCGATCACGAGTTTGAGGTTTGTGAAACTGCGGGATTTTTCCATAACGATTTTGCCGCAGTGGGCGTATAGTATTTCCATAGCTAACAGTGCAGGAGTTCGCTACATGACCCAGATACTGGTTAAAGACGTAATGATCGACAATCCACCCGCCGTGAAGTGCGGCGAGGCATTGGATTCTGCGGTCGACAAACTGATCAAGCACAAACTGCTTGGCCTGCCGGTAATCGACGACAAAAAGCAGGTGGTCGGGTTTCTGTCAGAGCAGGACTGCATCCATACCATGCTGATCAGCAGCTATCACTGTGAGGAATCCCGCTCGGTGGATGACATCATGAGTCATCAAGTGCTGACGGTGGGGCCGAATGAATCCATCATTGATGTGGCACAACGTATGGGCAAGGAAAAACCCAAATCCTACCCTGTGGTTGCCGAGGGGAAACTGATCGGCCTCCTTACACGCGGCAATATCCTGCAAGCCCTGTGGGAAAACCACGCGGAGTGCAGCACCTAAGCTGCCCTCCCTGGCAAATTCTCGAAAGTCAGCTCAGGCATTTTCCGCGCGGAGCTGACACTCCAGCTCGCCCCCCACTCCCGCATACAGGCTCACCACAATCGGCTGACAGCAGACAAAGCAGTCTTCAACATAACTGTCGCCCGCCTGCATGCAGTCCAACAGCAGGCTGATGGTCTCACCGCAGTAGGGGCACATGGCTGACTTTTCCTGTAGGGCCTCCATAACGCGCTCCGTTTCCGGGTTTCAAGCGAACTCAGGGTTTCAATCGAACATAGTCTTCATAGTGATGGATCGCAATGCCTCGATAGGCGGAATATTGCCCACGCAATTTCGTATTGACACTGCGCAGAACCGATTGCATGAATCGATCGCCCTCTTCGCAAAAAGTAATCTGCTGAGGCTCAATACACATGGTTTCCACACCCACAACCATGGCCTTGCCAGTGGCGTTGGCGTAGCGCAGCTCAGTGTCCGCGTCGTTGAGAATACGCGCTTCGGTATCACGGTAGTCCATCAGAGCTACGCTATCCGTCGCATCAATAATCCACTCGTGCATGGCGCGTGACTGGCCATATCGTGGCAGGGTGTATATGTCGTACCAAACCGGCATGTCGACCATCAACGGCAGTGAAACAGCCGCCAGTCGACGATCAACCTCCTCGTAGAGATTAATCAGCTGATTGGCCACGCTGTTGCGGTCGTTCTGCCACTGATGGATGAGGTGGGCCTCGATATCCAGATGAACGGCTGTGGGACGGGCCTCCGGATAACGACGGGTAAATTCGATCGCCTGATCTACCAGCGTCAGCACTTCATGGTGATTGCCATAAAGCGCCCACTCCGGTTTGCCAAACAGCAGTTCTACGGCTAAGCCGCGATCTTGTGCAAGGCGGATAAACTCTGCCAAGGCCGGCTGGTTATGCAGCACAGGTGTGCGTGCGTCGATGTACAGCGTATTCAGTTCGCGATTGGCCGCGAAGGTAAACAACTCCTGCCGTTTTCTGGGGTTCAGCACCGTATCCGCCTTCCACACCCACAATGCACGGGTTGCCGCAGCATTGGCTGGCTGTGCCGAGTGGCTTGCCGTCGCCGCAGGCGCTTCCAGTTTTACGTCCGACAGGAAAATGCGATCGGTGCCGTGATTGGCCTCAAAAAAAGGCACGCCATCCGCCGCTGCTAGTCCAACATAAACCGTTGTTACACCTGCAACATCAAAGCCCAGCGACGCACGATACCAGCCACCGCCCTGTGGGCTGAAACCGACTTCGTGCCCAGCTGCACGCGTCCCGACACTGCCAGTCGCAAGGTCGAAATAGGTACGGCGAATGTCGCCTCCCTCATGGCGCGTGGCGAGGTAGGTCCAGCGCGTGCCGGTATCTTTCAGTTGTGCCGACACAATGCGATAACCCGAGCCACGCTGAGATGGAGTCAGATCATGAATGGCGTCGTGAGCGCCGCTGCCGTAGGCGCGCACTGAATAATATACCTGCTCTGTCGGACCAGATGGACCGGCAGCAACGATTTCGACGCGATTTGATCGCATGGATTCCAGCCTTTCGGCGTAGGCCTTGGGCAAGGCACTAAGGGCAATAATCAAAAACAGAAAAAAATGGAACAGAGGGCGAACAGAGGCCGCCGAGGAAAAAGAGCTTGCGTGGTGCATGAAGTGAGTTCTCGCCTTGGTGTTGATGTGTTGCTGTTGGCGCGTTGAAGTCGTAATAACAAAAACGTACTAGCCCTTGCGGGCATTCAGAAAAACTTTCGAGAGGAAATACATTTCTTCGCTTTTAAAATTATTATTTAAACTCGCCGCCAGATTCGCGCGCATACTACGTGCGGTGGCAATCGTTAGAAAGCGAGAAAAACAGTGAAAAAACCAGCCTGTGAGCCACGTCATGGTTAACACTAAGACTTGTCTGCGACTGTTGGTAAGCCACGACAGCAGGCGTTTGCGAAAGGCAACACCTTTCAGAAAGAAAAGCGTAACCCGAGTTCGGCGTGGTGAAAGTCAGCGCCCTCTTCTTGCTCATGGCGATGCAGGTAAAGATAAGAACCGAAAGCATTGGAGTGCAAAAAGTCGATTCCAACACTGAGGAGGTATTCCTCAAACTGTTCCAGGTCTGATTTACCGTACTGCAATTTGAAGATTCTTTTATCCGAGCTGTGAGCAAGACTGAACAGGCGAGCGAGGGTATCGGGCTGATCCGGCTGCGATTCACGTTCTGCGGTGAAACCCAATGCAAACGCGCCCAGTGATCTGAACAGGGTCACTCGGTGTCGGCGGACATGATCTCCCGTGACATGCTTCTCGGAGGCCAGCGCAATTCCACCGGTTTCAGACTCAAACCAGAGTGCGCTGGAAACGCCATTGTGACGATTATCTGCATCGTGTCGAATGAGGGCGACTTCACCGCGAAAGCCTCCCCACGTGGGGCTCTGGTAGTAGAGCGAATCCGTCGCCTGAATGTCGCCATTCCATAGTTCGGAAGGGTCAGCAATCGTATCGGGAAAGCGGTCTACGGGATCGGCAAGGTGGCGAAGAGGTGTTTCGAGATTGCCTGCGCGCAGACTACCGAGCGGCGTTGCCAGTCCGACAAAGGTATCGTTCTGACCGAAATCCTTATCGCTGTCGGCATCGGCGTCGATTTCGTACTCTGCCTGTATCAGCAGATCAATCTGCTCAGTCAGGGCTTGCTCGACGGCAAAGCCCAGAAAAGAACCGCGACTATCCATAAAGACATCACTATCACCGGATCGCGCCTCGCTGTAGCGAGGGCCAATGTCCAGATAGCCGTACCACCCTGCCATCACCGATGGCGAAAACACTGCCAGAACAGCAACCAAGCCCGCTAACCAACACCCTTTCAAGACAACCTCTTATGCGCTTGTATACAGGCGTTAGCTTAGAACAGGCTTGGCGACAATGCTGCACTATTAATGCAAAATCATGCAGCTGCAGTTTGCTTGGGTTTTTCCTGAGCACCGCGAATCAGCTTGCCCGGTAAGGCGCCGGTAGGCTTGCCGTGATCCATAATCACTTCGCCGCTGACGATGGTATAGAGATACCCTTCCGCGCCCTGAAATACTCTGCGACCGCCAGCGGGCAAGTCGAAAATAATTTCCGGTGGCTGAACCTGCAGGCGCGCAAAGTCGATCACGTTGATATCGGCCTTCATACCGACTTCCAGAGTTCCGCGATCCTCCAGCCCCATGCAACGTGCGGTTTCCTGCGTGTGCATCTGTACCGCGCGCTCCAGCGTGAAGCGCTCGCCGCGCTGACGGTCCCGCACCAGATAGCTAAGCAGATAGGTGGGCACACTGGCATCTGACAGTACGCCGCAGTGGGCACCAGTGTCGGCCAGACTGATGACCGTGCTTTCATCTTGCAGCATGGCAATCTGGCGTCGCAGATCGCGCGCACCGTAGCCAAACAGCGGGCAGTAAATCATCTGCCGGCCGTCTTTTTCCATCAGTGCATCAAACGCGTAGGCTTGCGGTGATACACCTGCGGCCTTGGCTTTGTACTCGATGCTATCTTCGTAAGCAGGTTCGTAATTGGGAACGTCATCCATCACGTAGAGGTTGTCGTAGCCGTTGGTAATAGCCTCGAGGAAAAAATCGCCGCCGGTTTCCATCGGCGGCTCATCGATAATCGCCTGACGCACCGCAGGATCACGCAGTTTTTCCAAACGCTCTTCGCGCGGCAAGCCGGCCAGCTCGGCATAGGTTGCCGAGAACATGAATGGGTGAACGGTTCCGTCCCAAGCCATCAGAATATTGACCGGGCGGGCACCCACGTGAGGAATCAGGCGCGCACCCTCTTTGGCCGCCTCTCTTACATAAGCCAGTTGTTGCTCGACTCGCTCCCAATCTTTTTCTTCGCGGAAAAACAATACGAAGTTCACCTGGCAGTTGTTGTCGATGGAGAGTTTTTTCATCCACTCCATCTCCTCGCGCCAGTTATGAAAATCCGACACCAGCCCGTAGATGCCCTTTCCAATTTCGCCAATCGCCTTGCCGATACCCAGCAACTCTTTGTGATCGGCGTAGGTGCCCGGCATCACCTGACCGTGACGCGTGGTGTGAAGCTCGGTTCGAGAGGTCGTGAAGCCAATGGCACCAGCGTCGATGCCTTCACGCACTATTTCAATCATCTTGCTGACGTCTTCATCCGTCGCCGGCTCGTTGTTGGTTCCGCGATCACCCATCACGTAGGTGCGCACGGCGCAGTGCGGCACCTGCGCTCCGATATCGATCGCGCGCGGCATTTTATCCAGCGCATTCAGGTATTCCGGGAAGGTCTCCCACTGCCAGTCGATCCCTTCATGGAGGGCGGCGCCGGGAATATCTTCAACGTCTTCCATCACCTCGATCATCTGCTGACGGGACGCTTCATCAGGTTTACAGGGTGCAAAGCCCACACCGCAGTTGCCCATGATGAGGGTAGTAATGCCGTGATTGGAGGCCGGGCTGCAGTAGGCATCCCAACTCGCCTGCCCGTCCATATGGGAATGGGTATCGACCCAGCCGGGCGTGACCAGCTTGCCCTCGGCGTCAATCGTCTGGCGGGCCTCACCCTGCACCTTGCCAACAGACACAATAACGCCATCCTGAATGGCAATATCGGCGCTGCGCGCAGCGCTGCCGGTACCGTCCACTACCGTGCCATTTTTTATAATCAGATCGTACATGGGGCCTCCCGAAAGCGTTGTTCACTCCACAAGTCTAGATTGTGGGGCCGGCATCATTAAGCTAGGATGCTGCAAAACATTATTGCCTATGAAGAAACAATCAGGCGCTAATCGGGAGTGATCATGGCCCGCTGGGACGGAATCTACGAATTTGTGCAGGTGGTCGAGCACCACAGCTTTACCGAGGCTGCCAAGGCGCTGGATATGTCGACGTCTCAGGTCAGCAAGCTGATCTCGCGACTGGAAGACCGCCTCGGCACCCGCCTTTTGCTGCGTACAACCCGCAGTCTGGCCCTGACCGATGAGGGCCAGCAGTTCTACCGGCGCAGCAAGCTCGCCATCGACACCTTTGAAAAAGCCGAGGAAGATCTCGCCCTGTCGCGCAATGAGCCCCGCGGCAATCTCAAGGTAAACATCTCCGGCGTTTTTCAGGAACGCTTTCTGGTGCCGATACTGGCCAATTTCACCAAACAGTACCCCCGCCTCAACGTGCAGCTCGACTTTACCGACAAGCAGCCGGATTTGGTGAAGGAAGGTTACGATCTTTCGGTTTGCTACGGAGAACTCAAGAACTCGACGCTTGTTGCCCGAAAGCTGGCGGATAACTTCAATTATCTGGTAGCCAGCCCGGATTATCTGGCCACTTACGGCGAGCCGGAATCACTTGATGAACTCCCCCAGCACAACTGCCTGGTGGGTATCGACACGCTTTGGTATCTCAGCGACGGCAATGAAACCGTGCAGATCAACCCCGATGGCAATTGGCGCAGTGATAACGGCGCTGCCCTTCTAAGTGCAGCACGCTGTGGCCTCGGCATCGCCAGCCTGCCCTTTTTCTCCGTGATGGAAGATATTTCCCAAGGCGCCTTAAAGCAGGTCTTGCCCCAGTGGAACCAATATCCGCAGCCGGTGTGGATCATGTACCCCCAGCAGCGCCACCTGCCGATTAAAGTGCGCTTGTTTATTGATTATCTGTTAGAAGAACTGAACAAAATCGTGCTGTAAGGCGAACTTTGCCATTTAGACCAAATAAACGATTCCCCCCTTCACGAGCCATTTCATACTCGCTATGCTCAGGCCATCTGATGCGTGAAAGCCCTTAAAAAACCGATAAAGGACGAGTATTCCCCATGCAAGCCAAAACCTATCCCGTGCCGCAAGCCTTCGCCGCACAAGCCCATATCGACGCCGACCGCTATGAGCAGCTCTATCGCCAATCGGTTGAGCAGCCCGAGATTTTCTGGGCCGAGCAGGCTCGAAAATTTTTAAGCTGGCAGCAGGAATGGACAACGGTTTCACGCTTTGATCTGGCCAAGGGCGAAGCCACCTGGTTTGAGGGTGGCAAACTGAATGTGGCTTATAACTGTATTGACCGTCATCTGGCCGAGCGCGGCGATCAAGCGTCCTTCATCTGGGAAGGCGATGACCCCGGCGAAGACAAGACGATCACCTATCGCGAACTGCATGAACAGGTCTGCCGCTTGGCAAATGCCATGAAAGCCCGCGGTGTGACCAAGGGCGATCGGGTGTGCATCTATATGCCCATGATTCCAGAGGCCGCCTACGCCATGCTGGCCTGTACCCGCATAGGTGCGATTCACTCCGTCGTATTTGGTGGCTTTTCACCCGACGCTCTGAAAGACCGGATAAACGACTCCGAGTGCAAGCTGGTGATTACCGCAGATGAGGGTGTGCGCGGCGGCAAGAAGATCCCCCTGAAGGCCAATACCGATGAGGCACTGGCCAACTGCCCTTCGATCGAAACCTGCCTCGTAGTGAAACGCACGGGCGGTGCGATTGACTGGAGCGAAGGTCGCGACCTCTGGTATCACGAAGCCGTCGATGCGGCCTCAGCAGAGTGCGAGCCGAAATGGATGGACGCGGAAGACCCGCTCTTTATCCTCTATACCTCTGGCTCCACCGGCAAGCCCAAGGGCGTATTGCACTCCACGGCCGGCTACCTGCTGCAGGCGGCCATGACCCACAAATACACCTTTGATTACCACGACGGTGACGTGTACTGGTGTACTGCCGATGTAGGTTGGGTTACCGGACACAGCTATATCGTCTATGGCCCACTGGCTAATGGCGCCATCTCTTTGATGTTCGAAGGCATCCCGACTTACCCGGATGCATCGCGCCACTGGCAGGTGATCGACAAACACCAGGTGAACATCTACTACACCGCCCCCACCGCCATTCGCTCACTGATGGGCGCCGGGGATGACTTCGTCACCAATACCAGCCGCAAAAGCCTGAAATTGCTGGGCACCGTCGGCGAGCCGATTAATCCCGAAGCCTGGGAGTGGTATCACCGGGTCGTCGGTGAAGAACGCTGTCCGATCGTGGATACCTGGTGGCAGACCGAAACCGGTGGCCAAATGCTGACGCCCCTGCCCGGCGCTATAGCCACCAAACCCGGTTCTGCAACCAAGCCCTTTTTCGGTGTACAGCCGGCCCTGCTCGATCAGGAAGGCAACGAAATCGAAGGCGCCGGTGAAGGCTATCTGGCCATTAAAGCCAGCTGGCCCAGCCAGATTCGCACCGTGTACGGTGATCATCAGCGGCTGATCGACACTTACTTCAGTCAGTACCCGGGCTATTACTTTACCGGTGACGGCGCCCGTCGCGATGAAGATGGCTATTACTGGATTACCGGTCGGGTGGACGACGTCCTGAATGTCTCCGGCCATCGCATGGGCACCGCGGAGGTAGAGAGCGCGCTGGTATTGCACAAAGACGTCGCCGAAGCCGCCGTGGTGGGCTATCCCCACGATGTAAAAGGCCAGGGCATTTACTGCTATGTGACCCTAATTGCTGGCCATGAACCCAGCGATGAACTCAAGAAAGAGCTGATTCAGCTCTGCGTGAAGGAAATTGGCCCCATCGCCAAACCGGACCTGATTCAATGGGCGCCGGGGTTGCCGAAAACCCGCTCGGGCAAGATCATGCGCCGCATTCTGCGCAAAGTCGCCGCCAATGAGCTGGAAAACCTTGGGGACACCTCTACGCTCGCCGACCCTTCTGTGGTGGACGAGCTGATAGCTAATCGCCTCAATCGCTGATCGATCATGCCGGGCCCGGCGCTGCCGGCCCGGCACAGGTTATAACCCCATAACCCTTTTTAGCGAAGTTTTTGGGGTTCTAGCGAGGCCGAAGTCGAGCATCGTAAACCGCGGCAAAGTTTTTGCGTTATAAAAGTGCATATCCGGGCTTGCCGCCTTACCGAGTTAATAAATTTCACTTATAATCCCCTCAGACTCTCATCAAGAGGCAGGCCATGGCTGGCGAAACACGCTGGGGAAAGCGCAGTCGTCACGACGACCCAGATCAGGCGAGAAATCATATTCTCTCGGCTACCTATAAAGTCGTAACGCGCAAGGGTGTCGACAAGACCACCATTTCAGAGATTGCCAAACAGGCGAAAGTCTCTCGCCCGACTATTTACCGTTACTTCGATAGTCGCGACGATATTATCCAGAACCTGATGAATAAGCGTCAGGGGGATTTTTTCGAGGGAATGTACGAGGCCACCCTACCCTACCGCAATGATTTCCCCCGTCTGGTCGAAGAAATGCTGTGCTTTGCACTCAATTTCAATGCCCAGAACCCCACCTCAGATCTTGTTTCCGGGCCCAACATTGGCCGCATGTCCGCCTATTTTTCCGGTAACCAGACGGATGACCACTTCAGCATGATGCTGGATGAACCCTATCGAAAATACCGTGAAAAAACCAGTAATGTCGTGGACCTCGAAAGCCTGAAGGGGTTTATCGGCGCCATGATCATCACTATTCGCATTGCTCCCTACAAAAACCACGAGACCTTGCGCAATCAGCTACAGGCAATCATGGCGCTTGGGCGCACGGGATAAGCGATTATCTTTGGGGCTTAGAAAGGCCAAATCAGGGGCACAACGGCGACCGTAACGGCCCCCACTGCTAACGTCAGCGGCACTCCCATTTTGATAAAGTCCTGAAACTGATAGTTGCCTGGGCCGTAGACCATCAGGTTAGTCTGGTAGCCGATGGGAGTCATAAAACAGGTTGAAGCGCCAATCATCAGGGTTACCGCCAGCGGCTCAGGTGCAATACCCAGCCCCTGACTCGCCGCGATGGCTACCGGAAAGAGAATAACCGCCGCAGCCATATTCGAAATCACCGCAGAAAACGCCGCTGTGAGCGCAAACAACGCAGCCAGCAAGGCGACCGGTGAGCCGGCGGACAAACCTATAATCATTTCCGCTATGGATCGAGCAGCGCCGCTTTTTTCCATGGCGGCACCGAGTGCTATCGAGGCGGCGATGACCAGCACGATCTCCCAGTCAATACTGCGCCGGGCATCGCGCACCCGCACACAACGGGTCAGAATCAACAAACCGGCCGCAAGTACCACCGCCTTGAACATCGTCATCAAGCCGGTACCCACTACGGCGACCATGCCGAGCAGAATAAAGGCTGCTGTGCCGCGCTGCTCGTGACGCACTGGTCGCGAGTTTTCAATCTGACTGACAAGCAAAAAATCGCGGGAGTAACGCTGATTTTCAACAAAGTCTTCATGGGTTTCGAGCAGCAGCGTGTCGCCCGGACGCAGGGCAACATCACCGATTTTCACTTTCAGATGCTGACCGTCGCGGGAAATTGCAATAATCGCTGCACCGTAGTGATTGCGAAAGCCCATATCTCTTACTGTTTTCCCGAGGTGAGGAAAATTCGGAGAGATTACGACCTCAACCAGGCTTCGCGCTGACTGACGGGCATCGAGTTTGAATACCTGATCGTCGGCAACGCGCAAGCCGTGAATATTTTTCAGGTCGACCACTGAGCGCACATCACCGGCAAATATCAGCCGGTCATTGGCCTGCAGCACTTCGCGCGGTGATACTGCCGTAAGAACCCGTCCGTCGCGATCAATTTCCACCAGGAACATACCGGGTAATTGCCGCAGCCCCGCCGCTTCAATGCTTTTTCCACACAGCGGGCTGCCTGCATCGACTAACATTTCCACAACGTATTGCCGCGCATCCTCAAAACGCTGTACTTGCCCACCACGATCGGGCAACAACCAGCGGCTGGTCGCCACGGTCAGCAAAATCACAACCAGAACGCAGGGAACACCAACCCAGGCGAGATCAAACAGCGCAAGACCCTCAACACCCGGCTGGGTTTTGAGCATATCGTTTACGACCAGATTGGTGCTGGTGCCAACGATCGTACAGGTTCCACCAATAATGGCGGCATAGCTGAGAGGTATCATCAGCTGGGAATTGGAGAAGCCATTGCGCCGCGCCCAATCTCTCACCGCCGGCACCATCATGGCCACCACCGGCGTGTTGTTGAGTACAGAGCTGAAGGCCGCCACCGGCAACATCAAGCGCAGCTGCGCGGCAGCTGTGGATTTCGGGCGGCCGAGCAGGTTATAGGAAATCCAATTGACCACGCCGGTATCCGACAAGGCTTGCGCCACAACAAACAGCACCGCCACTGTTGCCAAACCTTCACTGGCTGCGCCCGCCAGCGCTTCTTCCGGCGTCAGAATGCCGAGAAAAACCAACACCGCCGCTCCGCCGAGCAAAATCATATCGACCGGCCAGCGGGTAAAGCTCAGCATGGCGAAGCAGGTGGCGATAACCAGCAGCGTGGTAATGGCGTCAGGAGTCAGCAAAGTCTAGTTCCAGTTATCGTTCAGTTTCGATGAGTAAAAAAATCCGTAAACTGCCCGATAAACTGGCTGAGCTGATCCGCGGGCAAATCATTCACACCGGCTGCCGCCGCTCGGCCGCCCCCGGTGGGGAACTGTCGACATAATTCATCTGCACCAGTTTTATTGTTCAAAGGTGCACGCACGCTGATCAGGTAGTTCCCGTTATCCTTGATGGTCAGCACCGCATGGGCTCGGTCAGGGCTGCTATTGGCCAGATCATTGCTATAGACGCCGCTCACTCGTCGGGCCCAAGCCTCATTCGGCAGCACAAAAACAGCCGCAGCGTCGGTGGCTGACTGCGGGCCAATATTCGCGGCCGATGACATATCCGCGTGATACCCCTGCTCCAGTTTTTCAAAGGCTTCGCGATTATCCTCAATAAAGGCAAAAGGCGAAGCGTAATTGGCCACCTGTCGATACAGCTCGGCTGGATGGAAATGCAGATCTTCCAGATTGGAGCCATAGCCGTTGTAGTTAATGTAAATCCCGAGATTTTCTAACTGATCCAGCTGACTCTGCGTGAGGTTCAGAGGTTTTGCGGCGGCAATGGCGCTTTTTTTCAGGTTGTCGCCAAAGGCGCCGGTAACCGCCCATTCCGCGTACTGGCCTTGCAGGTGACCATTGATCAACAGACTGGTGCACACATCCGACGCGGTATTGATGAGCGAGGTCAGATTTTTGTGCTCAGGAATATCGCCGGCAAAATGGTGGTCAGAGTAGAACACCTCAGCGCCCTGCTCTAAAACCTTGAGCAAGGCCTCTTTATTCTTGTCCATCGACACGTCCAACACGGTAATCTGGTCGCCGGCGGTGGCTTCAACTTGCGATAGCAAAGCGATATCGCGCTTCACGCCGGTAACCAGTGTGCTCTCACACGGGTTGGCATTGCGCATTTGAACCAGAGAGCAGATACCATCTGCATCGCCATTAAAAACATCCCAGACCGCCATTATTATTCCTGCCGATAATCAAAAGTCGGCACAGAATAGCATAGCGCCTGTGACCGCCCAAAACCCGAATGGGTGAGACAAAAATGCCGCTCAGAAAGAACGGAAAAAGCCGCCCGGAGGCGACTTTTTCTGGTGCTTGTTACGGAGCGTAGCGAACTACTGAAGCACGATCCGTTCGCGATTTTTTTCAATCACACGCGCACCAACCCCTTTGACTTCTGCCAACTGCTCAATAGACGTGAAGTTTCCGTGAGTGCTCCGCCATTTCACAATTTCCTGAGCCCTGACTTCGCCAATACCGCTGAGTACTTCAGCCAGCGTAGCGGCGTCTGCAGTGTTGATATTGACAGTGGCGGGTATATCAGCAAAGGCAAAGCTGCTGATCAGGATAAAAGAGAGAAACAGGCGTTTCAGCCAGATAGAAGGGTTCATAACACACTCCTTTGTGTTGTTTTAGTTATTGCTGAACGTATCGCTACGTCGCAGCGCGCCGCTGCGAACAACGGCACTGACAGTCTAGCTCTGCTGAAGCTCTGCCGCAATCTGTTTGAGGGCTTCCAAAGGCGAATCTGCGCGGGTAATCGGCCGGCCAATAACCAGGTAGTCACTGCCCTTACTGACGGCTTCCGCCGGTGTCGCCACCCGTCGCTGATCGCCCTGCTCGCTGTTGGCTGGTCGGATGCCGGGCGTTACCAGCCAGAAGTCCTTCGCGACTCGCTCGCGCAGCATACTGGTTTCGCGCGCAGAACAGACAACACCATCCATACCACTGCGTTCGGCCAGCAGTGCCAGCTCGCAAACCTGCTCATCCAACGCGCGATTCACACCGATCTGATCCAGCTCGGACTGCTCCATACTGGTCAGTACGGTAACCGCCGTCAGTAAGGGAGCTGCGCTACCCATCGGGTCCAGCGCCTTGCGCGCCGCGTCCATCATGCGCGGGCCGCCACTGGCATGGACGTTCACCATCCACACGCCTAACTCCGCAGCCGCAGCAACCGCAGCGGCGACCGTATTGGGAATATCGTGAAATTTGAGATCCAGAAAGACCTCAAAACCGGAATTGACCAGCGCCTTCACCAACACGGGACCTTCGCGGGTAAACAATTCCTTCCCGACCTTCACTCGACATAGCTTAGGGTCGAGTTGCTCTGCCAGGCTTAAGGCCTGAGCTGAATCGGGAAAATCCAGGGCGACGATAATGGGGGACATGTCAGACAAGCGGAACTCCGAAACTCTGGGACTTATTCAATGTAATCAGTCGCCTTCGGCCCCGCGAATGGGGGCGATACAACCCCAGTGTTTGCAGGTTGGGCAGTGCCAGTGCAGCTGGTGACCGGAAAAACCGCAGTGATCACACTGGTAGCTAGGCTTATCCTGCAACAGCTCCGTAAGCATTCGCTGCAGAACAGTCAGGTTTTCACGGTTGCTGTCGCTGGCTTTGGGCGCCTGATAATTAATCACCTGCAGCAGACCTTTCAGGGTCGGACGTCGTTTCAACTGCTGAGCCAGAAACAACTCTGCCTGATCACCGGGCTGCAAGGTATCGAGCAATTCTACCAGTTTCAGCAGCACAGCACTGCTCGGATATTCCTCGTAGCAGGCTTTCAGATAATCAACAAACTCCGCCTCTTCGCCCCGTTTTCGGTAGGCCTGATGCATCAGCTCCAAAACTTCGCCGATATACAAGCGATTCTGGGTAAAGACCCGCTTCAGGGCTTTGATCGCTGCCTGAGGATGGCCGCAATCCAGTTCGATCTCGCCAAGTAGCATGGAGGCACGCACGCACTGGCGATCGTAATGCATGGCCAATTTCAGATCAGTACGCGCGGAATGCAGATCCTTGGCGGCGTAAGCCAACTCTGCTTTTTCACAGTAAAAATGTGCCAGGCAGCGATGGGTATCATCCTCGGCGGGAGCACCGGCGCGCAGCCAGCCCTTTTTCGGCATCAGCTCTTTGGCAACATCGATGGCGTTATCCCACTCGCGCTCGTCCTGATAGATCGCCAGCAAGTGACGCAGTGCACTTCGACGCCACGCCGGAGACTGCTGCACAAGATCTTTCAGCATGCGCTCGGCGCGATCCAGCAGCCCGGCGCGAATATAGTCCTGGGCGAGCTCCATATGCACCTGATGCAGCTGATCGCCACCGAGATTCGGCCGTGCCAGGAGATTCTGATGAATACGAATCGCGCGATCCACCTCACCCTTGCGGCGCAGCAGACTGCCTACGGCAAGGTGGGTTTCGAGGGTGTCGCGATTGACTTCGAGGGAGCTGACAAAGCTGTCGATAGCGACATCAGGCTGCTCGTGCAGAAGGAAGTTGAGCCCCTGATAATAATGGGCGGCCGCCGCGGATGTCGCATCCTCGTCTCTGGCGGGTGACTTTGGACGCTGCCGACGACCCAGAAACCAGCCAATGGCGATCGCCACGACAAGCAGCAGCACCTGTCCGAATTCAGGCATAAGTGGGAAGAATTAACCGGTTTTGAGCTGGGTAAGCTCTTTTTCGGTCTTGGCGAGTTTGCGGCATACCCCCTGATATTGGGTCTGGAGCTTCAGCAACTTCAGACCGCAGACTACCAGCCCGGCGACGCCGCCAACGATAAACGACAGCACCAGCCAGACTGAAACCCGCAACTCGGGCAACTGCATAAACAGGAGATCCAGCGGCACTTTGGCGTCATTCTCGATAGCAAAAACAGAGCCAAATACCACCAGCGCCAGCAGGAACAGAACAAAGAGGATTTTTTTAAGCAGCCCCATCACATACACCCAAAAAAAACGGCATGGCCAAATGACCATACCGCTTATGTAGAGAGTTCACCAGCATCAGTTCTTCTGGAGGCCCATATTCACACGTTCCCGCATTTCCTTGCCAGGCTTGAAATGCGGCACATGCTTACCCGGCAATTGAACCGTTTCACCGGTTTTCGGGTTGCGCCCCTGACGCGGCGCCCGGTAATGCAGCGAGAAACTGCCAAAACCACGAATCTCGATACGCTCACCAGTGGCCAGAGTTTCCGACATATGCTCCAGCATTGTCTTCACCGCCAGTTCGATGTCCTTATGTGAAAGCTGGGTCTGCATCCCGGCAATCAGGTCAATCAATTCTGATTTGGTCATAGCGATCTTCCATTAAGTCGCTACAAGATTAGTAGTAACTGCCCGATTTCTCAAGGTTTTTAGTGTAAACAGGTCCCAGAAACGAAAAAGGGCGCCGAAGCGCCCTTTTGTCTGGAACGAAGGATATCAGTCCTTGTTGTCCATCTGTGCCTTGATCAGGTCACCGATAGTGCCGGGGCTAGCTGATTCAGTACTCTGCTCGCGCAGGTTCTTCACAGCCTCTTTCTCGTCGGCAATGTCCTTCGCTTTGATAGACAGGTTGATGATGCGGTTCTTACGGTCAACATTGATAATCTTGACCTCAACCTCATCGCCTTCTTTCAGCGCGTTACGGGCATCTTCAACACGGTCACGGCTTATTTCGGAGGCTTTCAGTACACCTTCGATCTCTTCGGCCAGCGTGATCACAGCAGCTTTGGCATCCACTTCTTTCACAGTGCCTTTAACAATGCTGCCCTTGTCGTTCAGGTTGACGTAGTTGGAGAACGGATCGTCTTCCAGCTGCTTCACACCCAGAGAGATACGCTCGCGCTCGGGATCGATAGACAGGATAACGGTCTCGATCTCGTCACCTTTTTTGAAGTTGCGTACCGCTTCTTCGCCAGTCTCGTGCCAGGAGATGTCTGACAGGTGAACCAGACCGTCGATGTTGCCTTCCAGACCAATGAAGATACCGAAGTCAGTGATGGACTTGATCGCACCGCTGATCTTGTCGCCTTTGCTGTAAGTGGCAGCAAACGCATCCCAGGGGTTCTGTTGACACTGCTTGATACCCAGAGAGATACGACGACGCTCTTCGTCGATATCGAGAACCATCACCTGAACTTCATCGCCTACCTGTACAACCTTGGAGGGGTGAATGTTCTTGTTGGTCCAATCCATCTCGGATACGTGTACCAGACCTTCAACACCTTCTTCGATTTCAGCAAAGCAGCCGTAGTCGGTGAGGTTGGTAACACGGGCGTTGGTCTTGGTGCCTTCCGGGTAACGGGAAGTGATTTCAACCCAAGGATCTTCACCCAGTTGCTTCAGACCCAGAGAAACGCGGTTGCGCTCGCGGTCGAACTTCAGGATGCGAACTTCGATTTCATCGCCAACATTGATGATTTCGCTGGGGTGCTTGATACGCTTCCAGGCCATGTCTGTGATGTGCAGCAGGCCGTCGATACCGCCCAGATCTACGAATGCACCGTAGTCGGTCAGGTTCTTGACGATACCCTTCACAACCAGACCTTCTTGCAGAGAGGCCAGCAGCGCTTCGCGCTCTTCGCTGTTTACGCTCTCCATAACCGCGCGGCGAGAAACCACCACGTTGTTACGTTTCTGGTCCAGCTTGATAACTTTGAACTCCAGCTCTTTACCTTCCAGGTGAGCCGTGTCGCGAACGGGGCGAACGTCTACCAGTGAACCGGGCAGGAAGGCGCGGATAGAGTTGATGTCGACGGTGAAACCGCCTTTAACCTTACCGTTGATAACACCGGTAACGGATTCTTCATGAGCGAAGGCAGATTCCAGATCTTTCCAGGCCTCAGCACGCTTGGCTTTTTCGCGGGACAGACGGGTTTCACCGAAACCGTCTTCAACGCTTTCCAGGGCAACCTGTACTTCGTCGCCGATTTCCAGGGAGAACTCACCGGAATCGCTCAGGAACTGCGAGCGGGGGATCACGCCTTCAGACTTCAGGCCGGCGTGTACAGTGACCCAGTCACTGTCGATATCGATAACAACACCGGTAACGATTGAACCGGGCTGCATGTCGATGGTTTTTAAACTTTCTTCAAAAAGTTCTGCAAAGCTTTCGCTCATGTGTTGTATACCTATGGGGCAGACAATCTGCCGTTTCTTCGCCGCACATCCAGCTTATGCGGGTCAATGGGTTCGGCTAAAGAAAGGTGCCAGCTGGAATCACACAATCTTCAACCCTAAGTGGCGGCTTTCAGGCCGACCACTAAACTAAACCGCGTTCGCGCACTACGGCGAGAACACGGTCGAAAACGTCATCTATGCCAAGGCCGCTGCTATCAATGATTACAGCGTCGTCGGCAGGCTTCAGGGGGGCCACTTTGCGCTCCGAATCTCGCTTGTCCCGGGCGCGGATGTCCTCCAAAAGGGCGGCAAGGCTAACACTTTCACCTTTATTAATCAACTGGTTATAGCGCCGATCCGCGCGCTCTTCGGCGCTGGCGGTGAGGAAGATTTTCAGATCGGCATCGGTGAAGACCACCGTACCCATATCCCGCCCGTCAGCCACCAGTCCTGGCGCCTGAGCAAAAGCCCGCTGACGGCCCAATAAGGCCTTTCGAACTTCAGGTAAAACAGCCACTTGCGAGGCCAGCTCGCCAGTGGACTCGCTGCGCACCACGTCACTGACATCTTCGCCTTCTAATATGACAGCCGTGGGTTCGCCTTCAGCACCCGGCTCAAAACGCACATCCAGATCCCTGGCCAACTCCGTCAGCGGCGCTTCCTGATCCAGCGCAATGCCGTGCTTGACGCCGGCCAACCCCACCAGCCGGTACAGCGCGCCACTATCCAGCAGCGACCAGCCCAGATGCTGGGCCAGTTTCTGACAGAGGGTTCCCTTGCCGGAACCACTCGGCCCGTCGACAGCAATCACCGGGCTTTTAGACGGATCTCCTTTTGAAGGGGCACTCATTTTGCGACCTCGACGCGCATACCCACCTGCTCCGCCAGCTCGATAAAGTTGGGGAAGGAGGTCGCCACGTTATCAGCGCCGCGGATATGGATGGGGGCGTTGGCCCGGAGTGAGGCCACCGAAAAAGACATAGCAATACGGTGATCGTGGTGGCATTCAATCTCGCCGCCGCCAATCTGGCCGCCTTCGATCTCAATACCATCTTCGGTAGGCTCGGCTCTAATACCCAGCGCCTGCAGGCCATCGGCCATCACCTGAATCCGGTCGCTTTCTTTAACCCGCAGCTCTTCGGCACCGCGCAGAATGGTTTTACCTTCGGCGCAGGCTGCGGCCACAAACAACACAGGGAATTCGTCGATGGCCAGCGGGACCTGATCTTCAGGAATTTCGATACCGTTTAACTGGGCCGAACGCACACGGATATCCGCGACCGGCTCACCGCCGACTTCACGCTTGTTTTCGATAGTGAGATCGCCCCCCATGGCCTTGAGAATGTTGATCACGCCAATACGGGTGGGGTTGATGCCCACGTGCTGCAATACCAGTTCAGAGTCTGGCGCGATGCTGGCGGCGACCATAAAGAAGGCAGCGGAGGAAATATCTGCTGGCACATCGATATGCATACCCTGCAAACGCTGACCGCCCACCAGACTGGCGGTATTGCCCTTGCGAATCACCGGATATCCAAAACCGCGCAGCATCCGCTCGGTGTGATCGCGCGTCGGCGCCGGCTCAGAGACCGAGGTTTCACCGGTGGAATACAGACCTGCCAGCAAGACACAGGATTTTACCTGAGCACTGGCCATGGGCATATCGTAGTGAATCGCCTTGAGCGCATTGCTGCCGGTAATTTTCAGGGGCGGACGGCCACCTTCAGCAGTTTCCACGGTCACACCCATTTCACGCAGGGGCTTTGCCACACGCTCCATCGGGCGCTTGTTCAAAGACACATCACCGCTCATGGTGACCGAGAACTTCTGGCCTGCCATCAGTCCAGACAGCAGGCGGATCGTGGTGCCGCTGTTGCCCACATAGAGTTCGCCCTTCGGTGCTTTCAGACCTTCGCGACCCACGCCGTGAATCTTGACCCGGCCATTTTCAGGCCCTTCGATATTCACACCCATGGCTTTGAACGCATTCAGGGTCGCCAGTGCGTCTTCGCCTTCCAGAAAGCCATCCACCGTGGTGGTGCCATCGGCAATGGCGCCCAGCATGATGGAGCGGTGAGAAATTGATTTGTCGCCGGGTACGCGAATACTGCCATTTACAGCACCGCCCGGATTGGCCATAAAATCCAAGGTAACTCTCCGAAAATTGTGGGCCCTCGCCTGCTAGCGGGGGATAGGTTCAATGACTAAACCGTCTGATATCTTTCGTCATTGCGAGCGTAGCGAAGCAATCTCCCCACGTGTGGCACATGTAGCTGGAGATTGCTTCGTCGTTTCTCTCCTCGCAATGACGGGGATAGAAGTTACTGCCCCTTACCCTTCACCTGATATTGCGTCAGAAACTGCTCATCGCGCGCCTTCTTGGCCCGCTCAAAGGTGGCCAGAATAGCGCCGCTGTCGTCAGATTCAATAGCCTTGCGCAGTTCCGCCAGATGCTCGGTGAAGGTATCCATGGATTCCAGCACCGCATTGCGGTTGGCGCGCACAATGTCATGCCACATCACCGGGTCGCTGGAAGCAATGCGGGTAAAGTCCCGAAAACCACCGGCCGCAAAGCGAAATATCGCCTGCGCCGAACCGCTCTGGGCCAGCGCATCTACCAATCCATAGGCCAGCACGTGAGGCAAATGACTGGTCGCCGCCAGCACCACATCGTGCTCGGCCACATCCATATCCACGACTTCAGCGCCAGTGGCTTCCCACATGGTGCGCACTTTCTCACAGGCCTTGGCGTCGGTATTGGGCAGCGGAGTCAGAATCACCCGATGACCCACGTATAAATCGTCTTTAGCCGCTTCCACCCCACTCTGCTCGGAACCGGCAATGGGATGGCCCGGCACAAACTGGGGCGGCACTTCACCGAAAATGCGCTCGGCAGCCGCGACCAGACTACCTTTAACGCTGGCAACATCCGTCACAATCAAATCGGGGCGCATATGGGGCTTAAGGGATTCAAGGACTTTTTCTGCGGCCAATGTCGGTGCGGCGATCACGACCATATCAGCATCCTTGACCGCTTCGCCCAGATCCAGCGTCCAGCGATCAATCACCCCCAATTCCTGACCGCGAATCAGGGAGGCCTCACGGCGACCGGTTCCAACGACCTCGCCGACCGCGCCCTGCTTTTTCAGGGCCCGCGCCAGCGAACCTCCGATCAGGCCAAGGCCGACAATTACCAGACGATCAATCACAACGCTTCCAAGACTTGCGGGAGAACCTCAAGAAAACGGGCATTCTCCGATTCAAGCCCTACGGACACGCGCAGGAAGTTGGGCATGTCATAAACACCCACCGGTCGCACGATGACGCCCTTGTGCAGCAGGCCCTGATAGACCTTGCCAGCATCAACCGGCTCGCCGTTTTTACTGGTCCGGAAAGAGATAAAATTGCCGACCGAAGGAATCCACTCAATGCCAAGCTGGTCGAAACCCTCGCCCAGTTGCTTGAGGCCCGCTGCGTTTACTTCGCGGCTTTTTTGCAAGTAATCCGCATCGTCCAGCACGGCCACCGCCGCTGCCAGCGCCTGAGTGCTCACATTAAACGGCGCGCGCACACGATTCAGCAGATCACAGATTTCCGGTGACGAGATCGCATAGCCAACTCGCAAACCCGCCAAGCCATAAGCCTTGGAAAAGGTGCGGGTCACAATCACATTTGGGTAACCGGCCAGATAGTCGAGGCCGTTCGGGTATTCAGGCTCGTCGACATACTCGACGTAGGCCTCGTCCAAGACCACCACCACGTTCTCAGGCACTTTGGCGAGAAAGGCCTCGAGTTCGGCCTTTTTGATCCAGGTGCCGGTGGGGTTATTGGGGTTGGCGATAAACACCACGCGGGTATCGTCTTCGATGGCTGCGGCCATCACATCCAGATCATGCCCCCAGTCTTTTGCCGGCGTGACAATGGCGCGGGCGCCACAGGCCTGAACCGCAATGGGGTAAACCACAAAGGCATGTTGGGAAAAGACCGCACTTCTACCCGGCTGGAGAAATGCACGGGCGATCAGGTCGAGCACATCGTTGGAGCCATTGCCCAGCGTAATCTGCTTGGGAGATACCTTGAGGCGATCAGACAGCTTGTTTTTCAGCTCGAAACCGCTGCTGTCCGGATACAGATACATACCCTCTGCCGCCTGGCGACAAGCCTCGACGGCCATCTCACTGGCGCCCAGCGGGTTTTCGTTACTGGCGAGTTTGACCACATTTTTCAGACCCAGCTCGCGCTCCAGCTCTTCAATCGGCTTGCCGGGCTGGTAGGGCTGCAGCGCCTGGACGCCGGCGTTAGCCAGCGCAATAAAATCACACGACATCGTTCAACTACCCATTACAGTGCCGCGCGCGGATAGGAGCCCAGCACTTTCAACAAAATGGAATGTTCTTCAATTTCTTTCAGAATGGTGCTGACCACGGCATCTTCCGCGTGGCCTTCAAATTCAATAAAGAAGACGTAAGCCCAGGTTTCCGTGCGCGACGGCCGGGTATCAATGCGGGTCAGCATCACCCCATTACGGTGGAAGGGCTCCAGCAGACCAAACAGCGCGCCGGGTTTGTTGCGGGTAGACACCACAATCGAGGTTTTGTCATTGCCGCTGGGGGGCACACTTTCCCGACCGATAATCAGAAAGCGCGTAGTATTGTCGGCGCGATCTTCAATATTGGAGGCCAGCTTGGACAGGGAATACTGCTGCGCTGCCATATCACCGGCCACCGCCACAATACCCGGCTCCGCGGCGGCCATGCGCGCCGCTTCGGCATTACTGCTAACCGCAATGCGCTCAACTTTGGGGAAGTTCTGATCCAGCCAATTGCGACTCTGGGCCAGCGCCTGCTGGTGAGCACAAATGCTTTTGATATTGTCGCTGGAGGTGCCCTCGCCCACTAAAAGATGCAGGCGAATACGCAGCTCCACTTCACCACAGATTTTCAGCGGTGAATTGATAAAGTTATCCAAGGTATGGGCGACCATACCCTCGGTGGAATTTTCCACCGGCACAACCCCATAGTTGCACTGTTCGGACTCCACCGCCGAGAACACCGCCTCGATGGTAGGCTGGGTAACACCGATCACTGCATGTCCGAAATGCTTCAGCGCAGCGGCCTGGGTAAAGGTACCTTCCGGGCCGAGATAGGCCACTTCCATCGGCTTTTCCAGCGCCAGACAGGCCGACATGATTTCGCGGAAGATATAGGCCACCGCATCATCCGCCAGTGGCCCCTGATTGGCCTCGCGAATGCGGGCCAAGACCTGCGCTTCACGCTCCGGGCGGTAAAACAAAAGCTGTTGGGTGCTGCTCTTATCCGCATCCGATTCGAACTGCTGCGCCTGCTCGAAGGCCTGGGTTTTCACCCGCGCCACTTCCTGAGCACAACTGGCACGCTTGTTCAGCAGCTCGTGAATCTGGGAATCGATACTGTCGATCTGCTGGCGCAGTTTATTCAGTTCGGACTGTTCATCCATAAACCGTTACCCGTTTTTCTCGGCAAAGGCTTTCATATAGGCGATCAGCGCATCGACGGCTTCTTCCGGGACGGCGTTATAGATGCTGGCGCGCATACCACCGACACTACGATGGCCCTTGAGGTTCAGCAGACCCGCTTCTTCGGCACCAGCCAAAAAGGCCTTGTCGAGGCTTTCATCTTTGAGAGTAAACGGCACATTCATCAAACTGCGGCTGGCCACTTCAACCGGGTTGGCGTAAAAGCCGCTGCCGTCAATGTAGCTGTAGAGCTTTTCAGCCTTACGACGGTTGATAGCTTCCATCGCTTCCAGACCGCCCAACTTTTTCAGCCACTTGAAGACCAGCCCCGCGAGATAAATCGCCATGGTCGGGGGCGTGTTGTACATGGACTCGTTTTCAGCCGCCACCTGATAGTCCATGCCGACCGGGCACAAGGGGTGGGCCTTACCCAACAGGTCCTTGCGCACAATCACGATGGTCAGACCGGCCGGACCGATGTTTTTCTGAGCACCGGCATAGATCAAGCCGAACTTACTCACATCAATCGGGCGCGACAGGATGGTGGAGGACATATCCGCTACCAGCGGTACATTCACATCCGGCTCCCAGAAAAACTCTACACCACCGATGGTTTCGTTCGGGGTGTAGTGCAGGTAAGCCGCGTCTTTATTCAGTTTCCAGGTGTCAAAGGCCGGAATGCTGGCGAAGTTGTCGTCTTCGGAAGAGGCAACAACATTCACTTCGCCGTAGCGTTTGGCTTCTTTAATAGCTTTCTTCGACCACTGCCCGGTGTTCACGTAGTCAGCCGCTCTGTTATCACCCAGCAGGTTTAGCGGAATCGCAGAGAACTGACCGGTCGCACCACCTTGCATAAACAGCACGGCGTAGTCGTCGGAAATCCCCATCAGCTCGCGCAGGTCTTTTTCCGCCTCAGTAGCGATACCCACAATTTCAGAAGAGCGATGGCTCATTTCCATCACCGACAGGCCACTGCCCTGCCAATTCACCAGATCACGCTGGGCTTCTTCCAATACTTCCAGCGGAAGCGCCGCCGGGCCTGCACAGAAATTGTATTTACGGGTCATTTTGCTCTCTAAATTAATAGGCTTTGAACATTTTTGCATTGCTTACCCCCTCACCCTAGCCCTCTCCCAGAGGGAGAGGGCCGGGGTGAGGGTAGTTTTTTAGGCTTCAGGCTCGGCGATGACTTCGCCTTCAACCTCTTCATCACTTTCTTCGATCCGCTCAACACCCACAAGATGCTCACCGGACTTCAGGCGAATCAGACGCACACCCTGCGTATTACGGCTCAACACCGAAACTTCATCGGTACGAGTACGAACCAGCGTGCCCTGATCAGAGATCAGCATCAGCTCGTCGCCTTCAAACACCTGCACGGCGCCAACCAGCGGGCCGTTGCGCTCGCTGGCCGCCATGGCGATAACACCCTGGGTACCACGACCTTTGGTGGGGAACTCGTCCAGCTCGGTGCGCTTGCCGTAACCATTTTCAGAAACGGTCAACACACGGCCACCCTCTTTCGGGATGATCAGCGAAATCATGCTATGACCTTCCGCCATGCGGATACCGCGAACACCTTTTGCGGTACGGCCCATTGAGCGAACGTCTTCACCTTTAAAGCGAACCGCCTTGCCGGAGCTGCTGAACAGCATGACATCGCTGTCGGCGCCAGTAACGGCAGTGCCCACCAGACGATCACCCTCTTCCAGCTCAATCGCACGCAGGCCCACGCTGCGCTGACGAGAGAAATCCACCAGCGGGGTTTTCTTCACGGTGCCATTGGCGGTGGCAAAGAACAGGTAGTGATCTTCTAGGTACTCGTCGATTTTGAGAATCGAGGTGATCTTTTCGCTTTCATCCAGCGGCAGCAGATTGACGATGGGGCGACCGCGTGAATTACGGCCCGCCACCGGAATCTGATACACCTTGATCCAGTAGACCTTACCCAAATTGGAGAAACACATCAGGGTATCGTGGGTATTGGCGATCATCAGGTGTTCGATGAAATCCTCATCTTTTACCTGGGTCGCGCTCTTGCCCATACCGCCGCGCTTCTGGGCCTGATAATCGTCCAGTGGCTGGGTTTTGGCGTAACCGGAGTGAGAAATCGTCACCACCCGGTCTTCTTCATTAATCAGGTCTTCAACGGTCAGATCCATCATCGATTCGATGATTTCAGTGCGGCGTTCATCGCCGTATTCGGCTTTAACCGCTTCCAGCTCTTCGCGAATAACCGTTTTCAGTTTTTCCGGATCACCCAGAATGGTCAGGTACTCGGCAATTTCCGCCAGTTTTTCCTGATATTCGCCGAGCAGCTTTTCATGTTCCAGACCAGTCAGCTTCTGCAGACGCAGTTCCAGAATCGCCTGCACCTGAGCCGGCGACAAGTGATAGTTGCCGTCGTGCATACCGTACTGGGGTTCCAGCTCATCCGGGCGACAGGCTTCTTCACCGGCGCGCTCCAGCATGGCCATTACCGAGCCCGGCTCCCAGCCTTTCGCCAGCAACGCATCTTTTGCGTCCTGAGCGGTGGCTGAGGCTTTGATCAGAGCGATAACCTCATCGATATTGGCAATCGCGACCGCCAGACCTTCAAGAATATGACCGCGCTCGCGCGCCTTACGCAGCAAGTAAATGGTGCGACGGGTAACGACTTCACGGCGGTGACGCAGGAAGTATTCCAGCAGGCCTTTCAGGTTAATCTGCTTGGGCTGCTCATCGACCAGCGCGACGATATTGATACCAAATACCGTCTGCAGCTGAGTCTGGGTGTAAAGGTTATTAAGAATGACCTCGCCGCTTTCGCCGCGCTTCATCTCGATAACAACCCGCAGACCGTCCTTGTCCGACTCGTCGCGCAGCTCGGAAATGCCTTCGATTTTCTTTTCTTTAACCAGCTCGGCAATCTTTTCGATCAGCCGCGCCTTGTTCACCATATACGGCAGTTCCGTAATGATGATGGTGTCCTTGTTGGTTTTCTCGTTGGTGATCACTTCGGCGCGCGAACGCACATAAATGCGGCCACGGCCGGTGCGGTAGGCCTGCAGGATGCCCGCACGGCCGTTGATGATGCCCGCGGTGGGGAAATCCGGGCCCGGAATAAACTCCATCAGTTCATCCACGGTAATGTCTTCGTTGTCCAGCAGGGCAAGACAGCCGCCCACAACCTCACTCAGATTATGCGGCGGAATATTGGTCGCCATACCGACCGCGATGCCGGATGAACCGTTTACCAGCAGGTTGGGGATCTTGGTCGGCATAACCGCCGGAATCTGCTCGGTGCCGTCGTAGTTAGGCACCCAGTCCACGGTTTCCTTGTCCAGATCGGCGAGGATTTCGTGTGAAATTTTCTGCATGCGGATTTCGGTGTAACGCATCGCCGCCGCAGAGTCACCGTCGATCGAACCGAAGTTACCCTGACCATCCACTAGCATGTAGCGCAGCGAGAAAGGCTGAGCCATACGTACGATGGTGTCGTACACCGCCGAGTCGCCGTGGGGGTGGTATTTACCGATAACGTCACCGACCACACGGGCCGACTTCTTGTAGGGCTTGTTCCAGTCGTTGTTCAGTTCGCTCATGGCGAACAGCACACGGCGGTGCACTGGCTTCAGGCCGTCGCGCACGTCCGGCAGGGCGCGCCCGACAATAACGCTCATGGCATAATCGAGGTAGGACTTTTTCAGTTCGTCCTCGATATTGACCGGCAATATTTCCTTCGCTAACTCACCCATCTACAACGGTGTCCTCAGTCGATCGAATTGTTATAGCTTTCATTGGTTGCCACCCACGCCTGACAAAGACTGTGCATCGACAGGCTCTGAAATTGAAATAAACAGAACCGGCGTGCGATTCGCCGAAGGCGTCGCAATGGCGCAGGGTAACGACCGGGGAAATCCCCTCAGGAGCTGACACCGCAGCGGGCGCCAGACACCGAAATCAAGTCGGCTAGAATAGCACAGGCGGCCCCGTTTCTCACAGTAAATTGCAGGCAGATACAGACCCTTAGCTCAGATTTGGCAGCACATTCAGCGACATTGCGGTTATACTCACGGCCTTTAACCCTTACAGCCCGAAAGTCGCCATGCAGCAGCCCGCAAATTGCCTGATTTTTGCACAATGGATCATCACCCTCGACCCTGCCAAGCCGGTTCTCACGGACCACGCACTGGCCATCGCTGGCGACCGCATCAGCGCGATTCTGCCCACCGTTGAGGCGCGCAAACTAGCCGCTGACAAGATTGTCGAGCTGCCCAACCACGCCCTGATGCCGGGCCTGATCAACAGCCACGGCCACGCCGCCATGAGTCTGTTCCGGGGCATGGCCGACGACCTGCCGCTGGATACCTGGCTGAACGAGCATATATGGCCCGCCGAAGGCCAATGGGTCAGCGAAGAGTTTGTGCGCGATGGGGTAGAGCTGGCCATGGCGGAAATGATCCGCAGCGGCACCACCACCTTTTCGGATATGTACTTCTTCCCGAATATCGCAGCCAAAACCATTACCAAAGCGGGCATGCGCGCCCAACTGGCCTTTCCGGTTTTCGAATTTCCCAGTAATTGGGGGCAGACCCCGGACGAATATATTCACAAGGGCCTGCAGGTTCACGACGATAACAAGCACAACCCGCTGATCACTGTGGCCTTTGGTCCGCACGCCCCCTATACCGTGGGCGACGACACCATGAGCCGGGTAGCCACGCTTGCGGCTGAGCTGCACGACGGTGAATTCAATATCCAGATCCACACTCACGAGACCGACTTTGAGGTCGAGCAGTCAATCAAGGATCACGGCATGCGCCCGATCCAGCGTCTGGCCGAACGCGGCTTGTTGGGCCCTCGAACCCAGTGCGTGCACTTGGTCAGTCTGAACGATGACGACATCCAGACATTGGCCGACCACAACTGTCACGCGGTGCACTGCCCCGAATCCAATATGAAACTGGCTAGCGGCTTTTCACCAGTGAAGAAGATGCTGGACGCCGGCATCAATGTCGCACTGGGCACCGATGGTGCCGCCAGCAACAACACCCTGAACCTGTTCAATGAAATGCGCGCCGCCGCCCTCCTCGCCAAGGGCCTCAGCGGCGATGCCTGCGCAGTGCCCGATAGTCTCGCCCTGCAAATGGCCACCCTGAACGGCGCCCGCGCTATGGGGCTGGATAACGATCTGGGCTCGCTGGAAATCGGCAAGCTGGCCGATGTCATCGCCGTCGATCTTTCCGCCGTAGAACAACAACCGGTCTACGAGCCGATCTCCCAGCTGGTTTATACCCAAGCGGGCTCAGCGGTCAGCCACAGCTGGATCAACGGCAAGCTGGTCATGGACAACCGCCTCCTGACCACCCTGAATATCGACGACATTCGCGAACGCGCACAGGCCTGGCGTCAGCAGATCGCCAAAACCTCATAAACGAGAAGGCCTGAATAAAAGACGAGGTAGCTATCCATGTCTCAGCAAGACACTCAAAAAAATGTCGACCCGGCGGAAATCGCCAAATTTGAAGAGCTCGCCCACCGCTGGTGGGACAGAGAAAGCGAGTTCAAACCGCTACACGATATCAACCCACTGCGCGTCAACTACATTGACGAACGCGCGCCGCTGGCGGGCAAATTGGTAATCGACGTGGGTTGCGGCGGCGGCATTCTCAGTGAGGCCATGGCGCAGCGCGGCGCGAACGTAACCGGCATTGATATGGGGGAGGCGCCGCTGAGCGTTGCCCGCCTGCATCAACTAGAATCCGGCGTCGAGGTGGACTATCAACAGACCACCGCCGAAGAGATGGCCTTGGAGCACCCGGAAGCCTTTGACCGGGTCACCTGCCTGGAAATGCTGGAACACGTGCCGGAACCGGCTTCCGTTATCAAAGCCTGCGCTGCCCTGTGCAAGCCCGGTGGTGAGCTATTTTTCTCCACGATTAACCGCAACCCCAAATCCTTTGCCTTTGCCGTGGTTGGCGCCGAATACGTACTGCGCCTGCTGCCGAAAGGCACTCACGAATACGCCAAATTTATTCGCCCCTCGGAACTGGCCACTTATATTCGCGAAGCGGGTCTGGTGTTGAACGACGTTACCGGCATGACCTACAACCCCTTCACCAAACGCTACAAGCTGGGCGGCGATACCGACGTTAACTACATCGTTCACGCCAGCAAGCCCGCATGATTTCAGCCCTATTATTTGATCTCGACGGCACGCTGATCGATACCGCGCCGGATTTTGCCGAGGTGTTGAACGGCATGCGTCGTCGTCGCGAACTGCCGGATATTCCTTTTGCGGATATCCACGCCACCGTATCCGACGGCGCCCGGGCACTAGTTGAGCTGGGCTTTGATTTAAGTGAAGGAGAAGAAGGATTTGAGGCGCTGCGACAGGAACTGCTGGACCACTATTTAAAAAGCCTGTCGGTGCATTCTCGCCTCTACCCCGGCATGGACGACGTGCTGAGCTGGGCCGAAAGCCGCGAGATCCCTTGGGGCGTTGTCACCAATAAGCCCTCGCTGTACGCCGAGCCCCTGCTGCGTGATCTCGAGCTCGACGCGCGCTGCGCCAGTCTGATCTGCCCGGATCACGTTAAACAGCGCAAACCTCACCCCGAACCCATCCTCTTGGCCTGCGCCCGCATTGGCGTCGACGCGCGCTCAGCGGTGTATGTGGGCGACCACCGCCGCGATATTGAGGCGGGCAAAAACGCAGGCTGCACCACCATCGCCTGCCGTTACGGCTACGTTCACGACAGCGACCCAGCAGAGAGCTGGGGCGCTGACTATACTGTCGATAAGGCCAACGAGCTGACTGCATTACTGGAGACGCTGTGATTCATACGCTTCCCGAAAACTTTCAACCTGAAGCTGATTGCCTCAAGGGCAAAAACATTCTGGTAACCGGTGCCGGCGATGGCATTGGCCGAGCCGCTGCCCTGACTTACGCCGCTCACGGGGCGACGGTTATTCTGCTGGGCAAAACCGTCGAAAAGCTGGAATCCGTTTACGACGAGATTGAGGCAGTCGGCGGCGCTCAACCTGCGATCTATCCGATGCATCTCAATGGCGCCGTGTTCAAGGATTATGAAGATTTGCGCAACACGCTGGCCAAGGAATTCGGTGTTTTGCACGGCCTGCTCCACAACGCCAGCGTGCTGGGCGAGCGCAAGGCCATAGCCCAGACATCGATTGACAGCTGGAGCGAGGTAATGCAGGTCAACGTCAACGCCCAGTTTATGCTGACCCATGCCCTGCTACCGATCATGGAAATTCCCGACACCGCCTCTATTATTTTCACCTCGTCCAGCGTCGGCCGCACCGGGCGCGCGTACTGGGGGGCTTACGCGGTTTCCAAGTTCGCCACGGAAGGATTGGTGCAGGTGCTGGCAGATGAATTGGCCAACACCAGCGGTATTCGCGTTAACAGCCTTAACCCCGGTGCCACCAACACCGGCATGCGCCGCGCCGCTTATCCTGGCGAAGACCCGCAGACTAACCCCTCACCGCAAGAGATTATGCCGCTTTATCTCTACCTGATGAGCGACGAAAGCCGCGAGCAGACCGGGTTGCAGTGGAACGCGCAATAAAAGCCATAGGAAACGGTAATAGTTGGCAACAATTAAATACACTGGATATCGCTGAAAACTGATCCCAAACGATTGGCGTACACTAATAACTCGTGTACCGCCCGGAGCAATCGTGGATCGTCGTTTTATTATCAAAAGCTTAGTTTCCAGACCCAACGCGTGGTTTAAGTCGCGTTCCCTTCAAAGCCCCAAAAACACTGCCCTACTCACATGCGCCCTGCTCCTGAGCGCCTGCGGTGGTGGCGGTGGCGGCAGCGATGGCGCGGCCCCTGTACCGCAAATTGATTCTGTGACCGTTGCCGCCCGCGATGCGACAACGGTGACATTTGCCGAAAATGTTGTACTGCAACTAACTGACACCACCTTTGCCGAAGAGCGCACGCTGACCTACGAGCGAGTTTCCGAAGGCGATAAAATCATTTATCGATTTGGCCCCGCGGATCTCAGTACGCTAACACCGGCCAAACTCACCTTACCCGCAGGGGACGTGGGCCGCTGGGTCATCGCCCGGCAAGATTCTGAAGACCGCACGCGAATACTGCTTAGCTCAGTCGACAACAGCGCTGACGGCACTGTGTCTGCCGTCATTACCGAGCTGGGTGACTATGTGTTAGTCCCGCGACCGGAAGCCACCCCCGCCGCGAAGGTTGGTCCAGCCTGTGATGAAACGGCCACAGAACAAACGCTTCGCTTTATTCATGTTGCCGACCTGCACGCGCGCTACGGCAGCCCGGAAAAAAACTACAGCCGAATCAAGCACTATCACAAACAGGCGGTGGCAAATAACCCCTACACCCTGTTTACCAATGGTGGCGATGATTTTGAGAAAGGCAGCATCGCCGAGCTTAAATCTGAAGGGGCGGCGACCGTTGAAGCCACCCGGGCGATGGAATTTGATGTGCGCGTTGTGGGAAATCATGATTTCGCCTGGGGCGCTGACACTTTGCTGGATTACGTTACCGACGAACACGCGCAAGTGTTGGCGAGCAACAGCCACTACCAGGGTGATCCCCCGCTCCCCTTTAATGCCAAAGATTTTGTTGCGCTCGAGGTCGGCTGCCTAACGGTCGGCTTCTTCGGCATGAGTTCAGTTCCCTGGAATGAATTCGACGAACAATTGGATACTGCCCCTATTCCCAACTTTGTCTCTGAAGTCCGTATGAACTGGGAGTGGCAATCCATCATTCGCGGCGCCATCAGTCAGTACCGCGACCAAGTAGATGTGCTGGTCATGGTCAGTCATCTTGGTGTCGGGAAAGACACACGGTTTCTGGAAGAATTTCCTGAAGTAGATCTTGCCCTCGGCGGCCACACCCACGGCGGTGTAAACTTTGAAGAAACCCGTTCAGGCAACTTGGTACTCCAGCCTGACTTCTACGGCGATGGCTTAAGTGACCTTACCCTCACCTATTCCCTGCCCGGTAAGAAACGCAGCGCCCCTCCCAATGTCGTCAATATCGAGGTGGAAGACCTCGACACATTTGACGCAGACACTCAGAACGCTATTGACGCCATCATGGCAAAATATGCGCCCGAGGCCTTTACCGATGTCGCTGTTGTGGATAGTTACCCTACCAAAGAAGAGCTAGCTCAAATCGCAGCACGCGCAGCCATTTATCATCACAACGTAGATGCTGTACTGATCGCCCCGAATCTGGTCGATAACCTTTGGCTACCAGGCGGCGTTGACGCCAATGACTTCCATTTCGCCTATCAGGTTGAACGACAGGTTGCCGACACCCCCGGCTTCAACGCGCTGTACCGCGTTGAGGTCAGCAAGTCCGACTATCAAGCCATGAAGGCCGCGCAACCCACTTGGGTGAATGAAGAGGCGGATGGCATCGACAGCAAACAAACCGTGGTCGTCGCCTTGCACAAGGCACCAGCCCTAAATATGCCCACGTTTTTTAATGGCGTTCAGGCAGACGTTGACGTGCGGGACAACCTCCTTTCAGAGACCTGGGAAAGCCTGGACGCCTACGCTCGACATCGCACGACCCAATGCCTCTATCTCGACAGTGACAGACGACTAGTGGCCGAAGGCTGTAATGAAGATGACGTCACCACGACCTGGCAATTTCATAGTGACGGAAACCCCTTGCGGGCAGACAGCACCTCACCCGTGTCTACGCTTAGCTTTTTTAACGCCGAGGTGGAAAGCAGCTCCAAATTTAACACGACCAGCGCCTTCAATATTTCGCCGCTTCCCGGTGGGGATTCGGTCGTGCTTTCGTTTCCGGATTTCAACCAAACCGCCATACTGAGAATGGATACGACCGCACCGCCCAACAAACGCTTTGGCGGGGTGGACAAGCTCGGCGAATATACATTAATCGCCGACTTTTACTGGCCGAGCTTCACCGCAGATGATTTTCGAGGGATATTGCAAACCAACGTGGCCAACACCAACGACGCGGAGCTTTATTTCGAAAATGCACCGGAGCAAGGCATAGGCCCCCAAGGCGTGGGCGCCTATTTTGGTTTTGTTCCAACGGATACCTGGGTGCGCGTTGGCTTTGTGCTATATGCTGATGACACCGAAGGAACCATCAAGGTTTATATTAACGGCGAACCCGTCGGCCAGAAAACGCCGGGGATTATTGGCGAACGCTGGGCAATTGACCAAGCCGCCCTGATTATTGCGGATGGTGGTTTTGACGCCGCAGAGGGCTATGTAAATGCCCTGCTCTTTTCCGGGCGCGCATTCACCGACAACGACCTTAAGCGTATCGGTGGCCCGAGTGCCACACTCGACTATACGCTATCGACTCTTGCTCTTAATCGCCGGGTTAGACAGCATCAACAGCAGTCATCTCCCTAGACCTTTATTAAGCACGCTTCCTGCCGCGGCGCTTTATGCGCCGCTTTCGATACGTATAAGCCGCTATCCCACCCAATTCACAAATATCTAATAATTGGATCGTAGTCGCGTCCGATGATCTATAAGGCCTCCCCTGCTCAGATCGGTTGTTCGGGTAATCAATTGCGCAGTGCGTGGAGAAAATATGCCTTCGATCCGAACTTGGTGTCTTTATAGTGTTATTGTGCTGATTAGCGCCTGTAATGGCGGCGGCGGTGGCAGTGATGACGCGCCCCCAAGCCCCGCCTCGATGGAAGACATTCCTGAAACTACGCTCGAGCCCGAACTACCGGCAGATCAAGAGGATCTTAGCCGGGTTTATTCCGTAGTCGCCAACCAGCAGGTCACTTTGAACTTCGCTGACGGTGCCACACTGAAAATTCCCCGCACAGCACTATCCCAGAACCAGACCCTCACGCTCGACATTATTGACTCTGAGAGTGGGCGCTCATATCGCATACTTCCTGAAGGGCTACCTTTTCGCAGTCCCGCGCAGCTCACCCTACCCGTCAGTGGCAAAAAAACTGTTATTGCTCAACGTGAGAACGGCACTCTAACGCCTCTGCTCAGCTCAGTGCTCGAACAAACTCAGGCTGTCGCCAGCTTAATCGAAAGCGGTGACTACCTGCTGGTGGAACGCCCTGTGGCGCAGGTAAGCCGTCAGATCGGCCCGGCTTGCAACCCCGATGCCACCGAGCAAGAGCTGCGTTTTGTCCACGTTGCCGACCTTCACGCTCGCTACGGTAGCCCGGACAAACTGTTTAGCCGCATCAAGGCTTACCACAATCGCGCAGTTCAGGAGCAGCCCTACACCCTGTTTACCAACGGCGGTGACGATTTTGAAAAGGGCAGCGTCGCGGAATTACGCTCCGAGGGCACGGCCTCGGTGGCCGTTACCAAGGCCATGAAATTTGATGTGCGCGTGGTGGGCAATCACGAGTTTGCCTGGGGCGCCGATACACTGATTGATTATGCCAATGACGATCACGCTCAGGTTATCGCCAGTAACAGCCATCACCACGACAGAGAAGGCGAAACCCCATTTAACGCCAATGCATTTTCCGTTATTCAAGTGGGCTGCCTGAAAGTTGGTTTCTTCGGGATGAGCTCCCCACCCTGGAATGAACTGGATGAGCCTATTTACCAGAGCCCGATCCCGGATTTTGTGCCTGAAATCCGCATGAACTGGCACTGGGAGCAGATAGCGCGCGGTGTGGTGGATCAGTACAGCGATCAAGTCGACATGCTGGTTATGCTCAGTCATCTGGGAGTCGGCTCTGACGAGGACTTGCTCAGAAGCTTTCCCGAAATTGATATCGCGCTGGGCGGCCATACCCACGGCGGCACAGACTTCACTCAACTGAGCAGTGGCAATATCGTACTGCAACCGGACTTTTTTGCTCAGGGCCTCAGCGATCTCAAGTTGACCTACTCACTCACTGATCGCAGCCTCTCATCTGCGACGGTGGAACACGTCGATGTTTTTGAACTGAGAGACACTGACGCAGAGGTGGAACAGTTCATCGCCGATATCATGACCGAGTATGCGGGTGAGGCCTACACAGAAATCGCGCTGGCCGACGCCCCGCTGTCCAAAACCGAATTGGCGCAGCTAGCGGCCAAAGCCGCTCTCTTTCATCACGGCGCTGATGCGGCCTTGCTCGACCCCGAGCAAGTGGTCAAACCCTGGGTTCAAGGGAGCGTCAATCAAACCCATTTTGTGCGCGCCTATCCTGTCGAGCGGCAGCCTTCAGACACACCGGGCTTCAAGGCCTTTTACCGCATAAGCGTATCGCAGGCAGACTTCGCGGCCATGCAAGCGGCCCAACCAACCTGGGTTGTAGAAACCCGTGACGGAGCACTTCCCGATCCGCTGACGCTGATTGTGCAGAAAGGACCGGCCTGGAACATTCCGCTTTTCTTCAACAATTTGGCTCAGCCCGAATACACATTTTTGTCAGAAGTCTGGGAAAGTCTGGATCAATACGCCCGACATCGGACCACCAACTGCCTCTATCTGGACTCCGACAGAACACTGAGTTCCTGCACGCCTGACACGGTTACAACCACTTGGCAGTTCAATAATGCCTTACAGCCCTTCCTCGCAGACAGTGGCCCCTCCGGGCTGGGTTACTATCGCGGTTCGTCTTCTGCCTCACCCGAAAACGAGACCCGCTTTGAAAGCGCCAGCAACCTTGGCGTCCCCCTGCCGGAGGGCGTTGATTCGGGCATTATGGCCTTTCCCGATTACTCCCCCCGAGAAGGCCTCAAGCTGACACCAAACGTACCGACTAATGGCAGCTTTAACGGTATCGACAAACTGGCGGAATACAGCGTGGTCATGGACATCTATTGGCCCAAGGCAGCAGAGCAAACCTATCGCGCCTTTCTGCAAACCTCCGTCGACAACAGCGACGACGCCGATGGATTTTTTGAAGGGGTCGAAAATGGCGGAGTGGGGATATCCACATCGCGGTCCGGCTACTTTGGCGATGCCTTTACAGATACCTGGCACCGGGTAGGGATTGTGTTCTATACCCACGAAGAGCACGGGCTGTTCAAGGTTTATATCGACGGCAAGCTGGTGGGGAGCAAACGCCCCGGTCAGATTGGCGAGCGCTGGGCGATCAGTGACGCCTTGTTATTGCTGACAGATAACAACTATGAAACCGAAGATGGCTACCTCAATGCCCTGCTCTTTTCCGGGCGAGCGCTGACAGACAACGAGATGGAGCAACTGGGCGCGACTCAGCAAGAACTTCGTCTGCAATTACCAACCGAGGTTTTGCAACGCCGTGTACGGCAGCACCAATCTCAGCCAACCTTTTAGTCCATGGGCTTTCGGCGTTCCGCAGCCCTAAGCTTGGCGTAGATCAATTCGTCCTGCCATTGACCGTCCCGGTAGATCGACCGCCGGGCACGGCCTTCACATTCATAACCGCATTTTTCCAGCACCCGGCATGAGCTCACATTCTCGGGAACCACCATGGCGTAAAAACGCTCAAGCAAAGAATCCTGCTCAAGCCAGTCCGTAAACTGGCTTAGGGCTTCACTGGCGTAGCCCATACCCCAGAAAGGCTCGCCCAGCCAATAACCGACCTCGCCGCTATAGCGATACTCCCGCTTGCCCCAAAACACCCCGATGCTGCCAATGCATTCACCGTGCAGGCTGATACAGAAATGCTGACCTTCGCGACTGCTGGAGCCCTCATCAATCCAGTACTGGGCGTCGCGGCGGGTATAGGGGCGAGGAAACTGATCGCGCAGGAAGCGCGTTACGCGCGGATTGTTGGCCAGACTAACGAGCTGCTTCTCGTCGTCTGACCGAAACGCGCGCAGCGTAATCATTGCTGGATGGCGGTAACCGCGTCGCGAATCAACGCGGGGCCTGCGTAGATAAAACCACTGTAGATTTGAACGAGCGATGCGCCAGCGCGGATTTTCTCGGCGGCATCTTCGCCACACATGATTCCACCCACGCCGATGATGGGAATGTCCCCTTTCAGATGCTCGGCCAGTTTGCGAATAACGGCGGTGGACTTATCACGCACCGGTGCGCCGCTGAGGCCACCGGTCTCCTCGCCGTGCTGAAGATGTTTGACCGCATCGCGCTCGATAGTCGTGTTGGTGGCAATCACGCCGTCGATGCCATTTTCCTGCAAGGCACCAGCCACATCGGCTATATCGTCGTCTGCCATATCAGGCGCGATTTTGACAGCCAGCGGCACATAACGGCCATGCTCTTTCGCCAGCTCTGTTTGCGCAGTTTTGAGCTGAGACAGGAGCTGTTTTAACGGTTCACCGAATTGCAGATCACGCAGCCCGGGCGTATTAGGCGATGACAAATTCACGGTGATATAGGACGCGTGGGCGTAGACCTTGCGCATACAGATCAGGTAATCGTCGACCGCCTGTTCTGCCGGCGTATCCTTGTTCTTGCCGATATTGATCCCCAGTACACCCTTGTAACGGGCTTTTTTGACCTGTTCTACCAGGTGATCCACGCCAAGGTTGTTGAAACCCATGCGATTGATAATGGCGTTGGCTTCCGGCAACCGAAACAGGCGCGGCATGGGGTTGCCAAGCTGGGGTTTGGGCGTCACCGTCCCCACTTCAATAAAGCCGAATCCCAGCGCCGCCAAACCGTCAATATGGCGGGCATCCTTATCCAGCCCCGCCGCCAGCCCTACCGGGTTGTCAAAACGGATCCCCATCACTTCCACCGGTGCACTGATGGCCTTCGGTGCGACCAAGCGCGACAGGCAGAGTTTGTCAGCGAGTGAAATACCACTCATACCAAGGTTGTGGGAAGTCTCCGTGGGCAGCGAAAACAGGGCTTTCTGAATCAGGGAATACATGCGGTAGCGATCGTCCAATACGTTACTGCCGCCGGAACAGGCGGCTAACATCCTGCTCCAGCGCATAAAGGCTCGGCAGGTAGAAGAGCGTGATTATACTACCGAACACCACACCCCACAGCATCACCATGGCCAATGGCGCGACCACAATATTCAGACCGAACACCCCATAGGCCACTGGATACAAACCGGCGACCGTCGTCAGCGTGGTAATAAAGATTGGTCGAAGGCGCGTGCTGGCGGTTTGCACCAGCGCTTCTGCCTCGATCTTGCCATCCGCCCCTCGGACCCGATTGAGCTGATCAATCATGATTAAGGCGTCGTTGACCAAAATCCCGGCAAGCCCCGTCACCCCCGCCAGCGCCGACATACTCAACACCATGCCCTGCAGCGCAAAGGCCACGAGTACCCCGAGTATCCCCAGGGGAATCACCAAAAGCACCAATAGCGGCTGCGACACCGAGTTAAAGAGCAGCACCAGCAGCACCAAAATACCCGCAAGACTGAGCAGGGCCGCACTGCCGATATTGCCCATCGCATCCTGTTGCCGGTCCGCTTCGCCGCCCAAGACAAAATTGAGTTGGGAGTGGCGGCTTCGAAGATTGCTATCGTGAAGATAGTTCTCCAGGCGTGAATTAATATCGGCAACGGACAACACCGCCTTGTCGATATCCGCAAACAGCGTCAGGGTGCGCTCTCCGAAATAGTGGAATACGGTGGCCTGTGCGCTCTTGGTTTCAAAATCCGCCACACTGCGCAGCAAGACCGGCTCACCGCGATTGTTGATCAATGTCAGACCGTACAGCGAGGAAAGCTGCCCCTGTTCCGGCTGCCGATACTGCAATCGAAACCGTACCCGCTCGTCGATCGTTTGCATCTCTTCAACCAGCAGACCATCAAAGGCGATACGTACCGCGCGTGTTACGTCCTGAACGGTCAAACCGTAGTTGGCGAGCAGTTCGTGCTTAAGCTGAAGATCAATAATATCCTTACCCGGCTTATAGGATGTCCAGACACGCGTTACACCGGGAACCCCCTCAAGAAAATTGCTTATCTCATCAGCCGCCAGAAAGCGCGCATCGGAATTGCCGACAATATCCAGCTCAACCGCTTCACCGGTGGGCGGCGTATTTTCCTGAGGGACCACCCGAGCCAGAGTAAAATCCGTCTGACCGGCCATAAAGTCTTCCAGCTCTCGTACGACCTCGCTGGAAGTGCTGGTGCGCACCGATTGTCGCTCGAGGTAAATCTGCACCAATCCCCAGGAGTTCTGTCGCCCCTCCGTTACGTTGGCCATATTGGGCAGGTCGTGATGCCCCACGGTGACTTTGGTCGCCAACAGGTCCTCGGGTTTAAGCTGGGCACTGATATCACGCTCCAGCTGTGCCAGTCGCTCGCGCATGGTGGCAAAGGAGGTTCCCAGCGGGAGTTCCAGCTGCACCGTGATCGCGTCGGTATCACCTTCAGGATAAAGATCAAAGGCCAGCTTTTGTTGACTGAAGACCGCGGCGCCTGCCGCCACCATCAGAATTACCAGAAAACTGATCACCCGATGCCGGAACATATGGCGCATGATCCAGATGTATCCGCGCTCGACCGGATTGAACCAACCACGCGACAGACTCCGTCCATCCCGGTGCCGCCCCTGCAAGGCATGGGCAATGTGGGCTGGCAACATCAGTTTGCATTCAATCAAAGACGACAGCAGCACCATCACCACCACCGCCGGCAACATCCACAGGTACTTGCCTTCAATACCTGACAGGAAAACCAAGGGCAAAAAGGCCAACACCGTGGTTGCAGAGCTGGTCAGAACCGGCGCCGCCATCACCGTGGTTCCGTCAATGGCCGCCTGCAAGGGTGGCTTACCCCGCTCGGCTTCGCGAAAAATACTTTCGGCGATAACAATGGCATCATCCACTAGCACCCCCAGCATCAGGATGATGCCGGACAGGCTGAGCTGATTGACCGTAATGTTAAAACTCGGCATGAAAATAAAGGTGAGCATCATCGCCGTGGGAATACCCACTACCACCCACACCGTAAACCGGAAGGGAAAGAAGGCCATCAAGGTAATAAACACCAGCAACATCCCAAACAGCGCGTTGCTGCTGAGCATTTCCAGCATGTTGCGGGCGTAGCGCGTGGTGTCATTGAAAATATCCAGCGTCACACCCGGCGGCATCAGCGCTTGCTGTTGACGGATAAAGTCGCGCACGTCCGCCGCCACAGCGACACCGTTAGCACTTGCGGTTTTCTTTACCAACAGACTGATACCCGGAACACCATTGGCCAGTGGCTGGGTCATCCAGTCCTCATAATCAACGACGACTTCGGCGATATCTTTTATGCGGGTAAAGTTGTCGCGCCCGGACGCCCGGACAATAACTTCCTCGACCTCCTTCGGGTGCTGAAATTGCCCCACTGTCACCACATCGCGCTCGGATGTAGTGGACTCCAGCGCACCGCCAGAATCGCGCACATTCCGCGCTGCAATGGCGCGGCTGATTTCGCCGGCATCAATACCCAATTGCTGCAGGCGCTGGGGATTCAACAGAATCCGGACTTCCTTGCGTCGGTAGCCGAGTCGCTCGGTGCCCGCCACACCTTTTACCTGCCGCAGATCTACTTGCAGACGACGCGCCACGCGACGGAGCACATCCTCATCCACGTTGCCGTGAATCAGAATTTCCATAATCGGTGTTCGGTCGGGATCTTCCGCCACCAATATGGGCTTTTCCGGCACATCGTCGGGCATACGTGGATAAGCCCGATCAATGGCCCGCTGTAGATCGTCACGGAACTGACGGTTCTGTGCGCGCGAGTGATCGGGATTAGACTGAATCAGAATGCTGGATTGGCCCTCCATACTGGCAGAGCGCAATTTATCCAAACCTTCAATTTCAAGTATTTCTTCTTCGAGCGGCACAGTGAGCGACAGTTCGACATCCGTTGCCGCCGCGCCGGGCCATAGGGTAGTGACATGAAAAACGCCGGTATCCAATGAAGGGTAACTGCTAACAACGAGACTGCGCAGCACCACAAAACCGCTGAGCAACACCATGACCAGCAGCAGATTGACCAGCAGCGGGCGCCGGGCAAAAAAACCAATTAATCCGCTCATGGCTGCTCGCTCGCCAGCGTGACCGCTTTACCGTCGGCCAGTAAATCCAGTTGACTGGTGATGAGTTGATCACCCGGTTTCAAGCCAGCGAGTACCGGCAATTCATCACCCGCACTGGCGGCAAAGCTGGGTTCCACTTCACGCGCTTTGCCGTCTTCAACAATAAACACTACCCGGCGGCGATTCCGATCGACCAGAAAACCCTTGTCCAGCACCAACATATCGCTGCGCACAATACCCCTCAGCTCTACCAGAGCGGACATACCCGGGCGCAACAGACGGTCGCGATTATTCACAGTCAGTTTGACGGTGAAATTGCCAGTGTTGGCATCGGCCTCCGAACCCACCAGCTCCACCCGCGCATCGAAAGTGCGGCCAGGCACGGCGGGTGTTGTCACCGTTGCCTCGTCACCTAAACGCAATTGATTCACTTCCCGCTCGCTGACAAAGGTTACAACGCGCAGCGTATCCGCCACATGCAGCAAGGCCAGCGAGTTACCGGCCAGGACGGTCTGACCGGGCTCCACCCGCTTTTCCGCCACCACGCCATCAACCGGGCTGATAATGCGGGTTTCGCGGAGATCTTTTTCTGCTAACGCCAGTGCCGCTTCGGCTTCTTCCACTTTTGCTCTAGAGCGCTCGTAGCTTGCCTGACTGTCATTTAACTGCTCGCGCGATAGCGCACCTTTGCCCATAAGGTCGCGGTAACGAAAATGCGTTTCGCGGGATTTTTCCAGTTCGGCGCGCGCGCTGACAAGATTGGCCTTGGATTGACGCACGCGCAGCTGCTGCTTCTGATCATCCAGCTCAATAAGCAGATCACCCGCCGCCACATTCTGGCCATCTCGGAAGTACACCTTCTCCACCGTGCCGGAAAAATCCACCGCAATCGCAATTTCTTCGGTGGTTTCAAAATGCCCATAGGCGGTAAACGCCAACTGCCAGTCGCGGGGCTGCAGTGTCGCCGTTGACACCACCAGTTCCTTATCGGCAACAGCTTTCTGTGAAGGCGGTGACGGCTGTTCGCACGCCGTAAGCGCAACTAACAAAAACGGGAAGAGAAGACGTGTAGCAAATCGCATTGGCGAGCAGTCCTTGCGGAAAGATCAGGATGCGATGAGTTTACGTCAAGTCAGGCAAGTAAACAGTGTTGATTACCAAGCGGTAAGAATTGCGGCCTGAAGATAATCAGGCCGCCGTATGTAGTCCACACTCGGCGTTTTCAGCCACTTTGGTCGGGTCGAAGTAGTGTTTGCAGCTAGGCAGTTCGTGCTCTTCCATGTAGCGCTGCACATCATCAGCCGTCCAATGGAAGATTGGCGCCACCTTCAACAGACCGCGCGCATCCCAGGACAGAATATCCAAGCCCTTGCGGAAATCGGTTTCTTCCTTGCGGATACCGGTAATCCAGATCTTGGGCTTGATCTCGTCAAGCGCACGGCTGAAAGGCTCCAGCTTGACCTGACGGGTAAATTCCTTGAACAGCTCCGGTGTGTCGTCCGGATGGGGAATGCCACCCATAATCGCGTTGCGACGCTCAGCGGTCATCTCCGGCGTGAAGATTTTCATATTGGGCTTGAGGTCTTTCATCAAGCGCTCGGCCACCCGGTAGGCATCGGGCACGTTGTAACCGCTGTCGACCCATACCACGGGGATGTCACGATCCACAGACGTGACCAGATGCAGCATCACCGCTGCATTCTGGGAAAAGCTGGTGCTCGACATGACCGGCTCACCCAGAGCCAGTGCCCAGCGGATAATATCCTGCGGCGACTGCTCAGCAAGTTCAGCACTGATTTTGCTTAGGTCGAGATCTTTCACGGTTCCAGCTCAATGGTTTGTAACAGGCTGGCAACCTTAGCACAGCAAAACCGCGAATAGAAGAAAAAGTGCAGTTAAAACAACTAGTTATAACATATAGAACTATGCTTATAACCGATCAACTGCACTCCCGGACTGATATCAAAGGAAAAAATCCGTGTTGGGTGCTCCGAGCTGCACAGCCCCCCAGTTACCGCCGAACTTCTGCGGATTGTTGGCGGTATGAGCACGAGAGGCATGAATATCGACAAAGGTGCGCATCAACGCATTGCCCTGATAGATGCCGGAGCCCCCGGCAAAGGCAAACAGCGGATCTACCCCCTCGATACAGCGCTGGGGAACGGCCGCCGATTCCCAGCGAAACTTGATGCGTTCTTCGATCGTCAGCTCAGGACCACCCTCAGCCGCCTCTTTGAGTCGATCAAAATTGCGGAACAGCACCAGCTTCAGCTCATCGACAATGGATTCTGCCTGCGCCAGCGCATAGCGAGCATGGGGATCTTCGCCAGCAGATTTACCATCGTTCTTACCGACGCGCTTGGCGGTAGTCTCGATAAAGGTGTCACAGGCTCCCTTTAAGGCGCCAATGGCCGCCGTGGAAACTGCGCGCACAAACATCTGACCAAAAGGAATTTTAAATAGCGGCGCGGTGTTCACCGCGTTGCCGGGACTGTTGCAGGTAAAGCCGTCTATGGCCTTGTGGGTGCGATATTCCGGCACAAAGGCATCTTTCACCACAATGGTTTTGGAACCGGTGCCCTTGAGGCCCATAACATGCCAGTCATCGACAATTTCATAATCGCTTCGCGGCACCAGAAAGGTTCGCATATCCGGTGGGCCACCGGCGCTGTCACCGTCTTTCGGCGGCACCATGGCGCCGAGAAACACCCAGTCGCAGTGATCGCTACCTGACGAGAAACCCCATTTACCGCTCAACTTCAAGCCGCCATCCACATGCTCGACCTTGCCCACGGGCATGTAGGAAGATGAAATCAGGACGCTGTCGTCCTCACCCCACACATCCTGTGCCGCACGGTCATCGAACAGGGCCAGCTGCCAGTTGTGAATGGCGATAACGCCCAGACACCAGGCACTGGACATACAACCTTCGGCCACCGTCATCTGCACATCGTAGAAATCATGGGGATCGAGTTCATAACCGCCCCACTTTTTCGGCTGCAGGATGCGGAAAAATCCGGCCTCGGCAAAATCCTTGATGGTTTCGGCAGGCACCTGACGCGCCTGCTCGCAGGCTTCAGCCCGCTCGCGCAGCACAGGAACCAGTTCGCGTGCTGCGGCACGGACCTGCTGCTGAAGTTGTGCTTTTTCTGACATCGAACTGTCCTCTTGTTATCTGCGCAATCGGGTTAAGCGATGGGGGTCTCAGTGGCCGCCGTCGGGTGCCTGAAACTTATGGCCCCAGAGGCTGGGCAGGGTGCTGACCGTCGGCGTGTAGCCCTCCCAATCCATTTGCAGGCCACCGGTACCAAACTCCATGGCAAAGCCCGTAGGCGTGGCCATGTAAAAAGACAGCATGCGATCGTTAGTGTGGCGGCCCAGGGTAGAAACCACCGGAATGCCAGCCTCGTTGACGCGGTCCAGACAGTAGCCAACTTCATCGACATCTTCGCGCACCTCAACCATCAGGTGAATACAACCGACCGGGCTCTGATCCTGATACAGGGCCAAACTGTGATGACGCGGATTGTTCACGTGCATAAAGTTCAAACCCATGCCCGGATCATTCGGGTCTTCGCTGAATTTGAAGTGCATGTAGTCGGTATCGCCAAAGCCCAGCACATCGCGATAGAAGGCGTGGGTTTCCTGCAGGTTCGGCGCGGGCAGCACCGCGTGGCCAAAGCCCATATCGCCGTTAAAGCCGGTTTCGAATTCGGCAATACCTTTGGGCGAGACAAACTTGGCGTAGTCCAGTGAGGCGCCCCAGTAGAGCTCCAGACCATTGCCCGCCGGATCTTTCAAACTGATCAGGCCGCGCACCTGACGCGCCTGAGCCAACTCGGCGCTGCCTTCGGTAAATTCAACACCGACGCTTTTCAGGCTGTCCTTGGTGGCTTCAAAGGTTTCCTGATCCGCCAGCTCCCAACCACACAGCTGGAGTCGATCCTGCTCGCCTTTGGTAATCACAAAGCGAAAGGGACGCTCATCCATTTTCAGGTAGACATTGCCGTCGTCCGGCATCATCGGGGCGACCATCAGGCCGAGAATATTGGTACCGTAATCCAGCCACTTGGCGGGATCGGTCGATTCGATAACAACATAGCCCAAGCTACGTACATCCATGATGAATTCCTTATTGGTGTGAGTGGCAGATAACGTGTGATCTGCATGTAATACCAAAAACAGAAAACCCAGTACAGCCGCGAAGCAGCTATACCGGGCCTGTTTACGCTAATGACTCAGCCGCCTACTTAATATCGACGACATATTCCTTCTTCTCGTTAAACTGCTCGGGCACGTCCTTTACATCCACGTAGAACTGATCGTACCACTGACGGAGTTTGTGGATCGGTCCGTCACCATCGCACAAAACCGGGTTATCAACGCGGGTTTTGGTGTGCCATACGTGCACATCCTGGAAAAACGCCGTGCGGTTCTGCTCCGTGTATTGCTGGGCGATTTCGTTATTCTGCTCCTCGCTCAGCCCCGGCATCTTGCGCACCGAAACCCCAAAGCGGAGATCAAAGCTTTCAGTGTCGATCGGCACGTGAGTTACCAGCAGACGGCTTTCCACCAGCTGGCCTTCAATCTGCCCGGTCATATAGGTGTTCATGTAGGCGGGGCCGTAGTAGGTCGCCACCGAGGTCAACTCACCCTCTTCCGCCAGCAGTTCGCTGCCACCGGTCAGCACCTGCTGATAGGTGTGCTTGTGCACAATGTTTTTGAAGGTCTTGATCGGCGCCCCGTGAATGGGGCCAAAGTGAGCCACGTCTGCCATATTGTCCACCAGCTCGCGGGAGTTGGTGTTGATGGTCATCTTGTCCATCTGCCAGATCGTCCAGTCGCCGCTGAACAGATCGTCGATTTTGGGAATTGCCTGCTCTTCAATCGGTGGGTTGCCCTCCGGGTCATACCACACAAACAGCAGGTGGTTCTCCTCACAGGTCGGGTAGGCATTGATCACAGCCTTGGGTGGAATGCGGCGCGCATAGGGAATATCGTCGCAGACACCGTCGGCGCCCCAGCGCCAGTCGTGAAAGGGGCAGCGCAGCGAATTGCCTTCCACACAGCCTTCGCTCAGGTCGGCACCCATATGCGGGCAATAACCATCCAGCACATGCACCTGACCGTCTTCGCCGCGATAAGCCACCAGACGGGTACCGAAGTAGTCGAGCCGGACGGGTTTTTCGGTGTATTCATCCGCCAAGCCCAAGCAGTACCAGCCACGGGCGTAGCGCTCGGGAATTTCCTTTGCCTCGATTCGGTGCGGCTTGCGCGGCACCTGTGATACCTGACTCATGGCAATCTCCTTGCGCTGTTCGCTCTTATTCAAAAAGGGTGTATAGCTTTCTGCCAGTATGGGGCAAAATTCTTGCACAGCACTCCAAGGCCAAGTATCACCCAATCGGATGATCTGTTTTGAATCCCTAAGGTGTTGAATACAAAGCTGAAATTTCACAGTTACTGATAACACAAAGAGAGGGCTTTATGGGCATTCTGGACCAATTCCGACTGGACAATAAGGTCGCACTGATTACTGGCGCTGGCCGGGGTATCGGCGCCGCCATCGCCAAAGCCTATGCCGAGGTCGGCGCCGATGTCGTGCTGGCGGCGCGCACCGAAGAACAACTGAAAGAAACCGCCGCAGCGGTTGAAGCTTTCGGGCAAAAGGCACTGATCGTGGTCACCGATGTTATGCAGCAGGATCAACTGGAAGCTTTGGTCGACAAGACCATGGAGACCTTTGGCCGCATCGACATTCTGGTCAATAATGCCGGCGGCTTCCCACCCAAGCCCATGCTGAAAACCTCGATTGAGGAATTCAATGGCGCCTTTCAATTTAACGTTACGACAGCGTTTGCCCTGTCCAAGCTGGTGATTCCCAAGATGGTGGACAGCGCGGGCGGCGGCAGCATTCTGAATATTTCATCCATTGCCGGGCAAGAAACGTCTTCGCTTTTCACCGCTTACGGCACCGCCAAAAGCGCCCTCTCCTTCCTGACGCGCGAAATGGCACAGGAATTTGCCCCCAAAGTCCGGGTCAATGCCATCGCGGTCGGCTCAACCCGAACTGAAGCACTGAAAACCGTTCTCAACGATGAAATCGAGCAGGCCATGGTCGACCTGACGCCGATGGGCCGGCTGGGTGAGGTGGAAGATATCGCCACCTGTGCGGTGTATCTGGCATCCCCGGCGGCGAGTTACCTGACCGGGGATATCATTGGTGTAAACGGCGGGCTGAATGCCCTGAATATGAAAATGCCGCGAGCCTTTGACTGACGCTTAGAGCCAGTCGGCATCTAATTCCTGCTCAAGAATAGCTCGCATCCGATCGTGGATCGGCGTCGGCTTTTTCGTCGCCAGATCCACGTGAACGAGTACCGCCGACGCACGCACGGTCTGCTTGTCATTCTGATACATTTTGCAGCCGACTTTAAATGAGGTATTGCCGATGTGAATCACGGACAGATCCATTCGCACCTCGATACCGAAAAGGTTTTCGCTCAGGTAATCAATGGTCTGAGAAGCCATAAACCAGTTCGGCTGTCCGTCACCCTTATCAATAAACACATCGGTCAGAAACTCTAGACGCGCGGTTTCAAACCACACGGCAATCGAAGTGTTATTGATATGACCCATGGCATCCGTTTCACTGAAACGGGGTTTAAGCGGAAAACTTTTCACGAGCTCGATCCTGACCAACCTTAGCGAGGCGCTAAGGTAACCGCACACTGCCGCAATCGCAATGCTTGCGCCTTACGCTGTGAAACTGAAAGCAAACCGGCCTCAGGGCTTATTCCAATCTGTCGGATCAAGTACCCAAATCAGCCAGAGGGTGCTGCTGCCAGGGCGCCGTGAAAAATCCGCTAATCAGCTCCGGTGGCACCTCGCTCAAACTGCGGAAGGCCCACTGCGGGCGATCGTCTTTATCGAACAGACGCGCGCGCACCCCTTCAATAAATTCAAGATCACGGGCGCGATTGGCTGAAATCACCATTTCCAGCTGCAAGGCTTCTGCCAACAACAGCCCCTCGCCCCGCTGGTACTGCTCCAGCACAATACAGGCAGTCGATGCCGCGCCGCCGGCAAAGGTGCGACCAGCTTCATTCAGCCAGACGTCGTCACCAAGCAGACCATGGAAAGCCTTATCAATGGCTGCAGGAGATTTATCCTCACAAAGGGACTCAATCAGATCGGCGCGCTGTTTCAGGTGAGACGGAGGCAAACGGGTATTGGCTTCCGCCTCAAAATCCGTCAGTTCAATCGTCAGCATTTCGGCATCGGCTTCCAGCTCAAACTGCCAGTCAAGCCGGGTTAGCTGTTGGATCAGCTGCGGCTTGCGGGTATCGGGCAGAACATAGTCTGCCAGGCCGCTGTAGAGCGCATCACCCGCGTTTAGTTGCACGCCGGTCAGAGCGCAGAACAGCCCACTGTGGCCGGGCATGTGGTGAAGAAACCAGGTGGCGCCTGCATCCGGATAAAAGCCGATGGCGATCTCCGGCATCGCCAGCAAGCTTTTGGGGGTGGCAATACGGTGGCTGGCTGCGGCCAACAGACCAAGCCCCAACCCCATTACCGCGCCGCTGGCCCAGCAAACCACCGGCTTGGGAAATTGGTGAAGTTCGTAGAGCAGCCGGTAACAGCGGGCAAAGAAGTCATCGATCTGCCGCGCGTTTTCCGTGCCGCTGAGTGTAAGCGTTTGGATCTGTCGGGCATCGGCGCCAGCGCAAAAGGCATGGCTGCTGCCACTATCCAGCAAGACGGCAACCGCTTCATCGTCGGCTGCCACATTGCTCAGAAGGTCTCCGAGCGCGAGCAACATCGGCTCACACAGGGCGTTGCGTTTCTGTGGCGCATTCAGGGTTATTTGAGCAAGGTAGCCACCCACAGCCAGCGGGTGACAGGTCAGTTGTACAGCCTTGCTCATAGGGCACTCCTACCCGGCCTGACTCTCCGGATCATCCAGTTCTGCGGGGGCTTGCGCGCCGGCAAACACCGCCTGTACACGGTCATCACCCAACGACAGGATCTGGGTCGATTTCACATCAAAGCGGGTCGCGGAGATCTTCCACTCACCGTTCACACAGACGTAACGGTCTTCATAAAAACCGCCTAGCTGCGTCGCTATCTGCTGCCGGGTGTCAATTAGATAATAGAAGATACCCCAAATCGCACTGGCTTCGGAATCCGATTGAATGTGAATCTGTGGATTCTGGGCGTGATGCATTTCGACGATATGGGGCTCACACGCCAGACGGGAGAATACCGCCACCATCTCGTCGGCAGTTTCAAAGTTGCCAACCCGACCATACTCAATCTTGACCGGACCATCGGCGAAACAGGCCCGCACTTTGTCCGGCTGTTTCTGATCGCAGTGATAAAAGTACTGGTACTTGAGCTGCTTGATCGCCTCGATCGCTTCAAGGCGCTGAATGCGCTGTTCCAATTGCTGCAGATCCATAGGGATTCCCCGCTTGTTATGATCCTTCGATTACAGCAAATCGCCCCCGGGATTCCTAGTGCCCTACGTCATAGGCATGAGGGGCATTGACCGCATTCACCCGGACCGGCCCCACTGCGGCCAATTTCCCCGCCACTGCCTTTGTCTATAGTCTCGTGCAATTCGAATGACTTCGAGGTTCTACCATGGCCGTGTTCAAAGCCCCTACCCGTGATATCAAGTTTGTCATCAACGAGGTGCTCGACTTCCCGACGCACTATGCGGGGCTGCCCTGCGGCGAAGACGCTACCCCCGACATGATCGACGCGATTCTCAGTGAATGTGCGAAGTTTTGTGAAGAAGTGCTGTCGCCTCTCAATGCGGTGGGCGACCAACAAGGTTGCCAGTTCGACGATGGCAAGGTCACCACGCCAGACGGCTTCAAGGAAGCCTACCAACAGTGGATTGAAGGTGGCTGGCAGGGACTGTCGCACCCGATCGAGTACGGGGGGCAGGGCTTACCCCTGTCACTGGGCCTGTTGAAATCCGAGCTGGTAGGCACGGCTAACTGGGCCTGGGGCATGTATCCCGGCCTCAGTCTCGGCGCTATGAACACACTGTACGTGCACGGCACCGAGGAACAGAAACAACGCTACCTTCCTAAACTGACCAGCGCCGAGTGGACCGGCACCATGTGCCTGACCGAATCCCACTGCGGTTCGGACCTCGGCCAGATGCGCACCCGCGCTGAACCCAATGAGGATGGCAGCTTTGCCATTACCGGCACCAAGATTTTCATCTCCGCCGGCGAACACGACCTGACCGACAACATCGTGCATATTGTTCTGGCCCGCACCCCCGATGCACCCGAAGGCACCAAAGGTATTTCCCTGTTTATCGTGCCGAAATTCCATGTGGATGAAAGCGGCGAGATGGGGGAATTCAATAAGGTCAGCTGCGGTTCCATCGAACACAAGATGGGTATTCACGGCAACGCGACAGCCGTTATTAACTTCGACGGCGCCAAAGGCTATATGCTCGGCCCGAAAAACGAAGGCCTGGCCTGCATGTTTACCTTTATGAACACCGCCCGCGTCGGCACCGCTATTCAGGGCTTAGCCGCCGCCGAGCTGGCCTACCAGAACAGCTACCCCTATGCGATGGATCGCTATTCGATGCGCTCTCTGTCCGGCCACAAAAACCCGGACAAGCCCGGTGATGCCATCATTCACCACCCGGATGTGCGCCGCATGATTCTGACCCAGAAAGCCTTTGCTGAGGGTGGTCGCGCCATGCTCTACGACGCCGCGCGTCAGGGCGACCTGATGATGTTCGCGGAAACGGAACAAGCCCGCGCCAAAGCCGATGACATGCTCGGCTTCGTCACGCCGATTCTGAAAGCTTTCCTGACCGAAACAGGACTGGAGTGCGCCAACTACGGCATGCAGGTTTACGGTGGCCACGGCTATATCGCCGAGCATGGCATGGAACAGATTGTCCGCGACGCCCGGATTGCCACCCTTTACGAAGGCACCACCGGCATTCAGGCGATGGACCTTCTGGGCCGCAAGGTGATTCTGGATGGGCTCAAGCTCTACCGTAGTTTCAGCAAGCGCCTGTATAAATACGCCTTCAGCATTCTGTTCAAACCCGGAATGAGCAAATACGGCCGCAAACTGCTGTCACACACCTTCCTCTGGAACCGTCTGTGTCTGGGCATATTGCTACGCGCTTCGCGCAATCGCGATGCGGTCGGGGCAGCCTCTTACGATTTTCTGATGTACAGCGGTTACGTCAGCATGGCCTTTTTCTGGGCGCGCATGGCAGAAACCGCCCAACGCAAACTGGCAGAAGGTAGCGATGAAAAAGACTTCTACGAAGCCAAACTGGAAACCGCGGAGTTCTTTTTCGAACGACTGCTGCCTCGTGCCATTGGCCATGCCGAAGCCATGCGTGGTTCGGTAGGTAGCATGATGGACATGCCACTAACACATTTCGACGTCCGCTAATCTCTCCGGCAAACCCAAGCAGCTGACGCGTCGAAACGCGCTCAGCTGCTTGCCTAACCCCTCTCAACCCATCAGGCGTCAAGCAGCCTCGAGATAGCGCTCCGCATCAGCGGGCAGCATGGGCTTGGCGAAGATATAGCCCTGCGCCATATCACAGCCCCACTCTCGCAACATCTCGAGCTGATCCTCAGATTCAACCCCCTCGGCAATCACATTGAGATCAATTGAACGGGCCATCGAGATCAATCCGCGAACGATATTGGCGTGCTTCACGGAACCTTTAATCTTGAATACAAAGCTCTTATCAATTTTCAGTTTGCTGATATGCAGCTTGTACAGGTTTTCGAGACTGCTGTAGCCGGTGCCAAAATCATCCAATGCTATGCGAAAACCGTGGCGCGCAAGCACACGAATATTTTCTGCAACGACTTCCTCATTGTGAATGACCGCCGTTTCGGTGAACTCCAACACCAAATCACCCGGACACAAGCCATAGGTCTCTAACTGAATCAGGAACTTTTCCGCTCCGTCTACGTTTTCCAGCGTCGAGGGAGACAGATTAAAACTAATCGGCGGTACACAATAACCACGACGCTTCCAATCCCTAATTTGACTGGAAATGTGTTTCAAAACAACGGTGCTGACTGCATCTATTAAACCTGTTTTCTCGGCTAAAGGAATAAACTCGACGGGAGAAACAGAACCCAGGCGCGGCGAATCCCAGCGGACCAGCGCCTCAAACCCGGCAACGCCGCTATTGGAAATTTCCATGAGCGGCTGAAATACCACGAAAAGCTCATTGCGCTCAATTGCATGGTGCAATTCATTTCTGACGGTTTCAAAACGTGCAGAAATCTTAGCCATGGACTCTTCATACACGGTAATACTGCCGCGGCGAGACGATTTCGAACGAGCCAACGCGATTTCTGCGCCATTTATGCTCTCCTGCCAGTCAAAACCAAATGCATTCAGGGTAATAAGCCCCGACGAAAAACCAGCTTTGAGCTGCAAGCCATCAATGTCATAGGACTTCGAAATGGAATACAGCAGTTGGGAGAATCGTTTTTGCGGACAATCAACATCCTCAATTGAATGCACGATCAGGAAAGTATCGGCCCCGTAGCGGCAGACAAAATCTGCGGCCTGCACATGCTCTGCCAGCCTGTTAGCGACCTGTTTAAGCAACGAATTACCCACAGCTTGCCCGTAAACGTCGTTAATACGAGCAAAGTAATCAATACTGACAATTCCGAGCAGGGCATCGCCCGCTTGCTTGCTATCCGAAAATTGACGAAGCCATTGCTTCATCTTCCTACGGTTGGGCAAAGACGTCAGCGGATCGTGATGGGCAAGATGACGATACTTTTCTTCTGACCGCTTGGTTCGCGAAATATCGATCGAAACACCTACCATATGCCGACTGCTCTCCGTGGTGCGGCACAAGGTGGTTCCCTTGTTTAGAATCCAGCGAGTATCACCATCCGCTGACTCCACTCGATATTCAATTTCGAAGGGAGTTGAATAACGTTTGGCTTCCAGCATTGTCCACCGGACGGCCGGGTAGTCATCCTTATGAATAAACTGCCTTAAATCTCCGGGACGTTTCAGTTTACTGCCCACCTGTCGTTCCATTTCCTCGGACACGGTCAAGACATCCAGACCTTGATCCCACTCCCATATCCCTACGGATCCGGCCTCCGCGGCAAGACGAAGCATCTCTTCACTCCGCGCCAAAGATTCTCTGGCGACAGTCTGCTCATGAATATCCCGGCATGCACCCACCCACTCGACAACCGCACCAGACTCATCTGTTACTGGAAAGATATCATTCCGGTAATGGCGAAATTCTCCCGTCAGGTTTAAACGCGACACACTAGTGAAGGACTGGCTCTTTTCCAAAGCAGTCATCCACAGACGAGTTTCCGTCTTCAGGTCACCGGGGTGAATCAGGTGGTTATTCAGCGCATATTCCACCATCGCAGGGTCCAGTTCTTTACAGTGAACTATGCCAAAATCCCTGGCATCCGCATCGCACCGCCAGATCAGGTCGTAAGCCCCACGACTGATCATGCTAAGTACTTCCGCATTCCGCTCAGCCCGTGTTAATCGATGGCCCAACCGGGCGCTAAGAAAGTAGAACATCATGGCTGAAATCAGTACAAAGAGAATGCCCTTGGCGATCTGCAGCGACGTCATTTCCAGCAGCGTATCGGGAACCTGTAGCAGTAGGAGAAAGATATCGGAGAGCAGAATCCAGCTGATACCGAAAACACAAAAAGCTAGGTACGGCAGCTTGGTAAGTACGAAAGACGGCTGTGAGTTGTCAGCGGAAAAACAGCTTCTGATGTCGGGCGGCACGCCATTTCCTCTTGAGTAGCGAACAAAGAACCAAGGATGCATATTTTAAAGATCTGTAACCTTGATCTATAATTCGAGAAGCTACTCACGTCAGTGTGGCCACTACGTACGGACATCACATGTCCTGTCGTCCAATAGCGACAGCCATAATGGATACCTCAAAAATAAGGGATACGACTCAATCCTCTGCCAGCAAAAGCTTAATCTCGCGCCGCAATTTGGTCTGATCGCCCGGCTTGAAGCCTCGGTGAATTGCCCTTACCCGCCCTTGCCGATCTAAAAGAAATCCCGTTGGCATGCCCTTCACTCCCAGTGCTTCGGGCAGGCTACCATCATCTTTTAGCACCGGATAACTCACCGGGAATCGTTTTAGAAAGCGACGGCCCTCGGCGGCATCCTCGTCGAGATTAATGGCTACCACCACAAAGCCCTGATCAGAAAACTCATGGTAGAACTCATTCAGCGCGGGCAGAGACAACCGACAGGGACCACACCAGGAAGCCCAAAAATCCAGATAGACCACGCGCCCGATAAACTGTCGACTACTGAGCTCGCCGCTGGCGATCAGTCCGGGACGGGTGAAATCGGGAAGAGTATCGCCGGTCGCGAGCGCTAGTGTCGAAGGAGTCTGAATGACAAGCGCTACTAGCACAAGGCGTTTCATCCTAGAGAAATTTATCGAAACCATGGGTTTGACTCCACTCTCCTATTGGAATCCTAGTCGGCAACTTTCCGCCACGAACTATGAATTTTCAACTTTATCCCATAAACGACATGATTGTGCTGACCAGTGCAGCTACTTTCGGACTTATAGACCTACTAGCAAAAACTGACTTTGCTACACTCGGTGGCTACATAACATTGCCAACGAGCTACAACATGACCTACTCCACCCTCGACTACCAGATTCAAGATCACATCCTCACTCTGACCCTCAATCGCCCAGAGCAGATGAATGCCTTTACCGTCACGATGGCCAATGAGCTGATTGACGCTTTCAATCGCGCCAGCGAAGACGATGAGGTACGAGCGATTGTCGTCACCGGTGCCGGCAAGGCATTTTGTGCCGGCATGGACCTCAAAGCTGAAGGCAACGTGTTTGGTCTCAATGAATCATTACAGCCAGGGCTGGAGGATATGGAACGACTGGACGACCCCGAAATCCTTCACGGCCTGCGCGACACCGGTGGTCGCGTTACCCTGGCCATTTTTGAATGCAAAAAACCCGTTATCGCCGCCATTAACGGTGCCGCTGTCGGCATCGGTATCACGATGACACTGGCCATGGATATCCGTCTGGCATCCGACAAGGCGCGCATAGGCTTTGTCTTCAATCGCATTGGGATTGTGCCGGAAGCCTGTTCCAGCTGGTTTCTGCCGCGGGTGGTGGGTTTGAGCCAGGCGCTGGAATGGACTTACTCCGCCGAGGTATTTGACGCGGAAGAAGCCAAAAAGGGTGGCTTGGTCAAAGCGATCGTACCCGCAGATCAGCTACTGGAAGAAGCCTACCGCATTGCCCGAAAACTCGCGAAGAAGTCTCCGCTGGCCATCGCCCTGACCCGACAGATGCTCTACCGCAATGCCGCTGAGCCACATCCGCTGGCGGCACATAAGATCGATTCACTGGCCGTATTCTACGCGTCACAGAAAGATGGCAAGGAAGGCATCAGCGCCTTTCTGGAAAAACGTGACGCCAATTTCAGTAGCAGCGCCAGCAAGGATATGCCGGCGTTTTACGAGGATTGGATTAAACGCTATAGCTGATCACGCAGGCAGCGTTTAAACAGGGCTTTACTGGCTTTCCAGTAGCGTTGCTGCGCGTCGTAATTGAACGATGGCAGCGACGCAAAGGCGAAGCCGTGATGGGCGCCTTCGTACACCTCGAGTTGATGACTGATCTGTGCACCTTCCAGCGCAGACTGTAGTTCTGCCACCTGCTCGGTATCGGCATAAGGATCTTCGTCGGCAATGGCTATATAGAGCTCGGCCTTCGCCTTCACTACTACGCGATGGGGCGAATCTTCAGCGTCTGTCGCAATCCCCCCCGGATGAATCGCTGCTGCTGCGGCGATATCGTCTGGAAAGGTGCCCGCCAGATACAGCGCATTAGCGCCACCCATGCAAAAACCCAGCAGCCCCACCGGGCGCTCAGAAAAACTCTCCAATACGGCGCCAATATCCTCTTTGGCTTTGGCGTGGCTGTAGCTACTGTAGAGCCGCATCACCGTTTCATGGATTTTCGGGTTACTAAAATCCATATCTTCATGGTGACCATCCCGGTAATACAGGTTGGGAAGGACCACGGAGTAGCCTTCACGAACAAGATCTCGAGCAAGGTTTCGCAGCTCGTCGCGCACCCCGATAGCGTCCATCAGCAGAATAACCAGCGGCGCGCACTGCGTTTTTTCATAGAGGTAGACTGGCATATTGCCGGACGGGGTTCGCAGGGTGATGGTTTTCAAGGCCAGGCTCCATTTGCCATGAATAATAGATACCTAGCCTATCAAATGACGAGGGAATCACCCAATCGTAAATCCATCAGCTCAACGTTAGAGAGGAGCCTTCAGCGCTGAGTAAGAGCCCTCAGCTCTCGGTAAGACCCCTCCGCGCTGTAAAAAGACTCAACGCTCTAGAATGGCCGTAATACCCTGGCCGCCCGCAGCACAGATTGAGATCAGTCCACGACCACTGCCCTTTTCTTCCAGTATTTTGGCCAGTGTTGCGACCACCCGCCCACCGGTTGCCGCAAAGGGATGCCCCGTGGCAATGGAAGAGCCATTAATATTGAGCTTACTGCGATCAATACTGCCCAGCGCGCCGTCGCGGCCGAGCTTGGTGCGGCAATAGTCATCGTCTTCCCAGGCCTTGAGTGTCGCCAGCACCTGCGCCGCGAAGGCTTCGTGAATTTCATAGAAGTCGAAATCCTGCAGCGACAATCCGGCGCGATCGAGCATGCGCGGTACCGCGTACACCGGTGCCAGCAACAGGCCCTCCTTCTCACCGGCCTGACCGGTGAAATCCACGGCCGCCGCCTCAACCATCGTCAGATAGGCACGCACCGGCAGGTCATTGGCAGACGCCCATTCTTCACTGGCCAACAGCACGCACGAGGCACCATCGGTCAAGGTTGAAGAGTTCCCGGCTGTAAGCGTGCCGTTCTCGCGATCAAACGCCGGCTTCAGACTGGCGAGCTTTTCCAGCGTGGTATCACCGCGCAGGTTGTTGTCGCGCTCCAGCCCTTTGTACGGCGTAATCAGATCGTCAAAAAAGCCGCGATCGTAAGCAGCCGCCAGCTTTTGATGACTGCTCAAGGCCAGCGCATCCTGATCTTCGCGGGCAATATTCCACGCCTTGGCAGTAACTTCCGTATGGCCGCCCATCGACAAGCCGGTGCGCGGCTCAGCGTTTTGCGGGATAGCGGGTACGAGATGACTCGGGCGCAGGCGGAACACTTGCTTGAGGCGTTGACCCAAGGTTTTGGATCGATTGATTTCCAGCAGCACTTTGCGGAAACCTTCATTAACCGCGATAGGAGCATCAGACGTAGTGTCCGTGCCGCCGGCGATACCGCAGTCAATCTGACCCAAGGCGATTTTATTGGCCACAATATTCAGCGCCTGCAGGCCGGTACCACAGGCCTGTTGAACATCGACACAGGGTGTACTTGGATCAAGGCTGGTACTGAGCACCGATTCACGCACCAGATTAAAATCCCGGGCATGCTTCATGACGGCACCGGCGGTGACCTCTCCGATACGCTTGCCCTGCAGATTGTAGCGCTGTACCAGACCCTCTATCGCAGCGCTCAGCATATCCTGATTGCTGGCACCGAACAGGGCCGTGTTGGAGCGGGCAAAGGGAATGCGATTACCGCCAATAATGGCAACGCGGCGAACAGTCTGAGTCATGGCAACCTCCATTAAGTTGCGGGCAGTATAATCCGGCAGAATCTGGCAGCATTGGCTGAGCTGCCGCGAGGCCCCGGCTTTGCCGTCAATTCACGCGCGGCCAAGGCTGACTACAATACACCGGAATTTAGAAATACACCGAAATCTAAAGACTGATGCAGGATACGCGAGAATGAGCCAGATAGTAGAGACCCTGATCAACCTCGGGCTGGGCAAACCCGCAGAACTGAAGCGCGCCAATACACCGTTTACCGGCACAGTTTTGCTGGGTGGCGGTGCCAATGCCGACTGCTTGCCGACGGTCGCGGCGTTCTGCCGCCGTCAGAATCTAAGCCTCTGCCGCCCGGTCAGCGCCTCCGGCGCCAGCGCGGAAGCGATTGAAGGTATCGGCACCTGGGCCACCAGCGAGGATCAGCCCGGTGACAAACTCCAGGCGCTCGTCTTTGATGGCACTGGCATCGAAGACACCCGCGATCTGAATCTGGCCTATGACTTTTTCAAGCCGGCATTGAAATCCTTGTCCAGCTGCGGGCGTATTATCATCCTGTCTCGCCCTCACCGCGATCAAGCCACACCCGAAGCCGCAGCCTGCCAGCGAGCACTGGAAGGTCTGGCCCGATCACTGGCCAAGGAATCCGGAAAGCGCGGCACTACAGCCCAGATCGTGACGGTAGAGGCCGGCGCCGAAGGCGCGTTGGAAGGTCCTTTGGGGTTTTTACTGTCAAACCGCTCAGCCTACGTCAATGCGCAGGTTTTCCGGGTCAGTAACGCCGACCTGCCTGCGACCGATACCGCCTCACCCCTCGCCGGCAAGACCGCGTTGGTGACCGGTGCCAGTCGCGGTATCGGCGCTGCTATTGCCAGCACCCTGGCTCGCGATGGTGCCACCATTATCGGACTGGATGTGGAACCCCTTAAGACTGATCTTGAGGCCCTGATGAGCAAGCTGGGCGGGCAGTCACTGATCGCGGATATTACCGCTGATGACACTCCCGCGAAGGTGCTGGAAATCGCCAAGGCCCGCGGCGGCTTGGATATTGTGGTGCACAACGCCGGTATCACCCGCGATAAAACGCTGGCCAATATGCCCGAACACTGGTGGGATCTCACCCTCGACATCAATCTGGGGGCGGCGCTGCGTCTGAACAGCGCCCTGTTTGAAGCGGAGGCGCTGAATCGTGGCGGCCGTATCGTGGGCGTGTCCTCCATGAACGGCATTGCCGGTCAGCGTGGACAGTCCAACTATGCCGCGTCCAAAGCGGGTGTGATTGGCTACGTGGAGCAGATGGCACCACAGCTGAAGGAACGGGGAATCACCATCAATGCGGTGGCTCCGGGCTTTATCGAAACCCAGATGACCGCAGCCATTCCGGTGATGACCCGGGAAGTGGGTCGGCGCCTGAACTCCCTGTCACAGGGTGGGCAACCGGAGGACGTGGCAGAAACCATCGCCTTCTTTGCCAGCCCGCAGGCCGCCGGCATCACTGGGAATATTATCCGGGTTTGTGGCCAGAGCTGGCTCGGCGCGTAAGCGGATCAGGGCGCAGCCTTGAGCTGCGTCCGCTTGTAGTCGCGGTACTCTACAGGGGTCATCCCCGTCCAACGCTTAAAGGCCCGATAAAACGTGCTCGGCTCGGAAAACCCCGTGAGATAGACGATATCGGCTATGGGTTCTTCGGTACGCGACAACAGGCGCTTGGCCAGATAGCAGCGGTAATCTGCCAGCACCTGATTAAAGCTGGTTTCCGCCTCGGTCAAACGCGCCCGCAGCACCCGCACACTCAGCCCCAAACGCTGTGCCACCTCATTCAGTTCCGGCTGCCCCTGCTCCAGGGTTTCGGCAATCGCGGTTCGCACGGCGACCACAATGTCCTGTTTCTGCAGGCGGGCCAATCGCTCATTCGCAAGCTGCTCATGCAATTTCAGCAGCTCCGGCTCAGCCCGGCTTGAGGGCAACTCCATGACCTTTGCATCGAAGGTCAGCGTGGTCGATGGCTGCGCAAAGGCGACGTCGCAGCCCATTACCGCCCGATAATCGTCTATAGACGCTGCCGCCTCGTGACTGAAGGCGAGATGCCTCGGCGCGAAACTATCGTGAGTGAGCGCGCGAAAGTAGCGAATCAGATAAAGCGCAGACGCCTCAACAAAGTGGCGCTGCTCCGGGGTGGGTTCGTGATTAAAGGTAAAATCGAGACACGCCGTATCGCCTTCAAGGCGCAACTCCCAGCGCGAGGCATCAGACACCAGCCGCTGATAATTCAGCGCACGTTGCAGGCCATCACCGAAGGTCGGGCTGCTGAGAAAGAGATATTCCCAAACCTGCCCCTTATGCAGCGACATGACTTCCGCCAAATGTAGCCCGATGAGCGGATCGCCACTAATCTCTTCCACTACCTGCCAAAAGCGCTGCTGGGCGGCGTGCGGATAGCGCGCCTGACTGGTCTGGAGGAGATCAGGGGTGATATTGCAGCGCTCGGCAATCTGATCAATATCCAGCCCAAGCGCAATCAGCGCAGGGTAGACCAGCTGCACAACAAAGGAGGAATCCTGCAGATCAAGGGCGGTGTCAGTCATTCTCATTATTCGCCAGATTTGACGTGAATTGTGCCAGTCTGGCCCCGGCAAGCCAATGACTAAACGCTCCCCTTCAACGCGCCATTGACCGGAACGCCGTGCTAAGCTGCCGACACGGCAAATGACCCGCCCGGAGTCTCGCCCTATAGTTTTGCGTTGCCGAGCTGTTGCAGATAAGGAAGATAGCCATGTCGACAGAATTGCACTTTGATCGCACTCCAGCCATGCCCTCACTGCTGCTGCGCGCGGCGGTCGCTCGCAAATCCGGTGATATCACCGCGGTTCCGGAGATCTCTGCCAGCCTTGCCAAGCTAACGATCAACCCCGGCAAACTGCGCCGCTACAATGAAGTCTGCGGCTTCTCGGCTAACACCGACACGCTGCCCGCCACCTACCCCCACATCGCAGCTTTCAGCCTGCATATGGAAATGCTCCTGCACAAGGCATTCCCCTTTTCGCCGATGGGCATTGTGCATACCCGTAACCGCATCGAGCAACGCCGCGCGTTGCGAGCCGATGAGCCCCTGAGCCTGCACGCATCCATCAGTGACAGCCGCGAGGTGGCGGCCGGCCTGGAAGTCGACATCATCACCGAGGCCCGTTCAGGCGATGAAACCGTATGGACCGACCTCACCACTGTACTCAAACGCGGAAAGAGCAATGGCGGTGCTGGCGGCCGCAAGCGCGCCCCGCTTCAGGAATTTGAGCACAGCGAAGCCTGGGAGCTGGACGCCAATCTGGGTCGCCGCTATGCCTCGGTGTCAGGAGACTACAACCCCATCCACCTGTTCCCGGCCAGCGCGAAACTGCTCGGTTTCAAGCGTCATATCGCTCACGGCATGTGGAGCAAGGCGCGCTGTCTGGCCGCCCTGCAGCCACAGCTGGGCAGCGAGGCCTTTGCCATTGACGTGGATTTCAAAACACCGCTGTTTCTGCCGGCGAACGTTTCGCTGCAGTACGGTGAGAGCGATGGAGGAATCGTGTTTTCACTGCGCAATGCCCAAGGCAATCGCCCGCACCTGAACGGTACACTGGTGAGACTGTAAACGACGATTCAGCTGTCGCCGCCGAAGGTCGCGACCGAATTGAGTATCAGCTGAATCAGTTGCGTCTGACGCGCCACCCCGGTTTTGGAGAAAACCGAGCTAAGATGGGATTTGGCGGTGTTGCGGGAAATGCCCAATTCTTCTGATGCTTCATCAAGCGTCAGACCATTGACCAGACGCAGGGCCAGTTTTGACTCGGCCGGCGTAAAGCCGAACAACTCAATCAAAATATCGCTCGGTGCTTGTCGGGGCTGGTAAGGATCACTTACCAGAATCGCCGCCGTCGGATTACTGCTGCCGTCCGAACCCTCGATCGGGGGCAAAGGTCGCACCAGCAAACCCAGCCCGGTCATGGAACCACTATCAGCGACCCGAAAGGCGCGCACGAAGCCCGGCTTGAATTGACGGTGGGCTTCCATCACCTCTTCCAGGCAGGCACGAAAGGCTCGGTTTTCCTGACTGTCGCCGACCTGCAGTGTGCCGGCAACCTGCTGTAAACCGCGCTTTTCCTGCAGCAGTCGATCAGCGGCCTGATTTTTCCGCAGCACCTTGGCCTTGCGATCGAGGATGACAACGCCCATCGACAGCTTGTCGATCGCGTCCTCGTAGAACGCACGCTCACTTTCCGTCCGCAGTATGCGCGAATGCAGCTCGATCGCCTGCTCAAGATGCGGCAGCAGCTGACGGCAAAGGGCTTTGTCGGCTTCACCAAAGTTTTCCCGCGCCTTGGGCCGGGTGATACGCAATCGGGCGGTCAGACCGTCGGGGCCAACCAGATCGGCTCCCATAATGTGACGCACATCGGAAGGGGTGATGTACTCGCGGTAATAGTCGGAGTTGAAAAACTCTTCTTCACCGACAAACTCAGAAACCGTAAACACCTCGCCGGACGGCAGATTGACGAAGGGGTCCATCGAAAAATAGGTGTCGTTGTAGGAATTGAAAATATGCGGCGACATGACAATGGCGTTGAGCACAACCCCCGCATCGCCTTCGCGCGGTGGGCGCAGGATCAGCGTCGCATAGTTGCCATTTACCGCCTCGCGAAAGTCATTGAGAAAACTCTGCCAAGGGGTTTCCTCCAATGGGCCACGATAGGCGGCACGGATAAGGGCATCCAATTCCGGGGAAATCTGGTATTTGCTGCGACTCAAGACATGGCCTACTGGTGTTCTACTGCTCTGGCGATGATCCGATTGTATCAGGCTCAGCCGCTAAAGGGCCCCATATCGAAGTAATCCCACCAGCGGGCAATCTTGCCTTCGCGGAACTCGAACACGCCCATAACTGGCAGGGCGATTTTTTTACCATTCAGTACGATGTGGTCCGTACGCTCGTTCATCACCGTATCGCCGTTGACCACCTGTCGGTGCACAACAAACTCAATCGAGTCCATGCTGCCGAGAAAACCTTCGATAAAGGCGCGGATTTCATCCTTGCCCTTGTTGATGGGCGGCATGGGCACGTTGTTGTATTCCGCATCGTCGGTAAAGCAGCCCATGAGAGCTTCAAGGTCCTTGTTGCACCAGGCCGCTACAAACTCCTGCATAAAGCGCTCATAGTCTTTAGGCATCGCGTCTTTAGGCATCGTGTTTTCAGACATTACACTCTCCTTATTATTGTTTGCCGAACCACGCTGAAGCATATTGCCTGACGCTTCAAGTTCGGGGATTTCTCAGAAAGTTCGGGTATTTTTTGCGCAGGTAGGCCTGTTCCTGCATCACTCGCTGCTGACTGATGCCTTTGTCCAGCTGCACTACAACATGCTGGATATCGATCCGCAGCACATGCCCGCTGACGTTTTCGGCGTGTTCACCTCGAAACTGGATCACGCCACTGATCTCTTCATCGAGCTGCAGTTGCGTACTGGGTTTCAGTATGACCCGGATACCGCCTTCGGCAATTTCAATCACCCGATGCTGCACGTCGCCAGCTTCCAGTACCGGCTGATCGGACGTTGGGTAAGGCAAGCGAAAATGCCGACGCCGTTGAGCGCCATCAGGAGAGTCAACCATCGACGTCACCCTCCGATGAGCAAGCCCCTTCGGTGTATGCCACGACGGTCTCATCGCTACAGGCATCACAGGCATTGCCATAGGTGTTCAATTCAAGGCTAGGACAGGGCTCAGTCACACAGCGCACACCCGTATCACGCTGGCCGCAAACGGGTCGGTATTCGCGAGTACAGAATTGCGGGCGTGGATTTTCGCACTGCCGGCTCTGCACCTGCGCCTCCGATTGGCTTTCATTGGAGCCGGAACAGCCGACCAGCAGTAGCAGCGCCAATAATGGCCATACACGCATCCACTCACCCCCTTAAGTAATATAAGGGTGAGCGTAACGAATTTTACGGGGCTAGAGAAGGGAAATTGCCCCACTTCAGTGGGGCAGGTATTCACCGCCATTGACGTCGAGCGCAGCGCCTGTAATAGCGCGCGCATAGTCCGAGGCCAGAAAAATCGCCGCCTTGGCGCAGTCACCGTCTTCCGGGATAACGCGCAGGGGAATATTCTGTGCGACAGCCGCTTTCTGATCTTCCACAGAAACACCGGTGGCTTCAGCCTGCTGCTGCATGTAGCCCTCTACCGGCGGCCCCCACATCCAGCCCATGTAGGTCGAGTTCACCCGAATGTTGTAGGGCCCCAACTCAAGTGCAAGATGCTGAGTCGCACTGGCCAGCGCTGCCTTGGAAGCACCATATCCCGCCTGCGTCTGCAGCGGGCGCCGGGTTACCATGGTATTGATCATCACAATGGCACCACCGCCCTGCTTCTTCATATGTGGGACGACCTCGAGCGTGAGAGCCATCGTGCCGTATAGATTGACCTCCATTGCCGCACGCCAGCCATCCAGATCCGCATTTTCGACCAGATCAAAGGCGCCCGGGTTGTAGGCACTATTGATCAGAGCGTCTATGCGGCCATAGGCTTCGATGGTTTTGGCAACCAGATTCTGGCACTGGCTTTTGTCGGCAATGTCGGTGGGCACTTTGAGAATCGGAGTATCAAGGCTGGCGTCACGAATCTCCTGTTCGGCCGCATCCAGCTTACTGGCCGTGCGCGCACAGATCGCCAACTTCGCTCCCTGCTGGGCCGCCTCAAGCGCGAGCTCATGACCCAACCCTGGTCCAATACCCGAAACAATCACCACCTTGTCTTTAAGTAACATGCCCGCTCCTGTGTTCTGCTGACTCATGCATTATTGTGGTCACATGCTAGGATAGCCTCAATTCGGCAGCACCACCCAAATGGATGGCCGATCATGACAGAAGTGTATAAACCATGCCGACTCCGCGCGGCCTACACTCGATAGAAAAATAAACCCGGACCGAGCATGCCCCAATCCAGTATAAAGAGACCCTTCCCCATCGCCGCGTTTAATACCGCCGGCAAGCTCCTACGCAAACTGGGTTTCAAGCGAGAACTCCGCGCCGACGAGCTGATGCAACTGGCCATGCAGAAACGCGGTCTGCATGATTTTGGCGGCACCGACTTTATTCCGGCACTGGAACATCTTTGCAACTCTCTGGAAAATGAAGCGGAGCTAAATACTTTTGGTCGTGTAATCGCTCGCAGCAGTCTGCTCAACCTGTTGCAGCGGCGCCTGGATATCGTTGACTACGGCAAGCAGCACCCGGAGGTTCAGCATCAGAAAATTGTTAGGCCCGTGTTTATTGCGGGCATGCCACGTACCGGCACGACGATATTGTTTGAATTGTTGTCGCAGGACAGCAATCACCGCTTCCCCATCAGCTGGGAAGTTGAATGCCCGGTGCCTCCTGCCACTGAAGAACAGCGTTTCAACGATCCGCTTATAGAGCAGGTCAACGACCAGTTCGACCAGGTCGAAAAGCTGGTACCGGGTTTCAAAGCCATTCACGAAATGGGAGCGACTCTGCCTCAGGAATGCGTTGCCATTCTCGCCTCGCATTTTATGAGCGAGCAGTGGATCGTTTCCTATAACATGCCGGAATTTCGCCGCTGGTTGATGCAGCAGGATTTCACCGGTGCCTACAAATGGCACAAACGCTGCCTTCAACTGATGCAATCAGGTTTTGGCGAGGGCAAGCGCTGGCTGCTGAAAACACCCCCGCATGTTGGCTATCTGGAAACCATTCTGAAGGTGTATCCGGATGCCTGCATAATTCAAACCCATCGCGATCCAATGCAGGTACTCGCGTCCCTGTCGAGCCTGACGGCCTCACTGCGCTCGCTGGCTAGTGACCATATCGATCCGGTGGCTATCGGTCGCGACGAAGTCGAGAACTGGCAGCTTTATCTGCAACGTGGCATGGAGGCTCGCACACGACTCGCGGACAAACATTCCCAGCAGTTTTTTGATATTCGATTTGAAGATATTCTGGAGCGCCCGCTCGCTGTGATCGAATCGATGTACCGCTACTTTGGCTTTGAATTCAGCGATGAACTGAAACAGAAAATGCAGAACTATCTGGACAACCGACCACGCGATAAACACGGCCGTCACGACTACCAGGCCGATGATTACGGCCTGGATCAGGATAATGATGGCGCCCTGTTCGCAGACTATCGCAAGCGCTACCTGCCCGCATCATAGGAAACGCCACCTTCAATCGTCGTCGACGGGATCAGTTGGATGACCCGGCACCGCCTCAATATCGACGGACGGCTTTTTATCCAACAACTGTTTTGCTTCTTCTGGGGAGCCCGTCAGCCAGCAATTCAGATCCTTGGGATCAATCATCAACGGCATACGGTTGTGAACCCATTCTATCTGCTGAGCCGGAGTCGTGGTAATCACGGTAAAGGTTTCCCTTTTCTCATCGCCCTGCTCCCAACTCTCCCACAAGCCCGCCATTAACCAAACTTCTCCATCCGCACGGCGCAAACGAAAAGCCTGCTTTTTACCCTCCAGCACCGGCCATTCAAAATAGGCGGAAGCCGGCACCACACAACGCTGTGACCGCCGCCAGGGATCACGAAAAGTCGCTTTTTCTGAAAGGGATTCGGCCCGGGCATTAAATGTGCTGTATTTGAGTTTGGGCTCCTTCGCCCAGCGAGGGATTAACGACCAGGAACGCTCCCGATAACCCTCAGCATCCACCGTACCAGCCATCATCGTCGGCCGAATATTACGCCGTCGCTCCGCATCGCTGGGCCACTCCTTCAACAATCGCGTCAACGCAACCACCGAACGATGATGCTGTTCAAACGCCCCACACATGCAAGCTACTCCCAAAACAAGAAAGGGAAACCGGGATGAAACGCTGATTGGTAAGGAAGGTCAAATCGGAGAGGAGCCAACGGGGGACGCAGTCCCACCGAAGGCACATATAAAAAAAGCGCCTGATTGAGCGCTTCCTTTATTGGTGCCGACAAACAGCCTCATCGTTTGGGCTGCGGCAACAAGCCGCAGGGGCAAAGCCCCGAGCGCAACACGCGAGCCAACGGGGGACGCAGTCCCCCCGAAGGCACATATAAAAAAAGCGCCCGATTGGGCGCTTCCTTTATTTGGTGCCGAAGGGGGGACTTGAACCCCCACGAGCTATGCTCACCACCCCCTCAAGATGGCGTGTCTACCAATTCCACCACTTCGGCTAAAGAGGTCTTACTGAGGTATTTCGTCTGCCGTGTTCTCGTCGCTGGAAAACTCGGGAATTTCTTCGTTGACCGGCGCCACATCGCGGCTCTCTTCGAGTGCAGGAATCTGCTCCTCGAAGCCCAGATCATCGCCACCCGCCTTTTGCTTGGCGACATAGGCCAGACCAAGACTGGTGCAGAAAAACAGTGTTGCAAGAATCGCTGTTGCACGTGTCAGGGCATTACCGCTGCCACCGGCGCCAAACAATGTCTGCGACGCGCCGCTGCCAAAAGAAGCACCCATATCGGCACCCTTGCCCTGTTGCATCAGGATCAGGCCGACGATGCAGATCGCTGCCAGCACATGAAAAATAAGTATCAGCTGTTCCATAACCTAACCAATGGCGTTGCAGATTGCTGCAAACTCTTCAGCATCCAGAGATGCACCACCCACCAGACCGCCGTCGATATCCGGCTGGGCGAACAATTCTGCGGCATTTGCCGCTTTTACGCTACCACCGTAAAGAATACGCACGGTGTCAGCCAGTTCGGCGCTGTGCGCCGCCAAGCGCGTTCTAATAAACGCGTGTACTTCCTGAGCCTGTTCAGGCGATGCAGTCAGCCCCGTACCAATAGCCCACACCGGCTCGTAAGCAACGGTGATTTTGTCGTGGCCGCTGTTCAGTGTCGACAGCACCACATCAATCTGCTGACCAACCACATCCAGGGTCGCGCCCGCTTCGCGCTGCTCTTTGGTCTCCCCGACACACACAATGGGGAGCACATTGGCAGCGAGTGCAGCTTCCGTTTTGGCGGCTACCAGCGCATCGTTTTCACCGTAGAGTGAACGGCGCTCGGAGTGGCCAACCAAGGTGTAGCGACAACCACTGTCTGCCAGCATGTCAGCACAAACTTCACCGGTAAATGCACCGGGGTTTCGCTGCTCGCTGACAGTCTGAGCACCCAACGCAATCGAGGAGCCAGCCAGCAAGTCTGCACACAGTGGAACGTACACCAGAGGGGGAATCACCGCGATCTCCGCAGCACTTTCTGCTACGGCCGGCTTCAGCGCAGTCAGCAACTCTCGGATACTCTGGCTGTCGCCATGCATCTTCCAGTTCCCTGCAACCAGCTTCTGCCGCATCGTTATTCCCTACCCCCAGAACGGGCGCCAATGTTACAGAAAGTGCTGAGGGTACACAAGAACGAATCGTGTGTTATACCGCGAGCTGTTGCACCTTTTCCGATAGACCTTTGCAGAGGCGGGTCACTGTATCGCGACACTCGCCTTCCACCATCACACGGATCACAGGCTCCGTGCCTGAAGGGCGCAACAGAACCCGGCCACGCGAGCCCAATTCTTCTTCGACTTGCGCTATAGCAGCCTTGAGATCGTCATTTTCCATCACCGAACAACCGGGCTTGATCCGCACATTCTCCATAATCTGCGGGAACTTGCTCATGCCGGATTTCAGGTCAGCGAGTGATTTACCCGAATCGACAACCGCATGAAGCACCTTGAGTGCGGCAATTATGCCATCGCCGGTGCTGGTGATATCAGAGCAGATAATGTGGCCGGAATTTTCGCCACCCAGCTGCCAGCCACGCGACTCCATCAACTCTTTCACATAGCGATCGCCAACTTTGGCGCGGGCAAACGGAATCTCCAGATCTTTCAGCGCGAGCTCAAAGCCCATATTGCTCATCAGCGTGCCGACAACACCGCTAACGGTACCGCTACGCTGCATTTCATGCTGGGCGATGATAAACAGCAATTCGTCGCCATCCACGACTTCGCCCGTATGATCGACAAAGACAACCCGATCACCATCACCATCGAAGGCTATACCTAAATCCGCTCCCTCATCTACGACGCGCTGTGCAAGCGCCTGCGGTGCGGTCGAGCCAACGCCTTTATTGATATTCAATCCATCAGGAGAGACGCCCATAGCGATAACACGCGCGTCCAACTCGCTCAGCGTCTGCGGCCCGACCTGATAGGTTGCACCGTGGGCGCAGTCAACAACGATGGAAAGACCATCCAGCGAACAACCAATGGGCATAGCGCGCTTACAAAATTCAATATAACGACCCGGCGCATCATTAATTCGGGAAACCTTACCCAAGCGAGCCGAGTCCACGGTCTCCATGGGTTTTTCCAGCTGTGCCTCAATCGCCAACTCAACTTCATCGGGAAGCTTGCAGCCGTTGCCAGAGAAGAACTTAATACCGTTGTCTTCAAAAGGGTTGTGACTGGCGCTAATGACGATGCCCGCATCGGCTTTCATCGTACGCGTCAGATAGGCAATTGCCGGTGTCGGCATGGGGCCGAGCAAACGGACATCCACGCCCGCGGCTACCAATCCGGCCTCGAGCGCAGATTCAAACATGTAGCCTGAGATACGGGTGTCTTTACCAATTAAAACCTTATCGCCCGGCGCCTTGGCCAGCACCTTGCCTACCGCCCAACCGAGCCGCAGTACAAACTCTGGCGTGATATTGCCTTCCCCAACGCGGCCACGAATGCCATCGGTGCCAAAATATTTTCTACTCATCCAGTGTCTCTCTTATCGTTGCCTGGGCGACTTTCACGGCGTCCAGTGTCGCCGCAACATCATGGGCGCGAATTATACGCGCCCCTCGATAAACTGCGAGGGTGGCCGCTGCCACACTGGCAATGAGCCGTTGGTCTACCGGGCGCCCGGTAATTTGCCCCAACAGCGATTTACGGGACAGTCCCGCCAGAATCGGCAAGCCGAGGCCCTGAAACTCATCCAGACAATTCAACAGGGTTAAATTGTGCCCAGGCGACTTACCAAAACCGAAGCCCGGGTCTACGACGATACGACTGCGTTCAATGCCTGCAGTTTCACAGGCCGCGATCCGCGCCTGTAAAAATGCCAAAACCTCATCAATAACGCGCTCATACTGAGGAGCCTTCTGCATATCCTTTGGCTTGCCTTGCATATGCATCAAGCAGACTGGGACGGAGGACTCTGCGGCAGCGTCCAGCGCACCCGGTTCCTGCAGGGCGCGGACGTCATTGATCAACCCGGCACCCGCGCGAACCGACTCCTCGATGACTGCAGCCTTTGACGTATCCACCGAAATCACGGCATCTACTCGCTGCGACAAGGCCTCAACGACCGGAATCACTCGATCCAGCTCTTCGGAAACGCTAACTTCGACAGCGCCCGGCCGGGTGGACTCCCCGCCTACATCAATAAAACTGGCACCTTCGGCTACCATGGCCTCGGCGCGACGCAGGGCATCGTCAAGGCTGGCGTTGAATTGGCCGCCATCGGAAAAGGAGTCGGGAGTAACGTTCAGAACCCCCATGACATGGGGAAAGGACAGGTCTATCAGGCGTCCCGCGCAGTCCAGAGACTGCGCGGAAGCCAATCGTTTATCTGACATGAAAAATGGTTTTGTGTTGCGACTTAATGATTACTCGCCGGACCGCCAATCGGGCCTTCCTTCGGATCATCCTTTTTATCGCTGTCGGCTTTCACACCGTCGCCACCCTTGGGCGGGTTGTTGTTGCCCCAATCCGAAGGTTCACGCGGCGGACGACCCGCCATGATGTCATCAATCTGGTGCGAGTCGATGGTTTCGTACTTCATCAGGGCATCAGCCATCACATCCAGCTTGTCGCGGTGCTCCTTCAGAATGCTTTCGGCGCGGGCGTAGCACTCGTTGATGATGCTGCGCACTTCCTCGTCGATTTCGCGCGCGGTTTCCTCAGACACGCTCTTATGGTGCTGAGTGGCCGAGCGACCGAGGAAGACCTCCTCTTCGCCCTCATCGTACAAAAGTGGCCCCATCTTCTCGGACAGGCCCCACTTGGTCACCATGCTGCGCGCCAGCTCGGTGGCTCGCTTGATATCGTTGGACGCACCCGTGGTAATGCCATCACGCCCCAGCGTCATTTCTTCCGCTATCCGGCCACCGAACAGCGAGCAGATTTGGCTCACAATATGGCGGCGGCTGTGGCTGTAGCGATCTTCTTCCGGCAGGAACATGGTCACACCCAGCGCACGACCGCGCGGAATGATGCTGACCTTGTAGACCGGATCATGCTCGGGCACGATGCGCCCCACAATGGCGTGACCCGCTTCGTGGTAGGCGGTATTGAGCTTTTCCTTGTCGGACATAACCATGGATTTGCGCTCGGCGCCCATCATGATCTTGTCTTTGGCCAGATCAAACTGATCCATCCCGACAACCCGAGAGTTGGCTCGCGCTGCAAACAGGGCAGCTTCGTTAACCAGATTAGCCAGATCCGCACCGGAGAAACCGGGCGTACCGCGCGCAATCAGTGACGGATTCACGTCGTCCGCCAATGGCACCTTGCGCATATGCACTTTCAGAATCTGTTCGCGACCGCGAATATCCGGCAGTCCGACCACAACCTGGCGGTCAAAACGACCGGGGCGAAGCAGCGCAGGGTCCAGCACGTCAGGGCGGTTGGTGGCAGCGATAACGATAACGCCTTCGTTGCCTTCAAAACCGTCCATTTCAACCAGCAGCTGGTTCAGGGTCTGCTCACGCTCGTCGTGACCACCGCCCAAACCGGCGCCACGATGACGACCGACCGCGTCGATCTCATCGATAAAGATAATGCAGGGCGATTGCTTCTTGGCCTGTTCGAACATGTCGCGCACCCGGGAAGCACCCACGCCCACAAACATTTCGACAAAGTCAGAGCCCGAGATCGAGAAAAACGGCACCTTGGCCTCACCGGCAATGGCTTTCGCCAACAGGGTTTTACCGGTACCGGGTGAACCCACCATCAGCACACCGCGCGGGATTCGGCCACCGAGGCGCTGAAATTTGCCCGGATCGCGCAGAAACTCAACCAGTTCCTGCACGTCTTCTTTGGCTTCATCCACACCCGCCACATCGGCAAAGGTGGTTTTGATCTGATCCTCGCTCAGCAGGCGCGCCTTGCTCTTGCCAAAGGCCATGGGGCCGCCGCGACCACCGCCGCCGGCACCACCCTGCATCTGGCGCATGAAAAACATGAACACCGCGATGATGATAAGAATGGGGAAGCTGGCGATCAGCAATTGCGACCAGATGCTTTGTTCAGCCGGCTTGGTACCGCGCACCTCAACATTGTGATTGTAGAGATCATCCATGAGTTTGGGATCTTCAATCATCGGGCGCACGGTTTCGAAATCGGAATTGTCGCGGCGCAGACCGCGGATCACGAGACCATCAACCGTCACCTTCTCGATGCGGTCGTTGCGAACTTCCTGGATAAACTGGGAATAGGTCAGCGTATCGGGATTGGGTTTAACACTGAAGTTGTTGAACACCGACAGCAGAACGGCCGCGATGATCAGCCACAACAACAGGTTTTTTGCCATATCGTTCAAAAGGAAACCTCTCTGGTTCGGGCGCTGAAAACACGCCTTTCCCTCACTATTTCAACCATCCACTCTACTACAGAACCGATGGAGCGGCCATGAAAACTGACCTAGCCCTTAAAGCCCTTACCCAGCACATAAACCTCTCTGGAGCGGGGCCGCGAGGCCTTGGGTTTGCGGGTAACAGAAGACTCAAAGCTGCCCTTCATGTCACGGTAAAATTCCTCATAACCTTCACCGTGAAAGGCCTTGCTGAGAAAGACCCCGCCGGGACGCAAAACCCGACGGGCCATATCGAGAGCCAATTCGACCAGATACATGGAACGCGGCTGATCAACGGCACTCATACCACTCATATTGGGGGCCATATCGGAAATTACAAGGTCTAGCGGTTGGTCACCGATAATTCTCAGCAGTTCCTCAAATACCGAATCTTCAGTGAAATCCCCCTGCAGAAACTCCACATCGGCCAGCGTATCCATTTCCAGGATATCGGTGGCGATTACCCGGCCCTTTTCACCGACGATCTCCGCCGCCACCTGCGACCAGCCACCGGGCGCTGCGCCCAGGTCGAGCACACTCATCCCCGGCTTTAAAAGCCGGTCTTTTTCCTGTATTTCCAGCAACTTATAGCAGGCACGCGAGCGGTAACCCTCGCGTTTGGCCTGTTTTACGTAGTGGTCATCAAAATGCTCTCTGAGCCAGGCACCACTGGACGCCGATCGTTTTTTAGCCAAGAAACTTGCCCTGATTAAAGGTTGGTTGGTCAATCTGGTCGCGCACAGTATACCTTTTGAGTACAATACGCGCCCTTTTCAGCACTCGGATCAAGACCAGATGGATACAGCAAAACGCAAACAGCTGCGCGCTATTGGCCACAAACTCAAGCCAGTGGTGATGATTGCGGGACGCGGTGTCACCGAAGGGGTTGAGGCCGAGCTGGAACGTGCGCTGGAAGATCATGAACTGATCAAGGTGAAACTGGCGATCCCGGAGCCCGAAGACCGCAAACTGGTTGCCAAGCACCTCTGTGAGACTCATAAAGCGGAACTGGTGCAAGCCATCGGCAAAGTGCTGTTGCTTTATCGCGCCGCGAAAAAGCCGAATCCGCGACTGTCGAATCTGTTACGTTAAACGCGCTGCGCTAAGTCACACGATCAGATCAGCTACGGTAAGAGCACCTCAGAGGTGCTCAACCTTGTCGATTTCGTACTCCACTTCCCCGCCGGGGGCGCGAACGACCACCACGTCACCCTCTACCTTGCCGATCAGAGCACGGGCAATGGGTGAAGTGACCGAGATTTTGCCTGCTTTTACGTCGGCTTCATCTTCTCCGACAATGCGATAGCGCACTTCTTCGTCGGTTTCGCAATTCACAAGGCTAACGGTTACACCGAAGATCACCTTACCGGTATTGGGCAACTGCTTGACGTCGATAACGCGCGCTTCCGACAGTTTGCCTTCCAGCTCCTTGATACGACCTTCACAAAAACCCTGCTGCTCGCGCGCCGCATGGTATTCCGCATTTTCTTTCAGGTCGCCGTGCTCGCGAGCCTCGGCAATGGCCTGAATAATGCGCGGACGCTCTTCGGTTTTCAGTCGCTTCAGTTCTTCCCGTAGCTTGGCCTCGCCTTCTACGGTCATCGGCACCTGGCTCATTGCAAAATCCCTCTATGTACGTCCTGCAGGCGGCGAACCACTTTCTCCTCACCAAATTCAATGGCCATGCAAATCGCTTCTGCACCTGCCAGCGTTGTGGTGTAGGGAATTTTGCCCGCCAGTGCCGAGCGGCGAATGGTGGACGAGTCCGCGATCGCCTGCTTACCTTCAGTGGTGTTGATGATGAGTTTGATCTCGCCGTTTTTCACCATATCTACGATATGGGGGCGGCCTTCTTTCACCTTGTTAACGCGCTTGCACTCAAGACCGGCTTCAGTCAACACTTGGTGCGTGCCGCGAGTCGCGCAAAGGGTGAAGCCGAAGCTTACCAGCTTACGGGCCACCTCAATGGCGCCAGGTTTGTCAGGATTGCGCACACTGATAAAGGCAAGACCGGGTTTGGGCGGCTTCTCGCCCGCACCGCGCTGAGCTTTGGAGAAGGCTTCTGCAAAGCTTTCGCCCAGCCCCATAACCTCACCGGTAGATTTCATTTCCGGGCCGAGGATCGGGTCAACACCGGGGAATTTATTGAAGGGGAAGACCGCTTCTTTCACGCTGAAATAGCTCGGTACAACCTCTTCGGTGAACTGCTGCTCGGCCAATGTGGTGCCGGCCATACAGCGCGCCGCCACTTTAGCCAGAGACACACCGATACACTTGGACACAAAGGGCACGGTACGCGAGGCACGCGGGTTCACCTCAATCACGTATATCTTGCCGTCCTGCCAGGCCAGCTGCACGTTCATCAGACCTTTTACGCCCAGCTCAACGGCCATCGCCTTGACCTGTTCGCGCATTTCGTTCTGCACATCGGCCGGCAGCGAGTAAGGCGGCAGTGAACAGGCCGAGTCACCCGAGTGAACCCCCGCCTGCTCGATATGCTGCATGATGGCGCCGATGACCACGTCTTTGCCGTCAGATACCGCATCGATATCCACCTCAACGGCGGCATTCAGGAAGTGATCCAGCAGTACCGGTGAATCTTCGGAGACATGAACCGCCTGCACCATGTAACGCTCAAGCTCGTCTTCCTTGTAGACGATCTCCATGGCGCGGCCACCCAGCACATAAGACGGGCGAACCACCAGCGGGTAGCCAATCTGCTCGGCAACTTTCATCGCCTCTTCAACTGAGCGCACAATCGCATTCGGCGGCTGCAGCAGGCCCAGCTTGTTGATCATTTGCTGGAAGCGCTCGCGGTCTTCAGCGCGGTCAATCGCATCCGGCGTGGTACCGATAATCGGCACACCAGCCGCTTCCAGCGCGCGGGCCAGTTTCAATGGCGTCTGACCACCAAACTGAACGATAACGCCCTTGGGTTTTTCCTTGTCGACAATTTCCAACACGTCTTCCAGCGTTACCGGCTCGAAGTACAGGCGGTCAGACGTGTCGTAATCCGTAGAAACTGTTTCGGGGTTACAGTTGACCATAATGGTCTCGTAACCGTCTTCGCGCATGGCCAGTGCCGCGTGCACACAGCAGTAGTCAAACTCGATGCCCTGACCAATGCGGTTGGGGCCGCCGCCTATAACCAGAATCTTGTCTTTGTCAGACGGGTTCGCTTCGCACTCTTCCTCGTAGGTGGAGTACATATACGCCGTAGAGGTGGCGAATTCGGCAGCACATGTATCAACGCGCTTGAATACCGGGCGCACGTTGAGCGCATGGCGATGCTCACGCACGGCAGTTTTGCCAACGCCCAGCAAGACCGCCAGCCGCTGATCGGAAAAGCCCTTGCGCTTCAGCTGGAACATATGCGCAGCATCAATCTCTTCCAGCTTCACAGTTTTCAGGCTGTTTTCGGTTTTAATGATGTCTTCGATCTGCACCAGGAACCAGGGATCAATGCCGGAGTAATCGTAGACTTCATCCACGCTCATCCCCATACGGAAGGCATCACCCACGTACCAGATACGTTCGGGACCGGGGTTAGTCAGCTCGCCCACCAGCGTTTCGCGGGCATCGCTGCGATCGGTATCAATCTTGTGTTCAAAACCGGAGGAGCCGACTTCCAGACCGCGCAGGGCTTTCTGTACGGACTCTTGGAAAGAGCGGCCAATCGCCATCACCTCACCCACCGACTTCATCTGGGTGTGCAGGCGCGGCTGGGCTTCGCCAAATTTCTCAAAGGTAAAGCGCGGAATCTTGGTGACCACGTAATCGATGGCCGGCTCAAAGGAGGCCGGTGTTGCACCGCCGGTAATGTCGTTCTGCAGCTCGTCGAGGGTGTAACCCACTGCCAGCTTGGCAGCGACTTTGGCGATCGGGAAACCGGTGGCTTTCGACGCCAGCGCCGAAGAGCGGCTCACCCGCGGGTTCATCTCGATAATCACCATCCGGCCGGTTTTAGGATCGATACCGAACTGTACGTTCGAACCGCCGGTTTCAACGCCAATCTCACGCAACACCGCACAGGAGGCGTTGCGCATGATCTGGTATTCCTTGTCGGTCAGGGTCTGAGCCGGGGCGACGGTAATGGAGTCACCCGTATGTACGCCCATCGGGTCAAAGTTTTCGATGGCACAAACGATGATGCAGTTGTCATTTTTGTCACGGACAACCTCCATCTCGTACTCTTTCCAGCCGATCAGGGATTCGTCGATCAACAGCTCGTTGGTGGGCGACAGATCCAGACCGCGCTCACAGATCTCAACGAATTCTTCCCGGTTATAGGCGATACCACCACCGCTGCCACCCATGGTGAAGGAGGGACGAATAATGGCCGGGAAACCGATGGAGTCGAGCACCTGTAGCGCCTCTTCCATGCTGTGTGCCAGCGCCGCGCGCGGCGTTTCAAGACCGATGCGCTTCATGGCCTGGTCGAACAGTTGGCGGTCTTCCGCCTTGTCGATGGCCTCGGCGGTCGCACCAATCAGCTCAACGCCGTATTTTTCCAGGACACCTTCACGCTCCAGATCCAGCGCACAGTTCAGCGCTGTTTGACCGCCCATGGTAGGCAGCACCGCATCGGGGCGCTCTTTCTCAATAATCTTGGCAACCGTGGTCCACTGTACGGGCTCAATGTAGGTTGCATCGGCCATGGCCGGGTCGGTCATGATGGTGGCTGGGTTGGAGTTCACCAGAATGACGCGGAAGCCTTCTTCCTTCAGCGCCTTACAGGCCTGGGCACCGGAGTAGTCAAACTCACAGGCCTGCCCGATCACAATGGGGCCGGCACCGAGGATAAGAATGGATTGTATGTCTGTGCGTTTTGGCATGGCGTTATCGTAACCGTCCGAATCCAGTGTTCTTGAGTTCTGGGGCGGCCCGCAGGCTGCCCCGTGCAGTGATGCGTGCGGGCGATTACTCGCCCTTGTGGGCCTGCATCAGCTCGATAAAGTGATCAAACAGCGGCGCAATATCGTGCGGGCCGGGGCTCGCTTCCGGGTGCCCCTGAAAGCTGAAGGCCGGCTTGTCGGTGCGGTGCACGCCTTGCAGGCTGCCATCAAACAGCGATTTGTGGGTCGCTTTTAGGTTAGCTGGCAGCGTGTCTTCATCTACCGCGAAACCGTGGTTCTGGCTGGTGATATGTACCACGCCCGTGCTCAGGTCCTGCACCGGGTGGTTGGCACCGTGGTGACCAAACTTCATTTTCATAGTCTTGGCGCCAGAGGCCAACGACAACAGCTGGTGGCCGAGACAGATGCCGAATACCGGGATGCCGGTATCGACGATCTCGCGGATCGCTTCAATCGCGTAGTCACAGGGTTCCGGATCGCCAGGACCATTGGAAAGGAAGACACCGCCGGGCTTCATCGCCAACACGTCGGCCGCCGGGGTTTTGGCCGGCACCACCGTCAGGCGACAACCGCGATCGGTCAGCATGCGCAGAATGTTGCGCTTCACACCAAAGTCGTAGGCCACAACGTTGTAGGGCAGCTCGCTTTCGTCGCGGGTCGGGTGTCCGTTACCCAGCTCCCAGGAGCCTTCACGCCAGGCGTAGCTGCTCTGAGTGGTGACTTCTTGCGCCAGATCCATACCTTTGAGCCCGGCAAAGCCTTTTGCCAACTCAAGGGCCTTAGTTTCGTCAATCTCGCCCGCCATCAGGCAACCGTTCTGAGCGCCCTTGTCGCGCAGAATACGGGTTAAACGACGGGTATCGATATCGGCTATGCCGCAGATATTTCTGGCCTTGAGGTAGTCCGACAGACTCTGCTGGCTGCGGAAATTGCTCGCCAACATCGGTAGATCGCGAATGATCAGACCGGAAGCCCAGATTTCTGCGGCCTCTTCGTCTTCCTCATTGACCCCGGTATTCCCGATGTGCGGGTAAGTCAGGGTAACCAGTTGCTTCGCATAGGAGGGGTCGGTCAGGATCTCCTGATAACCGGTCATGGCAGTGTTGAACACCACCTCGCCGACGGAGTGGCCTTCGGCCCCTATTGCGATACCCCTGAATATGCTGCCATCGGCGAGGGCGAGTATAGCTGGAACCGTCAAGCAAACCTCCTTGGGTAACAGACTGCCGTGTTACAAAGCCCCCTGAAAGGGCCAGAACACGGACGGATAAAGTGGGCGCGCGCAAAAAAGCGAGATGAGGGCCCCATCTCGCTTTCGGTATACCGTAATCGGCTCACCGGCTTCACCGGCCACAGGATTCTGGCGCGCGATTTTACGCGAACTTACCTAAATTTGTCCACCCAAGTCGCGAAAAAGCTTTCAGGCAACTTCAACTTGCCGTCCTTCATTTTCCAGTGAACGCGATACTGCTTGCGCCAGCCGGGTGGGAATTGCCTCAAGGACGTTAGGATCAACGTCAGTTGAAGCCAGTCCAGCCGCAATTTTCAGCGGCCCCACTCCTACCGGCAAGGTGTATTCCCCACTCCCCAGCAAACGATGAATGTCTTCTACAACCGTGGCGGCACTGCGAGCCGGTGTCTCAGGCAGCATAAGCACGAAGGTATGGTCGTCATAGCGAGCCACGTAGTCAGTAATGCGCACAGACTGACGGATAGTCTGACCAATATTCCGCATGATCATATTCGCCTGATTGGCTCCCATGCGGGAATTCAGCAATTCCAGCTGAGACACTTGAAACAGGGCAATTGCCAGTGGATTGCCGTTTCTTTTTATCCGCAACAGCTCTTGATCCAACTCGGCATCAAAGGCGGCCCGATTCGGCAAATCCGTCGCTTCATCGACCCCCTGCAATGTCGCACAGTGCTCCCTAAGGGCCTCTAATTCACGCTCCCTGTCCGCAAGCCGCAACTCCAGAGTCTCAACCTGCCTAGCCGCCTGCTGTCCAGCGGTCTGCGCTTCCGCCAATTCTCGAGACTGCCGCTCGACAAGCTCAGCCACAGCATTCGCCAGCGCGCCCAGCACACCGCTGCTCCCCTGATGTGGCAATGAGACATCGGCGCGACCCGGATGGACTCGGCCAACACCCTCAGCGATATCTTTGATCGGCTTGACCAGCGCGGCATAGAGCGCCGCAGCGACCAAAACCACGATGAGGCATAAGGCAACTAAGAGAACAGGAAGAGAAAGTTGTGCATCGCCAGCAGCATGCAGCACAGCCGGGATGCCGCCCGCCGAATTCGAAGCAAGCGTACGCCCCGCTAATTCAAGGCCGAGCAGCACAGCACCAAACAGTGCCACCAGTATTTTCCAAGCCATCGCAAAGCCCTCCCTGCCAGATGGTTGAGAATCAACGTTCAGCGGCGTATGCGGAGAAAAAGCTCAGCGCAGACAGTCGAAATAGCCAGCAGGTTCGGATAGCGGCTTGCCCGTTGTCTGATCCAACAGGATATGGGCGGTTTTCGCCACAGCGATACCGCGCCCGCTCGCCTTGTCCGTCAGCCGGTAAACGAAATCGTATCCACACCGATGAAAGTCCACCGCGGCGATTGAGGCAATAAGTATATCCCCGTAGTGGGCTTCCGACTGATAGACCACCGCGAGATCGGCATTAACCATCATGAGGCCCCGCTCCGGGTCATTTTCCAGCAACCCTTGCTGGCGAGTAAAGCGCGCCCGAACCTCATTCAAAACACTGACCACCGCATCATTACCCAAGTGACGGCCACTATTAACCTGACTGATCAGTACAGGGAGCTCGGTGGTGTATTGAAAGGTTTCGGGCAGGGCGATTGAGACTCGTGACACGTAGGGACTTCCTGGCAGCTATCGGCGACGGCCGATCAGAGGCGCCTCATGATAGTGAGCACGCCCCGGGCGGGCAAGCGCAGCGAAATCTATTTGCCTTGGTGCTATTTAACTTGGAGCCAATAAATAGTGACCAACCCCCCACTCATTGCCACCATCAAACCCAAACATCTCAGCCACGGCCATGTAGAACATCCGCCAGCGCTGAAACCAGATCGCAGCATCGGCACCGTAGCAAGCCTCCAGCACGGGCATTAGCTCCCGACGGCGACTATCAAGCTTTTCCAGCCATTGGTTAGCGGTTTTTTCATAGTGCTGCCCGCTCACCCACCAGTGTCGCTCAACCGTGAAATCCCGCTGAAAATGATAAAGCAAATGCTCCGAGGGCATGGTGCCGCCAGAAAAGAAGTAGCGAGTCATCCAGTCATCGCGACTCTTGTCTTCGAAGTGGTAGGCCAGCAGCTTGTGGATGAAAATATGCACAAACAGGCGACCATCGTCTTTCAACCAGGGCCGCAGTTTCTCCAACAGCGCGCCGTAGTTTTTCATATGTTCAAACATTTCGATCGACAGGGCGCGATCAAAAGGAGCTTCGTCGGCGGGCATTTCGAATTCGACAATACTACCGGTATAGATGGTCAGATTATCAATACCACGCGCTTTCGCTTGATTGAGAATAAATTCGCGCTGCCCGTGGGAGTTGGACAAACCGACAATCTCCGCGTTGGGATAGCGCTGAGCCAGCCAAAGCGACAAGGAACCCCAGCCGCAGCCCAAATCGAGAATGCGCATGCCGTCCTGAAGTTTTGCCCGCTCAGCATATAACTCCAGCATCAAGCGCTCTGCCTCATCCAAACTTTCATCGCCGCGCGGATAAAGACAACAGGAATATTTGAGATGGGAACCGAGATGGCCGTGAAAGAACTCTGCCGGCACTTCATAGTGCTGCTCATTGGCATCGTCGGTATTGATCGCGATGGGGCTGTTGCGCAGCTCATCGATGAAGTGATTGAAGCGCTCACTGCGCGCTTCGCCGTCGCCGTTGGCTTCGTCAACCAATCGCTGAGCAATCAAGCGGCGCATGCCAGCACGCGCCAACGCGTCGGGAATAAAGCCCCGCTCGCAAAGATCGATAATATCCAACCGCCCCTCCCTGAGGCGGTTGTTGATACCGCCTAGTTAAAACCTAATACGTCGCGCATGTCGTAACGACCCGCGCCCTGATCCGCCAACCACTTCGCCGCCCTGACCGCACCGCGGGCAAAGGACATACGAGAACTGGCCTTGTGCGTGATTTCTACTCGTTCGCCTTCGGCAAAGAAGCTGACCGTGTGATCACCGACCACGTCGCCGCCGCGGACGGTAGCAAAGCCGATGGTTTCGCGCTCACGGGCGCCGGTCTGACCTTCACGACCGTAGACCGCAACCTTCTGCAGATTACGACCCAGGGTGTCGGCAACCACTTGCCCCATGCTCAGCGCGGTACCAGACGGCGCGTCGATTTTATGACGATGATGAGCTTCAACGATTTCGATATCGACATCGTCACCCAGCACGCCAGCAGCCATTTCCAAAAGCTTGAAACAGAGATTCACGCCCGTACTGAAATTGGATGCCTGACAAACCGCAATCTCGGCAACGGCCGCATCCAGTTCAGCCTTTTGCTCTACGCTGAAACCTGTGGTTCCGATCACGATTTTTTTGCCGGCGGCACCACAGGCTTTGGCGTTAGCCAGCGTGGCTGCGGGTACGGTGAAATCGATCAGCACATCAAAGTCATTGATGACCTCATCGATACTGCCCGAGACCTTCACGCCATTTTTGCCAAGGCCAGACAATTCGCCCGCGTCGGCACCAACAAGCGAGCTATCCGGGCGCTCAAGTGCCGCTGTGAGCTCGCAGCCTTCAGCCAGATTTATCGCTTCAATCAGGGTTTTGCCCATGCGGCCAGCGGCGCCGGTTACTGCAATTCGGGTGGTCATTGTTTTGTCCGTTATCAGTCAGGTTGTCAGATTTTCAGATCGTCAAAGAAATCTTTAACGCCGTCAAACCAGCTTTTGCGGCGGGGGGAATGGGAATCCCCTTCCAGCGAACGCTGAAACTCTTCCAGCAACTCTTTCTGTTTCTTGTTGAGGTTGACCGGAGTTTCCACCACCACACGGCACAACAAGTCGCCGACCGCGCCACCGCGAACGGGTTTGATGCCCTTGCCACGCAGACGGAACAGTTTGCCGGTTTGCGTCTCAGCAGGGATCTTGAGTTTTACGCGCCCATCCAGGGTCGGTACTTCCAGCTCACCACCCAAGGCCGCATCGGCAATGGAAATAGGCACTTCGCAATACAGATGCTTGCCATCGCGCTCGAAAATCGGGTGCGCCTTAACAGCCATCTGCACGTAAAGGTCGCCCGCCGGACCGCCATCAGCACCGGCTTCACCTTCACCGGCCAGACGAATGCGGTCACCGGTATCGACACCGGGCGGCACTTTAACCGACAGGGTTTTGGTTTCTTCGACCCGACCCTGACCATGACAGCTGCTACAGGGATCTGAAATGGTCTTGCCCTTGCCATGACAGGCCGGGCAGGTCTGCTGCACCGAGAAAAAGCCCTGTTGCATGCGCACCTGACCCACACCACCACAGGTGGCACAGGTCACTGGCTTGCTGCCAGGCTTGGCACCGGAACCGTCACAGGGCTCACAGGCGACTAGCGTCGGAATCTTGATCTTGGCAGTGGTGCCGCGAACAGCCTGCTCCAAATCGATTTCCAGGGTGTAGCGCAGATCTGAGCCGCGCTGCGGGCCACCCCGGCCGCGGCCACCGCCACCACCACCAAAGATATCGCCGAACACGTCACCGAAGATATCGCTGAAGCTGCCGCCGCCGAAACCACCACCGGCACCGCCACCCATGCCGCCCATACCATCAACACCCTGATGGCCAAAGCGGTCGTAGGCGCTGCGCTTCTCTTCATCAGACAGCACTTCGTAGGCTTCACTGGCTTCCTGAAAACGCGCCTTGGCCGTTTCATCATCCGGGTTTCTATCCGGGTGAAACTTCATGGCCAGACGTCGATAGGCCTTCTTGATTTCCTGATCCGAAGCGCCCTTTTCGACACCCAATACTTCGTAATAATCGCGTTTTGACATGTTGTTGTCCGTACCACCAGCTTAAGCCAAAACGCCGGACACTAAGGCCCGGCGTCTTCCGTCATGCATCAGGCCCCGTCATACGGAGCCCGACGTTAGACGCTCTATTACTTCTTGTCGTCGTCCTTAACTTCTTCAAACTCTGCATCCACGACGTCGTCGGCACTGGAGGCATCGCCATCGGGCTGTTCCCCGCCCTCAGCTTGAGCCGCCTGCTCGGCGTACATCTTCTGGGCCAGAGAGTTGGAGGCCTCACCCAGTTTTTGGGCAGCGGCGTCGATGGCTTCCTTGTCATCGCCTTTCACCGCTTCGTCCACTTCGGCCAGCGCGGCTTCAATGGCGGCCTTCTCTTCGTCGCTCGCCTTGTCGCCGGCATCTGCCAGCGTCTTGCGAGTGGCGTGGGCCAAACCTTCGGCCATATTGCGTGCGGTTACCAGCTCTTCGAACTTTTTGTCTTCGTCGGCGTGGGCTTCCGCTTCCTGCACCATCTTGTCGATGTCTTCATCGCTCAAGCCGCCAGAGGCCTTGATCACGATGGACTGCTCCTTGCCGGTCGCCTTGTCTTTGGCAGACACGTGCAGGATACCGTTGGCATCGATATCGAAGGTCACTTCAATCTGAGGCATACCGCGCTGTGCCGGCGGAATGTCGGTCAGATCGAAACGGCCCAGAGACTTGTTCTGGGCAGCTTGCTTACGCTCACCCTGCACCACGTGAATGGTTACCGCGGTCTGGTTGTCTTCAGCCGTTGAGAAGATCTGCGACTTCTTGGTCGGAATCGTGGTGTTCTTCTCGATCAGCGGCGTCGCAACACCGCCCATGGTTTCGATACCCAGGGTCAGCGGAGTAACGTCCAGCAGCAGTACGTCTTTTACGTCACCGGCCAGAACCGCGCCCTGAATCGCAGCACCCATGGCCACCGCTTCGTCGGGGTTCACGTCCTTGCGCGCTTCCTTGCCGAAGAACTCGGCCACTTTCTTCTGAACCATTGGCATACGGGTCTGACCGCCGACCAGAATCACGTCGCCAATTTCAGAAGCCGACAGACCGGCATCTTTCAAAGCCACTTTCATGGGCTCCAGTGAACGCTCGACCAGATCCTCTACCAGCGACTCCAGTTTGGCGCGAGTCAGTTTCACGACCAAGTGTTTCGGACCGGAAGCGTCTGCAGTGATATAGGGCAGGTTCACTTCAGTCTGCTGGCTGGAAGACAGCTCGATCTTGGCTTTCTCTGCGGCCTCTTTCAGACGCTGCATCGCCAGCGGATCGCCTTTCAGGTCGATGCTGTTGTCTTTCTTGAACTCGCTCGCCAGATAATCGATCAGGCGCAGGTCGAAGTCCTCACCACCGAGGAAGGTGTCACCGTTGGTGGCCAGTACTTCAAACTGGTGCTCGCCATCGACTTCGGCGATCTCGATGATGGAGATATCGAAGGTACCACCACCCAGGTCGTAAACCGCGATGGTGCGATCACCTTCGAGGTTGTCCATACCGTAAGCCAGCGCAGCCGCCGTCGGCTCGTTGATGATGCGCTTGACGTCCAGACCGGCAATGCGGCCGGCATCTTTGGTCGCCTGACGCTGGGAGTCGTTAAAGTAAGCCGGTACGGTAATAACCGCTTCGGTCACTTCTTCACCGAGATAGTCTTCGGCGGTCTTCTTCATCTTTTTCAGAACGTCGGCAGACACCTGCGGCGGTGCCATTTTCTCGCCACGGGCTTCAACCCAGGCGTCGCCATTGTCGGCTTTGACGATCTTGTAAGGCACCATCTTGATGTCTTTCTGAACAACATCGTCCTCAAAGCGGCGACCGATCAGGCGCTTAACCGCGTAGAGGGTGTTGTGAGGGTTGGTAACGGCCTGACGCTTGGCGCTCTGACCGACCAGCACCTCACCGTCTTCGGTGTAGGCAACGATAGAAGGCGTGGTACGCGCGCCTTCGGCGTTCTCAATGACTTTGACCTTGTCACCATCCCGGATGGCAACACAGGAGTTGGTGGTACCGAGGTCAATACCAATGATTTTACCCATGTCTATCTCTCCACTTGGCCCGACTTGCGGGTCACTTACAATGCGTTCTGTTTTCTATATTGGCCCGGTTGTGTTGATTTCAAGGCCGGCACTTAAAAAATCAGTTACTTGGAAACTTTTACCTAGAAACAATTACTTTGAAACGACGACCATCGCCGCGCGCAGCAGGCGCTCGTTCAGGGTGTAACCCTTCTGCACCACCTGAATCACCGAATTCGGCTCGGCACCCGGCGCCTCAACCATGGACATGGCCTCGTGCAACTGCGGGTCAAAGGGCTCGCCTTCGGGGTTAATGGCTTTGAGGTTGTGCTTTTCCAGCATGTCGGCAAAGCTGCGGTAGGTCAGCTCGACACCTTCCAGCACGGCCTTGACGGCGTCATCGGTGCTATCTTTAGGCGCCGACTCAAGCGCGCGCTCGAGGTTATCCACCACTGGCAGCAGGTCTTTGGCAAAGCGCTCAACCGCAAACTTGCGGGCATTGTCGGCGTCAATTTCCGCTCGACGACGAATATTCTGGGCTTCTGCGGCGGTACGCAGCGCCTGATCCTTGGTATCAGCCAGCTCCTGTTTCAGAGCCTCAATCTCGGCCTGCAGGGCATCGCTCGCACCCGCCTCAGCGGATTGGGTTTCTACCGCCTCGGGCTGGCTCTCGGCCTGCGCTGCTTCTGCGGCTTCCTGCTGGTCGTTCTGTTTTTCCTCAGCCACGCTTTGCTACTCCATCGTTTTATCCGGCACGAGACCAACCCCGTGCAGCCAAACAATGGGGCCACACCGGCCGAATTCAAGGGCAGACCGGGAATTTTATTAAATAACCAGTAAAAACAGAGGCTTGGGGCTAACCTGAACGCAGCGCCACACTGAGCATACGGGCGGTCACATCCACCATCGGAATGACCTTTTCATAGGCCATGCGAGTCGGACCAATCACCCCGAGCACGCCCAGGGGGCGACCGTCACCGAGCTGATAGGGTGCGGTAATCACGGAGAAATCGCCGAAGGCCTTGTAGCCGGATTCCTCGCCGATAAAGATCTGCACACCATCGGCCAGCAGACAGCGATCCACCAGATCCAAGATGTCTTTTTTGCGCTCAAAGGCACTGAACAGCTCGCGCATTTTGTCGAGGTTATCCGGGGTTGCCGCATCCAACAGCTGCTTTTCGCCGGCCAGCACGTACTCCGAAGGCCTGTCATCGCCCTCCCCCACGTCCAGTGCCCGGGCCGCAAGATCGAGAGATGCCTCCATATAGCGGTCGATATCATCTTTATCCGAGCGCATTGCCGCCAGCAGGTTATCGCGAATCGTATCCAGATCCTTGCCCGCGAAATGGCGGTTGATATAGTTGGCCGCCTGTTTCAGCTCTGCTTCATCAAAAGGCCTATCTGTGCGAATAACGCGATTCTGCACCTCGCGCTGATTTACCACCAGAATCACAAGAATACGGTTATCCGATAGCGGTAAAAACTCGACTTGCCGGAGGTTGAGGCGATGACGACTGGGCAAGGTCACCAGCCCGGCCTGACGGGTCAGCGATGACAGCAGTTGAGACGCTGAGGCAATCAGCTCATCCGAGGGCTTCTCGGCATCAAGCTCGGATTTCAGATTTTTGAGAATTCGCCCTTCCAGCGGCGATACAGTAATCAGGGAATCCACAAACAAGCGGTAGCCCTGCTGGGTCGGCACCCGCCCGGCAGAAGTGTGGGGAGAGGCCACGTAGCCGCGATCCTCAAGCTCGGCCATGATATTGCGCACGGTAGCCGCACTGACCGGCAAGCCGCTGTCCTGCAGCAGTGTCTGGGACCCTACCGGCTGACCTTCCCGGATATACCGCTCTACAAGCACTTTGAGCAGCGTTTGCGCGCGCTCATTCAAACCGTCTGCGACCATTATTGTTGTTACCAATACAACTACCCCGCGAGCATTCTAGCCAGCCCCCGAATATTTTTACACCACCGCGTGAACAGGGGCTTGCCGGCCGCCAGCCCTATACTGTATAAATAGCCACACCTATACAATTAACCAGTTACAGACCACAAGCTTAAACAGGTGCCCGGTATGCTGACCCATCTCTGTATTCGCAACTATGCTATTGCAGAAAATCTGGATATCGACCTCCAGTCCGGCATGACAGCCCTCACCGGAGAAACCGGTGCCGGTAAATCCATCATGCTCGACGCCCTCGGCCTAACCCTCGGTGATCGGGCCGACGCCGGTATCGTGCGCCACGGCACCGACAAAGCTGAAGTCCACGCACTGTTTGATATTACCGCCCTGCCCGCCGCCAAAAGCTGGCTCGACAGTCGCGATCTGCTGGACGGCGACGAATTGATGCTGCGCCGAGTAATCACTGCCGAAGGGCGCTCTCGCGCCTACATCAACGGCCAGCCCTCAACCCTGCAGGATGTGCGCGCCCTCGGCGAGTATCTGGTCGACATTCACAGCCAGCACGAACACCAATCCCTGCTGAAAAAAGACTACCAACGCGAGCTGCTCGATATCTGCGCCGGGGCGACGGATCTTGCCAGCGATGTGGCCGTCCTCGCCCGCCAGCACCACAAGACCAGCCAGCAACTGAAATCCCTCACCGAGCAAAGTGACGAGCGCACCGCCCGTGCCCAGCTGCTCCAGTACCAGCTTGATGAACTGCTGGCTCTGGCACTTCAGCCCGGCGAAGTGAAGGCACTGGAAGAAGAGCAGCAGGCGCTTGCCAATGCCGAACACATTCTCAACGCCAGCAATCACGCGCTAAACCTGTGTAAGGAAGGCGAAGTCAACGCCCTCGGCATTCTGCATCAGGCCCTGTCATCGCTTCGGGGCAGCCCGGTTAAGGCTGAGCAGCAGAGCAGCGCCGAAGACATGCTGCAAACCGCTTTGATTCAAGTGGAAGAAGCCAGCCGCGAGCTGCAGCATCATCTGGATCGCGCCGAACTGGACCCGGAACGCCTGCATCAGGTGGAAGAACGCCTCGATGTGATTTATCAAATCGCGCGCAAACACCACTGCCGTGGCGACGAACTGCTGGAGGTTCAGGAGCGCCTGCAACAGGAGCTCGATGGCCTGCAGGGCGGTGCCGGCAGCATTGAAGGCTTGAGCGCCGAGCTGGTAAGGCTGGAAAAGGACTATCGCAAAGCGGCAGACAGCCTGAGCAAAAAACGGCAGAAAGCAGCGACCTCTATCAGCAAGAAGGTAGAAGCCCATCTGGCTGACCTGTCCATGGCCAACTGCCGCTTCCAGATCCATCTGGAGCCGGTTGAGGCAGGCACGCTCGGTAATCAAGGTCAGGAAGACGTCGAATTTCTGATCAGCACCAATCCCGGCAGCAAGCCGGGTCCGCTGAACAAGATCGCCTCCGGTGGTGAATTGTCCCGCATCAGCCTCGCCATTCACGTGGTTAACGCACAAGCGGTCACTGTACCAACCATTATCTTTGACGAAGTGGATGTGGGCATTGGCGGCGCCACCGCCGAGATCGTCGGCACCCTGCTGCAGCAGCTCGGCCAAACCACACAGGTACTGTGTGTCACCCACCAGCCTCAGGTCGCCAGTCAAGCAGATCATCACATCAAGGTCAGCAAGCAGTCAGACAAGAAGTCAGTCAAAACCCAGCTGGTGGCCCTGAACGACAACGAAAAAGTCGAGGAAATTGCGCGGATGCTGGGCGGCGTAGCCATAACCGACAACACACTGGCCCATGCCCGCGAGATGGTAGCAACCGCTCACTGATTGTTGCTGCCAGCCCGCCAGAAACAGAAAAGCCGGCGCTGAGGCCGGCTTTTCTGCAATCAAAACAGATTATTTTTTCTTCGGTTTCACGTACAGCACCAGGCTGTGATCGATCAGCTCAAAGCCCATTTCGTCGGCGATCTGGCGCTGGCGCTTTTCAATCACCTCGTCACAGAACTCAATGACCTCGCCATTGTCCAAGCGAACCATGTGGTCATGGTGCTCGCCCTTAGCCAATTCAAAAACCGAGTGACCGCCTTCGAAGTTATGCCGAGTGACCAAGCCTGCCGATTCAAACTGCGTCAGAACCCGGTAGACCGTGGCAAGACCCACATCTTCACCGGATTCCATCAGCGTGCGATACACGTCTTCTGCGCTAAGGTGCTGATTGTTGCTTTCGGCGGTTTCCAGCAGCTCAAGAATCTTTACGCGCGGCAGGGTGATTTTCAGCCCAGCCTTCTTGAGTTCCTGATTTTCGGAGGACATGGCTTATCCCTTAGCGTTGGTTTACGTAATGCGCTATTATCCCACGCCTTTACCGCTGATGAAAGTTAAGTACCCGAAGATGCGTAAAACTCTAGCCCTGCTTTTTGTCCTTCTGCCGCTCGCCGCCTGCAGCAATCTGGAATTCCCCGGCGTGTACAAGCTGCCGATTGAACAGGGCAATATCGTCACCGAAGAAATGGTTCAGCAGCTCGAACCCGGCATGTCGACCGGACAGGTTGAATTTGTGTTGGGGACGCCGCTCATTCGCGACAGTTTTTCCAGTAATCGCTGGGACTACGTTTACGTGTTGCGCAAGCCAGACGACACGGTTGAGAAGCAGCGCCTGACCGTTTACTTCGACAATGGGCTACTCAGTCATTATGAGAGCACAGTCGTTGCCAAGACCGAACAAAACCCACCCGTGGAACCCCTCGAGCCAGCCGAGCCCGGCCAGTTTGAGCCCGAAGAAGAACAACTTCAGTAACTCAGCGGCGACCTTCTGCTTCCTGACGCGCTTTCACCTTAGCCGCTCGCTGCTTGCGCACTTCTTTCGGATCCGCAATCAGCGGACGGTAAATTTCAACGCGATCGCCGTCCTTTAGCTCAGTGCTGTCGGCCTTGGGTACCGCCTTACCGAAGATTCCCAGATCCGCCTTCGCCAGATCCAATCCGTCAAACTGAGCGTCGAGCCCGGACTTTAACGCAGCCTCGCGAACACTGGTGCCGGCAGGCAGCTCAAGCTCAACGATCTGCTGTTTTTTCGGCGTGGCATATACCACTTCCACATGAATCATCTGTTCACTCATCTTTCCACAACCCCGGCACAATCAGCCGTAAACGGATTTCGCTCGTTTCACCACAGCATCCACTAGCGAGTTAGCGGCGCCATTAAACAGCTGCTTCGCCGCAGCACTCAATACACTGCTATTTAGCGTGAAACTCAAAAACAATGAGACCTTGCAGGCCTGTTCATTTAATACCAGCAGCGTCCAGCGCCCGGTAAACGCCTCAAAGGGACCATCCACCAGCTCCAGCTTGATTTCCGTGGGACGCTGTAAGGCATTGCGCGTCGTGAAACTCTGCCGCACACCTGCGCGAGACAGATCCAGACGAGCCACCATCGAGTCCGCGCTTTCTGAAAGGACTTCGGCACCAACGCAGCCATCCATAAATTGCGGATAGGCACTGACATCATTGATCAGTTCAAAAACCTGATCAGCGGAATATGGCAGCAAGGCACTGCGACTGATAGTTGTCATGGCACGTTCACAGCTGGGGAAAATTGGCCAGTATCAAAACCGCCACAATGGCGGGGGGCGCAATATACCGCAAAAGTATTCGCCAAATCCAAAATGTGCGCGGTTTACAGTAGTAGAGCTCGTCCCGAGCCTGCACATCGCGCAGCACCCAGCCCGCATACAGCGCAAGGCCGAGCGCACTGAGCGGCAACAGCAGTTCCGAGGTCAGGCGATTGAGAAAAAACAGCCGGGTTGCAGCGCCTGGCGCCGCTACATCATCAATGAGCCAAACACCCGCAAGCCATACAGCAAACACTAATCCCAAGGCCGCAGCCCAGCGCGGCAGCGGTGTTTTCTCCACCGCCCAGGCCAGTGCCGGCTCGAGCAGTGCCAGCGCACTGCAAAGCATTACCAGCCCTACCAGAATAAAAAATGCTCCGCCCAATAGATCCCCGAAGGGCAGATTGCCAAATACATAGGGCAGACTGATAAAGAGCAGAGGCACACTGTTGCCCGGTTCGATATTGTAATCCAACACCAGCGCATAGATGCTGATCCCCGCTACCAGCGCCACCACCGTATCAATGATCGCAACCGCACCTACCTGGCGGGAAATCGAGCGACCGTCGGGGAAATAGGCCCCGTAAATCATCATCGCCCCCACCCCAATACCCAGCGAGTAGAAAGCCTGCCCCAGCGCCGAAACAATCGCGTCAGGCCCGAAATCCTCGGGCCGCACTGCCAGCATCCAGGACAGGCCTGCCGGGAAATTCCCCATCTGGGACGCGGCATAGGCCATACACAGCAGGGCAATCAGAATGATGGGGACCAGCAGACGCAGAATCTGCCCCGTCGCGAGCGTCATTCGCATCATCGCCAAAGGCAGCAGAATCAGTATGAAACCCGTGAAACCCTTCAGCATTTCCTCTTTCGACTGAACGTAATCGCCGAAATATTCAGCGGCAAACTCAATACTGATAGCGCCCAATTTGTGATCACCCAAATAATAGGCATAACTGCTAACCCACCCCGCGATCACTGACATATGCACCAGAATCAGCAAGCCCGTGACCATTGCCAATACCGGCACCAGCCGCCATTCAGGGCGACTGCCAGATTCGAGATTAAGAAATTGAATAGCGGTTTCGGGGTTGGCGCGACCGCGCGAGCCCATCACCACTTCGGCCAGCATAACGGGGGTTGCCAATATCAAAAGAAAGGCCAAATACGCGAGGATGTAGAGCAGGCCGCCGTGGTGGCCAACCTCATGGGGAAAGCGCCAGAAATTGCCGAGGCCAATAGCCAGCCCTGAAGCCGCCGCCACAAATGTCCAGCGACTGACCCAAACTCCCTGCAGGGTGTCTCGTTGCAATGCTGTTCCCCATAAATAGCTGATCTGCTGGCATTTTGGCTCAGCTCCGTAGGCTTTACCAGTGAGAAGCCCTATAATGCGCGCCCATGGCTGCCAAGAAACCCAAACAACCGAGTTCGACGATCGCACTGAACAAACGTGCGCGTCACGACTATCATCTCACCGACAAGTTCGAGGCCGGTGTCTCCCTGCAGGGCTGGGAAGTGAAAAGCGCCCGCGCCGGCAAGGCACAGATCACCGAGAGCTACGTCTTTCTTCGGGATGGCGAGGCCTGGCTGATTGGAGCCCAGTTCACTCCGCTGCAAACGGTGTCCACTCACTATGTGACGGACCCGACCCGCACCCGCAAGCTCTTGCTGCACAGCAAGGAGCTAAGCCGATTGCTTGAAGCCACACAGCAAAAAGGCTATACCTGTGTGTGTACTGCGCTCTACTGGAAAAAGCATTTGATCAAAGCCGAGATTTGCTTGGCAAAGGGCAAACAGCAGCACGACAAACGCGATACCGAAAAAGAGCGCGATTGGGATCGGCAGAAGCAGCGCGTACTGCGCGAACACAACAAGTGAAGACGCTTTACTTACTACGACACGCTAAATCCAGCCACGACGACGATTCTCTCGATGATTTCGACCGTCCGCTGTCGAAACGCGGCAAGCGCGACGCAGTCGCGGTGGCCAGCGTTATCGAGAAGCACTGTAGCGCGGTTGAACATATTTTCAGCAGCCCAGCCAAGCGCTGTCGCAGCACCATCAAACGTGTACGTAACGCACTCGATGCCCCCTCGGGCGAGCTCACGCTCGACGACGCGCTCTATAGCTTCGATCACAATGATTTGCTGAACTGGTTAAAAGACCGCGACACACGCCTGCAATGTATTCTGCTGGTTGGCCACAATCCGGCACTGGAAGATCTGCTGGAAGTGCTGACAGGCCAGGGTCACCGCCACTTCCCCACCGCCGGCTTTGCCGAGCTGCAGCTTAAAGTGGAATACTGGGATCAAATACGCGCGGGCTGCGCCGACCTGATACACTTCGATTCGCCCAAAGATCTACCCGCCTGAAACTGTCATCTAACGCTGGCACACTGGGGTTCAGGCAGACTGAATAATACGAGTGCGCATGGCTACTGAAGATTATTACTACCTCAACGATCTAATCATCCTCAAAAAAAAGCACCACCTGATCAAGCACATCACCGACGAGCTGCCGACACCTGAGATTCACGGCACCAAAGTCTGGGGCTCCAGCTTTATGATCATGGACTATCTGAAGAAAAACGAGCCGGAACTGGGCGCGGACATGCTTGAAGTCGGCGCCGGTTGGGGTTTGCTTTCGATATTTTGCGCCAAACACTTTGAAGCAAACGTCACGGCGACCGACGCCGACCCACACGTGTTCCCGTTTTTGGAAACTCATAGTCTGCTCAATGATGTCGAAGTGGAAACCGTCGTTGCGCGTTATGAAGAATTGAAAGTCAAAGACCTGAAAGGCTTTGATTATGTGCTGGGCGGCGATATCTGTTTCTGGGATGAATTGATCGAGCCACTCTACAGCCTGGTAAAAAGGTCCGTTAAAGCCAAAGTCGGCACGATTATTATTGCAGACCCCGGTCGCCCACCCTTTCTGGAGCTCGCCAAACGCTGCGCTAAAGACTTCGGTGGCGAACTGCTTGACGGCGACATCAGCAAGCCGCGCAAGGTCACCGGCAATCTGCTTGTCGTAAAAACCTAGTCACCGTTTGGCGGGCGATAGCTAAGCTTGCGCAGACGCGGTAGGCGGCCCTTGCTCAGGTAGCGGTGAATAGCCTCTTGCGAACGAATACGCTTGGTTTTCTTTTTGCGCGGCAAACGCAAGCGATTGACCAGATTCGACTCCAGCACCCGCGCCTTTACGTTATCTGCCCACTGAATATCGAGAATATCCTGCAGGGTTTTCTTCGCCACCGGGTCGTAGACCGGGCACATCACTTCTACCCGGTAATCAATATTGCGCGTCATCAAATCCGCCGATGACAAAAAGTATCGGGGGTCACCGCCGTTATAAAACATGTACACGCGCGGGTGCTCCAGAAAACGATCGACGATACTGATCGCTTCAATATTGTCGCTAACGCCTTTGATACCGGGCACCAGTGAGCACATGCCACGCACAATCAGCCGGATCGGCACACCTGCCTGACTCGCTTCGTAGAGCTTATCGATCAAGTCAGAATCCACAAGGTTGTTGCACTTAAAGGTCAAACCGGAGTCCTCGCCCCCCTTCGCGGCTTCGACTTCCTGATCAATCATGCCCAACAGGCGTTCACGGCTGTTGATCGGCGACACAACCAGATGTTTGTAGTCCGGACGACGATAGTTGTAGCGAATAAACTCGAAGGTCTTGGCGGCCTCTTCACCAATTTCCTGATCGTAGGTCAGCAGACTGAAATCCGTATAGACCTCCGCGGTCTTTTCATTGAAATTTCCGGTGCCAATATGGGTGTAATAACGGGCCGTGTTATTTTCCTGGCGGGTAATGGAGATGAGCTTGCCGTGCACTTTCAGCCCCGGCACGCCGAAAATCACGTTTACCCCACCCTCCTGCAGGCGATGGGACAACGCCAGATTGGCCTCCTCATCGAAACGCGCCTGCAACTCAACCACCACCGTCACGTCTTTGTGATTGGCCACGGCGTTAATCAGTGCATCTACCACATGAGAGTTCGACGCCACCCGATACAGACTCACAGAAATCGAACGCACCGCTGGATCAATCGCCGCCGTACGCAGCAGGTTAATTACGTAGGTAAAACTGTGGTAAGGGTAGTAGAGCAGCACATCCTGCTGGGCAATGGCATCAAAAATATTGTCGTGAGCATCAATTGCCGGCACCGGAATTTTCGGCAATGGCTTCAATTCCAGATAGGCTGGCCCGAGGTTAGGGAAGCCCATAAAATCCTTTGAATTGTGGTAACGCCCGCCCGGCAACACGGAGTCGAGACGACCGAGGCCAAGGCGGCGCGCCAGATAGTCGCGCAGGTCTTCGGGCATATCACTGTCGTACACAAAACGCACTGGGTCGGCTTTACGGCGTCGCTTTAGGCTGCGCTCCATCCGCTCAAAAAAGCTTTCTGTGACCTCCTCACCCAGCTCCAGCTCCGCATCTCGAGTCAGCTTAATGGTGTAGGCCTCAACGCTATCCAACTGGAAAATGCCGCGAAATACATCGTGCAGACAAACCCGAATCAGGTTCTCTAGCGCCATCATGACCTTGCCACGCTTGCCCTTGCGCGACGGGATACTGATAAAACGGCTCAGGCGATTCGTGGGCACTTCGAGAATGGCATAGCGCACCTGATCTGCCGATACCAACTTGATGGCCAGATAAATAGACGCGTCATTGAGCTCAGGCAACGGGTAGTTATCATCCAGAATGATAGGCACCAACTCCGGCTGAATGTGCTCGAAAAAGTAATTGCGGGCAAACTCGCGCTGGTGATCGTCCAGTTGGCGCTCGCTAACGAGATAAATACCGCGCTTGCGCAGGTCTTTCAGCGTGGCGAGATAAATCTGATCGAAGCGGCGCTGCAATTCGACCACTCTGAGTTGGATTTTTTCCAGTAGTTGTTTGAATTCTTCCTGCTTGGAGGGCGTAGAAAAGGCCGCCAGTCGGCGCACATCAGCCACGCGAACCCGAAAGAATTCATCCATGTTATTGGAGAAGATGCCGAGATAGCGCACCCGCTGAATAATGGGTACCGACGCGTCTGCAGCCTCCTGCAGTACGCGCTCATTAAATGATAGCCAACTCAACTCCTTCGGGATCCAGTTATCCCGCACACCTGAGTCAGTCATTCAATACTCCATCCACAAAACACAGTGTCCAGCACCAGCCTATAGTACGTTTATGTCGACTTTATGACAGCAATGCAGATTGCCGAAAAGAGGTCTTGCGACATATTTCCTGCGATAGCTTCCAAGGGCGGTCGCAATCCCTAAAGGCTGCCGCTACACTGCAGAAAAGCCTTTGCCCTGCCGCTTAACCGGAGTTTGCGGAACCCCATGCCATCTGACGACAAGCCGGAAGTCTATGCCGCCCTGGATCTGGGCTCCAACAGCTTTCACCTGCTGATTGCTCGCTTCGACCAAAGCAAACTGATCATTATTGACACTCACAAAGACATGGTTCGCTTTGCGGCCGGCTTGGATAAACACAATACCTTGTCGGACGAGGCCATTGAACGCGCCCTCGCCAGCCTGAAAAAAATGGCCGAGCGCCTGTGCGGAGTGCCTGCAGACCACATCCGTATTGTAGGCACCAACACGCTGCGCAGTGCCATCAATGCAGAGAGCTTCATTTCACAGGCAGAGAACATTCTGCCCTCCCCGATCAATATTATCTCGGGTACGGAAGAGGCCCGTCTGATTTACCTGGGAGTGGCGAATGATTTTTCACCCGGCGATTCGCGGAGACTGGTAGTCGATATCGGCGGCGGCTCCACCGAGCTCGTGGTTGGGGCACAGAAACCGCAACTGATGGAAAGTCTGGATATGGGCTGCGTCAGCTTCAGCCGCCGCTACTTTCCGGACGGCAAGCTCAGTGAGTCCGCCTTCAAAAAAGCCCACAACGCAGCAGCCCGCGAACTCGCCCCATACATAGAAGCCTTTCGCGGCACCTGGGACGAAGCGGTTGGTGCCTCCGGCACCATTCGCACCATTGGCCGCATTGTGCGAGATAATGCCCTCGGCGACAGCAGCGTTATCACCCGCAAAAGCCTTACCGCCCTTCGCGATACCCTGCTCGAGTTTAAATCCTGCGAAGACGTCGACCTCAAAGGCCTTAGCAACGAACGCCAGAGCGTGCTACCTGGAGGGCTATCGATTCTGCTTGCCCTGTTTGAGGAACTCGACATCAACCAGATGCAGACCTCCGATTACGCCATTCGCGAAGGCATTATTCACGACCTCGCCGGCCGCCTGCACCACCACGACACCCGCGAAAGCACCATCAACCACTTGGTCGGGCAATATCATGTAGACACCTCGCAGGCCCAGCGCATTTGCAAGCTAGCACTTCGCTGGTTGCCGGGTGTAAAAAAAGAGCTCAAAACCGAACCGACTGAGGCAGAGCTTCAGCTGCGCTGGGCGTCTGCCCTCCATGAGATTGGCCTCGCCATTGCCCACGGCGGCTACCACAAGCACGGCGCCTATATTTTAAACAACGCCGACATGCCCGGCTTCTCCCGACAGGAGCAGGCGCGGCTGGCCTTTCTTGTACTCAATCACCGCCGTAAACCGAAAATCAGCGACGCCCCCTCCAGCCTGAAACCCGACTGGCTGCTGGTCGCCCTGTTTCGTCTCGCCTGCATCCTTCACCGTCGCCGCCAGAGCCGCAGCATCCCGAAAGAAGTGACGCTAAACGCCACCGGCAAGAAAGCTCTGACCCTCACTGCCCCGGAAAGCTGGCTGAATCAAAACCCCCTAACTCGCGCCGATTTGGACGACGAACAGGAACTCATCGCCCTCGCAGGCGTCCAACTCAACATAGAAGCCGTATAAACCATGACGCCACAGCAACAGTCAGTTACAATACGGGTTCAGGTTTTGGGGCCGATTTGGATTCGACGCCGGTAACAAAACCGTGAGTGCATGCCGTGATGACAGCGAATCACGTTAATCCAAAGCTGTTATCTTATAGTTGCCAACGACGACAACTACGCTCTAGCGGCCTAAACCCCGCTAGCGGTCGATAGCAAGGTGCCCATACCGCGTTATTGACTGTCATATAGAATGGGATCGCAGCAAAGTGTGCCTGTCACGGAGCTGTTAAACTTTAAGCAGGCTCGCCGACCACGTCCTGACCGTTGGGCTGTGTGAGGCTAAATCAATAAACGGAAACTAAGCATGTAGAGCTCTCGGCAGAGTGCTGACGGACGGGGGTTCAAATCCCCCCGGCTCCACCAATTACCCTTCCAGGACATTCCGAAGAAGACCGAAACCCCCGCCAAATGCGGGGTTTTTGCTTTAATAAGCCCCCATATTCCGAGGGAATTCGGTACACCTGGGGGCATATTTGGGGCATCTGGCGGATTTCCTAGAAAGGCACACACCGTAATGACGCAATGCCCAGAGCTTTTAAACAAAAGCTACCATACTTTGTGCAGTTGCAGTCTGGAGTAGCAATATCGGTAGTCACTGGCTTGAGCGGCAAAGCTGACATCGCCGGTGTTTTTACAGCCCAGCGTCAATTCGTGTCCGACGCTGTCGGTAAACCAACCACGCGCCTTAAATTCAGCCAAATACAGGTCCTGAGAAAATTCTCGGTTTACCTCCTGCTTCCCTGCCCCTAGCTGCAAACTCAGCGCATGACTTTCCTCGAAAATAGTACCTCGAAAAGTCACCAATGCAAGTGACTCTGTGAGCCTATCCGGACTGAAATAACCATCACCATTAAATTCAGCCGTTAGAACCTTGTAGCGTAATTCCGCCATAAACCAAGGTACGGAAGTAACCTCCCAAAGCATGCGTGCTACTTTGCCTGTTCGCGAGTTATGGTCACTGAATCGCTGACCGAAGAATGCGCCTACCAATGTCAGCTCGGGATGCAATTTATAGTCAGACGATATACCGAAAGTTTTAACCCAAAGATTTTGCTCAATTGCTCGCGTGGTATCGACGATATCTCGCTCAGCAAACACTTCCGCGTAAAGCCTGGGGTTGGGTGTAATAACTAAAGCAGTGCTTCCGGTCCACGGCGACCAATCGGTGTCTAACAGCTTGGCAGCCTGTGCACGCAAGACGACTGCCTGATTGAGTGGCTGCTGCATCTCTACAGCCACGCCACTGTAAGTAGATTCACCCTGACGATCCCGTATCTGGCGGCTCCCAACACCGAAACCCCAATAGCTCGGGCTTTCTCGCGTCCCCCTGTCATAACGATACTTCAAGTAGTAGCTATCATGTTTTGCACGATCTGAATCGCGAGCAATATTTGTATCTATAGTCAGGCGCTCACGAGCAACAGAAAAATTCGGCACGACCAACACAGCACCGAGAAAGACGGCGATGCAAAACCTCACCAACTTTTCCTCAGGTTAAACATTTCAGATGCATAACCAACGATGCAAGCGGGAGCTAGGATTGCCTGATACCCAAGCATGAAAACTAACGCTCCCAGTATATTTCGACGCACTTTGAGTCCATATTGGTTAAATACTGACACTTGTTTCACGTACATCAGCAAATTCAGGATAAGTATCAATGGCAGTAAGAGCAATGTCACGATACTAGCCACGGCGTAGTATTTAAAGAAAATCGCGCCCAGAACACCGGGCAGGAAAATAAAAAGATAAATACAATCCAGATAGGGGAAAAGAACATTAAGCCAAACAAACGGCGTATTCAAACGCAGCTGAATCAGTACACGAGGAGAGCGTTTAAAAGCCTCAATCAAGCCGCGCGACCAACGCTTTCTCTGATTGTAGAATGTCCTGTAATCTTCGGGCACATTAGTAAACGCAAAAGCATTTTCGGCGAACCCGACCCTATATCCTTTTTCGATAATCTTCCATGTAAGGACAATATCTTCCCCAACCGTATCCCGCCAACCATCAATTTCTTCGAGCGCAGATTTGTTGTAAACCGAAAATGCGCCTTGCGCGACTAACGTCCCCTGCAATAGTGACTGAATGCGTTTGACGACGGAAATGCCCAGAAAATAGTCCCACTCCTGCAACTTTGCGAGCATATTCTTTCGAGAGTTACGGACAAGAACACACCCTGCGGTAGAAGCCGTCCGACTTGGGCTACGAACATGATTGGTTACGATATTCAGAAGTGCTTCACCAAAAAGCATGGAATCCGCATCAACTGTAGCAACGAGATCGTATTTTGCTTGCATTAAGCCTTGATTCAAGGCCGCCGCTTTACCCGCATTCTTTGGACAATCGATTAGCTCAAGCGTGTAATGCACCTGCAAGCGCTCAACCAAGACCTGAAACTCCCTGACGATCTCAGCTGTGCGATCCTGTGAGCCATCGTTGATAACAACAATCTGGAGAGGACCGGGGTAATTCTGACTATAAATTGACCCAAGTGTGCCATAGATAGAATCTTCTTCATTATAGGCAGCAATCAGGATACTTAAACCCGGCGCTTGTTCTAACGGTTTGAACTTGGGACGCCAGTCGAAAAGCAAACCAGCGATGAGAAAAGCGTTGATATAACCGGGAATCAGCGCGATACCGGCGACAACCAGCCACGCTGCCACGAGCCCGATATCGTTGGCGAGTGCGTTAATCCATGGAATAGCAAGATATAGACTTCCACCCATCCACAGCGCCGCAAATACAAGCATAAACGCGAGTCGAGTCGCGACTGTGAGATAGCGCTTGCGACCACTTTGAGACTCCGCGGCCAACTCGCTGTCTAGTGCAGTAACAACGGTCATAACCACTCCGCGGACAGGTTAGCGCTAACTATTGCTCATTATGCAAAGCAAGAGCTATTGTGGTTTTTACTTATACTGACTGCTGTACTATGCCGTGGACTTAAGTGACGGAGACTAGATTACGAAGGCTCGTCGCCCTGTGCTTATCATACGTCGCATGAAGACAAGGCATCTCTTGAGCCTCAAAGGAAGCTCTCTCTTCTAGGTGAAACCTTACCCAAATATTCCCTTTTCCATTGCCCGCCTTTTTTACACTCCGTACCCTTAACCTGATCGGAGGAACAACGGGGATACAATCAGTGTATGAGGACCCAGTGGGCAACCTCTTTTCTGCTGCTGACTCTGTCTGGATTAGCGGCAGCAGAAGCAGACTCAGGGTGTCAGGCCTTCTACACCCGCAATGATCCGCGCTTATTCGATTTTGTGGATACTCGCAAATCGATTGATTACTCCGCCTTTGATGGTATGACTATCGGTGAGATCGAGCCGGTCGTGCTACCTATTTTCAATGAGAACGATCCGGACGAATCTAACCGGCTTTACCGACTGATCAATACCCTTCACATCGATACTCGCCCGTTTACAATCTCGCGCCAGCTTACTCTTGAAAGTGGCAAACCTCTTAAGGCAAAGCTGGTAGCCGAGAACGAACGCCTGCTACGGGAGAATGATTACCTGGCTGATGCCATGCTGGTACCTCGCCGGGCTTGCGGCGATGAAGTCGATCTGTTGGCGGTGGTGCGAGATATCTGGACGCTGACGCCATCGACGTCGTTTTCCCGCACCGGTGGCGAGAACAAAAGCAGCGTCGGTATCAGCGAATCTAACCTGCTGGGTACCGGGCAGTCGCTGGCGCTAGGTTATTTCCGCAATGATGACCGCAGTGGCTACAGTGTCAGCTACGGACACGACCAATTGTTTAGCAACCATACCGAACTCGATCTGACCTACTCCGAAACGTCTGATGGCTCGGTTAAAGAGGCCGGCATTGCCCGCCCCTTCTACTCTCTCAATACGCCCTGGTCCTACGGTGTGTATGCACTGCAGGAAGATCGCATCGACGATATTGATACGGCTCAGGAACGGCTAAATACCTTCAAAACTGAGATTGAGCTCTATGAGGTCTACGGCGGCTGGTCACGTGGATTGATCGACAATGTGAGCCAGCGCTGGACGGTCGGCATTACCGAATCCTCTACCGTGTACACAGATCTCCCGGACAGCGCTATTGACCCGCCCGAAGATAGGCAATTGCGCTACCCGTGGATGGGTTGGGAATACATTGAAGACCGTTTCTGGACGACGACCAATATCAATCAGATTGGCCGGCAGGAGGACATTCGTCTGGGCGCTTACTGGTCTACTCGCATGGGCTACGCCAGTGAAAATTGGGGGAGCAGCGAAGATGCGGTGTTATACAGCCTTCAACACCAATACACACTCAGTGTGGGCAGGCATCACATCATGCAGTTTTATGCGGGCATTGATGGTCGCTACAACACCAATACGGATAAGGCCAAAAGCACCTTTGCAAACTTTGAAACCCGATATTTTCATTTTATTGATCAGAAAAACCGCTGGTACGCGCGCCTGCGATTGGATGCGGGCCGCAATATTGAGCAAAACGAACAACTGACCAGTGGCGGCAACGACAACCTGAGGGGCTACCCCAATGATACCCAGCGCGGGAACCAGCGCTGGCTGCTCACGGTGGAGCGGCGCCATTTTACCGACTGGCATATCTTTAATCTGTTCAGGGTCGGCGCAGTCGCCTATATCGATGTGGGCCGCACGCGGGACACGGAAACGCCCCAGATAAACAATACCACCAACCTCGCGAACGTAGGCTTTGGTCTTCGCTTCAGTTCAAGCAAGGCCGGCAAGGACAAAGTAGTGCACCTCGATATTGCCGTGCCCTTGCGTGAACGCTACAACATCGACAGCTATCAGATACTGGCAACCGGCAAAAGCGCCTTCTAGCCCTTGCGGGAAGGAATCCTGAAGATGCCATTATTCTCAGTCACTACGTAAATCAAGCCGGTCGGCCCCTGCTTGATATCGCGAACGCGACCAATACCTTCCAGCACCTGCTCGGTGCGGACCACCCGATCACCGTCTAGGCGACAGAGCACCACATAGCCAAATTTCAATGAGCCCACCAGCAAATGCCCCTGCCACTCGGGGTAATGCTCGCTGGTGACAAAGGTCATACCAGAGGGGGCAATCGATGGCACCCAATAGTGGATGGGCGATTCGTAACCCTCTCGGGTCTGGCCTTCGGCAAACCGGGTGCCACTGTAATTGACACCATAGCTCAGAATCGGCCAGCCATAGTTGGCACCAGCTTTGACGATATTGATTTCATCGCCGCCACGCGGGCCGTGTTCGTGCAACCATAGCTCACCCGTTTTCGGATTCAACGCCATACCTTGAGGGTTGCGGTGGCCCAGTGAATATATCGCTGGGAGCGCATTCTTCTGCACCACAAAAGGATTGTCATCAGGTACCTGACCGTCGTCCGTAAGCCGGTAAATCTTGCCGCCATCTTTGGAAAGATCCTGGGGGTTTTCATCCCGCGCGCCGCGATCACCAATGGAAAAATACAGGTGACCCTTGCCGTCCAGAACGATACGACTGCCGTAGTGTTGGCCCCGCCCGGAGTTCGGCTCGCCCTTGTACAACACCTTGCTGTCGACCAGAGTTTTATCCTGTAAGCGGCCCCGAAGTACGGCTGTATTGCTGCCCCGCCCTTCGCCGGCTGGACTGGAGTAGGAGAGGTAAATCCAGCCGTTGTCGGCATAGTCCGGATGCACCGCCACATCCAATAAGCCGCCTTGTCCATTCACATCTACCTCTGGCAAACCGGCGATTGCCTGAAGTTTTCCATGGGCGGTCAAGCGATAGAATTCGCCCCGACGACTGGTGATCAGCATGTCACCGGAGGGCAACCAGGCCACACCCCAGGGCGAGCGAACGCCATCCGTTACCAACTCGGCGCGAAAATCTGCCGTTGCGTTGTTGCAGGCACTCAGCAGGCCAACTAGTAGCGTGGATAACAAGAGCCGCATTAGAGCCGTAGTCGATTTCATCGTCACCTATCCTGACCAAGCGATTTAACGAAGTTCTAACACAGCCTATCTGTCAGTGAACAGTGATGCCGAAGGCTTGGCGCAAAAATACCGGTTTACGTCGTTAGATCCCAAGCGACATCATCTGAACTACGATCCTCTGCTTATTCTGGCACCAGCACCTGATAGCGCCAGCGGGCTTTGCCATCTTCGGTAAGAGTAGAGGAGAGTTTTGGCGCAAGCGTTTTGAAACGCTCCGGCGCCGTCCACGATGGGTTGACGGCAATTAAGCCCGATGACGTCATTCCCGGCTTATCATCGTCGGCAACGCCTATTTCAAAGAGATGACTATTGCGCAGTCCGGCGCGTTTTACGTCCTTTTCCAGTTGATTTATGCGCTCGCGATCCACCACCGGATACCAGATCAGCACCTGGGTCTGGGCCATTTTATGCAGCGCACTAGTGGCGACTTTGACCACCGTCTGGTAATCGCTTTTGACTTCGTAGGAGGGATCAATCAAGACCAGAGCCCGGCGGCTAGCTGTAGGCAAGAGCCCCGGCAGCGCTTTAAAGCCATCCTCTTTACGCACGTAGTTACCCTTGCGCTGGCCGCAGTGCTGCTCGAGTTCGCGCAGCGTTGAGGGGTGGAGGTCGCACAACCAGGCTTTATCGCCCGGTCGCAACAAACGGGAAACCAGTAAGGGGGAGCCGGGATAGCGCTGGTTTTTTAAATCATCCCGTAGATTATCCTGCAGAAGCGAAAGCTCCGGCATGGCATCCCAATCGAGTTTTAACACACCCTTTACCGCTTCACCGGTCTTGCGCGCCGCATCGGAATCCAGCCGGTACAAACCCGCCCCGGCATGGGTATCGATATAGTCGAAGGGTTTATCTTTCTTCTGCAGGTGGGCAACGCACTCCAATAGCAACCAGTGCTTGAGCACATCGGCGTAATTTCCGGCATGGTAGTGATGTTGGTAGCTGAGCACAGTAATGCCCCCTAGGTTCGAGGCGCGCTAAATTACCACAGCCGGGCGGCGCTAAATAGTCGCCGCCACCCTTGCGGCGTCGTGCATGGCGCCTTCAATGTAGGTCACACCACTGCAGTCCCCTACAGTATGCACGGAAAAGCCCTGATGGCTCAGCTTGTCAGCCAAACTCAGGTTGCCTTCGGCGCCTTTTGCGACCACAACATGGTCAGCGCCAAGATGACGAATCTGACCGCGGTAGTTGCGATAAGCCACCTGTTGATCGCCGATGGCAATTTCACTGGCCTTGCTGATTAGCGTTACACCTTCTTCGCGCAGTTCGTCCAGCAGGCGCAGACGACGCACCAGATACAAGCCAGCGCCGGGACGTGAACTTTCCTCCAGTACGGTAACCTGCTTGCCGCGATGGGCGAGGTATTCTGCCAGCTCCAGGCCGACCAGTTCACCACCAATAATGACCACCTTATCGCCCAGCGGCATCCAGTGACGGGTTGCGAGATTCACCAGAGAACGACGCTGGCTGGCGCCGGTCAGTGAACCGGCTGACAGCATAAAGCGGGAAAAGCCGTCGAGTTTGTCGCGCAGGGAGCCCAGTTTTTCACCGAGCACCATCGCTCGCATTTCATCGCCGCTGAACACAAAGTCTTTATCGGCTCCGGGTATGGCCGGCATGGAGCGCGTAGCGCCGGTTGCGACCACAACCTCCTCGATACCAAGGCGCTTGAGTAACTCTGGCGTCGCTTCGGTGTTCAAATGAACATTTATCGGCAGCTGCCGAATCTGCCCTTTCAGCCAGTCGAGTAATTTGCCATTGGGCTCATAGGCAATTGCAGCGAATTGCAGAGTACCGCCCAGCACGTGGCTTTTTTCAAGCAGAACCACATCGTGCCCGCGCAGCGTCAACCTGCGCGCAGCTTCCATTCCGCCGGGGCCGCCACCAATCACCGCAATACGACGGGGCTTGTCCGCTGGCGCAAGCAGGTTATCGGTTTCAAACGCCGTATCCGGATTGACCGCACATTTCACCGGCGACTCCAGATAAATCTGACTCACGCAGCAATAGCAGTAAACACAGGGTCGAATATCCTTGGCGCGGTTCTCTGCGAGCTTGCGCGGCAGATGGGGATCGGCCAGCAATTTGCGGCCCATACCGAAGAAATCGAAGTGACCTTCACCAATATGTTTACTGGCGTGTTCCGGTTCAATACGACCGGAAGTAATAACCGGGATATCCAATACCTGTTTAATCGCCGTGGCGTTGGCAACCAAACGCTCCGGCGTATGGGGAATATTGGATTCCGAGTGCAGAGCGCCGCGCGAGGTGTCGTGATAGGCGCTCACGGTAATCGCGTCCATGCCGGCATCTTGCGCCATGCGCGCTACGATTTTGGCATCTTCCAGTGAGATGCCATCGGCCTGCCCGAACTCTTCAGAATCCAGCTTGCACCAGATCGGAAAGTCGCGACCGACTTCTTTGCGCACCGCCGCAATAATGTCCATCAACAGGCGCGCACGGTTTTCAACCGAGCCACCGTATTCATCATCACGCTGATTGGTCAGCGGCGACAGAAATTCAGAGATCAGGTAACCGTGGCCTCCGTGGATTTCCAAGCCATCCATGCCCGCTTCACGCACACGGCGTGCGCCATCGGCAAACTTCTGCACCAGTACCTCGATGTCCTCTTTCGTCATCGGGTGCAGTTTCACGTCGAGTTTTTGTGAGGTTGCCGAGCGGGCGATTTCGTCCTTGAGCATGCCCGCTTCGAGGTCACTCTGCTTGAAGACTGGCATCGACGGAATCCACACCGGCCGGCCATGCTTCATATCTTCAACGCCGACCAAACCACCAAAGTGGAGCTGGGAAATGATTTTGGCATCGTGACGATGTACCGCATCGGCAAGGTCACGCAAACCCGGAATAAATTTATCGTCAGAGATCGCGACCTGACGTGGCATATTGCCGCCGTGAGGCCAGGCCACACCGGCCACGCCCAGAGTCACCAGCGCCGCACCGCCCTTGGCCTGCTCTTCGTGAAAGGCGCGAATACGTTCGCCGCAATGCCCATCAGCTTCCGCAAGGTTCACCCCCATCGCCGTGACGAACATACGGTTTTTCAGGTTCAATGAACCAATGCGGCCGGGCTGCAGCAGGTAGTTGTAGTTTTTGAACATCGTGACGACTACCCCCTCACCCCTGCCCTCTCCCAGAGGGAGAGGCTGTTAAAAACTGGCCATACCACTTACGAAAGCGGTTAAAGGGGCCATCGCCATCACACAGCATGGGCTTTTCCAGATAGCGTTTGTGAGCCCAGATAATCCGGTCTTCATCCATCTGCTTGCGAATATCATCGATGATTGCCTGCCCTACCCGACTGGCGGTTTTTCCCGCATCAGCGCGTTGAATAAAGGCATATTTTGCGACCGACTTTTCCGGGCCGATGGGCGAGATATTGGCCATCAGAACCGTGTCGCAGATACCGCTGAACTTCACCAGAGCGATGCCCGGGCCAATGCTGCTGTTTTCAATACTGCCGTGCACGGTGCCCTTGGGCGTATGCATTTCCGTTTTCAGAAAGCCATAACGCTTGTGCTCGTCAAACGACATCTCCGTCGGTGTAGGAACATCAGCAGTGCCATGCACAAAGAAAAAGTGGGCGGGATCGACGGCGTTTTCGCCAATCTCCTGCATGTGGGTATTGATCTCCCACTGGTAGGTTTTCATTTCGCCCCAGTCGGCGTTATCGGCGGCGGCTTCGGGAATAGGCTCCGGTTCAAAGGTCGGCGCAATATCCTCGGGGTGATACCACACGTAGATGCACTGGTTCAGTTCGCGCACCTGCCAGTTTTTAATCACCTTCTCGCAGCGCGCGACTTTGGGGGGCAGGTTTTTTGCGTAAGGTACCTTGGTGCACTCGCCATCGCCATTGTATTCCCAGCCGTGAAAGGGGCAGACAATACTCTCGCCATTCACTTGCGAACCGCCGCCCGCCTGATCGCGAATGCCATAACCCAGATGCGCTCCCATATGTGGGCAATAGGCATCTAGTACTTTGGCCTCACCGGATTCCGTTCGGAAGATCACCAATTCGGTATCAAAGTATTCCAAAGGCTTGGATTCACCGACAGCCAACTCATGGGAATAAAGCACTTGAAACCAGCCATAAGGCATGGGCAGGGGAACACGTGTTGTCATGGTTTAACCTCGTACCGCACCACCACCGTCTACCGACAGCAGTTGGCCTGTGATAAATGACGCTCGATCCGATGCCAGAAAGGCGACGGCTTCCGCGATTTCTTCCGGCTCACCCAGTCGATTCATCACCGCAACTTTTTTCAAGCCTTCGGCCATTTTTGGCTGTTCTTCAAAATACTTTTCCAAACCCGGGGTGCGAATCACACCGGGCGATATGGCATTAATACGAATGCCCTGACTGCCGTACTCAGCGGCAGAACTCTTGGTCAGAATATTCACGCCACCCTTGGCACTAGCATAGGCCGTGTTATAGGCCTGGCCGCGCAGCGAGGCGTTGGAGGAGATATTCACGATCGCGCCACCACCTTGCGCCAGCATGGCTTCGATCTCGTGTTTCATACAAAGCCAGGTATTGGTCAGGCACATTTCCAGTGTCTGATCAAAAACGTCTTTGGTGAACTGATGGATCGGGCCACTGCCACGACTGACCGCGGCGTTGTTGCAAGCGACATCGAGTTTGCCAAACGCACTGACGGTACCTTCTACCATCTGTTTGACCTGATCTTCCTGGGTCACATCCACCTTCAGAAAGACGGCTTCGCCACCACTGGCCTTAATCAGTTCAACACATTCCTGACCGAAGGCTTCATTAAAATCAGCAACGGCAACTTTGGCGCCTTCACGGGCCAGCGTTTGACTGATGGCGCGGCCAATCCCCGAACCGCCGCCCGTCACCAAGGCCACTTTGTTCTCCAGTAATCCGGACATGCTTTAACTCTCTTGTACTTGATAGTCGTTCACATCAACACACACGGCCATATGCACCATAGGCGGCACCATGCAGCCGGCAACGAGTCCCGCCCAAACCCCTTTGGTAAGCGCAAACTGCAGAGGAGACAGGTTCTCTATGTGCATGAGCGCAAAGACAGCAGCTGTGGGGGGAACAAACAGAGCCGCGCCCAACAAGCCCAGCAGCAAGGCACTCAAGGCCAGATGACGGCGGGCAAGAAACCGGATCAGCTGGCCATAACTGTTGTCAGACAGCGCTACCGGCTCCAGCTTGCCCTGTCGCACCTTGCGGCGGGACAGCGGCACAACAATCAGGGTCACGATGAACAGCAGAATCAGGCCGGTGGCAAAAAAATCCACCAATAGACCGTGGCCACCCCAGACCGGAATTGCCTCCTTCGCACGGACGAGCAACCAGGCAATCACGCCATTAAAAAAGCAATTGGTGATACCATTAGTCACGGCCTCGTGGCGCACCTGCGCAGCAAACTGTGTGCTCATTGTGTCAGCCCCTTTCGGCAAGTTATTGTCATAGCACACAGTGTAGTAGAGGCACATTTACCCAATAGCACAAATTGGCGCATTTTCACCGGCATTTAAGTTCGCTGCGGCAAGTCATTCATAACACTGGAAAAAAGGCTGGCATGAGCAACGGCAAGGAACATGTAACACCGGCAGGCAAATTTCAGCGCCTGCTCGATTATCTGGAAAAGATTGGCCTGAATGCGGAGGCGCTGGCCCAGTCCGCCGGCCTCAACCGGGCAGAAGTCGACGCCCTCGACAAGCATGCCGAGCTATCCAGCTACCGCTACTCCCGTTTGTATGAGAGCGCTGCCCAAGACATGCAGCGCATGGATATGTCACTGCCCTGGGGCGCCGGTATCGGCACCGATGTTTTCCGCTTTATGTGCTACAGCGTGATTACCTGCCACACCCTGCGCGAAGCCCTGCACCGGGCGGCCCGCTTTGAGCGCATGATGCAGCCCCAAACTGGGCACCAGGTGGAACTGATTGAAGAAGGGGACATGGCCGCCCTCCACTACCTTATCAACAGTGACGCGGCCAACCGCACCTACGCCCCGGAAGAATGGGACCGCACGGCCTACATTGATACCGTCGCCAAGGCCTCCGGTCTGCGAATCTGGTACGTGTTTATGGGTTGGCTGATTGGCCGCAATATCGATCTGGACCGAGCCACCATCTCCGCACCCAATATTTCCGAGCCCTATGCCGACAGCTTGCGCAATGTATTCCAGGTCAATGTGGATTTCGACGCAGAACTTACCGCGCTGTATTTCTCCGCCGAGCAACTGGACAACCACATGGTGCATACCCCGGAGTCGCTGGATGAATTCCTCGACAATGCGGTGTATACCCTGATTGTGCAGGACAGTCGACCGGCCAGCACCGGTGCGGCGATCAAATCGTTGCTGGCCAAATCGCCAACTGGCGCGCCACCCACCTTTGAGGCGATGGCCGATTACCTGCACCTCTCGCCCTCGAGCCTGCGTCGTCGCCTACAAAAAGAGGGAACCAGCTATCAGGAGCTGAAAGATCGCTACCGCCGCGATCTGGCGATTCGCTACCTGCGCGATGAAAAACTGAAGATTCACGAGATCGGGGAAATGTTGGGCTTTTTGGAGCCCAGCTCATTTATTCGCTCGTTCAAAGGCTGGACCGGAATGACGCCGAAACAGTTTCGAAGTCACGGGGATGCCGAATAAGTCAGACCGGCAAGACCGGCCGTCGATCCTTCCAGGGAGCAGCCTGCTCCAGTTGAGCCGCCAAGCGCAGCAGCACATCTTCGTCCGCATACCGCCCGGCAAACTGCACCCCAACAGGCAGGCCATTCGCACTCCAGTGCAATGGAACACTCATCGCCGGCTGACCGGTAAAGTTGTATAGGAGCGTAAACAGGCTGTACATCGAGGCCAGTTGTTCGACCTGCTTCATAGGCTGCTTCGGCCCCATCTGACCAATCTTTGCCGGCAGCACTGGCAGCGTTGGCGACAGAATCACGTCGTAGTTCTTCATGAATTCGGCCATCTGCCAGTGTACTTTCACCTGCAGACTGCGCGCGGCAAGAACCTCTTCGCCACTTACTTTTTTGTACTGGTGATAGCGTACCCAGTTTATCGGCTCGATATCCTGCTCAGTGACCTTGCGTCCAAGCACTTTCTCACGCGCCTGAATAGCTAGGTTACTGCTGAGCGACAAAAGCTTGCCTGCCGCCAGATAGGCTTCCATCCCGTTAATTGGTAGCTCAACCTCTTCAACATGATGGCCGAGCGATTCGCAGAGTCGCGCTGTTTTTTCCAGCGCCACGATGCATTCCGGGTCCACCGGTACGTCAATCACCGGGGTTTTCATCAGGCCGATGCGCAACTTTCCGGGAGCGCGGCCAACTTCCTCAAAATAGGGCCGCTCGGGGGCGCGAATCGAACCATAACCACCGGGTTCCGGCCCCCGACTAACATCCAACAGCAAGGCACTGTCGCGAACGCTGCGACTCATCACATGCTGGGTCGACATGCCGTTGCCGTCACCCCCGGCCGGGCCGAGTGGTGTGCGAAAACGGCTCGGCTTCAAACCAAACAGGCCGCAGACCGAGGCGGGAATACGCAGCGAACCACCGCCGTCGTTGCCGTGCGCCACAGGCAGAATACCGGCCGCCACGGCGGCTGCCGAGCCACCGGAAGAGCCACCGACAATGTAATCCGGATTCCACGGATTGCGGGTTTCGCCCCACAACAGGGTTTCCGTGGTCGTGTTTTTGCCAAACTCCGGCGTGGCGGTTTTACCAAATATCACCAGACCCGCTCGCCGATAACGCTCTACCAGATAGCTGTCACGCGCCGCCACGGCCTCCGCAAAGAAGCGACTGCCCTCGGTGGTCACCGTGCCTTCGAGATAGGTATTCAGATCTTTTAGCAGAAAGGGCACACCTGCCAGCGGGCCGCTGACGCCACCCGCAATTTCGCGGCGCGCAAACTCCGTGTGCTCCATCACTATCGCATTCAGCAAGGGGGTCCATTGCCGCGTGCGTTGCAGAGCCTCATTCAGCAAGTCAGTCGGTGTGACCTGACCGGTGCGAACCAGGTAAGCCATTTGCGTGGCATCCCAATCCTCATAGCTACCCGATGAATCGAGAGATGCGCAGCCAGACAATGACGATGCCGCAGCCAATAGAGAAGAGCGCTTTAAAAAGTTTCGGCGTGTTTGCGTCATGAGTGTTTGCCTGTTCAGAATGAATCCGGGCGCAGCATGGCGTCGTGACCGCCATCCACGAATAAAACAGAACCACACACAAAACTGGCGTCGTCGCTCAACAAATAGCTGACTGCCTTTGCCATATCCTCAGGTTCGCCCGCACGTTTCAGGGGAATGCTGTCGAGAAACTGTTGGATTGCATCGGCGTAGGCCGGGTCTTTGGCGACAGCTTCCGTCATCGGCGTACGGGTATAACCGGGCGCCACCGCATTTAAACGGATTCCTTCAGCGGCATAGGCCTGGGTATTGCGCCGCATCCAGCGCGCCAGTGCCTGCTTGGAACCGCTGTAAAGCGCGTGGCCGTCGGTGTCCTCGGCCACGGTGCGCGCAGCCGCTTCGTCGCCGGCCAATAAGGTATCGACGTAGTCGGCGCGGGTGTCCATTGGCGCTGAATTTGAAGAGATCAAAACGACCGAGCCACGACGGGCAGCGAGCAATTCGCGAAGCCCCTCGACCAGTTCAACCGCGCCAAAGTAATTCACTGACGGAATCAGCGGCTTTACCGGCACCGAACCGGACACACCGGCACAGGCGATAAAACCATCCAGTCCCTCGCCGGCTTGGGATTTAATTCCGTTCAGGGCTTCAGCGCGACCGGCTTCGCTTGAAAGATCGGCATTGATATCCGCATCTTTCAGGTCCACCACAATCAGGCGATGGCCGGCATTTTCGAGGTGTTTGCGGATAGCGGCGCCGATACCTGTGGCACCACCGGTCATAGCGTAGGTTCCCATATGGAATATCTCCCTTGTTTTGCAAAGCATAGTAGGAAGGGAATCCGCTTGCAGAAACCACAAAAACGCCAGAATTCATAAACATTTTCGGCGCAGATGGCGCCGAATCGGTCGATTAGGACAATAAGATCGGTGGTTTAAGGCGTATTGTGAAAAGGGCGTCCGACGTAAACTGGGCACAATGAAAAATGGCATCCATCAATAGTGGATGCCTGTTTTCCCCATCCAGCCTGTAAGCCCGCCCCCCGCGGGCTCTTTTTTTGCCGTAGGTGTTACCGGTACGGTGAACGCGAGGCCATAATCGGCCGAATCAGCGGGCCGAACAGTTTGATAACGTAGTACAGCACACCAACACTCTTGCGGCTGTGCGACAGGCTCTCTTCAAGGCTGTGACGCTGAAACTTCAGCAGACGCTGACTTTCTTCCGTATCGAGAAAATCTCCGTAGAATGCCGGTGTACCCTTTTTGAAAATATGATTGGGCAGCGGCGGAATGCCATAGGCACCAAGAATAGCGTCGTTGAATTCCTTGCCCGTGCACTGACAGCTTGGTCCGCCACCCAGCAACAGATGCTTGCCGATGGCTTCATCACAGCCGACCGCGTTCGCAAAAGCCAGCGCACAGTCCGCCGGGTGCACGTATTCAATACGGGTATCAACGGCAATATCAAAGATCATTTCAAAATCATGATTGCCGCCCACAAATTTTATTTCGATCGGCGGCGCAACGCTGATCCGCAGAATACTCCAGTCGAGCGACGAGGCGTGGATGGCTTTTTCACAGGCCAGCTTGGTTTCGCCGTAGTGATCATCGGGCCGATAAGGGCTATCGGCCGTCAGCGGCGGCTCACGATCCTGTAATTTGCCGTAGACGGCAACACTGGACGCAAAGATAAAGCGTTTGACGCCCTGCTTTTCCATCGCCGCAATCAGGTTTTTGGTCGCTTCAACGTTCACCTTGTTAGCGAGAGCGTGATTGGTTTCAGTCACCGGTGGAATAACGGCGGCAAGATGAATCACCACATCGACGCCAACAAGGGCCTCCTCCCACAAGGCCGGCTGAGTAATATCACCCCACACCGCTTTAATGCGCTGATCATAGCGCCGGGCGACGGCCTCCGTACCCGGCAGTTTGCGATCCACACAAACCACCTCGTGGCCGCGTTCCAACAGGTAGTCGATGGTGTAGGTACCAATGTTGCCAAAGGCCCCGGTCAGCAAGACGCGCTTTGTCATGCCGCTCCCCCAAAATAAAAGATATTTATAGTGTAGGCGCTTTTATAGACACCAACGCCAGACTAGGCAATTGGTGATCCTGCTCAAGCGAGTATCAAATTGCTCGCCTTGGTAAACCCTCTTGAATATCTTTCAGTGCCTGCTCGAGCCTGCCCATGGATTCTGCGGGTGCCAGCCCTAACCTCAGCCAGGCCCACTCGGGGTGTTGATGGTAGTAACGCGGCGCAATACCCCGCTCCAGCAGCGCCAGTGCAAGGTTCTCGGCCTGTTCGTGGGGCAGACAAAGACTGGTAAACAAGGGAGTCGATCGAGGAGATAGCCCTGTGGCCCGCAGCAGACTATCCTGCCGCTCACTCTGCACCTGAAGTTCCCGGATCATAGATTGCTGCCAGACGCGGTCTGCCAACATCTGGCAACCCGCCCATTGCGCCAGCGAGGAAACCGGCCACGGCCCGAAGGCCTCCCGCAATGGTCTTAGCAAGGCAGGCTCAGCGAGTACAAAACCCAGCCTGAGCCCCGGCAGTCCAAAAAACTTTCCCACGGAGCGAAGGATCACCAGACCGGGCAGATGCAGACAGGACGTCAGAGAGTGTCCGGGCGTAGGGTCGATAAAGGCTTCGTCGACCACAATCTGTCCATCGGAGGGCAACAGGGAATGCCAGTACTTAAGATCCTCCGCCGCAACAATGTCCGCCGTCGGATTATTGGGATGAATCAACACCAGCACCTCTGGCTGATGTTTGGTTAGCGCCTCGCTAACTGCGTCACGGCTTGCGCCATCGTAAAAGCAGATTTCATGCCCCACGGCCTCCCAACATTGGCGATGCTCGGCGTAACCCACCTCCGGCAACAAGACTTTGGACTTTGCCCGCAAACGCGGCAAGGCCTGAATCGCGGCCTGAGAACCAGCGCAGGCAAGCACTTGAGCGGGGAGAACACCGTAATAGTCCGCCGCTATGTTTCGTAGCTCGGCGCTCTCATAGGGAAGTTCGGTCAGCAATTTTTGCGGCAGTTCAGGCAAGCGATAGGCTTTGTGGCTGACCGCCGAACTGAGATCCAGCAGGTCGCCTTCGTCTATGCCCAGCAGTTCGCACAGGGCCGGTTTATTGCCACCATGAGTGGTCAGAAGTTTCAGGGCCCGCTGAGCGTCCAGCACTACGCCACTCCAAGAATAAACAGCGTGAACAAAAACACACAGAGTACGCGGTTTTGCAGTGCAAAACAGGCATCGATATCAGCCAGCGAGGGCTCTCGCCCCTCTCCCAGCACGGGGCGTTCGCTGTGCTGGCCGCTATAACAGGCGCTGCCACCCAGGCGTATACCCAAGGCGGCTGCGCCACTCGCCATGACCGAACCGGCATTTACACTTTTCCAACGCCAGCCCTGTATAAACCACATTCGCGCGGCTGCCACGCGCTGCCCCGCCTGGGCACAAATGACATACAGCGCGCTCAGGAGCTGCGCCGGAATAAAAGCCAGCGCGTCGTCGAGCCGGGCCGCGCCACGACCAAAGTGGTTAAAACGCTCGGTGCGATATCCCCACATCGCATCCAGCGTATTACTGCAGCGATGCAATACCACACCAAAGCTACCGCCCAGCGCGTACCAGACCAGCGAGGCGACTAGCGCGTCGTTGGTATTTTCCAGGCTGGTTTCCACCACCGCGGTAACTAGTTCCTGTTCGTTGGCCTGTTCAGTATCGCGGCTGACAATACGCCCCGTTACCAGACGCGCGGCAGCAAGATCACCGGTCAGCAAAGGGTCACGCACCGCCAGCGCATGTTCGCGCAAGCTGCGCCTGCCAATAGCGAAATACAGCACCACACCATCCAGCAGAAATAACAGCACGATCGAGAAAGCGAAGAGTCCATGCAAAAGCCACAGCAACAGCAGTGGGACAGTTAGCGCCAGTGACAAGGCCAACAGCCCTTTCAAAAGTCTCATCCGACCGCCGTTCAAACGCTTTTCGAGAGCTTTGGCCAAGTTGCCAAAAGCGATCAGCGGATGCCAACGACGCACTTCACCGAAACGGGCGTCCAGCAACACGGCAATAACAATCACCAGCAAGGCTTCCATCATCGAGCAATGCGCCTCAGCATGGCATCAGGCGGGCTCGCCCCGAAACCAGGCACAAACCGTGTCCGGATCAGAGCGGAAATACCAGTGCACAAAAGAGGCGACAAGCGCATCGCGACGCCAGATAAACTCGCCCTCGCGACCATCGTGAAAACGGGCCCGCTCGTCGGTCCGTGCATCGGGAATAGCCGCATAGTGAAAGGTGTGCCCCTTTAATTTTTCATTGGGCGCCTGTTGATAACCAATGGCGGCCAAGCGCTCACCCACCACCGCGTTACCCGGCAGCAACCCCAGCAGCGTATGCTGATTCCCCTCGTAGGTCAGCGACGATTGCAAGTACAGCATACCACCGCACTCCGCAACGCAGGGCTTACCCGAAAGAATATGCTCGCGGATATGGTCAGCCATGGTTTCATTATCACAGAGCCTCTCCAGATGGAGCTCAGGATACCCGCCGGGTAAATACAGTGCGTCACAGGAGGGTAGCTGACTGTTATTCAGAGGCGAGAAAAAGATAAGCTCCGCACCCTGCTCACGCAGAAAATCGATGTTGGCGTGATAGAGAAAATTAAAGGCAACATCATTGGCAACCGCAATTTTCAGGCCCTGAAGGGCTTTTTTAGCGGGAACGATTTCAGCCTGTGGCAGGCTTTCCAATTGCCCCCACTCAATATCATCGAGCATTGGAGCGACGACTTCCGCCACGAGTTCGGCACAGTCTTGCGCCTGCTCTTCACTACTGCTGATGCCCAGATGACGCTCTTCCACCTGCAAACGCGGGTCGCGCTTCAACCAGCCTAGGTATTTGACCGGCGCACGTACGCTGTCTTTCAGCATGGCGCCGTGATTGTCGCTGCCAACCCGGTTCGCCAGCACCGCACTGACATTCACCTGCGGGTCATACGTCGCCAGACCATGCACAACCGCGCCAAAGGTCTGCGCCATCGCCGCAGCCTCTACCGTCAGTGTCACCGGGATGCCATATTCCACGGCCAGCTTTGACACAGGAAAGCTGCCGTCGAACAGCCCCATCACCCCCTCGATCAGGATATACTCCGAGTGCTGTGCAGCCCGCTGCAGTTCAGCGGCAATTCCGTCGGCACCCAACATCCAGTAATCGATCTGACGCACGTCAAGGCCGGTGGCCTTCTGCAGAAATTTCGGGTCCAGATAATCCGGCCCCATTTTGAACAAGGTTACGCTGTCACCCCGATCCAACAGGGCTTTTGCAAATCCGGCGCTAAGGAGTGTTTTGCCGTGGTTACTACCCGGCGAGGCGAGAATCATGAGCTTGGCAGTCAACGTGCTATCCCTGTCAGTGTGTAGCCTGATAAAACGCAGGATAGCTTCGAAGAAAGGGCGCAACGGCCTTTCCACGCGCTGCCCTCCGCAACGTTTTCGCGGTTCGCTATAGGCCGGTCTCCGGGCTCGTGAGTATTGTTATTCGACCCATCACCGATTCCTTGATCAGCGATTCAGCGACTCTCACCTACCGTTGCGGGGGCAGCGTCGGCTTGGTATTGACTACCGACTTCCCGTTTACCACCTATACTGAATCAGGTGACCTCTAGCGAGGCAGAACTTTAAAGACCTAGAACAGGGCCGTCAACACAGCTTTACCGACTATAAGCCTTGATTTTCAAGTATTTAGCTAAATAAGCCGATATCCTCCGGGTCGATCACAATTGCGGCAACTACGTATAGGCCGAATGGGGTGAACCGATAGTATGTATAAATGCCTACTTCTCGACCTTTGCTTCACTAACACGGATCACGGTATGTAGCATGGACGATGACAGACTCAGGCGATGAACCCTTAAATCTAGCAACTGACTCCATAGAGTCGGTAGCGGTAGAAGAACGCTGGACGATTCTGGTTGTCGATGATGAACCGGATGTGCACAGCGTCAGCCGTGTTGTGCTCGACAACCAGCTCTTTCAGGGAAAGACCTTTGAGTTGCTGGACGCCTATTCTGCCCGCGAAGCCATGGACATTATGGCGAGCCGCTCCGACATTGCGGTGGTTCTGCTCGACGTTGTCATGGAAACTGACGATGCGGGCCTCCGGGTCGCCGATTATATCCGCCACGAACTGAAGAATTCGGATACCCGTCTGATAATCCGCACCGGTCACCCCGGAAACCACTCCGAAAGTGCCGTGGCGATGCACGGCAGCATCAACTACTACGAACCGAAGGCGGCGCTGACCAGCGACCGGCTGTTTGCCATTGTCTGCATGGCAGTCGATAGCTACCGGCTCATCCGCGAGTTAAAGCAAGCCTACAGCACACTGGAATTGGTCAACGCCGACAACCGCCTGTTTACCGATGCGATTGCCCACGACATCAAATCCCCTGCACGAGGTATCTCTACGCTGGTTGATTTACTGCACGACGAATGCTCCACGGTCAGCAATGATGCGGAAGAACTGATTGGTGCCATGAAAAAAGCCAGCAGCGAACTCAACAGCCTGATCAACAGTTTGCTGGAACTGGCTCGGGCGGGCGCGCAGACGCTTGATGTACGCGCCTGCAAAACGAGCAGTCTGATTCGCGATGCGGTGAGTACCTTTATGGCCAACCACCCAGAAGTGGTTGTGAGCGAGGAACAGCATACCGACCAACCGGTGTTCTGCGATCCAGCGCTGATACAACATGTCCTTTTAAATGTGCTGGAAAATGCCAGCAAGTATCAATCGGAGGATCGCCCCCTAGCGATAAATATCGCCTCCATTCACCAGCATCCAACGGTCACACTGACGATCTCGGATAATGGCAAGGGGATCAGCGAGGAAAATATTGAGAAAATTTTTCTGCCATTCAAACGCGATGAGCGAACCAACAACATAGAAGGCTATGGCATCGGCCTTGCGGTTTGCAAACGCATCATGCAATTGCACGGCGGCAGCATCTGGGCGCAACCAAACTCACCTTATGGCACCACACTATGCCTTCAGCTCCCAACGATCAGAACAGCCTGAGCGTACATCCTGTGCTCGACGAGCACATCCTTCAGGCGTTGCATTTGACAACTGGAGTAGCTGTCTATGCGATGGATATCCACGGCGACATTCTCAGCTGGAATCGCGGCGCCGAAGTCCTGTTTGGTCACGAACGCGAGCAAATGCTGAGTGAAAACTGGAACAAACTGATTCCAGAAAATTTACGCGGCACCGAAAACAAGGTACTGACCAAACTGGCGCGCGGTCGCAGTGTATCGCCCTACGAAAGCAAGCGTGTAACCCGCAATGGGGAACTGCTTGATGTATACCTTTCGGTTCACCCCATAAAAATGGACGGCAATGCGCGGGATAACGTAGGCTCGGTCGTGATCTCGACCAATATCACCGCCGAAAAACAGAATTTCAAAAAGCTGGAGGAAAGCACCAGCAAACTGGGAGCGGTAATCGATACCGCGCTGGATGGCATCATATCCATTGATGCAGAGGGAAATATCAATGCAGTCAACCCGATGGCGGAGAAGCAGTTTGGCTACCACGCCCACGAAATGATTGGCCGTAACGTCAATATTCTGATGCCCTCTCCCTATCGTGAGCACCACGACAGCTACCTTAAAAATTATCTTAATACGCGTCAGGCCAAAATTATCGGTATCGGTCGAGAGGTTGTCGGCTTGCGCAAAGACGGTTCGGAATTCCCGATGGAGCTGGCCGTCAACAGCCTCAAAATTGACGGCCAAGATGCCTTTGTAGGAGTCGTTCACGACATCACGGAGCGCAAGAAGCAGGAACAGGAAATTGCCGAACAACACGAACTGGTAAAACAGTCCAACCGAAAATTGACGCAAGCATTGAAGGTTCTTGAATCTACTCAAGCCGAGCTGATTGAATCAGAAAAACTCGCGGCCCTCGGCAGCATGGTTGCGGGCGTCGCCCACGAAATCAATACGCCACTGGGCATCTGCGTCACTGCCGCTTCGGGTCTGACTCGCTCCACCCTCGAAACCAAACAGGCTTATCAGGAAAGCAAACTCACCGGCAGCCAACTGACAGCCTTTTTTCAACGCACCACAGAATTCACGGACCTGCTTACCCGCAACGTCGATCGCGCAACCGAACTAATAGGCCGTTTTAAAGCACTGGCGATCAGTCAGGACAAGCAGGAGACCGTCACATTTGATGTCGATTCGTTTCTGGATGATCTTGTATTTTCGGTTGGGCTGGAACTCCAGAAGTATCACTGCACCTTGACGCTCGACCAAGTCTTCAGCGGTGAGCTAGAGATGAATCGGGTTTCTCTGTATCAAGTTCTGAGGATTTTGATCATGAATGCCGCGGTACATGGCTATGCGGGTAAAGGTGGCGATATTCAACTCAGCCTGAGCGCGCAGGACGATAACCTAAACGTGGCCGTATCCGATCAAGGCTGTGGCATTTCGACCGATCCAGTAAACAAGGTCTTTGATCCCTTTTTTACCACGCGGCGCGGCGAGGGATTTACCGGCCTCGGTTTACACCTTGCGTACAACCTTGTCCGGCAGGCACTGCACGGCTCTATCGCAGTCAGCAGTCAACCCGAACAGGGCAGCACGTTTACCTTGTCTATTCCTCTTCAGTATCGGGAGAGCACATGATCAACCTGTTGTGGCTGCAGGGTGGCGCCTGCTCCGGTAATACCATGTCGTTTCTCAATGCTCAGCAACCGAGCTTTGTGGAATTAGTGCGCGAATTTGATATCAACATTCTCTGGCATCCGTCCCTCAGCCCGGAGCTCGGGGATGCGGTGCAATCGATGCTCAACGATTGCTGTGACGAGAAAATTCCACTGGATGTGCTGGTGTTTGAAGGGACCGTAATCAATGGCCCTGACGGCAGCGGCCGCTGGAACCGATTTGCCGGCAAACCCATGAAAGACTGGGTGAACGATCTCGCCGATGTTGCAAAATACATTGTTGCAGTAGGTGATTGCGCAGCCTGGGGCGGCATCCCGGCCACCGCCCCCAACCCGACTGACAGTGAGGGCTTGCAATACCTGAAGAAAAAACGCGGCGGCGCACTGGGCCCGGACTTTGTGACCCGCTCTGGCCTTCCCGTTATCAATATTTCCGGCTGCCCTGCCCATCCGGACTGGATTACCCAGGTTCTCGTCGCGATCGCTACCGGCCGGGGTAACGATATCGGCCTGGACGAGCTGCAAAGGCCACAGACTTTTTTCTCGACCTTCACCCAAACCGGTTGCACCCGCAACATGCACTTTACCTACAAGATCGCCTCCACCGAATTCGCACAGCGCAAGGGTTGCCTCTACTACGATCTTGGCTGTCGCGGCCCGGTTACCCGCTCATCCTGTAACCGCATTTTGTGGAACCGACACTCGTCAAAAACCCGTGCCGGCATGCCCTGCATTGGCTGCACCGAACCCGAGTTTCCCTTTTATGAGCTGGCGCCGGGCACGGTCTTTAAAAGTCAGACCGAAATGGGCTTTCCCAAAGACTTACCGGAAGGCATAGACAAAATGGGCTATATGAGACTGACGGCCGCGGCAAAAATCGCTGCACCAGAGTGGGCAGAAGAAGACATTTTCCTGATCTAAGGAGCAGTATGAGCGATATCAAACGACTCGATATCTCACCCGTTGGCCGCGTAGAAGGCGATCTGGATGTGCGGGTGGATATTCAGGATGGTCAGGTGGTTAACGCCTGGACTACCGCCGAACTGTTCCGCGGACTCGAGGTCATTCTGCGGGACAAAGACCCACAAGCGGGATTGATTATCACTCCCCGCGCCTGTGGCATCTGCGGTGCCTCCCACCTCACCTGCGCTGCATGGGCACTGGACACTGCCTGGCAGACCGAAGTGCCGCGCAACGCGATCCTCGCCCGCAATCTCGGCCTATTGGCCGAGAGCATTCAAAGCTTTGTGCGTCACCACTACGGCCTTTTTCAAATTGACTTCACCCATGAAAACTATAAAAACAGCCCCTTCTACGACGAGGCTGTAAAACGCTGGTCGGCCTACACCGGCACCCACTATGAGTTGGGTATCACGATCTCCGGCCGGCCCGTCGAAATCTACGCCCTGTTCGGTGGCCAGTGGCCTCACTCCAGTTACATGGTGCCCGGCGGTGTGATGTGCGCGCCGGCACTAACCGACGTTACACGTGCATGGGCCATTCTGGAAAACTTTCGGCGCGATTGGCTGGAACCGGTTTGGCTCGGCTGTTCGCTGGAGCGCTACGAGCAAATTCGCAGCTATGACGATTTTCTCGCCTGGCTCGATGAATCCCCCGCACACGCCAACTCCGATCTGGGGCTTTACTGGCGAATGGGACAAGATATTGGTCTGCACACCTTCGGCAAGGGCAATGGTCGCTATCTGGCCTGGGGCTGCCTGCCCCACGAAGATCGCTATCAAAAGCCCACGGTCGAAACGCGCAGCGACAGTCTGCGCTTGCGCTCTGGAATCTATGACTTTCACACGAACGCGCGCCATGGCGTCAACGAAAAAAATGTCAGGGAAAATACCCGCTATGCCTGGTACGACGAAGGCGATGCGGATGTCTATCCACTCGATCGGGAAACTCGGCCGAGTCAGGACAACAGCGTGGATCACGAAGACCGCTATTCCTGGAGCAGTGCGGTGTTATATGAAGGCCTTGGCCGACTGGAAACCGGTGCGTTGGCGCGCAGTATGGCCTACGCCGAGGCAGGCGAAGACTGGCAAATTCACGACCCCTTGGTACTCAATATGATGCGCTCACTCGGCGGCCCCAGCCTTTTGTTGCGGCATTTCGCGCGCATGCATGAAACGGTCAAACTATACCGGGAAGCGGAGCACTGCCTGCGTGAATTCCGCCTGCAAGACGAGTGGTATCTCAAACCGCGCGAGAAAGATGGCGAAGGTTTTGGCGCCACTGAAGCGGCGCGAGGTGCCCTATCGCACTGGATTCGTGTGCGCGATGGCAAGATCGACAACTACCAGATCGTTTCACCAACCACCTGGAATATTGGGCCCCGGGACAGCGAAGGCAATCGCGGTCCGCTGGAACAGGCCTTAATCGGCACCCCCATCGCTAACCCTCGCGATCCGGTTGAAGTCGGCCATGTGGCACGCTCCTTTGATTCCTGCATGGTCTGCACCGTCCACGCCCACGACGCAAAAAGCGGCAAGGAATTGTCCCGCTTCCGGGTGGCCTGATGGATACGCTTATGAAAACTGCCATTATCGGCTGCGGCAATGCCAATCGGAGTGATGATGGCGTCGGCAGTTATGTCGTTAACGCTCTACACCATGCGCTAAAAGATGAGGCGAACGTTGAATGCCACGATACCGGCACCAACGGCATGGAAGTCATGTTCAAGGCGCGCGGTTGCGACCGGCTGATTGTGATCGATGCCTGCACCCCCACGGGGCGACCCGGCGCTTTGTATCGAGTGCCAGGTGAAGAGCTGGCGTGCCTGCCTGATCCCGGCCTGAATCTGCACGGTTTTCGCTGGCAAAACGCTTTGTATGCAGGACAGAAAATATATCGTGAGCACTTCCCGCGTTTTGTCGACGTGTACCTGATTGAAGCCCTGCAATTACAGCTCGGGCTGAGTTTGAGCGATCCCGTCAGACAAACGGCGGACCATTTGATTCAGCAGTTGCTTACTGAACTTGCAGCAAAGGAAGGTATCCATGCCTGATCTGTCCTCAACACCCTCAGTCAGTCCCGAAACGCTCGCGGCCAGCATAGACCAGCTGCTGACAGACATCGCCGCGCTGCCTGAAAGCGAGCGTAAAACGGCAGAGGCTCTGGTAAACGATATTGAAAACTTTCACCACAAAGGGCTGAGCAGTCTGCTGCAAAGCCTTGCTGAAGACCCTCACTGCGCAAGCAGACTGCGCGAAGCGATGGCCAAACCCGAGGTGTACGCCATGCTGCGCCGGCATAATCTGGTCAAGCCCTCAGCGCAGGAGAGCGTGCTCGACGCGCTGGAAACACTGCGCCCCGAACTGGCCGCGCGGGGCAGCGATATCGCCCTGCAACATATTGTCCTGCCAGATAGCGTAGAACTCACCTGGCAGGGTGAGCCTGCCTCAGCGGCACAACTTAGCCAGATAGAAAGCACACTGAAGAGCGCCTGTCGCTGGCTTAAAACTGTGCGCTTCAGCAATAGCCCCCTATCTCAGGAACATCAGGTGCAGATTGTACAGATTGTCGATCCGCGGCAGCAGGAGGCCCATTGACTGTCCACTGCGAGCGGATATCCCTGCGCGGTCTGGTGCAGGGGGTCGGCATGCGCCCCTTTCTCGCCAATCTTTCCGCCGAACTGCAGCTGGGCGGTGAAGTATTTAACAGCGGTGGCGATGTGACGATTGAATGGTGCGGCTCCGCACAAACCATTTCGCAGGCGCTTCACCGCCTAACAACTCAGGGGCCTGCCAGTGCCCGCATTGAACAGATTCAGCGGCAAACCATTGCTGCAACCGCACGTCGTGATTTCAAGATTAGTGAAAGCCATACCGCCCCCGGGCCACAACATGTTTCCCCGGACCGGGCACTATGTGATCAGTGTCGCAAAGAGCTCTTCGACAAAAGCAACGTGCGTTTTCACTACCCCTTCACTCACTGCGCCGAGTGTGGGCCACGCTACAGCGTCATTGAGCACACAGCGTGGGATCGGGCCAATACCAGCCTGAGAGACTTCCCATTTTGTCCGAGCTGCGAAACGGAATATCACGACCACACCAATCGGCGTTTTCATGCAGAGGCCAGTGCCTGCCCAGACTGCGGTCCGCACCTGACCTTATCTCCACCTCACCAGCCGGTATTGTCGGGTCGCGACGCGCTACTGGGTGCAGCGCAAAAACTCCTGCAGGGGGAAGTCATCGTCAAAAAGGGAAACGGCTGTTTCCAGTTAGTGTGCAATGCCAACTCTGACGACGCAGTTGCCACACTGCGCGCCCTGAAGCATCGCCCGCACAAACCGCTGGCTGTGGCCGTAGCTTCGATTGATATTGCCGAGGCACTGGCTGATCTATCAACCACCGAGTGCGAAACTCTGAAGTCTAGTTCGGCGCCGATTGTTTTGTTGAAAGCACGTGATCAGGTGCTGGCGAATCGACTGGCGCCGGGCACCGGCCGTCTGGGCATCATGCTGGCCAATACACCGCTTCAACACCTGCTGCACGCCCTGTCGGTACCGGCCCTCGTTGTGACCAGCGCCAACGCACCCGGCCAGCCTTCACCCACCGATTGCCGAGAACTCCCGGAAAACCTTAGCCGCAATCTGCCGATACTGGATCACAACCGTCGCATCGTTCGGCGTATCGATGATTCCGTGGTGCAATGTATGGGAGCGACTACACACAGTTTGCGCCGTGCCAGAGGCTATGCACCCGCCGCCCTTCCCCTGCCGGCAGGGCTGGAAAAGGCGCCATCGATTTTGGCCCTCGGTGCCCACCAAAAAGCAGCGTTTTGTTTGACCGCGCAAGGGGAAGCATTTCTCTCACCGTGGTTAGGGGATCTGGATAGCCTCGAAGCACAAGAGGCCTTCCAGCGCGAAGTATCCCGCTTCCAAACACTCACAGGGATCGCACCACAGCAAATTTGTCACGACGCCCACCCCGATTATGCAAGCACACAAATCGCAAATGCCCTTGCCGATGGCCGTCCGACAGAACCCATCTGGCATCACCACGCTCACGCTGCCAGTTGTCTTGCCGGCCACGGCCGCCCCTTGTCGGCAAAGCCAGTGCTGGCAATCTGCTTTGATGGCAACGGTCTTGGCCCTGATGGCACCTTGTGGGGCGGTGAGTTTCTGCAGGCCGACTACCGCCATTTCAAACGTCTGGCCCACCTGCCGGCAATGGCCCTGCCCGGTGGCGAAAATGCGATGCGTGAACCCTGGCGCTGCTTGCTCTCCGCCCTCCATAAGTCTGGCTGGGAAGCGGAACAGATGCGCGGCTTTGCGGTGCTTCGCGAAAAACCCTGCGAGACGGTCAGCCGCATGATCGATCGCAGCATCAACAGCCCCATCAGTAGCGCCGCCGGACGTTTGTTTGATGCGGTTGCCGCCACCTTGGGCTGCGAACAGGCCGCCTATGACGCAGCACCAGCCATTGAGCTACAAGCCCTTGCGGAACAGTGCGCAGACACCATAACAGAGCGTTATGGCTGGCAAACAAACCAGAGCATCTTGTATTTCCCTACACTCTGGCAAGACATACTGCTTGAGCTAAACGAGGGCCAATCTCGCGAACACATCGCTCTCAAGTTTCATCACAGCCTCGCGGCCCTGATTACCGACAATGCCGTGCGCTTGCTCGCACAAAACCCGACACTGGATCGCTGCGTCGTACTCAGCGGCGGCGTATTCCAAAATGCTTTACTGAGCGGTCTGTGCGAAACGGTATTGAATGTCCACAACATCACGGTACTGACTCACCAAGACATCCCTGCCAACGATGGCGGGCTGGCACTGGGTCAGGCCTGCATTGCGGCGGCCACCGCACTGGGAGGGCCACACTGATGTGCCTAGGCATTCCCGCACAGGTTAAGACTATCAGCAACGAGGCTGCAAAACTCGGCATCGTGGAGATCGCCGGCGTGCGCCGTGAAATCAATCTGGCCTGTGTCTGCAAAGACGCGCAGTCTCCCACCGAGCTGGTGGGTTGCTGGGTGCTGGTTCACGTCGGTTTTGCCATGGCCTTGATTGATGAAGCAGAGGCGGAACTAACCCTCACCCTGCTTAATGAGCTGGGTGAATTGCAAGCAGAGACGCAAGGAGCGCGGCTATGACGAAGGATGCATTGAAACAGCTCTACCCGTTTCTCTCGGAAGACTCAGGCGCGACAGACAAGTCGCCTGACAATGAAAGTTTACTTCAAGCCCTGACGGAAAAAGCCGAGCACAGCGCACAAACCAAGCTGGCCTTTATCGAACAAAACGGACAGACACTAATCGACGCAGCTCAAGCAATGGCCAAAACCTTTGCCGCCGGCGGCAAACTGCTTTGCATGGGCAATGGTGGTTCCAGCTGCGATGCCTCCCATCTGGCGGTGGAATTTAATCATCCGGTCTCTGTCGGGCGCCCACCTTTGCCTGCCGTGAACCTCGCCGCCGACACCGCTATGCTCACCGCTACCAGCAACGACGTAGGCTATGCACTCGCTTTTCAGCGTCAGGTTATGGCGCTGGGACGGGCGGGCGATACCTTGGTGGGATTATCGACCAGCGGTGAATCAGAAAATCTCTGCCAGGCGTTTACCGCCGCCAAAAATATGGGGCTGACAACCGTGGCCTTTATCGGGGGTGACGGCAGCAAGCTGCGAGCGCTGGGCGTCGACCATATTCTCTGCGTGCCCGGCAACAATATTCACCGTATTCAGGAAAGCCATGTACTGGCCTACCACTGCCTGTGGGATGTGGTACATAGCCTATTGGCAAAGCGCTTATGAGCACAATCTCAAATACTGAAGAAGGGCTTCGCTACCTCGATGAATTTCGCGATCCGGCGCTGGCCAGGCAGCTACTTGAAACGCTTCACGATCAGTGCGATCGGCTTAGCCAACAGCGCCAGAAACCCCTGCAAATTATGGAAGTCTGTGGCGGCCATACGCACAGTATTTTCCGCTATGGTCTGCACGACTTGCTGCCCGACAGCATCGAACTGGTGCACGGACCCGGCTGCCCGGTCTGCGTTTTACCCAAGGGAGTGATCGACGATTGCCTGCGTATTGCCACTGCGCCCGATACCATTCTGGCCAGCTTTGGCGACGCTCTGCGCGTACCCGGCGCCAAAAAAAGTTTGCTGCAGGCCCGCGCTGAAGGCGCCGATGTGCGCGTGGTTTACTCGCCGCTCGATGCCTTGAACCTTGCCCGTCAGCACCCGGATAAAACCGTCGTATTTTTTGCGCTGGGTTTTGAAACCACCCTGCCCGCGACCGCGCTGGCCTTGCAACAGGCACGCGCATCTTCGGTTGATAACTTTCTGGTCTACAGCAACCACATCACCATTCTCGCTACCATTCGCGCCATCCTACAGTCGCCAGACATGCGACTGGATGGCTTTCTCGGCCCCGGTCATGCCTGCATGATTATCGGTACTGAGGTGTTTCGCTTTGTACCGGAACGCTTCGGCATTCCCTTTGTGGTCGCCGGCTTTGAACCGCTGGATATCCTCCAGTCGATCACGATGATTGTGAATCAGCACCTCAACCGCGCACCTGCGCTGGAGAACCAATACACCCGAGTGGTACGCGATCACGGCAATGCAGTCGCACTGCAGGCGATTACCGAGGTATTTGAAGTCCGCGAGTCTTTTGAATGGCGCGGGCTGGGTGCGATAGATCAATCCGGCCTGCGGCTGCGAGCGGCCTATCGGGCCTTTGACGCCGAGCACTGCTTTGACCTTGGCCAGCAGAAAATTCCTGACCCGTCTCACTGTCAATGTGGCGAAGTACTCAAGGGCGTATTGAAACCTTCTCAATGCAAACTCTATAGCAACCAGTGTACCCCCGAGCAACCTCAGGGCGCTTTGATGGTATCGTCAGAAGGCGCCTGCGCCGCCTATTACAATTACGGAGTGCCTCGTGATCAGTGTGCCTGAGCATATCACCCTGTCGCAGGGTGCCGGTGGCCGCGACATGCAACGCCTGCTGGATGATGTTATTTATCAGTACCTCGACCCCTTAAGCCTGCAACGGGACGACGCGGCGACCTTTGCCCTGAACAGCCTCGCCCAAAGTGGGGACCGACTGGCCTTTACCACCGATACCTATACCGTTTCGCCACTGCGCTTTCGCGGTGGCGACATTGGTGCTCTGGCAGTGAACGGCACCGTGAACGATCTGGCCTGCTCCGGTGCCATTCCCCGCTTCTTGTCTCTCAGCCTGATTATCGAAGAAGGTTTTGCGCTTGAAGAGCTGCGCTTTTATCTACAGTCACTGCAACAAGCAGCACACTCAGCTGAGGTCACCATCGTCACCGGGGATACCAAAGTCATGCCACGTGGTGCCATTGATGGACTGGTCATCAATACCAGCGGCCTCGGAGTAATTCCGTCAGACCGTCAGCCCGGCATTGATCGCCTGAAAACCGGTGACACGGTTATCGTCAGCGGTTTTATCGGCGATCACGGTACCGCCATTCTCGGCGCGCGCAGCGATCTGCAACTAGACATCGATGTGACCAGCGACTGCAAGGCGATAACACCGCTCACCGAATTATTGTTTGCCCACGGAGGTGTGCGCTTCGTACGGGACGCTACGCGCGGCGGGCTCGCCGCCGTATTAAATGAAATAGCCTCAAGCAGTCAACAGGGCGTGCGGGTAAGAGAAACCGCTATCCCGGTACGCCCTGCGGTGCGCAGCACCTGCGAGTTGTTGGGTTTTGATCCCTTAAGCCTGGCCAACGAAGGCACCTTTGTCGCGGTATTGGCAGCCGATACCGCAGGTTCCGCACTGGAAGAACTACGGCGTCACCCACACGGTTTGCACGCCACCGCGATAGGCGAAATAACCGACCGTCGCCCCGGCAAGGTCGAACTGGAAAGCGCCTTTGGTGCAACGCGACTATTGGATATGCCGCGCGGTGAGCTGCTGCCGAGAATCTGTTAGGAGGCAACCATGACGGACAACAGACTCAAACAGGTTCAGCTAGATCACAATTGGCTGAGCAATCTGTTGTCTACGGCCGTGGCTGACCACAGCGATCTAACGGCGGTTGGACTCACACTGTCACTGCAATCCGATACCTGCCTCGTTGAGGGAGAAAGCGCGCACTCTGAAGTCGAATCGCTGGCAAAAAACCTGCAGAAAAAAACGGATATCGCCGAGGCGCGATGGGCAATTCAATTCCTGCCCGACGAAGACCTTCTTGTTTTTTCCTCAGAGAAAGCCCTACTGGAGAATGCCACATCGCGACTATCTGGCAACTCAGGCGACCTGTTTATCTGCGCTTTGCATATACCCTATATGCCCGCCAGTGTCCTGACCGGAGCCGGCCCATGTACAGCAAACGCTTTAAGCAAAGTTACCAAAGTACTACGCGACCTGGGCGAAGATATCCTGCGCGAGGTAATCGGACAGATCCTTAAGCAAGGCATTCAAACTGACACCAGTCTCCCGAACACAGATCGTGAATGGCAAATCATTGTAGATGCCCTGAAAGCAGCGCCGAGCAATGATCTGCTCCCCTTGCTGGAACTGAGTGGCTTCGCCGACCAGTCGCTTGGAGAGAGCGGCGAAATGGAAGACGGCCAGATGGTCCTGCGCTGCCAGGAATGTATTTATTACCTGCCACGCCGCAAATGGTGCGATTTACCGGAGTTACCCTTGCCAGTGGAAGCTCACTGGTACTGCCGCCTGTGGAAACTGTAGCTGTTATGCACGAACTGAGCATCAGTCGCAATATCGTGGCCATTGCTGAACAGCAGTGCGAAGGCCGTCGCGTGCTGCGAATACAAGTTAAGGTCGGTGAGCTGTCCTGTGTGATGCCCGACGCCTTGCGTTTCTGTTTCGACAGCTGCACCCAAGGCACCGCTGCGGAAGGGGCGACACTGGATATACAGTGCGTCCCCGGCGAGTTCCTGTGCAGTGCCTGCAATCAGCGACTGCGCAGCAGCACACCACGCGCAAGTTGCGACTGCGGCGCACGCCAGCTGATCTGTGTCAGTGGTGATGAATTGACCGTCAGCGAGCTCGAACTCGCCTGATTAGAGAATATTGAGAGGAGTCAAACATGTGTATAACCTGTGGCTGCGATGGTGGCGGTAAATTTTCTCTGACGCCCCCACAACAACTTCACAAGCCCGTGGAGTTCACCTCTACTCTGCACAGCGAGCAAAGCCCGGAAACTCGTCAGCTGGAAGTGCAGATACTGCAAAAAAATTTGGATCTGGCACAGGCCAACCGCCGCTATTTTCAGCAAAACACCATCCTCGCCCTGAACCTGCTCAGTTCACCCGGGGCGGGTAAAACCACCTTGCTGGAGAAAACGCTGCGCCAACTCTCCGGTCAAAGTTATGTGATCGAAGGCGATCAGGCGACAACAAACGATGCCGATAGAATCCGCGCCACTGGTGCCAGCTCCCTGCAAGTGAACACCGGCACCGGCTGCCACCTTGAAGCCGATATGGTCGAGCAGGCGCTGGCGCAATTACAGCCCGTGAAAGGCGCCACCGTATTTATCGAGAACGTCGGCAATCTGGTGTGCCCGGCGCTATTTGATCTGGGCGAACATGCCAGAGTGGTCATCGCCTCAGTGACCGAGGGCGAGGACAAACCCCTGAAATACCCGCATATGTTTCACTCGGCGGATCTGGTAATCATCAATAAAGCCGATCTACTGCCGCATTTGCAGTTTGATGTGGAATTGCTGAAACGGAATGTCGCGGAAATCAACGCCCGTTGCCCCATTCTCGTGCTGTCAGCAACGACCGGCGAAGGGATGGCAGACTGGCTGAACTGGATCGCAGATAGAAAAAAACCGGCGCACACTGTGTATACGCCGGTTTCTATTCAACAGCCTGCACAGGCTTGAAGATTAGCCCTTACAGGAAGAGTTCATTCTTCGCTGCGCGATCCTTCAGCAACTGCGGCACGGCAAAGTCGTCACCGTACTGCTGGTGCAGATACTCGGCACGCTCAACAAACGCCTGCAGGCCGATGGCATTAATAGCCTGGAATACGCCGCCCGTCTGAGCCGGGAAACCGATACCCATAATGGAACCGATATTGCCGTCACCCACATTCTCGATCACGCCTTCTTCCATCGCACGAACTGCCTCAAGACACTGGGAGTAGACCAGACGATCCTTGATATCCTCGTAGGGGATTTCCTTATAACCGTTCGGAGCAAAAGCATCTTTCAGGCCGGGCCACATGTGCTTCTGACCATTTTCCGGATACTCGTAGTAACCGGCGCCATGCACTTTGCCCTTGCGGCCAAACTCGTTGACCATACGATCGAGAACTCGTGAGGCTGCATTATCTTCCCACTTCTGGCCCTGGGCTTCGGCATCGGCCTTGGCTTGCTGACCATTTTTATAGGCCGTTTCCTGGCTGATTTCGTCGATGGCACCGAGCGGGCCAATGGGCGAGCCATTGTCGCGGGCAGCCGATTCGATCAGCACGGGGTTGATTCCCTCTTCCAGCATGATCGCGCCTTGAGAGACGGTCTTGCCGATAACGCGGGTGGTGAAGAAGCCGGGCGCATCGTTCACCACAATCGGGGTTTTACCCAACTGCTGGGCCAGATCAAAGGCGCGCGCCAGGGTTTCGTCCGAGGTGTTGGCACCGCGAATGATTTCCACCAGTGGCATTTTTTCAGCGGGCGAGAAAAAGTGCATACCGATAAAGTTGGCCTGACGTGAAGAGGCTTCAGCCAGCTCAGTGATGGGCAGTGCCGAAGTGTTAGAGGCAAAAACACCGTCTGCCTTAAGAACCGCTTCGGTGTCTTTGGTCACCGCAGCCTTGATTTTGCGATCTTCGAACACGGCTTCAATCACCAGATCACAGTCAGCCATATCCGCGTAATCTTCGGTGGCCTTGATGCGCGCCAAATACTCGCTTTTGGCTTCTTCGGTCAGGCGCTTTTTCTCAATGCGCTTGTTGTAGAAGTTCTCGGCATAGGCCTTGCCCTTTTCGGCATTGGCCAGCGAAATATCCTTCAAAACAACCTCGATACCTTTCTGAGCTGCAACGGTCGCAATACCCGCACCCATTTGGCCAGCGCCGAGAATGCCCAGCTTCTTAACACTGGTTTTGTCGATGCCGTCCGGGCGGCTCGCACCTTTGTTCAGCGCTTCCATCTGCACAAAGAAGGCGGTCATCATGTTGCGCGAAATCTGGTTCAGCAACAGGTGCATGAAGTAGCGGCCTTCGATCTTCTGGGCTGTATCGAAATCAACCCGCGCACAATCCACCACGCAAGCAAAAATTGCATTCTGCGCCGGCATCAGGTTTTTGGTTTGCACCATCACATTGGATGGGCCAAAGAAGGTCAGACCCTGATTAGCTTCGTCAGCGGGGTAACCACCGGGGATTTTGTAACCTTCGGTATCCCAAGGCTGTTTTGCTTCCGGGTTAGCCTTGATCCAGGCTTTGGCTTTCGCGGCCAGCTCTTCTTCAGACTCGGCCAGCTCATGAATCAAACCCTTGGCCTGCGCTTTCTCTGCGGCCAGACGCTTGCCCTGACTGATCAAACCAATCGCTTCCTGCATACCCAACAGATAGGTCATGCGAACCACACCACCAGCGCCGGGCATCAGGCCAATCATGGCTTCGGGCAAACCCACCTGCACGCCGTTCATCGCAACGCGATAGTGACAAGCCAACGAAATTTCAAAACCACCACCGAGGCAGGCGCCGTTGATGCCCACCGCAACCGGTACACCTAGGGTTTCCAGTTCACGCAGCGGTGCCTTGGTCTGCATGACGCCGTTGTACATCTCGGCTTTCTTTTCATCGCTGGGTTTGAGGTCCATCTCCAGCAACTCTTTTATATCGCCGCCGGCGAAAAACTGGCCGGGTTTGCCACTGCGAATATAGATGCCTTTGCACTCGCCCTTTTCCACCATGTCTTTCAGCTCGGTGACGGCGGCACGCATGGCCTCGTCGTACTCAGCGCCCATCGTGTTTACGGTTTTACCGGGCTGGTCAAAAATCAGGTCGACAATGCCGTCACTGTCTTTTTCTAAACGGATATATCCCATTGTTCTGCTCTCTCAAATTCTGTTGCTTTCCCCCTCACCCCGGCCCTCGCCCTCAGGTAGAGGGGGCGCCAGATTCGGCTACTCGGTTCCCTCTCCCATTGGGAGAGGGACAGGGTGAGGGGCTTCGAATTACACGCGCTCAATAACTGTCGCGATGCCAATACCGCCACCCGCACACAGGGTGCAGACACCGCGCTTGAGATCGCGGCGCTCCAGCTCATCCAGCAGGGTGCCAAGGATCATGGAACCGGTCGCGCCAATGGGGTGACCCATCGCGATTGCGCCGCCGTTCACATTAATCTTCTCGTCGGGAATACCCAGTAATTTCTGGTAGCGCAGTACCACCGAGGCAAACGCCTCGTTCAGTTCGAACAGATCGATATCATCTACCGTGAGACCGGCTTTTTTCAGGGCTTTTTCAGTCGCGGGCGCAGGGCCAGCCAGCATGATGGTCGGCTCAGTACCTACCAATGCGCAGGAGACAATCCGTGCACGCGGCTTCAGTCCCTGATCCTTGCCGGCTTTCTCGTTACCGATCAGCACCAGACCCGCACCATCGACGATGCCGGAGGAGTTACCCGGGGTGTGTACACAGTTGATGTTTTCCAGCTGCGGGTATTTCAGCTTGGCAACGCCGCCGTGACCGAAATCGTTAAACATCTGGAATGAGGGCTTAAGCTTGGCCAGCCCCTCCATCGTAGTATCGGGGCGGATAAATTCGTCGTGATCGAGAATGGTTACTCCATTCAGATCTTTCACCGGCACCAGCGATTTGAAGTAACCATTGTCGCGAGCGTGAGCGGCGCGCTGCTGTGAACGCACGGCGTAGGCATCCACGTCTTCGCGGGTGAAGCCGTCGAGTGTCGCCAGCATGTCAGCGCCCAGACCTTGTGAAATAAAGTAGCTTTTCATGGCAACCCAGGGGTCACCGGTGGCGCCACCAGAGGCACCAATACCGAGGCGCGACATGGATTCCACACCACCGGCGGCAACCAGATCTTCAAAGCCGGACGCAACCTTGGCCGCTGCCATGTTGACCGCATCCAGACCGCCCGCGCAGAAACGGTGAAGCTGGGCGCCTGTGGTCACATCATCCCAGCTGGAATACACCAGAGCTGCCTTGGCCAGATCCTGACCCTGCTCACCCACCGGCTCGCCGGTCGCCAGAATGAAATCCTCAACCTGAGTGGTATCCAGATCCAGACGGGTTTTCAGGGTTTCCAGCAGATTGGTAACCAGATCAATCGGCTTCACTTCATAGAGTGAACCCGCGCCTTTCTTGCCCTTACCCCGCGGCGTACGAATCGCTTCGTAGATAAATGCTTCGGTAGCCATAGTGATTCCTGTGTACGTTAGACAGCAGCGGGCTTAAGGCCCGCGTATTAAACGTGCACAATCTAACTCTGCGCGCTGGAAACACAATAACAATTGCGGTCAATCAGACTGACAAAGACTCTTTAAATCCTTTAAAAACAGAGGGTTATATCAATCAGCGGCTCGCTGCTCTCGCTGCCGGAATTCCCCCGGCGTGGAGCCCGTCCACTTCTTGAAACAGCGATGAAACGCGCTGGGGTCAGTAAAGCCCATCAACGCAGCAATGGCGTTGATAGAGAGTTCAGAATTGCTGAGGTAGTTGATTGCCGCGTCGCGGCGGCATTCATCTTTCAAAATCTGAAAGCTGGTGCCTTCTTTTTTCAGGCGACGACGCAGGGTGGGTGCCGACATATGGAGAGCCTGCGTAATGCGATCGAAACTGGGCGAGCCCTGACTGAAATCATGGCCGATCAGCGCACGCACCCGAGCCACCAGGCCATTGTCCTTGCGCCCGTTGGAAAGCACCATCAACGGATAGGGCGCGGTCTTGAGGAACTTTTTCAGGGATTCCTCTGATTGCACCAACGGGTAGTCGAGGAAACGACGGTGAAACAGAATTTCATCCCGATGCTGTCCGAACAGCACCGTGCAGCCAAACAGGCGCTCATACTTGCCACGCCGTTCCTTATTTTCAGGCGCCAGGCGCGCAAAATGCACTTCGCTCAACTCAATGGGCGTACCGACCAGCCAACAATAGAAACGGTGCCAAATCGAGAGTCCATAGATGTCCGCGGCTTCCACCTCTGTCTCGGCTAACGAGCGATCGCGGGCACCGGAATAGCCTACCGAGGCCATCTCGCCTTCCAGATTAAAAACGATCTGCGCCTCACTGCTGAAAAAGGTTCGGTAGAACTCGCAGGCGCGTTTTACTGCCTTACCGAGATTCTCACAGCTCAAAATGCAGTAGCACATCATCCGGAAAGCCCCGGGGGTTACACCACTCCCCTTCATCAGACCGAAGGTTTCATCCTGCAGCAGGCTCAGCACCTGCTGATACAGGCGGGTATACTGGATCGCAGAGATCTGTGGCTGGTAACCGGGCGATCGAGGCTCCATCGGATTAAAATCAATTCCCGCGACGTCGAGAATGGGGCGATAGTCGTATCCCCGCTCTTCAGCGAGGCTGAGCAGGGATTTCGCAAATTTCGTGGGAAGCGTGTCGGCGTCCATTCAGTGGTCTGGTCGTCAATTTCGCAAGGGAAAGAAGCCGGTATCTTAACATTGCCCCGCGTTCTCTGCTAAGTTGGGGAAAAGCTCAGGTGACTAAAATGAGTGATGCACGTTACGACATCATAATAACCGGCAAACTGCTCGACGGGACCAGCCAGAATCAGGCGTCATTGCGACTGGCCAAGCTGTTTAACACCAGTCCGAACCATGCCGCCCAGCTGGTTGACGGTAAAGCCCACCGGATCAAAAAGGCCGTGTCGGAAGACGTAGCCCGAAAGTTCAAGGGCGCACTGACCAAAGCCGGTCTGCAGACCGTCGCTAAACGCGTGGATGTGGATGCGCCTGCGGCAAGCGCCAGCACTCCGCCGCCCGATCAAGCCAGCAACGCGATTTCACTCGCCCCCGAAGGAACACCGGTTTTAACCGAGGGTGAACGTGAAAACGTAGTCGCCCCGGCGCTGGATCTATCCTCTTATAGTCTGGCTGAAATGGAACCCTGGGAGGGCGAAGAACGGCCAGCAATGCCGGAGCTCGATCCGCCGGATTTTGGGCTCGCCGAAGCCGGCGCCGTGATCGACACCCTGCCGGATACTCGCGAAAAACTGAACCCAGACACCAGCGCTCTGTCGCTGGATGAGCCCGGCGCACGTCTAGGCGCCAAACCAAAACCCGCTCCACCGGCACCCGATACCGATCACATCAAGCTGGAAAAACGGAATCCCTTCTTATAGGCGAGCTTATTATTGAACGGGCATGCGCAGGCTGACGCGCAGACCGGGGAAATTGTCGGCCAGCTGCACACTGCCGCCATGCAGCTTCACCACCGCATTCACCAGACTCAGCCCCAGACCATTGCCGGGCTGTTGGCTGCGACTGGCTTCCACCCGGTAGAAACGCTGCAAGACCTTTTCGCGCTCCGCCGGCGACACACCGGGCCCGGAGTCTGAGACTTCAATAACGATCTGGTTCTGCTGCGCCCACAACCGCACCATGACCCTGCCACCGTCTGGAGTGTACTTGATGGCGTTGTCGACCAGATTGGCGATCGCTTGAAACAGCAGGTTTTTGTCTCCGCGGGTTGCGGGCACAGTCGCCAGATCGGTCTCGACCTGCTGCTCTTTTTCGAGTGCCAGCGGTTCGTAGAGCTCAATCACATCCAGCAGAATGGTTTTGATATCGATCTCAGTGAAGCCAGAGCGCGGATTGCCCGACTCCACCTGCGCAATCCTCAGCAGGGCACTGAACGTTGCGAGCAAACCGTCGGCTTCATCAATCAGGGCCTGAACCTTTTCCGGCTCGTTAGACGACTGCTGGAGGTCTGAGAGTTTATTGCGCAACCGCGTCAGCGGTGTGCGCAAATCATGGGCGATATTGTCGGATACCTGACGCATACCGAGCATTAATTGCTCAATCTTGTCGAGCATCTTATTCAGGTTGACCGCCATCCGCCGAAAATCACCGTGACTGTCGTGCAACTCCACGCGTTCTGTCAGATCGCCCGACATAATGCGGTTAAGGCTCTGGTTCATGTCATCGATACGCCGCACCAGACGGCCGGCAACAATCGCACCACCAATAATCCCGAGAATGATGGTCGCGACCAATGATCGGGTAAGCGCACCACTGACCAGCTTCGCGCTGTTAATAACGTCAGCATAATGTCGCGCCACCATCACGGTTTCGCCGGTAGGCAGCGTGCGTGAGCGCGCCACAAACTCGGTACCGACTTCGTCCCATTCTCCTGATAAGAGTTTCAGATCAAAACCCAACCAACCGTCGCGGTACTGTTTCGGATCAGGCCAACGATCAAGGTTACCCGCGATAGGTTCATAATTTTCGTCGACAACCAGAAAGAAAAAGCGGATCAGGCGATCCGGCCCGGCGTGGACATCCACAAACTTTTCAACGGCGCTGGCACCACCTTCCTGATAGGTTTCGGTGAGTGCATCCAGTTCCTGCTGAATCGTGTTGTGTACCTGAGTGAAATAGTCACGGGAAATCAGCGTGTAGATCGCCGCGAGAACGAGAAAGACCGTAATACTTAGCCCGGCCACATAGCCGGACATAAAGCGGAAGGTGAAACTGCTGAATATTTTACTGAGGATCATCCAGCATGTATCCGGCGCCGCGTACGGTAGTCAGCAATTGCTTTTCGAAGCCTTTATCAATCTTCTGGCGCAGACGACTGATATGCACATCAATGACGTTAGTCTGCGGATCAAAGTGATAGTCCCAGACATTTTCCAGCAACATAGTGCGGGTCACAACCTGACCGGCATGACGCATCAGGTATTCAAGCAGCTTGTATTCACGCGGCTGGAGATTAAATACCTCACCGGCTCGCGTCACTTTATGAGCCAATAGGTCCATCTCCAGATCGCCCACCTTGAGCCGTGTCTGGGTCGCCGTGGATTCCTGACGTCGCAGCACCGCCTCAATGCGCGCCAGCAGCTCGGCAAAGGCAAAGGGTTTGACCAGATAGTCGTCGCCGCCCGCCTTGAGACCTTTCACCCGGTCGTCCACATCACCGAGTGCGCTGAGAATAAGCACCGGCGTGGTGTTATTTGAGGCGCGAAGCGTCTGAATAATGGTGAGACCATCCACATGGGGCAGCATGCGATCGACGATAGCTACGTCGTAGTTTTCTGTGGTCGCTTTTACCAGGCCGACTTTACCGTCGGCGGCATGGTCTACATTAAATCCACTTTCCTTGAGGCCTTTGACAATGTAGTCCGCCACCGTGGCGTCATCTTCAATTACCAGAACACGCATGCGCAGATCCTGTTGGGTCTTATTGGAATAGCCACCATCACGAGGGCGAAAACTCACAGTGACGGCGCGATTTGAAGCGAGATTAGCACTAAACCGCAGTCGGTGTCAGCGCTCGCCCACCGCCATTACACGATCGTAAGCCTGACGGTGGATCATGCTACAATGCGCGCCGCAAATTCAGACACGAGATCAGCCCTTCGCCATGACCAATGCCACTACCGAACAGCCTCTGGTGCCTGCCGGTGTTCTGCCCCGACTGATGGCCATGCTTTACGATGCCATGCTGCTGTTCGCCCTGCTCTGCATGGCGACCCTGCTGGCGGTAATGGTGATGGGCAAACTGGACCCGAACATTCCGGAAGCCAGCAGCAAGGTCATGCACGAAGCTGACCCGCTATTGGCCGGACTGGGTTTCCAGCTTTATCTGGTGGCCGTGGTTATTGGCTTCTACTGCCTGTTCTGGCGTAAGAATGGTCAGACACTGGGAATGCAGGCATGGCGTATTCAGGTGCAGACCCAACACGGTGACAAGCCCGGCTGGCTGCGCTGTATCGCTCGCTGTCTGGCGGCGGTGATTTCCATTGCTCCGGGTTTTCTCGGCTATTTCTGGATCTGGATCGACAGGGAAAACTGCAGTTGGCACGACCGACTGACGGGTACACGCGTAATGCGCCTGCCCAAAAAAGCGAAAAAGGGCTAGACCCGGCGCATCATCATGGCCGCCCCAAACAGTAGGCACAGACCGATGGGAATGAGGGTGGCCACCAAGGGCTCGAAGCCAAACACCAGACTGGCGGGGCCAAGCATGTCCTGCATGGTGCGAAAGACAATTCCCACCATCACCCCGGTGAACACGCGAAAGCCCATCGTCACCTGACGCAAGGGCCCAAACACAAACGAAATCGCCACCAGCACCAAGGCCAGTATGGCCAGCGGCTGCAGGATTTTCTGCCAAAAGGCGAGCTCGTATTCCGCCGCGCTTACCCCCTGCTCCTGCAGGTAATTTGCGTAGCGCCAAATACCGCTGATGGACAGATCACTCGGTTCCAGCACCAGTATATTCAGCAATTCAGGTGTCAATTCGGTATCCCAGGCGCGCTGGGAATACAGCTCTTTGGTAGCGCCCTCTGACGAGAAATAGGACACCGAACCTTCTTCCAGCAGCCATTTGCCGGCACTGAAACTGGCGCGTTCGGCGTAGAGCACCTGCTGTAGTTCCCGTCCCTCGCCAAACTGATATACCACCACGCCGTGGAGAATACCGCCCGCCTCTACGGCGTTAAAGTGCATATAGCTGTCGCCCTCGCGGTGCCACATACCATATTCGGAATGCACCTTACCCTCTTCCTGCAGCGCAATGGCGCGACCGCTTTCCGCGATCTGCTGAAAGCGGGGTGCCACAAACTCGGCAATACACAAACCCAACAGAGTCAGCATCAGCGCCGGCTTGATCACCGACCAGACCAAGCGCCGGGTGCTGATACCCGCCGCGCGCATAACGACCAGTTCGCTCGTCCCCGCCAGCGAACCCAAGCCCGCCAGACAGCCAACCAGTGCCGCAAAGGGTAGATATTCGTAGAGACTGGAAGGCGTGGTCAGCAAGACATACTTGGCGACGCGAAGGAAGGTGTAGTCTTCACTGACATCTTCGAGTTCATCGATTAAAGCCGTGAGCAAATCAATACCGACAATGACCAGCAGCACCAGCAGAATGGCAGCTGTGACCGTTCGTCCAACATAGGCATCCAGCTTGATCATGTGGCTGCCCTCGCTCGCCAGCGTCGCAACCAGTCAGGGCCCAGCAGCAACAGCAAGCCAAACAACAGAAAGCCGACGTGAATACCCCAAAGTCCGGGCAATACCGGCAGATCACCCTTAGCCAAACCTTCACGCCCGGCATTCAAGGCAATCAGATACAGCATGTAAAGCATAAAGGCCGGAAACATTTTTGAATAACGGCCGCTGCGATGATCGGTTTTACTCAAGGCCACCGCCAGCAGCGCCACCACCGGCACCAGCAGCGCCAGCGACAGGCGCCACTGCAAAGCGGCGCGATCTTCAAGTCGATCCGAAGCCCACAATTCGCCAGTACTTTTACCATCAGCAGCCTTTCGCCCCCGGCTCTGGGTTTTATCCTGCAGCCATTGCCCGTAGCGCTCGAAGCGCGCCACCTGATAGTCCAGCTCGCCCGGTTCGCCCACGTAGCGAACGCCGTTATCCAGAACCAGATAGCGCTGGCCGCTGCGCTCATCGAGTTCAAAAAAGCCCTGGTCCGCACCGATAACCGCAATCAGGTCCCGCCCCTTGTCGGTTTCCATAGGCTGGGCAATAAACACCCCTGACATACCATCGTTGTCGCGATTGAGCTTTTCTATATAGGTGACCCGGCCACTGCGCTCGTCGAGTCGAAACCGCGCTTCAACCGCTGCGCGCAAGCCCTCTGAGGCTTTACTCTCGACAATCAAGGCTTCATAGGCGCGAATCCCGGCGGGGGTAATCACGGTACTGAGCAGGCCGACACCGACGGTGACCAGCAGGATGGGCGCCGCTGCCAACTTCAGCAGCTGTAGCCGGCTGATACCACAGGCATTCATCACCGCCACTTCCGAATCGACGTACAGCCGGCCGTAACTGAGCAAAATGCCAATAAACATGCCCAGCGGCAGTATCACCTCAAGAAAGTTTGGCAGACGATAGAGCATGATCAAAAACAGAAAATCTGGCGCCAGTTCACCGGCGGCCACATCGGCCAGATATTTGATCAGACGACCGCTCATAATGATCACCAACAGAATGAAGGTGACGGCAAACATCGACTTGAGCAATTCACTGGCAATGTAGCGGTAAAGAATCAAGACAGCTTAACCCTGTGAAACTTTCCTGATGATGGGGCACGCAGTACACTGTGTGCCCAGTAAAACGCATCATTATCCTTACTTTGCACCCACTTCGCGAGGCCAAACATGCAAATCAGCCTGAAAGCCCCTTCGACCCTTAGTCGCCAGAAGAGCGCCTGCCTTGTTCTGCCGCTTACAGCAGATGATCTCAAGGCCCTGCCCGGCGATGCGGCGCTGAACAGTGCGATCGAACGGGTTACTCAACGCGGTGACTTTGCAGCCAAGCTAGCCCAGACCCTGATGTTGCCTTGGTGCGACGGTGTCAGCGCGGAGCGGATATTGCTGGTGGGCCTGGGCGAAGCCGATAGCGTCGATGCGAAAAGCTATGACAAGACGGCAAGCGCGCTGTTCAACGCCCTCAAGGCGCACAAACTCAGCGACGCTGCGGTAGTAATCAACAGCCGCGTATTAGGCAGCGAAGCTCAAATCAGCGCGCTGGCGCGACTGGCTGAAACCAGTGCTTACCAATACACAACCTCTCTAAGCAAGAAAGCCGACCCCGGCTTGAAAAAACTGAACCTGCTGACCGCCAACAATGCCTCTGCCAAAAAAGCACTGGCCCAAGGTCAGGCTGTCGGCAAGGGCATCAACGTCGCTCGCCAGCTGGGCAACCTGCCCGGCAACTACTGCACACCGAGCTTTCTGGCAAAAGAAGCCAAAGCGTTGGGCCGGAAAAGCGACAAGCTGAAAGTCAGCGTGCTGGAAGAAAAGAAAATGCGCGAGCTGGGCATGGGCTCGCTACTGTCGGTTACTGCTGGTTCCGAAGAGCCCGCCAAGCTGATTGTGATGGAATATCAGGGTGGCAAAAAATCCGACAAGCCCCAGGTACTGGTCGGCAAGGGCATTACCTTTGACAGCGGCGGCATCAGCATCAAACCGGGCGCCAAAATGGATGAAATGAAGTTCGACATGTGCGGCGCTGCCAGCGTGATGGGCGCCATGACTGCCGTCACCGAGCTGGGCCTGCCGATAAATGTGGTCGGCATCATCGCCGCCGCCGAAAATCTACCCAGCGGGCGCGCCACTAAACCCGGTGACGTTGTGACCAGCATGTCAGGCCAGACCATTGAAGTGCTTAACACCGACGCCGAGGGCCGTCTTGTGCTGTGTGACGCCCTGACCTATTCCGAGCGTTTCAAACCCGCAGCGGTGATCGATATCGCCACGCTCACTGGCGCCTGCGTTGTGGCGCTGGGCAAACACGCCAGCGGCCTCTACAGCAACGACGATGCCTTTGCGGAAAAACTGCTGGATGCGGGCGAGCGCAGCGGCGATCGTGCCTGGCATATGCCACTGTGGGACGAATACCAGGGCCAGCTGGATTCCAATTTTGCCGATATCGCCAATATCGGCGGCCCGGAAGCGGGCAGCGTCACTGCCGCCTGCTTCCTGTCGCGCTTCACCAAGAATATGACCTGGGCCCACCTCGACATTGCCGGCACTGCCTGGCTGTCCGCCCCGAAAGGCGCCACAGGTCGCCCGGTTGGCCTGTTGATGCAATACCTGCTCGATTGCGCGAGCTGATATGACGCAGGTCGATTTCTACATTCTCCAGTCGGCCCAGCCGCAAGATGCCCTGCTCTACGGCTGCCGGCTGGCGGAAAAGGCCCACAAACGCGGCATGTCGATCTACCTGCACTGCGCCGACGAGGCGCAGGGACGGATGGTCGATGACCTTCTCTGGAGTTTTTCGCCCCAGAGTTTTGTGCCTCACGCCCTGAAATCCGCAGGCACTGACGACAGCATGGTGATTGCCTGGGACAAGGAAGCGCCTCAGGGCGGCGACCTGTTTATCAATTTCGCCCCCGAAATCCCGGACTTTTTCAGCCGTTTTGCAAGGCTCGGAGAGATTGTCTGTCAGGCCAATGACTGGCTCGCACCCAGTCGTGACCGCTACCGCTTTTACAAAGATCGCGGCTACCCGCTCAATACCCACAAGATCGCCTGATTACACAGGCATCGCCGGTGGCCTCACCAGGCAATTCCAGTATAATTGACCGCCTTTTACGCACGGTTGCCGCCGTTCCCCTCACGTTGTAACGATTGGATTTATGGACAAGACATTTCAACCAGGCAAGATCGAGGCCCACTGGGGCAAAGCATGGGAAGACAAGGGTTACTTTCGCCCCTCTGGTGAGGGCGATTCCTACTGCATCATGATCCCGCCGCCGAATGTCACCGGCAGCCTGCATATGGGTCACGCCTTTCAGGATTCCATCATGGATGCCCTCACCCGCTACCAGCGGATGAAGGGCCGCAACACCCTGTGGCAGGTGGGCACCGACCACGCCGGCATCGCCACCCAAATGGTGGTGGAACGCAAACTGGCCCACGAGGAAAACAAGACCCGCCACGATCTGGGCCGCGAGAAATTTCTGGAAAAGGTCTGGGACTGGAAGGCCGAATCCGGTGGAACCATCACCCGTCAGCTGCGCCGCCTCGGCGCCTCGGTAGACTGGGACAACGAACGCTTCACCATGGACGACGGCTTTTACAAAGCCGTACAGGAAGTATTTGTTCGCCTCTACGACGACAAACTGATCTATCGCGGCAAGCGACTGGTCAACTGGGATCCGAAACTGCACACCGCCATTTCCGATCTGGAAGTGGAAAACACCGAAGAACAGGGCCATCTGTGGAACTTCCGCTATCCGCTGGCTGACGGCGCCAAAACCGCCGACGGCAAAGACTATCTGGTGGTCGCCACCACGCGCCCGGAAACCATGCTGGGTGATACCGCCGTTGCGGTAAACCCGAAAGACGAACGCTATGCGGACCTGATCGGCAAGTTCGTCATTCTGCCACTGGTCAACCGCCGCATCCCGGTAATTGCCGACGATTACGTAGATCGCGAATTCGGCAGCGGCTGCGTAAAAATCACCCCGGCCCACGACTTTAACGACTACGCGGTTGGTCAGCGCCACAAGCTGCCGATGATCAATATCATGACCATCGACGCGGCGATTCGCGACACTGCCGAAGTGTTTAACAGCGATGGCAGCGAAAACACCGAGCTCGAAGCCAGCCTGCCTGCTGCCTATGCCGGGCTTGATCGCTATGAAGCGCGCAAGCAGATCGTTGCCGATTTTGAAAGTGCCGGTCTGCTGGAGAAGATCGACGACCACGCCTTGAAAGTACCCCGCGGTGATCGCTCCGGCCTCGTTATCGAACCCCTGCTGACCGATCAATGGTTTGTCGACGCCAAAACCCTGGCCAAGCCCGCCATTGAAGCCGTTGAAGATGGCCGTATTGAGTTCGTACCCAAGCAGTACGAAAACATGTATTTCTCCTGGATGCGAGACATTCAGGACTGGTGTATTTCCCGCCAGCTGTGGTGGGGCCACCGCATTCCCGCCTGGTACGACAATGAGGGCAATGTCTACGTGGCCCGCAATGAAGCGGAAGCGCGCAGCAAATATAAGCTGTCAGACGACGTGGCACTGAATCAGGATGAAGACGTACTCGACACCTGGTTCAGCTCTGCCCTGTGGACCTTCGGCACCCTCGGCTGGCCTGAGCAGACCGAACGCCTAAAAACCTTCCACCCCACCGATGTGCTGGTGACCGGCTTCGACATTATTTTCTTCTGGGTGGCGCGCATGGCGATGATGACCATGCACTTTATGAAAGACGAAGACGGCACACCTCATGTGCCCTTCAAAACCGTTTACGTGACCGGCCTGATCCGGGACGAAAGCGGCCAGAAAATGTCGAAGTCCAAGGGCAATGTGCTCGACCCGCTGGATATGATCGACGGCATCGAACTGGACGATCTGGTTGAAAAGCGCACCGGCAATATGATGCAGCCCCAGCTCGCCGAGAAAATCGGTAAGCGCACCCGCAAGGCCTTCCCGGAAGGCATCAGCGCCCACGGCACCGACGCCCTCCGTTTTACCCTGTACTCGCTGGCCTCGACCGGTCGCGATATCAATTGGGACATGAAGCGTCTGGAAGGCTACCGCAACTTCTGCAACAAACTGTGGAATGCGGCGCGCTATGTGCTGATGAACACCGAAGGCGAGGATTGCGGACTCAATGACGAAGTCACCCTGAGCCTCGCCGATCGCTGGATTATCTCCCAGCTGCAGGAAACCGAAGCCGCCGTTGAAAAAGCGCTGGCTCAGTACCGCTTTGATCTGGCATCCCAGGCAATTTACGAGTTTGTCTGGAATGAATACTGTGACTGGTATCTTGAGCTGTCCAAGCCTGTGCTCTGGGACGACAACGCCAGCCTCGACGCTAAACGCGGCACCCGCCGCACTTTGATCAAAGTGTTGGAAGCGGTGCTGCGACTGGCCCACCCCTTTATGCCCTTTATCACTGAGGAAATCTGGCAAAAGGTAGCGCCAATAGCGGGTGTTGAAGGCGACAGCATTATGCAGCAGCCCTACCCCGAAGCCGATCAGAGCAAACTCAACCCGGAAGCTAACGCCGACGTTGAGTGGCTGAAAGACGTGATTGTTGCCATCCGCACCATTCGCGGTGAAATGAATATTCCACCCGGCAAGCAAATTCCCGTGCTGTTCAACAACGGCTCCGCAGACGACTTGCGACGCATCGACGAGAATCGCCAGTTCCTGACCACACTGGCCAAACTCGAAAGCATTACTGTGCTGAGCAGCGAGGCCGACAAGCCCATGTCAGCAACCCAACTGATTGGCGAGATGGAACTGCTGGTACCGATGGCCGACCTGATCGACAAGGATGCCGAACTAGCACGTCTGGAAAAGGAAATCGGCAAGCTGGAAAAAGAAGTGCAGCGTCTGGCCGGTAAACTGGGCAATGAGGGTTTTGTTGCCAAGGCACCTGCAGAGGTCGTAAACAAAGAGAAGGAAAAGCTCGCGGCACAGGAACAATCACTGCAAAAAATGCGTGAGCAGAAAGACCGCATCGCCGCTCTGTGAGGTGCAAAAGGCCGCCGGCTCCCGGCGGCCGCCAAGTTTACACTATTAAAAAAACTGTAAGCATCTGTTTCAGAAAGATTTTTCAGGTAGTAGACAGCCACAGGCACTGGTTATAGTATGGACAAGTAACTGAAGCATTAGTCTGTGATCCAGTGCCAACATATAAAAATAACGACGCCTTATATCGGCTTTCTGAAGTAGGCAGTACCTTCTGCCTCCAAACTCCCGCTGCTTTTCAATCTGCACTATGCGGCCACGGTCGCGTTGCGTTTGTGCGGTTGCGGGAATGCTATCTGGAGAAGTCCCATGAGTGACCGTATGACCGGTACCGTCAAATGGTTTAACAATGCCAAGGGTTTTGGCTTTATCACCCAGGAAGGCGGCGATGATGTCTTCGTGCATTTTCGCTCCATCCGAGGCGATGGCTACAAAACGCTGGATGAAGGCCAGACGGTCGAGTTCAATCTGGTTGAAGGCCCAAAGGGGTTTCAGGCGGAAGACGTCCTCAAAGTGTAAGGCGTATTCACCCACGCCTCACATCGCGTTAAGGTAATCGGCTTTCAGGCTGCCTACCGAGGGACGGATGACACGAACTGCATTGGTAACCGGCGCCAGCGCCGGGCTGGGCCTTGCGTTGACCGACGCTTTGCTGCAACGCGATTTCCGAGTAATCGCCACTTCCCGCGAACCTTCACGCATTCCACTGCACCACCCCAACCTGCATAAAGTCGCGTTGGACCTCGACGACCCGGACAGCTTCCCCGCAGAAGCCGAGCGCTGGCAGGTGCTAGCCGGCCCTGTTTCACTACTGTTCAACAACGCCGGCTACGGCCAGATGGGTCCTGCCATCGAACTGGACTGGAAGGTACTCCAGCAGCAATTGCATACCAACACTGTCGCGCCACTGGCACTCGCCCAGGCGCTCCTACCGCAACTGATTGAAACCGGTGGCACCATCGTCAATATCGGCAGTGTGTCCGCCCACCTGACCACGCCCTTTGCCGGTGGCTACTGCGCCTCGAAAAGTGCACTGCACAGTCTGAACGACGCCATCCGCAGAGAACTGGCGCCCTTTGGCGTCAAGGTTCAGTGCGTGATGGCCGGTGGTATCCGCAGTGATTTTGGAAAGACCGCCCGTGAGCAGCTGGACAGAACCTTTTCGGAGCAATCCCGCTATCGCAAAATTCTCAGCCATATTCAGGAGCGGGCGGAGCTGTCCCAGAAAAATGGCAGCCCTGCCGAGGAGGTGGCCGATCAGATTGTGAACGCCGCTATCCAGCGCCCCCAACAACCCTATATCAAGGTCGCATCGGGCGCCCGCCAGCTTTATAACCTGAGTCGCCTGCCGCATCGGGTGCTGGATCGCATCCTCAGCAAACGCTTCGGTCTCACGAAACTCTAATCGGATTAGAGCCTCTCTCGTTGACGTGGTAAACTTTTGCGCCGCGCGCCGCCTACATTCCTGCGGTCGCGCGCTAACACCCTGATTTAACGTGTATTTATAGAGAGACCCATGGTATTTATTACAAAACTTCTGGCCGCCCTTGCTCTTGGCGGTATTGCCACAGCCATCTCCTTGCTGGGCAGTGACACCCCGGCCTTTGATGCGACCCTGCTCAACACCTTCGGCGGTTTTTTTCTGGTGAGTCTGGTCTCGTTCCTGGTCAGCCCCTGGCTGCCGGTAATGATGGAAAAGATGACCCCGCAGCGCGAAACCGGCAAAGTAAAATGGTTTAACGCGAACAAGGGCTTTGGCTTTATCACCCGCGATAATGGTGATGATGTATTCGTGCACTTCCGCTCGATTCGCGGCAAGGGCCGTCGCAGCCTGCAGGAAGGTCAGCAGGTGGAATTCGTGCTGACCCAAGGCGAAAAAGGCGCGCAAGCCGAGGACGTGCGGGCCGTCTGATCAGTAGTGCGGAGGGCGTTCATTACTAGCCGGTCGCATCTGTTCCACGTCATCCGCCATATCGCGGATGACCTGCTGCAGGTGCTGACACTGCCGCTCCAACTGCTCTATCTGCCGACCCTGCGCCACCACTACCGCATTCAGGCTGTTCAAAAGATCCTCCTGATAGGCGTAACGGGTCTGCAGATCCTGCAGCAACTCCTCCATTTCCAGTGTCTTCAACAATCATTCCTCCACAGTGGCGGGCATTATACTGACCCGCGGGAGTCAGGAATATGAGCCGCGTATATTCAACCGACCAAGGCCGCATTTGCCCGGGCTGTGACCAGGCCATCGATCAATGCCGCTGCAGCTCTGATCGGGCAGCGCCGGCCGGCGACGGCATTGTCCGCATCCAGCGGGAAACCAAGGGCCGCAAGGGCAAGGGCGTGACGCTGGTCACCGGTATTCCGCTGGCGGAGAAAGAACTTAAGGTGCTCGCCAAAACCCTGCGCCAAAAGCTCAGCACCGGCGGCAGCGTGAAGGATCATGTCCTGGAATTCCAGGGGGATCAGCGCGTCGCACTCAAACCCCTGCTGGAGAAAGAAGGTTTTACCGTGAAGCTCGCGGGCGGTTAACTGTTCGCCCGTTTGCCTGAGTTGTCTGCCACCAGCTTAATAGGTTCAGCCCCTGCTGGCAGGGTCATCTGCCCTTTTAGGGCGACCACGCGATAAGCCGCTCTCGCCAGCCACTCCACACCTTTCAGGAGCAGCGTCAGCATGCGGATGACCGATTCCAGTGCCAGCAAGGACAGCGGCTTGGTTGAACGCAACCAGTGTGCCAGCAAGCAGAGCTGACTGGCCAACAGCAGCGGCATCAGATACAGCAATCCGGACAACCAGCGAGCGCTGCCTTCACTCCACCCGGCAGCCACCTGTACGGTAAACAGGTCAGCCGCGACCAGCTCCATGCTCGACATACTTGTGGCGACCAGCAAGGCCAGCCCGAGCGCGACGAGACTTCGCCGCCAACGGGCCGGCAGCTCGGCGACACCGGGAAATACATCGGAACAGCGAAGCGCGCAAATCACCAGCGATCCCAGCAACAATAGGCCGATCAGGTACAACGCAGACCATGCGCCCGGCCATTGACTGCCCGCAGCGCTCAGGGATTCACGAAAATGTCCGAGCAGAAACACAGTCACCCAGGCAGACACCGCCAGCAATGCCGTCGCCACCAGCCCATTGCCCACACCCCGCACCAAACGACGGCGGCGAGACTCACGCTCTGACTGTTCGGCATAGGCGCCGGCTTTTGCTAGATGCTGGCTAGAATTACGGATATCACACCAATACGCCTCTATCGCTTCCAGTCGCGCATTGAGTTTTCGCCAGTAAGCTGCGCTGGCAAGCAAAGCTCGAGCCCGCACTGCGGCAGCCCAGCGGAACTCCCGCAAGGCTTCCTCATGCTGAGTATTGGCCGCGGATAACATGGCTTCCAGTATTTTGGATGTGGCGGGCTGGCTATTCCCTGCGGGTAATTTACCAATCGCGTCAGCTGCCACCACCCATTCCGGCGCATCGGGTCGTTCCAGCTTGGCGTTTTCAAGCTCCTGCGCGGCTTGGGCAATAAGCCCATCACTATCGGTGCAGAGATTTTCGGTGCGCTGCCAGCGGGTTGTCAGCAAACGATTAAAGTCTATTACGGCCATCTGATAACGCATGGCGGCAAGATAAGTCGCAAACGAGGCAAACGCATCATCGGTTCGAATGTGCAGGCGCGCCAAATGTAATTCCAGCCGATTGCACCAGCGATGCAGCTGTTCGGCAGCACCGGAGAGGCGCTGTGCACACCAGCGCCGAAGACTTTCCTGGCGCCATACCCCAACGGTCAGGAGGACACCGGCGAACAGGCTCAGCAGCCACCAAGGCAAAACCACTCCCGTTTCTGTCATGCCTTTCCCCTCTCCTGAATCGCCATAGAACACCGCAAGCCAATTATCAGCTATCGCCCTAGAATAGCGACTTATGATTAAAAAACAATAACTTAGCGATTAAGGCGAAAATCTCACAAGATCAATACGTAGAATCACTTAGCTAGACTTTCGCTATTTACCCTAAATAAAGTGATCTAATCCACTAAAAATACGAAACTTTTTGACTTTGGTTAAAAATTGGGCTATCTGTACACTCAAGAGAGCGGAGAAGTTACGTTCTCCGGTTGCAGTAAACGTGCGATTGCTGAAGTCAATAATTACAAGAGCGCCCTCCAATTGCGAGAGTGGCCTCGCACAAAAGGCTTCTGGCGCGGAGAGTCCGAGCAATGATGAACGCATTCGAGCTTAGAGATCAGATCATCGGCCCCACCCTGCGTTATCTCGGGGTTGAATCCAGCGTCGCTGAGGAATTGCTGCTGGGAACTGCCGCTTTGGAGTCCGAACTCAACCCCTTGCACAAAGACGATGCCGGCCTCGGCATCTATCAGATTACACCTGAACAACATCGGCAAATCTGGGACACCTACCTCGCCTTTAAACCTGACCTCGCAAGCAAGGTTCGCGGACTGGCGAGCCAACACCGCTTTCTCGAAGACCCCGACAGTGAATTGAGCTGGAATTTAAGCTATGCCACGGCCATTGCCTGGCTGATATACCAGCGTGAGGAAATCGTGCTGCCGCAACTCTGCGATGCCGCACAACTGGGTCAACTGTGGTTCAAATGCTTCGCCAAGGACCAAAGCCAACGCCAACGTGAACGCCAGTTCAGCGGCTGGCTGAATCAATATCGGGCGGAACTGGCCGTCGCCTGATCGTTCACGTTAGAGCGATTTTTCAGCCCACTGACGGAGCTGCCCTGCCAACGTTTTCAAATCTTCCGGCCGATCGATATCCGTCTGTGCAGGCATACAATCAAAAGACCACTGTAGCGCTTCAAGCCGCTCAAGCGTTTCAGCCGCAACCGTGTCGCCACCCCATGGCATATTGCAAAACAACTCCGGCGCGTGCTGCTTGAGCGCCAACGCCACATACCCCCCGTCCAATGCCGGCACCATGACAGCCTGATGGTGACTTAGCGCATGACGCAAGCGTTCGATTTCCCTCGCATTCATCGACGGACAATCAGCCCCAACCAATATGACGTTCCGATACCGCTGCAAGGCCTGTCTAACCGCATGACTCATGCGCGCCCCCAGATTCGCGCCGTTTTGCAGCTGAATCGGCAAGTGGTATTTCTTTCCCAACTGATCCAGAAACGCATGTTGCTCGGTCACATGCAGCTCAACCTGAAAAGCGCCACGATCCAGTGCCGCCAGCTGGCTACAGCATAGGTCCAGCAAATCGCAGTGCAGAGCCAGACTTTCTTGTTCCGTCAGATGCGGCTGCATCCGGGTCTTCACCCGCCCCAACTGCGGGGCCTTGGCGAACAGGCAGACCGCTACCTTGTCACTGAGCGTCAACAGATTCTCCGCTATAACGTTTGTGCAATATCTCGGGGGATACGCCGAGCACGTACTGCAGCCGCAGGCTCCACATCAGCAAGATGGTTTTCAGCACACCGTGCTTTTGCCAGCGGCGACTCGAGGTTATTACCGGCTGCGCCCAAATCATCGGCCGGACCTGACGGCGCAGTCGCTTGCTGATTTCCACATCTTCCATCAATGGAATATCTGCAAAGCCTTTCATACGCTCAAAGTCGGCACGACGAATAAACTGCGCCTGATCACCGGTCGCAACCCGCGTCAGGCGACTACGCAGGTTCATAGCGCCCGCAACAATGTTCAACAGACCGCCAGACGGCTGCAGACACACCCGGAAAAATCCCCACGTAGGCTTTTTTGCTTTTAATGTCGCTAAAAACTGATCCAGATTATCGGGCAATACCGTATCCGCGTGCAGAAAAAGCAGATAGTCACCCATTGCCACCGCTGCGCCGGCATTCATCTGCCGGGCCCTGCCCGCCACGGATTCGATCACTTTTGCTCCGGTTTTCATGGCCAGAGCAACACTGTTATCGCGACTCCCCCCGTCGACCACAATCCACTCAACATCACCGGCGCCTTTGCTCCACGGCCTCATCGACGCGAGCTGCTGCGCCTCATTTAAAACCGGCATAACAATGGACAAGGTAGGCGGCACAATGTCTCCCTGTGATTTACATACTGCAACGTGGAAATGACTTCAGATTGGCGCAGTATTGCGGCCCATGAGTGGTTTGCCAAGTCCGCGGTTGGCCCCGCAGGGCACACAAGCTAGAATAGCCGCCTTTGCCTGCCCCGGTGGCACAGCTGGATAGCGCGGTCCCCTCCTAAGGGACAGGTCTCAGGTTCGAATCCTGATCGGGGCACCACATTTTCAGACAGCCCGTCGCGGCGGTCGCAAGCCAGTGGAGACGTCAATTGGCTACTACGCAAGAACAGCAGGAAACGGGCTGGCAGATTTACCTCCGCCTGCTGAAATACCTGAAACCCCTGCTGCCGGCCTTCGCCATTAGTATCGTCGGTTTCATGATTTTCGCCGCCACCACACCGGGTCAGGCTAAATTGCTGGAATTGCTGGTCGACGCGATTGAAAACAAGGATCACAACGCGCGCTACTGGATTCCACCGGCCATTGCCGGCCTGTATCTGATTCGCGGCGTCGGTACCTTTCTCGGCAGTTACTTTATGGCGATGGTGGGTACGCGCATTGTCACCACCCTGCGCACTGAAATTTTCAGCCACTTGATGCGACTGCCGGTCAATTACTACGACGAACAGAACAGCGGCCAGATTATTGCCCGTACGGTATTCAATACCGGCATGGTCACCGGCGCGGCGACCGACGCCATTCGCACCCTGATTCGCGAAGGTTTTACGGTCATCGGCCTGCTCGCTTACGCCTTTTACCTGAATTGGAAAATGTCGCTGATTTTTTTTGCGGTGGCGCCCTTTATCGGCCTTATCGTAGTTAATGTTGGCAAGCGATTGCGCAAGCTTTCTACCAAGGTTCAGGACTCCGTCGCCGAAATCACCCAGGTCTGCTCGGAAGCCATTGTCGGCAACCGCATGGTGAAGACCTTTCTCGGTGAGGAGCGTGAAACCGAGCGCTTCGTAAATGTGAACGAGAAAAACTACAAGCAACAGATGAAAATGGTCAAAATCCAGGCGCTCAATACGCCGGTGATGCAGCTGATCATTGTCGCTGCGATGGGCGTGATCGTGTTTCTGATTCTCGCTCCGGAATTCCTGTCAGAGATGACCACCGGTCAGTATGTCGCCTATATCACCACCATTGGCCTGATACCCAAACCGGTGCGCCAGCTTTCCGGTGTGAATGCCATGATCCAGAAAGGCATTGCCGCCGCCATCAATATCTTCGCCATGCTGGATCTACCGACTGAGCGAAACACCGGGACCAAGCGCGTTGAAAGCCTGCGCGGCGAAATCGAGGTAAGTGGCCTGAGCTTTGGCTACAACCCGGAAACGCCCGCCTTGCGCGACATCAATTTCTCTGCCAAACCAGGTCAGGTCACCGCCTTGGTCGGCCGTTCCGGCAGCGGAAAATCAACGTTGGCGTCACTGATTGCCCGCTTCTATGACTATGAAGTCGGGGAGATACGAGTGGATGGCGTCGATATTCGCGACTACGACCTCTACGACTATCGCTCCCAGCTAGGTATCGTCACCCAGAACGTGGTGCTGTTTAATGACACCATCGCCAACAATATCGCCTATGGCTGCAATGCCGCTTTCGGTGACATGGAAGCCATCCGCCGCGCCGCCGATGCCGCCCACGCCACCGGCTTTATCGAAAGCCTCCCGGAAGGTTTTGAAACGATGGTCGGCGAAAGCGGCGTGAAGCTGTCCGGCGGCCAACGCCAACGCATCGCCATTGCACGCACCCTGCTGAAAAACACACCACTGCTGGTACTCGACGAAGCCACCTCGGCGCTCGATAACGAGTCCGAACGCGCTATTCAGACGGCCCTGACCGAGTTTATGAAGAATCGCACCACACTGGTCATTGCTCACCGGCTGTCGACCATCGTCAACGCGGATCAGATTCTGGTTATGGACGGTGGTGAAATTGTCGAGCGCGGCACCCACGCCGAGCTGCTCGAACAGAAAGGTTACTACTCAACCCTCTATGAACAGGGGTTTGAAGAATAAATTGGCTTAGCCCTGTGGAGGAAGCACGATCCCGCACAGGGCATCGATCAGGTTGTCGGTAAAGGCCTCCAGCTCGCTCAACTGGTATCGCCCTTCCCGCAAGCCGCGCTCAAAGGCGGCTACGCTGTGAATCATGCAAATGCCGATCATTAGCTGACGCTGGTTGCGCAGGGATTCCGGGCCGGGAATCAGGTGGTGAATACGCTGACTGATCGCTTTCACACTCGCCTGCCAAGGTCGCGTCAGGCTCGCCTCTGCAAGAAATTCCGGATAGCTCACCTGAAGCCGAGCGAGGTATTCAATGTAGTGGCTATCCAGCCCCGCCTGTCGAATATGCTCCACAAACGGCACCACCAGACAGCGCAGCAATGCGGGCAACTGCTCGCCCTCACCGGCCTCATCACAGGCCTGCAGCAGCTGAGTGCGGAAGGCGTCAATATTCCGCATGCGATATTCGAGAATCGCGCTGAACAAGCCCTCGCGATCACCAAAGTGATATTGCATCGCCGCGACGTTTTTCTGACCCGCGGTGCGGGCAATTTCGCGCAGGGAGACAGATTCAATCCCCTTGCTCGCAAACAGCTGTTCCGCCGTCAGTATCAGGCGTTCGCGGGTTCCCTCCGGCGTGATGTCATTCATCTGCTTTTGCCCAACCGTGATTTTCTGTCGTTGTGTTAAAAGGCTTCATCCTGAGCCTGCCTGCTGCACCGTGAGCCCGCCATGATACAGACTGACATGGGAAAATTCTTCGGACTCAGCCAGATCCGGCACCGTGAAGGCTCGCTCTCCGCCAAGGCGAATATAGCCCGGCTCGGAGAAATCCCGAATCCGGGAGTCCGCCAACAGCACATCATCGGCGCGCTCAAGAAAGGTTTTCAGCAAGGGCAGATTGGCCCGATCGTAGAGCACGTCCGCCACGATCAAAAGATCGCAGTGCTCGCTGAAATGATCCGCATCATCGATACATTCGAGCACTACGCCATTCAGCTCGGCATTTAACTCAGTGGCACGGAGAGCATCGCCGTCGAGGTCGCAGGCGATTACCCGCCTAGCACCCGCCATCGCCGCGGCAATGGCCACCACCCCGGAACCACAGCCAAAGTCCATCACCGTTTTGCCCGCCACCCACTGAGGGTTATCCAGCACAAAACGCGCCAGCACCTGGCCACTGGCCCAGCAGAAGCACCAGTAGGCGGGGTTGTCCATAAGCCAGCGAACCTCCTCATCGGTGAGGCCATGCTGGGGATAATCTTCGTTTAGCAGAAACAGTGAAATTTCCGGCACCAGCGGCAGCGGTGTGGCCTCAATACGGGCTCCGCGCACCGAGCGCTCCACACACCGGGTTAATTCCGTGTTCTGATATTGGCGGGACAATTACACTCATCCTATACTGAGTATCGTAGACCGGGTGACAAGGCTCACCCTGAGCAGCGGAGCATTGTAACGACAATGGCCACTGAAGACACGATACTGCCCGGCTGGCTGGACCAGTGCCTCCAGCAGGAAGAGCGCCGACCGGAGGACTACATCCTCTGCAGCCTCTGTCTGTCGCCTATTACCCACAAGCAGGCGCGCCTCAGCGTACAGGGCGCCCACGAACACCGCGTCGTTAACCCCCACAACATCACTTTTCAGCTGGCCTGTTTTGAGGTCGCACCGGGTTGCACTATCAGCGGTCCTCCCACCCCCGCTTTCAGCTGGTTCCGTACCTTTTACTGGCAGTACGCCACCTGCAGCGAATGTCACGAACATATGGGCTGGTATTACGAAAATCACGATCAGGACAGTTTCTTTGGCCTGATCATCAGCCGGTTGGCCATCTCGGGTTAGCCGGCCGAGCGATTACGACAAAAGACAATCAACCTGACAGTGGAGGCATTCCTCTGTGATTGAGCTAAAGAAAAACAATAAGGGCTACTGTCTTATTCTCCAACCCAACTGCTCGGCAGACTGGCAGATGAACCGGCAGATTATTCTGGCCGTCGGGCTGGTCAGCGCCGTGGTTGCGCTGGGTTTTGCGGCCATCGGTGCATGGCTGATCCTGCCCTTTGCGGGCTTGGAAATGCTGGCCCTTGGCAGCGCTCTATACTGGGTTAACCGGCACCAGCATCACCGTCACATCCTGTGGCTGGAACAGGGCTTACTGCGCATAGAAAAAGGCTACCGTTGGCCCAGCCAAAGCTGGCAATGGCCGGTGGAGGAAGTCGCCCTTCACGTATCCGATGACGACCTGAGTAGCCCGCTGTGTATCAGTCTGTGCCAGGGTAGCAGCCAGGTGGAAATCGGGGAATTTCTGACCCGGGAAGATAGTCAGCAACTAATCTCGACACTGCGAACCCTGGGACTGGCGACCCGCGGTTACAGCCATCATGACAGCTGGCAGGCCTGACGCCCTTATTCCACCTGCAGACGAAGATAACCGAGCCCATTGAAATGGGCTTCGTAAACGCCTGTTTCCAGCGGAATCATATTGCCCATCGCGCCGGTGAGGAGCACCTGTCCCGGCTGAATCACCCACCCCTGCTCCACCAGCGTGTTGATTAACCAGAACAGCGCCTTCCACTGATTACCCATGACCTGAGTGGCGTCCCCGCGCTGCAGGGTGCTGCCATCAAGGCGCAGACGCGCGCGAACCGCATTAATATCCACGGACTCCGGATCCAGCGCGGGGCCCAGCAGAAAAGCGCGAGCGCCGGCGTTTGCCGCCACAATCGCCTCGCCGGTCATACCCACTGTACTGTCAAAACCGAGATCGGGAATTTCCAACGCCGGCATCACTTCAGCCACCACATACTGCACTTCAGACACATCAGCCAGCGGTTCGGGAATCAGCGTATTCACACGGAAGGCCAACTCCATCTCCAGCATGGGTTTGCGGAAATCAGCACGTTTGATCACAGCCTTATCGCCATCAAAACGCAAGGCCGAATCAGGCCACAGCACCCCGGCAACGGGTTCACGCAGGTTAAAGCGCTGCTGCCCCGCGACACTGGTCAAACCGGCTTTGAAGCCAACGGGCGAGCGACCATCAAGGGCTTCCAGCACCGCACGGCGTTGATGCCGATACGCCGTCTCCAGGGTAATGGCCTGCTCGGCCGTCACACTTAAGTACGGCGCCTGAAAGGGCCCTTTGGGCGGCTCACGGCCGGGATCGTCCTGTATTACCAAGTTGCTGCAGGCGGACACCAGCAGCACGGTGCTTGCGAAAAGAAGGTGTTGTAAGGTTCGGAACACGAAGGTTCTCCTGCGTGGCTCGGGGAGCGGTACCGTGGCTGTCGCGGTTCCGCTCAGGTAGAATGGCGGCCCCACGCCGCTGGCGCGCTACGCATTTTGCTCAACCCGAGGTTTTTATGTCCAATTCCAAAGTCGGCTTTGTCAGTCTGGGCTGCCCCAAAGCCCTGGTCGACTCCGAGCGCATTCTTACTCAACTGCGCCTCGACGGCTATGACATAGTGCCCAGTTACGAAGACGCCGACGTTGTTGTGGTCAACACCTGCGGCTTTATCGACAGCGCCAAACAGGAATCCCTCGACGCCATCAACGAGGCAATGACCGAAAACGGCAAAGTGATTGTGACGGGCTGTATGGGCAAGGGCAAGGATGCGGAAACCATCCAACAGGCCCACCCCGGCGTGCTCAGCGTTAGCGGCCCAGCAGACTATCAGCAGGTGGTCGGCGCGGTGCATCAGTATGTGCCTAGCGAGAAGAAAACCGAGTACAACCCGCATATCGATCTGGTACCTAACATCAAGCTCACGCCGCGGCACTACTCCTACCTTAAGATTTCTGAAGGCTGTAACCACCGCTGCAGTTTCTGCATTATTCCGTCCATGCGCGGCGACCTGGTATCCCGCCCCATCGCCGATGTGGTTGCCGAAGCAAAACAGCTGGTTGAAAACGGAACCCGCGAGTTGCTGGTTATTTCACAGGACACCAGCGCCTACGGCGTGGATCTGAAATACAAACTCGATTTTGTCGACGGCAATGCGCTGGAAACCCGCATGCAGGATCTGGCGGTGGCCTTGGGTGAACTGGGCGTGTGGGTCCGCCTGCACTATGTTTACCCCTACCCCCACGTGGACAAGGTCATTCCGCTGATGGCGGAAGGCAAGATTCTGCCCTACCTCGACATTCCCTTTCAGCACGCCAGCCCCCGCGTACTGAAGCTGATGAAGCGCCCCGGCAATCAGGAAAAAACCCTGGAGCGGATTAAAGCCTGGCGTGAAATCTGCCCGGACCTCGTGATTCGCTCGACCTTTATCGTGGGCTTTCCCGGCGAAACCGAAGACGATTTTCAAATGCTGCTCGACTGGCTCGAAGAAGCCCAACTCGATCGGGTCGGCTGTTTCCAGTACTCGCCCGTTGACGGCGCGACGGCCAATGACCTGCCGGACCCGGTACCTGACGAGATCAAGCAGGAGCGTTGGGAGCGCTTTATGGAAACCCAGCAACGCATCTCCGCCGCCCGCCTGCAGGAGCGCATTGGTCAGCAGCTGGAAGTCCTGATCGACGTGGTGGATGAAGAAGGCGCCATCGGCCGCTGCTACGCCGATGCCCCCGAAATCGACGGCAAGGTCTACCTCGACGGCATCACCGACCTGCAACCGGGCGACGCCCTGCTGGTCGATATTGTCGGCGCCGACGAATACGACCTCTGGGGCGTACCCAGCGCGGCCTGAGTATGAACCTGCTGCTGCTTGAGCCACAGGAAGTCACAGCGGAGGGCTGCGTTACCCTGGCAGATCGCCGCCACCACCACCTGCGCACGGTACTCAACAGCGCGCCCGGCGATACCCTGAAGGTAGGCATGCTCGGTGGTAACATCGGTTCGGCCACACTAAAAGAAACGACTCCCGAGCGCTCCATACTGAGCGATCTAGTCTGCACTCGGCCGCCCCCTGCCAAACTCCCGCTGACACTCATCCTCGCCCTGCCTCGCCCCAAAGCCGCGCGCCGTATTTGCCGCACCGCCGCCGAGCTGGGCATTGAAAAACTGATTCTGCTGAACAGTTATCGGGTCGAGAAGTCTTACTGGCAGAGCCCGCTGGTTCAGACCGAACGCATCGCCTCCTATTTTCTGGAAGGTCTTGAACAGGCCGGCGATACCGTGCTGCCGGAACTCATTGTAGAAAACCGCTTCAAACCCTTCGTTGAGGACCGGTTGCCCGCTCTGCTTGAGGGCAAGCGAGCCCTGCTGGCCCACCCCTATGGCGACGCGATCCCTACTGAGGCCATCACCGAGCCCACGGTTCTGGCCGTCGGCCCGGAAGGCGGATTTATTCCCTACGAAGTTGAAAAACTCCTGCTCGCGGGCATGCAGACCATGTCGCTGGGCGAGCGTATCCTGCGCGTCGAAAGCGCCGTGCCTACCCTGTTAGCCAAACTGTTTCCGTGAAGATTGTCCTCAGCCGAAAAGGCTTTGATTCCAGTGCCGGCGGTTGCCCCAGCCCGATATTGCCCGATGGTCGCCTGTTGTCTCTGCCCATTCCCGATGCACACTCAACGACCACCTACGGTGCTATCAATCTGCCAAACGGGCTAATCCGGGACCTTACCCGCGAACGGCTAGGTGATCAGAACGGAGCTCATCTCGACCCGGATATCGACGCTGGCGCGATAAAGCGTAAACGAGGCTGGCGCCCACTGTTCGGGCAGTTCGGCGCGGCCCAGAGCCACCTGCGCAACCACAACGTCGGCCCGGGCGACCTGTTTTTATTTTTTGGCCTGTTCCGGCAGGTGGCATTCGCTGACGGCCGCTGGCAATGGGAGGCCACACCAGCCCGCCACGTGCTGTGGGGCTGGTTCCAGATAGATGAGGTGTGGCCGCTGACACCTGCAGAGACTCTCCCCGTCTGGGCCCAAAATCATCCCCACGCTGGCCGCTCCGACCTGCCGGGGAACACTCTCTATGTGGCCCGCCGTCAACTGGAACTGCCGGGGCTGACCGACGCGCTGCCGGGGGCAGGCTGTTTTCCCCGGTTCAAGCCAACCCTGAAACTGACTGCGCCGAAGGCCCGCACCGTATCCCAATGGCGCCTGCCGCGCTGGTTTTATCCCTCGCAAGACAAGCCGCCTTTGAGCTATCATCGGCGCCCTGAGCGCTGGCAGTTAAAACCCCGCTGGTGCGAGCTGCAAGCGGCGGCCCGAGGTCAGGAATTTGTCCTCGACAGCGCTCATTACCCGGCGGCAAAACGCTGGGCTGGAAATCTGATCACCAAAAACCACTGAAAGGACGGCATGCTGAAATTCACGAGACTTCTGTATTTTGTGAGTGATCACCTGCCCTGCAAAATCATTCGCGGTGATAAGGAACACCCTTATCTGGAACGCTATTACCTCTGCTCCGTGCTGGGGCGGCGCTTTTATTTGCACCGCTTTCTCGGCGGCGACGTGGATGAGGCCCTGCATAACCATCCCTGGAAAAAATCGAATTCGTTCCTGCTCACCGGCGGCTATCGCGAATGTATTTCTCGTCGTCGGGGCACCGATGACTATCGCCAATTGAGCATCGAATCGCGCCAGCTCAAGGCCGGCCACCTCAATCGCATTGACGCCGATTGCCTGCACCGCATCGTTGAAGCCAAACCGGAGACCTGGACGGTGTTTTGGCACACCATCCCCCGTGTTCAGCCCTGGGGGTTTGTGGTGGACGACGAAAACGGCGAAAACCGCTTTGAGGAATACGCCAATGGGCGCGGCGCCGACTGGTACAAACGGGCGCCTAAGGGCAAGCGTTGTGAAGAGCGTCTAGCCTTCCGCTAGGACTGCTCAGCGCTGCGGCGCTGTTCGCAGCGCCGAAGGATTTCTCGTTTTTCTTCTGCCGTTGCGCCATGCCACGCGAGTATTTCTTTCAGCGTGCGAAAACAGCCCATACACACATCCGCTTCATCAAGACAGCAGTTGCGCACGCAGGGTTGTTCAATCTCATCGCCGTGTTCAGGCACTTTCCTTCTCGTTTAAATCCAGCTGCTGTTCAGGAATCTGGTTATCAAGAAAATTCCGAATAGCATGCTGGGCGATGGCTGCTACCGCCTGCCCTCGCGGCAGGCCGTTGAGTGCCGCCTGATTGTCGCGATTGTGCACACCGCAGATATGGCTGGGCTCGCTGCCCAGGGCTTGCAGCCCTTCAGCAACAACCTCTTCCGGCGTCTGGTAGATACTGTGCTGCCCCTCGCCCCGCTCTACCGCCGACGCCACCCCGGGTGACAAGGTCATCCCGGCGATACACGCCATGACATCAACGTTATAGGGTTTGAATTCATGCCAGAGCGATTCGGCCAACACAATGTTGTAGGCCTTGGTCGCCGCGTAGTGAGAATAGAAAGGCGCGCCCTGCAAGCCGGAGCCGGAGGACATCAGCACAATACCTCCGCGTTTGCGGGCCAGCATCGGTTGCGCAAAGTGATGCACCAGCACCAGTGGCGACAGCATATTGACCTGTGCTTTGGTGAGTTCGTAGTCCAGCCCGAGATCGGCTTTGAAAAAGGGCCCGACATCGGCCAGCGCAGCGTTGTAAACCAGCATCCCAATCTCGCGGGCGCCAACGCCTTCGACAATCGTTCCAAGACTCTCGGCACTGCCCAGATCGGCAACGATCGGGTGGCAACTTGCGCCAGTTTCTCGCTCAAGCTCGAGGCATGCCTGATCCAGCAATTCACGATTGCGATCAATCAACACCAGATTTAGCCCCTGCGCGCCCAGACCCGCGGCCCAAGCGCGACCGATACCCTGCGCCGCGCCGGCGATCAGCGCCCACGGCCCGTACTGACCTTTCAGATTCGACCCCATTGTGCTGTACTCACCTATTATCGTTATAAAAAAATAGCCCAGAATTGCGAATGACGCTCAGCGAAAATTACCAACAATTGCGCGCCGCGCTGACACCGGGACTGGCCAATCCTGACGACAGCCTCGAGGAAGTGCGCCAGAAAATGCACGCTATTCATCCTACCGAGATCCCCGATGATGCGACGGTAGAGACCCTTCACGATTACCCGGTCAGTACAGTCAGCGTACAAACCCCCGCCGTGACGAATCGTGACAGTGCGGTAATGATGGTTCACGGTGGCGCCTTTGTCTCCACGCAAATCCCTCACTACATCCCCTACGCCACTGCGCTGTCGCGCTATTTCAAACGTCAGGTCATCATCTTCGATTACCGGCTCGCACCGGAACATCCGTTTCCCGCCGCGCTGGACGACAGTGAAGCGGTCTACCGCTCGCTGTTAGAGACCTTTACCCCATCGCGCCTCGCCATCATCGGTGATTCCTGTGGAGGCGGTATCGCGCTAAGCCTGCTGTGCCGGTTGCGCGATAGCGACTTACCCTTGCCCGCAGCATACGCCGGCCTCAGCCCCTGGCTCGATCTGGAAATGACCGGAGATGCCGCCATGCAGGACCGCGGCGAAGACCCTTTTGTGTGCGCGCCCTGGATTCGCCAACGCGGCCTCGATTATGCGGGCAGCGCTGAACCGGGCGACCCGCGCTTGTCTCCGCTGCATGCAGATTTCAGCGGGCTGCCGCCCCTTTTCTTCGCCACCGGCAGCGAGGATATTACCCGCGATGATTCGCGCCGTGCGCATCGCAAGGCTTTGTCGCACGGTGTGCACAGCGAGCTCGATCTCGCCCCTCATATGATTCACGGTTATCACGGTCTTAGCGCACTGGCACCCGAATGCTCGGTGGGCTGCGAGCGCATTGCCGCTTTTATTGATCACTGGCTGGAGTAAGCGCATGGTTGACTACGAAACACATAACGACGTGGCGATTATCACGCTCAATCGCCCGGACTTTCGCAATGCCATCGATACAGAAACCGGCGTCGCTCTCTTCGAGGCAGTACAACGCTTCGAATCAGATGACGCCCTGAGGGTTGCCGTGCTTACCGGCGCCGGTGGTCATTTCTGCGCTGGCGCCGATCTCAAAGCCCTGAACAACGACGTCAGCTGGAACCCAGACTTCGGCCACGGCCCACTCGGCCCGACTTGGCATACCCCCTCCAAACCCGTTATTGCCGCTGTCGAAGGCTACGCCGTCGCGGGCGGTCTGGAACTGGCACTGTGGTGCGACTTGAGGGTCGCCGCAGACAGCGCCGTATTTGGTGTCTTTTGCCGCCGCTGGGGTGTACCACTGATTGATGGCGGCACCGTGCGCCTGCCGCGCCTGATTGGCGAAAGCCGCGCCATGGATATGATTTTGACCGGGCGCAGTGTGGACGCGGAGGAAGCCTTCAGTATCGGGCTTGCCAATCGGCGCTGCGCTGATGGCACAGCCCTGAGTACAGCCCTTGCCATGGCGGAACAGATTGCATCAAGTCCTCAGGCCTGCATGCTGTCTGATCGACGCTGTGTGCAGAAAGCCGCCGGCCAGCCTTTTAATGATGCGATGGCGATAGAAGGCAAGCTCGGCTGGGACTACCTGCAATCTAGGGGGTTTGCAGACGGTGTCGCGCGATTTGTTGGCGGTGCCGGTCGGCATGGCGAGGGCAGCTAAGATGCACCGGTGGGCCCTACTGTGCAGCCTGATTCTGCTCACAGCCTGCAGCGATGCGCCGGAGGAAAGCGATCGTACCTTGCGGGTTGTCACCCTCAATTCGCCCACTACCTATTTTTTCAGTCAGGATGGAAAAGCGACCGGCCCCGAGCACGATTTAGCCACGGCGTTTGCCAAAGCACAGGATCGTGACATTGAGTTTCTGGTTGTGGACACGCTAACGGAGGTTTTCGACGCGCTGGAAAACGGCAAGGCTGACCTGGCCGCCGCCGGCTTAAGCAAGACCGAAGAACGCGAGCAACGCTTTCTCTTGTCACGCAGTTATCGCAGCACCCAACAGCAGGTTGTTTGCCGTCGCGGAGGCAAGAAGGCGCGCTCCGTCAGCGAGCTAAAGAACATCAAGCTAGCCGTCGTCAAAAACAGCAGTTACGAACAACGACTGCTGGCACTCCAGCAGAAACACAAAGAACTTACTTGGGAGAGCGTCGATTCCGATAGCGAAACCCTGCTGCACCGGGTGTGGAAGAAAAAGATCGATTGCACCGTCGCTGATTCCCACATCGTTGCAGTGAACCGTCGCTACTTACCCGAGCTATTGGTGATGTTTGATCTGACAAAAGATGACCAGCTGGTATGGGCCATGCCCAAGGAACTCACCGGGCTTAAGCGTTCCGTCAATTCGTGGTTGAATAGCGATGCCGGGCTCAGCCGCCTGCAAAAGATCGAAGACCGCTACTACAGCTACATCGATACCTTTGATTTTGTCGATACCCGAGCTTTAGTGAGGCGTATCGATAGTCGCCTGCCCAAATACCGCGCACTGTTCGAAGCCGCCGCCCAAAAACACAAACTGTCACCGACCCTGTTGATGGCGCAGGCTTATCAGGAATCGCACTGGAATCCCAAAGCCTCCAGCCCCACCGGGGTAAAAGGTATCATGATGCTAACCCGCAATACGGCGAAATCTCTTGGGGTAAAGAACCGGCTCAATCCGGAACAGGCGATTCCCGCTGGCGCAGCCTACCTTGCCAAAATGCGCTCGCGCTTCAAAGAAGACATTCCTGAGCCGGATCGCACCTACCTTGCTCTGGCCGCCTACAATCTGGGGCGCGCGCACATGCACGATGCACAGACGCTGGCACGGCAGCTGAACAAAAATCCCTATAGCTGGGCAGATATAGAAAGCGTGTTACCGCTGATGTCGGAGAAGAAGTACTACCGCAAACTGAAATATGGCTACGCCCGGGGCATTGAGCCGGTGCTCTATGTGCAGCGGATTCGCAATTACCAGAATATTATCGAACAGAAATTGAAGTCGAATTAATCCTTGTTCCGACTGGAGCGTTTCTCATCATCTTCGGACAGCACGCCGCCACTCAACACCAGCTGCAGGGCATCGGCCGGTGATAGATCCAATGGGCGGGTATATTTTTTCGGGACGATCAATGTGTAGCCGCCGACCTGATAACTCATCGGCAAAAACACAGCGATCTGATCATCTTTCAGCTCACTGGCGATGGTATTGCCATTGCCTTTTTTATTGACAGTCACAATCCCAATCAGACTGCTGTCGGTTCCCGGCAGCTCCACCATCACTACCGACTCTTCCTCAAACTTCTTGCCGCCCATGATATCCATCACTTCTTTCAGGGCACCGTATATCTGTTTCAGAACCGGCAAGCGCTCAAGCAAGCGGCCCGGCAAGCCCCAGAAGAAATCTGCTGCCGGCCAGCGCGAACTGTAACCAATCACGGCTGTCAGCACGACCACCAGAATGATCGCCATGCCGGGGAAGTAAATACCACCCAACACCGCTTTAAGGGGCGGCGCCATCCAGGTTTCCATCGTGCGGAAAACCCAGATCGTGATCTGAATGGAGATAACAACCGGTAACAGGACCATCAAGCCCCGAAAAAAGGCAGCGCTGAAATTTCGCATCATGAGATAGTTACGGCTCAGTGTGAAAACCGTGATGGAAGCACACAGAGCACAACAGGAGCAAGGAAGGAGTTTGGTAATGCGGCGAGGTTCACAGGGCTGTGCGACTCACGTCATAACTGCCTGCTCAACGGAACAGCCGCATCATGGATGATTGTGGTAGCGAAGCAATCTTTTGGCTTGTGGCGCAAGCGTGATGAGATTGCTTCGTCGTTCCTCCTCGCAATGACCTACTGACAGTAGGCCTCACCTGCGGCGATGCGCTTGCCGAGTGCGGCAAGGTTCTTTGCAGAACTGCCCAGCATCATCTCGTTATGACGCATCCAGGTGCAGTAGCGCCACAGCGGGTAGTCACGATCGATCCCCATTCCACCGTGGAGATGCTGCGAGGCATAACTGACGCGATGTCCTACATCGCCAGCCCAGATCTTGGCAATCTGAACTTCGTTGGTAGCGTTGTGACCACCTGCCAAACGGCTAACCGCCTGATAGGTATTCAGTCGCAGACACTCCACGTCGATAAAGCAGTTCGCTGCTCGATGGCCCACGGCCTGGAAGGTCGCCACCGGCACACCAAACTGTTTGCGCTCGGCGGTGTAGCTGGCCGTCATACGCATGGCGCAATCGGTCACACCTACCTGATGGGCGCACAATGCTGCGGTCGTGTGTTCGGTCAGCCACTGCATTACCTCAGCACCCTTGTCGGCACCCGCCAACACGTCCTCAGCCGCAACCGATACATCCTTCAGTGCGACTTCGTATTGAGGTTCGTAAGTGGTGACTTTCATTTCATTCAACGTCACCCCGTCAGCTTTCGGATCGACCAAAAGCGCTATAACACCATTGTCAGTCTTGGCGGACACAATCATGCGCTCGGCGCGATGGGCAAAGGGCACACACAGCTTGGTGCCACTCACGCTGTAACCACCATCTTTCGCCACTGCTGTGGTTAGCCGCGGGCTGGCGGGGTTTTCATTGTGCTTTTCCATTAAAGCCGCGGTCAGCATCAGCTTGCCTTCGGCGACGCCGGGCAACAGGCGCTGCTTCTGTTCATCGGTGCCAAACCGCTGTACCGGCAAGGCGCCGGACACCAGATTGGGAATCACAGGAGCCGGGGCAATGCTGCGGCCAACCTCTTCCACCAGCAAGGCCAGCTCGGTAAAACCAAAGCCCATGCCAGCGTATTGTTCTTCGAGGGCCACGCCCAGCAGACCAGCTTCTGCCAATTTTCCCCACAAGGCTTCGTCAAAACGCTCACCTGCGTAATCGTCGCTGGCTTTCAGTTTTTCGGGCGATACCAGATCGGTAAAAATCTGCCGCGCCAGGTTCTGTACTTCGCGTTGTTCTTCGCTGAATCCAAAATTCATATCACAGTCCTCGCTTAGCGTGCCGCGCGGGGCATCCACAGGCCCGCTGCCGAAATAATGTCGCGCTGAATCTCGTTGGTGCCACCACCAAACGTGATGATGGAAGCGGTGCGGTATAGACGCTCGACTCGAGCCGCATGTTCCTGCGCCTGAGGCGAGTGCTCGCTGACCAGTGACATCTGTTCCATCACTTCACCCAGTGCGCGATATACCTCGATAAAGAATTCAGAACCGTAGACTTTCGCCGCCGACGCATCGGCCATTTCCAGATTGCCTTCGGTCATGGCCCAGGCCTGTTTGTAGCAAACCAGTTTCAGGGCTTCGACACCGGCGCGCACCTTGGCTAGATTCATCTGTACCCAGGGCTGGTCGATCAGCTTGCCACCTTCCGGCAGTTCGGTTTCCTGCGCCCATTTCACCACCCCGTTAAACAGCTGCTGAGTCGGACCACAGTTCACAAGGCTCAGTCGCTCGCGGTTCAGCTGGCCGGTAATCAGCTTCCAGCCCTTGTTCAGCTCGCCGACCAAGGCATCGTCATTGACGCGAATATTGTCGTAGTAGGTGGCGTTGGTACGCACACCGCCGAGGGTCACGACAGGCGTGCTGCTCCAGCCCGGATCAGAGGTCGGCACCAGAAACATGGAAATCCCCTTATGAGGTTTTTCCGCGTTCTGATCGGTGCGACAGGCCAGCCATACGTAGTCACAGAAATGGGCCAGCGAGGTCCACATTTTCTGACCGTTGATCACCCACTCATCGCCCTCTTTTACGGCAGTGGTTTTGAGGCGAGCCAGATCCGTACCGGCGCCCGGCTCGGAATAACCAATCGCAATCAGGCATTCACCGGAAAGAATTTTGGGAACGATATTGGCTTTCTGCCACGCGTTGCCGTGCTCGGCCAACTGCGGTCCTACGGATTCCGTGGTCAGGAAGGGGAAGGGGTAGCCGGCGCGCATAATCTCTTCCACGAAAATAAACTGTTCGATTGGGCTCAAGCCCTTACCGCCCAGTTCCTTGGGCCAGCCCACGCCGATCCAGCCGTCCTTGCCCATTTTCAACAGGGCTTCGCGCCACAGGGGGCCACCACCCTCGCCCATATCGCGGTTACATTCCGCCGTCAGCTCCGGCGTCATCAATTCTTTGAAGTAAGCCCGCAGCTCTGTGCGCAGCGCCTCCTGTTCCGGCGTAAATTCGACCTTCATTGCTTGTCCTCGTGAGCCAGAGAAAGCACCATCATAGGCCTTGGCCAGACCAGCACAATAACGAATCCTTTCAAAGCACTGACATATCCAATCAAGGCGAATTGGCCAAAGCTTTCACCCAAACGGCGTATTGGGCCAGTAAACTGGCCGGATTCGCTGTTGTTCCACGAGTACCGTGGGCTAGTATGGTCGCCTATTGCTAAAAACTCGCCCGGAGACCCTCTGAATGAGTGCAAAACCCGTAAATGCCGCCATTGAAGGCTGGCATACTCTCGACACTGACAAGCCCCAATTGCTGGGCAGCCGCTGCGACAGCTGTGGCACCTATTATTTCCCGAAAATGCTGAAGTACTGCCGCAACCCCGGCTGCGACAGCTCGGATTTCAGCGAAGTCCCCTTAAGCCGCACCGGCAAGATCTGGTCTTACACCAACGCGTGCTACAAGCCGCCGGAGCCCTTTGTGGCCGACGATCCTTTCGTGCCCTATGCCATTGCGGCGGTAGAGCTGGCCGAAGAGCAGATGATCGTGCTCGGTCAGGTCGTCAAAGGTATTGATGTGGACCAGCTGAAAGTGGGCATGGACGTTGAGCTGGTGCTGGAAACCCTGCACGAGACCGAGGAAGACACCAAGGTCACGTGGAAGTGGAAACCCGTTGCGTAAGGGAGCAAACAGATTATGAGTAACGATATCGCCATTCTCGGCGTCGGCATGCACCCCTGGGGCAAGTGGGGTCATAACTTTGTGGAATACGGCGTGGCCGCCGCGCGCGCTGCAATCGCCGACGCGGGCATCGACTGGAAAGACGTGGGCTTTGTGTCCGGCGCAGCCACTATGCGTTGCGGCTACCCCGGCTACGTGGCCGGCGCCACCTTTGCCCAGGCGCTGGGCTGGCAAGGCGCGGAAGTGAATACCTCCTACGCCGCCTGTGCTTCCGGTTCACAGGCGCTTGCCGCTGCACGCGCCAAAATTCTCAGCGGTGAGTGCGAAGTGGCACTCGTTGTAGGAGCCGATACCACACCCAAGGGCTTTCTGGCGCCAGCCAAAGGCTACCGCCCGGAAGACCCGGACTGGGTGCGTTTTTATCTGGGTATCACCAACCCCACCTACTTTGCCCTCTACGCCCGTCGCCGCATGGACGTTTACGGCGATACCGAAGAAGACTTCGGTTTGGTGAAGGTGAAAAACAGTGAGCACGGTTTCACCAATCCCAACGCGCGCTACAAGAAAAAGTTCACGCTCGACGACGTCGCCCAATCGGCCATGGTTGCCGATCCTCTGCGCCTTCTGAACGTCTGCGCCACCTCCGATGGCGGTGCGGCGATGATTGTCTGCAGCATGGATTACGCGAAGAAAATGGGCAAAGCCGATGCGGTCAAAGTAGCGGCTATTTCCACAGTCACACCGACCTTCGCCAGCGAAGTGGTTGAGATGCCAGATATTGCGACAGACTCTGCCGCAGCCGCCGGTGTCGAAGCCCATCGCTTCCGCGCCTCGCTGCCGGTCAAAGCCTATGAAGAAGCCGGCATTGGTCCGGAAGATGTCAGCGTAGCGGAAGTCTACGACCTGTCATCTGCCCTGGAGCTGGATTGGTACGAGGATCTACAATTCTGCGCCCGCGGTGAAGCGGCTCAACTGGTTCGCGAAGGCGTAACCAAACTGGGTGGCAGACTGCCGGTAAATACCTCCGGCGGTCTGGCCTGCTTCGGCGAAGCCGTTCCGGCGCAGGCACTCGCTCAGGTTTGCGAGCTGACCTGGCAGTTACGCGGTCAGGCAGGAGATCGACAAGTGGAAGGCGCCAAGGTTGGCATTACCGCGAATCAGGGCCTGTTCGGGCATGGCTCGTCGGTGATTGTGAAGCGCTAAGCCCGGCCTAAGAAACGCAAAAGCCCCGCCAATGTGCGGGGCTTTTTGTTTGTTCCGAATAATCAGTTAGAACTGAACCGTCAGGTCAAGACCGTAAGTCGCAGGCTCACCGAAGTAGCCACTGTGGAAGTAGGCCTGACTGATGTCATGCACCAGATATTCCTCGTCTTCCATGTTCTTACCCCACAGGGCCACAGCCACTTCAACACCGCCCAGATCAATCTCGGACCAGTTCAGGCGCGCGCCCAGCAGGCCGTAATCGTCGAGGAAGAAGCCTTCGATGTCGTCGTTACTGGCGGTACCGAAGCGCTCATCGCGCCAGGTGTAATCCACGGTCGCACGCAGATTGCCGATCCCGAAATAGGGGAATTGATACTCCACCACCACGCTATAGGTGTGCTCCGGCGCGTAGGGCATGATGTAGTTGCTGCTCACGTCCTGCTGGAAGTTGGGTGAATTGGGGTTGTTCTCAATCACCTCAACAAAGTCGGCGTCGGTATAACCGTAACCGAGATTCAGGGTCAGGCCTTCGGAAAGAATAGCCGTCAGATCCGCTTCAAAACCGCGAATTTCCGCTTTACCGGCGTTAAACACGTCGGTCAGGAACACCACCGTGTTATCCAGAATCTGCTGAATCTGCATATCGGTGTAGTCGCTCTGGAAGGTCGCAGCATTCAAACGAACGCGGTTATCAAACAGGGTCGACTTGATGCCCAGCTCATAGCTGACCATTTCTTCCTCATCAAAGGCGGGCTGAAAACCGGCTTCGGTAGAGCGCACGTTAAAACCGCCTGACTTGTAACCGGTAACCACCTTGGCGTAGGTGTTCACCTGCTCATTGATGTCATAGGACACGGTCAGGCTGGGGTTAAAGTTGCTCCAGCTGTCACAGGCCTGCTGGGTATTATTGGGGGAGTTGCTGAAATTGATACTGAACTTCTCCGCACAGCGATCGTCTTCGGTATAACGTGCTCCGAAGGTCAGGCTCAAGTCGCTGCTTGCATCCCAGGTCAACTGACCGTAAACAGCCCAGGCTTCGTTTTCCGAGTCGATGATACGGTTCTCAGCGACGGAACCGGCCACGGTATCCACTTCGCGCTCGTAGCCCGTTTCTTCAAAGTAATACAGGCCTGACACGTAGCTGAAGTTATCGCCAATATCACCGACCAGCTGCAGTTCCTGTGAAGTCTGATCCTGATCAATATTAACCACTACATCAAACCACTCGACACCGGCACCGTAGTCCATCACCACGTCTTCTGACACTTCACGGTAAGCAGTAATGGATTTCAGGGTGCCGATGGGCAAATCCCAGGTGAAGGTCAGTGCGTGGCCACTGACTTCAGTTTCAGAATCTTCAACTGGCACATCCCACTCGCCTTTGCTCAGGCGCTTCTCGCTGGCGCGTTCACGGAACTGGGGAGTAAACAGGTTGGTAACGATCAGATCGGCCTGCAGGGTGTTGATGTCATCCTGCGACGCGCCGCCGGCAATCGCATCAGTTACATCCTGAGCAGTCACCGCGCGATCTTCGTTGATTCGCAGCACTTGGTAGTAAGGCTGGGGACCAACAATTTCGGAAATATCATAGGCGTAATCCAGCGACAGGTTGTCACTGATGTCCCAGCGCAAAACAAAGCGCGCTGCTTCGCGCTCTTCCTCGACAAAATCATTGCTGCCATTGATATTGTCGACCCAGGGGCCCTTTTCCGACGTTGAGTAAGAGATCTTGGCGCTGAGTCCGGCCATGGCGCCGGTATCCAACTGGAAGGTAGCTTTTCGGTAATCGCGATTGCCTGTGGCCAGAACGGATTTGAAACCGAATTCTTCATCGGGGCGGGCGCTGATCATATTAATCGCACCACCGGTGGTGTTGCGGCCGTACAGGGTGCCCTGTGGGCCGCGCAGGACTTCGATCCGCGCCAAATCAGCGACATCGCTGGTCAAACCCACACTGCGACCAACGTAAACCCCATCGATATACACACCAACTGCGGGATCCTGCGTGGTCTGGGAATCGTTATTGCCCACACCGCGCATAAAGATCACCAGCGAGCTGCGGCTGTTCGGAAAAGGCGTGATATCGACGTTCGGAGTGCGGGCCGTAATGTCGCCCAGATCATCGATACCGAACTGGTCTAGCTGATCTCCAGAGAAAGCGGCCAGTGAAATCGGCGTATCCTGCAGTGACTCTTCCCGTTTCTGGGCCGTAACCACGACCTCCTCCAACTGGGTACTGCGCTGCTGCGCCATCGACACGTGCGGCGTCAGCGCCACGGCGCCGGCAATGGCCACAAGCTTGGTGAATTTCTCCATGAGTTTTCCCTGCAATTATTCTATTGTGTAAAAATCGGCTAATTTTGTTGAAAGACCCCCGGCAAATCAAGCGATCCACCGCCTTCCTACCTCGCTTGGATTAGGCTAAGGTAGCCGCATTGTACTGACTTCTCAGAGCCCATGACTTCGTTCCATCCACCCCGCCTGCTGCGAAACGCCCACCTCCAATCCATTTTGGCCTCAACCCGACTGCGCAAACTGCGCATTGGCCCACGTGCCCGTTTGCTGCAACAGGCCAGCCGCGAAGTGCTGGTGGAATGCGCCGACGGAACCCGGCTGGTGGGCGAATACGCCGAGGCACAGGGCGAAAGCAAAGGGCTGGTGATCCTGATTCACGGCTGGGAAGGCAGTTCGCAATCAACTTATATGCTGTCGGCGGGTAGCGCACTGTATCAGGCCGGTTACAGCGTGTTCCGTCTGAATCAGCGCGACCATGGGCCGAGCCATCATCTGAATCGCGAACTGTTTAATTCCACGCGCCTCAGCGATGTATTGGGCGCGATTGAATGGATTCAGGCCGAGTTCCCCCATGAAACCAACTATCTGGCGGGATTCTCTCTGGGCGGCAACTTTTCCTTGAGGGTGGCGGCCAATATTGAAGACCGCAAGATTTCTCTGGATCAGGTCGTGGCGGTCTGCCCGGTGTTGAATCCGGTTAACACCATGGAGGCACTGGATAGCGGTTGGTGGGTGTATGAGAAATATTTCGTGCGCAAATGGAAACGCTCACTGAAAACCAAACTCAAGCACTTCCCCGAACTGGGCTACGAAAAAGACCTTCTGACGCTGCGCTCATTGCGTGAAATGAACCACTTTTTCGTGCCGCGTTTCACCCAGTTCAAAGACGCACCAACTTACCTGCTCGCCTACGCCATTATTGGCGACGCCTTAAGCAACCTACAGGCTCCCTGCCATATCATTGCCGCAGAAGATGATCCCATTTGCGGCGCCGAAGATTTACCGAATCTGGCAAAACATTCTAATCTTACGGTCGAGAGTACCGCCTTTGGCGGGCACTGTGGCTATGTCAGTAACTTCAAACTGGATAGCTGGGTTGACCAGCGTTTACTGGAGCTGTTTAACCCGACCTGAGCGGAGGCCACGATGGCAGACTGGCAATGGGTAACTCGAATACATAAGGCCGTTTTCAAGGCCACGGATGGCCGACTGGGCGGCAGCCTGATGGGCATACCCATGGTGATGATGCACACCATCGGCGCCAAAAGCGGAGAGACCCGTAGCATTCCGGTTGCCTGCTACCCCCACCCTGAAGGCTTGCTGGTACTCGCCTCCAACAACGGCGGTCCGAAAATGCCAGCCTGGTATTACAATATGCGGGCTCACCCAGAATTCGACATTCAGTTCAAGCGCGAGAAACGCCGCGTAAGAGCTGAACAGATTTCAGAGCAGGAGCGACTGCAGTACTGGGATGCCATGTCGGAAATCAACCCGCGGATCGTGCACTACTGGCACAATGCGCAGGCTGAACATAATCGCCAGATACCGGTGATTTTGCTGCGCACCCTCGAAGTCCTCAGCTGAACGGCTTAAACGCGGGATTGAATCGCCTCGTGAATCGCAAGATGCCTTTTGGCCTCTTCGAAGTGCAGCACTTCGACCAGCTTGCCATCCACCACCGCAACGGCTTTTTTCTCGGCTTTGGCTGCTTCCCAAGCCTCGATAATTCTGCGGGCGCGATCTACCGTTTCCGCTGAGGGAGCAAAGGCCCTGTTAGCCGGCTCGATCTGGCTTGGATGAATCAGAGTCTTGCCATCAAAGCCAAGCACCACGCCCTGCTCACAGGCCGCCGCATAGCCGGCTTCATCTTTGATATCAAGATAGACCCCATCGAGAATATCCAGTCCGTGAGCCCGCGCAGCCAGCATGCAGATTTGCAGTGACACCTGCATACCCAAGCGATCCGGTGTATGGGGCACCCGCAGCTCTTTGGCCAGATCCGACGTTCCCATCACGATCACTTCATTGCGCTTGTCCGCACCGCAGATTTCGTCGATATTGAGAACGCCACGCGGGGTTTCTGCCATCAGCCACAATTTCAGGTTCGAACCTTCCTGCTTCAGCAGCTGAACCACGGCATTCACTTCACCGGCTGACTCCACTTTCGGCAGACAGAGCGCTGCGATCGGAGCGTTGGCGAAGGCGACGATGTCATCACGACCCCACGGCGTATCAAAACCGTTGACCCGCACCACCAGCTCGCGATCACCGTAGCCGCCCTTGTTCACCGCCGCCAACACCTGTTCGCGGGCCGCCGCCTTTTGATCCGGTGCAACCGCATCCTCAAGATCGAGAACCAGACTGTCGGCATTAAGGCTGCGGGCTTTTTCCAGCGCGCGAGCATTGGAACCGGGCATATACAAAACGGAACGGCGTGGGCGAAGGGTCATGGTATATCCGTAGCAAAAGGAAAAGAGTCTAGCACAGCTCCGCTGCCGAATTTGGGCCCCGAAACCGGGAGAAAACCGGCGCAATAGCGCTGAGAAAAATAAAAAACCCCGCACTAGGCGGGGTTTTCGGATGCGAGAAGCAGGCCGGCTTACATCATGCCGCCCATGCCGCCCATACCACCCATGCCGCCCATATCAGGCATTGCAGGTGCAGGGTTGTCTTCCGGGGCATCCGCTACCATGCACTCGGTAGTGATCATCAGGCCAGCGATAGAGCCAGCAGCCTGCAGCGCAGTACGAGTTACTTTGGCGGGGTCGAGGATACCCATTTCCATCATGTCACCGTATTCGCCGGTACCAGCGTTGTAACCGAAGTTACCTTCACCGTTGCGCACTTTATCCAAGACAACAGAGGCTTCGTCACCGGCGTTATCAACGATCTGACGCATCGGGCCTTCCATTGCACGCAGCAGCGCAGCAATACCGGCGTTCTGGTCTTCGTTGTCACCGGTCAGGCCAGTGATCTTGGATACCGCACGTACCAGAGCAACACCGCCGCCAGGTACCACGCCTTCTTCAACAGCCGCACGAGTCGCGTGCAGGGCGTCTTCAACGCGGGCTTTCTTCTCTTTCATTTCTACTTCAGTGGCAGCGCCAACCTTGATAACCGCAACACCGCCAGCCAGTTTGGCTACGCGCTCTTGCAGTTTTTCACGGTCGTAGTCAGAAGAGGTGTTTTCGATTTGAACACGCACTTCACCCACGCGCGCTTCGATGGCTTTGGCATCGCCAGCGCCGTCAACGATAGTGGTGTTCTCTTTGTCCATGGCTACGCGCTTGGCAGTACCCAGGTGATCCAGCGTGGCGCTTTCCAGATCCATGCCGATCTCTTCAGAGATCACGGTACCGCCAGTCAGGATGGCGATGTCTTCCAGCATGGCCTTGCGGCGGTCGCCGAAGCCCGGTGCTTTACAGGCAGCCACTTTAACGATGCCGCGCATGTTGTTCACAACCAGAGTCGCCAGGGCTTCGCCTTCAACGTCTTCAGCAATGATCACCAGCGGACGGCTGGCTTTGGCAACCTGCTCCAGCAGGGGCAGCATTTCGCGGATGTTGGAGATTTTCTTGTCAACCAGCAGGATGAAGGGGTTATCCAGCTCGGCAGCCATGTTGTCGGTGTTGGTCACGAAGTAAGGAGACAGGTAACCGCGGTCGAACTGCATGCCTTCTACGACGTCCAGTTCGTTGTGCAGAGACTGGCCTTCTTCAACGGTGATTACACCTTCTTTACCAACCTTTTCCATCGCTTCGGCGATGATGCTGCCCACTTGCTCGTCGCTGTTGGCAGAGATGGTGCCAACCTGAGCGATCGCTTTGTTGTCGGAACAGGGGATCGACATTTTCTTGATTTCTTCAACCGCCGCCGCAACAGCTTTGTCGATACCGCGCTTTAGGTCCATCGGGTTCATGCCCGCAGCCACAGACTTGAGGCCTTCGTTCAGGATGGATTGAGCCAGAACGGTTGCAGTAGTAGTACCGTCACCCGCTTCGTCAGAGGCTTTGGAAGCAACTTCCTTAACCATCTGCGCGCCCATGTTTTCCAGCTTGTCTTTCAGCTCGATTTCTTTGGCAACAGACACACCGTCTTTAGTGACGGTGGGGGCACCGAAAGACTTGTCCAGTACCACGTTGCGGCCTTTGGGGCCCAGAGTCACTTTAACCGCGTCGGCCAGGGTGTTTACGCCTTTCAGCATTTTCTGGCGGGCGCTATCTCCGAATTTGACGTCTTTTGCAGCCATTTTCTTAGTCCTTTTACGTATTCGTTAATGCGATTTCGGGTGAACGTGAATTACTCGACGATGCCGAAAATTTCAGATTCGTTCAGGATGATCAGCTCTTCGCCGTCAACTTTAACGGTGCTGCCAGAGTACTGACCGAAGATCACCTGATCGCCCGCTTTTACGCCAACCGGGCGCAGTTCGCCGTTTTCCAGCAGCTTGCCTTCACCCACGGCGACAACCTCGCCTTGGTTCGGCTTCTCTTTTGCGGAGCCCGGCAGCACGATACCGCCAGCCGATGTCTGCTCTTCTTCCTTGCGACGAACGACAACGCGATCGTATAACGGACGAATTTTCATTTGCCAAATCTCCCTTTAAATCAAGGTCTTAGTGTTAAGATTAAAGTATGACCAGCCGGGCCTGCGTTTGGCCTGCGGCGCAGCCGGTTTAGCACTCTACCAGCGAGAGTGCTAATAATAGGCCGCAAGCACCCCCAGTCAAGAAGAAACGATGGAGCACCTGCGGATAGGGTAATGGGGTCGCTTTCGGGGCTTTCAAGGGTCCAAGGACAATTTTTTTATTCTTCGCGCTTATACTCGCCGTCGATGGTTACGTGACCATCGCGATCGACGCGGGTTTGCGGGGGATATTGCTCGGGCTTTGACTCACCCGCCTTAAAACCGCCGGCCTGAAATCCGCCCTGGGTATGCGCGTGCACCAGTCCGGATTTAAGCATCCGGTCAATGATCCGGCGCCGAATAGGCCCGATCAGACAGCAAAAGCCTACCGTGTCAGTAAAGAAACCGGGCGTCAGCAGCAGGGCGCCGCCCACCGCCAGAAAGAGCCCTTCGAGAATTTCGGTAGCCGGAACCTCGCCCGCGTTCAGCCGGGTCTGGGCACGGGTTAAGGTAGAAAAGCCCTGTTGGCGCAGCAGATTGACACCAATAAAAGCCGTCAGGGCCACCAGAGCGATCGTCGGCAAGGCACCGATGCGACTGCCAACCTCGATCAGTAGCCACATTTCCAGAATCGGAACACCGACAAAGAGCAGGAACAGAAAACGCATGAGTTAGCTCAGGGAATTGGGTCGGCCACCATGCCAAGGGCTCGCATCAATGGCAAGCCTCTTGCGAAAAATGGCCGAAGCACGAGTTATTACAGGAAGCTTGGTCACTAACGGTTTAGAGAGCGACCGGTTGTTCGATTACGGACAGTATCGGGTGATGAATGTCGGCCTTCAACCCCGACAGGGTTTTGCGATCCTTACCACGCATGGGCTGGGCCAATTCCTCGGCCCGCGCCATCAACTGATCGACCGTCGTGGCGGCATCCACGATTCCCGCTTGCGCTGCCTCGTCGCCACCAAAGCGCTTACCGGTCAGCAGGGCATCGCGCAATACCCGCCCCTGCAGCTTGCCCGTTACCAGCGCATTCATGCCCGCTTCCAGCGTCATGCCCAGATCGATTTCCGGCAGACACATAAAGCCTTTATCAGCGCACATGACGCTGTAGTCGCTGGCAATGGCAATCATAAAGCCCAAGCCAAAGGCGTGGCCGTTGATCACCGACACAACCGGAACCGGGAACTGCAGCAGACGCGCCACCATATGCATGCAATCTTTAACAAAACCAATGGCGGCTTCCGGCTCCGCACTGTCGAGAAACTCGAGATCCAGCCCCTGGGAAAAGTTCTTGTCGCGCCCGGTAATCAGTAGAAGAGTGACAGAGCTATCTTCAACAACCTTATCCAGGGCAGCATTAAACGCAGCAAGGCTATCCGGATTGAACTTGCCCTCCTCTGCCATAGTCAGTGTGGCGGTGCTGTTCTCGGTATCCAGTGTCAGAGCCATTATGCTTTCCTACAGTCTGTTGATTGCATCAAAACCGCGCTCACATTCTCCCCAATAACTGTCGCCAAACAGGTTGTAGTGATTGAGCGCGTGATAGAGGTTGTAGATATCCCGCTTGTTTTCATATTCCGACGACAAGGGGAAGTGGCGATTGTAGGCCTCTATGAATGCAGATGGAAAGCCACCGAAAAACTCCGTCATGGCGATATCCACTTCCCGATCCGCGAAGTAGACGGCGGGATCAATCAGCCACACGCGCTCGGCATCTAGCAGACAGTTTCCCCGCCAAAGATCGCCGTGAACCAAGCTCGGATGAGAACAGTGTTCATTCAGGTAGTCAGTCAGACACTGGCCCATATGCCCAAGGCTGATCTCACAATAGCGATGCTTTTCCTTGTCCTCGATCATGCTGACTTGAACCTGCAGCCGCTCACCCAAAAAGAACTCTCCCCAGCTGCAATGGCGCTGGTTGTATTGCGGGTTCAAGCCAATGTAGTTGCTCTCTTCAAAGCCGTAGTAGGGTTGCGGCATGCGGTGCATGGCTGCAAGACCTTCCGCTAACAACTTGGCCTTTTGATCACTCCACTGACCGACAGCGTCTATTTGCTGCATCTTCATTTGCGTGTCGTCTACCGCGTAAACCTCAGGCACTGACACCACATCTGCCGGCAGCAACTTGCGCAGCCACTTGAGCCCAATCGCCTCCGCTTCCAATGCGTCGGGGAAAGGGGTGTTATTGATTTTTGTAAAGACCATACATCCAGCTGTTGTCTCGATTTGATATCGCTCATGGTAGCAAAGGGCTGTCGAAATCCGGCGATGAAAGGCGTAGTCTTTAGCGATTTCCGACACGATGTCACAAAACTGGAGCGCACCATGATTCACGATTCCATCCTCGACACCATCGGCCACACCCCCGTCGTCAAACTGAACCGCATCGCCCCTGACCATGTGACGATGTACGTAAAGTGCGAATTTTTTAACCCGCTGTCGTCGGTCAAGGACCGACTCGCCATCGGTATTATCGAAGACGCGGAAAAGCGCGGCGTGCTCAAACCCGGCCAGACCGTGGTCGAGGCCACCTCCGGCAACACCGGCATCGCGCTGGCGATGGTCTGTGCGGCCAAGGGTTACCCCTTTGTGGCGACCATGGTGGAAACCTTTTCGGTAGAACGTCGCAAAATCATGAAAGCTCTTGGTGCCAAAGTCATTCTGACTCCGAAGGAAAAACGCGGTACCGGCATGGTCGAGCTGGCGAAAAAGCTGGCCGAAGACAACGGCTGGTTCTGGGCAAGCCAGTTCGAAAACGAAGCCAACCCCACCTATCACCGCAACACCACTGGCCCCGAGATCCTGCGGGATTTTGCCGGCAAGCGGCTGGATTACTGGGTGACCGGCTGGGGCACCGGCGGCACCATGACCGGCGCCGGCCAGATGCTCAAGCTGGCCCGGCCTGACCTGAAAATCATCGCTACCGAACCCGAGGGCGCGCAACTAATGGGCGGCAAGGACTGGGCGCCACACATGATTCAGGGCTGGACGCCGGACTTTCTACCCAAGGTCTTGGATAAATCGGTCGCTGACCAGATCCTGCCCGTTACCGACCAGGAAGCCCGCGACACCGCTCGACGCCTCTCTCAGGAAGAAGGCATCTTTTGCGGCATTTCTGCCGGTGGCACGGTCGCGGCCGCCATGAAAGTTGCCGAAAAAGCCGATAAAGGCAGCGTGATTCTAGCCATGCTGCCCGATACTGGTGAGCGCTATATGTCGACCTTCCTGTTCGAAGGCATCTCCGACGAGTCAGACGAGCAGTGGCTGGAGCAGAACACGGGCAAAAACAGCAGTGCCTACTGGTAAGCGCGACGGCAACCAAAAGAGCAATGGTGAAAGCGCGGCAGAAGCCATTTACCGCGTGGTTGCCAGCATTCCTCCCGGCCAGCTGGCCAGCTACGGTCAGGTGGCCGAGCTGGCCGGCTTACCTAGGCAGGCACGCAGGGTCGGCCGGGTGCTGAGCCAGCTTCCGGCGGATACTCGCCTGCCCTGGTTTCGGGTGGTCAATGCCGCCGGCAAAATCAGTTTCCCCGTCGGCAGCTCGGGCTATCAACGCCAGTTGAATCACCTGATCGATGAGGGTTCTGCCTTTGCCGACGGCCGCCTGCGCTGGCGCGATTGCCGCCTTTAAACTTTCCCCTCCTGGCCCCAACATTTTGCTTGACCAAATTCGAAGGCCGGCGTAAAAAGCGCGATCTTTTTTTGGCATGCAATTTTGTATGGCATGGATCTCCTTCGACGTTTTTCGCACTCTCGGCTTTCCGGACACAGTGACTCTCAAAGCGGAACAGCTGTTCCGCCACAAGCAGGACATTAGCGCCGCTGAATGGGTGCTATTCCCGCCCTATTGGCAGCTTAATTCGCTGCTATACGGTCTTAACGCCAAAACTTTTCCGAGTGAAGCCAGCTATCGGCTTGGTCACAACAAGGTGGAAATGACCCGCGCCTTCGAAGTGGTTGCACCGGCCAACACACCGCTCACCCTGATCGCCGCCAATACCGACGATGAGGCCGAACGCCTGTGGTCGACAATGACCCTGCCCTTTGTCGCTAAACAACCCAAGGCCTCAATGGGCGAAGGTGTGTGGCTGATTGAAAGTGCCGCTGACTGGCGCACTTATCGCGAGAAAACCGACACGCTGTATGTGCAGGAATACCTGCCGATTGATCGTGATATTCGCGTCGTCATCGTCGGCGACACGGTCCTCGCCGCCTACTGGCGCAAACAGGCGCCGCGAGGGTTTTACAACAACGTGGCCAAGGGCGGCGAAGTGGATTACAGCCCGGTTCCGGCGCAGGCGGTGGAACTGGCTCTGCATCTGGCGCGCTCACTGAACATCAATCACGCGGGCTTTGATATCGCGATGGTCGGCAACCATCCCTATGTACTGGAATTTAATCGCCTGTTCGGCAATCAGGGCATTCCCGGTGGCGATGCCCGTTTACGGGAGGCGATTCTGGATTTACTGCAGCGGGAGTCACGCCCTCAGCCGACCGCGCCAGCAAAGCCGCGTCGATTGCGCCGGGCTGCCTGACCTGAGATTTACGTTTTGTGCAGGCTACTGCAGTGACGCCAACGCCGCTTCTGCAATAGCGACATCTTGCTCGGTCAGCGCGCCACCGACTCCTATAGCGCCAATGATCTTGTCGCCGTGACGAATGGGCAAACCGCCGCCGAGCAGCGTCACATCTTTCATGGTCACCATCGATAACAGGTTGGCCTGATTGCTGCTCAGGGCTTCGGCCAGCTCTTCGGTGCTCAGCCCCATCAGGGCCGCCCGAGCTTTGGCAGGAACCGCTTCCACAGCAATGACCGGTGTGTGGTCCATGCGGTGAAAGGCCTTGAGAATACCGTCGGTATCGACCACGGCAATGGCCACCGCCACCTCCATGTCGCTGGCTTTGGCGAGCGCCGTTTCGATAAGCCTCAAGGCGGCGGCTGATGAAATGGATTCACTGGTAAAGGTCAAGGCAGCCATACGGCCCTCCTATTCAATGACGGCATCACTGAAGGTCGTTACATCTCCCAGCATAGGACGATGTGACGGCGGTTGCTTGCCGTCAATATCCACCACCCCGTATTCCTCAGCCAATTCCGCACCGACCCAGACTTTGCCTGTGCGCGCCATCAGCTGCGGATCATTGGCCAGGGCGTCGATCACGCGACCGGGGAACTCCGGACTCTCCGCCGTCGCTTCCATATCTCGGTATAGCTCAGGGTCGGCATCAAACACGGCCTGACTGCGCTCGGTTTTCAGCAAACCCATCCACAAGGAGACGACCGCGACATTGTAGGGTTTGAAATCCACCGCCATATCGTGGGCCATTTTGTCGACCGCCGCCTTGCCGGCACCATAGGCGGGGCCATGCATATAGCAGCGCCCACCAAAAGAAGAGGTATTCACCACCAGGCCGGCGCCAGCCTTCACCAGTAAGGGAGCGGCGTAATAACTGGATACGTAAGTCGAGCGCATTCCCACATCGAGAATCGCCTGCAAACTCAGCGGCTTCTCCCAGAACGGCCCGTGCTGCACCAGCTCTGGCGGCACATAGAGCGCATTGTTGACCAGAATATCGAGGCGCCCCTGCTCGCGTTCAATCTGCTCGAACAGGGTTTTTACCTGAGTGTCGTCGCTGTGATCACAGACCACCGCGATGCCCTTGCCACCGCGCGCTGTAACCGCCTCGGCCGTGGCAAATACCGTTCCCGGCAAGGGGGCGTCGCCCTCTTTCTGGCTGCGCCCAGTCACATAGACCGTCGCACCTGTCGCCCCCAACGCCAGTGCGATGCCTTTACCTGCGCCCCGGCTAGCGCCGGTCACCAGCACCACGCGATCTTTGTTCAAGCCCATTGCTTCTCACCTATGTTTTTGCGCTTGTACCAGTATTGCAGCTCAATGCCCGACGCGCCTCCTCCGTTTGTAGCAGCGGCCGCAAAATGCGGGCACAATGGATCGAAAAGCACAGCGAGAACGCGCGTGGAACTGGTTGAATCTCTGGTCGGATCACAATTACTTGCTCACGGACTGGTGGCACTGCTCAATATCATTTTGATCATTGCTGCCCGCCCGATCTCCGAGGTCTTTAACGACGGCCGCAATACGGATTTCCAGCAAGGCCTGCTCCGGGTGATGGCCTATATGCTGCTCATTCTCACCATTGCCGATCTGGCGCTGGTGTGGCTCCTGCCCGGCTACCATCAATTTTTTATTCGACTCGGCCTCTCGCTTGTACCGGTGTATGGCGCGATATTTATTTTTAATATCCTGTCGCACTTTATTCGCAAGCGTTTCGGGCTTGAGCGCAAAATCGACGACAAGCTGGTTTACCTGGACACCTACAACAGCCGCCTGATGGAACTGTTTGCCGTAGTGGTGCTGGTACTGGTGGTGATCTATGCCCTGATCAAAATCTGGGGCCTCGACAGCCTGCTGGAAACCACCGGCATCTTCGGCCTGATTTTCGCCTTCCTCGCGTTGACCAACCAGATCTGGGCGCCAGACATTTATTACGGCATGGTGATTCTGAATTCCGACATGATGTCGGATGGGGATACGGTGCGGCTCGAAGGCGATTCCAGTATTTACATCATCAACAAGGTCACTTTCATTTACACCATCTTGCTGGATATACAGAACAACCATCGTTCGCTGATTCGCAACAGCAAGCTGATCAACATGACCGTGGAGAATTTGACCAAGCGCGCCTCCATCGACGGCTTGCGGGAATCACTGAAATACAACATCGGCTACCCGGACATTCAATCCAGCGATAACGAGGAACGGATACAGGAACTGCAGAAATTCAAGCGCCGTATCGAAAACATGTTTACCGCAGTTGCGGAGGCGCTGAAAGATAGCGAGAACAACCGAATTAACGGTAACTGCGACTTTGAATGGGCGCTGACCGACGCCGGCGATTATGCCCTGACCTACACCCTCTGGTACTACCTGGAAGCGATTCCCAACACCAAAGTCACCCGAACCGTGCGCCAGCACTTGCTGGGCACTCGCTTTATGATCAACCAGAAAGTCTTCGAAGAATCCATTGCTCACGGCGTCGACCTGTCGACACCGATTCTGGTTCACCAGTCAGAAAAGCAGGGCCGGCGCCCCTTGCCAGTCTCTACGCCCGCCCAGCGAGCTCAACAGAAAAAGCCGGAAGGAAATAATGGCAATGGCGGAAACGGCGACGGCCCGCGCGAAACCAGCTGAGTCAGTCGTCGAGCACGCTCGCGTCGAGTCGAATTTCCCGGCGCGCCATCGCCTCCCACAAAAACGGGAAGCCATTGCCGTCAATCATGTCACCAAGGCCCTGCGCTACGTCTGAAGGCATGGGCTTACCGCCACCCAGCGCCTCGACTTCCCAGGCGGTGCGAGCCCGCCACTCCAGCGTCACCGCACGCAAGTGGGCTTGCGCAATATCCTTCGCCACAACCAACACCCCGTGATTGACGAGCAGCGCCCACTTGGCCTTGCCCAATAACTCGGCACAGCGAGCGCCCTCACTGGATTCGTTGACGGTTACGTTGTACTCATCCATCAGTTTCAGCTCGCCACTGACCTGAGCCGAGGTCTGATCATAAATTGGCGGCACGCGCCCGGCGTTGGCCCAAACGGTACCGTAGCGCGAATGGTTGTGAATGATCACTTTGACGTCAGAGCGGCGGGCATGAATTTCCGTGTGCAGGTTGATCGCCGGCGTCACATTCCAGCCGCCTTCTATAACCTTGCCACTTTCATCAAGCCGCAGAATATCGCCAGCCGTCAATTCATCCCAAGCCAATTCCCAAGGGTTCACCAGAATACTGCCGTCGTCCTGCAGGTAGCTGATATGGCCAGCAATATGGTCACTGTAGCCTTCCCGATAGAGCACACGACAAAGCAAGGCCAGCTCCGCCTGCGGCGATAGCGACGGCAACAACGGTCGTTTCTGAGGCACCGGGGCCAGTTGTTTCAGCAGTTCGTTCATTGCTCAGCTCGCCCTTGTCTCTGTGTTAAGTGGCATCGGCTCACCCAAAACGCTATCGCCGAGAATCGTCGTCCGGTGGATCAAGCGTTTAGCACCGGGCTTTACGCCGGGGGCTGAATGCATATAGCGCCAGTTATCCCACAGGATCATGTCGCCCTCCTGCCACGGATGCAGATAAGCAAACTCCGGGCGCGTTACATGAGCCACCAGTTCCGTTAACAGGGCATCACTTTCTGTCTTGCTGACGCCGTCGATACGTTCGACAAACATCGGGCAGACATTAAGAATTTTCTGGCCCGTTTCCGGATGCTCCAGTACCAGCGGATAGCGTGAATCAGGAAAATCGGGAAAGCCTACATCGCTCGGTTTTTGCGGCGCACCGGGCCCGGCCACGTAAGTCGAGGTATCCAGAAAGGGCATTTTGTTGAGGTTAACCTCAAAGCGATAAATGACCTTAAGGCCTTCAATCTTCGCTTTCATGGCATCACTCAAGGCCTCGTATGCCTTTGCCTGATCCGCATAGCCTGTTTGCCCGTCTTCGGCAGGGAGCCTGACAGCGCGCAGGATCGCCCCTCGGTTCGGTTTGGCGGTGTAGACCAGATCCTTGTGCCAGGGCAGGCGACCCACCCACTCTTCGCCATCCCATACCGACACGGGGTTGGTGCGGCTGTCTTCACTGTTCAACTCCATCAACTCGGGATAGTCGCCGCTGCGAATTGTCTTGAGGGGGTGGGCTTCCAACTCACCGAACAGCTTGCTGAAGCGAATCTGGTTTTCCGGGTTTGCATTGCGCCCTCTTACCAACAGCAGGCCATGTTGCAGCCAGAGGTCTTGCAGCTCACGCCGCTCGTCGTCAGCCCACTGCGCAGAAAAATCAAAATCCTCGATTTTTACACCCAACGCATCACACAAGGGTTGTACCGAAAAACTCATGCGTTTACCTCGCTGTAAACTGGCGCCATAAAGGCCTCTCCGTCGAGAGGTTTTAGTTCTCGGAAATGCAATTGCAAAGGCATATCACACGCGGGCGCTACACCCTCGGACAAAAATAATTGCGTTACCAACTGCACGTCGGGCGCATCATCAGGAATAACAATGGCCGGCATATAAGGTACCTCGAACGCGCCATTAATCTGGCGCTGAACCTGCGTCCAGGAAAGCAAACGCGCGCGATCTCCCAGCGGCCGCCAGCTGGAATGCTCGCCACAGCTCGGGCAACTGGCTTCGGGATACCAGATATCGATACGACAGTTTCGACAGCAGCATGTAATCAGTTCGCCGCGACTGGCGGCCTGCCAGAAGGTTTGGATCAGGGCCTGCTCAGACATTTCATTCACCTCTCGCTAAAATCAAGGTGGCGCCTTCATCGGCGGTAAACCCCGCATAGGCCGCACGCCGAACCTGTTCAACCTGATTTTGCGCAGTGCCGCGAATCTGCCTAACGAGTTCAATCACATGGGCGATGCCCAGCACATAGGCGTGCGACAACAACCCGCCGTGGGTATTACAGGGAATCCCACCCTGGGAACGCGGCCGCCGATAGTAAAGCCGGTCGTCGGCAATAAACTCTCCGCCCTCACCTTTCTGGCAAAAGCCCATGTCTTCGACCTGCATCAAGGCGGTACCGGAAAAGCAGTCGTAGACGCCAATGACATCGATATCCTTGGCGCTGATGTCGGCCATGGCATAGGCCCAGGGCGCGGCAAAGGTTTGGGGCGTGGCGGTCAGGTTTTTCTGCTGACTGATATAGGGTGCACCATCAATGCACCCGCGGCCGACCCCTTCGACGATGGCAGGCGTATGCGGAAAATCGGCAGCGCGCTCAGCGGCGCACAGGACAAATGCGCCTGCGCCGTCGGAAATCAGACAACAGTCTTCCACCCGAAACGGGTCTGCCAGCAGGGGGCGCGCGAGATATTGCTCCAGTGACATTTCCCGATCATGCATAACGGCGCCCTTATGGCTATTGGCGTGTCGCCGAAAGGTCAGCGGAATCTGCGCCAACTGCTCGGCGGTGGTGCCAAACTCGTGCATGTGCCGGTGCATAAAGGTCGAAAAATACAGCGGCTGCGGAAACCAGCCGAAGGGCAACTCAAAACCCGCCTTCATCGGCTCACTGGCATGCCAGTCACCCGGGCGCTTGCCCCCCTGTGTGCGCGTGGTCGCCCAGTCGACCGAAAACACATTGACGATGGTGCTGGCCTGTCGATTGCGAATCGCATGGGCTGCCGTGTGGGCACAGGTCGCACCCCAGATCATCGCGCCGCCTTCCTGCGAAAACCAGATGTCTCCCGTGGTATTGAAATGGGCGCGAAAATCATCGGGCGTAATTTGATCGCCAATCCCGGGGCTGATCATCAGCCCATCGACATCATCGGGTTTCAAGCCCGCATCAGCGATTGCCGCGGCGACCGCTTCCAGCGCCATTGCCTTGGCGCTGCGCCCCGAAGGGCCGCTGTATTCCGTCTCGCCAATCCCGACAATGGCGACTTCGCCGCGAATATCGTCCAGCTCGACCGAATGCCCCCAGCTAAACGAGCCGGCGCGCTCCTTTAATTGTTTAATGGTTTGAGCCATCAGCGCTCCACCTCAAACTGTGCCGCTTTTGCATCCCAGGTCTGCTCACTGACTCCGCGCTCGCGCAGCGGGTTTTTCTGCACTTTCTGCGTAGGCGTCATAGGCAGCGAAGACATAAACTCAATATAGCGAGGCACAAAAAAATACGGCGCGTTTTGATTGATGAATCGAGCCAACGCTTCTTCAGACAGCGACTGCCCGGGAGCGACCACCGCTGCCAACATGATCTCGTGCTCGGACTCCAGCTCTGCCGAGGTAACGCCGTAAACCGCAACATTTGCAATCGCCGGGTGACTGCGGGCAATGGATTCAATCGCCACAGAGGACACGCTCCGCCCCTTGTAGCGAATCAAATCCTTCTTGCGATCGACAAAATAAAAATGGCCCGCCTCGTCCTGTTTTAACAGGTCGCCCGTGTGATACCAGCCGTTGTGAAAGGCTTGCTCAGTCGCTTTCGGATTCCTGAAGTAACCGTTGAACAGGACATGAGGCGACTTCTCCCGCACACAAATTTCGCCGGGCTCGCCGACCGGAACCGGCTGATCGTTCTCGTCCAGCAAGGCCACCTCGATATCATCTGCCGGCGTACCCAGTGAATTAGGTGGCCATTCAGTTTGATTGTCGTCATAGCGGCGCATCAGCAGCATGATTTCACTCTGACCAAAGCCCTGGTGAATGGCATTGATGCCAAAACGCTTTTTGAACGGCTCGCGAATGGCGTCCGGCATCGGCACCATCTGGGCACTGCGGACCGGGTTGTCTGCGTCGTTGTCTGCGGGCGGCGCGTTCCACAGGAACATGTGCATGGCACCGAGGGTAAAAACATGGCTAGCCTGATAGAAGCGGGTTCGCTCCCAGAAAATGGACGCCGAAAACACCGGATCCATGGCGCAGGTTGTGCCAGTAACCAGCGCCGGATAGATGCCGGTCACCCAAGCCGCGGAGTTGTAAAGCGGCAGACAGTTGTAGGTGACATCTCCTGCGCTCACCCCGCCCATTTCCGCGGCGCTCAAGGCACTGCGCACCCAGGCATTATGGCTCTGCATCACGCCCTTGGATTTACCGGTGGTGCCGGAAGTCCACATGATGGAAGCGGTATCGCCGTAATCGATATCCGGCGCCTCAAATGCCCTGTCAGAAACCAGCTCCTGACACTCCGCGCTGATCTCCAGAACCGGTGCCGCCAGCGTGACGTCGTCCAGTCGCCCGCGAAAGTCGGCGTCGGTAATAACGAGTGAGGGTTCGCTGTCGTCCAGCGTCTCTTGCAGCCACAGCCCACGGTAATCCGTATTCACCGGTATCCAGTGAACACCCGCGAGATTGGCGGCAAAGGCCAACAGTACAAAATCCGGGCTGGATGACAGATACAGGCAGAGCCGCTCACCCCGCGCCAACCCTCTGGCCTGCATGCCGGCTGCCAAGGCTTTTGCCTTTTCAAAAGCACTGGCATAGGTAATACAACGATCTTCCGCCCGCAGAAAAACCACGTCGGGAGTAGCCGCCGCGTAGTGGGCCAGAATATTTCCCAAGACGCGATTTTCAGGAACCGTGTAATCCAGCAATACCATTACTGGGCCTCCACATAAAACTGCTTTGCCCACTTGCGATAGCGTGCAATCGGACCATCCCCGTCACACAGCTGGGGCGACGGCTCGTAACGCTTGTTTTCCCAGATAAAGGCATCGTCCGTCAACTGGCGATTAACCTCTTTATTAAAGGCCGCGCCAATACGATCAATCTTCGGGTCGCGCTCGGGGTTTTTGTAAGACACATGGAAATACTGAATCACCGTTTCATCATCGACCGGCACATTCGTGGTGAGCATGCAGACGTCGATCAATGTCTGGTAGCGCACTTCCGCCCAGCCAAAACCCACACTGGTAGATTTCAGCGTACCTTCTACCGGGCCGCCGGAACTGGGGAAGGTCTGGGTGCTCTCCATAATCATAAAGTGATCACGGAATTCAAAGTTATCGTATTCCGCCGCACCCGGATGACCGTGCACCGAGACAAAGTGCGCGCCATCCGCCGTGTTTTCACCCATTTCCTGAATACAGGTTTTGATGGTGTGCGCCGTGGAGATCGGTTTTACGTAGGCCGGGTCATCCAGCTCCGCCACAAACGGCAATTCATAGAGAGGATCGGCGCCGTCCGGGTGATACCAGGCCATCACAATGCCGTGACGAATCGCCAGCGGGTAGGTGCGCACGCAGGCCTTTTCATTGAGCCGTTTGGCATAGGGAATTTCGATAACCTTGCCCGCACCATTGAACACCCAGTGATGGAAGGGGCACTTAATGCCCTCGCCCACAACCTCGCCACCCGCCCCGAAATTGGCGCCGAGATGGGGGCAATAGGCATCCTGCAGATGCAATTCGCCGGAGGCAGTGCGCCACATAACCAGGTCACGGCCAAAATAGCGCAGCGGTTTGATCTCGCCGGGTGACACATCCTGTTCGAAACCGACGTGAAACCACCCGAAGGGGATGGGGAAGGGAAAGCGTTTTTCGCGGGCCAGTATCTGACTCATGCAGCCTCCAGAGAGGTTTGATTGACAGCTATGTCAGCCAGACTAGTTTCTGCTAACATAAGTGTCAATGAAATCCCGGTAATGTTGCATGACGGCCCCCAACCGACGCGAACAGCAGAAAGCCGAAACCCGGCAGAGTATCCTTGAAGCGGCAATCGATGCCTTTGCCCGACTCGGCTATGACGGCACCAACTTTCGTGAAATCACACAGCGCTGCGGCGCCGACCGCCCCCTGATTCTCTACCATTTCAAAAACAAGGAAAGCCTCTGGAAGGCTGCCGCGGAACAGGTTGAACTCCGCTTTAGCGAGACTTTCGAGTCACTCTATCAGCCGGAGAAAACCCCGCTAAGCAATGACCGGGAACGCATCCAGCTGTTGATGAGCGCTTTTATCGATACGCTGATCGCGGTGCCAGCCTACGGCCAGATTATGCTCCGCGAAGGCGCCAGCGAGGGTCCGCGCATGGAGTGGCTGGCCCGGCACTTTGCACCGATCAAGGCCCTGCGCATGGAGCTCGACGACGCGGATATCGTCTACCGGGTGCAGCGCACCATCCTGCGCGATATTCTCGGCAGCGTCATGGTGTCATTTGTCACGCTGGGCCCCTTAATGGATCGCTCCCTTGCTCTGGTAACCGGCAGCCCCCAAGCCGGTATTCACCCCCTCGGCCCACAAGCCAAGCAGGCCTTTATCGATTATCTGCTCGCGATGGTGTTCCGGGACGACGCCAATTAGCCCCTCACATTTAGTAAACTTTAATTTTATATTTTGGTAAATATATGTTTATTATATTTACTCTAATCCGTTTACTTTCGTTTGACAGCCGCAACTGTCGAATACGAGGATTTCAGCATGAGCTACGATTGGCAGGCCACACTGATTTTACTGGCGACCCTGACGGTAGTTACCGTCACAGGAAATTTTCTGGTCAAGCGTATTCGTGCCTTCGACGGCATGCGCGACATCAACCGCGAAGAGGATCAACGCAAGATCGCGCAGGACAAATACCCCCCGATCGTTGCCTCAACCCGGAAAATCGGCGGTATCACCAACCTGGTGTTTTACGCGCTCGTGGTGCCTTTTATCGTCACGATAAACAGCCAGCCCCTTTGGAAGATTCTGCTAGATATTGTCGCCATCTTGATGGTGTACGATTTCTTTTATTATCTGACGCACCGCTTCGTGTTTCACGGCAAAGGCTATTTCCGAAAGATCCACGGCCTACACCATCAGGCGCGTAAACCCACCCATATCGATGCCTACTACGTGCACCCGCTGGAGACATTCATCGGCATCGCGTTGTTTATGGGATCAGCGGCCCTGCTGGGGATTTTTATGGGGCCGTTTCATGTGGCGACACTGGCAGTCTGCGTGCTGGTCTTCCAGAATCTCAATGTTATCAATCACTGCCATATCCGCATGGACAGCTTTCCGGGCAGAACACTGAGCTGGATTTCAGTCAAACACGCCAATCACCACAAGGATATGCAACAGGGCAACTACGCCACCATTACCCTGCTGTATGACAAAGTGTTTGGAACGCTGGTCTGACTATTTCAGAGCATCTTCTTCACTGACACGCGGCCGGCTTTCCCGCGTGCCGCGCATGGGGTGGGATTTGGGTGGACGATTGCCGTCGTCGTGACAAAGAACCACATGATCCTCGTGCACCTCGAGCAACACACCAACAAAGGGCATATCGCCAAGACTACCGTCGACGCGGTAACTCACCACATCGCCGGGCTTGAAGGTCTTTTCATCAAAGTTAAATGAGAAAGGGCACTGTTCGTCGCCCGGCTGCACCATATCTTTCATCGATCTGTCCTGTACTGACTCTCTACCAAGCCCCGCTCCGTATCGGCTACTCACCGCGTGGAGAATAAAGAGCTCACGGCCCGCTAATAAGCAACATTGTAGTTCATTAACAGATCGAAACCTACGCCTTCCTCAGAAGGTAACGCAACAGTAATGCGAGGACTTCTGCCCTGAAGGATTCGTCACCCAGAGCCTGCGGACGCTCCCGCAGGGCCGCCGTTAACGCGCCCTCCAGGGTATGACGGGCGAGAAAGGCCTGAACATCCCGATCTCCCACTTGCAGGCGATCCGCGTGCTGCGCCAGAAACTGGCTGAACCAATCGGCCCAGGAGGGATTGGACTCAGCCTGGGTGCGCTGATTCACCCGCTCGCGCACATCCAGTGCCTGATGGTACTGCTGGTAGAAGTCCGGGTTCATTTGATAGAGGCGCTGCAGAAAATCGGCTTCCATAGCAATAATCGCACGCAAGGTATCTTCAAAGGATTCGCTGGAGAGCTTCCAAATACGCTTGAATTCCGCGCTCGCCTGATCGGCCAGCTCCGCCAGCTGATCCTCATAGACTTCTGCCAGCACCGCTTCCTTGTTGGGAAAATACTGGTAGACCGAGGCAATATTGACCCCCGCGACATCGGCAATGCGCTGGGTGGTCAGGCGCTCGGCACCCTCCTCATCAAGAATTTTCAAACAGGCTTCGCGAATGGCTCGCACCAATTCCGCCGAGCGGCTTTGTTTCGGGCGTTTGCGGGCGCGGGGCAGCTCAGTCATGACGGCCCGCTTCCAGAAAAATGTAAGTATTCCTGAGATTTCTCATAAATTCTTTTATTTTCATGCAGTTAAAAACACAAAAACCGCAGTTGTCAGTCGCAAAGGGGCTTTTTAGATTGTAGCCACTAGCCACTTGATCAATCACATTGATGCTTAAGGTAAACCATGTACTTTGACTTTGACTATTACTGGCGCGTTATTCGCTACGTCTGGGGCTTGAAGCAATGGCCCAAACGTCGCCAGCTGCTGTTCCGGCTGCTGGTAATCACACCAATACTGACCCTGTTTCATACCGTCTGTTTTCTGTTGGACTATCTACTGTTTCCCAAACTCTGGTTCCAGCAGGTGAAAACACCGGTGTTTGTGGTCGGCCACGCCCGCAGCGGCACTACCCTGATGCATCGACTGATGTCTGCGGACGGCGATCGTTTCAGCTACTTTCTTTATTGGGAAACCTTTTTCCCCTCCCTGCTGCAGAAAAAAGTCATTCGCCTGCTAGGCAAACTCGACGCCCTGTTCGGCAGCCCTATTTTTAAAAAGCTACAGGCTTGGGATGAGAAAACCTTCGGCCCCTTCCGCCATATGCACGATATGAGCTTGTGGAACTCCGAGGAAGATCAATTTGTGATGCGCGCGGCCTTCGTAACCCAGCAATGGGCGACGGATCTGCCGGTCATGGATGTGATCGATATCTTCCACGTGGACCAGATGCCCGCCAAACGCAAACGCTGGCTGCATCACTATAAAGAGTGCGTCAAACGCCAACTGCTGCTGAATGGGGGCGATAGAATTCACCTGAGCAAAAACCCGGTGATGAGCGGCTGGGTCGGCTCACTGATCGAAACCTTCCCCGATGCCAAAATTGTGGTGATGATGCGCGATCCCAGCCAATGCATTCCAAGCCTTTTGAAACTGGTCGAAAAGTCCTGGCAGCATCAGGGCTGGAAGAAGGCTGACTATCAGTCATCCCTCGACGTACTTCGCAATCTGTCTTTTGAAACCTTCCACAATCCCGCCCAGCAACTGGCGGCCAATCCACAGACCCCACAGATTGTGGTCGACTACCGGGACATTACCCGTTCGCCGCGCGAAACCGTCCATGCCGTGTACAAGGCGCTGGGCCTGGAACTCTCGGAACATTTTGATCGCTATTTGCAGGCGCAGGCCGAGCGCGAGAAAAATCATGCCTCGAAATTTGAATACAGCCTGGGTGAATACGCTCTGACCAGCGACACCATCGAACAGGAATTGAAAGACTTTTACGATCATTATCAGTGGCCTCGCAGCAGCGATGCGGCCTGAGAGATGGAGCACACCATGACCGACGACAATAAGGAAATGAAACAACAACTGCGCGCGGCCTTTGACGACATGATTCAGTTTTTTCAGGAAGCCCGCGATGCCATCGATACGCCCGAGCTTTACCCGGCCCCGCCCACCGAACGCAACCTCGCCGAGGGCTACCGTTATATGCTGGGTTTCATGCTCAGCGGCATAGAGCGCTCGCTGGCCGACCCGCTCTACCCGCGCTTTCGCCGCGCCATCCAGCCCACCAACCGGGCCACGATTGATAACGCCGACGCGGTCTATCTGATGGCGGAAATTGATGGCAACTACAGCTATCGGGTACGGGGAAAAGCCAAGGACACGCGTCATTGGCGCGGTGAACAACCGGCCGACGGAGTGACCGCTCCGCAATATATTATTTTCGAGCTGTCCAGTGGTTACGCCGGGGACTCCGGCAAGCTCTCGGAAATGAAACCCGGCTCACGCATCAATACCGGCACCCTCGACAGCAGTCAGATCGCCGTGGATGCCAATGGTGAATTCGAGATTCTGATCGCCCCGACAAAACCCGTTGGTTACGAGGGTAATTTTATTCCCAGCAAGCGGGTCAGCCACAACACCGAATACGTGGGTCGCTTCCTCACTTGTCGCGAGTTATTCCACGATTGGGAATATCAGGATGTGATGGATCTGGAAATTCTGCGACTCGACTGTGAACAGGACATAAAGCCCCCCATCACCGCCAACGAGGCCGCTCAGTTGATGCGTAATGTCGGCGAAATCGCCCGCAATCAGGTGCATTTCTGGAACGCCTTCAACGCCATCACGCTAGAAACCTATGGCAAAATTCCCGGCGGCATCAGTGACAAGATGGGCATGGATCGGCCCTTTATGCCGGTCAACGATATGAATCCGCCCAACGCCCTCGGCATTGCAACCGGCGGTGGCCAGAGCAGTAATATCTATGCGGGCGGGACGTATCTGTTAGATGACAACGAAGCCCTGATCATCGAAACCCATACCCCAGTAGAACCGGCCTTTATGGGTTTTCATCTGGCCAACCTGTGGGGCGAGTCGCTGGATTTCGAAAGTTACCCCTCGAATATTAATGCCCACTTTCTCGATCGCGATAAGGATGGCGGCTATCGCTGGGTGGTGTGTCACAAGGATCCGGGTATTGCCAACTGGGTAAGCACGACTGGCCTGCCTCACGGTTATACCTCGATGCGCTGGACCTATCCCTCTCCGCCTCCGAAAGAGCAGTGGCCAACGTTAAAAGTCGAGAAAGTAGCCTTCGATGAAATCCGTAGCAAACTGCCTGAGGCAAGAATCGTCAGCGAAGCGGAGCGCGCCGAACAGCGGCTGATCCGACATCGCCATGTGCAGCGTCGTTATCGCCAATACTGAGTTAGGAGCACAATAAAAATGAAAACACTGGAAGGAAAAACCGCCTTTATCACTGGCGCCAGCCGCGGCATCGGCCGCGCCATCGCGCAACGTTTCGCCGCCGAAGGCGCCAATGTCGTGCTCTGCGCGTCGCGACTCGGCGCGCACGGGGACCTTCAAGGCACACTCGAAGAAGCCGTCGATGAGATCAATGCCAGCGGCGGCAAGGCGGCGGCGGAAGTCTGCAACCTGCTCGACGAAGCCGCCCGCGCTGATCTCATCCAACGTGCCAGCCAGCATTTTGGGCCCATCGATATTCTGGTGAATAACGCTGCCACCTCCGTTATGAATATGCCCAGCCTGATCAGCACCAAACACCGCAACCGCATGTTCGACCTGAACGTCAATGTGCCCGTCGAATTAACGCAGCAAGCCCTGCCGGGAATGCGCGAGCGCGGCGCGGGCTGGGTGCTAAATCTTTCCAGCGCCACTACCGACCAACCTGTAGTGCCCTATCGCGACAGCCGTGAAGCGGCCTTAGTCATCGGCGCCTACGGTGCCAGCAAGGCTGCCCTCGCCCGCTACAGTGAAGCACTCGCCCACGAATTAGCACCGGAAAAAATCTACGTGAATACGCTGGCTCCCGAAGCCATCGTCCTCACCTCGGGAGCGGACTATGTGCGCGACATTGCGCGCAAGAATCCGGATATGGTCGAGCCGGTTGAGATGATGGCCGAAGCGGCGCTGGCGTTGTGTTCCAAATCGCTGGTCGGTCTCACGGCTTACAGCCGACAGCTCGTTCACATGCTGGGTCTTGAGGTGATGTCGCTATGTGGTAGCGAGAAAATCGGCGATGCCTTTGCGGCAGCCGATGTGGATGCCACCGCCTGAGACTGGCAATCGACCACCGGCATCCGCAAAATAGGCGGGCATTTACACTAGGACTTAACGACCTTGTACGCCCGCTTTTTTCTACTTTTAGCCATGTTCGCAGCATTGCCAGCCAGTGCCTGCAACCTGTCGGCCTCAACTCTGGTGGCACGGTATACGGTGTCACATACCAATGGCGATTCTCACCCGCTGGTGCTCTGGCGCGCCAATCATCAAGTGGTTCAGCAGCGCCCTGATCGCGGCATCAGCGATTACTGGCAGTGGCTGCGCAACGGCAGCTTTACCCACACCCGCTATTTCGAACACTTTGCCCGTGGCGTGGAAATGCCACTGCAACTGGATGAGTGGTCGCCGCGCTGGCAGCTACTGTCTTCGGAAGCGCTCGAAAAAATGACACTGCAAAGCCAGAAAGGCGACGGCTGCAAACTGACGCAAAAGTATCATCGTCCACTACCGGGCGGCGATTTAACGGTCTGGTGGAACCCCTATCTGAAACTCGTGGTCTTGTTGAACCGGCAAAAGAGCGGCGAATCTACCACCATGAAGCTGGTAGATTTCGATACAGACAGCAAGGTGGTAAGCGAATTTATTGCCGATCTGCAGGAATTGCCGACAAGGCCACTGGCTGAGATTCAGAAAGAAGCGCGATTTATTGATGCCGTGCTAGATCGGGGAGTGAACTGATACCGGCATAAAAATCGTCAGGCCTCAAAGGCAGGCAGAACAACGTGTCCAAAATTTCATGGCAAGCCTTCCCTTATCGCGGTGAACTGGAGTGATCGCAGTTTGATAACAAGAAGGACAGCGCCATGACCCAGCTCGATTACCGTATTTTCGACGCCGACCACCACTACTACGAAGCCGAAGATGCCTTTACTCGCCATATGGATCCAAAAATGCGGCGCCGCTGCATGCAGTGGGCTGACGTTGATGGCAAACGCAAACTCATGGTCGGCGGCAAACTCTGCCCCTTTATTCCCAACCCGACCTTCGATCCGGTCGCCAAGCCCGGCTGCATGGATCAGTTTTTCCGTGCAAAAAACCCGGAAGGTAAAGGGCTAAAGGAACTGTTCGGCGAGCTGGAGCCCATTCGCCCGGAATACCGCGATCGCGACGCCCGGGTGGCGCTGATGGATAAACAGGGCATCGAAGCCATGTTTATGTTCCCGACACTCGGGGTCGGAATGGAACAGGCGCTGAAAGACGATCCCGAGGCTATTTGTGCGGCGTTTTACGCCTTTAACCGCTGGCTCGAAGAAGACTGGGGCTGCAACTATCTGGACCGTATTTTCGCCGCACCCTATATCAGTCTGGTCGATCCGGACTTTGCGGTAAGCGAACTCGAATGGGCGCTTGAGCACGATGTGCGCGTGGTCGTCATGCGCTCGGGCCCGGTGATGCTGCCGACGGGCAACCGCAGTCTCGGCCATCCGGATCACGACAAGTTCTGGGCGCTGGCCTCACAAAGCGGTATTACCGTTGCCTTCCACTCCGGCGACTCCGGTTATCACAGCTTTAATGAATTCTGGGGTGAAGGCGGCCACATGAAGGCCTTCGGCACCTCCCTGCTGGGCAGCGTTCTGAGCGCTAATCCGATTTCCGATACGGTTGCATCGCTGGTGATTGATGGGGTGTTTGACCGTCACCGCAATCTGCGGGTGGCGACCATAGAATCCGGTTCCAGCTGGGTTAAACCCCTGCTCAAGTCATTGGCCAAAACCTACGGCCAGTTTCCCCAGGCCTTTTCCCGCGACCCTGCAGAAACCCTGCGCGAGCACGTGTGGGTCTCCCCTTATTACGAAGACGATTTGCAGGAACTGAAAGCAGCGATCGGCTCGGACCGGATAATTTTTGGCTCGGACTATCCCCACGCAGAAGGCTTGGCCGAACCGGTCAGTTTTATCGAGGATATTGCGGACTTTTCAGCCGACGAGCAGCGACTGATCATGCGGGACAACGGGATGGCGCTGATCCAGCGCCGCCCCGCCTGAAGGTCTGATAACCTGAGAGGCTTACCCTAAGGAATTAATCGCTGGAATCGCCGCCCGTGATATTGCCGGGACGCTGTGGCATGGTGGGGAAGTTCGCCACCTTGCCACTGCTGGCGGGCAGTTCGTGGATCTTGCCGACGCCTTCCTTCTCCACTTCATCGATACGGATAATGGAGTGCATGGGCACGTAGGAGCGAGTGACCTGGGCAAATTCGTTTTTCAACTTCTCTTCACCCGGATTCACGATCATCTGACCTTCCTCGCCGAAGACAAATTCTTCCACTTCGAGAAAGCCGTACATCTCACTCTGGTAAATCGCCTTGGCGTACAGCTCATACACCTGATTCTGGTTGTAGAAAATCACCTTGTAGATGGGCGTTTTACTCATTCGCGTACCTGAAACTCGCTGGATCCGAAAAAAGGGCGGCGATAGTAGCACATTTGCCCATTTGTCGCGCAAAAAATCAGCAATCCCGCTTGGGCGTTTCGGGCCCTCATCTGTATAATGGCCGCCCATTTTATACACAGCGCCTATTAGAGACTGCGCCAACCCGAGACCCTATGGCCGACGCCCCGAAAAAGCTTTACATCAAAACCCACGGTTGCCAGATGAATGAGTACGACTCCGCCCGTATTCAGGACTTGCTGGGGGTATCGCACGGCCTCGAACCTACGGATAACCCGGACGAAGCCGACGTTTTGCTGCTCAATACCTGCTCAATCCGGGAAAAAGCTCAGGAAAAGGTCTTCCACCAACTGGGACGCTGGAAGCAACTCAAAGACAAGAACCCCAATCTGGTGATTGGCGTGGGCGGCTGTGTCGCCAGTCAGGAAGGCTCGGATATCGGCCAGCGCGCTCCTTACGTGGACGTGATCTTTGGCCCCCAGACCCTGCACCGGGTGCCGGACATGCTCAAAAGCCGCAAGCCCGACGGCCCGATTGTGGTGGATGTGACTTTCCCGGAAATCGAGAAATTCGACCGACTGCCTGAACCCTCGGTGGAAGGCCCCAGCGCTTTTGTCTCGATCATGGAAGGCTGTTCCAAATACTGCACGTTTTGCGTGGTGCCCTATACCCGCGGCGAGGAAGTGAGTCGCCCGCTGGAACAGGTGATTGCGGAAGTGGAATCCCTGGCCGAGCGCGGCGTGCGTGAGGTCAATCTGCTGGGACAGAACGTGAATGCCTACCGCGGCGCGACTTCAGATGGCGATATCGTGGATTTCGCCGAGTTGCTGGGCTTTGTCGCGGCCATCCCCGGTATCGATCGCATCCGTTATACCACCTCACACCCGGTGGAGTTCTCCGATGCCTTGATCGAGGCCTACCGACATATTCCCCAGCTGGTGAATCACCTCCACCTGCCGGTACAAAGCGGCTCGGATCGCATTCTCAAGGCCATGAAGCGCGGCCATACCGCTGATGAATACCGGGCTAAAATTGCTAAACTCCGGGAAATTCGCCCCGATATCAGCCTTTCATCCGACTTTATTATCGGCTTCCCGGGGGAGACCGAAGAAGACTTCAGCGAAACCATGCGCCTGATCGGCGATATTGGCTTTGATACCTCTTTCAGCTTTATCTATAGCGCCCGCCCCGGCACCCCGGCGGCCCAGCTGGACGACGATACGCCCGAAGAGGTCAAGAAACAGCGCCTGCAACTGTTGCAGCAGCGCATCGTGCAAAAGGCCCAGGAAATCAGCCAAAGTATGGTGGGCAGCACCCAGACCGTGCTGGTGACCGGTATCTCCAAGAAAGATCCTGGGCAACTTCAGGGCCGTACAGAGAACAACCGCGTGGTGAACTTTAGCGCACAGGATCAATCACTTATCGGCGAGTTTGCCGAAGTGACCATCCGTGAGGCGCTGCCCAACTCCCTGCGCGGAGAGCTCGTCGCCTAAAAAGGTTTGGCGGCACTCAAAACTCGGTTATCCTAAACTTATCGAACACGTCTGCGGGACGGAACAACCGGAAACACTTTGACTTCAACACCAGTACAAACCGTTCTCACCCTCGAACCCAACGATCCTCACTTATTGGCGCAACTCTGCGGCCAGTTTGATGAACACCTGCAGCTGATTGAACAGCGCCTCGGTGTGCGCATTGGCGTGCGCGGCAATGCGCTGGCGCTGGAAGGCAGCCAAAGCGCGGTGGATACAGCGACCGGCGTGATTGAAGGGCTCTACCGCGAGTGCGAAAACGGCGCCGAGCTGAACCCAGAGACCATCCATATCCGCTTGCAGGAAACCGGACTCGAGCAGCCCCGAGAGGGCGAACCCAATGTCGCTGCCCTCTCCCTGATCCGCACCAAGAACGCCACCATCAAGCCACGCGGCAAAAACCAGCAGCTCTATGTGAAGGCGATCAAGGCCAACGATATCAACTTCGGTGTGGGCCCGGCGGGCACAGGAAAAACCTATCTGGCGGTGGCCTGCGCCGTTGAGGCCCTGCTCAATCATCAGGTCGAGCGAATTCTGCTGGTGCGGCCGGCGGTTGAAGCCGGCGAAAAACTGGGCTTTCTGCCCGGCGATCTGGCCCAGAAAATTGACCCCTACCTGCGCCCACTCTACGACGCCCTCTATGAAATGATGGGCTTTGAAGTGGTCAGCAAACTGATTGAGCGCAATGTGATTGAAATTGCGCCGCTGGCCTATATGCGCGGCCGCACGCTGAACAATTCCTATATTCTGCTGGACGAAGCCCAAAACACGACCCGAGAGCAAATGAAGATGTTCCTGACGCGGATCGGTTTTGGCTCCACCGCCATCGTCACCGGCGATGCCACCCAGATCGACCTGCCGCGCGGCACCCCGTCCGGCCTGACCCACGTGCTGAATGTACTGAAAGAAATCGACGGCATCAGCATGACCTTTTTCCAGTCCAAAGACGTGGTGCGCCACCCCTTGGTGCAGCGCATTGTTGAAGCTTACGAGTCCTACAACGGCGACGCCGCTTCCTTCGACAAAACCAAGTCATGAACCTCATCCTCGACCTGCAGAACGCCAGTTCGGTGTCTGCCCCGCCCTCGCTCGCCGACTTTGAGCGCTGGGTTGGCGCGGCCCTGCATGGCCGACGTGATGAAGCCGAAGTGTCCATTCGGCTGGTGGACGAAGACGAGGGGGCGCAACTGAACGCGCAATACCGACAGAAGGACTACGCTACTAATGTCTTGTCCTTTCCGGCGGATCTGCCGCCAGAGCTGGGGCTGCCCCTGCTTGGCGATCTGGTGATCTGCGCGGGCGTGGTGCAGCGCGAGGCTATTGAGCAGGGCAAGCCGGAAATCGCCCACTGGGCACACATGGTGATTCACGGCACCCTGCACCTGATTGGTTACGACCATATTGATGACGCCGATGCCGAGGTGATGGAAGGCCTCGAAATCGGCATTCTGGAAACACTGGAGTTTCCCAACCCCTATCTGGCAAACTAGCCGGCCGGGCTAACTGCAGCCACAAGAAAGCTCCTACAGGAGGACAGCACACAAATTCATGAGCGACGACCGATCTGGCAACGATTCAGGCGATAAATCCTGGATCGAAAAAATTGCTCAGGCCTTCGCCGGCGAACCGAGAAACCGCGACGACCTCGTCGATATTCTGCGCATTGCGCGTCAGAACGAGGTTATCGACAGCGACGTACTCGGCATCATTGAAGGTGCAATGAATGTAGGGGATATGCAGGCGCGGGAAATAATGGTGCCGCGTCCGCAGATGGTGGTGATCAAAGTTGATCAGCCCTTCAACGAAATCCTCTCTCTGATTATCAAATCAGCCCACTCCCGCTATCCCGTGATTGGCGAAAGTGCGGATGAAGTGCTGGGCATCCTGTTGGCAAAAGATCTTTTGCCGCAGCTACTCAAATCCAACCCCGAAGAAATCGACCTGCAGAGTATCCTCCGTCCGGCCACGCTGGTGCCGGAGAGCAAACGGGTGAATGTGCTGCTGCGCGACTTCAGGGAAAAACGCAATCACATGGCCGTGGTCATCGACGAGTATGGTGGTGTGGCCGGTCTCGTGACCATTGAGGACGTGCTGGAGCAGATCGTCGGCGAAATTGAAGACGAGTACGATGAAGACCACGACGCCTTCATTCGTAAAATTGCCGACAACGACTTTATCGTCAAGGCGCTGACCCCCATTGAAGACTTTAACGAGACCTTCAAAACGGAATTCAGCGACGAAGAGTTCGACACCATCGGCGGTATTATTCTGCAACAGCTCGGCCACCTGCCCAGCCGCAATGAAGTCGCCACGATCGAGCGTTGCGAGTTCAAGGTGATCAATGCCGACAACCGGCAAATCCACCTGCTGCGAATGCGTCTGCTCGAAGAAGAAGTCGAAGAGGCCGAGCTGGTTCAGTAGTCGGCTAAATGCTAGGCTCAGCGGCATTCATTGTTTGCTGCTGAGCCTGACTTTATGAGTGACCGCTTTCACCAGTTCGCCCAGCTTCTGGTCGATATCAGTGTTCTATCCATACTGTTTGTCCTGCTTATCGGGCTGATCTACGTTGGCTACCTCTACTGGATCGACGTGCGCCAGACCCAGCACGCCATCCGCCGAAACTACCCCGTTATAGGCCGCTTTCGCTACCTGTTTGAACACCTCGGCGAGTTTTTCCGCCAGTACTTTTTTGCCATGGATCGCGAAGAATTGCCCTTTAACCGGGCCCAGCGTTCGTGGGTTTATCGCGCAGCCAAAAATGTGGATACCACCGTCGCCTTCGGTTCCACGCATCCGATGAATCAGGCCAATGATGTTCTTTTTCTGAACGCCGCGTTTCCCACCTTAAAAGAAGACTTCGTCCCTGCCTCCGCCGTCACCGTCGGTGAAGGCTATTGTGAGAAGCCCTACACCACCGATAAGTTTTTTCATATTTCCGGCATGAGCTTTGGGGCGATTTCCGTTCCCGCCGTTAAGGCGCTGTCGTCCGGCGCCGCGCAGGCCGGCATCTGGCTAAACACCGGCGAAGGCGGTCTGTCACCCTACCATTTAAGCGGCAACTGCGATCTGGTGTTTCAGATGGGTACCGCGAAATACGGTGTTCGCGACCACGAAGGCCAGCTAAGCGACGACAAACTCAAGGAGGTTGCTGGCCACGACTCGGTGCGAATGTTTGAAATCAAATTGAGTCAAGGCGCCAAACCCGGCAAGGGCGGGATTCTCCCCGCCGCCAAAGTCACCGCCGAAATCGCCGCCATTCGCGGTATTCCGGAAGGCCAGGATTCCATCAGCCCCAACGGCCATGTCGAGGCGCGCAATGTGGATGAGCTGCTCGACCTGATCGTGCGGGTCAGGCGCGTTACCGGCAAACCCACCGGCTTCAAGGCTGTGATGGGAGACATACATTGGCTGGATGAGCTGTTCCAGCGCATTACCGAACGCGGGCTCGACAGCGCACCGGATTTTATCACCATCGACAGTGGCGATGGCGGCACCGGCGCCGCCCCTCAGAGTCTGATGGATTATGTCGGCCTCTCGATTCGCCGCAGCCTGCCGCTGGTCGTCGACAAGCTCCATGAGTGGAATCTGCGCCAGCGCATCAAGGTGATTGCCTCGGGTAAACTGGTGAACCCCGCCGACGTGGCCTGGGCTTTGTGTGTGGGCGCTGACTTTATCGTCTCCGCCCGCGGCTTTATGTTTGCCCTTGGTTGCATTCAGGCTTTGCAGTGCAATAAGAACACCTGCCCAACCGGGGTAACAACGCATAACCCGGAGCTACAGAAGGGCTTAGTGCCCGAGAGCAAGGCGGTGCGGGTTGCCAACTACGCCAGCAATCTGATGCAGGAAGTTGGCGTGATCGCTCACTCCTGCGGTGCACGTGAAGCCAGAGAGTTGCAGCGCCGTCACGCGCACATCATTAATGATCGAGGCATTCCTGAACCGCTGGATATCCTCTACCCGGAACCGCGCCCCAAAGCCGGACTGTTTCAGAGCGTCTCGCACGAGAAAACACGCTAATCGCTTGGAAGCCTTCAGGCTCACCGATAGAATGACAAAAACCTCTTTGAGCGCACGGAATGAGTCTTAAAAACGCCAGCCTTACGACCCTCTCACTGATTGCGATGGTGTTGTGTGGCGTTGCCGTAACACTCTCCTTTGCGCCCTTCGGTTTGTGGCCTCTGAGTCTTTTAGCCGCCGCCGTACTCAACCTCGCCCTGGAAAAATCGACTCCCCGCCGCGCGCTCGCGCTTGGCTGGGCTTATGGCGCAGGCCTTTTTGGGAGTGGCGTGTCGTGGATCTATGTGTCCATCCACGACTACGGCTTTACCTCGGCGCCGCTGGCCATCGCTTTTACCGCCATCTTCTGTCTATTTCTCGGTGGCATTCCGGCGCTGGTTGCCTGGGCCTACTGCCGTTGGCTGCGCGATGGCCGCGGCGGGCGCGTGCTAGGCTTTGCCGCCATCTGGCTCCTGTCAGAGTGGATTAGGGTTTGGTTGCTGACTGGCTTCCCCTGGCTTTATCTCGGCTATGCCTATATCGATACACCTCTGGCGGGCTGGGCTCCGATCGGCGGGGTGTTTCTGCTGAGCCTGATGGTCTATTTCTGCGGCGCCTGTCTTGCTCAGGCCCTGCTCTATCGTCGCTATGCCTTGCTACTTGCAGCAGTGGCCCTGTGGGGACTGGGTTATTCACTGCAAAGCGTGGAATGGACCGAGGCTAATGGCCGGGAGCTGAAAATCGCAGCAGTGCAGGCCAATATCACTCAGGATCAGAAGTGGTTGCCGGAGAATTACGAGCCGACGCTAAAACTTTACGACGAGCTGACTCAACCCCTGCTGGGGCAGCACGATGTGGTGATCTGGCCGGAAGCGGCCATTCCCAATTACTACCATATCGCCAAGGACTATCTCGATATGATGGCTGAGATGGCCGAGCAAAGTGATACCGCGCTGGTCACGGGCATCCCCCTGCGCACGCCCGAAGGCGTCTATAACGCACTGGCGGTGCTGACCGGCGGCAGCGGCGTCTATGCCAAGCAGCGGCTGGTGCCCTTTGGCGAGTACGTCCCCCTCGAAGATTGGCTGCGTGGCCTGATCCGCTTTTTCAATCTGCCCATGTCGAGCTTTACCGAAGGTCCCGCCGAGCAAAAACCGCTGATGATCAAGGAGCACACCGTCGCGCCCTACATTTGCTACGAAGTGGTCTACCCGGATTTTCTGGTCAATCAGATGAACGACGCCGAGCTGCTACTGACGGTTTCCAACGATGCCTGGTTTGGTCGTTCCATCGGCCCTAAACAGCATTTCCAGATGGCCCGAATGCGGGCACTGGAGACCGGGCGCGAGCTGATTCGCGCTACCGGCACCGGCACTACCGCGATAATCGACGCCCGCGGCAAGGTCCGCGAGCGCATCGCCCCCTTTGAGCGCAGCGTGCTCAGCACCACGGTAAAAGGCCGTCACGGCAGCACGCCTTTCATGCAGCTGGGATCATGGCCGGTCTGGCTGCTGTGCTTTGCGCTGGTGGCTATTGCCGCCTTTACTCGCCCTGACAATCGCCGCCTTTAGCACTCACTGTCCAGAGCTGATAAAATGCGCGACCTTACCGACGTCGCCGTCCCGCTTTGAGCCCTTTAAAGAAGAGCCCCATACAGAGACTCATGAACACACATTACAACGCCGATCAGATCGAAAAAGCCGTCCAGCAGTTCTGGCATGAGCAGCAGAGTTTTGCTGTTAAAGCCGACCCCAGCCGCGAAAAATACTATTGCCTGAGCATGTTCCCCTACCCCAGCGGCAAGCTGCATATGGGCCATGTTCGCAACTACACCATCGGCGACGTGATCTCCCGCTACCAGCGCATGCTCGGCAAAAACGTCCTGCAACCCATGGGTTGGGATGCCTTTGGCCTGCCCGCCGAAAACGCTGCGGTGAAAAACAAGACCGCCCCCGCCAAGTGGACCTACGAAAATATCCGCTATATGCGCGAGCAGTTGCAGGCCCTAGGCTTTGGCTACGACTGGAATCGCGAGTTCGCTACCTGCACGCCCGAGTACTATCGCTGGGAGCAGTGGTTCTTTACCCGTCTGTATGAAAAAGGACTGGTCTATAAAAAGACCTCGGCGGTGAACTGGTGCCCCAATGATGAAACCGTGCTGGCCAACGAACAGGTGATCGACGGCGGTTGCTGGCGCTGCGATACACCGGTCGAGCGCAAGGAAATTCCCCAGTGGTTTATCCGCATTACCGACTACGCAGATCAGCTGTTGAATGATCTGGATCAGCTCGACGGCTGGCCCGAGCAGGTCAAAACCATGCAGCGCAACTGGATCGGTCGCTCGCAGGGCGTGGAAATGCATTTCACGTTGGAAGATGCAGTGGCCGGCATTGATGGCTTCGACGTCTACACCACTCGCCCCGACACGCTGATGGGCGTGACCTATCTGAGTCTGGCGGCCGAACACCCGATCAGTCTGGCTCTGGCGAAAGACAACTCCGAGCTGAACGCTTTTATCAAAGAGTGCAAAACCAGCTCCGTCGCCGAAGCCGATATGGCGAAGATGGAGAAGCGCGGTCTACCAACTGGCATCAATGCTATCCATCCCATCACTGGCAAGCCTGTGCCGGTTTGGGTAGCCAACTATGTATTGATGGATTACGGCTCCGGCGCGGTCATGGCGGTACCGGCCCACGATCAGCGCGATTGGGAGTTTGCAAACAAATACGATCTGCCGATCAAACAGGTGGTCGCGCCCGCCGATGGCAGCGAGATTGATCTGCAGAAAGAGGCTTTTGTCGAGAAAGGCGAGCTGGTCAATTCCGGTGAATTTGATGGTCTGGATTTCGACGGCGCCTTCAACGCCATCTCCGGTGTGCTGGAAGGCAAAAACGCCGGCAGCGTAAAAACCAACTACCGCCTGCGTGATTGGGGCGTCTCCCGGCAGCGCTACTGGGGCTCGCCCATCCCCATGTTCAACTTGCCCGAAGGCGGCGAAATTCCGGTACCGGCTGACCGTTTGCCGGTTTTGCTGCCGGAAGATGTTGAGATGGACGGCGTGCAATCGCCGATCAAAGCTGACCCCGAGTGGCGCAAGGAAACCCACGATGGCAAAGCCGTCGAGCGCGAAACCGATACCTTCGACACCTTTATGGAATCGTCCTGGTACTACGCGCGTTTCACCTGCCCCGACTTTACCGACGGCATGCTTGATCCCGCTCAAGCCAACTACTGGCTGCCGGTGGATCAGTATGTGGGCGGCATCGAACACGCCATTCTTCACCTGTTATACGCTCGCTTCTTCCACAAGCTGATGCGCGATGAAGGACTGGTCGATAGTGACGAACCCTTCAAGCGATTGCTCTGTCAGGGCATGGTGCTGAAAGACGGCGCTAAGATGTCCAAGTCCAAGGGCAATACCGTCGACCCGCAGGCCATGATCGAACAATACGGCGCCGACACCGTGCGCCTGTTTATGATGTTTGCCGCACCGCCCGAACAAAGTCTGGAATGGTCAGACTCTGCCGTAGAGGGCGCCAACCGATTCCTGCGCCGTTTATGGAAGGCCGTTCACAGTCATCTGGAAAAAAGTGCGACCGAAGCGCTGAACAAAGACAGCTTGTCCGATGCGGCTCGCGATCTGCGCCGCAAGACCCATGAAACCATCGCCAAGGTCAGCCACGACTACGCCGAGCGCCTGACTTTCAACACCGCGATTGCCGCCGTGATGGAACTCTTGAATGACATCGGCAAATTCGAGGGCGAGGCCGCTGTTGAGCGCGAGGCACTGGAAGCCTGCGTGGTGCTGCTGTCGCCTATCGTACCGCATATCTGTCACAGCCTGTGGCAGGAGCTCGGCCATGACGAGGCGGTGATCGATGCCCAGTGGCCGCAGGTGGACGAAAGCGCGCTGGTCAAAAGCAGCATCGAAATGGTGGTTCAGGTAAACGGCAAGGTGCGCGGCAAGATTCAGGTCGCAGCCGATGCCGATGCCGAGAGCATCAAGGAAGTGGCCCGAGCCAACGAAAACGTACTGCGCTTTATCGACGGCAAAACCATCCGCAAGGAAATTGTGGTACCCCAAAAACTCGTCAATATTGTGGTGGGCTAAGCGTGACAATGCCTCGTTTACTGCTCGTACTGCTGATTAGCGCTCTGGTGGGTTGCGGCTTTCAGCTGCGTGGCTCCCCGGCGCTGAGCGGCAAGGGCGAGGCAGTGCACGTGGTTCAGGCACACGCTGACAACCCCTTGCGCCGACGCATCAGCCAACAAATCGCGATGTACAATCTGCAGGCCGTAAAGCGCAATGAAGCGAGCTACCGCTTTGTTATCTCCGAGGTTGAGCGCACGGATACTGTGCTTTCGCTCGACAGCGATGCGCGCACGGCCGAGCGACGTCTGCTGATTGAAGCGGATCTAAGCCTGTTTGGTGAGGATGACCAACTGCTGCAAAATCAGCGCATTCGCGAACAGCGCATTCTGTTTACCGACCCGGACAACCCGGTGGGCGATTCCATTGAATCGCAGCTCGTGATCAACGAATTGGAAGATGCCACCGCCCAGCGGATTGCCCTGCTGCTCGCACGCTGGCTGGACAAGCTCGAGCCACCCGCCCAATGAAATTGCGCGCCGACCAGCTCAGCAAGCACCTCGCCTCGCCGCTACTGCCAGTCTATGTCATCAGCGGCGATGAGCCGCTGCTGGCGCAGGAGGCCTGCGATGCCATTCGCAAGGCGGCTCGCGATCAAGGCTATACCGAACGCGAAGTCTTGGATGTGGATACTGGATTCAACTGGGGCCATCTCACCGCAGCCAGTCAGTCCATGTCACTGTTTGGGGAGCGAAAGATTCTCGACCTTCGCCTGAACGGCAAGCTCGGTAAGGAAGGCTCGCAAGCCCTGTGCGACTACTGCGAAACGGCAACCCAGGACACCCTACTCTTGGTGCAATGTGGCCGACTGGATCGCTCAGCCCAGCGCGCCAAATGGGTTAAAGCCGTGGAAAAACATGGCGCCATGCTGCAAATCTGGCCGATTGATCGCCAGCAGTTGCCGCGCTGGTTGCAACAGCGGGCTCAGAGTCTCGGCCTGAATATTGATCGCACCGGCATTAGCCTGCTGGCCGAGCGGGTTGAAGGCAACCTGCTCGCGGCTGCGCAGGAGCTGGAAAAACTGAAAATACTGGTCGGCAGTGACGCGATCAGTGGCGACGCCGTGAACAGCCTCGTTGCCAGCAACCCCCGCTACGATGTCTTCAAGCTGATTGATTGCGTTCTCGCCGGCCAGGTGAGCACAGCACTGAAAATGTTGCGCGGCCTGCGCAATGAAGGCGCCGAAGCCATTCCGCTGATGGGTGCCATCAACCGCGAAATTCGCAATCTCTACCAGTGCGCCCAGCAGATCGGCCGCGGCAACGGCATTGATCGGGTGCTCGACAGCGCCGGGGTATGGGACAAGCGCAAACCCTTGTACAAACAGGCGCTGGGGCGAGTAAAAGAGGCCGAGTTGGCCAAACTGTTACAACTGGCGCAAGAGATTGATTTAAGCCTGAAGGGCCAACGAGAAGGCCAGCCTTGGGAGATGATTGATCAGTTGGTGTGCCGGTTGGCGGGGCAACCACTGGCGATTGCCTGAAAACTACCCCTCTCCCAGAGGAAGAGGGTTGGGGTGAGGGGACTTAGATAACGTAAGTCTTCAGCGGCGGAAAGCCGTTAAATTCCACCGAGCTGTAACTGGTGGTGTAAGCACCGGTAGACAGCCAATACAAGCGATCACCGGCTTCCAGGGTTTGCGGCAACGAGTAGCGGTGGTCTTCGTAGAGAATATCCATGCTGTCACAGGTCGGCCCCGCCAGTACCACTTCCTCTTCCTCGACACCGTCACCGGCCTTGTCGCAGTACAGCGGGTATTTGATCGCCTCGCCCAGTGATTCAATCAAGCCACCGAACAGGCCCACATCCAGATAGACCCAGCGGTAGAGCGAATCGCGTGATTTGCGCGAGATCAACACCACCTCGCTGACCAGCACACCACTCTCCCCCACCAGCGAGCGGCCGGGTTCGATGATGATTTCCGGCTGCTCCTCGCCAAAGTCTTCATCCAAGAAACGACGAATGGCTGCGCCGTAGGCGTCAATTTCATGACTACGGCTGCTGTAGAGGGCCGGTAGTCCACCGCCCATATTAATCAAACGAAGTTTGATACCGTGCTCCGCCACACGGTCGAAGATAAAGCGAACCTTGGCAATCGCCGCGTCCCAGGCACCGATATCACGCTGCTGCGACCCGACATGGAAGGAAATACCCACCGCTTCCAAACCCAGCTCTTTCGCCAGCACAATCAGCTCAATCGCCATATCGGCCTGACAGCCGAATTTGCGAGACAGTGGCCAGTCAGCGGTTTCAGTACCCTCGGTCAGAATTCGTACGTAGAGCTTGCTGCCCGGTGCATATTTGGCAACGTTGCGCAGGTCCGACTCGCTGTCGGTGGCGAACATGCGGATGCCCTTGTTATAGGCGTATTCGATCTCGCGAGCCTTCTTGATGGTATTGCCATAGCTCATGCGATCAGCGCTTACGCCGAGGGACAGCAGCTTGTCCAGCTCATAGACCGAGGCGATATCGAAGTTGGAGCCCATCTCTTCCAGGCAGCCAATAACCGCCTGATCCGGGTTCGCCTTAACCGCGTAGTAAACAGAGGCGAAGGGGAATACCTCGCGCAGTTCCTGGTATTTGCCACGAATAACCTCGCGATCCACAACCAGACAGGGGGTCTGTTTGTCTGCAGCGAACTCGCGAATACGCTGCCAACTGCTCTCCGGAAGGATTGCCTGCTCCATGGTATAAACCCCGCTTTTGCCAGGTTAAGTAAGCCGGGGATTTAGCACCCCCTAAAAGGGCGCGAATCCTACAGCAAAAAGTTACCAGCGCAAATAATGTTTTTAATGTCGCAAGGTAATTTTTCACCCTCCGACCGCCAACTTTTACCGGAAGTGGATGGGGAACCTGTGCTGTCATTCGAATGTCATTTATAGCACGCAGACTACAGCACACCAGAAGGAAGAGACATCAAAAAGGAAGCGTCATGAAAACACAGGAAAAAGAACTGGACGTTAAAGCTCTTTGTAGCCGTAAACTCTTGGATTTATTAAAAAACGACGAATGGGACAGTGCCCGTGAGCGGCGCAAAATCGAGACCGAGCTAATTGCCCGTCAACACTATCTCGAGCAGATGGAAGCCCTCAGTGGCAAGAAGCGTGTGTTGGCGCCATCTACAGCGACCAGACATTAATCAGAGCCACGTAGGGCAGCAAGGCCAGCAACAGCCACGGCAGGGTGCGCGTCCAGAACGCGGCCTGCTCCACGCAATCCTCATACACCGCTCGAGTCAGCGCTACTTGCGCATCCTGCACCGTCGAACCGGCCTGCAGCTGCGGCATATTCACGCCCACGATCAGGTGACTCTCCTGCAGTGCAGCCGACAGCTTGCCGCCCTGACTTACCGCCTTATACAGCGAGAGATAGCGCGGCTTCATCGGCGTGGGTGGCATGCGCCGGGCCGACTGCTTCAGCGCCTGTGACACAGGAAAACCCGCTGCCACACACAAGTTCAGATGACTCAGAAAATGGAAGGTCTGGTAGCGCGCCAGCAGGTTGCCGATACCCGGCAAGTGAAACGCTGCCCGCCGCAAGGCTTGCGGCATCCAGCCCGCGCGATAGGACACCAGTGTCAGCGGCACAATGCAGGCCAGCAGCACCCCGGGAATCATCGCCAGCACCACATTGCCAAGCGCCTGATACAGCCCCATTTCTCCCAGCAGCCAGGCAAAGGTGGGTATGCCGATGGCAAAGCAGAGCATGATCAGCGCCGGCATCCACAGATTGCGGCGCAGCTCGTCAAGAAAAGCCCCAAGTAGGCGGTAGTGTGCAGAAATGCGATCGTAGACCGCCGATAGCGCTCCGGTGGCCATCCCCAGCTGCATGAACTGCAACTCCCAGTCGTAAAACTGACCGCCCTTTTTCAGCTCATCGATGACCAGCTCCTGGCCAGCAGCAAACTGCTCCGCCAGGTCGCTTAATTCCGCGCGTTCCGCGACCTGTTGGCCGTGGCGCATGAGGGCAAATACTTGATCCCAATCACTGTCGCCGGTCTGCTGCTCGCTGAGCGCAGAAAAGAGATTGGCGCGGTGTTGACTGGTCAGTTCTTGAAGTTCCATGGTGGTCGAGAGGCTGTAATCCATATTGCCAGTTTATTATCGCTATAATTGGGGGCGACTTTAGCACAGCCAGCCGCAACTGACATGGGGAGAGATTCGATGGCAAAGCAATTTCCGCAAAAACGCTCGTCTTCTGCGGAAATCAGCCGTTTTCTGGACAAAGCAAACACCCTCCCCGCAAAGGCTGATAACCAGCGCCTGATCTTCGCGCTAGATGCCACCGCCAGCCGCCAAGCCACTTGGACGCAGGCCTGTGCCCTTCACGGCGAAATGTTCAGCGCCACCCGCGATCTCGGCGGCCTCGCCATTCAACTGTGCTACTACCGCGGGCTAGGGGAATTCTACGCTAGCCCCTGGGGTTCTTCGCCTGCGACCCTGCACGATCAGATGGCCAGTGTGCGCTGCGTGGCGGGATATACCCAAGTCCGCGCGCTGCTGCGTCATTGTCTCGAAGAGCATCAGCGAGGACGGCTGCGCGCCGTCATCTTTATTGGAGACGCCGTCGAAGAATCCGTGGACGAACTCTGTGCACTGGCCGGCGAATGCGGGCTGCGCAAACTGCCCCTGTTTCTATTTCAGGAGGGCGACGACGCGGACGTAGCGCGCTGTTTCAAGCGTCTGTGCAAACTCAGCGGCGGCGCCTACGCCCGTTTTGATGCCGCCAGCGCCGCTCTGTTGAAAGCACTGCTGCGTGCGGTGGCCAGCTTTGCCGCCGGCGGCGTGGATGCGCTGCGCAAATTACCGGATAATGCGGCCAGACATCTTCTGGAGCAGTTGTAGTGATTTTGCGTTTATTGCTGGCGGGCGCGGTACTGTTCGCCATCATCGCGGTGGTTCGTCGGGCCAACCAGAAAGGCCCGGTTGAGCGTCGCAAGTACTACCTAACCCTGACACTCACGGTGCTGGCCGGTGCGCTGGTGCTGCTGTCCCTGACCGGGCGCGTGCACTGGATCGGCGCACTGATCGGTGCCGTACTGCCCTTTATCCGTCAGGCCTTCCCCCTGCTAATCCGCCTGGTGCCCTTTCTCGCTCACCAGCGCAAAGCCGGCGCGGCCGGTCGCGGTGCCACTACCGGCAATCAATCTGCCGTCGATACCCCGTGGCTGCATATGACCATGGATCACGATAGCGGCGCTTTGGATGGCGAAGTGCGGCAGGGTGATTTCAGCGGCCGCACGCTGAATGAGCTGTCACTCGAAGAGCTCACTCAGCTGTTTGTGGAATGTCAGGTGGACCGGGAATCTGCCGAGCTGCTCGATACCTATCTGAGCCGCCGCTTTGGCAAGGACTGGAATAAACGGGACGGACGAAGTTCGGGCAATCAAGGTCCGATGAACCGGGAACAAGCTCTGTCCGTATTGGGTCTGAGTGAGGGTGCGAGTCGCGACGACATTATCAAAGCCCATCGCAGCCTGATGCAGAAACTGCACCCGGACCGCGGTGGCAATGATTATCTGGCGGCGCAAATCAATCTGGCCAAAGATACCCTGCTCGACGAGTAAGCTGCTTGTCAGGGACAATAGTCAGCGCGGCCTAACGCCGAATTAATCTGTAGTTGAAGTAACCTTGAGGACACTCGGATGACCTTTGTGATTCAAAACCAGCATGGCCACTTTCTCGGCAAGAATAAGGAATGGACCGATGGCCGGGACCGCCGCATTGTGTTTCGCTGCCAGGACAAAGTTGATGCCATCAATATGGTCTTTGAACTCAGCTCCAAGGATATTGAACTGCGCGCCCACTATCTGGAATGCGAGGTCGACGACTTCGGCAACCCGGTAGTTGAGGCGTCATCGGTACCACTGCCCATGAGCGGCGAAGAAGACGCCGAAGAGCTTGAAAGCAGCCCCGACAACCCCCATATCTCTGTTTGACTCTCTGCCGCATAAGGCTTACGGAAAACTTCGATGCTCAGAATTGCTCTTTTTCTCCTGACCAACATGGCCATCCTGATTGTGGCCAGCACCGTCCTCAACCTGCTGGGCTTTTCCGGCTACCTGCAGGCCAACGGCGTCGACTTAAACCTGACCGCGCTGCTGATCTTCTGCGGCATCTTCGGCATGTCCGGCTCGCTGATCTCGCTATTCATCTCCAAGTGGATGGCCAAGCGCAGCACCGGCACCCAGATCATCACCAACCCGCGCACCCGCGAGGAACAGTGGCTGATGCAGACAGTAAAAGAACTATCTGACAAGGCCGGTATCAAAATGCCGGAAGTGGGTATCTTCCCTTCCCACAGTTCCAACGCCTTTGCCACCGGCTGGAACCGCAACGATGCGCTGGTCGCCGTATCTCAAGGCTTGCTGCAACGCTTTCGCCCGGAAGAAGTACGCGCCGTGCTGGCCCACGAAATCGGTCACGTCGCCAATGGCGACATGGTGACCCTCACCCTGATTCAGGGCGTGGTAAACACCTTCGTGATGTTCTTCGCCCGCGTAATAGGCCACACCATTGACCGTGTGGTCTTCAAAACCGAGCGCGGCTACAGCTTCGGCTACTACATTGTGGTCATGATCACCGAAATGCTTCTGGCGATTTTGGCCTCTGCCATCGTGATGTGGTTTTCCCGCTGGCGTGAATTCCGTGCGGATCACGCTGGTGCGACACTGGCCGACCGTCAATCCATGATCGCCGCCCTGCAACGCCTGCAGGCTGAACAGGGTGTTGATCCGGGCGACATGCCCGGCGAACTGACTGCCTTTGGTATTCGCAAAGCCAAAGGTCAATCGCTGGCGGAATTGTTCAGCAGCCACCCGCCGCTGGAAAAACGGATTGAAGCGCTGCGCCAAGGCCCTCGCTAATGAGCAAGCAGCGTTTCAGCGCAGCCCGCAGGGAACTGTGTGAAACGCTGCACGCCCTTGCCGATGCCCGGCTTAGCCCGGGTAGCACAGGAAACGCCTCTGTCCGTGTCGATGGGGGCCTGTTGATTTCTCCGACCGGCGCCGTCTGTTCCCAGATCCAGCCCGCTGATGTGGTGTTTATCGACAGCGAAGGCGCTCCAGAAGCCGGGGCACTGAAGCCCTCCAGTGAATGGCATATGCATTTCGCCCTTTACTGTGAGCGGCCTGAGATTGGCGGTATTGTTCACTGCCACTCGCGCTACGCCACCACCCTAGCCTGCCTGCGCAAAAGCATTCCCGCCTATCACTACATGATTGCCATGGCTGGCGGCGACTCCATTCGCCTGGCCGACTACGCCACCTTCGGTACCGAAGCGCTGGCCGAAGCCGTAGTTAACGCATTGAAGGATCGCAAAGCCTGCCTGATGGCCAATCACGGTCAGATAGCACTGGGCGCAACATCGGAGCAGGCGCTGGCACTGGCGATTCAGGTGGAGGATCTGGCCGCGGGTTATTACCAATGTCTCACACTGGGCGAACCAAGCTTGCTCACCCGAGAAGAGATGGCAGAGGTGCTGGAGAAGTTTTCTGGCTATGGTCAGCAGCCGGGCCAGCACACCTGAAACGCTAGTTGTCGATCAAAATCAGTTTGCCTGTTTCCGGATCACGGTAGACCTGCCCCAACGATTCGTAACCCTCTCCGCCATCCAATTGTTCCTGCACCGCCTGTGGCACAGAAGGTAACTCTCGCCCGACTTCAAGATTGAGTTCACGCTGTACAGCAAAGTGTCGCTGCAGCTCTGGACTGAAAGACACCAGTGCGGCGATCAAGCCGCAGGCAAATACCAGAATAATGTCCACCAGATTGGCCAGCGGCCCGAGGGGGTCTTCCTCGTGATCCAGAAAAGACGAGCGGCGCCACTTATCCATGATGTTCGGCCCGACTTTGAAGGGACTCCAGCGCCGCGTCATACCATCGGCGCCTCAAACGCCCCAGCACAAAACCGATCATACCGGCGAGCAGGCCGATCACCGTGGTATCAAAGGCTGCCATCATCGCTGTAGTCAGCACCTTAAGCTCCCCCTCCCCAAGGGCTGCTAATCCGGGCCCAAGAGGAATCAGCGTTCCCATCAGACCCAGCATGGGGGCAAGCCGGGTGATGAAATCCGCGCGTTCAATGCGGCGACGACCGGTTCGCATCAGCGCCTTGTGCCCCTGCTCACGAATACGGGCGATACCGCCGAAACGTTCGCCAACGGCGAGTCCAACCTCGTAGAATGCCAGTGCGAGAAAAAACAGCAGAGCCCAGATTACAGGCTCCAATAGCACACTGGTAATCTGATGAAGCAGGCTCAGTGAATAACCAGCAAACATTGAATTCTCCTCTTAATGTGCCCGGCGACCACGCCAGAATCCGACGATCACTAACCCAGCCGTAATTAGCGTAAGCAGCCACAACAAGGTTTGTGTCGCCGCCTCGCCCTTTTCGTTAGCGGCTGCCGTAACGTCCCGCAGTTCAGCCACCCGCACCATCTCACTACCACCTTCCTGCGACTCGGGAATTCGAGCCCGCGCCAGCACCTGCTCCAAAGCCTCGGCCTGATCAGATTCGAGCAAAGTCTTGATGCGTTCGAAGACCGGATGGTTGGGGTGGGTATGACCACTGCCGGGCAGGCCATCGACTAAGACGTTGTCGGCAAACTGACGGGCCAGCTGCTGCTGTGTCGCTTCGCCAGCTTCCCAGAAACCTTTGTCGATGGCGACCAGCATGATGGCCAGCATATTGGTCTGAACGTGGCGACGGTGGCCCTCACCCAGAAACTCGTCCAGCCCCAGTTCATGACTGTCATCGACGTAAACGGCTTTCACAGACTCCCAGGCTTCATCACGAATAATGTCGGGGCTGGTCACCTGCCAGCCCCAGAGGTACTCCACAAACTCGCTACCCATCGTGCGGGCACCGGCATAACCCTCTTCCATCAGAGGCTTGATCCATTGCGGGTTCAGAAAACGCCCGCGCAGCTCACTGAGTAGTGCGGTTTCCAGTGCTTCTATGCGGGCCCGATCCGCGTTGGCGTGGTTGATCACAGCACTGTCCGGCTGACTGCCGCTAATTTTTTCGACGGCCATATTCAAGCCACCGAGATAATCAAAAGCGTCGTTGTTGTCGATCAAACCATAGAGGTTGCTGGCACGACCCAGGTAGGTATTGGAAATCCCCTCTAGCTGCTTCTCAAACAGGGGCTGCACCGCTTCACCGGACAAACCTCCGCCATAGGCATGCCCCATCCGTTTGATAAAGACCTCTGCCAGTTGCTCGCGATCATTCCAGGCACCAGAGCGCTCTGCCAAACGATTGATACCGGCACCGTAGGCGCCGGGAGCAATACCGAAGACTCGCAAACTGGCCTGACGACCGGCTTCAGTGGCGGCACCCGGCGAGGCACTCAACAACTCCCGCGCCTCATCGACCCAGTTAGCCGCAACCAGATTGCGTTCGAAGGGCTCACGCCCGCCTTCACGAGATTCGCCGAGCGACGCAAGTGCCGCGTCCAGCGCGGGAATTAGTAGCGGATAGTTTTCGCGAATAAGATCTGCACTGGCGTCCAATGCCAGCAGACTAGCACGATCAAGCAACACCAGATGTTCACCATAGAGATCACGGAACAGGCCCGAGGTGGTAAACACCACGTCCAAGCGGCGGGATTGCTCTGCCCCAAGCGGCAGCCTCTCCAAGCCTTTGATAATCCCACGACTGTTCCAGACTGGGCGCACGCCGAGCAGCTTCATACCAAAGGCAATCATTGCGCCTTCATCACGTACCGCATCGGATGCCCACAAAATCACACCCTGTTTATTGCGCTGACCCGGCACTAACCCGTCAATGTCCAAGGTCTCCCCTTTCAACACCGCGCCGGCCAGCTCACTGCCCTGTTCAAAGCCCACACGGGTCGGCAGGAGGCTCCCATCCAAAGCATAGAAGTTACGCCCGGTGGGCAAGGCCTCTGGGGTACGGATCGGATCATTGCCCTTACCCGGTTTCACGAAGCGGCCATTCAAACCCGCCAGCAGGGCCTGCATTTCAGCTGCGGGGGAGCGGATCAGATTTTCCTTCCAACGCGCCCGGGAATTGCTGTCGGTAGTCCCCTGTACCATGGACTCCAGCAGGGTTTCGACGCCTTCGTCTGACCAGTCTCGGCCAAACACGTGAAGCCCCAGCGGCATAAAGGCTTCCTGCAAGTTGGTGAGATAATGCCCGACTTCGTGTAAGAGGAACTCTTCATCGACGTCGTCAAAACCGACGCCGCGTACTGCAAGCTCCTCATCCATGCTCGCGACCAATTCCTCGCGCAAGTTCATTTCATCGATGCGCTGGCGCATGGTTGAGACGGCCCGTGAGCGAGTGCTCGCATCTCCAGCCGCCTCGGCGCTTTCGATCAATTGCCGCAATTCCAGAAGATCGTCGTAGAGTTCAGTCGCCGCCAAAGGCGGCGTCAAATGATCGACCATCACCGCCTGCCCGCGACGCTTGGCCTGAATACCCTCACCCACCCCGTCAACGATGTAGGGGTAGATGCCCGGAACTTCACCCGCAACCAGCGCCGGATAATCATCTTCGTCCAGACCGACACTGCGGCGCGGCATGAACTCATAGGTTGAGTGTCGACCCACATGAACCATGGCATCCGCCCGAAAAACATCACGTAGATAATGATAAAAGGCGAGATACTGGTGCGGTGGCGGGAAAGACAGATTGGCATGCAGCAGCTCCTCGTGTATCTCCCAACCTCGAGGTGGCTGCGGGCCGATAAAGACCTTGCCGAACTGGAGCCCGGGGATCAGCAATTGATTCTGCCAGACCATGACTTTACCCGGTGCCTGTCCCCAACCGCGCAAGCCTTCGATATTTAAATTGATCAGTGCCCGTAGCGGGGTTTCTGCTTTCTGCCACGGGAGGGAAATCGCTTGCCCCCGCGCGGCATCATTCAATAGATCTTCATAGGCGTTTTCGAGCTGATCGAGCAAGGCCAGTGCCCGCGTCCTACCAGGGTGCCGCAAGCCATCGAGGGCATGGTGAACATCGGTGACAACGTTATGTAAGACATCCTTTAACAGGGCCAACCTGCGCTGTCGTTCTGAGAGAGAATCAAGCTGCAGCGCCTCTACCGCACCCTCGCGCAGGCGCACTGCAAGTTGCGCCAGTGGACCATCGGTCATCTCCGCCTGAACACTGGCGGGCAGTGTCTTGAACCACTCGGAATACGTCTCGGCACTCAGCGTAACCGCGCGCTTGCTCATCGCAGCCAGCGCCTCGCGATCGTTGGGCAAATTGACACCTTGTTCCTGCAAGCTATCCAGCAGAACCTCGGCATCTTTAGGCAGTGGGCCGGTGTCGTAGCCAGCTGCTTTCAAAGCACGCAGTATTTCCAACAGGCTTTCCGGCACATTGAGGTTATCAGCACCAATATTGTGACGACCGGGCGGATGATTGTAGTAGACAATGGCAATACGCTTATCGGCATTGGCTTTGCCTTGCAATCGCAGCCAGCTTTCGGCGCGGCGGGCGTGTGCCTCAACAGCCCCACCGAGCGGTTTAGTTTGGCTGATACGCGCACCGGTGCGTTCATCTTCCTCCGTCTGGCTTGCCAGTGCCAGAATCGCTGGCTGGCTTACACCCTGCAGTTCCGGCATGGCCACGCGATAGTGAACGGAATCTCTCGGCACACCTTGATTGGACAGCGCATAATCCGCCGCACTCAGGTCCGTCAGCCGCAGGCCTTTCATCACCGGCAGATTAATCTCTGCAAGGAGATAATCCACCTCAGCGCGACCATCACCTCCCCCGATAACAAAATCCTGAAGACTGACAATTACCTGACCAGCGTGCGTCTTGGTGGAATTGATCAAGGCCACCGCCTCGACGCTCGGTTGCCCCCAACCTGCCAGTAGAGAGACACACTGGGCATTGAGCGCAGCGCAGTAGCGACGATGGAGCGCCCACTCGCCGGACAGATCTGCGCTGTCATGATCCAGTAACCAGATCAGCGGGCGCTTGCGGTCTAGTTTGCTGGCAAGCTTGTCTGGCGCAAGCCAAAGCACACTGTCCGCGTCGTGCAGAGCAACACGGAGCGGTGCAATCACTTCCAGCAAGGGCATCTGCTGACCGCGTGAGCGGATAAATTCAAACATCGACGCCGCGTTGGTTACCGAGCGGTTCACCCAGTAGGCCCTAACCTGCAGCCAATCACGGAAACCCGGGAAATCACGCTGTTTCTGCGCAAGCGTCTGTGTATTCAGTACCGCTTCGCGGTCACCCACAACCGCTTCCGGCAGGCCATTTCTGAAGATCTGACCCTGGCGGTCCTGCTGTAACAGAAACAGACGACGGTCGCTGTGAATCACAAAGCGCTGCTGGTTTTTGGGATAAGACAGCGCCAGCAAGCGATCCACGACATCGCCAAATACCGCAACCAACAACAGACTGTCGTGTTCAACAAGCAACGACTGAAGTTCTGAATCCAACAGCATCTCAAGCTGCTCGAGTGTTCGCACCGAAATACGCTGACCGGGGTCTCTATCGAGAATTTGATGCGCACCAGCTACCAGCGTAGGTGCCGAGCGCTCGGAGACTAGAGCCAGAACCGACGATTGAGCAGATACGGCCCATCCGGATTGCAATGTCAGCAGACACGCAGCCAGCAGGAGGGTTATCCACTTACTTAAGTCATTCATCCAGAAGCCTCGATTGCGGTGCACCTTTGCGGCGAAAACCGGTGAATTCAGAATGACAGCAGCGGATATGAGGAGTGGGTGGGCCGGGCGATCGTGGTCCGGCAATCCATCCGAACCCGGCGCCCCGCCACTGTTCGCATTTCTGTTCCGGGCCGGTCTCCGGGCTGGCAGACGCGATCTCACGCCGCATTCAACCTTCCCATACCCATTGGATACAGTGGCTGCAAATACCGTGGAGGCATATGCGCTGAATGCGTTTCTGCTTACCGTTGCGGGGGCAGCACAGGCTTTGCTTTGCGTAGCGATACATGACGCAGCGCGCACCTGTTTCCCGATTATCCCTTACCGCCGATAGCAGCTCGGGCACCTGAAACGAGGGGCAATAATAAGGAGCTGAGGGGGACAGTCAAGAAAAAAGCGCCCCGTGGGGCGCTTATCTCAGTCGAAATCGCTGTAGGGAATGGGAGGTTCCGGCGGCGTGGGTACCGGACTCCAGCGATCCTTGAAGGTGTAGCGGGCGTAGATAACAAAATGGTTCGGCTCGTAGAAATCCGCGCGCTGTATGTCAGCCGCAGCACCCAGATACCAATGGTCGCTGATGCGTTTTTCTACCGCGGCTTCTACGGTAAAGCCAAAATCCTTACTGGATGAAGAGCCTTCACCATAGCCAAAGGGCTCGTCTTCTCTAGACCAGGAATGGCTGACGGATGCTCCGACCATATACGAAAAGTCGTGGCCGCTGCGACCGAAATAACGCACCGGCAATGACACCGACACATAGTTCTGCGGACTGAAGTAGCCTGCGTTATCCAAGCCACGGTTGATCAGATTTTTATCGTACTGCAGGTGCATCAGGTTAACGCCGACCTGAATATTGTGCGGAACCGATTCTTTGGCACGCCAGTACACACCGCCCAGTACGCCGAAGCGGTCATTGTCTTCCACGCGCCCCTGCCCCGTCAGCTGGTGAGCCTGCAGACTGCCCCAGTAGCCAACCTTGCCACCGAGATCATAACTCAGGCCGAGTTTACCGCCGGTGCGCACTACGCCACCCCATTCGGTGCCCTGGAATCCGCTGGCATCGGAGGGAACTTCCATCCCGCCGTAGGACAGGAGTGTGCCGACTTCGGGTCGACGCGACAGATCAAGGGTCCAGCCCACATCGCCAACATCACCCGACAGGCCAACACCGCCAACCCAGGTGCGCTCGCGAAAGCCGAGGGGTGTGGTACCGACATCTACCGACCAATCTTCTGCCCGCCAGCCAATGCCCAGCGCGATGCCGGTGTCTTTTTCCTGAAACTCGACACGCTGTGTTGTCAGCGGATTCAACGAAGGTCGATCAATATAATCGACATCGCCCGTATCGATACTGACATAGTCAATACGACCCAACAGGTGTCCGTCCCATTTTGAAATGGGATAAAGAATTTCTACCGGCACAAGAAAAGTCTCTTCCGTACCGTCGCGCTCGCTGATATCCAGACCAAACCAGATATGCCCGTCTTCGCGGGCACGAATTCGATCGAAGGTGCTTCGGGCACTGCGGGTCAACCAATTCTTTTCTGCAGCAGCCCACAAGGCCTTGGGATCATCTTCGGCGCGAAGTCCGGTTTCCTTCTCCATCGCTTTGATGGCAAGGGCTTCGGATGCTTTCCAGGCTTCAATCTCTTCCGCCAGCACCATGGCGTTGCGGAGGTCGAGCGCACTGGCGTCTCCGCGACTTTCCACATCGCTGAGCAGCACTTCGGCCAATGCGTGATCATCCATCTGATGCAAGGTATCCGCAATCAGAATCACTTCAGCCGGGGTACGGCGATCAGGATCGACCAGCAAACGCTCACGATATTTTTCATACACGTCTTCATGCCCCAACTGGCGAGCCGTACGCAACACACCCAGCTCGGCCGCCAACTGATGATCGCCTACCACGCCTGCCGCCCGCAGGTAGAACGCGTAAGCCACCTCGTACTCGCCACGCCCCTCAGACTCACGGGCGCGCAGCACAAGAAACTGCGCGTGCAGGCGACCGAGATTGCCTTTCTGTTCGGCAGACATTTTGCGAGGATACATTTCCGCGTACCAGTCACCGAATTCCTCTTGCTTATCTAGCGCAAGCAACAGTTCACCATAGGCGAACTGCCGGTCAATCGGCCAGGCATCGGTGGGCGTCAATCCGTTAACGATCTCCTCGGCGCGATTACGGCGTTGGATGGCCAGCCATTGGTTAGCCACTCGCATCAGGTTATCAGGATCGAAGCGATAGTCTTCCTCCATCTGGCCCAGCGTTTCGATCAGACCATCTTCGCTGCTTGCAACCGCCGCGGCGAGCTGCTGATCGAACTTTAGCCGGCGCAGGTTAGACTTCATCGCATCGCTGCGCTGACTTTCAGGAATAGATTCCAGTACCGCCACTGCTTCGTCAGCACGGTCACGGCCGGATAGATAAAGGGCATAGGCAAACTGCATTTCAGCGGACTTGTCCGCGCGCGCCCAGCTGCGCATCAGGTTGTCAGCGCGCTGCGTATCACCGAGTTTAACCAGCGCGTCCGCAATATCGGAACGCTGCCATGGCGAAGTCGGGTTAAGTGAAATTGCTCGTAGAATATCTGCCAGAGCCGCTTCACGATCACCCCGAGCCACCGCGTAATCCATGCTGACCAGTGTCTTTTCCAGACGCCAGTCTTTGAGCCGATCAGCGATCTGTCCCTGTTGCGCTTTGGAGTAGCTAAGCGCCAGTTCCAGTGCCGCAACGCGATTACCCTGTTCGGAGCGCATTTCGACGCGGCCCCACAGCGAAGGTTCGTGCAGGGCATCGACACTCAGCGCTTGAACATAGCGACGGTCAGCATCCGCATAGTTCCCGCGTGCGCGCTCGATACTCGCCAGACGCTGGTATGCCTCTGGTGCACCGGGGTTAATTTTGATGTTTTTGATCAGTAACTGTTCGGCATCGTCGTACTGACGGGCGGCAATCATCGCGTCCGCGCGATCCAGATTGGCCCAATACAAGGAAGTGTTGTACAACGCATCCCACTTCGAGGTGAGATCTGGATTAAGATTGTTGTTCTGGGCACGTTTAAAGTAAGTCAGCGCCTTGGCCTGACGACCTTCGCGCAAATACACCATCCCCAGGCCGCCAAGCACTTCTTCGTCATTGGGGAAGTCTTTCAGAGCTTCCAACAGCTTCCATTTAGCACGCTGGGTTTGATTGCGATTAAGCAGCGCCAAGCCTTCCTTCTTTGCACGGTAGCGGGGGTTTTTCAGTCTTTCCTGCTCGGCCTTGAGTGCCAGTCGCGCATTTTTGTAGCGCTCCTGAATATCGATATCATCCGGGTAGCGATTCGCCAGTTCTTCGAATTCAGCGACAACGTCAGTACTGATCGGACGGCTATTCAATTCGCGAATCCAGCTATCGGCCGCGCGACGGCCTATACCGTAACCGTAGGCCAAGCGCTTATAGGTATTTAACGCCCACTCATTGCCGGGGTTGTTCCGCATGAGGTGCTCGGCCAGCGCCAGTTCGATGGCCGGAAAATCCGGGTATTGAGCATCGAGGTTCTTAAGCGACTGATAGGTATCCAGCCAACGCCCTTCAATCGCGGCCTGCGTATTGAGGTACTCGAGCTCCAATGTCAGCGTCGGCCGTCCCTCAGGAAACAGTGAGTCATAGACTTCCAGAGCCTTGCCATAACGGCCCGCAGTCGCCAGCAGACGCGCCTGTTGCAATTCATGCTTACGTGTGGTTTCCGAATCGATAAAGTGCGACAGCAAACGCGCACCGGTTGAATTGGGATAAGTGCTGGAATAGTTTTCGAGAATTTCGCGGGCGCGCTGATCATTGCCGGCATAAACCGCCTGATAAGCCTCGAAGAAAAACACGCGCTGGTGACCCGGTGCAATGGCCTTAAGCTTGTTTAAGGCCTCGCTGAGAAGATCAGGGCGGTTCATTACCTCGGCAAGGTGCAACCTGCGCACCAGTTCGCGCATATCCTTTTCGTCGGGGGCAGCCAAGGCAGGGCCAGCAGGCTCTTCCGAAGGCTCTATATCCACTTTGGTCTCACGCTCAGGGCCTGTATCTTCAGGCGCCCAGTAGCGCTGGTATACCCACCAGACAATTGCGCCCAGCACCAGCAGTGGCAAGGCCTGAATCACTGTACGACCGGTTATGCGCACATTTCCTCCCATACTTGTCGGCGCGCGTCAGCCTCTAGGCTACGCAATATCGCGTCGACAACGTCGAATACACTCTTCCCCACACTAGATCTCAGCCCAAAAGCTGAACGCCGAGGTGACCGAGCCCGGCCACAGTCAGCGCTCAAATAGACTGAGAACCGCCGCTACCCGCGGCGGCTCGGAGATCACTTGCTTCCCTGCACCCGGCGGCGAGCGATCAGGGTCACGATCCGCCACAGCAGTGTCGCGAGCAGAATAACGATCAGCACCGAGGCGAAAGCCAGCAAAACCGGATGCTCAGCCAAGTGATACCAAAGCAGGTTGATCAGCGGCAGTGAGCCTACGTAGTAGGTGTCACCCACATGGTAGCTCGCCACCTTGTCTCCGCGGAGAGTCACAACAGAACCGAACATGAAGTTGTGTTTGCCGCCATCCGCCAGAGCGCGTTGCACCATACGAAAATCCGTATCGTGCGCAGCAAGTATCGCAACCATGCTGCGGTCGCTGGTGATGGGAGACTCACGACCGACGATGGCCGCAAAACCGCCGTTGGCCGAGATGTTCACGTTCTGACGCTCTTCGTTATCAGTATCATTGCGCCAGCGGCGGTACTCGTGACGGGTATTGCGCAGCGGCAGCCTCAAGAAACGCTCGCTCGCATCGACGGCCAGGTTGAGGTTTTCTGCATCGCTGGCACGGCCAGACAATGAAGGGTCGGTACCGATGGCCAGAATATCCTTGTCGGCAAGTACCGCTTCATCCCAACTGCTCACCACACTCAGGTTTAAACCGGGAAAGCCCGAACGGCCACCGAAGTAACCACTCAGGAACAACAGTGTTTCGACTTCTTCCTTGCTGGGGTTTTCCGGCAGAACAAACACGGTATCCGACAAATCCGCCATCCGGATGAAGGGATAGGCAGAGGTCGCAAAAGCGTGCAGGTTCGGCATCTCCAAGTAATGCGGGAAGCCAGTAAAATCCAGGGTGGAGTTCGGGTTAATTACAGCACTGTAGTTGTTTGCCGCTGTCGTCAGACAGGGGCGATCCGACACGCCCGAGAAGGCAAACTCAAAGCTCATTTCATTGTTGTTGCCTACGCGGAAAGACGGTACTCGAACGGTGTCACCATCTTCTTTTAGTGCTTCTTCCAGCAGAGGAATGCGAACGCGTTTTTCAGCTCCATTTACACCCTCGGTGGTCAATTGGAAACCTTCTACAAACCCGCCGTTTACGCTGAAGCTCATATTCGAATCGGTATCGTCGCTGACCGGCGGTGTATAGCGATAACTCAGCTCTAACGGAATGCCCCGACTCTGCCAGGTAAACAGATCCGGCGGTATCGCAAAGTTGACCTTGACCGGTGCCGGCAAACGTCCAGACACCTGCAATTGCGCGGGGTCATCAACGAGCTCACCGAGCTGAATCTTACGATCAGTGCGCACCCAGTTAGGTGCATCGTAGGGTTCGCGCGGCTTAATATCAGTAATCTCATTCACAGTAGCGACTGAACCACTGAACAGGTCGGTACCCAGTGCCAGACCGCGAACGGCAGTTTTCAAATCGGCCTCATCGCGCCCCTGAATCAGCAACAGCTTGACGTAAGGGTTATCCGGATGAGAGACCATCTGTAGCGTCGGCTTGCTGACTTGCGGGAAATCGCGCAGGAAATCCGGGCGGTTGCGATTGGTCACAAACACAATAGCGTGCTGTTCCGGCACACGGTTCACAAAGACCGGGAATCGGGCTTCACGCCAATCTGCCTGGGCACCAAAAAAGGACGTTGCCATCGCGGCAACTTCAACCGTACCGAGATGGAAATTCGGACCAAATACGATAGGCAGTGAGAGCTTTCGGAAATCCCGGTCATCAAAGAACGGGGCCGGCAGCATACTCAAGTCATTCGACAACTTGAGTTTCCGCTTATTCAGGTGCAGACGGCTGCCCTTACTCATCGCCATCCAGATGCTCGGGTCATTCGGATTCCAGCATTCTTTATCCAGGTGGCCAATCAGCTGTATACGGACCTGGTTAAACTCACCAAAGAATTTTGGATTCAGGTAGACACGCGAACTCAGTGGGTCGCCTTTTTGCACATCCTCGAAATGCACGACCTTCTGAAGCTCATCATTCAGATAAACCTTGAGGTGTGAATACAAGGGCGCCAGCGCAGGCGAGGCGGTGAAATCCATATCGATGTAGGCGGATTCAACGACTTCATCCAGCCGAGAACCAAAGCCCACCGTCCGCGAGCCTTCGCTGCCACGGATTTCAAAACCGTTCGCAAAGCCCATCTCTGCCACCGTGCGACTGTCCTGGACCAAACTGCGAGGATCCGGCTCTTCTTTTGGTTGCTGGGCCAGCGCCACAGCGCTGAGCAAGGTGAGTGGCACCCCAAACTTCATGATTCTTTTAAACAAGGTCTTTCTCCTCACAAGGCTTTTGCCTCTACCCTTACAGGTGCGAATGATTTTAATGAATTCAAAATAAAGCTGACGCCGTGCACAATCCACGGCAGTGGTCGCGGGCCGTGCTCAAGCGATATTTTTAAGCCACGCATGGCCGCCATAAAGACCTGACCAAAGCTGACTCCGGGACGATCGACCTGATAGTCGCGCTGCCAGCGCACCCAATGATCCGCCCGGGCAAAAGTACACTGAACGTAATCAATCTTTTGCTGACGCGTCATCGGCTCAAGCCGGAGGCCAAGCATCTGGTTATTGGAGAACACGATTCGCGTCGGGAACGAGAACGTCCGGTTCGCACGCTGCAATACAATCTCTACGTGAGAGTAATTACCCACCACCGTCGCATCATCCATATCAACCCGCAGCCCGCCCATGGAGAAATCGCGCAAGGTTGCTTGATAGCTACGGCCGTTGGGCAGTTTGATACTGGTAGGCATGCGAACATCCACCCGCGGTGCGGAACGAACCTGCCTCATTTCACCGGCTACCGCTACCGCGGCACACAAAAGAATCAGGTTGTACAACACCCAGGCCATATTCACGAGCACCGCCGCAATTTCTTCCTGAGGACCATAGCCTATGCGGAATACCCCCCAGATAATCCCGGCAACATTCAGCAAGACCAGGAACACATAAGGTTTGGATATCACCCAGTCGTAATAGAAGTTTTCAACCTTGCCGCCCTTGGCAGTCACATTGAACTTACCCTTGTGCGGCGCGAACAGGGCGACCGTCGTCGGTCTCGCCACATACCAGGCGAGCACGATTTCATAGACCTCACCCCAGAACGAGTAACGGTATTTACCCTGTGTGGTGGAGTTCACCACCGAGGCAAGTACCATGTGGGGTATGACATACAACAGCAGAAGCGCCGCCGGTGCATAAATAATATAAGTATGCAGCAGCAGGAAGGCCAACGGCGCCACCAGGAAGATCAGCCGGGGAATCCCTGCAAGAAAGTGCAGCATGGCGTTGAAATAACACAAGCGCTGGCGCCAATTCAGGCCCGGGCCTGAGAGCGGATTATCCAATCGCATAATCTGGGCCATACCCCGGGCCCAACGGATACGCTGCCCGACATGGGCTGACAAGGTCTCTGTAGCGAGACCTGCCGACACGGGCGCCCGCAGGTAGGCCGAATTATAGCCCTTGCGATGAAGACGCAATGAGGTGTGCGCATCTTCGGTAACGGTTTCTACCGCGATACCCCCGACTTCTTCCAGCGCATCCCGGCGCATGACGGCACAGGAGCCACAGAAAAAAGACGCGTTCCAAAGATCATTCCCGTCTTGAGTAATCCCGTAAAACAGCGACCCTTCGTTCGGAATCTTGCGGAAGTTACCCAGATTACGTTCAAACGCATCCGGCGAGTAAAAATGGTGGGGGGTCTGCACCAGGGCCAGCTTGGGATCTTTGAGAAACCAACCCATCGCGACCTGAAAGAAGGCCCGGGTAGGAATGTGGTCGCAGTCAAAAATGGCCACATACTCGGCATCGGTTAACTTCAAGGCATGGTTAACGTTGCCCGCCTTGGCATGCTCGTTAGTTGGACGACGAATGTAGTTAACACCGACTCCCGCAGCAAAGTCTCTAAAGCTGTCGCGCTTGCCATCATCGAGAATATGAATCCGCAGCTTCTCACGCGGCCAATCCAAGCCCAAGCAGGCGTAAACGGTGGCGCGAACCACGTCCAGATCCTCGTTGTAGGTCGGGATCATCAGGTCGATGGTCGGCCATTCAGCGGTATCCTCTGGCAGTTTCTCCGGCGCTCGACGCAGAGGCCACATGGTCTGGAAATAACCCAGCAATAACACCAACCAGGCATAAGCTTCGGCCAGCATCAAAATGATGCCGAGGATAAGACCCAGAGTGTCATCGAAGTTGAGTGTTGAGGAGACCCGCCACCAGATATAACGAAAGCTGACGATCAACGACAGCACCATCAGCAACAGCGCTGGGTAACGGCCCGGCACCTGTCGCACAATCAATGCGGTTACGACGAGAGCAATAACAAAACTCGCCTGAGCCGTCAGGCTAAAGGGGACCGTTACACAAATGAAGGCCAGAAAGGTAACGACAACTAACACAAGAACCAGAGGCAAGCCCACCAAGCCCTTGGCCTTAAAAGATTTTGCTTCATCAGTGTGCGGTTGATCGTATAAATCCGCTCTGTGATCCGAACCACCTACCAACCGCCGAAATTTGCGCATTGTTAGGCGTGTCAACGCGACCATTCGGAACAGCAACTTACGCGAACGAAGGTCGGCAAGACGGTAAAATTGTCGAATTCGGCGAATCCGTCGGCGGGATGGCCCGGTGGTCGTGACCTGCTTGAACAGCAGCAGCCAGAGAAACTGCACCGGCATCCGCAACAAGTCGCCCAAGCGCGGCCGACTGAGGTCAACATGAGGGAACATCACCTTCATCAAACGCCAGCTTGGTACACCAAGAATCTCCGGCTTGAGGAAACAATAAGAGAAGTACAGCCAGGTACCTACCAGTACTCGCCCAATTCTTGAGTAGCCGCGCGGACTGCGATAAGCCGCGTAGCGCTCTTCAAACATGCGCTTGGTTTCGGGTTTGAACAACCAGCGCAGCACGCTCAATTCAGAGCGGCGTACCGTTAGGCGATCGGCACTGCTCATGCCGCCCCCACCAAACTGGCCTGACACCAGATCGCGAGTGCATGAAATTCGCGGGTAGCCTCGCTGTCTGGGGAATACTGATCAACGGTACGCAGACTCAGCAAAGCCTCCGCCAACGCATTGTCGGTACCGATCTGACTAGGTACCACTCGCGCAGGAAACTCCTGCCTAAGCACCAGAGACATATCCCTGTTAGCCTCCACTTCCGACGCCGTCCGGTTCAACACCAAACGATAATCAGCAGCGGCGGCACTGACCCGCGGGTTGAACTTCAGACTAATGTAGCTAGGCGATTCCGGCGGCACAGCCAACAAACGCAGAGAGGCTGCCTCCGAAAAGGTATAAAGAAGGGATTCAAAGGCAGTACCGTGAGGAGAAACCAGCGGCGGCGCATCCACAACTAACCAATCTACCGCTGGCGAAAACCCTGCCAACACCTGCTCGGCAAAGCGCGTCAGCACGCTCTGCGAAAGTTCCTGAAACCCGTCGTATTCATTGTGATCAAGCTCCCCAAAAGGAATGACCCGAAGACCATCCTCTACACCGAAGACCGCACCTTCCCAGGACTGATCGGCGACCAAACGTCGCGCCCAGCCGTCGGGTTCCCGAGGATCGACACTGGCATGAAAACGAAGGTCGTTGTTCTGACACAGATCCAGCATCAAACAACTGCGGCCAAGCTTCTGCAAGGCTGAAGCGAGGTTGGCGGCCACGGTACTGCTGCCGCCGCCACCGCGCACACCGCGGACTACCACAACACGCATCAAGACCCAGACTCCTCTGCCTTTTCAGTGTTTTCGGAATGCAGAAGACGCAGCAGGGGCCACTTATCGGTAACCGCTCGATATTCCAGTCGCTCAGTGATCTCTTGATAACTCAGATCCTTGCGACCAAACGCCTGATAAACAGCACGAATGTCTTCGCTTAACTCAGACATGACCCCCTATTCCCCTTATTATTTAACTGCGCTTTGGCCGGAACACTACCACCTCCGATAAAACGCAATGGTACCAACGCTTTATCTAGTCACACACCAGCAACTCTTGCAACTTTTACTTCTTCCAAGCGGAATTATTTATCAGTATATTCAAGCTGTTGTTGGCCATTGATCCTGTTTGAGTTAATTCACGTATATACTACATTTGATATTCATAACTATTTTAGTTCGCCTCGAGGAGTCCCGGCTATATGGCAGAATCGAACACGCTTCCCGTTTCTCTGCGCTCGCTCCACGCCGGGGAGCTATACTTCTGTTTTACACCCGCGCTCACGGATACCGCAACTGCATTAATAGACTTGGATCAGGTCTGTAAACGCATCGCCGTGGTCACTCAGGTATCTCGAGACACCTATTTCGGGGCCACCTCACAAGCTCAACACCCGGCCCTGACTAACGTTTTTAGCCGCGCCACCTCAGCCTGGTTTGCCCGCTCCGATGTAGGCGGCTCAGACCATAACTTTTACGAACTACTGCGCGATGTCCGGCGCGCCCATATTGAGAAAAAATCGCTGCTGGTTGTCGTGCTAGAGGAAGCCGCCTTTAAATCCGGTAAAGACGAGCGAATGAAGGTCGAGTTCGAGCGCTGGCGTGAATACGCCCGCGAGCGTTCCCTTTCTGTACTGTTTCTGGTGTCAGGCGAGTACTCGTCCGTCAAACCGGTACTGATGCGACTCAACACCTGCATTGCCGGGCTGGCCTCGCTGCAAACCCTGGGCTCTGCCTGCTGGAACCTTCAGGTCTACTACTGGCACACGCAAAGCGATGTACTCGCCGATGCCGTCTACGAACTTACCCAGACCGGGGAAACCCAGTTCGAATTAACAGAACAACGCGCCAGCACATCGTCGTCGATAACGCCTGATCATGAGGGTGAAAGCGCCGATCATGACGCCATCTACATTGCAGCTGATGCCATCGATCAGGAGTTCGGTGAAACTGACAAAAACCAGTTCACCCTGATTGCCGACTCCAACCGGGAGCTGGTAGACCGCCTGCCCGACGTCGAGTCCGCCACTGTCGTGTTTGCTTGCACTGCAGCCTTTCAAGCTCGGGACCTAGCCTCCTTCTGTTATACGTTGCGTCGCAAATACGGTCGCAATCTCAAGTTGATCGTTCGCGAGACAACCCGCTGCCTGCGCTACACCGATGAACAACTGTTACTCAAGGCCGGCGCCAACCTGATCCTGCCTCACTCCGTCGACTATGCCTCGTTCATGATGTTTGTGGATTCGCTGCGCGGCCAGTGGTTTGGTCGCTCGCTGCCACCCAGTCTTGACGATCTGCTCGACTCCTGGACGATCAGCGGCCTGTCGGGATTTTTCGAGCCGGAAACCTTTGTCGGTCACGCCCGCCACATTTTTGCCATTTCGCGCCAGCACGATACCGAAAGTACGCTGGTAGCATTAACGCCCTACAGCAACATCAGTGCAGAAGACTGTCTTAGCCTCTGCCGAATACGCCGTGAAGGCGACTTGATTACGATGGGAGATGGTCGCCTGTTTATTCTGTTCCGGGCCTGTCGCCCGGCCGATGTGGGCGTCGCATTGAAAAAATGTTTTGTACTTCCGGTTGATGATATCTTCGACAGTCGACAGCTGTTTAATTCGCCGTCCATGGTTGACGATGCGTTGGGCAAGATCGTGCACATGACCTGCGATCTGGATAGCGATAGTGGCAATGCACTGATGCAACAAGAACAGAGCCAGAAGGTCGTCAACGCGGCTTCGTCAGTTTATCGAGAAGATGGTCTGCGACTCGCCACACGACAGAGCCTTAAGCTGGTCAAGTCGTAACGCAAATCAGCACGACAAGTGGAATTAGAACAAATCCTCCGACAACGGAGGTAGTGAGGGGGCACTTACAGGCAACATGAATCCTGAAAGCTTTATAATTACCGTCAGCGTCTCGCTGGCGATTGGCATGTTGATCGGCTACTTCGCGCGCGAAGTTTTTCACGCAATTTGCAGGGCTGTCCACGATCTCTATGCCACCCCTAAACGCCTGAAGCGCTTCCACGCACCTACATCTAACCGACAGGATTCCAGCACCGAATGAGTACCCCTGAGAATAACAACGAGTCAGGTCCCGCGTTAGCAGGCCTCGGCTGGTGGAATATCTATTTCAAATTGAAGTTCGCTCTTTTTTATCAGGGCAAAATCGGCTTTCACGCACTGGAAAATTTGAGCTTTGCGGCCTTTTTGCTGATCCCCCTGAAACAGCGGGCGCTCAATATACTCCGCAATATCGTTGCGATTCCGGTTGCGCTGTGGCTATTCCACTACGATTCCTTTCTGCCGCCACTCAGTCGCCTGACGGCACAGATGAACCAGCTACTGGAATTTGAAACCAGCTACCTGATCGAACTACTGATGCGCTTCGTGCCCGCCAGCGCCGTGCTGTCGCTGATTGTTCTGATCGCCGTTTACTATCTGCTATCGCGTTTTTTCCGCGTCAGCGTCGTGGTAGTTGTGGCCCTGGTGATCCTCGCATTTACCTCTCTCCCCAAAGAACAATCGGCTCGCCCGGTAGGTGGCAATACTGCGGCGCCGACGCTAACCAGTACCAGCGATGACAGCCTGACCAGCAACGAAGGCATTAATCGCTACCTCAGCGACTTTTTCCGGACCGAGCAAGATCGCATGGTCGATTTTTCTCCCGCGCTTCAGGCCCGGAAAGACTTTGACATTCTGTTGCTGAGCGTCTGCTCCCTTTCCTGGGAAGATCTGGCTGTGACCAAGCTGGCGGATCACCCCTTTTTCAGCCGCTTCGACGTGATCTTTAATCAGTTCAATGCAGCGACCTCATACAGTGGCCCCGCCCTGCTCCGCCTGACGCGCGCCAGCTGTGGTCAGCCGTCTCACGCGGCGCTGTACGAAGACACACCCGCTCAATGCGACCTGTTCGAGAACCTCGCGAAACTGGGGTATAGCGAAGAACTGGTCATGAACCACAACGGCGAGTTCGATAGCCTGCTCGAAAAAATGCGTCTCTATGGCGGCATGGAATCGCCCCTGTTCCCACAAGGCGGTATGACCGCCGCTCAGAAAGCCTTTGAAGGCTCGCCCGTCTACAGCGACCTGCAAATGCTGAGCCGTTGGTGGCAGTCCCGCCTGCTCAACGCGCAACCCGGCAAGCCCGTCGCCGCGCTGTACAACACGGTGTCGTTGCACGGGGGTAATCAGGTCATCGGTGAAAAGCCCAGCTTTGGTGAAGAAAGTTTTTCGCTGCGCGCAAAAACGCTGTTTGCCGAGTTGAACGAGTTTTTCGACATACTCGAGCGCTCCGAACGTGACATCGTTGTCGTGCTGGTACCGGAACACGGGGCCGGCTTGAGTGGCGACAAAATGCAAATACCGGGGATGCGCGAAATCCCCTCCCCAACCATCACACACATCCCCGTCGCCGTGAAATTTTTTGGTCAGGGAATGGAGCGCCGCGACAAGGTCGCCCATGTCGAACAGCCCACCAGCTACCAAGCGCTCGCACAATTACTGGATAACGTGGTTGAACAGGATATTTACGGCAAGCGCCGCTACATGGCTTCTGAAGTAGCTCGGGGCCTGCCAGAAACCGCAGAGGTTTCTCAAAACGAAGGTAGCACCGTCATCAAGCTGGGGGATAACCACTTCATCTCACTGGATGACCGCACCTGGAACGAATACCCCACTGAGTAACGACGCTTCCTGTCCTGAACCCCCGATCTTCCGGACACAGGACGCAATACGGTTAAACAACACGACAACAGGCACTGCGCCAGAGTACCGGCGCGCAGAGTGATTCAGGCGCCGGCTTGGCGCTATTGGCTATTTACAGGGGCAGCATGGAATTCAAGCACGTAAAAGCGCTAGGCTGGTGGAATGTCTATTTCGCAGCCAAGATCGCGCTCTACTTTCAGGATTTGGCCGGCTTTATTCTGATTGCCAACCTTGCCCTCGCCCTTTTCTTGCTGATAAAAACCCAATATGCGGGAGCCGCCAAGGCCCAACAGCTGGTCGGTGTCGTCGTCGCCATCGGCCTGATGTATTTTGAAAATCTTCTGCCTCCCTTCTTCCTGCCAGCGGAACAGGGTGGCGGTTTCATGACCTGGCTCGGCACGCTGGCCTGGCCGATGTTGCTCACAACCGGCCTAATTGCGCTCGCCTATCAGTACTTTTTGCGCTTTATTGAACCCGGTGTTGTCGTCGCTTTTCTCGCGGTGTGCGTACTGGTAGACAAGACCAACATTCTCAACATGCTAGGCGCAGATGACGCCAGTGTTCAGCAGGTAGCCGCCTCAAATGGCACAGAGCAACGCGCCATAGAACTGACGTCAGACCAAGCTCTGAATGCATCACTGGCCGAGTTTTTCGATATGGAAAGCCAGCGACGCGAGCCGATTCAAAGTATCGCCGACGATGCTGACTTTGATATTTTAGTGTTAAGCGTCTGCTCCCTTGGCTGGGACGACCTGAACATGATTGGCCTATCGAACCACCCTCTCTTTGAGCAATTCGATATCGTCTTTGACCGCTTTAATGCCGCCACTTCCTACAGCGGACCGGCGGTCATCCGTCTGCTCAATGCCAGCTGCGGACAAAAGCCGCACAGCGAGCTATTTAGCGACCGCTACCCCAAATGTCAGCTAGCCACCCAACTCGCGCAGTTCGAACCCGTACTGATGATGAACCATGACGGTGCCTTTGATAACTTCCTCAGCTTCATCAATGACCAGTCAGGTTTTGACGCTGAACTGGAACCCCACACGGATATCCGCATTGCCCAGAAGTCATTTGACGGGACGCCCATCTTTGATGATCTGGAAATTCTGATGCGCTGGCACCAACAACGCTCGCAGCGCGATCGCAATGAATTTGCGTTCTATAACACCGTCTCTCTCCACGACGGAAACCGGATCATCGGCCAGAAAGCGGTCGGCAACGAAAGCTATCGCCTGCGCGCTAGCGCCTTTCTGGACCAGCTCTCTCAATTCATCAAAACACTGGAAAACAGCGAGCAAAATACGCTCCTGCTGATTGTGCCGGAACACGGCGCCGGCCTGCGCGGCGACCGTATGCAGTTGCCGGGCATGCGCGAGATTCCGGCTCACAGCATCACCCATGTACCGGTAGCAGCCCGCCTGATTGGCGCAAAACGTCGCGGCCCTGTGGCCCGCGTGACCGCCCAGACCAGCCATCTGGCCCTGTCTGTACTGATCAACAATGTCATTCAGCAGCAGCCATTTCAGGCGGAGAGTTATACGCCGGCCTCTCTGGTCAGCAACCTTCCTCGCACACGTCGTGTTTCACAGAATGAAGGCAGCACAGTGATGGAGGTTGACGGCACTGACTATGTGACGCTCGATGAGCGCACTTGGTCGGCTTATCCCGCCAACTAAATTCCGAACTGATGACAATACCTCACCTCAAGGCCCTGCCCGCCCTGTTCACCGCGTTGTGGACGGGTGCGGCAATGGCGCAAACAACCCTCGACACCCAATTGCTCGGCCTGGCTTCACAGACCGATGTTTCCTCGTTTCTATCAAACCCGGCCGCCGTGCATGCCAGCTCGCCCCGCTATCGCTTTGTGCTGAACTCGGCCGGCGGCGGTTACTTTAACGACCAACAGCGCCTGCTGGACGATTTTGAAGACGCCGAGGAAGAAGGCGAGAGACTGGAACGACTATCGCAGGAGCGATTGCTGTTCCCAACCGACTTTGAGCGGCAAATTGCAATTTTTGAGCGCATGGATGGCAAGCTGTTCACCTTGTCTGGCGGCAATATAAGCGCCGTGTCACTGCCCGTTGAACGCCTTGACCTGACACTGGTTAGTTCGGTTGTCAGCCGCCTTGCCACAGCCTTCCGCTACGACCCGGAGGATGCCAACCGCCTGCGCACCGCTCCGATACTCGGCATTGCGCAACGCCCTGACCTTGAATCCCGAATCATTATTCAAGGCATCGCCATCAGCGATATTGGCATTAATCTCTCGCACAACTGGGAACGCTTTGAAAACACGCGGGTAGGCATCACGCTAAAATATCAGGGTGTTCGGCTACTCGACAAAGCCATTGAAATCGACGACTACGAGGAAATCACCCTCGACGAGTTCGAACGCAACATCGAAACCGAACACCATATCAACGCCGACGTCGGCATCTACAAACAATGGACGCGTTACTGGTACAGCTCACTGGTAGTCAAATCCTTGAATAGCAAGTCCTACACCAGCAAGGCAGGCACCGAATACCGCCAACACCCGGGTGTCGCAGTCGGTCTCGCGTACACCGGCGATCGCAGCCTCGGCTCACTGGACTGGGATATTGTGCCCAGCCAGCGCCGCTATGGCCTGCTGGACGATGAACAACGCGTGCGATTGAGTGGTCAGTATCGCCTCAATCGACGCTGGCACCTCAGTGCCGGCGTGGAAGCCATCATTGAAGGCCGCGACAGCGACTCCCTGTCGCTGGGCGCGGGCTATCACTGGGAAAATGGTGCCGCCATCAATATGGCCTTGATCTATGCCGACGAGCGCGAGTTTGGTGGTTCGATTCAAGTGCGCTTCCCCTTCTGGAAGCGCGACGACGCGTAAGACTTAAAACTGCAGACTAAGATCGACGCCATAACTGCGCGGCTCACCAAAGGCGCCTACCCGAGTTGACCAGGGAAAGGCGCCGATAATGTCCAGCTGGTATTCCTCATCTCCCAGATTCTTGCCCCACAGGGATACGGCCATGGTGCCGCCAAAGGCCTCGAGATCTCGCAGCCCGAGTCTGGCATTCAATAAGCCATAGTCTGCAATTTCGGCGTCGGTGATGACACCGGAATCCGCTGCCGGCCACTGGCTGTCGCGCCAGGAATAATTGATATTGGCCAACAGGCTGACAGTGCCCCAGAGATAGGGTGTATAAGTTAGGTCAATTGTATAACTGGAATCCGGCGCGCTCGGCAGTGAATAACCTTCCGCGTCATTTGCGCCAGTGTTAGGGTTAATAACCTCCTCAACTTCGGTGTCGAGCACTGCGTAATTCAGGTTTAGCATCAGATCGTGCAACAACATGGCGGTGATATCGGCTTCCAAGCCCTTGATCGATGCTTTACCCGCGTTGAACACCACCACATCTGCGGGATTACCTTGAGTCGCAAAGCTCAACTGGATGTCTTCATAGTCGCTCTGAAAAAGCGCTGCGTTAAACCGAACCCGACGATCAAACCACTCTGACTTGATACCCAATTCCGTGTTGGCCACGGTCTCTTCACCAATGGGCGTCGTTAGACTCTGACGACTGACGCCTCGTCCGGTATAACCTCCCGTGCGATAACCCTCTACATATTTGACGTAGAGGTTGAGGTGATCGCGCGCATCCCAGGCCACGGTAAAGGCCGGGCTGGTATTGGAATACTCGGATTCAGTTTCAACGCTCTCAAAATCTTCGCCGCCAAATACCACGCCCCAGAAACCATTCTGGCGATCACCATTTACATAGCGCGTGTCCTCGGTTTTACGCAACCCAAGTGTGAAATGCCAGCGATTATCGAGCCAGACAGGACTGTAGGTCAGCTGACCGAAAATAGCCGAGGCTTCATTTTCCGCTCGGGTCGTTCGCGTCTGTAACTCTTCTTCCACCGGCTCGGCAAATGCTGATATTGGTAGCGGCAAGGGTCCGCTGAAGGTTTCGGCTGCCAAGGCTATAAAATCCGTGGTGAACTCCCTGCCCGCCTCTTCAAAGTAATACAGCCCCGCGACAAAAGAGAGCTGTTGATCCCACGCTGTACCGGTGATCTGAAACTCCTGACTGAACTGGCGATGCGAGGTTTCGAAAGGATCGTTGGCAAACAGGCGGTCTGTGTTCGGGTTGGCGCCGTAATCCTGATAAATCCATTCGTCCATTTCCCGATAGCCGGTCAACGACTTTAACTGCAGTGTCTCGCTAAAATCCCAGTTCACAATCAAACTTTGACCTTTGACCCGAAGACCACTGTCGTCAATCGGTTTGCGTGGTTTGACCGCATCAATGAAATCTTCAGACCACGTTACATCTTCAAAGCCCGCATTGGGACGACCGATGGTCTGGTAGTAAAAGGTTCCGATATCGTTGTCGGTATAATCGTAGGCGTAATCGACGGTCACCGTATCTGACAGATCGTATCGCAACGCCAGTCGAGCGCCCTGCTTGCGCTCATCACCAAAATCCGGTCCTTCACCGAGATTTTCCACCCAGCCGTCGCGCTCGCTGTAGACATAACCCAATTTCGCACTCAAGCCAGCGATTTCCGGCAAATCAATATCGGTCTTTACTTCGCGACGCTCGTAGTTGCCGTAGGTAAAACTCTGCTTCCAGCCAAAATCGCCACTGGGCGCACGCGGAATAATATTGATCGCTCCGCCCGTCGCATTGCGCCCATAAAGCGTCCCTTGCGGCCCGCGCAGAACTTCAATACGTGCCGGATCAACGATCTTGTTGGCGAGCCCGGACGAGCGCGATACATACACCCCATCGATATACACACCCACCGCAGGATCCTGCGTGATTTGTACATCGTTATTTCCGATTCCGCGAATAAACACCCGCAGCGAGGACTGGGAATTGGGAAACTGCCGCATGGCCATATTCGGCACACTGAACTGAATATCCGCCAGATTACTGATACCCAGCTTTTCGATGTCTTCACTGTTAAAGGCCGACAGGGAAATGGGCGTATCTTGCAGCGAGGCTTCCTTTTTCTCGGCCGTGACCAGCACTTCCTCCAAAGCCGGTGCACTGCCCTGAGCCTGACTCTCCCCATGACACAAGGCGGCCCAACCAAAAATGGCAAACACTCCCAGCGTACTACGTTTCATTGTTATTACCTCGACTTCAATAAACCCATCGCACATCGACCCCGTAGCTGCGCGGCGGTGCCAGTGAACCGGTATTGGTGCCAATGGAATCTCCCACACCACCGGAATTACTTAGATAACGCTCGTCAAAGGCGTTATTAACATACAGAGTTACGGCGGTACTGCCCTCAGGGTTTTCCCACCCCAGGCGCATATCGACCACGGTGAATGGCTCGTCACCACTGGCAAGCGGGTCACGTCGATAGGCGTCATAGGCCGTATTATCGATACCAAAATAACGCTCACTCCGATAGCGCACATCCAGCCGCGGCGTAATTCGACCTACGCCAGTCTCGGCGGTGTACTGGATGCCGATCGATGCGTTGTCCTGGGGTGATACCTGAAACGGTTCGTCAGAGCGATCGTTCAACACGACGCCCTGACCGATGGCCTGAGTAAACAGGTCGGCATCCTTGTAATCTTCATAGGAATAGTTGTTATTACTGTAGGCAAAATTGATGTTCAGCGAAGGCACGGGTATCCACTGCACCTCAATTTCTCCACCGACAATACTAGAGGCCCCGGCGTTTTGGAAAATGACCGCATTGTTGCCTGCCGAGTCCTGTTTTACCTGAATTAGCTGCATCTCATCAAAATCCATGGAGTACGCAGCAAGGTTGACGCGCAATGACCGGTTGAGCGCTTCCAGCTTCAAGCCTAGTTCGCGATTTTCAACGGTTTCCGGTTCGACGCGTTCCAGCCCATCAATACCACGCGGTTCGAAGAATCCGGATTTAAATCCAAAACTCCAGGTGAGGTAAAACAATCCCGAGTCCAGCCCTGCGCTGTCCAGCAAACCATCGCTAAAACTGTAGGAAAGGGAGCCCATCGGCGTGGTTTTGGAAAAGGTTTCAGAGCGCTCGTAATAGCGAGGGTTGGCAAGATCAAAGGGATAATCGGGCAAGCCGTCGCCATTGGTATCAGGAAACAACGAATTGGCGATAGTGACAGGATCACCCAAGCCTGGAATACCGGCCCACGTTCCATTAAAGGGATTGAAACCACCCGCGCCGGGCCCAAAAAACCCACTTGTGGCCAAGCGCTGGGAAACCGCGTCGACATCCGACTGGTAGACCGTCAGATCGGAAGAACGCTTTTCCGAGGTATAACGGACACCGGCCGTGACCTCCCACAAGTCGGTAAGGTGCCAGGAGGCCTGCCCAAACGCCGCAAAGGTGATATTTTCCAGCCCGAATTGGGAATAGGAAATGGGAGTTAGTGTTCCGACCATCGGCGTCGTCCCCGCCGGATTCGTCGTTGGACCAGGTGCCTGTGAGGTGGCCAGTTTGCTAAGATTTTCAAGATCCAGCCCCGCAAGCGCGGTAAACAGAGAAAAGGGTTCTTCATTTGTTTCCCGCATTCCAAACAGGCCCAGCGTGTAAGAAAGGTTCTCAGACTGGGTAGAACCGTTGAACTGCAGCTCCAGGCTTAGTGAATCGCGCTGACTCTTCTGGTCAGGATCGAGAAACGAGACACCGTAGGACTCACTATACTTTGCCGGACCGCCGTCGTTATCGCCCAGCCACTGAGGTCCTTTTTCCGCACCACGTAAGCCCATCACTGCCTTGATCGTGTGGTACTCGCTTAACTCCCACTGCAGAGTGCCCGCCACCACTGCCGACTCCAGATCGCGCTTCATATAGGGATTAGGACCGATCCGCGTATTGAAATCACCCTGCACCTCTCGGGAGTTTGATTCACAGTTTTCTTTAAACGCTCGCGGGTTTTGTGGGTCCGTATCCCCCGCCCACATAATATAAAGCCCCCGCATAAACAGAGAGTTTTCGTTAATCACATTACAGTGATCCGTCGCAATCTGCTCGTTCACGCGGCCATAATAGGCAAAGGCATCTAGACTCATGGTGGAGCTGATATCCCAGCGCAACTGGGTGATCAGCGATTGACGATCGTTGTCACCGCCGCGCGTTGTTCCCACCAGCTCATCTTCAATATAGCCGTCATCCTTGATCGTATTGGCCGCGATCTTCATAAACAAGTGGTCGGTAATCGGAAAGTTGATACTGGCTTTAGCGCGGCGCAAACCTCGATTTCCCATGCCAACGTCCAGATATCCTTCAACGGTGTCAGAGGGCTTTAGCAGAGACATAACCATGGCGCCGCCGGTCGTATTCTTACCAAACAGGGTTCCTTGCGGCCCGCGCAACACCTGAATACTCGACACGTCTACGGTATCCAGAAGTTGGCCGTCAGCACGCGGTAAAAACAGATCATCGAGATAGACACCGACCGCTGGGTCGACCCGGGCAAAACCTGTGCGCTCTCCAACCCCACGAATAAAAATAGCGCTCGAGCGATTCTTCATAACCTCCAGACTGGGGACCACCTTGGCGAGATCCTGCACATTACCCAGACCTCGCTCGCGCAAATCATCACCAGACAAAGCACTGACCGCAATCGGTGTTTCCTGAATATTTTCAGCCCGCCGCCTAGCGGTAACAATAACCTCTTCCAGGGCCGTACCTTGGCGTTCTGCTGCGATTGCTGGCAACGACGCGGGAAGTCCAAGGAGAGTTACTACGAGTAACCAGCGAGCACCTGCTTTTATCATTATCCTAGCCCCTGTTTGCGGATTTTCTGTTCTCAGTTTGCAGCCGCCTGCCGACCTGCCAAACGCCCGAAAAAGGTAACATCGGCAACCGACATGCCACTGGCATAACCGGCAGACGTTCTGGGAATACCGGCAACAGTGCGACCAGCTCCGTACAAACCTGAAATCTCACTGCCATCCGGGCGCAGCACTTCGCCGGTGGGTCGAACCTCCAGCCCACCCAGGGTAAATACCGGTGGCCGTATCTGGTCGAGCGCGTAGCTGACAAGAGCAAAAGGAGCGCAGTCGAGTGGCATTAACCAGTCTTTGGCCTTATGAAAAAGAGGGTCTTCGCCTTTTGCAGCATGGCGGTTATAAAACTCGACTGTATGCTGCAGCGCCCCCTCCGGAAAACCCGCTTCCGACTCGACTTCCGCGACACTCTCGCCGACGGCCACAATATCCACCTCTAGATAGGCAGGGCGCTCAAAGTGGCGATTGTCGATAAACATATAAACCCGGCCACCCGTCTGCTGTACCGCATAGTGGCCCAGCCGGGCGAGGTACACATCCTCATTCACAAAGCGCTGGCCCTGTTCATTCACGAAGATGCCGTAGGTCAGCTGCGGCGGCGGATAATGAGCAATGCCGACAAAGGCCTCGCCCATATTAATCACGTTGCCACCGGCAGCCTGACCCAGACGAATGCCATCGCCCCGATCACCGGGGTTGCCGTGCCGGGTCGCAATTGAATCGAGATCTGGCAGGTACTTCCGGGTCATGGTCTCGTTCATGATAAAACCGCCGGTACAAAGCACGACGCCCCGTGTGGCTGCAATCGACACATCGCGGTTGTCGATGCGGGCAATGGCCCCAACCACGCGCCCCTGGTCATCCTGCACCAGAGCAGTCAAACGGGCATCGCAGCGGATATCAGCACCAGACTCTCGAACACGCTCCATCAGGTGTCCCATAAACACCAGTCCGCCGCTGTGATCGGCATCGGCCGGCAAATGTCCGCGCGGCGCTGCCGCAGCGGTCTCCGTAAAAGGCCAGGCCCGCTCATTACCGGTGTACTGCAGCGAATCGCCGGTCATAGCCACCACATCCCGGCCGCTGAAGAAGCCTCGTTTATAGGGCACGCCAAGGCTTTCTGCCCAGTCGAAATGCTCGACAGCACCTTCGCAGAATAGTTTGAGACGCTCTTCGTCGCAGTTATCACCGAAGCAGGCTTTTAAATAGCGGTAAAAGTTGTCGACCGAATCCTCAATACCCAAATCATGCTGCAAGGCCGTGCCACCGCCGAGGTACATCTCGCAGGCAGACATCTGGGTAGACCCGCCACCGCCACTGGAAGATTCCAGCACCATCACCTCGGCACCGGCCCGGCGAGCCTCCAATGCCGCGCTGGCACCGGCGCCACCAAAACCCGCAACCAGCACATCCGTTGCCAGGTCAAATTCGGGGATATCCCGCAGGGGGACAATATCGCTCACAATCGCCTCACTTTTATCGTTATATCCGCAATCACGCAGAAGAGGGTCTATCTATACCACTAAAACATTTCCAGTGAAATGTTTCAAGGCAAGCCAAATGAGTGAGACTGAAGAAGAGTATGCAAAGGAAAGGGGGGCAGCCCCATCGCCAGCGCGACGGGGCCACAGAGATATCAGGCGGCCGCCTGCTTCTCGGGATCGAAGGTGATAGGCATCGCCTTGATCGTGTTGATAAAGAATGAACGCATGTAGGTGATATCACCGGCAAACTTCGGGTTACGCAGGCGCGGAATCATTTCCTCGAAAATAATGCGCAGTTCGAGTCGAGCCAGATTCATACCCAGGCAGAAGTGCTCACCAATACCAAAGGCACGGTGCTCACGATTGATCGCTTGATGACGCTTGTGGCGGTGAATATCAAACTTCATCGCATCGTCACCAAACACATCCTCGTCGTGATTAACCGCATGGTAGTGCAACACGATCTTATCGCCCTTTTTGAAGTTATAGCCGTTCCATTCAATGTCTTGAGTTGCGGTACGGCGCATGGCGATGAACGCTGTGTTGTAGCGCAGCATTTCCTCGACCGCCATCGGGATGTCTTCGGGATGATCTACCAGATGCTGCAACTGATCCGGGTTTTCCATCAACAGACGCATACCGTGCGCCGTGGCGGTACGCGTACTCTCGTTACCACCGACCATAATCAGGATAAACATCCAGGCGAACATTTCTTCGGTCACTTTAACGCCATCAACCTCACCTTCCAGCAAAGCCTGAACCACTTGACTGGTCGGGTTCTCTCGCTGCTTTTTGGCAAGCTCCATGGCATACATGATCACTTCCATGGACACCGCGTTACCCTCATCCGGGCCCGTTGCAACATCCGGGTCATCAGCAAAGGCCATGACATTGGTCCACTCAAAGAACTGTTTGCGGTCTTCCTGAGGCACACCCAACACCTCCAGAATAGCGATCAAGGGCAATTCCGCAGCAACGTCCTCTACAAACTCACACTCGCCTTTAGCCGCAACGCGATCAATGATGTTTTTCGCCTGTTCGCGGAGCCAGGGCTCCATTGCCGCCACGGCGCGAGGCGTAAACGCGTCACGCACGACCTTGCGGTATTTCATGTGCTTGGGCGGGTCCATGGAGATAATGAAGTTTTCGTTCATAATCTCCTGGATTTCCTTTTGCTCAGGGGGCATTTCCATCGGAAAGGGGCCTTCAGCCGCCGAGGAGAACAGATCCGGGTTCTGAGAAACAAAGTCCAGCGCATCACGCTTAACCGCCGCCCAATAGGGTACTCCGTTGTCAGGGTCATCAAACTTTACAAAGGAACCCTGCTGGCGCAGCTTGCCCAGCTCCGCATAGGGCATGCCATTGACGTAGGCATCCAGGTCCAGCAAGTGGGTAAACGGACATTGACTCATAATTACTTCCCTTCCAGTGTGATAAACGAGGCCTTTTCGCGCTTGAAACGCTATGACCCCTTATTTAATGATTTGGTAACTCACGCTAGCATACTGCCCATAACATTTTGGTTAAAATGTTTTTATGTCAAACAGATGCATTACTGTCTTGTAATCAGAAAGCTTTTGACCCAACGGCCCAGCTTTCCTAGATTGCGCCCAATTACGGCATTTCAGGAAGTTTAGACCATGCAGTGGAAACATATCGACCTCAAAGCCTTTGGCGGCCCCGAGAATATGGAGGTCGTGACTGAGCAGGCGCTTCCTGAGCCTGCGCCCGGTGAGATCCGGGTGAAAGTGCTAGCCGCGGGCACCGGTTTCACCGATACGATTATCCGTCAGGGTCAGTATGTCGATGTCAAAGACAAGCCGCCGTTTACCCTGGGCTATGACTGGTTTGGAGTTGTGGATGCTCTTGGCGAAGGCGTCACCCGCTTCAAGGTGGGCGATTTTGTGGCCGATATGCCCGCAATTGGCGGCTACACCCAGTATCTTTGCGTCAGCGAAGACCGGGCCATTCCCTGTCCCGAGGGGCTGAACCCGGCGTCTGCGGTGTGCATGATTCTGTCCTACACTACCGCCTACCAAATGCTGACCCGCGAATGCACCCTCAAACCCGGCGACAGTATTCTGGTTCACGCCGCGGGCGGCGCCGTGGGCACCGCCCTGTTGGAACTGGCGCGAGAAATGGGGCTTACGGTCTACGGTACCGCCTCCAAGGGCAAACACAGCCTGCTCGAACACTTTGGTGCCACACCCATCGACTATCACAATGAAGACTTCGTCGAGCGCATCACCAGAGAAACGGGCGGCAAGGGAGTCAACGCCGTATTCGACACCATTGGCGGAAAATACTGGTCGCGCTCCTACCGCTGTCTTGGCAAGGGCGGCAAACTGGTGGGCTTTGGCGCCCTGCAATTGACGACGGGTGAAGAAAAAGTCCCCTCGCTTTTGTTCGGCTTCTTCAAACTGCTGGTTTTATGGAGATTGCTCCCGAACGGTAAAGACAGCGGTTTTTACAACATCCTCACGCGTCGCGAGAAGAAGCCGGAAGAATTCAAGGAAGATGTGGCTACGCTCATGCAGTGGCTGAAAGCCGGTCGCCTGAACCCCGCCATCGCAGCCATCCGCCCCCTGACCGACGCAGCAGCAGTGCACCGACAAATCGACAAGGGAGAGATTGCAGGCAAGGTTGTACTGGACTGCCAACTCACAGAATAGGACTCAGCGATGAAATTCTGGCAATGCTTGGCCATGCTCGACATGGACGAACTACCGACACTGGCCAAGCATGCCGAAGATCTCGGCTTCGAAGGCATCACCCTCGGCGAACACCTGATCACATTTGCCGAGCAATACGAGCACTACGACTACAGTAAAAACAGCCAGATTCGCTGGTATCCGGAGACCCACTGGCCCGAGCCCTGGGTACAGATTGGCGCACTGTCACAGGTCACCACCACCCTCAAGTTCCTCAATACGCTTTATGTACTGCCCCTGCGCGATCCCTGTCATGCAGCTAAACTGATCTCCACTGCGGCCAACTTGTGCAATGGTCGACTGATACTGGGCGCCGGTATAGGCTGGCAGAAATCGGAATTTGAGCTGGTTAACCAGAACTTTCACAATCGGGGCAAACGCTGCGACGAAATGCTTGAAGTGATGAAAAAACTCTGGACCGGTGACTCGGTGACTTATGACGGCGATTATTATCAGTTCCCAGCCCTGCAGATGTCACCGGCGCTCAAGCACGAACTACCCATCTGCATTGGCGGATTCAGCGAGGCGGCGCTGAAGCGAGCCGCTCGCAACGATGGCTGGGTCGGCGCTCAACATGAGATGGATGATATTGAAAAGCTGATTCCAGCCCTTCGCCATTTTCGCGAGCAGGCAGGCCTGCCCTGGGATTCCTTCGATATCGCCCTCGGGCTCTACGACAACAGCGAAGCCAATCTCGAACGCTGCCGGGAGCTTGGCGTGACTATGCTTTACCGCGAAGCCTTCTGCGACGAAAACGGCATGGCGAGCACCATGACACTGGATGAAAAATTACGTGATATGGAGCATTTCGCCAAAGCCCACATCCAACGCTGAACATGAATCGCCAACAATAAACCGCCCGCAAGAGGCCAGCAAAATGTCCGAAACCAAAACCACTTTCTGCCGTATCTGTGAAAACCAGTGCGGCCTTGTTGTGACGGTCGATAACAATCAGATTACTCACGTTGAACCGGATACCGAGCATGTTGCGTCAAAGGGTTTTGCCTGTATCAAAGGGCTTAGCATTGAAAAAATGCGCACCACGCCGGATCGGCTCACCACACCGCTCAAGAAAACTGCAACCGGCTTTGAGCCCATTAGCTGGAAGCAGGCACTGAGCGAAATCGGCGAAAAAATACGACAGTTGCGCGGCGACCACGGCGACGAGTCGGTCGGTGCCTACTTTGGCAACCCCATCAGTTTCAGCCCCCTGATGCCGATCTTCTGGACGGCTTTCACGCAGGGCCTGAATACTCACAAAACCTACAATACCGGCAGCCTCGACTGTAACAACAAGTTTCTGGTGAGCCAGCATCTTTACGGTTCACCCATGGCGCTGACATTCCCGGATGTCGACAAGCTCAACTGCCTGATTATGATCGGCGCCAACCCCGCAATCTCAAAAATGAGTTTTATCAACTTGCCCGATCCGGTCCGTCGCCTGCAAGCGGTAGAACAGCGTGGCGGCAAGGTCTTTAATATCAACCCGCGCCGCACAGAAACCGCCAAAGCCGTTGGCGAGCAGGTCTTTATCCGACCGGATACGGACGTTTTTATGCTACTGGGATTTCTGCACGAAGTCCTTGCACGCGAGGCCGTTGACCGACAGCGAATCGACGCGCATATGACGGGCTTTGATCAACTCCAATCTCTGTGCGCCGAATGGGCGCCCGAGCGTCAAGCCGAAGTCACCGGCATCAGTGCAAGCGCGCTCCGCGAACTCGTCGACGCCTACCTGAAGGCCGACGGCGCTGCGCTCTATGCGTCCACTGGCATTAATCAGGGAAGCAACGGCACGCTGGCCTTCTGGTTACTGGAAGTGATCAACGCGGTAACCGGCAATCTTGACCGCAGCGGCGGCTCGTTGATGGGGCTGGGTATTTTTGACTACGGCAAGGCCACCAAAGATGCGGACAAAGACGCGTTTCATTCACGGATCGGCAATACCCGTAATTTTCTGGGCGCCCTGCCCGCCGCCTTGATGGCCGATGAAATTCTGGCTCCGGGCGAGGATCAAGTTCGCGCCATGTTTGTACTGTCAGGCAACCCACTGCTGACGGCTACCAACAGTGACAAGCTGGCAAAAGCCCTGGAACAGTTAGAACTCTTGGTCAGTATCGACATTGTGCGCAACGAAACCGCAGAGTATGCCGACTACATTCTTCCCGGCACCCACTTTACCGAGCGACCGGATATCCCCTTTTCTTTTGTCAGCCTGTCGGGCCTGTCGCCCCAGCCCTGGTATCAATATACCGATCGGCTGGTCACACCACCCGGAGAATGTCGCGACGAACTCTGGATCATGCAACAACTGGCCAAAGTTTGTGACGCGCCTTTCTTTGGATCAAACGCCTTGCAAACACTCATCAATACCGGTGAAGCCTTAGGCAAACTGCCCCTTATCGGCCAACGATTGACACCCATGCCCGAGCGCCTGCTCGGACTGATCAGTCGCATGGGTAAACAGGGCGGGCTGAGGACACTGCGCAAACATCCCCACGGTAAGTCCCTGCCTATTATCGAAGGGAACTCCTATCTCGGCAGGCGGGTACTCACAGACGATGGCAAGGTACATCTCGCACCACCCACCTTTATCGAGCTTGCCGAACGTCGGCTGGAACGCAGCTTTGAAAAGGCGAAACAGGAGCAGAAGCAATTTCGCCTGATTACCAAACGCGAGCGCTTCAGCCACAACAGCTGGACACATAACGACACAGCCTTCGTCAAAGGCAAGCGTCAGACGAATTATCTGTATCTGCATCCGGACGATGCCGAGCGATTGGGTTGCCACGATGGCAGCATGGTCGAAGTGAAAACCGCGGTCGGCTCCGTCACTCTACCGGCCGCCCTGAGTGACGACATGATGCCCGGCAGTGTTGCCCTGCCCCACGGCTGGGGACACCAGCAAGCCAGTGGACTGAGCGTAGCCAGCAAAACCCGCGGCGTAAACGCCAACATACTGGCCTCGGACCGCCACGATGAAATAGAACCCCTATCCGGAATGGCTCAATTCACGGGTTTCGCCGTCGAGTTGAAGGTATTAGCGGAAGGCTCTGCCGTTGCGGTGAACTAGCGACTGGGACAAAGCAACTCGTCATCAGACGCAGGTAAAGGCTTCAGCTTGATGGCGCGATACCACACCAGATCGCCGTGGTCCTGCAGCAGGATATGGCCACGCCGCGCCATGCCATAGTTTTCCCGCTTGGTGAACTTACTCTGCGCAACGGCCTTACGCCAGCGTTCGCTACAGCGATCAATCTCAACGACCTTCACGTCATTCAGCCAGTGAGTTAGGCGCGAGCCCTCTACCCGAATGCGCGCCGTATTCCATTCTCCGACCGGCAGCGCGGCATCCTCACTACTGGAGACCAGATCATACAAATCTCCGGCGCGATGCGTGCGAATGGCGCCGTCTGAATGGCGCTTATTATCCAGCACCTGCATTTCCACACCCAAGCGCCAGGGCAGGTCTTCGTTGTCGTCGGGAATCAGATAGAAAATTCCGCTATTGCCGCCTTCCGAGATTTTCCAATCGATACTGAGCTCAAAATTTTCAAAGGTCTGCTCGGTCATCAGATCGAGCAGGGGGTGTTCCACGAAGGGGTTGATAAAGTTCAGCGCATAGCGGAATTCAGAAACCGCGCGAACCATTTTTAGGCTGCCGTTTTCGATTTCCCAGCCTTCGACCGGCGCACCGGGCTCAGCGCTATAATTGCGCCAACCCGCGAAGGAATGGCCGTCGAAGAGAAGTTGCCAGCCTTGCGCAACTTCTTCATCAGAAAGGGTATTGGCGGCAAACGCCGGCAGCGAGCAGAGCCATAGCGTGAGCGCTGCCAGCCACCGCAGTTTCATCCCCGCAATTCCATCTTGGCCACCTGATTGCGGTGAACCTCGTCGGGACCGTCCGCCAGTCGCAGGGTGCGCGCCATGGCGTAGGCGTAAGCTAGACCGAAGTCATCGCTCACACCACCACCGCCGTGGGCCTGAATCGCCCAGTCGATCACCTGACAGGCCATCTGTGGCGCAGCAATTTTGATCATGCCGATCTCTTTTGCGGCAACCTTGTTGCCAACCGTGTCCATTTTCCAGGCCGCATTCAGTACTAGAAAACGAGTTTGATCGATCATAATTCGAGCTTCGGCAATGCGCTCTGCCCACACGGTTTGCAGTGCAACCGGCTTACCGAAAGCGACGCGGTTTTTCAGGCGATCACACATTTTTTCCAGTGCGCGCTCAGCCAGACCAATCAAACGCATGCAGTGGTGAATCCGGCCCGGACCAAGGCGACCTTGCGCAATTTCAAAACCACGGCCCTCGCCCAGCAGCATATTGCTGGCGGGAACGCGCACGTTTTCAAACAGAATTTCCGCGTGACCGTGAGGCGCATCGTCGTAGCCAAACACCGGCAGGTGGCGCAGCACAGTGACTCCGGGAGTATCCCGCGGCACCAGAATCATGGATTGCTGGCGATGACGGTTTTCATTTTCCGGGTCGGTTTTGCCCATGAAAATAAAGATCTTGCAGCGCGGATCGTTACCACCGGAGGACCACCACTTGCGACCGTTGATCACATACTCATCACCATCGCGTACGATGGAGCTTTCGATGTTAGTGGCATCTGATGACGCTACCGCCGGTTCCGTCATCGCGAAGCAGGAGCGAATTTCACCTTCCAGCAAGGGCTCCAGCCACTGCTTTTTCTGCTCTTCGGTGCCGTAGCGCGCCAGCACTTCCATATTGCCAGTATCCGGCGCATTGCAGTTAAACACTTCCGGCGCCCATAACACGCGGCCCATCAGTTCACACAGCGGTGCGTATTCCAGGTTTGTCAGCCCGGCGCCGTGTTCGGATTCCGGCAGGAAGAGGTTCCACAAGCCCAGCTCTTTGGCCTTTACCTTGAGCTCTTCAACAACAGCCGTGTGTTCCCAGCGATCGCCGGTGTTCACTTCATCGATAAAACGCTGCTCATTCGGGTAGATATGCTCATCCATAAAGGCGCTGACGCGCGCGATGAGTTCCTGAGTTTTTTCCGAGTATTCAAAATTCATACGATTCTCCCTGCGTGCGATCTCAGCCGCGCGCCTTGATTTTTTCAACCTGTTGCCACGCCATTTCTGCCAGCGGCATTACCGCTGAACCCATTTGTTCGGCCTGTTTGCTGGCGGCGGTACCGGCTTTCACCCGGCCCATAATGCCCTGCAGAATGCCCGCCAGACGGAACATGTTGTAAGCCATATAAAAATCCCAATGGCTCGGATCGATATCCTTGCCGGTGCGCGAGCAGTAGGCCTGAATATGCTCCTCTTCCGTGGGAATACCGATGGCTTTCAGATCAACGCCGGCGAGACCGCGAAACGCGCCCTTGGGGATATGCCAGGTCATGCAGTGGTAAGCAAAGTCTGCCAGCGGATGGCCGAGGGTCGACAACTCCCAGTCCAGCACCGCGACAATGCGCGGTTCGGTTGGGTGCAACATCACGTTATCCAGGCGAAAGTCGCCGTGCACGATGGCGGAGTCATCACCGGGCGGAATGTTTTCCGGAAGCCATTCAATCAATCGCTCCATCGCCGGAATGGTTTCGGTTTCCGAGGCTTTATACTGCTTGGTCCAACGGCTTATCTGGCGGGCAAAATAGTTGCCCGACTTGCCGTAATCTTCCAAACCAATTGCTGTGTAATCGACATTATGCAGCGCCGCAATAACGCGATTCATTTCCTCGAAAATCGCCGTGCGTTCGCCCGGACTGAGATCGGGCAATTCCGGATCCCAAAGCACCCGCCCTTCCACGCAATCCATAATGTAGAAGGCGGTACCGATAACGGACTCGTCTTCACACAAGCAGTAGGTTTTGGCAACGGGCACATCGGTTTCTGCCAGCGCGGTAATCACCGTGTATTCACGATCTACCGCATGGGCCGAGGCGAGCAGTTCACCCGGCGGCTTGCGACGCAGCACGTAGTGCTTACCGCCCGCCGACAGCTTGTAGGTCGGGTTGGACTGCCCGCCCTTGAACTGGCTCACCTCCAGTTCACCACTGAAGCCTTCCACATGCTCGCGCATATAGGCCTCAAGGCTGGCAACATTGAACTGATGCTTTTCCTGAACCGCCATCGTGCCGGAAAAGGTTCCGGCCAATTTATCAGCCATGCCTTACACCTCCCCCGGCGTAATCACCACCTTGCCCGAGACCTTGCGATCCATCAGCGCGCGGATGGCTTTGGGCCCGTCTTCAAGAGAGTAGGTGCCGGCTATATGCGGTTTGAGCTTGCCCGCCTGCAGCCATTCGAACAACGCAAACAGATCCTTGATATTGTTGTCTGGCTCGCGTTTAACGTAGTCGCCCCAGAACACACCGCAGATCGAGCTGCCTTTAAGCAGCGTTAGGTTCAGCGGGATTTTCGGGATTTCACCGTTAGCGAAACCAATCACCAGAAAGCGACCACGCCAGCCGGTAGAGCGCAGCGCGATTTCACTGAAGGGGCCGCCGACCGGGTCGTAGACCACATCCACGCCCTTGCCGCCAGTCAGCTCTTTCAGGCGAGCCTTCATGTCTTCGCTTTCGTAATTTAGTAGCTCGTCCGCGCCATGCTCTTTGCAGACCGCAAGTTTTTCAGCGGTAGACGCAGCCGCAATTACGCGAGCACCGAGCGCCTTGCCGATTTCAATGGCTGCCAGCCCCACGCCGCCAGAGGCACCCAGCACCAGCAGGGTCTCCCCTTCTTCTAATTCGCCGCGATCCACCAGCGCGTGGTAGGAGGTGGCGTAGGTCATCACAAAGGCAGACGCTGTGACAAAATCCATTTCCGGAGGCATCGGGATAACTGCTGCGGCATCCGCCAATACCTGCTCCGCAAAGGCGCCCCAACCGGTAAAGGCGATGACACGGTCACCCGGTTTTACATGTTTTACGCCTTCACCAACACTCTTCACCACACCGGAACACTCGCCGCCGGCAGAGAACGGCAGCTCGGGTTTGAACTGATAGAGATTTTGAATAATCAGTGTATCGGGAAAGTTCACCGCCGCCGCTTTCACGTCCAGTACGACCTGACCCTTGCCGGGTTCCAGATCAGCGACCTCTTCTACCACCAGAGTTTCGGGTAGGCCATGTTGTTTACACAATAATGCTTTCATACGTTCTCCTTGTACTTTTCATATCTACCGTCATTGCGAGGCGGAACGACGAAGCAATCTGGTGCTAATACTACGGAGTTTGCTTCGCTTCGCTCGCAATGACGGGGAGGTTGTAGGAATTAACCCATCGGGCTGGTCGGTTTGCGATCTTCGAGAATATCCGTCATCCGCAGCTGAACAGTTTTACGCGCGCCGTTGTGCGGTAGAATGTAAAAACGCTCGCTTTTCACCCCCTCCAGCGTAATGCGCGCGACATCTTCCGCACTCAGTTTTCCTGCCTCGATTGCCGCCCTTACAAACTCTGCATAGGCCGCGCCAGCAGGGTTACTGTCACTTAACTCCGCCGGGCGATTGCGCTCGGATTCTGCGATACCGGTTTTGAAAAAGGCCGGGCACAGAACGGATACACCAATATCCGCTTTGGCGATCTGCAGGTCGTGATACAAACACTCAGACAGGGTCACCACACTGTGCTTTGACACGCAGTACACACCAGAGCCCGGGACTGAAGTCAGCCCCGCCAGTGAAGCCGTGCTGACCACGTGGGCCGGCTCACCCTGCTCCAGCATGCGCGGTACAAAGGCCTGAATGCCGTGAACCACACCCATCACATTCACGCCCATCACCCATTCCCACTCGGCGGCGGTGCTGCTCCATACCGGACCGGACGCGGCAACACCGGCGTTGTTAAACAGCAGGTGGGCCTTGCCGAAGCTGCTGTAGGTCAGCTCTGCCAGCGCATCCAGCTCATCGCGCTTGGTAACATCGGTGCGACGCAGAACGGATTCTGCGGCACCCAGCAGAGTACGGGTTTCTTCCAGACCTTTCTCATCCACATCCGCCAGCACAAGTTTCATGCCTTCGGCGGCGCAAAGTTTGGCCAGCTCACGGCCTAGGCCGCTGCCGGCCCCGGTGATAATCGCTACGCGATCTTTCAAGATTTCCATTTTTGCGCCTCGCTTATGCTGTCAGATAGCCGCCATCAACATTCAATGCGGCACCGGTGGTGTAACTGGACGCTGATGAGGCCAGATACAAAACGGCACCCGCCATTTCGCTCGGGTCGGCGACGCGCTTCATGGGTACGTGCTGCATGGCGTGTTCACGGATTTCGTCGTTGTTAACCAGCGCAGAAGCGAACTTGGTGTCGGTCATGCCGGGCAGCAGCGCATTCACGCGAATTCCCATCGGCGCACACTCTTTGGCAAAGGCCTTGGTCATTGAGATCACCGCCGCCTTGGTGACTGAGTAAATACCCTGCATATCGCCCGGAATTACGCCATTCACAGAAGCCACATTTACGATACTGCCGCCGCCGTTGGCGGCCATCAGCTTCGCGCCTTCCTGACACATCACGAAGTAGCCGCGAATATTCACATCGACGGTTTTCTGGAACATGGATATCGGGGTTTCCGTGATATGACCAAAGTGAGGGTTGGTCGCGGCGTTGTTGACCAGAATATCCAGCTTGCCGTGCTGGGATTTGATGTGGTTGAACATGTTTTCGATCTGTTCCAGCTCGCCAATATGGCAAGCCACAGCTTCGGCCTTGCCGCCGGCATCACGGATGGAGGACGCCACCGCCTCGCAGCCATCAATCTTGCGGCTGGACACAATCACCGACGCACCGTGCTCGGCCAACAGCCGGGCGATTGCCTCACCAATACCACGGCTGGCACCTGTTACCAGCGCTACCTTGCCACCCAGATCAAAAGACGTAGATCGTTCCATGCGAACTCCCTTAAACGGTTATTTTGGACTTGCCAGCAGCTTAGACAGCCCCTTACTATTATTCCAATCAATTAGAGTTATCACTTTGTATTAATCTCATGCATAGATACTAATGCACATAAATAGAGTAGACCTGAATTTGCTGGTTGTCTTCGACGCCATCTACAGCGAGGGCGGAATCACTCGCGCGGCCGACAAACTCCACCTGACCCAACCCGCCGTCAGCCATGCGCTGGGGCGCCTGCGCGATCTGTTTGATGACCCTTTATTTGAGCGCGACGGGCGACTGATGATGCCCACGCCCAAGGCCCGCAGTCTGATTGGCACCGTGCGTCGCTCCCTGCGCGACCTGCAGATCATGTTCAACGATATCGAACGCTTCGATCCGGCCACGAGCGAGCGCGGCTTTACGGTGGGAATGCGGGATCTGCTGGAGGTGAGTGTGCTGCCTGTACTGGCTCAGCGTATGGCCAAAGCAGCACCAACGCTGAAACTTGCCTCGGTGCGACTCGATCGCCCCAATCTGGAAGCGGAACTGGCCACCGGCGTATTGGATGTAGCAATAGATGTATTGCGGCCGGTCTCTGACGACATTGCCTACCAGCGCACTGCTCAGGACCGCATGGTGGTGCTGGCCAGACCTCATCACCGCGTTGTGAGTCAGGGCCTGACGCTGGAAGACTATCTGGAACAGGACCATATCCAGCTCAGCTCACGCCGCTCAGGGCAAAGCTTTGAAGATCTGGAATTGAGCCGCCTCGGTATTCAGCGCCGGATTCGCCTGCGCTGCCAGAACGCCTTTGCCGCCCTGCGCATCGTCAACGAAACCGATACCCTGCTGACACTGGCAGAGAGCTATGCCCGGGAACTTGCCCCCCAATTTGGGTTGAAGGTGTTACCGCTCCCCTTTAAAACCACGCCCTTCGACGCCTACCTCTACTGGCACAAGAATGTGGATAACGACCCTTCGAATCGCTGGTTGCGGGAGCAGATTCAGAGCATGATCCGCTAGGCAAAAATCTCCGCCAGATACTCCAACAGCAATCGATTTACCTCATCGGATTTTTCCAGCTGCACCAGATGCCCTGCCCCCGGAATCATATCTACCCGCTTGAGGTTTGGGAACTGGGCTCGCATCAAGCTGATCGGATCGTCGCCGTGAAAGCCTTCCAGATCCACGTCGAACTCGCTACCCAGAAAATAGGCCGGTACCTGCGACTGCTTACCCTCCAGAACCTTGCGCTCCTGCCATTTGATATCCATTGAGCGATACCAGTTGAGCCCCCCGGTAAAGCCGGAGCGAGCATATTCACTGTGGAAAAACTCAAACTCCAGCTCGCTGAGCCAGGCCCAAGGCAAGGGCGGCGCGTCGTCCATCGATTCGATATAGGTGGCCGAGGGCGGGTACTTCCAGGTCGCAAAATAATCCCCCTCTCCACTCAAGGCCCAGAACACCTTTTGCAAAAACTCGCGAGGCGCTGCCGCCAGATCACGATCGGCGGGGCCGGGCTCACGAAAATAGTTGATGTGCAGAAAATGATCCTTGCCCATCTCCGCATACTCCGTCAGCGGCGGAATATCCGGATTATGCGGGGCCGCTGGGTTTTCCAGCCCGATAACCGCCGTCACTCGCTCCGGGTGCAAATGGGCCAGGTCATAAATGGCAAAAGCACCAAAATCGAGGCCACAGAACACCGCTTGGTCTATACCGAGATAGTCGAGCAAGGCCAGCAGGTCACCGGTAATGGCCGCGACGGAATAGGCCTCTTTGTCTGCCGGCGCTTCGGTCTGGCCCATCCCGCGCATGTCCGGGGCAATCACCCGGTAGCCGGCCTGACTCAAGGCGCTGATTTGCCTGTGCCAGCTAAACCAGAGATGGGGAAAGCCGTGGCAGAGCACCACTGGCGGGCCTTCGCCGGCTTCGACCCAGTGCGTGTGGATACCGTTAAGTGTGGCGTGGTGGTGAGTCAGAGGCATGAAAATCTCCTTATTTCTCGCAGAGTAGTAGCTGCCGCGGCAGGAATCCATGAAGGCTGGTTCATGTGATCACCTTGAATCAGGGCAAAAAAACGAGACAAAGCTGCCGTTGACGTTAACGTAAACTTGGCGCTAGAATCCTGACATCATCAAAACGGGGCCGTGTTGTGAGCGCGACAAGCACCAAAAGCCGCACCTACTCGATTTCGCAACTCGCGGAAGAGTTTGCCATTACCACCCGCACCATCCGTTTTTATGAAGAAAAAGGCCTGCTGCAACCCAAACGCAACGGCCAAACCCGCATTTACAGCGCCGCCGACCGGGTCAAGCTGATTCTGATTCTTCGCGGCAAACGCCTTGGCCTGTCGCTGGAGGAAAGCAAGGACATCATCGAGATGTACCACCCCGATCAGGACAACAGCCATCAGCTGCAAACCCTGATCGACAAGATTCGTGAAAAACGCGAACAACTCAAAACACAACTAGATGACTTGCGCACCATGATGCGCGAGCTGGATGAAGCGGAGGCGCGCTGCGCCGATGCACTGACAGTAATGAAAAACGTCACCACATCCTCATGATCTTCAGGAAGGGCAAACCATGAACACACCGTATCCCACACTTAATTTCGGCCTCGGCGAAGAGATCGACATGCTGCGCGACATGACCTACAACCTCGCGCAGACCGAACTCGCGCCTCGCGCCGAAGCCATCGATCGCGACAACCAGTTCCCCATGGACATGTGGAAAAAATTCGGCGATCTCGGTCTGCTCGGCATTACCGTCAGCGAGGAATACGGCGGCAGCAATATGGGCTACCTCGCTCACTGTGTGGCGATGGAAGAAATCAGCCGCGCCTCGGCCTCGGTGGGTTTGTCCTACGGCGCACATTCCAACCTGTGCGTGAACCAGATTTTCAAAAACGGCAACGACTAACAGCGTCGTAAATATCTGCCCAAGCTCTGTAGCGGCGAACATATCGGCGCACTGGCCATGTCCGAGCCCAATGCCGGTTCTGATGTAGTAAGCATGAAACTGCGCGCCGAGAAAAAAGGCGACTGCTACGTACTTAACGGCAACAAGATGTGGATCACCAACGGTCCAGATGCCCACGTCTATGTGATTTACGCCAAAACCGATATCGACGCCGGTCCACGCGGCATGACGGCGTTCATTGTTGAACGGGACTTCCCCGGTTTTTCTCGCGCCCAGAAGCTCGACAAACTGGGTATGCGCGGCTCAAACACCTGCGAACTGGTGTTTGAAGATTGTGAAGTGCCGGCGGAAAACATTCTCGGTGGCGAAGGCCGTGGCGTAAACGTGCTGATGAGCGGTCTCGACTACGAGCGAACGGTTCTCTCTGGTGGCCCGGTCGGCATCATGCAGGCCTGCCTCGACATCGTCGTGCCTTATATTCACGACCGCAAACAGTTCGGCCAGAGCATCGGTGAATTCCAGCTGATGCAGGGTAAAGTGGCCGACATGTACACCGAACTGAACGCCAGCCGCGCCTATTTGTACGCGGTAGCTCGCGCCTGTGATCGTGGCGAAGAAAGCCGTAAAGACGCGGCTGCGGTGATTCTGTACACCGCAGAGCGCGCGACCCAGATGGCCCTGCAAGCCATCCAGACGCTGGGTGGTAATGGTTATATCAACGAATACCCCACCGGCCGACTGCTGCGCGACGCCAAGCTCTACGAGATTGGCGCCGGCACGTCAGAAATTCGCCGCATGCTGATTGGTCGGGAATTGTTTAAGGAAACTGCTTAAAGGCGCCCTCACCCCAACCCTCTCCCAAAGGGAGAGGGTACCCACATAGCCAGTTTGGGCGCCCCCTCTCCCGCTGGGAGAGGGTTGGGGTGAGGGAGGTTTGAATGCCTTCAAGTTAAAAGGAAAAAAGCAATGATCATCAACAGTACAATCAACCCTCGCTCCGAAGACTTCGAAGCCAACCGCCAGCATATGCAGGCTCTGGTCGACGACCTGCGCGAAAAAATCGCACAGATCAGTCAGGGTGGCGGTGAGAAATACCAGAAGCGACATACCGAGCGCGGCAAGCTGCTGCCCCGCGAGCGTATCAATGCCCTGCTCGACCCGGGCTCGCCCTTTCTGGAACTCTCGCAACTGGCGGCGTGGGAAGTGTATGACGACTACGTTCCTGCAGCCGGCATCATCACTGGCGTCGGTCGCGTAGCCGGTCAGGAGTGCATGATCGTTGCCAACGATGCCACGGTAAAAGGTGGCTCCTACTATCCGCTGACCGTTAAGAAGCACCTGCGAGCCCAGAGCATTGCTGCTGAAAATAACCTCCCCTGTATCTACCTGGTAGATTCCGGCGGCGCCAACCTGCCGCGTCAGGATGATGTCTTTCCGGACCGGGATCACTTTGGCCGTTTCTTCTTTAACCAGGCCAATATGTCCGCTAAGGGCATTCCCCAGATCGCGGTCGTTATGGGTTCCTGCACCGCCGGTGGCGCCTATATCCCCGCCATGGCAGACGAATCCATCATCGTTAAAAATCAGGGCACCATCTTCTTGGCCGGCCCGCCGCTGGTGAAAGCGGCCACCGGTGAAGTCGTGACAGCCGAAGAACTTGGCGGCGCCGACGTACACTGTAAAACCTCCGGTGTCTCCGACCACTACGCCAACAATGATCACCACGCCTTGCAACTGGCCCGCAACGCAGTTTCGCGCCTGAACCGTCGCAAGCCCCAGCAGTTAGACGTGATTGAATCGCAGGAGCCGAAATACGCGCCGGAAGAAATTTACGGGGTGATACCCAAAGATACCCGCAAGCCCTTCGACGTTCGCGAAGTGATTGCCCGTATCGTCGACGGTTCCGACTTTGACGAATTCAAAGCCCTCTACGGCACCACCCTCGTCTGCGGCTTTGCCCGTCTGTACGGCATGCCCGTGGGTATCGTCGCCAACAACGGCATCCTGTTTTCCGAGTCAGCCCAGAAAGGTGCGCACTTTGTAGAGCTGTGCGCCCAACGCAAGATTCCACTGGTGTTCCTGCAGAACATCACCGGCTTTATGGTCGGCAAACAATACGAAACCGGCGGCATCGCCAAGCACGGTGCCAAAATGGTCACCGCCGTCGCCTGCGCCCAGGTGCCGAAATTTACCGTACTGATCGGTGGCTCGTTTGGTGCGGGTAACTACGGCATGTGCGGCCGCGCCTATGATCCGCGCTTTATGTTTATGTGGCCGAATGCCCGTATCTCAGTAATGGGTGGCGAGCAGGCTGCTGGCGTACTGGCGCAGATTAAACGCGACCAGTTGGAGCGTGAAGGTAAAGAGTGGTCGGCTGAAGAAGAAGCCGAGTTCAAAAAGCCGACGCTGGAGATGTATGAGCATCAGGGGCATCCGTATTACGCCTCGGCGCGGCTTTGGGATGATGGGGTTATTGATCCTGCGGATACCCGGCGGGTGCTTGGGTTGAGTTTGGCGGCGTCGCTTAATCGGGAGATTGAGGAGACTAAGTTTGGGGTTTTTCGGATGTGATTTGCGGCGCTGTCGCTGTTGGTAATGGATGTTGGTAAAACAGGTTTCGCCCTGCTGGGCGAGTTACCTTTCTTGCTTGTCCAAGAAAGGTAACCCAAAGAAGGACACCCCTGTTCCGGCGCCCTTCGGGTTCCCTGCGATGCTCAGTTTGCATCGGTCGCTGCGCAACTCGACCTCCGCGGCTATCGCCGCTACGGGACTCGAACAGTGCTCGCTCTGGCCCGATGCAAACCTGCGCTTCTCGGCGCCTCCAAAGGGGATGCAGGGTGCCAACAGCAAGTTCGCTGGCACTTTTCGCTCCAGCCCGGCAGCCCCCTCTGGAGCAGCTGAGCACTGGAGCAGCTGAGCACTGGAGCAGCCGGCGGATGAAGCAAACGGGTGTCTGAGCCCGATAGGGCGAGTTTCCGTTTGCGCCGCCGGATGCGAAGCGCGCAAGGGATCGGTTGGAGCGTAGCGGAAACCGACTGCGGAACAGGGTGTCCTTTTTTCTTGGTTACTTCTTTTTTGGACACGCAAAAAAGAAGTAACTCGCCAGCAGGCGAAACCGGCAGGCAAAATTCAGCAACAACAAGTAGCGAACAGAACGATGACAAACCTACTCACAAACATCGACGAAAAAGGCATAGCGACGCTATCGCTAAACAAGCCTGAAAAGCACAACTGCTTCGATGACACCCTCATCCTCGAAATCACCGAAGCCGTAAACGCCTTGGCGAACAACGACAAAGTACGTGTCCTCGTACTCACCGGAGAAGGCAAAAGCTTCTCCGCTGGCGGCGACCTAAGCTGGATGCAACGCATGGCCAACTACACCCATGCCGAAAACGAACAAGACGCCGGCCAACTCGCCGAAATGCTCCGCGTACTAAACGAATTTCCCAAACCCACAATCGCACGCGTACAAGGCGCAGCCTTCGGCGGTGCGGTCGGCTTGGTAAGCTGCTGCGATATGGCAGTAGGCACCCCGCGCGCCAGCTTCAGCCTCAGCGAAGTCAAAATCGGTCTGATCCCCGCAACGATCAGCCCCTATGTGATTCAGGCCATTGGTGTACGCGCCTCACGCCGCTATTTCCAGACCGGCGAGCGTTTCAACGCAGAAACCGCCCTGCAACTCGGCCTGCTCAGCGAAGTTGTTGACGAAGAATCTCTGGACGAAAAGATCAACGAACTCGTTACCACCCTGCTGGCCAACAGCCCGCAGGCTTTGGCGCAGGCCAAGCAACTGGTGCTGGACTATGCCAACCGTGAAATTACGCCCGACCTGATCAAAGACAGCTGTACGCGTATCGCTGATATCCGTGTATCGGAAGAAGGTCAGGAAGGACTCAAAGCTTTCCTCGAAAAACGCTCACCAAACTGGGTGAAATAACTATGTTCAAAAAGATACTCATAGCAAACCGCGGTGAAATCAGCTGCCGCGTTATTAAAACCGCCAAGAAAATGGGCATTCGCACTGTCGCTGTTTACAGCGATGCGGATCGCAATGCGCTGCATACCAGCCTTGCGGATGAGGCCGTGCATATTGGCCCGGCACCAGCGGCAGAATCCTATCTGGTGATCGACAAGATCATAGAGGCAGCCAAAAAGACCGGCGCGGAGGCGATTCATCCCGGCTACGGATTTCTGTCGGAAAACGCCGACTTCTGTCGTCGCTGCGCTGAGGAAGGCATTGTCTTTATCGGCCCACCAACCGGCGCCATTGAAGCTATGGGTTCAAAATCTGCCGCCAAGCAGATTATGGAAAAGGCCGGCGTACCTTTGGTGCCCGGTTACCACGGCGAGGATCAGGACGAAGCCATCCTGAAAAAAGCGGCCGACGATATGGGTTATCCGGTGCTGCTGAAAGCCGCTGCCGGTGGCGGTGGTAAAGGGATGCGTCAGGTGTGGAGCAGCGATGAGTTCTCTGCGGCACTGGCGGCAGCGAAACGCGAGTCCAAAAAGTCCTTTAACGATGACAAGATGCTGGTCGAGAAATACCTGACCGGCCCACGTCACGTTGAAATTCAGGTCTTCTGTGACAGCCACGGCAACGCAGTGCATCTGTTCGAACGCGATTGCTCGGTGCAACGCCGTCACCAGAAGGTCATTGAAGAAGCCCCGGCCCCCGGTATGACCGAAGAGCTTCGCGCCGCGATGGGTGAAGCCGCGATAAAAGCAGCGCAGGCAATTGATTATGTTGGCGCCGGCACCGTGGAATTCCTGCTGGATTCCGACGGTTCGTTCTACTTTATGGAAATGAACACCCGCCTGCAGGTAGAACACCCGGTCACCGAACTGATCAGTGGTCAGGATCTGGTGAGCTGGCAACTGAAAGTCGCCAACGGCGAAACCCTGCCCTGCAAACAGGAAGATCTGCAGATTCGCGGCCACGCCTTTGAAGCGCGGGTATATGCCGAAGATCCGGATAATAACTTCCTGCCCCAGACCGGCGTGCTGCGCTTTCTGAAAGAACCCGAACAGGGTGACCATATTCGCGTGGACACCGGCGTGGTGGAAGGCGATGAAATCAGCGTCTACTACGATCCCATGATTGCCAAGCTGATTACCTGGGATGAAAACCGCGACCGCGCGCTCAAGCGCCTGCAGAATGCGCTGGCCCAATACAACATTGGCGGCGTGGTTACCAACCTGCCCTTCCTCTACAACCTGGCGGCTCACCCGGCTTTTGAAAACGCCGAGCTGACCACCGGTTTTATCGAACAGCACAATGACGAGCTGTTCAAGGACAACGACGAAGATATCAGCCAACTGTTGCCACTGGCGGCGCTCTATGCCTTGCTGGAGCAGGCCGAGCAGCAGCGCGCGCAAGCTGAAAAAAGCAGCGAACCGGATTCACCCTGGAATACGCCTTTTGGCTGGCGCAGCAGCCTGCCCGCCTATTGCCACGTGGATGTTCGCTGGCAGGAGCATGAGCATCGCGTCACGGTTGAACCGATGGGCGAGCAGTTCAAGCTCAGCTTCGAAGGTCAAAGCGCATTAGTGAGTGGATCACTTCAAGACAGCCGACTGAGTGCCATTGTCGATGGTCACCGTGTAACCGCCACCGTCAGCAAGTTTGGTGACGACTACCACGTGTATCTGGCGGATCGCGCGTTCAGTTTCTCGCTGGTGCAACCCGACACCGGCGAGATGGATGATTCGGCGGGCGCTGGCAACTTTGCGGCACCGATGAATGGCACCATTGTGGCCTGTTCCGTTGAGGCAGGCGCCGAAGTGAAAAAAGGCGCCACACTGATGATTATGGAAGCGATGAAAATGGAGCACACCATCACCGCTCCGGCCGACGGCAAAGTGGTCAGCTTTTTCTTTAATGCGGGCGACCTCGTCGATGGTGGTGCCCAACTGCTGGAATTTGAGGTAACCGAATAATGCTGCCAAACAAAGTACGTGTTGTTGAAGTCGGCCCCCGTGATGGCCTGCAAAATGAAAAGACCCCGCTGGACGCCGCGGACAAGATCGAGCTGATTCACGCACTGGCCGACGCTGGCGTGACCACGATCGAGAGCGGCAGTTTTGTAAACCCGAAATGGGTGCCGCAGATGGCCAGCAGCGAAGAGGTGTTTCAAGGTATTCAGCGCAAGAGCGGTGTGACCTATTCCGCCCTCACACCGAACCTGAAAGGTTTCGAACGGGCGCTGGCGGTAAAAGCCGACGAAGTCGCGGTATTTGCTGCGGCCTCGGAAGCTTTCGCCCAGAAAAATACCAACTGCTCCATCGCCGAAAGCATCGAACGTTTTGTGCCCGTTATGGAAGCCGCCAAAGCCGCCAATATGCCGGTGCGGGGCTATATATCCTGCATCGTCGGCTGCCCCTATGAGGGAGATATCGCACCGCAGAAGGTGCTGGAAGTAACTAAAACCCTGCTCGATATGGGCTGCTACGAAGTTTCACTGGGCGATACCATCGGCGTCGGCACCGCCGCTAGCTGCCAGCGTTTACTGGAAGTGCTCGGCGCTGAAATCCCCATGGAGAAACTGGCGGTTCACTACCACGACACCTACGGTCAGGCCCTCGCCAATATTCTGAAATCACTGGAGATGGGCGTTGCGACCGTAGACAGCTCCGTCGCGGGCCTCGGCGGTTGCCCCTATGCCAAAGGGGCCAGCGGCAACGTGGCGACGGAAGATGTGATCTATCTGCTCAACGGCTTGGGTATTGAGCATGGCATCGACCTCGACAAACTGATCGACGCTGGCAATGCGATCTCCAATCGCCTGAACCGCCCGAACAACTCACGGGTTGCCAACGCCATCACCGCCAAACGGGAAAAGTAATTCCATGAGTACGCCGCTGTGGACGCCTTCTGCTGAGCGCATTGCCCAATCAAAACTAAAGTCCTATCAGGATTGGCTGCAGAAAAAGCATGACCTTTCCTTCGGGGATTATTCAGAACTGCATCGCTGGTCTGTCGACCAGCCCGCCCAGTTTTGGGAATCCATCTGGCAGTTTTGCGATGTCAAAGCGCAACAGCCTTATGACAGCGTTCTGCAAAACGGCAATACTTTTCCTACCTGCGGCACGGCTTCAGCTCGGTGGTTTCCCGGCGCGCAACTGAACTTTGCAGAAAATTTGCTGCGCAGGCGCGATGACAAAACCGCCATCATCGGCCTGCTGGAAAACGGCGATCACCGCACACTGAGCTACGCTGAGCTTTACAGCCAAGTTGAGCGGCTCGCCGATCAGCTGAAAAAATGGGGCGTGCAGAAAGGCGATCGCGTGGCGGGCTTTATGCCCAATATTCCGGAAACGGTGATTGCCATGCTGGCCACCACCAGCCTTGGCGCAATCTGGTCTTCATGCTCGCCGGATTTCGGCTTTCAGGGCGTAATGGATCGCTTTGCCCAGATTCAACCCAAAGTGCTGTTTGCGGTTGAAGGTTATTTCTATAACGGCAAAACCCTCGATACTCGCGAGCGAGTCGCGGAGATTGCGAAGTCGCTGGATTCCATAGAACAGGTGGTTATGACCTCACTGACCGGCGAAACCGATTTCAGCGGCATCACCAAATCCACAAGTTTTGAAAAGGCCCTGAGCGAGTCACCACAGGCCCTCGCCTTCGAGCCCGTCCCGTTCGATCACCCGCTTTACATCATGTATTCCTCCGGTACCACCGGCACGCCCAAGTGCATCGTGCACTCGGTGGGCGGCACCCTGCTGCAACATTTGAAGGAACATCAGCTGCACACGGATATCGGTGAGGACGATGTGCTGTTCTACTTCACCACCTGCGGCTGGATGATGTGGAACTGGTTGGTCAGTGGATTGGCCAGCAGTTGTACTCTGGTGTTGTTCGATGGCTCGCCCTTTGCCAAACGCGGCAAACTGCTACTGAAAGCCATTGATCAGGAAGGCATCACCGTATTTGGCACCAGTGCCAAATTTATCGCCTCACTGGAAAAAGCCGGCCACAAACCCAAGGACGACTACCGTCTGGATTCGCTTAAGGCCATACTCTCCACCGGCTCACCCCTAAGTCACGAAAGCTTTGACTATGTGTACCGCGACTTCAAACGGGATGTCTGCCTGTCATCAATAAGCGGCGGCACCGATATCGTGTCCTGCTTTGTACTGGGCAACCCTACGCTGCCCGTCTACAAGGGTCAGATCCAGTGCGTCGGTCTGGGCATGGCGGTAGAAATCTGGAATGACGAAGGCCGGCCGGTCACCGGCGAAAAGGGTGAGCTGGTCTGTATCAAACCCTTCCCCTGCAGCCCCATCGGCTTCTGGAATGACGAGGACGGCAGCCGTTTCCACAAGGCCTACTTTGCCCAGTTCGACAATATCTGGGCTCACGGCGACTACGGCGAAATCACCGCCGAAGGCGGCGTCGTCATCCACGGCCGCAGCGACTCGGTACTGAATCCCGGTGGCGTACGTATTGGCACCGCTGAAATTTATCGTCAGGTTGAGAAAATCGACGAGGTTTTAGAGGCCATCGTCATCGGCCAAAATTGGGAAGACGATGTACGCGTGGTGCTGTTTGTGGTGCTGCGCGAGGACATCTCGCTGACCGAAGAACTGATTCAGACCATCAAAACCACCATTCGCAAAAACACCACACCACGGCACGTGCCGGCGAAGGTGCTGCAGGTGGCGGATATTCCCCGCACCATCTCCGGCAAGATCGTGGAGCTGGCGGTGCGCAATGTAGTGCATGGCGAGCCGGTCAAGAATACCGATGCACTGGCCAATCCTGAAGCTTTGGGCTATTTCCGAAATCGACCTGAACTGATGAGTTAATCAATCATCAAAGGGCACCTTCACGGTAGGTAGAACCCCGAACTACCTATCGGCTTCCAGAGCGATACACTCACGCTTTGACTGATTGTTCGCTTACTGTGGAAAGTACTTATCATCCGGCAATGTAGCTAGGAGCGTATTCACTTCACAGGCTGTCGATGTCGACTCGGGGAAATAGTTGTGACAAATCTTCTGAAAGGAACGCTTACAGGTGTGCAGTCCACTAGCCGGCAAAAGTCTATCTTGCTAGTCGAAGATGATGATTTCCAGCGGCAGGTACTGAAAACCCAGTTCAGCTCACTCAATGTTGACATCCTCGAAGCCTGCAACGGCATAGAAGCCCTTGAGCATGTAGACCGGTATGGCCACTGTATCTCACTGATCCTCTGCGACCTCGACATGCCAAAAATGGACGGTATGGAGTTCGCGAGACACCTTGGAACCCGTGAAGTTGCACCTAATCTGGCTTTGCTGAGCTCCAGCGATACGAGCATGCTAAGCAGTGTGGACACGATGTGCCGAGCCTATGGCATCACCACCATCGGCACCTTTCAAAAACCCCTTTCCCGAGATCAGATTAGCAAGATACTGAAAGAGCTTTCGCTAACCGAGACCAATAGTGATGCACCCCGTTATGCCCAACAGAAGGCCTTTACGGAAACAGAGATAGTTGCGGCACTGGAGAGCCACCAGATTCAACCTCACTTTCAGGCCAAGTTAGATTTGTCGTCCAATACGATTGTCGGCGCTGAGGCTCTTGCACGATGGCTACACCCAACCCTGGGTTTGCAGGCGCCCTTCAGCTTTATCCCTGTACTCGAACAGGGCCAGTATATCGATGCACTGACATTCTCACTGCTTCGGCAGGCAGTCGCTAAACAACAAGAGTGGCTGGAGCAAGGCCACAAGATGTCTATTGCGGTAAATCTGTCACCGAATTCGCTCCACGATCTTTCCTTCGCCGACCGACTTACAGAGATTGTAACCGACGCCGGAATAGCGACCGACAACGTGGTTTTTGAGGTAACAGAAACGGCGGCAATGCAGGACCTAGCCCCCGCACTCGAAAATCTTGCGCGACTGAGGCTGCGCGGCTTTGGACTCTCTATCGACGATTTCGGCACCGGGTTTGCCAGCATGGAGCAACTCGGCCGCATTGCCTTTACCGAACTGAAAATCGATCGAAGTTTTGTCTCCACCATGCTGGAGAAAAACGAAAGCCGAGCCATTGTCGAGTTCAGTATCAATATGGCCCAAAAACTCGGCATGCGATCCGTCGCGGAAGGTGTCGAGCACGGCGAAGAGCTGGAGCTGCTCAGAGAGCTGGGTTGTGATCATGTACAGGGTTATTTTGTGGCCAAGCCCGTCGACGTCAATGCGTTTATGACACAGTTGGCAAGGGGTAACCGATGTACCGCCGCCTGAAGCACTGGGTTGCCAGTCACCGTGCAAACGCAGAAAAGCCGCGGACTGCCGGGGTAGCTAAAGACATATTTGCTGGCGCCTTAACCAAGCAGGCGATTGCAGACATTGATTACGCGGATACCCACGGTCAGGCCTATCGCTGGTATCTGGACTTGGAAAGCCAACGGCTCACCCTGGAGTCCCTCTCCAACGATGCCTCCACGACCACCACGAATGATTTCCAGCAATGGCTGGAGGAATCGCTGAGCACGAAGGTGGCAGAACAAATCGAATCGGCGATAGGTCAGGTGCGAGAAAATGGCGCATCCGAAGCGACTCAGCGCGGCCACCTAACGATCGACGACCACAATCGTCATATCAGTGTTTACTATGAACTGGACAATACTGCGAATAGCTTGAGCGGTATTGCGCTGGATATGTCGGTACTGGTCAGCGCCCGTGAAGCCATCGGCAGTAGCCAATCGTTGATCGAGAGTCTCATCAACAGCAACATCGACTGCGTTAAGATTCTTGACCGAGAGGGCTGCCTGTTAGACATGAATTCGAACGGTCAGGAGTTGATGGCGGTAAAAGATTTCGAGCTGATTCGCGGACAGTATTGGCCGGATTTTTGGTCACGAGATGAAGACAGAGAAAATGCCTGCCGCGCCGTTGAAGAAGGCGTCAATGGTCGCAGCCATCGCTTTACCGGGTATACCGCGACCATGGCCGGAGAACCCAAATGGTGGGAGGTGACTGTTTACCCCATTTGCGGTGGCGATCAGCCCGACTATCTGCTTTCTGTGTCACGCGATATTTCTCACGAGCGAAAACTCTCCGCGGAGCTCGCCGTCGCTAATGCGCTGTTAGAGGAAGATATCGATGTACGTACTCGCGAACTGACTCACCAGCAGGAATTAAACCGCCTTCTGCTGGAGTCCATGTCTGAAGGTGTGGTTGCCTGCAATGAAAAGGGCGAGCTGATTCTCTTTAACAAAACCGCACGCGACTGGCACGGCATGGACCCACGCAACGTGCCCTCTGACGAATGGGCCAATTATTACAGTCTTTTCGACGCAGATGGTTTAACCCCGCTCCAGCCTGAACAGATCCCGCTAATCCGAGCCTTCAATGGCGAACGCGTCACCAATGCCGGCATGGCCATAGCGCGAACAGGCGAGCCCACAAGGCACATACTGGCCAGCGGTGGCCCTATTTTCGACAAACAGGGTAAGCAGATCGGCGCGGTGGCCACCATGCGCGACGTGACCGAAGAGCGGGAATCTCGACTCGCGCTGGAGAAAGCCGCTCGCGAATTACGCGGTGCCAACGTACTGATCAAGCAGGAACGCTCTCTGCTCGAGAACCGCGTGGAAAGCCGTACCCGTCAGCTGAAAGTACTCAATGAAGAGCTCGAACAGGCAACGCAATCGGCGCAAGCGGCCTCGAGGGCGAAGAGCGCATTCCTTGCCACCATGAGCCACGAAATCCGCACGCCCATGAACGGTGTTGTAGGCATGCTGGATGTACTCGCCAGTGAAGGTCTCTCGGAATCACAGCAGGATGCACTGGAGACCATTCGGCAATCATCTTTTGTGCTATTGCGCCTGATCGATGACGTTCTCGATTTCTCGAAAATTGAAGCGGGCAAGATGGAGCTGGAGCAGTCGCCGGTTGATCTACGCGTATTGCTTGAAAACGTGTGCACGCTGCTGTTGCCACTGGCCAAAGACAACAACGTTTTGCTGTCCCCCTTCGTCGACCCTGTTTTGCCCCACATGATGTTGGGAGACAGCACTCGCTTGCAGCAAATTTTTTATAATCTCATTGGCAATGCCGTCAAATTTTCGGGCCGTAAAGCCGGTCGCCCCGGACTGGTCGGCATTTACGCCCGGCCTAGCACCTCTCAGCCAGGGCACGTCGACATCAGTATTGAAGACAATGGCATCGGCATTCCAGAAGAGGTTATTCCGCGACTTTTCAACTCCTTCACGCAGGCAGAATCGTCAACCACGCGAAAATTTGGTGGAAGCGGTCTTGGGCTTGCCATCACCAAACGCCTTGCTACCTTGATGGGCGGAGAGATCGCCCTGCAAAGCGTTGTGGGTCAGGGTACTTGCGTAACCTTGACCATGCCCTGTGACAAAGCGCCCGGCAAGATACCCTGCTTTGAACTAGCCGGTGTAGATTGCGAAATCAACAGCGCTAATCCCTGGCTGCTGCGCAAGTTGGACGGGTACCTTCGCTTGAGCGGCGCTCGCATTACGGCAACACGAGACGATATTGAACCTGAGGGTGAAATAGAAGCGAGTATCACAATTGCTGCGACTGACACCTCTGATGAGGTGCGACTCGACATCCTACTCGCAGACAAACATTCAGTAAGCCAACACAGCAGCGGGCATCTCACCCTGAATAGCCCCTTCCTCAGTTATCGGGAGCTTGTGCGGGCACTCAAGATCAGCGCTGGCATCACTGACTTCGATACCAACTCAAGCCCCCACCGGTCTGGTTGGCAAAGTGCCGAGTTGCACACCCTCGACCATGAAGTAAAAATTCTGGTTGCTGAAGACGACAAGACAAACCAATACGTCATTCGGCAGCAACTCAAATTGCTGAATATCCAAGCCGATATCGCCGGCAACGGCCGCGAAGCCGCGGAACTGTTCAAACGTAATCGCTATCATCTGGTGCTAACCGATCTCCATATGCCCGAACTTGATGGGATGGAACTACTTGGCCAGATTCGGGAGCACGAGAAGCAAAACGCGCAAGCGCGAACCCCTGTGATCGTGTTATCGGCCAATGCTATCCGCGGCGTATCGAATAACGCCGCCGCGCGCGGATTCGACGCTTACCTGACTAAACCCATACAGCTCGATACGCTAGGTCGAGAGCTGCAACGCTGGATCAACCACGACGCGAACCCAGCAGAAACGGCAGCGCCTGGCCTTGAGTCCGACTCATGGGCTAAAACCTTTAAGGTAGAGCAGTTGCACTCGGTGATTTCGGACGATCCGCGGTTGGTAAGAACCACACTGAGCAATTTTCAGAGCACCGCCAGGGTTCAGCTCGATGAATTGTGCCATGTGATTGAGACCGGAAAGCTGGATCAGGTGGCATCCCTCGCCCACAAGCTGAAAGGCAGCTCGAGCATGGTGGGAGGAGAGACAATGAGCGATCTCTGTAAGCAGCTGGAAAAAGCCTCCCGCGCACAGGACTCGGATCAAACCGGCGTCATCGGGGCAGAAATCTGTGAGGAATTCTCCCGCCTATGCACGGCGATCGACTGTCACCTTGCCGATATCCCCTTGGCATCCTGATCTTCTCTGGTCGCCAGATCATCGGGCTGGACGATGGGACAGCAGTGGCCGGCTAAGGTAGTATCTACTCACTGATTACATCGCCTCACCTCGTGTGCGGGCAGACGAGATATAGGTATTACCCAATGAAACCAGCCCTGATTCTGATGTCAGTGGCACTGGTACTGAGCGGCTGTAAAGGCGACAGCAGCAGTACCCCGCCCGCAACCGTCAATGCCCCCAGCCCGGCCGAACGCGTCAAGGAATCTGCAGTCGCACAATGCGTGATCAATGATCCGCGCCGCTTGGTCGTCAGCAGCACCCCCGATGCCCCTGGCCCTCTGGAAGTCACCGTCGACACCCCACTTCAGCCCGCCAGTGAATGCGCCGACAACCAGCGCTTTCAAGTTGGCACCGGCATTTACGACATTACCGCCACCATAGCCGATACCGCGAGTCTCGCCTGGGTAAATCCGCAGCAGGTCTTTAGCGCCCTTCACACCCGCGTTTACTCGCGCGCCTTTGTCATTGCCTCGCCCTGCAACGGCAAGCGGATACTGTTTGTATCTCTGGATACCGGCCTGATGAGCGCAACCCTGCGCGATGCCATTCTCGCTGAGATTGCCGCCGACCCGGAGCTTTCGCCCCACTACAACGGCAATAACGTGATGCTGTCGGTGACCCATACCCATTCCGACCCAGGCATTGGGCTAAACGAACAGGGCAATGGTCTGCAGGTTATCGCGGGCGGGACTTATCAGGCGATCCGTAATGCGCATCTGAATCTGGAAGCTAACCCCGAGCCAGCCAGTATTCGCCTATCTGCGGGAGAATTGCTGAATACCAATATCAATCGCTCCAAACCCGCCTACGCCCTGAATCCGGCCGACGAGCGCGCCCTGTTTACCAACACGGCGGGCAACGAAACCCAGGTGAATAAGCGCATGGTGCAGCTGGAGCTGAGTCGTGGTGGTCAGCCAGTTGGGCTGATCAACTGGTTCGGCGTTCACCCCACGGTGATTGGTCCGGCCGAAAAATATGTCAGTGGCGATGTAAAAGGCTACGCCTCATTAGGTTTTGAAGAGCTGATGGGGACCGACTATCGGGCTGACCCTTCTACCGGCACCTATGTAGCCGCCTTTGCCCAAGCCGATGAGGGCGACGCCTCACCCAATATCGCCATCGAAGACTTTCCCTACCCCAGTAAACAACGCGGCGGCGGAGAGAATGATCTGGATGCCAATGCCATCTCTGGCGTCAAACAACTGGCCAAGGCCTTGGAACTGTTTGGCACAGGCAGCGCAATTACCGGCCCGGTGGATTTTCGCTTTGCCACCGTTCCCATCACGGACATTACTGTTACTGACCAGACCGTGCTCAAAAGCCTGAACCACTCTGATGACGAAGAAATACGCACCTGCGACGGTATTCTCGGCGTATCTTTTGGTGCCGGCGCAGAAGACGGCCCCGGCCCCACCAAGGAAGGCTACACCTGTAGCGACGACCCCGATGTGCTGAATGCGGCGCTGGCCGATATCCAAACGCTCGAGGGCCAGCCCCTGGAGGGCTTCCCCGGTGGCTGGCCCAAGGAAACCATCCCCGGTCAGGTGCTGTCGGCGGCGGTGATGTGTAACGCCCATAATATTCCAGGTCACAACTTTAGCTGTCAGGCAGAAAAACCGGTGTTGCTACCTCGCGGCGACAAAGATCTGCCATTCCAGCTGTTCCGGGTAGGGAATTTCGCTCTTTTGGGCCTGCCCTGGGAAGTTACCACCATGGCCGCGCGCCGAATCCGCTCCCTGCTTTTGGAAGAACTGGCGGCCGAAGGCATTGATAATCTCGTGATTGCGGGCCTGGTTAATAACTACGTGCACTACCTGACCACGCGCGAGGAATACGCCTCACAGCAATACGAAGGCGCCTCCACCCTTTACGGCCCCTGGACACAGGCGGCGGTCGCTCAGGAATCCCTGCGACTGGCGCGCGCCATGGTCAATGGCGATGCCCAGCCCGATGCGCCAGCAACCGGCGAACGCGCGGATCTTACACTGGTGGCTGGCCCGACGGAGTCGCCCCACCATGAAGGCGACCCCGGCAAGGTGACGCTGCAGCCACCCTCAATCGTATCGGCCGGCGATATTCTGCAAACCCGGTTTGTAGTGGGCCACCCCGGTAACGATCTGCGTATCCAGCAGAGCTATGTCACCGTCGAGCGCATGCAAGCCGATGGCAGCTGGCAAACCGTGGTAGAAGACCGCTCGCCGGAACTGATCTACGAGTGGGAAGCGCTGGTACAGCCCCCGCTGGCACTGGAGCGCCCGCTAACCAGTTCTGGTGGCACTGCGCTGGTGATCTGGAATATCCCCCGGAATGCAGCCGCCGGAACCTATCGAATTCGGGTCGAGGGCGCCTCTCGTGTGCTGTCTGCGGAAGCAAGCTCCTATGAAGCCATCACCGAGACCTTTGTGATCAGCGGCCCCGTGGCGGAGTGCCCCTGATACACTTTAAGGATGCGTAACCGGCAGGCAGCAGCACGCAACCGTGGAAAACCCACACGATTGCACAGTGAAAAATGCCTGTGAACGCTCACACAGCGCCAGATTGGCGCTGTGATATCATCCCGCCGTCTTTTTGTGAGCTGGATCGACCGTGACTGAGTCCTTTAACGTTGCCATTGTTGCCCAGGAATACCCGCCTGCTGTCATCCAGCGACTGGCCGGGTTGCTGAACACTTCGCCGCGCAAACTCGCTGCCCGGCTTGAGCGCGGTGATCTGGTGGTTAAAAAAGACGTCGATGAATCCACCGCCCAGCAATATGCCGTCGTCATCTACGAAAAGACCGGTGCAGAAGCCATCGTGCTGGGCGGCCCCGACCTGAGTAATATCGCCGTAGACAAGCCCCTGGCCACCAAGGCAGAAAGCGCCACCAGCATACCGCCCCGACCACTTATGATAAGCATTGGCTGCGTTGTGGCAGCGCTTTTGGTCCTACTCACCGTGTTGATGCTGCGACCCGGCCCTGAGTCGGCACTGGAAGACGCCAGCGTCGCCCTGCAGCAAGGTTCGCCCGAACTGTTCGAGCAATCAGTGGATTTTGAAGCACTGGCCGAAGACCTTTACCCTGCACTGCTCGCGCAAGCGCTGACCCGCGATACCCTTCGCTCCCGCGACCGAGACACCTGGGTGAAAGAAGAGCGCCAGTTCATTCAGGCCGCCCTGAACGGTAAGCCTTTAGCTACGGACAGCTCTACCTCACGCCTGCTGACACTGCTCGGCCTGCCCACGCCGGAAAATCTTAATCCGGTCGTTGTAAAGAACGGAGAGCAGACTACCGCACAGCTCACCGTTGTCCGTGAAGACCTCGATCAGAGCTACACCCTTAAACTGGGCATGGGCAACACTGAGGGCAACTGGCAGGTTCAACGCTGGCTGAATGCCAGCGACGTGCTGAAAGCCATTCACGATCACGAGCAGGGCCGACTCATTGAAGTCAATCAGGCCATTGCACAGGAATTGACCGAGGTATTGGGCAATTTCACCTATCAGGAGCGCATCGCCGGTGTGCATCGTTTCAGCCTCGGACAACTGCTGATCAAAGCCAACCTGAGCAATCAGAATCCCCAAAGTATCCAGTCATTTTCAGGTGAGATGTTTGTCTACGGCGTTGAAACCCGGAACGTTTATGCCAGCAAATATTTTGCCTGGGAAGCGGTCGACCGGCTGCTGCCACCGGGCGGCAGAGCCAGCTTCGAAGTGTTTTACGGGCTGGACCGGGACTACCCGGACCTTCTAAAAGCGCTGGAAAAAAAGGCTGAAAAGCTGGAGGTTGGCTACCGCTTGCACGCGGTTACCTTCCGCGATGGCGTAGTACTCAGTACGTACAAAAGCTACGATAGCCTGCGTCCGACAGCGGATTGATTGCCGCCTTCAGACAATCAGCCCAAACTGGCGCGCACGCAGCCAAGTACGCCATAGTCATACTCGCCGTCGAACATTTCAAAAACCGGTTTGAGTGAGGGCCCATCCTGCAGGGCCATGGCATTTCTCAAACTTTCCAGTTCTGACGCATCCAGCGTCAGCACATCTTCCAGCTCCAGCTCGCCTCGGGCAATACCCTGGGCCAGATGACGGTAAACGGTGCCAATCGTCAGATCCCGGCGATGGGCAATTTCCAGCGGGCTTAAACCTTCGCAGCTAAGCACGATGGTTTCTTCCACTGTATTGCTGATCGCAGGCTCTTCGGCAAACTCGGCAATTACCTCAAGAAAGCCTTCCCCGTAAGCATCGAGTTTGCGAGCTCCTACACCGCTGATGCGACCAAATTGCTCCAGTGTTTTCGGCGCTCGTTCAACCATGTCTGCCAGCGTGGCGTCATGAAAAATCTGGTAGGCAGGCACGCCCTGCTCATCGGCCAACGATTTGCGGTGAGCGCGCAGGGCCTCCCACAGTTTGCTGTTGCCGCCGGTAAAGGCCGAAGAGGTTTTGTGGGTTTTCTGTTTTTCCGGCTTAGGCATTTTACGCAGAGTCAGCGTTTGCTCTCCGCGCAAAACGGGCCGCGCGGCGTCGGTCAGAAAAACACTGCCGTGCCCTTCATAGTCCACCCCCAGTAAACCGACCGCCATTAACTGGCGAAAGAGTGTTCGCCATTCGCCCTGATTCAACTCACTGCCAATGCCATAGGTTGAGAGGCGGTCATGACCAAAACTCTGAATACGCTCGAACACCTGACCACTGTTCGCACCGCGCAGCACGTCCACCACGTAATTCACCCCGAAACGCTGGCCAGTGCGGTATACGCAGGATAAGGCTTTCTGGGCTGCGACTGTGGCATCCCAGGTTTGCGGCGGGGTCAGACAGTTATCACAGTTACCACAGGGTTCATCCAGCTCCTCGTCGAAATAGCGCAGCAGCACTTGCCGACGACAGGCGTGGGTTTCACACAGGCCCAGCATCGCATCGAGCTTGTGACGTTCCACCCGTTTGCGCGCTTCCTCGGCAGTGCTCTGCTCCTGCATCTGGCGCAGGGTGATAACATCCTGCAGGCCGTAGGCCATCCAGGCGTCACTGGGCAAGCCGTCACGACCTGCACGCCCCGTTTCCTGATAGTAGGCCTCGATACTCTTTGGCAGATTCAAATGCGCCACGAAGCGAACGTCAGGCTTGTCGATCCCCATACCGAAGGCGATCGTTGCCACGATAATTACGCCGTCGTCCCGCAGAAAGCGTTCCTGATTGTCCTGCCGAATATCCGAGCTGAGACCCGCGTGGTAGGGCAAAGCGGTAAAACCCTGCCTGGTCAGCCACTCAGCCGTCTCTTCTACCCGCTTGCGCGACAGGCAGTAGACAATGCCCGCCTCGCCCTCGTGGTTATTGAGAATAAAACGCTTCAACTGTTCGCGGGCATTCCCCTGATTCTCGCTGATGTGATAGCGGATATTGGGGCGGTCAAAACCGCTATTGAAGACTTCAGCGTCATGGAGATTGAGCCGTTCAATGATCTCTCGACGCGTGGGCAAATCGGCGGTAGCCGTCAGCGCAATTCGCGGCACCGCTGGAAAGCGCTCGTGCAAAATACAGAGCTGTTGGTACTCCGGTCGGAAGTCATGGCCCCACTGGGAAACGCAGTGAGCCTCATCGATGGCAAACAGGGAAATGGGGGTCTGCTCCATCAGCCCCAGCATGCGGGGTGTCACCAGCCGCTCGGGCGCAACATAGATCAGATCGAGATCACCCTGTCGGAACAGGGATTCCACCCTGAAGGCTTCGTCCGCATCCAGTGAGGAATTAAGGTATTCCGCACGTACCCCGTTCTGCTGGAGTGCCTGAACCTGATCGCGCATCAAGGCAATCAATGGCGAAACCACCACCGCCGTGCCCTCACGGACCAGTGCAGGCACCTGATAACACAGGGATTTACCACCGCCCGTGGGCATCAGCACCAAGGCGTCGCCACCGCCAATCACCTGATCGACAATGGCCTGCTGCTGGTGTCGGAACTGTTCATAGCCGAAAACGCTGCGCAGCACGTCCTGTGCCGGGCCGGTCGCGTTTTGAGAGGAAAACAACATCAATCGTCCCTGGATAAAAGGGGCTATTGTCTCGAATTTAGGCGCCCATGGAAACGCTGCAGGATTGAGACATATTCCCCGCTGCCGAGGAAACTCTCATCGTACCTGCAATTCAAACGTGTTATGTTTGAGATAGGCAACAGAAGAAATAGCATTCTGCTCGACCGAAGAGTTGCCACAGTGCCAGAGAGGCGCACATTATATGCAATATATATCGCCCCCCAGCTACACCAAACCAGTTTCGCTTGAGATGGAATCTCATTGGGCTGAAACAATTTTGACCATGCACGAAAATGCGCGGGTAAACCTTAATTATCCTAATGAGCGGCCAACCTACGACTTCAGCCTTCGAAGTGCAAACGCGGTGGCATTGGCCGACGTCGAAAAGAACCACATTTCAATCAATCGCATCCTAGCCGAGCTGAATCACACTGAAGAATTTGTCAGTGCCTCGGTAGCCAATGAAATCGCACACCTGATTAATCAGGAGCGCTACGGCGACCTGGAAAGCTTCATCTCGTGGGGCAAAATTGTAAGATCACTCGGTGAAACGCCCAATAAGACCCGTTACAAAGCGGCAGGTCACAACAATCACGGGCATGGTGTCATGCCTTTTGTCTCAATCAAGCAATAAATCTACCTTCAGACTGCCGGCTTTCTGACGCAGGCAGTCTCACAACTTGTAAAACTTTCATCGAGGGGCGGCCAATTTTTTGTAGCCCCGCTGCTGACAGATTAATCCTGCCGCAAAGTTCAGGTAGACTACTCAGACATCCAATTCAGACTAGGTAAACCATGCGCATTCTTGTCACAGGTGCCACCGGCTTTGTCGGTTCACACGCGGCATTGGCACTGCGTGAAGCAGGCCATGACGTGCGCTTGCTACTACGCAACCCAAGTAAACTGGAACAAATTCTGGCACTGCACGACATCGCATCTACCGCACCGTTTACCGATATCGTTGTCGGCGATGTGACAGATGCGGAGCTGGTCGCAAAGGCCTTGAAAGACTGTGACGGGGTCATCCATACCGCCGCGTTCGTCTCGACAAAGAAAAAGGATGCCGACAAGGTCATCAGCACCAACGTTGGCGGTACTCGCAACGTCATTGGTCAGGGCTGCGAGCTCGGACTGAAACATCTGATTCACATTTCTAGCGTGGCGGCTATTTACGCTCCGGATCATCCCATACTCACCGGAGAAGAACCCCCGGCCGGTTCAGAGTCAGCCTACGGCCATTCAAAAGCCGAATGCGAACGGTACGTGCGCGGCTTACAGGACGCAGGGTACCCGGTCTCCATCCTGTATCCGGCCAGTATTATCGGCCCCCACGACCCCGGGCTGTCTGAACCCATGAACGCGCTACGGATTTTTTGCTCCCGCATGGGTGTCGTTACCAGCAGCGGCAATCAGTTTGTGGATGTACGGGACATCGCCACAGCATGTGTCGCCATTATTGAGAAGATCAAACAACCGGAACGGATTCCCTTGGGCGGCCACTACTATCCGTGGAAGGAGCTGATCAATACGCTCTACGATCTGACCGGCAGACGGGTGCCCTACGCTCCTATTCCCGGCCCCCTGCTGCGCGCGATGGGAGTTGCTGGCGACGGCGTTGTCGCTTTGACGGGCGCCGATATTCCGATCACCTCTGAAGGGATGCAGTACGCGACGCGGTGGGTGCGAACCGATGACAGCAAGTACGAGCAACTGCTCGGCCTGACTTTTCGCGACCACCGGGAGACCCTCGCAGACAGTCTACGCTCGCTGCAACGCGCTGGGCATATAAAGCAAAAACACCTCGGAAAACTGGCGCTGTAACCCTAGCTCATCATTTACTTTACGCACATCACCTGACCGCCTTTGCCTCCCGGCCCTTCGGCAGCCTGTGCTAAAGTTTCGCGAACGTTGAATGTAGAAACCAAGTCGGCTATGCCCTTAATTCATAAAATTAATCATCCGCAAGTTGAAGGTATTCGGGTCGGACGCACCGGGCCAGCTGGCAACTACCGCATCAACACCACCTGTATTGTTTATCGACTGGGTGACACCATCATCGATACAGGCCCAACCAAGGAATGGAAAACGGTCAAACGTTTTCTTGATGAACGGGGTGTCCGGCGGGCACTGCTAACCCACTATCACGAAGACCACAGCGGCAATTGTGGTCATGTACAGGATTGCTTTAATGCCCTTGTGCACAGCCACACCAGCAACCACGACAAACTGGCAAGCGGCTACGACCTGAACCTGTTCAGCAAACTGATCTTTGGTGATATCACGTTTTCTGAGGCCAGCACCTTCCCGGAAACCATAGAAACCAACACTGGCCAGCAACTCAAGGCTCTGCATATGCCCGGCCATTCCGACGACATGACCACCCTCTTTGAGCCCAACGAAGGCTGGCTGTTTTCCGGTGACCTGTATGTCTCGAGCAAGGTTCGCTATGCCTTTAGAGAGGAAAGTGTCAGCGAGCAGATTGCCAGTCTGAAAGCTGCCGTCGCGCTGGACTTCGACACCCTCTTCTGCGCCCATCAGGGCATGATCAAGGAAGGCAAACAGGCCCTGCAGAAAAAACTGGATCACCTGAGTGGCCTGCAGCAAGAGGTCAATCACCTTCACCAGTTGGGTTGGTCTGAAAAAGCCATTACCCGGAAGCTGCTGGGGCGAGAAGATATCGTATCGTGGTTTTCAGGCTTCGCCATGAGTAAAGGCAATCTGGTGCGAGCCTGCCTGCACAACTAGACCTTTAGAGTTCGCTGGCGCTAAACATCGAAAGCGAAGGTGACTCGCTCGCGATTGCACTGATGGCCTCAACAAAGGCAATGGATTCGGGAACCGCGAAATGCTGTTTTAACGCGGCTTCACTGGCCCATTTCTCTACAAATAGCAGACGACCAGCAACATCCGGATCCAGATAGACGCCGTGCTCGAGACAACCCGGTTCCGCGCGTGAGCGGGCAACATGCTCGCGACTGAGGCGCAAGGCCTCTTCAAGCTTTGCTTCAGGAACAACGGCACAGCCGTGAACGATGATCATACGGTTCCCTCTAATAGCCATGCGACAACTAAAACCCTTACGTTTTAGCGCCAGTTTTCGCCTTTTTTGAAGCCGCTTTAACGCGCTTGGTTGCCTTTGGCTTCCCGGCAGGGCTGGTGTTACCTGCTTCAAATCCCGCGGCCATCTCCAATTCACACAGCGCATCTTCCATATAGTCGATGATGCGCTGCACCTGTGGCAGGGAACGTCGGCAGGCGATTATGCCGAAATCCACATTCTCGCCATAGGTGACCAAGGTAATATTCATCGCCATGCCATCAGTGACAATCGACAAGGGATAAGAACCGTCCATCCTGGCACCGTTCCAGTACATGGTTTCCCGGATTCCCGGCACATTGGAGATCGCAACATTGTAGGGGGGCAAGCGAGGTATCAAACCGAGCGGCATTAACAAGGCAGAAGGCGATTGCATCAACATGCTGACCAGCTCCACTTCCTTCGGCGACATACCTTGGTAAAACGCTTTGCCAGCCTGCACCGAAGCCATCACCGCGCGCATTCGTTCAGCCGGATCAGCGATATGCGTTGATAAATCGGCACTGATAGCGGCCACCGCATTACCGGAATCGACATCGCCTTTTTGGCGCAGGGAAACCGGCACCATGGCTTTCAGGCCTTTATCGGGAAGCTCCGCGTGGTTGCTCAAATAGGTTCTCAGCGCGCCCGCGCACATTCCCAACACCGCGTCATTAAAGGTTCCACCAAAGGCCTTACCCAAGGCGTGAATACGGGCAAAGGGCCACGACTGAGCCACAAACCGGCGGGCACCGTCCACACGGCTGTTCAGCACACTGCCGGGCACACGCAAATGGGGGAGCACCAGATCACCACCGCGGCCTGTCCAGGCCTGAGTAAAACCTCTCAAGGCGCGAAGCAAGTTCGTACTACTGTCGAATGTCGACTTGAGACGATCGGCGACATTGCGTAATTCTTCTTCGGTCGGCAGGCCGGGCTGCCCAATCTGCAGTGCATCTTTGTAACGGCGCCAGGATTCCAGCGACAGCGGCGAATCTTCCAGCTCGTAATTCGGATCGGGCGATAACATGCTGCGGGATATATGCACCGAACGGGCACCGTCTACTGCCGCATGGTGGGTTTTTGTATACACCGCAAACTGCCGGTTCTGCAGGCCTTCAATCAGATGCATTTCCCACAAGGGACGGCTGCGCTCCAGCAAGGTACCATGCAACCGCGACACTAGCGTAAACAGCTCGCGATAGCGACCGGGCTTGGGCAGCGCAGAGTGGCGAACGTGGTATTCCATGTCCAGCGCGGGGTCTGGTTCCCACTGCGCATTCCCCATCAATCCAGCTCGGCCAAGCCGCAGGCGATCACCGAAGGGCGGGAGAAGGGTATCGGTATCGCGGATGGTATGAGCCAGATCGTGCAGGAAGGCCTGCTCATCCACGCCATCAGGCAGGGTAAAAAGGCTTACGCCCCCAACATGCATGGGCATCTCTCGGCTCTCTGCCAGAAGAAAGCCTTTATCGACCATACTGAGTTTTTTCATTCTAACCTCTGCCTGATGTTATGCGCGGAAAGACGGCACTCTTATTAAACAAGCACTGACAGCATTGTAGGCAAAAACGATGAGCTACGGGAAATAGTTGCGGGCAAGCGCTGTATCGCGCCACTCGGCATGGGTATAAGACGGATACAAAAAAGGCAGGCTATAAAAGCCTGCCTTTGTCACAAACCGCGTACGCTATTAGATAGCGACGATGTTTTCGGCTTGGGGGCCTTTCGGACCTTGAGTAACGCTGAATTCAACAGCCTGGCCTTCTACCAGAGTTTTAAAGCCAGAGCTTTGAATCGCACTGAAGTGGGCGAAGACATCGGGACCACCTTGCTGCTCCAGAAAGCCAAAGCCTTTAGTTTCGTTAAACCATTTTACGGTGCCAGTTACTTTAGACATAACAGAATATCCTGTAGATCAAATAGAAATGTGCCTTCATCAGGCGTGAATAGCGGAAAATCAGGCTGAGATTTAAAAACTACAGGACGAAGAACTGCGAAGATGCGACGTAACGGAGTGTATAAATAATAGTCTTTCTTTCAAGCTGCGCTTACCATAACGGCAAGCTTACGCCGTGTCAAACCTTTTATGCAGGAATCCTGCAGATTATACCGAGCAAACATACACGCTGTTCGTAGACTCACAGTTCTGTAACGGATTGTAAAAACGGACAATATGCGCATCTACTTGCGGGAAGACTTGCTTCAACAAATCTTCAAATTTGGGCTCGGGTAAATTCTGAGACCACATAGCAAAGACCCCGCCCGGCTTGATCTGGCTTGCCATCAGCGCCAGGTTTTCCGAAGTATAAAAACCGGCGTTTGAGGCATTCAGGTACTCTGTGGGCGAGTGGTCGATATCGAGCAGTATCGCGTCGAACTTTCGCCCGGCCTGATCCGGATCAAAACCGCGCTGCGGATCAACGGCTAAATCGAAAAAACTGTCCTTCACATAGCGACAGCGTGAATCCTGATTCAAGACCTTGCCCAGCGGTACTTTTTCGTCGCGATGCCATTCAATAACCGTTTCGATGGCATCGACCACCAGCAATTCATTCACCCGCTCGTTTTTCAGTGCCGCCACTGCGGTATAACCGAGCCCAAGCCCTCCGACAATGACCGAAAGCCCATCTCCACTGACGGCGTCCAGCCCCAAGTCTGCCAACGCCTCTTCCGCGTCTACAAACATACTGGACATCAGAAACTCTTCACCGAGTTTCACCTCGTAAATATCACGATCACCAAACGCTGGAATTCTTCGACGGCGCAAGGAAATTTCACCCAGCGGAGAGGTCTGACTATCAATTTCTTCAAACAGTAATGACACGGGAAAAAGCTCCCAAACTAATAATAGAAATCGCCGAAGCCAAGTGAGCTCCCGCACTGGTCACACAGCATAGTGCTAACAAGCGGGTTCTGACAGGCACGATGGCTCAAGACCAGGGCCGGAGCCTCGCAAAACCAGCGATCCCCCCAACGCATCAAGGTGACGATCACCGGAAACAGAGAAAGCCCCTCTTCCGTCAGCCGGTACTCGGCACGCCCTGCCCCATTGCGGGTAAAAATGCCGAGCTCAGTTAAACGCGAAAGCCGGTCACTGAGGATATTACTGGCAATACCCAATGCCTGCTGGAAGCCGCCAAAGCTACGCACACGATAGAAGGCCGCCGCAATGGTCAACGCTGTCCAGCGGTCACCCAGAATCTCCAGCGTTCTATCCATAATGGGGTGCTCCACGTTCAACGCGGAGGCCGCAATGCGCGAACGCCGTGAAGGCATGTCACTCGCGAGTGAACTATCTGGCTCACCCGGACCGTAGTGCCAGTCGCAAGCTCTTGCGTCGAAAGCCTGAAGACAACTCGCGCAACTCGGGACAGGACTGAATTCCTTTCCGCAACCCGCATGCTTCAAATGATGCGTTACACAGCCTTCGGTAAAGTGCCAGCGCTTATCCCAGTATATGATCGCCAACGCTACATCGTAGAGATCTTTCCCCATCTCCGTTAGATGAAACTCATTCGCTCCGCCGACATCCCGGCGCTCTATAACGCCCTGGCCGATAAGCCGCTTCAGCCGATTGCTGACCAGACTTTTTGAAAGCCCCGTACATTTCACCAGTTCGGTAAAACGAAAGCGCCCGAGAAAAACCCAATAGGTCAGCAGTAAAGAGCTGCGATCGCCGACAACGGCTAATGCCCGACTTATGGCGCGAGCATACAGCAGTGGGTTGGCCATGGGCTGATCTGTGGAAACGGGAAGGCCCTGAGTGTTAGATGAATTCATAGACGCATTCTAACACTGCTCAGCCGCACAGTACTGGCCACCAGCCGCGCCCCCGTCATTGCGAGCAAAGCGAAGCAATCTCCCGCTCATGGCGAGTTTTCTTCGCTGCGCTCGCAATGACGGCATCTTAGCAACCACCACTTGGCCGACGACTTTGACTAATACGAAAACGCTGCGCCACAAAGCCCAGCTCGGTCAGCGAGGCGTTTCCCGCCGGGTTCAAGCCCGTGACATGAAAATCACTGTAGGCGGCCGCAAAGTTTAAGGGCATTGGCCCCGTCAGATTGATGGTTAACTGGGCACCGGCGCGGGCATAGGCAAGCTCGGCCTGTTCGATAAAGCGCTCATTCTCCGAGTAGAGAAAGGCGGTCAAGCCTCCAGCCTCACGAACATCCCTTGTCGCCTGCTGCAAGGCATCCTCGGCGCTTTCACATTCAATAACAAAGGATACTGGGCCAAAACGCTCACCGAGATAAAGATCCCGCTGCGCGGTACAGACGCTGAGCATCAAAGGTGTGCGGGTACGGGCATTGGGGTAGTCCGGGTGAGGATAGGCGTTGCTAGGTAACAGGACTTCTGCCTGACCGGCCAGATCATCTAGCAGCGATTCTGTTTCCGGTGATTGTATCGTTGCCAGAATCATCGCCGCTTTGCGCGGATTATCCGCGATGGCATGAACCGCATCCGCCAAGCGTTGCCGCACTTCGCTGGCGGGCACCCAGTTATCCCCTTCTTTTACCCCTTGTTTGGGGAGGTAGATATTTTGGGGGCTGGTGCACATCTGTGCCGAAAACATACACAAGGTGGTCGCCAGAGATCGAATCACCGCATCCAGATCCCTGCAGGAATCCAGTACCACGGTATTCACCCCGGCCGTTTCGGTAAAGCACAACGCCGGATGGGCATTCTGCTCAACCCAACTGCCAAAGCGGGCACTGCCCGTAAAATCCACAATCGCGGTTTTGGGATGTTTAACCAGAATCTTGCCCAGCGGCGCATTGCGGGTATCCAGTTGCAGGGTTACCAGATTCGGATCCTGGCCGTTGGCCGCCAGCACCTCGCGAAAACACTCCACACTAATCGCCATCGGCAGAACAGAACCTGGATGCGGTTTGACGATCACCGGATTACCGGTAGCGAGGCTTGCCATCATCGACGGCCAGGCATTCCAGGTGGGAAAACTGGCACAGGTAAAACACACCGCAACACCACGCGGCACAAGACGATAGGTTTTATCCAAACTGATCGTGGCTTTACCAAACTGACGCTCCCAGTGCGCTGTGTCGGGTGTAAAGCGCATGGCTTCGTAAGCGTAGACCAAAGCCTCTATCGCGCGGTCGAGGGCATTGACCCCGCTACCGGTAAAACTCATATTCGGGCTTTGCCCAGCGGTATGCATCACCGCACGGGCCATCAGAAAGACTTTGGATTCCAGCGCATCGATCACGTCCATCAACAGACCAATGCGTTGCTCCGGGCAAAGCCGCGCCCAGGCAGGCAGTGCCGCTTCTGCCGCTGAAAACAGCGCATCGGGTTCACAGCGCGGGTAGTGAATACCCAGCGGCTCGCGGGTGTAGGGCGAGATTTCATCGCCGACCTGATCAATGATTCCCGGTTGCGACAGATTAAACGGCTGGTTACACAGCCCGGTAAATTCTTGATCGGCTTGCGCTGACCGTGCTTCATGATCCGGCATCAACGTTGCGGCTTCCGGAAAAGGCGACCAGTGAAAACGCTCTTTGCAGGCTTTTCGCGCCGCAGTAAAACGCTGTTCGTGTTTTTTAAACAAGTCCATCAGTGCCCCACTTTTTTCCAGCGAATTGCATGATGCTTCATACCTCTTTCTGTGTCTTCGTCGGCAGAGAGCGTTAGAAAAACTCCGTCGAAGGTCATACGCCGACGCTGTTCACTGCCGACAAAATTCGGATTTAGCGAAAGTTCAACGCGATGGACAACCTCGTCGCCGTCAATGTAAAACGCGCCGCCGTAGGAAAAATAACTGTCGAAGGCCGCGAGCTTTTCGCGCTCGGGCGCTTTGGCCGGAACCGGATGAGACAATAGTGAACGGCCTGATCGGGCAATGGTCGCACTCATCTGGCCATCGCTTGTATAGAGAATACGACCCGCAGGCTGCTCACCAAAGGGGTAGCTTGTTTTTTCACCGAGCGTGATCGTCCAGGAAAGCAGCTCCCAGCCACCGACGATCGAATGATCTATCCGTATCATTGCATGCGCTCCACCAGCATCGCTGAACCCACGCCGCCCGCACCCGTGGCAACCACCAGTCCCAATGTGCCGCCATCCTGTTCGAGAACATCACACAAGGTCGACAGTAATACCGCTCCGGTAGCGCCCATCGGGTGGCCCTTGGCCAGATGGCCACCACTGACATTCACCTTCTCCGGATCAACGCCATAGCGACGTTCAAACAGCACCGGCGCCACAGCAAAGGCCTCCATAAATTCGATGCGATCAATATCCTTCAGCGTCAGGCCCTGCTGTTGCAGCAAGGCCTCCATGGCAGCCATACCGCCCGTTAATGAATCGGCGGCACTGGCCGCACTGTCGAGCCAACCCAGAATGCGAGCTCGCGCCTGTGATTTGTGGGCTACCCCGGCAATCAAACCCAGAGCGGCGCCATCGACCATGGGCGGTGCATTGGCAATGCTGTGTCGGTATTCAATGCGGCGCTCCTGCAGAATCTCGGCGAAGGGTTTTGCCATGGCTTCGAATCCGGGCGGCATAGCCGACAGGGATTCAAGTGTCGTCTCGGCGCGAATACATTCATCGCGTTCTGCCAATACCCGGCCATTGTCTCGCACCGGTTTGAGAGAAGCCTGATAAGGCTCAGACTGCGCTGCACGCTGATGTGAGCGCAGGGTTGCAGCGTTCAATTCCTCACAACTGACCCCCTCCTTAGTTGCAAGAATATCCGCCGACAGGGCCACAGGAATGTAGCGCTCGTCCACCGGCAGCGAGGGGTCCTGATAGTAGTGCGCTTTGTCCGCCATAAAAGGAACCTGAGACATGCACTCCACGCCGCCGGCAATAACCTGCCGATATTGACCGAGCGCAACGGCATTCGCTGCCAAGCCAATGCTGCTCAGGCCAGAGGCACAAAAATGATTCAGGGTCATGGCGGTGCAATGTTCAGGCAAACGCGCGTGCAGCTTGCTCTGCAAGGCAAGGTTACCGCCTTGCGCTCCAACCTGCCCGACACACCCCAGCATCAGGGCACCGGTGGACTCCAGCGGCTGTTTGAATTCGCGAGTAAGGCCAGCCACCAGCTCAGCCGGTGAAAGTGCAGTCAGACTTCCGTTTTCACGCGCTTTGGTCCGTGGCGTGCGCAGGCAACCCAGAATATAGGCGTCCATTTATTTCCCCCTCTTACCAGTCGCGTGCATCGGCCCAGGTCGCATGGAAACCCGCAGGGACTCGATCCGGCAGGTGAACCCGTGCCAGCGGACCTTTCTCTATCGCGCGCGCATCCCAGATACGAAACTCTGATTCACCCGTGCCTTCGTGGCTGCAGAGGCCAACCACATAGCCATCGTCTTCTTCTGTTGCACCGATTCGAGGTGCGAAAGCGACTTCGGAACCACACATCCCGGCTTCATAAAAATATTCGCTTTTTGTTCCAGTATCGAAATCGTAGCGATAAAAGCCTTCAAACTTGAGGGTATCTGTCGGCGCGATGGCCTGCACATAGGCGTAGCGGTTTTTCTGGCCGCTACTATCGAGATTAATACTGGGGAACTCACCAATCGCATCATCTAGATCACGTGTGGTGCATTTACCGGTTTTCAGATTCATCCGCCATTCACTGGGAACAGCATTTAGGGCCAACACTTCCACCATGGCGCGATAGGGACCAAAAGCTGCGCCATTTACATGGGGGTTCGGGACCATCTTGCAGCCGAGCATGACGATCTCATCGCCCTCCTCCCAGGCGTTGATCACGTGATAAATGTAGCAGGGATCGGTTTCAAACCAGGTGACCTTGCCACTACAGTTGCGCGGCACCACACCAAAGCGGGTTGGCTGCTGCGCTATTTCAATCGACCACTGGCGCTGCTTCAAGGCTTGCTCGGTAAAGACTACCGGCAGGTCGTGAAGTACGAAATAATTCTCGGTAAAGGCCATGTCGTGGGGCAGGCGCGGTCCGGGCAGGTCGATGGTCTGAAAACCGGTAAGCTTGTTATCCGCATTCACCACGCCGCAACTCATCCACGGCTCGTACAAGGCGTAGTCAAAGAACAGAAATTCACCGTTGCGCGGATCTGTCTTGGAATGCGCGGACACATGGCGCGGCAATTTGCCGCCGAAATCTTCCTCTCGCAGGGTATCCAGTGTTCTCGGATCCAGTCGCACCGGATTGCCACTGATATACCAAAGCGCCATCAGCTCACCGTTATGAAGGATGACGTCGGTATTGGCCGTATCTTTATACACCTTGGGTTCGCGCTTTCTCGTCGCCGGCTCCATCACGCCCGCAACAACGCACTGCCCGTTGGCATCGTCAATAAAATCCTGCGAGCGCACATAGCGATTGCGGTATTCGGCCTTGCCGTTTTCCAGATACACCCCATGCATCATGCCGTCGCCGTCAAACCAGTGGTGCATCCCCATGGGGGTGTGCAGGGGGTTGGGACCATTGCGCAAATAACTACCGCATAAATCCTTCGGAATTTCCCCGGTCACCTTTAATTCCAGACGGGTTTTCTCTTCCGCAACTGGCGCGTAGAGCCCGTGCAGGTAGGGGTTTTTCTTATTCAACTCGGGGAGTGGCTTGACCGCGCTCATGGCATTCTCCAGTGCATTGCTGCAGTTGTATTGACAGGTTCTGTAATGCAAGCGTAGGATTTCATTGTAGAACTCAGATAACACCTGTCAAGCAGGGAGACCACCATGGCCGAGGCGACCACACTCTGGCAGCTGTTCCAGCAAGCGGTGCAACGCGCGCCGCAACAGGAAGCACTGCTCGATCCACCCAATCGGGAGGCGCTCTGCGGCACGCCTGCTAGGCGACTCAGCTTTAGCGAGGTGGAACAGACGGCACTGCGTATTGCGGCCCAATGGCATCAGAGCGGATTGCGCGCCGGTGATATTGTGCTGGTGCAGTTGCCAAATGTGATTGAGCTGCCGCTGGTATATCTCGCGGCCGCACGTCTGGGGCTGATTGTGTCGCCTGTACCGGTGCAGTATCAGCAGCATGAATTGCGCATGATTATTGACGCCACCCACCCCCGCGCAATTGTCAGTGGAGAGCGCTTTAAAGAGGACAATCTCCTGCAACACTTTGATGGTCTGATCCCAAACTCTTCGCTCTGTTTCAGCATTGATGGCCCAAGCGGTCAATGGCAGGCGCTGGGCGAGAATATCGAGACGGCAAATCTCAACGACGTTCCCACGCCGGATCAGGACGCGCTATTTACCTTGTGCTGGACCTCTGGCACCACCGGCACACCGAAGGGCGTGCCGCGCCGCCATCGTCACTGGCTAGCCATGATCCCCGCCTTCGAAGACGCCACCGCCCTGCCTCAGGGCGCAGCCATGGTTGCCCCCTTCCCTATGGTCAATATGGCGGCCATCAGCGTGTTTCTGGTGTATTGGCTGTCGGTAAACGGCAAGCTGGCCCTGCACCATCCACTCGATCTACCGGTCTTTCTTCAGCAGATTGAGGAAGAAAAAGCCCTGTATACCGTGGCGCCACCGGCCCTGCTCTCACTCCTTTTGGCGACGCCTGACTTGCTGAACAGTCGCGATTTATCCAGCCTGCGGGTGATCGGCTCGGGTAGCGCACCGCTGGCCCCGTCAATGATTTCCGGCTTCAAGGAACAATTAGGGGTAGATGTGGTGAATATGTTTGGCTCCAACGAAGGTTGCTGTCTGGTGTCCGACGCGCAGGACGTGCCGGACCCCACCGCCAGAGCCAGCCTGTTTCCACGCTTTGGCGCACCAGGCATCTCCTGGCATAACCGCATTGCCCAGGTTTTTCATACCCGTTTGATTGACCCGGACAGCGGCGATGCCATTACCGAAGCGGGCAAAGCCGGCGAACTGGTCATCAAGGGCGACACTGTATTTGAAGGCTATTGGCACAGCGCTGAGGCCAACCGCGAATTGTTTGATGCGGAGGGGTATTTCCGCACCGGCGATCTGTTTGAAATTACCGGCGACAACGATGCCTTTTATCGTTTTGTCGGACGCCGCAAAGATCTGATTGTGCGCGGCGGGATGAAAATTTCTCCGGAGGAAATCGATCAGCTATTGACCGGGCACCCGGATATTCAGGAGGTCGCCGTCGCGCCCTACCCCGACGAGCATTTGGGTCAGCGTGTTGCTGCCTTTGTGGTCAGTCAAAAACCTTTGACTGTTGACGATCTCACAGCGTATCTGGAGCAGGCAGGCCTGGCGCGCTTTAAATGGCCGGAACAGGTCATCGCTATCGATACCCTGCCCCGCAACCCGCTCAATAAAGTGCTGCGCCATGAACTGGCGCGTCAACTGGAGACCACACCCGTATGAGTCATTCGCGCTTTGAGGCCCTCTGCGCGCGCCTCACCTTGCCCGTTGTACAGGCGCCTATGTTTCTTATCTCCGGCCCGGACATGGTCATTGCCGCCGCCAATGCCGGCATTCTGGGTTCGTTTCCCACGCAAAATGCACGCACCAGCGAACAACTGAAAGACTGGCTCGATACCATTCAACAAGGCTGTGCCGGCAAGCCCTGGGCGGCCAATGTGATTGTCCACCCGACCTTTGAACGGCGCGATGCGGACCTGGAACTGCTGCTGGAATACCAGCCCGATCTGATTGTGACGGCGCTGGGCAGTCCCAAGCATATTATCGAGCGCGCCCATGCCGCTGGCTCGCTGGTATTTGCCGATGTGATCAGCCCGGTCTTTGCCCGCAAGGCTGTCGACGCGGGTGTGGACGGTCTGGTGCTGATCTGCTCCGGCGCGGGTGGTCACACCGGCCCCTTGAGCCCCTTTGCCTTTGTGGATGCTGTGCGCGAATTCTGGGACGGCCCACTGATTTTGGGTGGCGGCATTGCCACTGGCCGGGGGATTCGCTCGGCACGTGCACTCGGCGCCGATCTGGCCTATCTCGGCACCCGCTTCCTCGCCAGCCGCGAGAGTATGGCAGCAGACGGCTACAAACAGATGGTGATCGATAGCTCCGTTGACGACATCATTTGCTCCGACGCCATTACCGGCGTGGCGGCCAATTGGCTGCGCGCTTCACTGCAGGCCGCCGGGCTCGACCCGAACAACATGCCCAAAAAAGCCGAGATGAATGTGAGTGCCAGTGTGGACGCCAAACGCTGGAAGGATATCTGGGCCGCCGGCCAATCCGTGGGCCCCGTGCACAGTTTGCAAAGTATTCAGGACATTGTCGACGAGCTGACGCTACAACTCGCCGAATAACCCCCCTCGTCGCGGAGGAAAATAACAATGAACCGACGCAAAATAAGCTCGACTGCCATCGCCCTAACTCTTAGCGGCAGCCTACAGGCCAACTCGCCGGTACTGGAGGAAGTGCTGGTAACCGCGCAACTGCGTTCGCAAAGCTTGCAGGACGTCCCCGTTTCCGTGAGCGCTATGGGCGGCGACAAACTGCAGGAAGCAGGGATCGACAAGATCGAAAATCTACAGGCATATATCCCCAACTTCACCATGTCGGAAACAGGTATTGGCACCAACATTTATATCCGTGGTCTCGGCAGCGGCATCAATCAGGGTTTTGAACAATCCGTGGGCATGTATTTTGATGGCATTTACTACGGCCGTGCCCAGCTATCCCGAGCGCCCTTTCTCGACCTCGAAAGGGTTGAAGTATTGCGCGGCCCGCAGAATATTCTCTATGGCAAGAACAGTATTGCCGGTGCTATCAGCCTCCACTCACGCCGCCCAAGCGATGAAAACGAAGGCAAGGTCTCGCTGCTTTACGAACCCGAGCACGGCGAAGAGGTGATTGATCTCGTATTGTCGGGCCCAGTGACTGACTCTGTCGGTTTGCGTTTCGCCGGGCGCTATCGCCAGCTTGATGGCTACATTGAAAATCTGACGCTGGATCGGGACGAACCGGCCCGCGACGAAGTCACCGCTCGCTTGCTGATCGACTGGGCAGTATCAGACCGTCTGCAGATTTTGACCAAACTGGAAGCCGGCAAGTTTGATGTGACTGGTCGCCAGGTTGAGGTTGTCACGGATATCCCATCCAATTCCACCAACCCCTTATTCGAAGGGCGTACTTACGCTCAGATTCTCGATAATACTCAAGTGCCCGGCGCCCTGAATATCGACGCTGACGAATCCGTACTCAACAACTTTCAGGATTACAAACGCTCCTCCAATGGCGACTACAGTCACAACGACACGCGCAATCTCACCATCAAAGCCGATTACGATCTCGACGGCACAATACTGACGTTCGTTACCGGCTTTATGCACTACGAGTTTGAAGAAGTCGCCGACGTCGACTTCACCGGCGCCGAAGTGTTCGACGCCTTGCTGCAGGAAGAATACCGCCAGTTCAGTCAGGAGTTTCGCTGGGTATCGCCGGTTGGCGATGACTTTGACTATATCGCCGGCGGCTATTTTCAAAAGAGTGAGCTGGATTACTTTGACGCCGTGCGCATCGACAGCACGATTCTGCCCGAGCTACTCAATGTCGCCGATGCCGCAGCCGGCGGCGATCTTGGCGACAGACCAGCAGACGGTGACGTTTTCGGCGGCGTCGCCGGTGTGGGGGATGCTGGCGAGCATCTCCGCGGTTTACGTACTCCCAGGGTTTTCACCACCGATACGACACTGTGGTCGGCCTTCTTCCAAGGCACCTGGCATTGGCAGAACAATCTACGTGCCACTTTCGGTGCTCGCTTGTCCTACGAAACCAAAGACGGCAGCCGTTCGATCAAACTCACCAATGACGGCAGCCAGCTCGATCAGCAGGAAGTGCGCACCGTGCTCGCCAAGGTACTCTCGGTGGAAGAACAGGATCTGAACGGCAGCCGATCTTCTACCAACCTATCCCCTCTGTTTACCCTGCAATACGAACCCAGCGATACCACTATGCTGTTCGCCACCCTGAGTCAGGGGTTTAAATCGGGCGGCTTTGATGCCCGCTCCAACCAATCGCCGGCCGCCGATGACCCGGCGCCCCACAATCCCAACTATGGAGATGAGCCCAGCGAACAGTTTATCGGCTCCTTTGAATTTGAAGAGGAAGAAGCGATCACCCTGGAAATCGGCAGCAAAAGTACCTTTTGGGATGGACGCGCCGATTTGAACGCCACAGCCTTTATCACCGAATACGACGATCTTCAGGTCAGCATTTTCGATGGCACCCTCGGCTTCAACGTGGGTAATGCCGGTGCAGCCCGAACCATGGGTATTGAGTTCGATGGGCGCGTGGCATTGACTGAAACGCTAACGCTGAGCGGTGGTCTGGCGCTGCTGGACTTTGAATTTACCGAATTTGAAAACGGCCAGTGCTTTCAACAGCAACCCGACCCCGAAGATGATGGCCTCTGCGACTTTACCGGAAAAACCAACCAGTACGTGGCAGATTACTCAGGCAACCTTTCTCTCGCGTGGGAAAACCCGATGACCAACGGCCTGATACTGCGCGGCGCGTTTGACGTGGTTTTCTCAGGCGAGTACAACCCTACTCAGGATCTGGACCCGCGCATGCTGCAGGACGCTTATTACAAACTGAACCTGCGTGCGGCAATCGCGGATGAAGCGGCGGGCTGGGAGTTTGCGCTGATCGGCAAAAACCTCACTGACGAGGTCATCATTACCTACGCCAACAGCATGTCGTTAGCCAACAGCGTTTTCGGTGCCATTGGCCACTACGCCTTTATTGAGAGACCGCGCAGTATTGCGGCCCAATTCAGTTACCGCTGGTAGCCGCAAACACAGGGCCCACACAAGGAGAACACCCCATGAGCAAAGACGTCTTTATTCTCGGCTGGTCACAAACGGACTTTGCCCGGCACTGGGGGCGCGAGAACAAGGGCTTGAAAGAGATTATGGCCTCGGCGCTTGAAGACGTACTGCAGCAAGCCGATATTCCCGCTTCGGCAATTCAATCGGCTCACGTCGGCAATTTTATTGGCGAGCTAACCAACGGTCAGGGTCAACTCGGTGGTGTATTGGCATCCGTTGACCCGGCCTTACACGGCCTACCCATTTCCCGGCACGAGGCCGCATGCGCCTCTGGCAGCATGGCGGTGCTCTCGGCCATGGCGGAAATCGAAGCCGGCCGTTACGACTGTGTACTGGCCATCGGCGTCGAGCAGGAGCGCCACCTCAGTGGCGAAATCGCCGCAAAACATATGGCCACCGCCGCGCTGGCGGGCGAGGAGTCTGAAGCCGCTACCTTCTGCTGGCCGTGGATGTTTGAAGGCCTCGCTGCAGAGTATGAACGCCGCTACGGTCTCAATGAAAATGCCATGCGTGAAATCGGCAAGATCAACTTCGCCAATGCCAAAGATAACCCCCGCGCCCAGACTCGCGACTGGCAATTCGCCGAAGGCAGCTTTGATGCGGACGATAGTCGCAACCCCTTGGTGGAAGGTCGACTGCGCCGCAATGATTGCGCCGGGTTTACCGATGGCGCCGCTGCGGTTCTTCTGGTCAGTGCCGACAAGGCGAGAGAACTTGGCGCCGATCCGGAAAAGCTGCCGCGCATTCTCGGCTGGGGGCATACCACCGCCACCATTCGCCAAACAGACAAGATTGCACTTAGCGCCAACGAGGCACTGATCTTTCCACACGTCGCAAAAGCCATTTACGACGCCCAGCACCGGGCGGGGCTGCCCAACACCGGCATGATTGATGTAATCGAAACCCATGACTGCTTCACTATCACCGAATATATGGCCATTGATCACTTCGGCATTACCGGCCCCGGTGAAAGCTGGCAGGCGATAGAAGATGGGCGCATTACCCGTGAGGGTGCGATTCCCATTAATCCGGGTGGGGGTTTAATGGGACAGGGCCACCCGGTAGGCGCGACCGGCATTCGCATGCTGGCCGATGCCTGCCGGCAAGTCACCGGTAGTGCCGGAGCCGCCCAAATCGATGGCGCCAAGCGCGTGCAAACCCTGAATCTGGGCGGCAGCGCGACCACAATCGCAAGTTTTGTGGTGGGGTGCTGAGCGCCCCAAACTACTGTAAAAATCACAGCATCTTTTCATTGATGACGCTGCTATAATCGCGCCGCCTACCACTACCCTGTCGGGCAAACCATGACGCCACTCACTCACCGATTCAGCCTGACCAGCCTGATGCTGGTATTGCTGCTTTGTTGTGGGATGGCCGGTCTTGCAGCGATTGACGTTACCCGACCGGACACCCAATCCCAGCTACTGAATCACGATGGCCTTGCCGATGGCCTTCACCAGCGACCGGGTGAATTCCGACTTTCCCCTTCCGGTGAAAAGGACGACCTGCCCGCACTGTTTCTTAACGGCAGCGGCCTCAGCTCGTCAGATTATTTCTGCCACAAAGCCCAGACTCCCCCGCCTTCGGAGTTTCACGGCGATTACGTACGCAGACCGCCCGCGCGCGGTCCTCCCGTTCTCACGTTGATGATTTAAACCGTAATCATTAACCGGCGCGCCGCACGCGCGCCGACAGAGGACAGATCATGACTCATTCTCCCCTGCGGGCTGTGGTGTACAGCCTGATTATTCTGCTGGGCGTGTTATGCGCCCTGCCAAATGTATTGCCTGCTGTTTCACCCAACATGCTGGGTGAACAACTGCCTTCCTGGTATCGAGATACCACTTTCAAGCTCGGGCTCGACCTACGCGGTGGCTCCCATTTGCTGCTGGAAATCGACCAGCGCCAATTGCTCAGTGAACACAACCAGCAACTGTCGGATTCGCTGCGCCGCAGCCTGCGTGAGAACAATTTGCGCATTGACGGTATCGAATCAAGCGACCAGCGCATCCTGATCCGCAGCCGCAGCGCTCAGGAATTACCGGCGCTAGCTCAACAGGTGAAAAGCGAACTGAAACAACCGGGTGTGGAAGACCTGTACCGGATTCGCAGCGAATCATCGCAACTGACGATTACCCTTACCGACAGTTTCCGAACGCAATTGCTCGACGATGCCATTGAGCGATCGCTGGATATTCTGCGCAAACGACTGGACGAGAGCGGGCTGGTAGAGCCGAGCATTACTCGTCAAGGCAGTGAATCCATCCTGGTGCAGCTCCCCGGCGTGGATAACCCCCAGTCCATCCGCAAGTTGCTGGGCACCACCGCCAAGATGAGTTTTCACTGGGTCGCTGACGGCCGCAGTGCAAGCACCGTACAAACCCTGCAATTGCCGGGTGACGATGGCGAACGCTTTCGGCTTGAACGAGAGCAGGTGCTGAGCGGCGAACATATCAGCGACGCCCGTTTGGGGTTTAATCAGGAATCCGGCCAGCCGGTGATAAACTTCCGCCTCGACAGTCGTGGCGCCAGTCTGTTCAGTGAATTAACGGCTAACAATATCGGCCGCGCCCTAGCCATCGTTTTGGATAACCGGGTGCTGACCGCGCCGGTGATTCGCTCCATGATTGGCGCCAATGGCGAAATCAGCGGTAACTTCACGGTGCCCGAAGCCAGCAACCTGGCGCTGATGCTGCGCGCCGGCGCCCTGCCCGCCAAGCTTCACGTGATTGAAGAACGCACGGTCGGCCCGGATCTGGGCAGTGATTCCATTGCCATGGGCCTGACCACCGGCCTGATCGGCACGGCTTTAGTGGTCGCTTTTATGCTGGCGAGCTATCGCAGCTGGGGGCTCATTGCCTGCGCTGCGCTTGGGGTCAATGTCATATTGATTTTCGGTGTACTCAGCCTGCTCGGGGCCACGCTGACCCTGCCCGGTATCGCGGGTCTGATCCTGACCATCGGCATGGCGGTCGACGCCAATATTCTGATTAACGAACGCATTCGCGAAGAAACCCGGCGCGGCAAATCTGCCCAGCTGGCCCTTCAGGAAGGTTTCGATCGGGCCTACGCAACCATCCTCGATTCCAACCTGACCACCCTGATTGCCGTCAGCCTGCTGTTTATGTTCGGCAGCGGCCCGGTGCGCGGTTTTGCCGTCACCATTGGTATTGGCTTGCTCACTTCGCTTTTTACCTCCGTGGCGGTAACGCGGCAGATTATGCAGCTAGTGATCAACCGCCGTCGCCGCAAACCCCTGCCCTTGCCCAAGGAACACTTACTGGATCGGCTGACCCGCAATCCCTTGAACGTGATGCGCGGCCGCCGGGCGGGACTGATTGGATCTGCGGTGTTGTCACTGGCGTCAGTAGTTTTTGTAATGACACCCGGACTCAATTACGGCGTGGATTTCAGTGGCGGTACCGTAATTGAAATGGAGCTGCCCAATTCCACCCAAGGCGACTTGCGGCAATTGCTTAGCGCCAACGGCATCGGCTCGGCCTCTGTGCAGGGTTTGGGTAGCGATGACAGCAGCGATCGCTATTTGGTGCGTTTGCCAATCAAAACAGCCGGCGAAGCAGAAATGACCAACGGCTCCACCGTGGAACAGATTCGTTCGCTGATCAGCGCGGCTCACCCTGAGGCCAGCATAGAGCGGGTGGATCAGGTGGGCCCGAAAATCAGTGCCAGTTTTGGAGAGGACACGGTGCTCGCAATCCTGCTGGCCTGCGGCGGTCTGCTGGCGTATTTATGGGTGCGCTTTGAAGCCCATTTCGCGCTGGCGGCGACCCTGACCATTGCGCTGGATCTCACCAAAACCCTAGGCTTCTTTGCCCTATTCGGCGTGGAGTTCAACCTGACCGCTGTGGCTGCCATGCTCGCCCTGATCGGCTACTCGATCAACGACAAGGTGGTGGTGTTTGACCGCATCCGGGAATACCTGCGCGCCAATCCCGATCAGCCCCTGCTGGAGTTGCTCAATACGAGTATAACGGCGACGCTGACCCGCACGGTGTTCACCTCCGCAACTACCTTTGTTGCCCTATTGCCGATGGCGATTGCCGGCGGTCATGCGGTGGCAAGCTTTGCCCAGCCCATGCTGTTTGGCATTGTCATCGGTACCAGCTCGTCGGTGCTAATCGCCTCGCCCATTGTTTACTTGCTCGGTAAACGTCGAATCAGCAAGGGCCAATCCCAACTGCGCCCCACCCGCGAACAAATACAAAGCGAACTCGATCTGCTACCCTGAGCTTGTGCGCCGTCTGCGGGCGGCGCTCTTCCAATTTGCCCTGTTATTCTTGTTCTGGATTTTCGCCCCGCATGACCTTAGAGCTGTCCAACCAGTTTATTTTTATCGGTGCGTTGCTCACCCTGCTCTGTATTGTTTCCAGCGTGGTATCGCGCAAACTGGGCGCGCCGATTCTGCTGATCTTTCTGGTGCTGGGTATGCTCGCGGGCGAAGACGGTCCCGGCGGCATCCAATTTAACGATTACGGTCTGGCCTTCCTGCTCGGTAACCTGGCACTCGCCATTATTATTCTCGACGGTGGACTGGGCACTCGGCGCGAAGCCTTTCGCGTCAGTTTGAACCCGGCGCTATCGCTAGCTACCTTGGGCGTTGTGGTCACCGCGGGCATTACCGGTGCCGCCGCTCATCTCATTCTCGATCTGCCCATTCGCGAATCCCTGCTGATCGGGGCTATTGTGGGCTCCACCGACGCTGCCGCCGTCTTCGGTTTGTTGCGTTCGGCGGGGCTGCAGTTAAAAGAGCGTACCGGCGCAACGCTGGAGATCGAATCCGGCACCAACGATCCGATGGCGATTTTCCTCACCATCACATTGGTGCAGCTGCTCGCTGTGGATCACGTGCCCGACGCAGGTGAAATACTCTGGGTGATAACTCAGCAGATGGGACTTGGTCTGTTATTTGGGTATTTGGGCGGTCGCGGCTTCTGTATTTTCTTAGAGCGCTTTGAGCTGCCGGCTTCACTATATCCGCTGTGCGTATTAGCCGGAGGGCTGGGTATATTTGGCCTTACCAGCCTGATCAACGGCAGCGGTTTTCTGGCCATTTATGTGCTTGGCGTTATTGTGGGCAACGCAGCCTTACCTTTCAGCAAAGATATTCACCGCTTTCACGATGGTATCGCCTGGCTCAGCCAGATCGGCATGTTCCTGATGCTTGGCCTGTTGATCACTCCGAGTCATATGCCCCCCATTATTCTGCCGGCGCTGGGCATCGCACTGGTGTTGATCTTTATCGCCCGCCCCGTCGCCGTCGCCCTGTCGCTGCTGCCCTTTCACTTTCCCGCCAGAGAGCAGGTGTTTATCAGCTGGTGTGGATTGCGCGGGGCCGTGCCAATTATTCTTGCCCTTTACCCCTCGCTCTCCGGTTTGAAAAGCACCGAGCTGGTATTTGAGTTGGTGTTCTTTGTGGTACTGGTTTCACTGGTGGTACAGGGCTGGTCACTGGCCCCATTGGCGCGCTGGCTCAAGGTCGAACTGCCCGCTCAGACGACCGACCCGAAACACTTTCAGGTGGCGCTGCCGACAGAGCTGGATAAGGTGTTGCATGTGTACGAAGTCATTGAGGGCTGTCGCGCTAACGACATGCTGATTGCCGATTTACCCCTCGCAGAAGGTGCCCAGACCGCTTCAGTCATCCGCGATGGCGTAGTAAAAAAACGCTCAAAAACCTTGCGCTTGGAACCTGGTGATCATGTGCTGATTGTCGCGAATGAAGATATCCGTTCAATGGGCGCGCTTTTTTCTCCTCAGGAAGCCATTCAGACGACCAGTCAGGCCATCACCTCATTCTTTGGTGAATTTGTGGTCTCACCTAACTCAACACTCGGAGATCTTGGAGAGTTTTACGGCCTGGATACATCCGGTCTAGTCACATCAGAAACGCTGGGCGAATACCTGTTTCACTTCTTCCATCGCCGCCCGGTGGTGGGGGATACGGCGCAGCTTGGGCATCTACAACTGACTGTCAGAAAAATTGAAAACCACCGTATTATGGCAGTAGGTCTCAAGCTACCTAACGAAAGGGCTCGCTAAAAGCTTGCGAATGTGTTGAGACAAAGTCCGAAGGGGTTAAACTCTTCTGAATTCACCTTACATGGGCATTTGCAAAATACCATTCTCTTACTACACTTAAAGAACGATATTCTCATGTCAGCCTCAAATCACACTGGGCGTGGGCCCGATCCTTCGATTTTAAACGTTTGACCCTGTTTAATCGCAACTGGGCTCTGCTGACAACAGCTCTCAAGTGTTACCGCCTATCACACAGATGCCTTCCGAGGCTCTAAATATATGATCGCAGAGTCACTTTTACTTGCTGACGATAGTGTTCCCAGCCTTATCGCTACGCAAGCCATATTGGAAAACCTGGGATATCAGGTCAGTACGACTGAGGACGGCATATCTGCGCTTGCACTGGCGCGCAGTAAACACTTCTCGATTATTCTATTGGAAGAGGGGATGCCGGGCTTGCGCGGCAGCGAAGTCATCAAGGCTCTGCGCCGCGGAGACAATCCCAATAGGGAATCGTCTATTTTCGCGCTAACCGACACAAACGACGATATTGAGAGGCGACAAATAAAAGCGTGCGGTGCAACTGGCTTGATCGCAAAACCAGTAGACGCGGTAAAACTAAAAGCGGCACTGGGCAATAAACAACCCACCCAATCTCAACTTGACTTTGATACCCTGCAAACGCTGAAAGACGACTTGGGCGAGGATACTGCCAGTCGGCTACTCGTGTTGTTTTCGAAGGAGCTGGAAGAGTTGCTGAAGCGACTTGAACAAAGTACTACTGATCACCACCGCCACAATCTGCGAGCGGTAAGTCATATCCTTAAAAACTCAGCGGCCCTTTACGGTGCCCATATACTTGCGGACTTTGCCCGCTCTTTGTACGACAACCCACCGTTGACCACAGATGAGGAGTCGCGAGCGATTCGCATGCTCGCCTCTTGTTGTCGAAATACACTCGCCAGTTTGTATCTGCATCACACTAGCGGTGAGTAGTCAAAGGACTACCAGTAACTGCAAACCCAAACTCACTCCCTGAGTACTGCGCCAATGCGCTTTCGACCTTAATCCCGTTAACGAGCCTCTCTGCGCAGTACTACCACATCAAGTCGTCGGGAATCTGATAATCCGCATAAGGATCATCTTCGTCGACGGCTTCGGTGGTCTTGTCGTGCAGGACCAGCACTCGGGCTTCGTCGCGCTGGCGGATTTTCTCTGCCACCGCTGAAGGCACCAGCTCATAAGCCTCACCCAGTTTCACAATGGCAATCTGACCACGCGTGAGCTGGGCTTGAAGCTCATTGGTGACATAAAGCTTTTTGATCTTTTTGCCGTCTACGAACTGATAAGCCTGCTCACCGTTTTGGCGATTGATGGCGTTGGTTGTGATCAATTGGTTGATCTGCGCCTGAATGGCTTTTTTCTCGGCCTCGGCCTGACGCTGGCGGTTCAATTCGCGATCACGCTCGGCTTTCTCAGCGCGAGCCTTTGCGGCTGCTGCCTTGCTTTCATCAACCTGAACATGCCCTTTGGGCTGTTTAGCGGCTTTGCGCTTTTCCTTCTTAAGCTGTTTGGCTTTTTTCTCGTCGACGACGCCAGCCTTGAGTAACTGTTCCTGAAGAGAGGCCATGGAGGTTCACCGTAAATTCAACATGCGGAAATGCAAAGGTCAGAGTTTACCGTTTTCGCGGCCAGACTTCAGGTCTCGTGCTGGAGAATACGGGCATAGAGAGCCTCGAAGCGCAGATCAGAATGCAGGCGCATGGCCCGACGAATATGACGCCGAGCCTCGTCATAGCGCTCAGCCTCTTCGGCCTGCTGGGCCAAGAGGTAGTGGTAGTAGGGATTCTGACGACGGTAATAGGTCATCATTTTTTCCAGATCGTCAGCCAGCGCCTCGCGCTTCTGGGCCCGGTAGAGCATTTGCAGATTGCTCATGGCCTGTAGCTGGCGCGTATTGTTTTCCAACGCGATAAGCCAGGCGGATTCTGCATGATCCAGCAGCCCGACTCTTCGATAAACCACCCCGAGGTTCACCCAGATATGGGCCGCTTCCGGGTAGAGGCGCAGGGCCCGGCTGAGCTCGGCAAAGGCCAGCGGCAGATCATTATTCAGCAGCGCCTCGGCGCCGAGATTGTTGTGCCATTCCGCCAGCGCCTGATCGTCATTCAGCACGATGCGGCGCTCATAATCCGTGGGGTTACGGCGCTCCAGCCAGTCGACCTCTACTTGCTTACCCTGCTGAAAAATGACCGCATTGATATGCAGGGCGGCGACGGCCGACTGACCGTCAATATCCCATTCCGGGGCAGCTTCCACCCGCTGAAAATTGGCCCGCACACCAGCGTGGCGCATCAGGCTGACCACCATAGCGCTGTAGCTCAGACAGTTGGCCTGATCTTCGTGAAAAGCGGCGGCGGCAGAGTAATTGGCATCTCGCCGGTACTTGAGCGCGGGCCACTCATCGCGGAGAGACTTCAGCAGGGCCAGCGCGGCGTGCTCACGGTCAGCATCCTGCGTGCTCCAGTCCACAAAATGCCGCATGACCATATCCGGGTTCAGCCAGAATTCTTCAGAGCGGTAGGGGCGGGGGTCGAGGCCTATGGTTTTACGGGCGAGCAGCTGATCGGCGTCATAGGCAGGCGGCGGCAGGGACGGGCCCGACGCACAGGCTGCCAGTGCGAGGGACAACATGACCAGAATCAAATAGCGCATTGAGGTTCCGCTGAATTACCACACTCCGTGAGTATACAACCGGCTTGCAAAAGCCGCGAATGGCCCGTTTCTACTCCATTAGGGTGTATACCGTCCCCTCGCGGCTGTGCCATTCTTTTCTCCCTTTGACGCTCACCCCTGCGGCGGGCATACTAAAACCATTGCACAAGAAATGTTTTAACCATAACAGGATACGCCCATGAATCTCGGTTTCAGCTCTATGAACACGGCCCATGACCCGGACCCGATTACCCTCGCCAAATTGCTGGAAGAACTGGGCTACGACTCGCTTTGGTACGGCGAACACAGTCACATCCCCTGCTCCCGCAAAACCCCCTATCCGGCGGGCGGTGACATGCCGGCTCCATATCGCCAGATGATGGACCCCTATGTCTCTTTGATGGCCGCCGCCTCGGTCACCAAAAAGCTTAAAGTCGGCACCGGCATTGCCCTGCTTATGGAACGGGATGTGTTCTCCCAAGCCAAGACCATCGCCACACTGGATCACCTGTCTAATGGCCGTGTCATTATCGGCACTGGCGTGGGTTGGAATGAAGAAGAGTTCGTCAACGTAAACCCACACCCGTGGAACAAGCGCTATACCGTCATGCGCGAGACCGTCGAGGCAATGCGCGCACTCTGGCAACAGGATGAAGCCAGCTATCAGGGTGAGTATGTGAAGTTTGATCCGGTATGGAGTGCGCCCAAGCCCGTTCAGGCAGGTGGCCCGAAAATCATCTTTGGCGCGATGGGACCACTCGGCGTAAAGCACGCAGCTAAATGGGCCGACGGCTGGTTCCCGGTCGATGTCGCCCTGCCGAACATTGAAACGGCAGTGAGCGAATTCAAACAGATGGTTGAGGACAATGGCCGCGACCCCAACAGCGTAGAAATTACTCTGCAGGTTATGGACTCACCCACCCCCGACAAGCTCAAACGCTTCCGTGACTTGGGTTTTGATCGCTGCAATATCGGTGTTTCGATGGACATGTGGGACAAGCCCGAGCAGTTTATCCCGATGATTGAAAGCTTTGCGGATGTGATTCCTGAGCTAAAGAGCTAAGCAAAGTGGTCAGGATAGCGTCATTCTCGTTCTGTAATTCTTGTCGGTGAAATATTTAAAACGCCCCTTTTGTCCTAACTGCGAACGTCCCCGGCGCACCTGTCTGTGTTCAGTCATGGTTCGCCTGGACAGCCGTTATCGGATTGTAATACTGCAAGATCCCATTGAAGCTCGGCACGCACTATCAACCGCACCCCTACTGGAAAAATCGCTGCGCAATGCGCAACGGAACATTGATGAAACGTTCGACCCGCAAGTGGTGATCGGCCCTGACTGGCAGGATTGCGCGGTACTAGTTTATCCGGGAGAGAACCCGATAAGCGCGGAGCACATTCGGGAGCAGCCTCAACGCAACACCCTGATTTTTCTCGATGGCACCTGGCGCAAGACCGGTCGGCTGCTACGCTTGAATGCCTGGCTACAGTTGCTACCGCGAATGGCTCTGGATGCTAAATCACAGCGTAGCAATTACCGTATTCGCCGATCGCCCAGAGCCGACGGACTGGCGACGATTGAAGCGGCGGTACAATGCCTGAACGCGCTTGAGTCAGAGCGAGACTTTTCTCCCATGCTCCGCGCTTTTGACACTATGATTGATTTTCAAATTACTGCAATGGGTAAAAAGACCTATCTTCGCAATCATAAAAACGACTAAAAGCTAACAGGCTGTATTGAATTAAAAAGACCCTCCGAAGAGGGTCTATGGGTAAACCAGTACCTATCTGTATGTCAGGCTATCAGACTTTACCAGCCGTCTATTGAACACTGATTTCAAAAAATGCAGTGGTTCCCGAGACTTCATTGCCCACGATGAGAAGCGGCTTGCTGGTCGGACTATCGGTTGCGCTGACAAAACGAATGGATTCCGGCCCAAGATCACCCACCAGCGCAAAATCAGCTTCCACGTCGGCAATGCTGAAATCGCGCGGATTAATATACTGTACAAAAGCCGGCGCTTGCGGATTACTGATGTCATACACCATGATGCCTCCAACGCGCTCGAGGCCGATAAAGGCGTATGTCGCTCCATTGATCGTGCCGATCTCAATGGCCTCTGGCTCTGGCCCCTTGTCATCTGAACGATCGTCGCCTTCGTTATCATCATTGCTGGCATTGAAGCCATTCAAGCCGTAACGATTGGCGGTAATGACCTCAAAGGTATTCCCCGAATCAAAAACCGGCTCCATGGTCTCAGCGTTCCAGATAGTGAAAGATCGGCCACCAAAAGCGTAAAGCGCGTTGTAGCTGCAATCGGCGCCCGGCTGACCGGTGGTGGCAAGGGAGGCACAGGAGCCCGTTGTGCCCAGATCAGTAATCACTTTCAGGCGCCCCAACTGCGCGTCATCCTGAAAATTGGCAGGAACACGAGCGAGAAAATCGGCTGAAAAACTGGCGTTATCGGTGATGTCTTTAATGCGGATTTCATCCAGATAGTGAAAGCAATCCCCGCCGTCGAAATCAAATCCGCCTTGCACCGTGCAGTCTGCGGCATCAGTAGCGCTGGTCAGGTATTCACGACCATCGCCTTCGTTGGCGGTCACCAGATAGTTTGTGCCATTCACCGTGTAGATATCAGCGCCGTCGGGCATGTAAACCCCAAACACCGGCCAGTTACGAATATTGACCACGTCATCACGGTTGCTGGCGTCCAGCTCATTGCCGGGGATGGAGTAGTCCTTGTAACCCAGCCCCACAATGCGCGATACGGTGTTATTGGTCAGGTTAATTTCGACCACCGCGTTGTTTTCCTGCAGGAAAGCAAAGGCTGTCTTGCTATCTGCAGACACCGCAATGTATTCAGGCTCCAAATCAGCAGCCTGACTGGCCGCTTTGGCTGACACCCGAACCGGGCCGGTCAGTGTGCCATCAAGGCTGAGCTGAGTGACATTGCTTGCACTCAAGCCGGCAATGCCATTGGACACGTCAACGAGGGTGATGGAGCCTTCGGGGTCAACGGAGTAATCCCCATTCGGCTCGCCTTCGTTGGCCGCCAGTACCTTGTTGCCATCGGGTGAAAACACCACCATATCGGGCAACGCGCCGGCTTCAACCGCCGACACGAATGTGCCATCCGTATTATAAAAGGCGATATAGCCATTATTCTGCTTTGGGTTGGCCTCAATGGCGACAGCCAAGCGGTTGCCGTTAACCGATACACTGTTCGCGGCGCCGAGATCCGACGCACTCAAACCGGCCACCGCACCGGCCACATCGGCAGCGACATTCAGTGAGCTGATCAGTGTCGGATTGGCGGGCAGTGTGGCATTCAGCACATCGACCGCACCCGACTGCGCGTTGACGACAAAGACTCGATCAGTCAACGGGTCGAAATCGACAATCTCGGCAGCTGATTCATCAAATTGGCCGGTTTCATAGCGACCAAGAAAAGAGAGATTAATGCGCTCGGCGGATGCGTCCTGTCCCGCCGCTCCTGCGGCGCCTGTGTCGCCATCGTCCCCATCACAGGCGGTGAGCACAACGGTCATTGCCAGAAGGGCCGTACGTAAAAAGTTGGATTTTGTTATCGTCATGTTTCTGTTGTCCTCGCATAGTGCGTAAAACTGGAAACATGAACGGTATGACCAAACTGTGACGTTTCGTTGTCACTCGGACTACAGTTGGATGAAGATTCGAATCAGCCTCGACCTAGTCGGGGAAACACACTCCCGTGCCACCCAGCCCACAATAGCCCCCCGGATTCTTATCCAGATACTGCTGGTGGTAGTCCTCTGCAAAATAGAATTCCGGCGCGGGAATCACCTCCGTCGTTATTTCCGGCAAGCCCTTCTCTTTAAGCGCGGCCTGATACGCCGCTTTGGAAGCCTCGGCCTGTGCCTGCTGCTCCGCTGAATAGGTGTATATACCAGACCGGTACTGCGTACCCACATCATTACCCTGCCGCATACCCTGCGTCGGGTTGTGACTCTCCCAAAAGGTGCGCAGCAATTGCTCGTAGCTGATCACGGCTGGATCAAACACCACCAACACCACTTCGTTGTGGCCGGTCATGCCGGTGCACACTTCCTGATAGGTGGGGTTGGGGGTCAGGCCTGCGGCATAGCCCACCGCCGTGGTGTAGACGCCCTCCAATTGCCAGAACTTGCGCTCGGCGCCCCAAAAGCAGCCCAGCCCGAACATGGCAGTTTCCAGATGATCCGGATAAGGCCCTTTCAGGGGAGCGTCGAGTACGGTATGCCGGGCCGCGACCGGCATGGCTTCGCTACGACCGGGCAGTGCCCGCTCAGGGGAAGGTAAGTCGGTGGATTTGCCAAACAGGCCCATGATGTTCTCCTTATATACATAAGTGGCACTAGAGCTTGCGCGCCAGCAGCAGGCCGTCGCCGATTGGCACCAGACTGCACTCTACCCGATCGTCCTCGCCCACGAGGGTGTTCACCGCCTGAATGGCTCGGGTTTCCTCGTCGTCGGTATCTTCCGCAACTCGACCATCCCACAGGGCATTATCGATGGCGATCAGACCACCCGGGCGCAGCAAAATCAGGCACTGCTCATAATAGAGGGCATAGTTTTCCTTGTCGGCGTCGATAAAGGCAAAGTCGTAGTAGTCGCGCTCGCCGGACGTGATCATCGCCCCCAGCGTCTCGCTGGCCGGTGCCAGCCGCAGATCAACTTTGTAATCGACCCCGGCCTTTTCCCAATAGCGGCGGGCAACCGCCGTGTACTCCTCGCTGATATCACAGGCCGTTATTCGACCTGCCGCCGGCAGGGCCAAGGCGGTTGCCAGGGTACTGTAGCCGGTGAAGACACCGACCTCGATACACTGGGTAGCGCCCAGCATATTGACCAGCAACTGCATAAACTGGGCCTGCTCCGGGGCGATCTGCATTCTCGCCATGGGCATGGCCATGGTTTCTTCCCGAAGCTCGGTCAGGAGGGGGTGCTCACGCACGGTGGTTTTAAGGAGGTAGTGGTGTTCGGCCTCGCTGAGACCGTAACTTTTGTTCGACATTGCGCTGAACTCCAAACTGCTTACTAAATCCCGGAAAATCAATCAAATTTCATGCCGAAAGGCCGGCCTGACGACCGGATTATCACACTACCAAAAAACTTTGTTTTATTGTTGCTATTTCTGAGGAAACCGGTATAAATGGCGCCCTCTTTCCACCTCACTGGGGGATTTATGCTAAATGAAGAAATTGGAACTCATGCCGAGCCTGGAAGCTGGCTCATCCGCGGTTGATGTCTACACCTCCTCCGATGAAAATCAAGATCATTTCATCGTTCGTGACGGTATAGCATACGCCGGCACACATCTGATCATCGACCTGTGGGGTGCGTCCCATCTCGATGACATACCCAGAATGGAAAAAGCCTTTCTTGAAGCCGTAAAGGTTTGTGGCGCGACACTGCTGCATATTCATATGCACCATTTCACGCCGAACGGTGGAATTTCTGGCGTGGCGGTGCTGGCCGAGTCGCATATCAGTGTGCACACCTGGCCGGAGCGCGACTACGCCGCGTTTGACGTATTCATGTGTGGCGATGCCCGTCCCGAACTGGCGATCCCTGTACTGCAGCGTGCCTTCCATCCGAAGCGCGTCGAAGTCAGCGAGAACCTGCGCGGGAGGATGGAAGATGTCTGAACAGCAGCTGCAGTTTCAGGAGAAACTGCACGATGGCTGGGCACAGACCTTTGGCATCAAAAACGTCCTCTTTGAAAGCAAGACCGATCACCAGCATCTCATCATCTTTGAGTCGGTGAGCTTTGGCCGCGTTATGGCGCTGGATGGCATCATCCAGACCACCGAGCGCGACGAGTTCATCTACCACGAGATGCTGGCGCACGTTCCTCTCTTCGCCCACGGTGAAGCGAAAGACGTGCTGATTATCGGCGGCGGTGACGGTGGCCTGCTGCGTGAAGTACTCAAGCACCAGAACGTCGCCCACTGCACTCAGGTCGAGATTGATCAAGCGGTTATTGATATGTGTGTGGAGTACCTGCCGAACCATTCGGCCGGTGCTTACGACAATCCGCGCGCCAATATCGTGATTGATGACGGCATCAATTACGTGCAGAACTGCGACCGGCAGTTCGACGTGATTCTGTCAGACAGTACCGATCCCATTGGCCCCGGCGAAGTCCTGTTTACCAGCCCCTTTTATGAAGGCATCAAACGCTGTCTAAAACCGGGCGGTATTTTTGCTGCCCAGAACGGGGTGAGCTTTATGCAGCAGGATGAGGTCAAAACCACCAAGCAGCGGCTGTCGCCCTATCTGGCAGACACCCACTTCTTTACCGCTGCAGTTCCCACTTATGTAGGGGGGATCATGACCTTTGCCTGGGGAAGTGATAATACGGCGGCGCGCAATGTGCCACTGGAAACGCTGGCCGCACGCTATGCCGAGAGTGGCATCAAAACGCGGTTTTACAACCCGGCCGTTCACGCAGGCTGTTTTGCGCTGCCGCAGTATGTGGTTGATGCGATAGAAGGCTAAAAGCTTCCCCTCACCCCTGCCCTCTCCCGCTGGGAGAGGGAGCACACTGAAGCCTATCGAAAGGTTCCCTCTCCCACTGGGAGAGGGTCAGGGTGAGGGCAATCTCTACAAGAATGACCAGCAATCTCCATTTTTACTGACCCTCCCATCTTTTTCCAACTTCAGCAAATGAGCCAGCAAAGACAGTTGCGCCACTGGATGTAACGACGGATCAACATCGTCATAGACCGGCACCACCAGCTCTTCTACCGTTACCGCTTCAAAGCCCGCGAGCTTTTCCACGACTTTGGCTTCGCGCTTCAAGCGGTGCTTGATCAGATAATCCAGTTCTTTTTCAGGCTCATCAATCAAGCCGCCGTGCCCCGGGGCGATATGCTTCAGCGGGTACTGCAGCATGCGTTCAAGCGAATCGATGTAATCCTTCATATCTCCCGCGGGAGGAATGATTACAACCGTTGACCCCTGCATCACATGATCGCCGGTAAACAACAGACCGCTCTGCTCATGCAAATAACAGAAGTGATTACCCACATGGCCCGGCGAATAGATAGCGCGCAGTTGCATGCCATCGACATCAATCAGCTCGTCGTGAACTGGTTCTCGGTCCGGCGCAAAGCTTTCATCCTGAAAACCATCCTGCGCGATGGCCGCGCCGATAATCGTGGCGCCGGTTTCTGCTTTCAGCAATGCCGCACAGGGCGAATGATCCGGATGAGTGTGCGTGGTGACAATCTGCACCAACTCGCCACCACCGTCTTTGACGGCTTTAAGAATGGCTTCAGCGTGCACAGCCTCAGCCGGACCGGGGTCGAGTACAGTGACCCGTTTGGTTCCCAGCAGGTAGCTGTTGGTGCCCGGTCCGGTCATCACACCGGGATTGGGGGCCACCACCCGGCGAACACCGGGCGCCAGCTCAACGGCCTTGCCGTGGGTAAAGTCACTCATTCGACGAGGTTATCGATCGGCACATTGGGGTTCACGTCGGCGTCGTAGTCCACACCATCGATTTCAAAACCGAACAGGCGCATGAACTCGTGTTTGTAGCCCGCGAAATCTGTCAGTTCACGCAGGTTGTCGCTGGTGACCTTCGCCCACTGCTCCGCCACCGCATCCTGAATTTCAGGGCGCAGCTCCAGGTGATCCTGACGCAAGCGGCCTTCCGCATCCAGACGTGGAGAGGCATTGTAGAGGTTGTCGCGGAACAGGCCGTCGATCTGCTCAATACAACCTTCGTGGGAACCATCGGCTTTCATCTGCTTGAACAAGAGCGCCAGATACAAAGGCATGATGGGGATTGCCGAACTGGCTTGAGTGACCACGGCTTTCAGCACGGAAACGCGCGCGTCACCGCCTTTGGCCGCCAGCTTTTTGCGGATATCAATCACGCGGCGATCGAGATCCTGCTTGGCCTGACCAATGGTGCCATGCCAGTAGATGTCCCAGGTGATTTTTTCGCCGAGGTAGGTATAGGCGGTGGTTTTTGCGCCTTCGGCCAGCACACCGGCTTCATCCAATGCATCGATCCACATCTGCCAGTCTTCACCACCCATAACGGCGACAGTATTATCGATCTCTTCCTGATTGGCCGCCTCGAGTGAGACTTCTTCCACCAATTCTTTGTCGGTATTCACGCCGCGCTGGGTCACCGCCTTGCCAATAGGCTTGAGCGTGGACCAGTGCACTTCACCGGTTTTCGGGTGCTCACGGCGCGGTGCGGCAAGCGAGTAAACCACCAGATCCACCTGACCGAGGTCGGCCTTAATCTGAGCAATGGTTTTTTCTTTCAGGGCATCGGAGAAGGCATCACCATTGATGCTCTTGGCGTAGAGCCCTTCGGCTTCAGCAAACTTGTGAAAGGCGGCAGAGTTATACCAGCCCGCAGTGCCCGGCTTTTTGTCCGAGCCTTCTTTCTCGAAGAAAATACCCAGCGTGGACGCGCCGCAGCCGAAGGCGGCCGTGATGCGCGATGCCAGACCGTAGCCGGTAGATGCACCGATCACCAGTACTCGCTTGGGGCCGTTTTCAATAGGGCCCTGAGCTTTAACGTAGTCGATCTGCTCTTTGACGTTCGCCTCACAGCCAACGGGGTGGCTGGTGACACACATAAAACCGCGGACGCGGGGTTTGATGACCATGCAGCTTATTCCTTTTACAATAGGCCTTTTAGACAGGCCCGCATTCTAGCAGCCTGAACCGGCCCGGACTAATGTTCGACGTCAACATTGAAAGCCCCGGAAAACCTGGGGCTGACGCCCAAAATACCGACCGAGAATGACACTGCTGTTGTGATTACCCTGCGCTACCAGACGCCGTCCGAATGGACCGAGACTGTACTGGCTGATTTCGACCACTTTCTGCTGGATCATGCCGCCGCTGAGAAAAAGGCTGCAGGTATGGCTATCTCCATGGCGTCTCACTACCCAGACAAACCGGAACTGGTCGAAGCCATGGCCGAGCTCGCGGTTGAGGAAATGAGCCACTACCGCGAAGTGGTCAAGCTGATTCATTCCCGAGGCGGACTGACTGCGGCCGATGAGCGCGACCCCTACGTCAATCAATTGCGCAAACACCTGCGCAAAGGCAGCGAGGCCTATTTTCTAGACCGCTTGTTGCTGGGCGGGGTTATTGAAGCACGGGGGGCCGAGCGTTTTGGCCTGATTGCCGATGCCGCAGAAGATGGCCCCATCAAACGCTTTTATACCTCCATCAGCCGCTCGGAAGAACGCCATCGCACCCTGTTCACCGATCTGGCACATCGTTATTTCCCGGCAGATACCGTGGTCCAAAGACTTGATGAATGGCTCAAGCTCGAAGCCGAGATTGCCGCCCGTCAGCCAATTCGCGCTGCCCTGCACTGAATATGCCGCTGCCGCGCTATCTGGATCATCACGCCGAGCCCGAAATTAAAATACTGGAAACGCTGCGCGGTAGCTGGCCCTTTGCGCTGGTTATTCCCGCGTATCAAGAAACACCCGATTTTCTGCAGCGGCTGCCAAGCGGCGGCCTTGTAATTGTCGTTGCCAATCGACCCGAGAGTGACGACGACACAACATGGTTCGAGCGACTGCGCGAAACCTTGCCGTCTCCGCACTGGCAACAAGCCACCGTCAGCCTCCACAAACGCAGCTCGGCCACGACCTCAGACATTCTGCTGGTGGACCGCTGTCTGAAAGGCGCCGCCATACCCAAAAAACAAGGCGTCGGACTCGCGCGAAAAATAGGCTGCGATATAGCCTGCCAACTGATCCACACAGGCCAGATCGAAGGCCACTGGATCGGTACCAGTGATGCCGACACTCAACTGCCGCAAAGTTACGGGGAAGCACTCCGCAAGCTACCCACATATGCAGCCGCCTGCGTTTTCCCCTTCCAGCACACGGTTGAGGACACGCCCGAATGGGCCATCCGCAGCTACGAGCTGCATATGCTGTATTACGTCTCTGGGCTGCGCCATGCGGGCTCGCCCTACGCCTGGCCCACGATTGGCAGCTGCATCGCACTAAACAGTGCCGCCTATGCGCAAGCGCATGGCTTTCCAAAACGGGCCGGAGGTGAGGACTTTTATCTATTGAACAAGCTCGCCAAGCTGGGCGGCGTAGTGCATACCTCCCAACCGGTGATCAGGCCCAGCGCTCGTTTATCGGAACGTGTTCCCTTCGGCACCGGCCCGGCACTACAACGCTATTGCAAACTCGATTCCAGCGATCAGTTAACGAGCTATAACCCACACAGTTTTTACGCCTTGCGAGCCGTGCTGCTTTGCCTAAGGCAACGCGCGCACAACAATCACATGTCACTGAAGGAAAGCGCTCAAACGTGCAAGGCCGATCACTCGCTTTTGCAAGACCTATGGCAGCAATTCGGCTGCGAGAAGGCAATAGAAAAAGCCCGACAGAACAGCCGCACGGGGGAGCAGTGCGAACGTCACCTAATGACTTGGTTTGACGGCTTTAAAACCCTGAAATGGATTCATGCTTGCCGGGACTACTATCCCGACATCCAATTAATGAGCGCTATTGAAAGTGCAAACTGGCTCACAGATTTTCATCGAGAAAAAATGGAACTCAACAGAATTGTCGAGCAACTACAGAAATCGTTGGCAAGCGACCAATGCTACAGTCCTGACATTGTGTGTAATGAGCCCGCAAAAAGTTAACAAATGGGGCCACATTCAAGGCACATTCTGCCCTACTCTTTTATTAAGCCTGTGTTAGTATTCGCGGCTGGCAATTTAACCAAAATTAATGCCAACGGCGCCGCACATTGCCGTGTTCCGCAGCAAAGACAACGCAATCTGCGCCAACAAAAATAGTAACAGGTTTTGTTTCGGTAATACCGACCAGCTGGAAGGGATCAATTATGAAAAGATACGCAACGGGTGTTGCGCTTCTTGGCAGCGCGCTAGCCTCGTCTATCGCGCTGGCCCAGGGAGGCAGCCAAGCCGCACCTATCGCTCTGGAGGAAGTCATAGTCACGGCCCAGAAAAAGGCCGAGTCTTTGCAGGATACACCTATTTCCTTGACCGCCTTCGGCGCTGAGCGCCTCGAAACCGATGGCATCAACAGCCTGGCCGACATCGGTTCCAAGGTTCCCAGCCTGACCATCGAGCCCTTCCCGATCAACAACACCACACTGCGTATCTTTATTCGCGGTATCGGTATTTCTGACTCACAGGTGACTCAGGATCCGCCAGTCGGCATTTACGTTGACGGCGTATACGTCGCTCGCGCGACCGGTACGGCACTGGACGTGGCAGAACTGGAGCGGATGGAAATTCTGCGTGGCCCACAGGGTACCCTGTACGGTCGTAACACCACCGGTGGTGCTGTCAACCTGATCACCAAGCGCCCGTCTGTTGACGCGTTCGAATTCAAGCAGAAGTTTGTTGTAGGTAACCGCGACCTGTTTACCTCTAAAACCTCTGCCAACCTGCCCATCACTGACCGATTGGCAGCGAAGGTCGCTTTCCTGACCACCAGCCAGCGCGGCTGGCTGGAAAACACCGGCCCACAGAACGACCCGACCAGCCCCGGTTTTATCGCCGGTGACAGCGAAGATTATTTTGGCAGCCGCGATGTACAGGGCTACCGCTTTGATCTGCGCTGGGATGCCACTGACTGGATGACCGTAGACTACGCCTACGACTTTTCAGACATGACTACGGTTAACACCATTTATCAGCCAGTCACTCCGCCCTGTGGCGGCGATACATCCAGCTGTAACAAGGGTCAGACCGACCAGATCAAGAACTCCACTTCATCACGCACCACCTACAGCGACAAGCGCGAAGACGAACTGGCCAGCAGCTCGCCGATGCAGGACTCCACCACGGAAGTGGAAGGTCACTCTGTCACCATCGCGATGGATTTTGACACTTGGCAGCTCAAATACATCGGCGCCTACCGCACGCTGGACGATGAAGCCTACGCTGACCTGACCGGCGACGGTGACCCGGACTTCCGTCTGGACTCACAAGCCTACTGTGGCCCCGCCGCACAGGTTGCTGTGGGCGGCTGTACACCACTGGTTGTGCCTAAAATCAGCCAGAATCAAACCTCTCACGAACTGCAGTTCACCGGTGACTTCGCCGATGGCCGCGTCGAATACATCGTGGGCGCCTACTACTTTGAAGAGGAAGCTCAAGAAGACAACTCGCCGCTGCACCACCAGCTGAGTGCACCGATCGATGCTGACCCCAACACCCGTATCGTTAACCTGTTGAGCCAGAAGTACGATATCGAGAACGAGTCCAGCGCCCTGTTCGGTCAGTTCACCTGGACGCCGGCGATTCTTGAAGATCGCCTGCACCTGACCTTCGGCTACCGTCACTCTGAAGACAGCCGCTACGCGCTGAAAAATCAGGAAGACTTTGTTTACATCGAAAACCCCTTGCTGCCCGGTGGCGCTGCGGAAGCCAGCAACCCGCTGGTAGCGACCTTCCTCGGTGGCGCCGGCATCCCCAACTCGGATGACCGCCGCTTCGACAACGTCGAAGGCGACACGGACTTCTCGGATGACTCTTTCACACTGACTGCAGAGTTTGATGTCACCGACGATATCAACATCTACGCCAAGTCTGTTGAAGCTTATAAAGCCGGTGGTTTTAACACCCGCGACCCGCAGCGTGACGGCAATCAGGGCCCGGCCTCTGACGGCACCGACTACGGCTTTGGCTTCAAGGAAGGCTTCGCCTCTGAGAAAGTTCAGTCTTACGAAATCGGCGTAAAAAGCGAGCTGATGGATCGACGCCTGCGTGTGAACGGTAACGTGTTCTACAGTGAATACACCGACATTCAGCTGAACCAGATCCTGACCGGTACTGTTGCTGACACCAAAGTAAGCAACGCCGGTGAAGCAGAAATGCAGGGTATGGAAATGGACGTTACCTTCCTGGCGACTCGCGATATCCTGATGCTGTTTAACTACGCGTATCTGGATACCGAAGTAACCAAGGCGACTTCCGCCGCGACTGGTGAAGACATCTCCGATACCTTCGTATTCTTCTCTGCGCCGCAGCACTCTTACACGCTGGCCGTAGACTGGACCATTACGCAAGGTGACTGGGGCCGTCTGAACTTCAACATCAGCCACAACTTCATGGATGAGCGCAACGGTGGTTCGCGCTCCTTCAACGTGGCCAAAGACGGTGACAAATCTCGCGGTACTTTCCTCGACGATTACCGCCTGACCAACATGCGCCTGAGCGCCACGGGCATGCCTCTGTGGGGCGGTGTATTCCAGGTTGCAGGCTGGGTTAAAAACGTCTTTGACGAGGAATACCACGTTACTGCCATCGACAACACTCCGCAGATCGACCGCGCCGTTATCTGGGGTGAGCCCCGCACTTACGGCCTGGATCTGATCTACGAATACTGATTCGTAGTTGTTGATCAGAAGATCTGAAAAACAAAGGGCTGCTTCGGCAGCCCTTTTTTGTGCCTGTCATTCTGAATTTTTCCGGCGCGGTCCAATCTTTTGAACATACCTGAAATGGACGAGTCCGCAGCCCCTGAAAGCACTGGTTCTGGTCGCGATGTTCCCTATAATAATACCAGTGCCTTAAAACTGATTTTCTTGGAGCCCACGTAATGAGCGACAAATCCAGCCCCACCCAACCCAAGCGAGCAAGCGAGATCAGCGAGTGGGGAATTGAAACCGATGTGGCCGTTATCGGCTTTGGCGGTGCCGGCGCCTGCGCCGCCTTGGAGGCAGCCGATGCCGGCGCCGAGGTAGTGATTTTTGAGTTGGCCAGCGCCAGCGGCGGCTCAACCGCACTGTCCAGCGCCGAGATTTACATGGGGGGCAACGGCGGTACTCGGGTTCAGAAAGCCTGTGGTTACGATGACACCTCAGACAACATGAAAAACTTTCTGAAAACCTGTTTTGGCAGCAACGCCGATGAAGACAAGATCGATACTTACGTCGACAACAGTCTCGATCATTTCAACTGGCTGGTAGAAAAGGGCGTTCCTTTCAAAGACACTGAACTAAAAGAACGCGCCATCATGGCCCTCACTGACGATTGCCTGCTGTTTACCGGCAACGAAAAGGCCTACCCCTTTACCGAAGCGGCCTACCCGGTGCCACGCGGCCACAACCTGCAAATCGAAGGGGATAACGGCGGCCCGCTGCTGATGAAAATCCTGACCGAACAAGTCGAAAAGCGCAGCAATATCTCGGTGAACTATGAGACCCGTGCGCTCACCCTGATCACTGACGACAGCGGCGCCGTAGTGGGTATTCTGGTACGCATGAATCAGCAGGAAGTCGCTGTGCGAGCACACAAAGGCGTCATCCTCTGCGCCGGCGGTTTCTGTATGAACCCGGATATGGTTCGCAAATACGCGCCCCTGTTTGATAAAAACCTCGAGCCCATTGGCAACCCCGGCGATACCGGTTCCGGTATTTTGATGGGCCTTGGCGTAGGCGCCGGCACCGTGAACATGCACGAGTGCTTTACCACCGTGCCTTACTACCCGCCGCAATCCCTGACCTATGGCATCTTCGTTAACGACAAAGGGCAGCGTTTTATCAACGAAGACTGCTACCACGGCCGCGTTGGTTTCAATGCACTGGTTCAGCAACACAATCACGCCAAACGCATTTACCTGATCACCGATGTGGAAGGCTACGGTGATTACGAAAAAATGAGCTACCTTGGCGCTCAGGTTGCAGGCACCGGCGAAACCGCCGAAGAGCTGGAAAAGGAACTGGAACTGCCGGAAGGCACACTGAGCAGCACACTGGAAGTTTACAACCGCAATGCCGAAAAAGGCGAAGATCCACTGTTCCATAAAAGCGACGCCTGGCTGCGACCGATCAAGCCGCCCTTTGTGGCATTGGATTGCACCCTTGGCCGCGGAACCTTTTATCCCTTCTTCACCCTCGGCGGTCTCGACACACTGCCTACCGGTGAAGTCCTGACGGCCGAGCGCAATGTGATTCCCGGTCTCTACGCAGCGGGGCGCACCACCGCGGGCATTCCTCGCACCGCTGCCGGCTATGCCAGTGGCATGTCGGTGGGTGATGCGACCTTCTTTGGACGAATGGCCGGGAAGACCGCCGCCACCCGCTAAACCCATCCCAAAAGGAGTCGACCATGAGCGATGCCATCCAGCAGTTACAGTCACTCCATCACAGCCTGAGCCAGAAAGCGAGCGAGCGGCTTCCGCTGCTCGCGGCTCAGCCCGCCCTCCCGCCTCTAACCTTGCGCTGCGCCGACGATTGCGCTTTCAGCTTTCGTTACGATGGCCAGCAACTCACGATAACGCCGGCGACCGATAACAATGGCATCTCGATCGACGCCAAGGATTGGCTCGGACTGAGCGATGACATGGAAGCCGTTCCACCCCTGATTTACGGTGATCGATTGCGTAGCGCACCGGGGGAATTGAATACGCTGCTGGCGTGGGAACCTGCACTCCGCGCAATTTATCGCGGCCTGCCGGTCTACGATCCGCTCGCCCCCGACCTGATTGACGAGGCAGGCCACGAACACGACCCGGCACGTACCTACGGCTTGAACGACTCCCCCACCACACGCCGCCGAGCCTTAAATACCCTCGGCTATCTGGTGGTTCACGATGTGTTTAACGACGAAGAGCAAGAGCGATTTCGGCACTACGCGCAACAGCTCAAAGCCGCCGCCAGAGAAGATGACAAACACTCCTGGTGGGGCAAAAACTCACAGGGAGATTCTGTTCTCTGTCGAACACTCAACGGCGGCGATATTGATGAGTTAGCCGGCCTCTACCAAGACTCGCGCATCACACAACTGGCGGCACTGATGCCGGAGGGCCTAAAAGGCGCTAACCCGCGAGAACAAGACGGGGTGACCGTTATCTACAAAAATCCTGACATGAGCGAAGGACTGTCGGATTTACCCTGGCACAGAGACTGCGGCATGGGTGGCCACGCCATTATGTGCCCGACGGTTATCATCAGCATCTATCTCTATGACGCCACAGACGAAGCCGGTGCGCTGCGTTTTCTGCCGGGATCGCACAAGGCCAGTTTCGGTTTTCTGGATGCCGGTGATCGCAACGCGCCACGGGGTGTTCGAGCCGATGCTCGCGCCGGATCGGTGACCTTGCACTACGGGGATGTAATGCATGCGGCGCCGGAACCTCAGGGGCATTGCGAGCACTATCGCCAGAGTATCTTGCTAACGTATCAGCCCGAGTATCGCCACCACCGTGGCGACCGTCACTACAACGACATTCTGTTCAATGAACGTGAGGACGGGCAGGTGCCCAATATGAAAGATCTGGTGGACGGCAATTAATAGCCCTGCTTTTTAGTACCGCGCATGGGTGTGGCCGAGATCGGATCATCCGGCCAGGGGTGCTTCGGGTACCGCCCCTTCATGTCCTTCTTCACCTCGCTGTAACTGTTCGCCCAAAAACTGGCGAGATCCTGCGTCACCTGCAAGGGCCTGCCCGCCGGCGACAGCAGATGCAGTGTGACCGGCTGCCGGCCTCCGGCAATGCGCGGCGACTGCTGCTGACCAAACATTTCCTGCAGCTTGACTGCCAAGACCGGCGGGCGCTCCTGATAATCAATGCGGGCTTCGCTTCCTGTCGGCAGGGTTAGTCTGACCGGCGCCAACTCATCCAGCTCACGCGGCTGAGGCCAGACCAGTAACGATTGCAGGGCGGGCATTAGATCCAGCTTCTGCAAATGACGGGCATGGGTAATCGCGGGCAGGAAGGGCAATAACCAACTTTCCAGCTTATCCAACAAAGCCTGATTGCTGACATCGGGCCAGGCACTGGACTCCCCGTGCTGCAAATCCAGTTCCCTCAACAACATAACCCGCGCCTGCCATTGCCGGCTAACCTCATTCCACGGCAACTCCGCCAAGCCCTGCTCCCGTATTCTATTCAACAGTGCATTTTTCAGAGTGTTGTCATCGGGCTTGGGGCTGCGCTCCCGACCGACAATCAACTGGCCAATGCGCTGCTGCCGCTCCAGCAAAAGCTGACCATCGGCCTGCCACTCCACTACGTCCACTTCCTCAGGAGCAGGCAGCTCCTGTCCCAGCCAACTCGGATTAAATCGCGCTGCCAGAAAAATGCGATCCTGACGACGGCCGCTGTGACCACCGCTTTCTGCGACGACCAACCAATCCTGCTTGCCTAGACTGTCGCCGGCATCCAGCTCTGCTGCACGTCCGTTCGCCAGCAGATAGGCCGCTCCACCCTCACGCCGTCTCGCGATTCGATCCGGATAGGCCAAGGCCAAACACAGCCCAAGCCGATCGGGCTCAATGTCTCTCTGCCCGGAAGCGAGTTTCAGCAAGCGTGTGAACTGCCCCGCCTGCTTCTGCAAATGGCTGACGTTGCTACCGCGCCGCAAATTGGACAGGGGTAGGCGCAGGCTGAGGTCGGCCCCCGCATCCCGCAGGGGATCGCGGTCGGAGAGGATGGCGGCAAGTTCACAGGCTGTTGCCCCGAGACCGAGCTGATGAGCGTTGATCAACATATGCGCCAAACGCGGATGCGTCGGCAGCGCGGCCATCGCTTCACCATGAGGTGTCAGAGCACCCTCTGTATCACAGGCACCCAATGCTCGGAGCAAATCCAGAGCTTGCTGCCACGGCGCAGGGCGAGGCGCGTCGAGCCAGTTCAGTTCCGACACATCAACACCCCACACCAGCAGTTGCAGGGCCAGCGGCGCGAGGTCCGCCTGCTGGATTTCCGGCTCATCAAACGCAGGGAATTCTTTCTGTTGATCCTCGCTCCACAGGCGATATACAGCCCCGGGTGCAAGGCGACCGGCTCGGCCTGCGCGCTGTTCTGCGCTGGCACGGGAGATACGCTTTGTTTGCAGACGACTCATACCGCGACGCGGATCAAATTCGGGCTTGCGTGCCCACCCGCTATCGACGACAACCGTGACGCCTTCAATGGTCAAACTGGATTCAGCGATATCGGTAGCCAACACCACCTTGCGCTTTCCCTCAGGTGGCGGCCGTACTGCCTGTTGTTGTTCCTGCAGCGACAGGCTGCCATAAAGGGGCGCAATCAACACGTCACTGCCAGATTCGCTTTCCTGCAGTGACTTTTGTACCGCGCGTATTTCGCCCTGCCCCGGCAGAAAAACAAGAAGGCTCCCCTGCTCGCGGCGCAGGCAGTCGCGTATCTGTTGACTGACCGCAGTCACCACATCGCGCTGTTCTACGCGCTGCCCATAGTGGCGCGCAACCGGAAATTGCCGACCCTCGCTGCGGACAATAGGCGCCTGCTGCAAGAGTTCTGCGAGCGCTTCACTGTCGAGCGTCGCCGACATGACAAGTAGTTTCAGTGGGGAGTCATCGCGAAATAGGTCGCGGGCATAGAGACTCAGAGCAAGACCGAGATCGGCATCGACGGAGCGCTCGTGAAACTCATCAAAGATCACCAGCCCCACACCCTCAAGGCTTGGATCACTCAACAGCATTCGGCTCAGCACACCCTCGGTAATGACCATAATGCGCGTGCGCGGCCCCTCTTTCTGTTCCAGCCGCATGCGATAGCCGACGGTTTCACCCACCGACTCACCCAGCGATTCCGCCATGCGCTGAGCGGCCAGTTTTGCCGCAAGCCGACGCGGCTCCAGCAGCAGAATCTTCTGCCCAGCCAACCAGGGTTCAGTCAATAACGCGAGGGGTATGCGAGTGGTTTTACCCGCACCGGGCTCGGCCACGACAATCGCTTCGTGGCGCGAGTTCAGCGTCCTTTTGAGCTCGGGTAGAACCTGTTCGATAGGCAGGGACATAAAGAAAAGCTTAGAAAAACGGGCGCAGGATCATAGCACAGCAAGCCTGAATAGCCCTCGCTGAACTAGGGGCGAAGTAGTGGTCGCAGCATCGTTTCCAGACCGTTGAGTTTGATCTCATACATCAGAGCCAGTTGATCACCCAACTTGCCTTTGGGAAAACCCTGCTGGTAAAACCAGACTAGGTAGGGCTCCGGCAGCTCAAGCAAACGTCGCCCCTTATATTTTCCAAAAGGCATCACCTGATTGACCGCCGCCACCAGCGCTTCACCGTCCTGGTTTTCCAGAAGAGAGGCTTCCTGCACTAGCGAACCTCAAAATCCCGCCAGTTTATGCGCTTCATCCGGCGCATATATTCCAGCGTGGTACCCGCCCAGTTGTTGGTCACCCGCCCACCATCCTTGTACCAACTGGCATCCAGTGAGTTCCACACCATCCGGCGCAAGCGGCGCTGCAACTCGCGGTTATAGGCCTCTTCGGCTTCCGGCTTGACCACTAATGCACCCGCACCTGTCATGCGCTGAATGCACTCTGAAATAAATCGCGCCTGCGCCTCAGCCATAATCACAATGGAGTTGTGCCCAAGATTGGTATTGGGGCCATACATCATGAAGAAATTGGGGAAATGGCTAGTGCATACGCCGTAGTATGCCTGTGCGCCTTCACGCCAGTGCTCACGCAGACTCTTGCCCCCCATGCCGCGAATATCCATCGGCGCGAGGAAGGGGTTGGTTCGAAAGCCGGTACCGAAAATCAGCACATCTACCAGGTGGCTTGTACCGTCTTGGGTAACAATCGCATCCTGTTCAATGCGCTCAATGCGCTCGGTCACCACGTCGACATTGTCGCGCGCCAGCGCCTCAAAATAATCGTCAGAGAACAGCACCCGCTTGGCACCCACCGGATAATCGGGAATCAGCTTTTTTCGCAGCTCCGGATCGGTCACCGTGCGATTCAGGTATTTCATATGGATGCGCCGAAAGACCGCTTGCACCAGCCGATTGCCGGTCAGCATCGGGAACACCAGCCATTCGTTGCGCGCCCACAAGCGAAAACGGTAGAGCTTGGCAACAAAGGGCACCTTGTCAGACAGCCACTGCTCCCAAGGCTTATAGGGCCGATCGAATTTCGGCATCACCCAGTTTGCCGAACGCTGAAAGATGGTTAGCTTGCCCACCTCAGGCGCAATCTGCGGGATAAACTGCAGGGCGCTGGCGGCATTACCCACCACCGCAACGCGCTTGCCCTTCAGATTCACATCGTGACGCCAGCGCGCCGAGTGAAAGCGTGGACCATTGAAATTCTCAATGCCAGGCAAGGCCGGTACAAATGGCCTATGCAACTGACCAACCGCAGAAACCAGAAAGCGGCTCTGAATCTGCATACCCTGCACAGTCTCAACCTTCCAGCTACGCGTGGCTTCATCAAAGCTGGCGCTGCGAACTTCCTGACCGAAATGAATATGTTCGTACAGCTCGTGCTTGGCCGCGGTTTTTTTCAGGTAATCGAAGATCTGGGGCTGCTCCGACCATTTGAATTCCCAAGCAGGGTTGTGCTCGAAGGAATAACTGTAGAGCGCAGACGGTATATCGCACTCGGCCCCCGGATAGGTGTTTTCCCGCCAGGTGCCGCCTACTTCCTTGGCCTTTTCCAACAGCAGAAAGCGCGAGATGCCCGCCTTCTGCAGGGCAATGGCCATGCCCATACCAGAAAAACCCGTACCAATAATGACAACGTCGGTAGTAATCATAGAGCGCCGCTTTTATTCATATAGCGCCCTATGTTGACGGTTTACACAGACAACGCAAGCCCCGAAGGGGCAGAAATCCTGTGGCTTATGACGCAGTGGCCAATTCGCCCTTTTCTATCTGGCGTTTGATCCAGCGGCTGGCGTTGCCGCCGTCGCAATTTCCGGTGAGTTCGGCCGCGAGATCGGCCGCCTCTGCCAGTTTGGCCAGATCGATGCCGGTGTCAAAACCCATCTGATTCAGCATCAGCACCACATCTTCAGTGGCCACATTGCCAGAGGCGCCCGGCGCAAAGGGGCAACCGCCGAGGCCGCCAATCGAGGCGTCGAACTTGCGAATACCGCATTCCACCGCCGCGTAAACATCGGCCACGCCCATGCCGCGCGTATCGTGAAAGTGGCAACTCAGACGCTCGGCGCCGTATTCCGCCACCAGCTTGCTCATCAGGGATTTGACCTGCCCGGGTGATGCCGCGCCAATCGTGTCTGCCAGAATCACTTCCTGTGCGCCATAGCTAAACAGTTTGCCCACGATGTCGATCACGACCTGCTCGTCGGTCAGGCCTTCAAAGGGGCATTCCCAGGCCGTCGCCACGTAGGCGATCACCTTCATGCCATCCTGCTTAGCCTGAGTAAGTACGTCCTCACAGACAAGCAAAGCCTGATCAGTGCTCATGCGCACATTTTTTTCGTTCATGGTGTTGCTGGCGGCAATGACCAAACCCATGGTGTTAATGCCCGCCATTTTCGCCAGATCGTAGCCTTTGCGATTGGGGATCAGCGCTGAAAAACCAAAATCCCCCTTGGGCAAACCGGCGGCGACCACATCCGTGCCAGCCATTGCCGGCACCGCTTTTGGAGAGACAAAGGCGCCTACTTCAATATCTCGCACACCGGCCTCGATCAGCTTATTGATCAGACTCAGGCGCTGCTCGGGCGAGAGGATCTTTTCCTGATTCTGCAGTCCGTCGCGCGGGCCAACATCATTAATGATAATTTTCTCAGCCATGGCTTAACCAATCACCCCATTCGCTTTCAGTTCTGCGGTGGTCGTTTCGTCGTAGCCAAGTACCTCACGCATCAACTCATCGGTGTTTTCACCCAACAGCGGCGCCGGGGTAAAACTTTCCTCGTTCGTGCGCGACAGCTTAATAGGGCAGCCCGGCCCCTTGGTGCTCTTGCCGGAAGGGTGACCCAATTCAACGACCATATTGCGGTACTGCACCTGATCATCCGCCAGTGCACGGCTGAAGGTATTGACCGGCGCAGCGGGAATACGCGCTTCATTGAGCTTTTTCAGCCAGTTGTCGGTGGTGTCGGTTTTGAAGATCTCGGTCAATGTCGAATCGATATACACCTTGTCGGCCAGCCGCCCCGGCTGCCCGTCATATTCTGGTTTATCAAAACCGGGGCAGTTCACCACCTGTTTCAGGTTCTGCCAGAAATTATCGGTAATCACACAGATCACCAAATGACCGTCTGCGGTTGGATAGCTGTTGTAGGGCACATGCACAAAGTGGCTGTTGCCGATGGGATGGGGGTCCTGCCCGGACAGGAAGTACATGGTCGCCATGTAGTTCAACAGGGAAATCTGTACGTCCAGCATGGAGATATCAATATGCTGCCCCACCCCGGAACGATCGCGCTCAACCAGCGCTGCCAGCACACCCATAATGCCGAACATGCCACCACCGAGATCGCCGATGGGAATTCCGGCGCGCATGGGGTGCTCGGAATCCGAACCGGTAATACTCATGCCGCCACCAAATGCCTGCGCCACCTGATCAAAGGCCGGGCGTTTGGCGCCGGGGCCCTGCTCACCAAAGCCGGTGATCGAGCAGGTGATGATTTTGGGGTTTACCTTTGAAAGGTGCTCATAGTCGATCTTCAACTTGCTGGGCACGCCCGCAGCAAAGTTATTAATCACCACATCGGACTTCGCTACGAGCTCATAAAACAGCTCGAGACCGCGCTCTGTCTTGAGATCCATCGACATGGTGCGCTTGTTGCGATTGAGGGTAATAAAGTAGGCGCCCATACCGTCGATGGAGTTCTTGGGGTCAGTCGCCAGAAGTTTGCGAGTGCCCTCACCGGCCAACGGCTCTACCTTGATCATATCGGCACCGAGATCAGCCAGCGTCATGGTGCAGAAAGGCCCCGAAAGCATATGCGTCAGGTCGAGAATGCGGATACCCGCCAGCGGTTTGTTCATTGTATTGCCTATCCTTACATGGGTTACAGCGAAGGCCATTCCAAGTGGAATAACACCATAAAGATATAATGTTATTACTTTATAGCTAATTATGCTACCATAGCCTCAAGCATGCAAGGTGACCGCGAAGATAAGCGCATGGGCAAAACCCTGATTGAAAAGATTCTCAGCGACCATACCGCCGTCGAACTGGACGACCGACGGCGCCTGATCTACGTAGACCGCATATTCCTGCACGAGCGTACCGGCAGCATCGCTCTGCAGAGCCTGCATGAAAGCGGCCGCACCGTGGCCCGCCCGAAGCAGGTGTTCTGCACGATGGATCACATTGTCGATACCTTCCCGGGGCGCGGCGACGAAACCCTGATGCCCTCGGGCACCCAATTTATTCGCGCCACCCGCGAAGCGGCGCGGCAAGCGGGGATTACCCTGTTTGATGTACGCGATGAGAAACAGGGCATTGCCCATGTGGTTGCCGCCGAACAGGGCATTGCCCTGCCCGGCCTGACCATGGTCTGCCCCGACAGCCATACCTGCACCCTTGGCGGCCTCGGCTGCTTGGCCTGGGGCATTGGCTCCACTGAAGCAGAACACGCCCTTGCCACTCGCACACTGGAGCTGCGCACCGCCAAAACGATGCGCGTGACCTTTGACGGTGAACTCTGTCCCGGCGTGACCGCCAAGGATATGATTCTCCACCTGATTGCCCACTACGGTGCAAACGGCGGCGCCGGCTATGTGGTGGAATTTGCGGGCAGTGCCATTCGTGCGCTGGAAGTCGAGCAGCGTATGACCTTGTGCAATATGGCTGTGGAGTTTTCCGCCGTTACCGGACTGGTCGCGCCGGATGACAAAACCATCGATTACGTACGCGGTCGACCCTACGCCCCGCGCGGTGAGCAGTGGAAGCAGGCCGTCAACTACTGGCAAACCCTGCGCAGTGACAGCGACGCGGTTTTTGATCGGGAAATTCGTATCAATGCCCGCGGTATCGCACCCTCTGTCAGCTGGGGTATTAACCCGGAACAAACCATCGCGATTGATGAACGAATACCCAGCCCGGACGGTGGCAGCGAGCGTCAAACCTATATGCAGAGAGCGCTCGATTATATGGCGCTGGAGGCGGGTGCTCCGCTCGCAGGCACGCCGATCGATGCGGTCTTTATCGGCTCCTGCACGAACAGCCGACTCAGCGATCTGCGCGCGGTGGCGGCCTTTTTGGAAGGTAAAAAAGTGGCACCGGGCATTGATGCCGTCTGTGTACCCGGCTCCACTCAGGTAAAACGGGCCGCTGAAGCAGAAGGCATACACATCATTCTGAAAGCTGCGGGCTTTGAGTGGAGGGAATCCGGCTGCTCCATGTGCTTTTACGCAGGTGGCGAAACCTTCGGCGCCGGCAAGCGGGTGCTCTCAACCACCAACCGCAACTTCCAGAACCGTCAGGGCCCCGGTGTGAGAACACACATCGCCAGTCCGCTGACAGTTGCGGCTTCCGCAGTCGCGGGCGTGATCAGCGATCCGCGCGAGGTGAGCAGCATGCCCGCCATCAGGGAGAACCATCGATGAGTCTTCAGCCTTTCACCCATCACAAAGGCATAGCCGCGCCCCTGCTACAGGCCAATATTGATACCGACGCTATCATTCCCTCCAGAGAAATGAAGCTGGTATCAAAAAAGGGATTGGGCGAAGGACTGTTTGCAGCCTGGCGTTACAAACTGCCGGGCAGTCGCGAGATCAATCCGGACTTCATCCTGAATCAACCGGCTTACAACAACACCAGCATTCTGCTGGGTGGCCCCAACTTCGGCTGCGGTTCCTCAAGAGAGCACGCGGTATGGGCACTGGTGGAGTACGGCATTCGCGCCATTATTGCACCGGGCTTTGGTTCGATTTTTTACAATAACTGCATAGCCAATGGTCTATTACCCATTGTTCTGGCTGAATCCGCAGTTAGCTCGCTGGCAGAGACGTGCAAATCCGCACCCCAGCGAGATCGCATTGCAATCGACCTGCACAACCAAAGCGTCACTTCTCCACGCGGCGAAGTCTTTACTTTCGAAATAGCACCGGATGCACGGGACATGCTACTGAATGGACTAGACAGTATCGGCGCAACACTCCAAAAAACGGCCGCAATCGACGCCTTCGAAGAAAAAGATCGCACGCGACGCAGCTGGGCATACCTTTAGCTGGCCAAAAAAAAAGCGTGACTCACACTTGAGCCACGCTTTTAGCTAGTACAGCGACGCCATCCAGAGCCAATTATTCCGCCCCGTCAAAAAATTCCTTGAAGCCCGAACGCTCGTGACGGCCGATAACGATTGTCTCGAGCACACCCATCCCAACCTTGTCGCCCATCTTGGCGCGCACGACCTGATGGTTGTGAATAAACTGGTAGTCAAGCGGGTTCACTTCGTTGAGATCCCATTCTTCACGAGCGGTCGCCAGTTCGCCTTTCCAATAGGCGTGGCCCCATTCGAAATGGTTGTAGCCGATGCCCAGCATATAGAACTTTTGCAGCGGCTCGAGCGTGTACTCGTAGCGTTTGCCGTCCTTGTCTTCAAACGCCATTTCGGCGCCGCCGGCCATGCGCGTGCCCTTTTTAAATTTGACCGTGTGCTGAACATCTTTCATGGCAACAATACCGGGATCTTCGCCCTCGGGAATATCATCGGGATTGCTGTAGAGCGGAACGAGGTCTGCGCTGACTTGCGTGGGGCGACCATCGCGATCTTCAAAGGTGCCCATTTGGGTACAGAAGTCCCCCCAGTTGATCGGGTTCCAGACCCAATACACACCCGGCTCATCGTTCAAGAGGCCTGGCGCCCCGCCCTGCGGTTCGCCTACCGGGCGCACACCCCATGATTTATCGCGCACTGCGTAGGCCTTTTTCACCTCAGTGCGTTTACCGTCGATGCTGAAGTAGCCATCCCAATGACCCAGCTGGGTGAAACGGGTGGTGAACATGATCAGGTGGCCATCGTCGTGCATGATGTTCGGTGGCTCGCGGTGCGGCACACTGGCGGCGGTAAACAGCAGGTCGCATTCAATATTGTGCTCATTGGCTTCCAGCTTGACCCGCACCTGACGCATGGGCTTTTCGATGGTGACACTGAGCGGGCCCACCACAGTTTCCTTGCGATCTTTGGGAGCGCGGCGGGAGGCGTGAAAGGCGTATTGCTTGTCGCCTACCGCAACACTGAAATGGCCATCCATGATGTGGCGGTTGGGGTAGAGCCCAAAGCCGATTTCAAACAGGTAGTCGCCGCTGTCGTCAAAGCCGTTGAACCAGTAGCGATCGTAGAAATTGCGATCACTGGTAGAGGGTTCGGCCACCGGGTAGGCGGTCTGGTGTATGCAGTAGTCGTCGAAACTGGTAATCATGGGCGTCACCGTGCGGGGTCGTTATTTTGACCTGACTATACGGGCGGATAGTCAAGTCTGCAAGCACCCGCAAGATGACGATTCAGACAGGATTCAGGCCTCGCGCTTCATTACCAGGCTGGCGATTTTGTATTCCACCGCCAGCTGGTCATGCTGGTTGTAAAGTTCAATCAAGGTCACGCAGATGCCGCGATCAGGCTTGCTGATCGATTCCCGCTTGCTGCAAATCTCAGCCTCAACCCGAAGCGTATCGTCAGCGCAGACCGGAAGGTGAAACCGCACTTCATCCCAGCCCAGTCCGGCAATAACCGCCATGGCATCCTGCTTGATCGCATGACTCAGCTTCACCCCCAGGGCCACGGTATGAATACTCGACGCGAACAGCTTGCCAATAGGCGACTGCCGCGCGGCCTCTTCATCGGTATGAAACGGCAGCGGGTCCCACTGAGCGGCATAGGTTTTGATTTCCTCTGCCGTCAGTGTGTAGGTGTCCGTGCCCTTGACCCGTTGACCGACAACGATGTCTTCAAAGTAGCGCATCGGTCAGCAGCCTTTAGTCGCAGGCAAAACGGTTGCCGATGGGAATCGCCGTAACTTTAACGTCGTCCGGGCGCTTACTGATCTGTTCAAACAGACGCTGATAGGCGGAATTCTTGATACGCCACTCGCCATTCACTTTTACGTACTCATCGCGGTACAGGGCGCTGCCTTCGAACTGGGTGTTGTCATCCAGATTGACGAAAATATCGTGCAGGTACCAGAGGCCTACCGCCGTATCGCCATCGACGGTGATTTCAGGGTGATGGCCGTTGTGCATCCCAAAGCGCGTTTTGGTGAAGGCACTTTTGTAGAAGGCCTCGATATCGCCCCAACCATTAAAGCTGATGTCGTAAGACGGGCTTTTGAAATTGATGGTGGCGTCTTCTACAAATACCGAGTCTTTCATTCCCGCCCAGTTGGCGGTATCCAGAAAACGAAAGTAGCGCGCTTTGAGCTGTTTGATCAGCTCGATCGCTTCGAGGTCCAGCATGATAGGTCTCCCATTGATTTCGTATTGCCACACTATAGACGGCCCGGCCCGTGCCACCATCCCCTCAATGGGTGACGCGCACTGAGCACCGCGCTTAGCTGGCCTCTGCAGCAGCAGCTGCGGTAGACTGTCGCCCTTCTCGGATCGGACCCCTTCTGGATGTACAAAGCCCGCCTACCCTTTAACCTGAAAATGCTAAATATGGCCGGCCGCAGCCTGCGCCTGATCGGTATTCGGGGAGCGAGCCTCAATCCGCGATACCTGCTGCGTCGCGCCCGGCGCACGACCAACCTGAATGACTTTGGTCCCGACGACTTCCGGGAGGGGCTCGACACCCTTTGCCACTCTCTGGAAACCGAAGCCAAACTTACCGCTTTCGGGCGCCTTATTGCACAGGCTGAAATTCTGCACGCGCTGGAAAATCGCCTTAAGCTGATCCACTCTTTTAAAGTCAACCGGGAGCTGAGCGGCTCACCGATCTCTCGGCCGCTGATTATCACTGGGGTTCCCCATGCAGGCTCGTCCCTGCTGCATGATTTGCTGGCGCAAGATCCGGACAATCGCGTGCCACTCAGTTGGGAAATGCGCTACCCCTTTCCGCCGCCCCGCACCGAAACCTACCAGAGCGACGCCCGGATTGCCCGGGTCAATCGCGAGCTGAAAAATGCCCAGCGCCTGATGCCGGAAATCAAACGACTCTATCCGATGGGGGCGCAGCGTCCGCAGGAGTGTGTGTCGATCACTGCGATGAATCTGACATCGATGAATTTCGGGGTGAATTACCGGGTACCGAGTTATCAGCGCTGGCTCAACAATCACGCCGATTTTCGTGGCGCCTACAATCTGCACTATCAGTTTCTGCAGCACCTTCAGTACCGTCACAAGACCGAACGCTGGGTGCTGATGTCCAACGGCCACTTGTGGCACCTGGAAGCGCTACTGAAGCGCTACCCCGATGCCTTGATCGTGCAGATTCACCGCGACCCACTAAAGTCGGTCTGCGCGCTGAGCAACCTCACCTATACACTGCGCAGCTTGGCATCGAATACACCGGATCTGAAAGATATCGCCCGCAATCAGGCGGATCTTGTGGCCGAAGGTCTGGACCGCAATCTCAAACTGCGACAGTCGGGCGTGCTACCCGCCAAGCAAGTGCTGGATATTCATTATCAGGATATTCACAGTGAGCCATTGGCAGTAGTACAACGCATTTATCAGCACTTCAAACTACCGCTGGCGGACGCCGCACTCGACGGTATGCAGGCATTGCTGGATACCCATGATTACGTGCAGTTTGATCGCCACCGCTACCACTTCATGGCGACCGGCTTGCGGCTCGAAGAGGAACGACGCCGCTACAAACCCTACATGGATTATTTCAAGGTGCCGCAAGAGCGCGTTTGAGTTCGCTCAGTAATTCGGCCCCTGACCAATCACGTTTTCCACCTTTCTCTGCGGCTTTAACGAGTTCAATCACTCGCAGATTAGCCGCTGCACTCGCGCCCACCTTCTGCGCCTGACGCACAACCTCACCGTTTATCCAGTCGATCTCAGTCACGCGCCCGGCTTCCAGATCTTCCCACATGGAAGAGCGCGCCAGCGGGTCGATGGCCAGCATCTGTTTGGCAAGCCTTGCAAACAGCCAATCAGGTGTGCGCAACACCCAGGGCAGCAAGCTCATCGGCACCGGCATCAGTTTGGCCGGGCGTATCTCACTGCGCTTCAGCACCGACAGCGATTCATCGATCAAGAGCGCAAGACTGCGCCGATAGTCGCGCTGCGAAAGCTCGTCATGCAAAGGAATACCTGACAGAGCATTCAGCGGGTTGTTCAGGTTCATCAGCAGTTTTGCCCACTGCACCGCATGCATATCCGGGCGTAGCTCCAGTGGCAGATCACCGGCCTGAAAATAGTCGAGCAAGGCTTCCAGTCGAGGGTGGGGATCACACATCAGCTCACCCTCAGTACCCGCGTGAAAATGACCGTTGCCACGCTGCAAAACATTAAAGGAAATCATTCCAGTGAGAACCGGGTTGTCCGGCAAATGTTTTGCCAAGGTCCGCGCATTGCCAATGCCATTCTGCAGACTGACCACCGCAACATCAGAGTTGATACGACCGCGCAGTGCCTTGCCCACCTCATCCGTCGCTGCAGATTTGACCGCGACAATAATAACGTCAGCTTCTGTCGCGCTGGCGTCTTCGGTGGTAAAACGTATGGTATCGACTGGCAGATGAATATCAGCGCCCTGCCAATCGGTCAGATGCAAACCGTGCTCAGCCACCTGCCGGGCAATACGCTCCCTCCCGATAAAACTGACCTCGACACCGGCTGCCTGCAATCGTCCACCGACGTAGGCTCCGATACTGCCGGCGCCGTAAATACAGACCTTTGGCAATGCTGGATTGGTCATGCTTCCCCCTTTGTTTGCGGGGAACTATAGCGGTTTTAACGCGAAGAACCAAAGTCCGTCTGCAGACACAGGCGCACCATAATTGCGCCATCACTCAAACCACAATAATGCCTGACTTTCGTGCAAATTCTCACTCAGCGAAACTACCCCGCGCCCCGCATTGATTCAGGTGATCAGCCGCGGTGCACATTCAAAATGCTGAGCCCTGACGGAAAACCCAACGCAAAACGGAATTTTTCCCGGTGCCGCCAACACTTAATGATTTATAGATATATCTATAGGCTTATTGGCATGCGCTTTGCTTTTTTGAACGTGCACGGAACAGTAACCCCAAGGAGGTATCGTGTATGTTTAGGTCTCTATGCTTAGCCCTGCTGATTTTGGCAGGCGCAAACCCGGCATTTGCCGGCTGCACCCTGTCCATTTTCAAAGAGTCACCCGCCGTCCCCGACGCGCGCTCAGCAACGCTCGACGAAATGAAACAGGCCGTGGTCTCGATCCAGCAATATATTCACTCTGCTGAAAAGGTTCTGGAAACCTGCGACCACATCAACACTTTCACGCATAACATTTATGTGGGGCGCCTGAAGGCACTGGCTGACGATATCAATCGGGAGTCCGATATTTTCAGCACACTTGCCACTAGCGACTCACTTGCCAGCAGCTGACGCTTCCTGCCTGCCCGCACGTCACTGCGGTGACTGCGGGCCTTTTCCTCGAAGATGCACTTATCGTTTTGACAAAGCCTGCGCCAGATAACGGTCCAGCGCATTGGCGAACTGCTGTCGCTCACGCTGTCCGAGTGGCGGCGGCCCACCACTTTGCACGCCGCTGGCACGGAGTGTATCCATAAAATCGCGCATATTGAGTCGCTGACGAATCGTGTTTTCCGTGTAAAGCTCGCCCCTGGGATTCAGCGCTTGCGCGCCCTTTTCCATCACTTCGGCCGCCAAAGGAATGTCCGCCGTGATCACCAGATCGCCCGACTCGGCGCGACGAACGATTTCGTTGTCGGCTATATCAAACCCTGAGGGCACCTGCACGGAACGAATGTTCGGCGAGGGCGGCACGGGAATGGATTGGTTGGCAACAAAGGTCAATTCAATACCGGTGCGCTGAGCGGCTCGCACGAGAATCTCGCGAACGACTTTAGGACAGGCATCGGCATCGACCCAGATGCAGGAAGCTTTTGACATGAAATATCGCCAGATAGGGAGGGCCCGGCCGAGGCCGGGCGATAGAATCAATCAGCCAACGCGCTTGAGCGTGTTGACGTCGGTGTGAGGAAACTCGCGACCATAAATACTTAAATAAGTCGTCTGCTTGTATTTCAGGCTATCACCCTGCACCGAAACCTCCATTTCAAAGGCGGTGGTGCGGGCCTTTTCCGCCATAAAAGGTGACTGAGCAATGCCCCAATCAGTGCCTTCAGCGGTCGCCTTAACACTCAGGGTATCGCTACCAGGTTGCCAGGTACCGCCCGCCAGAACCGTTACCGCACGCGGAATGGCGAGCGAGAACGACAACGTATTGTCCTCTTTATCCCAGGTCCAATAGCCGATTTGGTCGTGAAAGACCTGATCATTGGATTTACGCTTGACCACCTGATGGTAGCGAACGATCGCCAATTTCTGGGTTTCCGCGTTGGTCACATCCCCTGCGGCTTCAAAAACGATGGTTTCGTAATAGGGATTCTCTTCGGTGGCATCTTTTTCCGGCGATACATCCATACCTTCATCGCCTTCCCAAACACCAATCAGTCCTTTTAACGGACCGTAATCAACCAGCATGACTGGATCGATTTCACTCATGGTTTAACTCCCAACTTGCCTTATTATTCAGTTTGATACCGTGCGCATGTCTGGCCCGGTATTCACGGACGCTTCGTGCCGATAAAATACCACATCGCTATACATTGCCGTATTTGATTTTAACGAAGCTTTTTAGCCGCAGGAAAGCCATGAGTGTAAATAGCTGGACGCCCGCCGAGCCCAATCAGAGCGTAGATGAGACCTTGCTCAAAAAGGGGATAAACGCAGCCATGCAGGACGCTCTCGAATCCCTGCCTGAGCAGTTAAGTCCGGAAGAGCAATCAGCGCTGGCAGTTCAGGTGCGCCTGACCCAGGCGAGTTGGTCGGAAACACTGCAGCAATTCAGCAGCGATGAATTACGCGCGGCACTGCGCTTTTTTGTGAAAGCTGAAATGCTGATCCCCGGCTGTGAAGCCGGGGATCAGTCGCCTGCCATTTGGGCAAATCGCCTGTTAAAACAACGGGGTGAAAGGCTCAATCAAGACGAGTTACGCTGGATTCGCGAGAACACCAATAACCGGTTTATACCCAATGGCGCACTGTAAGCTGCCTGCTTATGGAGACGAGGCAGAGACGAAATCAACCTCGCTGGTTTGATTTTCTACAACGGTTACACCGGCTGACTGCAAAAAGCTGATCGCGTCATCTGCCGCCGGATCATCGTCGAGAGACTGGCAGGTCAGGGCGATATCGTATTCCCCTGCCTCGACAAACCCGATGGTATAAGTGTAAGCGCCTGTCTGAGTGTCCTGGGTGACATTAGCAGTCGTCAGGGGTGAAGCCTCGGTTTGCGAGCCCTCATTGCAATGCTGGCATTCACCGGCATCATTGACATACACATCACCGAAACCCACCGCGTCGGATTCATAGAGGTAGACCGCAACCCCCTCGTCGGTTGCCGGCGTATGCGTGCAGCTCGCATCATTCAGCAGCGCCTCATCCACCGTCCCACTGATGGTACCTACCACCACATTATCGACAATCCTCAGTGCCGGGCGCAGCAGGTAATGATCGGCACCACTCGGTTTGGTCAGCGCCGCGCGCAGATCCACATCAATCGTGAAATCAGCTCGACCACCGGCAGGCACCGTGAAACCGGAAACCAGTTGCAGAAATCGATTATTCGCCCCAGCCTGCTGCCCAGGCACTAGCAGATCAAATACGCCACCAGCCTCTTCCTCTACTTCCGAAGCCGGCGAACCTCCTTGAACATAGAGCCGGACGTAGTTGTATTCTCCAGCAGGCACCGTCGTGGAACCCAGAACCTGTTCGGCATTGCTGCCCGTCAGATCGAGCAGGTTTTCAATCGTCACTGCCGGATCCAGATCAACCGAGACTTTCGCTCCCTCTCTCGGCTTCAGCTCAATGCGATCAAAAGTAACTTTAACGCGGCTGACATTGTCAGCGGGAGCGTCAGTTATGGAGAAACTGGCCTCGCCGGTCTGGGGTGGGCTGGCATCACTGCCACCACCACCGTTGCAGCCAACTAGAGGCAAGGCCAGAAGCGCAGTCGCGCATACAAGTGCTATCCCGGATTTCATATCACACCTTTTTTACTGATTGGTTTACGGGTATGACACTTAAGCGCAGAACAGTTGCTTACGACTGTAAAAAGTTACCGCTTTTTGATCGCAGAAAGCCCGTTACAGGCTAATTTCGAGAACCGCTTAACATACTTTTATTTACCCTTTTCAAATTTTTCCAGTTGCTCAGCACTCGCCTCAAGCTGGTATTTTGCCTTCCACTCCGAATAAGGCATGCCGTAAACCCGCTCGCGCGCGGCCTCATAATCTACGGTCTCACCGTGTTCTTCTGCGGCCGCTACGTACCATTTGGACAGACAGTTGCGGCAAAATCCGGCCAGATTCATCAGGTCGATATTCTGGGCATCCTTGCGACTGTCCAGATGCTCCAGCAGGCGCCGAAATACAGCAGCTTCAATTTCTGTCGTGCGGTCTGACATCTTGCGACTCCCTCTATCTACTCCGTTTAGTCTAGAAAAAAATGTGACGCTGCCGGTGAAATTAGGCACAATACGGCGTCGTTTTTTCGGCAGGTGACCCATATCATCCACATTGATGGGTATTATAACCACCATTAATTGCCTGAATAAAATGTAAGTACGTATACTGCGCGGCGCTATGCCTGATTCCTGGGGGGGAGTTTTCGGCATATATACCGGGCAGTAGTCCCTCCCCCTCTACGCCTGCACCGCGCAGTTTTTCCGCGCGCGAGCAGGTTCCCGCAAGCAGCAAATTAAGGAGCTTGGTGTGATAATTGGATTGTGCCGTGAGCACGCCGCCGGAGAAACCCGTGTAGCGCTCACACCCCCGAATATCAAAACCCTGGTTGAAAAAGGCCAGACTTGCCTCGTAGAGGCCGGAGCCGGATTGGCCGCCGGTATCAGCGACGACGATTTTAAAGAAGCTGGCGCCGAGATCGTCGATTCTTCCGACGCGATTTTTGAGCGCTCGGAAGTGGTTCTCGGCATTCAACCGGTCAGCCCCGACCCTGCCGTACGCGACGCCCATCTGGCGCGCCTGCGCAAAGGCCAGATTATTGCCGGCATGCTCGACCCGCTGGGTGAATCCGAGCTGGCGCAGAAGATCGCCGAAACCGGCGTAACTTCACTGGGTCTGGAAATGGTGCCCCGCATCAGCCGCGCTCAAAGTATGGACGTCCTGTCTTCCATGGCGACCATCGGCGGCTACCATGCGGTACTGCACGGTGCTTCTCTGGCGCCCCGCATTTTCCCGATGATGATGACCGCAGCGGGCACTCTGAAAGCCGCTAAGGTTCTGATCCTCGGCGCGGGTGTTGCCGGTCTGCAGGCTTGTGCGACGGCCAAGCGTCTGGGTGCAGTCGTTTCCGCCTACGACATTCGCCCCGCCGCCCGCGACCAGATCATTTCTGTTGGCGCCAAGCCAGTGGATCTGGAGTTGGAAAACGAAGAATCTGAAGATGCCGGTGGTTACGCCAAAGAGCAAACCGCCGACCAGCTCGCCAAGCAGCAGGCCGCTCTGGCCAAGGTACTGGCCGAGCAGGATATCATCATCACCACGGCTGCCGTTCCCGGCCGCCGCTCTCCGGTGCTGATCACCGAAGAAATGCTGAAGTCTGTTCAGCCCGGCACCGTGATCGTGGATATTGCTGCCGAGCGCGGTGGTAACTGCGCCGCCACCAAGGCCAACGAGACCATCAACGTCAATGGCGTGATTATCTCTGGCCCGCTGAACCTGGCCGCCCGTCACCCCTTCCACGCCAGCCAGATGTTCGGTAATAACCTGACCACCCTGCTGGATCTGTTGCTGAACGACGAAGGCAACCTGGAATTTGATTTCGACGACGAAGTAGTCGCCGGCACGGTAGTGACTCACAACGGTGAAGTCACCCACGCCATGATTCGCGACATTCTCGGGCTTCCCGCCATGCAGCTGGGCTCTCCCAAAGAAGAGCCCGAAGCAGAAGCTGACGAGAGCAAAGGAGAATAAGCATGGAAATTCTGATTATGCAGGTGAGCCTGTTTGTGCTCGCCCTGATGCTCGGCGTAGAGCTGATCACCAAAGTTCCACCGACCCTACACACCCCGCTGATGTCGGGCACCAACGCCATTTCCGGTATTGCGCTGGTCGGCGCCATTCTCGCCGCGGGTAACGCCGACGGCGGTGAAGTGGCCCGCTGGCTCGGTTTTGTTGCGGTGGTTCTTGCATCCATCAACGTGGTTGGCGGCTATATGGTCACCAATCGAATGCTCGCCATGTTCAAGAGGAAGGATTAAACCATGCTGGAAATAGGGATGAACCTCGCCTACCTGGCAGCAGCGATCCTGTTTATTCTGGGTATTAAAGGGCTGACGCGCCCGAAAACTGCGGTGCGCGGCAATATGCTGTCAGCAACCGGTATGTTTGTGGCCGTCGCCGTGACTTTGCTCGACAACAGCATTGTCAGCTTTGAACTGATTATCGCCGGCGCCCTGCTGGGCGGCGCAATCGGTGCCGTACTGGCCAAGAAAGTTCAAATGACCGCCATGCCCCAGTTGGTTGCGGTACTGAACGGCTTCGGTGGCGGCGCGTCACTGGGTCTGGCTGCGGCAAGCTACCTGCAAACTCTCGGCGGCGCCGGTTTTGCGGAAGGCGCACTGGGCACCATTACCCTGATCACCATTGCCCTGACAGTCATCATCGGCTCACTGACCGTTACCGGCTCACTGATCGCCTTCGCCAAACTGCAGGAAATCATGCCCGGCCAGCCCATCGGCTTCCCCGGCATGACCGGCTTCAACGCCCTGCTGCTGATCGGCGCACTGGCAAGCTCTGTGATGCTGGCTATCGACCCGACCAACACCCTGTACTTCTGGCTGGCCATTGGCCTGGCCGCGGTGCTGGGACTGACCCTGGTACTGCCTATCGGCGGTGCTGACATGCCGGTCGTTATCGCCCTGCTGAACAGCTACTCTGGTATAGCTGCGGCCTTTGCCGGTTTCGTTATGGGCAACACCGTACTGATCGTTTCCGGTTCTCTGGTTGGTGCCTCGGGCCTGATCCTGACCAACATCATGTGTGTGGCGATGAACCGCTCGCTGCCCAACGTACTGTTTGGTCGCATGGGTGCGGACACTGGCGGCGAAGGTGCTGGCGATGAAATCTACGAAGGCAAGATCACCAGCGCGTCGCCCGACGAAGTCGGCATGCTACTGGAAACTGCCCAGAAAGTTATCATCGTTCCCGGTTTCGGTATGGCCCTGTCTCAGGCTCAACACGCAGTACGTGAACTGGCTGATGCGATTGAGCGCAACGGCGGCGAAGTGCTTTACGCGATCCACCCGGTTGCCGGCCGCATGCCCGGCCACATGAACGTACTGCTGGCCGAGGCCGAAGTGCCTTATGAAAAACTGGTAGAAATGGAGCGCATCAATCCGCAGTTTGACGATTGCGACGTAGCCATTGTTCTGGGCGCGAACGACGTAACCAACCCGATGGCCCGTGAAGATAAAGGCAGCCCGATCTACGGCATGCCGATTCTGAACGTCGACAAGGCCCGCACTGTGGTTGTAATAAAGCGCAGCCTGAGCGCTGGTTTTGCCGGTCTGCCCAACCCGCTGTTTGCTCTCGACAATACCTTGATGGTATTTGGCGATGGTAAAAAAGCGGTTGTGGATATTACGACGGCTCTCGAAAACGGCTGAGTTTAGCTGCCCAATACCAAGCCCCGCTGCGAAAGCTGCGGGGCTTTTTTATTTTTACCGCTTTCCCCTTGATCAAATCCTGTTCAAATTCTGTGTTTCTGCTATTGTATGGCTAATCAGCAGTGATCACTTTGTGATCCGATGATTCACCGCAACGCTATCACTTAACGTAAATAAGGATGCTTCGGATGGCCACCCGTAAATCTTCAGACCCTATAGCTGCAATCAGAAAAGAAATCGACGCGCTCGAGAGCAAGCTGGAAACAGCTCGCAAAAACCTGGTTAAAGACGCAGAAAAAGCCGTCAACCAGGCCAAATCTCAAGTGGAAAAAGCACGCAAGCGTATCGCTGACGAACAGAAACGGCTGAAAGAACTGCAGGCCAAAGCGAAGAAGGAATTGAATTCGCGACTGGAACAGCAGATCAACCGCGCCAAGGAAGCACTCGATAAGGCGAAGGATCTGGAGCAGGATGCACGTGCCGTTCTGTCACTGACCAAAGAAGATTTCGATGCGGTAAAAACCGAGTACAACCGCGCTATCGCCGTTGGCAAAGCGCGTCTGGCCGCACGCAAGAAGTCTGCAACGAAAAAAGCTCCAGCTAAGAAGAAGGCCCCAGCCAAAAAAGCGGCTGCTAAAAAAGCGCCCGCCAAGAAAAAGGCTGCACCAAAGAAAAAAGCTCCCGCTAAAAAAGCCGCTGCTAAAAAGGCTCCAGCGAAAAAGAAAGCTCCAGCCAAGAAAAAGGCCGCCGCCAAGGCTAAAGCCTGATCAATCGGGCGCACCCCTTGCGGTGCGCCCGAACTAGGGCCTTTAGCTCCGAATCAGCTCAGGTGACAAGGCCTGCACCATAGAACGAATCCCGTCACGCCAATCCACTTTCGTCTCGCCAATCAGCTCGTGCATGCGCGCGGTATCAATCTGCAGGGCACCAAAAGCCTTGGGATTAGGATTAAACACCGGATCATAACCGCTAAGCTCGGAAAGAAACGCACACCACTCTTCAATACTCACGGCCTGCGAACCGCCAAAATTGGTGGTCGTGACCTCTTCTGTCGCTGCGGCGAGCAAGTAGGGAATTTTTTCTATGTAGTCATCAGCATGCAGCAGATTGTAGGTATTGGGCTGCTCCGGATGAACATCGATAGGAATACCTTCCTTCATCATCAACAGATGAAAGTAGGGCCAGCCGCCATTGTCACCATAGGGCACACTGAGTCGGGCTATCGTGGTTGGAATGCCCTGCTGATGGGCCACAAAGCGACAGACCGTTTCAGCGGCTATCTTGCAGATGCTGTAGGTGGGAAACATAACCCGGTGATTATCACCCAGCGGTGACGATTCGCTGCGCGGCTCATGGCCCGCATATTCGTACACAGCGGTTGAAGAGAAGTGAAGAAAGGCCTTTACACCTTTGCAATGCGTCATCAGGTTGCCAACGCCTTCGGCATTGGCCTTCAGGTCGTAGTCAAACTCCCCACTTTTCACCACCGCAAAGTTGAGCACATAATCGAAATCAGTCGGGCAGCCGGACAGTGATTCCCGGTCGGCGAGATCGGCTTTCACCGTAGCCACGCCCAGGGCCTCCAACTCGGCCTGTTGCTTGGGATCACTGAATCGCGCAAGTGCGGTAACGCGCGAGGTTTTTGCCAGCGCCTCAACAACCGGGCGGGCAACCTGCCCGGTGGGGCCGGTAATCAGGATTTTTGTATTGGAAAGATCAACAGGGGTGACAGCCATAACAACCAGTCTCTGAGTAAAAGACTGATTGTAATGGCGTTATGCTGGAGGGCTCGCCACCCATACGGGTGAACGGAATCAGCCTGCCGGGCTTCCCACCTGATAGACGTTAGCCAGCTGGGCTGGCTCCGAAATGGTGGAGCGCAGATCGCGAAGCAGACCGTCTTTGATGCTGTAGATCCAGCCGTGCACGTGCAGCTCTTGGCCTCGGGCCCAAGCATTCTGGATGGTTGTGGTATTGCAGACGTTTTCCTGCTGCGCCAACACATTGTATTCGCACAGGCGGTTAACCCGCTCGGCTTCATCTTCGATCGCGAGCAATTCCTGCTCATGACGATTGTAGACGTCTTTGATATTACGCAGCCAGTTGTCGATCAGACCAAACTGCGAGCTGCCCATCGCAGCCATCACACCGCCACAGCCGTAGTGGCCGCAAACGATGACATGCTTCACCTTCAGCACTTCAACCGCATACTGAATAACCGACTGACAGTTCAGATCGGTGTGAATCACCACGTTGGCGATATTGCGGTGTACAAACACCTCGCCGGGCATCTTGCCAAGAATCTGGTTCGCTGGAACACGACTGTCGGAGCAGCCAATCCAGAGATATTCAGGGGTTTGCTGAGCAGCCAGCTGCTCGAAAAAAGTCGGGTCTTCAGCCTTGATGGCCTCAGCCCATTTTTTGTTGTTTTCAAGAAGAGTACGTGAGGAATCCATGGGTAGTATTCTCGCTACTTCGTTTGTCAGTGAGAGTCGCAGGGCCTTTCCGGCCCCGCGCTATTCTACCCTTAACGGTATTTCAGTTCAGCACTCAGATTGCGGGCAAAGTCCTGCAGTTCCAGCATATTATCCGGGCCCAGACGCCACATCCATTTGGTCAGGGGTGAGGCAGCTTCGAGCTCCGGATCGGCATACTGATAGAAAATGTGCGGACGAATCAGCGTCGCGCCAACCGGCGGCTCACTCACCGAGCGCATTTCATCAAGCATCACCATAAAGCGCTCGTGGAAACTGCCCTGCTTACCCAGCTCATCGTAGGCTTTTTCCAGCAACGGAGACCACTCACGGTAGTAGCGTGCCGCATCCTGCACCGGAATGTCTGCCACTACACCCACGATATCATTCCAGCGCGAATAGTTGCCGCTGTCGGCGACATAGGTTTCATCACCGGTGGGCAACACCAGAAAGGGGTCTTTGTCATACTTGATCGGGCTGTGTTTGTAAGGGATTTTTTCACTGGCCATCAAATCAACGGTCAGCACCCACTTACGGATCTGTTCCGGCAGCGTTACCCAGCGCACCAGCCGCTGAGCCAAGTCGGTCACAGCTTGCTGCACTTTGCTGTCACTGCCTGCCAGCTTATCCGGCGCCTGCACCAATTGCGGTTCGGGCTTTGCAACCGGCTCAGACTCTTCTTCCACCGGCTCTTCTGGCTCAGGCTCAGGTTCTGGCTGAGGTTCGGGCTCAGGCTCGGGTTCCGGCTTCGGCGGTTCAGGCTCAGGCTCGGGAGCAGCAGGCGCCGCGGGCTCGACAACGGGCTCTGGCTCACTGATCTCATTCCACTCCGACTGCGACGAGGTGTAGAACACATAGCCCACAGCGCCTGAAATCGCCACCAGTATGGCTAGGATGATTTTTCCGTTCACAAGCAAATCCTTTTATCGCGTTATGCGTGGCATCATACTGAGCCAGAGCCCCGAATGCCAAGCACTTTACCCCCGCAACACACTGGCCTCACTGGCTTTTCTGCCAAAAACGGGAGGTCGGCGAAGCAACTCAGTTAGTAAAACCCTCTAGCGGCAATGCTCGCTCGCCCAAGCCGCACTGGCAAAGCGTGGAATCCGGCCTTAATACCACCGCAATCACCTTGATTTACAAGGAAAATTGGTTGAAACTTAATAAATCACTTGAGTATTGACCGCGATATTGGGCGGTAAGTTCCGGACGATGCCTGGCGCACCGAGGTTGCCACAAACAGAACAAACAACCTCTGACTCTGCGCAAAGGCAGCTATACTGACATTCAGCAGGCGCTACCATGGCAGCAACGATGCAGAAAATTTCCCTGAACAGTCTTGCGCGTCGGCTGGTCGCTGACGGCATTCTCTCAGAGGAGAAGGCGCTCGACGCCACTGCCGCTGCACAGGAAGAAAAAATCAGTCTCGCTAACTATCTCACCAGCAAAGATCTGGTCGAGAGCGTGCTGATCGCCAAAGCCACCGCCGAGGAATTCGGCTTCCCCTTGCTGGATCTCAATGCTTTCGACCCGACACTGGCGCCGCGGGATATTGTCGACGTTAAGCTACTGAGCAAGCACAAGGTGCTGCCGCTGATGAAACGCGGCAAACGCCTGTTTGTTGCTATCTCTGACCCGACCAATCTGCGCGCTTTGGATGAGCTCAAGTTCCACACCAACCTATCGGTTGAGCCCATCATCGTAGAACAGGGCCTGCTGGAAAGCCGCGTCACCAGTTTTGTCGAAGCAGAAGAAGAACCGCTGGGCTCGGGCTTTGGGGACCTCGATGACGAGAGCCTGGACGCACTGGAAGTCGAGGCGGTTGACGAGAGCGGGGACAATGGCGGCGAGGTCACTCAGGAAGGTGATGATGCGCCGGTGGTTCGCTTTGTCAATAAGGTACTGCTCGATGCCATCCGCGGCGGTTCATCGGATATTCACTTCGAGCCCTACGAAAAATCCTACCGTGTGCGATTTCGTACTGACGGCATCCTGCATGAGGTGGCCAAGCCACCGAAATCCATCTCTGGCCAACTGGCTGCGCGCCTGAAAATCATGTCGGAGATGGATATCTCCGAGCGCCGCATCCCCCAGGACGGCCGGATCAAGATGAAGCTTTCCAAGAACCGCGCCATCGACTTCCGGGTAAACACCCTGCCAACGCTCTGGGGTGAAAAAATAGTACTGCGGATTCTCGACCCCTCCTCCGCGCAGATGGGTATCGACGCCCTCGGCTACGAGTCTGACCAGCGGGAAATGTACCTCAATGCGCTGAACCAGCCGCAGGGTATGATTCTCGTTACCGGCCCAACCGGTTCCGGTAAAACCGTGTCGCTGTATACGGGTCTCAATATACTGAACACCCCTGAGACCAACATCTCCACCGCGGAAGACCCGGTGGAGATCAACTTGGAGGGGATCAACCAGGTTCACGTTAATGCCAAGGTCGGCCTGGACTTCGCCGCAGCGCTGCGCTCGTTTCTGCGTCAGGATCCGGATATCGTGATGGTCGGTGAGATCCGGGATCTGGAGACCGCCGAAATTGCGATCAAAGCTGCCCAGACTGGTCACCTTGTACTGTCCACCCTGCACACTAACAGCGCCGCTGAGACGCTGACCCGTCTGCGCAATATGGGTGTACCCTCATTCAACATCGCTACGTCGGTAAGTCTGATTATTGCCCAGCGACTGGCCCGTCGACTGTGCTCCGAGTGCACTGAACCGGCAGAAATCCCCTCGGAAGCACTGGCCGAAGCCGGTTTCAGCGAAGAACAGATCGCCAACGGCACCTTCAACAAGCCGGTTGGCTGTGCGCGATGTAACAAGGGTTATAAGGGGCGTACCGGTATTTATGAAGTAGTTCGCATTACCCCGGAGATCGCACAAATTATCATGGAGGACGGCAACTCCCTGCAGATTGCGGCACAACAGCAAAAACACGGGTTTAACAGCCTCCGCCAATCTGCTTTGAAGAAATGCGCCGCAGGCATCATCAGTCTGGAAGAAGTCAATCGCGTTACCAAGGACTAATCAATGGCCACTACAGCAGCCTCCAAAAATTCGGTTACCTATGTCTGGCAGGGTGTAGACCGAAAAGGCAATAAAACCAAGGGCGAGGTAACCGCGACCAACCCCACCGTCGTCAAGGTTCAGCTTCGCAAGCAGGGCATTACTGCCAAGAGCGTCAAGAAGAAGCCCAAACCCCTGTTTGAAAGCAAAAAGAAAATCACGCCACAGGACATCGCGATTTTTACCCGACAGATGGCCACCATGATGAAAGCGGGTGTGCCGCTGATTCAGAGTTTCGAAATTGTTGCCGAAGGCGCCGATAACCCGACCCTGCGCGAACTAATTAACGAAATCAAAAATGATGTCGCCGCGGGTGGCGGCTTTGCAAAATCCTTGACCAAGCACCCAAAGTACTTCGACGACCTGTTCTGCAACCTAGTGGATTCCGGTGAGCAGTCCGGTACGCTTGAGACCATGCTGGACCGGGTAGCAACCTACAAGGAAAAGTCTGAGGCACTGAAAGCCAAAATCAAAAAAGCCATGAACTACCCCATCGCCGTTGTCTGCGTGGCGGTAATCGTGACCGGCATCCTGTTGGTCAAGGTGGTTCCCCAGTTTGCATCGACCTTTGAAAGCTTCGGCTCCGAGCTGCCCGCCTTTACCCAGTTAGTGGTGTCGATGTCGGAATGGATGCAGGCCAACTGGTTTATCTGTCTAGGCATCATTGCCGGTTCCGGCTTTGCCTTTAAAGAAGCTCGCCAGCGCTCACAAAAGTTCTCGGATCAGGTAGATGCCTTCGCATTGAAAGCGCCGGTTGTAGGCGACATTGTCAACAACGCTGTCGTGGCTCGATTCTCGCGCACCCTGGCTACAACTTTTGCCGCGGGTGTTCCGCTCGTGGATGCCTTGCAATCCGTGTCCGGTGCGGCGGGTAACGCGGTGTACAAGCGAGCCATTGACCGTATCCGAATTGACGTGACCTCTGGCCAGAGCTTGTATATGTCGATCAAAATGACCGGCATGTTTCCCAGTATGTTGCTGCAAATGGTCTCCATCGGTGAAGAATCCGGCGCGCTGGACACCATGCTGGACAAGGTGGCGACTTTTTATGAGGCCGAAGTGGATAATGCTGTTGACGGACTTACCGCTCTGCTTGAACCCATGATCATGTCCGTTCTGGGTGTTCTTGTTGGCGGCCTGATGATCGCTATGTATCTGCCAATCTTCGCCATGGGGGCTGCTGTCTAATAATGCCTGACGATGTGCTGCTGACCTACGTCGTCAGTTTTATGGTCTTTGCCGTGTTCGGCAGTTTTTTTAACGTGGTGATCTACCGCTTACCCCAGATGATGGAGTCGAGCTGGCGTCGTGAGTGCGAGCTGCTACTGGAGACTCCAAGCTCCGGAAAGGCCGAGGACACGAGCTTTAACATCGCCATCCCCAACTCTCACTGCCCGAGCTGCAAAGCGCCGATCAAGGCTTGGCAAAATATCCCCATAATCAGCTACCTGCTGCTTCGGGGGCGCTGTTCCAACTGCAAAACCTCGATTAGCGTGCGCTATCCAATTGTGGAGTTAAGCACTGCCCTGCTAGGTCTGCTCTGCATCTATCTCTTCGGCCTTGGCCCCTACGGTTTTGCAACCGCGGCTTTCTGCTGGACCTTACTGATCCTGACCTTTATCGATTTCGATCACCAGCTACTGCCCGATCAACTCACCTTGCCCCTGATGTGGGCGGGCCTGCTGTGCAGTGCGCTGTCGCTGAGCCCGGTTTCGCTGGAAGACGCTGTGTGGGGCGCAGCCGCCGGCTACCTGACACTCTGGTCTGTGTACTGGCTGTTCAAGCTGATCACCGGCAAGGAAGGCATGGGCTACGGCGACTTCAAGTTGCTGGCAGCGCTCGGCGCCTGGCTCGGCTGGCAACAGCTACCCGTCATTGTGATCCTGTCCTCGCTGGTCGGTGCCATCGTCGGCTCCATTTATCTCGCAGCAACTCGCTCCGAGAGCAACAAAACCATACCCTTCGGCCCTTATCTAGCGGGCGCCGGCCTGATCACCCTCCTTTGGGGTGAATGGATAGTCGATCGCTATCTGCAATTTGCTGGGCTGGGTTGAGGCATCAGATGTTTGTTATTGGACTGACCGGCGGTATTGGCAGCGGTAAATCTGCCGCATCCCGCCGTTTCGAACAGCACGGCATTGTCGCCGTGGATGCGGATGTTATCTCTCGACAGGTTGTCGAGCCCGGCAGCGAAGCACTGACAGCGATTCAGGCACGTCATGGCGACAGCATCCTGCTTAGCGACGGAGGTCTGGATCGCGCCGCGCTGCGTCAGAAAATTTTCTCAAGCCCCGAGGAAAAGGCCTGGCTCGAAGGGCTGCTGCACCCCCTGATCGCCGATGAAACCCTGCGCCAGTTGGAAGCAGCAACGAGCCCCTACGTATTGTTCGTATCGCCACTGCTGGTTGAGTCGGGCCAGAAGGTGTTGTGTCATCGCCTACTGGTAATTGACGTACCTGAGAGCCTGCAGCTGGAACGTACGATGGCTAGGGATAACAACCCGCGCGACCAAGTCGAACGCATCATGGCCTCCCAAGCCTCTCGCGAGCAGCGACTGGCAGTGGCGGACGATGTCATCTGCAATGACCGCGATCTTGATTTTCTGGAAGGCGAAGTCGATCGCCTCCACACTGAGTACCTGAAGCTGGCGGCCGAACATGCCTGAGATAAACTGCCCACAATGCGGCGAAAAAACCCACTGGAACAAAGACAATCCATTCCGCCCATTCTGTTCTGAGCAGTGCAAGAATTTGGACTTTATTGCTTGGGCCCATGAAGAGCGCCAGATACCCGGCGACAGCCAGGTCAGCGATGTTTTTTCAGAGGATCTCGAAAAGTTCGAGTAGACGATCAACCACCGGCACATTCGCTTCCGGAAACTCGCGCTCGCGTAAGTCTTCCAGCTCGCACCACTCCAACGCCTGACCCTCTTTACTTTGGGGCTCCCCACTGAACGCGGATACCGTCCAGAAATCCAGCAGTACCTGCTTGTCTGGATAGTCGTGAGCGATCTGCAGCAGCGGCTCTGCATCTTCAATGTCGATACCGATTTCTTCCTGCAGCTCGCGCTTTAAGGCTGAAATAACGCTCTCTCCGGGCTCAAGTTTGCCACCAGGAAATTCCCAGAGACCGCCCTGGTGCGCATGGGCGTGACGCCGCGCGATCAGCACACGCTGTTCCCGCAGAATGACGCCGGCGGCAACGTGAACGCGACGAGGATCAGCTGCGGTAGGAGGCGTTGATAGTGACATAGTCGTGGGAAAAGTCGGTCGTCCAGACGGTTTCACTCGCATCACCCCGATCCAGATAAATGCAGATCGTCAGCTCTTCCGGCGCCATGGCCGCCTGGCCCGCTGCTTCGGTATAGGACTCAGCCAAACCACCCGCTTCTGCCACAACCACACCGTTGATGGAAACTGTGACTTTCTCAACGTCGAGATCATCAATGCCGGCGCGACCGAGCGCCGCCAGAATGCGCCCCCAGTTGGGGTCGCTGGCAAACAGGGCCGTCTTGACCAAAGGTGATTCCGCAACTGTAAAGGCCGCCTTCAGGCACTCGGCGCGATTCGCTCCGCCTTCAACCTTGACTGCGACAAACTTGGTAGCACCCTCACCATCCCGCACAATGGCCTGTGCCAACACGGTAAACAATTCCAGCAGAGCCGCCTGCAAGGCTTGATAATGTGGTGCGTCGCTGGAATCAATCAGCTCACCACCGGCTTTACCCGTTGCCACCAGCACACAGGCATCGTTGGTCGAGGTATCACCATCTACCGTGATGCGATTAAACGAGCGTTCGGCAATATCACTGAGCAGGGATTGAAGCACGTCTGCGGAAACCGGTGCATCAGTTGCGGCAAAGCCCAGCATCGTAGCCATATTGGGCTTGATCATACCCGCGCCCTTGGAGATACCGGTCACCGTGTAAGGCGTACCTTCGACTTTCGCAGACCACGCCTTGGGACGGGTATCCGTCGTCATAATGCCGTGAGCAGCATCCAGCCAGAGGCCTTCATTCAGAGAAGCCGGGAGCGTTGGCAAGGCCGCTTCAATTTTTGCCAGCGGCAGCGTTTCACCTATTACGCCGGTAGAGAACGGTAGCACTTCGCTGGCTTTGCAGCCGGTCAGCTCAGCCACCGCCTCGCAGCTGCGGCGAGCCGCCTGCATACCGCGCTGACCGGTGCCCGCATTGGCATTACCGGTATTAATAAGAAGATAGCGTGGAGAGCCCGACTTCAGGTGTTCGCGCGCTACCTGGACAGGCGCAGCGCAGAATCGGTTCTGGGTAAACACGGCGGCTGTAGTGCTGCCTTCCGCCAACTCAAACAGCACCAGATCTTTTCGGCCGGGCTTTTTGATACCGGCGCTGCCAATTGCAATTTTAACGCCGGCGACCGGATGCAATTCCGGTAACGCTCCACTTCCTACCGCCATTGTTCAGCTACCCAGTTGTCCGTGACAGTGTTTGTATTTTTTACCCGAGCCACAGGGGCAGGGCTCATTGCGACCCACTTTGCGCTCGTCGCGGACAAAGGGTGCGGCATTGTCTGCAGCCGGCGCAGCACCCGCTTCGGCCGCACTTTCTTCGCTCATGGCAGACGTTTCAGCATGCTGAAATTCCATTGCCTGGCGGGCACTGGCTTCGCGACGCTCGCGCTCCAGCTCTTCAACTTCGTCATTGCGTTGAATCTGGATATGCGACAAAAAGCGGATAACTTCGTGCTTCAATGATTCCAGCATGGACTGGAATAACTCAAAGGCTTCGCGTTTGTATTCCTGTTTGGGGTTTTTCTGAGCGTAGGAGCGCAGGTGAATACCCGCCCGAAGGTGATCCATCGTCGCCAGGTGTTCTTTCCACAAGGTATCCAGCACCTGTAGCATAATATGACGCTCAACACGGCGCATATCCGCACCGATAGTCGCACACTTTTCGCGGTAGGCATCTGCTACAGCGGCAACCAATTTTTCGCGGAGGCTTTCTTCGTGCAGTGAATTATCTTCGTCCAGCCACTGCTGTATCGGCACGCTGACCGCAAATTCAGCCTCCATGCGCTTCTCGAGGCTCGGAATATCCCACTGCTCCTCAATACTCTGCGGCGGAATACACTCGTCGATGACACTGTTGACGACATCGTCACGGATCGCGTCCAGCATCGGTGTAATATCTTCTTCCTGCAGCAATTCATCGCGCTGCTGGTAGATAATCCGACGCTGGTCATTGGCCACATCATCGTATTCCAGCAACTGCTTGCGAATATCAAAGTTGCGCCCTTCGACCTTGCGCTGGGCTTTCTCGATCGCATTGGTCACCATGCGGTGCTCAATCGCTTCGCCTTTTTCCAGACCCAGCGCCTGCATAATGTTGCGCACGCGGTCGGAGGCAAAAATCCGCATAAGGTTGTCTTCGAGCGACAGGTAGAAGCGCGACATACCCGGATCGCCCTGACGCCCGGCCCGGCCGCGCAGCTGGTTGTCGATACGACGTGACTCATGGCGCTCAGTACCGATAATGTGCAGGCCACCGGCTTCCAGCACCTGGCGATGACGGACTTCCCATTCATTGCGCATGCGCTCGGCTTCGCCGGGCTGAGGATTTTCCAGCGCTTTGATTTCCGCTTCCACGTTACCGCCCAAAACGATGTCGGTTCCGCGACCCGCCATATTGGTGGCGATAGTCACCACGCCCGGCCGACCGGCCTGCATGATGATCTCCGCCTCTTTTTCGTGGAACTTGGCGTTCAGAACATTGTGGGCGATGCCCGCCGCTTTAAAACGTCGGGACATTTCTTCGGAGGTTTCAATGGAAGCCGTACCCACCAGAACCGGGGCGCCCTGCTCGGTAATTTCTTTTACTTCGTCGACAATCGCATCGTACTTCTCGTCTTTTGACAGAAAGACCAGATCGTTGAGGTCGCGACGCTGGCTCGGTTTATTGGTGGGAATGACCACCACGTCCAAACCATAGATCTGTTGAAACTCAAAGGCTTCGGTATCAGCGGTACCCGTCATGCCCGCCAGCTTGTCGAACAGGCGGAAGTAGTTCTGGAAGGTGGTCGATGCCAGAGTCTGGCTCTCGGCCTGAATATCGACATTCTCCTTCGCTTCAATGGCCTGATGCAGACCTTCGGACAAACGGCGACCGGGCATGGTACGGCCGGTATGCTCGTCAATCAGCACGACCTGCCCGTTCTGGATAATGTATTCCACGTCGCGGTGATACAGCACGTGAGCACGCAGGGCGGAATAAACGTGATGCAGCAGATTGAGGTTGCCGGCAGAGTAGAGGCTGTCGCCCTCTTCCAGCAGACCGTCCTTGAGCATCATTTCCTCGACCACTTCGTGGCCAGCCTCGGTCAGCTCCACCTGACGGGATTTTTCGTCGATGGTGAAATGGCCTTCACCGGCGCTGTCATCTTCCGACACCGGCTGAAGCTTGGGAATAAACTGATTGATGCGCTTGTACAGGCGAGAGCTGTCTTCCGCCTGACCGGAAATGATCAACGGCGTTCGCGCTTCGTCAATCAGGATCGAGTCAACTTCGTCGACAATCGCAAAGTTAAGACCACGCTGATAGCGATCGGCCAGCGAGAAGGCCATATTATCGCGCAGATAATCAAAACCGAATTCGTTGTTGGTACCGTAGGTGATATCCGCCTGATAGGCCACGCGTTTGGCGTCGGAATCCTGACGAGACTCGACAACGCCCACCGTCAGCCCGAGGAATTCATACAGCGGGCGCATCCATTCTGCATCGCGGCGAGCCAGATAGTCGTTCACGGTAACTACGTAAACGCCCTTGCCGGTCAGAGCATTGAGATACACGGGCAGGGTCGCTACCAGCGTTTTACCCTCACCGGTTTTCATCTCGGCGATACGACCTTCATGCAGGGTCATGCCACCAATCAGCTGCACGTCGAAATGGCGCATGCCCATGACCCGGCGGCTAGCCTCACGGGCGGTCGCAAAAGCCTCCGGCAAAATCGCATCGAGCGATTCGCCCTGCTCCAGACGCTGCTTAAACTCTGTGGTTTTCGCTTTCAGCGCCGCGTCATCGAGCGCCGTGTATTCGTCTTCCAGCTGGTTGATCTGAGCAACCAGCTTCCCCATCCGCTTAAGTTCACGGTCATTCTTGCTACCAAAAATTTTCTTGAATACACCAGCAATCATCGATGAGTTCGCTTGTTACGTCTTCAGGTAATCGTGAAATGGTTGCAGCGGGAGCCCCATCGGGTCTTCGCCCGATTTGCGCGCCCGATCTACAGAGCTAAGAGTTCATTTGCCTCTCTCGACGCGCAGCGTCGCCTTGGCAAGTGCGCCAATATCGCATAGAAGAGCAGTGATTTCCACGCCTGTTCAGGCATGACGAGTATCAGCCGATGGCAGCTACAGGATTCATATAGGAAATGGGGGCATCCGCAACATCGTCGAAGGTAACCATCTCCCAGGCATCTTCCTGAGCAATCAGCTCTCGCAGTGAGGCGTTGTTCAATCCGTGACCGGATTTGTAGGCCCGGAACTCGCCAATCAGGCTGTAACCGAGTAGGTAAAGATCGCCAATGGCATCGAGCACCTTGTGTTTGACGAACTCGTCGTCATAGCGCAAACCGTCTTCGTTCAGAATACGGTATTCGTCAACTACGATGGCGTTGTCTACGCTGCCACCCTGGGCAAGGCCCTTGGATCGCAGATATTCAATTTCGTGCATGAACCCGAAGGTCCGTGCACGACTGACTTCTTTTACAAAAGAGGTGCTGGAAAAGTCGAGCTCAGCTTTCGGCTTCCGATTGCGGAAGACCGGATGATCAAAGTTAATGGTAAAGGAGACTTTGAAGCCATCAAAAGGGAGGAAACTGGCGACCTTGTCACCTTCCTTAACCGTGATCTCTTTCTTGATGCGGATAAACTTCTTCGGCGCGTCCTGCTCTTCAATACCAGCGGACTGGATCAGAAAAACAAAAGGGCCGGCACTACCATCCATGATAGGTACTTCTGCCGCACTGAGCTCGACATAGGCGTTGTCGATTCCCAATCCGGCCATGGCTGACAAGAGGTGTTCAACGGTGGAGACCCGCACATCGTCTTTTATAAGAGTAGAAGACAAGGTGGTATCGCCCACGTTTTCTGCGCGCGCAGGAATTTCAACAACGGGATTGAGATCCGTTCGACGAAACACGATGCCATGATCAACCGGAGCCGGTTTCAGGGTGAGATATACCTTTTCACCCGTGTGCAGACCCACGCCAGTGGCGCGAATCGTGTTTCTCAGAGTTCGTTGTCTAATCATTATTCCAGCAATAATCTCGCAAAATGCGGCAGCTTGCGCATGTTAACAGAGCAAACGCCATTCACCAAACGTCAGTTGGCCAAATTGTGATCAACGACGCCCTTATCAGTCTGCCTGACGACGCAGGAAAGCCGGGATGTCCAGATACTCCATATCCCGATCTTCCACCGCCGCAGCCGCTGCCGCCTGCTCTCGGTGTGCGGCATTCTGGCGCATTACCGTGGGGCGATCAAGTTGGCGATAGTCGGTAGCGGTTTTCGGCTCGGCCGGCTTATTTTCCACTACTTTCAAAGGGATATCGACGCCACCGTCAAGCCCGGTAGCGACTACAGTCACCCGCAGCTCGTCAGTCATCTCAGGATCGATAACCGTACCCACAACCACAGTGGCCTGATCAGAGGCAAATTCCTTGACGGTGTCGCCCACATCCGAGAACTCACCCAGAGACAGGTCGAGACCAGCGGTGATGTTGACCAGAATGCCGCGGGCACCCTGAATATTGACGTCTTCCAGCAGCGGGCTGCGAATCGCCGCTTCGGCAGCTTCGATCGCGCGGTTCTCACCGCTGGCGATACCGGAACCCATCATGGCCATGCCCATTTCAGACATCACCGTGCGCACGTCAGCAAAGTCGACGTTGATCATGCCGGGGCGAATGATCAGATCTGCAATGCCCTGAACCGCATTCAGCAATACATCATTGGCCGCTTTAAAAGCGTCCAGCAGGCTGGTGTTCTTGCCCAACACACTCAACAGTTTCTCGTTTGGAATAGTGATCAGCGAATCCACGTGCTCACGCAACTCACGCATACCCTGCTCGGCCACTTCCATGCGCTTGCGACCCTCAAAGGGGAAGGGCTTAGTCACCACGGCGACGGTCAGGATGCCCAACTCGCGAGCCACTTCGGCCACCACTGGCGCACCACCGGTTCCCGTACCACCGCCCATGCCGGCGGTGATGAACACCATATCGGCACCTTCCAGTGCCTCGTGGATGCGATCGCGATCTTCCATCGCCGCCTTGCGGCCGACTTCCGGATTTGCGCCTGCACCCAGCCCCTTGGTGATGTTGTTACCCAACTGCAGAACGGTTCGCGAACAGATGTCGGTCAGCGCCTGCGCGTCAGTGTTTGCACAGATAAAATCTACGCCTTCCACCTGACTGGATATCATGTGTTTAACAGCATTACCGCCGCCACCACCAACACCGACGACTTTAATAACTGCACTTTGCGGTACATTATCAATAAGTTCAAACATGGTCTTTCTCCCTTTTTTAGCGATTGGGTACGGTCACCGCACCCGGTTACTAAACTTAAAAATTACTTTGTATCCACTGCTTCAACCGCTCGACAAAACTCACGGACGAGCGCTTCCGTTTTCTGCTGACATCACTATTGGTCTGTTTGAAGCCGTACTGCAGCAAACCCACACTGGTTGAGTAGATGGGGTTGCGAACAATGTCGGTCAGACCACTGATATCCTGGGGCACACCGAGTCTTACCGGCATATGGAAAATTTCCTCAGCCAGCTCGATAACGCCTTCCATTTTTGAGGTTCCGCCGGTGAGCACAATGCCCGCCGGAATCAGATCTTCGTAGCCGCTGCGGCGCAGCTCGGCTTGAACAAGAGTGAACAACTCGTCGTAGCGCGGCTCAACAACCGCCGCCAGTTGCTGACGAGACAAATCCCGCGGCGGGCGCTCGCCAACGCTTGGCACCTTGATGGTTTCATCTTCGCCGGCAAGCTGGGTCAGCGCGCAGGCGTACTTGATTTTGATTTCTTCGGCGTACTGGGTCGGCGTGCGCAGCGCCATTGCAATGTCGTTAGTGACCTGATCACCGGCAATAGGAATAACACCGGTATGTTTGATAGCGCCTTCGGTAAAGATCGCGATATCGGTGGTGCCTCCCCCGATATCCACCATACAAACGCCCAGCTCTTTCTCGTCTTCAGTCAAAACAGCGTAGCTGGAAGCGAGCTGCTCCAGAATCACGTCCTCAACTTCCAGACCACAGCGGCGAATGCACTTCTCGATGTTCTGCACAGCGTTTACCGCACAGGTCACCAAATGCACCTTCGCTTCGAGTCTAACGCCAGACATGCCGAGCGGCTCTCGAATGCCTTCCTGATCATCCACCACATATTCCTGCGGCAGAATGTGGAGCACTTTCTGATCCGCCGGAATCGCAACCGCCTGCGCAGCATCAATGACGCGCTCGAGATCCAGCGGATACACTTCGCGATCGCGGATAGCGACAATCCCGTGAGAGTTCAGGCTGCGGATATGACTGCCGGCAATCCCAACGTAGACGCTGTGAATCTGGCAACCGGCCATCAGCTCGGCTTCTTCAACTGCGCGCTGGATGGATTGCACTGTGGATTCGATGTTGACCACCACGCCTTTCTTCATGCCGCGCGAGGGATGCGATCCGATACCGACGATTTCCAGCACGCCTTCATCGTTGATTGCGCCCACAATCGCGACCACTTTCGATGTGCCGATATCGAGCCCGACAATCATGCGATCTGAATGAGTACTCGCCATGCTTAAACCTTCCCCCAGCTCATCGCTTTGAGTAATGCCATTAGTTTTTTAATCAAGAGCTTTTCCCCCGCCAATCCACTGCAATCCCGTTGATGTAGCGGGTATCAATCTGTTGCACTTCAGCAAAACGCGTGCTCAGCGTTTCGCGATAAACCAGCAGAAAGCGGCGCATATTCTGAACCGGTTGTTCTCTACCAAGGCGGATAACCACATCGTCAGCCGTTACCGCGCTCCACTGCCCCTGCTCGTCCAGCGTGAATTGACTGAGCTCTATCCCGGTATCGGCCAGCAGTTGCGCGGTCAGCTGATAAGCACGCATCACGGCAACTGAGGCTGCGTCGGGTCCATTCAGCATCGGCAGCGTCAGATCCCTCGGCAATTGTTTCGGTTTAAAAATATCGCCGCGATGGTTCAACAAGGCCTTGCGTCCCCAGTAGGCAATCGCCGACTGCTCTTCGATCGTAACTTTCAGTGAACGCGGCCATACGCGTTCAACGCGCGCGTGCAAAACCCAGGGCTCCTTTTCAACACTGGCCTTGATTGCATCCAGATCCAGTCCGAGGTAGCCCGTCTGCAGATGCGGATTCACTCGCTTTACCAGTTGTTCGCGCGGTGCGTATTGAATGTCACCCGCAAAGGCCACTCGCTCCACCGACACATCACCGACCGACATAAGTAGTCGGCTGAGCCCAAAACCCAACGCGCCCAATAACAGCACCAGCGTCAAGGGTTTCAGCACAGTCAGAAAACGCGGTGCAAAAACCCGCTCGCCGCGCTGCGGCTTGCGGCGTTTTCTGACTGCGCCTTTCTGTGGTTTACGTGCCATCAGAGTGCCTGCTCCAGAATTCTCAACACCAGCTCATCAAAATCCCAACCGCGCGCTTTGGCGGCCATGGGAACAAGGCTGTGATCCGTCATGCCCGGAATCGTGTTAACTTCAAGCAATTGAAATCTGCCATTCGCGTCGCGCATCACGTCGACTCGACCCCAACCTTCGCAACCGGCAGCCTTAAATGCCGCCAAAGCCAGCTCGCCCAATTCGGCTTCTTCCTCTGAAGACAGCCCACAGGGACAGTGGTAGCGCGTCGACGATGACTGGTACTTTGCGTCAAAGTCGTAAAAACGATTATCGGTTTCCAAACGAATCGCCGGCAGAATTTCGTCGCCGACAATCGAGACGGTGTACTCCGCACCGGTGATCCACTGCTCAGCAAGCGTCACGCCGTAACGACGCGCCACATCCCAGGCCTGATGCAATTCAGGTTCGCTGGACACGCGCATCATGCCAATGCTTGAGCCTTCATTCGTCGGCTTGACAATGCATTCACCCAACTCCGCAAACACGGCGGCAAAATCGCTTTCGGACGTCAGCACCGCAAATTTTGGTGTGGCAAGACCGGCACCCGCCCACAGCTGTTTGGTGCGCAACTTGTCCATCGCCAGCGCCGACCCGAGCACGCTACTGCCGGTATAACGAAAGCCCCGGGTTTCCAGTGTGCCTTGCACCGTTCCGTCTTCACCGCCGGGCCCATGCAATGCGATAAAAGCCATCGAGCAATCATTCAGCTGCTGCAGCCAATCGAACTCGGCGGTATCGACAAAACGGTGCGGCAGATTCAGACGTTCAAAAGCCTGTTGCACAGCCCGCCCGGAGCGCAGCGAAATAACGCGCTCCGCCGATTGACCACCCGCAAGGATAGCCACCGGGCCGTTCAGGCTTTTTGACAGCTCTGTCTGCAACTGCGCTTTATTCATTTGTGCCACTTCATACCTGCTAACTGCTGCGCTATCGCGCCAATATTGCCGGCCCCTTGGGTCAGCACCACATCACCGGGCCGCACCACCGAGGTAAGTGTTTCCGGCAAGTTATCCATATCCTCTACAAAGATCGGGTCCAGTTTTCCCAGCTGCCGAATGCTGCCACACAGGCTGCGCGAATCGGCACCGGGAATACTCGCTTCTCCAGCTGAATACACATTCAGCATTAGCAACATATCGACCTGACCGAGCACTCTGACAAAATCGTCGTAGAGATCTCGGGTACGCGTAAAACGGTGCGGCTGATTGATCATCAGCAAGCGACGATCTGGCCAGGCCTGACGCACGGCATTAATTGTGGCTTCAACTTCAGTCGGATGATGCCCGTAGTCATCAACCAGTATTGCGGTACCGCCATCCACGACCTGCTCACCATAAATCTGGAAGCGACGACCCACACCTTGATAGGCCTCGATGCCCGCACAAATATGCTCGCTGGCAATATCCTCGTCCGTCGTCACCGCAACAGCCGCGGTTGCATTGAGCACGTTGTGTACACCCGGCTGATTAATGGTCAGCGACAGCACATCACCTTTCGCAGCGCGCACCACCTCAAAATGAGACTGCAGCCCAGCTTTGCGGACATTGCGAATGCGGAAGTCGGCGCCTTCATCAAACCCATAGGTCAACACCTGACGAGAAATGTCAGGCAGTATCGATTGGATGACCGGGTCATCGATGCACACAACAGCGATGCCATAGAACGGCAAGTTGTGCAGAAACTCGATAAAGGTCTTTTTCAGTTTCTCGAAGTCGCCGCCATAAGTTCCCATGTGATCCGCTTCGATATTGGTGATCACAGACACCATCGGTTGCAGGTGCAGGAACGAGGCATCGCTTTCATCGGCTTCAGCAATCAGATAACGACTCTCGCCGAGGCGCGCATTGGTGCCCGCACTGTTAACCTTGCCGCCGATGACAAAGGTCGGGTCGAGCCCGGCCTGAGCAAAAATACTGGCAATGATGCTGGTGGTCGTGGTTTTGCCGTGAGTGCCAGCTACCGCGATACCGTGGCGATAGCGCATCAACTCCGCCAACATTTCCGCGCGGCGCACAACCGGGATGCGCATGGTAGCTGCGCCAGCTACCTCCGGGTTTTCCCGGTCAACCGCACTGGAGACAACAACTACATCCACGCCAGCAATATTGTCTTGGTGATGGCCAATCATCACCGTCATGCCCAGCGAACGCAGGTGCTCAACGGTGGCTGATTCGCGGATGTCAGACCCGGAAACCATATACCCCAAGTTGTTGAGTACTTCTGCGATGCCACTCATCCCGGCACCGCCAATACCCACAAAATGAATGCGTTTTACACGCCGCATTTCCGGGATGACAAAGGAATCTTTCTTAGCCATTGGCACACTCCATACACAGTTGTGCAGCTTCTCTGGCTGCATCAGGTTTCGCCAATGATCTGGCCGCCGCGGCCATCGACAACAGTTGCGCGCGATTGTTCACGGCATTACGCAATTTCTCTTCCAGCAGCTTCGCATCCAGCGTGGCCTGCTCGATAATCTCGCCGGCGCCTTCCGCCTCCAGCCAGCGGGCGTTGCCACGCTGATGATCATCTATCGCCTGTGGCAGCGGCACCAGCCAGCCGCCTACTCCGGCGGCGGTTAACTCCGCTACAGTTAACGCACCGGCTCGACATAGCACCACGTCAGCCCAGGCGTAGGCCTCAGCCATATTTTCAATAAACGCTTCTGCGCGGACCGACACCGGGCATTCCGCAACCTGATCTGACACGGTATCAATATGGGCTGCCCCCGTCTGATGCCAGACTTCCAGCGGGAAATCAGCCGGCAGCTGTTTCAGAGTTGCAACCACCGCACGGTTAATTGCCAAGGCCCCCTGACTGCCGCCCAGCACAAGCAGTCGCAGCTTGTCGCCGCGATCGGCGAAACGCTGATCCGGTGTCGGTAGGGCGGCAATATCGTCACGCACCGGATTGCCGATGTAGCGATTCTTGTCCCCGCCCAAAGCAATCGGATAACCGGTCAGCGCCAAGGTCGCAAAACGCACTAACAAACGATTGGTGGTTCCGGCAACTGCATTCTGTTCGTGAATCAGCAACGGCGTGCGGGTCAACCAGGCTGCGAGGCCACCGGGACCGGCCACGTAACCACCGAGCCCGATCACACAGACCGGGCGCAATTTCAAAATGAGAAACATCGCCGCAAACACGCTGACACCGGCGCGGGCAATGCCGATCAATCGAGACAGCAAGCCTTTTCCGCGAATTCCCTGCACCGGCAGCAGGTTCAGCGGAATATCATTGGCTGGCACCACACGCGCTTCGATGCCGCGTTCGGTACCAATCCACTGCACCTCTACACCATTTGCCTTCAACGCTTTGGCAACCGCCAAGGCCGGAAAGACATGTCCACCCGTGCCGCCGGCCATCACCAGAACCCGCTTGCCGTTCGTATTAACGGTGGGCTCAACGCTGCTCATGGCGCCCTCCGTTTTCCTGACTGATGCGCGCGACCATGGCCATCATGATGACGCATACCAGCAGACTGCTACCGCCGTAACTCATAAATGGCAGGGTCAAACCCTTGGTGGGCAGCAAGCCTGTGTTCACACCAATATTGATAAACACCTGAGCCGACAACATGATCGCGATGCCGTAGGCAACAAAGGCGTTAAAGGGTTTTCCGCATCGCTCGGCAAGCCGGGCAATCCGCAAAATGCGGCCAATCAAAGCGGCGAACAATCCGAGTACAAACATAGCGCCGAGAAATCCAAACTCTTCAGCCCAGATCGCAAAGACAAAATCCGTGTGTGCTTCCGGCAGGTAAAACAGCTTCTGAATACTGTTTCCTAAACCCAGGCCCGTCCACTCGCCGCGACCAAAGGCAATCAATGACTGGGTCAGCTGATAACCACTGTTAAACTGATCCGCCCAAGGATCGGTAAACGCTGTTAGTCGCTTCATACGATAGGGCGAAATCATCACGGTAGTCACCAGCACCGCGCCGCACGCGACAATGACCGCGAGAAACTGCGTCAGTTTTACGCCAGCCAAAAACAGCAGAGCCAGCGCCGTTCCCACCGTCACTACGGTGGCGCCGAAGTCAGGCTCCATCATCAGCAGCAACGTCACTACCGATACCACCGCCATCGGTTTTACGAAGCCGGCAAATTTGCTTTTCACTTCTTCGTGACGGCGAACCAGATAGCCGGCTAGGTAAAGCACCACAAACAACTTCACAAACTCAGATACCTGTAGCGTTAATGGACCAAAAGCCAACCAACGACGACTGCCGTTCACCTCGCGACCGATACCGGGAATCAAAACCAGCGCCAGCATGACAAAGCCCACCAGCAGCAACAGCCAGCTGCTGTTACGCCAGGACTCCATGGGTACTTGATACGTCAGCACCGCGAGCACACTGGCTAATAGGAGGTAAATACCAAAGCGCTTGGCAAAGAAGAAACCATCGCCGTATTGGCGGTTGGCGAATTCGATTGACGCAGATGTCATCGCAATAAAGCCAATTACCAGCAGTGCGATAACCAAACCTAAAAGCAGGCGATCGAGATGATCCGTTTGCGCGCGATTCAGGCTGAGACTGTCAATCATTGCAGCCTCCCCTGAGCCAGACGCCCAACCGCATCGACAAAACACTCACCGCGGTGTTCGTAGTTGCGGAACATATCGAAACTTGCACAGGCAGGTGACAGCAGCACCGCATCTCCGCTTTGCGCAAAGCGACTTGCTGCCAGTACCGCCTCATCCATGCCACTCACACACTGCGATGGTAGGCCTTCACCCAAATATTCCGAAAGCACTGGTGCCGACTCGCCGAAAAATACGGCCGCGCGGCCCACCTCTTGCAAGGTTTCAACCAGCGGTTCGAGATCCGCGCCCTTGGCCTGACCGCCGGCCAGCAAAACAACCTGAAAGCGATCACCCAAGCCGCGCAGCGAGGCGACTGCTGCACCGACATTGGTACCCTTGGAATCGTTGTAGTAGGCGACGCCATCGACGTCGGCTACGTGCTGACAGCGATGCGGCAAGCCTTTGAATTTGCGCAGAGCGCTCAACATTGACGCCATTTCCAGGCCTGCAGCCTTGCCTAGTGCAAGAGCAGCCAACGCGTTCGCCAGATTATGGCGGCCCGCCAAATGAATCTCGTCGGCAGCAATCAGCTTTTCATCACCGAAGCACAGCCACACCGCTCCGGCCTCATCTCTCAGTCCAAAGGCCTCGCGACCCGGCGCTTGCAAACCAAAGCTCCACTGCCGAACACTGTCCGGAACCAGCGGGTGGGTCAGCATATCGTCGCGGTTGATTAAGGCCTGACGGCAACCGCGAAAGATGCGGTGTTTAGCCTGATGGTAGGCCAGCAACGAGCCGTGGTGATCCAGATGATCTTCACTAACATTCAAAACAGTCGCGACTTCCGCGTTCACGCCGGCGCAGCGCTCCAACTGGAAGCTCGATAGCTCCAACACGTAGAGTTCGCTGTCATCACTCAATAGATCGAGCATTGGTGTGCCGAGGTTGCCGCCAATCGCAACCTTCAAACCCGCTTCTTCGGCCATGGCACCCAACAGTGTGGTCACCGTGCTCTTGCCATTGGACCCGGTAATGGCCACCAGCGGCGCGCGAGCAGACTGCACAAACAAATCCAGATCGCCGGAAATTTTCACACCCGCCTGAATCGCGCTGGCAATGACCGGTTCACGCAAGGAAATGCCGGGACTGATATAAAGCTCATCGGCAGCATCAAATTGCCCCGCCTGAAACGGACCTAGCGACAAGGTTACGTCCGGGAACTCCTGCCGAAATTGATCGAGCCCGGGCGGAATTTCACGATTGTCAGCCACAGAAAAGCTCATGCCGTTTTTCGCCAGAAAACGCGCACACGACAGCCCGGTCACTCCCAGGCCGACGACGATGCGTTGTGTATCTGATGCGATCAGGCTCATAAGATTTTCAGCAGCTGCCTCTTAACGCAGTTTCAGTGTGGCCAGTCCAAACAGAACCAGCACAACCGTAATAATCCAGAAGCGCACGATAACGCGCGGTTCCGGCCAACCTTTCAATTCATAGTGATGATGAATCGGTGCCATTCGGAAAATGCGGCGGCCCGTTAATTTGAACGAGGCAACCTGCAGGATCACCGATACCGTTTCCAGCACAAAAATTCCGCCCATAATGAAGAACACAATCTCATGGCGGGTTATAACCGCAACGGCACCCAGCGCAGCACCGAGCGCCAGCGCACCCACGTCGCCCATAAAAACCTGGGCCGGATACGTGTTAAACCAAAGAAAGCCCAAGCCGGCGCCAGACAGCGCTCCGCAGAACACAATCAACTCACCTGCGCCTTCGATATAGGGAATATGCAGGTAATCGGCAAAGGTATAGTGACCGGCCAAATAGGCGATGATTGCCAGCGCGCCGCTGACCATGACCGAGGGCAGAATCGCCAGCCCGTCGAGACCATCCGTGAGATTGACGGCATTGCTCGAGCCAACAATGACGAAGTAGGTCAACACAATGAACAGAACACCCAGCTCAAGCGTTACATCCTTGAAGAAGGGGATAATCAGGTCTGTATGGGCCGGATCAGTCGCGAGCGTATAGAGGTAAACAGCCGCCACAATACCGCCCACTGATTGCCAGAAGTATTTCCAGCGTGCCGGCAGACCGCGAGGATTGCGCTCAATCACTTTGCGGTAGTCGTCAACCCAACCCACCGCGCCGAAAATCAGCATCACGCCGAGCACAACCCAGACGTAGTTATTGGAAAGGTCGGACCACAACAGGGTACTGATGGTAATGGCAACCAGAATCAAAGCACCACCCATTGTGGGCGTACCGGATTTGCTGAAATGACTCTCGGGGCCGTCGTCGCGCACTGCCTGACCAATCTGGTGATAGTTCAGGCGGCGGATCATGACCGGACCGACTAAAAGCGAGATCGCCAGTGCCGTTAACACGCCCAATATGCCGCGAAAGGTCAGGTACTGAAACACCGCAAAACCGCTGACATATTGCGATAGATACTCGGCCAACAACATTAGCATGGTGCTTTCCCCCCAGTTACCCGAGCGTTGGCAACCGCGTCTACAATCGAGTCCATTCCCGCGGAGCGGGACCCTTTAACCAACACGGTGTCTCCCAAAGTCACTTTTTTTAGCAGGGCCCCAAGCAGGGCCTCTTTATCGTTGTAGTATTCGCCAATTGCGCCCGCACCTTCGCAGGTATGGCGTGTCTGTTCGCCACAGCACAGTACTGCATCAATCTGCTTGGTCGACGCGTACTCGCCCACCTCGCGATGCAGAACAGCACTGTCCGGCCCGAGTTCTGCCATTACGCCCAGCACCAGTAATCGCCGACCAGGGAATTCAGCCAATACATCAATCGCCGCTTTCACAGAAGCCGGGTTGGCGTTGTAACTGTCATCAATTAACGTGCCCCAGGACTGGACCATGGGATATACCCGACCAGCGACCGGCAACAGGGATTCCAGCCCGGCTTTAATCGCCTCCAGAGACGCACCTGCCACTTGAGCTGCTGCTGCCGCTAACAGGGCATTGCGTGCCATCGCGCGACCTAGCAGAGGCAAGGTCACCTCCACGCAACCTCCCATGCAGTGCAATGTGAAGCTCGTTCCGCTTGCCGTTACATTGAGATTGCTGGCGTAAACATCAGCATCGGTGCTATCCAAACTGACGTTAACCACCTTGGCGTCACCGGCATACTCACGCCACAGCGCTGAGAAAGGATCGTCCGCATTGATCACCGCGAAACCGGTGCCCGTCAGCGCGCGATAAATTTCACCCTTGGTTTCCGCTACGCCCTGCAAGCTACCGAAGCCTTCCAGGTGCGCCGGGCCGGCGTTGGTAATCAGCGTAATATCCGGCTGGGCGAATTCGCAGAGATAAGCGATATCCCCACGTTTCGCAGCGCCCATCTCAATCACCGCTACGTCGTGATGCGCTTCAATTTCCAGCAGAGTGCGCGGTACACCAATCTCATTGTTGAAATTGCCGCGGGTCGCGTGAACCGAGAATTGCTGCTTGAGAATGGCGGCCAACATTTCCTTGCAGCTGGTTTTGCCGCTGCTGCCAGTCAGGGCAACAATTTTTCCCCCGGCGTTTACAAAACGGTCCCGATTTAAACGGGCGACCTGCCCATAAGCTTTCAGAGTGTCAGATACGATCAACTGCGGGATGAACTCCGATCCAGCGGTATCAACCACGGCAGCAACCGCACCGGCATTGGCCGCCGCGCCGAGAAAGGCGTGCCCATCAAAATGCTCGCCGCGCAGCGCAACGAACAAACTGCCCGTCGCCAGTTCCCGGCTATCGGTGCTCACAGCCGTAACTGACGCCTCAGCCGACGCCCAATTAGCCTCAATCGCGATGGCAATATCTGACAGTGACAAGGCCCCCATCACGATGGAACCCTCCGTGCCAGCGCTAGTCGCGAACATTGCACATCACTGAATGGCAGGCGTTTACCTGCAGTTTCCTGATAGTCCTCATGTCCTTTGCCGGCAATAACAACAAGATCACCGGGTGCGGCCGCTGCAATAGCCTGTTCGATAGCCAACTGGCGATCACTGGTCTCGCTATAGGGAGCTTGGCTTAATCCATTTCGGATATCGGCAATAATCGCTTCGGGAATTTCGCTGCGCGGATTGTCGCTGGTCAGCACGACTCGGTCGGCATACTGCTCGGCGACGCGTCCCATAAGCGGTCGCTTGCCCTTGTCGCGGTCACCGCCGCAGCCAAACACACACCACAGTTTTCCTTTACAGTGCGGACGCAGACCTTGCAGAACTTTTTCAAGGGCATCCGGGGTATGCGCGTAGTCGACCACAACCTGCACACCATCGGCACCAGCCAGCTTTTCCAATCGGCCGGGCACGGGTCTCAAACTCGGCAGCGCGCGCTCAATATCACGCAAGGCAAAACCCTCTGCCCCCAACACTGCAATGCTGGCGAGAATATTCAGCAGATTCACGCTGGCGCAGAGCGAGGTATTGAGCTCCAGCGATCCCCACGGCGTTTGAATCTCGGCTTTGATACCGGCGGCGCTGTAGTCAACGTCTACGGCACGCACATGAGCCGACTCACCAAAGCCGAAGCGAATGCAGTGCACTGACGCCGGCAGGGAACACTCTATTGCAGCGGAGTAATCATCGTCTGCATTTAGAATGGCATTGTGCAAGCCGGGCATGGCAAATAGGCGAGCCTTGGCGGCGCCGTAGGCCTCCATGGTGCCGTGGTAATCGAGATGATCCTGCGTCAGGTTCGTAAACACAGCCGAGCTAAACTGCAATGCCGACACTCGCCCCTGAACCAGACCGTGAGAAGACACTTCCATTGCAGCCCAGCGGGCTCCGCCATCGCGCCACTGCGCCAGCGTCTGCTGAACGCTTACCGCATCCGGCGTGGTATTGACCGCAGAAGCCAACTGTTGGATGCGGCCCGCACCCAAGGTGCCCATCACACCACAGGGATGACCGAGCAATTCCAGAAGCTGTGCCAGATAATGCGTAACACTCGATTTACCGTTGGTCCCGGTGACACCGATCAAACTCAGATTGCGCGAGGGATGACAGTAAAAGCGCCCGGCGATTTCGCTGAGGTGCTGAGACAAATTATCGATAGCAATGACCGGAAGGGGCCAGCGTGACTCGTCACAGGGCGCATCTGCAATCACCGCAGCAGCGCCCTTGGCGATTGCCTTATCAATAAAATCACGGCCATCCAGCGAGTGGCCGCGCACCGCCAGAAATACATCGCCGGCACGAACCTGACGACTGTCCAGCGCGATTCCAGACACGGGCACGGCAGCCTGCGCCGGCGCAACCCCGTCGAGCAGATCGCCAAGTACTGTCGCTGTTAGTCCCATGAGCGCTTCCATTGTTACGCTGAACCCGGTTTCTTGTTTTTCGCTTTTTCGGCGACCATTTCTTCCACCGCATCCGGTGCGATGTTTAACAAACGCATGGCTTCGCCGGTCACTCGGGAAAATACCGGGGCGGCGGCTTCACCACCGTAGTATTTGCCGCTGCCCGGCTCGTCGATGGTGACAACCGTCACCACCCGCGGATTCGTGGCCGGTGCCATGCCGACAAACAGGGACAGGTAGCGATCATCCGCGTAGCCCCCTTCGCCAATCTTGTGAACGGTTCCGGTTTTACCTGCCACGCGGTAAGCATTGATACGCGCACGAGTTCCGGTACCACCGGGGCGAACAACCGACTCAAGCATGGCGGACACGCTGCGTGCGACGGGCTCTTCAATAACGCGATATGACTCAGCGGCCTGAGCTCGCTGAATCAGGCTGACCGGTTGCAGCACACCACCATTGGCAAGCACGCCGTAGGCCTGCGCCAACTGCAACGCGGTGACCGACAACCCGTAACCGAAGGCAAAGTTGGCACGCTCTATTGGCAGCCACTTGGGTCGATTCGGCAGCAGCCCATTGCTTTCGCCGGGAAAGCCAATTCCCGTTGAGCGACCGAGGCCGATACGCTGAAACACATCCCACACCCATTGCTCATTCAGTGCGAGTGATAACTTGCTGATTCCGACCTGGCTGGATTTACGCAGCATGCCTTCCATATCCAGCTCGCCATAGTTCACCGGATCCACCAGCGTTTTAGCGCCGATGCGCATATGGCCCGGATTGGTATCGATCGTCGATTCCGCCGTGAACTTGCCGCTCTCCAGTGCCGCCACCACAGTAAACGGCTTCACTGTAGAACCGGGCTCAAAGACATCGGTTACAGCGCGGTTGCGCAGTGCTGCCAAGCGCAGCTCAGAGCGATTGTTAGGGTTGTAGCCGGGCTGATTAGCCATCGCCAAGACTTCGCCGGTTTTGCTGTCGATCATGACCACAGAGCCGGCCTTGGCCTGGGAGCGCTGCAGGGCAAGCTTCAATTCTTTGTAGGCCAGATATTGCAAGCGCAGATCTATCGTCAGCTGCAGATCGTTACCGGGACTCGCCGCACGACCATCGTCCAGATCGCGGATTATGTTGCCGTACAGATCTTTCAGCACCCGCTTGCTACCGGGCGTGCCGCGCAGCCACTCATCGTAGGCCAGTTCCAACCCTTCCTGACCGCGATCATCGATATTGGTGAAACCCACCAGATGGGCTACGACTTCGCCGGCCGGGTAGTAACGCCGGTATTCCCGCTGCATATACACACCGGGAATCCCTGCCGACAGCACTTTCTCTGCCTCGGCGGGCGTCAGGTGACGGCGCAGGTAAACAAAACGACGACCGGCCACTCGCTCTATTTTTTCGCGCAGTTCCTGCCGATTTAAGCCAAGCAACTGCGCCAACTCCGGTACCCGTCCCATGGCGTTAACCAGCTCTTTGGGATCAGCCCAGATCGACGCCACCGGCGTACTCACTGCCAGCGGTTCGCCATTGCGGTCGGTAATCATGCCGCGGTGAGCGGGAATCTGTTCGGTGCGAATAGTACGAGCGTTGCCCTGCCCCTGCAGAAAATCGCGACCACGATCTGCATCCAATACCTGCAGGTGAAGCGTGCGCCAGACCAGCATACAGGCGAGCGCAACCAGCCCCAGCACCATCACTAGGAAGCGCCATACCGGTACCGGTTCAGTGACCTGTTTGGCCATCAACTCTCACCAATTGCAATGCTTCGTTCTCGGGGACAACCATCATCAGTCGATCGGCTGCCAACTGCTCAACACGGTCGTGAGCCGCCCAAGTGCTGCGCTCCAGCAACAGACGACCCCAATCTTCATTCAGTCGGTAGGCCTGCTTCTGCAGCCCTTGCCACTCATTAAACAGGCGACGCGAATCATGGGAGCTGTCGATAACCGCAGCCGCCGAGGCTACGATCGCTCCTACCAATAACGCGATTGTCACTGTTCGCCCTGTCATAAGCCGCGCTCTCCAGCCCGGTCAGTGAATTTTTTCGGCAACGCGCATTACGGCACTGCGCGCGCGAGGATTGTTATCAATTTCCTCGCGCCCGGGCTTCTGCGCTTTGCCTATCAGTTTTAAGCGTCGTGTGACCTCACTTTCCTGCAAGGGGATATAGGCAGGAACATCCTGACCACGACTTTCTTTTTTCATAAACTGTTTAACGATCCGGTCTTCCAACGAATGAAAACTGATCACTACCAGCCGACCGCCGGGCTTGAGGTGATCCAGCGCTTTCGCCAATGCTGTCTCCAGATCACCCAACTCGTTGTTCACCTGAATCCGGATGGCCTGGAAGGCGCGGGTTGCCGGATGCTTGTGTTTTTCCCACGCGGGGTTAGCCTCGGCTACCAACTTGGCCAACTGCAGCGTTCGGGTAATCGGTGTTTCTTCGCGGGCTTTGACAATGGCACTGGCGATTCGCTTGGCAAAGCGCTCTTCACCGTAGACCTTCAGCACCCGAACTAACTCACTCTCTTCTACACGCGCCAGCCAGTCAGCGGCGCTTTCACCGGACTCGGGATCCATGCGCATATCGAGTTCGCCGTCACGAGTAAAACTGAATCCGCGTTCAGCCTCATCTAACTGTGGTGACGACACCCCGAGATCCAGCAAGATGCCATCCACTTCAGCGACGCCCTGCTCCGCAAGCGCCGCATCAAAATCCGCAAAGGACCCCCGATAAAACAGCAGGCGCTTGTCTTGCGCCTGCATGGAGTGAGCGGTGGCCATGGCCCGGGGGTCTTTATCCACCCCGAGCACCCGGCCGTCATCGTCAAGCCGGGATAGCACCTCCCGGCTGTGACCGCCGCGCCCGAATGTGCCATCGATGTAGAAACCCGACCGGTTGATCACCAGTGCCTCCACGGCTTCTTGCAGCAAAACCGATAAATGCTCGCTCATTCTTATCGCCTACAGTGACAGCGCACTGACGGCATCAGGGATATCGCCTTCGGGCTCATCCTCATCTACCCAGCTGTTCCAGAGCGCTTCGCTCCAGAGCTCCAGTTTGTTGTTCTGCCCCACCAGGATCAGTTTCTTTTCCAGCTGGGCGTAGTCGCGCAGCGTTTGCGGCAACAGCACCCGGCCGTTCGAATCCAACTCCAGCGGCGTGGCATAGCCCAACACCAGACGCTGAATGCGACGGGCCTTGGGATTCATATTGGGCAGTGCGGCAATTTTTTCCTGAAGCTCAGCCCACTCCTGCTCGGGGTAGACCAGCAGACAGCGGTCCTCGGTGTGGGCGGTAATCACAATCCGGCCTCCACAGGCATCCGCAAGGGCATCGCGAATCTTGGCTGGAATCGCCAAGCGCCCCTTCGAATCCATCGTGACGTTATTGCTACCGGTGAACACTCGTTCCCACCCCTATGGTTGTGGAGACCACTAAAAACCACTAAAAACCACTTTTTTCCACTTTCGCACACTATAGGGAGGCTGGGAGAGGAGTGTCAAGGAAAATGCAGGGTAAATGCTTTGATTTCTCAGGGTTTTGCGGTAAAAATGCAGGTATCTTCTGGAAAACCTCCAACCCCCAAACACCCATTTCTAAAGCAAATCAATCTAGTGGCGCACAAAGTTAAGGTAAACTCTCAAGAGTTTGCCCGCGGCTTGTCGGTTTGAGGGAAATGCCTGACGGGGTTGCCAGACTAAAAGGCTCGCCGAATGGCGAAAAAAATGAGAGTCGGTCTGTAAGCCGGGTTCTGTCTGGGACAGTCATTCATCTAGAACCAGCGTCACCGCTGGTTTCAAGCAGCCTACCCGAATCCACTGTGGGCCACAGCGCTGGATTCCTATTTGGCCTTGCTCCGAGTGGGGTTTACCATCGCCACGCCTGTTGCCAGCCGCGCGGTGCGCTCTTACCGCACCTTTTCACCCTTACCGAACAACCGGGAAGCTGTTTGGCGGTATCCTTTCTGTTGCACTTTCCGTAGGCTCACGCCCCCCAGGGGTTACCTGGCACTCTGCCCTATGGAGCCCGGACTTTCCTCCCCCTGCAAAATTGCAGGCGGCGACTGCCCGACCGACTCACATGGAAGAATATACAGTGTTCTGACTGAATGCAAGCGCTTCAATCACCCTCAGAGCGCTTTAGCCCCGCATCATAGAGCAGGTTTTTCTTCAGCCCGGTGATCTTCGCGGCCAACTGCGAGGCTTGCTTAAGCGGCAACTCATCCATCAACAGATACAGAATTCGCTCCGCCTCTGCGTCCAGCGCCTGCTGCCGCTGCGGGGCACCCTTGACGAGCAGCACACACTCCCCGCGCTGCTGGTTGCTATCCGCAGCAATCCACTCGGCCAGCTCACCGAGCGGCGCACGGCGAATCGTTTCATGCATTTTTGTGACTTCGCGGGCGAGCACGGCAATGCGATCGCTGCCAAACACCTCTGCCATGCCCTTGACGGTTTCCAGCAAGCGGTGAGGCGCCTCGTAGAAAATCAGCGTTCGGCTTTCCGCGACCAAAGCCTGTAACGCGGTAAATCGAGCTTGGGACTTGGCCGGCAGAAAACCCTCAAAACAAAACCTATCAGAAGGCAGGCCTGCGGCACTGAGTGCAGCAATGGCCGCGCAGGCACCCGGAATCGGAATCACAGGAATACCAGCACTGTGGGCCGCATCGACAATGCGGTAGCCGGGGTCGGAAATCAGCGGGGTTCCGGCATCACTGATCAACGCCACGCTGTCGCCGCCCTGTAGCGTCGACAATACCCGCTCTACAACGCGCTCATCACTGTGATCGTGGTAAGCAAGCATTGGGGTTTCAATAGCGAAATGCTGCAACAAAGGGCGACTATGCCGCATATCCTCGGCAGCAATCAGACCAACGGATTGTAGGACCTCTACCGCTCGCGGTACCATGTCTGCCCGATTGCCAATCGGTGTGGGTACAATATAAAGCGCAGACACCGCCATTGGCCTCTCCCAGTCAGATTTGCGCGCAGACTAACAGCGACTTGAAAGCAATGACAAGCATTTACCGTATTTCCGCCCTCGCACTGGTGGCGCTGCTGGCAGCCTGCTCCGGCACCCCAACAGAACCCGGTCAGAAGGCGAGTTATAAGCGGCAGGAACTGCCGATGGATCCGCAATTGAGCCCCCGAGAACAGGTTAACCTCTGGCTCGAGCGAGCGGCGGCGACAGAAGAAATTCCCGATAAACAGCACTACCAGCTGCGCGCCGCTGAATTGCTGCTGCGAGAACTGCAGCTGCCGCTAGCTGAAGAATTGCTTAGCAACGTCGATGCCTCAGTGCTGCCTGCCGAGCTCCGCGTGCAGTACGCTTCGCTCTCAGCCCGCATTCTGCGTAATCAGGGCAAGTTTCAGGAAGCATTGGCCCTGCTGAATGAAGAACAATTGCAAGACATGATCCTGATGGCTGACCTGCCCCGCCAACTGCAGATCAGCCAGTTACGAGCATCGTTGTACGCACTAGAAGGCCAGCACCTGGAGGCCGCCCAAGAGCGAATTTACATTGATCCACTGCTAGCCAGCAGCCAACAGGCGATCAACCGGGAAGGCATCTGGCACTCCCTATCTTACGTGTCCACCCGGCGTCTTATCGAAAGTCACCACAGTGCCACCAACCGCGACTTCCTCGGCTGGATCGAGCTGGCGTCAATCTCCAAAGACAATCAGGGCGATATAGATTCCCAGGTGCGCCAGCTCAATGCCTGGCTCCAGCGCTGGCCCAATCACCCCGCCGCCAACAACTTGCCGGGCGGGCTGACCCAACTGAGCGACATGGCGGCCGAAAAACCCCAGCAGGTCGCCATGATTCTGCCCTTCACCGGCAAGCTGGCCCCGCTGGGCAAAGCCATCCGCGATGGCTTTATGGCGACCTACCATCAGACCCGCGGGCGCGGTAACCCGGCGCCGCAGGTTCGCACTTACGACAGTGCGGACGGACAGCAGATCGGCAGCCTGTATCGGCAGGCCGTTGCCGACGGCGCCCAGCTGGTCATCGGCCCTTTGCGCAAAGATGTTGTGGAAACCCTGCTCGAGCAGGTGCCCGTGTTTGACGTGCCGGTACTGGCACTGAACCGCGCTAAAGGCGACCAGTTTCCTTTGAATTTCTACCAGTTTGCGCTGGCGCCGGAAGACGAAGCGAGGCAGATCGCGCGGATAGCCGCCAGTGAAGGCTTTCAACGGGCGATGGTGTTGATACCGGAAGGCGAATGGGGCATGAATGTCGCCCGCGCTTTTTCCGAAAACTGGAGTCAAGTCGGAGGTCAGGTCGTTGCCCAAGCCACCTTCAGCGGCAAAGCCAATGATTACTCCAAAATCATCAAGGACGCCATGCAACTGGATCGCAGCGAAAAGCGCGCCCAGAAACTGACCTGGCTGATCGGCAACAATATCGAATTCCATCCGCGCCGTCGCAGCGATATTGATTTCATCTTTCTGGTGGCGCGCCCCAGTGAAGCCTACGCCATCAAACCGCTACTAGCCTTCCACTACGCGGGCGACGTACCGGTCTACGCCACTTCCCACATATACTCTGGCATTCCCGCCCCGGCCAAGAACCGGGATATCGACGGTGTAAAGTTTGTTGATTCACCGTGGGCCTTAACCGATCAGGCCCCCGAGAAGTCCCTTATCCTGAAAGAGCTGCCGCAAAGCCGCCACTATCAGCGCATGTATGCTCTCGGAGTCGATGCCTACCGGCTTTACCCTCGCCTGCAGCAAATGGCACGATTGAACGAAAGCCGGGTTTATGGCGAAAGTGGCAGCCTAAGCCTGAATGAAGTGGGTCAGATCGAACGCCAGCTACTGCTGGCCGTATTCGAAGATGGTTTAGCCAAAAACATACCGCTGACAGACACAACGTTGGATAAGGACATCCATGACAAAGACATTGCCCCCGCAGAGCGGAATGCGCAGGAAGGCTACCGCGGCCAACAGAACACAGTTTGGGAACTTCGTTGAAGAGCAAACCTGCCGCTGGCTGACCCAGCAAGGCGTGCATATTCTGGAACGAAATTTTCGCTGTCGAAGCGGCGAGATCGATATCATCGGTCGCCACAGGGGATTCCTCGTTTTTATCGAGGTTCGCTTTCGCCGCAGCAATCGCTACGGCGGTGCGGCGGCCAGTGTCGACGCCCGCAAACAGCTGAAGCTGGCAAAGGCGGCGCAGTTTTTTTTGCTCCGTCATCGCGCATTGCAAAATGCAGCCTGTCGCTTTGACGTGATTGCGGTCAGCGGTAAGAATGTCCAACCGGGTAGCGATCAGCTGGAATTCGACTGGCATCGAGCCGCCTTTTCACTAGACGATATAAGCCATGCTTTCTGAATACGTATCCGATATTTTTCACAGCCATATCGACGCCGCTATGCGCTGCATCGATGCCAACAGCGAGTCCATTGCTGCAGCCTCAGAACTGATGGTCGGCTGCATGCTCAGCGAGGGCAAGATCTTCTGCTGCGGCGATGGCGCCAACAGCCTGATGCCCCATCTGTTAACGGCCAACCTGCAGAATCGCTATCAGTACGAGCGCCCGTCCTTGCCCGCCATTAACCTCAGCGCCGATACGGTTGTCACGGCAGGCATTACCGCCGACAGCGCCTATGGCGAACTCTATTCGCGCCAGCTGCAATCGCTGGGGCAGTCCGGCGATATTGTTGTTATTTATTATCAGGGCAACGTGTCGGCCGCCGTCGTTAAGGCGGTACAGGCAGCTCATGAGCGAGATATGACCATAATCGCAATTAGCAATGCGGACGGTAGCGAAACCAATGCACTGCTGACCGCCAATGACATCGAGATCGCGATTCCGCATAATAATCGCGCCCGCGTCAGCGAAATGCAGATGGTCGTTACCAATAGCCTTTGCGAGCTGGTTGAGATGCAACTGTTTGGAGCCAATGAATAACGTGCGCGTATACCTGATAGCTTTGTTTTCTACATTGATATGGCTTAGCGGCTGTACGGCCATTGTCAGCGCGACCAGTGAAGGTCCAATCCAGGAAGACCCGGGTGAACGCACCCTCGGCGCCGCCATCGACGATCAAATCATTGAAACCAAAGCCTTGGTGAATATCCGCGCCGCAGACCCGGCTCTCGACAATGCGAATATTGATGCTGTCAGCTACAACGGCATTCTACTGCTCATCGGGCAGGTGCCCTCGGAAACCCTTCGCCAACAGGCTGCGACTATCGCCGCCAATATCAAACGGGTGCGCCGGGTGCATAATGAACTGATCGTAACCGGCAAAACCTCGCTATTGGTACGCAGCAACGACGCCTGGCTTAGCACCAAAGTGCGCAGCAAACTGGCCTTCAGCGACAAGCTGGATTCGGGGCGCATCAAGGTGGTAACCGAAAACGGCGTGGTTTATCTGATGGGAATCGTCAGCGGGCAGGAAGCCGACATTGCAGCGGATCTTGTTAGACAGACCAACGGGGTGCAGCGAGTGGTTCGGGTTTTCGAATATCTGTGAGGCTTATTTAACGACTTTCAGACTGGGACGCTTCGGCGCGTCACCGCTCTCTGAACCATCACCATCCGAAGTCGGCGGCGGCACATCGCCATCATCCGGTTCAAACAGCATGCCCTGCCCGTTCTCTCTGGCATAGATCGCGAGTACGGCACCGACCGGCACCCAGATATCTTGCGACACACCGCCGAAGCGACCACTGAAACTCAAATAGGCGTTGTCGATCGTTAAACCCACTACCGCAGTCTCGGAAATATTCAGCACAATCTGACCGTCCTGAACAAAATCCTGCGGCACCACCACGCCCTCGCCCTCGGCGTTCACCAGAAGGTAGGGGGTGCACTGGTTATCCAGAATCCATTGGTAAATCGCCCGTATCATGTACGGGCGACTGGAACTCATCGACATAACAGAAAAGGAGCGATCAAACCGCTACTTGAGCCGAAGCCATTTCGCGCTCTTGCTCGGAAAGGCTTTCTTTGAAGGAAGGACGTTCAAACAGACGCTCCATGTAAGCCAGCAAAGGCTTGGTCTGTTTGGTATTGGGAATCTCGATACCCATCAGCGGCAAGCGCCACAGAATAGACGCCAGGCAGCAATCCACCAGCGTGAACTCATCGCTCATAAAGTATGGCTTTTCGCTGAACAGCGGGGAGATCGCGAGCAAGGTATCTTTCAGCTCTTTGCGCGCCTTATCCACGGTCTTGGCAGCACCACCGGCCAGAATCTGATCTACCAGCGCACACCAGTCGCGCTCAATGCGATAGATATACTGACGGCTCTCGCCACGAGCAACCGGATACACCGGCAACAGCGGCGGGTGCGGGAAGCGCTCGTCCAGATACTCCATCATGACCTTGGACTCGTACAAAGCCAGATCACGATCAACCAGCGTAGGCAGGCTGTTGTAGGGATTGATGTCAGCGATTTCCTGCGGCAGGTTATTCGGGTCTACATGAATAACATCGACCGTTACGCCCTTTTCGCAGAGAACAATACGAACCCGATGGCTATAGTGGCTGTTCGGGTCGGAAAAAAATGTCATGGTTGATCGCTTGGCGACAATCCCCATCGAGCTTTCCTCACAAAAATCTAAACGGAGCGGCCGCGGATGCGGCCGCCGGTTCTGTTAGTGTACGTCTTTCCAGTACTCGCGATTCAGCAAGAACGCAAAAACGAAAAACAGAGCAATAAAGAGTAACACATAAATGCCCAGCTGCTTGCGCTCAGCCTGCATGGGCTCACCGATGTACTCCAGGAAGTTCACCAGGTTGTACATAGCGGTATCGAATTCAGCGGGGCTCATGGAACCTTCCTGAACCAGCGTGAAGCTGCCACAGGGGTTCAAGGCCTTACCGGATTCATCAAACAGAATATTCTCACCAGTCAGCTTGTCGCGCAAAATGCCACCGTTCTCGTCGCGAACCGGGCCGGGGGCGCAAGCCTGCAAACCCTGCAGCTCTTCCAGTACATGGGGCATACCCACATCAGGAAATACCCGGTTGTTCACACCGTAGGGGCGAGACTCATCCTGATAGAAGTTGCGCAGGTAAGTGTACAGCCACTGGGGGTTGCGAGAACGAGCGATCAGCGTCAGGTCAGGTGGTGCAGCACCGAAGAACTGCTTGCCGTCTTTAAACGACATAGACCCTTCCATAAGGTCACCGATCAGATGGCTTGAGCTGAATTTCAGGTTCTCTTCAAACAGATCAACCGGAATGCCCAGATCGTCAGCGGTGCGCTTGTAGCGAGCGTACTGCAGACCGTGACAGCCCATGCAGTAGTTCATATAAAGCTGGGCACCGCTTTGCAGCGATGCCTTGTCAGTAACATCAAACTCAACTTCATCACAGGGAATGGTGCCACAGGCGTAGGCGCTTTCCGCACCGACCGCCTTGATCGGGATGATGGCCAGACCCATGATCAGGATAAAGGCACCGACACTGCGCCAGAAACCCATACCGCCATTCATGGTCACACGCTCAGGTACCGGCTTGGTCTTCTCAAGGCTGGTCCAGATCGGCATGGCCAGGAAGAACAGGAAGTAAATCACTGAACAGATCTGAGCCAGAATGGTACGACCTTCGGTCGGCGCCTTCACACCCAGATAACCCAGGATGATAAAGGAGGAGGCAAACAGCACCAGCGCAACCTTACTGAACATCCCTTTATAACGGATGGAGTTCACCGGGCTGCGATCCAGCCAGGGCAGTACAAACAAGATGGCTACCGAGGCAGCAAAGGCGATGAAGCCCAGCAGTTTATCGGGAACCGCACGCAGTACCGAATAGAACGGCGTGAAGTACCAGACAGGCGCGATGTGCTCAGGGGTCTTCAGGCTGTTGGCAATTTCAAAGTTGGCATACTCGATAAAGAAGCCACCCATTTCCGGCAGGAAGAAGATCACCGCACAGAAGATAAACAGGAATACCGCTACCGCCTGCAGGTCATGCACGGTGTAGTACGGGTGGAAAGCAACGCCATCCAGGGGCTTGCCGGTCTCATCCTTGTTCTTCTTGATATCAACGCCATCGGGGTTGTTGGAACCCACTTCGTGCAGCGCCAGCAGGTGAAGCACAACCAGCGCCAGCAAGACGATGGGCAGCGCCACCACGTGCAGGGCAAAGAAGCGGTTCAGGGTAATACCGGAAATCAGGTAGTCACCACGCACCCACTGTACGATGTCTTCACCCACCACCGGGATCGCCCCAAACAGCGAGATGATAACCTGGGCACCCCAGTAGGACATTTGCCCCCAGGGCAGTACATAACCGACGAAAGCCTCTGCCATCAGAATGACAAAGATCAGCATGCCGAACACCCACACCAGCTCGCGCGGCTTTTTGTAGGAGCCGTAGAGCAGACCGCGGAACATGTGGAGATACACGACCACAAAGAAGGCCGAGGCGCCGGTGGAGTGCATGTAACGGATGATCCAGCCGAAGTCCACATCACGCATGATGTATTCAACGGAGCGGAAGGCTTCTTCTGAAGACGGGGTGTAGCTCATGGTGAGCCAGATACCGGTCAGCAGCTGATTAACCAGAACCAGCAGCGACAGGACACCGAAGAAATACCAGAAGTTGAAGTTCTTGGGCGCGTAGTATTTACCCATGTGGGTATTCCACGCACGCATGATCGGCAGGCGATCATCAACCCAGTCACGCAGACCAATAAGCATGTTAATCATTTACGCCGCCTCCTGATCTACGCCGATAACCAATACGTTGTCGCTTTCATAGCTATAGGGCGGCACCACCAGATTGTCAGAGGCGGGAACACCCTTATAGACGCGACCAGCGAGGTCAAACTTGGAACCGTGACAGGGGCAGAAAAAGCCGCCTTGCCAGGTATCGCCACCGAGGTCGGCCGCGCCAACTTCGAAGCGTTTTTTCGGCGCACAGCCGAGGTGGGTACACAGACCAACCAGCACCAGAATTTCGGGCTTGATCGAACGGGCCTGAGGATCAACATAGGCCGGTTGCTGGGCCGCATTGCCTGACTGCGGGTCTTTCAGGAAGTCGTCGACCTTGTCGAGACCGGCAACCTGCTCGTCGGTGCGACGCATCACGTACACCGGCTTGCCACGCCATTCCTTGACGACCATCTGGCCCGGCTCAAGCTTGCTGATATCAACCTTAACGGGCGCACCGGCCGCTTCGGCCTTGGCGCTGGGGTTCCAGGAACCCACAAACGGCACTGCGACACCAACAGCCCCTGCCGCGCCCACTACCGATGTAGCGGCGGTCAGGAAGCGTCGACGCCCCGTATTTACTCCGTCATTGCTCATGACGTTTCCCCCATTACTCAGAAAAGTCCAGGATGATTCAGGGATGGGAAAGGCAAACCTGAGTCAGAATTCAAATGGGGGCAAATAGTAAAGAAATTGCCCCTGTGTGACAAGGCGAATCTCCCTCTACACGGCGCTTCCAGCGCGGTAAGGCGCAAAAAAAACGCCCTGCGAAATAACTCCACAGGGCGTTTGAAAGACACCGGAGAGAAGACCTCTCCCAGCAACTCTGCCGTGCGATTAACGCTTGGAGAATTGCGGCTTCTTACGTGCTTTGCGCAGACCCACTTTCTTACGCTCAACTTCACGAGCGTCGCGGGTAACGTAGCCAGCCTTACGCAGCGAACCGCGCAGACCTTCGTCGTACTCCATCAGAGCACGCGTGATGCCGTGACGAATCGCGCCCGCTTGACCAAAGCTGCCACCACCGGCAACGGTCACGTTGACGTCAAACTTCTCGGTCAGCTCAACCAGTTCCAGCGGCTGACGCACGATCATGCGCGCTACTTCGCGACCAAAGTACTGGTCCAGCGGACGCTTGTTGATGGTGATTGCACCGGTCCCCTGCTTCAGAAACACACGAGCAGTTGAGGTTTTGCGGCGACCGGTTCCGTAGTATTGGCTAGCTGACATAAATTTGGCGTCCGATTAGATCTTGAGTTCTTGCGGCTGTTGCGCAGCGTGAGGGTGAGCTTCACCTGCGTACACTTTCAGTTTCTTGAACATGGCGCGACCCAGCGGGTTACGCGGCAGCATGCCCTTTACAGCGCGCTGCAGAACACGCTCAGGCGCGCGCTCGATCAGCTTCTCGAAGCTGAACGACTTCAGACCACCCGGGTAACCGGTGTGGTGGTGATACATTTTGTCAGTGGCTTTTTTACCGGTGACCGCAACCTTCTCGCAGTTGACCACAACGATGTAATCGCCAGTATCAACGTGCGGAGTGTATTCCGGCTTGTGTTTGCCACGCAGGCGATGTGCGATCTCGCTGGCCAGACGCCCCAAGGTTTTTCCTTCGGCATCAACCACATACCAGTCACGCTTCACAGCGTCAGGGTTTGCACTATAGGTTTTCATCAATCCTGCCCCAAAGGCTCGTACATAAGAAAGAGCGCGAATACTACAGAACCGGCCCTGCCATTTCAAGCGTTTAATAGCCGCTGGCCAGGGATTTTTATGGCCTGTGCTCGCGCGCCAGATAGTCGTGCGACTGCATCTCCAGCAGCCGACTGACCGTGCGCTGGAATTCGAATTCCAGGCGCCCGCCACTATACAGGGATTCGAGCGGCACCGCCGCTGACATCACCAGTTTTACATGCCGATCATAGAATTCGTCGACCATATTAATAAACCGCCGCGCCTGATCGTCGTTTTTACTGCCCATTTGGGGCACATTACTGACCAATACCGCGTGGTAAATGCGCGCCAGCTCGATATAGTCATTCTGGCTACGCGGCCCGTCACAGAGCACCTTGAAGTCAAACCAGACGACATCATCGGCCACGAAGCGCGCCTTGATCTGACGCCCCTCAATATCCAGCTCGACATCGGCCTGCCCCGGCTCCGGCGACAACTTCTCGAAAGAATCTGCCAGACTTTCATCCGCCTCGGGGTCCAGCGGGCTGTGGTAAAGCTCAGCCTGCTCCAGCGTGCGCAGACGGTAGTCGATACCGCCATCCACGTTAACCACCTTGGTGCGCGCCTTGATCAAATCGATCGCCGGCAGAAAACGGGCCCGCTGCAAGCCGTCTTTGTAAAGCTCTTCCGGCACAATATTCGAGGTCGCCACCAGCACCACCCCCCGGGCAAACAGCTCCTGGAACAGGCCCGCCAGAATCATGGCGTCAGTGATATCGGAAACGAAAAACTCATCAAAACAGATGACCCGCGCCTCCCGGGAAATCCGGTCCGCAATCACGGTCAGCGGGTTCTTTTCGCCCGCCAGCATTTTCAGATCGCCGTGCACCCGGCGCATAAAGCGGTGGAAGTGCGCGCGCATCTTGCGCTCAAAGGGCAGACACTCGTAGAAGGTGTCCATCAGGTAGGTCTTGCCGCGTCCGACACCACCCCAGAAATAGAGCCCTTTCACCGGCTCGCGCTCTTCACCAATAAAACGCCCGAGCAGCCGCTGCACCACACTGGCCGCCTTTTGAGTCTGCTCCAGCTCAACCAGCTCGTCATAGAGGCGCTGCAGACACTCGACCGCATGCATCTGCGCCGGATCCGGCGTGAAATCGGGCCGCTGAAGGTCAGCGTTATAGCGCTCCAGAGGGGTTGCCATGGTCAGTGTTTGCGTGCGCGATAGCCAAAGAGGGCGCAACTTTAACGATAGCGGAGACTTTTCGCAATTTTTGCAAGCGATTCGCTTTCGCCGGGGCCGGCAGCCGTTATACTAAAGCCCTCTCTTATGCACTGCCCTCTGGAGTGATTTGTGTACGAAACTTCAACCGTTGCCCTGATCGCCTTTGTCGCCCTGATCGTCGGCCTCGCTGCCGGCGCCTGGCTGATCAACAAACTGTCACCCTCCCAGCAGAACCGCAAGGCCCTGGAAAAACACATCCAGAAGCTGCAGCGCCAGCAGCAGGATTATCAGGACCAGGTAAACCAGCACTTCAGCAAAACCGCTGACCTGCTGAACCAGATGACTGAAAGCTACCGCGACGTGCACAACCACCTCGCGAAAAGCGCCAGCGAGCTGACCAGCCACGGCATCAGCCCACTGCAAGCACTGCCCGAGGATCGCCCCTTTATTCAGGGCGAGCCACTCAAAGTCGCTGCCGAGCAGCCTCTCGATTACGCCCCGCGCAAACCCGGCGGTAAAGGCGCTCTCGATGAAGACTACGGCCTGGACAAGGCCGAGAAAGAAAAGAAAGAAGCAGAGCGCGTAGCCGCCCCAACCGGCCTGTAAATCAGGCCGGATTATCGATATCGATAAATTCGTGCTCTATTCCTAGGCAGGCCGCGAGATGGTCTGCCACGGCCGGCGCACCATAGCGCTCGGTAGCATGATGCCCAGCCGCAATAAAATGCAGACCCAGCTCACGGGCCTCGTGAATCGTCTGCTCTGAAACCTCTCCAGTCAGATAACAATCCACCCCCAGCGCAGCCGCCTGCGCCAGATAGCCCTGAGCGCCGCCAGTACACCAGGCCACGCGCTGTATGGGGCGATCACCCACCGCCTCCAACAGGACCTTGCGGTCCAGACTGCGCGAAACCAGAGCCGCAACATCCTGCGCCTGCATAGGCTGTGGAAAGCGGCCATAGTTGCCGATAGGAAATTCAGCCTCCGGCTGCAGGCCACCATCCACAATCAAACCCAGCCGCTTGGCCAACTGGGCATTGTTGCCAAGTTCCGGGTGCGCATCCAGCGGCAGGTGGTAGGCCAGCAGACTGACCTCATTTTGCAGCAGGCGCCGAATTCTCCGCCCCTTCATGCCACTGATACAGGGATCTTCACCGCGCCAGAAATATCCGTGGTGCACCAGAATGGCATCGGCACCTCGTTCGATGGCCGCATCAATCAAGGCCAACGACGCCGTTACACCACTGACCAGCTTTTTCACCTCCGGTTTGCCCTCAACCTGCAGACCATTCGGACAGTAGTCCTGAAACTTCTCTGGCTGCAGCAGACGATTGGCCTGGCCCAGGAGTGAAGAAAGCGCAACGCTCATATCGATCAATCCCCTCGAGTGTGTAGAATGCGAGTTTACGCGAATTGACGATAATTTTCGGTCATTCGAGCTCTGACAAGGATTGTATATGCCCAACTCACTGCGCTGGCTGCTGTGGCCGGTTATCGCCGGACTTGTCGCCGGCCTCGCCATTGTCGCCCTGCGCCAACCGGCCGTCCCCGCGCCTCTGCCCGCCAGCAGCAGTGCCGCGCCGGGCTACGCCAGTGCGTTTAATCGGGCCGCTCCCGCGGTGGTGAACATTTACACCTCCAAGGTTGTGCAGACGCCTCGCTCCTCCGTTTTTGAAGACCCGATCCTTCGTCATTTTTTTCGCCGCGGTAATCCCGCTGAGCGCGAAAAGGTAGAACGTAGTCTGGGTTCGGGTGTGATTGTCTCTGACCAAGGCTACCTGCTCACCAACCTTCACGTGATTCAGGGCGCCGACGAAATTCTGGTCTTACTGCAGGACGGGCGCCAATCCATCGCCCGCCTGATTGGCAGCGACCCGGAAACAGACCTCGCCGTGCTCAAGATCAACCTGCCCGAATTGCAACCGATCGCTCTCGGCAATACCCCGCAGGTGCAGGTAGGCGATATCGTACTGGCGATCGGCAACCCCTATGGATTCGGGCAATCCATGTCTCAGGGCATCGTCAGCGCGAAGGGGCGCTATGGTTTGGGGCTGACCAACTACGAAAACTTTATTCAGACCGACGCCGCCATCAACCCGGGCAATTCCGGCGGCGCACTGGTTGACCACGAAGGTCGCCTGATCGGCATCAATACCGCCATTTACACTCAATCCGGCGGCTCTACCGGCATTGGCCTGGCGATTCCTGCGGATTTAGCCCTGCGCACCATGAAGGATATTATTGAATACGGCCGCCCGGTGCGTGGCTGGCTCGGACTGGAAGTGAAATCGGTCGCGCCGCAGAGCAACGGCGTCGTGATCAGCGCCATTATGCCCGGCGGGCCAGCAGCCAAGGCGGGATTGAAAATCGGTGACGTTATTTTCGCGATCAACGAAACCCCGGTAGGCGATGGTCATGCGGGCATGAATGAGATTGCCGCCACGCGCCCCGGCTCAACCGTCAGTTTGGATTTCGCGCGCGCTGGCGAACGCCAGCGGCTGGATATTGTGGTGGGCATTCGCCCGGCACCGGTCGCTGCCAGCGGCTGAACTCAGGCCGCCAGCGCGGCCTTAAAGGCGTCGAGCATGCGCGCATTTTCATCCGGCGTGCCCACGGTAAAGCGCAGGCAATCGGCAAGCGCCGGGTGTGCGCCATCCAGGCATTTCACCAGCACGCCCGCGGCTTTCATCGTTGCGTGCACCTCGCGCGCTGCAGCGCAGCGCAGCAGGATAAAGTTGGCTTCACTGGGCCAACACGTCACGCCATCCATAGCCGCAAGGGCTGAAAACAGGGCTTCGCGTTCCCGGCGAATGGTCTGGGTCTGATCGGTCAATACCGCAAAATGATCCAGCGCAAATTCTGCGCTAACCTGCGTCAATACATTGATGTTGTAGGGCAAGCGCAGCTTGTCCAGCTCATGCAGCCATGCCGGCGCACCAATCAGAATACCCAGCCGCAGACCGGCCAGCCCCACCTTACTGAGGGTCCGCATTACCAGCACATTGGGATGCTGCAAGCTTGGCAGGTGATCCGCATCGGTAAAGGCGGTATAAGCCTCATCAATCACGACCAGCCCGGGACAAGCCTTGATCACGGCTTCAACCTTGTCCGCCGAGAACAGGTTCCCGGTCGGATTATTGGGCATAGCCAGAAATACCAGCGCGGGCTGGGTACGCTCAATTGCCGCCAGCATGGCCGGCAGATCGAGATCAAAGTTTTCGTCCAGCGGCACACCGCAGTAACCCATACCGACAAAACTGGCAATCATGCGATACATGACAAAACCCGGCTCGGGCGCCAGCAAGGTGCGACCGGAACCTGCAACCGCCATCGCCAGCAGCTGAATAATTTCGTCAGAGCCATTGCCGAGCAGAATGTCGTGCTCGTCGGCAATGCCCATCACCTTCCGCAGACCTTCTTTTACCTTGACCGCCGTCGCATCAGGATAGCGATTCAGCGCCGCGCCTTCGAGGCGTTGCTGCCAGTCCGCCACCATCTCCGGCGGCCAGGAGTAGGGATTTTCCATGGCATCGAGCTTGACCATGCCATCGGCGGGCGGCACATGATAGGCATCAATCGCACGGATTTCGGGGCGCACCCAGCGCTCAATCAGCGCAGTGGTATCAGTCATTGTGGGCTTCCGGTTATTTACGCGGCCAGCGCAGCTCAGCGGAGCGGGCATGCGCAGTCAGGGATTCGCTGCGCGCTAGCACAGAGGCGGTATGCCCCAACGCCGAGGCTTCTGCAGAACACTGAATCAGTGAACTGCGCTTCTGAAAATCGTAGACGCCTAGCGGCGAAGAAAAGCGCGAGGTCCCCGAGGTGGGCAGTACGTGGTTGGGGCCAGCACAGTAATCGCCAAGCGCCTCCGGGGTATATCGCCCCATGAAGATTGCGCCGGCGTGACGAATATTTGGCAACAAGGCTTGTGGCGATTCCACCGACAATTCTAGGTGCTCCGGCGCGATACGATTAACCAGCTCAACGGCTGCATCCATATCTGCAACCTGCACCAGTGCGCCGCGCTCGCGCAGCGAAACACCCGCTATAGCGGCGCGTTCGAGGGTCGGCAGCAGACGCTCAAGGCTCTGCTCAACCGCATCGAGGAAGGCAGGATCGGGGCTGATCAGAATGGACTGGGCATCTTCATCGTGCTCGGCCTGAGAAAACAGGTCCATCGCAATCCAGTCCGGATCGGTTTTGCCATCGCAGACCACCAGGATTTCCGACGGACCGGCAATCATATCCAAGCCAACCTGGCCAAATACCTGACGTTTGGCCGTGGCAACGTAGATATTGCCCGGGCCGACAATCTTGTCGACACGCGGAATGGTTTCCGTGCCATAAGCCAGCGCCGCAACGGCCTGCGCGCCACCGATGGCAAAAAACCGGTCGACGCCGGCGATAGCCGCCGCAGCCAACACTACTTCATTTAATTTGCCGCCCGGCGTCGGCGACACCATGATCAGCTCGGGTACGCCAGCAACCTTGGCCGGAATGGCATTCATCAGCACCGACGAGGGATATGCCGCCTTGCCGCCCGGCACATAGAGCCCCGCCCGATCCAGCGGCCGAATCTGCTGCCCAAGCACCGTGCCATCGGCCTCGGCATAGGACCAGGACTCTTGTTTCTGATGGGCGTGATACTGGCGAATACGCTCGGCAGCGTGTTCCAGCGCCGCTTTCAACTCGGAATCAATCGCATCCAGCGCCTGCTGCAACCGGGCTGTTGGCAGCTCAAGTTCAGACAAGGAGGAAGCCGTCGAGCCATCAAACTGGCGGGTGTAGTCCAGCACCGCGTCATCACCGCGGGTTTTCACTGCCTCGACGATGCTCTCAACCGCGTTAGCGACTGCCGCATCTGACACAGCCTCCCACGCAAGCAGCGCGTCTAGCTCCGCATCAAAGCCCTCAGCATCAGCATTTAAGCGGTGAATGATGGACTCAGCCATTGGCTGCCCTCACTGCGACGGCCTTGCGCAGACGCTCGGTCACGTCGGTTACCGCTTCGTGTTTGCGCTTCAGAGAGCTGGTATTGACCACCAGCCGCGAACTGATATCGGCGATGGTTTCGGCAGGCTCCATACCATTGGCGCGCAGGGTATTGCCGGTATCAACAATATCTACAATCACATCGGCCAGATTCATCATCGGCGCCAATTCCATCGCGCCGTAAAGTTTGATCAACTCGACCTGAGTTCCCTGAGCTGCAAAATAGCGTCGGGCCACGTTCACGAACTTGGTCGCCACCTTGATACGCCCAGCAGGCAGCTCACGATCGACCATCACTGCGGTCATCAGCTTGCAGCGAGCAATGCCGAGATCCAGCGGCTCGTACATGCCGGCGGCGCCATGCTCCAGCAGCATATCCTTGCCAGCCACCCCCATATCGGCGGCCCCTAGCTGCACGTAAGTGGGCACATCAGTACCGCGAATTACGACAAACTGTACATGCGGCAAGGTTGTATCGAAAATCAGCTTGCGGCTTTCCGCAATATTTTCCAGAGGCTCGATGCCCGCCTCTGCGAACAGCGGCAGGGTATCCTTGAGTATGCGGCCCTTGGTCAGGGCAATGGTCAGCTTTTCCACGACACGCCTTTGTTCTAAATCCGATTACTCCGCCAGTCGCCGAATATCGGCGCCCAGCAGCTGCAGTTTTTCCTCGATACATTCGTAGCCGCGATCGATGTGATAAATCCGATCCACGCAAGTCTCGCCTTCAGCCACCAAGCCGGCAATAACCAAGCTCGCCGAAGCCCGCAGATCACTGGCCATCACCGGCGCCGCGCGCAGCTTTTCGACGCCCTCGATAAGCGCCATATTACCTTCAATATTGATTCGCGCACCCATGCGATTCATTTCATGGGCCTGAATCAGCCGGTTTTCAAACACGGTTTCCGTCACACGGCCTGTACCGCTGGCAATCGCGTTGAGGGCCGTAAATTGCGCCTGCATGTCCGTCGGGAAGCCGGGATAAGGCGCCGTGCGGATATTGACTGACTTCGGCCGTTTACCGTGCATATCCAGCGAAATCCAATCCTCGCCAACGTTAATATCAGCGCCCGCCTCTTCCAGCTTGGCGATCACCGCTTCCAAGTGTTCGGCATTGGTATCTTTCACTTTGATCCGGCCACCGGTGACCGCAGCGGCAACCAGATAGGTGCCGGTTTCTATGCGATCAGGCATTACGGCGTAGTCACAGCCGTGCAAACCTTCCACACCCTCAATCGTAATGGTATCGGTACCGTGGCCGGTAATTTTCGCGCCCATGGCATTCAGACAGTTGGCCAGATCGACCACTTCGGGCTCACGCGCGGCATTCTCGATTATGGTGCGACCTTCCGCCAGCGTCGCCGCCATCAGAATATTTTCGGTGCCGCCCACCGTCACCATATCCATAAAGATGTGCGCGCCTTTCAGACGACCGTCGCGATAGGCATGGATATAGCCATTATCCACTTCAATGCGGGCACCCATGGCTTCCAGCCCACGCAGATGCTGGTCTACAGGGCGACTGCCGATGGAGCAACCACCGGGAAAGGACACATGGGCTTCCCCGAAATGAGCCAGCAGCGGGCCTAACACCAAAATCGAGGCGCGCATGGTCTTGACCAGCTCGTAAGGCGCCGTGAGATCGGTGATGGTTTCGGCGTGCACCTCGATGCTGAGCTTTTCATCGATGATCAGCTCCACCCCCATGCAGCGCAGCAGCGCAATCATGGTGGTGATGTCATACAGGTGCGGCAGGTTGCGGATGGTAATTGGCTCGTCGCACAGCAGCGTGGCCGCCAGAATCGGCAGCGCCGAATTCTTTGCGCCGGAAATACGAATTTCACCATCGAGGCGCTTGCCGCCACGAATTAACAAACGGTCCATGATCTTCCCCAGTAGGTAATCGCCCGGCCTCAGGCCTGGGCTTCGGCCGGTGTCTGAAGGTTCATGTGAACCGCGTGAACGCTGCCATCGGCAATCCACTCATTGAGAGCCGCGTAGACCATCTGCTGACGCTTGACGGAGCGGAGCCCTTCGAACACTTCGCCGACGATGCGCACATGGCAATGATTGCCGTCAGCCTGTGCATCTATGTCACAGCCCGGAAATTCAGAGCTTAGTCGGGATTTGATAGCGTCGATCAGCATGGGACAATTCTCGTAAAAATCAGGCCGCGAATTGTACGCAATTGGCGGGGTAATGGCTATCGACGCCACCAGCCACTACCCCATGGTGTTCACAGAACAAAAAATCGTGAGGATCAGGCGTCGTCGCTGCCGTCATCACCCACAGCGCCCTCGGGGGCCACTTCCCAGTTCTCAATGACCTTGTCGATATCGCCATTGTGACGGCGCACCGCCGAACTGAACTGGCTCTGGTAGGTACGCCCCAGATTCACACCTTCGATACTGACATTACGCAGCTTCCACTCACCATCGCGGCCCTGCTTGAGCTTGTAATAGACCACATAGGGCTGCGGCGCATTGCCGTAGATGTGTTGCTCCACATTGACACTACCGCCCTTGTCGGCGTCTTCGGCCAGGGGAAGAACCTCAATCCGGTTGCCGTCAAAGGCCAGCAAACCCTTGGCGTAGGTCTGAATCAGGCGGTCCTGAAAGGTCTCCGTAAAACGCTCGACCCGCTCACGGAATTTCTGCTTCTCCGCGTCAGACAGGGTGTCGTAGTAGCGCTTGCTACCATATTTGCCCATCACACCCCGGGCGAAGCTGGGGAAATCGACCACATCCGACAGAATTTTTTCAACCTCATCGTAGAAGCGCTGAGGATCTTCATCCACATAGCTGCGCGCTTCCTCAATAACCTTGGTCACACGACTGGTGGTATCAGCGACCACCTCGTATGGCCCCTTGGGCTCGGCGGCCCACGCCGACACCGATGTCAGCATTAGTACCACCACGCTAACCAGAGAAATCAGTTTTTGATACATCGTCATTGCAACTCCACTTGGTTGTCTTGTGCGCCGTTTTCAACGGCGTCTGAAGCACTTTGACCTCAGGGATGGGAAATCGCTCCCCGCTCTACGCTAGGAATTTGTGCCCCGCCCTCTTATCATATCGGCCTATTGCCTGCCGATGGTAGCCAATTCCCGATAAATTCTTGTGAGTAAAGCAAAAAGCATGTCCGCCGACTACCTGACATCCGCTCGCCGCACCATCGCCATGGAAAGCGCCGCTGTGGCTGCGCTGTCAGAGCGCATAGACGATCAGTTCAGCACCGCCTGCGAGCTCCTGCTTAATTGCAGCGGCCGGGTCGTAGTGACAGGGATGGGCAAATCCGGGCATATCGCCCGCAAGATTGCCGCCACCCTCGCCAGCACCGGCACACCCGCCATGTTCGTCCACCCCGGCGAAGCCAGTCACGGCGATATGGGCATGATCACCTCTCAGGATGCGGTACTGGCCCTGTCCAATTCAGGCTCAACGGCGGAAGTGATTACCATGCTGCCGCTGCTGAAACGCCTCAGCGTGCCACTGGTTTCCATGACCGGCAACCCGCAATCCGAATTGGCCACTGCCGCACAAGCCCACCTCGACGCCAGCGTTACGGAAGAAGCCTGCCCGCTGGGTCTCGCGCCGACTTCCAGCACGACGGTCGCACTGGTACTGGGCGATGCGCTGGCGATTGCCCTGCTTGAAGCCCGCGGCTTCACCGCTGAAGACTTTGCCTTCTCACACCCTGGCGGAGCACTTGGCCGCAAATTGCTGCTGAAAATTGATGACATCATGCACACGGGCAGCGAAATCCCGACCGTGCAGAGTGGTACTCCGCTGACCAGCGCCCTGCTGGAAATGAGCAGCAAGGCGCTGGGTATGACCACGGTGCAAAATAAGGAAGGCACCTTGCTCGGACTGTTTACCGACGGCGACCTGCGCCGCGCCATTGATCAGGGCATTAATATTCAGACTGCCACCATTGACGATGCCATGACTCGCAACCCGCAGCGTGTGCACCCCGGGATGCTCGCGGCCGAGGCCCTCTACATTATGGAAACCCGCAAGATCACGGCCTTGATCGTCGTCGACGCGGACGACCATCCGGTGGGCGTGGTACACCTGCACGATATACTGCGCGCCGGCGTGGCCTGAGGAAAGTCGATGCAAGACATAATGGATAAAGCCAAAGCCGTGCGCCTGCTGGTTACCGACGTAGACGGTGTGCTGACAGACGGCAGTCTGTACTTTGGCAACAGCGGCGAAGAGATCAAGGCCTTCAGCATTCTCGACGGGCTGGGCATCAAACTGCTGCGCGATACCGGCATCGATACGGCCATCATTACTGGCCGGGTATCCGACCTGGTCGCGCGCCGCGCAAAGGAACTCAAGATCACCACCATCTATCAGGGCCGTGAAGACAAACTGACTGCCTTGCAGGAATTGTGTCGTGATCTGGAACTCCCCCTGTCCGCCATTGCCTATATTGGCGATGACCTGCCGGATCTGGCGGCGATTCGCGCCGCGGGCCTGGGCATCACCGTTGCTAACGGCCACGCCTATGTCGCGCAGCATGCAGACTGGCAAACCAGCGCCGCCGGCGGCAAGGGCGCGGTACGTGAGGTCTGCGAGCTGATCATGAAAGCCCAGGACACGCTGATCGAGACGTGGGAGCAATACCTCTAGTCATGGCAAAAGACCGACGTCGCAAGAAACTCCGCAATCTGTCATTGTTTGCCGGCCTTATCGGTCTCGGCGCGCTGATCCTGTCATTTATTGAATACGGTGAAAGCGGCAAGATTGTCATGGGTGGCAGCGAAGATCTGCAGGCCCTGCGCCGATTTGACTCCTACCTGCTGGAACCCGAGGGCACCACTTTTCGCAGCGACGGCAGCATCGCCTATCGCTGGCAGGCAGAACGGGCCAATCGCCAGCACAACGGCGCCATTTTGCTGCACTCCCCAATCTACCGGGGCATCAAAGACAACACGCAGGCCTGGACCGCGACCGCCCGCCGCGGCATGCTCGCCGCCGACGGCCAACAACTGGATCTGGAGCAGGACGTCTTGCTGAAAGATTTCATCCACAACGCACGGATTGTCACCACCGCACTAACGCTGGATGTGCGCAACAGCGTCATCGAAACGCGCGCCCCGGTGCGATTTACCAGCCCAAACGCCGTCACCACCGCCACCGGTATGCACGCGGCGATGGAGTCGGAGAAGCTTGTCTTTCTGGCCGACGTAAGGGGTGTCTATGAGAAGCCCTGATCGCGGTTGGGTATTCGCCCTGCTGTTGGTCGCCGGCCTCAGCTATGGTCAGGACGGCCCCTCATTCAAACCGGATAACCGGGCGCCAATCAACGTCAGCGCCGATCGCGCCAGCTACGAGAATGGGCGCGGCGTCTATGAAGGCCGGGTGGAGCTACGCCAGGGCTTATTGTCAATCAAGGCGGACAGCCTGACCATTGACGAGCAGAACCGCCAGGTAAACCGCATTCTGGCGATCGGTAAACCGGCGCAGTTGGAACAGAACGATGGCAGCGTTCGCGCGGAAGCAAAATCCATCGAGTACTTTGTCGCCAACAGCAAGGTCATCCTCACCGGCAAGGCCCTGATTCGACAGCAGGGGTCGGAAATACGCGGCAACCGCATTACCTACGACAGCCAGCAGCAAACCGTTGTAGCCGAGGGCGACAAGGGCCGCAATCCGGAGCGAGTCAATCTGACCCTGCAACCACGGACCTCCCCCCAGACAGCGGAGCCCGAGGACGATAAGGCCCCGGCTGACCAATCAAAAGAGAGTAGTGAGCGCTAACCATGGCGGAACTTCGAGCCGACAACCTCGCCAAAGCCTACAAGGGCCGCCAGATTATCCGCGATGTTTCGCTGAGCATTCGCAGCGGTGAAATTGTCGGACTACTGGGCCCGAACGGCGCCGGCAAGACCACCTGTTTTTACATGATTGTCGGCATCGTAAACGCCGACAAGGGCCGTATAACCCTCGACGGACAGGATGTAACCGGCGAGAGTATTCACGGGCGCGCCCGGGTTGGCCTGGGCTACCTACCCCAGGAAGCCTCCATCTTCCGCAAGCTGTCAGTGGCCGACAACATCATGGCCATTCTGGAAACCCGCAAGGAGCTGACCCGCAAGCAGCGCAAGAGCATGATGGAAAGCCTGTTGCAGGAATTCCATATCACCCATATCCGCGATTCTGCCGGCATGGCCCTGTCCGGCGGCGAGCGGCGCCGGGTAGAGATCGCCCGCGCGCTAGCCACCGAGCCCAAATTCATTCTGCTGGACGAACCCTTTGCCGGGGTAGACCCCATTTCCGTTAACGATATCAAGGACATAATTCGCCACCTGCAAAGGCGCGATATCGGCGTGCTTATTACCGACCACAACGTACGGGAAACACTCGACATCTGTGAAAAGGCCTATATTGTCGGCGAAGGCAAAATTGTGGCCGAGGGCAATGCCCAACAGGTACTGAATGACCCGGTCGTCAAGGATATCTACCTCGGGCATCAGTTCACCCTTTGACCCCTCGAAAGCTTCTATTGCCGGGCAATTCTGCTCACAAATTACACAATTCGGCACGGGTATTGCAGGGTCCCGAAGGGCGGACTACACTGCAATGACAGGTGCCTAAAAACACCTCTCGTCACTCAGTGGTATCGGTGGTAGTCAAACGCTTATGAAACAATCGCTACAGCTCAAAGTCAGCCAGCAGCTGACCATGACACCCCAGCTGCAGCAAGCGATTAAACTCCTCCAACTTTCCACACTCGATCTGCAACAGGAAATTCAGGCCGCCATCGACTCCAACCCCATGCTGGAAGTGAGCGAGGACGACAGCCCCGACGCCGATAGTGCCCAAGCCGACAACAACAGCAAAGACACCGAGCCCACCGCCAACAGCGCCGATCGGGACAGCGTCAGTGTCGATGAGACCTGGAACGAAGGCATTCCCGATGACCTGCCCGTCGATAGCCGCTGGGAGGATATTTACCAGCCCGCCACGACCCCTAGCCGTCAGAGCAGCAGCGATAACCCGGACTTTGACGTAGTCTCGCGCAGCAGCTCGGACGAGTCCCTGCAGGACCACCTGCGCTGGCAGCTGAATCTAAGCCGCATGTCAGACGTAGACCGGGTGATCGCGATGGCCATTATTGATGCCATCGCCCCTGACGGCCGCCTGACCTGCGATATTGAAGACATTCTCGACAGCGTGGCGGACAACCCGGAGCTGGATATCGAGGAAGATGAAGTACTCGCAGTGCTGCACCGGATCCAGCAGTTTGATCCGCCGGGAGTGGCAGCCCGGGATCTGCGCGAATGCCTGCTGATTCAACTGCAGCAACTGCCCGACGATACCGAATGGCTGAAGCCTGCCAAGGATATTGTCACCCACCACCTCGACCTGCTTGGCTCGCGCGACTACAACCAGCTTATGCGCCGTTCGCGGGTGAACGAGGAACAGCTGAAACAGGTACTGAAACTGATTCAGACCCTGAACCCCACGCCAGGCGTGATGATCTCTCCGTCCGACACCGAATATGTGGTGCCGGACGTGTTTGTCACCAAGCATCAGGACACCTGGGTCGTCGAGCTGAACCCGGATATTGCCCCCAAGCTGCGTATCAATGATCACTATGCCTCACTGACCAAGCAGTGCAGCAGCGCCGACAGTTCCTACATCCGGGATAACCTGCAGGAGGCGCGCTGGTTTCTCAAGAGCCTACAGAGCCGCAACGAGACCCTGATGAAAGTGGCCAGTAAAATTGTTGAATACCAGCGCGGCTTTCTGGAATATGGTGAAGAAGCCATGAAACCCATGATTCTTCACGACATCGCCGAAGCGGTCGAAATGCATGAATCCACCATTTCCCGGGTGACGACACAAAAGTACATGCATACGCCGCGCGGCATATACGAACTCAAGTATTTCTTCTCCAGCCACGTATCCACCGATGCGGGCGGAGAATGCTCATCCACGGCAATACGGGCCCTGATCAAAAAACTGATTGCAGCGGAAAATCCGAGGAAACCGCTCAGCGACAGCAAGATCACGGCACTGCTTGCCGAGCAGGGAATTCAGGTCGCCAGACGAACCATTGCCAAATACCGCGAAGCAATGGTGATTCCGCCCTCAAACGAGCGGAAACGGCTGGTCTGATAGCGCCGGCGCGGTCCGGCAAACTCCGAAACCGTGGCGGCGCCCGGTTCCGGTTGGCATTGATACGAAAAGGAGCGATTTATGCAAATCACTGTAAGCGGTCATCATGTCGACGTTACACCTGCATTGAGAGAGTACGTAAACAACAAGCTCACCCGGCTCCAGCGCCACTTCGACAATATCACCAATACCGATGTCACCCTCACCGTTGAAAAGCTGCGTCAAAAAGCCGAAGGTACCGTCCACGTAGCTGGAGCGGATCTATTCGCTGCCTGCGAATCAGAAGACATGTACGCCGCCATCGATCAGCTGGCTGATAAACTCGACCGTCAGCTCATCAAACACAAAGAAAAGAAACGCGGACACTGACCGTCCGCGCGAACGCGAAGCCTTCGGGCTTCGCGCTTCGTCACTGCTCAGGAACCCCAGGAGCCATGCTGTTAGAGCACTTTCTCACACGCGAGCGAACCTACTGCGGTGCAGCAAGCACCAGCAAAAAACGCCTGCTTGAAGATCTTTCCCAGTTCATCAGCGAAGATGTCCCAGCGCTGAATGCTCAGGAAATTTACACCCACCTGCTCAACCGTGAGCGCCTCGGTAGCACCGGTATTGGTTTCGGGGTCGCCATCCCGCATTGCAGGGTATCGAATTGCTCCAGCATTGTTGGCGCCCTGATCACGCTGAATGAGCCGGTGAATTTCGAATCCGTCGACGATCAGCCGGTCGACATACTGTTCGCTCTGGTCGCGCCGGAAGAAGGCCACGATGAACACCTCAAAGCGCTCTCCAGTATTGCCGAGCGGCTGAACAACCCGGAATTTAGAGAGCGGCTGCGCAGCGCCTCTGACGCTGACCAACTGTTCCGCAACGCCATCGATTACATTCCATGAAACTGGTCATCATCAGCGGCCGTTCCGGCTCCGGCAAGAGTTCTGCCCTCAACCAGCTTGAGGATGAGGGCTATTTCTGCATCGACAATCTGCCCCTGTCGCTACTCGGCGATCTGGTCAGGGAGTTATCCGCCAGCGAGCAAAGCGAGTACCACCATGCGGCGGTGTGTATCGATGCCCGCAACACGCCATCTGAACTGGCCCACTTCGATCGCATTATCGGTGAAATCAAACCTCACGTAGATCTGCAGATCGTGGTGCTGGATGCCGACGACCAAACGCTGGTCAAACGTTTCAGCGAAACCCGACGTCGCCACCCCCTGAGTAATAAGCAGGTGGCCCTCGCCGAAGCACTGCACACCGAGCGCCAGCGTCTGGAACCAATTCTGTCGGCAGCTGATCTCACCATCGATACTAGCGGCCTGACAATTCACGAACTGCGTAGTGCCATTCGCGAACGCCTGATCGAAGGCGAAGCTATCGGCATGGCGGTGCAGATTTTATCCTTTGGTTTCAAGCGTGGGCTGCCCGTGGACGCTGATTTTGTGTTCGACCTGCGCATGCTGCCCAACCCGCACTGGGACGACAGCCTACGAGCCCAGACTGGCCGCGATGAAGGCGTACAGAATTTTCTTGAAGAAAAGCCGGATGTGGCTCAGATGTTTGTCATGATCCGCGATTTTCTCACCACCTGGTTGCCGGAGCTGGCCAAGGGCAATCGAAGCTATGTGACCGTAGCGCTGGGATGCACCGGCGGCCAACACCGTTCCGTCTACATGGCGGAAAAACTGGCCAAGGCGCTGGCGGACCAGCCTTTCAATCTGCAGATTCGGCATCGCGAACTGCAGGATAAACATCCGGGTTGACCCTCCCGACAACAGGATTGCCCATGGCGAAAACCCGCATCACCATCATCAACAAACTGGGTCTGCACGCACGTGCTGCCGCCAAGTTTGTGTCGACTGCCGCCGCTTACGGCTGCACCGTTACCGTGACCGCCAATGGTCAGTCTGTCGATGGCAAAAGTATTATGTCAGTGATGATGCTGGCCGCCGCTAAAGGCACGGAAATAGATTTGGAGTGCACGGGCGACGACGAACAAGAAGCCCTGGACGCCATCTGTGATCTCATCAATCGCCGCTTTGATGAAGGTGAATAAGCCCGAAAAAAGCTGATACAGCGACTCAAGCGCCGCCTGCAAGTTGTTGAAAGATAATCTTTCAAGGATAATCACACCCTGAACCGTACCGACCGATTCCGGTGTACTGCCGGCGTTGTAACTTCAGGGTAGAACCATGGCGCAGAGCGGCGACAACAAGCATACGCAAAGCCATCTGGAAGAGCTGAATGCGGCCCTGAGCAGTGGCGAATTTCTGCCGATCCGGCGTATGCTCAACAGCCTGCCACCTGCCGATGTGGCCCACCTGCTGGAATCCACCCCGCCGAAAATCCGCGCCTTTCTCTGGCAACTGATCGACCTGGAAACCGAAGGCGACATCATTCAGTACTTGAACGATGAAGTTCAGGCGCAATTTCTGCGTGAAATGGATGCGGAAGAAGTCGCGGCCATCGCCGAGAATCTGGAAGCGGATGACCTAGTAGACATCCTCCAGCAACTGCCTGACCGTGTGATTCAGGAAGTGCTGTCGTCGATGGACCATCAGGACCGGCAGCGCGTAGAACACATTCTGGCCTACGACGAGGACACCGCCGGCGGTCTGATGAATACGGACACCATCACGGTGCGTCCGAACATCACCCTCGACGTCGCCCTGCGTTATTTGCGTCGTCACGAAAATCTGCCGGAAATGACCGACCACCTAATTGTGGTCAGCCGTTCCGACGAATACATCGGCGTACTGCCACTGCGCCGGATTCTGGTATCGGACCCCAGCGTCACCATCCGTGAAGTGATGAGCACAGATCTGGAAGCCATCCCCGCCTCCATGCCCGACACGGAAGTGGCCAAACTGTTCGAGCGCCACGACTGGGTATCGGCACCGGTAGTCGACGATGAAGGCCGGCTGGTGGGTCGGATCACCATCGATGACGTGGTCGACGTCATCCGTGAAAACGCCGACCACTCCCTGCTCAGCATGGCTGGTCTGGATGAAGATGAAGACACCTTCGCGCCAGTGATCAAAGCGGCACCTCGCCGCGCCATGTGGCTGGGCATCAACCTGATTACCGCCTTTATCGCCTCGGCGGTAATCAACATTTTTGAGGGCACCATCGACAAGGTGGTAGCGCTAGCCGTGCTGATGCCGATTGTAGCCAGTATGGGCGGCGTCGCCGGCACCCAGACCCTGACCGTCGTGATCCGCGGCATGGCGCTGGGTCATATCAGCAAGGACAACAGTCGCTGGTTGATCAATCGTGAAGTGATGGTCGGTGCCATCAATGGCCTGATCTGGGCAGCCGTGGTCGCTGTTGCCGCCACCCTCTGGTTTGATGACCGCACCATCGGCGTGATTATCGCCGCCGCCATGGTGATCAACCTGATAACCGCCGCCCTTGCCGGCGCCCTGCTGCCGATGATTATGGACAAACTGAAAATTGATCCGGCGCTGGCTGGCGGGGTTGCACTGACCACCGTCACCGACGTGATCGGCTTTATGTCCTTTCTCGGACTTGCCACTTACTTCTACGCCTAAGAGATCTCATGACCGACGACTTTTACGATGAGCAGGAGCGCGACGAGCGCCCAAGCAAGTCCGAGAAAAAACGCCAGAGTGCGGCCCTGCAAGCGCTCGGTGAAGAAGTGGCCAGCCTGCCCAAGGGTGAACTGGCGCAGATGCCGGTGCCCGAAGAACTGAAAGAAGCCATTGCCACGGCGCGGCGCATCAAAAGCCGCGAAGCCCTGCGCCGCCAGTATCAATACATCGGTAAACTGATGCGCAAGCTGGACACGGATGATCTGGAAAAGGCGATGGAAGAGCGTCGGGAAAAGGTTCAGCAGCTGGATCGCAGCTTTCATGAATTGGAGGCTTGGCGCGATCGCTTGATTGCCGAGGGCATGCCCGCCATCGACGCCGTGAAATCCGAAATGCCCGGCGCCGACCGCCAGAAACTGCGCCAGCTGGTAACCCGCGCCAAGCAGGAAGCCGAACGCAAGCAACCCCCGAAAAGTGCCCGCGAGCTGTTTCGCTACTTGCGTGACTTAAAGGAAGACAGCCTGAATCAAGGCTGGTGAGTCTCTCCGGCGCAGTCAGCAAGCTCACCGTCAAACGACACGGAAAAACGGCTGTTACGCCGCAGCGGAATCTGCCGGCGTATGGCGTTCTGACGCTCGCAATCCCAATCCGCTAACACTACCGCCTCACCAAATCCGGCTTCAGCAAGCACATTCCCCCAGGCATCGACCAGCACAGAGCCGCCCGACGTTTTTCGGGTTGGACTGTGCTCACCGCCCTGATTCGCCCCCACCAGCAAGCACTGGGTTTCGATAGCCCGCGCTCTGAGCAGAGGCAGCCAATGGGCCAAGCCGGTCGTGCGGGTAAACGCTGATGGCACTGCAATCAACTCCGCACCCTGATCCCGCAGCCACTGAAACTGCGCCGGAAAGCGCAGGTCGAAACAGACTGCCAAACCCAAACGGCCCAGTGAGGTATCGACAAACAGCGGCCGTTCGCCGGGGCGGTAATCGCGAGATTCCCTATAACTGCCGGTTTCATCGCCAACGTCGGCATCAAATAGATGCAGCTTGTGATAACAGCCCAAACAATCACCGTCACGTTCATATACGTAACAGGCGGCCCAGGCTCGGCCATCGTCACTGGCAAGCGGAATCGTCCCACCCACCAGCACGACCCGGTTTTCTTTCGCCTGCGCTGACAACCACTGGCGGAGCATCGCCTCTCTGGCTTCGCGCTCAGCCAGCGCATGGAGAGCCTCGCGATCACCAAAAACGGCAAAGGCTTCCGGCAACACAACAAGTTCTGCTCCAGAGGTAGCAGCCTCGCGAATCAGACGCTCGGCACGCTGCAGGTTGAGCTCAACATCTGACCCACTGACCATTTGCAGTGCGGCCAGTCGCCTGCTCATCGGCCACCCGCCCCGCGCATTTTCTTGCGCTCGGCATCACCTTTCTCTGCCTCCTCGCCGAACATGCGCACGAATTCCAGTTCCGGGTTTTGCCACGGACCTTTAACGGAATAGACCAGTGTCGATGCTTTATCGACCTGCTCTTCAAACACCTTACTGGCAATGTAGACCCCGGCCGCCGCCGGCAAGCCGGCAACAAAAGCTGCCACCCAAGGCAGGTTACTGCCGAGAGGCAAAGTCGCCAGCAGCTCCATATCGGTGAGGTCGGTATTGAAATCCAGTGAACCGGAAATCTTGAAGGTCGACGATGGCCCCTCTATTTCCATTCCGCCGGGCAAGCGCATCAAACCGTCATCAAACTGCATTCGACCGCGAATGCGATCGTAGTGAATGCCTTTTTCAAAGATATCCTTGAAATCAAATTGCAGGCGCCGAATCACATTGGCGAAGTTCAACAGCCCCACCATGCGCAGCGTACCTGACGCCGCGTCTGAGCCGCGCAGGAAACGGCCATTATTGAAGCTGAGGCTGGTGCTGCCCGAGACTATATTGGGCGAAAACAGATCCGGTGTATCAGGCCAACTGAGCGCCAGCTCGGCCTCGCCACTGCGACTCTCCATGACTCGCTCGAAATCCCAGCTTTGCAGCACACTGCCGATATCGGCAACGGCCAACCGACCGTTCAGGCGTGTGCTGTCGCCCGCCTCTGTGCGAAGCCACTCCAGTTCCATGGGCCTGCCCTCACCGAGGCGCAGACCCCGAATATTGCCACGCAGATCTTGCAGCAAAACACCCTGCTCACGCCGGCGCATGGCAAACGCCAAACTGCCCCAGTGTGCGTCCCCTACCGTTAATTGCTGTACTGAAAAATCCAGTTCCGGCAGCAATGAAGGCTGAACGTTCGCCAGCAGTGACACCTTTTCTCCCTCAGCGGGCGATGGCGCGGACGGCAATTGCAGGCGTACGAGGTCAATTTGCAAGGGGCCATCGGCGGGCACAATCACCTTACCTTCAAGCCTTGGCGCGGCAATCAGAAACTGCCAGGGTGAGCGCCCCTCAATGCCATTGTGAGCATTCAGCAGGACGGACTCCCACACATTGCCCAGCGCATCAAAAGCCTCGACCTTAACGTTTTCCACCACAATCGGCAGGGGCTGCCCCCCCTCCTTGCTCCCCATCCGCTGAAAGCGATCCATCACCGCCAGCCAGGCATTGAGATCAGCCGAAGGCAGCTCCCCAACCACCATAAACAGCCCACGCGGCGGTGGCGGAATAGAGTGATTGCCAATCGCAAAACTGCCACCTGAAAAGGCCTGCGAATCATCAAAACCCAACAACAGGCGCCCCAAGCGATCAATCGTCACATCAATCTCTAAAGGTTGGCGATTGAGCGGTATATCCAATTCCAACAACCGGGATTCCTGCATAGGCTTGCCAAGCGGGTGTGGCAGATCAATGGCCACACCAAAGAGATCAGAAGATGCTTTGAGGTGAGCGCGATCTTCGCCCACCGAAATATCCACGTTGTAAGCAGCTTCGCCCTGGGCAAAACCGATCAGCGGTTGCTGCAGCCAATCGCGCACACTGGTTACATCAGCCCGCCCTTTAGCGTTGACCAATACCGGTTTACCCGGATTTTGAATCACATTAATTTGCGCCGCTTTGCCGAACACCGTGGCCTGTATATCACGACCATTCAGACCGGTTGACGAGTCAAAGACCAGCGGCCCGCGCAGATCCTCGAGTTTGAGACGCAGGTTCTGCAACTCCACCTGCTTGGCATCAATATTGGCGTGAACTCTCGCCACCGGCTCTCGATTGGGAGTAAGGGGAATATTCAGATCGAGAACGGCCTCAACGCTACCCCTCCCGGCCCACTCATCAAACGTCGATCCAACCTGATTGCGCAGGGCGGATTCACGCACCACTCGCAATGCTGACGGCAATGGGGCTGCCGCTTTGGCCTTCACCGCCAGCCACACATCGTCAGTTTTGTCGAGACCAATCGCTACATCAATATCCGACAGTACTATGTCTTTGTAAATCTGCGCACTCTCGGCACGCACGGTCACCTCGTCACCGTCTAGCAGCAGGTCGACATCCGCTTTGGCAAGGCCCGGCCAGTCGGGATGATACTCCAAAGCAAACCCGCGACCGTCAAGTGCCAGCTGTATCCGACGCTCGTCGGGATTTTTCAGAGAACCACTAAAAAGAAAACCAGCCGATTCGATGCGCCCGCGAACAATGCTCTCATCCATCCACTGCTTTAGTCCGTCGCCCAAGGCCGACGGCAGATATTGCTCTCGCTGACTGACATCCGCATCGCTTAAGCCCACCAGCAGAGCCATTTCCGGCTCAATGGCACTGTTCGCTTTGAGCGGTAGTGTCAGCGAAATCTTTCCACCCACACGACTGTCACCATCGCGTGCCTGTATCAAACCACTGCGAATACGCAGCACGTCTTCAGTAATCTGCCACTGCAGACGCGTCGCGAGAGAAGCAAGTTCGAGGGGATTTTCGTAAACACTGGGCAGCCCTAGAAGGAAACGATTGCTGTCGATGGTGAGCTCACCGCCACTTGCATTGGCCTCGATGTAGCCGCTCAGACCACGCACTGATGGCGCGTTGCGCCAGGACTCCAGCACGACCGCCGACAATTCACCGCTCAATCGGGCCGTCTTGGGGTCCGCCAGTGGAATATCCACCTGCAAATTTTTGATTCGCCCCTGCGGCGCCAGGTCTGCCAGCACCTCCGCCAGATTAACGGGAATCGCGCCTGAATTAATCAGCCGCTTTTGAGTCAAAGCAAAATCGAGAGAGGGCAGCACAATCCGCAGACGATCTGCCGCCTCAGGCGCGAAGCTAAGCTGCAGCCCACTCCAGTCGACATACTGTTCTTCCCAGTAAAAATCGAGCTGCGAGAACCAGGTACGAGCCTGCCCGTCTATCACACGCCCGGCAAAGTTCAGACCTGCACTGGTCACATCCTGATGGCTTTCCCAAAGTTTCCCCAGCGACAGTTTGGGCACCTCGAGCCTACCCTGCCAGCGCGCCTGACGGTCGCCGTTAAGCGCAAACCAAAGTTCGCCGTTACCTTCCAGTTCAGCCAAAGGTTGGTAATAACCGAGCAGTGGCGCCAGAGTGGAAAAAGAACTGTTCTCTAGTTTTAAGTAAGCATCGAGCTGAAAATCGGTATCGCGCGGATCGCCGTTTAACTCGACAATTAGTCGGGTCGGGCGCGACCCCTCAATACCGAGGCCAGCCTTCAGGCGACGAAAACCGCTGTCTCCGGCCAGTCGCAGTCGCTGCCCCCAGAGATGGGCGTCGTCCCCACTGGCGTAGTGCAAGACCACAGACACCGCTTTAACTTCCGCTTCACGAATGCCCATCAAAATGGAGGTCAAATCCAGATTGGCAGGCTCGCTGCCCACCAAGGGCTGACCGGCAAAAGTCCATTTCCCGGCATCATCTTCGTGTAGATGAAGATCTACCTGGTCCGCGCGCAGTTCCAACACATCCACACTGCCGCGGGTTATCAGACCGGAAATCAATCCCAGCTTCACATGAGCGCCCGTCAGGGTAACCGCCGGCAAACCATCGCGACTTAAATCCAATGATTGCACGTCCAGAATCGGCGATAGCCCTGTCCAACCAGCGATCGGGCGCTCTAGCGACAGGTCTGCACCGGCTCGTTCCTTAACCAGCGTGACCAGCTCATCGGAATAATCAGGTAGAAATTCAATGAAGTAACGGCCGGCGCTGGCATACAGAGCCAGCAACACCAACACACTTACCGCCAGCGCCCAGCAGCTTCGGTACAGGATGCGAAACAATCGCGAGATCAGCGTCATTGCGCGCGCCAGCTCCCACTCACTCTAGAGTAGAACCACATCGAACTGTTCCTGGGTGTAGATCGCTTCAACCTGAAACTGGATGGCTTTGCCGATAAATTCCTCTAAGTCAGCCACGTTGGCGGATTCTTCATCAAGCAAGCGGTCGACGACTTCCTGCGAGGCCAGCACCATTAGGCGATCACTTTCATAAGCTCGGGCCTCCCGCAGGATCTCGCGGAAAATTTCATAACAGACCGTTTCAGGCGACTTGAGTGAACCCCGCCCCGAACAATATTTGCAGGGCTCACACAACACATGCTCCAGACTTTCGCGAGTTCGTTTGCGCGTCATCTCTACCAGCCCCAGCTCTGACACTCCTGTAATGCTGGTTTTGGCGTAGTCCCGGTCCATCGCCTTTTCGAGCGCGCGCAACACCTGACGGCGATGCTCCGGATCATTCATATCAATAAAGTCGATAATGATGATGCCACCGAGATTGCGCACCCGCAGCTGTCGCGCCAGCGCAGTGGCTGCTTCGAGATTGGTTTTGAAAATGGTTTCTTCAAGATTGCGATGACCGACAAAGGCACCGGTATTCACGTCGATGGTGGTCATCGCTTCGGTCTGATCAATAATCAGATAACCACCGGATTTGAGTTCGACCTTGGTATCCAGTGCACGCTGGATTTCTTCCTCGACACTGTAGAGGTCAAAGATCGGTCGCTCACCCGGATAGTATTCGAGAATCGGCAGAATCTCCGGCACGTAATCCTTGGCAAAATCCACCACCCGCTGATGACTTTCACGGGAATCAATACGGATTTTTTCCAGACCCGGTCGTACCAGATCGCGCATGGTACGCATGAAAAGAGGGAGATCTTCGTAGATCACGGAGGGCGCTGGATCACGCTTGCGACGGCGATCTACCGCTTGCCACAGGCGCTTGAGAAAACGGGTATCGGCGGCAATTTCATCATCGCCGCAGCCTTCGGCGGCGGTTCGAATAATGTAACCACCGCGCTCGTTCTGCTCATCCTCGCTGGCGGCATTCACAACGAGTTGCTTCAGCCGCTGCCGCTCTTCCTCATCTTCAATGCGATGGGAGATACCAATATGGTCGGTGGACGGCATATACACCAGATAGCGGGATGACACGGAAAGATGTGTGGTCAGACGCGCGCCCTTGGTGCCAATCGGGTCCTTGATCACCTGCACGGTCAGAGTCTGGCCTTCGCGCACGGCTGTGCGAATTTCGGGCAATTCGCCGCTGGCGTCCGGGCGCAGCGCAGCAATATCTGAAGCGTGGATAAAAGCAGCTTTCTCCAGACCAATATCCACGAAAGCCGCCTGCATGCCGGGCAAGACGCGCACCACCTTGCCCTGATAGATGTTGCCGACGATGCCCTTGGCACGGGTGCGCTCAATATAGATTTCCTGCAGCACCCCGTTTTCGACAACCGCCACCCGGGTTTCCATCGGGGTGACGTTAATAAGTATCTCTTCACTCATAGCGCGGTTTCTATCCCAAAGCGGCGCAGCAACTGTCGGGTTTCATAAAGAGGCAGGCCGACAACCCCTGAATAACTGCCCTGCAACTCTCTGACAAACGCAGCGGCAAGCCCCTGAATTCCATAGGAGCCCGCCTTATCCATAGGTTCGCCGGTTGCAACATAGGCGCGAATCTCCTGCGCTGTCAGTGTAGCAAAGCTAACCCTGCTCGTCTGAACCAGACTTTCGCTCTTGTCACCCGCCACCAGACAGACTGCGGTCATCACCTCGTGCTCGCGGTTACTCAGGCGCGCCAACATGGCGCAGGCATCCTCGACGGTTTCCGGCTTACCCAGAATATCGTCGTCGATAACCACCACGGTATCAGCCGCTAACACTGGCAGCGCTGGCACGGGCTGTCGCTTCCATACTGCGGCAGCCTTGGATTCTGCCAGACGACGAACACAGTCGGCGGCGCTCTCTGCAGTGCGCGGCGTTTCGTCAATATCGGCAGATATAACAGAAAACCTGACGCCCAGTTGGGCAAGCAGCTCCCGCCGTCGGGGTGACTGAGATCCGAGAATTAGCTGGACAGGTTCGACTTGCGACATCAACTCACAATAAATCGGTAGCAGAGATAGGTCATCACCACATGAGCCAGTGGCCAGATCAAGGCGCTCATCAGCGCCTGGGCGAGCAGCAACAGACTGATATCAGCCACGCCAACCAGGTTCTGCACCCACTGTCCAAGCAGCAAATGAATGACCACCATGGAGAAAATAAAGACTGCCTGTTTGCGGTATCCGAACATGCGCAGGCGCTGATGAGAGACCTGCACAAAGTAAGCTACCACAGCCAGTGCAAAGGCGTGCTGCCCCGGATACACACCGTGAAGAATATCGAGTGCCAGCCCGGTCAGCCAGGCAACGCCAACGCCGACGCGGTTCGGCAGGAACAAGACCCAGAAACAGACAACAATCACCGCCCAGTCCGGGCGAAACCAGCGCGCCCAGAGTGGCAGGGGGTGCACACTCAGGGCAAGCGCCACAAACAGGGTCAGTATAACGACCCAGAAACTGTGGGTTCGGTCATCCATCACCCACCTCTCGCGCGAACACCAGCAGTACAAACTGCGTTTTGTCGAGCTGAGCCAAAGGGCGCGCTTTTACAATCGCAAAAGGTTCGCCGGGATCAATCGTGACTTCCGATACCCGGGCCACCGGATAGCCCACCGGAAAGCGTCCGCCCAAACCGGAGCTGACCAGCAGGTCGCCCACCTGAATATCGGTGGTCGCGGCCACGTGGCTGAGTTCTAGCAGGTCAATCAATCCTGACCCTTCAACGATGGCGCGGACGCCGTTGCGATTTACCTGCACCGACAGGGCGTGGGTGTTATCGGTAATCATCATCACGCGGCTATGGGTATAGGCGACGTTAACGACCTGCCCCACCAAACCGTCTGCATCGATCACCGCTTGCCCCTCGCGCACACCGTGGGAAAGCCCTTTGTCGATCACGATAATATGACTGGAAGGATCGGCCGCCAGACCAATCACTTCGGCAACCAGCACACTTTCTTCTTTATGGTTGGCCGAGTTCAGCAGTTCCCGCAGACGGATATTTTCCGCCCGCAGCGAGGCCAGCTTCTGGGTTTTGGCCTGCAATACCAGCGCTTCGGCTCGCAGCCGGGCATTTTCTTCACGCAAGGACTCTCGACCGGTAAACAGCCCTTCCAGACTGCGGCCGATTTCACCGGGAATTTCCGTGAGTTTGTAGATGGGGAGGGAAATACTGGAGACGTAGGCCAGCGGTTTGTCCAGCCAGCCGCTGCGTGCCGCCTGGACCAGCAGCAGCGCAACAACACTGAGCACCAACAGGCGCATGCCTGCTGAAGAATCCGAGGAGAATATCGGTTTAATGGCGTCGCTCCCTTAGCTGAGAGCGGCTGGCCCTCGCCAGCCGGCTACAGCTTACTCAGTCGACAGCATATCCAGTCGGTGCTTCTCCATGATCTCCATGGCCCGGCCACCGCCGCGGGCAACGCAGGTCAGGGGATCTTCCGCCACGATAACTGGCAGCGCACTTTCGTCGGCAATCAACTGATCAATCCCGCGCAGCAGGGCGCCACCACCGGTCAACACAATTCCGGTTTCGGCGATATCGGCAGCCAGTTCCGGCGGTGACTGTTCCAGCGCGCGTTTTACAGCCTGCACGATAACCGACAAGGGCTCTTGCAGGGCTTCGAGAATTTCGTTGCTGTTCAGCGTAAAGCGGCGCGGAATACCTTCGGCCAGGTTGCGACCGCGAACATCGATCTCGCGAATTTCTTCAAGCGGATAGGCACAACCAATTTCCTGTTTGATACGCTCAGCGGTGGCATCCCCAATCAGACTGCCGTAGGTGCGACGCACATGGGTCACGATGGCTTCATCAAAACGGTCACCGCCCACACGTACCGAATCGGAGTACACCACGCCGTTCAGAGAAATGATCGCGATCTCAGTGGTACCACCACCGATGTCCACGACCATGGAACCAGCGGCCTCTTCAACATTGAGACCGGCACCGATCGCAGCCGCCATCGGCTCTTCGATCAATCGTACTTCACGAGCACCGGCGCTAAGCGCAGATTCGCGAATGGCACGGCGCTCAACCTGAGTCGATTTACACGGCACACACACCAGCACGCGCGGGCTGGGGCGGATAATGCTGTTCTGGTGAACCTTGGCAATAAAATGCTGCAGCATCTTTTCCGTGACCTGAAAGTCGGCGATAACGCCGTCCTTCAGCGGGCGAATAGCGGTGATGTTACCCGGCGTTCGACCCAGCATACGCTTGGCTTCTGTTCCAACTGCCTCAACGGTTTTCTGGCCATTGTGAACGCGAATGGCAACTACCGAGGGCTCATCCAGAACGACCCCCTGATCGCGAACATAAATCAGCGTATTGGCCGTTCCCAAATCGATTGAAAGGTCGTTTGAGAAAAGACCACGAATTCGTTTGAACATCTGTGCAATTCACCTGTAGATACCCGGAGCGGGTAGGGTTAAGACTGCCGGGGCGCCGCGAAAAGCCGCTATTTTCTAATATTTTAACGCCGACCGCCATAAATCCCTGCAACTCTATCAACGGCAGGGATTCAGGGCAAGGCGCAAATATGATAAGTTTACCCGCCCTGAATCTAAGGGCTTTCAAGGTGACAGGTCGCCACCCTCGCCCGATTCCCCCAGACAGGATTTGCAGGCTCCCCAACCAGCGCTTCAGGTGTTGAGCCAAGGCATTACAGCAACCGCAGAACGACAGAGTAGGTGACTCATGGCCGTTGGCCCTTCAGAGATTGAAAAAATCGCGCATCTGGCGCGCATTCGCATCGCCCCCGATCAAATTGACGAGGTGGCCAGCCGTTTGAGCGACATTCTTGGCATGGTTGACCAGATGCAGGCGGTCGATACCAGCAGTGTAGCGCCCATGGCCAACCCTCACGACGCCACTCAGCGTCTGCGCCCGGACGCGGTAACCGAACCCAACCAGCGCGACACCTTTCTGGCCATTGCACCGCAAAGTGAGGATGGCCTGTTCCTGGTACCCAAGGTTATCGAATAAACCCGCCTACCCGACCCCATTTTGACGAGCAACGAATTCATGCATAGCAAAACCCTACGCGAGCTCGCTGACGGACTGGACAGCGGCCAGTTTTCCAGCGAAGAGCTGACCCGACATTTTCTGGCACGGATCAACGAGCACAACCCGACGGTTAACGCCTATATCACGGTGATGGAAGAACAGGCGATCGCCCAAGCCAAAGCCGCCGATGCCCGTCGTGCCAATGGCAAGGCCTCGGTATTGGACGGCATTCCGCTGGCGCACAAGGATATCTTCTGCACAGAAGGCGTTCGCACCAGCTGTGCCTCGAAAATGCTGGATAACTTCATCGCGCCTTACAACGCAACCATTGTTGAAAAAATCGCCACGGCTGGCATGGTCACGCTGGGCAAAACCAATATGGATGAGTTCGCCATGGGCTCATCCAACGAAACCTCCTGGTACGGCCCGGTGCGCAACCCCTGGAATACCGACTGTGTGCCCGGCGGTTCATCCGGCGGTTCCGCCGCAGCGGTCGCCGCAGGTTTGGCGCCCGCCTCAACCGGCACCGATACCGGCGGTTCGATTCGCCAGCCTGCGGCATTGTGTAACCTTACCGGCCTGAAACCGACCTACGGCCTGGTATCGCGCTACGGCATGATCGCCTTTGCTTCCAGCCTGGATCAAGCGGGCCCGATGACCCGCACGGCCGAAGACTCCGCCCTCCTGCTGCAAGCCATGGCCGGCTTTGATGAAAAAGACAGCACCAGCCTCAAGCGCGACATTCCCGACTACAACGCCACACTGAATGACTCGCTGGAAGGCAAGGTCATTGGCGTACCGAAAGAATTCTTTGCCGAGGGCCTGTCCGACGAGATCGCCACCAAAGTGCGCGACGCGCTTGCGGAATTTGAAAAACAGGGCGCAACCCTGAAAGAAATCAGTCTGCCCCACAGTCACCTATCGATCCCCTGCTATTACGTGATCGCGCCGGCAGAGGCTTCGACTAACCTGTCTCGTTATGACGGTGTGCGCTACGGCCACCGCTGTGAAAACCCGCAGGATCTGGCCGACCTCTACACTCGCACCCGCGAAGAAGGTTTCGGCGACGAAGTCAAACGCCGCATTCTGGTCGGCACTTACGCTCTGTCTGCAGGTTTTTACGACGCCTACTATCGCAAGGCCCAGCGCATCCGCCGCCTGATCAAGCAGGATTTTATCGAGGCCTTTAAGGAGGTCGATATTATTGCCGGCCCCACCTCACCCAACCCCGCTTTCGGCATTGGCGAGAAGGTTAACGATCCGCTGACCATGTATCTTGAAGATATGTACACCATCGCGGTAAATCTGGCGGGCATTCCCGGCCTGTCGATCCCGGCTGGGCTGGTGGACGGAAAACCCGTCGGTCTGCAATTGATTGGCAAGGACTTCTGCGAAGCCGAACTGCTAAACGCGGCCCACCGCTTCCAGCTCGCCACCGACTGGCACCAACAAACCCCGGCAGCGTTCGCATAAGGAGACCGACATGGAATGGGAAACAGTTATCGGCCTCGAAGTGCATGTGCAGCTTTCGACTCAATCAAAAATATTCTCCGGCGCCAGCACAGCTTTCGGAGCGGAACCGAACACGCAAGCTTGCGCGGTGGATCTGGCCCTGCCCGGCACTCTGCCGGTGCTGAATGAAGAAGCGGTCAAAAGCGCGATCAAATTTGGCCTGGCCGTGAATGCAGAGATTTGTCGCGAGTCCGTGTTCGAGCGTAAAAACTACTTTTACCCGGATCTGCCCAAGGGCTATCAGACCAGCCAGATGGACGCACCCATCGTCGGCCCCGGCTGGCTCGACATTCAACTGGAAAGCGGTGAAACCAAGCGTATTCGTATTCACCACGCCCACCTGGAAGAAGATGCGGGTAAGTCACTCCATGAAGACTTTCACGGCATGTCTGGCATCGACCTGAACCGTGCCGGCACGCCACTGATTGAAATCGTTTCTGAACCGGACATGCGCAGCGCCGAAGAGGCCGTGGCCTATCTGAAAAAGATTCACTCCATCGTCACCTATCTCGGCATTTCTGATGGCGATATGTCGCAAGGTTCCCTGCGCTGTGATGCCAACGTATCCGTACGCATCAAGGGCACCGACGAGCTCGGCACCCGCACCGAAACCAAAAACCTGAATTCCTTCCGCTTTATCGAGAAGGCGATTCAGCTGGAAGCCCAGCGCCAGATCGATGTGCTTGAGGACGGTGGCAGCATCACCCAGGAAACCCGCCTCTACGACAGCGAGCGCAACGAAGGTCGCGCCATGCGCAGCAAGGAAGAAGCGAACGACTACCGCTACTTCCCCTGCCCCGACCTCTTGCCCGTAGCGATCGAGCAAAGCCTGATCGATGAACTGAAAGCCACCCTGCCGGAACTGCCGGACGCCAAACAGGAACGCTTCCAAAGCGAGTACGGACTTTCTGCCTACGATGCCGGCATTCTCACCAGTGAGCGTGCGATTGCGGATTACTTTGAAGCCGTCGCCAAAGCCGCCGGGGATGCCAAACTCGCCGCCAACTGGGTGATGGTGGAATTGATGGGCCGCCTGAACAAAGAAGGTATCGAGTTCAGCGAAACCCCGGTCAGCGCCGAACAGCTCGGCGGCCTGATCCAGCGCATTCGCGATAACACCATCTCCGGCAAGATCGCCAAACAGGTCTTCGAAGCCCTGTGGAACGGCGAAGGCGACAGCGCCGACGCGGTGATTGAGGCCAAGGGCCTGAAGCAGATGTCGGACAGCGGCGAGCTGGAAAAGATGGTCGATCAGGTGCTGGCCGACAATCCCGACCAGGTGGAACAGTACAAAGCCGCCGATGAAGGCAAACGCAAGAAAATGCTGGGCTTCTTCGTCGGCCAGATCATGAAAGCTTCTAAAGGCCAGGCCAACCCCGGCATGGTCAACCAGTTACTGAACAAGAAACTAGGCTAATTCAGCCAGAAAGGAATACACGATGCGTAAAGATAAAGAAAAGGTACTCGACGAAGTCTGGACAGAAGACCGGGTTCGCGAGTTTCTGGATGTACAACCGCCCAAGGGTGTGAACGCCGACTTTCACATGCTGCTCAAGGCTTACCAGAGCATGCGTGCCGATGATTTTGAAATTTTTATCGGCATGTTTCTGGAGAAGGGCCACGATGTAAACGCCACCAACGCCGATGGCCGCACTGTACTGAGCTTTGCCAGCGAGCATCGCAATTCGGGTGAGTTTGTAGAAATTCTGAAAAACAACGGCGCCAAGTAAGCCCTCACCCCAACCTTCTCCCAAAGGAAGAGGGGCGCATACTGCGAACTGGGTAATTCCCTCTCCCACTGGGAGAGGGCTAGGGTGAGGGAATATTTACTCCACCCGCCCCCGATTAAACTTGATCCGGTTTTCCTGCTTCTTCTCTTCACTCTTCTTCAGCAAGACATACACCGCACCGACACCACCATGTCGCGGCTGGGCGCTGCAATAGGCAATCACCGGCCCCAATTGCGGCAGCCAGACATTCAGGTAGCTTTTCAGCACCGCACCTTCAGCCTTGGAGCTAAAACCTTTGCCGTGCACGATCATCAGACTACGCAGGTTGAGCGATTGAGCCTCGTTAATAAAGGAAAACACTTCCTGCCGCGCTCTCTCCACTGTCATTCGGTGTAAATCGAGTCTCGCTTCCGGCTCGTACGCACCCTGCTTCAGTTTGCGGAACACCCCGTGCTGCACCCCGGGCCCCTGCCACTCCAGAATATAATGGGCATCCAGTAGCGGCACCTCTGAGTCAGACAGTGGATTGGTATCCACCGTCGGCTCCCGCTGGGCCGCCTCACGACGGGCCTTGACCGCCAACTCAGATATATCTTCACGGCGTATGGCGACCCGTTTTTCCACTTTCAGCGGTTTGACGTCGCCCATTTCCTGAGCGAACCAGTCTTCGTCCTGCATGGTTTACCTCCGCCGACAGTATACCTTTCATAGGGCAAAAAGGCTGACGCGGATCAGCGCTTCCCACTACAATGCGGCCATGGCCCCACTCAATACCACCGCAGACGCCCGCCTTTGCCCTCGCTGCAAAGAGGAAAATCGCTGCGCCATTGCGCTCGGGCAGGATGCGAACCAGTGCTGGTGCCACGGTGCCAGTTTTAATCCGGAGCGGGTCGCCGAGTATCGCGGTCTGAACCGCTGCCTCTGCGAGCGCTGCGGCACTGAACTCAACAGTTCAAACCCCGTCCAACACATCTCCCAAACGTCACACCGCAAGGATTCCCATGGACAGTGATCTGAGCTATCTCATGCGCGGTTTTAAAATGCTGCGCGAACCCGGCATTCGCCCCTTTGTGATTCTGCCCCTGCTGGTCAACGTACTGATCTTTGGCGGCTTCATGTTTGTAGGCTTTGAATTGATTGGCAGCGGCATTGCCGCCATTCTGGCCTGGCTGCCCGACTGGCTGTCCTTTCTGAGCTGGATACTCTGGCCTCTGGCCGTAATTCTGGTGTTGGCGATCGTCATGTACAGTTTCAGCACCGTGGCCAACATCCTCGCCTCGCCCTTTAACGGCTTATTGGCGGAGAAAGTGGAAGAAAAGCTCACGGGCAAAGAAGTGGAAGGCCGAGAGACTTTCGCCAGCGCGCTGGCCAGCTTCCCTCGCAGCATCTGGCGGGAGGTTCAGAAACTGACCTACTACTTGATTTTTGCGGTGATCGTTCTGATCTTGAGCTTCATTCCACCGATCTCCCCTTTCTCCGGGGTACTGTGGTTTCTGCTCGGGGCTTGGATGTTGTCACTGGAATATTGTGACTACGCGATGGATAACCGAGGCTTAAGCTTTAAGGAGAGCAAGCGCCGCATCAAGGCCCAGCGCAGCAGCACCCTGCCCTTCGGGATGATGGTGATGGCGGGCACCATGGTGCCGATTCTGAATCTCTTTATCATGCCCGCCGCCGTGTGTGGCGGGACGATGCTGTGGGTGGAGAAATTGCAAAAACTGGAAGGAAAAGGCTGAGCGGAGCGTTTAGCTCCACTCCTCCGGCGGCTGTTCACAGGCCAGCTTGCTGCCGAGCAATTTCTCGATTTCCGGCAACAGAAAGGCATCATCCTCAGACGCAAAGCTGATCGAGGTACCCTTAGCGCCGGCACGACCCGTGCGACCGATGCGGTGCACGTAATCTTCCGGATCTTCCGGCAGGGTGAAATTCACCACATGGCTGATGCCATCGACGTGAATACCGCGCCCTGCCACATCCGTTGCCACCAGCACCTGAATCTTGCCTTCCTTGAACTGAGCCAGCGTCTGGGTGCGTTTGTTCTGGGGAATTTCACCCGACAGCAGGCCGCAGCGAATACCACTCTTGCGCAGGCGTTCATGCAGTCGGCGGGTCTGGTCGCGACGGTTGGCAAACACAATCACGCTTTCCGCTTCTGGCATACGAATAATGCGCTGGAGGATATTGAACTTGTCGCGCTCTTCCACCAGAAAGACGCGCTGATCAACGTTATCGGTCGCAACGTTTTCCGGCTCAATTTCAATATTGACCGGCTGATAGGTCCATTGCTCGGTCAGGCGAATAATATCTTCGGTAAAGGTCGCACTGAACAGCAGGGTCTGGCGGCTTTCCTTTTTCGGGGTCAGGCGGATGATGCGCTTCACCTGAGGAATAAAGCCCATATCCAGCATACGGTCGGCTTCGTCGATTACCAACTGCTCAACCCCATCCAGATACAAGTCTCCGCGACCGGTAAAGTCCAGCAGGCGGCCCGGGGTAGCAATCACGATATCCACCAGATCGCGGGCCAGCTGATTCTGCTGTTTCTGGTAGTCCATACCACCAATCAGTGTGACGACATTCAGATCTGTGTACTTGGTCAGCCCGATCGCATCTTCAGCAATCTGCTGCACCAACTCACGGGTCGGCGCAATGACCAACGCGCGGGGCTCACCCTGATAGCGCTCTTCTTCAATCGGATTATTGATCAGGTCGTTGATGACAGAGATCAGGAAGGCGGCGGTCTTACCGGTACCGGTCTGGGCTTTACCGATGGCGTCGTGGCCACGCAGGGTATGGGGCAAAACGGCCGCTTGAATGGGGGAGCAATACTGAAAACCGAGGTCGGCAATGGCATGCATCAGCCCGTCATCCAGCCCCAGATCATGAAACCGCACTTTGCCGGGCTCTTCGGGCACCACAAAATCTTCCACCGACCAGGCCGGAGCCGGCTTGGCCTCAGGCTTGGGCTTGCGCTTCCCCCCGGCGCGGCTCTTGGGTTTCGCCGCTGGCTTTTCCTGTCGAGTGGGCGCTTCGGCAGCCGCCGGATTGGCTTCAACAGGATCGGAATGGGATTCTCGCGGTTTGCGTGAAAATAGCTTTTTTAGCAATGCCTAACCTCAGTTCGGTTTCAGAAGGCCGGCATTCTAGCAAAACTGGGCGGGATTAGCTTGCAATCCCGCCCAGACTGGGATTGCACCCGCCCTATCGCCAGGCAGGTGCGACCAATAAACTCAGTCGGGTACGTTCAGATCATCCAGGTCGCGCTGCGGTGGACCGAGATCCGCCAGGGCCTTGCGAGCCGCGCGATCAAAATAATAATCCAGGCTGAAATAGCGCCCGCCACCCCAGAAAAACAGCACCAACAACATAATGAAATAGGTGGCCGCAAACTCTATGCCGTTGTTGAGAATGGCGAAGGAGCCTTTCTCGGTTAGCCATTCATAATTGCCGTGCTCACGCAGGATATCCTTTGCTCGCTCCAGCCGCGTATCCACTTCCAGGCTGTTCTTCAAACTTTCTTCGGCACCTGGAATGCCGATATCAGCCAGCAGCTTCGCGCTGCTGGTCGTCGGGTCACTAGGGGCAATGGCAAACCAACCATTTTCCAGATGCACTTCCGTTGCCGCCACAAACATGGTCACCAGCAGCGGGACACTCACCCAGCGCACGGCCAGACCGAACAGCAACAGGAATCCGCCGATAAGCTCTGTGCCAGTTGCCAGACCCGCCATCAGCTCCGGCGCTGGCAGCCCCAGCCCCCACTCGCTGTTACCGAACCACTGTACGGTGCTGTCGAAATTTCGCCACTTCGTCATTCCCGCGGTAATCATCACCGGGGCCAGAAACAGCCGGATGGCCAGCAGCGCCAGGCCGTCCAGATGTTTCAAAAACCCAAACAGGTTGTCATGAATGGCGTAATAGATTTTCAACAGAATGCCCATCGCACTCTCCACATCCCATGTTTTATAGTTTTTAAATTCTGTCGCGTTACGTCTTCTTGCCGGCAGTGGCTCCGCATACCGGACAGCTCGGGTCTTTTCCCAACTTCAATGTTCTGCAGTCCATGGTAGCACCGTCCAGCAACATCAGGCGACCTGCAAGTGGCTCACCAAACCCGCTTAACACCTTGATTGCCTCCAGCGCCTGCAGACTGCCAATAACACCGACAATGGGTGCCAGCACCCCCGCTTCCGAGCAATTCAGCTGTTCATCTCCTGTATCCGGGCTGTACAAACAGCGGTAACAGGGCGAGGCCGGGTCGCGGAAATCGAACACACTCAATTGGCCTTCGCCGCGTATCGCTGCACCACTCACCAAGGGTATACACGCCGCCGCGCAGGCTTCGTTCAGCGCAAAACGGGTGCTGAAATTGTCACTGCAATCCACCACCAGATCGACAGATGCCACCGCTCGGTTTAAAGCCTCTCCCTGTAAACGCTCAGAGATAAGCTCCACACAAACATCCGGATTCAGCGCCAGGGCTGCATCACGCCCGGACTCGGTTTTCAGCCGCCCCACATCAGCGTTCTGATGCGCAATTTGGCGCTGCAGATTGCTGAGTTCCACCACATCATCATCGACCAGCACTAAATGACCGACGCCGGAGGCAGCCAGATATAAGGCTACCGGGCTGCCGAGACCACCGACGCCCAGCACCAGAACACGGGCTTTGAGCAGTCGTTCCTGCCCCTCGACATCCATCCCCGGCAGGAGAATATGACGGCTGTAGCGCAGTAGCTGTTCATCGTGCATCGCATTCCCCCTCGCCCAGTCGCCCCCACGTGGCACGCGGGTTGCCACCGTAATCGCGGCGGTTTTCGACCCCGGAAAATCCGGCATCGCGGAGTATAGCCGCCACCGGGGTAGCCTGACGATAGCCGTGTTCCAGCAGCAGAACCCCGCCAGCGGCAAGATGTGCCGGCGAATCATTAGCGATCTGCCGAATATCTTGCAGTCCGTCATCACCGGACACCAGTGCCGTGTGCGGCTCAAAGGCCACGCCGGGGCCAATTAAATGCGGATCATCGGCTTCTATATAAGGAGGGTTGGAGACAATCACATCAAACTGGCGACCGCTGACCGCCTCAAACCAATTAGACTGCAGAAACTCCACCGGCAGTTGAAGGGCTTGGGCATTGGCCTGAGCTAGCTCAACCGCCGCAGACTGCAGGTCTACTCCCGTGATCTGCCACTTGGGCCGCTCGCTGGCCAAGGCTAACGCTATGGCCCCGGTGCCGGTGCCGAGATCCAACACCCTCAATACCGTCTGCGCCGAGAACTTTTCGAGAATCCATTCCACCAGCAATTCGGTATCGGCGCGAGGAATGAGCGTAGAGGGCGCTACCTTCAGCGGCAGACTCCAGAATTCCGCCACGCCGGTAAGGTAAGCGATGGGTTCGCCCGCGGCCCGACGCGCCAGCAGCGCCTCGAAAGCTCGCAACTGAGCACCTGTCAGTTCAATATCGTCGTGGGCATAGAGGTAGTAGCGGGGCCGGTCCAGCACGTGGCACAGCAACAGATCCACATCGAGCTCGGCCGAGGGCGAATCCAGCTCACTGCGTCGTTGTCGACACCGGGCGATCTGCATCACGAGCCCGCCTTTACTCCGCCAGAGCCGCTAACAGGTCGGCCTGATATTCCTGCCGCAGAGGTTCAATGACATGCTGCAAATCACCGGCCATCACTTCATCGAGTTTGTACAGTGTCAGGTTGATACGGTGATCCGTCACGCGCCCCTGGGGAAAGTTGTAGGTGCGAATACGCTCAGAGCGATCACCACTGCCCACCAGCAAGCGGCGCGATTCCGCCTGCTCCTTGGCCTGAGCGCTTTGCGCGGCATCATTTAAGCGCGCCTGCAGCAGCGACATGGCGCGAGCCCGGTTCTTGTGCTGGGAACGCTCGTCCTGACACTCCACCACAATACCGGTGGGAATATGGGTAATGCGGACCGCCGAATCGGTTTTGTTAACGTGCTGCCCACCGGCACCGCTGGCGCGATAGGTATCAATTCTCAGGTCGCCCTTGTTGAGCTCGACCTCATCCATCTCATCGGGCTCGGGCATAATCGCCACGGTGCAGGCCGAGGTATGAATGCGCCCCTGAGACTCGGTTTCAGGCACTCGCTGCACCCGATGTGCACCGGATTCGAATTTCAACTGACCGTAGACATCCTTGCCCTCAACCCGGGTAATCAATTCCTTGTAACCGCCGTGTTCGCCGTGGCGCTCACTGAGAATTTCAATGCGCCACCCCTGCGATTCGGCGTAGCGGCTGTACATGCGAAACAGATCGCCGGAGAAGATGGCCGCTTCATCGCCACCGGTACCGGCGCGGATCTCGAGAAAAACGTTGTGAGAGTCGTTTGGGTCGCGAGGCAACAACAGGGTCTGGAGTTGCGTTTCCAGCGCGGCCAGTTGCTCGGCGCCTTCCTCAACCTCTTCTTCGGCCATGGCGCGCATATCCGGATCACTTTCTTCGGCCAGCATGGCACGCGCCGAGGCCAGATCTGCTTCCACTCTTTTGTAATCGCGATGACAGAGCACAACCGGTTCGATCTCGGCGTACTCTTTTGAATGGGCGCGAAATTTGTCCTGATCGGAAATGATTTCCGGTGAACTGAGCAGAGCCTCCAGTTCCTCAAACCGGTCGAGGAGGTTGTCGAGTTTTGCCGCTATAGACGCTTTCATGCTCTGCCTTCAGTGGTCATCCAGCCCCAACAGACGCCGCGCCACCATCAGGGTGTCAGTCTCTCCGTTGGCCGCCGCTTCGCGCAAACGCGAGCTCGGATGATGAATCAATTTATTGGTAAGCCCCCGAGCCAGCTGTTCAATCACCTGCTCCGGCGCGGCGCCGCGCGACAATGCTCGCAGCGCCTTGTCAATTTCATGGAGTCGCATGGCTTCCGCTTGCGCTCGATAGTCTTTGACCGTATCGACCGCGTCTAGCGAACGCCACTGGCGCTGCCATTCCTCCACCGCCCGCAGAATAATCTGGTCGGCTTTGCGGGCCTCACTGGCGCGCGCCTTGCGGTTTTCATCAACGATTTCTTTCAGATCATCGACGGTATACAGGTAGACGTCAGCCAGTTCCGCCACTTCGGCTTCTATGTCTCGCGGAACCGCTATATCCACCATCAGCATCGGCCGGTGCTTGCGTTTTTTGAGCGCAGATTCAACCGAGCCTTTCCCCAAAATGGGTAGCTGGCTGGCGGTGGACGCCACCACGATATCAATGTCTTTTAACTGCTCCGGGATATCCGAGAGCAGCACGGCTTCCGCGTCAAAGCGTTCTGCCAGTTCGCGGGCACGATCAAGCGTGCGATTGGCGATGACCAGCTGACGCACCCCCTTCTCTTTTAAATGCGTAGCGACCAGCTCAATGGTCTCGCCGGCACCGATCAACAAGGCCCGGCAGCGATCCAGACGACTGAAAATGTGCTGAGTCAAGCTGACTGCCGCATAGGCCACCGACACCGGGTTTTCGCCAATAGCGGTATCGGTACGCACGCGTTTGGCAGTGGCAAAAGTGTGCTGGAAGGTGCGCTCAAGGCTAGGGCCGAGTGAACCAGCCTCCTTCGCCACGGCATAGCAGGATTTCATCTGCCCCAGAATCTGCGGCTCACCCAGCACCAGCGAATCCAGCCCGGCAGCGACCGTCATCATATGACGCACGCCGTCATCACCGGTGTGGCAATACTCGCAACCGTCAAAATCGGTAAGTGGCATGCGGTGGTAATCAGCTAGCCAGCTCGTAATCTGCCTAGCGAGATCCTCGCTGCCGCCATCGTCTACCACATAGAGTTCCGTGCGATTGCAGGTTGAGAGGATAGCCGCCTCGTCAACGCCGTCGATGCCTACCAGGCTCTGCAGTGCAGCCTCCATAGCCTCGGGCACAAACGCCACGCGCTCACGCACCGCAATGGGTGCGGAGTTGTGATTGATGCCCAAAACCAGAAGATTCATGCGCAGGAGCGACAGCCGAACAGAAAAAAGGGGGGCAATTCTAGCAAGATGGCCGCAAAATGTGGATGCCGCAGGCGCACTCACTCCATCCTTTCTGCCGGCAAACGCTGCCCTACGCCGCTCGATAGAGGCCGTGCTAGAATTTAAGACATGAGACGTACAAAACCCTATTTTTACCGCCTGCTGCAACTGAGTATTCCCGCAGCCATGCTGGTTCTCGCAGCCTGCAGCACGACGCCGGAGCAAACCGGCCTTGAACCGGCTCAGGCCGATGAGCCGGAGACCGGGCTCGTCACCATCGTAAAACCCTTCCCTGAGAACAGTTTTCATGACCTGCTGGTGGCAGAATTCGCCATTCGCCGTCAGCAGTACGACCTCGCCCTGCAACTGTATATGAAGCAGGCCAAACAGACCGGTGACCTCGGGGTGATCGCGACGGCCGCTCGCCTCTCACAGTTTGTGAATAACGAGGCCGCCGCCCTGCAATCCACCGCCCACTGGCTGACTCTGAAACCCGATGCAGCCGAGGCGCATTTTATCCGCGCCACGGCACTGGCACGCTCGCGCCGCCCGCTCGAAGCCCTGCAACATATGGAAGCGGTCATCGGCAGCGACCAGGAAAGCAACTTCGCTACACTGGCGGCCAGCGCTCTAGCCCAATCGGAAATGGATCAGCAGGCGTTTGAAACTGCCATTCGCGATCTGCTGGAACGCCACCCCGACAACCTCAACCTGAAAACCGGCGTCGCCCTCACTCTGCAATACCGAAATCAGGAAGAGGAGGCCCTACGACTGATACGCGAAGTCCTGACCGCCGACCCCAGCAATATGCACGCCCTGCTTATAGAGACACGCGTACTGCAGCAACTTGGTCGGATCAACGAAGCGATCGACCGGCTGCGCTTTGCAGTCGATGAGTACCCCTACCACAAACGCCTGCGTCTGAATCTGGCACAGCTGCTGACGCGCAGTGATATTTTTCAGGCCAAAGCCCAATACACCGTGCTGCACAACCAACACCCTGAAGACGACGCGATCCGCCTGGCACTGGCGTTAGTAAATCGCGAAATCGGCGATTATGAGTCCGCCAAGGAACTGCTCCGCGACCTGCTTGCGCGCAGTGATCAACGCGACAACGCCCATTATTTTCTCGGCCGCATTGCCGAACAGGAAGAAGCGTGGGATGCGGCAATGGATCACTACCGACAGGTCAGCGGCGGGGATCAGTTAATTGCGGCCCTGACCCGGCTCGCGGTGCTGCGCAGCGAACAGGACGGCTTGCCTCAGGCGCGAGCCGATCTGGCGGCTGCCCGCCTGCGATTCCCCGACCAGGATATTCAAATCTACCTGATTGAGTCCGATCTGCTGTTTGAACACCGCCTGTATAAAGAAGGCTTCGCCCTGCTTAGCGGTGCACTGAAGCGGCACCCGGATAACACCAATGTGCTGTATGCACGCTCCCTGTTCAGCGAGCGCCAGAAAAACGTCGCCCTGATGGAGCAGGATCTGCGTCAGATTCTGAGCAATGACCCGGATAACGCCACCGCGCTTAATGCTCTGGGTTATTCGCTTGCGATTCTGACAGATCGCCTGAACGAGGCGCAGACGCTGGTCAGTAAAGCCCTGAAACTGCGCCCGGATGACCCCGCAATTCAGGACAGCTATGGCTGGATCGCCTTTCGACTGGGCGATCTGGAAGTCGCCGAAAACTATTTGAGCCGGGCCTTTTCCCAATCCAAAGATCATGAGATTGCCGCTCACTTGGGCGAAGTGCTGTGGCGCCTTGGCCGACGGGAACAGGCCATCTCGGTCTGGCAGCAGGGGCTTAACAACAAGCCCTCAAGCACTATCATTGAGGAAACCCTGCAACGCCTGCAGGTCAACTTGCCGGATTCCGAATGAAGCCTCTTTTACTTCTCGTCGCCGCCACCGTGCTCGCGGCCTGCAGCACCACACCCGACAGCCAGCCAACGGATACCGACTCCGCCCACTGGTCGGTCAGTGGCAAAGTGGGCATCTGGGCCAACGGCGAGCGCGAAACCGCCAACTTTGACTGGCAGAACTGCGCCCAGCGCTACCGCATACGCTTGAGCGGGCCCCTCGGCATGGGAGCGGCGATTATTGAAGGCAACGACCAGGAAGTCAGTCTGCAGCGCGGCGGCGAAGCCACCGTGTATGCCGACACCCCGGAAGAACTCCTGGCCGCCCTCGGCTGGATCATGCCAGTCTCTGCCCTGCGCTACTGGCTGCACGGCGATCCCGACCCCCGTGCGCCCTCACGCCAACTCACCTCCAGCAACAACTACCCCAGTCTGGAGCAACATGGCTGGCTGGTGGAATATGCCGCCGGCGACCTGCTGCCAACCAAGGTGAATATGACCCACCACAGTGCCCGCCTGAAATGGCTGCTGCGCGACTGGCAAACCTTTGAGACCTGCCCCCTGTCATGACACTGAGCCTGCTGGCGCCAGCCAAACTGAATCTCTGCCTGAAAATCACCGGCCGCCGGGATGACGGCTACCACCTACTGCAGAGCCTGTTTCAATTGCTGGATGCAGGGGACACCCTGCATTTTGCAGTGCGCAACGATGCCAGAATCGTGCTCCACACACCGTTTGACGGGGTTCCATCCGAAGACAATTTAATTGTTCGTGCCGCCACAGCCTTACAGCGTGCGAGTGACAGCAAGCTGGGCGTAGACATTCACTGCGACAAACGCCTGCCCATGGGCGGCGGCATCGGTGGCGGCAGTTCCAATGCCGCCACCACCCTGCTGGCACTCAATAAGCTTTGGCAGACGGGATTCAATGACGACGAACTCAGCGCCATCGGGCTCGACCTCGGCGCCGATGTGCCGGTTTTTGTGCGCGGTCGCACTGCCTGGGCAGAAGGTGTCGGCGAGGAACTCACGCCCGTTGAAATGCCGGAAGAATGGTTTGTCGTCATTCACCCCGGCGTCAGTGTGTCGACCCGAGAAATTTTTTCGCACCAGGAATTGACACGTAACAGTCGACCCATCAGAATAGCGGCCTTTCTTGAGCAGGGTGCCGGAAATGACTGCGAAAACGTGGTCAAAAGCCTGTATCCAGAGGTCAAAAACGCCCTCGATTGGCTAAACCAATTCGCCCCCGCTCAACTAACAGGCACCGGTTCGTGCTTGTTTGCCCGGTTCGCTGATGAAGCATCAGCAAGAGACGTTTTCTCAAGTAGACCGGCCAGTTACAGCGGTTTTGTAGCACGCGGCGTCAACGTTTCGCCAAGTCATACGGCCCTGAACCAGATTTAACCAGTTTTGCTGGGGCGTCGCCAAGCGGCAAGGCAACGGGTTTTGATCCCGTCATTCGGAGGTTCGAATCCTCCCGCCCCAGCCATTACTCGGAAAGACCGCACAAGTCTGCGGTTTATTGCGCACTTGGCAAAATCCTCCCCGGCGGGGGGGGGTTCGAACCGAAAGAGGTTCGACCAACTGTGCAACAGTTGGGACAAGGAGCGACAGCGACGCAGCCCGCCTCCTGACGCTACCCACCCAACCTTACCGACATCGTTCTATATAGTGATGTAGCTGCAACCGCAGCTATTTTTCGTTCAGGCCCCGCGATTTTTCCGGCGGCGTGATAGCTGTCAGGGCTCAGGGCAGAGCCTTGGGGAATTTAACGCCGCATGTGTTTCCATACTCCAGGCGATCAGAAAGACAGGACCGCAAAACCGTGTCAAAAATGATGATCTTCACCGGGAATGCCAACCCGGAACTGGCCCGCAAAGTCGTAGACCACCTGCACATCCCGCTGGGTGATGCCACCGTCGACAAGTTCAGCGACGGCGAAATTATGGTGGAAATCAACGAGAACGTACGCGGCGCCGACGTCTTTATTCTCCAGCCAACCTGCGCTCCCACCAACGACAACCTGATGGAAGTCGCGGTGATGGCCGATGCCCTGCACCGCGCCTCCGCCGGCCGCATCACAGCGGTATTGCCCTACTTCGGTTACGCCCGCCAGGATCGCCGAGTGCGTTCGCAGCGCGTACCGATCAGCGCCAAGGTCGTCGCCGATATTCTGAGCCGCGTAGGTATCAACCGCGTACTGACTGTTGATCTGCACGCGGAACAGATTCAGGGCTTTTTCGATATCCCGGTGGATAACGTCTACGGCTCTCCGGTACTGCTGGACGATATCGCCAAGCAGTTCCATGCCGATGCCATGGTGGTTTCTCCTGACATCGGCGGTGTGGTGCGCGCCCGCGCCATTGCCAAACAACTTAATGACGCCGACTTGGCAATTATCGACAAGCGCCGCCCCAAGGCCAACGAAACTCAAGTGATGCACATTATCGGTGAAGTCAAAGACCGCACCTGCATCATGGTCGATGACATGGTCGACACCGCCGGCACCCTGTGCAAAGCCGCCGGCGCACTGAAAGCCAACGGCGCCGCCAAGGTTGTGGCCTACTGTACTCACCCTGTGCTGTCTGGCAAGGCGGTAGAAAACATTGAGAATTCCGAACTGGACGAGCTGGTGGTTACTGACACCATCCCGCTCAGCCCGGAAGCGAAAGCCTGCACACGAATTCGACAGCTCACCCTGTCGTCGCTGCTCGCGGAATCCATCCGCCGGGTCAGCAATGAAGAGTCCATCAGCGCGCTGTTCCGCTAAATCCCAGCAACAGGCACTGACGGACATTTAAAAATCCGCTGTCAAACCGGTCGCAGGTAAGACAGTGAATCGCCCACATCGGAGGACATACGATGAGCGAATATACTCTGAACGCAAAAGTGCGTCAGGACGCGGGGAAAGGTGCGAGCCGCCGCCTGCGTCGTCTGGCGAATGAAGTTCCAGCCATTGTTTACGGTGGCAAAAAAGATCCGATGAACATCTCTGTTCTGCAAAAGGATCTGATCAAGGATCTGGAAGACGAGTCTTTCTACACCAGCCTGATCACTCTGGAAATCGACGGTGCCGGCTCTGAGCAGGTTGTACTGAAAGACCTTCAGCGCCACCCTTCCAAGGCCCAGATCACTCACGCTGACTTTCTGCGTGTTGATGCCACCACCAAGATCACCATGCGTGTTCCGCTGCACTTCATCAACGAAGAGAAGTGCCACGGCGTGAAAATGCAGGGCGGTATCGTGGCCCACGCCATGACCGAGCTGGAAGTAACCTGTCTGCCGAAAGACCTGCCCGAATTCATCGAAGTTGACATGCTCAACGTCGAAGTCGGCCAGACTCTGCACATCTCTGACCTGACATTGCCCGAAGGCGTTGAGAGCGTTGCTCTGTCGCACGGCGAAGATCACGACCTGCCGGTTGCCAACGTGGTAACTCCACGTGGCGGCGTCCAGGAAGACGACGCTGCTGAGGAAGGTGGCGACGACGCAGCCGAAGAGAAGTCTGAAGACTAATTCTCTTCTGCGATGGCAATTCAACTCATAGCCGGCCTGGGCAACCCGGGCCGGGAATATGAAGAGACACGCCACAACGCCGGAGCCTGGCTGGTTGAAGAACTGGCAAGGCAATCCGGCGTTGCGCTATCTGGCGAAAGCCGATTTAACGCCCGCACTGCAAAAATCCGCCTTGGCGGCAGCGATATTCGTCTGCTGATCCCCTCGGTGTATATGAACCTCAGCGGTCAGGCGGTTGGCAACATTATCAATTTCTTCAAGATACCCCTCGACGAGGTACTCATCGTCCACGACGAGCTGGATATCGAGCCCGGCACTGCGCGCCTGAAAACCGGCGGCGGCATCGGCGGGCACAACGGCCTGCGCGATATTGTAAAAGCGCTGGGCAACCAGAAAGACTTTCACCGCCTGCGCATTGGCATCGGCCACCCCGGCCACGCCAGCAAGGTCTCCGGCTATGTACTGAACAAACCCAGCCAGGACGATCGCGAGCGCATTATGGCGGCTATCGACGAATCCCTGCGCATATTGCCCGATGTCATCGCCGGCGATATGAGCAAAGCCATGAACCGGCTACACACTTTCAAGGAATCCTAAGCATGGGTTTTAACTGCGGCATTGTTGGCCTTCCCAATGTGGGCAAATCCACCCTGTTTAACGCGCTGACACAGGCGGGTATCGACGCGGAGAACTTCCCCTTTTGCACTATCGAGCCCAACTCCGGCATCGTTGCCGTACCTGATCCGCGTCTGAAGGCAATTCAGGACATCGTTAAACCGGAAAAAGTGATTCCGGCAACGATGGAGTTTGTAGATATCGCCGGTCTGGTGGCGGGCGCCTCCAAAGGTGAAGGCCTCGGCAACCAGTTCCTCGCCAACATCCGCGAAACGGACGCCATCGCCCACGTAGTCCGCTGCTTTGACAACGACAACGTCATTCATGTGGCGAACAAAGTAAACCCCGCCGAAGATATTGACGTAATCAACACCGAACTGGCACTGGCCGACCTTGAAAGCGTCGAGAAACAACTGCAAAAAGTGGTTCGCACCGCCAAGAGCGGCGACAAGGAAGCCATTGCCATGAAGGCGGTACTGGAAAAGCTCCAGCCCCACCTCGACGAAGGCAAGCCGGTTCGCTCTCTGACACTGAACGACAATGAAAAAGCACTGGTGAAACAGCTCCACCTGCTGACCACCAAGCCCACCATGTATATCGCTAACGTTAACGAGGATGGTTTCGAAAACAATCCCTACCTCGATGCCGTACGCGAAATCGCCGCCGCTGAAAACGCCGTGGTTGTTCCTATCTGCAACAAGCTGGAAGCCGAAATCGCCGAGCTTGAAGACGACGAGAAAGCTGAATTCCTCGCCGATCTCGGCATGGAAGAGCCAGGCCTCGACCGCGTGATCCATGCCGGCTATCAGTTGCTCGGCCTGCACACCTATCTCACTGCCGGCCCCAAGGAAGTCCGTGCCTGGACTATCCCCGTCGGCGCCACCGCCCCCCAGGCCGCCGGCAAAATCCATACAGATTTTGAAAAAGGCTTTATCCGAGCCGAAGTCATCGCCTACGACGACTACATCCAGTACAAGGGTGAGCAAGGCGCGAAGGACGCTGGTAAGTGGCGACTGGAAGGCAAGGACTACATCGTCAAAGACGGCGACGTGGTGCATTTCCGATTTAACGTGTAAAAGCGCCCCTGTTCAGCTTGACAAACCACCGTCAGCCCAGGAAAATGCGCGCCTCTTTGCGGCAAGGTAGCTCAGTTGGTTAGAGCACAACACTCATAATGTTGGGGTCGGCGGTTCGAATCCGCCCCTTGCTACCAGACATAAAAAAACCCACCCTCGCGGTGGGTTTTTTATGTCTGGTGCATTGTGGCCGGACGAGAACCGCCGAAGCGGTTCGACCAAATGCGACCATAGGAGCATTTAGAACGAGCGCAGCGAGCCCGCAGGGTCACAACAGCCCAAAGGCTGTTGTGATTCATCCGCCCCGCCAAACTCGCCACAATCTCCAGACATCGCCACCTCCAGATTTTTCCGCTATTCTTCCCACACAAAAATAGCCCCCGGATTGTTCACAGTGAAAAAAGCCCTAACTCTCTTCACCCTGCTTTTCACCAATGCCGCCTTCGCCTCAGAGCCCTTCGACTATATCGACCTCGCCTACTCTCAACAAAACACCGACTGGCACAACTACACAGATAGCAGCTCAGCGACTGTCAAAACTGGAGTATCGGCAGGGGACTACGTGCAATTTCGCGCTCGCTACCACGACGGAAACGTGCAAATGCCTCCGAACGTCCAACAAGAAACCTGGACGGCGTACGGCGTTGGATTTCGTTATCCCGTTTCCGAATCACTGTGGCTTTACATCGGCGGCGATCACAACGAACTTGAACTTCGTAACCGACCGACCGAGCGAGGCTGGTACAACTATGTCGGCGCACGCTATCAAGCAACACCTCAGTGGCAATTTGCTTTGGAAGCAGGCGAAACCGACGTGGTCTTCAGAGACACCACCTTCGTCGTAGAAACCGTCTACAACTTCCACTCCTCCCTCGGTCTCTCAGCCACCCTGCGCGACTACGACGATCTCGATCTGACCGAATACGAAATCGGTTTGCGCTGGTTCTTCCGAAACTGAACGCTATGCTGTGCTAAAATCGCGGCGTGTTAAACCGCGCCGCTGTCATGACTGATTCACGAGACAACATCTACGCCACCCCGCGCGAAGCCATTGATCGCTTTGCCTTTGACGACCGGGTGGCTGCCGTATTTCCCGATATGATCCAGCGCTCGGTGCCCGGCTACAGCACCATTGTCGCCATGACCGGGGTAATGGCCGATCGCTATGCCAAAGCAGGAACCCGCTGCTACGATCTCGGCTGCTCACTAGGCGCCAGCAGCTTTTCCATGGCCCAATATCTGGGTGATCGAAATTGCACCATTGTCGCGGTCGATAACTCCGAAGCCATGCTGACACGACTGACAGAACGGCTGCAGGATTTCCCGGTGACGGTAGACGCGGTCTGCGCCGACATTCGCGATATTGCGATAGAAAATGCCTCGGTCGTCGTGCTGAACTTCACCCTCCAGTTCCTTGAGCCAGAAACCCGTGACACACTGCTCGACGCCATCTATCAAGGCATGGTGCCCGGCGGAGTGCTAATCCTCTCTGAGAAAATTCGTTTCGCCGATGACCACTTGCAGGAACTGAACACTGACCTTCATCACGCATTCAAGAAGTCCAACGGCTACAGCGATCTGGAAATCGCCCAGAAACGCAGCGCACTGGAAAACGTACTGCAACCGGAAACCATAGATACCCACGAACAGCGACTGGCCCGCGCTGGCTTCAGCAGCGTAGACGTCTGGTTTCAGTGCTTTAACTTCGCTTCGCTGGTGGCCATAAAGTCGTGAATTTTGATGCATTCCTCTCCGGCTTTCGCGGCACAGCGCTGGAACCCTGGCTCGCGACTATTGAGGCCGATATCGAGGCAGGCCTCAGCCTGAAGCGATACGGCGATCTGCCCCGCTGGCTGGAAAGCCTGCACGCGCTACCAGAACTCAAACCAAGCCTAATAAATCTGGACAGCGATACGATCACTGTCGACGGCCCGACCAACGAAACACAGCAGCAACAGATCGAACAGGCCCTGCGCGGTCTGCACCCCTGGCGCAAAGGCCCCTTTCAGGTTTTCGATACCTTTATTGATACCGAGTGGCGCTCCGACTGGAAATGGCAGCGTCTGGCCCCTCATATTGCGCCGCTGGAAGGGCGCACTGTACTAGACGTGGGCTGCGGCAGCGGCTATCACTGCTGGCGCATGCGGGGTGCAGGCGCGGACTTGGTGTTGGGCATCGATCCGACGCCGCTATTTATTGTGCAGTTCCAAGCCCTACAGCACTTCATTCAGGACCAGCGTGTGGGCGTACTGCCACTCGGCATTGAACACGTGCCGGCCGGACTCAAGGCATTTGATACCGTTTTTTCCATGGGCATTCTCTACCACCGTCGCTCGCCCATCGACCACCTGCTGCAACTTCGCGACACGCTTCGCGCCGGCGGCGAGCTGGTACTGGAAACACTTGTCATCGATGGCGGTCCTAGCGACTGCCTGGTCCCGGAAGGGCGCTACGCGCGGATGGGCAATGTTTGGTTCCTGCCCAGCACCGATATGCTGGAACTGTGGCTCAGAAAAACCGGCTTCAAGAACGTGCGAACCGTCGACGTTACCACTACCAGCACCGACGAACAGCGCCGCACCGGCTGGATGCAATTTCACTCACTGGCGCAATTTATTAACTCTGAGCAGCCAGAGCTAACTATCGAAGGGTATCCCGCCCCCAAGCGCGCCATCGTGTTAGCAGAAGCTCCCTAAGATATAGCCTAATACGCAAAATTTATGCCCTGCATCACACTTTAAGAGCTTGTTTGCCGAATTTGGGACCATTTAAAACTTTACAGTGTCAATTTGATCAAAGTATGATCAAGGCAGCACCACTAATAATTTCGCATTGTGTCACACAACGGATTGTGACTCTGAAGCCGGAGATCAGGCTATGCAAGTTGCTGGGGGGCATGCATCGCTGGAATCCTTTCATCTGCAAGTGGCTCAGTGGGTAGAAAGGCATATTTCACCTTGTGTGGATGCTCTATCGCAAAAATTGCTCGATAAGGCCATGAGCAATTCAAATCGTGAAACCGCCCTGATGTTTTTCAAGCACCATAAGTACCTTGAAAATCACAGCGGGAAGATTTCCGCGTCTTTCCAACATCTGCTCAGCAAAGCCCTGTTTGGCGAAGACACCTCTGTTGCCGTCATTCCTGCGCAACGAACCTCTCCCGACTTCAAGACCCTACTCAGCGCGACCAGCTACGACGATGATCTGTATTCATTCTGTTTGGTTCTCCGCCCCGAGGTTCTCACCACCTTGTTTCAGCGGGCCTTTAATCTGATCGATCCGGCCCAACCAGCGAGTCAGACCGCCCGCAGCGTGTTCGACGCTGAATTCAACAGCCAGCTCGACTCTCTGTACGCCGCTCTTAGTAAACTGATCGACTCCCCTGACACGTCGAATATTGACCGTCGCGCCAATATCGAAGCCTGGATTCAGCATCTCGAGACCAAGCTGCGAAACCCGGCTATCGACGCGTCCACACGCTCCATGACCCAGAAGCGACTTGAGGAACTGAGGTCCAAGCTGAATGATCTGGATTCGCTAAGTCAATCGGCCCGACAATTCCGTGATCGCTGGCTCCATCCGCACGATGAACTTGAGCACAAGGTGTACAGCGACGACGAGTTACTGTCTGACGTCGACAAGCTATTCCAGCCCCTCAATACGATGGAGCACGTACCCCGCTCGCTGCAAAAGCTGTCGGAACGGATTCGCCCTATCGTAGACAGCGTCGCACTCAGTGACCGCAACCTTTTCATGCAAGCCCTGCATCCGGCCAAGCAGCTGATTCATCAAGTCACAGCGACAGTTGCCCAGTGGGTAGAAAGCTCGCCCGATCAGCGTCGGCAAATGCTGATCAACGTCAAGCAGTCCATCGACACCGGCATTACGCTGGACAATGGCCATCGCGGTGACCGCACCTTGCTGAAAGCCTTGCATCAGGAATTGACCGATTATCTGGCCTACCAGATGCATAGAGTGGACAGCGAAAACCAGCCAGAGGCCAACACGGCTTCAACCACGACTGATCCGATCGATCAGGTCAACGCCCTGCTCGACGAAAAACTCCATAACGCCGGAGATGTCCCACCGCTGCTATACAAGCTGATCTATTCCCTATGGAATCGCGTCATCGCAAAAATCTGGCTCGAATACGGCCGTGAAGGCATAGCCACCCAGCAGGCGCTCTCACTGGTAGACGATATTCTCTGGTATCTCCACTGCGACGACGAAAAGCTCATTCACACCAATACCGATTTCCTCGGCCAGCAAATCGAGCGCGACCTGTTGAATGGCCTCAAACTGATCGACTTTGACCAAGACAAAGGCATCGAGCTGATTTCCAGCCTGCGCCAGCTTCGCGAGCGCCTGCAGCAACAGAGCCGGCGAACCGCGCTATCAGCCGGTCTATAAGCCATTCAGCTTACTGACCGCACACCTCCTTCATATTTTTCTCTCCCTGAATTGCGTATAATTGGCCGCCGACAACCGGCCAGCGCCATTGATCTTTTGCGGAAGGGGATTTGTTTTGCACGCCAACATGAATGCTGAAGAACTACGCAGTCTCGAGAGCCAGCTCAGCGAGCAATTTGACGCCATCAAGCAACGTGGCCTCAACCTTGACCTCACGCGCGGCAAACCCAGCACCGATCAATTGAATCTTTCCAATGGTCTGCTCGCTGACATCAGCGAGAAAGCGCTGAAAGACCCCAACCTGCGCAACTACGGCGGCCTACTGGGCATTCCCGAAGCGCGTGACCTTTTCTCTCAAGTCATCGGCGTCAAACCTGAAGAAACACTGGTCGGTGGCAATAGCAGCCTGACCCTGATGTATTTCGCCGCTCACTTCGCCATGCATCTCGGTGTCGATGGCCCGGATTCAGCGTGGATGAAGGAAGGCTCTATCAAGATGCTGGCCCCGGTTCCCGGCTACGACCGCCACTTCAGCGTGTCCGAGACCCTCGGTATTGAACTGATCCCAGTGGCCTTGATGGATGACGGTCCCGACATGGATGAAGTTGAGCGCCTCGTCAAAGCCGACCCGAAGATCAAGGGCATCTGGTGTGTGCCTCGTTTTAGCAACCCCACCGGACATGTTTACAGCGACGCCGTTGTTGAGCGCTTTGCCCAGCTCGGCAAAATCGCGGGGCCCAACTTCCGAATTTTCTGGGACAACGCTTACGCGCTGCATTTTCTGAGTGAAAACGCCCCCCAGCTCGGCAATATCATGGATGCCTGCCGTAAAGCTGGCACCGAAGACAGCGTGTATATTTTTGGCTCCACCTCCAAGATCACCTTTGCCGGCGCCGGCGTCGCCTTTATGGGCATGTCAGAGCGCAACCTGGCCAACTTCAGCAAACATCTGGGCATGACCCAAATAGGCCCGGACAAAATTAACCAGCTCCGTCATGTCGCGTTTTTCAGAACCTACGACAATCTGGTCGCGCACATGAAGCAACACGCCGACATGCTCAAACCCCGATTTGATGCAGTCTTGAGAGGTCTCGAGAACGGCTTGAGCGGCACCGGTGCGGGTGAGTGGATCACGCCAGAAGGCGGGTACTTTATCTCGTTTAACACGCTGCCCGGGCTCGCCACCGAGGTTGTCGCCATGGCGGCCGATGCCGGCGTTAAACTGACCCCGGCTGGTGCGACCTACCCCTACGGTAAGGACCCGGACAACAAGAACATTCGTATTGCTCCCAGTGTACCCAGCGTGGCAGACATCGAAGCAGCGACGGATGTGTTCGTCACTTGCGTCAAACTCGCAACCGTCCGCCACTGGCTGAAAAGCGCCTGACCTCATTGCAGCCGCTGCCCCGCACAGCGGCTGCAACCCCACCTTATTACTCCGCCTTTCTGGACAGCCTGTAATCTGCCCCTGATTGACTCCTCACGCTACGCTCAATAAGTTTGTCGACATCCAATAACACACTGACAAGAGCATCTATCATGCAGATCGATTTTTCCGGCAAAGCCTATTTAGTCACCGGCGGCGCCTCTGGCATTGGCGCCGCGACCGTGCGCTATATCGCCGAACACGCTGGGCAGGCCGTTATCGCAGACATCAATACCGAAGCGGGCGAGGCGCTGGTCGCCGAGTTTCCCGAGCAGCTCCGCTTCCACCACACTGACGTTACCGAACTGACGCAGTTAGAAGCCGCCTGCGCGCTGGGAGCCGATGCCTTTGGCGGACTCGACGGCGCCGTGAATAGCGCCGGACTAGGCAGCCTCGGCACCACCACCGATATGCCACTGGAAGAGTGGCACAAAGTGATCAACATCGATCTGCACGGTGTTTTCTACGCCTGCCGAGCGATAATCCCGCACCTGCGTCAACGTGGTGGTGGCAATATCGTCAATATCGCCTCACTCAGCGGTGTGCGCGGTGACCATGGCTTCGCCGCCTATAACGCCGCCAAAGCTGCGGTGATCAATTACACTCGCACGCTGGCACTCGATCACGGCCCCGAAAATATTCGCGCCGTTGCCGTGTGCCCAGGCTTTATCGAAACGCCGCTAACCGCCATTCCCGGATCCATCGATGCAGTTCGCAAGGATTGGCTCGATGCGATCGCGCTGGGTCGCGCCGGGCAACCCGAAGATGTCGCCCTCCTCACCGCTTTTTTATTGTCGCCAGCAGCGAGTTATATCACAGGCACCGAGATCGTGATTGACGGTGGCATGGGCAGCAGCAACAACCAACCCAATCTCCCCAAACTGTTCGGCACTATGGGCTAATCCGCAGAAAGTAGGCAAAACTCGCTTTGCCTACACAGAATTTACAGAATGTGAACCGCTTCTAACGACTTCTGTTGGCTGCACACTAAATCTCGATTAAATGTGAATATTACCTCCCCACAGCAACAGAATGTCGCCTATTAGTTACGTTACACTCCAACTTAATCAGTTATTCAGCTTTGGTAGCGGGAAGGCAGACCATATAAACTACAATAAGCCACGCGCGCTTAAGCCCACGGATTTAGGGTCAGCAAACGGGGCGAGGTGCCTGAATGATGGGAATCGCAATGCGTGAAGTGAAGTATCCCAGCGGAACGACCATCGATAAAGCTCGTGTGCTAATAGTAGAAGACGACGATTTTCAGCGAAAAATCATCACCCGCCAATTGCAAAGCAATCAGCTTGAGGTTCTCGAAGCGGGCGACGGCGCAGAAGCGCTACACATTATTAGACATTCGGGCCATGCAGTAGACTTCATACTGTGTGACCTCGATATGCCGACGATGGATGGGATGGAGTTCATTCGCAACCTGAGCGATAACAACTTACTGATACCCATCGCCTTAATGAGTGCACGCGAAATTCGAGTCATCCACTCTGTAGAGCTAATGTGTGAAGCCTTCACGATGCCCACACTCGGCTCCTTCCAAAAACCCCTGTCACAAAAGCAGCTTGATTCCATTACACGGCAAGCCAAAGTCCTGGCGATCAGCGCCCAATCAGCACCATCAACCGAAGACGCTGCCTTCAGCGTAAGCCAAGTGCTGAGTGCTATTGAGCGTGGAGAAATCATTCCGTTCTTCCAACCCAAATTTTGCCTTCGGGATAACCGCATAGTGGGAGCCGAGGCGCTGGCACGCTGGCAACACCCAACCAACGGCTTTATTCCGCCCGACAGTTTTATCGGCCTGCTTGAACAAAGTGGCAACATTGACCAGCTGACGCTTTCAATACTGGAGCAGTCGTGCCAGATCGCCGCAGGATGGTACCAACAGGGTTATAACATTTGTCTCGCCGTCAATCTTTCTACCGTTTCTCTGCAGAACAAAGCCTTGTCTGAGCGCATCTGTAGCATCGTGGAAGCCTCTGGCCTACCTAATTCCGCAGTCACGCTGGAAGTCACAGAATCGGCCGCCATCGCCAATCTGGGTTATGCACTGGAAAATCTCACTCGGTTGCGTATGCGTGGCTTTGGCATCTCGATTGATGATTTTGGGACCGGTTTTGCAAGTATGGAGCAACTGCGCCGCATTGCACTCACGGAACTGAAGATAGATCGCAGTTTTGTGTCTACCATGCTGGAAGAAAAAGAGAGCTTCGCGATTGTCCAAAGCAGCATCGAAATCGCCAACCGACTCAACCTGACCACCGTCGCCGAGGGCGTTGAAACTGAAGAACAGAGAGCCATGCTAAGTGCCGCCACCTGCCACCACGCCCAAGGTTACCTGTTCTCCAAGCCACTACCGGCCGACGAGTTTGAAAAGCTCCTGCAAAATATCGAGCCCAGTACGGAGAACAACCCAGCGTGACACAACGCATACTTATCGCCGAAGATGACGAGGTCAACCAGAACATTCTGATGCGCCAACTCAAGCGCTTTGGCTACAGCGCCGACCTCGCGGAAGATGGCAGCAAGGCATTGGCGCTCTGGAAGGAGCAGGCCTACGATCTGGTTATTACCGATTTGCATATGCCTAATATGGATGGCTACGATTTGTGCAAGGCCATCCGTGAGCTGGAAAAAACGGACAATAGGCCGCGCACCGCCGTCGTCATGCTGACCGCAAATGCTTTCGGCGAAGCGCAGAACGACATCCAGGCCTCAGGCATTGATGACTTTCTCACCAAACCGCTGCGTCTTCCCGAGATCAAACAAGCGCTTGAGAAATGGCTGTAACAGCCGATAAAGCAAACACGCCAATGGATTTTGACCCATCGGTACTCAATGAAATCCTGCCGGACTGCCCCGACCTGCAGGCAGAAACGCTGCAGGACTACCTGCAGGTGCTCGACTGCGGCTTAACCGAGCTTGATCGCGGGCTGAGTGATATCGCACTAGCCGACGTTGTCAGAAGCAGTCACCGCCTGAAAGGTGCCAGTCAATCCGTGGGCGCTATGGCGGTGGCTGCACTCTGCCAAGAGATTGAGGCAGCAGGGCGAGCCAACGATAGTAGCCGTTTCGCCGACTTTCGCACGCAACTGCCAGCCTGCGCCCAAGCACTACAAAAAATAATACGCGAAAACCTCAGCGCATAAAAAAGGCCGCTCGAAAGCGGCCTCTATGAGCTTTCAACCTCACCCAGCTCAATAACCCCAGCGGTAGATCAGATCGAGGCCGTAACTGCGCGGCTCACCAAACATAACCGAACGCCCCGCCTGCGGCAGGTTGTGCACGTTGTTGATGCTGTACTCTTCATCCAGCAGGTTCTTGCTCCACAGCGCCATATCCAGTACACCGTCAAACAAGCTAAGATCGTAGAGTCCGAGACGTGCATTCAGCACAGCAAAATCATCCTGTCGATCCGCATCGAAGGTCGCAAACTCTTCGCGACCACCGCCGTTGCGCTCATCGGTAAAGGAGTAGGTTGCATTAAAACCCAGACGCTGACCGTAACCGCCCGTCCAGAGCGTCCAGTCTACCGCCGCCGTATAGGCGTGCTGAGGGGCTGAATCAAACACAAAACCATCGTCAACCTCACCCGACAGCGGGTTGCGGCTCGGCTCGATCGAGTCATCCAAGTAGGCGTAGTTCAGCACCAGAATCAGGTTTTCAGAAACCAGCCAGGTGGTGTCCATTTCAAAACCCTTGAGGGTGGACTCACCGGCGTTAGCTACCGTGGTATCGCTAACCGCATTGGGCACGGAAAAGTTCAGCTGCTGATCTTCAAACTTCTGTTGGAATACGTTGGCATTTAACTGCACCCGATTTTCAAACAGGCGTGATTTCAAACCTAGCTCGTAGGCGATAACTTTCTCCGGATCAAAACCATTGATAAAGCGCTCCGCACCACCGTCATTAATCGGCTCCCGCGTGTTAAAACCGCCGCTTTTATAAGCCTCATTGCGCTTGGCATAGAGATTAATGGAATCAGTTGCCTCAAACTCCGCAATCACACTGTAGGAAAAATCCTCAAAGTCGCGATCACCGACAATGTCGTAAAACACTTCTGACAACTGTGTTGCCGCGTCATTGTTATCGCGATCGGTATTGTCACCATCACCGGGAATGACCACAAAGGTAATCTGGCGCCGGAATGAACGGGCATAGCGCGAATCTTCCGAGTGGCGCAAACCAAGAGTCAGGTTCAGCCGATCTTCCAGTACAGGCGGCCGCCAGCTCAGTTGAGCAAAGGCTGCACGCGCCTCGTTCTCAATGTCATAGCGAGCTTGCGTCATCACCTCAATGCGATTTCCCGTGTTGTCACCGCTCTCATCACTGCCCAAGGGACCAGACAGCAAGTGACCGATTTCACCCGGGCTCTGACGCGCTTCTTCCTCGAAGTAGTACAAACCGGCAATATAGCTCACCCGGTCCTCAAACAAGGTGCCCGAGAACTGTAGTTCATGAGAAAGCTGCTCTTGATCGATATCGGGGGTAAAACCGTCGTAGTAAACACTTCGCCCCACACACACCGGCGAACAGATAGCCGCAGCGCCGGGCGTCGGCGCAATGGGGAAGCCAAGAATCGGATCATTGTCCAGGCGGTATCCATCACTGCGAGCACCGGTTGCCAGTACGGTAGGTGTGGCGTCGTACAAATCACGTTGTGCCGCAATATATTTAATTTCCAGTGAGTCACTGACACTCCAGCTCAGCGTCAGCTGATGACCGGAAATATCGTTTTCGGCCTCGATGAGCGGAATCGCAGAAAAGATTTCATCCGGACGATCTCCGCTCAGGTTGAAATCATAGAACTGGCGCGCACCCGAATTAATCAGGTTGGTAAACGCGATACCCGAGTTACCATTCGGGTTGGGGATGGGGTCAGAGGGCCGGATGTGAGAATAGGTCATGTTGGTATTGGTGACCTCTGCCTTGTCGTAGGCATAATCCAGCCGGACGGAATCGTTAATATCCCACCCGAAATCAAAGCGGTAGCCGGTAGTGTCCGAATCACCAAAATCGCCGCCCAAACCGGTATTCTCGATGTAACCATCCACCTGCTTGGTCAGGTAAGCAAACTTGACAGCAGCACCCTGCCACAGCGGCAGATTGGCCATCGTCCGGCTGTTGAACAGATCGCGGTCACCAAAGGTCAGGCTCTGTTTGAACTGTAGCTCATCCGGGTTCGGCCGGCGAGTAATCAGATTGACTGCGCCGCCGGTCGAGTTGCGGCCGTACAGCGTACCCTGCGGGCCCCGCAGTACTTCAATTCGCTGCAAATCGGCAATTTCTGTGGCCAGCGACGAAGACCGCGCGATGTAGGCACCATCGATATACACGCCCACAGGAGGATCCTGAGTAATCTGGGCGTCAATCAAGCCGATGCCGCGGATGTAAATGCGCAAGGTGGTGGTATTGATGGGAAAGGGCTGAATATTCAGGGCAGGCACATTATTGGCTAGGTCACCGACATTACCAATGCCCTCTCGCTCCAGTGCCTCTTCACCGAAGGCGTCCAGCGCGATCGGGGTATCCTGTAGCGATTCCTCTTTTTTCTGGGCCGTAACAACGACTTCCTCCAGCACCAGGTTTTTCTGCTGCGCCAACACAGCGGGCGCAAGCAAACCCAGCGCCAGCAGCCAGGGTTTACGGAGTATCTTTATGGACTTCATGCTTCAAACATCTCCTGCCATGGGTTCGTTCTTATTGGATGAGTTCTTTGATGGCTAGGGAGCGTACCGAAAGGGTGTAAACAGGAAAACGACGGAAATTGTCAGATTCATGCGCATTTCCGTTCAGGCACAATGGGCAAGCGGGGGGCGGCCTGTAGGCTAGACAAGCCATACAAACAAAAAGGCCCCGCTCTTGCGAGCGGGGCCTTTTTGTTTGTATGGCGCGCCTGGCACGATTCGAACGTGCGACCGCCTGGTTCGTAGCCAGGTACTCTATCCAGCTGAGCTACAGGCGCTTTGGGGCATTTCTGCCGAGGCGCGTACTATAGGGAAGCGCCCCCTGAGTGTCAACCGCCCCGACGCGAATTTGTGGTTTTTCAGGTGCTTGAGCCTGATTTAGAACGCTTTTTGAACAAGCTCGCCTCAGTAGTTCAGCGCCAGTGTCAGGCCGTAAGTCTGGGGCATACCGGTAATCCGGTATTTAATGTCGCCGACCCCCTGATGGACGCTGTTCACCACGTACTCATTGAGGATGTTTTTGCCCCACAGGGTCAGCATCCAGTCGTTGGTGATGCGGCCAAAACGAATGCGGGCATTGGTGACGCCGTAGTCCGGGTGAGCGAATATGGGGTCGCCCTCGATACTGGAATTGGTCTCATCCACGTAGTGGTAGTCCACGCCAAGGCCCAGCTCATACTGATCCCACACGGGCAGGCTGTAATCCGCCGTCAGGGAGTAAGACAGCTTGGGCGAGTAGTTGAACTCACGCCCCGCCAGGTTGACCTCTTCCCCCTGATTATTAATCGCCTGAAATTCCCTGATCTCGGTTTCAAGATAGGCAATGGCGCCGGCCAGATACAGGCCATTCACCGGTGTCAGAGTAAAATCCAACTCGACGCCTTTTACTCTGGACTTGGGCGCATTGCGCAGGGCTGGCAGCGGACCAAAGACCGCATCATTAAAACGGGACAACAGCTGCTTGTCGCGGTAGCGGTAATAGAAGATGGCGCTGTTGATGTGGGCCTTGCGATCCCAGACATCAACCTTGGCACCCAATTCGTAGGCATCCACCTGCTCCTGTTTTACGGCTTCCAGCTGAGCGTGATCAGAGGTCTGGAACAGGGGGAAGGAACCGGATTTGAAGCCGCGGGTATAGGACGTGTACAGCAGGGCCTCGTCGGCGGGCGTCCAGTCCAATACAGCGCGGTACGACAGGCTGGTCTCTTCCAAGGTCTCTTCGTAGGCCCCCACTTCACCGCCTTCGCCTACGCTGAAGCAACCGTTGATATCGACGGTTTCAGGTGTTGTGCCGGCTTCGGCCGCGCGCTGGGTCGCCAGTGACTGGAATAAAACGTACATACCGCTTGTCGGTTCCTTCGCACCCGAGCAACCAGAGAAATAGCGCTCTTCTTCGGTGTAGCGTGCACCCACAACCAATTTAAGCGTCTCCGCAAACTGCCATTCAACGTTGGCATAGGGTGCGCGAGATTCGTAATCCAATTCGGCGACCGAAAAGTAGTACTCGGTGCCGAGCAGGCTCTGCTCCACCACCGGCGCCGGGAAAACTACACTGGCCGTGCCACTCATGATCAAGTGCAGGTACTCGTCGACCTCGTCGCGCGGCGTGCTGTGGTAGCCGAGCAGCCAGCGCAGGCTTTCGCTGTCGTTGCTGCCGCTCAGGCGGGCCTCAAAGTCCACCACCTCCATGACAACATCAACGCCCAACTCCGCATGACGCTGATTGAAGGCTCCGGTCGGGATTTCAGAATCGTCGCTGACAAGCTCGGTATAGGAGCCCAGCAGATCGAGTTGCAGGTTCTCGCTGATATACCAACGGCTCTGCAAGGAGATTTGCTCAAAGGTTTCATCCAGCTGGAAGTCCATCGGTCGACCATCGGAGCGCACACAGTCCGGGTGGCCGCTGCACCACTCGGCGGAACGGTTATTTTCTGTATCGCGGCTCACGTAGGGGTAGTCACGCACACTATCGGCAACCAGCGGGGAATTCTCATCCTCGGCGTACGGATTCTGGGGCACCAGCGCGATAGGCTGGCCGGCCTGCGCGTCGCTGCGATCGCGCCAGCGCGACCCGACCAGATAGAAACTCAGTGCTGCGCTGGGCTCCCATTCCAGCGCAAGCCGGAAAGCGCTTCGATCCTGCTGACCATGCTCGCGGGATTTGTCGGTATTGCTGTATTGCCAGCCCTCTTCCCGCTCGATATCCCGCGCCGCCAACCGGTAGTTAAAGCCGTCAAACAGCGGCCCACTGACAAAACCTTCAATGTCACGAGTTTCAAAGCGGCTGAAGGTGCTCGTCAGGCCCGCGCTCAACTCGGTGGTCGGCTTGTTGGCAATAAAGTTAATGGCCCCGCCGGTGGTACTGCGACCAAACAGGGTGCCCTGCGGGCCTTTAAGCACTTCGACTTGTTCAACATCGAAGATAGCGCCTTTAGACATGATGGAATACGGCAGGTTGACCTCGTCCAGATACACCGCCGTGGTCGGTGTGGCGAAATAGCTGCTGTCGGTAAAGCCAACACCGCGCAGGGTATACACCGGTGCGCCCTGCCCGCCTTCTGAAACCACCAGCCCCGGCACAATGCCACCGAGCTCACGCGCGTCGGCCACTCCCAGCGTTTTCAGTTGCTCACCGGAGAGAGCCGTCACCGCAATCGGCACGTCGCGCACATCCTCTTCGCGACGTTGAGCGCGAACGACGACTTCTTCGACTACCAGTCTGCTGCGAAAACCACCCTGACGATCGGGATCAGCCGCGCTCTGGCCGTAAGCTGCGCCGGCCACCAGTAGGCTAGTGAGCGCCAACGCGCTGCCAAGGGAATGAGGTCGAAAAGACAATGCACCGCTTCCTGCTTATTAAAAGTGCGCGCATTGTAGTGAAAGGTGGCACAAATGAACATTTGCGACATAGGCTGCTGCACGCTGAACCGCGCCAGTGGTGTAAACAAAAACCAGGGCTTGGCACCGCCAGGCCAGCTAACCCAAAGAAAATAAAGAGGTTTTTCGCAAGGCTGAAGAGGCACAGGCCGGCAGTACAGCGCAGCGCTATGCCCTTTGGTTATAAATTAGAACAAATCTGTCCAAGCCTACTTGCGACGACGGTCTTCCAGGCGACGCAGAAACTCTTCCATAAAGGAGGTGTAGAGCTGATTGCCGAGGTATTGATCCTCGACCCCGGAATCGATACTGGGGTTGTCGTTAACCTCGATCACCGCCACCCGGTTGCCCGCCTGCTTCAGATCTACCCCGTAAAAACCATCGCCGATCAGTTTGCAGGCCGCCAGCGCGGCGTCCACAACCGCACGCGGGGCTTCGAAGGTGGGCATGGCGTCAAAGCCGCCGGATTTCACACTGCTGTCGGCACCGTGTTTATAGATCTGCCAGTGGTTTTTCACCATGTAGTATCGGCAGGCATAGAGGGGTTTGTTGTTGATCACTCCAATGCGCCAGTCGTATTCGGTGTACATATATTCCTGTACCAGCAGCAGGGCCGAGCTTTTCAGCAGCATGCCGCCCTGCTCTTCCAGCTCCTGACGGTTGGCGACTTTCACCACACCTCGGGAAAAAGAACCGTCCGGCACTTTCAGCACCAACGGAAATTCCATGTCGGCCAGCTTTTCCGCCAGCACTGGCGCGTCACTCTTGTGCAGGATGCGGGTCTGAGGCGTGGGAATATTCTGCTTGTTCAGCAGCTCCGCCAGATACACCTTATTGGTACAGCGCAGGATCGAGGTGGGATCGTCGATAACCACCATGCCTTCGGCCTCCGCCTTTTTGGCAAAGCGATAGGTGTGGTGACCCACTGAGGTGGTCTCGCGGATAAACAGCCCATCGTATTCCGGGATGCGCATGTAATCGCGCGGCGTGATCAGCTCAGTCGCAATACCCAGCTCTTCACCGGCCTTGATAAATTTCTTCAAGGCGACTTTGTCGCTGGGCGGCATATCCTCTTCCGGGTTGGCGAGAATCGCCAGGTCATAACGAAAGCGCTTGCCCGCACGCGGCTTGCGCCACAGCTTGTTACTGAAGCGTTCAAAGGCGTTGGCAAACGCCTCCTGCTCTTCACTGTCCTTCAAGTCGCGCAGCGAAATGGGGCGAATGCGCTCGATTTCCCAGTGTTTGTCGAATTCCAGTGACACCTCCATCAAGGGGCAGGGAAAGCGCTCAAACAGGTTCTTGGCCAGCGGCGCAAATTCCGGGCGCAGACATTCGCCAAACCAGATACGCACTTTCATTTCTTTCTTGTCACCGGCCGGCAATTTTCGCAGCGAAGGGTCGATACCATCGAGCTGGATATCAGACAGCGAGCGGGAGCGAAAATCGCTTAAGGTTCGCACCGAAGGAAAGGCGTGATGACCGCGGGCCTCTGCCAGCAGAGCGCAGTACCAGGCACTGCCGAGGTATTTGTAATTACGGCACAGATTGACCACCCGCACTCTTTCTGCCGCACGGCTGCCGACCTCACCAAGGTAGTCCTCAAAGGTAATCACATCCTGACTGGGGTAGTAGGGTGACCAGTCGGAAAGGTCGTCGACAACAACATAAAAACGGGGCATGAACACTCACTCGGGAAGCGTTGAAATCGGGCGAATTGTCAGCCCAAAATAGGGAATTCACAATAGGCCTGCAATACTTATTTACAGACCCGAAAAGCGGCGTATGATTCAGCTACTTTTCCACCCTGTGCAGGTATCTGGCCATGGCCGCTCTTCTGCCCGCTCTCGATCTCAGCGCCTTTGCCAGCGACTACCGCCAGGCACGCAAAACCTTTCTCAATCGAGCCGAAAACCTGCGCTCACTAGCGGGCTTTGACTGGATTCAGCATCGCCACCCACAGGCCGGCCCGGACGGCACGGCCCTGCACTCGGATTGGCTGCTGCTGTCGCAGTCCCCAAACCCCGAACAGCTTCTGGTATTGATCTCCGGCACCCACGGTGTTGAAGGTTTTGTCGGCTCGGCGGTACAAAGTGATATTCTCGCTGAAGCGGCCTCACTGCTGGAAAACCCCAAGCTCGGCATTCTCATGATTCACGCCCTGAACCCCTGGGGCTTTGCGTGGCTGCGCCGCTGCGACCACGAAGGCATCGACCTGAACCGCAACTTTATCGACTTCAAAGCCGGCCTGCCCAACAACGGTGCCTACGCCAGCATGCATCGCCTGCTCAGTCGCGCAGATGAAGGACTGAACGGCTTCGACAACGCAGCCCTCGACGGTATTACCCGCGGCCAATACCAGTACCCGAACGGTTTGTACTTCGGCGGGCACGGTCCGAGCTGGTCTCGAGAATGGCTGGAGTCGCGCAAACAGAGCAGCCTGTTTCAGAAAGCCCGGCACATTGCGGTAATAGATCTGCATACCGGCCTCGGCCCCTACGGTTACGGTGAGGTTATCAGCGACCACCCGCAAAATACGGCCGGTTTTGAACTAGCCCGCCAGTGGTATGGCGCCAACGCCATGTCGAGCGCACTGGGCGAATCGGTGTCCGCACCTAAGATTGGTTTGCTGGATTACTTCTGGCACCGACTGATGGGCGATCGCGGCAGTTTTGTCACGCTGGAATTCGGCACCTATGCAGCCGATGAAATGCTGCATGTCCTCATTGATGAACAGCGCTACCATCGACAATGCCGTGATGGGCACATCAACCGGGATCAGAACCACCCTGCCGTGGCAGCCCTGCGTGATTTCTTTTACCCTCAGGATACGAACTGGCAACAATCGGTGCTATTGCGCGCCCGTCAGGTCATTACACTTGCTCTGGAAGGAATGGCAAACTCGTGAGTGTCGTTGTTCGCGCAGGTACAAAGTTTGATGTGGACAAGCTGCTGCAGCTGGAAAACACCTGCTTCGCGACCGACAAGCTGTCGCGCCGCAGTTTCATGCGCTTTGTCAGCAAGGGTGCCCACAACCTGTTGGTAGCCGATGAAGCAGGCAACTTATTTGGCTATGCGCTGGTGCTGTTCCGCTCTGGCACCAGTTTGGCGCGCATCTACTCTATTGCGGTCTCACCGGAGGCCCGGGGCAAAGGCATCGCCAGCAAGCTGCTGGAGCAGGCTGAGGCGATTGCAGCTCGCCGCTACTGCCTGTTTATCCGCCTCGAGGTCGCTACGGGCAATACCGCCGCGCTGGAGCTTTACCGCAAGTTCGGTTACCAGCCCTTTGCCCATATCAAGCAGTACTACGAAGACGGTGGCGATGCCGAGCAGCTGGAAAAGCGTTTGCTGCCTGTGCCACCCACTACCGCACCCGCGCCTTACTACCAGCAGACCACCGAGTTCACCTGCGGTCCGGCGTCTCTTATGATGGCCATGCAGGCCCTCGACAAAAGCTATGTGCCGGCCACACAGGAAGAGCTGCAGATCTGGCGCGAAGCCACCACCATTTTCATGACCGCCGGCCACGGCGGTTGTTCACCCCACGGACTGGCCTTGAGCGCCCATGCGCGCGGCTACCGCCCGGTGCTCTATATCAATACCGACGAGATCCCCTTTCTAGACTCAGTGCGCGGCGAAGACAAGAAGCGGGTACTTACTCTCGTGCACAAAACGTTTGAAGAGCAGATGCAGGCTGCCGGGCTGGACGTTCGCCAACAAAACCTCAACGCGCAGGAAATTCAGGCCATACTGTCATTAAAGCGTCCAGTAGTTGCCCTGATCAGCACCTGGATGCTAAACCGGAACAAGGCGCCCCACTGGGTGTTTGTTAGCAATGCCAATGAGGACTTTGTCTACATCAACGACCCCGATCCACCGGATGCGCCGTGGCAAACGGCAGACTACCGGCGGGCGCCGATTCCGGTAGAAAACTTTGTGCGAATGGCAGCCTTTGGGCGGCGTAAACTCCGCGCCTTTCTGGTGCTCGACAAACCTGAACAGGAGACCGCGTGACCTACCGCGAACAACTGAAAGCCCTGTCCAATGAACTGCTGGCTCTGCAGAAACCCATTCTGGTACTCGATGCCATCAAATGGCCCTATCAATACAAAGTCGACTTTCTCGCGCACGGTGGCACGCGCCTGCCACCGGTTGATGCTGCCTTTTACGAAAAACAGCGCCTAAACTTCGACGCCGCCAGCACCCAAGCAGCGCTGCGGGATCTGCAGCAGCGCATCCGCAACAGTCTCGGCGCCAGCGATCCACTGGGCCTGATGCTGCAACAGACCGCCGAGCAGTATCAGCTCGTTGTCGATATGCTGCAGCACCGCGGCAAACCGGGCTTTATGCACAACTCCCAGAAGCTCTACGGCTCTGCCAGCGATCACCTGCGCGGTGACCGCAAAACCCTGCTAGAGCTCAGTGAGCGACTCACCCATATTTTTTCGCTACCGGCCGCGCTCAAACTGAATACGGCCTACCCAAAAACCATCGATGCTGAAACGGCCGTTGCCCAGCTGCGCTCGCGACTGGAACCCTACTTTCCAGCGGGCGCGATCAAGGTTGCCCTGTCAGACGGCATTGTGTCCGATGCCTCCGCCGGCGGTGACACCCTCAAGGTGAACAGTCAGGCACACTTTTCAGCGTTGGATATTCAGGTATTGGAAGTACACGAGGGCTGGGTACATCTGGGTACAACCCTTAACGGAAGAGCACAACCCTGGGCGACTTGGCTAAGTGTGGGATCACCCCGCATTACCGCGATACAGGAAGGATTGGCGGTACTCATCGAAACACTGACCTTCAGCTCCTTTCCCAATCGCGCACGACGGATTTCAGATCGCGTGGTGGCTATTGATATGGCTGAGCGCGGTGCGGATTTTATCGAGGTCTACAGCTACTTTACTGAAAAGGGCCTCAGTGAAGGTGACGCCTATACGATTGCCCAACGCACTTTCCGCGGCGGCGATGTGACCGGCGGATCCTGCTTTACCAAGGATCTTTCTTATGTGCGTGGTTTTATCGAGACGGTTAACTTTATCAAGTCTGCCATTCTCTCGGATGCTCCACAGGTTTTACCCTTTTTATTTGCCGGCAAGGTGACGCTCGACGATATTCCGGTACTGTATCAGTACCATCTGGAAGGCATTATTGAAGCACCGACCTTTCTACCCCCCATGTTTAGAGACCTTAACGGTCTCTATGTGTGGTTTGGTTTTGCCAGTGGTTTGTCGTCGATAGACCTGAATAGTATTCAGCAACATTTCAAAGATATGTTTACCGCTCTGCGTTCTCACTAAGGAATTGAAACTTTCCCACCCTGGTTCCCCAACGCAGGCTATACTCCATTTTTTGCTAGGGGAATTGCCTTCAATGGGGAATAAAAAAGTTGCACTGCTAGGCGCTGCATTGATCACCTTGAGCCACACCGCCAGCGCATTTGAAATGCCATCCAAAGAAGCCTATTTCGGCGTTCTGGCTCACAACAAAGGGCCCATTGCCAGCGAGACGGAAGACGGCCCAGACATTAACCTCGCTTACCACCTCCTTCTAACCGACTGGCAATGGGGCGATACACCCTGGGGGCTTTACGGCCACGGCGGCGCAGTGATTAACCTCTCTAATGGCACAAGTTATGTCTATGCGGGCCTGAATACACTCGCGCAAATTGGTCAGTCAGATTGGTTCTATACCATCGGTGCCGGCATTGCCGTGCACGATGGCGATCTGGAAAAGGAATCACCCGATCGCCGCGAACTGGGCAACCGGACTTTATTTCGGCTGGAAACCAGCCTGGGTTATCAGTTCAACCCCGATCTGTCGCTGTCCTTTGTGTTTGACCACATTAGCCACGGCAGCATATTGCACGATGACAATAATCGCGGGCTCGATACCTACGGTCTGCGTCTGGGGTGGCTGTTCTAGCCACCTCGCCAATTAACATCAGTCGCCAAACTCATAGACCAGATCAATCCCTACACGAGCCAGCACACCGTAATTGTTAACCGCAAAACCCAGCAGGCCAAAATCAATCCCGAACTCGCGGTATTCCTTGTCGGTCAGGTTCTTGCCCCACAGCGCCACCCTCAGGCGACCATCTGCAAGCGGGATATCTGCCAGTGTGGCGCGGGCATTAACCAAGGTATAGGCCTCAGTCTGATCGTACAAAAAGAGCTGTGGATGGAAGCTGATCGAATCCACATAGGTCGCGTCGAGTCGCAGTGTTAGCTGACCAAAGGACCAGGGCGCACTCTGGAATTCAATGGCGACAGCGCCTGAATGCTCTGGCGCATACAAATTTTCCGTTACCTCATCCGATATATCGCGATTTGAGCCGCTGGAAAAGCCCGTCACCGGATCCACTGGCCCCGAGATAAACTCCTTGTACTCCACATCCAGAAAACCGTAGTTAGCGATCAACCGCAGCCCCGGTGTTGGAATAAACACCGATTCGATTTCCAGCCCGCGAGTCACTGATTCCCCGGCATTTACAATCACACTGGATGCACCACCGCTTCCCGCTTCAAACTGAGCAATCTGACGGTCGGTATAATCCATCTGAAAAACCGACAGGTTTAATCGCAAGCGACGATCGAGAAGATCCGATTTTATGCCAATCTCATAGGAGGTGATTTCTTCCGGGTCAAACGGGGTACTAAAGGAACTGCTAGTTTGTGCGCGCACATTGTAACCGCCGCTACGATAGCCGTTGGCAACACGTAGATAACTACTGACTTGATCGGACCACCGGTAATCTAAACTGAAACTCGGGCTAAAGTTATTCCAGGAATCGCTACTGGTAACACGCACTGCGCCGCTGGCACCGTCCAGATTGTTTTGCAAGGTGCTCTCTTTTTCATCTTCGGTGTAACGCAGCCCAAGCGTCACATCAAAGTCGGTAAACAGGTTGTAAGTGAACTGCCCATAGATGGCCCTCGATTCATTCTCCAACTCGTAGGCAAAGGGAGCAGACAGCCACGTTGCATTCGAGGCCACGCCGATGGGCGGCAAAGTGACTCCGCCAGCGGCAGCTGCAATAAAGCGGGTAGGCAAAACAAACTGCTGAGGATTATCTTCCGTCGCCTCTTCATGAAAAAGATAAATGCCTGCGGTATAGCTCAAGCGCTCATCCAACGCTTTACCGGTTAGCTGAAATTCCTGCGTGATCTGACGGTGGAAATTGTCGCGGGTAGCCGAGAACAGTGGCACCAGCGTTCCCACCGGCACATTGGACGGCGAGGACCTGTCACGCAGATCCACAACATCCCCATTGTTCTGCACGGGAAACGCGCCAAACTCCGTACCGCGTGCTGAACTATCCCATTCACGGACGTTGGAAATAGACTTCACAAGTAGGCTGTCCATCGCATCCCACTCCAAAGTGATGGAATGGCTGTCGATATCGGAATTACTTTCACCCGGGTCAGTATTGATAAACGGCAACACACTCAGCCGGTCTTCACTGGCAGCGGCCTCAGCCTGCTCGTAGTAAGGACCTCCGTAAAAGGCGCTTGATGGATCGGCATATACTGCCCGCACATGACTCAACTGCTGGGTATTGGCATTGCTCTCGCGATCCGATTTGTCGTAGATATAATCCAACGCAATGTTATCCGAGGCCTTCCAGCGCGCAGCTAAACGGAAATACTCGCCTTTGCTATCACCCAGAGACTCTCCGTTATAGAGACTCTCCAACTCCCGCTCCGATGTATTTCTCAAATAGGAGAACTTCAGTGCTACCGGCCCTAAATCCGGTGAATCGACGCTCGTCATAACCCGGCTGTAACCGTGGTCACCGCCTCCCAATGCCAATTTGAAGGCGGGCTCACCGGTGGGCTTTTCAGTGATGATATTCAGGGCGCCACCAATGGTATTGCGCCCAAATAACGTGCCTTGTGGCCCACGCAAAACTTCAATACGTTTCAGATCGACAATATCGAATGCCAAGCCCGTCGTGCGCGCGAGATAGACACCGTCCATGTAGACACCCACGGTGGGGTCGATGGTCAGGGCCGTTTCACCCGAGGACACACCACGAATCGCCATCGCGTAGTTGTCCTGACTACCGCTTTGCTTCTGCATCCGCAGATTGGGGGTAAAATTGGCAACATCCTTCGCTTCACTGGCTCCCATCTGCTCAAGGTCGCTGGTCGAGAAGGCCGCCACAGATACCGGCGTATCCTGCAGAGATTCCTCGACTTTTCGGGCGGTGACAATGACCTCCTCAATCGTAACGAAGCGCTTGTCGGCAACCTGTGAGAGGGCAGAAGGGATCATTAATAGGCTGGCGCTTAAACCAACCGCGAGGCGGTAAGTACACTTCATTGTCACACCTGAATTTAATAGTTATTACGGCGTAACTTACACTCTATGCTCCTGACCGATATCTGTAAACAAAAAAGGCCAGCTTAGAGCTGGCCAATTCTGCTACGTGGAGTCGTTTCAGCGGTTGAATTGGTAGATAAAATCCAAGCCCCAGCTGCGCAATTCACCCCAGTTAGAGACCGCGAAACCGAGCTGACCAAAATCGATACCGAAGTCGCGATACTCTTTGTTCTCGAGGTTTTTCCCCCAGGCGGCAACGGTTAGGGTCCCATCCATAAAGGCTGGAATTTCTGTGATGGTTGCGCGAGCGTTAACCAACTGGTGTTCGTTAGACTCATCATAAAGATTCAGCTGGGGATGGAAGCTGATCTCATCGGTGAAGGTAGTATCCACACGCAATGTCAGCTGCCCCCACTCTTTTGGCGCAAAGGTGTACTCCAGTGCCAGTGATGCCTGATGCTGGGGGGCATAGGTATTATCAAGAGCACCATTACCTGCGATATCGACATTGCTATTACCAACTGGGAAGCCGGTCACCGGATTCACTTTGGTCGTAATGAACTCTTTATGATCAACATCAATATAGCTATAAGTTGTGATCACCCGAGCACCAATGAACGGCAGGTACACGGCTTCGATCTCAAAACCATCAACGACGTTTTCACCCGCATTGACAATATTGGTTGAAGCACCACCGCTGCCCGCAGAGAACTGAGCTACCTGACGATCTTCATACTCGGTATGATAAACCGCAGCGTTTAGTCGCAACTTGCGATCAAAAAGATCAGACTTCACACCCAGCTCGTAAGAAAGAATATTTTCTTCGTCAAAGGGTGTGCGGAAGTCGGCTTCTGTTGACGCGCGGACGTTATAGCCACCGGAACGGTACCCTGTCGCGATACGAAAGTAGGTGCTGATTTCATCACTGAAGCGATAATCGGCTGTAAAGCTTGGCGTAAATTTCGTCCAGTCATTATCATCGACAAAGGTTTGAACCGTTGATGGATTGCCGAAGCCATTTGTCAACGTTGTTTCCTTGTCATCCTTGGTCCAGCGATAGCCGAACGTCAGATCCAAGTCAGGCGCTACGTTCAAGGTGAACTGGCCATAAAGCGCCAGCGATTTGTTGTCCGTCGAATACGCAAAGTCAGGACGGCCAATTAACGACGCAGTACCGATTAGAGTAGCGTTGAAACCGGGGTTCCCAGGCGTACATACCGCACTGGCCGCAAGGCATGTCGGCAAAATAAAGGACTGGGGATTATCTTCGTCCGCCTGCTCTTCGAAATAATATAAGCCGACATTGTAGTTCAGGAATTCGCTGAACATAGTTCCAACTACCTGAAACTCCTGCGTCAACTGTTTCTGAAAACTATTTCGTTGAGCTGCAAAGATCGGTAGCAGAGTCCCGCCTGGCACCGGCGTAAATACCGGACCGTAGGTTCCACTCAAGTCATACACCGTACCAAACGTGACCGGAAAAGACCCAAACTCCGTGGCGCGGGACAGGCTGGTCCAGTCACGGTAGCTGGAGATTGACTTAACAGTAGAATTTTCAGCCCAGTCCCAGCTTACGGTTACGGCGTGACCATCAATATCAGAAGCCGTTTCATCAACGTCTGAGCTAGTCATATAAAGTTTGCTTAGCCTATCCGCACTCGCTCCCGCTGCAGCATCGACATAGTATTGTCCACCGTAGGTTGGGCTCGACGGGCTGGCATAAGTGGGTCGAACGTGAACCAATTGGGTCGTTGCCGTATTACTCTGACGATCAGACTTGTCATACACATAGTCCACCATCACCGTCTCGGAAGGCACCCAGTTTACGGCTAGGCGATAAGCCTGAGACTCACCATTACCGAGCTGCTCGCCCGTGTAAATGCTTTCATTCTGCCCATCATGCTTGGCGGTTCTCATGGAGAACTTAGCCGCCACATTGCCCCATGCTGGTGTATCAACAGTCGTGTGATAACTGCGAGAATCACGAGCGGCGTAAGTCACCGCCTGCCTAAAGGCGAACTCACCTTTGGGCTTTTCAGTAACTACATTAATCGCACCACCAATTGTATTTCGGCCAAACAATGTGCCCTGCGGACCACGCAGGACCTCAATACGCTTCAAATCCACAATATCGAATGCGGCACCGGTACTTCGAGCAATATAAACACCGTCCTGATAAATACCCACCGTAGGGTCAATCGCCAAAGCCGTCTCGCCAGAGGCCACACTGCGAATGCCAATCGCATAGTTATCCTGGCTGGCTGACTGCTTACGCATCGTCAGTCCCGGCGTAAAGTTCGCGACGTCCTTAGCCTCAGACACCCCGATTTGCTGTAGATCTTCTGCACCGAAGGCCGATACCGACACAGGCGTATCCTGCAACGACTCCTCAACTTTCTGGGCGGTTACTATAACCTCCTCAATCGTGGCGGAGCGGTTATCTGCAGGTTGCGCTATCGCGGTTAGCGAGGCGGAGGAAAGTACTGCGGTGAGAACGGATAGTGCCTTTGTATCGGCTTTCTTCATAATGCTTCTGCTCCTGGAGCCAATGAACCTCTAAACGAGCTTGTAAACGCCGCCCCTCGTCTCCCCCCGGAGCAGATTGGCCGGCTGTCTAAACTGTCTTAATTCTTTCAACTAGTTATAGACCATTTTTATGGTGATGCACCAAAAAGGAACCACCTATAGGGGTATTTACCTATCCCCGCAGGCACGGCGAAAACACAAAAAACGTTAAACCTTTGTTTAGAGGGAAGATTCCGGCTTTTCCGACACCTAACCGAAGAAGATATCCGATCTCCGGATAATCCATTTGGACGAACCCAACAAAGAGCAAAAACTGCTCGACCACACAAAAATGTGACACTTTCCCGCTTTCAAATCCCCGCTTTGCCCCGAAAGCGTGCGCAATTCACCGACGCATGCCTCACCAAAAAGCAATGTCACACACCGTAAAACCCACACAATGTATTAATTGCTTACATTTCATAGACCTACAATTTCGGCGTTACGCTTGGTAACACTGGCCCGGCGATTGCTACACAACTCAGGTAAAAACCACTGACACCTTTTTGTGTAGTACGAGGTCACCTTATGAATCGCAGCTTGCTCTACCCACTATCCTTGCTCCCGCTTCTATTTGTTCTGACGGCCTGCAACGACTCCGGCAGTTCCAGCCCATCGCCCAGTAGCGAGGCTGTAGAAAACCCCGACGAGCCGAAAGACCCGCCGGTGACTCCCGGCGTCTTCACTATTGAAGAGACCACCATGGAGCAGGTTCACCAGGCGCTGGCGGGGCAACTGCTGCTGGACGACGGCTCAACACTGACCTGCGAAGGTCTGGCAAAGCTTTATATGAACCGTATTTATACTTATAACGATAATCCTCAGGCGAATGGCGGCCTGCCTATTCGCGGCGTATTGGCCATCAACCCTGCCAGCCTGGCACAGGCTCGTGAGCTGGACGCCCTCTATGCCCGCGATAGCGGCATTGGCGAACGCTATCTGCACTGCATGCCAGTTCTGCTCAAGGACAATTACGACACTTTTGATTATCCGAGTTCGCAGGGCTCCTACAGCATGCTCGGTCATCAGGCCGGCGTAGACGCTCACTCGGTTGCCGGTTTGCGCGCAGCGGGGGCATTAATTCTCGGCAAAGCCAATCAGGATGAGTTCGCCTTCTTCACCACCGGCTTTTCCAATCGCGCCATTCAGGTCAGTAATCCCTACAACACCAGCGAAAGTCCTGCCGGGTCGTCTTCCGGCACGGGGGCGTCTATTGCCGCCAATTTCGCCCTCGGTGGCACCGGCAGCGACACCTGCCAATCCATACGACACCCCTCGTCGGTAAACGGCCTGGTCGGCATCCGCCCCAGCCTCGGCGTGATTTCCCAGCACGGCATTTTCCCACTCACTCACGCCCGGGATACTGGCGGTCCGATGACGCGCACTGTCACAGACGCCGCATTGATGCTTCAAGCCATGGCCGGCGTCGATCCACGTGATCCGAAGACGGTGCTGTACCCGCAGGAGCTGCGCCCGGATAACTACACCCAGTTTCTTGATCGGAACAAGCACGGTATCGCCGGCAAGAACATCGGCGTGGTGCGTCAGCTGGGCAGCAACAGCAACGCGGCGGGCACCGGCCGCCAGGGCGAATTGATCGCCGAGGCCGTTCAGCTTATGGCGTCGATGGGCGCCACTATCTATGACGTCTACCTGCCCGACTTCAGCAACCGCGGCGCTGGTTCACGCCACTATGATATGAACGAATACTTTGTCACCTTCGAGCGGGAAGGCGGCAGCAGCCCGCGAGCTTGCGTCAGCAGTGCTGCGCTTGATCTGCTTGCAGACCGCGACAGCGTTGCCCACGACCGTGAAAACTGCACCGGCATTGAAGGGATCGTAGAGACCGGCCGCGTCGGGCCGAGAACTGCAGCATTATTTGCGCTGGTCGCCACCGATGATCCTAACCGCGCCCCCAGCGAAGACGAACTTAATGGCATTGTGGATGTTCGCAACTACACAACATCCATCATGGATGCATTACGCGATGAAAATGACGACCCGGTCTTTGATGAAAATAATGAACCAGTGCGAATCGATGCGCTTATTCTCAGCCCCGGACCGACGGGAGGCAGAACCTGCGACTTTGGCTCAAGCACCCAGATGGGCTCTATCGTCGTTCCTGTGGGCTTTGACGAGTCTATTGGCGTACCGAGGGGCATGGAAATTTTTGTACGCCAATACGACGAAGGAACCGGCCTGGGCATTGCCTATGACTATGAGCAAGCGACGCTGCACCGAAAGCCACCGGCGCTGACGCCGTCTCCGCTCTCCGGGGATGAAAACATTGCCGGTTTTAATGCGCGTATGCAGCAGGGCTTGATGGACGCAGCTACGGCGGCACCGGAGGAATTGCCGCTTGAGGTTTATCAGGAGGCTTTGTTGGGGATTACGGGGTTTTGATTGGCTTATTGGCACGTATGAGGAGATGTACGTATCGGGGGAGAGGGATTCATCAAAACAGCCTTTGGGGCTGTTTTGACCCTTCGGGCGGCGCGGCTTGCAGCCGCTTGTATCAAGTTGCATGCAACTTGTCGAACCCGCGAGGGTTCTTGCCCGCCCTGTTCGCCACATACAAAAAACCCGGCATTTAGCCGGGTCTTTTGTATGTGGCGGAGAGGGAGGGATTCGAACCCTCGATCCAGTTTCCCAGATATACCCTTAGCAGGGGCACGCCTTCAGCCACTCGGCCACCTCTCCGTGCTATCAGATTGTCAGCTTTTGATAAGACCGCGCTAACTGCTTGAAAAACATACAGCTACGCTCATCAAAAACGCGCGGCATGATAACATACTGAGAGAATATGCAAAGGGGTAATGAGGAAATCAGTGGTCAGCCGGCGTCTTCTTGCGCCATATCCGATTCTTCAACTTCTGACTCTTTCTGTATCTTTTCATACACTTCCTGTCGGTGTACCGCGACATCCCTGGGTGCGGTTACACCTACACGAACTTGATTACCCTTAACACCAAGAATCGTAACGGTGACCTCATCCCCAACCATCAGAGTTTCACCGATCCGGCGAGTAAGAATCAACATGCTGCACCTCCATATCTACCTATCCATAGGTAGTACTGCGCGCCTAACAAGGCGTGTTAGAGCAGCAAGACTACTATCAGGCCGGTTCTTTGTCTAGCTCAAAGCCGTCGTGGAGAGCCCTTACTGCCAACTCAAGGTACTTCTCATCAACCACTACAGAGATCTTGATTTCTGATGTTGTGATCATCTGTATGTTGATCCCCTCAGCAGCAAGGATCTTGAACATCTTACTGGCAATGCCCGCGTGGGAGCGCATGCCTACACCGACCAGTGACACCTTGACGATCTTTGCGTCGGTTTTCACCTGCTCGGCACCGATGTTTTTGGCGATACCTTGCAATACCGCTTCCGCTTTCGCGAGGTCATTGCGGTTTACCGTAAATGTTAGATCAGTTTTTCCATCCTCGCCAACGTTCTGCACAATAACATCGACTTCGATGTTGCTGTCACCTATGGGCGCCAGTATCTGCGAGGCAACACCGGGGCTGTCCGGCACGCCAACCACAGTCAGTTTGGCTTCGTCGCGATTGAACGCGATACCTGCAATTGATGGTGTTTCCATTTCCGTTTGTTCCTCAAGGCTGATCAGGGTTCCAGGCCCTTCCTGAAAACTGTGCAATACGCGCAGGGGTACATTAAATTTGCCGGCGAACTCAACTGCCCGTATTTGAAGGACTTTTGAGCCCAGACTGGCCATTTCCAACATTTCTTCAAAGGTAATTCGGTCGAGTCGACGTGCTTTTTCAACCACGCGCGGGTCTGTGGTGTAAACGCCATCAACGTCGGTATAAATCTGGCACTCATCGGCTTTCAACGCCGCAGCAATGGCAACCGCCGTCGTATCTGAACCACCGCGACCCAGCGTTGTGATATTGCCTTGCTCGTCCACACCCTGAAAACCAGCGACGACAACAACGCGACCGGCGGCAAGATCAGCGCGAATATTGTCGTTATCTATTTCACGAATTCGCGCCTTTGTGTAAGCGTTATCCGTCAGAATTTTCACTTGGGCGCCGGTATAGGAGCGCGCTTCAAGACCACGCTCTTCCAATGCCATACTGAGCAGCGCAATCGTGACCTGTTCGCCCGTGGAAACCAGCACGTCCATTTCACGGGGGTTCGGTTTGTTGCTTATCTGTTTGGCCAGATCAATCAGGCGATTGGTCTCACCGCTCATTGCGGACACCACGACCACAATGTCATGGCCTTCTGCGCGGAATTTTCCAACTTTTTCAGCAACAGACTGGATGCGCTCGACCGTACCCACCGAGGTTCCACCAAACTTTTGAACTATCAGACTCATTTCTGCTTTTCCAAATATCAAAAATCTTTACCTGCGCTGCAGGTAAATTCCAAACTGTGCCGAGGCCTAGATTGCTTCGTCGCTGCGCTCCTCGCAATCACGAGTGAATCAGAGACTAGCTACGTACTCGGTAGCGAGCGCCAGAGCCTTTTCTACATTCTCGGGCTGATCACCGCCGCCCTGCGCCATATCCGGGCGACCACCGCCTTTGCCGCCGACTGCCTGAGCAGCCTGCTTCATCAGCTCGCCAGCTTTGAAGCGATCGGTCAGATCCTTGGTGACACCGGCCGCTAGGGCGACCTTGCCGTCGGTCACTGCGGCCAACAGCAGCACGCCGGACTGTAATTTGTTTTTCAGCTGGTCCATGCTGTCGCGCAGGGATTTGGCATCCGCACCCTCAATCTGTACTGCCAGCACTTTGACGCCATTCACCTCGACAGCCTCTGCCGTCAGGTCGCGGCTGCCCGCGGTTGCCAGCTTCGCTTTAAGGCGATCAATTTCTTTCTGCAATTCACGATTGCTGCTGACCAGCTGACTTAACTTGCTATCAAAATTTTCCGGCGTGGCTTTGATCGCCGCCATGGCACTGCCCAGACGCTGCTGATCCGCTTTCATATCTTTCAGGGCCGCTTCGCCGGTGACCGCCTCAATACGGCGCACACCCGAGGCCACACCGTACTCTGCAGTAATGCGGAACAAGCCGATGTCGCCAGTGCGTTCAGCGTGGGTACCACCACAGAGCTCTACCGAGAAATCGCCGCCCATGCTCAGTACGCGCACTTCATCGCCGTACTTCTCGCCAAACAGCATCATGGCACCCGCCTGTTTCGCGCTGTCGATATCCATCACACGAGTTTCAACAGCGGTATTGCGACGCACTTCGGCGTTTACCAGCGCCTCGATTTTTGCCAATTGCTCCGGGCTCACGGCCTCCGGGTTGGAGAAGTCAAAACGCAGACGCTCGGCGTTTACCAGTGAACCTTTCTGCGCCACGTGCTCGCCCAAGACCTTGCGCAAGGCTGCGTGCATCAGGTGAGTGGCAGAGTGATTCAGGACGGTCGCCTGACGGATATCCGCTTTGACTTCAGCGCTAACGGTATCGCCGATTTTCAGTTCGCCACCAGCAACGCTACCGTGGTGCAGGTGATGGCTGCCGTTTTTCTGGGTATCCAGTACTTCAAAGCGAGCAGCGCCAGCAGAAATAACACCTGCATCACCGACCTGACCACCGGACTCGGCATAGAACGGCGTTTTGTCGAGTACAACGATGCCCTTCTCACCTTCGCTCAGGCTGCTCACGGCCTCGCCGTCTTTAAACAGCGCAACGACTGACGCATCACCCACCAGCGAGTCGTAACCGCAGAAAACGGTCTCACCGTCGATCTCCAGTTTTTCACCGGAAGCCATCTTGAAAGAGCTGGCGGCACGGGCGCGTTCGCGCTGCTGCTGCATGCAGGCTTCAAAACCTTCCATATCCAGCGACAGGTCTTTTTCGCGGGCAATATCCGCGGTCAGATCCACCGGAAAACCATAGGTGTCATACAAACGGAAAACGGTTTCGCCGGGAATGACGCTGCCTTTCAGGCCTTCCAGATCCTGCTCCAGAATACGCATACCCTGATCGAGGGTTTTGGCAAACTGCTCTTCCTCGTTCAACAGCGTCTTTTCAATGCGGGCTTGACCTTTCACCAACTCGGGGTAAGCCTCGCCCATTTCCTTGGCAAGCGGCGCCACCAGCTTGTGGAAGAAAGGCTCGTTGGCACCCAGCTTGTTGCCGTGACGGGCGGCGCGGCGAATGATGCGGCGCAGTACGTAACCACGGCCTTCGTTGGAGGGCATCACGCCATCGCTGATCAGGAAGGCGCAGGAGCGGATATGGTCGGCCACCACGCGCAGGGATTTGCTTTCCAGATCCTGAGTGCCGATGACCTCGGCGGCGGCATTGATCAGATTCTGGAACAAATCAATTTCGTAGTTGCTGTGAACGCCCTGCAGCACGGCGGCAATCCGCTCCAGCCCCATGCCGGTATCAATAGAAGGATTCGGCAGAGGGGTCAATTCACCGCTCTCGTCGCGGTTAAACTGCATGAACACGAGGTTCCAGATTTCGATGTAACGATCGCCGTCATCGTTCGGGCCGCCGGGCGGATCACCAAACACGTCTTCTCCGTGATCGTAGAAAATCTCGGAGCTGGGACCGCAGGGGCCGGTGTCGCCCATCTGCCAGAAGTTGTCTTCATCCAGACGGGAAAAGCGATCAGCGCTGACGCCCATTTCCTTCAACCAGATGTCAGCGGCTTCATCGTCAGACACATGAACGGTCACCCACAGTTTTTCCGGCGGCAGTTTGAAAACTTCGGTCAGCAATTCCCAGGCAAACTGAATTGCTTCGCGCTTGAAGTAGTCACCGAAGCTGAAGTTACCCAGCATTTCAAAAAAGGTGTGGTGGCGGGCAGTGTAGCCAACATTTTCCAGATCGTTGTGCTTGCCACCGGCACGCACACAACGCTGGGAACTGGTGGCGCGGGAATAGGGGCGCTGGTCGTCACCCAGAAAAACATCCTTGAACTGAACCATGCCGGCATTGGTAAACAGCAGGGTCGGGTCGTTACCCGGCACCAGCGAGCTGCTGTCCACCGGAGCGTGGCCCTTGCTCTCGAAGTATTTCAGAAAGGCGTCGCGAATCTCAGCGCTCTTCATTAAAAATCCCGTTTTTCTCGTTCAAAGTCAGACACAAAAACCCTGCCAGGCGATTACGCATCGTCCGGCAGGTATCTGGGTACATTCAAAGGGTGGGGAGTATAACGGAAGCTGCGGCGCTTGTATCGCCTGCAGCCCTTGCTATTTGCGGGTTTCAGCCAAGATAGCTCGACCCCGATTGGTCATTGCGAGGAGCCCTGCGACGACGCAATCCCCAGCAGCCTCTGCCACAATCATGAGATTGCTTCGCAAGGCTCGCAATGACAGCACTTTTACCCCAGTTTTTCGTCGGCTGTCAGCTGCCGGGCCTCGCTCTCCAGCATCACCGGAATACCATCGCGAACCGGGTAGGCCAGACCGCTGGCCTTGCACACCAGCTCGTCTTTCTCTTCGTTGTACTCCAGCGGCGCCTTGCTCACGGGGCAGACCAGGATTTCCAGCAGTTTTTTATCGATCATCAGTCTCTCACGGGGCCATCTCGGCCTAAAAATTCTTGGTAGCAGACCTTATTGCTTCGCCGACAGCATTGGCCCTACGTGCAATACAGGGTCCAGCCTGACCTTGTACCAATTCATACGCCAGTCCAAATGCGGCCCGGTGGCGCGTCCAGTAGCTCCGACCTTGCCGACCACCTCACCCTGTTTGACCTTCTGGCCGTCTTTGACCAGCACTTCACTCAGGTGGATAAAGGTCGAAGACACGCCATAGCCGTGATCCATCACCAAGGTGCCGCCGGAGAAGTACATATCCGGATGGACCAGAGTCACGGTGGCATCGGCCGGGGCTACCACCGGGGTGCCGGTGGGTGCAGCAACATCCACCCCAAAGTGGGGGCGGCGCGGCTCGCCATTATAAACACGCTGACTGCCGAATACACCCGTGATGGGGCCTTCCAGCGGCCAAATAAAAGGGCCGGCAAAGGCCAGACTGTCACTGACCACACGCCGTGCGCGAGCTACCTGAGCGTTTTCCCGACGGATGCGCTCCAGCACCTCAGGAGGCGGGTTAACCGTATTCTGCGGCACGCCCTCAATGCGCTGAATGTCGTACTGGCGCTGGCGGATCGTCAGCACCTGTTCCCGACAAGCTTCGCCCTTACAGATTTTCAGCACCTTGGTGGGTTTGGCATCGCGCCCAAAACCGAAGACAAAGCGCCCATCCGGCGTCTGCTGCAATTCCTTTTTACCAAGCCAGACCCGCTCGCCCGGCTGCGCCTTGCCAATCAACAGTCCACCCTGAGCCAGCTCGCCGCTCAGCTCAATGGCCTGAGCAAAACCCGTTGCCATTATCAGCGCCAGCAGCGCCAAACCTCTACGCATAGTGTCCCTCATGCAGAAAGCATTACAATGCGGGCGGTTTTCAAGGAGTCAGCATGAGCCGCTACCGTCCACCGCGCCAGAAAGGGTCAGCTTACATTACCGCCGAGGGCGAAAGAACCTTGCGCGAAGAACTTCGTCAACTCTGGAAGGTTGAACGCCCGCAGGTTACCGCCACCGTGCACGAAGCCGCGAAAAACGGGGATCGTTCGGAGAACGGTGACTACATCTATGGCAAGCGCAGGCTCCGCGAGATCGACAGCCGGGTGCGCTTTCTGACCAAGCGACTGGAAGAGCTAACCGTGGTGGATCGCCCACCCAGTGATCGCGAGAAAGTGTTTTTCGGCGCCTGGGTCACGCTGGAAGACGAGGACGGCGAGACCGTGGAATACCGCATCGTCGGCCCTGATGAATTCGACCTGAAACAGCGCAAGCTGTCGATGGATTCACCGATGGCCCGCGCCATGCTGGGCAAACGCCTGGATGATGAATTCGTGGTTCGCACCCCGGAAGGTGAACGTGATTATTTTATCGTCGCGATTCGCTACGAAGGTTAATCCACACCCCGGCCAGCATCAGTGCCGCACCGGCGAAGACCCACACCGACACCGCCTCCTGAAAAATTACCCACGCCAGCAAAGCAATCAGCGGCAGGCGCAGGAAATCCATCGGAATCACCACATTGGCCGGCGCCAGCGACAGGGCCTTGGTCAGACAGTAGTGGGCCGTTAGCGCGGTAACGGCAATGGATATCAGGCAAGGCCACTGCCAGCCCGGCGGCCAAGCCGGATCGAAAATAAAAGCCACCGCCGCCATCGGCAGCTGCAAGAGGTTCATCAGCACCAGCACAGACAGCGGTGAATCCGTAAGAGTGATTTTGCGGGTCAGCGTGTGGGCAATACCAAAGGCAAAGGCGCCTGCCAGCATGACCAGCGTGCCGAACTCGGGCTCTACCAGCCCCGGCTTGACGATCAAGAGCGTCCCGAGAAAGCCCAGCACCACGGCCGTGACTCGCGGCGGGGTGATTTTTTCATCGAGAATCACTGCCGCAAATAACAGCGACCAGATCGGTACGGTAAATTCCAGCGCAAATACCTGCGCCAGCGGGATCAGAGCGATGGCCACAAACCAGGCGTACTGGGCGAGAAAATGCACACTGTGGCGCAACAACTGCACCCAGGGCTGACGCACCTTCAGGCGATGCACGCCCATAAGCGGAAAACAACAGACCAGAATCGTCACTGCCAGAATATTGCGGTAGAACATCAACTGCAGGGGCGTCAGATCGCCCAGCACAATGCGCGCGGCCACCGCCATGGCAGAAAAGGAGGCAATGGCGCCGGCCATCCAGGCCGCCGCTTTAAGAGGTTGGTGACTCACAGATCAGGGCGTTTCGGGTTCGGAAAAAGTCTTGAGGTATTCAATCACATCGGCGCGATCCTGAGCATCCTCAATCCCCAAACTCATCATCATATTGCCCGGCAAAAACCGCTTTGGATCAGCCAGCCAAACGTTCATCAACTCCGGCGTCCAAACAAAATCTGCCTGTTTTAGCGCATCGCTGTAGTAATCGAAGCCCGGCTGACTACCAACGCGGAGATTGAAAATATTCCACAGGCTGGGGCCATTATTATGCCCCACCCCCTGCTCGGGGTAATGACAGGTTCGGCAGGGCCCAAACTTCAGCCGCCCCCTTTCGGCGTCGCCTACCGGCATTTCAGCATTCACTGAAAACGACAACATTAACAGGACAAGGAATACGCCTTTCATACCCGACTCTCCGCTGCATGACGCCCGGCGCGACGACCGAAGAAACTGCCGTCCCCAAGGGAAATACCGCTGGCGATATAAGGCGCTACGGGCAACCCGGCGCTGGTGCGGCCAGCGGCATAGAGACCGGGAATCGCCTCACCAAAACCATTGAGAACTTGTGCGTTCAGATTAGTGCGCAAACCGCCGAAGGTATGAGCGGGGAAAAAAGCCTTATCAACGCTCAGGTCGTAGGCCACAAAAGGCGCCTCTCCAATGGGACTCAGATACTCCCGGCTTTTGCCGAAGAGCGGATCTTGTTGTGCCCGCGCATGTCGATTGTAGTATCCGAGTGTTTCTAGCAGCGCATCCTTGGGCATGGGCAGCTTCTCGGCCAACTCGCTCACGGTAGCTGCGCGTACAACTTCGGTAACCCGGTAGTCGTCGTAGCCATACTGACTGGTTTTGTCGGTAATCAGCCAAGCCTTGCCGCGCTGATGAAAAGCAATATCGTGACCGAGAAAGGCGTGGTAATGGTCTTCTGTAATAAAGCGCTGGCCCTTGTCATTCACTACAATGCCCTTCAATACATGGTCCGGCAGATAGAGCGGCATAATGGCGAAGCCATGATGCATCTGCGCAGTGGCGCCGCCCGCGCTGACGCCCATCTGAATACCCAGCCCCTGATCGCCCATGTTGCCCCACGGCACTGAACACTGGGCTAATTCCGGTGCATAAACCTGCAACATCTCACGATTGTGGATAAAACCACCCGCGGCGAGAACAACGCCACGTTTGGCACGCAACTGCCGGGTTGCACCGTCCATCTCGACCTGAATGCCGCCGATGCGACCATCGGACTCCACAATTAAACGCTGACAGGTAACACCCGTCAGATACTGGACTCCGGCCCGTCGGGCCGCAGGGATTAAAGCCTCCATCAGACTGCGGCCGCCCGTCCATCCCGAATGACCCGGCACATGACCGCGCGGCGCGGCCGGGATTTTATCGGCGAACTCCGACACCTGCTCAGAACCTGAGTAATAGAGAGAATCGCTGGTTCCGGGCAAGCCCTTGGCCGGCGTGTACGAAGGTTGATAGTGCACACCTTGTGCGACCAGCCAGTCAAAGTGCGCAACCGACTGTTCGCAATAGAGTTCAACCTTGTCAGTTTGTGCGTAAAGACCACTGGCGGTAAGAATGTAATCGCGCATGGCCTCGACTGTATCCTCAACACCACACGCCTTTTGCAGCGCAGTGCCCCCGCCACAGTACACCACGCCACCCGACATGGCTGAAGATCCGCCTAGCTTCGGCAGCATTTCCAGCACCAAAACCTTGGATCCTGCTGACGCCGCCTCGATAGCCGCTGACGTACCAGCCACCCCCGAACCAACGACAATAACGTCAACACTGGCAAACCAGCTTTTAACCGTACTCGACGGCAAGGCAGAGGCAGCAAGTGGCGCAGCAGCGAGTCCTGCGACCAAGGAACGTCGGGATAAATGAGTAGTCACCTAGAGTCGTCCTGCACCGGGAAAGTGCAGAAAGCTTACACGAAAAGCCCGCCTCTACTGGGCGGGCTGGGATAAATCACGAAGCAGGCTCAAGTTGTTAAACCTGCTTCAGGGTGCTCCTTCAGGCCTCGGGAAGATCATCCGGCCCTGCCGGAGCGGCAGGCTCTTCATCGGGGGCAGACGGCGCCGCCGGCACAGAAGGCGCTTGGCCACCGCCGGATGACGGACTCTCAGCCTGCAGCGAAACCGTTACATTGACGATCTCAGAAACCTGAAAAGGCTGCGGCAAAGGTGATTGCTCCTCTGCGTCAGAAGGCACGCCTACGGCGATATTTACACCATCACTGTCAGGCGCACTGCTACCGTCACCGTCAGGGGCATCTGGCTGCTGCGGCGCAGTGGGCTCGACATTGCCACCCCCATCAGGTGCTGACGGAGCACTGGGTGCTGAAGGCTGCGACGGTGCAGACGACCCTGACGGAGCGCTCGGTGCGCTGGACTGCTGAGCCGCCGCCAGAGTATCGGGAAGACTCGTTACCTGAGTCTCAATCGCCGATACCCGATTTTCCAGCTCGCTCTGGCTAGGTGGCTCAGCGTTGGAAACGGCCGTTACAAAACCTTCAGCATCCGGCGTTGACTGTTCATCCATACCTCCGCCCATCGCGGTTGGATCATTCGGAGCCGATGGCGCGCCAGGCGCCGCTGAGCCATCGGGCGCTGATGATCCGTCAGGCGTTGACGGGGCACTCGGCGCTGGCGGTGTTCCACCGCCGCCTGAACCACCTTGGTTTTGCACAAACTCAGCAGTTTGCTGACCCAAGCCGGGCAGCGACGCTGAATTGGTCTGGGCAACAATTGAACCGGCAAGAAATTCAGTGACGTTAAAATTCACACCTGCGTCACCTTCCGGTGTTGCTGCGCTAGTCAGCGGTTCGGTCTCCAATGACGACTGACCATTCACACCCAGCGGCAGGGAATCTCCCAAGCCTCCGGGCAGGATGCCAGTCCCCACAGGGCCTTGCGCTACGGCGGCACCGCTTGCGGCAAGCAAACTGACTACAAGTGTTTTTTTAACAAACATCTGCTCCTCCTTTTGCTTCTCGTATTGGCCATCCTTACGCGTTGAGATAGGTATTAGTGCTTCAAGTTTCGGTGAATATTAACAGCGCCAAGCACGCGTGATCAGACGCACAGTTTTATGGTTTCACCCTTTAAAATACCTGCTCTCACGTTCTCATGAGTCCGTAAAAATAGTGATCGGAATTGCTTGATCTGCAGATTTGAACCAGCGCGATAAAATTCTTTATCACCCGCCTGTGCGGTGTTTGTCGCGTACGGTTTGCGCTAACCTGAAGCCCCACTTACCACGATTAAAGAGATAACAATGGAAAAGCTGATCTACATGCTCTGGAAGCCGGAAAATGAGTCCAGCGATGCATTTCGCGACACGATGCTCAATAAGGTAACGCCTGAACTGCGGCGCGAAACTCCTCATACCATTCGACTTTGCGTATCGGACTCCGACGTAGCGGCAGCCGCCCCTTATCGCCTGGAAAGCGTTTCTCCCGCTGCCGATGCCATCATTTCCATCTGGGTAGACAGCAGCGTGTACCGCGAGCGTCTGGAAACTATCCTTGCTGAACACAGCCAACGCTTCTGTGGTTATCTGGTGACCGAGTCTGAGCCGCTACTCAATAACCGCTATCCAGCCAAACCCGGCGCCCGAACGGAAGGCATGAATCAGGTGGTTTTTCTGCAGAAACCGGAACGCCTCAGCTTTGACGAATGGATCGATATCTGGCACTGCAGTCACACGAAAATCGCTATCGAAACCCAATCTACTTTTGGCTATCGACAAAATGTGGTGACGCGCGCCCTGACGCCAGATGCACCGCCCTGCGATGCCATTGTCGAAGAAAACTTTCCGGAGGCTGCTATTCACGGACGAGCCGCATTTTACGATGCCGAGGGCAAGCCCGAACTTCAGCAGGAACGAGAGAAGGTCATGATGGAGAGCTGTGCGCGATTTATCGATTTCGACAAAATTGACTGCATACCCATGAGTGAATACCTTGTATCCTGAACAGCGCACAACCGATGATAAAACCCGATAAAAACAAAAGAGTCGTAATATGCTGATCCTGTCACTGTTCTGGGCCTGGCTGGCCTGGAATTGCTATCACCCCTGGCGCGGAAAACCTGAAGCATTTGGTGTGATCAGCTTTACTTTTGGCCTGCTGGTGGGCGAACTGCCTCTGCACTTTATCGTGATGGAGTTTCTGATCACCATTGGCCTGATCGCCAGCGGCGGGCTTTATGGACTGATTGATGCCTCTGCGGTACTGATTGCCGGCGCATCTTGGCTGGCGCTGGCCCAGTTCTATTCTCAGGCCGATGGCGCTCGACAGGATGTGCTCAAAGCTGCCCGCCAGATACTCGGCGACAATTTCATTGACGCCATTCCTCCGGAACGGCGACGCGATATTCCGGATCGCCCCGAACTGCCAGACCTAATCAATCCTTTCGCCTTTCAGGTGCCTGGAGTGAAGCGCGTTCGCAATGTGACCTATCACGAGCAGGATGGGCGAGCGCTCAAGCTGGACATTTTTCACCAGGAAAACCTGCCACCCAACGCTCCCGTATTGTTGCAGATTCACGGCGGCGCCTGGGTGATTGGCAACAAAGATCAACAGGCCCTACCCCTGATGGGACAATTGGCCAGTCGCGGCTGGGTCTGCGTTACCGTGCAGTATCGCCTGAGCCCCGGCGCCACCTTCCCCGATCACATTATCGACTGCAAACGGGCACTGGTGTGGGTCAAAGACCATATTACCGAGTATGGCGGTGACCCCAACTTCATTATTGCGACCGGCGGCTCGGCCGGCGGTCACCTCTCAGCCCTGCTTACCCTGTCGGCAAATGACCCCGCTTTCCAACCGGGCTTTGAATCCCGCGATACCCGCGTACAGGGTGCGGTGCCGTTCTACGGTATTTACGACTTCACCAATAGCCTCGGCCAACGTCGTCACAAAGGGCTGGAAGATCTGGTTGGCAAGCGCGTGCTTAAGTGCATGCTCAGCGATGAGCCGGAACGCTGGCAGCAGGCTTCCCCCCTGTTTCACGTCAATGAGTCTGCGCCGCCCATGCTGCTTATTCATGGCGAGGGCGACACACTGGCTCCCGTTGAAGAATCCCGCGCATTGTATAAAGTGCTGCGCGAAACGCCGGGCGTCAGAGCAGGTTTGGCCGAGCTGCCTTACGCCCAGCACGCTTTCGAACTTTGGTATTCGCGCCGCAGTTTGCAGGTGATTTACGCACTGGAGTATTTTCTTACGGCGTTGCACGAAGACTATTTGAAGCAGCGCTGAACCGACACAAATGCAATAGCGCTTACTGCTGTACCTGCCGGGCCCGCTTAAGCAGAATAGCGCGCTGATCTTCCGTCAGTACGTTCTGAATCTTGGCCTGTAGCAAAGCGGTTTCAGCGGTCAGTTCACCGCTCAGCTTACCCAGCTTGGCGGATTGCTTGCGGATTGCCCTTTCATTGAAGTCAGGCCCGATTTCCTGCCCCAGCTCGATTTTCATCGACTGAATTTCGCGGCTCAGTTTCGTCGTGGCCTGCTCTGATTCAACTAGCAAAGCCTCAATTTCCTTTTCTTGAGCTTCGCTCAACCGCACAATGCTGTCGAGCCGCGCGACCTGATCGGCAGCAGCATTCGCATTACCCGCAGGGGCGCTTTGCACCAGCGCAGAGAAACTCACTAAAAGGGCCAAGCCCATCCATTTCACTAGCTTCATAAAAACACTCCTCTATTCCGCGCTTATCGCGGGTCTGATACTGCTGCGTGAGAGTGTTTGGATAGTGTCAGGGCAGGCGAGGTTCCTGTGAATACTGCACAGGAGCGCTAGTCGTTAGGAGAAAGAGAGGCTAAATAGCCGTCAGCGCCTCGCCAGAAAATTCAACGCCGTCCCAGCCCGTGCGCATGAAATTGCGGATATTGGCGTGATCCTCACCGTCCGGGTGTTGCAGCACATCCTGAGTGTAAAAATCACCAAACGCATTAAGCGTGGAATTTTTATCGAGGCCGTGCAGTTTCGCAAAGGCGAAAATCTTGCACGAGCCGTTATTGCTTCCCGAAGAGTTTTGCGCCTCGCCGTTGCGAAAGGCGGTGGGCGTGAAGGCATAGTTTTGGTCGATTACGGCCATCACATCGTCAAAAGCCACCGGGCCGGCTCGCAGGGCGCCGAGCAGCTGTTCTACAGTCATTGTGGAATTCCTGAACTTATTTCAACAGGCTGATATCGACCTGTTTGTCGGCATGGTAGGAGGATCGTACCAGTGGGCCACTGGCCACACTTTTGAAACCGAGCTCCTTCGCGATCTCAGCATATTCATCGAACTCATCCGGGTGGACAAAGCGATCCACCGGCAGGTGATCGCGGCTCGGCTGCATATACTGGCCAAGGGTAATCATATCGATGTCGTGCTCGCGCATGTCCTGCATCACCTGAATCAGCTCTTCACGCGTTTCCCCCAAACCCAGCATCAGGCCAGATTTGGTGAGCACCTCGGGGCGACGCTCTTTGTAGCGCTTGAGCAGATCCAGTGACCACTGGTAGTCGGAACCAGGGCGGATTTTACGGTACAGGCTAGGTACCGATTCCAGATTGTGATTGAACACATCCGGCGGCTCGGCAGCGAGAATGTCGAGCGCGATATCCATGCGGCCACGGAAATCCGGCACCAGTACTTCAATGCGAATACCGTCCATACGGGCGCGGGTTTCGCGAATACAATTGGCAAAGTGCTCCGCACCACCGTCTTTCAAGTCATCGCGGTCGACCGAGGTAATGACCACGTATTTGAGGTTCATTTCGGCAATGGCTTCTGCCAGTTCACGCGGCTCGTTCTCATCCAACGCGAGGGGTCGGCCGTGGGCCACATCGCAGAAGGGGCAACGACGGGTGCAGATTTCACCCATGATCATAAAGGTGGCGGTACCGCCACTGAAGCACTCACCTAGATTCGGGCACTGGGCTTCTTCACAGACCGAGGCCAGCTTGTGACGACGCAACACGCTCTTGATACGGGAGACTTCCGGGCTGGCGGGAATACGCACGCGCAGCCAATCGGGCTTAGCGGGCAACTCGGTAGTGGGAATCACTTTGACCGGGATGCGGGCGACCTTTTCGGCGCCGCGAAGCTTCTCGCCCTGAACCACCGGGCGCTGTGCAGCCCGACCCCGGGCGCGCTTGGCCGCCGGCGTTTTGTCGGTTTGCTCAGTCATGACTTACCTCGAACTACAGGGAAACTCTGCATTGTACACGTGATCGCAGGCAGAATAACCGAAGGCCTCGCGAAATATCTCCACCAGACGCTCGCCTATGCGAGTCAGGTCAACCGGTTTTCCGAGGGTGGAAGCCAGATCCGTCACCGCCATCCCGACGTGACCGCAGGGATTGATACGCTGGAATACAGTCAAATCCATGTCCAGATTGAGGCTGAGGCCGTGAAAGCTGCAGCCGCGGCGCACTCTCAGGCCCAATTGCGCGATTTTGGCGCCATTTTCAAGGTACACACCGGGGGCATCCGCTCGCGGAGCTGCACTGACCCCATGTTCAGCCAGCAGTGCCACGATACTCTCTTCGATGGTTGTAACCAGCGCCCGAACGCCGATGCCGAGTCGCTTCAAATCCAGCAATACGTAGCCCACCAACTGGCCGGGGCCGTGGTAAGTAACCTGACCGCCGCGATCGACCTGCACCACCGGGATATCGCCCGGTGCTAGCAGATGCTCCGCCTTACCGGCCTGCCCCTGGGTAAATACCGCCGGATGCTCCAGCAACCACAGCTCATCGGCGCTGTCGGGGCCACGCGCGGCGGTGTAGTCCTGCATCGCATGCCAGGTGGGTTCGTAGTCGCTCTGGCCCAGCCAGCGCACGGTCAGCGTGGCAGGCGCCGCCATCAAAGCACCATCTGTACGCGGCCGGTGGCCTTGAGAGCTTCGAAAATAGACTGGAGCTGGCGCTCGCCAGTCGCGGTAATGGTGACCGTTACGGAGGAAAACTTGCCGGTTCGACTCAGCTTGACGCTAACGTCGCGGTCGTCAATCGGGCCGCAGAAGCCGCTCATGACCTCCACTACCATATCGCGAAAATCCGGCTCCGCGTCGCCCATCACCTTAATGGGATAGGCGCACGGAAATTCAATTTTGGGGGCTTCAGGGTCAGACATCAGCGGCCAATCAGGTTAAGTACAAACAGAACAATAGCGTCCCACAAACGCTTCACGAGACCACCCTCTTCCACGTTCTGCAGGGCGACCAACGGGGCGCGCACCAGTTCTTCACCCTCCAGCGACACCACCAGTTCACCGTACTCCTGACCTTCGCTGACCGGAGCCGTCACCACATCATCCACACTGAGGGTTGCTTCAAGATCATTGTGCTTGCCGCGGGGTATTGTCAGATAAACCTCGTCCTTAACGCCCAGGCTGACGTTATCGGCCGCGCCCTTCCAGACCCGACTGGTGCTCAGCTCGGTACCGGCGGTATAGAGATGATGGGTTTCAAAAAAGCGGAAGCCGTAGGCCAGCAGACGCTGGGTTTCGCGCTCGCGGGCCGACTCGCTCTTGGCGCCCATTACCACAGAAATCAGGCGCATACCCTCGCGCTCCGCAGACGATACCAGACAGTAGCCCGCGGCCTCGGTGTGACCAGTTTTCAGACCATCGACGCTGGGATCGCTCCACAACAGACGGTTGCGATTCGTCTGACGAATACCGTTGTAGGTGTACTCTCGCTCGCTGTAGAGCGCATATTCCTTCGGATACTCCAGAATACCTTTGGCCAGCAAGGCCATGTCACGGGCTGAGGAGTAGTGTTCTTCGTGCGGCAAGCCATGGGAGTTAACAAAATGGGTGTTCTTCATACCCAGCTGGTAGGCGTGCTGATTCATCACCTCGGCAAAGGACTTCTCGCTGCCAGCGATGTATTCCGCCACAGCCACACTGGCATCATTACCGGATGACACCACAATGCCCCGGTGTAGATCGCCGAGCGCGACTTGCTTACCCACTTCAATCCACATCAGGGAAGAGCCCTTAAAAACCGGGTTCTGCGCCCAGGCGTTCTTGCTGATGGTGACCATGTCGTCATTGGTAACCTGACCGTTCTCCAGCCAATACGACAACACGTAGCTGGTCATCAGCTTGGTCAGGCTGGCCGGCGGCAGGCGCTCATCCGCGTTGTGCTCGGTGATGATCTCGCCGCTGTCAGCATCCATCAAAATCCAGGATTTGGCCGCAATCTGGGGCGGCGCCGGGATCAGCGAAGGCTGGGCCGAAGCCAGAACAGGCAGCAGAAACAGCAAGGCAAGCAGATGTTTGGTATAAGACATGGTCTTCCGTTTTGTATTTTCAGTATGTGCTGTAGTCAGTCGCCAGTGCCTATACATTAGCGACTGTGGGTGACAATCGACGCCAGCCCGTAATTGTCCTGCTCGAGCTTGCGACGAACCCTTTCCGCCTCAAGATAGTCCGTGAACGGACCTACCCGAACCCGGTAGAACGGTGGTGAATCGTCACTGGCGTGGATATGCACCGGCAATTCGTGCCGACCCGCCAGTTCAGCCTGCAAACGCAAGGCGCTCCCCTTGACCTGAAAGGCCGCAATTTGCAGGAAATAATGCGATTCCGGCGCCTGCTCGCGGGCCACCCCCGCAGAATGCCGCTTATTATCCAGATCAATGACTCGGATTTCCACCGGCGCCGTGCCCTTGTCCGCAAAGCCCAGTTTGACCGCAGCCGCGTAGGAAAGATCAATAATCCGGTCGCCGTGGAAGGGGCCTCGATCATTGACGCGAACCACTGCCGTGCGGCCATTACTGAGGTTGGTCACCTCCACATAGACAGGAATCGGCAGGGTCTTGTGGGCAGCCGTCATTTTGTACAGGTCGTAAACCTCGCCATTGGAGGTGAGGCGACCGTGAAACTTGGTGCCATACCAGGAGGCCGTACCGCGCTCGCGGTAGTCCCGGTAATCGGTCATCAGTTCGTAACGGCGCCCCATCACCACGTAAGGGCTCACATTGCCACGCGCGGTAATGGCTTCCCAGCGCGGCACGGCATCCTGAATCATCGCTGGATCCAGGGTCCGCGACGGCGCGCCGTCCTTGCCGGGCCCGGAGGGCGGTACCTGAGAGGCGGTTGAGGGTGAATCCTTCAGCCAGGAGCAGCCCGGCAGCAACACACAGAGGGCCAGCGCCCAATAGAGCGAGCGTTGTTTCATTGCGCGTTACGCTGGGCCACCAGTTGACTGAGTTGATATACCGCCATGGCGTACATGGAGCTGTGGTTGTAGCGGGTAATCACGTAAAAGTTATCGAGGCCCAGCCAGTATTCCACGCCTTCATCGCCGATAAAGCGAATCGCCGTGGCCATATCGTCACCGTCCAACTTGGCGTAACTGCGCACGCCTTTCTTGGCGAGCTCGGCAACGGTCCACTTGGGCTTCAGACCGGCTTCAAATACCTCAGGGTCGTGCTGCTCAGTCACCTCGGCCGCGAGCGTAACCGCCTCTCCGTTGCGCCAGTGGTGACGGGCAAAGTAATTGGCGACGCTACCGATGGCATCCACCGGGTTGTTCACAATATCGACCACACCATCGCCGTCAAAGTCTACGGCGTAAGCGCGGTAGCTGCTGGGTATAAACTGACCGAAACCCATGGCGCCAGCATAGGAGCCTTTCAGCTCCAACGGATCGAGTCCCTGCTCGCGGGTCATGAGCAGATATTCTTCCAGCTGTTTGCTGAAGAATTTGGCTCGCCGGGGATAGTCAAAACCCAGAGTGGCCAGCGCGTCCAGTACCCGGTAGTTGCCCTTGTGGCGACCATAACGGGTCTCGACACCAATGATGGCAACAATAATCTGCGGTGGCACACCGTACTGCTTATAAGCGCGTTCCAGCGTCGCGCGGTGCTCGCGCCAGAATTCCACGCCTTGATCAATCCGTGAATCCTGAATAAAAATCTTGCGATAGTCTTTCCACTCTAGGGTGCGTTCCGCCGGACGTGAGATCGCATCGAGGATGCTCTGTTTGCGCTCGGCCTGAGCCAGCAGTTTCTCCACCTGAGCGCGCTCAAAACCGTGCTCTGTGACCATGCGGTCTGTGAATGCCTTTGCCTGCTCGTGATCCAGATAACTCGCCCACGCAGCTGCCGGCAGTGACAGAAACAGCACGAGGGACATCAGGGCTTTACGCATAGTGTTCAGAAACCTTCCGTTATTATGCTTACTGGTGGATAAAGCGCTCGTCGGCGCGAATACTCATAAGAATACCGAATCCGATCATCAGGGTAACCAACGAGGTGCCGCCCTGACTGACCAGCGGCAAGGGTACACCAACTACCGGCAGCAATCCCGATACCATTCCCATATTCACAAACACATAGACAAAAAAAGTCAGCGTAATACTCCCCGCCAACAGTCGTCCAAAGCTGTGTTTTGCGTGAACAGCAATCCAGGAACCCCGCAGAATGACCAGCAAGTAGACCAGAACCAGCGCCACCACACCGCGCAGACCGAATTCTTCAGCCAGCACCGCGACAATGAAATCCGTATGACTTTCAGGCAAAAAGTCGAGATGGGACTGAGTGCCCTGCAGCCAACCCTTGCCATCCATCCCGCCGGAGCCGATTGCGGTCTGTGACTGGATAATGTTCCAGCCGGCGCCGAGCTTGTCCCGCTCCGGGTTGAGCATGGTCAGAATTCTGCCGCGCTGGTAGTCGTGCAGCAGAAACTCCCAGATCGGCCAGGCGGCAGCGCCCAGCAGAGCGAATCCGGCCGCGATGATATGCCAACCCATCCCCGCCAGAAACAGGACAAAAATACCGGACGAGGCAATAATGATGGCGGTACCCAGGTCGGGTTGGCGCGCGATCAGCAGCGCCGGCACCATGAGAATCACCAGGCCGCTCAGCACCGCACTAAAACGTGGCGGCAGGGGGCGCACCGAGTAATACCAGGCCAGTGTCATGGGCAGTACCAGCTTCATCACTTCTGAAGGCTGGAACCGAAAGCCCCCGATCGACAGCCAGCGCTGAGCCCCCTTGGCACCGTCGCCAAAAAAACTGACCGCCAACAGCAAGCCGATACCGCCCACGTAAGCAACGGGCGCCAGGCGCTTAAGGCTTTCGATATTGACCTGAGCCACCGCAAACATGACCACATAACCGATCAACAAATAGCGCGCCTGACGGGCAACCATGGCAGCACTTTCGCCGCTGGCACTGTAGAGAATCAAGAGACCGAAACCAGTCAGCGTCAGCAACAACACCAGCAGGCTGAGATCAATGCGCAGGCGCTGCAGGAGATTGCGCTGCAGATCATGGGAGTGATGGTCGCGCGGCAGCTGGCGGATAAAATCCGAGTGGCTCATACCTCTTCGCTCCCATCAGCCGCGCGGCGCTTAACCGGCGCTTTAGGCTTGACCTTGTCCGGGCGCAGATAGGCATCGAATACACGACGCGCAATTGGCGCCGCCACACGACCGCCGGCTTCGCCATTTTCCACAATCACCGCCAGCGCAATCGTCGGGTTATCGGCGGGAGCAAAACCGACAAACAAGGCGTGGTCGCGCTGGCGCTTGGCGAGTTGCGTCGGGTCGTGCTCGTCGTGAGAGACGATACCGATAACCTGTGCGGTTCCGGTCTTCCCTGCGATGCGATAATCCAGATTATTCGAGATATTCTTCGCCGTACCCCGGATTTCGTGAACCACGCCTTCCATGGTTTCCCGAATGTAATCCCAGTCGCTGTCGTTGGCGATCTCAACCTTCGGTTTAATTGGCGCCTGTACCGGAAAACCATCGATAGTGCGGACGATACGCGGCACCTTGCGCTCGCCGCGATTGGCCAAGACCGCCGTAGCGACCGCAAGCTGCATGGGCGTTGTCAGCATAAAGCCCTGCCCGATCCCGACGTTGACGGTCTCCCCCGGAAACCAGTGAGACCCTTTGACTTCACGCTTCCATTCACGCGATGGCAACAGGCCGGCGCGCTCATTGTCGATATCAATTCCGGTACGCTCACCCAAACCAAAACGGGTGCCGAACTCATGGATACGATCAATCCCCATATTGACCGCCATATCGTAGAAATACACGTCGCAGGATTCGACAATGGCCTGATGCAGGTCGATACGGTTGCCGTGGCCGCCGGTTTTCCAGTCGCGGTAGACCCGCTCATCGTTAGGCAACTGAAACCAGCCCGGATCGTAAACCGTGGTTCGGCGCGTAACCACACCGTAGTGGAGCGCGCCGAGACCAAGGATCGGCTTGAGTGTCGATGCGGGTGGGTACTGCCCCAGCAGTGTGCGATTGAACAGGGGTAAATCCGGCGATTCGCGCAGCACCTTGTAATCCTTGCTGCTGATCCCGTTTACGAAGAGGTTTATGTCGTAGCTGGGTGTGCTAACCATGGCCAGCACACCGCCGTCCGCTGGGTCGATGGCGACAATCGCGCCGCGCTCATTACCGAGAATTTCGTGGGCGACTTTTTGCAGCTCCACATCAATGTTAAGCACCAGATCAGCGCCGGGAATGGGCGGATGGCGTTCCAGTACCCGCAAAACCCGGCCACGGGCATTTGTCTCGACGTTTTGGTAGCCGACCGTGCCGTGCAGGGATTCCTCGTAGAACTTCTCAACCCCGAGTTTGCCGATGTAGTTGGTCGCGCTGTAATTGACGGTGTCGATTTCTTCCATCTCGCGCTCATTGATCCGCCCCACATAACCCAGCACATGAGCCAGCAGCTCGCCCTGGGGGTAGTAGCGGATAAGTTGAGCGTCGATATCCACGCCCGGCAGGCGATAGCGATTGACCGCAAAGCGGGCGATCTCTTCTTCGGTGAGCCGCAGCTTGAGCGGAACCGCCTGATAAGGCCTACGGTGACGCAAACGCCGCTTGAACTTGCGTATGTCGTCCTCGTCGATGTCGATTATCGCGGCCAGCTCACTCAGGGTTGCGTCGACATCCGGTACCCGCTCCTTGATCAGCACCAGACTATAGCTGGGAATATTTTCCGCCAGCAAAACGCCGTTGCGATCGTAGATCAGACCACGTTTGGGAGGAATCGGCTGGAGTTGGATACGATTGCGATCCGACTGCACCTGATACAACTCATGCTCGATCACCTGCAGGTAAAAATAGCGGCCGCAGATAATGCCGAGCATGATACCAATCAACACAATCGCCACCAGATAGCGACGGCCAAACAGGCGGCGTTCGCGATTGGGGTCCTTGAGTCTGTCGAGTGGCGGCATCGGTGTTTTAACGGGCCTGCTTAGCGGTGATAGGGATGACCCTGAAGAATACTCCAGGCTCGATAAATCTGTTCAGCCAGCAATACCCGCACCAACGGATGCGGCAGGGTCATGGCCGACAGCGACCAGCGTTGCCGGGCCTGCTCCAGGCAAGCCGGATCGAGACCGTCCGGGCCGCCCACCAGCAGACTGACATTGTGGCCCTCGTTATGCCAGCCACCCAGAGTCTCGGCTAGCTTTTCAGTACTGAGCGATTTGCCGGTGACATCCAGCGCGACCAGCAGATCATCCCGCGGCACAGCTTTCAGCAGGGCCTCGCCCTCATGCTGCCGGGCGCGGCGGATATCCGGGTTCTTGCCGCGCTTGGCCAGGGGAATTTCCTGAATTTCAAGACTGAATTCGGCAGGCAGGCGCTTGAGGTATTCCGCAACCCCCTCTTCCACCCAACCCGGCATGCGGGTGCCGACGGCGAGCAGTTTAATCCGCATCGCTCGGCTTGCTTGCCGGCACGGACCACAGGCGCTCAATGTCGTAGAAGGTGCGAGCCTCGGGCAACATGGTATGCACCACCACGTCGCCAAAATCTACTAACACCCACTCAGCCACATTGTCACCTTCCATGCCCATCGGTTTGAGGCCTTGTTGTCTGGCCTCATCGAGCACGTTATTGGCGAGAGATTTCACATGGCGATTGGACGTGCCGCTGGCCACAACCATGTAGTCGGTGACCCCTGTCATTTCACGTACGTCGAGCACCACCACATCACGCGCTTTCATGTCCTCAAGCGCGTTTTTGACCAGTTCCACCAATTCAACAGATTTCATGCGTCTCCAGATTTTAACAATAAAGCCGGTGTTTGCTGATGTAGTCCAACACAGCCTCAGGCAACCAGCCCGAAAGAGGTTCGCCCGCCTCCAGCCGGCGCCGCACCTCGGTGGCCGACTGCGGCCAGGGCTGCAGGGTAATGTGGGCGAACGCACCGCTGGGCTTACTGATCAATTCCGCCGCATCCATCCGACGCGGCTCAGTATAGGCCATCACTGCCGCATCGGGTTCAACTGCCACGCCGTCGCGACCCATCACCAGCACATTCGCAAATTCAAACAGGGATTGCCAGCGTACCCACTGGTGCAGTGAATTGTAGGCATCACTGCCCATCACAAAGGTCAGACTGGCCTGATCGCCCAATTCGCCGCGCACCTCTGCGAGCGTGTCGGCAGTATAGGACGGTCCGCCGCGACGTAACTCCCGGTCATCCACCCCCAGCCCCGACAACGGCTCAACGGCGAGCTGCGCCATGGCCAGGCGGTGTTCAGAGGTCGAACTGGGCGTACTGCGATGGGCCGGCAGGTGGCAGGGCAACAGGTCGAGCCGGTTAAAACCCAGTCGCTGCTGCAATTCCCGGGCGCACTCCACGTGCCCCCGGTGAATGGGGTCAAAGGTGCCGCCGAAGATGCCGAGCGCGAGGGACATATTACTGACGGATATGCCCGTCACCCAGCACGATATATTTCTGTGAGGTCAGGCCCTCCAGTCCGACCGGGCCCCTAGCGTGAATCTTGTCGGTGGAAATACCGATCTCGGCACCCAGCCCGTATTCAAAGCCATCGGCAAAGCGGGTGGAGGCATTCACCATCACCGAACTCGAATCCACCTCCCGCAGAAAACGGCGGGATTTGGTGTAGTTCTCGGTGACGATGGCATCGGTGTGCTGGGAGCTCCACTGGTTGATGTGGGCAATGGCCTCGTCCAGCCCTGCCACCACTTTCACCGCCAGAATCGGTGCCAGATACTCGGTGCTCCAGTCCTCGTCGGTTGCTGCCAGCATATCGCTGACAATAGCCCGGGACTGCTCGCAGCCCCGCAGCTCAACACCCTTGGCACGCATTTGTTCAGCGATGGGCGGTAACAGTTCCGCTGCACGACTTTCCGCCACCAGCAGGGTTTCCATAGTGTTGCAGGTGCCGTAGCGATGAGTTTTGGCATTTACCGCGATCGCCAGTGCCTTGTCGGCTGCGGCGTCGTCATCAAGGTAAACGTGGCAAATACCGTCGAGGTGCTTGATCACCGTGACAGTGGCATCGCGTGAAATACGCTCGATCAGCCCCTTGCCGCCGCGAGGCACGACCACATCCACGTATTCGGGCATGGTAATCAGTGCGCCAACCGCTGCGCGATCGGTGGTTGCCACCACTTGTACTGCGGTTTCGGGCAGACCAACCTTGGCGAGGCCCTGCCGAATACAGTCGGCGATAGCCTGATTGGAGTGAATGGCCTCAGAGCCACCGCGCAGAATGGCGGCGTTGCCGGACTTCAAACACAGGCTGGCCGCCTCGGCTGTGACATTGGGGCGGGACTCATAAATGATGCCGATCACACCGAGCGGCACCCGCATCTTGCCCACCTGAATACCGCTGGGACGGTAGCTCATATCGCTGATTTCGCCGACAGGATCAGGCAGGGCTGCAACCTGCTGCAGGCCTTCGATCATGCCGTCGATTCGACTCTGGGTCAGCTCCAGACGGTCCAGCAATGCCGCGTCGAGCCCATTGTCGCGACCGGCGGCCAGATCCTTTGCGTTGGCTTCGGCAATGGCGGCACGCGCACCGTCAATGGCCTCCGCAATGGCCTGCAGTGCCGCGTTTTTTTCGCCCGTGCCCAACGCCGCCATAATGCGCGAGGCCTCGCGCGCCTGACGGCCCATGGATATCATGGTGTCCTGAATAGTCATGTGTTCCCAAATGCCCGGAAAATCAAGCCGGGCATTATAGCGGGAAGCGGGCCTTCGCGTCAGCGGCTTGTGCCCGCTCGCCTTAACGGCCCGGAATCAGCCCAGGGAGGCCTGACCGCCGTCCAGCGCGATGGTCTGACCATTGACGTAGCGACTGTCGTCACTGCACAGGCTGGCAACAAAGTTCCCAATATCCAGCTCGCAGTCACCGATGCGCTTCATGGGGATGGACGCCACAAACTCCGCCGCTTCCTCCGGCCGGGTTTCCGTCCACCACTTCAGGGCGGGCGACAGGGCATGGGGAAGAATCACATTGGTGCGAATACCGTCGTCGGCCCACTCACAGGCAGCGCCGCGACTGAGGGAGCGGATAGCTTCCTTGACGGCTGCGTAGGCACCGTAGCCCTTCATATCCCAGCGCTTGGCGGCCGTAGACGCCAGATTGACGATACAGCCATCGCCCTTCAGATGAGGGTGACACAATTTCATCATGCGCAGGGTTGCCAGCGGCCCGGACTGCCAGCCCGCCTCAAAGGCTTCTTCGGTGATGGAATGCAGATCGCCGAGGGGCACTTCCTGTGCGTTATTGACCAGAATATTCAGCCCGCCAAAGTGCTTAACCACCTGTTCGACACAGGCCGTCATGGAGTCGAGGTTTTTGACGTTGCACTCGATAGGCAAAGCCTTGCCGCCGCGCTGCTCAATCTCGGCACACGTCGCTTCGAGCTTGGACAGTGTGCGCCCGGTGACGGCCACACTGGCGCCATTGGAGGCCAAGGCGAAGGCTATGCCCTGCCCCACGCCCTGACCGGCCCCGGTAACCAAGGCAATTTTTCCCGACAAGCGCTGAGACATGAATCCACTCCTTCAATAATTGAAGGCCGATCATAACGCCGACCGCCGCGCGAACCACTGGCAAAAGCTTTCGATTGCATAGACTTCTGCCGTCAGTTCAATTGCTTTTACTGCCAAACCTTTCGACACGCGTTGCCTCGAAACGAACTTTGCCCTAGGGTGCGCAGCAACGTTACCCAGCGCACCTAGTTACCATGAGCGTTTTATCCCCCAGTCACCCGACCCGCAAGGCCCTGCGACGCTGGCACAAGCTCGCCGGGCTTTGCGCGACTCTGCTGCTTATGGTGACCGGCATCAGCGGCAGCCTGCTGGCCGCCAAACCACTATTGCTGACGTGGTTGTTCGCTGCCCCCTTGCCGCCGAATTACGGCATTGAGCAGATCGCTCTCGACCTGGACCACCTCGCGCTGCAAATTCCCAGCGAACAGCAAGGACTGGTGAAGGCCCCGAATGCCGACGAGCCGTACTGGCAAATCATCACGAACGAGCAGCGGCGCCTGCTGCTGGCACCCGAAACACTAGAGGTGCTCGCCGATCACCACTGGTTACTACCGGTACTGGAGTGGCTACGGGTTTTTCATACGGAATTGCTGGCAGGGCTGTGGGGAGAAATTCTGTTGCTGGTGATGAGCGCACTCACCCTCTTCCTGCTGTTAAGCGGCCTCTGGTTATGGTGGCCGGCCCGGCGGCGAATCAAGATTCGATGGCTGCTACCTCGTCGCCTGCACCGCAAACACCTGATTCAATATCATCGTCACACCGGCGCACTCTGCCTGCCGGTGGTGCTTACGGTTGTGCTGAGCGGCACCATCCTGATCGAGCAGCGGGTGCAGCGCGCCCTTTTTCCCGCCACCCGCACTGTCTCACCTCCCGCTGCGCCCGAAGCGGCAGCTACGCCGGGATCACTGCCAGCCTCAGCACTGTTCAAACAGGCTGCCGCTCAAGTGCCAAATGCCTGGCCAAGCTACCTCAGAATACCGTCGCACGACGACCCGCAATTTCGATCGCGCTTTCGATTGGCCGGCGAATGGGATCCTAACGGGCGGACGGTGGTGAAAGTTAATGGCGACGGGAGTATCGAGCCGTTTAAGAGCGCAGATACATTACCCATGGGCAAAAAATTAATGAAAACCCTGTATCCCCTGCACACCGCTTATGGGCTGAATAGCCTTTACCAGTGGCTGGTGATAATGAGCGGGCTGATAGCTTGCTGGATGGCGGGCACCGGCTTTGTACACTGGTTACAGCGTCGCAAAGCCGGCTGAATGTAAACCGAATTAAATCAGGTCAGTGCGCCAGCTTCACGCAGGGCTGCAAGCTCGGCCTCGGAGTAACCGGCCTCTTTCAGCACCGCCTCGGTTTCACTGCCAGCCGCCTTGGCGGAGGTCGGGGTCGCAGGCGCCGTGCGACTGAAACGGGGCGCCGGGGCGTGTTGCATTACGCCGTCGATTTCAACGAAGGACTGGCGGGCCACATTGTGCGGATGCGTCGGCGCCTCGGTCATGGACAACACCGGGGCAAAACAGACATCGGTGCCTTCCATAATCTCGCACCACTCGTCGCGGGTTTTGGTTTTAATCACCGCCGCCAGCTTTTCCTTCAGCTTCGGCCACTGGGCCTTGTCCATTTGCGGGGCAAACTCGTCTTTATCGAGGCCCGCCAGTTCAATTAGCAAGGCGTAGAATTGCGGCTCAATTGAACCGATAGACACGTATTTGCCGTCGCTGGTTTCGTAAGTGTCGTAGAAGTGGGCCGCACCATCGAGCATGTTCTGCTCGCGCTCATTTTCCCACACGCCCATGGCCTTGAAGGAATACATCATGTGCATCAACGCGGCGGAACCTTCCACCATCGACACGTCGACCACCTGACCTTTGCCGGAGCGACCCGCCTCCCAAATGGCGCTCATCACACCAAAGGCGAGGAACATACCACCACCGCCGAAGTCACCCACCAGGTTCAGCGGGGGCACCGGTTTTTCGCCGGCGCGGCCAATCGCGTGCAGGGCGCCGGACAGGGAAATGTAATTCATATCGTGGCCGGCGACGTGTGCCAGTGGCCCGGTCTGGCCCCAGCCGGTCATGCGGCCGTAAACCAATTTGGGGTTGCGCGCCCAGCAATCATCCGGACCAATACCGAGGCGCTCGGCCACGCCGGGGCGAAAGCCTTCAATCAGCGCATCGGCTGTTTCGCAGAGTTTCAGCAGTGCCTCTACGCCCTGTGGCGATTTGAGGTTGAGCGCAATACTGCGTTTGCCGCGCTCGCTGATTTCAGCCGGGCGGGCGGTACTACCGGATTTGCGGGAGATCGAAATAACCTCAGCGCCCATATCCGCAAACATCATCCCGCAGAAAGGCGCTGGCCCCAGCCCCTCAATCTCGATGATGCGCATTCCTGTCAGTGGCCCCATGATGACTCCTTACAACTTGCTATTCTGGTTTTTGGATTAGTAGTCAACTATTGTCGCGGTTGCCACCGCCGCTGACCATGGCAGATTGCATCAAATAATCGACAGTTTCTTTCACGCCTGCGCTGCAAGTGCACAAAGCATCTGCGCGACTCATGCTGGCCGCGAACAGTCGAATCTCGTAGCATGTGAACATAGTCAACATGAAGTCAGAGATCGCGTATGAGTCACTCGCCCTCCCCCCAAGAAACCGCCTTCAATCAATTGCTATCAGGCATCCAGCCCCTGGGAGACGGTATTTTCCGCGCCAGCATTGATGCTTCCTGGCTGCAGGGCCGCACGGCCTTTGGTGGGCTGAGTACTTCTCTCGTATTCGAGGCCATGCGTCAGCAAGTGGAAGCCAGTCGCCAGCTCCGCACGCTGTCGGTCAGTTTTGTTGGCCCGGCGCCCGCAGGCGATCACCGCGTTGTCACGCGAGTCTTGCGCGAGGGAGGCTCTGTTACCCATATGCAGGGTGAACTGCTGTGTGATGGCGAGGTCGCCGTCAGCGTCAACGCCGCCTTCGGCAAGGCCCGTCAATCCAGCATTCAACTGGCTGGCCCGGCATTGCCGCCATTAAAAACCGCGGATGACAGTGAGCCCTTCCCCTACATCGAGGGCGTCACCCCGGAATTTACTCGTCACTACGACATGCGCCTGGAGCATGGTGCCATGCCTTTCAGCGGCGCAGACAGCGCGGATTTCGGCATGTGGCTGCGCTTTCGCGAAGCCCAGCCGCTAACCCTAAGCCATTTGATCGCACTCGGCGACGTGCCGCCCATGCCCGGCCTGAACATGATCAAGCCGCCGGGTGTCGGCAGCTCGCTGAGCTGGTATGTGGAACTGCCCTCTCACATTCCGGACGTCAGCGCTGATAATTTTGTGTACTACGAATACCGCTGTCAGGCCGCGGGCGACGGCTACTACAACAATGTCGCCACCCTGTGGACAGAAGACGGACAGCCGCTGATGTTTGGCCGACAGGTGGCGACAGTATTTGAGCGCTGAAGAAGAATGATGGACAGCAAGGCGGGATCAGATCTCGCCCATGCACAGGTACTTGAGTGACATGTACTCATCAATGCCGTAGTGAGACCCTTCGCGGCCAAAGCCCGACTGTTTCACCCCACCAAAAGGCGCTACTTCGTTCGAAATAATGCCGGTGTTGATGCCCACCATGCCGTATTCCAAGGCCTCGGCCACGCGCCATACCCGTGAGATATCCTTGCTGTAGAAGTAACTGGCGAGACCGAATTCCGTGTCGTTGGCCATTTGAATCACTTCGTCATCGCTGCTGAAACGGAACAACGGAGCGACCGGCCCAAAAGTTTCTTCGCGGGCGATCAACATATCCTGCGTGACATCGGCGAGAACAGTGGGTTCAAAAAAGTTATCACCCAGCGGAAGACGCTTGCCACCGAAAAGGGTGCGCGCGCCTTTGGACAGGGCATCTTCGATATGCTCTTCGACTTTATTCACCGCTGCGTTATCGATCAGCGGGCCTTGGGTCACACCTTCCTCGGTGCCATTACCCACTTTCAGTTGGCCAACGGCTTTGGCCAGCTTTTCAGCAAAGGCATCGTATACCTTGTCGTGAACATACAGCCGGTTGGTGCAGACGCAGGTCTGACCCGCATTGCGGTATTTGGAGGCAATCGCTCCGGCAACGGCGGCATCGAGGTCCGCGTCTTCAAACACAATAAACGGCGCGTTGCCGCCCAGCTCCATGGACAGTTTTTTCAGGGTCGGTGAACACTGCTCCATCAGCACACGGCCCACTTCCGTTGAGCCGGTAAATGACAGCTTTTTGATCACCGGGCTGGTGGTCAACTCGCCACCCAACACCCGGGATTTTCCGGTAATCACGTTAAATACGCCCGCGGGAATACCGGCCTCATCGGCCAGCACCGCCAATGCCAGCGCCGTCAGCGGTGTCGCATCGGCCGGACGCACTATCATGGAACAACCGGCGGCGAGTGCCGGAGCAGCCTTGCGGGTAATCATCGCCGCCGGGAAATTCCACGGCGTAATCGCCGCGCACACACCGATGGGTTCTTTCACCACCACCAGACGCTTGTCGCCGGTGGGGCTCGGGATCACGTCACCGTAGGTGCGTTTGCCTTCTTCGGAAAACCACTCGATAAACGAGGCGGCATAGCCCACTTCACCCTTGGCTTCGGTCAGAGGCTTGCCCTGCTCGGCGGTCATGATCTTGGCGATATCATCGGCATTGGCCGTAATCAAATCAAACCACTTGCGCAGCAGAGCGCAACGCTCCTTGGCCGTCAGTTTTTTCCAACTGCGGTAGGCCGTATCGGCCTGAGCAATAACCGCTTGGGTTTGGGCCGCGCTCATTTTCGGTACGCTGCCGACCAATTCGCCGGTGGCGGGGTTGAAAACCTCTGTCGCTTCGCCGGTATCACCGTCAATCCACTGGCCGTTGGCGTAGGCCTGATTTCTCAACAAGTCGGGTTTTGCGAGGGAAAGCATGGGTATCTCCAGTAGTAGCCTGAGGGAAGGCTGACAGCATTGTGAGGTAATGTTCCCCCTCACCCTGTCCGTCTCCCTAAGGGAAAGGGTACTCAATAGCGAGCTCTGGCAGACACGAATGCCGGAGGATTGGCTCCAAACTATTTTCGTGCGCCCCCTCTCCCACAGGGAGAGGGTCGGGGTGAGGGGAGTGTTTCAGCCCAGCAGTGACTTCAGTTCGACTGACTCATCCGACAGCGTCGCCGCATCCGATTTCACGCGGCCGGCTACCAGCTTCTTGGCCATCATAAAATCTTTCGGGCGGCTAACCGTATCCGCCGCAATCACCACGCCATTAGCGAGATAAAACGCCGAGAAATTGTGCTCTTCCATGGAGCCACGAATCACCACTTCTTCGTAACCCTGGTTGATACCCACCATCTGCAGTTTCAGATCGTACTGATCAGACCAGAACCACGGCGCGCCGTTGTGCTCTGCGTCTTTGCCACAAATGGTCGCGGCGATAACGCGCGCACCTTCCGAAGCGTTCGGCACAGATTCCAGTCGGATGCGACGCTGCAGAAAACCGTGATCGTGGTTGGCGCAATCGCCAGCGGCAAAAATATCCGGATCCGTAGTGCTGCGGCACTGCAGATCCACCAGAATACCGTTGTCCACTTCCAGACCTGCGGCTTCTGCCAGCTCGGTATTCGGTATCAGACCAATCCCGACGATAATCACGTCGGCTTCGAGACGGGTCCCGTCAGCCAGTACGACGGTTTCAACCGTGTCGCCGCCTTCCAGTGCTTCCACCCCGGCGCCCAGCTTGATGTCGACACCTTTTGCCGTGTGAACACCGTAGTAGTACTCGGACAGTTCAGGACCGGTAACGCGAGCCAGCAATCGCGGCAGGGCTTCTACCAAGGTCACCTTCAATTCTTTCTTGATACCGACAGCCGCGGCCTCCAGACCGATATAGCCACCGCCGATTATCAGCAGGCGTTTACCGGGTTGGAACTGGGCTTTCAGTTTCTCGATATCTTCAATGGTGCGAACGTAGTGTACGTTGGGCTTTTCCGCACCGGGCAGCGGTAGGCGACGAGCATGGCCGCCGGTACAAAAGGCCAGTTTGGTGTAGCCAATGGTTTCACCGTTGCCAAGCGTCACGGTCTTGGCTGAACGATCGATGCTTTCAACACGAACGCCGGTTTTGACTTCGACGTTTTGTTTTTCGTAGGTAGCCGCTGGCTTTATATAAAGCTGCTGCTCCGTCATTTCACCGGAGAGATAGGCTTTCGACAATGGCGGACGACGATAGGGCAGCGCCGGTTCTTCACCAATCAGGACAATACGACCTTCATATTTTAGCTGCCGTAAAGCCGAAGCCAAATCGCCCCCGGCTTGCCCTGCACCGATAATGACAGTGGTTTCACTCAAAATTGACTCTCCGGCAGATGCACTACGATGCCATCAAGCTCGTCACTCATGAACACTTGGCAACTGAGTCGACTGGTAGGCTTGGGATCAAGTACCCCGTCCAACATATCAGCTTCCATGTCGTCGGGCTCTCCAGTTTTCGCGTACCAGGCTTCATCAACCATGCAATGACAAGTCGCGCAGGCACAGCCACCACCACAATCGCCAAGAATTCCATCAATACCGTTGTCGATAGCGCCCTGCATGAGGCTGTCGCCGTTGGCGACATCGACTGTGGTTTTCTCACCATCAAAGCTGACGTACGTTACAAGACCCATGTGCTAAATTCTCCAGCTCTAGCCACCCGTGATGGCCACTTCCAAAAAGTTAACGCCGACAACTTCTCGGCGATCAAAATGCTAAGCGCGGAATAGTAGCAATCTGACCCGCAATGTCTACTTGGCGCCAAACCACCTCTAGGCATTAAACTGCTATGTCACACACGCCCCACAACAGGAATCAGGGCGCCAGTGATAGCCTCTGCCTGAGGACTGATCAGAAATAGAATAACGTCAGCCAAGGCCGCTGGTGTAACCCAAGTGGCAAAATCCGCATCCGGCATCGCGTCACGATTTGGCTTGGTGTCGATAATACTGGGCTGTACCGCATTCACTGTAATGTTTCGACTTTTCAGCTCCTCCGCCAATGCCTCGGTCAGGCGGGAAACACCCGATTTAGACGCCGCATAAGCCCCCAACCCGAGATCGGCTTTTACCGAACCCGCAGCACTGATATTAACGATCCGGCCACCACTCTTGGGCATATGAGCCAGTACCGCCTTACTCGCATTAACGGCGGTGCGTACATTTAGCTTGTACAGGAAGTCCCAGGTATCAATGGAGCCCTCATCAATGGTTTCCCAGGCAAAACCGCCGGCGACATTCACCAGTGCGTCGATACGACCAGCTTTCGAAGCGATATCCGAAAATGCTTTCTTTGTCGCCTCCGAGTCGCCTAGATCAAGTGCCGGAGTGGCCTCAACGCCGGCTTCCGGCTTACCATCGACGACATCAATCGCGTAAACTTTTGCACCTGCGGAAACTGCGGCAGCACTGACTGCTCGCCCGAGTGAACCCAGCCCGCCGGTAACAACAATGACTTTATCCTTTAAATCCATATTTTTTCTCCTCTCAATTGCCACGCAAACTGCCTCGCTCGGATTCCCTTCACCGGCAGCAGACTTTAAGTGCCGACACAGTCGCCTTGCAACTGCGATACCTGGGTCCGTTCTACGGAAAGCATTTTAGACCTGGCGAATACTAACAAGAACCCCATTCAAGGTCGCCGTGCGACTAAACCTGAAGGCATATTGATCGCCAGCCGTAATAGCGAGTCTGCGCTAAACAAACCTACTTCTGATCCATCACAACAACAATCAGCTTTTAATGTTCTTAGTTCGCGTTCACAACCAGAACCACGCATATACTTCTTTCCTAGTCAAAGGCCTATAATTGCGACTCTCCCGAATGTACTGAAGTTTAATGGCATCCCTACTCTTCCTCTCTTTCTCTTCGATCTTTCCAGTGTTTGGTTGGATCTTTCTCGGAGCAGCGGGAATTCGACTGGTGCCGTCTACGCATCACCTATTCCATCTCGGTGAAAAATTTGTCTTCTATGTCGGCATTCCCGGAATATTGTTTATAACCGCATCACGCATTGACCCCGGCAATGCACTGACCTCCACATACTCACTGGCCGGTATCGCGGCAACGATCAGCTCATTGCTGCTGTGCTGGGCAGTTGCGCGTTGGCGCGGATTTAACCGGGAACAAACCGGCATCATCACCCAGGCGGGATATAGAGCAAACCTTGGCATTATTGGCTTGGCGCTTTGCGCCAGCACCTTTGGTGAGGAAGGCTTATTGCTCGCTGCACTTCCCGTCGCCGTCTGGACGCTGACCTTCAATATTCTGGCTGTGATGGTGTTAAATGCGGCCTATGGTGGCAAGTTTTCCTTGCTTCCCCTACTGAGAAACCTGGTACGAAACCCCTTAATAGTCGGCATCTCTTTTGGATTCGTGGTGGCCCTGAGCCCCTTTGAGCTCCCGGATTGGTTTTATCGATCGGGAGAATTCTTTACTGCCGCAGTGATCCCCCTGTCATTGATTTTTCTCGGCGGCGCAATAGATCTAAAACCTTCACTTCAATCACGCCAGGCCCTGCTCCTCGCAACCGCGCTGCGACTTATCGTTGCTCCCGCACTGGCACTCGGTATTTGTCTTTTACTTGGTCTTCGTGACACTGAACTTGGCGTCAATTTTCTACTGCTTAGCGGACCGGTCGCAGCAGCCTCTCATATCATGGTTGCAGCGCGCGGGGGCGATGCGAAACTGGCGGCCAATATCGTCGTGTTATCTACCGTGCTGGCTCCTATCACAATCACTTTTGGTTTGTTCATGCTCCGCTTCCTCTCACTGGTTTAGCCCCGCTATACTGGCCTCGTCTGACCCGGCGGTCGGGTCAGTTTTCCAGGGAGACTGGACATGATAAGAAAGACCATGCTCGCAAGCCTGCTGGTGGCAAGTTCCTTTGGCGCTTATGCCAATGACCTTTCATACAGTTATATCGAAGCCGGTGTGCTCGATGTTGACCTCGATGGTATCGATGCTGACGGGTTCGGGCTGAATCTCTCAGCTGAACTTGGCGATATCGCCTTCGTACGTATTGGCTATGGTGATATTGAAACAGATGACCGGTTTTCAGTATTTGGGTTTACCGATGAAATTTCGCTGTCAGAAGTTTCACTGGGCATAGGCTTTCACACGCCGCTGGCGAACAATGTCGATCTTGTAGGCGAGCTGAGTATCGGCAGACAGGAAGTCGAGTTTAGTGTTTTTGAAGATGAGGAAACTGTAAAAGGAGCGTCGCTTGGAGTAAGGGGCAAGGTAAACCGCTTCGTCGAACTTAATGCCGGCGTTGGATACAGCGATGTTGACGATGACAGTGAAACTTCGCTTGGTGCTGGTATCAGGGCTTATCTCAACCGCGACATTTCGCTAGCACTAAACTATGCGACTGGCGACGACGTTGATGTCACGACTCTCTCCGCCAGATTCAATTTCTGACGTGACAACCGCGGCCCCGAGAGGGGCCGTCTTTAGCGCGACATTGCACCAATAAAGATTGCCGTCGCTAGGCAGCGATGCCTCAAACGCGACGCTCGCCAGCAATATCCTTGCCTTGTTGACCTGGTGGCTGGAGCAGCCTAAACCCCTTTCTGCTCAAAAGATTGCGGCCATCATGGAAGAAACAATTCTCGCGCCACACCTTCCCTCGACAAACTAATACGTCAGGATCTGACGAAGGTTCGCATCACCGACGACAACAGGTTTTGCTGCTCCTCCAAGTTAGCCTTATCAAGCACATGGCCTAGGCCCGCTTGATCCAACACTTTCTGCGACAAAAAATAGCCGGTAACCGCATTAAACATCAGCACCATACGCAGAGTGATACGACGTCTGTCGCCGCTATCATTCGAGTTCACCGCGCGCCACAAACTTTCTCCTTGCGCAAATAAGCGCTGAAGCCAAACCTCCATCACCTGCTGCCCCATGTCATCAGAGGATGATGACAATGCCTGATGAAACAGCGCCGGCATGGAAGGGTGTTCACTCAGCAACTCGGTCAACTTCGCGGGCAGGCCCACCAGATCGTTTTCGCTTAGATCACTGGCTAAGGTCTCGCTGATCGCATCCGCCAAAGGTTGCAGGGCACGTATCAGCACTTCGTGGTAAAGCGACTCTTTACCGCTGAAATGGTTGTAGATGCCGGGCTCACGAATATCGGCTTCTGCGGCGATATCGCGCAGGCTGGTATTGCGCCAACCGCGCTCGGCAAACAGTCTTTCCGCGGCATCCATCAGCCGTTGCCGGGTCTTTTCCCCTTTCGTCAGTTTCGCGCCCACATAGCAGCCTTCAAAATTTGAGATTGCCAATTTTATTATCAAGTGATAATTTTTTGCAATTGGGGAGAATCATCATGGCTATTAATCTTAAAGAACTCGTCAATAGCGACGCCTCTCTCATCAGCCGTCGCGTCTGGAGCGATGAGGCTGTCTACCAACTGGAGAAACGGGCGATCTTCGGCAAAACCTGGCTGTTTTTGGGGCATGAATCCCAGATCAAGTCAGCCGGTGACTTTGTTCAGGCCTATATGTGCGAAACCCCCATCATTCTCGCGCGCGGCGAAAACGGAGACATACATGCGTCAATCAATAGTTGCACCCATCGCGGTTTGCCGGTTTGCCGCAGCGATCACGGCAATACCAAGCGTTTTATTTGCCCGTACCACAACTGGTCTTACTCCGTAGATGGCAGCCTGGTGACCATCCCTCAGGAGAGGGCTATCAAATGCAAGCCCGATAAACGTGAGCTCGGCCTGAAAAAAGTACCTCGAGTGGAAACCTGGCGTGGGCTGATTTTCGGCTCATTTAATGAAGCCATTGAACCTCTGGAAGACTATCTGGGCGATATGAAGTTCTATCTCGGCGCCTGGATCGACCGGTTTCCCGGTGGCATTGAATTTATCGGCTCGCCGCACCGCTGGGTCATAGACACCAACTGGAAATTACCTGTAGAAAACCAGCTCGGCGATGTCTATCACGGCCCACACCTTCACGCTTCCATCATCGCTGCCGATTCAGAGGCCGGGATCGAAATCGATAACTACGCCTACAATGTCGTCCCCACCAAAGGCCACGGCGCTTCCTTCCGCTTGATGCCGGAAGATACACCCACCGACAAGATCGCATGGGGCTTTGAAACACCGGTTGGGCAACTCGGTAGCGACGAGCTCAAGAACTACCTCCGCAGCGTGCAAGCCACGGCTGAGGCGCAGGTCGGCCCCGTGCGTGCGCGCATGAAAGGACTGGCTTATGGGGTTTATCCCAACTTGTCCTTCCTCTGGTCTAACGCAGGCTTCAAGGTGTCGCATCCACGCGGCCCTAACAAAGTGGAATACTGGTCCTGGTCGGTCGTACCCGCCGACGCGCCGGAACACTTGAAGCAACAACTACGCAATAACCACGCGTCCTTTTTTGGTCCGGGCGGACTGCTGGAACAAGAAGACTCCGAAGCCTGGATTCAGCAAAATATCGGCGCCAATATCGATTTCGCCGACGACCGAATGCTGTATTACGGCCTCGGTTTAGGAGAAGAAACCACCCACCCGGATCTGCCCGGCACTGTCACCACCGGCGCCAACGAATACTATGCCCGCGCCTTCTTTCAGCGCTGGCGAGAGGATTTGCTCGCGGAGGTCGACGGATGAGTGCACTGGAACGGCAGTATCAGGTCGAACAGTTTTACTACCGCGAAGCCCGTCTACTGGACAACCGCGAATACCAGAGTTGGTTGGCGCTCATTCACCCAGAGATACGCTACAGTATGCCCGGTCGCTCAAATCCGATGGTGAATAACCGTGAGCGCGGCCAGCAGGACATGATCAGCGTGGAACGGGAACTGGAGGGACTAGACTCCAATGGCCTACCCATTCGCGATGAGAACTATGCCATCCTGTGGCTGCGTGTCGACCGCGCCTACAAGATGAATTCCTGGGCGGAAAACCCACCGGCTCGCACTCGTCGCATTATCGGCAATATCGAAATCCTCGATGACGACGGAGACACACTGCAGGTAGTCAGTAATTTTCATCTGTTCTACGCCCGGCCCGGTCTGCGCGATTTTTTCTACGCAGGCCAGCGGCGCGATACCTTGATCCGTCAAGACAGTAGCTTCCAGATTCGTTGCCGCGAAATTGTGATGGATATGGCCGATATAAACGTGCCGACTCTCGGCTTACTGCTTTAGTGCCGACGCTACATGCTCAGCCGCGAAGAAACCAAAGGTCATCGCAGACTCGCCTCGCTTCAACTAGCAGTTTGAGGTAGGCCAGCGCCTTGTCTCTAGAATCGTCGACCCCCACCGCAGACATCACATGATTGCAGGGAATCCACAAGCCGGACAAGTGAATCAGCAAGAAGACCTTGTGATAAACGCGCAAATAAAAACGGCGGCCAAAGGGCCGCCGCTGTTAACGCAATAATGGATTACTGAACGCCACGCTTGGCGTCGCCCCAGTACTGGACCTTGAGAGCTTTCTTGTCGGGCTTGCCAACCGGGGTCATGGGCAGGCTTTGAACGAAGTCTACTGACTTCGGCGCCTGCACTGAGCCTTTGGCCTGCTTCACAAACGCTGCGAGCTCTTCTGCCAGCGCATCACTGGTTTCCACACCGGGCTTTGCGACGACGACGGCTTTAACCGCTTCGCCCCAGCGATCATCGGGCACGCCGACCACAGCCACCTGCGCCACCGCTTCGTGCCCGGAGAGCACGTCTTCCACTTCTTTCGGGAACACGTTAAAGCCACCAGTGACAATCATGTCTTTCTTGCGGTCAACGATGTAGAGAAAACCTTCCTCGTCAAAGCGACCGATATCGCCCGTGTGCAGCCAGCCGCCAGCGAAGGCCTCGGCGGTCTGCTCCGGCAGATCCTTATAGCCCTTCATTACCAGTGGGCCTCGCACACAGATTTCACCGGGTTCGCCCTGCGCCACAGGCTCGTTGTTATCATCCAACAGCTCGAGATGAATCCACGGTGCCGGGCGACCACAGGAGGCCAGACGCTCGGGCTTACTCAAGTCGTGATCTTTCTTGGCAAGATTGGTCAGCACCATCGGCGCCTCGGATTGCCCGAAGAACTGATAGAAAATCTGCCCCCATTTTTCGATACCTTCCTGCAAGCGCGCTGGGCTCATCGGCGAGGCGCCGTAGAAAATCGTGCCCATGCTGGACATATCCGCCGTGGTAGCGCGGGGGGAATCCAGGAGGAAGTAAAGCATCACCGGCACCAGCATGGTGGCGGTAATCTTGTACTTCTCGACCCAGTCAAAAAACAGATCGGCCGAGAATCCGGGCAACACATAAAATGCACCGCCCTTTTGCAGCACCGGTACGAAGAAGGCTGAAGCCGCGTGCGACAGCGGTGTCGCCATCAGCATGCGCAATTCTTCGGGAAACTCCCATTCGGCAGCCTGAATCATCGCCATGCAGGCGGTGCCGCGGTGAGTCGACATAACTCCCTTGGGCTTGCCAGTGGTGCCGCCAGTGTAATTAATAGAGCCCAGATCGTCGGGGGTAATATCAGCTTTCACCAGCGGTTTGGGCTCAAACTTGTCGGCCAGTGCCAGATAGTCTTCACCGATCTCGTTCGGGCCAAAGCCGATAAAGTGTTTGATGCCCGGCACGCGCTCTTTCAATGCAGCGGCCACTTCGGAAAACAGGGCGGGATCGAAAATCAGCACATCGATTTCCGCATCTTCCAGCACGTAGGCGTGATCATCCAGTGAGCCCAGCGGGTGCAGCGGCGTGCCGACAAAACCGGAGATGGACATGGCGGCAGTATTGGCCAGCACCTCGGGGCGGTTGCCCGACAGAATCGCGGCGCGGGTACCCTTACCCAGCCCGAGCGAGGCCAAGGCCTGCATAAGGCGACTGACCATGGCACGCATATCGGCGTAGGTCAGGATTTCATCGTCACCCATAAAGAGACAGGGACGATCGTTGTAGCGATTCAGGCCCTCGATCAGCAGATCGGGCATGGTGACACCCTGAGTCAGGGCCGGGTTATTGGCTTGGTCAGACATGGCATCTCTCTTTTATCTAATTGGTTAAACAAAGTGCGCTCATTCTAGCGGGCAGGCAGCAGCGCTACCTTACCGCTGGATTACCTCAGCGGAGGAATTCCGCAGCGTCCAGATCCACGCAGTGCTGCAGATGCCGCTGGATCATTGCCAGGAACATCGCATCGCCCCGCTCTTCCGGAGAGGAGAAGCTGGCACCGAGAATAGTGATCATCAGGCCGTGCATGCTCTGCTCACGGTATTGGGCCCAGCACTCGTCAACGTCCAACTGCACACCCAAGGCCGCCAGCTGCTCACCATATTCCGCCACCAAGTCCTTTTCCCATTGGCGTCGGTCGCCCACTTCCACGCTGCCCCCGAGGAAATAGGCCGCGTCCGCCAACGGACTGGTTTCTATGGTGGTCTGCCAATCGACAGTGCAAGCCTCATCGCCATTGAACAGAATATTTTCGCTGCGAAAATCTCCGTGGGCCAGCGTCTTCGGACCCTGAAAGCGGGTGGCAAAATGGGCGTGCTTGTCGATATACCGCTCGGCAAAGGCGAGACACTCCGCGTTCACCCCGTAACCAAACCGCTCCTTGAACGTCGGCCAGCTCTGCTTGAGGAAATCCTGGGCCAGCGCGCCGCCATCGGTTCGCGCCTGACTGAGCACATGGTCGTAATCACCGAGGGTCTCATCCCCATAAAAGGCTGCCGCCAGTTTGGCTGCCTCACGCAGCGCAACCCGAGTCTGCTCATAGGTGGCACCCACCAGTTGATTTCCGGGCGCTGCCGGGCTCATGTCTTCCATCACCGTGTTAAACAACAAGCGGTCTTCACTGATGATATTGGCGTAAATTTCCGGGGTCCGCATGGTCGTGCGGGCCGCAAGATGACGATAGAACATCACTTCGTTGTAATACGCGCCTTGCATTCCCGCCATGGCGCGCGCGGTTTCATCTTCGGCGGGAAATTTGATAATCACGGACTCGGGCGCGCCCTCATGGGAACCCTCGTAACGCAGAGAGAAACGGGCGTTATCACCCATTTTGCCGGTGCCGATTATCGCGTAGTCACAGCCAATAACCCGACCGGTGGAGAGATGCCCCGATGTTTTCAACGCCTGGGTCAGCCACTCAGGCGTGATTTTGTCGGGGTGGGTAATAATATCCAGCATGCTGATTCCTGCAATTTAAATAGACTTCATGTCACCCGCCAATGCGAGCAATTTCGATTGATCGTTATTTCAGTATTCGATAGTGCTCGAGCACACCGGCAAATTCATCGGGTGTGGACGCGTGAATACAGACTTCATCGGCGCCGTAACTGAGCTCTTCATGGAGACGTTTTGCACACTCGGCCTCGCTACCCATCGCAACTGCCGACACCCATTCCTCTGGGATCAAGGTGGCAATCTCTTCCAACTGCTCCAGTGTCGCCACACTGTCGATACTGCCCAGCATATTGGCCACCACCGGCGCTTTGCGAAAGGCCTCAATAACACCTTCATCCCAGCCATTGAGTGCAACCAGCATTTCCGCATAACCGGGCGCTTGCATGTAGGTCGCCATGCGGGCTACCACCTTACGCAGGTAATCCTCCCGGCTCGGGTTAATCAGCGTAGCCATCACACTACAGAGTTTCACGCGCTCATCCCGGCCCGCCGTATCAGCCCCTTCATCAACCAGCTGACGCGCACGACGCATGCCCTCCGGGGTAATAAAAGTGTGCAGGTGAACGCCGTCGAAATGCTGCCCGGCGAAGCGCAGACTCTTGGGACCAAAACCGACAAAGTGGATTGGGATATTGGCGTCCAGCCAATCGCCGCTTTTCAGATAAGGCAAATTACCCATCGGGCCGTCGTAACCTGCAACCGACTCTCCCTGCCAAAGGCTGCGCAGAATCTTCAAGCCATCGATCATCTGCGAATTGGTCACTGTCGCCAGGCCCATTAACTGGTTGCGAATGGCGACACCGCGCGCGAGGCCGAGTTCGAAACGCCCACTTGAGAGATAGTGCAGCGAACTGCACATGGTCGCCAGCACGTGGGGATGACGGGTGTGCAGGTTGGTCGCCGCTGTGGCCACCTTGATCCGGTCGGTAACCGCCAACGCGGCAGAACAGATAACGCCTGCGTCCTTCACATCAAAGCGCTCAGACAGCCAGACCTTACCCAAACCAAGGGCTTCCGCCTGCTGGGCTTCTGCGATTGCATCGCGGGGCGTTTCGGTGTGTCCCGGCAGCAAATAGCAGCCGAGTTCCGGAAATTCCTGAGCAGACATAAAAAGTCTCTCCACAGCGTCGTAAAGGTTATTCGCCGAATTGTACCGGCAGGAGATCGTCTGTGGCTGACGATTGCGTAATGATTGAGTGGGGCCTGCCTAACACATTTGGGGTAGTGACGACCCACCACCTGCCTGTAGCATGCCCTATAACAGACAGCAGCGTTTACACATCAAGCAAGATTGCCAAGGCCACACATCATGAGCGAGCAAACCCGTAAAAATAAAGAAGTTGTTAGCGCTTTTTTCGATGCTATGAACCGAGGGGATGTACCGGGTTTTGTCGAACTCTACGACGATGCCGGCAGCGTCTGGACCTCGGGCAACACCCTGATCTCCGGCACGCTGACCAAGGACCAGATCAACGCCGGTGCCGGCGCTATATTTGAAGCCTTCCCCAAAGGACTGACATTCACCGTTCACGGTATGACGGCTGAAGGAGACCGGGTCGCGGTAGAAGCCGAATCCAACGGCGAGCATGTCTCCGGCAAGCACTATCGCAACCTCTACCACTTTCTGTTTGAGATGAAAGACGGAAAAGTTTTAAAGCTGAAAGAGTATATGGACACCGAGCAGATCACCGACGTGCTGTGCGGTGGCCAGCGCCCCTGAAAGCCTTTTGCTAAGAAATACCCACTCAGCGCGGATGAATGGGTATCGTCGGCTGCCATTTGAGCCACTTGGGCTCTACCGACGGGTGCAATTCAAACACGGAACCGCTCTCCACCGTCGGCAACTTATCGGCGCCATCGGGTGTCGCAAACGCAATGCCGCCTTCCAAGAGTGACTCGATCGACTTACTGCGAATATTCGCCCCTCTGAACAAGCCCACATCAACCGCCACACCACTGGAGTTCCAGAACTTGGTGCCGGGGCGAATCAGCGGCGCATAGCGCTGCTCGATATTGATATGGATCAGGGTATGGGTCGCGTCAAATGCCAACTCATAGGCAAAGACCTCACCCACAGGAATATCCCGGTAAAACACCTTGACCCCTTCCTTGATTGAACCGCGCTGGGGTGCACTTAGTACCAGATTCAAGCCACTGGTCGGCTTGTTCAGCGAAGGCGGTTTTTCCAATGCAATAAAGTGATTGCGCACCTTGCCGGGGCCCGGCCGCACCGTGATATAGGTTCCGGTCACCAGCGTTTCCAGATTGCGGGTACCTGCCAGCCCCAACTGCGGCTTAATCAACCAGAACTGACTGCCCTCGCGCGCCAAGCCCTTGGCCGAAGGCGACAGACGAGCACTGACCTTGACGCCGTCCATGTCATCATCCAGCTCCACGGCGTACACCTCGCCAACTTTGATGCCCTGGTATTTGATCTCTGTGCCCTTGTTGATGCTCGCGCCGGTACTGAACTGCAGGGTAATTTCTCTTGAAACATCCACCAGCGTGCTTTCGTAGGTTGGATGCAGCTTGAAGCGCAAACCTTCCCAGGCCGCCTGCGGTTTCGAAACGTCCGGGGTGTGGAAGGCAATACCACCGGCGACGATCGTGGCCAGCGACTCGGCTTGAATGTTAATCCCGCTCAAGCCCCCGCTGACATGGATACCGCTGGCATTCCAGAACAGGGATTCACGGTGCACCAGATGGGCATAGCGCTCGTGAATAAATACGCCCAGACTCACCCCGCGGGCATCCAGCTCAACCGTCTCTACCTGGCCGACGGCAATTTTGCGGTAGTAAACCTTGCTGCCCACGCTGACCGAACCCAGCTCATCGCTGCGCAATTCGATACGCATACCGGGCGCCTGAATCCGCGCCTGCGGTGGTTTGCTCAAGGCGGTATAACGTTCGGGCACAGGACCGCCTTCGCCACTGATATTGACGCTCACATAGGGGCCGCCAATAAGTGCATCCAGCCCCGCCACTCCACTGGCGGAAACTTCAGGCTTGACGAGCCAGAACTGGGTTTCCGTATTCAGAAAACGGTGATACGGCGATTTGATTTCAAGCCTGACATCTACACCCTGTTGCGGGTCGTTATCAGTAAATTGCCAGGACTCCACCCGACCGATTTCCTGACCGCGAAGACGCACACTCGCCCCCTCACTCAATCCGTCAGGATTCTTGAACTGCACCAGCACTCGGCGACTGCCTTGTGCTTTTTCGCGGCTGTCGTACAAACGGTACTCGGCGTCGCGTTCAGCGGGGCCAGCCTCTTTGTCCGGTGTTTCAAAGGTAATGCCTCCAGCCAGAATACTGGCCATAGACCCCGCATCGATTTTGACACCCTGCAAACCGGCACTGACCTTTACGCCACTCTGGCGCCAGAAACGGGTACTGGAATTGATCAGGTGCTGATGCAAGGGTTCTATCCGCGCGATAATTTCCACGCCGTCATCCAGCAACTGGTAGCCTTCAATCTCGCCCACATCAATCTGCTGATACAGCACCGGGGCGCCCACCGCGAGCGAACCCAGCTCATTTGCACGCAAACGCAGCCGCAGTCCTGGCACATTGCCCGCCAGCGGAGGCGGTTCGTAGAGCGCAGTAAATTGATCCGCGGGTTCACCGTCACCGGCCTTGAAACTGATGTAGTTGCCCTCTACCAGCGTATCCAGACCTGAAATGCCCGACAGGGAAATCTGAGGCTGCACCAGCCAGAACTCGGTGTTCTCTCGAATCAAGGGCTCGATCTGACGACTCAGCTCCAATGTTGCGGTCACGCCTTCCAGATCTTCGTCTAACTGAAGACTCTTGACCTCGCCAACATCGATCCCCTGATAAATGACCGGCGTTTTACCTACGGTAATGCCGCTGCCATTGGCAAATGCCACCGTCACGGTCAGACCGTGCTCAATGAAATTCTTGTACATCAACCAGCCCGACAGGGCGACGGCGATCAGCGGCAACAGCCAGATCGCCGAGAACTTCTTCTCGGGTCGGGTAGTGGCAGAAGCAACGGATTGATCATTCATGTTCGAGGTCCCAGAGCAGACGTGGGTCAAAATAATCGGCGGCAAGCATGGTCAGCACTACGACGGCGCCAAAGGCCAGCGCCGCCGGGCCGCTTTCTACATTGGCGATATTGCCCATGTGAACCACCGTGACCAGAATAGAAATCATAAACAGATCGAGCATCGACCAACGCCCGATAAAATGAATAAAACGGTACAGCAGCGTGCATTGCTGCTTACTCAGCGGCAACTTGAACTGAACAACCACCATCAACAGCAGCATCACCACCAGCTTGGCAACGGGCACTGCAACACTGGCAATAAACACCACGGCAGCAATCGCCTGCAGCTGTGACTCCCAGAGTTTGATAACCCCCGACATGATGGTATCCGGGTCACCCTGACCAAAGCTCACCACGGTCAGGATGGGCAGCATATTGGCCGGCACCAGCAGAGCGATAGCGGCGATAGTCAGCGCCCAGCTATAGGTGAGGCTCGCGTTTTGGCGATAGCTAACAGCTCGATTACAGCGCGGGCAATGCGCGCGGTGTTTTGCCTGCGGTTCTGGCATACGGCACAACTTGCCGCAACTCAGGCAGCGAGCAAGGCCTTGCTGACGCGCCGTGACGGTCACGTCTGCAGCTCCTGCTGCCGCTGCTCCCAACGCTGCCAGGCAAATTCCTCGCGAAAGAATTGATTGCAGAGAATTAGTGAAAGCAACACGCCTATCAGACAATAAGTGCCGTTGCCGACAAACACATCGCCATCATCCAGCATTTTCACATAGGCCACGATGATCCCCATCGCGTAGACTTCAAGCATGCTCCACCCCTGCATCCAGTGATGCCACTTGAGCCAGTCGGGAAAGGTTTTGGGCAAGCGTGAAAAGCGCAACACAAGCGCAATTCCAAAGCTGAGCAACAAATGAAAAAAGGGCGCCAGCACCGAGCACAGCAGAACCAACAACGCCAGCAGTTGCTCGCTTTCTGTCCAGAGTCGCCACACACCGCTGAGTAGCGAATTACTGCCCCATTGACCGACCATCGTGAACTTCAGTACCGGCGCCGTGACCGCCGGGATAAAGAGCAACAGGCCACTGATGGCCGCCGCCAGATGCACATCATTGCGATAGGTGTTTTCCCCATGCACAAGCGCATCGCAGCGCGGACAATGACACTCGCTTCCCGCGGGCACCGAATCGACCTGCAACAACAGGTCACAATCCGGGCAGGCCAGCAGAGAATCGCGTGCAAAGGTGGAATATTCAGTCATCGGATTATTGTAGAGAAGAATGCCTTCTGCCGCACCGCAAGGCATTAAAAATCCCGCAATCTCAGTAGCTTGGGCCACCGCAACCAAAATCCGGCCACTTCCAGTCTGGCTGAAAAATCTATTGTTGTCGAACTGACCATAGCGACTCCAGTATGGGTACAGGATAACTCGCCGGAAAAAGTCGCGAAAATGTCAAACGCGGAAGAAGCCACCAGTAGGGGTATTGGCTGGCGCCTGGAACAGGCGCGTCGTGCGGAAGGCGTATTTACCGTTGATGGCCAGAGCCAGGAATTCAAGGCGGAGGGCGGGCCAGCGTCCTACAATGAAGGCTATATTTACAAGGACCGTGTAATGCACCCTGCCCGCGTCACAAAAGCGCCCTGGCTAAGATTATTAGTCGGTAATAGGTACCATCCCTTATCGGCCAACGGTTTTCTCCGAGAGCTGGCTGCGTATACTGGATCTTCGCGTACAACCGGGCATCGCCATGCAAACGACACAAACCGCTCCGGACGCGGGTTTGCAGCCAGAGAGAGGAAATCGGCTCAGTGCCGGCATCCTGCTACTCAAACGTCACAACGACGCTGTAGCCGTTGAACTACAGCGGCTCCGTTATGTACTAGTATCAGCCGCAGTAATTGGTGCACTGATTATCGTAAACTTCGCGACCAAAGCCCGCGTCTCCGGACAATTCAACGACGCCTTTTTTGTGAGTATCGGCATCGCCGGCCTCTTTACTGTAGTAGCGCTGATCAAGGCCTTTACCAATCGCGACCTGCGATCAACCGCGTTCTACGCCAGTATTGCCTCTGCAGCGCTGGCAACCGGACTCATCGCTGGTGGCGGCGTAGACAACACCGGCCTCTACTGGGCTGCGCCCCTGATTTGCATGCAGTTCTTTTTTATGGGCGCCAACGGCGGCTTGTTTATTTCATCGCTGCTACTGATCATTGTGATTTTGGAGATGTACTTCCCCGACATCATCCCCGCAGACTACGCGGATGCTCATGCAACCGAAGCGCTCGCCGGAGCCCTCGCACTTACCGCGCTCTGCTATTTCAATGAACATTTCCGAAGCCGTAGTCACGAGGCAATGAGTTCTCAGCACACGGACAAAATGGTGGACGCGGCAACCGATCCACTGACCGGATTAACCAACCGCCGCTTCCTCGACACCTTCTATTTTCCCGCCTGCAAAACAAGCCCAAAGGAACATTTTCCGCTGGGATGCATTGTTTGTGATGTCGATCATTTCAAACAAGTCAACGATACCTATGGCCATGCTGCGGGTGACAGCGTACTGAAAAAAGTTGCCAACCTCCTCGCCAACAATGTTCGAGGCAGCGACGTGGTCAGCCGAGTCGGCGGCGAAGAATTTTTGGTACTGACCCAAAGGACTGACATCGCCGCCGCGCGGCGAATTGCGGAATCCATGAGAGTGGCAATAGAAGCATTGGAACCCAAGGAAGCGGGCGGCAGAATAACGGCCAGCTTCGGACTGTCGATCGCCGAAACCCCGGAAGAATTGGAATCCGTGATTACCGCCGCTGACGAGTGCCTGTATAAGGCAAAAAACAATGGTCGCAATAACGTACATTGCGACTATTGATTCAGCTAGCTTGCCCCACCCCTGTTAAGGCCTTAACTCGAACCGGGACTCCGGAAAATCTGGGCATGAAATTTATTGGCTCGACATCCTCTGGCAGCCTCCACTGTTTGAACGACTCAGCAGTCCTTGGGGCATTGAGTTTGAACGAATCTCACGCTCACTGCGCTGGCTATACACCCTGTATGGAAGATGCTGCCGGGCTTGGCGCAAACACGAATAGCCCTACAAAAATACGAATTCAGCCGGCAATACCCAGCAGGTCATCGCGCTGACCCAGCACCACTTCCGCGCAATAGCCGTAGTCGACGGGGATATTGCAGCCACTGATAAAGCCACCCAGTTTGCTGTTGATTGCAACCAGCGCCCGCCCCATATCGGCGCCGCTAGCGAACTCGCCGTTGCTTGGACAGAAAAGGCCAGATACGTCTCGGCCAATGCCCGCAGATTCCAGATTATCCATAAAGGCGGATTGGGTAGGTGAAGGCGAAATGCAGTTTATACGTTTATGCTGCTTCGCCAGCTCACCCGCCCGTTGCAGGGTGTAGACGATAAGGCATTGCTTGGAAAAACCGTAAGCATCGGCTTTACCCAGGCTGTTTTCCGCCTTCAACCACTCGGCCGCCGCGTCAAAATCCTCCAGTTCAAGGAATGATTGAACAACCTCCAAGTTGGATTTCCAGGCCATGCCGGCGGTTGATGCAATCGATATAACGCCGCCTCCGGGTTTGATGCGAGGCAATAGCGACTCAGTTAAATAGCGTAGGCCAACAAAGTTAATCATGATCGTTTGATAAACCGGCGTTGGAGGATGCGGGACACCGGCGCAATTGAACAAGCCGAAAATCTCGTCGGGCAGCTCAGCCAGCGCCGCATCAATGGACGCTTTTTCCATAATGTTTACCCGTAATGCCTCGGCGACGGGCGCCTTGATCTCACCAATATCCAGGGCAAAAACTGTCGCACCAGCCTCAAGCAGCAACTCTGTTGCGGCGGCTCCCATCCCGGATGCTGCCCCGGTTATAACCACATTTTGACCGGCGTACCCCAGAATATCGCTCATGCTGCCCCCTGATTATTGATAAACACCTTGAATCCAAGGCTAGCATAGCCAATCGCACTAGGTAAATATATATTTCGCTTATGGTAAATATATGTTTTGCCGATCGGCGCAGCTCAAGTACAACCCACCCGCTATGTCACAACACGCCACTCATGGCCTATCCAATGCCTAAAAACCCTAGTCCGCTAGGTAGTCACGCGTATAGCAGAAATAGCGGGCATCGACCAAACTCAGGCTTAGCACTCACCAGATCTGGAATGCTCTACCGCCCACGAAAGGAAATTCCATGGCCAATAGCGATATTGCAATAAGCCGCCGACAAATCGGCGGAGAAACTCCGATGGTTGTCTCTGAGATCACAGACAACTGCCTGTATACCGGCCTGTTTGGTTCTCTGGATTCTACCCGGATGGCGGCGGTCTCCGATAAGCTCACTGCAACGTCAGAGCGCGCAGAGACAAGGCACGTGATTGTAGATCTGGGCAATGTTGACGCCATTGATTCTGCGGTAGCGAATCAGCTCGTTCGACTGGCCGACACCCTAATGCTTGTCGGCGTAAAGACCATTTTTTGCGGCATCAAGGGTGTAATTGCGCGCACCATGGTTGGCGCCGGCATCACACTGAATGGTTACCACGCGACTCGAGACCTTAAGAGCGCCCTGCAACTATCTCTTAAACTGACCGCTGAAGGGCACTAAAACGTGCCAAATGGTATCTCTGCAGCCGAGTCCGAGGACCCTTTCGCCGCTGAAACCGGCATGGAAACCCTACGCTTCAACTTAGTTGAAGAAGCGGATGCCTACACCCTGTCCCGGTATGCCCGGGAGCAGGCAGAAGCTTTGGGGATTATGACCTTCGAAGCGGCAGCCTTCGCCAACGCCATTTCCGAAATTGCCATGAATGCCATTGTCCATGGCCGTGGCGGGGCGGCAGAAGTTCACCTAACCGACAATCAGCGCGGGATTGAGGCCGTAATCGGTGACAATGGCCCGGGTATTGGAAGCCTGGCACAGGCCTTTACTGAAGGACACTCGACTGCCGGCACGCTCGGGCTGGGATTAAGCGCGGCACACCGCGCCTGCGAAGATTTTAGCGTTCTACGCAACGATAGCAGCGGCACCACCATCGCACTGCGACAGTATCTGCATGTCCCCACGAACGAAATCGACTACGACGTGGTATCCCTGCCTGCGGAAAACAGCACCTACAACAAAGACATCTTCCTAACACAAGAATCACGCGGCGATACGGTGTTGGTAATGGTCGCCGATCTGGGCGCATTCAAATCACTTGATCACAACGCCAGCCAAATACTGAGAGAAGTTTCTATCTCGCATCGACATAGCTCACTGGAAGAGCTCGGGACCGAATTACAGCGTTGCCTCGGCGACTACTACGACAATGACGAAGTCCATTTTGCCTTACTCCGAATAAGCCCCTTTGGTGCAGAGTGCCATGTCGTCGGTAACGCTCAGGCTGCCTGTTTTCAAGCAGAAAAGCCGACTGGAGAGTTAGCCACATTCACGGTCATTGCCTCAGACGGCGTCGACCTCTCACAGGTTACAGAACCCATAGTAGACAGCGATGCCTACACTCTCGCCTCACAGATTTTTAATCAAAGCGCGGTGCCGGAAGAAGACGCAACCGTGCTTGTTGTAAGGAGATTCAGCAATGAATCACGCTAACGACACTGCAGACTCCATTGACCAACTTTTTTTTGGACTGATGGGAAGCATCTCCCACGGCGTTGTTGCGCTTGGGGCCTCAGGGATTGTATCGGTAGTTAATCAACGAGCCATTGAGCTTCTGGGGTACGGCGAAGGTCACCAGGCCAATGACTACCTCGATGAACACTACTCGTCGCTTTTTGACAAAACGCCCGATATCAGCGACATGTATCAAAATCTGGTATTGAGTGGTCGTCGCAAGGAGTTTGACATCCCTTCTCTGCCCAACGGCCCCTACGAACTGGTCGTTAAGTGCCGCAGCATGATGCACGGCTGCCTGTTTCTACTGGAAGAAAAAGCCGGCATACATCATGGGAAAAACACTGCGAATCATGATGAACTGACCCACTTGCTCAACCGAAAAGAATTTGAGCAGAGACTGCAAAAGGCATTTGAACAACACCAAGCTACGAACCTCGAAAGCGGCGTTATTTTTATCAACATTGACCACTTTAAGCCTGTGAATGACGTTGCCGGGCACGCCGCCGGCGACGCGCTGTTGCGTCGTATTTCCACGCTAATCCAAAGTCGTATCAAACCGCAGGATCACGCTGCCCGAATGGGGGGAGACGAGTTTTGCATACTGATAGAGGATTGCCCGCAACATGTTTGCGAGCGCGTAGCCTTATCCATTTGTGATGATATTGAGAAGCTCTCATTCCACCACGACGGACGATTATTTAACGTCAGTGCGTCTATTGGAATTTCCACAATGAGCCACGAGTTTTCCTCCAGCAGCGAAGTGCTAAGCGCAGCCGATGCCGCCTGCCGCTCGGCCAAGCTCGCCGGGCGCAATACCGTGCAAATTCTGGATAAAGACCACCATCTGTACAACAACGCGCAGAATCAGTCGGAATGGCTGGATGAGATCAACCGCTCATTGACGGAAAATCGACTACTACTAGCCAGACAGAAAATCTGCTCAACCAGCGACCACTCACTGCATCACTGGGAAATCCTGGTGAGAATGCAAGGTGTGGGCGGCCGAATCATTTCTCCCGGACTATTCCTCCCAATTGCCGAGCGTTATCAGCTTATGCCGGAGATTGACCGCTACGTGTTAGGTAAAGTCTTTGAGTACTGCCACGTTAACGGGGACGATGCGGATCACTACGCCATCAACCTGTCAGCTCAGACTATATGTCAGGAGCGATTCCCGGCATTTGTTGATGCATTGCTGGAAAAGTACGCGATCGATACGCAACGCATCATGTTTGAGATCACTGAATCCTCGGCGCTCGATAATATGGAAACCTGCCTCTCAACCATTAACTACTTGCGAGAACTCGGATTCGAGTTTGCACTGGATGACTTTGGCACGGGCTTTTCCTCATTCAAGAACCTGCAATCCATCCCGGTGAGCTACCTGAAGATTGACGGCGCATTTGTCAGGGGAATCGAAAGTGACGACACCCTGAAAGCCATCGTGCAATCCATGCAGGATATCGGTGCTGCCATGAACCTGAAAACCATCGCAGAATTCGTGGAAACGGAGGCAGAGTGCCGCACTCTGGATCAGATCGGCGTTGATTTCGTGCAAGGCTACTACTTACACAAACCGGAATTGATTCCGATAGAACGTTATGCGGAGAGCAGAAACCCGATGACGAGTCAGGCCAGTTAAAAGGGCTTCCTAGCCCTTACCCATCACTTCGTAGATACGCTTGGTGAAATACCAACGGCCATCGCGCTTGACGTATTCATCATCGAAGCAGCCTACCACCACAACCTGCCCCCCGCCATGGGGTAAATCAATTCGCGGCAATAGCATTTGCCGGTTGCCTTGTCGCCCTCTATATTCAGCTCGGCGGGGAAGGAAATCATGCTCATAAATTCCACGTAGGCGAGCTTTTCGCGGAAGGCTTCAACCACATTCTGCTTCCCGGCCACCGGCGTTTCCATGGAAGGCAGACCCCACACACCCTCTTCCGCCCAGGTTTCACCCCAGGCATCGGCGTCGATCCGCATGGCGCCGGCGGCAAATTCTTCACACAGCTCGCGAATCGCGAGGCGGTCTTCTACTGAACCTTTGTTCATGGGTATCTCCGGAATTTTAGAAATCGGCCCCACCATAACAAATCAACACTACTGTTCACTATCTGTTTGGGGCAGCGGTTGCCGGCACCGACTCCCAGGCCGGAATCTCGAAGTCGCGATAGCGCTGCTCTTCCACAATGGCACGTAGTCCAGCCAGGGTTTTCAGCGGGGTTTCCGCAATGACGCCATTGGCCAGGGTCGCCGATGGCGAACCACCGAGATCAATGTGGAGACGATAGGACACCTGATGCCCACCCTCTACCGGGACAAAGGTGAACTCACCGGCAAAGCGTTCGGCCCAGGGATAGCTGCCGAGATCCGGCAGCTTGTCACGGGCCGCGGCTGGCAACGCTTCCCGTTCGATGCCTTGCAGAGCGATACGCACCTCGGTATCCCCGGGCGTGATGCTGGATCGCACCAGCAGGGCGCGATCCTTGTAGGGCCAGGGCAGATCATTGCGCATGTAGGTAAAGCGCTCCAGCACATCGGGTTCCGCCAGCAGCACCGGGGCCAGGCAATTGTGCATCCAGCGCGGGCAGGCGGCGGTATCGTCCAGCACCCCCATCAGCTGATTCAGCTGCGCCGCAACAAAGGCTTCGGCGCGAAACTCCCGATAGTCCGAGTCATCCCTTTCCCGGCTGTACACGCTGATGCCATCCTTTTGCTTTTCCAGCTTCCAGCCGCCGTCGACATCCGCCCGGGTTGCACTGCATGAGGCCATGGCCAGCAGCAAAATAACCAACAATCTGCTCATCATCTTTATCCTGGTGTGCGCACTGTAGAGTGCCCGCCAGCATAAACACGGGGGCTACCAATCCAGCCGAACCGCGCTGTACACGGCCCTTCCCGGCGACTGATGCGCATAGTAGCTGCCGGGGAAGAAAGGCGCATCGGTCACGATGTTGAGGGTTTTCTCGTCGGTAAGGTTCTTGATGCCTACCGTAAAGCTCCACAACTGGCTGATATGGCCGATGCTGACACGCAGATTCAGCTTGGTGTTCGCTTTGACCAGCGAATTCGGATCAAGATCCGTATCCGTGTATTTATCGCCGGTATGTACCACATCCAGGACTGCTTGCAGCCCATGACGATTGCCCAGAGGAATCTGCAACATGGGGCTGACAGTCAACGAGTGCTCGGGCGAATAGGCAACTTCGCCACCGGCCAGATCCTGCTCTGAATCACGACCAGCCGCATAGGGTGCAGGGGCGCCGGGATAACTGTCGTAGGTGCTATCCAGGATGCCCAGCGCGCCATTGATGCTCAGTGGCTGCCAGGGGGTCAGCCATTGCCAGTCAACTTCCAGGCCGCGCGAGGTAGCGGTGGCAGCGTTGCGCACATCGAAAAACACCCCGTTGTAAGCCAGCACCTGCAGGTCATCAAACTCGGTGTGAAACAAAGCCAGATTGACACTCAGACTGCGGTCAAAGAAACGGCCCTTGCTGCCGATTTCCACACTGCGGGCCAGCTCATCGTCAAAGGTCAATTGCTCTCCGGTAAACGACAAGGCGTTGTAGCCGCCACTCTTGAAGCCCTGCGACGCGGTAAGGTAAACATTGAGTTCATCGCTCGGCGCATACATCAACGACAGCTTGGGCGAGATATCCGTCACGCTGCGCTCCTGATCTGTCAGCGCATAGGTCTGCGCCCCCAGAACCAACCCGAAGGTACACGGCGATTCGGGGATCGCCCGGTCACAGCCCAGAGTGCCGCGCACATCAGCGCGCTTGGTTTCGCGGTTAACGCGCAGGCCCGGCGTTACCAGAAAGGTATCGGTGACAAACCAGGTGAACTGACCGAACAATCCGAGCGAACGGGTATCCCGTGTGAAGTCCAGATCAAAGCGCTGGTTGTCCTGCGTCAGGGTGAGGGCGTAGAGGGCCGGAATCGCCACGGCGAAGTCACCCGCCAGTTCGGCTGCATCCTCGGTCAATACGTAATCGGTAGTGTCCTCACCTTGCTTGAAACCGCCGTCAAAACCGTAGTCCGCACTGTAATAGAAGAGCCCGCCAACAAAATCGAGACTGCTGCCGAGGCCGAACAGACCGTCGTTGCTGCCGCTGAAACGCCATTCCAGCGTGTGCTGCAGATGCTCATCAAAGGCAAACATAGTGGCGATATCTGCGGGTGAGGCGTCCAGATCCGCCACCACATCCAGCGTCAATTCACTGCGCGCCGCCACCACGGTCATATCCAGCTGCTCGAGCCCCAGCGCCGCACCAAAATCCACTTCGGTTTTCAAGGCAATCGTCGAGGTATCGCGCTGCAAAAAGCCTGGCGTGTTCATACTGCTCGTGCCGTTGTAGGGATCGTCTTCCACCTGAGCATCAAACTGTTCGAGATAGTTGCGACTGTCGTCGTCCAGCTGCCACAACTGCTGGGGCCAGTGATTCATTTCGGTATCGGATCGCTGCGCCAGTAGCTCCACTTCAACGGCATCGTGCGGCAACCACAAGAATTTCACCCGCTGGGCATTGTAGTCCGGGTTCTCTTCATTGCGATCCAGCGCCGTGTTGTATAACTCGCCATCGGTACTGTTGTGCACGGCAGCCAATCGCACGCCAGCACTGTCACCCAGCATGGCACCGGTCGCCAGTTCGGCTTTGCGGCCACCGTGCTCGGAGCTGCCCATCTCCAAATAGAGCTGCGGTTCCTCGGTAACGCCCCGCGATGTCAGGTTGAACACACCCGCCACCGTGTTTTTGCCAAACAGGGTGCCCTGCGGCCCGCGCAGTACCTCGATCCGTTCGATATCAAACGGCACTTCGCTGAAATAGGCGCTGCGACCGTAAAACACCTCATCTCGAACCAAACCCACCGAACTCTCAAAGCTGGGGTTAAAGGGATTGGTGCCAAAACCGCGAATGTATACCTGATTGTTCTGCTGGCCTTCAGAGGCAAAGTTGACGTTGGGCAGTTGCACCGCCAACTCGGCGAGTGTGCTGATGTTGGCCTGGCGCAACGTATCCCCGGTCACCGCCGATACAGAGATGGGCACATCCTGCAGGCTTTGCGCTGTTTTCTGAGCGGTAACAATTACCTCCTCCAATACACGAATATCTCCCAGCGCAGGAGCGGCCAACAGCACCCCCGCCAATGTAAGGGAGCGGCAGGAAGAATCCGGTGCGCTGCGACCATGGCGACGTTTTTTTATTGTGGTTTTCATACTCATTTCCTTCCCCGAACTGGGGGATTACTTCAGTCAGACCGGACGGGGCTTCACCCCGCCATTCGCGTGCAGATGTGAGACACCTGCCTGTACCGCACAGGGCTCTGCGTTTTTGATCACCGCCAGTCGCGGTAGCCCAACAAACAACAGCGCCGCTGCAATCTTCAGCGTCAGCAAACCAAGCACCGCCAGCGCGACGCCGCCCAGAGGTTCTATCAAGCCGGCAATCAGCAACTGCGCCAACACCGCAGAAAAAGCATTCGCAAAAATAACCAGCGACTGCATGCTGGCCCGTTGCTGTATCGGATAGTGTTCATTGATAAACAAACGAACATTCACCATCAGGGCATTGGCCATCAACAGCCCGACGATATACGCCGTTGTCAGCAGCGCCAGCAGTAGCGGAGCCTCCGGTTTAAGCCCGTAAAATACGGCATTGCCAGCGGCCGCTATCAGGCAGCTCGCCAGCATCGCCGTGCGGTAGCCGCCCAGGTGATCCCGCAGCCACACGCCCAGGGCAAAGCCGAACAAGGCGGGCCAGCCTCCCACGATGAAGATCACGGTCATCCAGGATTGGGTGATACCCAGGTTTTCCATCGGGTGGTAGATCAACCAGGCATTGACACCGGCCTGCGCCAGATCCCAGCAAAACAGTGCGGCAAATAGACAGAGCGTAAGCCGTGCATGGCTTGGGGATAACAGATCCCGCCAGCGGTTGCCGCCGGAGTTATGGCCGCGCTGCGCCTGTTGGCTCGCCACAAACTCCGGTGTTTCAACAAGAAAAAAGGCGGCCAGGGGATGTAAAACAGCCGCCAAAGCGAAAAAGCCCCACACGTAACGCCAGCTGTCCGCCGCGATCCAGTGGGAAGTAATGGCAACAAACATCAGGCCCCCGCCGTTGCCTACCACAAAAAACACACCAACCCAGGCCTGCCCTTTCGCCTTGAGCGAGGCTGGCAGATGCTCCTCAATAGCCACCAATGTGGTGATGTGCAAAGTGCCGACCAGCCCCGCCGCGATCATTTGCAAACCCACGTACCACTGCACGCTGGGTGCAAAGGCGGTTGCGAGTGCGACCGGATAGGAAAGCAAGGCCGACATTAACAACATGCGCCGGCGTCCCAACCGATCACTGAGCCGTGCGCCATACAAGGCCAGCACACCGCCCAGCGCCAAGGCCGACAACATCCGCGCCAAACCCGCGCTCTCCAGCCCGAAGCTTTGCGCCAGCTGCGACAGCGAAGCCATATTGGTCGCGAGCAGGGCGCCGGAGTAACAGGACAGCCAGTAAATAACCAGCGCCGGCGCTGCCGTGAGAGGTGATGAAAACCTGCTCATGTACCCGACCTGACACTCTGACTTGTCTGCGAAGGCGAGCTTGTTTGTGAAGAGTGCGCCGACAGGGTAAAAAAGGCGCGCATAGCTGTTGCTGTTCGGCCCGTGGCTTCAATCATGGGCAGGTGCCCGCAGTTGGCGAGAACTTCGGTCTGCACCGCGGGGGCGAGTTGTTTTGCGCGCTCAACCGTCGATGCGTGAAACACCCGGTCGCTGTCGCCCCACAACACCAGCACCGGCGGCTGCAACCGTGGCAGCAGCGGTTCCAGCTTGTGCATATTGGTCTCGTCCGCCAATACCGCGTCGAACAGGAGGGTATTGATCTCGATACGATCCAGTTCCTGCGCAACGGCCAACCGCCGCACGGGCGCCGGTAATACCGGCGGACGGGCGACTACTGCCGCCAGCTTGGTATCGAAATCGTCTGCGGTTTTTACCAACAGGGGATTGAAGTGACGCCCGGCATCACCCAGCGCCTGCTGCATGAAATCGCTTTTTACCGGGGCATCGATACCGGCGGTATTCATCAATACCAATGAAGCAACCTTGTCCGGATGGTCTGCGCTGTACAAGCCGCTTACCAGGCCGCCCAGTGAATTGCCCACAAGGTGAATATCGCCAAGCTGCAGCGCTTCCACAAACCCCGCCAACTGTGCCGCGAGGTTTTCCACCCGGTAATCAAATCCGGCGGGCTCGCGGCTGTCACCGTGGCCGGGAAGATCGACAGCAATCACCCGATACTCGGGATATCGCTTGAGCAGGGGCAGCCAGATATCCTTGTTGGAGGTAATACCGTGCACCAGCAACAGCACCGGCTTGGCCTCGGCCAGCGGGTCACTGTCCAGATAGGACAGGGTTACCCCGCTTCCCAGTTTTTGCTCACCATACTTCGCGCCTGCCTGCAGTCGCTGAACCTTGGCCAGGACCTCGGTGGTTTGTCGCGGTAATCCCCACACAGCAAGCGAAGCCAGAAGGGCGACAACAAAAACACCCGCGGCCAGCACGCGTACAATCGTTAGCACACTCATTGTGCCAGCGCCTCCTGCCCGGTAATGCCGCTCGCGCTGTGCAACACATAATGCTGTCTGCGCAGTTGTTTCAGCGCACGTGCGTAGCGAAACGTGAAGGTCGGCCAGATCGTGAAGTTTTTACCGCCCTGGGTGAGATACCAGCTATCGCAGCCAGACGCCCAGGCGGTTCCCTTGAAACTGGCCTGCTGGTTCTCCTGGTGAAGCTGCTGCACGTCCGGCTTCACATTCAGATAACCGTTTTCCACTGAGTCCGCCAATCGGATGTATTTCATGGCGTAGCCGATCTGTTGTTCGAGCATATACACCAGCGAGGTATGCCCGATCCCGGTATTGGGCCCGGCCAGAACCAACAGGTTCGGATAGCCGCTGACGGTGGTGCCGTAGTAACTGGAAAAGGCGTTGCTGCGCCACTCGTCGTTCAGATTGCGACCGTCCAGACCTCGCACACTGATACCGGAAAGCGGATCGTCTACCCGAAACCCGGTGCCAAACAGGATGGCATCGGCGCTGTGTTCCACACCGTCTGCATCAACCACACCGGTGGCTGTCACGGATTGCACACCGCGATCTACCACGGCCACATTGTCGCGCATCAGGGCAGGATAGTAGTCGTTGCTCAGCAAGGTGCGCTTGCAACCCAGCGCAAATTTCGGGCGCACTTTTTCTCTCAACTGAGCATCGGGTATCTGATGCGCCAGATACTTGCCGATCAGCTTTTCTGCACGCTTGTGCAACCAGTTATCCGTGTTAAGCAAGCCATTGAGGAACAACTCCGCGCGCCAATAGATAAAGCTTCGCCAGAGTTTTTGATACAGCGGAAACCTTCGGAACAGCCGATGTTCACGCTCCGTAAACGGACGATCCAGCTTCGGCATCACCCACGGTGCTGTGCGCTGAAACAGCGTAACGGAGGCCGCCTGCTCCGCCACTTTGGGCAAAAACTGAATGGTACTGGCGCCACTGCCCACGATGGCAACGTGCTTGTTGGTGAGATCGACTGTGTGATCCCAGTGAGCCGAGTGGAACGCTGGCCCGCCAAAGGATTCCAGACCCTTGAAATCCGGAATAACGGGATTACTCAAGGGGCCCAGCGCAGACACCAGAAACTGGCAGCTATAGCGATTATCGTTGTCGTCGCGAAGATTCCACCGCGCCTTGTGCTCGTCAAACTCGGCGCTGGCCATGCTGCGGGAAAAGCGGATATGCGGATAGATGCCGTACTTGCGCGCGCAGTGACGCAGGTAATCGTAGATCTCGCCGCTCTCTGCAAATTTGCGTGTCCAGTCGCGCTTGGGTTCAAACGAAAAGGAATACAGCAAGCTTTCCACATCGCAAGCGCAGCCAGGATAGTGGTTGTCGCGCCAAGCGCCACCCACGTCCTCTGCCCTTTCCAGCAGAATGAAATCATCCACCCCGGCCTTTTTCAGATTGATCGCCATACCCAGGCCGGCAAAACCGGAACCTATGATAATGACCTTGGCGTTCTCTTCTTTCATAACGTTTTCCTTGCGACAACAGCAGTCAGGGGACGTAACGCAACACGAGTCGCTGATAGAGGGCGGGCAACAATCGCTGTACAACATCCAGGGCGCGGGCATCCCTGCCCACAAGAATGCGGCGCTTGCGCTGCTCGATGCCTTTCACAATGATGGCTGCGGCCTCTGCCGCTGTGGTTCTCGCGAGTTTGGTATTGAAGGTTTGCTTGGCTTCGTCGATATCCAGCACACCCTTTTGCGGACAGCCAAAACGGGCGCTGTTAACGATATTGGTTTGTATGCCGCCCGGATGAACCGTACTGACTTGAATGTTGTAACTGCTTTGCGCCATCTCCAGCGCCAGGCTTTCAGTAAAACCCTTTACCGCAAACTTGGAGGCGTTATAGGCGCTCTGATTGGGCATCGCGATCAGTCCAAACAGGCTGGACACATTGACCACATGCCCCCACGGGGCCTGCTTCAACCAGGGCAAAAAGGCTTCGCAGCCATTAACCACGCCCCAGAAGTTGATATCCATTTGCCAGTGAAAGTCTTCGCGTTCCATTTGTTCAAAACAGCCGCTGAGATTGACTCCGGCGTTGTTGATCACAATATTGATCACACCGAAGTGGCGCTGGCTGCGCTCCGCCCAGGCCTGAACCTGATGCCGGTTACTCACATCAACCGTGGCACATAACACATCGGCTGCGCCGCGAAGCCGGCATTCGCCCGCTACAACCTCCAGTGTGCTTACATCAGACAGCGAGAGTCTGGCCCCACGACTGGCGTAGTGATGCGCCAGAGCACGACCAATCCCCGAGGCCGCACCACTGATTGCAACGACCGGTGCCGAGGGCTTCACTTGCTGGCCCCCGCCAACTCGGGATAGGCCTGAATCCACTCTCGAATGAGGTGAGATTCGTCAGTGTTGTCTGGGTGAAAGTCTTTCTTGTAGAACGCCAGATAGGGAATAAAAACGTTGCGGATAACGCCGCTCTTGCCAAAATTGAATTTGAGCATTCCCCAGATATCGCGTGGCGACGGCAGTTTTTTCTCCCACCACAACAACTTGCACTGCATACGCAACAGCGAAAAACAAAAACCGAGGGTGGTTACAAACATGACACGGCGCAGCAGATTGCGATCGCCTACGCACTGCATGTAAACGTCAAAGGCCACCGATTTGTGTTCCAGTTCTTCCACCGCATGCCACAGAATCAGATCGCCAAAGATCTTTGGCGCCGGTTCGGTGGCCGATTTATTCGACAGCAGCCAATCACCCATGATGGCGGTGATATGCTCCAGGCTGACGGTTGAGGCCAACAACTGCGCATCACTGAGCTTGGCCGTTTTCAGCATATCGGCAATATGATCGGCAACGCCCTGCTCCAGATCCGTAACCCGCAGACCGCTCTTTTTCTCGATAAAAACGTTTACACGCTTGTGGTTGATCTGGTGAAAGCCTTCCTGTCCGATAAAACCCTTGATATCGGCTTTCAGGCGAGGATCGCGAATCAGTTTCTCGTAGGCGCGGATGGAGCGGATAAATTCCTTTTCGCCCGGCGGAAACATCGCCGACAGCGCGCACATCCAGGCCGTCAGCAAGCTGTTGCCGCCGTACCAGTATTTGTCCATCTCCAGATTGAAATCGAACTGCACATTGCGTGGCAGAATTTTCGCCATCCCGGATTCCGGTGTTTCTGCCGGTAATTCAGCAGACCGTTGATCGCGCTGCTCCATGTAGACTCTCCTCGACAGGGTATTAACCTTGATTGAAGGCTGATCTTAGAGCGATGATTAGGGCTCACACAGATGAATACGTGCCAGCTTGTGGTGATTTCGGACCAATCTGGCCGCTGGATAACAACAACGGGATGCCTGAATGTCTGTAAACGCCATGGGCAAAGGCGACAAACTGATTGCCGTGGAATACCTCGCCGCCCTGCAGGAACTGGCTTTTGAGCGCGGCATCGAACCGCAACAGGTGCTGGCGGGCACAGGCCTGCCGATGGATGTATTTATCCGTGATCAGGTAAAAATCGGCAGTGAGTCCATGGTGCAAGTGATCGTTAATTGTCCGGCTCTGCTGAACGACCCTCTTACACCTTACGATTACGCGCGGCGCCTGACCCTGTCTCGCCACGGCACGCTGGGTTTCGCCATAAGCAGCTGTAGCAATTTGCGCCAGGCCATTGAATTGCTGTGTGTTTATATCGGCATTCGGGTGGAAACCATGCGCCTGATTCCGGAGCTTGATGCGCCGCTAAGTCGCGTTGTTCTGGGTGGGAGCGATGAACCTGCTGCCGAGGCTGTTATGGAACTTAACCCGGCGATTGCCGAGCTTTTCACCCTGACCATGCTCAGTTGTCTTGCGCTGATGGCGAAACAGTTTATCGGCCGGCTCCACGATGATCGCGACATCCGCATACTGACTGTTTTTCCGGATCGCGGTGTGAAAAATCGCTCGCTACAACCGCCCCTAGACATCGAATTTAACGCCGACTGCAATGCGATTGTGTGTCCCGCTGAATTGTTGAACCTGCAACCGGCACTGCACAATCCGGAACTCTCCCGGGCAGCGCTGGCCAAGTGCGCGGAAGAACTGGATGCGATGAAAGCGCGGGGCATTACGTTAAGTAATCAGGTGCGGGAACTGCTATACAACGAAGCCGACAAGCACTGGCTCAGTGTGGAAGAAGTGGCGGCTGCGTTGTTTATGTCGCCCACCAGTCTCAAACGCAAACTGGGGCAGGACGACACCAGCTTCCAGCGAATCAAAAATTCCGAGCGCTTTAACCGCGCCATCGCCATGTTGGAAGAGGGAAAACTGACGGTCGAGAGCATCGCCTGGGAATTGGGATATACCAACGCCAGCAATTTCAGCAAGGCCTTCAAAGGTTGGACGGGGCACTCACCCAAGGACTACATGACTTTGCGTCTGACCTGAATGTGCAGGCCAATACCAAGGCCCAGAACTCGGAAAAATCGTTAACCACCACATCTGGCTTGTGGGGATGTGCCTCGGTGCCGGGGAAGATTTTGTGCAGCCAGGGCAGATCCCACAGGGCACCAGAAAGAATACCGTGGTAATCCCGCCCGTTTCTGACGAAAAAATATCGGCATGTTGCCCACATACCAACCCGTTATATCGAGCCTCAAAGCCAATTTACCGCGCTATTAGCATACTCTCCTGTTGCGCAGGCTTTCCCGTTAGCCAGGCCGAAACTATTCCAGGCGGCTGTTTTCCTCGTCACAGTGACGGTATCCTTAAAACTTCACTCGATTCGGACACTCACAATGAGAACAATAATCCTTATCAGCCTTATCTTGGCACTGGTTCCCTCGGTAAGTCTTGCGAATGAATTTGAGCGATACAAACAGCAACAAGCAGAAGCCTTCAAAGCACAACGCGAAGGCCGCGTAGAAAAGCCTGAAGACAAGGAAAGCGATACCGAACGCAGTGGCAACCCTTGTGACCGAAATACAGGCTACGGCTGCAAACGTACCGTTCGTGATCAACAGCTCAACGACATTATGGATGAGGACGATTCCAACTTCTCATCAGCCTCTGATGACAGTGAAGACAGCTCAAGCTCCGAGGATGAAGACACCGGTGAGCGCAGTGGCAACCCTTGCGACCGCAATACCGGTTACGGCTGTACACGCACGGTTCGCGATCAACAGCTCAACGACATCATGGACGAGGACGACTCCAACTTCTCATCTGCCTCTGATGACAGTGAAGACAGCTCAAGTTCCGAGGATGAAGACACGGGTGAGCGAAGTAGCAACCCTTGCGACCGCAATACCGGCTACGGCTGTAAACGCACAGTTCGCGATCAGCAACTCAACGACATCATGGACGAGGACGACTCCAACTTCTCGTCCGGCTCGACCGATGCAAATGAGGACACTTCCCAACAGGAAGACACCTCAACTGACCGCTCCGGGCTCAATGGATTACAAGGTCGAAACTACGCGTTGATTATTGGTATCAACGACTACGAGCACTTCAAACCACTGAACACGGCTGTTGCCGATGCAATTGCCGTCAGCCAAACCCTTGCCAGCCAATATAACTTTGAAACGCGTGTGCTACTGGATAAGGAAGCGAGCCGGGAAACCATACTGGGCGCACTAAACGAGGCACGCAAAAGCCTGACTCCCCAAGACAATTTACTGATTTACTACGCCGGGCACGGCCAGTTTATTGAATCCACCGACGCCTCTTATTGGCTGCCCTACAACGCACGTAAAGATGACAATACCCAGTGGCTCGAATCCAAGGCCATCACGGATCACCTCAAACTGATCTCCGCCCGCAGCATTCTGGTGGTCGCTGACAGCTGCTTTTCCGGAACCATCACCCGCAGCGCAGACACAAGTCTGGAGGGGGCTGACACGCGTGCGCGCTATATTCAAAAAATGAAAAGCCGACCGTCCAGAGTCTTGATCTCCAGCGGTGGAAAGGAACCGGTGAAAGACGGTGGCGGCGGTAGTCACTCCGTTTTCGCCAATGCGTTTTTGAAAGCGATGAATGAAACGTCGGAATCCATCTTTACCGCCAACGAATTGTTCTCTCGAGGCATCCGCGAGCCGGTCGCCGGGAATGCCGAACAGATCCCGGAATACAAAGTCATACGGAACTCCGGACATAGCGGCGGAGATTTCGTATTTTTCCGCGCCCAATAAACCGCTTCTCCAGCCTTACTCCCCCAAAGCGGCGATCGTTTATTCGCCGCCCCGGTGACGCTCACAGGCCAGGGTCAATGCCCAGAACTCGGAGAAATCGTTAACCACCACATCCGGCTTATGGGGATGGGCCTTGGTGCCGGGGAAGATTTTGTGTAGCCAGGGCAGATCCCACAGGGCACCATTGAAGAATACCGCAGTCATGCCCGCCCGCTTGGCCGCAACAATATCGGTGGTGCTGTCGCCCACATACCAGGCCTTGCGATCCGCCTTTGCGCCAACCTTTTCTGCGGCCAGCAGCAATTGATCGGGATGAGGTTTGCGCAGAGGGGTATCGTCACCGCAGACATCGGTATCGAACAATTCCGCCCAGCCCGTGCCTTCCACCGCCGCCAGCTCGTGTTCGAAAAACTCCCGGTCACGATTAGTAATCACCCCGATCTTCAAGGGTAATTTGCGCAGCCCTTCCAGCATGGCGCGCACCTTCGGCTCGAAGGGCTCTACCTCGCCGTAGTGGTTGCGGTAATGAGCATTAAAGGCTTTATGCGCGATTCGCTTGGCTTCTTCATCTTTGCCAAACAGCACTTCAAAGATATCCGTGCGTGAGATCTTGCGGTCGGCGCGCACTTTAGGGTGGAGGCGATTAAAACTCTGTACATACTCCACCAGTTTGGCGTCTTCCGGGGAGCGACTGTCTTCCGGGCGTACCAAGCGCTCCAACAGACCGAGACTGGCCAACTCAGGCAGCATATCGTCGACCGCGTGATACATGGCGTCGAGCGTATCCACCAGCGTGGCGTGCCAGTCGAACAGGATGACATCGGGTGTATGCAGTTTAGCGACCGCCGGGTTCCAATCCGGTTCAATGCGCGGTGGCGGCGGCTGAGGCGCCGGGAACGCTGGCGGTCGTACAGCCTTGATCAGTGAAGCATCCAGCGGCTCAAGGATATCGAACAGCTCATCAAAGCTCGCGATCACTGCACGGGGCTTGTAGCCGCTGAAAGCCAGTCGCAGGGCGGGCACTTCCCAAAAACCACCGTTGTAAAATACGCCTTGCACACCGGCATTCTTGGCGGACTGCATATCCACCATACTGTCGGCCACATACCAGACCTGCTCGCCATTCGCCTCTTGAGCATCGGCCATCGCGCGCTGTAGCATTTCCGGGTCGGGTTTGTAAGCGCTGACATCATCAGCACAGACCGTCGTATCAAATAGCGACTGCCAACGCCCACCATCCACCGTTGCCAGCTCATATTCCAGAAACTCGCGGCTGCGATTGGTCGCCACACCCAGGCGAATGCCGGCGGTACGCAGGGCTGTCAGGTATTCAAAAATACCTTCCTGAAAGGGTTTGACCTTGCCAAAGTGATCGCGATAACAGTGATTGTAGGCATCGTGAGCAATGCGTTTGGCTTCTTTGTTGTCGCCAAAAATGGCGTTGAAGATTTCCGTGCGCGACACTCTTCGCTCTGCGAGAATGCGCGGGTGCAAACGCCGGAATATACGGATATAGCGCACCAGCCGGGCATCCGCCTCGGTGGCACACTCTGCCTCGGGCAGCAGAGCTTTAACCAGCCCCAGCTCCTCCAGCAACGGCAGCATATCGGCCATGGCGCTGAACATGGCATCACTGGTATCCACCAGTGTGCCGTGCCAGTCAAATAGAATCAGTCGCGGGATTTCACTGCTCATATTCCAAGCATAGCGTGAAAGCGACGGATTAATAGACCCACTTCACATCCACACCGTAGGTCGTCGGGTCCTGTACACCCACGTGGTAAGTACCCAACAGATCACCGGTGAGCCCACCCGGCTGGGAAATACCCTTGTCATCCAGCAGATTCCGCCCCCACAGCGCGACTTCTACCCGGGTATTTACCGGCACAAACAGAATACGCGCGTTCAGCAGCTTGGAATCGTCACCGTAACCGGGCACCTGGAAAAAGCGGTCCTGATGATCTTCGTCTTCCGGCTGGGTATTGTCTTTAAACACGTAGTCCATATGGAACAGAATTGAGCCGAACGACAACTCAGGCGACCAATCGAGGGTCAGAGTGTAATCCTGAGGCGCAGTGGTATTGACCTGCTGCGCCCCCTGAAATTGCGCCTGAGAATCGAAATGAGCTTCTCGCTCGGAGTCCTGCTCACGGTAGGTGTAGATTAAACCTGCGCGCAGCTGATCGCTGATCAGCCAGTCAACCGTAATCTCTGTGCCGGTATATTCTTCGTCTGTGTTAATGACCGTCGGCACCGCCGCACCGGAACCCGGCTCTTGGGATTCAATGGATTCCTGACGCCCTTCAATTTCCATATAGAACAGCGCGACCTGAGTGCGCACATGGCGATCAAAGAAGTCACCTTTAATACCCAGCTCAATATTGGTCACTTCTTCCGGCTCCAGCGGTACCTTGCCGGTATTAGGATTGAGAGAATCAAAGCCGCCAGACTTGTAACCCGTCGAGTAGGAAAGGTAGGTCATGGCCGACTCAGTGATCTGATAGTTGACCACCGCGCGCCCGGTGACCTTGCTCCACTCATCCTCGGCGGATTCCGGTTCGTTATTCTCGGTGTTGAAGATCAGGTTTTCACCAATCGCCTGAGCAATAACGAAATCCGACAGCGGGGCGTGCCAGGTAAAGGCCTTTTCATCCTTGGAGTAACGCAGGCCGAAAATCAGATTCCACTGGTCGTTGAGGGTAAAGTCTGCATCACCGTAAAAACCATAGTTTTTGAAGTTGCCGGTGTTGATCATGCTCTCCTGACCGTAGGTGCCTTCATAGGCAGGACCCGCCAGTGTATTGATCAAGGTAGGCGGAATACCGACTTGGGCCGATGCCAACGAAGCGGCAGCGGCCGTACTGAAGCGCAAGTCGGTCCGCTGAAAGGTATCCTCTTCGCTGTAGTTCAGGCCAAACACCAGATCGAGATATTCACCGGTAAAGTTGAACTGCAGCTCGTTGTAAAAAATATCCGAGTCTTCGATGTTGTTGGTATCAACGTAGACGTCGTAGTCCGAGGTTCCATCTTCGTCCTGCAGATTAAAGGTCTCAAACTGGCGATAACTGGTGATGAATTTACCCGCCCACTGCTCGTTAATATCGAACAGGGCCTTGGCGGTCCATGCATCCATGCCACGACTTTCGCGCCCCTCAATTACATCGGTATTCAGTTTACGTTCTTGAGGATCGGGAAAGTTCGTGCGGTCATTAAGTACCCCGAGTACTGCTTTCGGGCCGTTATCAACCTTGTCGTAGTCATAGGCCAGTTGCAGCGTCAACCAGTCTAGGGCATCCCAGCGGGCGGCCAGTCGAGCTGCCTGATTATCCTGTTCACGAGGGTCATTGGGTGACGGACCAAAGTTCTCAACCACCGCATCGCGCTGATTGGTCAAGGCATTAACGCGCAGCGCCAAACCACCCAGCGCCATATTGCCCATGGCTTCGTAGCGCTGCAGGTTATAGTTACCGATTCGCGCACTGAGCAGCGCCTCGGTTTCCTCACTCGGCGCGTTGGGAATCATATTCACCACGCCGGCTGCGGCGTTGCGACCAAACAAGGTTCCCTGTGGCCCTTTCAATACTTCGATCTGCTGCATATCAGAAAAGGCGACAGTAGTTGCCGCTTTCGGCAAATAGACTTCATCGTAAAAGGTCGCCACCGATGGGTCGCCACCGGTACTGATATTGGAGCCCTCTACCCCCCGCACGATCAGCTGAGACTGGGTTATCCCGCCGCCGTGAACGTCATCACCCACCTGAAAACCGGGGATGTAATCCTGCATATCCTCGAGAATCAGGGCGCCGGTGTTTTCCACATCGGTTGAGGTAAAAGTATCGACCGTGACCGGCACCGTCTGCGCGTTTTGTTCACGCTTTTGGGCCGTAACCACGACCTCTTCCAGTGAAAGGTCTTTAGCGACGGTGGGTATGGCGGTGGCGAGAAGCAGAAAGGCAATGCTGCCCGAGTGTTTATTCATTATGAGTTCTCCAGCAACGGGCATCCCTTACCCGACCCTCTCCCCCAGGGAGAGGGTAAGTCCCTTCACGCGTCGATCATTTGGACATTTTTTCACACTTGGCCACCTGCCCCTGATTCGCCGCAACGGCTTCAAGGTTTTTAGGTGACAGACACAGCATATATTCAGCCACTTTCAAACGCAGCTCTTCTGACAGATGCCCCTGTGACGGCATGGGCGGAAAATCCGGACGCTTCTTCACCGGGTTGGCGAGATAGTCGGCGATACCCTGTGGGTTGTCGTAGTACTGCGCCTGAATTGCCATGGCCGGCGGACCGATCATGCGCAGGTTGTAGGCGTGACAGCCGGCACAAATGCCCTTGTACAAACGCGCCACGCGATCGGCGTCAGTTTCAATCTCACGTGGTGCTGCATCTGCCGGTAACAGGTAGGTGGTTACATCGGCAGTGGTTGTGAGTTCGCACTTGCTCCACTTGCCAATACCGAAGGAGGTATAGCGCTCCGCATTCAGAATGCAGTTATCCGGCTCCTGAGCGCTGCCGATGTTGGCGAGAATATCCGGCCCGGTGGTTTTGAACTTGGTCAGCATGGCCGCTTTCACTTCGGCTACCGGATCAAAACCGTTATTGAACATCAGGTTGTCCAGCACTTTGATGTTGTCGGGGTTCGGTTCGCTTTCCTTGTCGCTTGCCACATCGGTTACAAAGGCCAAGTCAGTAATAACGATACCCGCTGTCTGGTTGCCGGTGATGATATTACCTTCGATTTTCACATCGTCCGCCGCCATCACAACAATACCAACCCCGACCGGCACTTTAGACACGATAGAGCCCGGCGCACCGAAATTGGGGGTGTTGTTGTTCACCACAAAGTTGTCGCGAACAATGATGTCGTAAGCCGTTTTAATCGGCAGACCGGGGGTGATAAATACCAGAATGCCAGCAGTGTTGTTGTGGGCGTAGTTGTTCTCCACCAGCGCGTGACGGGTATTTTCAATTTCGATACCCGCAACGCTGTCGAAAACTTCGTTGTGTTTTACATCGACGTTGTCGCACATGCCCACGTAAATCGCGGCATCTTCAATGCCGCTCAGCACGTTGTATTCGATCAAGCCGTTTTTACCGTACTGGGGGAAGATGCCGTACACCCCGGTATCCACAACCCAGTTGTTGCGGATCACGTAGTTGTTACCGGACTGCCCCATGATCGCGTTGCCTTTGTAGTGCACGATCTTGAGCCATTCGACGGTAAAGTTATTTCCCGAGTAAAGGATGGCGTCATTCAGTTTGTGGTCGCCTTCCATCACCGGCCACTCGCCTTCCACAACGACACCGCGCAGGGTGATGTTGTCCTTGTCGACATACACGCTCTCGCGGTAAGTGCCGGGGTGAATCAGAATCACATCGCCGCTGACAGCTTCATTAACGGCAGCCTGAATGGAATCGCCGTCTTTGACGATAATGTCTTTCGCCATAGCAGGCAGGCACAGCAGCAGGCTGAGCAGGAGTGTTATTTTCTTCATGGGGTGTCTCCCATTGCGACAGGGGTAGTAGTTATTTCGGAATGATTAAGCGCGTCGACCACCGACAGACCGGAGGGTACACGCTCAGGAATAACCGGCATAAAGCTCTGGTCGGTCAGCGTCAGTAGAAAATCCACCAGCCGATCCAGTTCGGCATCCGTGAGTTTGGGCTCCCAGATATGCCAGTGAATACTCAGGTGTTCACCTTCAGGCACGGCATGGCCGCGGCCCTTGGTGTAAAACTCAACGGTTTCGCGCAAGGTTTTGAAGCGGCCGGAGTGCATGTAGGGTGCGGTCAGTTCAATGTTGCGCAGGGTTGGTACTTTAAAGCCACCGCGCAATGAACGATCACCAGTCGGACCCTCGGCGCCGATATCCAACGGTCGTCCGGTCGGCTCAGGTGTACCCAGCACCGCCAATTCCCGATTGGTAAACAGCGGCGGCGTATGACATTCACCACAGCGCGCCACGAAGGAACGGAAAATATTCATCCCCTCGATTTCATTTTGATTCAGAACATCATGAAAACCGTGGGCATAAAGATCGTAACGACTATTCAGAGAAATCAGCGAGGACTCAAAAGCCGCCAACGCAATATACACCGTATCCAGCGTCAATCCCCGTTCCGGAAAAGCCTGTTTAAAGAGCTTCACGTAGGTCGGGTTGGCCGACAGGCTGGCCATCAATTGTTCAGGGGTATTGCCCATTTCATGCTCGGCGTAGAGCGGCCCCAACATCTGCTCTTCAAGCGACTTGGCTCGACCATCCCAGAACAAGGTGTCGAGAAAGCCCACATTCCACAGGCTCGGTGCCGAACGCTCGGCAATCTGACCATGAATACCGCGACTCAAGGCGCGACCATCCGTAAAGCCCTTGTCGGGTTGGTGGCAACTGGCACAGGACACAGAACCATCGCCACTCAGCACGGGATCAAAAAAGAGCAAGCGCCCAAGATCAATCTCTGCGGGTTTAAAACCATCGCGGGGTTCTGGCAGGCCGACTTTCAGGCCGCCCATGCCCGCATCCTGAAGGGAGGGGTATTCACTGTAGAGCGAACTGAATTTACAGCTCTCGCCCTCTAGGACGAATCCCGGCGGACAGACCTCACTTAATTGCCAGTCATCTTGTGGGTCTTCCGCCCAGACCGCCGGTGCTATCAGGCTAAAAACGGCAAGCCAACGCAAACACTTCATCGAGGGAACTTACTCGGCCAGAGACTGGATATAGCTAACGACGTTGTGAACGTCTTCCTCGGTGGGCAGCGCCGGTGCCATCATCACCATCTGCCGCCCGTATTTGTCATCGGCGCCGCGAATGCCTTTGCGGAACAACTCAAATTGTCGCGCCAGATACCAGTCGTCTACACCCGCCAGCGCCGGTGAATCCAGCAACTCGTTGCCTTCCGCATTGGGGCCGTGACAGGAGCCACAGACCATGGAATAAAAGTCAGCCCCCTTTTTCACGTTGCCATCAAGGGTCGCTTCAGGCGCGCGATCTGGCAGGGAATCGACATAGGCAACCAGTGAATCCACAGCAGCCTCGTCGGCAATCGTTGTGGCAATGGCCGCCATTTGCTGGCCATAGACATCGTCGGGATGCGTGCCGCGTCGGCCTTCCTTAAAAGCCATCAGCTGGCGTTTAACGTACCAGGGGCTCTGGTTGACCAGAGAGGGCGCATTCATAGCCTTATTGCCGCCGCCTTTAGCACCGTGACACGCCTGGCAGGCGACATACAGCTGCTTGCCGTCGTTCACATCGCCGGAGGCCAAAACATTCTGGGCCTGTTCGGCTGCAGCCTGACTGTCGACACTCACGGCGGGTTCATCACTGCAGGCCGCGACCAGTACCAAGGCGGCAACCACACTACCTTTAAGCAGCAAGCGATTGATTATCATTATATTTTCCTGACTTTATTAGGATCGGTAATCGTTACAACATTCTAGCGCAGAAACCACTGCAAGTGCACAGCGCCAACATGACAACCGCTTTTTGGGTAAGGGGTGAGACTAAACCAGCGCCTGACGCATCTCTTCCACTTCAGCGCGCGCCTCTTTCAAAAAAGCCAGGCCTTCCTCCGGCTCCATTTCCCCGAGATCCAGCTTATGAAAAGCCGGCATTTTGGACAGGCAAGGTAAAGGCCCACCGCCGGATTGCCCTATATAGGTATGGTAGCGAGCAATCAGGATCAGGTCGGCGAGATCGGGTTCTGGCTTTTTGTCCCTTAGCCATGCCTCGCGCTCAAGGCCCACATTGACCAACTCGGTATCGAACTTCCACGCGTTGAGAATAAGCGCACTGATCTTGCCGGTGAAATCTCGGAGCAGCTGCTTTAAGGCAAGGGGATCGGCAATCAGATCCGGGTAGTTTTCGAGCTGAGCCATAATAGGCAAGGCACCGATATCCTGAATCAAGCCAGCAAGTAGTGCTCTGTCAGGCGCGAAATTGCAACGCCCAGCCATCACGTGGGCGACAGAAGCGGTATACACGCTGCGCTGCCAGATAGTCCTCAGCTGCGCCTTCACAGAGGGATTACGCATAAAAAACAGAGTGCGAATGGCGTAGCTCGACGCGTAATCGCGAGTATTCGGTACACCAAGGCGACTAATCGCCTGCAACAGCGTCGATGCCGGCTTCGCTCTCTGGTAGTGGGCGCTGTTGGAAATCTTGATCAGATAGGCGCTAAGACCCGGGTCCTGCTGTATTACCTTTACCAAGTCGGGCACACCCAGATCGCGCTCGGCCGCGACCGAACGCACTTCCAGGGCAATATCGGGCAGGCTGGGCAACTCAATGGTCCCATCCTTCAAAGCGGCGCTGATCCGTCCCAGCAATTCGGATTTGGCAGCCTGGCTTCGCTGACTGGCGCCCGGAGGCGGCATATCCGTATTCATAGCATCCATAACTACAGCGATAATAGCCCACTGTCCAGCCGCAAGCGGCCGACTGCAATACGCAAATGCCGAAGCCGGGAAAAATTCCTGGACAAAAAAATGCCGCGACAAGCGCGGCATTTTGGAGACGAGAAGGTTAGCGACTACTTACTATTTTCAAGAATGTAATCAACGGTCGCCTCAATCTCTTCGTCAGAACAGCTCATGCAGGTACCTTTTGGCGGCATGCCATTGATGCCGTTGATGGCATTGGCGTATACCGTTTCGAGCCCTTTACCAAGGCGGTCTTCCCAGGCAGCAACATCACCCAGCTTGGGAGCGCCCGCTGCGCCGGTAGTGTGGCAGGCCATGCAGGAGGTGTTGTAGATCTCTTCGGCAGATTTACCGCTACCGCTACCCGCGGCAGAAGCGGAACCACAGCTGCTGTCGCCTTCCATACACACCTGGCCGGCCGGCTTGATCCGCTCTTCCATCTCGGCGCGCTGTTGATCCGTCATGGCGAAGGCGGATACTGCCAAGCCCAAGACCACAAGGGACACCAACTTTTTTACAATACTTTCAATCACTTGGACTTCCTCACGCACTTCTGTCCGATGCGTAAATGCAGGACGCTGAATTTGGGCTGCGCATTATAACGGCTACAACGCACACAGGCCACTCCGGCGGCCCACAGAGATGCGATCCCTCTAATTAATTTCATAGATTATAAGACGAGCGTTCGCGGGCAAACCGGTTACAACACCAGCACCGTCAGGCGCCCTCTTTGAATCGTCTATTGCATGCAGCCGCGCCAATACGGGCACCACTTGCACACCTCCATTACTTTCAAACACCGTTTCGGATAAAAGCGCCCCCCCACTCATGAGAGTCACTCTAGCCGGAGTCACATGTAACTCGTCGACCAATTGAACATCTACTCGAGATTGAGGGTGATAAGCCGCATTGAAACTAGTCTTTACCGTATCGGCCAGTTCGACAAGTACAACCTTAAATTGGCTCGGTGATTCGCAAACCACTACTAACTCCAAGTAATCCTCATAGGGAGCTGTTGAGTAACCAACGTTTTCACCAGTAAATTCGATCTGCACTTCGCCACCATGCTCAAACTCACAACTCGATGAGCGAAGCATGGACGGTAGCTGGCGTTGTAAAAAGGGCGGCAGAGCGTCAACGACCTCGTCGATAGAACTCCCTCTTGCAAGCATCTCTCGTATGGCTTCGGCAACGCTCTCCAGCTCAATTACTTGATCGGGATCTCCATGCAAAAGTACATCAATAGTCTCACGAGTCGCTTCATCTAACGTACACTGCGCATCTAGACTAGGCTCTGCGTTCTCGCCAAAACATCGCTCCTCAATAGACTCAGAAAAATGGTCTTTGAAGGGCATCAGTCTGTCTAGCAAGGCTCCACCTAGCGAGTACCCAGACGCCACCGTTAAAAAGAACAAAATAAGATATCTGGACATCAGTGCTCCCGGAATAACTCGCTGATTCTATAAAGGCGGCCTGTGTCACGATCGAATTCATATATAGGCAACTCTTCTAAAACAAGAGGCAGCACCAAATCGTAAGATTTACCGCCAACTTCCAGCGTATTCTTTTCATTCGGGTGATACTTGGTGACGTAAGCACCGAAGTCGTTATGCACAAATGGCACACCATTAACAAAGATATCGTTAACGCCATTATTCAAAATATGAATTATAAGAGGAGACTGCATAACGGGCATATCGACATTGACATAATTACCCTTCGCAACCCGAACAGGAGCAGCACCTTTAGCTAGAACATCGCTTCGATTCAACGAATCCCGATCGATTCTTACCTTTACTTCAGCAAAGGGAGGAACTGGAACCGAAGCAACTCCATCGGCGCCTGACTTGTCCGAATAACCCACCCCTTTAACAACTACATCGCGCTGCTGAGTAACTGCAGTGGCATATGATTGAGAAACTGGACGAGAGGTTAAAAATGCGTCATGTCGACTAATGACAAAACCCGTTGTTAGCCGCGCACTCGTTCGCTCAAGGCTATTCACATCGCTATAGCTCGCTCTGGCGCTCACTTTCGCCCCCTGATAGGCTAATCCAGCGCGACTATCCACCGTGGAAGTGCGGTCGTATTCTTGGGCGGCGGCAAGCTGATACCCAAGGCTATTGTCTCCCACAGGAACGCTTCCTGTGATATCCGCACCTGCTGAACGATTATTTTTTTCCCAGCCGTGAGACGCACGCACTCTTGGCTTGTACCGACCCTGCGGTCGATAGCCAATGGTAAATGTAGCCAAATAGTCGTCTGTTTCCAGATATTCCGCCGCAGCCTCTACATACCAGTTGTTTAGACTGTAGCCCGCGCCAACTGATCCGCCAGTAAAGCCAGCTATATCGAATGCAGAAACATTACCGTAAATTCGCCCAGCGCCCATGGCAAGTGAGATAGTCTTGCCGCGTCCATTTAACGCAGCTCGACGAAAACGAGGAAAGCGATCCGCTTCAAAGTACTCCGCGTTCACCTCGCCCCATCGCTGCAGCCCACCCCAACTCAAATTATACTGGGCTGTAAACGAATTTCCTTCTTCACGTCTGTCTCGATTTGCAGCCCATGCACCCTGCAAATTCAAAAGACTTTTTCCAAATGACAGAATAACCTCAGTCGACGCCTGCTCAAACTCGCCATTACCCTGATAACTTAAGATTTGCGTCCAATTATTGGTGACACCGACACTACCCCAGGCTAAGCCGTAATCGCCGCGATACTCGTTCTCACCCTCACGAATTGCACCGTAACCTATATCAAAATCAAACACGCCGGGCGCCAGATTACGAGTAACATCGAATAATGACTGCCGTATTACTCGCCTATTACCAATCGAGTCAGTGAGAACCAAAGTCAGCTCATCGCCATGACTATAGAAACCACTTTCAAACTCAAGCCGCCCCTCTTGGTATTCTTGCTGCTTTACACGCTGACCATCAATAAAAAGCTCTAAAGTTCCCGGCAATCTCGCATCTGTCGCATACTTAAAAAACGGCCGGTAGTTATAGTCTGGATCGACATTAAACGATCTGCGTATCCTGAAGCCTCCCAGCTGGACGGCCGCACCAAAGCCATCCGTCGCTGTCGTCACATCTCCGATTTGAAGATTTACAAGTGATTCATCAAAAAATTTTTCGTAAAAGGACTGCCCTCGGATCGTCTCCGCGTCTTTAAAGTGGATGACCGAAGAATAAATATTCCCAGTGCGACCCATTGATAAGCCAAAGTCGGCATCAATCGCATACTGCTCTTCATCAGTACGCTCTTCGTACCTACCCAGAAGATCAAACTGCGCAGCAAACCCTCCCCCATAAGCCAGCGGCATAGATTGCTGACTAGCGATGGTGGACACCACTCGCTGCGCAGGTTGATACTGAGGAAATATCTCTATTTGTGCTTTTGTCGTAGCCTCATCGAACCGGGCGTTAGCAACCAACTCCAGAGGTATACAGGGATTACAGCCATGAACATTTTCACTAAAACGCAACACTGCTTTCGTATCAACCAGCCCATTGAATTCTGTAACAGGGAAATACAGCTTGCCGTCAGGCCCCTCCACTAAAAGGATGTCGCGACGATTGCCACTGGAGAAATCGGCCAAGTATGCACGCAGGTGGTTTTGAGCATCATTTGATAATGAGGTAGCCGAAAGTACTAGCGAGGCATTTATAGATATTAAAAATGCCAACGAACACCTGATAATTAACGTCTTAAACATATATATCCGCTACCGCTCTGGATCAACCCAGCCACTTCGGCGCAACTTAATAGCTGCGACTTCGTAAAGCGTTGCGACGGAAGCCAAATGAAAAATTTCGCCAGGCACTATGAACTTACCTACCGTTTCTGACCTCCCACTTCGATAGCGAATCTGTTCAATGTGATCGCCTCGAGTACCACTATTCGAAAGCCAAACCTTTTTATCCTTGAGACTCAGGGTGATATTTGGCTTCGAATCAGGCGCGATTATATTCAATGGGAATGCCTGCCCAACCCGAGGGGCGACCCCGCTAGATTTGGGATTGCTTCGATCTTGCTTCAAACTAGCTTCAGAAACTGAATGCACGCGAATGTAGTAATACTTAGAAACAGCACTACCGCCCCGCCACAAAACACTAACTTGCTGAGACGTTTTTGGCTCGAGACGAAAAGTCTTGGGATAAATCACAACGAACCCGTCACGAGAGTTCTCATAAACATTTGCACGAGGCGCAATGTCTATCGACACCACAACTGGCTCTTCCCCACCATTCTTTATAGGAAACCTCGACTGCGTTTGCGGAATCAAAATAGTGAGAGCTTGACCTGGAACACCTATTTGAGCCTGTGACGAGCCACAGCCAGCAAACAAAAATAGAGCTAAAAATAGGTATTTAAAGAGACCATTCATGAGAATTACCACAAAGAAGAGACAAGAATAGGCCAAAGCGCGAAGCACTTCGGCCTCATCTACTTCAAGACTGATTATTATCTTTGCTTCACAATCAGCTGCCGCCGTAAATCACGTAAAGCATAGGTGCGGGCGATCGTGGAGAGGAAATCACGCTACCAGTAGGCGCACTATTAACGGTCGGTGCTGCAGTGGGTGGGGTATCTCCCTCTCGCATCGTTGTTGAGAACAAAGTTCCTGAAAAGGTAGCTGTAAGCTCGCCTCCAGCGTCAGCTGTCGCACTAGCACCGGCAAAAACACCAGTTGTACATGTAGCATTACCAGTGCAAGAAGCCAGATTTACAGTTATATATCCTTCCTGAAGGTTTTGCGTCACACACGACTCATCGCCACTCACAGCACAACTTCGCGGATCCGGCACAAACGCTACAGGGTAGGATGTGCATCGACCATCGCTACCACATGCGAATGGATTAGCGCCACCAGCTTCCTGTCGAAAAGCAGGGTTGTTTGTCGCGAACTCAATTTGAGTTTCAGCAGTGGTTTCGCTGCAATCAATGGTTAGAGGAGACGTCGGAACCTTGTCATATTGGAATCGGCCCGTTGCAGCACCTTCTGAGTCTTTCTCTACTCTCCACTCACTAGCGTCGCCATCAAAATTAAACTCAACAGTACTTCCGACTTCAATCGAGCAAGTCCCGCCACCATCCACCGCAGCTATCGCCCCTGAAATTAGTACGGGAACCATATCTTCAGCCATAACGTTGCCATGCAAGCCGAAAACGGCAGACGCAAGCACTATCAGTGATGTCTTCTTCATATTAATACTCCACAGTTATTATTTTGCTGGACATGAAATGCCTAATGCCCAACCTCAAGAGGGAACCCCTTTCCCACGGAGAGCGCTTCGAATGTCCTTTCGCCACTCCATAACTGTCATCCTGTCACACACAATGGAAATTGTGAATATTTACAACATTAAATTTAATATTTATTCATTAATAAAGATCATTAAGGATTCAATGAAGATATCTCATTGATATTGAAGGGAATATCGACTTAGATTAATAGCCCGCCAGGCTCATCCGATCGGGAGCCCTATATACAAACGAGCCAAAAGCCTGGAGCTCTTCACGATAAAGGCGCTCACAACGTGACAGATCATCGCTTTGTGTGTTTTTGTCCTGAATGAAGCTATAAAGTGAATGACGTGCGATCTCAGCAATGAGGCCTGGGATCTGATCGACAATTACTTCCTTTTCCACGCCAGACTCAATCCTGCCCATCAAATAGGTCTCAAGCTGCGCCAGACTCTGGGGGATGTTTCTTTCGTACAAGGCCAGCCGCAACTCCAGAGTAGAAGGAGACATTCTCTCCGACAGCTCAGCCAATATTATCTCTACCAGCTGCAATGCGGGCTCAGCCCATATTTCGTGCCGACGCTCATCCAGCCTGTCTCGGGAATAGGTGTCACATTTACAGATGAAACGCCCGTAATACGCCTCAGGTAGTAACGAGGTGATTACCGCAACAGAAGGCGCAATCAAGACAAAGAAATATTCAGCTAATGTTGGGGGAGATTCTTCCGTCGCCTCCGCCAGCAGCCTGTCTAGCAAGCGCTTACGAAACTCGTTCAGTGGTTGTTCGCGAAATATTCGACAAGCGGCAAACAAACCATCCCTAGAGCGAAAATGGTAGTTCACCGCAGCGGCATTACCGCTTTCTGCCCGCGCCAAAATATCACTGACACGAGCTTTCTCTCCGTTTATCGCAAACTCTCGTTCCGCCGCTATCAAAAGCTTAAGCGGAAGGGATGCTGAATCGTAAATCGAATGTGCCACATCATCCTCTACATTACAGAGCTTGCCATCTTGTAATCATAGCACTAACGACTTACTCAAACAGTTAGAATTGCGCCAGAACGTGAAACTAATGACTTTTATTGGTATTTGGTTTATAGCGCAGGATGTCACAGCAGGGTCCGAAAAATTGTGACGCTGTCATCCAAATGTCACATTCCACTGGCAAACTCTCTTCCGTACACACTTTGACCGTTGAGGGTTTGCCCATGAAACGCGTTGTACTTTGCTTTGCCGCTGCCCTGATCCCCGCTCTGGCGTCTGCCAACGAGGCAGTTCAGCATATAGAGGAAGTAGTGGTTACCGGTGCTGTGCGCGGTAACGACGCCATCCAGGTCGCCGATATTAACCTCCCAGGCGATGCCGATCTGGCGGAAATGCCGGTTATTGCTGAGTAATTCAGTTTAAGACTTTCCAGAAGTCTTTCAGGCGGCGGGCGTAGAGCCTGCCGCCTTTTTTATTATTTTCAATAACTTAAAACCTAGCATCCCCGAAAAACAGCCGGACGCTTCTCGACAAAGGCTTTGACAGCTTCTGCCGCATCTTGGGTCGCCAGACACACATTCTGGGTCTTGGCTTCCAGTGCAACCGTTTCCGCATAGCTCAGAGTCGTTGCCTTGCGTAGCAATTGCTTCACCTCACGCAGGGCGACCGGTGCTCGCTGAGCCAGCTCTTCTGCCCATTTGCGGGCTTCAGACATCAACTCATCGGCCGGCACCAGTTTGTTGGCAATGCCGGCTTCCAAACACTCATGGGCACTCATGCGACCGCCTTCGGCAATTAACTGGAAGGCGCGCTGATAGCCCAAGTGGCGCAGTAACTGCCAACTCGCGCCGCCGTCCGGCACCAGTGCGATATTGGTAAAGGCCAGCAGCATGCTGCCAGTATCCGCCATCATGATCAGATCCGAGTTCATGGCAAAGGCCGCACCGATACCGGCCATCACACCGGGTACCGCGGCAATGATCGGTTTGTTTAGGTTGGCCATCAGATCGAGTACCGGGAAGTACTCTTTCATGATCTGATCTTCCACAGTTTTCTGCTCGCCGAGGCCATCCATCAGGTCGGCGCCGGATGAAAAAGCCTTGCCAGTCGAACCGAACAACACCACGCGCACCGCCTCGTTTTCACCTGCCTCGGTAAAGGCTGAAAGCAGCTCTTTGCGCATCTGCACATTAAAGGCGTTCAGGGATTCCGGGCGGTTCAGCAGAATATTGGCCACATGACCGTCGACCGAATAGCTGATGGTTTGATAGTCAGACATAAGGCCTCCTAGCGATCGATGTATGAAACAAATTTATCGGAAAAAATATCGCGACCGACAATCAGCTTCATCACCTCAGACGTACCCGCAAAAATCCGTGTGATACGCGCATCGGTGTACATGCGCGAAATCGGGTATTCATCCATATAACCAGCCCCGCCGTGCAGCTGCACACCTTCGTCGACCATTCGACCGAGTACTTCACTCGTGTAAAGCTTGGCTTTGGCCGCGTCTTCAGCGGCTAAGTGACCGGCATTAAATTGCGCAACACAGGCATCCACGTGAGCTTGAGCCACATCAATTTCGGTACGCAGTTCCGCCATTTTGAACTGGGTGTTTTGCATATACGACAGGGGCTTGCCGAAGACCTTACGCTCCATAACAAATTCCCGAGTCACTTCGAAGGCTTTCTGGGCCGAGGCGATAAAACCACAGGCGCCGATCAATCGTTCTTCGGCCAAACCCTGCATCAGGTAGACAAAGCCCATCGTGGGGTCACCCAATACATTTTCCTTCGGGACTTTTACGTCATTGAAAAATAGCTCTGCCGTATCCTGAGCCTTCATCCCCATTTTTTTTAGGTTGCGGCCGCGCTCGAAGCCTTCCATACCGCGCTCGACCAAAAACAGTCCCATGGCGTGAGGATTGTTTTCCGGGTCAGTTTTGGCTGCGACCACGACCAGATCGGCGTTGATGCCGTTACTGATATAAGTCTTGGTGCCGTTCAACACCCAGTGATCGCCCATGCCTTTGGCGATAGCACGCATACCTGCCAGGTCAGAACCGGCGTCAGGCTCGGTCATGGCAACGGCGAGAATGCATTCGCCGCTTACACACTTGGGCAGAAAGCGGGCTTTTTGTTCGTCATTGCCGAAGCGCGACAAGTAAGGGCCAACCAAACGGCTGTGCAAAGTGTTGGTCCAATCGCCCGCATACACATTGGCGGTTTCTTCGATAATGATCTGCTCAAAGCGAAAATCATCGTCGCCCATGCCACCGTATTCTTCGTCCGGCCAGATCATCAGAAAGCCCTGTTCACCGGCTTTGGTGAAGGCCTCGCGATCAACAATGCCCTGCTCCCGCCAGCGTTCTACGTGAGGGGCAATTTCCTTTTCCAGAAATTTTCGGTAGGCACCGCGGAACATGTTTTGTTCTTCGGTGAAGTTGCGTTTTAGCATTTGGGGTTTCTCCGGATTCGATGGTACTCCGTCATTGCGAGCATCGCGAAGCAATCACCCGCGGCCGCTGCCATGAGTTGGAGATTGCTTCGTCGCTATGCTCCTCGCAATGACGAGGCACTTTCACCCTCGCCATGACAAGGAATATTCATGCTCGCAATGACGGGGTGTAGACGTGGCTACTAGGCAAACAGCTCGTTGTTTTTGGCTTTATCCAGCAGCAATTGCGGCGGGGTAAAGCGCTCGCCGTACTTCTCGCTCAATGCATTGCAGCGATCAACAAACTCTTTCAAGCCATAGGTATTAATGAACTGGAACACACCGCCGGTGTGGGGTGGGAAGCCGATACCCATAATGGAACCGATATTAGAATCGGCTACATTGTTCATCACGCCTTCTTCAAAACAGCGCAGGGATTCAACGATCTGGCGGAACAGCAAACGATCCTTGATATCGTCGTTAGCTACATTGACGTCATCTTTGGCAAACATCTTCGCCACTTCCGGCCACAGGGTTTTCTCGCCACCTTCCGGATAGTCGTAGTAACCGCCGCCGTGGGCGCGGCCGCCGCGACCAAACTCGTCGATCATTTTCTTGGCCATGCGGTAACCGGCGTTGTCGCTGCCAAATTTCTGACCCAGACGCTCGTCCAGTTCGCGATTGGTTTCATTGGCTTTAACTGTCAATTGCTGGCTGACTTCATCCTGCACTGCCAGCGGGCCAACGGGCATACCAATCGCCTTTCCCAGATTTTCAATTAGCACCGGAGAAACACCCTCTTCCAGCAGCTGCGCACCTTCGTCGATATAGGTTGCGAATACGCGTGAGGTAAAGAAGCCACGCGAATCGTTCACCACAATCGGGGTCTTCTTGATCTGCTGGGCGTAGTCAAAAGCGCGGGCCAATGTTTCATCGGAGGTTTTCTCGCCGACGATGATTTCAACCAGCGGCATCTTGTCGACCGGCGAGAAGAAGTGAATGCCGATAAAGTTTTCAGGCTTCTGGGAAGGCTCGGCCAGCAGAGTGATTGGTAGGGTTGAGGTGTTAGAACCCCAAACACCGTTCTCGGCCAACTGCGGCTCCAGCTCTTTGGTGATCTGATGCTTGAGGTCAACGTTTTCGAACACGGCTTCAATAATCAGATCACAGCCTTTCAGATCTTCTGCCTTATCAGTGGCTTTGATCAGGCCAAGGATGCCGGCCTTCTTCTCTTCGGTCATGCGGCCTTTAGCCATCGCTTTGTCGAGCAATTTTTCCGTATAAGCCTTGCCCTTGTCAGCGGCTTCCTGACTGATGTCTTTCAGTACAACTTCAATACCGGCTTTAGCAGAAACGTAGGCAATGCCCTGCCCCATCATGCCGGCGCCGAGGACGCCCACTTTTTTAACGGCGGTTTTCTCAATGCCTTTCGGACGACTGCCACCACCGTTGACCTGATTCATTTGCAGGAAGAAGGTCATCAGGTTTTTGGCTTGCGGAGTCGTCACCAGTGCGGCCAAACCACGGCTTTCGATGCGCATGGCGGTGTCGAAATCTACTCGCAGTGTGTTAGCTACCACATCGAGAATACGCGCCGGAGCAGGCACCAGACCTCGGGTTTTCTGCATCAACATGGGAATGGCGCCCTGAATCATCTGGGCAATTTTCGGGTTCTTCAGATCGCCACCGGGGATCTTGTAGCCTTTTTCATTCCAAGGGTTAGAAGCTTCCGGGTTGGCTTTGATCCAAGCTTTCGCCTTGGCGATCATCTCATCCGGGGAATCCGCCAGCTCTTCAATCAGGCCAGCGGCATGGGCTTTCTGTGCGTTAAAACGCGTGCCTTCCAGCAGGGGCATAATGGCTTTTTCAACGCCCAGCTTGTTCACCAGACGTACGATACCGCCGCCACCAGGGAGCAAACCCAGACCAACTTCGGGCAGCCCCACCTGCACCAGCGGCGAGTTCAGCGCCACGCGGTGATGACAGGCCAGACAGATCTCGTAGCCGCCACCCAGCGCTGCGCCATTAATGGCCGCAACCACCGGCTTACCCAGTTTCTCCAGTGTGGCGAGCATCGCTTTGATGTCTTCACACATCTGGAACAGGCCCTCTTCATCTTGACCCGGCACAGCTTTCAGCATGTTCTTGATATCGCCACCAGCAAAGAACGTTTTCTTTGCTGAGGTCAGTACCACGCCGGCGATGTCGTTGCGCTCTTTATCCAAACGGGTGGTCGTTGCACCCATCAATTCAAGATACTCGTCGTTCATCGCGTTCACCGGACCACTCATGTCCATGGTGATGGTGACGATATTGTCGGCGTCTTTTTCGTAGTGGAATTGTCCAGTCATGACTATTTACCTTTCCTGATTCGTCTGTCGGCTTACACGCGCTCGATGATGGTTGCGATACCCATACCGCCACCCACACACAGGGTGATCAGGCCGTAACGCAGGCCGCGGCGTTCCAGTTCATCCAAGCAGGTGCCGGTCAGCATGGCACCGGTTGCACCCAGCGGATGGCCCATGGCAATGGCGCCACCGTTGACGTTGATTTTTTCAAACGGCACCCCGGTGGCTTTTTGAAAGCGCATGGGGACCGAGGCGAAGGCTTCGTTCACTTCAAACAGATCAATTTGATCCAGGGTCATGCCGGCACGCTCCAGCACCTTGAAGGTGGCGGGCGCAGGGCCGGTCAGCATAATGGTGGGTTCAGTAGAAGTTACGGCGGTGGCCACAATGCGACCGCGCGGGGTCAGACCCAGCTCCTTGCCAATTTTCTCGCTACCGATCAGCACCGCAGCAGCGCCGTCCACGATGCCCGAGGAGTTGCCGGCGTGGTGAACGTGATTAATCTTGGCGACTTGGGGGTATTTGCTCAGGGCAATATCGTCGTAACCCAGAGAACCCATAAATTCGAATGAAGGCTTGAGGCCAGACAGGCTCTCAACCGTTGTACCCGGCTTAATGAAATCGTCTTGTTTCAGAATCACGAGCCCATTGTCATCGCGCACCGGAATCACAGAGCGGTCGAAATAACCGGCTTCACGAGCGGCCGCAGCTTTACGCTGGGATTCAGCGGCAAAGGCATCGACGTCGGCGCGGCTATAACCGTCCAGTGTTGCAATCAAATCTGCGCCGATCCCTTGGGGAACAAACGCGGTATCGATGGCGGTCGCCGGATCTTCGCCCCAGGCACCACCGTTCACGCCCATCGGGACGCGAGACATGCACTCCACACCACCAGCTACGACCAGATCTTCCCAGCCAGAGGCAATTTTCTGAGCCGCAATATTGACGGCTTCAAGACCCGAAGCACAGAATCGATCCAGTTGCACACCGGCGACAGACTCATCCCAGCCCGCTTTCAATACGGCGGTTTTGGCCACACAGGCACCCTGCTCACCCACGGGAACCACACAGCCAGCCACGACGTCGTCAACCTTGCTGGTGTCCAATTCATAGCGGTCACGCAGGCCGTTGAGCAGACCCGCAAGCAGATCGACGGGTTTAACCTCGTGCAAGCTGCCGTCTTTTTTGCCCTTGCTGCGCGGGGTTCGCACCGCGTCATAAATCAAAGCTGAGTGACTCATAGCAATCTCCGTAATGTTATCGGCCCGTAGAATCGCGCTTTGTAGCCAAATCGCCAATGACCGGCCCTTACAGTGAATTGACAGTTTGTTACAGCTTTACCCGCCTGTCGCAGCAAACAAATAGCCGGCGCCCCAAGACAGGTCGCGCGTTAGCGTGCTGGTAGAAACGGTCTATATTTACGGTAAAGCGTCACAGGCTGGTGGGTATAAGCAACATTTACACTCTTCGTCACCATGCTATTTCCCAATAACTGGGTTAGAATCCGGCGTCTGTCGATTTAGATTTATGTGCAATTAGCCCGGGATGGGCGAAGTGCGGAGAGAAGTTATGCTGGTACTTAATAGAACACCGGGACAGGTATTCACCATTGGCGATGACATTCGCATCACCATCGTTTCAGTGAATGGTAAAAACGTTCGCGTGGGCATTGAAGCCCCAAGAGAAGTCACCGTACTGCGCGCGGAACTGGAAAAACGCGACGCACCGGCAAAGCCGCAGGAATAAGAAAGCCTCGGTATTCGAGGCCACTGCGTCTCACTCCGCGAAGAATATCTCCAGCTTGGCCGTGATACTTGGCTCAGCGCTCCAGTTAAGCTCTCGGGGGTAAAATACCTCCGGCGAGATTCCGAGAAAAATCCAGTCTTCGTATAGCTGATACTGCCAACTCAGGCCGTAGAATACCCCGTTCACGCGTGGTACGGGCTGGCTCGCGCCAATGGCGCCGATCCGGTAATGCACCGCCGAACGCTCCGACACCACTTGCGTCATGGTGTAGACGTTAGCGTATTCGAAGAAATTGAATTGATCTTCGTAGTCGGCCTCCAGCCAGAAGCTGAAGATAAAGACATCACCCACAGGGTGCGTCGACGAAAACTCTGTACTCGTACCCCAACCGTCGTCATCGAAGTATTCCACCTTTTGCCGAAACAGGTGGAACCAGTTATCGCTGTCCTCCTCGCCCCATTCACGTTTGAGCTGGAATTTGACGTAAGGCACCAGCGAAGAACGAAGCCGCACACCACCACTGAATTTGCGGCGCCACTTGCGATCCTTGTCATCGGGCGAGAATTCCAGACCGGACACCGACTTGTCTCGCTCAATCCGCTCACCGGTCGAGACCGAGCGCACCCGCTCCTCAACGTTGCTTTCTTCATCCGAACTGAAAAACAGTTTCAGCTTCTTTTCGGTGTTGGGGAGGTCGACGCGCACCCGCAGACGCACGTCGCTCTCTATTTCCCCTTCGGCCCGCCAGGTCTGCTTGGTCTCAAGCCGCATTTCGCTGTCATTTTCGTTTTCGAAGGTGGCGCCGTCGCTAAAATAGCCGTCCAGCCCGCGCCACATGCCAACGTAGCCCTTGCTGAGCCAGTCTCGCTGGATTTCCATCTGCTGCAGGCTGCGCATGACAAAGCCGGGCCTATCATCTTCGCCCTGTTCTTTCTCTGACTTTTTCTTTTCTTCTTCGGCGAAATAGAGCTCACCACTATCCGTTAGCGGCTCGAGCTCACGCGCCAGCAACGGTGCACTCAAAGCCAGCAGCAGCGTACAGAAAGGAAACGGAAAGGAATTACGCGTGATAATCAAGCAGGCATCCCGGCTGGCGACTCGCCCGGCCAGCCCCGCAGCGATCGCAGTGTAAATCGATTTTTATTAACTATAGCCGCTACTTGCACCTACCGCGACCCGGAGTGATACCTATATTCCGGGTTCGTGAACAAGGCCCAACACCAAAAGGTGAAGCCTGCCGCTACTGCCGCCACTGACTCAGCAGCTCATCCCGCTGAGACTCGCTGATCGCGGCCTTGCCAAGCCAGATGCTGAGCACCAGCGCCGCGCCGTCCGGGTCATTCAAGGTGCCCTGTATCTCGCCATTCAGCGCTAGCGTCAGACCCTGCTCTGGCAGCCAGTACACCGCATAGCGATCGCCTTCTTCAACCGCTGTGAGCCAACTGCAGAAGGTATCAACGGTCTCGCTGTGACGAGACAGATCTTCCGCTGACCAGTGCTCGGCCAGCTGCTCACGGGTCATTTTCCGGAAGCGCTCGGCACTAACGGAAAGCCCATATTCAATGGTCAGGTATTTGCGGTACCCCGGGTCGAGAATATCGCCGCTGGCGGGCTGGAGCTGACTGCTGTCAACGTAAAGGGCTACGTCGGTGATCCGCTTCCAAAGCACGGAATAGCGGGCTTCTGCCACTCGAGAAAGTGAGTGATCACCCACTTCAACCTGCCCAGGGAAGGTCGCCGCGGCGAGGTAAAGAGGGAAGGCCAAGGCGAGCATCGCGATCCAGCGTGTCATTGTCTGTTCCTGTTCTGAGGGTTTGCAGTGTACGTCAAAACCGGCTTTTTCGATGCACTCTGATCCACTATCCGCCCCCCCACGTAAAGCAGAATCGTTCTGTTATAAAGAGAAAGCTGGAGGCTTTCCATGGCCGCTCCCCCCCTTAACATCGCTGTCGTCGGCTCCGGCATTGCCGGGCTCAGCGCGGCCTGGCTCCTTAGCAAAGCCCACACCGTGACAGTGTTTGAGCGCGAACAGCGACTCGGCGGGCACAGCAACACAGTCGACATTCTCACTCCCGAGGGGCGACTGGCAGTCGATACGGGTTTTATCGTTTTCAATAAGCGCTGCTACCCCAACTTGGTGAATCTGTTTAACACGCTCGGGGTTGAGTACCAGGCGACGGATATGTCCTTCGGGGTTTCCATCAATCAGGGCGAACTGGAATACGCGGGCGCCGACTCACTGCGCCCTTTGTTCGCCCAGAAGCGCAACCTGTTGCGCCCGCGATTTTGGCGCATGATCCGTGATTTGATCCGCTTTTATCGCGACAGCGACGACTGGCTGAAATCGCTGGACGACACCACGACCCTGGGCGATCTGCTAGCGCGCGGGGGCTACGGCGACGGATTTCGCGACGACCATCTGATTCCAATGGGGGCCGCCATCTGGTCCACCCCCGCGGCGCAGATGGCGGATTATCCCGCCAAGGCGTTTCTGCAGTTCTGCGAAAACCATGGCCTATTGCAGCTATCCGATCGCCCGCAGTGGCAAACGGTCGTCGGCGGATCGCGAGAGTACGTGCGCAAAATCGGCCATGAGATCAGCGGCGACATTCTGCTCGGCACGGGCATTTCGCGCATTGAGCGCCACCCGGACGGTGTCAGCCTGACCGACGAGCACGGTGTCACACGGCAGTTCGATCACGTGGTACTGGCCGGCCACGCTGACCAGTCTCTGGCCATGCTGGGGGATGCCAGCGTCACCGAGCAGGCCCTGTTATCGCAGTTCCGCTATGAGCACAACACCGCCTGGTTGCATTGCGACCCAAGCCTGATGCCACGACGTAAGGGGGCCTGGGCCAGCTGGTGCTATCTGTCGGATCGCCAAAATAGCCAGGGCAAGGTGGCGGTAAGTTATTGGATGAATCGCCTCCAGCATCTGCCCGGCAAAACGCCGATTATCGTGACCCTGAATCCGACGCATGAACCAGCCCCGGACAAATGCTTCCAGCGATTCGACTATGAACACCCTCAGTTTAATGTCGCGGCGCTGCAGGCACAGCGGCATTTGTGGGATCTGCAAGGCACGAATAGCACCTGGTTCTGCGGCAGTTATTTTGGTCATGGTTTTCATGAAGACGGCATTCAATCCGGCCTCGCCGTAGCAGAGGCGCTCGGCGGTGTGGAGCGGCCTTGGAAGCTGGACGATCCCAACTCGCGGATTTACACAACGGCGCCCATGCCCTCTGCTGAGGCGGCCTGATGGACGACGTTCAGCCAGTGCACTCCGCCCTCTATCGTGGCCAGGTGATGCATCACCGGCTCACGCCCCGGCGACACCGCTTCAGCTACAGCATCTCGGCCTTTTTGTTCGATTTAAGCGAACTGGAATCCATGTCGCGCCAGTGCCGCTGGTTTTCCCTCAACCGCTTTAATCTGTTCAGCTTTTACAGTCGCGACTTTGGTGATGGTCAACACGGCAACCTCCTCGACTACCTGCGCGAGCTGCTGCATCGCGAAGGCTTTGAAACCCGCCTTAAACGGGCCAGCCTGCTTTGCTACCCGCGTATGCTCGGCTATGCCTTTAATCCGATTGCGGCTTACTTCTGCTATGACACCCAGGATCGTCTATTCGCCACCGTCTACGAGGTCAGCAATACCTTTGGCGAGCGACACAGTTATCTGCTACCAGCAGAAGAAGGGGAAGACGGGCTGATTCGCCAGAGCGTCGCCAAGGCCTTCCACGTCTCACCCTTTATGCCGATGCATCAGCACTATCACTTTCGGGTACGACCGCCCGGCGAGACCCTGCAATTGGGCATCCGGCAGCAACAAGCGGATGCCACATTGTTTACCGCCCTGTTTCATGCCAGCCGCCGCCCCTTGACGGACAGGCAGTTGTTGGCCTGCTTCTGCCAGATGCCCCTGATGACTCTGAAAGTCGTCGCAGGCATTCACTGGGAAGCCCTCAAACTCTGGTTGAAAGGCCTCAAAATCTATCGCCATCAGGCCGCGCCCGCCCACGGCCTGAGTGTCAAAACACCACAATAACCGGAAACCTGGCCATGTCATCAAATACTCTTTCATCCCAGAATCAGCCATCAGATAGCCTGACGCGCTCTGTCGCGGTCGATATCAAAACAGGCACAGCGATACCAAACAGGTCACCTGCGACCGCGCCGCGATGGTTGACCCGCCTAACCGAACCCTTGAGTGCGGTCAGTGAAGGCCTACTGATTCTGCAACTACCCAATGGCGACAATCTTTCCTTTGGTGCCGATAACGGTCTGGTCCGGGCGACCGTCAAGGTAAACCGCTGGCGCGCCCTGCGCCGCCTGTTGAGTGGCGGCACGCTGAGCTGGTCCGAGGGCTTTGTGGAAGGTGACTGGGATTCACCCAATGTAGCCGCCGTGATCACCTGGGCGCTGGCCAACGAAGATGCCCTGACAAAATTATTAGCCGGCTCACGTATCAGCCGGTTTCTGAGCCTGTTTCGCCATCGCCGCAACGCCAACAGCAAGCGCGGAAGCCGCAAAAATATTACGTTTCACTACGACCTCGGCAACGACTTCTACCGGGCGTGGCTCGATGACACCATGACCTATTCATCGGCGCTGTTTACTGCCCCCCTGCAGTCACTGGCTTCCGCGCAAGCGACCAAGTACCAAAACATCATCGATGAACTGGATATTCAGGACGGCAGCCGCGTGCTCGAAGTGGGCTGTGGTTGGGGTGGCTTTGCCGAGCACCTGCTGCAACAGCGTCAGGTACAGTTGGAGGGCATCACCCTGTCCCACGAACAGCTCGCGTTTGCCCGCCAGCGCCTGGAAGCTGCTGGTTACGCGGACACGGCGCGTTTTTCACTGACCGATTACAGGGATACACAGGGCCAATACGACCACATCGTCTCGATCGAGATGCTCGAGGCTGTGGGTCAGGAATACTGGGATACCTATTTCAAAACGCTGTATCAGCGATTGAAACCCGGCGGCAGCGCGGCTGTTCAGGTTATTACCATTGATGAGAAGCGCTTTCGGGGTTACTGCGAAAGTCCGGATTTCATTCAGACCTATATTTTCCCCGGCGGCATGCTGCCGAGTATAGAGCGAGTGCAAGCGCACAGTGGCAAGGCTGGACTGGAATGGCGAGGCGCGCTGGCCTTTGGCGATAGTTACGCCCGCACGCTGGCGGAGTGGAACCAGCGTTTTCATGCTACCTGGCCCTCCGTATCAAAACAGGGCTTTGACGAACGCTTCCGCCGCCTGTGGCGTTATTACCTCGAATACTGCGAGGGTGGCTTTCTTGCCGGCAGCATTAATGTCTATCAGGTTTTCCTCAGAAAGCCGGCCTGAAGTAAAACCCGAAAGCCAAGGTCAGGCGCTTGCCTGTTGCGCGTAGTCGTCGCTAATTACATCGGCTGCGCGCTCACTGGCTTGCGGGAGGAGGCAATCCTCCATATCCAACCAGGCGTCTTGCAAGGCTTTCAGATAGGCATCGGGATCTGGCAGCGCTTCGCGGCAGGCATTGATCGCCAGCGTCAGCTCGTTTCCCCAGCGTGATAGGCAGTGGGTCAGTGACGCCCCCGGCAGCAAGGGCGCCAGGGCAAAGCTGCGCAGTAGCTTCGAGTAACCAAAGTACAGCGGCATGTCGCTGCCACGCACACCCTCCACAAAGGTGTGGTGCCGATAAGGCGTATAACGGCCCAGCCTCAGGTAACCCTGCATGCCCAACCGCATAAACAGAGGCGAAATCATCTCCGCGGCTCCATTGATCAAGCTCTGTTCTGCCAGCGGGTCGTGGGCTCTGGCCGCACGCTGGGCTTCACTGACCCGTCGCAAACGCTCCAGCGGCGAGGCAAGCTCTGTGTGCAGAGCCAACCGCAGATTACCGCCGATAGTCACCGACTTGTCTTTGCGCTGCAGTTCATTGACCAGACTCTGAGGCATACTAGCCACCAGACTAGCCTCGGGTAACTCGCCCTTGTGCAGCAGATAGTTGCGCATGCCGCCCCCGATCAGCGTCAGCATCACATCACATAGGCTGCTGCCGGGTACCCGTTCGCGCATTGCCTGACAGCCACTGCGGGGCAAGCGCAAGTGGCTGACCACCCGAAAACTCGAGGGGTGTTGATTAAAGCGAGTGGCCACCGTTTTTGGCGCCTCGGGCATATCCGTCTCGCGCTGGCTGCGGTATCGATCCAGGCTCTGCTGCAGCAGCTGTCGGCTTCGCCACCAGCGTCCACCCTGATTGCGCAGCGCCTGAAGTAGTAACTGACCACTGCCGGGGCGAATATCCCGCGTGCATACCAACTGCGACTCATCAGCTATAGCCGCCGGATCAAAGGTGTGCATTCGCATGAGCAGCGCATTGAGCTGGCCGTTGTCCGCAATGGCCCGATGGGCGCGAACCACCAGTGCGAAACTGCCCTTGGGCAGCCCCGACAGACTGTCCAGCCCGGTAATCACAAACGCCTGCCACAACGGGCGGTCACGGTGCATTGGCAGGGCCTGCAGCCGGGCGAGCTGCAAGTAGAACTGATGCCAGTTGCCCGGTTCCGGCAGGGCCATCTGGCGCAAATGACAGTCCACATCGAAATCCGGATCTTCTATCCAGTAGGGGTGATCCAGTGCCGAAGGCACCTTCAGCAGGCGACGGCGAAACAGGGGAAAGCGGGTCACCGCATTGAGAAAACTCTGACGAATGGCGGCAAAGTCGGCTTTGTCGCCGCCCTCATAAATATTGACTGCGGTTACCACCAGCGGCATGGCGTGCTGTTCCATGGCAAGGTAACTGCTTTCGATTCCGGTAAGCTGTTCCATCGAGACCTCTCAGGCGGGCAATGATATGCGTCGAGTAGGTCAGTTAAGATAGATCAGTTCTCTCAAATCGACATGGGAAAACTGCGCCAAAAATACCGATAAAAGGGTAATTTAGGGGCTTGCTGTAACCCCTAAACGTCAAGAAATTGTGAGAGGGTGTTGGAGCCTACCGCCCCTTGCCTATTCGCCTTTGAAGACGGGTTTACGCTTTTCCTTGAAAGCGCGGGGTCCTTCGCGGGCATCCTTGGTCATCATCACCGCGCCGGTCTGTTCCATTTCCAGCTTGAAGGCGTCTTCCCACGGCAAGGTGTGGCTTTCCAATACGGTACGCTTGATCGCCTGCATGGCCAGCGGGGCATTCGCGGCGACGATGTCCGCCAGCTCATTGGCGCGTGCCTGCAACTGATCCGGCGAGACCACTTCAGAGATTAATCCCATTTGCTGTGCCGTTACGGCATCCACCGGCTCTGCGGTCAGCAATAACTTCATCGCGTGGGCGTAAGGTAACTGGCGTGCCAATCGAACCAGACTGCCGGCACCGGGGACAATACCAGATTTGGGTTCTGGCAAACCGAAGATTGCGGTATCGGCCGCTATTCGGATATCGGTGGCCTGCAACAGTTCGCAGCCGCCTCCGAGCGCGCGGCCATTAATGGCGGCAATAACCGGCTTGTGTAATGGCCGGTCTTTCAGCATCACACGATCGACAATCATCGGGTCCGCCAGCAGCTTTTCTTCAATCTCGTTCTGCGGCTGGCGGGCACCGGTCCACAGCGGAATGACACTGCCCAGATCCCCACCACAGCAAAAATCCTCTTCCCCGGAGGCGGTGATTACGGCCACCCGAATCGCATCGTTGTTGCGCACCTCTTCCCAGGCTTCGTTCAAGCGCACAAAGACTTCGGCATTGAGGGTATTTTTGGCTTCTGGACGGTTCAGGATAATCCGGGCGACAGCACCCTGCTGTTCAAAGATCACGGCGGTCATGGCATTACTCGTTGTTATTGCTGAAGATATAAGGAAATCATCCACGAAATCCGCAAACGAAGCATTAGCAGATTGCGCGCAGCTTCAGGACAATCTCGGCCAACTCTGCGCCAAGCTCTTCCTGCACAAAATGCCCCGCACCACGAAGCGTCGTATGAAGATCGTTATCGGCACCGGGAATCCGTTTTCTGAACACCTCCGCCCACGGCGCGGTGCTCGGATCGCTATCGCTGAAGGCAGTGACAAAAGGTTTATCCCAGGTTTCCAGCAGCTGCCACACCTGCCGATTTTCGGCGCAACCGGCCATGTTTTCCCGAGTTGGAATCAGGCTGGGAAATTCCAGCACAGCCGCTTTATAGCTGGCATCTGGGAACGGCGCATCGTAGGCCGCCTTAACCTCAGCCGCCAACGTTTTCACGCTGACGCTATCGACAATATCCGCTACCGGCAGATCGTCTGCCTCGGCGGTCATGCCAACCCAGGCCGTTACGATTTCCCCCGGCCAATCAGCAATCCCGGCAGGTGGCAGTTCGCAATTGGGCAAGAGGGTGTTAGCCGCTACCACACCGCTGAAACGCTCGTGTCTTGCCGCCAGGGTGCTCAATCCAATTGGGCCACCCCAATCCTGACAGACCAGAACGATATTCTTCAGGTCCAATTGATCCACAAAGGCCGTCATCCATGCAACAAAGGCGGCATAGGAATAGTCGCTGCGATGCGGCAACTTGTCGGAACGGCCAAAGCCGATATGGTCCGGCGCTACCGCCCGGTAACCCGCCGCAGCCACCGCGGCGATCACATGCCGATAGGCAAAACTCCAACTGGGTTCACCGTGCAGCATCAAAACCACAGGCGCATCGCGCGGACCTTCGTCGATATAGGCCATACGCAACTCGCCTTCGGCGTGCGGCAGCGTCAGGTAGTGCGGAGAGTAAGGAAAGTCGGGCAGCGCCGCAAAGCGCTGCTCGGGAGTGCGCAGAATCATTCGCCCGCGGCGCGGCGGCAGCCGTCCACCCAGGGCTGAAGGATTTCCAACGCGGTTTTGTCGCAGGGCGGCAGCTCGTCGTCACAGGTGCCGAGAGGCTCGACTCGATCGCCCCATTTCACCAAAAAGGCGCCCCAGGTGAGGCCGGCGCCAAACGCAGCGGCCAGTACATTGTCGCCGGGCTTGATTCGCCCCTGTTCCAGCGCTTCGCAGAGGGCAACCGGAACCGTAGCTGCCGAGGTGTTGCCATACTTTTCAATATTGACCATCACCTTGTCCATCGGCGCATTGAGACGCTTGGCGAGGGTTTCGATAATCCGGATATTGGCTTGGTGGGGAATCACCAGATCAACGTCTTCGGGCTTGAGGCTCAGTTTGTCGAGCACGGTATTCATGGCGAAGCCCATGCCGCGCACGGCGCGCTTGAAAATTTCCTGACCTTCAAAATTAATCTCAAACAGGCCATCGACAGGCCCGAAGCGCTCGCGCACAGCACCAGAATCACAGGCCATCAGAATATCCCGGGCATCGCCATCACAACCGAGCTTGTCGGCCAGCAAACCACTTTCGGCTTCACTGGGCTCGACGATCACGGCACCAGCCGCATCACCAAATAAAACGGAGACATCACGCAGGGTCCAGTCGAGGTAGTAGGGAATGCCGTCGACACCAATCACCATCACCCGGTCCACACTGCCCGAGCGCACCATGGCGGTGGCCAGACTCAAGCCATAAACAAAGCCAGTACAGGCCGCATTGAGGTCAAAAACAGCCGCATTGGTCGCACCCAGCTGATGCTGTACCGCCGAGGCGCCATTGGGAATCATATTGTCCGGCGCAGCCGTTGCCAGGATGATCATATCGATGTCGGTCGCTTCCAAGCCGGCGGCGGCCAAAGCCCGCTTACCGGCCAGCGCGGCCAGTTCCGAGTATTTGACGTGAGTGATGCGCCGCTCCTTGATGCCGGTGCGGGTACTGATCCACTCGTCGGAGGTATCCATGATCTGGGTCAGGTCTTGATTGGTAAGAACAGCTGGCGGCAGGCATTTACCCCACCCGGTAATATTGGCGTAGCGCATAACAGTCCATTTTCCGGATTCGTAATCTTCGGGATTATGCAACAGTCGAAAAACCTCTGCCATCCCGATTCCGGCCACCAACCGCACAGAGGGGGCCATATGTATAAATACGGGTAGCGGTCATGGGGTAGGCGCTTGCTAACATTCAGGGTGACCAACCACGTGTCTATAGAGCAAAGGAACACGGCTTATGGGTAGCAGACGCTGGGGCAACGGAGCCCGCGTAGATGATGTCGATACCGGTAAAAAGAAACTGCTGCGTGCAGCGATTACCTGTTTTGTCAGCAAGGGCGTTCAGTCCACCACCATTGAAGACGTGGCAAATGCTGCCAATGTCACCCGGCGTACAGTGTATCGCTATTACGCTGGCAAATCTGAACTAATCGCAGCGGTCATTGATCTCGAGCGCAAGCGCCTGTTTGACCAGCTCACCACAGCCTGCGCGCCCTATCAGAATGATTTTGCACGCATGGTCGAAGAAGCGCTGGTCTGCTCCGCTGAGGTCTTGTCACCTGTGCGCGGTAGTCAGGATCTGCTCAGCAGTAACAATGCTGGCGAAATTCTATCGCACCTGACCGGGGAACTGGCTCGGGAGCAATGGCAGAAACTGTTTCAGGACGCTTACCTCGACTATCGCCGACGCAATCCCGATGCGGGCGCCCTGCACGACATTCTCGATATGGTAAGCCGTATCGCTTTGTCATTCCGCTATATGCCCGCCGAGGCAGAAGATGTCAGACGCGCTGTGCAATCCCTGTTTGCGGTTGCCCGTCGTCGCAGCACCGCCAATCTCCGGCTGGTATAACACCAGCCCACCTGACCTGATCTGGCAGCCCCCACGCCGGGTTTTGTCATTGTCGACCCCGCCCCACACCGCTAAGCTTCCGGGTTCTTAAACCTCACAGAATCCGGGAGCAAAGCATGAACTTTGACTTCTCTGAAGATCAGAAATTCATTCAAGAGCAGGCTCGCAACTTCCTGGCCAGCGAGTGCGATACCGCACGCGTTCGCCAGACCTTAGAAGGCGAGCAGGCTTACGACCAAGCACTTTGGCAGCAAATTGTGGAACTCGGCTGGCCCGCCACCGCCATAAGCGAAGATCAGGGTGGCCTTGGCTTGGGCTATCTGGAGCTCTGCGTCATTGCCGAAGAGCTCGGTCGCGTTGTCGCGCCGGTGCCATTTATTGCCTCCGTTTACCTGGCCACTGAAGCGATCAAGCTGGCCGCCGACAAAGCCCAACAGGACACCTGGCTGCCGCAGCTCGCGGCCGGAGAGTGGATTGGTTGCCTTGCCACTCAGGAATCCGCCGGCGCGTTGACCACAGAAAATCTCAATACCACCGTCACCGACGGCAGCCTGAGCGGCAAGAAAACGGCTGTGCTTCACGGGGAGGTGGCGGACAAAGCCGTCGTTCTGGCCGCGGAAGATGGCCAACCCGCCCTCTATTTGGTCGACCTCACCGCCGCCGGGGTTACCCGCAAAGCCCTGACCAGCATTGACCCAACCCTGCCACTGGCAGAATTGAGCTTTGACCAAGCGCCTTGCGAAAAACTCGCGAGCAGCGCCGATACCGTGGCAATTCTATCCACTCTGTTCGACCGGGCGGCGGTATTGCTGTCCTTTGAGCAGATCGGCGGCTGTGATGCAGCGCTGAACATGGGCAAGGAATACACCATGGGCCGCTACGCCTTTGGTCGTCAGGTGGCGTCATTTCAGGCCATCAAACACAAATTTGCCGATATGTTTGTAGCCACTGAACTTGCACGCTCCAACGCCTACTACGGCGCCTGGGCCCTGTCAGCCGACGACGTCGAGCTGCCGCTCGCAGCGGCAACGGCCCGGGTCAGTGCGATTGACGCCTACTACGAGAGCAGCAAGGAAAACATTCAGGCCCACGGCGGCATGGGTTTCACGTGGGAGTTTGACTGCCACCTCTATTACCGTCGCGCCCAAGCCCTGTCACTGATTCTGGGCGGCAATCCGCAGTGGAAAGAGCTGCTTGTTGAACGTTTGCTGCGCATCAAGGCTGCCTGAGAGGAGAAGCATCATGGATTTTAAAGATACCCCCGAACAGGCCGAGTTTCGTAAAGAGGTTCAGGCCTGGCTAAAAGCCAACGCCACCCCCAAGACCAAAGACGGCGGTCGCGGCAGTCAGGAAGAAGCCTACGAAAAAGCCAAAGCCTGGTACAAGAAAGTGTATGACGCGGGCTACGCCTGCCCGACCTGGCCCAAGGAATACGGAGGCGCCGGCCTGACCCAGATCCACAAGGTGATCTGGTCACAGGAAGTGGCTAAATACGATGAGCCTGACGGTTATTTCGTTATCGGTCAGGGCAACTGCGGCCCGGCCATCATGCACTTTGCGACCGAAGAGCAGAAAACCAGCCTGCTGCCACGCATGGCCTCGGCCGAAGATGTCTGGTGTCAGCTGTTTTCCGAGCCCAGTGCCGGTTCTGACGTGGCGGGCTTGCGCACCAAGGCCGAACTGAAAGGTGACAAGTGGATTGTGAACGGCCAGAAAATCTGGACCTCCGGCGCCCAACACTCGGACTACGGCGTGGTGCTGTGCCGTACCGACACCGATGTGTCCAAATACCGCGGCATGACCATGTTCTTTATCGACATGAAGCAGCCCGGAGTAGACGTGCAGCCCATCAAACAGATGGATGGCGGCTCCCACTTCAATGAAGTGTTTTTCAACAACGCCGAAATCCCCGACAGCCAGCGACTGGGTGAAGTCGGCGGCGGCTGGGGGGCGGCTCTGCTGGTACTGATGAACGAGCGGCTCGCCATTTCCGGCGTGCAGCCCGATGGCTTCCCCGAATTTTTCGAACTGGTGCAATCACTCGAGCTGAACGGCGAGCCGGTAGTGAATAACCCGGTAGTGCGCGACCGCCTGGCAACCTGGTACACCCAACACGCCGGCATCAAGGCTTCCACGAACCGAATGCTCACTGCCGTAGCCAAGGGCGGCATGCCCGGCGCCGAAGCGGCTCTGGGCAAACTGGTGGGCGCGGTAATGAATCAGGATATCGCCAACTACGCCCTGCAACTCATGGCGGATACCGGTGCCATCTGCGATGAATCGCTGGCGCCTCAGCGAGCCCACTTCCAGAAATCTGTGCTGTTTGCACCGGGCATTCGTCTGGCCGGCGGCACCGATGAGGTAATGCGCAACATCATCGCCGAACAGGTGTTGGGCCTGCCGCAGGAGCCCCGCGCCGACAAGGGCATGGCCTTCAAGGATATTCCTTCGGGCAATCAGCACTAAAACGCTGATAGCGCGTTGACGCTTGTTGGGGAGTTTGGCTTAGCCGGCTCCCCTTTTTTGCTTTCAAGGCTTCAAAAAATGCCATCGCTGCCAAATATTTCCCAGCAACCAACCTAATATCTTCGACAATCTCTCACTTTACTCCGGCAACAGGTCACAGTTTAGCCATCTCAAGGGCCTCGGAAGCTGTAACTACGGAAAAACACGTATACAGAAACGACCACCAAGAGCGTACCGTTACCCCATGCATGGATGCGCCTTTGCCAATACACAGGGGTATCGAGATGCAGCACTCAATTCACGAGAACGTTAACGCCATGTCGACAAAAAACACTGCTTCGCCGGCCAATGCCGCGACAACCAAAGAAAATAACGAACAGAACTCTTTTTTTGCAGTTCCTGAATCCTATAAGCGTGGTGAATGCGACACCTTGCGGCAGTTTTATTCTGGTGACTGGTGGCTCAACGTCAATTACGTAGAACAGGTAAGGTAAAGCGTTTTACCAACGTATTGTTGTTGGCGCTCTCGCCATGCCCCAACCCTTCACAAGCGATGCGCTTCACGCTCGGCGATGTTAGAATCCCAATCCGTATTTTAACGACACCGGCACATCACGCATGATCAATTGGCAGGACATCGACACCGTCATGCTCGACATGGACGGCACCTTGCTGGATCTCCATTTCGACAACTATTTCTGGACCCAGCACCTGCCCCTGCGCTACAGCGAGATCCACGGCACTCCGCTGGAAACCACGCGCGAATCCATCATGGCGCAGATTGCCGCCAAGCAAGGTACGCTTAATTGGTACTGTCTGGACTACTGGTCGCAGGAACTAAATCTCGACATTCCCACGCTCAAGCGTGAGGTCAACCATCTGATCTCCATACGCCCCTACGTGGAAGAGTTTCTGCAATGGCTGAGTGACTCCCACCGCGAGATCTGGTTGGTTACCAACGCCCACAAACACAGCCTGGACCTGAAAATGGAGCGAACCGGGCTGGATCGCTGGATTGATCGGATCGTTGTGTCCCATCAATTCGCTGCCGCCAAGGAAGACCCCCAGTTTTGGCTGAAGCTGAGCGAGGAAGCGCCGTTTGATGAAAAGCGCACCTTGCTGGTGGATGACAATGCCGAGGTGCTGCAGGCCGCGGCCGATTTCGGCATCGCCCATCTATTAACACTGCGTCAGCCAGATTCGCAGCAGGCCATTCGCGACAATCTGGCCTTCCCGGCCATTCACCATTTCGACGAGCTGCTACCCGCTCCATGACCGCCAACACCAAGGTTCGCCTGGACAAGTGGCTCTGGGCGGCCCGCTTTTTCAAAACCCGCAGTCTCGCCAAGCAGGCCATCGAAGGTGGCAAAGTGCATTACAATGGCGAACGCTGCAAAGTCAGCAAAGAGGTGGAACTGGGCGCTACGCTGACCATCCGTCAGGGCTGGGATGAAAAGACTGTCGCAGTACACGGCTTGTCGGATCAGCGGCGCGGCGCCCCGGAAGCGCAGCTGTTGTACCAGGAAACCGACGACAGCATCCGTCTTCGCGAAGAGCGCGCCGCCCAGCGCAAGGCCTTTGGCCCCGGCGCCGACCTGATCAGCCGCGAACGGCCGAACAAGAAGCAGCGCCGCCAGATTCATCGATTCAAACAGCAATCCTGACCCCGAGCCCGACCATGACCGAACTGACCTGCGCCGATACCATCAGCCGCTTTACCTTTGACGATTGCGCCGTGCGCGGCGAGCATGTACTGCTCGACAGCAGTTATCAGGAACTGCTGGCCATACACCACTACCCACCGGTGGTCGCCGAGCTTCTGGGCGAGCTCTGCGCCGCCGCCTGCCTGCTGGCCGAAACCATCAAATTTGATGGTCTGCTGACCCTGCAAATTCGCAGTGAGGGTGAAATCCCCCTGATCATGGCCGAAGTCACCAACCAGCAGAGCTTTCGGGCCATTGCCCGTCAGGCGCAACAGGCCAGCAGCCGTGATTTTCAGCAGCTGTTTACTAACGGCCAGCTTGTGCTGACTATTCAACCAAAAAATGGCAAGCCATATCGCGGCATCGTCATGCTCGACGGCAACAGCCTCGCCTCCAGTATTGGCGCCTACTTCGCGCAGAGTGAGCAGCTGGAAACCCGACTTTGGCTGCACAGCGACGGCCAACGCGCCAGCGGCTTCCTGCTGCAGCAGCTTCCGGGTGATGAAAACAGCGAGCAATGGCAGCACCTGAGCCATATGGCCTCGACACTGACCAAGGAAGAATTGCTCAGCCTGCCGAGAGAGACCTTGCTGTACCGGCTCTACCACGAGGAAAGCGTGCGCCTGCACCCGGAAAAACCTGTGCAGTTTCAATGTACTTGCACACGCGAGCGGCTGGAAAACGCATTGCTCTCGCTGGGCGAGGCCGAACTCCGCGACATCATTGCGGAAAAGTCAGTGATCGACGCAAACTGTGAATTCTGCAACCGTTTTTACAGCTTTACGGCGGCAGACGTAGACGCGATGTTCGGGAACTCCAGCCCCGAATCACACCACTAAGCGAGGGTTAGCGCTGGCCCGGCTTTTTTGACATAATGGCGCCCCCGAAAATTGGCTCCCCTGCAAGCCGGCAGCGGCAGCCCAAAAGTTTGGCCCCCATACAAGAGCTGCAGGTTTCGACTTGAAAGCCGACGGGACCGTTTTGACAGGACGAGAGAATGAGTGCAGAAACGATTGTTTACACAGATTTAGCGCCGTCGCGGCTGATCGAACAGGCGCTGGCGCGCGGTGAGGGTGAGCTGGCAGACAACGGCGCCCTGGTTGTCACCACAGGCAAGCGTACCGGCCGCTCTCCCGGCGACCGCTTTATCGTCAAAGAGCCCTCCACCGGTGACGCCATCGAATGGGGCAGCGTTAACCGCCCCTTCGACGCCGACAAGTTCGACGCCCTGTGGAACCGCGTAGAAGACTATCTCGCCGATCACGACCGTTTCGTTTCTCACCTGCACGTTGGCGCTCACGAAGAGCACTACCTGCCCGTTGAAGTTCATACTCAAACTGCATGGCAAGCCCTGTTCGGCCGCAACATGTTCGTGCGCCCGCACAAGTACAACCCGAAAGGCAAAGAGCAGTGGACCATTCTCAATGTAGCCGGCTTCGTCTGCGATCCCGAGCGCGATGGCACTAACTCTGACGGCTGCGTCATCATCAACTTTGCCCAGCGCAAAGTCCTGCTGGCGGGCATGCGCTACGCTGGCGAGATGAAAAAAGCCATGTTCTCCGTGCAGAACTTCCTGCTGCCGGAAAAAGACGTGATGCCGATGCACTGCTCCGCCAACGTCGGGGACGAGGGCGACACCACGCTGTTCTTCGGTCTGTCCGGCACCGGCAAGACCACCCTGTCAGCCGACCCGGCCCGCTTTCTGATCGGTGACGACGAGCACGGCTGGGCGAAAGGCGCAGTCTTCAATATCGAAGGCGGCTGCTACGCGAAAACTATCAACCTGAGCCAGGAAAACGAGCCCATTATCTGGGACGCAATCCGCTTTGGGGCCATTGTTGAAAACGTCGTGATCGATGCGGAAGCCCGCACGCCTGATTACGATGACACCAGCCTGACCGAGAACGGTCGCTGCTGTTATCCGCTGGAGCACGTTGAAAAGCGCGTACCGCAAAACGCTGCCGGCGAACCCCAAACGGTTATCTTCCTGACCTGTGACGTGTCCGGCGTTCTGCCTCCGGTTTCGATCCTCAGCAAAGAAGCAGCGGCCTTCCACTTCCTGAGTGGTTACACCGCCCGCGTTGGCTCTACCGAGCTGGGCGCAGAAGCCGGTATTCACCCGACTTTCTCTACCTGTTTCGGCGCGCCTTTCATGCCACGTCCGGCCGGTGATTACGCCGAGCTGCTGATGAAGCGCATCGCCGACTTCGGTTCACGCGTTTACCTGATCAACACCGGCTGGACCGGTGGCTCCGGAGCCGCTGGCGGGACAGGCTCACGCTTCCCGATCCCGGTCACCCGCGCTGTCGTTGCCGCCGCCCAAAGCGGTGCCCTGAACGACGTGGAAACCGAGCATCTGGATATCCTCAACCTGGATATTCCGAAGTCCATCCCCGGCGTCGACGACAAGTTCGTCAACCCGCGTAAATCCTGGGGCGACGAAGCCGCCTACGATGCAGAAGCCGCCAAACTGGCGAAACTGTTCCAGGAAAACATCAAGAAATTTGATGTGGCAGACGCGATTGTTGCAGCGGGCCCTAAAGGCTAAGCAGCAAACAACGCGCAACAAAAAAGGCACCCCAGGGTGCCTTTTTTGTTGCTGCTCGCTATGAAGGCGCGCGTTTTCACGCGCACCGCCTACATCAAGATGCCAATGCGTCACCGTACCAGAAGCGTCGCAGCCAGCTGTTATTGAAGGGTGCCCAACTGCCTTCCTTCTGGGCCAGTCTTTCCGCTACCGCATACATCACGGCCGCATTGTGTGTCAGGCCCATATGACTGCCGGGTACTTTGACGTTTTCGGTCTGGTAACCGGGCTCGTCAACACAGTAGTGCCAGTCAGCCACACCATCACCGGTGCTATAAATAGCGGTAGACGGCACCGGCGGCGATTGTCGCCACGTATCCGCTGCTGACAGCATCGGATCACTGAGACCACCGGGATTCAAAAACTCGTAGAGCTTGGCAACTCCACCGGAAATGCTGTCGGTCGTTGCCACATTGAAAGGGGAGCCCAAGGTAATAACCTGTCTGACAAGCTCGGGCTTCGCGTTTGCTGCCGCGCGCGCATAAACACCACCAAGGCTCCAGCCGACCAGGCTAACGCTGGCGCCGCCGTGTTGCTCTGACACGGTTTCAATCTGAGCTAAAAGGTTATCGAGGAAAGCCTGACGAATACCGGTATTGCGCCCCTGATTCCAGCCATAACTTTTAAAACCGGAAGCATTCAGATAACGGCGCAGCAAAGCCGTGCCACCATCACCCGTCATAAAGGCGGGCACTACAATCACGGGCTGACCATTACCTTTGGCAATATTACGCAACAAGGGCTGAAATGAAGCTGCTGCCGTCGCCTCAATCAAGGCGCGCAATTCCAGAAAAGCAGAAAACAGGTTCGGCCCGGTATGGGCTGGTGATTTTTTCATCAGAAACTCCCCTACTGTGCGGCTTTATTAGAAGTTATCAATCTGAACCGCTGTCCAGACTATAACCGTAGCCATCACGAAATATCAAAACCTATTTCACACTGTGATGGCATACGCATAAACCGAGGGCAGAGCCCGGATTTGCTCACTTTTCATACAAGGCGAGATACAAACGCAGGGAATTTTATTCTTTTAGTATGTTTATTCTAATTTTTCTCCGTAGAGTTGGCCCCAGCTTCAGAAAGCGGTGAAGGAGTCAGGTCGTATCACTCCCACGGTCTGAGCCCTGACTAACCAACTATTGAGAGGTGTATGCCATGAGCAAGAAGCAAGCAGAAACCAAGAGCACTTTCGAAAAAGCCAACGAACTGGCCCGTGACGTTTTCCTGGCCCAACTGGGTCTGGCTGGCAAAGCCGTTGAGCAAGGCCAAGAATACGCCGAGAAAGCTCAGCAATCTTACAAGGAAAGCACTGACAAAGTGCAGTCTCTGGTAGAGAAGCGCGCTGAGATTTTCGCTGATCTGGTTAAGCGTGGCGAGAAAGTTCAGTCTGACGCCCAAGCCAAGTTCGATGAGCTGGCTGCCAAGCCCAAAGCACTGGTTGAAGAGCAAGTTGAAGCCGTTAAAAGCTCTGTTGAGAAGCTGAAAGAGCGCATCAACACTCGCAAGAGCCAAAACGCGACTGCGGAAGCCTAAGGCTTCTGCCCTGAGTGATCAGGTTACCCATCAGGTCGATTTTTTGCACGGTGCGTCTTCGGGCCACCGTGCTTTTTTACATCTGACCTGACGCAATCAACGAACACACAAACGATTTGGGAGAACTGCCATGAGCAAAGAGAAATCTCAATTGAAAGAAGTTAGTGATATGGCCAAAAACATTTGGCTGGCCGGCCTCGGCGCCTACGGTCGCGCTTTTGACGAAGCGCAAGAGCGTTACGAGCAAGCCAGCAAAGAAACCCCTCGCCTGTTCACTGAACTGGTAGAGAAAGGCCGCAACCTGGAATCACAGGCTCGCACAGCCATTGATGACGTTGCCAGCAAAGGCAAAGGCACCGCGACTTCTCTGGAAGAGCGCATCAGCAAAGTGCGCGCTAACCTCGGCTTCGGCGGCGTGTCCTCTGAAGACTTCGAGCGTCTGGAAAAGAAAGTTGATGCACTGGCGAAGAAGGTAAATTCTCTGTCAGCCGCACCGAAAAAAGCACCGGCCAAGCGTGCCGCTGCCAGCAAGGCTGCCACTGCCGAGTAATCTCAGCAGCAGTATGTAAAAGGGCGACATTGATCGCCCTTTTTTTACGCCCGCGTGTTCTTCAGCCCCTATATCTGAGCACCGCATATAGACAGCTGCCCGCGAACATGGCACTTTCCAACGCTCACACTGTAGCCGGTCATCCATGAAAACCCGCGATCGCATTCTGCAAACCAGTCTTGAGCTGTTCAATCTCGAGGGCGAACCCAATGTCACAACCGTCGACATTGCCAACGAGCTCGATATCAGCCCTGGCAACCTGTACTACCACTTCAAGGGCAAGGAAGACATTATCGGCGCCCTCTACGACCGCTTTCATACCGAGCTGAGCGATATTCTCAACGCGCCCATCGCCCAGCTGCTGAAACCCGATGATGCCTGGTTTTATCTGTATATCGTATTCGAAGAGACCTACAAACAGCGCTATTTCTACCGCAACCTGAACGACATTCTGCAGCGCTATCCGGTCATTGAAAAACGCTTTCGGAAACTGCTCGAACAAAAAGTTGCTGCCGCGCAGGCCGTGGCCCGCATTCTGATTGATCGCGGGGTACTCGCACTGGACGAAGGCCAACTGTCACGGCTGAGTGAAGCCGTAGCCATGCAGGTAACCTTTTGGCTGACCTACGACCTGCTCCGCAACAACAACCCGCCGGAGCAATTGCAGATTCATCAGGGCGTGTTTCAGGTGATGTCGCTGATCGCGCCGTACCTCACCGAGGGCTACCGCAGCTTCTATGATGAGTGCTGCGAACTCTACGATTCACTGACTGCAGACCTGCTCTGACCGCTACAGCAATACCCCACCGGTGAGACCTCACAGTCCGCGCCTGTCAAGACTCGCAGCTCCCCGTCTCTTTCTGCATAATGCGGCGCTCTCTTTTAATAACACGCAGGTTGCACGCGAATGAAGCAGATTCTCCAGACCATCGCTCAGGAACTGAACACTCCCCTCCGCAATGTTGAGGCCGCTGTTCAATTATTGGACGAAGGTGCCACGGTGCCGTTTATTGCCCGCTACCGAAAGGAAGTAACTGGCGGCCTGGACGACACCCAGATGCGCGATCTGGAGAGCCGCCTGGGCTATCTGCGGGAACTGGAGGAGCGCCGCGACGCTATTCTTGGCAGCATTCGCGAACAGGAAAAACTGACCCCGGAACTGGAGCAGAAAATTCTCTCGGCTGACACCAAGAGCCGACTGGAAGACCTCTACTTGCCCTACAAACCCAAGCGTCGCACCAAAGGCCAGATCGCCATTGAAGCGGGACTGGAGCCCCTCGCCGATGCCCTGCTCGGCAACCCCGAGCTCGACCCGGAAACCGAAGCGACCGCCTTCCTGAATCCCGAACACAAGATCGAGACCGCCAAGGATGCCCTCGACGGCGCCAAATACATTCTGATGGAACGCTTTGCTGAAGACGCCGACCTGATCCAGAAGCTGCGTACCTTTGTCTGGGAAGAAGCGCGCCTGACTGCCTCCGTGGTTGCCGGCAAGGAAAAAGAAGGCGAGAAATTCAGCGACTATTTTGAACACAGCGAACCCCTGAAAAACACACCTTCGCATCGCGCTCTGGCCATGTTCCGGGGGCGCAACGAAGGTGTACTGTCGCTGACCCTGCAAATTGGCGACGACGCCAGTGCCAGCCCCTGCGAAGCCATGGTTGCCGATCACTGGAAGCTGTCGTTTAGCAACCGTCCTGCGGATAAGTGGCTCAGCGAAGTGGTGCGCTGGACCTGGAAGATCAAACTCTATATTCACCTCGAAACTGACTTGCTCGGCCAATTGCGCGAGCGCGCCGAGGCCGACGCGATTCAGGTGTTTTCGTCCAACCTGAAAGATCTCTTGCTGGCCGCGCCTGCTGGCCCCCGCGCTACCATTGGCCTCGATCCCGGCCTGCGTACCGGCGTAAAAATGGCGGTAATTGATGCCACTGGCAAGGTTATGGACCACGGTGCGATTTTCCCCAACCCACCGCAAAACAAAATCGCGGAAGCGGGTGCCGTCCTGCTGAAGATGATCAAAACCTACAATGTAGAGTTGATTGCGATTGGCAATGGCACCGCGAGCCGTGAAACCGACAAGTTTGTAGGTGATTTGCTAAGCGCCTACCCCGACCTAAAGTGCACCAAGGTGATGGTAAACGAGTCCGGCGCATCGATTTATTCGGCGTCCGAATATGCAGCTAAAGAATTCCCGGATCTGGACGTTACCATTCGCGGCGCTGTGTCCATTGCCCGCCGCCTGCAGGACCCGCTGGCGGAACTGGTGAAGATCGAGCCGAAATCCATCGGTGTCGGCCAGTACCAGCACGATGTTTCACAAACTGCCCTGTCGCGCTCACTGGACGCGGTGGTTGAGGACTGCGTTAACGCGGTCGGCGTAGATGTGAATACCGCTTCGCCCGCACTGCTTACCCGCGTCTCCGGGCTCAACGCCTCGATCGCCGCTAACTTGGTGCAGTACCGCGATGAAAACGGTATGTTCAAGGATCGCGAATCGCTGAAAAAGGTTCCCCGCCTCGGCGACAAAACCTTTGAACAGGCTGCCGGCTTCCTGCGGATCATGAACGGCGATAATCCCCTCGACAGTTCCGCGGTTCACCCGGAATCCTACAGTGTGGTGGATAAAATCGTACAACAGTGTGGCCGCAAGGTCGGCGCGCTGATCGGTGACAGCACCTTCCTGCGCGGACTCAAACCCGAACAGTACGTGGATGACAAGTTTGGTCTGCCCACTATCCGCGACATTATCAAAGAGCTGGATAAGCCCGGTCGCGATCCTCGCCCCGAGTTTAAAACGGCCTCTTTTATGGAAGGCATTGAGAAAGTCAGTGACCTGCGCCCCGACATGATTCTGGAAGGCAGTGTGACTAACGTGACCAACTTTGGCGCCTTTGTGGACATCGGCGTGCATCAGGACGGACTGGTGCATATCTCGGCCCTGTCGCATCAGTTTGTGAAAGACCCGCGCGATGTGGTTAAGGCCGGCGATATTGTGAAAGTGAAAGTGCTGGACGTTGATGTGAACCGCAAGCGTATCGCTTTGAGTATGCGCCTCGACGACAAGGCAACGCCTCAGGACAAGGCTTCACGTGACAACAACCGCCGCGGTGGCAATGGGGGCAGCAACAAACCCAAGCAAGCCCGGCTGCAGGAGCCCGCCGCCAACAACGCGCTGGCAGCAGCTTTTGCTAATGCCAAACAGGGCGGCAGGCTCTAAGCCGGGAAGACAAACCTTAGTGAACCGGCAGCTTGTCCTCACAGCCAGCCGGTTCAGTCTCAACCTGCTTCTCTGACAACTCACGCTCACTGCGCGCCAATCGCTGATCAAAAGGCTTGAGTGTTCTTGCGTGAGTAATCGCCTTGCGCGCGGTGAGTGGGCAGCCCTCTGCATCCAGCGCAAAGGCGAAATTATTCCACGCCAGCGCGTTATCCGGCTGCAACTGCAAGCCTCGTTGAAAATACGCCAGCGCGCCATCGCGCTTTTGTTCCTGTAGCAGGTTCGCCATCAAAAACTGAGCCGTAGCCGAACGCGGCCAGCGCTCCACGGATCGTTCGAGAACCGCCTCGTAGTCACTGTCGGATATCGTGGCAGTCTCCCGCATTTTCTCCAACTCAGACAGATACAGCAGCACAGAAACCGTTTCTGGTATCCGTCCTAGCGGCAGCGGCACCAGCCCCCAGTAGTCGCTGCGGTGCCAGGTCTTCATAAAGGTGCGCGAAGGCACTGAATAATACGCCTGATCACCGGAGTGCAGCAGTAGCTTGGCGCCATTGTCTTCATAACCAACGACCAGCGCGTAATGCCACTGCGGCCACCAGTTAAAAGACAGGTTCTGCAATACCAGCACCGGATTGCCCGCATCGAGCTCCTTGACCAAAGCATCCAGCGTGGGTGATGCCGGATAAGGCATCATCCCCTGGCGACGAACGGCTGCGGTCATTTCCAGCGTCAACGAACCCTCGCGCCCCGGTACATAGACCTGCCGGATCAGCTCGTCCATATCCACGCTCTGACCGTGAAATTTCATCGCGGACGACAGGGCTGCAGGGCCACAATAGGCCAAGTCCTGCTCTACAAAGGGTACATCAAGCTTGTGGCTGGCCTGAGCCGGAGGGGTTGTAGGCGTCACACTGGCACAGGCTGATACCAATACGGTGGCAAGCCCAAGAATAACGCGACGAAAAAAAGCTCGCCCCAAAGAGGCGAGCTTCTGGCTTTCAGTTTTACTGTTCACAATACGTTTCTTTCAGAAAGTCTGCGATCAGTTAACCGGACGGATAAAGGGGAAGATATCGGTTGCGCCGATCACATCAGTAATCACAAACACGATAAAGATGGTCAGCACCACACCCACAAGACCGGCACCCGCAGGAGCATCTTGCAGCGTCGCGTTTAGCTCGGCCAGTTCATCGGCTGTCATCGCATCAATACGTGAGTCCACGTCAGCCGGAGAAACACCCAGCTCTACCAGCTGCTCTTTTACATCATCCCGATCCAGAAAATCTTTCACGGCCTGTTTGCTTTCGAATTGATGCTGCTCGACCAACATGTCAGAAGATGAAACAACCCCTGCATTGGCAGAAGAAAGCAGCAGGCCACTCCACATAACCAGTGCTGACAGAATCAGTGACAAGGTCTTTCCGGCTTTTGAACGATGCATAATGCTACCTCCTGTTGAGCTTCCCATGCATTTTTCAATTTGCATTCTACCTGCCTTACTCAGGCGAGTAGAGTGCTTGTAAATATTCACGCGGCAGTCGCGCCTTACCTAAACCCTATCGACCCTAGACCCTATCGACTCAGACAGCGAGCGCCACCATACAGCTATAGACCAGTACCTCCGCAATTTGTTGCGCGGCGCCGAGGGCATCACCGGTGAATCCCCCCAGGCGTTGCCGTAACTGTGCGGAAAATCCCACTCGAAACAGCGCCAGGGTCACACAAACACAAATTAAAACGGTGATATTCACAAATATAAAAAGGGGTAGCAGCGGCAAAGCGCCAATCAACAGTGCGCGCGGATTAATGGCATTCGCCAGCGGTTTACTTTTCCCCTCACTTTTTGCGTAAGGCGTATTGAGCATCAGGCTAATGGCGAGCCAGCGGCTCAATGTTGCTGATAATATAATCGCGGCAATAACAACGGTGCCGGGCAGAGTCGCAATCAGCAACACACGAAATCCGAGTATAAAAAACAGACCCGCCACACCAAAAGTACCGAGCCGGGAATCAGTCATGATACGCAGTCGCGAACTGACATCCTGACCGCCAAAACTGTCACAGTAGTCCGCAAAACCGTCCTCGTGAAATGCCCCCGTCAACAGAACTCCCAGCATGACGCTAGTCATCGAGGCGAGCCAGACATTATCAAACAGTGAGAGTGCGAGGCTATAAGCCAGCGCCTGCAATAGGCCAAGCACAAACCCTACCCACGGAAAAAATCGCGCAGCCCGATTGAGGGCGTCCGGCGAATAATCCAGCGCACCCAGCGCCGGCAGGCGAGTCAAAAAAGTCCAAGCCAGCCAGAATTCATTAATGGCAGCTGAGAGGGGGGAACGTTCAGATAGTGAGGGATCAGACATGACGAGGAAGTCGCGGCAAAAGGGCAAGCTTAGCCGCTCACTCTCGTCAGCGAAAGGGTTCCCTCAGTGAGCGCGACCGAAGAAACCCTACTCTAAGTTTGGTCAGTGCACGTTAATGGCAATACGCCGCGGCTCTGCTTCCTTGGATTTCGGCAAATGAATCGCCAGTACGCCATTACTGTATTTGGCATCAATGCGATCCACATCAGCGATTTTCGGCAGCGTAAAACGACGCACGAAATCGCCGCGCCAGCGCTCCGTACTCAGCCGAGTGCGCTCGCACTCATCCCATTCGCGCTTGCCCTTAATGGTCAGCTGCTGGGAATGGGTTGTGATTTCGACATTGTCCGGGTTTACCCCGGGCAGATCGACGGTAATAAAATAACCGCTGTCGTCTTCGGACAGATCCACCGCTGGACTCCAGGTCTGCTGCTCGGACCCTGCATTCACGAGGCGGTTAAAATCCCGGCGGAAATCATCCAGCCAGGCATAGGGGGTATAAGTAAAGGTAGACATGATTCACCTCCAGGTGCTTTCACCAAATGCTTTCGCAACTACCCAAATCATCAATACCTTTCCAGGCAGTGGGTTTCTTTCAGCCTGTTACTGCCAAAATGGGGGCGACGGGGGATTTTTCAAGAGTGCGCTTTCAAGTTCGCGCGCACTGGGGTTAGACTTAGCCCCTTACTGACATGTGCACGATCCGATAACAGGAGCCAACCATGACGATTAAAACCGGCGACAAGATTCCTTCACTGACTCTGAAAACCATGGGCAAGGAAGGCCCGGAAGACATCACCACCGACAGCATTTTCAGCAGCAAAAAAGTGGTACTGTTCGCGGTACCCGGTGCCTTCACTCCCGGCTGCTCCATGACCCATCTGCCGGGCTTTGTGGTCAATGCCGACAAGATCAAAGCCAAGGGCGTCGATACCATCGCCTGCCTGTCCGTCAATGATGCCTTTGTAATGGGCGCCTGGGGCAAGGATCAGAATGCCGACGAAATTCTGATGCTGGCCGATGGCAATGCGGAGTTCACCAAAGCCTGCGGTCTGGAAATGGATGGCAGCGGTTTTGGTATGGGTATTCGCTGCAAGCGAATGGCCATGATCGTTGACGACGGTGTGGTCAGCCACTTCGCGATTGAACCACCCGGCGGCATCGTAGAGACCTCCGCCGAAAAAATGCTCGAACTGCTTTAAGTCGACAGCCCGGACAGACACCCGTGAGTGCAGTACCAACCGTTTTGGTGTTCGATTCGGGCGTAGGCTCCCTCAGTATTGGCGGCGAAATTCATCGCCGCCTGCCCCACCTCAATCTGATCTACGCGATGGACGCCGGCGGCTTCCCCTACGGCGAATGGGAGGAAGGTGCGCTCAGCGATCATATTTGTGCAACTGTCACTACACTGGTTGAGCAGACTTCCCCGGACCTGATCGTTATCGCCTGCAATTCCGCCAGCACTACCGTGCTGCCCGCCCTGCGTGGACAACTGAGTATTCCCGTGGTGGGTGTTGTGCCCGCCATAAAACCTGCGGCAGCTATCAGCCAAAGCAGAGTGATTGGTCTACTTGCCACACCCGGGACCGTGCGCCGCCAGTACACGGCCCAGTTGATTCAGGATTTTGCCGCTGACTGCAAGGTGCTCTCGGTTGGCAGCGGCGCACTGGCACCCGCTATTGAGCAACGGTTCTGGAGCGGGCTTGAGCAACCCGGCTTATACGCGGAGATTGCTCAAGAATTCAATCGCCAGCCGGGGTCCAATGAAATGGACACGCTGGTCCTGGCCTGCACGCATTTCCCGCTGATTTCCGCGCAGTTGCAGCGCCACTTTCCCGGCGTGACACTGATTGATTCCGGTGAAGCGATTGCGCGTCGGGTCGAGTCGCTGCTCGGCAGCAACAGCGATGCATCAAATGGAAGTGGGTTACAGCAGGTTGTCGTTGTGGGAGAGCGAGAGCTTAGCGCCTGCTTCAAAACACAGCTTGCCCAGCGCGGAATCTCTGAAACCCCGTCTTTTTTGCTTAGCGAGCGTTAAAGGTATCCAGTTCTGCGTGCACCTGACGCGAGATGGAATCCATATTCTCAACGGTGCGATTGTAGGCATTTAATCGCTCCAGCAGAATTTCCACATCCACATCGGGCTCGCTGGCCTTGAGTGCGTCAATACAATCCAGAAAGCTTTGAGCTTCTGCCTGATAATCTCGCATGTTGCGGTAGGCGTCGAGCATGGTCTGTTTATCAGCAGTGCTGCCATCAGGCACGGCGGGCATTACGGGCTCGTGGCAGTCTGCGAAAGCAGACGGGGTTAGTGCGCAAACCAGATACAGCAAGCTGGCCACTCCGATGGCCTTATTATGTAATTTCATTGATACCGTAGGGACAAATTTTTGGGGCACAACCTTAACAGGTTTCCGCAAAAAAGAAAGGAGGCATTCGCCTCCTTCCTGTTCACCGTTATTCGCCGAAATTTACAGGGCTTTCGGGTCGAAATCGACGTAGAACTGGCTGTACCACTTGCGGAATTTCGCGATCGGGCCGTCGCCATCACAGAGGATGGGCAAGGGGCGGTAGATCTTGTGCTCCCAGATCGGCGCGTCTTCTTCCAGCTGACCCACGATATCCTTGATGATGGCTGCGTTAACGCCGCCCTTCTTCACTTCGCCGTTAACCTTGGGCTGGCTGAAAGCAAAACGCACTTGCACGGTATCGTTATCAATCGGCGTCGTCAGGCCCATCAGGCAGGTTTCAGCAATACCCTTAAAGCGGGTGTAGCCCTGACCGGGACCGAAGCTGGCGGTGTGAATCTCACCTTTCACCTCACCGCGTGGCGTCGGCATGTTCGCTTTCTGCAAACCGCGGACTTTCGGGCCATCATAGGTCGTCTCCCACTCAGGGAAGGACGCGGTACCGTGAACATAGCGGAAGTGAGCCGGGTCGGCCGCATTTTCAGCCATTTCCTGAGGATGGGTTTTCAGGGTCCAGTCGAAGCGTTCCTGAGGTGACCAGTCGTCGCTGTTCATCTCATCATGCGACTCCACTTCCCACAGCGGCGCGACGCGCTCGGGGTGATACCAGGCCCAGATAACCTGATTAGTTTCCCGGGTCGGGAAAGAAAACAGGCACTGCTTGCCCGCTACTTTCGGCGGCATGTTTTTGGCGTAGGGCACATCGGTGCACTCGCCGTTTTCGTTGAACTTCCAGGCGTGGAAAGGACAGACAATAGATTCGCCCTCAATACGGCCGCCCTTGCCTTCGTTCTCGTGAATCCCATAGCCCAGATGAGCACCCAGGTGAGGACAGTAGGCCTCTAGCAGAACCGGCGTACCGCTCTCAGTTCGAAACAGCACCAGATCCTGATTAAAGTAACGAACCGCACGGGATTCGCCCGCAGCCAGCTCATCGGAATAAGAAACAGCAAACCAGCCAAAGGGCATGGGCATGGGGTAACGGGTCGACATGTCTTTCACCTCACTCATGTGCGCTCATAAGGCACGTAGATTACAGGCTGCTACTCTACGCCCCCCGCGCCAGCAGACAATGACATATCCTGTCACAATGCTGTCCATAGCTGCCAATAGGGCAAAATTCAGCGATTTATGACCGATTTTGCCAAATTTTAAGCCAAAAAGTTGTCAGTGAATCAGAACAAAGCTCAGCAGCGCGACAATCAGGGCCCCGAAAATACTCAGCACAATGCCACGTCTGGCCATATCAGGCACCCGAATCAGGCCACTGCCATAGACGATGGCATTGGGAGCAGTCGCAATCGGCAGCGTGAAGGCGCAACTGGCACTGATTGCTGCGGGCACCATCAATAAGGCGGGCGGCAGACCAAGCCCGAGAGCGGCAGCGCCCAAAATCGGCATAAGCAAGGTTGCCGTCGCCATATTGCTGGTCGCCTCAGTCAGAAAGGTCACGCTCAGGCAGAGCACCACCAGAAGCAGCAAGACCGGCCAATGCGCCAGCGCGGTCACCGCACCGGCTACCTGTTCAGACAAGCCCGAGGCCGCGAAGGCTTTGGCAATGCAGATACCGCCGCCGAATAGAATCAGTATTCCCCAAGGCAGCTCCCGGGTCGCCTCCCAATCCAGCAGGCGTCCGCCCTTGCCATCGCCAATGGCAAACAGACTAGCGCCCGCCAACAGCGCGATCGTCGCGTCATTGGCACCCGGCAGATTCAACAGACCGGACCATCCTCCGAAGGGTTCGCTGCGGGTAATCCACAACAGCGCCGTTGCCAGAAATACCCAGAGCACGCGTTTTTGCGCGATATCCCAAGGCTCACGATCCGGTAGGCCGGCAGACAGCGAACTGCGCAAGCCGCGTGACAGCCTCCACATGGCCACGGGTAAAAACAAAACCACCACCGGCAGGCCCCAGCGCATCCAACCGAGAAAACTGATTTCCTCACCCGTAAGCTCGGTGTAGACCTGCATGAAAACCAGATTCGGCGGGGTGCCAATGGGTGTTGCAATACCGCCGATACTGGCAGCGTAGGCGATGCCCAGCAGCAGTGGCACCGCCAGCGACGGACGCTGCAAACGATCCAATATCGCCAAGGCAACCGGCAGCAACATCAAAGTAGTGGCAGTATTGGAAATCCACATGCTGAGCATGGCCGAGGCCAGCATGAAGCCCACAATGAGCCGCCGCTCGCTGCCGGCACCGACCCAATGCAGCGCCATCAGCGCCAGATGATAGTGGGTACCGCGATAAGCCATCGCCCGCGACAACAGGAAACCACCCAGCATCAGCAGCACAATGGATGCGCCGTAGGCCTCAGCCACCTCACGGCTGCTGAGCACGCCAAATAACGGAAAAACCGCCAGCGGGATCATCGCTGTAACCGCAATCGGAACAGCCTCGGCAAACCACCAGCCCAGACAGAAAGCAGTCACAGTCAGCGTGACCAGCGCCGGCTGTTCAAGTCCGGTGAAACTGCCAACAAGAACGCTCAAGGCTGCCAGCAAAGGGCCGCTGGCGAGGCGCCATGGTATTGCTTTCATCCGCGGTTACTGCTTGTCAGGCTGAGCAGCATCCGAGGACTGCGGCGCGGGCACACGCAACAGTCTATTGCCCGCATACGACCCGATAAACCAGTACGGACCCCATTCGACCGCGACCGTGCCTGCACCCATCGGCGCACCCTGCTGGCTAAATACCATTTCGGCTTCCAGCGTTGCCGGATCAATAGCAACGAGTTCAAAACGTGACTCGCAGGCGCCGTTGTGCACATCTCCACACAACCCAGGCAAAAGCTTATCCTGTGGGTGAGAAGCCACGATCAAACGACCGTCCGGCAGCCAACTGCTGTTATCAGGTTGAGCGACCGACACATCACCGAGGACTTCTCCGGTTTCCCGCTTCAGTTTGCGCACCCGGTTGTTGATGTAGTGATTCAGAAAAACATGCTGACCGTCGGCACTGATCTGGATGCCGTTGGGGAAGGATCCCGCGCTGCCCGGCAGAATGCTCATCCCGGTGTCCGGGTGCCATTGCCAGACATGGCCCAGCTCGGCCCCGAACAGGGTGCGCACGATGGCGAGCACGTTATCTTTGGGGAACATGTGGGTAACCAGAAAGCCACCGTCCGGCGTTGCCACTACATCATTGAGAAAGGCATCACCGGGCGGTACAACACAGCCCTGCCACTGCAAGGTGTTATCGCTGCGCCATTCGAAAAACTCGACGGACTCGCGACCACCGTGATTGACCACCAGCAACTGCCAACGACCATCGGATCGTTCAGACAGATGAATACCGTGAGGCGAAATGGCAGCGCCCGGTGCACCGGGGCAATCCTCACTACCCCAACCCTCGGGCTGCGCCGTCTGATTTGCCAGCGGGTACAGCGGCAGCGTCTTTTCGGTCTGCGGATCAAACAGTACCAGACTACCGGCACTCGACCCGGTAATGCCTCCGAACTGACTCAGAATCAGCTGCTTGCCATCCGGTGTCGGCTCAATATCCTCCGGTGCTTGCAGGCCGCAGATTGGCACCCGATCGTCGACCGGCTCGCAGGGGAAGTCCTGCTGGGCATCACAGGCTGCCAGCAGAAACGGCAGCAACAAAAGGGAAAATCGCTTCATGGTACACCTGCTTTTATGATTATCCGGGCACCATACTACCTGTGGACTTGCCATGAAAACCAGTCGCGCGATTAGTTCAACAAACCCTCTTGCTCTCGCCGGCTCGCCTTTGCCGCAGCGCGCCGCCGCTGTGGCCGCCTTTTTAACCACAGGGTGATACCGGTAAACGCCAGAACCGTCGGCGCCAGCCCGAACAAACACCAGAGAATGCGGCTGGGCAACCCGGCAAAGTCACCAAAGTGCAGCCGTCGGTAACTGTCTACGGTTTTGGCACCTAACCCCTGCTCACGGATATCGTAGGTGCTGGTGGTTTCACCGGACTGCGCATCAAACTGCACCACACTCGCGTATTGGCTCAACAGCGGATTGCCGCTTTCAACCTTGCCAAAGAAACGAATGTCCTGACCCGGCTCCCAGGGTAAGGAGATATAGGTGGCATTAAAGTCAGGAATATCCTGTTCACTGCGATCATGCAGTGCCTGCAAAGATAGCTGGTCGTTATACAAGCGTTGCTGCATCACATAGTGCTCGGCGCCATCGGCATGCTCTTCCAGCTCGTGATAAAAGTGCGTCAGATTCCACCAGGCACCGGTAAAGCCAAGAATCAGCAACACCGGCGAGGCATAGGCGCCGACCAGCTTGTGCAGATCACTGTAATACAAGACCCGACGCGCTTTGGTGCGCAGGGTACACAGGTTTTTCCAGAAACTGCGATGCAACCACAAGCCGGTAATTCCCAGCAGGCAAAGCACCACGGCAATCAAACCGCTCAACAACAACCCGGCATCGTGCAGCAACAGCGTAAAATGCAGCTCCAGCAGCCAGTCCGTCAGATAGTGGGTGGTGGAGACCACCAGCGCGAGAATGTCGGCGCGATACTGATCGAGCAGCAGATAGCTCCAGTCACTACTGCCGCGGGCAATCAGGTAAACCAGATCAGCCCGCGCAGGATCTTCAAATAGTACCCAACCCACGACTTCATGGCTTGGGTTTGCCTCACTGACGGCTTGCAACAAAGTATCGAGGTTTTGCCGCTCCGGTAGCGGGTCGACCCGCACTTTGTCGTGCATCAACAGCGTATCAATTTCGTGCTTGAACACCAGCACGCTGCCGGTGAGGCAAATCACCAGCAGCGGCAGGCAAACCGCAAGCGCAGACCAGCTGTGAATGCGAAACAGCAGTTTGTTACTCATGGCGATCAGTAAGCCCAGGACAGGGTGAGCTGACTGTTACGGGGAGCACCATAAAAGCCCTGTTCCCAATACAGACTGGTGATGTATTTCTCGTCGGTCACGTTGCCGATGTTCAAAGAGGCCGTCAGACTGTCGGTGATGGCGTACTGAGCAAAGAGATCCAGCAGTGCATAGCTGCCCTGCTTTACGCGCGTGCCGAGAGTAGGCAGTTTCATGTACGTGTCGTCCTGCCAGCGCAGCCCACCACCAACGCGCAGTGGCAACACACCCGGCATCTGATAACTGAGGCTGGCATTCAGGGTTCGCTTAGGCACATAGTGACGCGCGCTATCGCCCTGATCATCTTCAATCTGCAGGACGGTAAAGTTGATATTGCCGCGCAGACCTTCGGCCAGATAGCCGCTGACTTCCAGCTCAAGCCCCTCGCTGGCGAAATCCACACCGCGGTAGACCCGCACTACCCCACCGGAAACCGGATCAGTTGCGTTGCCGGCAGCTTCTGCCGTGTTGTCATGCTCGGCACGGAAGACCGCCGCTGTTGCCAGCATGCGGCCACCGAACAGTTCGCCCTTTACGCCCAGCTCAATATTGCGCCCTTCGTTGGGATCGAGGCGGGTGAAGTCCTGACCGAGGTCGCGCTGCGGCATAAAGGTTTCGGTATAGCTGGTGTAGACCGTGTAGTCGTCGGCAAAGCGATACAACAGCCCGGCATAGGGCAAAGTCTTACCATTGGCTTCGGTGGAATGATCTTCACCGTAGCTGCGACCTTCGCTTTCCCAGTCGATGGTGCGCGCACCGGCCGTTAGAGACAGGTTGTCGGTAAAGCGGTAACGGGTAGCGACGTAGATCGCCTGCTGGCGGTCAGTCCAGTTACTGCCATTGGCGGGGTCGCCAATGCCGTCGGCAAAGGTCGGGTAAGGCGCATTGCCATCCCAGGTATGCAGATTGTCGATCGGCGGGAAGCCGTTACCGGTCGTAAAATCATAGACCGACGCATCTTTTAAGGTATTGCGCGCCCAGTTCGCTCCGAACACGATTTCGTGTTCACGGCCAGCCAGTGAATAACGACCGGAAACGTAGGCATCGGTGACGCCCTGATCTTCCTGCAGGGTGTAGGCGCTGGCATAGCCCGTCAGGCCCTGTTCAGTCACCGGGTCGGGTTGACCAAACACATAGAACAACTCTGAATCGCCATCGCGCCCATTGGCGTTGTGGCTGAGGATCAACTGCCAACCCTCGGCGAGCGTTTGCGCATACTCGATAAAGGCAGTGCGCCGATTGGTGTCCCAGTAAGACCAGTTCGACGAGGTGCTGGTCGAGGTATCATAGTCGGTCTGGGAGCCATCTGTGTAATACAGGGGCAAGGCACCCCACAGTGGGCGGTCCGCATCACTGGACTGGAAGCTGCCACCAAAGGTCAGGCGCGCGCTGTCGCCAATATCCTGCTCAACCACCAGATATCCCAGTTTTATATCGAGCGAGTAGCGATCAAGGTAGGAGTCCCGGCTTTCCCTTGCCGCCACGGCGCGAAGGCGAGTCGACTCGCCGAGTACGACGCTAACGTCACCCTCTAAACGGCGCCGGTCCCACGAACCCGCTGTCAGCGCCAGTCGACCACTGTCTTCGGAAAACGGGCGTTTGCGCACCAGATTGATACTGGCAGAAGGATTGCCGGCACCGGCCATCAGACCGTTGGGACCCCGCACCACATCTATGCGCTCGTAGATTGCGGTGTCTAATTCACCCGCACGGTTGCCATAGCTTAGTGACAGCCCTACACCGTCGATCTGGAAGTTGGTGATATCAAACCCCCGCGCGGTGTAATAAGTTCGATCCGTCTCCACGCGCTGCACCTGCACTCCGGACGCAGTATCCAGCGCCTGATTAAGGCTGACCATGCCAAAGTCGCGCATCTGATCCTGACCAATGGTGCTGATAGATTGGGGAGTTTCCAGCGCAGACAGCCCTAGACGGGTGGCACTGCTGTCACCCGCGGGCAGGTAGCCATCGCCCTTTTGCCCATAAACCGTCACCGTTTCGATTTCTTTCGCGATCAGCAAACCGCTGCAACCAGCCAGCAATACCGCCGCCCAATAGCGGCGACCCCGTGTATGCGTCTTCATGACAATCTCCTGCGAGGCAAATTATTGGATCGCATTTAAACGCAAGTAAGAATCATTATCAATATCGTTACCATTAAAAATATGCGTCGCACCTGCTCTGAGGTACAATGCGCGGCTTTAAATTAAGGGGTTAACAGAGATGCGTATCGCTTCGTGGAACGTCAATGGCATTCGGGCCGTCATGAAAAAAGACTTCGCTGAATCCCTTGCGGCCCTCGATACCGACATCCTCTGCCTGCAGGAAACCAAGGCTCAGGACGATCAGGTCACTGCCGCTCTGGAAGGCATTGACGGCTACCACGTGTACAGCAATTCGGCTGACAAGAAAGGCTATTCCGGAGTCGCCATCCTCAGCCGCAAGAAGCCGATTCGCGTGTTTGCTGACATCGGTATTGCCGAGCACGATACCGAAGGCCGGGTACTGACGGCGGAATTTGACGACTTTTTTCTGCTGACGGTTTACACCCCCAACTCCGGCAACGAGCTGGTGCGCTTACCCTACCGCGAAACCTGGGATCGGGATTTTCTGGCTTTTGTGAAAACGCTGGAGCAGGAAAAACCGGTGTTGATGTGCGGCGACTTCAATGTCGCACATCGAGACATCGATATTGCCCGGCCCAAGCCCAACTACAACAAAAGCGCCGGTTTTACCCAGAAAGAAATCGACGGAATGGACAATATCCTTGCGGCGGGTTTTGTCGACACCTTCCGTCACTGCTATCCGGACACCGTCAAATACAGCTGGTGGAGCTACCGCGCTGGCGCGCGCGGCAAGAACATTGGCTGGCGGATCGATTATTTTCTGGGAAGTGAGTCGCTGGTAAGCAAGCGCCTGAAAGACGCCGCCATCTGGAATAATATCTTCGGCTCCGACCACTGCCCTGTAAGTGTGGACCTGAAATAAGCCCGTGGACTTTAGCCTAAGTGCTTAGCTTTCACCGCTGCCAGCGGTGAAAGCGCTCTACCCATTGCAATAACTTCTGTGGCGCATGGGCCTTGCCCCACTCGCCGGCGGCATATTTATTCGCCTCGGCCAGTGTCGGGTAAATATGAATAGTGCCCAGAATTTTCTTGAGCCCAATGCGGTGCTTCATCGCCAGCACGTATTCCGCGATCAAGTCGCCGGCGTGTGCGCCAACAATGGTCACCCCGAGAATCCGATCTGAGCCCTCTGCCGTCAGCACTTTGACAAAGCCTTCATCACTGCCGTCGGCAATAGCGCGGTCGAGATCGTCGATGCCATAGCGCGTGACTTCATAGGCAATGTTCTGGGCTTTTGCATCCTGTTCATTCAAACCCACGCGCGCGATCTCGGGGCTTATAAAGGTCGCCCAGGGAATTACCGAATAATCGACCCTGAATTTTTTGAAACGGCCAAACAGGGAATTTACCGCGGCGTACCAGGCCTGATGGGCGGCCACGTGGGTAAACTGATAGGGCCCGGTCACATCGCCGCAGGCGTAAATATTGGGGTAACGGGTTTGCAGGTAGTCATTCACCGCAAGTGTGCCGTTGTCCCGCAATTCCACACCCAGCGTGTCCAGACCGAAACCTTCCACATTCGCTTTGCGTCCGATGGCTACCAGAACATGGTCAAAGACAAGCCGAACTGTTTCGCCTCTCTGCTCGGCATAAAGCACTTTCACCCCGTCTTCGAGGGCAAAGCGCACAGCCTTGTGGCCGGTCAGCAGATTCACACCATCCCGACGGAGTCCGTCGGCGGCGGCCGCCGCAACATCCTCGTCTTCTCGCGGCAGAATGCGCGGCAGCATTTCGACCTGCGTCACCTCGGCGCCCAAACGGACAAAGGCCTGAGCCAGCTCGCAGCCGATGGGACCACCGCCCAGCACCAACAGGCGCCCCGGATTGTCATCAATTTCCCAAAGGGAATCCGAGGTCAGGTAACCCACTTCATCGAGCCCGGGGAAAGGTGGCACCAGCGGTCTGGCCCCCGAAGCAATGATAATGTTGCGCGCCGAAAGACGTTCAATCTGACCATCTTCAGCGCGTATCTCGACGTCCCACGGTGATATCAGTCTGGCTTCCCCGGACCGACAATCGACGCCCAGTTCCGAATAACGTTCAACCGAATCATGAGGCTCAATACGCTCAATCACTTTGTGCACGCGCTGCATGATCGCGCCGAAATCCGCCTCGGGCGCCAAGGGTTTCAAGCCAAATCGGGGCGCACTGGCCGCGAGATGCCGCACCTGTGCACTTTTAATCAGGGTCTTGGACGGTACGCAGCCGGTATTCAGGCAATCACCGCCCATCTTGTGGCGCTCAATCAGGGTGACACTGGCCTTTACGGTCGCGGCGATATAAGCGCTCACCAGCCCCGCCGACCCAGCACCGATCACGATCAGGTTGCGATCGAAGTTCTTCGGTTTTTGCCAGCCGCGATACACTCGCAGGGCCTGCAGGCGATTGACGATGGCCTTGCCAAACCAAGGCAGCAGGGCCAACAACACAAAGGCCATCAGCAATTCAGCGGAGAGCAGGCCTGCGGGTGAGCTAATCTGCGATAGCTGGGTGCCGGCATTTACGTAAACAATCGCGCCGGGAAGCATGCCAATTTGACTGATCCAATAGAAGGTCCAGGTTCTGAGCGGTGTCAGCCCCATCAACAGATTGATGATGAAAAAGGGAAAGATCGGCACCAGACGCAGGGTAAAAAGGTACAGCGCACCATCGCGCTCAATACCCTGATTAATCGCCTTGAGACGCGTAGCGAACTTCTCCTGCACTGCATCTTTTAACAGATAGCGGGTTACCAGAAATGCCAGTGTCGCCCCGACACTGGCGGCAAAGGAGGCCAGTAACACGCCGTGTAGCAGGCCAAAGATGGCGCCTGCCGCCAAGGTCATGATGGTGGCGCCCGGCAATGACAAGGCCGTCACTAGCACATAAAGGGCGAAGAACGCAGCACTCGACAAGAGGGGCTTGGCCGCTACCGTGTCCTGAATCGCGCCCAACTGCGCCTGCAGGTAGGCGAGCCGTAGATACTGTCCGACATCGAAAACGAACAGGAGCACGGCTAACAGCGCAATCAAGGTCGCCAGCACTAATTTTCGTGATGTCGTCAGAACGGCACCCTCCCCCTATGAATGTTTATATCTCGCTGCACGACGCACCATGCTTAAAGCAGCTGAAACAGCGGTGATGGCGCAGCATCACGCGCTGATTGAGGCTTTCTTTCAAGGTCGCACCGAGGTTGTAATCCTCATCGTCATCCACGAGCGTGCAGGCGTAAACGCCAAGCTGTCCGTTTTGCTTGACCACCATGCGACTGAAGGCGCACATAAACTGGGCGCGGGTTTCTGCGCTATGGTGCTCTGTCATGCAGTTTTCGGTAATCTCGGGCACCGCCGCCTGAGAACCCGGCGTCAGAAAATCCGGAAAGGAAACCAATCGCAGGGACTCCGGCAGACCATAGGCACGGAAGTGCTGCTTGAATGCCCGCTCAACTTCCTGCGTGTTTTCATCGGCCTGCCACTGCCGGGCGAGAGATACCTCGAAGCCCAACTCATGCAGTTGTCTCATTGCGATGAATGACTCTTCAAAAGTACCTTCGCCGCGCCCGGCCTCATGACGCGCCCGGTCCGGGTAATCGACGCTGATTCTGAAACGTAGAGCGTGCGGTGCATTGATCAGCGGCTCCACCTGCGCCATGCGCTGCAGCAGTGGCCTCGTACCATTGGTCAACACCAGACAGGGCTTGAACTGAAGGGCGTAGTCGAGAATCTTGTGAAATTCCTTCGCAACAAAAGGCTCGCCGCCGGTAAAAGAAAAGTTTTCGACACCCAGTTCAACCGCCTCGTCGATAAAGGGTTTAACGTCTGCCAGCGTCATCAGTTGCAGTCGATCGTCACCGGGCTTGGAGCCTTCAAGGCAGAAGGGGCATTCAAGATTGCAGGCCGTGCCGGTATGAAACCAGAGCTCGCGTAGCGAGGGGGTATCAATATATCCGCGCGGCTCGCCGGCTGAAGTTGCAATCCAGCTGTTGGTTCTTGCGAGCATCAGCAACAGGCCCCGCCATTGTCAGCGTCGGCGTTTTGCTGGAAAGGCATCAGATCACCACAGTCGGGAAAGATGCCGTAGTGGGTATCGAAGTTGCCGATAAACTCAAAATAGCGCGCAAACCGGGTACCTTTCAGCATGTGCCAGGTATTGCCGCAGACCGGAAAAATACGCCCTTTTTCAATTCGATGATGGGAATCGAGCACAAACACTGCATCGCTTCCTTCAATACCACCGTGGTAAATCACAGCCTGGCCGTAGTCTTCACAGGCGGGCTCGAGCGAGTCGAGTTTGAACAAGCGGTAAGTCGCCGAGAAAAAAGAGGCCGGGGCCAATCGCTCGGCAATAGCAGGGTTATCGATCCCCAAGGGGCGGTCTTCAACCAAGCGAGGATCGGCAAAGCCGCTGCGTTTCGCCAGATTCAAAAAGTCGTTCCAATAAAGGGCACCACCCAGACACTCACCGTAGAGCACCGGGTCGTTGCGCAAACTGTCGGGCAATCGACGATCACAGTAGACGTCGGAAAAATAAAACTCCCCACCGGGTTTGAGCACCCGATAAACCTCTTTCAAAACCGCATCTTTATCCGGCGACAGGTTGATCACGCAATTCGAAATCACAATATCAAAACTATTGTCTTCCAGCCCCAGCTCATCCAGCTTTTCAATGTAGCCTTCGAGAAATTCGACGTTGGATGCGGCATACCCGAACTGTTCGCGATGATAATCCTGATGCGCCCGGGCAACGGCAAGTTGCTCCGGCGTCATATCCACGCCCACCACATAACCCTGCTCGCCGACCAGTGCGGACAGCGCATAGACATCTCGACCACTGCCGCTGCCCAAATCAAGAATCCGCATGCCTTCCAGCACTGTTGGCGCAACCAACCCACAACCGTAGTACCGATTCAGCACCTCCGGGTGGATTTTCGCCAGAATGGGTTTCAGCCATTGCGGTGGTTCGACGTCACAACAGGCATCGGTCTGCAGATCGTTGCTCGATTGCAGTTGTTTACCGTAATAATCTTTTACATCACTTTGCATTGTGTGATTACCGCTTTATTTAAATGTAGATTTCTCGGCGTTCTCGACAGCTTTCAGGACAGAGCTTATTTCCGCTTCGCTAGCTGAACCGTGCATTCTCGGAATGGCGCGCAACAACCACTCAAACTGACGGATATAACGTCGGCAATGCCGACATATAATGAGATGCATCTGCAGCACAAAGCGCTCACGCCGGCTCAGCTCGCCCGCCAGCAGAGCATCGGCCTGATGCACGACCTCCCTGCATTTCAGCATTCGCCGGTCTCCTGATAATGATCAACAAGGCGAAACAGCTGGGTTCGCGCCCGGTGCAACAGCACCCTTGCATTGGATGCAGTAACGGCTAATTCGTTACAGATTTCGTCAAAATCCAGCCCGCTGACATCGCGCAGCTCCAGCATGGCCCGCTGCTGAGCTGGCATAGCCGTCAGCACGCGGCTGAGGCAGTCGGCCAGCTCTCGCTCCATCAGTAGCCCGTCCGGGCTTTCGTCGTGCCAGGTTGCTGGCGGTTTACTCCAGTGCCCGCCCTCCCGGAACCGATCAGCCAGCGGATGCTGGCTTTCATCGAGTTCCAACGGCACCTCTCGACGGGTTTTACGCAATAGCATACGGGATTCATTGATGACAATCCGGGTCAGCCAAGTACGCAAAGAAGATTTCCCTTCAAATTGAGGTAGAGCCTGATGCGCCTTGATCCAGGCGTTCTGTAAGCACTCTTCGGCATTGTCGATGCCAACAATGGCGCTAGCTGTAGCCAACAAAGCCCGGTGATGTTCTCTAACCAGTTCGCTGAAAGCTGTTGGGTCACCGCTCTGCAGCGCACGCAATGTGCTGAGTTCGGACGTCATAGACATACCTTGTGAAGCGCGTTCCGTTGTGACCACAGAATACCGCGCTATATCCTTATTTTCTGCTTTGCCACCCACGCGAAATGCTTCTGCAGGGCTGGATCTGATTGCAGAGACGCTAGCGAATTAAAGTGTTTGGCGAGCGTCATCTCGTCGTATATGCGGTGTATACCGCTGTGACACTGGCGGCAGATCAATACGCCTACATTAAGCTGTTCGCGAGAAAAATGCTTGCGGTAGTAAGTACGGCGGTGCAGTTTGCGGGGGATCAGATGATGCAGGGTAAGTAAGCTGTGTCGCGCGCACAGGGGGCAAACACCACGCTTTCGATTTACCTCAGACACCGCATTTACCCAAAAGCCTGACCTTCATGCATCAGCGGGCATCACGCCACATGAGAAAAAGCGGCGGTGCATCAGGGGCAGCGCGTAATTCTTCGACGACCTCGAAGCCAAAATGCCGGTAGAAACCGATATTCTCCGGTTTTGAGTTTTCCAGATACGCCGCCTGCCGCTCAGCATCTACCCGCTCCAGCGTTGCACGCATCAACTGACCGCCCAGACCTTTGCCACGAGCGTCAACTCGAGTGGCGATGGCGAACAAGTAGTAATGCGGCTCCAGCGGATGTTTGCGGCTCATTTCAATGTCGACGCGCAAGGCATTGCGCACGGCTGTCAAACCGCCCTTGCCAGCAATATGGGCGGCCATCGTCAGCGTAGATAGGAGGCCAAAGTGCTTCTTCGTACCGGGTGCCAACCACAATGAACCGGCCTGACCACCGTCAACAACGTGACCAAAGCCTTTTGTCAGATAGAGATCACGCGCCATCAACGTATAAAGTGGCCGCAAAACCGCGGGATTTCGAAAAGACCAGAGATTGACCGGATCGTCGGCAAAGCCTTCCGCGATAATATCGCCAATCAGCTCATGCTCGCCCGGCTGCAACAAATCAATCATCTGCCTTTCCTCTGCAGGAGCGCCTCACACTGCGCTGCTGCATAGCGTTCAGCCTCGGGGCCATACTGCCAAGCTCGCTGGCTGAGCCGTGACCGAAAGCGCGGCCGCATAACATAGGTGCTGGCTTCAACCTCGGAATCATCAGCCAAAACCACCGCAACGGTTTCCCGTCGATAGAACTCGCCCTCATACCTATCCAGTCCAAGCCAGGCGCCCGGTGGAATGTCACGCACCAGAAGCCCGGAAACGCGATTCCCTTCCGCTGCTACAATCCCCGGATAAGCCGCCGACCGAATCGCGAAGCAGGCGTAGCCCTCGAGCGTTGCGGGCTCTGCGCTCAAGTCTCTTTCAAGCAGCGCACGTAGCAGCGGCTTATACATCAGCGTGCCGTAGCAGAACAGGTTGCTCATTTAATCGCATAACCCCGATATCGAAACCCGGCAATGCGCGGTGTTTTTGGCAAATAACTCGCCTCGATATCTTTGATATCAAACCCGCCCTGCCGAATCAGCTCTGGTATCCGGCGATTGAGATGACAACCGCCGGCGACTTTTTTCCAAAGTGGGTTAACGCGGTTCTGCCAGCGAGCGACCGCTTCATCTGGCGCGGCGCCGTGTTCACAGAACAACAGTTTGCCGCCAGGCTTGAGCACTCTGCGCATCTGCTGAAGCGCTGCATTCCAGTCGGGGATGGTACACAGGGTAAAGGTCAGAACTACCGTATCGGCGCTGTCACTTTCAAGTGGAATTTCCTCACCGGGCAGGCCCAGCCATTCCACCCTGACGGGAGATTGCTCGAGGTTTTTGTGCGCCTTTTTACGCATACCTTCTGAGGGCTCTAGCCCCCAGACAAAATCCACCTTATCCGGGTTGTAGTAGCGTAGATTCAGGCCACTGCCCATACCGACTTCCAGCACCCGTCCTTCGGCAGCGGCCAGCACCTGCTGACGCTGCTCCATGATAACTTTGTCACCACAGGCAAAATCGATCACGTGTGGCAGGATGTGTTGCTCGTAGAACGACATGGCGCCTCCGGAGCTTTTTTATTTGTATAGGTTTTATTGAGGGTTATTCTTTTCCAGCACTTTATTGACGATGGCAGTCGTTGAGCAGTCATCGAAGAAGGACAGTACCTTCACCTCACCGCCGTAAGCTTCCACAATTTCCCAGCCAACCACGCCCTTCTTGTCGTAGTCGCCGCCCTTCACCAGAACTTCTGGCTTCAAAACGTCCAAGAGGGGTTCCGGTGTATCGTCATCAAAGCAGACGACCCAATCGACAGCTTCAAGACCCGCCAACACTTTCATTCGCCGGTCTTGGGGATTGATTGGACGACCGGGACCTTTGAGCTTGGTTACCGACGCATCGCTGTTGACCGCCACAACCAAACGGTCACCCAACTGCCTGGCCTGCTCCAGATAGCCCACGTGACCGGCGTGGATAATGTCAAAGCAGCCATTGGTAAACACAATGCGTTCACCGTGAGCGCGGGCGTCTTCCAGAGCGAGTGTGAGTTGCTCGACGGTGACCGCGCCGCGTTCACTGCCCTGCTCCCGTTGCACAGCGCGGCGCAATTCCGGTGCACTGATCGCGGCAGTGCCTAGTTTGCCGACCACAATACCCGCCGCGAGATTGGCCAGCGCCACGGCGTTGGGTAGATCATCTCCGGCACCCAAGGCTGCCGCCAACACAGAAATCACGGTATCCCCGGCACCCGTGACGTCAAACACCTCACGGGCACGGGCCGGCAGGTGAAACTCAGGTTCCCCCGGCCGAATCAGACTCATGCCGTGTTCGCCGCGCGTAACCAGCAAGGCCTGCAATTCGAGCTCGTGAATCATGGACTGGGCCTTTTCTACCAGATCCTGCTCGCTGGTGGTTTTGCCTACTATGGCCTCAAACTCGTGAAGATTCGGCGTCAACAGCGTGGCGCCTCGGTACTTCCGAAAATCTGTGCCCTTGGGGTCAACGAGAATTGCAATACCTTGCGCGCGCGCCGCCTGGATGAGTGGCTGAGGGTCTTGCAAAGCTCCCTTGGCATAGTCAGAGATCACTAAGGCTTTGGCATCTTTCAGCGCAGTCAAAGCCGTCTGCGACAGTGCTTGCGCGTCTTCCGGCGCAAAGGGGTTTTCAAAGTCCAGACGCAACAGTTGTTGATGACGGGAAATCACCCGCAGTTTGGTTATCGTCGGATGGGTTTCTGAGACTTGGAACTGACAGAGAATATTCGCCGCCTCGAGTCGCTGTTGCAGTACCCCGGCGGCCTCATCGCGCCCAACCAGACCCGCTAGTACCGAGGCGCTACCCAGCGCAGAAATGTTCAGTGCGACGTTGCCAGCACCTCCTGGGCGATCTTCGATCTGCTTTACATCCACCACAGGCACCGGTGCTTCAGGCGAAACCCGTGAGGTATTGCCGTGCCAGTAGCGATCCAGCATCAGATCACCCACCACCAGAACGCGTGACTGATCAAAACGCGGCATATGTAATTTCATGCAGACCATCCTTAATTCAATGGGGGCAAATCATAGCATATGGCTGGCCGGAATCACCGTTGCCGCCCGGGGCCAAATTGGTTAATGTGCCCAGCCTTCTGTTACCTCACTGGACTGCTCATGGATCTGCCACTGGATATCGGATCGATCAAAGGCTTTCTTGCCGACGACGAGGCTGACGCGCTTTATCGCGCAGCGCTGGACCGGTCCCAACACGGCCCGGTGCTGGAAATTGGCAGTTATTGCGGTAAATCGACCGTCGTTCTAGGACACGCCTGTCGGCAACACAACAGCGTGCTCTATGCGGTGGACCATCACCGCGGCTCGGAAGAGCACCAGAAAGGCGAGCTCTTTCATGATCCGGAGCTTTACAACGAAGCAGAAGCTCAGTTTGACAGTTTTGGCGAGTTTCGCCGAAACATGGCGAAAGCCGACCTGCACGATACCGTCGTGCCAATTGTCTCAAGCTCGGATGTCGCGTCGCGGCATTGGCAAACGCCCCTCTCCATGGTCTTTATTGATGGCGGTCACAGCCTTGAGGCGGCGCTAAGCGATTACCGCTGCTGGGCTGGACATATTCAACGCGGCGGCATCCTCGCCATACATGACCTGTTTGATGAACCGGAAAATGGCGGACAAGCCCCCATTGCAATCTTCCGACTCGCAGTGGCCTCAGGGTTGTTCCAGCCTGTTGAACGCGTTTCCTCCCTAGCGTTATTAAAACGCCTTTAACACTGCGACTTAGTTACATTTCCCGCGGGAATGCTTGGCAATTTATGAAGGTTACCGCCTTGGCAAAGGCAATTTTCCCGGTTTAAAACTACAGAGCTTGCGACTGGTAATGTGCAGGTTCAGCGTGTGAGAACACGTTGAACCCCAAACAGGCGCATCATGCTGCCAAGCCTTTTCCGACCGCTGTTGCTTTTTGTCACGCTGACCTTGTCTGCTTGTTTTGAAATCACATTCAGCCACTCACTGTCACCTGACGAAGTCTATGACGTACTGATCACTTCACATGCCCCCAATTCTCAGGGTGGCAGTACGACCCAAATTTCCGCGACCGTCTTTCTGCCCGACAATTACGCTGATGGCGAACCCTATCCGCTGGTCATTCATAGCCACACCTGGGGCGGTAGTCGACTGTCTCGCGAGGATTTTTTTGGTCTGTTTCCGGGAAACGCCAGCAACGTCGACGGGGACAGCCTGTTCTATTACCTTGAGAGCGAAATCGCCAGACTGCGCGCCGCTGGCTACGCCGTTATCTCTCACGACCTCAGAGGCTTTGGTCGGGGTGACGACGGCGACTTCGGCTCTGCTGACGGCAGCCATGCACTGGCGCCCGAGTTTGAAATCGAAGACGGTAAGGCGATTCTTAACTGGGCGGTGCAAAATTTGAATGTTCAGCTTGATAGCGCTGGCGATCCGCGGGTAGCGCTGATTGGCTCTAGCTTCGGCGGTGCTTTCTCTACCATGCTCGCCCTAGCAGACACGCGCGTAGATGCCATTGTCACTTCGGCAGGCTGGTTCAATCTCACCCAATCATTGGCACCCAACGGCGTACTGAAAAAACGCTGGCTAGCGGCGGTATGTGAAAAAATCATCGACGGCGACGGTGCCGAACTTTCTGCCTCCGTATTTCGCGCCTGCAACCAAACAAGCTTTTCGTTCAGCCGTGAGCTAACGGATGCACCGGCAGCTGCCAGCGGATTTCTACGCCACGGTCCCGCTATGTACGCCGCACTGGGGCGAGAGCCCAATGTTGATGCGCTGATCCTGCACAGCAGCCGCGACACGCTGTTCAATCTCAGCGAAGCCCTGTCTCTATTCGATTACTTGCAAACGGGTGGGCAGGTCAATCTCCTGACGCATGAGGCCGGGCACTCCCTGACTACGTTTTATCCTCACCGCGATTCAGAATCCCTTGGCAGCGCATTCTGCGGGCAATTCGATGCACTTCAATCCATCGTCACCTGGCTGGACTGGCGAATGCGAGACGGACCTTCTCCCGGGCTCCCGCCTATCTGCCTGTCGCTCACCAATACCGAGGGCGTGTACCTGAGTCATTCGCCGAATGCTTTCCCGTCATGGCAGGTTTCTGTACCACTATCATTGGTCCGGGGAGATCGCCACCACACTGACTTCCACGCCACCCGAGAGGCCTTGTTCGTGCCTCTGTCAGAATCGATTGCCAGCCATTCTGCACTGGCTGGCAGCCCTATTGCCCGGCTGAATGTCCGCCCCGCCCCCGGTAATCACGACCCGAGCAGCGCCTCACGAAATCGGGCGGCGGTCTTTGTGGGAATCGGGCTGGAGCGCAACGGTCAGCTCCAACTGATCGACAACCAGATAACCCCTGTGCTGGATGCGTCAGACGACCAACCACAAACCATCGAGCTGGCCGCGATTGCTGAAGCGCTGCAACCGGGTGACCGGGTTGGCCTATTGCTCTTTGGGCGACATCACCTGTTTGAATCGCCGGAGACCCTGCAACGCACCGCCAGCCGCAACTGGGAGGGAAATCTCGCCTCTGTATTTGGCACCGTAGACTTGCCAATCAGTCAACACCGGGTAACTCGCCGTTGAATTTTCGCAATTCGAGGCAAAATACCGCACATTTCGGAAAAACCGTGATGTGTCTGTTTTCGTACAGTTTTACAATCAAAGGGGCCGAAAGTGCCTAGTAGCTATTTATTTATGCGTGTCCGTTTTCTATTCATAGTAGCCATTGTCCTGACACCTCTGCTGAGTGGGTGCAACAGCAGCAGTGATCGGGATGACATTCCGGAAGAACTTACCCGGGAAATTATTATAAATTCTCAGGCCCCAAACGACTCCAACGGTAACCTGACCACCGCGATAACCGCTTCGCTTTTTCTTCCTGATGAACACCGCAATGGCCAAGCTTACCCATTGATCATACACAGCCACAGCTGGGGAGGCAGCCGGGTCTCTTCCAGCGAATTGCGCAATATGGTTCCCGCAACGGCTGCGTCAACCAGCGACTATGGGTCGCAAGTGAACTCCCAACTAGCGGCTCTTCGTGAAGCTGGCTACGCCATTATTTCCTTTGACCAACGCGGCTTTGGCCGCAACGGCGATGACGGAGACAATGGGTCAGAAGGCGGCAGTCACGGCATGTCGCCAGATTTTGAAATAGAAGATGCCAAAGCCGTTGTGCAATGGGCCGTAGACGAGTGGCAAGCCGGCAGGCTCAACTTGCTTGCCGACGGGGACGACCCACGAATCGGTCTGCTCGGCAGCAGCTATGGTGGCGCCTTTCAACCTATGCTAGCAGCAGAAGATCCTCGTATAGACGCCATTGTTCCCTCCATGACCTGGCATAACCTTGAAGCCTCATTTGCCCCCAATGGCGTCCTTAAAAAGGCTTGGCTGATTGCTATTTGCAATAAAGTTGTGGACGAAGACGGAGCAGAGCTCTCCACTGAAATGGAGCTCGCCTGCACTCAGGTTCGACTAGACGATTCACGGGAAATCGAGGATGCCCGAGTCACCGAGAACCTGTTTTTTGATAATAGTCTGGCGTCTTACGAAGCAGACCCGACGTTTCGCATGCCAAAAGTCGACGCCTTGATCCTACAGGGGGTTCGCGACACACTGTTCCCGATGAATGAAGCGCTGAAGATGCGACGCTATCTGCTAAGTGGCGGCGGCGACGTAAAAATCATTGCCCATGAAAGTGGTCACAGCGGAGTTCGCTCAGGAGCCGGGTCGCAAGGCCCCATCGGGCAAGCCTACTGCGGTTCCATCGACGCCATCACCACTATCCGTCGCTGGTTCGACGAGAAATTATATCGTCGCAATAGCGTTGCACTACCCGACATTTGCGTCGCACTGGACAACCGAACCGGCATACGAGTTTCAAGCATCGCCCCGGCCTCAGGCAGCTACCGGGTTGCCATTCCGCCCTCGACCACACTTCAGGGCATCAGCGAAAACAACGTGCGCTCAGCCGCGAACGAAGCGCTCTTTTATCCCTTGGGGCAGCCCATTACCCAGTCGAACCTGATACTGCTGGGAACGCCCTTGGCCCGGGTTACGGTCAACGCCGGCGTGACTAACGATGACCCCACACCAGCCACAGGTCCAAATGCGGCCGGTATATTTATCGGAGTTGGCATTCTGCGAAATAATCAGATCTATCTCGTCGACGATCAGGTTCAACCCATTCTGTCGACGGATCCTCGCACCGATGGCACCCAGCAGCCCATCGAACTGGTAGCCGTTGCCGAGAAACTGGAAGTGGGTGATCGGGTTGGGGTGTTACTCTACGGCAAGCATGATCTCTACGAGAACCACCCAATTGGCAGCAATGAGCTGGGAACCAATTGGGACGGCAATGTCGCCACCGTGTTTGGCACCGTAGATCTGCCGATTATTGAAGCCAACTCGCTGGACCGGCGCTAAAGTTGATCGCTTTTAGTGGGCTCGCTCGAGATCCAGCGATTCTGAGGTTTCCGCTTCCAGCAAAGTAACCCGGTTGAACAGGTGGTGAGCTGCGGTGTGTTCAGTCAGAGCATCCGCGGCCAGCAGAATGGCGCCAGCCGTCCATGTCGGTTTTTCATCCGGCCACATGAGATCTTCTACAAACTGATAACCGGTCCAGTATTCACCACTCTTGAGGCGCCACTGATGGAGCCAGCTATAGAGGGTGACCGCACGGGCATGATCACCCGCAGCCAGCAAGGCCATAACCAATTCGCAAGACTCTGCTACCGTGACCCAGGGCTCGTCCGACACACAGCGGCACCCCATATCCTGCTCGACAAACTCTGACCACCGCTTTTGCAGATGTTCTTTCGCCCGCGCTTTCGGAAAAGCACCAGACAGGACTGGGTAAAACCAGTCCATCGAATAGCGCGCCTTGCTTTCCCAGGTGCGATCGAAGCGCTCCGGTTTATTTCGCAAAGCATCACCGAGACGTTCCCGTGCCGACAACCAGTGAGCGCGATCTTCACCCAGTGTTACGGCAATATTGTGGGCGCACTCCAGGCTTTTATAAATAGAACTGCAGCCGGTTACTAGAGCGTCTTCCATCGGCTTGCCGTGGGTATCCACGGCCCAGTTAATCTCGCCATGGCGACTCTGCTGCGCCAGAACGAAGCCAATGGCCTTATCCACGACGGGCCACAGGCGACGCAGAAAACCCTCACGGCGGGTAATCAGATAATGGTGCCAAACACCGGTTGCGACATAGGCAACGAAATTAGTTTCACGACGCTCTCGATTATCAACTTCGCCATCCCGGTAGGCCGCCCACCAGCTACCGTCGGCCAGCTGATTTTCTGCCAACCAGTCGTAGGCCTGCTCAGCAGCCGTGTATTCGCCGCCAATACTCAAGCCCATTGCCGCTTCGACATGGTCCCAAGGATCGGCATGACCACCCTCAAACCAGGGAATCAGGCCATCGGGGCGCTGAACGTGCTTGATAAACTCGACCGTTGAGCTGAAAAAGGACTTGGGAAATAAACCCTTAGTGAGGAATACGCCACTCATTGTGCGGCTCCTTGGGCATCGGCCAGTTTACGGAAATACATGACCACACTTTTGCCCACTACGGGATTCAGGGCCTGTTCCAAAACCTGTGTGGTTTTGGGACGCTCCAGCAGGTCCCACACCAACAGGCGATGATACTGGCGAACCAGAAAGTTGCTGTCCTGACTTTTCCAGAACAGGCATTTCAGCCACCAAAACGGCGCATGCAAGGCATGCGCCCAGTGACGGTGATAAAACTGAAAGCCCAGCGCCTGAATCTGACCGCGCAGTTTAGCGGCATCGAAAATCCGCACATGACCGCCCTCAACCTTGTGGTAGGCCTCACTCAAGGCCCAGCAGATCCGTTCTGGCCACGCCCTCGGCACGCTCGCACAGAACAATCCACCCGGCTTGAGCACCCGCTCAATCTCTTTAAGCACCGAGCGATAATCGGGAATATGTTCCAGCACTTCCGAGCAGATAATCTTGTCGAAGGTATTGTCAGCAAACGGCAGCTGCAGCGCGTTCGCCTGACTGAGACCGAAGCCTTTCGCCTCGTTAGCCGGCTCAGCAAAATCCGCAAATTTGGACTGAGCCGTTTGCAGGTCTTTCAGGCAGAGGTCAACGCCTACTGCAGTCACATCCGCCTCGACAAAAGCCGAGATAACGTGGCGCCCTTCGCCGCAACCCAGATCCAGAACCCGGTCGCCCGTTTGAAGAATAAAGTGTTTAAAGTCAACGGTTTGCACGATCGATGACCTTCCAGTAAAAGTCCGTCATTTCCAGCGCAGCCTTGCGCCAGCAGAATATGTTTTCCATGCGTTCTCGTCCTTCGCGAGCTAGGCGCTGGCGTAGTTCGGGGTCATCAAACAGCTTGATCACCGCATTGCTTATCGCGTCGCTATCACGCACAGGCACCTGAATACAGGCGTCGCCCACCACCTCAGGCAGGGCCCCACCATTGCTCGAGACTACCGCCGTGCCGCAAGCCATTGCTTCACCGGCCGGCAGCCCGAAACCTTCATACACCGAGGGCACAACAACAATTTCCGCCTCGTTGTAGTAACGAACCAACTCTTCGGTACTTATTCCAGTCACGCAGCGAATGCGCTCAGCAAGACCAAGCCGTTCGATCAGGCGCTCCGTTGAACCACCCGGCTTAGGCTTACCGACTAGCAGCAGTTCAAGCTCAGGATACCGCTCAATCAGAGCGGGCAAGGCATTAATCAGGTAATGAGCACCTTTCAAGGGCGCATCTGCAGATACAGTCGCCATCAAGCGAAAAGGCTTCTTCTCCACTTCTGGCATGGGATGAAATACATCGGTATCAATGCCGCAATGCACCAGATCAATGCTTTCGGGCGCCATCCCGAAAGCCTCGGCAATATCATGCCGCGAACACTCAGACACCGTGACGACATTGCGCAGCTTTGGCGCCACCTTGCGCTGCATGGTGATAAACGAATGCCAGCGGCGGATCAGCACGCGCTGCCAAGCGCTGCGCGCAGCTTTGAGAGCAATGTCCAAATCACTGGTGATCGGGTGATGAATAGTCGTTACCAGCGGAAAGCCCTCTTTCTGGAGCTGCAGCATGCCCCAGCTAAGACTTTGATTGTCATGGATAATATCGTAATGACGACCGTGCTCGCGAAGATACTTCACCACCCGTCGGCCAAAGCAATAGGGCTCGGCAAAGCCGCCCGTCAGCTTGCTTGTCCACTCGATAATATTAGTCGCCGACCGCAGATGGTGCGGCCGCAAGGAACCGAGTCCATTTTCGAACAGGTTGAGGCCCGGCATCTTGATAAGACGAATGCCGTCGTCCAGATGAGGGTATGGCTCACCCGAAATCACATCCACTTCATGCCCGGCTTCACGCAGGGCCTTGCTGAGATAGCGAATATAGATACCCTGACCGCCACCATAGGGGTGACTGCGGTATCCCAGGATGCAGATTTTCAGGGAGTGCTGGTGCAAGCCCTCGGCGATGGGTACGACGTCGGCAATCTGGGGCCGCGCCTGCTGTGATTTGGCTAGCTGCTCTGAACGCATATCCGATACTGGCGTGAGTTGTTATCCCCTGCATAGCCAGTAGCGGCTTTTCGGCTGCGATGCCGAGGGGTCATGAACCTATAGAGGCTGTTATATTACTGAAAACGAGGACGGAGTGTAGCGACAAAAACGGTCAAAATCTAGTCACTATACGACTGGATAGCGGAGCGATACCCAACTCTGAAGCAACCCGACCAACCACCTGGTCAGCCCCAAAGCGCGTTAAATGATCATCATCTTGGTATAGCAAGTAACCATTCTTGTATGCCTTGCACCGCTCTTCATCACAAAAAACAGGCTTAGGATCAACTACCACCAAATTTGACTCTAACCCTGCTACTTGATCCACCGCCCTCCGAAACGGAGCAGTTCGCTCATCATAGACCGCACTTTTTATTGATATATCAATCTCTTGCTGGCCTCTCATAACCTGTCGATAAAAATACCTAGGCACGTCCCAGCCAAACTCGGGTATAGGCTGTATAATCACGACCCTTTTTCCCGCCTCAAGCAGAGTCCGGAGAGGCTGCATCATTGAACTAAGAACAGCCGTTTCGTAGGCCATATCTCGCAACTTTTGTTTCGGCTCAAACCAGTATTTCTGCCCGCTTTCTCTTGCGCCGGACCCGTTATCATACCGTTGCTTGCTGTAATAATATGGCCCCCTCTCGGCCACAATTACTGTCTCTATATCAGCGTTATCGAGCAGCCACTTTTGCACACTCTCGTTGTGCTCCTCACACAGACCTTCATGATCTCCTACCAAGCGTACCCCGATAGCATAGCCACAGGTGTATCGAGCTAGAAGATAGCCGGATTCATTAGCCTCGCGAAATAAAGCATCTATGGAGGCCGTATATTGGGAGGCATGACTGTCACCAATCAAAGCCCATGTACGCATCGCTTCTGGATCACCAATTTCGCAGATCTCTCCGGCCTCGATCTTGGAGCGACAATCTCTACCATCGGCAGTCATTGACACACTAGAAGAGCCACTGCGCTGCAGCGTTTCTTCCACAAAAGCTATCGGCAATCGGTGACGAAAACCATGCTTGTTATCTACATAATTAGCGACTGAGAAAACCACTAATGTTGAGCAAGCGACCCCCCACCAGAACTTCGGCTTAGATACTCGAGTTGCGCTTCGAAAAGGCTCTTCTACATATTTTCGGGTAACTGCAGATAACGCGACTGATACAGCCAACAAAGACGTAGCGATCAATAGGTCGAAATTATCAATAAAAACCCAACGCCCAAATGCAAGAAAAACCTGGTGCCAAAGATAAAGCGAGTAGGATAGACCGCCCAACCAAACCAGTGGTGACCAACTTAGGAAGCGCACCGCCAGACTGCCCTCGCTGGCGAATAGCAGCAACAGCAACACACCGGACACCGGCACCAACGTAATACCACCAGGGTGAAGCGAGTGCTCACTGGCTAAAAAACATACGCCCAAAAGCATCGCAAAACCAAGATCAGCCAACCAACGGTGAGCAACAAGCGGAACTCGCTTGCGTATTCGACATTGGTAGATTGCCGCTAGGCCGCCCACAAGAAACTCCCACACCCGAGCCGAGAAAATATAATAGGCTCGTGCACTGTTCTCGTTGGTTGCCATGGAAAAAGCAAAAGACAAAGACAAGAGCATCAACCCAAACAGCGCAAAAGTTAGCCAGCCTCGACCAATTCGGGTAAAAAACAAAAACACCAAGGGAATTAGGAGATAATACTGCTGCTCAAGTCCCAACGACCAAAGGTGCATGAACGGCTGTAAACTGATGCTAGAACTAAAATATCCCGGCCCCGCATCAGCAAAAAACACGTTGCCAGCCATGGCAAGCGCCCAAATGCCGCTTTCCGCCAAGGTCTCATAATCCACTGGCGGCAGAACAAAGTAAGCGAATACGACACCAGTGAACACGACCAGATAAAGCGCAGGCAGAAGGCGGCGAGCGCGCCGCTCGTAGAAATCAACTAGACTGAAGCGGCCAAGCTCCATATCTTTGATGATGATTGCGGCCATTAGATAACCGCTGACGACGAAGAAAGCATCAACAGAAAAAAAGCTGCTGCCAAAAAGCTGCGCGCCAGCGTGATAAAAGGCAATTATGAGCATTAGGAGTCCTCGCAGACCCTCTAGCTCAACCCGAAATGCCAGCGGCGATACCACGCTCACTCCTCCGTTTCCAGCCATGCACATTGCTTCGCTGCACGATACCGCAATCACACTTTTAATCGACGCACGGCAATCAGATGGGAACAAAGGCCTTCAATGCCCCCCAAAAAGGAAGTGCAATGATAAACGGTAAAATTACCGATTTAGTTGATTTCAGTCACAAATTCATGAGGCAAAAAATCGGCTGGTCCTCGCCACAACCACAAACCTGCCCGATACCGGCTAGCCAGTTAGGCGAAGAGAATCATTCCAGAGCGTAAACAATGCCAGCAATCACGCGAGATAAGTGGAGTACGAGCACCCTGCTCTACTGGATCGGGAGGCTCTTATAGGATCGCAGACGCTTCGCGTGCACGCGCAAAACGCGCTTTATCATACTCTTTTCAACAATGTAAAATCTATCTCGCTCCGATTCATCTACCAACCGCGCTCCAAAAACGTTCTCGTGGAATTTCCAAACACTAACATTGTCTTGGCGAACCTCAAGCCGAGCCTCCTCAAAGCCCAGATCTACCGCATATCGATAAATCAGAAGTGCTGACTCAAGAGCCGCAAAAGGAGGAGCTCCACTAATCATTAGCCATGATCCCCACTCAAAGCTTTTCCCGCTGGGGTTATACATCCGAACACAACCCAATCTGCGCCCGTCTTTAGACTGAATGATGAAATAGGCCTGATCGCAACTTTTCTCGTATTTTTGCATCCAGGCCTCCTGCTCAACTAAAGAGGGCACCGTAGCGCTCAGATATCGCCCCTTGTCTGGATCTAGCCTCAAAGAAAGGATAAATTCCGAATCACTAATCACGGCATTCCGCAACGAAACATTCACCCCTTCCACGAGACTCGCCTTACGCAATCTCACTTTGCGCTACCCTCTCTTAAACCTGTGCCCAACTTCCACTTTCTTTATTTTGATTCTTTTGGGCACCATATGGGAAGGCAATGTGTCTTTCAGCAAGCGTTTCAGCTCACTCGGGTCAACGCTTTCTCCACTGCGAGGCTGCACACTGAGCTCAACATGTTGTCCAGTTATGGGGTTTGACTTACCCTCAGCTTTAACAAGCTCAACCGTATCAAGCTCTAGCACCACTCGCTCAACTTCTGACGCCATAAATTTGAGGCCACCCACATTTATCATCTCAGAAGTGCGACCAACCACTTTGTAGTATTCACCACTAACCTCAACGAGATCTTTGGTGTTGTACCAGCCTTCTTCATCAAATGGACACTCTGCATTGAGATAACCCAACATCCTATTTTCGGACTTTATCTCCAGCACACCGTCGACAACCCTAGTCTCTACCCCTTCACCTCCAACCTTCATGAAAAGGCTATCCCGTGATTTGCTCTTCACCCTCAGAATACCCAGCTCAGACATGCCAAATGTCTGCCTAAAATCAACCCTTGGCAATAACTCGCACAACGCATTCAAGGTGGACTGATCCATACGCTCAGTTCCGTACGTGATAACCTTGAGTGAAGGAGGAACGCGCTCTGGTATCATCCCACTCATCAGCATCATCCGCAGAAACGTTGGCGTTGCCGGAAGCACTTCAACATCAAATTCTTCACAAGAACGCAATATATCCTCAACCTGCCTCGACCTCGGCGCTATCACGGTACCTGTATTAAACAAGGTATGCAGCAGCGTATTCAGACCACCGATGTGATCAAACAAGAGGAAATTCAATGTCCGAAAAGTTGGCCGAGGCGTCGAAAAACGCTTTAAAAATACAGTCAAATCATGCAATATTGCTTTAGGACGCCCTGTTGTACCTGTCGAAAACAGCACCAGCCCGGCATGCTTTTTGGCTCGCAAACAATCTAGGAGCTGGTGTGATCCTCCATGCCCCACCCTCTCGACGTGAGAGCCTTCTATGACAAAATCCACAAGGGCCGATTCAAAAAAATACTCATGCTGACTGCGGGTGTCACTGGTCAACGGCACAAGGATTACGTTCTTATCAATAAGCCTTAAAAGCGTTGAAATGGAACGCGGATCGAAATCCCCAATTAACGCGACCACATCTCCATCACCTATTTCAGTCAAATCTACATCGCCTTGCGTAGCAATTTGACTAAACCTCAATTCACCATCCGCGTGTATTAGAAAAGGCCTTTCCAGCCCAGCCCACTTTTGGGTCAAACTCTCAACAATTTTCATTAGACCCCTCCGATGTTCAACGTCTGCCCGCTTAGCGACAATGCGCGCGGATCAATCAGAAGTTCAACGAGGTCACAAACGTCAGACTTTTCAAACTGCCGGGTTATTACTTGCTGAGACGTGATATTTTCGATTTGCGAATCTGTAATCCCTCGCAACAAATCAGTTTTTATCGGCCCTGGTGCGATACAGTTCACACGAACCCCAAAATCAGAAACTTCGCGAGCAAATGAGCGAGAAAATGCCTCCACACCCGCCTTAGACGCGGAGTAAACTGATTCACCCTTTAACGCCAAAGCAACTGCAATAGTCGAGAAGTTAACTATCACCCCTGCGCGCTGCCTCATCAAAATCGGCGCAAACAACTGACAACTATAAATAGTCCCCATGAGGTTGGTTTGGATCAGCCTCTGAACGGTCATGGCATCTGTTGTGACAGCCATATTCATTGACGCGATACCCGCAGCATTAATCACCGCATCGACAGGCTCTCCTAGCCTCTTGACTGTTCGCGCCGCTTTTTTTACGGTGTCATAATCTGCTACATCACACTTGATAGCCTCGAAAGGCAATCCTTCCGTAGACCGAACCAAACCCACTACGTTGTGTCCTCGCTCTATCAAGCGATCAGCAACTGCCCTGCCCAGCCCCCGGCTTGCTCCCGTTACAACAATCAAATCAATTCTCCGACTGAGCAGAAAACTCAGCTGAAAGACTCGAGATAGATCTAAACATACTCCGCGATTTAGACATCGCCGCATCCGAGGTCCAATCAAACTCAAACCCCAACTCATCGGCGCGATCTTCCAAAGCGAGACACACTTCAACTAGCTTCATCGAGTCGAGCACCGAGCCATCACCAATAAGCTGCATATCTTCATCGACTGTTAACTTCCCCTCCAGAACCTGATCAACGACTTCCATAACCAGCTTCTTAGCCTCATCCAACTTCATCTTCTCTCGTTCCTTAACTCCACGTACCTAATATCGAACCCAGCTTACACAAGCAAATCTCGCAAGCCACTCCACTCAAACGCATACATTCTCAATCCGGAATTGGCGCATATACTTAATATGTATCAAGCCTGCCCTAGCCAGCATACTTTCGCTCAAATTTAACCCTTAACCTATATGATTCTAACTCCAGCCACTGCAGGAGGCGTTTTTCACGCTTAAAAATCACTTTCAACGGAAGCTCAAAATAACACGAAAGAAACAGTAATCTCTCCCGATCCGTTAGGCCCGCTGCCCACGCAGAAAAATACAAGCTAGCCAAATCTTTTGCACGCCACCTAGCCGGCACTTGAGAGCGAATCTGAGCGCGATGAAGGTCGATAAGTGATATTTTAATTCCCCCCTTTTCCAAGCATGCAGTATCAAGCAAAAAATGACATAGATAGAGGTCCCTATGGTTCATTCCAACCGAGTGCATGATTGATGTCATTTTCGCAACCTTCCTAATTATCCCCCGCCTTAACCTGGTATCTGCGGCCCTATCGCTCCCTATAAAGTCCTCTAGACTCAGTGTGGGTTTTAACTCCTCAGTGATCAGAAAAGACTCAATCGCCGCAGGGTTCACTCCCCTAACACCGAATGCCGCCAACGTCATAGTATCTACGCCAGCTTGCGATAAAACCTCAATAGCTCGTCTCTCGTCCTGGGCACAGATAACTGGCCTTTTAAGCAGGCAGATGTTCTTTAGTATCTCCCTCCAACCTACGCCCGAGTGATATTTCAGAAAATAGCTTTTACCACAGTACTCAAACCGCAAGGTCTTCCGACCAGGCAAGTCTCGAAAAACCCTCCCTTCCCTAGAAGCTGCGAAATTAAAAGCCTCCTCGGGAGCGGAACCCACATTTAGACTTCCAGACACAACCAACGGCACCCCCTCTGGAGGCGTTCCAAAAAGGCATATATTTACTCGATCTAGAAAGTGTAGAAGTGGGTTCAATTCATCCTCACAACACGGCCAAAAACATCTCAAAACCCAGACTTTGTCAGCAGAGCGAGGCGCAATTCTGCAAGTTTTGTATTAACATACGCCCAACTAAATCCTTGAACCAAATTGCGGAGCACCGACTCCAAACCAGAAGGCCCGGACATGGACACTAGCGAATTTCTCGAAAAAGCTTGGGCAAACGAAGGCCCCAAAATAATTAGCGGATTTTCTCGCCCATTATACCATAACTTAATGGGCCTGCTGCACGGCTACCGCTACAATAAACGCGACTACGGCGGCATGATTCGCCACACAGAAGCTGCCATGTTGAAAAAGTGGGCATCCAGCATCCGCCGCGGTGGAACAGCGGTAGAGATTGGATGTTATGGAGGGCTCTCCACCAGCTACCTTCTATCAGGCCTGCGCTCCGTCGGTGGAAAAGTATATGCTATAGACCCTTTCAACTCCGACCTAGACAAGCAAGCAGAGCTCACGGACGACTGCGTCCCACTCGAAAACAAGCCGACCAAAAAAATTGTGGAGCAGCGCCTAAACAAGAATGGCTTTGAAGGCTTATTTGAGCTTATCGAAGGGTATTCACAGGAGGTTGCCAGCAACTGGAACCCGGATATCAAAATCGACTTCCTCTGGATTGATGGAAATCATGACCAAGCGTACCTAGATTTCAAGTCCTTTGAGCCATACCTTGCCCCCGGAGCGAGAGTAGCGGTACATGATGCACACCCACGATACGGCTACGACGCCGTGGTTCGAGACACCAAAAAGATCTTTGCAGAAAGAAAATGGGCCTCTATGGAACACGTTAAAAGCATCATTTCCGGCGTACTAGCAGATTAAACCAGAAGAACGGAACGACAAGGTCGACCCCGAGAGCTATAAATGAGCCTTAAAAACTGTAGACTTATCGAGCTTCCCAAAATCCAAGATCACCGAGGAAACCTGACGTTTATCGAAGAAAATCGCCACATCCCTTTCGATATCTCTAGAACCTATTACCTCTACGACGTCCCTGGAGGAGGAAACCGCGGAGGCCATGCACACAAAGCCCTAGAACAGCTCATTATTGCAGTCGCAGGAAGCTTCGATGTTCAGCTTGATGATGGCTCAAAAAGGCGCACGATTACGCTGAATAGGCCTTACCAAGGCCTATACATATGTCCTATGATCTGGCGCGAACTCGACAATTTCTCCTCGGGCTCAGTCTGTCTAGTACTTGCCTCAAACCTGTACGATGAAGACGATTATTATCGAGACTACGATAAATTCTTGACGGACTCCCAAAAGTAATGACTAAAGTTCGCTTCTTCGATTTCGACGCCTTCCACCAACCAATCCTTCAAGATATAGAAGATGCAGCAATCCAAGTTATCCGTTCGAATCATTATGTCGGAGGAGAAACACTTGATAAATTTGAGGACGAATTCGCTGAGTACGTCGAGTCCTCATACGCCGTAGGCGTTTCAAGCGGCTTAAGCGCCATTCACCTGGCACTACTTGCTTCGAATATAGGTCCTGGTGACGAAGTAATCGTACCTTCAAATACGTTTATAGCAACCTGGCTGGCTGTCTCTCACTGTGGCGCGACGCCTGTACCCGTTGAGCCAGACAGTCTCAATCACTTAGTAGACCCCGCCCAGATCGCCAACAAACTTACTTCCAACACAAAGGCTATTATCCCTGTACACCTGTACGGACAAACAGCCGATCTGGACCCGATCATCGAACTCGCCAAAGCTCACAACCTGGTAGTGATAGAAGATGCTGCACAAGCACATGGTGCTTATTACAAAGGGCGAAAGATAGGCGGAATTAGTCACATGACGGCCTGGAGTTTCTACCCTGGAAAAAACCTTGGAGCTTTAGGCGATGCAGGCGCCGTCACTACTAACTCACTAGAGTTGAGAGATCGCCTAGTCTCACTGCGGAACTATGGATCCACAAAACGATACGTAAATGACTCCATTGGCTACAACTGCCGCCTAGACCCAATACAAGCGGCCATACTATCAGTCAAACTCAAACATTTAGACACATGGAATACCCAGCGCCAGAACAATGCAGACTATTACAGTAGGCATATAACAAACAAAAGCTGCCAACTTCCAACCACTCCAATATGGTCAACACCCGTCTGGCATCAGTATGTTATTCGGTGCAATCATCGGAATGAACTGCAATTCTGGCTCGCAAAGCATGAGATCGAAACACTGATTCACTACCCTATCCCCCCCCACAAACAGCTAGCTTACCGCCATCAATCCTTTAGCGGGCTTGAGACAGCAGAACAACTGTCAAATCAAGTTCTCAGTCTTCCGATCTACCCAGGAATGACAACCAAACAACTCGAATCCGTGGTGAATGCCATAAATGCTTTTTCACCTAGTTAGCCCATAGGTTATACCGTATGAAGCCTAGAAATATCCCCGCCAGCTTAATTCTCTTTGCATACAACCAAGAAGACTACATCGAAAGTGCTGTACATTCAGCACTATCTCAAAACTATGAACCACTCGAAATCCTCATAAGCGACGACTGCTCTTCCGACAAGACTTTTTCTCTGATCGAGAAAATTACAAAAGACTATTCGGGCAGACACTCCGTAAAAATAAATCGAAATGAACAAAACCTCGGACTGATCGAGCACATAAATAAAGCCTTCAGCATGGTCACTGGTGAAATCATTGCAGTTGCAGCCGGCGATGACATTAGCCTACCAGACCGAGTTAATCAGATTGTCGAGGCGTACCTACAAAACAATGAAAGACCGACCTTGGTACATAGCAGCGCAATCCAGATAGACCACCAAGACATTGAAGCCGGCGAAATAAAACCAGAATGGGGAATCAGTGAGCCTCAAATAGCACATTCAGCCCTTTCCCCTGCACTTTACATAGGTGCTACCGCAGCGTACTCGAGATCACTACTTGCCTTATTCCCCCCCATACAGAACAAAAGGACCTACGAAGACTTGGTATGGGGATTCCGCTCAGCTCTAGTCAAGGCAGTGGTTTACATCGACAAACCACTAGTAAAATACAGAACAAACGTAGGTATCTCATGGAAACTACATGAAGGTAAGAGCCCACAAGAAAAAAAGGCGTCCAGATTAAATAAACTAAGGCTTTATAGAGAGGTCTTGAAACAGAGAGTTTGCGACTCTCAAAGTATTGATTACCCGAATAAGGCAACAATTGAAAAGAAACTCCACCGGGAAATGCTAAAGACAAGCATCCAGATCAGCTTATTAGAGACCCCTCTAAAGTCTCTAATCTATTTGGCGATACATCCAAGAATCTACCTACGCCAAAGGAAAAAGCTGACTTCATAGACAACAGGTTGACTAAAACAATGCTCGTCACTTCAGGTAATCCTGAATATCATCATACACTGGAAACCTCTCCAGATACCTATGAATGCGCCCCAAGTTCATGCCTAAAGGATTGTCTCTCAGCAACTGAACCTTTACAAAAGGGACACCTGACTCGATAAGACTTCTCCAATGGCTAAGCGAAGGATTCCCAACATCGCCTCGAAGCGCCCGCTTTGAGAGCTGAAAGTAACCTCGTCCTTTATTCTTCCCGTTGCGGAACACTGCCAATAAGCGCTGCCAGCCTCTCAACTCTTTAACATCGTAATATGCGCCAATCCTCCAGTGTTCAGCCAACAGCATATGACTCAAACCTACCTCATACTTCCTTACGATGCTGCTCTTGCAGTCCTCTTGCACAACACTCGATAAGAATCGAGCCAGCACTCCATCTTTAATCAAGCGACTACTAAAGCAAAGAAAATAACTTTGCAAGTGATATCCAAGCTGCATCGAACTACTCAAGCCTGCACAGTCCAACCCCGACTCGTCCAGCCAACCAAATATACGATCCATACTGTAGAGAGGCCCAAAAACACTATCATTCATTAGAATCACCTGATCGTATTGATCAGGCTTATCCAACACGCCTAATGCCACATGCCAACTTTTGAAGTCGTATCCCACATTCTCTCTTGAAATAGCCAAATCACAGAACGGTCTTACACTAGACAAATCAATACTCTTCCCTGAAGCGGACACGAAAATTATCGTCTCAGCATAATGTGTCAATTCGCGAATCAAGCGGAGAACATGAGAGCCAACAACTCCATCTCGAGAATAGCTCGCAAAAAGAATGGCTCGTCTAGTCATCATTCAACACCAAACCAGCACAAACTAAAAAAACCAGAGAGCAAATGCACCCACCCATCAATATCTGCAAAGCCTATAGAGACGCTTGAGCCAAACGCTCTTTCGAGAAGAAAAGTAAAACAAAGAACGAGCGATCGGCAGCAACAAGATAAATAATTTTAGGTCAAAAGTTTGCCTAGCAGGCCCCTCAAGGAACTTATTATCGAGGTGCCTTTCTATGGCATGGAACCTACTTCTATCTTTGGACCTAAGGGACACAGAGCCACAACTACGACTAAGGAGCTTCGAGGTTTCTCGTAGCATTACCAATTTTTTCCTATTTCGCGAAGTGTCTCTTCTACTAACTTTTTTTGCCACTATCTGGTTATTGGAGTTACTCTCGTGCTGCCTATGAAGCACCAATTCCCGATCAACATACGCGATACCATTTTCCGATGCCGCGACCAGCGCAATCTGTTGGTCATACATCGGAACATCAGCAAAGGGAAGCACACTGGCTAAGAGCTCACGCCTGAACAACATTGCATGTCCAGATACGCAGTTGTCCATCATTAGAGCTTTGTAGTTTGTTCCTATATCCAAGTCTGCACCGCCAATAAACTGGCTCATCGTGATACCAATTGGATGCCCCACTTCATCGATCAATGCGCTATCACAGTATGAGGCAGAGAAGCCCTGAATATAGGAGTTTAATATCGACAATTTCTCGGTGTGCCATATGTCATCTTGGTCACAAATCGCTATTATCTGACCTCTAGCCTTTGACAGACCATTACTTAAATTTCCGTGTATCCCCCTACGCCCTTCGTTGGGATAAACACGGACATTTTCGTTCTCCGCAGCATACTGATTAACAATCTCTAACGTCTCATCATTGGAGCCATCGTCTGATATCACAACTTCTATATTAGGGTAATCCTGCGAGAGCACACTCCTGATCTGTTCACCTATGTAGCGCGCACCATTGTACGAGATGAGGACTACGCTAATTAGCGGATTCTTATTTTCATCCACTGCCTCTATCATAGATATTCCCTTCTCTATTAAATTCTACGCTACAAGTTTAATCCACCATCTCTCATTCTCAAGATACCAATTGATCGTAGCCTGTATACCCTCTTCGAACTGAAATGCCGGCACATAGCCCAATTCACTGGTAGTTTTTCCACAGTCGATCGCATAACGTCGATCATGCCCTGCCCGGTCTGCCACGAAGGCAATGCTGTCGACGCTCTTCTTGCCCTTCGATGCTGGAGCGTCCGGATAGCGCGCTTGTAGACTCGGATCCTGCTCAAATGCCGCATCCAGTTTTTCACAAAGCACCCGAATCAGCTCAAGATTATCCCACTCGTTATTCCCACCGATATTGTAAACCTCACCAGGAACACCTTTCTCAAGTACGGCTTCAATACCTCGAGCATGATCTTCAACATAGAGCCAATCACGAATGTTTTTACCGTCGCCGTAAATTGGAATCTGCTTGCCACGTAGAAGATTGGTAATCGCCAGCGGGATCAGCTTTTCGGGAAAATGATAGGGGCCGTAATTGTTGGAGCAATTACTGGTTGTCACGTCCAAACCATAGGTATGGTGATACGCACGAACCAAATGGTCTGAGGCAGCCTTGCTAGCCGAATACGGTGAGTTTGGCTGGTATTGGTTTTCTTCAGTAAACGCCGGATCATCGGGCAGCAGCGAACCATATACCTCATCTGTACTCACATGATGAAATCGATGGGGCATGCCATCACCGGCCAACCAGACACTGCGCGCGGCTTTCAACAGGGAATGCGTCCCCAACACGTTCGTCTCGATAAAGGCATCTGGCCCTGTGATCGAGCGATCAACATGACTCTCAGCAGCAAAATGAACAATCGTATCGAGTTGTCTATCACGCAACAGGCTTTCCACTAACGCCGTGTCGTTGATATCGCCATGTACAAAAGTAAAGCGTGGATTATCTTCCACAGACGCCAGACTGGCGCGATTACCGGCGTAAGTCAGCGCATCCAGCACGACTACTTCGTCGCCGGGGTGCTGCTTCAACCAGTAGTGAACGAAGTTGCAGCCAATAAAACCGGCACCACCGGTTACCAATAATTTTCGTAACATTAATCTAATCTACCGTCTTTAAATTCAATCATCTTATTTGAGCTTGCGGACCTGCTCACGCAACGCGACCTGCCAATGCACAGCTGGCCACTCTATGGCCGTAAGCAGTTCACGCGAATCGAGCACACTAAACGCTGGTCGCTTTGCAGGTGTGGGGTAATCGGAAGTAAGTATTGGCTTTACTTCAACCGCTCTCGATAGCAAGCCTGCCTCGCGAGCCTCATGATAAATTGCACTTGCAAAGTCATACCACGAGGCAACACCCGCGTCGGTGTAATGCCAAATACCCGACAGCTGTTTATCTAGCACTCGCCACAATACATTGGCCAAATTGTCAGCCGAAGTCGGTGCACCAATCTGATCGCTAACGACACCCAGCTCATCCCGCTCAGCCATCAAACGCAGCATCGTCGACATAAAATTCGCAGCACCGGCTCGGTATACCCACGCGGTACGTACTATCGCCGACTGGGGGTAAATCGTAAGTATCGCTTCCTCACCCTGCCGCTTGGTTTTACCGTAAACCCCCAGTGGATTACATATATCTTCGGGCAGATACGCTGACGTCTTGTCACCCCCAAACACAAAGTCCGTCGAGACATGAACAAAAGGGATGGCCAAAGTCTTAGCTGTTTCAGCCATTTTTTCTACGGCATCAACATTCAGCTTTCTCGCCTGCTCGGCTTCAGATTCAGCCTTGTCCACCGCGGTATAGGCGCTGGCATTGATTATTGCGTCTGGCCCGTAATCGCTCAGAACGGGGGTAATGTTTTCTGTTTTCGACAGATCCAAGTCAGCCCGCCCCCAGGCGGCCGCCTCTATTCCTTCAGGGCAGCTTTCCAGCAAGGCCTGCGCCAGTTGACCGCTGCGCCCCAGTATCAACACGCGCATCAGTCAAAGGCCTCTGCGTCCACGAACGGCACGCCTTGAGCATCCTTGGCTGATAGCTCAGGTTCCCCCGTATCCACCAGAGGCCACTCAATACCCACCTGCTTGTCGCTCCATAACAGACTGCGCTCGTGTTCAGGTGCATAATAGTCCGTGCATTTGTAGTGAAAATCTGCCGATTCAGACATCACATAAAATCCGTGGGCAAAGCCCGGTGGCACCCAAAACTGACGATGATTCTGGCCACTCAGCACTACACCGTACCACTGACCAAAAGTCGGGGATGAACGACGCATATCAACGGCCACATCAAACACTTCACCATGCGTCACCCGCACCAACTTCCCTTGCGGTTGTTTAATTTGGTAGTGCAGGCCGCGCAACACGCCCTGACGTGATCGGCTGTGGTTATCCTGCACAAACTCGCCTTCTACGCCCGCCTCGCGGTAGCGCTCCGCCTGCCAGGTTTCACAGAAAAAGCCGCGCTCGTCGCCAAAGACTTTCGGCTCGATGACAAGGAGGCCTTCAATTTGCGTCGTCTGTACCTTCATTGGGGCGTTCCCGGCTGTACGATTTTCTTGAGATAAGCGCCGTAACCGCTTTTCTCGGTTTCTCGGGCAATTTCAAGCAAGTTTTCAGTTGTTATATAGCCTTTGCGCCAGGCAATTTCTTCTGGGCAGCAGACTTTCAAACCCTGCCGGGCTTCGACCACACGTACAAAGTTGGCCGCATCCAGCAGGGACTCATGGGTCCCTGTATCCAGCCAAGCCGTTCCGCGGGGCATAAAATTCACCCGGAGGCTGCCTTGACTGAGGTAGACATTGTTAACGTCGGTGATTTCCAGCTCGCCACGAGACGAAGGCTTGATATTTCGCGCAATATCCACCACCTGATTGTCGTAAAAATAGAGTCCAGTGACGGCGTAGTTTGATTTAGGGCTTTTCGGCTTTTCTTCAATGCTGGTGACATTGCCCTGCTCATCGCAGGCGACCACGCCGTAGCGCTCAGGATCATCCACATAATAACCAAAGACTTCAGCGCCCTGCTCCAGCTTGCTGGCGGCCTCCAGCTGGGTGCCAAAACCACTGCCATAGAAGATATTATCGCCAAGCACCAGCGATACGCTGTCGCTACCGATAAATTCTTCACCAATGATGAAGGCCTGAGCCAGCCCGTCCGGACTGGGCTGAACGGCATACTGCAGACTGATACCCCACTGACTACCATCTCCCAACAAATGCTGAAAGTGGGGCGCATCCTGAGGTGTGGTGATAATCAGAATATCGCGGATTCCCGCCAACATCAGTGTCGACAGGGGGTAGAAAATCATCGGCTTGTCGTAAACCGGCATCAGCTGCTTGCTGACGGCCTTGGTCAGAGGGTAGAGGCGGGTACCGCTGCCGCCTGCTAGGATAATACCTTTTCTCATTGTGCTGAAATTGGGCCTGAAAAATTAAGCCCGGGATTATCTCACTTTATGGGCCGAAGTAGCACCCCGCCGCGCTCATGCCGTAGAATTCCGGCTCACCCTCAGCAAAGACAGCCCCTATGGACAACCCCAGCCCTGATTCTGGCCATCAACCCTTGGTAACAGTGGCGCTGTCATGCTACAACCACGAGAAATACATCGGCGAAGCCGTCCTCAGCATTCTGCGGCAAACCTACCCTCAGGTAGAGTTGTTGGTTTACGACGACGGCTCATCTGACAGTAGCGTTGCGATCCTGCAGTCACTGGCAGATCAGCACGGCTTTTTCTTTCAGCCGCAAGCCAATATCGGCCTATCGGCCACCCTGAATCAGGCACTGGAAAGGGCCAAAGGCGAATATTTCTTTCAGATGGGCTCTGACGATATCGCTTTTCTGGACAAGATCGAAAAGCAGGTCAGCTTTCTGGAAGCCAATCCCGAATTTACCGTCTGCGGCGGCAATGCTCTGTATATCGATGGAGACGGCACCCTCCTGAACAAACGTCAGGTCTTCCACCCGGCGCGAGAGCTCGTATTCGAAGACTTCTTTGAAGGCCGCAAGCCGGGTTTCGCCGCTTCAACAGCGCTGGTTCGCACAGAAGCCATGCGCAAGGTGGGTGGCTACCGCCCGGATATCCCACTGGAAGATATCTACATGTGGATGAAGCTATCGTCGGAGGGCTACCGCTTCTACGCCCTCAACGACATCATGCTCTACTACCGCAAGCATGGCAGCAACACTTATAAAAACACAGCCTTTATGCGCGATTGCATCAGCAAAACGTTACGTGAATACAGCGACCACCCCAGTTTTGAGGCGGTCTACAGCAAAGAGATGAACAGCCTGTTCCTGACCGCAGCCAAACAAAAGCAGAAGCCCTTGGCTCGGAGCATTTTGAAGGAAATACAACCTCGCTACTTCACCCGAAAAACCCTGCGCGGCATGCTCCGCCTGTTGTTCTGATATGAGCGAACCCCGCATTCTTCTGCTCGGCCAGCAGGACAGAGATATCGACTTTAGCTGGCTATACAGTTACGTGCAGCGCCAGCCCGGCGCAACGGTTGCCTCGCTTAACAAAAAAGAGATCAAGGCACTTCCGCGAACACTCCGACGACTCAAACCTCGCCAGTATGATCGCATTATCCTCGACCTGCCGTTTGCCAAAGTTCACCGTTTTGCCAAGCAGCTCCAAACACTACCCGGCCTGATCATTTTCGAGGAGGACGCCTGCCAGAACTTTCTCGAGCAATCGCGCTGGAAGGGCGCCTTTGCCGACTACTACAGGCAGCTACCCCACGCACAGATCATACTCAGTGGCTACGCGACCGGACAACGATTCCGCCAGTTGGGCATAGAGAACGAAGTTATTCCCAAGGGCTTCGACGCCTCAACATTGCAAAACCACAATACAGCTCGCGATATCGAGATCGGCTTTATTGGCCGGGTACAGTCGGCGGTGTACAGCCAGCGCCGTGAGCTATTGGAGGCTGTTGATCAGGCATTAGGAGTCCATCTGCTGCGCACGGAGAGTCGTGAGGATTATCGCGACACCCTGAACCGAATTCGGATTTTCCTCAGCGCTGACGTCGGCATTGGCGAGTACATGGCCAAAAACTTTGAAGCGATGGCCTGCGGCTGTGCCGTGGTCGCCGCTCGGCAGGGCAGCGGCGAGGAAGAGGCGCTGGGCCTAGTTGATATGCAGAATATCGTGCTCTACGACTCAGCCGATGAAGCCATCCAGAAAATACGAGAACTGCAGACAAAACCGGAATTGCTCTCGATGATCGCAGAAAACGGCGAAGCCCATGCTCGCGCAAGTTTCAGCCACCAGCACATTGCAGATCGACTAATGGAGCTTGCCCGCAAGCCCATGACGATGGAGCCGGCGCGCGCACCAAGCTGGTGGGAAAAGCTAACAGGTTTTTAAGCTTCAGGCTTTAATCTTACAGCTCAGGTACTTCAACAGATACTCCGGCTTGCGCAGGCAGGCTTTCCAATCCGCTTGCCAGGCCAGTTTGAAATAGTCGCAAGCCTCTGGGTAGCGCTCCGCGCGCTTGCAGATACGAAATACGGACAGGGCCCGCCGAGCTCGGTAATGCGCACGATACTGCTGAAACTCAGAAGGCAGGCGCTCGGGGTTAAAAACTTCGTCTACCAGAGACAAACCAACCGCCAGCGCCGTATCCGCATTGTGGCGCATACTCCCCGCGTGCTTGTAAATCCGCGTTGTAGGCTCACTGAGTCCCACTGCCTCGAAATTCGCCAGACACTGGGCAAAGACGGGTATATCTTCGGTCTGACGCAACGCGGGATTATACGATACCAGCCCAAACACACGGCGATGCATCGCCACCGCACCATTGCTGATTGAGAGCCGTTTGTACAGATAATCCAGAAACCGCTGCTGCGGCACTTCGGCAACGTGCACCGAGCCGCCGCTTACCATTCGACCATCATCAAACACCGAAACGGTCGGCGCAATCAGGAGCCCAGCATCCGGATGCGACTCTGCACCAGCTCGAAAAACCGCCAAGGCATTCGCCTCGAAAGCATCGTCCGCATCCAGAAAAATCAGGTAGTCGCCCCGAGCTTCCTTAACACCCCGATTTCTTACTGCGGCAAGCCCGGCGTTGTCCTGATGAATCACCTTCAGCGTCAAAAAATCCTGCGTAATACGATCCAGAACCTGCGGTGTATCGTCAGTGGAGCCGTCATCGATCACAATAACTTCAAAATCATCGCCCGCCTGCTCACAGGCCGAGCGCACCGCGCGCTCCACCACCGCGCCATAGTTGTAGGCTGGAATGACAATCGAAAAGCGGATCACCACGCTGGCTCCTGCCCAATGAGCAGCCGCTTAAACTGACGCTCAACGCCGGGGTGGGCATACCAGTTCCGCAAAAAACGCTCGCGGTCTTTCTGGTGGCAGCGCTTGAAGTTACTCACTGAAGACACCGCATGAAGCACATCCAGATCAATCAACTGCACTCCCTGATCCGTCACAAGAAAATTGGTCGCTTTTAAATCGCCGTGACAAAGTTGCAACTCCCGCATTACTCGAAAGGTCTCGCCGACATCTTGAAGCTCCGCTTCCGTCGGCTCTCGCTGGGTGAAGGCATCCAGCATTTCGTCACCGCCGACATCTTCGGTAATCAGGTAGGCCACTCCACGTAGCGGACCACGCCGCTGCTCCAGCAAGACCAGTGGCGCCGGGGTCCGGATACCCGCCATCTGCAACAAATGCGCGGCGCGCCAGGCATTGCTGGCCCGGGTTTCGCGAAACAGGCGGCGCAGCCTGTGCCCCGTGCTTTTGATGTTATAGCGCTTGATAATCACTGGCCGGCCGGCCAGCTCGGTGCGTACCACCGTGGCGCTATTGCCGTCTTTCAGCATCTCTGCGCGCACCATCACACTGTCTGGCGCGGCCTTGAACTGCTCTATCCAGCTTTCATCTAGCCCGCGTTTAAAGGCGAGAAACCAGCCACCATCTCGGCGGACAACAATTTCCGTGCAGGTGCGGTAGATTTTTTCCAGATACTTATTGGTGCGAACCCACCAGCCTTTACGCGTTTTTTCATGGAGCAGGCGCCGCGCTTTTTCCTCAGCGATATCCAGCGACAACGGCAGGTAAGGGCTCTCCAACAGCGCCTGTCGCTCACGCCAGGGGAACTGGGCAATGAAAGCCGCGAGATTATCCAGTGACTTCTCGACCGACAAAGCGCCCTCGACGGCTTTCAGCGAGGCGTTGTCGACGATATACATCTTGCCATCGGCGAGTAGAAAGTTATCGAAGTGGATATCATCCTGCCAAATACCGGCGCGGTGCATACGGGCCAGCAGTTCACAGGTTGCCGCCAGAAAAGCGTTGCGACGCTCGCCTTGCAAACCCGCTCCGAGAGACTCGGCACCCTCCAGCTTTTCATATACCACCGCGAGCAGACCATCATCCAAGCCGCCCGCCCAAAGCAACGCTGGCGCGGGCAAGCTCGCTTTCTGCAGCGCATTGAAACCGGCAATCTCTGCCTGCTGCTCTCGCTCGGCAGAGGGCAGAAACAGTTTGGCCACAACCGCACGACTCCCCCACTGTCCGGAAAAAGTTGCGCGTTTGCCCGGCAGCAATCTCAGGCTTTCCTCAAGCACCAATGGCTCACCGTCGAGCTCATAGCCAATAGGAACTGTGACCTGCCAATGCTTGGCTTCCAATGTCCCGCGGAGTGCCTCAGTCATAAGCTTTCTCCAGAAATTCTGCAGCGCGCTGCGGCATGCTGAAAATATCCGACGTCTCTGCGAAATGGCGGCCACGCTCACGCCAGGGCTCGGCCCGCGCCTCGACAATGGATTTCAGGGCCGTATCAAGTAGCGCTTGATCAAAGGGGCGTTCAATCACCGCCCCCATGTCCTGCTCTTTCACGTAACGCGCATAACCACAGGCATCTGTTGTAATCACAGGTAGACCAGCAACCATCGCCTCAAGCAAAACCGTGCCGGTGTTTTCCCGATAAGCGGGGTGCAGCAAAACGTCACCCGCCCAAAGATACTCGCTGACCGCATCAACACCACCAAGGAACTCAACCGATTCGGAGACGCCGAGCTGAGTGGCCAGCTTTACAAATTTCTCCGCGCGATCCTTGCCCAGAATCAGCAGGCGGCTTTTGGGGCGCGAAGCCTTTAATTCAGAGAACGCGCGAATGGCACGATCCAGCCCCTTGGTACGAAAGCCACTGCCGACGAACAGCACAAGGGTTTCGTCGTCTTGCCAGTCGAACTTTTTACGCAGTAAGGCCCGGCGCTCGTTGTAATGGTCCGGCATGATGCGATCGCGGCGAATGCCGGGCGGCAAAAGGTGGAGACGATTGTCCGGCGTGTTGTAATACTGTTGATACACCGCTTTTTCCGGTTCGGAGATAAGCAGAACTTGCGTTGCTGCAGACGGGGAAAATACCGCTTCCTCCATCCGCTGATATTGGCGGGCGCGCGGCAGAAAGCGGTAGTAGGCTCCGCGCTCTTCGTAGATCTTGGCAGCGAAGCAGCTGTCGGCGGCGTAATACACATCCAGCCCCGGCATTTTGTTAAAACCCACGAGACGATCAATGTCGCTTGCCGCCACCGCGGCGGGCAACGCGTCAGCAAAGGAGCGATCGCGGGCGTGATTGGTCAGGCCCGCAACCGGGACTTCCACGACCGCGATATCGTCGGGGCGCTCCCCTTCCCATTTACCGCAGAAAACCGTAACACGATGGTCGCGCTCGATGCAGGCACGGGCGATAGCCAGCATATCGCGCTGCAAGCCCCCAAACGGGAAAAACTTGAACAGCGCAAAGCCGAAATGCATCAGGCGCTCTCCTTTAGCAGTGCCGTCAACGCCTGCCATACCCGGCGCGGTGTAAGTGAGGTCATCACCACCGGATCAGTCGCCGGCAACTCGCCTCGCGGAAAGTCGCCCGCCAGCAGATGGCATTGATTGGCACCATAGGTACCCACCAGATCTGGCGAGGTAGGGCCGTAGAGAGCAACCGTCGGCCGGTTAAGGGCCGCAGCCAAATGACCGAGACCGGTATCCACCGACACCACAAAATTGGCGTATTGAAGTTCAGCCGCCACTCCCTGCAGATTGAGGCGGGGGAGCACTTTTACCTGATCGGTTAGCGCGGCAAGACGTTGCGCGCGCTCACGCTCTGCATCGCTTCCCCACGGCAAGCGGATTTCATAACCCGCATCAACTGCCTGCTTGCATAATTCCAGCCAGTAGGTTTCCGGCCAGTGTTTGTCATGCCGGGTCGTACCATGCAAAAACACGGCGTAGGGCTCGCGCTCGCCGCCGAGTTTAAACTTGCTGCAATCAATGGCGTAGTCGCCACGACTTGTCGGTCGGTCGTAATTCAGGGCCGCCGCAAACAACTGACGGGTTCGCTCAACCGCGTGCTGCTCACGCGGAATATGAAATTTGCGATGATAAAACCAGGCTGCAATTTTTTCGCGTACAGTCTCGCTGTCCATGCCGGCGCGGGGAGCTTTCACTAGGCGCATCAGAATTGCGCTCTTGAGCAGACCCTGTGCGTCAATCACCAGATCGTAGTTTTCCTTGCGAATCTGGGTTTTGAAGGCCTTCCACTCAATGCCTTTCACCGCCGCCAAGGGCGATTTCCGCCAGCGTCGAATGGCGACCGGAATCACTTTATCAACCGCCGGATGCCAACCCGGTATTTCAGCAAAACCCTCTTCCACCACCCAGTCAAAGACAATCCCGGGGATTGCGGCGGCAGCATCGGTCAGTGCCGGCAGGGTATGAACCACATCGCCCATCGACGAGGTTTTGATAATCAGTACACGCATCAGATCAATTCTTTACTGACCGGCCCGTCGACCAAGAGAGCATCCAGCGAGCGGATCACCCGCGCCGGCTCGAGATCAACGAGACATTTGAGATGCCCCAGCGGACATTCACGTTTGAAACAGGGCCCACAGTCGACAGGAATCTGCTCGACCGCAACGCGCTCAGCCAGCGGCGGCGTAAAACCGGGAGAGGTGGAACCGTACACCACAGCAAGCGGTCGCCCGAGGGCCGCAGAGATATGCATTAGCCCCGAATCATTAGACACAACCGCTGTTGCCTGCGACAGGATATCAATGGCCTGACCCAGAGAGGTTTTTCCGCACAGGTTCACACAGCGTGCTGCAGCGGTTGGTGGCAGTGCGGAACGAATTCGCTCAGCCACATCGGAGTCCTTGGCGGAGCCCATCAATACCACCTGCCAACCACGCCCGACGTACTCTGCGGCTACCGCAGCGTAGTGCTTGTCAGGCCAGCGCTTGGCCGGGCCAAATTCAGCGCCGGGGCACAGTGCCAGCACCTTGCCTGCCAGCCCCTTTTCCTCCAGCAATTTTGCTGCCGCCTTCTGATCAACGGTCAGGGCCGGGCGAGGAATCGGCTGAGGCAATACCGCACCTTCCGGCAGAGCCAGCGCCACAAAGCGCTCTATCATCAGCGGATAATGGGCTTTGTTCAGCTTGCGCACATCATTGAGAAGGCCGTAGCGCATTTCTCCGCGCCAGCCGGTGCGCTGGGGGATCTTGGCAAAGAAGGGAATCAAGGCCGATTTAAGGGAGTTCGGCAGCACAATGGCTTGATCATACCCGGCCTCACGCAGCTCACGACCGATACCCAGGCGTGTGCCAAGCTGCAGCTGACCATGACCGACCGGCATGCTCAAGCCCTTGCGCACTTCCGGCATCCGATCAAGAAGGGGTTTGCTCCAGGCCGGCGCCAGTACGTCTATCTCACAGCCGGGATGAAGTTGGCGCAACACCTTGAACAGGGTCTGCGCCATCACCATGTCACCGACCCAGGACGGGCCGATGATAAGTATGCGACGGTTCGACATGAGCCCGATCAGTCAGCGACCGGAGCAAGCCACTCGGCACGGAAATTACCCCGCCCCTTTACCGCATCGAAGTACGCATTTTGCAGCTTCTCGGTAATCGGGCCACGCTTGCCTTCGCCGATGCGACGACCGTCCAGCGACTGGATGGGCAGAACTTCTGCCGCCGTGCCAGTAAAGAAGGCCTCATCCGCAATATACACTTCGTCGCGGGTAATGCGCTTTTCGATGATCTCGTAGCCGTGATCTTCGGCCAGTGCGAACAAGGTGTTGCGAGTAATGCCGTCGAGACAGCTAGTCAGCTCCGGCGTATAGAGTTTGCCTTCGCGAACAATAAAGATGTTCTCGCCAGAGCCTTCCGCTACGTAACCTTCGTTGTCGAGCAACAGGGCCTCTTCACAACCGCTGTCCAGCGCCTCTTTCAACGCCAGCATGGAGTTGATGTAGTGACCGTTGGCCTTCGCCTTACACATGGAGATATTGACGTGATGGCGAGTATAGGACGAGGTGCGAACCTTGATGCCGTTGATCTTGGCTTCCGGTGACATGTAAGCCGGCCAGTGCCAAGCTGCTACGATGACATGGGTTTGCAGATTGTCTGCTCGCAGGCCCATGCCTTCGGAACCAAAGAACACCATCGGTCGCAGGTAGGCTTCTTCCAGGCCGTTTTCACGGACCACAGCGCGCTGAGCCGCATTCAGGTCGTCCTTGGAAAAAGGCACTGTCATATTCAGGATGTGAGCCGAACGGAACAGGCGATCCGTGTGTTCTTTTAAACGAAAAATTGCCGTGCCGTGGCTGTCGGTTTTATAGGCGCGCACCCCTTCAAACACCCCCAGACCATAGTGCAGGGTATGGGTCAGCACATGCACCTTGGCCTCGCGCCAGGGCACCATTTCACCATCAAACCAAATCACGCCATCGCGATCAGCCATGGACATTGCAGAGTCTCCTCAAGAAAATTCGTTTTACGCTTCGCCCGGTACCATCCAGTGCTGCCACTGATCCAGCACCTGCTGGCGCTGTTCCATGACCTCGGCCAGGGGCACAACCCCCTTTTCCTCCTGCAGGCTTGAGCGGTGAACAAAACTGCGGAAAGTCTTGTAGGCATCAATCAGAGCAAGCGCCTGGGATTCACTCAACAGGCCCTCGGCCTGCAGCGACTCCAGTATCCGGATATTGTCGGTATATCGCGTCAGCAAAGGGTACCGACAGGCCTGGGCGAGAACCGCATATTGCACCATAAATTCAATATCAACGATACCTCCAAGCCCCTGTTTCAGCTCAAAGCTTTCATTTTTTTTGCCTGCAGCGTCACTGGAAAGATGCTCACGCATGCGATCGCGCATCACGACCACCTCCTCCCTCAGGGCCGCTTCGTCTCGTTGCTGGGATAAAAGGTTGGCGCGCAGCTCGCCAAAGCGCGCGGCCAGCCCCTCACCCCCGGCGACCACCCGGGCCCGAACCAGAGCCTGATGTTCCCAGGTCCAGGCACTGGTGCGCTGGTATTCCTCAAAGGCGCGGAAAGACGACACCAGCAGCCCCGAATTACCGGAGGGACGCAGCCGCATATCCACTTCATAGAGCTGGCCGAGACCGGTATTGGTATTGAGGATATGAATCATGCGCTGGCCGAGGCGGGTAAAAAAGGTCGCCCCGTCAACGGGTCGTTTACCATCAGAAACGGCGCTACCTTCCAGATCATGAATAAAGACAAGATCCAGATCCGAGCCGTAACTCAGCTCCAAACCACCCAATTTGCCGTATGCGACCACCACAAAGGGCAGCTCTTGCTCACAACCGGGCAGGTTGCCGTGGCGGGCCTGAATATCCTGCCAGGCCAGTTCCAGCACATGGCTTAACACCACTTCTGCAATAGCCGACAGGTAATCGCTAACCTTCATCAGCGGCAAGGTGCCGACGATCTCCGAAGCCGCCACCCGCAGAATATGAGCCAGCTTGAAGTAACGCAGGGCCTCCATCTGCGCTTCCTGATCATCCCCCGGAATACGCAGCAGTTGCTGGCGCAGCTCACTATAGAGGCCGTCCTTGTCGGGTACGGAGTAGAGTGTGTCTTCGTTTAACAGCTCATCGAGCAACACCGGGTTGCGCGACAGCTGCCGCGAAATCCACGGGCTGGCATCGCACAAGCGCACCAGCCGGCTCAGGGCGCCCGGGTTTTCAATCAACAACACCAGATAGGCAGTACGGCGCAAAACCGCCTCCACCAAGGGCAGAATGCGCAGGTAACAACGGCCGGGCAGTTGTGCATCCGCGCAGGCATCGAGCAGACGCGGCAGAAAATCGTAGAGCCGCTCCCGACCAATGCTCTGCATCCGCTTTACCGTCCCGCCCTCCAGCATGGCTAGGGTCAGACGGGCAATTTCTTCCGCCTCATCGAAGCCAGCATCCTCAAGCTCTGCCAGCAGCGAGGCGTGATCGGCACTGTGCAACAGGTCTTCCCAGGGGCGCTCGGACAACTCAATCTCATCGCTCTCTTCCGGGTCGGCAATGACGGCCTCAAAGTGAGCTGTCACATTTTCGCGGTGCTGCTCAAGAGCCATGTAATAGGCATCCCAGTCGTCAAAGCCCATCACCCAGGCCAGTGCTGCGCGCTCCTTGGGTTCTTTGGGCAAATGCTGGGTTTGGCGGTCGAGCCAGGCCTGAATGGCGTGCTCACTGTCACGTAAAAAACCATAGGCAACCGTCAATTCTTGCACCGCATCCTGTGGCAGTTGCTCCAGCTCCAAGAGCTCATTCAGCACCACTAGCAAACGTCGCTCCTGCAACCCAGGTTCGCGCCCCCCCCGCACCAGCTGAAAACACTGGGCGATAAACTCCACCTCGCGAATACCGCCGCTGCCGAGCTTGATATTGTCCTGTAGCTGGCGCCGTTTCACCTCGCGCCGAATCATCCCCTTCATTTCGCGCAGGGCTTCAATGACCGAGAAATCGATATAGCGCCGGTAGACAAACGGCTTGAGGTCGGCCAGCAGACGCTCGCCAGCGTCGATGTCGCCGGCAACGGCGCGCGCCTTGATCATGGCGTAGCGCTCCCACTCCCGCCCCTGATCCTGGTAGTACTCTTCCATGGCATCAAAATTAATGACCAATGGACCGCTCTGACCATAGGGTCGCAGACGCATATCCATGCGGAATACAAAGCCGTCTGCGGTGCGCTGATCCAAACTGGCAATCAATCGCTGCCCCAGTTTGATAAAGAACTGCTGGTTATCGACCTGCCGGACGCCGCCGACGGTTTCGCCGGATTCGGGGTAGGTAAAGATCAGATCAATATCCGAGGACAGGTTCAGCTCACAGGCGCCGAGCTTACCCATGGCAATTACGACCAGACGCTGGGGCTCACCGCTGCGGCTGTGGGGCTCACCCCACTCCGCCGCCAGTTCCCGGTGGTGATAATCCAGCGCCAGCTGCAGGCAGCGATCGGCCAGCAGACTCAGATCGCGGGTGGTGGCCGTGGTATCGGCCAGCCGATTGAGGTCACGCCAGACAATGCGCAACCAATGACGATTGCGAAAACGTCGCAGAGCCTTATCCAGCTCGGCGGCCGAGGCCAGTTCACGGTCAAAGGCAAGCTCCGGCTGATCCGCGTCCAACTGACCCGCCGCCTGTAAATCAATAACGGCCTGCGGCTGCTGTCGCGCCAGCTCAAACCACGCTTGAGAGGCCGCCAGCACGCAAGCAAGACGCTGGGCAAAGTCCGTGTTTTCTACGGCGTTTTCATACCAGCTGCGCTGTTCATCGCTGCAGGCCTCAAGCAACTGCTGCCAATTGCGAGTGGCATCTTCGCGCAGAAGTTCCGGAACCGTATCGACAAGCAGAGCCATAACACTCCTTAACTAGGCAGGTGGTAGATCAGTTGCTTTGCGGGCTGGGGGCCACGCGCATTACTTCGGCAATGGTGGTTTCACCCGCAGCCACTTTCTGGGCACCGCTCAGGCGTAGGGTCTTCATGCCGCCTTTGACAGCCGCCTGACGCAGACCGGCAAGGTTCATGTCGGCATTGATCATATCTTTTACGCCATCACCCATAGTCAGCACTTCATAAATACCCTGGCGGCCATAAAAACCGGTGTTGCGACACTCCAGACATCCGTCGGCGCGGTGGACCTGTTTGGGATTCTCTGCACGCCAGGGCGCAATCAACTGCTGCCAGCCAAGAGGATCCGTTTCTTCAGGCTGTTTGCAGTGAGGACACAGGGTGCGCACCAGCCGCTGGGCCATTACCCCAAGCACGGTGGCCTTGAGCAGGTAAGCGGGCACATCCAGCTCCAGCAGACGCGTGATGGCACTGGGCGCATCGTTGGTGTGCAGGGTAGCAATCACAAGGTGACCGGTGAGCGCCGCCTGCACGGCCATTTCTGCGGTTTCACGATCGCGAATCTCACCGATCATGATAATGTCCGGATCCTGCCGCAGCAGGGCTCGCACCCCGGCGGCAAAGGTCAGGCCGATCTGGGAATGCACCTGCATCTGGTTAAAGCTGCCTTCCACCATCTCAATCGGATCTTCGATGGTGCAGACGTTGACGTCCGAAGTGGCAATCTGTTTCAGGCTGGAATAGAGAGTCGTGGTTTTACCCGAGCCGGTTGGCCCGGTGACCAGCACAATCCCGTTGGGCTGGCTAATCATGGATTGCCAACGCTTGAGATCCTCGCCGCGCAGGCCGAGCTGGTCAAAACTGCGCAGCAGCACCTCCGGGTCAAAAATCCGCATCACCAGCTTCTCGCCAAAGGCAGTCGGCAGCGTCGACAGTCGCAGTTCAATCTCACCGCCCTGCGGGTTTTTGGTTTTAAGCCGGCCGTCCTGTGGCCGGCGCTTCTCCGCCAAATCCATGCGCCCGAGAATCTTCAGGCGGCTGACCACCGCCGCCATGACGCTGGAGGGCATTTCGTAAACGTTATACAAAGCGCCATCAATTCGGAAACGCACATTGCCGATATCCCGGCGTGGTTCGATATGAATGTCACTGGCGCGCTGATCAAAGGCGTACTGCAGCAGCCAGTCGACGATTTTTACGACGTGACCGTCATTGGCATCCAGATCCTTCCCGCCCCCCATCTGCAGCAACTGCTCCAGATTGGTGACACCGGAATCCTTCTTCTCGGCACCCTGCACCCCCATCACCGAGTTGGAAAGGGTGTAAAACTCGACAGTGTATCGGGCAATATCCGAGGGTTTGGCCAGCACCTTGCGAATGGGTTTGCGCAGGGTCGGCGCCAGATTGTCCTCCCACTTGCGCTCGAAGGGGTCCAGCACCGCCACCACGACTTCTTCATCGGTGACTTCCAGCGCCAGAATGTTGTAGCGCTGGGCAAAGGCAAAAGACATCACCTCGGTCACTGCCGGCACATCGATTTTCAGCGGGTCGATATGTCGAAATTCCAGACCGCAGTGCTCGGCGAGCCACTGCATCAGAAACTCTTCGGTCAACCGGCGACCGGGACGCTTGAGGTTTTCCAAGTCGAAGTTGGCGATATGCTCCACCGGGTGCACCGGTTTGCCTTCGCGCTTGGAGGTAAAATGAGGGATGCGGCGAAAGTCGGCAGTCGAGATATAGCCCTCCTGCTCCAGCCGGTTCAGCAAATCTTTGACCGACAGAGGCCCGGACAGGGTTGAAGCCATGTTCTGCATGAATAATTCCCGCCTGTTTTTCACCGTATTATCACAGTCACCGCCCCATAATTACCAGAGCAGCCCAATGGCCTGCCTCGAAAGGCCTGACACGTCAACTGTTACAATTTGATGACAAGCCAGTATACTGGCGCCCTCGCGACTCAGGAGAGCATTATGGCCAGCAATCCTCTCACCAATCTGTTCGGCAAATCGCCGATCGCTCCCATCCAACAACACATGACCAGTGTGCGCGATTGCGCCCAGACACTGGGGCTGTTTCTGGATGCCGCGGTCGAGGGCGATTGGAATGCCGCCAAGGAACAACAGAAAGCCATCACAAAACTCGAACACGAAGCCGACAAGCTGAAAAAGCAGGTACGGATTCAACTGCCCAAGAACCTGTTTCTACCGGTACCGCGCTCGGATCTGCTCGATCTGGTGCGCATTCAGGACCATATCGCCAACCTGTCCAAGGACATCGCCGGTCTGATGCTGGGCCGCCAGATGGAAATTCCGGAAAAACTGACCGATCTGATGCGCGACTATCTGCAGTTGTCCATCGACACGGTCAATCAGGCCCACCGCGCTATCGACGAGCTTGATGAGCTGCTGGAAAGCGGCTTCCGCGGCCGCGAAGTCGACTTTGTAGAATCTCTGATCAACGAGTTGGATAAGCTCGAGCACGAAAACGACAAGGCCCAGGTCAAAATCAGAGCCGTCCTGTTCAAGCAGGAAGATTCGCTGCCCCCCGTCAATGTGATGTTCCTGTACAAGATCATCGACTGGGTGGGTGAACTCGCCAATGAAGCACAGAAAGTAGGCGCGCGCCTGCAGATTCTGCTGGCACGCTAACGACTTACGATTATTGGGGATAACACATGTCTGTTATTGCAGAACACGGCCATATTTTGCTGATTCTGGCCTGCCTGTTCGGCTTTTTCATGGCCTGGGGCGTGGGCGCCAACGACGTGGCCAATGCCATGGGGACCTCGGTAGGTTCCAAGGCACTGACCATCAAACAGGCGATTCTGATCGCCATGGTATTCGAGTTCGCCGGTGCTTATCTGGCAGGCGGTGAGGTCACCTCCACCATCCGCAAGGGCATCATTGATTCCTCGGTGCTAACCGATACACCAGAGCTATTGGTGTATGGGATGATGGCCTCCCTACTCGCAGCGGGAACCTGGCTGCTGATCGCCTCCATTATGGGCTGGCCCGTGTCCACAACGCACTCCATTGTGGGCGCGCTGGTCGGTTTTGCGGCAGTCGGTATCAGTGTCGATGCGGTCGCCTGGGGCAAGGTCGGTCAGATCGCTGCAAGCTGGGTGGTCTCACCCCTCCTCGCCGGGACCATCTCCTTCCTGCTCTTTATGAGTGCCCAACGACTGATTCTGGACGCCCCCGAGCCCTTTAAAGCCGCCAAGAAGTACATTCCCTTCTACATGTTTGCGGTGGGCTTCATTATCGCCATGGTCACCATGGTTAAAGGCCTCAAACATATCGGTCTGGGCCTGAGCTTTCAGGAATGCCTGGGTTACGCAGCGCTGGTCGGTCTGGTCATCATGGGGCTGGGCTACGTCCTGCTGAGCCGCATCAAGGAAGAGCCCATTACCGGTAACTTCCGCTACGCCAACGTAGAGCGCGTGTTTGCGGTACTGATGATTTTCACCGCCTGCGCCATGGCCTTTGCTCACGGCTCCAACGACGTGGCCAATGCGGTTGGTCCGCTCGCCGCTGTGGTGTCGGTAATCAATTCCGGCGGTGAAGTTGCCGCAAAATCAGCCCTGCCCTGGTGGATTCTGCTGCTCGGTGGCGGCGGTATCGTGGTGGGTCTGGCCACATACGGCTTTAAGGTTATCGCCACCGTCGGCAAGAAAATCACCGAGCTGACTCCCAGCCGTGGTTTTGCTGCTGAGCTGGGCGCTGCAACTACCGTTGTACTGGCTTCGGCCACGGGCCTGCCGATCTCCACAACTCACACGCTGGTTGGCGCCATTCTCGGGGTCGGTTTGGCCCGGGGTATTGCAGCACTGAACCTGCGCGTGATCGGCAATATCTTCCTGTCCTGGCTGATCACCCTGCCCGCCGGTGCCGCTTTGGCTATCGTATTCTTCTTTCTGTTCAAAGCGATCTTCGGCTGAGGATCGCCCTTATAGTATTTCCCGCACCCGGAACCAGCCCGCTACGCTGTAGCGCTGGCGCCGGGCTGGCTTTACCTCGTGGGGAAAACGCTCGCTGAGAAACAACACCAGACGCCCGAACAGGGGCGCTACGGTTTCCACCACATCCCCGTCAAAATTTCGATACATCACCAGTTCTCCGCCCCAATCCGGCGCCCAGGTCGGATTCAGATACAGCACACTCGACAGTATCCGGTTGGTCTGCCCGGCAAAGGCATCGAGGTGGGTTTTGTAAAATGCGCCCCGTTTATAGCGGGCAAAATGACACTCGAAATCAAACAGGCCAAGCATCAACCGCCGATTCAATTCCAGCCTCAGCTGCTCCATCCAATGCAAATATGCCGACTCCGCCGGGTAATCGTGATCCAGCCAGTGGATCGTGTCCGAGCGCAAACGCTCACTCACCCTGAAACTATCTTCACGGCCGACACCGGCCCGTTTGAAGCCCGCCCGGCTGCGTGGCCCAACCCGTTCATAGAGCGCCCACAACAGATCCTCGGGCACCAGTGAGTCACACAGGCTATAGCCGTCGCGAGCCAAGTCATCGGCGATCCGATCAAAGGCGTCGGGCAAAAACACAGGGGGCAAACTGTTCACGGCAGCACTCGCGAAAGGACGCGGCTTTTTAAGGCAAAAACCTGCGGCTGTCACGCAAATTCAAGCAAAGATTCACATTGTGAATCGTGGTTAGCCCCTATAGGTGGCCTACCGCCAGTGTTATACTCTGCAACGACCCTGGGGTATGCGTCAGGCCGCTAGATCCCTGAGCCGATGCTTTTTACCCAGGCTGTTTCCAGCCGTTGCTGTTGTGCATGCCCGCTTGACGGGAAGCCTGATGCGACGCGGAAACCGCCACCTTGAACCTCTGGGTTCAAGGGTCACGCGGCCAACGGTACCACCGGGGTTTTTATCTTCCGCCCGCTCTTTTTACCTCTATATTTTTCCGCTTGCTCGGCCTCTGGCCTTTGCGCACACTAAGCGCATGACTTCCCTGCAGAAATCTGAATTACGCCGCCAACTTCGCGAACGTCGCCGGAACCTTTCCGCTATCGAGCAACGCATCGCAAGTAAAGCGCTCGACCGCCAATTGCGCACGCTACCGGCGCTGCGCGAGGCCTCAAAGCTTGCCCTGTATCTGGCCAACGACGGAGAAATCTCCCCGGAGATCACCCTGCGACGACTCGCCCGCATGCGTCGACGCTGCTACCTGCCCTGCCTCAAAAACAAAGCCCTGCAATTCAGACGTTTTCGACCGGGGCAAACCCTGAAAAATAATCGCTTTCAGATTCCCGAACCGCCGCCGACCCGAGGCAGCGCTGTATCGGTAAACGCACTGGATGTGATCTTGCTGCCTCTGGTGGGTTTTGACCGAAAAGGGAATCGGCTTGGCATGGGCGGAGGCTTTTACGACCGGACGCTGGCCGGCCTGTCAAAAACAGACCGCCCGCTATTAATCGGGCTGGCCCACCACTGCCAGGAAGTCGAACAACTCCCGGTTCAGAGCTGGGATATCCCGCTGGATGCAGTAGCGACGGATAAAAGGGTGATCTGGCTGAAGAAGCGCTGACAGCGGCGATCAGTGATCGAACAGATGCCCCAGCTTGCCGGCCTTGGTAGCCAGATAACGAGCATTGTGGGGGTTTTCACCGATGCGCAGGGGCAGGCGCTCAACCACATCGATCCCGTGCTCGGTCAGGGCATTCACCTTGCGGGGATTGTTGGTCATCAGTTTGAGCTGGGTAATGCCCAGATGGTCGCACATGACCTTACACATGCTGTAGTCGCGCAGATCAGCGTGAAAGCCCAGTTTTTCGTTGGCCTCGACCGTATCAGCGCCGCCATCTTGCAGTTTGTAAGCGCGAATCTTGTTGAGCAGGCCAATACCACGGCCTTCCTGACGCAGATAGAACAGCGCACCACGACCTTCCGCCGCAATTTGCTGCAGCGCGGCCTGCAGTTGCGGGCCGCAGTCACAGCGCATGCTGAACAGGGCGTCACCAGTGAGGCATTCGGAATGCACACGGCCCAGCACCGGGCCGCCGGTGCTGACGTCACCCAGCGTCAACACGATATGCTCTTTCTGGTTTTCGCTATCCTCAAAACCATGAATATCGAATATGCCCCACTGAGTGGGCAGTTTGGAGGATTCGACAAACCTAAGGGACACGCTGAACTCCAGCCAGATTGCAGGGAGGCGCAATTCTAGCCTGATTGGCAGGCAAATTCGACCGCAATGTCAGTAACGGGCCCGAAGTGTCAGGATGTTGTCCCGTTCCTGCATATCGACGTGGGTGAGGTAGCTCATTCCGAGTAGAACCTCCTGAGGATAATCCCCCTCTACCACCACCGCCTGTATGTTGTGCACCTTGATGCCACCCACACTGACCGATCGCAAGATCACCCGATAGGAGGGGGCAACGCCGCTCGCCGTGGTCACGGCGGAACGCTCGCCCTTTTTGAAATCTATGCCTAGCTGGCTGGCATGACGACTGCTGAGCGCCATCACATTGGCACCCGTATCAACCAGCGCAGCAATACTGCGCCCATTGATAACCGCCTGCGTCATATATTTCAGCTGACTATCCCGCCGAAGCACAACTTCGAGAGTATCATTGGCCCGATAACTGGCGTTGATGCGGGATGTCAGGGTCAGCTCTTGCTGCTGGCCGTCTATCTCCACCAGCGCGCGCGAGGGATTGGCATCGAGCAATGTGATGCCTTCAAAGCTCTGCCCCTTTCGCAGCAGCTTTTGCTGGCCATTGACCGTCAGATAGGCCGACCCTTCAAACAACGCATTCACCTGCACATCGGCCCAGACCATTGGTGCCAGCATGCAAGTCGCCGCCAGCAGGTAGGCCAGCCGGCGCTTCACTGGGCAGCCTCGTGCAGCGCCATCAGTTCAGCAACCGTCGCCTCAACATCCTCGGCTTGAGTAATGGCGCTGATCATCGCCGCGCTGCCGACGCCCGTTGCCAATACGTCTTTGGCCCGGCGCACATCAATCCCGCCAATGGCCGTTAGCGTGTACTGTTCGCCCAACAGCTCAACCCAATGCTGCAGCTGGCTCAAGCCCTGCGGATCAAATGGCATGACCTTGCTGGTCGTCGCGTAGATCGGCCCCAATGCGATATAGCTCGGCTTCACGCTGTGAGCCGTGGCGATTTCAAAGTAGCTGTGGGTACTGACGCCGAGCCGCAAACCCGCTTCGCGAATGGCGTTGATATCGGCGGTCTGCAGATCTTCCTGACCAAGGTGAACACCGTAAGCACCCGCCGCGATGGCTTCCTGCCAATAGTCATTAATAAACAGGCGAGCCTTATAACGTTCACTGATTGCTACCGCGCGCTCTATTTCCGCACGCAAGGCTTCGCCGCTTTTGTCTTTGACGCGGAGCTGGATGGTGGTGATGCCCAGCGGTAACAGACGCTCAATCCAATCGGCACTATCCACCACCGGGTACAGCCCCAGTTTTCCACCGCAACTGGGGAAAGGCTTCATCGCTGTTTGGCGAAGCGTCGGGCTAACGGTAGGCAAATCCCACCAGTGTGTCGGCCAGCCCATGTGGGCTACTGCGCCGGGGCCGCCGCCCAACTGGGTCGACAAGCGCAAACCCTGGGTCACATAGGCCTTGCCCAGCACCAGCGCATCTTTCAGGTCGTAGCCCCGCGCAACCGCCGCGGCCACTGCCGACGACAGGGTACAACCGGAACCGTGGCTGTTCACGGTCTGCACATCGCGGCCGTGCAACCAGAAGCCGCTGTCGCCGTCGGTCCAGTAGTCGAGACGCTCGCCGTTGAGGGCATCAAAGTGCCCCCCTGTAATCAGTACCGAACGCGCACCGAGCTTGACGATTTCCTTACCCGCCTTCTCTACATCCTCAAGGCCACGCAGCTGGCGTCCGAGAATAGCTTCCGCTTCGTTGCGATTGGGCGTCAGCAGATCGACCCGTGGCAGCAACTGATCCAGCAAGGCATTGGTGGCATCCCCCGTGATCAGGGAATCGCCGCTGCTGGCACGCGTTACTGGATCGCAAACCACAAAGCCCTGATATTCCTTGAGGTATTTGGCGACCATCTCCACCACTTCCTCGCTGGCGAGCATGCCGACTTTAATGGCATCGGCAGGGAGGTCACTGTCGAGGGCGTTGATCTGTGCAGCCAGCGCCCGGCGATGGGTCACCGCCACATAACCTACCGCGAAACTGTTCTGAGCAGTAATGGCAGTAATAACGGTGCAACCGTGTACCGCAAAATCCTGAAAGGTTGCGAGATCCGCCTGAATACCCGCGCCGCCACCGGAATCGGAACCGGCGATACTCCAGGCGATGGGTTTACTGTGTGTTGCCATACGGTGTCCTTAGTGGGTGCCCGCTCACACGGGGAAATCAGTTTTCGCAGTGTTGGCGAATAATCGCCCACGCCTGCTCGGCAGTATCGACATACGTGAAGAGATGAATATCCTCTGCACTGATCATGCCGTAGTCCACCAATGCATCAAAGTTTAGAACCTGCTCCCAGAACGGTTTACCAAAAACCAGAATCGGCAGGCTTTTAACTTTTTGTGTCTGGAGCAGGGTCAGAGTCTCAAAAAACTCATCGAGGGTGCCGTAGCCGCCGGGGAAAACCACCAGCGCTTTCGCCCGCATCAGAAAGTGCATCTTACGAATGGCGAAATAGTGAAAGCGGAAACTCAGCTCCGGCGTGATCCACTCGTTAGGATGCTGTTCGTGGGGCAGCACAATATTGAGCCCGATGCTTTCTGCGCCCACATCATCAGCACCTCGGTTAGCCGCCTCCATAATACCGGGGCCACCGCCGGTCATCACATGAACCCGTGGTTTACCCGGTGTACCGGAGTAATGTTCACCAACGATGGCAGCCAGCCGACGGGCCTCTTCATAGTAAGTACTGAGCGACGCTCGCTTCTCGACAATCTCCAAGCGACGCTGCATCGCTGGATCGTCAGGGTTGTCGCTCAGCAGTTGCTGGGCCTGAGCTATCTGTTCAGCGGCCTTGTCGGGATCGGGCAAACGCGCGCTGCCAAACATGACAATCGTGGCGTCAATTTCCCGCTCCAGCATGGTCATTTCCGGCTTCAATAATTCCAGCTGCAAGCGGATCGGCCGCAGCTCGTTGCGCAGCAAAAACTCTTCGTCGGTAAAAGCCAGCCGATAGGCGGAGGCTCGGGTTTGAGGGGTTTCTTCTACTTCTCGCGCGCGATGTGCGTCTTCAGCGGCGGAGGGAAAGGCAACATTTCCAAAACTGCGGCGGTTCTTTTTTTCACTCATCCACAACCCTTACTGTCAGCCTGAAGCGCCGTTAAGGGCGCTATTGTTGGTGCCAGAACGGCATCCCCAGCGTGGGCGTGCTCGGACTGGCTGTTTGCCGCTCGGGCATGGCGCCGGCGAGATAGCCCTGACGACCAGCCGCAATCGCATCGCGAAAGGCCTTGGCCATCCGCACCGGATCCGTGGCCTGCGCCACCGCCGTGTTCAGCAGAATTCCATCGTACCCCAATTCCAGCGCCATGACTGCATGGGACGGTTTGCCGATCCCCGCATCGACTATCAAGGGAATATCCGGCAGCCGCTCGCGAATAGTCTGCAGGTTGTAGGGATTCATCAGACCGCGCCCCGTACCGATCGGCGAGCCCCAGGGCATGAGCACTTCACAGCCCACGTCGCGCAGGCGCTGGCAGATCACCAGATCATCCGTGCAATAGGGGAAGACCTTGAAACCGAGATTAATCAGTTTTTCAGCCGCCTCAATGGTGCCGATTGGGTCGGGCTGAAGGTTGTAATCATCACCCACCACTTCCAGCTTGATCCAGTCGGTCTCGAACATCTCGCGACTCATCTGCGCTAGGGTCACAGCCTCTTTAACCGAGTGACATCCGGCGGTATTGGGCAGGAGAGTTTTGTTAAGTTTTTGAATATGGGTCCAAAGGGACTGGCCACCGGCTTCTTCCGGCGACTGGCGCCGCAGCCCCACGGTAATAATCTCTGAACCCGAGGCTTCGATCGCCTCACTCATGACTTGTGGCGAGGGGTACAACGCGCTGCCGATCAGCAAGCGATTACTGAAAGTCTGACCGTACAGTGTCCAGGTATCTGTCATTATTTACCTCTGCTTCCCCTTACCTAACCGCCTTGCACAGGCGCCACCACATCCACCCGATCGCCCGCCTTCAGAGAAACACTGGCGTAAGTGGAACGCGGCACAAAATCTTCGTTGACGGCCACGGCTACACGCTGACATTCAAAACCCCATTCACCTAACAGTTCAGCCAGGGTTTTAGCGCCGTCTATCTGTTTGCTTTCGCTGTTTACGCTAACTTCAATCATGATGTGACTGTCAAAGCATTCTGAACAAAGGTTCCAGTTACGTCGCCATCCAGCGCGTTGATCGCCGACTCTACGACCGTTGGCGCGAGCAAGTAACCGTGCCGATAAAGTCCGTTCAACCTGAGCAGACCATCACTAACCTGCACCTGAGGCAGGTTATCTGGCAAGGACGGCCTGCAACGGGCATAGCTGCCAACGATTTGCGCTTCGGCAAAGCCCGAATGCACACTGTAAAGCGCAGACAACAATTCCAATTGTGATCGCACAGTGACCGGGGCCTGGGATTCGCTTTCAATTTCGGTAGCGCCCACCACATAGATATCACCCGGTTTCGGCGTGATATACAGGTGATAGCGCGGATGCATCAGCCGGACTGGCCGACCCAACTGCACTTCCGGCGCCCGCACCCACAGGATTTCTCCGCGAACACCGCGTACCTCAGGCCAATCGGTTTTAGCACCAAGACCGCGACAATCAATGGCCCAGTCAAAGCTTTCCGTACCGGCAGGTGTATTTAATTTCCCTGCCTCAACCCGACTCACCGGACAGTGCCAGCGCAGCTCCGCACCACCTGCCTGGAGAACATCGTGCAATGCACGCAGCAAAGCGCGATTATCGAGACAGCCCTCGCCCGCCAGCCAAAGCCCCTGACTGAAGCGGATCGGCAATTCGGACTCAAGTTCGGCAATACCCGCACGATCAAGCGTCTTGATGGAGCTGTCATCGCCTACAGCGGCTCGCAGCTTCTGCGAAAAATGCTGAAGATTGGCGCGATCCAGTTCGTGGGCGATGACAACCGAGCCACTGTCATTCAATGTCACCGCGTGCGCGCTGCTTTCCGACAGTTGCTGTAACAACTCCCGCCATTGCGACACGGCCTGCTTGCCAACACCAAACAGTTCCGCGCCGCTGGTCACAGCTTCACTGTAAGGCGCCAGCATAGCCGCCGCCACATAGGCGGCGCTGTCCGTAGCGAGCTCGTCACCGGCATCAAACAAAGTCACCTGATGACCCCGGCGTTGCAGTTGCCAGCCCAGCAGCCGACCGAGCAGGCCAGCGCCAGCGATTCCCACCTTCATATGCAGCTTAGACCTTGTGGTAGATCTCGCTGCCCTGCGATTTAAACTCGTCGGATTTCTTCGCCATTTCCGCTTCCAGTTCCTGCTGGGCTGCGTAGTCGCGAACCTCTTGCGTGATCTTCATGGAACAGAATTTCGGACCACACATGGAACAGAAGTGAGCCACCTTGGCGGATTCCTTCGGCAGGGTTTCGTCGTGATAGGCGCGAGCGGTATCGGGATCAAGGCCAAGGTTGAACTGGTCTTCCCAACGAAATTCAAAGCGGGCCTTGCTCAAGGCATCGTCGCGCAATTGAGCACCGGGGTGACCTTTCGCCAGATCAGCGGCGTGAGCGGCGATTTTGTAGGTGATGATGCCTTCTTTTACATCATCCTTATCCGGCAGGCCCAAGTGCTCTTTCGGGGTAACGTAACAAAGCATGGCACAGCCATACCAACCAATCTGAGCGGCACCGATACCGGAGGTGATGTGGTCGTAGCCGGGGGCAATATCGGTGGTCAACGGCCCAAGGGTGTAGAACGGCGCTTCCTTGCAGTGCTCCAGCTGCTTTTTCATATTGGCTTCGATCATGTGCATGGGCACATGGCCGGGGCCTTCGATCATGACCTGTACGTCATGCTTCCAGGCGATCTCGGTCAGCTCTCCGAGGGTTTCCAGTTCACCAAACTGTGCTTCGTCGTTGGCGTCGGCAATGGAGCCCGGACGCAGACCATCACCCAGCGAGAAGGAAACGTCGTAGGCCTTCATGATTTCGCAAATGTCTTCGAAATGGGTGTAAAGGAAATTTTCCTTGTGGTGGGCCAGGCACCACTTGGCCATGATGGAGCCGCCACGCGACACAATGCCGGTCACGCGCTTGGCGGTCATGGGGACATAGCGCAGCAGTACACCCGCGTGAATGGTGAAGTAATCCACGCCCTGCTCGGCCTGTTCAATCAGCGTGTCGCGGAAAATTTCCCAGGTCAGGTCTTCGGCCACGCCATCCACTTTTTCCAGCGCCTGATAGATCGGCACCGTGCCCACAGGTACCGGTGAATTGCGGATAATCCACTCGCGGGTCTCGTGGATATTCTTGCCGGTAGAGAGATCCATCATGGTATCTGCACCCCAGCGGATACCCCAGGTCAGTTTGGCCACTTCTTCTTCGATGGAAGAACCCAGGGCCGAGTTGCCGATATTGCCGTTGATCTTCACCAGGAAGTTGCGGCCGATAATCATCGGCTCCAGCTCCGGGTGGTTGATATTGGCGGGGATAATCGCGCGGCCACGTGCCACTTCGTCGCGTACAAATTCCGGAGTGATTTCATCGGGAATGGCGGCACCAAAGGAATTCCCCGGATGCTGTTTGTCGAGCACACCCTGAGCTTTGGCTTCGGCCAGCGCCATGTTCTCGCGGATGGCGATATATTCCATTTCCGGGGTAATAATGCCCTGCTTGGCGTAGTGCATCTGCGACACGTTCTTGCCTGCCAGTGCGCGACGCGGCTTGCGTTTCAGATCAAAACGCAGTTTTTCCAGGGTCAGATCCGCCGCGCGCTTTTTGCTGTACTCAGAGGTATCACCACTGAGCACCTCGGTATCACCGCGCTGTTCAATCCACTGCTCACGCAGGGGTGCCAGACCTTTGCGGATATCAATTTCAACATTGGGGTCAGTGTAGGGGCCGGAGGTATCGTAAACCCGCACCGGTGCATTGGGCTCCAGTCGGGTTTCACCGTCTTGGCCAGCAACCGGCGTCGGCGTCAGCTTGATCTCGCGCATCGGCACGCGAACGCCCTCCATGCTGCCTTCAACATAGATTTTGCTGGACGCCGGAAATGGCTGAACGGAATCGTGATCGACCTGAGCGGTCTCACGCAGAAACTGGTATTCGGAAGACGATGACATAGTACCCTCGCGCGCTGTCAGTGGCACCTGGACGGATGGAGGGCGGGAAACAGAGGGCGGCCGCAAGGGCAGAAGTCTTGTTCCCTACGCCGGCATTATCCAGGTCAGGTTCAGCGGGTGATTCTCAGCCCGTTCCATTTGGGAACCGGCACCCCGACAAGAGCGAGCAGTGTAGCGCTGGTGGGGGCTCAGGCGCAAGGAGCAAGTGGACAGGGGTGTCGACTTAGATCTCCGCAGTGGAAAATTGCTTATCTAAACCAGATATCGCAGGGCTATCTGTAATACTACCGCCGCAAACACCCCGGCCAATACATCGTCGATCATAATGCCGAAGCCACCATGCACCTTTTTATCCAGCCATTTAATGGGCCAGGGCTTGGCGATATCAAACAGGCGGAACAAGGCAAAACCGGCGATGATCCACAGAGGTTCTGCCGGCACCGCGATCATCGCGATCCAGAAGCCGACAAACTCATCCCAGACAATGCTGCCGTGGTCGTGCACGCCCATGGCTTTGGCGGTATAGCCGCAGCAAAACACGCCGAACACAAACGTGGCAACCAGCACGGCGAGGTAAATGGGCAGCTCAAGTTGTGACAAGCCCAGCCAGAGCGGTACCGCCATCAGCGTACCGAAAGTGCCCGGTGCTTTGGGTGCCAGACCCGAACCAAAACCGAAACTGGCTAAATGAATGGGGTTACGACACAGAGCAAACTGATTCATGAGAAATGCTGGTATCCCTTGTTTTTATAGGCGTTTAGATCCACATCGATGCTGCCGCGTTTTACGGCGAGCTCACCGCTCCCGGTGATTGTTCCAACACGAGTGCAGCGCAGTTTTTCAGTTCGTGCTAAATCACTTATCAATTCACGCTGCTCCACAGACGCTGAAAAACAGAGCTGATAATCATCCCCACCGGTCAACGCATAGTATTGCGCCTGTTCAGCGCTATAACTCGACATCAATGCATCTGACAGGGGTAGGCTTTCAAGATCCAGTTCTGCCCCGACCTTGCTGGCCTGAAGGATATGACCGAGATCAGCCGCCAAGCCGTCGGACAGGTCAATCGCCGAACTCGCTACACCCTGCAGACCGACCGCAAAGCTCAGCGGTGGCTCAGCGCGATAATACTGCTGCAGAAAATGTCGTTCACTGCCTGCCGGATTCTTTTTTTCCAAAACATCCAAGGCCGCCCGCGCGTCGCCCAAGGTGCCGGTTACCCAGAGATCATCGCCTACCTTGGCACCGCTGCGCAGCAGCGCTTTACCCGCGGGTGCTTCGCCGAAAACCTGCACAGACAAACACAAGGGCCCGCGAGTGGTATCGCCACCGACCAAAGGGATGGAGAAATGCTGAGACGCTTCAGCCAAACCTTCTGCGAAATCACTCAACCACCGCTCATCGGCCTCTGGCAGAGTCAACGCAAGACAAAACCCGAGCGGCTTTGCACCGCATGCACCCAGATCACTCACCGCCGCTGCCAACACACGCCAGCCAAGACCGTTCACATCCGGGTTCTTCGGAAAATGTACGCCCTCCACCATGGTATCGATGGAGGTAAACAGGGTATGACCGGGAGACAGTGCCAGCTCGGCGCAATCGTCACCAATGCCGGTAACGACGGCCGGGCCTTGTTGAAAGGAAGTGAAGTACCGCCGAATCAGATCAAACTCGGAGAGCGCCATTTACTTCCGCGCAGCGGCGATCTCGATCTGACGGGTATTGGCCGCTACCTTGTCCAGCAGGGAATTGATGTAGCGGTGGCCATCGGTGGCGCCAAAGCGCTTGGCCAGATTCACGCACTCATTGATCACCACTTTGTAGGGCACATCAATACGGTGCTTGAGTTCCCACACACCCATGCGCAAGAGACTCAATTCGATGGGATCAAGGTCGCTCAATTTGCGATCCAGCAAGGGCTCGAACTCAGATTGCAGCTCATTCAGATTGGCCGGAATCTCATGCAGCATTTCGCCGAAATACTCGGTATCCACATGCTTCATGTCGTAGTCGGTCAGGAACTGGGCCTGAATTTCGTGCAGGGGCTGCTTGGCCATCTCCCACTGGTAGAGAGCCTGCAGAGCATAGTGCCGCGCCTTGCGACGCAGCGCCGGTAGATTGTTTTCAGGGGCTTGCGACACGAAAAACCTCAGCCGATGTTCTTGAGCAGGCTGACCATTTCCAGCGCAGACAGGGCGGCTTCTTCGCCTTTGTTGCCCGCTTTGGTACCGGCACGCTCAATAGCCTGCTCAATGGTATCAACCGTCAGCACACCGAAAGACACCGGCAGGCCGTATTGCATGGAAACCTGAGCCAGACCCTTGGTGCACTCACCCGCCACATATTCAAAGTGGGGCGTACCGCCGCGAATCACCGCGCCAAGCGCAATAATCGCATCGTACTTTTTGGTTTCGGCGACTTTCTGGCACACCAGAGGGATCTCAAACGCTCCCGGTGCGCGCACCACAGTGATATCGCTCTCGGCTATGCCGTGGCGGATCAAGCTGTCTTTGGCGCCTTCCAGCAGGCTCTCCACGACAAAGGCATTCCAGCGGCCGACCACAATCGCGTATTTGCCTTCACAGTTCGCAAAGGTGCCTTCGATGGGTTTGTTTGTGCTCATAATCAGTTTCCCGAAACTTTAAAAATTAATGTTCAGCCGGGGTGACTTCCCCGTCGGCGCTGACAAATTCGGCGATATCCAAATCAAAACCGGAGATCGCATTATACTTGATCGGCGCGCCCATCAGCCGGATTTTACCAACGCCGAGATCACGCAGGATCTGAGAACCCAGACCGACATTCATATAGGTGTTCTGATGCTGGGCGCTGTCACCCATCGGCGCCGGTTTGTTGCCGCGCGCAATATCGAGGCTGCTGATCAGATCCGCTGAGGATTCGGCATTGGCCAGCAAGACCACTGCACCGCCCTCTTCCGAGATTTTTTTCAGGCAGCGGTTCATGTTCCAGCCGCTATTTTCGCCCGGCAGCTGGATATGCAGCAGATCGCGAATTGATGAGCCCAGGTGTACCCGCACCAGCACCGGCGTTTCATGATTGATTTCGCCCTTGGTCACGGCAAAGTGAATATCGTCATTCACGTCGTCGCGATAGCTGTGCAGCTGGAACTCACCAAAATCGGTGTTAATGGTTTCCACTGCCAGTTTGTGAATGGTTTGCTCGTTGACCACACGGTAGTGAATCAAGTCAGCGATGGTGCCGATTTTGATATCGTGCTTTTCCGCAAACTTTTCCAGATCCGGGCGTCGCGCCATGGTGCCGTCGTCATTCATGATTTCGCAGATCACACCGGCCGGGCCAAAGCCTGCCAGACGAGCCAGATCACAGGCCGCTTCAGTGTGACCGGCGCGGGTCAGCACGCCGCCGCTTTCGGCCATCAGCGGGAAGATATGACCGGGCTGAACGATATCATCCTTGGTCGCATTTTTAGCCGCCGCCACACGCACGGTGTGGGCGCGATCCGCCGCAGAAATACCGGTCGTCACCCCTTCTTTGGCTTCAATGGACAGAGTGAACTTGGTACCGAAACCGGAGGCATTGCGATCTACCATCAGCGGCAGGCCGAGGCGTTCGCAGCGATCGCGGGTCATCGGCATGCAGATCAGGCCGCGCGCATGCATCGCCATAAAGTTGATGTCCTGGGGCCTTACACACTCGGCCGCCATCACGATATCGCCTTCGTTTTCGCGGTCTTCGTCGTCCATCAGGATCACCATCTTGCCGAGGCGAATATCCTGAATGAGTTCTTCCACCGTATTGAGATTCATAAGCCTTCCTGTTGATTGGGCGCTAGCGTTTGCGCCCGGTAAAACCGTGTTCTGCGAGAAAACCTTCGCTCAAGCGCGAAGCTTTCTGTTTCGAAGTTCTCTGTTCCTGTCCGTCCTGCCCACCGAGCAACAAACGCTCCAGATAGCGGGCAATCACGTCCACTTCCAGATTCACCTTGGTGCCACTCTGGTAGTGGGTAATGATCGTCTCTGCCGCCGTATGCGGCACAATATTCAATTCTACGCCATCATCGCTCAGGGCGTTGATGGTCAGGCTGACGCCGTCGATACAGATCGAGCCCTTGTGCGCCGTGTATTTGCGCAAACTCTCCGGCACCGCTACCGACAAACGTATCGAGCGCGCATCTTCTGCGCGTGATATCACCTCACCAGTGCCATCAATATGGCCGCTGACAATATGACCGTCAAACCGCCCGTTAGCCGGCATGGCCCGCTCCAGATTGACTGGCGCGCCGACCTTTAAATCACCCAGTGTCGCCAGTGACAGGGTCTCGCGGGAAACATCCGCAGTAAAACGCGAACCGCTGAGACTGGTCACCGTCAAGCACACTCCGTTGGTGGCGATGCTGTCTCCCAGCTTCACGGCGCTCATATCGAGAGCACCCGCATCAATGGTCAGGCGCTTGTCGCCCCCGCTGTCGGCGACGGCCGCAATATGACCAACGGCTTCAATAATCCCGGTAAACATCAGTGGGCCACCGTATGCAGTGTGGCATCCAGACGCCAATCGTTACCCACAGCGCGGATGTCATCAATATGAAGTCGGCGCTGACTGTTCATGTCATCCAGCGGCAACTCAAACAACGGTCGCGCCTTTCTGCCCAGCAGAGTCGGCGCCATGTAGACCGTCAGTGCATCCAGCAGCTCTGCCTGCAGAAAAGCGCCTGCCAGAGTCGCACCGCTTTCCACCAACACTTCATTGCATTGGCGGCGACCGAGTTCTTTCAAAACGGCCGCGAGATCAACCCGACCATCCTCGCCCGCCAGTATCATCACTTCTGCGCCCGCCTGCTCCAGCGCTTCTCTCGCCTCGGGCATATCGGCGGCGGCAACAATCAACACAGGGCCGCCCCCTTGAAACAGTTTGCCCTTTACCGGCGTGCGCAGTTTTGAATCCAGAATCACCCGCAGCGGCTGGCGACATTGATCTTCCGCCAGTTCCGCCTGCTCAGGGCGCACAGTCAGGGCCGCATCGTCATAAATAACGGTGTCGACACCGCTGACAATGGCACAACTGGCGGCCCGCAAGCGCTGCACATCGCGCCGCGCTTCAGCGCCGGTAATCCACTGACTTTCGCCGGAGGCCATGGCGGTGCGGCCATCCACGCTCATTGCCAGCTTGGCCCGAGTACGCGGCAGACCGGTTTTCATCCGTTTGATAAACCCCGGATTCAGCTTTTCCGCTTCACTTTGCTGCAGGCCAATTTCGACCACAATGCCCGCATCGCGCAGCAATTGTACGCCCCGCCCCGACACCTGGGGATTGGGGTCTTCCATCGCCACCACCACGCGCTTGACGCCCGCCATAATCAGGGCCTCGGCGCAGGGCCCGGTTTTACCGTGATGGGAACAGGGCTCCAGACTGACATAGGCGGTGGCGCCACTGGCATCGTCAACCTGAGCCAGCGCATTCACTTCCGCGTGCCCCTCACCGGCACGGATATGCCAACCTTCGGCCAGCAATTCGTCGTTACGCACCAGCACACAACCGACCTTCGGATTGGGGCTGGTGGTGAAATGCCCCCGCTCGGCCAGCTGGATGGCGCGCGCCATCCAGCGCGCATCGAGGGCAGTGCTCATTGTTCGTTTTTCGCGGGAGCCGGGCTGGCTGACAGACGGTCGATCTCGGCGCGAAACTCATCGAGATCCTGAAAGCTGCGGTAAACAGACGCAAAACGCACGTAGGCCACGTGATCAACCTGCTGCAGATGGTCCATTACCAGCTCGCCGATCAGCAGCGAGGGAATTTCACGCTCGCCCTTGGACTGCAACACCCGCTTTATATCGGTGATCATGGCCTCAATTTTTTCGACGCTAACCGCACGCTTTTCCAGCGCCCGCAGCAGGCCGGCACGCAGCTTGTCTTCGTCAAAGGGTTCGCGGCGATCGTTGCTCTTAATGACTTTCGGCATCAACAGCTCAGCCGACTCATAGGTGGTAAAACGCTCTGAGCAGGACAGACACTCGCGGCGGCGGCGAACCTGCCCGCCCTCGGCGACCAGTCGCGAGTCGATTACTTTGGTGTCATCGAAGGTACAGAACGGGCAACGCATGCGTCAGCTCTCAAAAAGGCTTTATGCGGCAAGAGTTTAGCACAAGCACGGAGATTCACCCCGCGCTCGCGCTGCTGCCGGAGGGATCAGGCGTAAACCGGAAACTGTTTGCAGATTTCCAGAACCTTGGCCTTCACTTCGGCGATGACCTGCTCGGAATTGCCGTTTTCCAGGCTTTCCAGCACGTCGCACATCCAGCCCGCCAGCTGCTTGCACTCGTCTTCCTTGAAGCCGCGAGTGGTGACGGCAGGGGTACCTACGCGCAGACCGCTGGTGATAAAGGGTGAGCGCGGGTCGTTGGGAACGGCGTTCTTGTTCACGGTGATGTTGGCTTCACCCAGCGCCGCATCGGCGTCTTTACCGGTGTAGGGCTTGCCGATCAGATCCACCAGCATCAGGTGGTTTTCGGTACCGCCAGATACAATGTTGATGCCGCGCTCGATAAAGGTCGCCGCCATGGCCTGAGCGTTTTTCACAACCTGCTGCTGATAGGTTTTGAACTCGGGCTCCATCGCTTCTTTAAAGCTGACGGCCTTGGCTGCAATCACGTGCATCAACGGGCCACCCTGACCACCGGGGAAGACCGCAGAATTGAATTTCTTTTCCAGCTCTTCGTTGGCCTTGGCCATAATCAGACCGCCGCGCGGGCCGCGCAGGGTTTTGTGCGTCGTGGTAGTTACCACGTCGGCAAAGGGCACCGGGTTGGGGTAAACACCGGCGGCAACCAGACCGGCAACGTGAGCCATATCGACCATCAGGTAGGCGCCAACCTTGTCGGCGATCTCGCGGAAGCGAGCCCAGTCGACGATGCCGCTGTAGGCAGAAAAGCCTGCCACGATCATTTTCGGCTTGTGCTCCAGCGCCAGCGCTTCAACCTGATCGTAGTCAATCAGACCGGTTTCCGGGTTCAGACCGTACTGCACCGCGTTGTAGATTTTGCCGGAGAAATTGGGCTTGGCACCGTGGGTCAGGTGACCACCCGCATCCAGGCTCATGCCCAGCACGGTTTCTCCAGGCTGCAACAGAGCTTGGTAAACCGCAGAGTTAGCCTGTGAACCGGAGTGGGGCTGGACGTTGGCGTAGTCGGCACCAAACAGGGCCTTGGCGCGCTCGATGGCCAGCTCTTCGGCTTTATCGACGTATTCACAACCACCGTAGTAGCGCTTGCGGGGGTAGCCTTCGGCGTATTTGTTGGTCAGCGCCGTGCCCTGCGCCTGCATAACGCGGGGGCTGGTGTAGTTTTCAGAGGCAATCAGCTCGATATGCTCTTCCTGGCGAGTTTCCTCTTCCTGGATAGCACTCCAAATTTCGTCGTCATAACCGGCAATGGCCATGTCTTTAGAAAACATTCACGGTCTCCCACAGATGTGATTCAGATACTGCCGGCTAACTGGGCTGGCACGGGCTGGAAAAGGCGCGCATTGTACAATAATTGGGCCTTTGGGGCACCCTGAAATCCCGCGGAATGGAAGGGATCGAGCGACCGGGCGGTCGCCCCGATCTTCAAGCGAAATCGTTGGTGAAGAAGGAACCACTCAACTGACGCACGGTGCGCAGTCGGGCCTGCCCCTTGAGCAGCACGCGATCGCCACTCAGGGTGCAGTGAATTTCGCCACCGCGATCCGACAGTTGATGGGCCAACAGCTCCGTTTTACCCAAGCGCTCTGACCACAGCGGCGTGAGGGCGCAGTGAGCGCTACCCGTCACATCATCCTCATCAATCCCCAGCGCTGGAGCAAAGAACCGGGAGACGAAATCGCAGTTTTCACCCAGGGCGGTCACAATCAAGCCACCGGGGAGCGCCTCGCGCAGCGCGGCCATATTTGGCTCCAGCGCCTGCACTTCACCAACCGTAGACACTTCGGCAATCCAATAGCCGCCATTGGCCTCGGAGTAGTAGCCTTGCGCATCAGACTCCAATGCCAGCGCTTTCAGAATGTCGTCCGGCAGTGTCCGGGACGCAGCCGAATACGCGGGAAAATTCAGCGTCAGAAACTCCCCCTCAACCGCCACCGATAAATCACCGCTGAGACTAGAAAAGGTCAGCTCACCTTCCACCCCTTCAATTTCAGCGAGAACCCACGCGGCGGTCAGGGTCGCATGACCGCAAAGCGCCACTTCAACAGCCGGCGTGAACCACCGAATATTCCAGCGATGGTCTCCCTCAGGCACAACAAAGGCCGTTTCGGCATAGCCCATCTCAGCGGCGATCGCCTGCATCTGGGCTTCATTCAACGCGTTTTTCAGCAGACATACGCCCGCCGTATTGCCACGGAAGCGCTCGCTGACAAACGCATCCACCTGATAAATCTTCATCATTGTGCGGAATCTTCCTATACAGAAAAGCCTGTTCCAGCCAGCACGCCATCTAGGTAGAAGCCCTGACAGGAAGCAGTAGAAGCTCTCATACCTGACTGGCTGGGAGAACTTTACCCTGAGAGATAAGAAGGAATAATGTAATGGAAGGCTATCTCATGCAACCTGAAGCTATCAGCCACACTGACAGTAACGCACGGCTTTCAAATGAAGCCCTTGTAATTGAAGCAGCTTATCGTGCCGACAAGCCCTCCGCGTCCGTGCAATGGGACGTGAACCACTACCATAGCTTAACGGACACGGTGCATCGAGAGAACCTGGATATTCTGCGTCAGCTCGACAGCTGATCGGGCATCAGATACTCATCTACCTGCGCCCAGATCTGCTCCCGAATGCCTTCCGATTCGTTGACCAAATGATGGCGCGCTCCTTCCAGCTGACAGATTCTAGCCTCCGGAAAATGTTTCCGGATCACCGGCAAGTTAAAGCGCCAATCCACCGTCGCATCGGCATCACCCTGCACTACCAGCACACTCACGGGTGAAGTAGGCAGCCGATGAAAAGCCCGCTCCCAATGCTTCAGCGCATTCACCCAGCTCATGGGTAGCACACCGCACTGCAAGGCATCGGCCTCGCGCAGCCAGGCACAAAATTCAGCATCCCCGGAATTTTCCGCCCAGCGCCGTGGCAAACTGGCAATCCGTCGCCCGATGAGGTGATGAAGCGGCTTGCCCAGCCGCCAACCCTTGGGGCGAACCAGTGGCGCCAGCAAGACAGCGTGTTCAAACGCCTCGCCGCCCTGCAGCAAATACGTCATTAGAATCGCGCCGCCCGTACTCTGAGCCATGGCGATCCGCGTCGCAGGCAAGTCAAAGCATGCAGCTGCCGCGAAGGCGTCGCGCAAAACCTGCAGATACTGATCGAAACTATCTATTTCGGCGGGCTTCCCGGTCGACAGACCGTGACCGGGTAAGTCATACACCACCACTGCCCAGTTGCGTTGCAGACAGTAATCGATGGCGTGTTTAAACAGCCCGGCGTGATCGTAAAAACCGTGATAGAGCCAAGCGGTTTTTTTCGCCTGCGGGGGGATAAAGACGTGTGCGGCGATCTCGAAACCCGCCGAGTCAAATACACCAAAGTGGTGTTTCAACCCCTCATACCGGTTTTCGAAATCAATGCCGTAAAACTGAAAATAGGCATCGGCCAGCGGCGTGGAATCCTCCGCCGCGGCCAGCCGGGGTAAGTTCAGTGTGTCGCGATTGGAAACAGCTAGACTTACCCAGTCACTCATTAGTTGACCTTAGCGTTGAGTTCTCCTTTTGCGTAGCGCTCGAACATGCCTTCCAGCGAGATCGGCTTGATCTTACTCGCATTGCCGGCAGTACCAAACGCCTCGTAACGGGCAACACAGATATCCTTCATGGCCTTAACGGTTTCTTTCAGATATTTGCGCGGGTCGAACTCGGCGCGGTTTTCTGCCAGAAAGCGTCGCACGGCGCCGGTAGACGCCAGACGCAGGTCGGTATCGATATTGACCTTGCGCACGCCGTGCTTGATACCTTCAACGATCTCTTCAACCGGCACACCGTAAGTTTCCGGAATTTCGCCACCGAACTCATTGATGATGGCCAGCCAGTCTTGCGGCACGCTGGACGAACCGTGCATCACCAGATGGGTATCGGGAATGCGCTTGTGAATCGCCTTGATGCGCTCAATCGCCAGAATATCGCCTGAGGGCGGACGGCTGAATTTGTAGGCACCGTGACTTGTGCCGATGGCAATGGCCAGCGCGTCGACGTTGGTTTTGGCAACAAAGTCGGCCGCTTCTTCCGGGTCGGTCAGCAGCTGGTCGTGGCTCAAAGTGCCTTCAGCGCCAACGCCATCTTCTTCACCAGCCTGTCCGGTTTCCAGTGACCCCAGACAACCCAGCTCGCCTTCTACAGAAACGCCACAGGCGTGGGCCATATCGACAACGCGACGGGTGACATCGACGTTGTAGTCATACTCTGCCGGGGTTTTGCCGTCTTCGCGCAGAGAGCCGTCCATCATCACCGAGCTAAAACCCAGCTGGATGGAGCGCTGACAAACATCAGGGCTGGTACCGTGATCCTGATGCATTACCACCGGCACATCCGGAAACTCCTCAATCGCCGCCAGAATCAGGTGACGCAGGAAGGGCGCACCGGCGTACTTACGGGCACCGGCAGAAGCCTGCATGATCACCGGGCTATCGGTTTCGCGAGCCGCTTCCATAATGGCGCGGGTCTGCTCCAGGTTGTTGACGTTAAAAGCCGGAACGCCGTAGCCGTGCTCGGCGGCGTGGTCCAGCAGTTGTCGCATGCTGATAAGTGCCATGGTTTACCTCTGTATTTTTAAATGTCTAAAAATCTTCCGTCATTGCGAGCGAAGCGAAGCAAACTCGTGACGCACACCGTGAACTTGACCAAGCACTCTGCCAACTTCACAAGATTGCTTCGTCGTTGCACTCCTCGCAATGACGGGTGGGTTAGTTATCGAAAACTAGCCCTTCGCCCGCTCTTCCAGAATCGCCACCGCCGGCAACACCTTGCCTTCCACATATTCCAGGAAGGCACCGCCGCCCGTCGAAATGTAAGAGACTTTATCGGCAATACCAAACTTGTCGATGGCTGCCAGCGTATCGCCGCCACCGGCGATGGAGAAGGCCGGTGATTCGGCAATCGCTTCGGCAATCGCTTCAGTGCCATCGGCAAACTGATCAAATTCAAATACACCCACCGGGCCGTTCCAGATAATGGTACCCGCCTGCTTCAAAATCTCTGCAAGACAGGCCGCTGAAACCGGGCCGATATCGAAAATCATATCATCGTCACCCACATTCTCTGCAGGGCGCAGGGTTGCAGGCTCATTCTCGTCGAATTGCTTGCCGGTGATGACATCGGTGGGAATCGGAATATCACACTTTTCCATCAGCTTTTTGGCTGCCGGAATCAGATCGTTTTCACACAGGGATTTACCTACATTCAGACCGGATGCCGCCAGAAAGGTATTGGCAATACCGCCACCCACCACCAACTGATCCACCTTGTCCGACAGGGCATCGAGCACTTCCAATTTGGTCGACACTTTCGAACCGCCGACAATTGCCACCATCGGGCGAGCCGGTTCTTTCAACGCCTTTTCCAGATTTTCCAGCTCATCCACCAGCAGCGGACCAGCGCAGGCCACCGGCGCAAAACGGGCCACGCCGTGAGTAGAGGCCTGGGCGCGGTGGGCGGTGCCAAAGGCATCCATCACAAAGACATCGCAGAGCGAGGCATAGGCTTCCGACAGCTCTTCCGCATCCTTCTTTTCGCCTTTGTTAAAGCGCACATTTTCCAGCAGCACCAACTGACCGGCATCCACGGTCACGCCATCCTGCCAGTTGGGAATCACCTCAACTTCGCGCTCCAGCAATTCACCCAAACGCTTGGCTACCGGCTTCAGAGAAAAGACCTCATCGTACTCGCCTTCAGTGGGGCGACCGAGGTGAGACATCACCAGCACCTTGGCGCCCTGCTCCAGAGCCAGTTTCAGGGTTGGCAGGGCCGCGCGAATCCGCGCATCCGAGGTCACCACCCCGTCTTTGACCGGGACATTGAGATCTTCACGGATCAGCACACGCTTGCCTGCCAAATCCAGATCGCTCATTTTCAGTACTGAAAGGGCCATTCCTTGTTGTTTCCTCTAGTAAAAATTCTTAAGCGGCACTAACGGACGCGTGACTTCCGACGCCGATTCAAACGAAATTACTGCATGCGGGTCACGCAACAATTTCACAAAGTTCTATTGCTGCCAGTGACTTACCACATCCAGCATACGATTGGCGTAGCCCCATTCGTTATCAAACCACACCAGCACATTAATCAGTTGCCCGCTCACCCGGGTCTGTCCCGCATCCACCACTCCCGAGCGCGGATCGTGGTTGAAATCACAGCTGGCCAGAGGCTCATTACTGACACCGAGCAAGCCTCTCAGCTGACCCTCTGACGCAGCCAGCAAGGCCCGATTAGCCGCCTCGACCGTCGCAGCTTCGCGACAGTGTACGGTCATTTCCATCGCAGAGACATTGTGTGTCGGAATGCGCAGGGCGCGGGAGGTAAATTTCCCGTCGAGATTCGGCAATATGCGACCGATGCCCGCCGCCAGACCGGTATCCACCGGAATCATCGACAGCCCCGCCGCGCGGGTTTTACGCAAATCCGTGTGGTGATAGGCATCCAGCACCGGCTGATCATTCATCGCCGAGTGGATGGTGGTAATGGTGCCTGTTTCGATACCGAAGGCGCGATCCAGCACATCAATCACCGGCACGATGCAGTTGGTAGTGCAGGACGCCGCCGAGGCAATATGTGCGCTGTCATCCAGTGTTTTTTCGTTGATACCAAAGACAATCGCCGGAATATCGGACTGCCCCGGCTGGGACAACAGCGTGTAACTCGCACCCTGCTCCAGATGCGCGCTCACGGTCTCGCGACTGTCGTAATGGCCGGTACATTCCAACACAACGTCCACGCCAGCCCAGTGCACTTCATCCAGTGTGCGATGGTGGGTTACGGCAATGCGATCACCATTTACCACCAGCGACTGGTCGGCGGCAGACACCTGGCCGGGAAAACGGCCATGGGTGGAATCGTATTTGGTCAGGTGAACAATCGTCGCCAGATCGGCGGGCTCATTAATAGCCACAATCTGCATCTGGCGACGATAGTCGGATTCATAAAGGGCGCGCAGTACGCAGCGCCCGATGCGACCATAGCCATTGATCGCGAGACGGATCATTCCGGCAGACAATCCTCAACCGCCGCAACCACCGCATCCGCGGTGATATCAAAGTACTCAAACAGCTGACCGGCGGGCGCCGATTCACCGAAGGTGCTCATACCGACAATGCGACCGTCGAGGCCCACATACTTGTACCAGTAATCCACATGGGCAGCTTCCACCGCCACGCGGGCCAGCACATGGCTCGGCAGTACCGACTCGCGGTAAGCCGCATCCTGCTTTTCAAACACGTCGGTCGAGGGCATGGACACCACGCGGATGTTCTTGTCGCTCAGCTTGGCCTTGGCATCCATCGCTATCTGCACTTCGGAACCGGTGGCAATAATGATGGCATCCGGCTCTCCGTCGCAGTCACTCAATACATAACCGCCCTTGGCGATATTGGCCACTTGCTCGGCGCTGCGCTCTTGCGGTGCCAAGCCTTGGCGAGTCAGGGCCAGCGATGTCGGGCCGTCGTTGCGGCTCAGGGCCGAGCGCCAGGCCGCCATGGTTTCGGTTACGTCACAGGGGCGCCATACGCTCATGTTCGGAATAATCCGTAGCGACGGCACGTGTTCGACCGGCTGGTGGGTCGGGCCATCTTCGCCCAGACCGATAGAGTCGTGAGTCAGCACAAAGATGCTGCGCTGTTTCATGATCGCCGCCATGCGCAGGGCGTTGCGGGCGTAGTCAGAGAACACCAGGAAGGTGCCGCCGTAGGGGATAAAGCCGCCGTGCAGAGCCACGCCATTCATAATGGCGGCCATGCCGAATTCGCGCACACCGTAAGAAATGTAGTTGGCACCCGGCTCGCTCGGTGACATCAGGGTGCAGCCCTTCCACCAAGTGTTGTTAGAGCCGGTCAGGTCGGCAGAGCCGCCCAGCAGTTCCGGCATAAAGGGGCCGAAACCGTTCAGGGCTTTTTCCGAGGCCTTACGAGTCGCCACTTTTTCCATGGCCGCCTGAGCTTCTTCCACCAGCGCCTGGGCGCGGGCATCAAAGTCTTCAACCAGCTCACCGGCGATACGGCGCTCGAATTCCGCCGCCAGATCCGGGTAGGCCGCGCGGTAGGCGTCCATCACCTTGTTCCACTCAGCCTCGGCAGATTCGCCCTTGGCTTTGGCGTCCCACTCGCTGTAAATGTCAGCCGGCACTTCGAAGGGGCCGTGGTTCCAGCCCAGATGCTCGCGCGCGGCCGCAATTTCGTCGCCACCCAGCGGGGCGCCGTGCACATCGTGGCCACCCTGCTTGTTGGGGGCACCGAAACCGATCACGGTGCGGGCACAGATCAGACTCGGCTTGTCAGTCACGCTGCGCGCTTCTTCAATTGCCTTCTTAACGGCTTCGGCATCGTGACCGTCTACACCGCGCACCACGTGCCAGCCGTAGGCTTCAAAGCGACCGGGAGTGTCATCGGTAAACCAGCCTTCCACATCACCATCGATGGAAATGCCGTTGTCGTCGTAAATGGCAACCAGTTTGCCCAAACCCAGTGTACCGGCCAGCGAGCAGGCCTCGTGGGAGATACCTTCCATCAAGCAGCCGTCGCCGAGGAAAGCATAGGTGTAGTGATCAACAATCTCATGGCCATCGCGGTTGAACTGGGCGCCCAGCACTTTCTCTGCCAATGCAAAACCCACTGCATTGGTGATGCCCTGTCCCAGCGGGCCGGTGGTGGTTTCAACACCCGGCGCGTAACCGTATTCCGGGTGACCGGGGGTTTTGGCGTGGAGCTGGCGGAAATTTTTCAGATCGTCGAGAGAAAGTTCATAGCCGCTCAGGTGCAGCAGCGAATACAGAAGCATGGAGCCGTGACCATTCGACAGCACAAAGCGGTCGCGATCAGCCCAGTTGGGGTTGGCCGGGTTGTGCTTGAGAAAGTCACGCCACAGCACTTCGGCTATATCGGCCATGCCCATCGGTGCGCCGGGGTGGCCAGAATTGGCCTGTTGAACAGCATCCATACTCAGAACGCGTATGGCATTGGCAAGGTCGCGGCGTGAGGGCATTGAGGGCTCCTGTGGGGTATTTGGTGCATGTGCCGGAAAAAAAGAGGCGCTATTTTCCCCTACTCAGCGCAATACAGCAAATCGGTTTGAGGCCAGAGTTCACGTGGCCTGCGCCACACCCCATTACGCGCACTCCAAATCATCAAAGATTTCTTATATAAAAATATTTTGATATTTGGAGAGGCGCTGCTACACTCCCCAACCATGACTGAATCCGCCCTGCACATACGCAGCGGGAACGACACCCGCGACACTCTGGTCGGCCTGCTCAAGGCAGCGGCCGATCAGCTGCGCCTGTCGGTATTGCGGATTCTGCGGCGCGACACGTTTAGCGTGCAGGAGCTGAGCCAGATTCTGGACGTCAGCCAACCCGGCATGAGCCACCACCTGAAGATTCTGGCGACAGCAGGATTGGTGACCACCCGCCGCGAAGGCAGCACGATTTTTTACCGACGCGCCCACACCGCCCGTGAAGCAGAACTGGCTGAGCTGCAGGAAGCCATTCTCGCCAGCGCGGATCTGTTGACACTGGATGCGGTGGCCGAGCGTCAACTGGCACTGATTAATGAGGCTCGTGCCGAGAGCTCCCGCGCCTTCTTTGAAGAGCATGCCGGGGAATTTCGTCGCCAGCAGGAACAGATTGTCGATTACAGCCTGTACGGCCCGGCCAGTGCCGAGCTGCTGGGCGGCACCCAACGCGGTGGCGCACTGGCGGTTGAGGTCGGTCCCGGCGAAGGCGGTTTTCTGCCGGAGTTGGCCAAGCGATACGAAGGCGTAATTGCACTGGATAACGCCAGCGCAATGCTCGACAAATCGCGCGAGGCCGCTGCGGCAAACGGCCTGAACAATATTGATTTTGTACTGGCAGATACGGCCAGTGCTGGAATTGACGAGCACAGTGTGGACTGTGCGGTGATCAACATGGTGCTGCACCACGTGCCCTCACCGGCGGACATCGTGGCCGATGCAGCGCGCTGGTTGAAACCCGGCGGTGTGCTCAGCATTACCGATCTCTGCCCGCACAATCAGAGCTGGGCCAAAGAGGCCTGCGGCGATTTGTGGCTGGGGATCGACCCCGACGAATTAACAGACTGGGCGGCAGCCGCCGGTCTGGAGGAAGGGCCAGCCGTGTTTCTGGCCCAGAAAAATGGCTTTCGGGTGCAACTCAGACAATTTCTGAAGCCCTGAATTTATAGGACTCTCGTCATTGCGAGCCTAGCGAAGCAATCTCCAAGGACCGCTGCCATTGATCGGGAGATTGCTTCGTCGCGATGCTCCTCGCAATGACGGCGAAGTTAGAGAATTGATTAACTTTAACCACAACCACTTTTAATAAGTAGCGTTAACAAGAGGAAGAGCAATGTCCGAATACGCACTGTTTACTTCAGAATCAGTTTCTGAAGGCCACCCTGACAAAATGGCGGATCAGATTTCTGATGCGGTTCTCGACGCCATTATCGCCCGCGACAAACACGCGCGCGTGGCGGTGGAAACACTGGTAAAAACCGGCATGGCCGTCGTTGCTGGTGAGGTTACGACTTCCTGCTACGTGGATCTGGAAGACATTATCCGCGACGTGATCAGCGGCATCGGTTACACCAGCTCCGACGTTGGTTTTGACGGTGCGAGCTGTGCAGTTCTGAACGCCATCGGCAAACAATCTGTGGACATCAACCAGGGTGTTGACCGCGCCAAGCCCGAAGACCAAGGCGCTGGCGACCAGGGCCTGATGTTTGGCTACGCCACCAACGAAACCGACGTACTGATGCCGGCACCGCTGTTCTACTCTCACCGACTGGTAGAGCGTCAGGCCTACCTGCGCAAGAATGGCGTACTGCCCTGGCTGCGCCCGGATGCCAAAAGCCAGGTAACCCTGCGCTACGAAAACGGCAAGCCCTGCGCCATCGACGCGGTCGTTCTGTCTACCCAGCATAACCCTGAGATCAGCCAGAAAGATCTGCGCGAAGCCGTGCTGGAAGAAATCGTCAAGCATGTACTGCCTGCCGAGCTGCTCCACGCCGGCACCCAGTTCCACATCAACCCGACTGGCAACTTCGTGATCGGTGGCCCAGTAGGTGACTGTGGTGTGACTGGCCGTAAAATCATCGTTGATACCTACGGCGGCATGGCCCGTCATGGTGGTGGCGCCTTCTCCGGTAAAGACCCCTCAAAAGTTGACCGTAGCGCCGCTTATGCGGGCCGTTATGTTGCAAAAAATATCGTTGCTGCCGGCCTGGCCGATCGCTGCGAAATCCAGGTGTCTTACGCCATTGGTGTTGCTGAGCCGACTTCTGTGTCGATCAACACCTTCGGCACTGGCAAGGTGAGCGAAGACAAACTGGCCGCCGCTGTGCGCGAAGTATTTGACCTGCGCCCCTACGGCATCACCAAAATGCTGGATCTGCTGCACCCGATGTATCAGCCGACCGCCGCTTACGGCCACTTTGGTCGCGAGCCCTTCGAGCACACTTACACATTTAAAGAGAACGGTGAAGAGCGCTCCGAAACGGCCACCGCGTTCAGCTGGGAAAAAACTGACAAAGCTGAAGCCCTGAAAGCTGCGCTGTAAGAACTCCCCCTCTCCCTTTGGGAGAGGGCCGGGGTGAGGGAACCCCCTCCCCCTAACCCCCTCCCGATGGGAGGGGGGACAGAACCCAACAAGAGGAAATAGATATGACTGCCACTGCAGCACAAAGCAACTTCACCGACTACAAAGTCGCCGACATTTCACTGGCCGAATGGGGCCGCCGCGAAATTGAAATCGCGGAAACCGAAATGCCGGCCCTGATGGCCCTGCGTACCAAGTACAAAGCCGAGCAACCGCTGGCTGGCGCCAAGATCATGGGCTGTATTCATATGACCATTCAGACTGCCGTTCTGATCGAAACCCTGATCGAGCTCGGCGCAGAAGTCCGCTGGTCTTCGTGCAACATCTTCTCCACTCAGGACCACGCCGCTGCGGCCATCGCTGCTGCCGGCATTCCCGTGTTTGCCTGGAAAGGCGAAACCGAAGAAGAGTTTTGGTGGTGCATCGAGCAGACCGTTCTGAGCGAAGGCAAAGAGTGGGATGCCAACATGATTCTGGACGACGGCGGCGACCTGACCCTGCTGCTGCACGACAAATATCCGCACATGCTGGACAAGATCCACGGCATCTCTGAAGAGACCACCACAGGCGTTCACCGTCTGCTGGAAATGCTGGAAAAAGGCACACTGAAAGTTCCGGCTATCAACGTTAACGATGCGGTCACCAAGTCCAAAAACGACAACAAGTACGGCTGTCGCCACAGCCTGAACGATGCCATCAAGCGCGGCACCGACCACCTGCTGTCCGGTAAAAAAGCACTGGTTATCGGCTACGGTGACGTAGGCAAGGGCTCTGCTGCGTCACTGCGTCAGGAAGGCATGATCGTTAAAGTCACCGAGATCGATCCGATCTGTGCCATGCAAGCCTGCATGGACGGTTACGAAGTGGTTTCGCCTTACCTGAATGGCATTAACGATGGCACTGAGGCGAGCATCGACAAGCAACTGCTGGGCACCACTGATCTGGTTGTGACCACCACCGGCAACGTTGACGTGTGTGACGCCAACATGCTGAAAGCCCTTAAGAGCGGCTGCGTAGTATGTAACATCGGTCACTTCGACAGCGAAATCGACACCGCCTACATGCGCAAGAACTGGAAGTGGGAAGAGATCAAACCGCAGGTTCACCGCATTGTTCGCGACGAGTCCAACGGCGACCACCTGATCCTGCTGTCTGAAGGTCGTCTGGTTAACCTAGGCAACGCCACCGGTCACCCCTCGCGCATCATGGACGGCTCTTTCGCCAACCAGGTGCTGGCGCAGATGTACCTGTGGGAGCGCAAGTTTGCCGATCTGCCTGCCGACGAGAAAAAAGCCAACCTGTATGTGAAGGTTCTGCCGAAGAAACTCGACGAGGAAGTGGCTGCAGAAATGGTACGCGGTTTTGGCGGCGTGATTACCCGCATGACTGACGAGCAGGCCAAGTACATCAATGTACCGGTCGACGGCCCTTACAAGCCGGAAAGCTACAAGTACTAAAACCCTTCGCGGGTGGGGCAATGACTGCCCTGCTCGCGAAAACGGATTGAAATAAAACAAGATGAGCAAACGCTACAGTTTTGAATTTTTCCCGCCGAAGACTGATGTCGGCCGGGAAAAACTGCAGACCGTTCGCGCCGAACTGAACGCCCTCGGCCCGAGCTTTTTCTCTGTGACCTATGGAGCTGGTGGCTCCACCCGCGACAACACCCTCGGCATTGTCAAAGCGATGAAGGCCGAAGGTTTATCGGTTGCACCCCACCTGTCTTTTGGTGGTGACGACGAAGCCTCCATGCTGGATCTGATCAACACCTACAAAGACGCGGGCATTGATCGCATCGTAGCCCTGCGCGGCGACCTGCCGTCAGGCATGGGTGCCACCCGACTGGTGTACGCCAAGGAGCTGGTGGAGTTTATCCGCAAGCACACCGGCGATCACTTTCAGCTGGAAGTGGCGGCCTATCCGGAGATTCACCCGGATGCGAAAAGCTATCAGGCAGATATCGATTTTCTGAAAGCCAAACTGGATGCGGGCGCCAACAGTGCCATCACCCAGTACTTTTACAGCATCGATGCCTGGCACTATTTTATGGATCACTGCCAAAAAGCCGGTATCGACAAGCCGATCTACCCCGGCATCATGCCCGTCACTAACTTTGCCAATCTGGCGCGTTTTTCCCGCAACTGCGGCGCGGAGCTGCCCCGCTGGATGACACAGAAGTTTGAAAGCTTTGGTAATGATGCAGAGTCTGCAAAAGATTTTGGCATTGACGTCGTCACCCGCCTCAGCGAGCAATTGCTGGAAGCCGGCGCACCCGGCCTGCACTTCTATACAATGAATACGGTCGAGCCCGTACGTTCTATCTGGAACAATCTCGGTCTGTAATTCAGCGCTTCAGGAAAATAAAAAAGCCCGGCATTTGCCGGGCTTTTTAGTTTCAAACATCCGCTTAGAAATTCCAGCTAACCTCAACACCATAGGTGCGGGGCTCACCGGCAATGTATTCGTCAAAGCCGAAGTTCGCCTGCAGGTTCAGGCCGTAAACGTGATATTCCTCATCGGCCAGATTCTTGCCCCAGAGCGATACGCTGTAGCTGCCATCGTTGGCATACCAGCCCAAGCGGCCATTCACCAGCCAGTAGGCATCCTGACGGATTTCGCCATAGCCGTACTGATCGTTGTAGGCGCTGTACCACTGCTCGTCCTGATAGCTGGCGTTGGTGTTCAGGCTAAGATAACCGTAGTCGGTCAGCAGCAGGTCGTAGTCGATGGAGAAACTTGCATTCAACTTCGGCGCTGAGATGAGTTCATTACCCGACAGGTCAACCTGATCGTCCGGATCATCCAACGTTTCGGTATTGGCCAGCGTCAGCTCGGAAAACTCGGTATCCAACATGCCAATCGCTGCCTGCACGGTCAGGCGCTCGGTGACCCGCGCCCACAACTCGGCTTCCACACCTTTGATGCTTGAGGCGCCGGCATTTTCCAGAAAGTTGGAAATACCTACCACGTTAATGAATTGCTGATCGGTGTAGTCGTAGTAAAACGCTGCCGCGTTCAGGCGCATGCTGTTGCCCAGCAGGTCTGCTTTAAACCCGACTTCGTAAGCATCGATATATTCCGGTGCCGCATAGGCGCCACCATCCAGCGTGCGGCTGACATAGTACACACCGCCGTTAAAGCTGCCCGCACGATATCCCTTGCTGTAGCTCGCGTAAGCCATCCACTCTTCACTGAAGCGATAGTCGACACCGATTTTACCGGTCCACTCACGCTCGGTAGATTCCAGCTCCGGCGCTGAAGCGGTAGTGAAAGGACCGTGGGTGTAACCGCCTGCGGTAATGGCAGACAGAGCTGCTGGATTCGACAAAGCCAGCAAGGCGGTCGCGGGGTCGAGACGAATCCAACCGTTGTCGACGCCGGTCGGGTTGCCCGGCACCCAGGTGCCCACGCCGTTACCGTTGTCGTCGTAACGAGACAGGTTCAGGTAGGGCATAGTGTTGGTATCGCGGGTATAGCGCAGACCGATATCCACACCAAAGTCCGGCGTAATATCAAAACGCATCTGGGTATAGGCTGCGGCGCTTTCTTTCTCGACTTCCATGCGGTGAATGATTTCACCCACATCAATCAGGTAAGGCGCATCACCCAGCGTATCCGGTTTAGCTGTGACTACACGCGGGTCCGGCGTGGTTCGGAAAATATAGTAGGTGTTGCGCATGGCCAGATCTTCATAGCCGTAGTACAGGCCGGCGATGATATTAAACATGCCCTCGAAGGCCGAGGTAAAACGCAGATCCTGACTATAGCTCTGGGAATCCGAGGCCCACAGAATTTCCAGCAAACCGTTGGGGCCGCCGTCAGTATCCTGCTCCTGATAATAATCCGCATCCAGATACGAACTCACCGAAGTCAGGGTATAACTGTCGGCGTTGTAGTTCACGGTGAACACTGACAGGTCAGAGTGAGTAATCAGATCACCGGACTCATTGGATTCTACTTCGTGAAAACCCAGGCTTTCCGGGCGGTCATAACCGGTGTAATCAATGCTTTCACCATCAGAAGTACGGGTACGGCCCACACCTTTAGGCGACGTGCTGGTGCCATCGTTTTTCGATGCGCTGTATTTGAATACCGCATCCCAGCGATCATTGATCAACCAGTTCAGCGCCAGTCGTCCACCTTTGAAATCGGTCGCGGCGCCGTTCTCGTCCTGGCCTTTGATCTCCATCCAGCCGTCGCTTTCCTTGATCTTGCCGGACAAACGCGCCGCCAGCACACCGGAAATCAACTCAGCTTCCGCTCCCGCCTCAACACTGCGGGCATCGTAGTTGCCAGTGCCGACTTTTAGGTACCGAGTACCTTCGCCATCAAAGCCCGGCGTGCGGGTAATGATATTAATGGCGCCGCCGGTGGTGTTTTTGCCGTAGAGCGTACCCTGCGGGCCACGCAGTACTTCCAGGCGAGCGACATCAAAGAAGTTGGCACCGTGACTGTAAGTCGGGCCAAGATAAGCCTCATCGACATAAACCCCAATTGGACTCGCCTGATTGGAGCTGTAGTCGGACATGCTCACACCGCGAATGGCGAAGATCGGCTGGACCTCACCATAGGCACCGCTGACCTGCATATTCGGCACCTGAGCACCCACATCAACGGCGTTATCAAAACCGAGCTTATCCAGCGAATCACCCGACAGGCCGGTAACCGCGACAGGAATATCCTGTGTGCTTTCACTACGTTTTTGGGCGGTGACCAGCACCTCTTCGAGCACAGGTGCAGCCTGAATAGCACCTGCAGACAGCAGGGATGCCGCCATCAGATAGCGGTAAGAATTTTTTCGACGCAACAAAATATTTCCCCTGAAAAGCAACGGATCGCAGCCACCGCTGCGATCAAACCGCGGCGAATGTTATCAAGGAAAACATAAAACAATTGCGAAATCGCGCCAGATCAATAACCGGCAGCCCCGACTGGGAACTGCGTCAGATCTAACGCGTAGACGATAACGCAGGGTCAGTCAAAGACTTTACCGGGGTTCATCACACCCTTGGGATCAAACACCACCTTGATCGCCTTCATCGCCGCAATTTCAGCCGCGCTGCGGGTGTACTTGAGGTAGGGCTTTTTCAGCAGGCCGACGCCGTGTTCGGCGGACACACTGCCACCGAAGCGCTCGACGATATCAAACACTTCCAGACTCACTTCGCTGCACTGCTCAAAAAACGTAGTCTTGTCGAGGCTATCGGGTTTGAGAATATTCAGGTGGACATTGCCATCGCCGATATGGCCAAACCAGATAATCTCGAAATCCGGATAACGGGCGTTAACCACGTTTTCCACCGCCACCAGAAATTCGGGCACTTTGGAGATCACCGTGGAAATATCGTTTTTGTAGGGCGTCCAGCGGGAAATGGTCTCGGAGATATCCTCACGCAGGCGCCACAGGTTTTTCAGCTGTTCCAGTGACTGGCTCATCACCCCATCCACGACCCAGCCCTGCTCGACCGCTGCTTCAAACATTGCCATGGCCTGTTCTTCCACGTGTTCATTCAGGCGTTCGAACTCCAACAGGCAGTAAAAGGGCGTGACGCTTTCAAAGGGGCGGGCCAGCCCCTGATGCTCAACCACTTTCTGCAAGGCCTGCTCGGAGAAGAACTCAAAGGCAGTCAGATCAATGCCAGACTGAAACTGATTAAACACCTTCATCAAGGCATCAAAATCCGGCACACCCAGCACCAGCGCGGTCAGGTCATGGGGCTGACGGGTGAGCTGAATAGTCGCTTCCACCACCACACCCAAGGTGCCCTCAGCACCGATAAAGAGCTGCCGCAGGTCGTAGCCGGCATTGTTTTTAAGCAAACCATTGTTCAGCTCCAGCAGCTCGCCGGTTCCGGTCACGACCTTCAAACCGGCCACCCAGTCGCGGGTCATGCCATAGCGAATCACTTTAATACCGCCAGCATTGGTGGAGATATTGCCGCCAATCTGTGAAGAACCCGCTGAAGCGAAATCCACCGGGTAAAACAGGCCCTGCTCCTCGGCGTATTGTTGCAGCTGTTCGGTGATCACCCCGGCCTCGCAAACCACCGTGCGGTCGATGGGATCAAAACCGCTGATAGCGTTCATATAGTCCAGCGCCAGTACGACTTCACCGTTAGCCGCCACCGCGCCACCGCTCAGGCCGGTGCGACCACCACTGGGCACGATACCGAACTCCAGATCGTTGGCCCGGCGAATCACCGCCTGCACCTGCTCGATGGAGCGTGGAAAGACAATGGCGACGGGATTGGGGTCGACAGCGCGGGTCCAATCCCGACCAAAGGTGGCAAAATCCTCGTCTGAAACCCGCACATTGGCCTCGCCAACGATCTCTTGTAACTGGGAAACAATGACCTCGGCGCTCTCGCGGGACGCGGCTGAATTCATGGAGCTTATAACCTCAATATCTGGCAGTTGAAACGGCGTGAAATGGGCGATTCCGAAAGGGCGCTTATGGTACCATACGCGCCTTTTCCTGTACCGCTGGACGCTCCGACACCCATGGCAAAGAAATCCCTCGACAAGGCCAAGATCAAATTCCTCCTGCTGGAAGGCGTACACCAGTCCGCCGTGAGCCTGCTGGAGAACGCTGGCTATACCAATATCGAGTACCACAAGAAGGCGCTGGAAGGCGACGAACTGCTGGAAAGCATCAAGGACGCCCATTTTGTGGGCATCCGTTCGCGCACCCAGATTACCCGCGAAGTGCTGGAAGCCGCCCCTAAACTGAACGCCATTGGCTGTTTCTGCATCGGCACCAATCAGGTCGATCTCGGCGCAGCGGTCGAGCGCGGCGTCGCCGTGTTCAACGCCCCCTACTCCAACACCCGTTCGGTGGCTGAACTGGTGTTGGCCGAAGCCATCCTGCTGCTGCGCGGCATTGCCGCCAAAAACGCCGCTGCCCACCGTGGCGAGTGGATGAAAACGGCTACGGATTCCTACGAAATTCGTGGCAAAAAGCTGGGTATTATCGGTTACGGCTCCATTGGCATGCAGCTTTCGGTACTGGCGGAAGGCCTCGGCATGGAAGTGATGTTTGCCGACACGGTCAACAAACTACCGCTGGGTAATGCGACGCAGGTAAGCCTGAGTCAGCTGTTGACCACCGCCGACATCGTCAGCCTGCACGTACCGGAAACCGCATCCACCAAAAACATGATCGGCCCGAAAGAATTCGAGCAGATGAAAAAAGGCTCGATTCTGATCAATGCCTCGCGCGGCACAGTGGTGGATATCGATGCTCTGTGCGACGCCCTGCGCGAAAGACGCCTGCTGGGTGCGGCCATCGACGTCTTCCCGGTTGAGCCCAAGAGCAACAGCGACGAATTTATTTCGCCCCTGCGCGAGTTCGACAATGTTTTCCTGACGCCCCACATTGGCGGCTCCACCATGGAAGCCCAGGAAAACATCGGCATGGAAGTCGCCGAGAAGCTGGTGAAGTACTCGGACAACGGGACCACCGTCACCTCCGTCAACTTCCCGGAAGTGGCCCTGCCCTCGCAAGACGGTCGCCACCGCCTGCTGCACGTGCACAAAAACGTGCCGGGCGTCATGAGCGCCATCAACCAGATTTTCTCGGAAAACAACATCAACATCTCTGGCCAGTACCTGCAAACCAATGAGAATGTCGGCTATGTTGTGATCGATGTCGATCAGGAATACGGCGAACTGGCCAAGAGCAAACTGAAAGATGTGACCGGCACCCTGCGCTGCCGCATTCTTTTTTAATTTACTCGTCATTGCGAGGAGTGTAACGACGAAGCAATCTCAGGCTACTGGAGCCACAGATGGGAGGTTGCTTCGCTATACTCGCAATGACGGGGCACTTGAATAACCAAAGATGATTTAACAATGGCCAACGCCGTCAGCAATCTGGCCGACCTCACAGGTAAAACCTGCGTTCTCGGCCTCAGCTACTACAACCCCGCCGGTGAGGTGCTGAACCAGCGCATGCTCGCCGCGCGGGTGTACAGCGCCAGCGAAGACGGCATTGTGCTGCGCCCCTTGCAGGACGAGCGCGACTTTACCCTGCCGCCGGAATTGAGCTGTTGGTTTATTGCCCCCAAGGGGGCGTTTACCGATAGCGAGGATCAGAAAATCGAAAACCCGGATTTTCTGGTGACCTGGGATGTTCACCGCAAAAAGGAAGACGGTGAAGAAGGTCAGCATGAATGGTGGGAATGGGTGCCCTGTACTGTACCGCCGACTGTAGGCTAACTCCCAAACGCTTTTCAAACTCTCTACATTTCTCTCGCTGCGCTGCACGCGCAAAGGATTTTCTTTTTGATCACCACCGCCAATATCACCATGCAATTTGGTGCCAAGCCCCTGTTTGAAAATATCTCGGTAAAGTTCGGCGGCGGCAACCGCTACGGGCTGATCGGCGCCAACGGCTGCGGCAAGTCCACCTTTATGAAAATTCTGGACGGCAGCCTCAAGCCCACCTCCGGCAATGTGTCCACCGACCCGAATGAGCGCATCGCCAAGCTGTCTCAGGACCAGTTCGCCTTTGAGAAATTCACGGTCATCGACACCGTGATTATGGGCCACACCGAGCTGTGGGAAATCAAACAGGAGCGCGACCGTATCTATTCGCAGGCAGAGATGTCTGAAGAAGACGGCATGAAGGTCGCCGAGCTGGAAACCCGGTTTATGGAGCTGGACGGCTACAGCGCCGAAAGCAGCGCCGGTGAAATTCTGCTCGGCGCGGGTATTGATTTGGAATACCACTTTAGCCCGATGAGCGAAGTCGCTCCCGGCCTGAAATTGCGGGTACTGTTGGCCCAGGCCCTGTTTTCCGATCCGGACATCTTGCTGCTGGACGAGCCCACCAACAACCTCGATATTCACACCATCCGTTGGCTGGAAGACGTGCTCAACCAGCGCAAAAGCACCATGGTTATCATCAGCCACGACCGCCATTTTCTGAATGCTGTGTGCACTCACATGGCGGACATCGACTACGGCGAGCTGCGCGTTTACCCCGGCAACTACGACGATTTCATGACCGCCTCCACCGCCGCGCGCGAGCGACTGCAGGCCCAGAACGCGAAAAAATCTGCGCAGATTGCCGACCTGCAGCAATTTGTCAGCCGCTTCTCCGCCAACGCCTCCAAGGCCAAACAGGCCACTTCCCGCGCCAAGCAGATCGAGAAAATCCAGCTCGACGAGATCAAAGCCTCCAGCCGGGTATCGCCCTATATCCGCTTCACACAGGAAAAGAAACTACACCGTCAGGCGCTGACGCTGGAAAACATCGGTCACGGTTTTGACGAAACCCTGTTTGCCAAGGGCAATATGATTCTCGAGGCGGGCAGCCGGTTGGCGATTATTGGCGAGAACGGTGCTGGCAAAACCACCCTACTGCGCTGCCTGATGGATGAGCTGCAAATTAACGAAGGCGTAGTGAAGTGGGCGGAGAACGCCACGCTGGGCTACTGCCCTCAGGACAGCAGCAGCGATTTCGACAACGACCTGAACCTGTTCGACTGGATGAGCCAATGGCGCAAACCCAACCACGACGACCAGATTGTGCGCGCCACACTGGGCCGCTTGCTGTTCTCCTCGGATGATTTCAACAAGCAAGCCAAGGTCTGCTCAGGGGGCGAAAAGAACCGCCTGCTATTCGGCAAACTGATGATGATGGACACCAACGTGCTGATCATGGACGAACCGACCAACCATCTGGATATGGAGTCCATCGAGGCCCTGAACCTCGCGCTGGAGCACTACGACGGCACCCTGATCTTTGTCAGCCACGACCGGGAGTTTGTCTCCTCATTGGCCACCCGCGTGATCGAAATCAAGAATCAGCAATTGATCGATTTTCAGGGTACTTACGACGAGTATCTGGCCCAGCAGGAAGTGGAAAGCCGCAAGGCTGGATGAATCCCCTCACCCCGGCCCTCTCCCTCTGGAGAGGGGGCGCACTGAAGCCAGAATATAGGTTCCCTCTCCCGAGGGAGAGGGGAAAACTGCTTCGCAATTGATTCAAAGGCGCAAGTCAGCTAACTTGCGCCCACCTCTCAAACGCAAGTCACGGGAACCCAACATGGCCCAATACGTATACACCATGAACCGGGTCGGCAAGGTTGTGCCGCCCAAGCGCGAAATCCTTAAAGACATCTCATTGTCGTTTTTCCCCGGCGCCAAGATCGGCGTACTCGGTCTGAACGGGGCCGGTAAATCCACCCTGCTGCGCATCATGGCTGGCGTGGACACCGAATTTAACGGTGAAGCCCGCCCCCAGCCCGGCATCAAGGTCGGCTACCTGCCCCAGGAACCGGAGTTGGATGCAGAAAAGACCGTACGCGAAAGCGTGGAAGAAGGTCTGGGCGAAGTAAAAGAAGCCCAGGCTGAGCTGGAAAAGGTCTACGCCGCCTACGCTGAGCCCGACGCTGACTTCGATGCACTCGCCAAAAAGCAGCAGCAACTGGAAAACATCATTCAGGCCGCGGACGCCCACAATCTGGATCACCAGCTGGAAGTGGCCGCCGACGCCCTGCGTCTGCCCCCGTGGGATGCCAAAATCGCTAATCTGTCGGGGGGTGAAAAGCGCCGCGTCGCCTTGTGTCGCCTGCTGCTGTCCGGCCCGGATATGCTGCTGCTAGACGAACCCACCAACCACCTGGATGCCGAATCTGTAGCGTGGCTGGAGCGCTTCCTCTGCGACTTCAGCGGCACAGTGGTCGCCATCACGCACGATCGCTACTTCCTCGACAACGCCGCCGGCTGGATTCTGGAACTGGACCGCGGTCACGGCATCCCCTACGAAGGCAACTACTCCGACTGGCTGGAAGCCAAGGAAAAACGCCTGGAAATGGAAGCCAAATCCGAAGCCTCGCGCAAGAAGACTATCGAGTCGGAACTGGAATGGGTGCGCAGCAACCCCAAAGGCCGCCGCGCCAAGAGCAAGGCTCGTCTGCAGCGCTTTGAAGAACTGCAAAGTCAGGAATTCCAGACCCGCAACGAAACCAACGAAATCTACATTCCACCGGGCCCACGCTTGGGCGACAAGGTGATTGAGGTCAATGGCATCAGCAAGTCCTACGGCGACCAACTGCTGTTCGACAACCTGAGCTTCTCCGTGCCCAAGGGCGCCATCGTCGGCGTGATCGGTGGTAACGGTGCTGGTAAGTCGACTCTGTTCCGCATGCTCACCGGCAAAGAAACGCCTGACAGCGGCAGCATCGAGATGGGCGAAACCGTCAAGCTGGTTTCTGTGGATCAGATGCGTGACAACCTCGACGACAGCAAAACCGTATGGGAAGCCGTCAGCGACGGTCACGACATTCTCAACATCAACGGCTACGAAGTGCCTTCGCGCGCCTACATCGGCCGCTTCAACTTCAAAGGCTCCGACCAGCAAAAACGCGTTGGCGAACTGTCCGGCGGTGAGCGCGGCCGTCTGCAACTGGCCTGCACACTGCGCCAAGGTGGCAACGTATTGCTGCTCGACGAACCCTCAAATGATCTGGACGTGGAAACCCTGCGCGCTCTGGAAGAAGCCCTGCTCACCTTCCCCGGCTGCGCCATGGTGATCTCTCACGATCGCTGGTTCCTCGACCGTATTGCCACACACATCCTCGCCTACGAAGGCAACTCGGAAGTAGTGTTCTTTGAAGGCAACTACACCGAGTACCACGAGGATCTGATCGCGCGTAAAGGCGAGAAGGCTCAGCCAGAGCGGGTGAAGTACAAAAAGTTGAAGTAAGCAGTGAAGGCGCGAGATTGCTTCGCCAGGCTCGCAATGACGGGGTGTTGTACTATCAACAAGCCCACACCGTCATTGCGAGGAGTGCAACGACGAAGCAATCTCAAGCCGAATGGCATAGACCTCACGCGTTTGCTGCTACACTTGTTAAAAAACAATAGTCTGCAAAACAACAAGGTAGCACGCACATGAGACCTCTTCTGATTCTGCTTACTACTGTCTTCCTCAGTGGCTGCATGGGCATGCCCGACAAGGTCCAGCCCGTCGATAACTTTGAACTTCAGCGCTATCTGGGCACCTGGTACGAAGTTGCCCGCCTCGATCATTCCTTTGAACGCGGCCTGGAACAGGTAACCGCCGAGTACACCCTGCAAGACAATGGTACGGTTGAGGTGCGCAATCGCGGTTTCGACACCAATGAGGGTGAGTGGAAGGAAGCGGTCGGTAAAGCCAAGCTTGCCGCCGAACCCAATCAGGGCTATCTAAAAGTTTCCTTCTTTGGGCCTTTTTACAGCTCCTACGTTATTTTCGAGCTGGGCAAGGATTACGACTACGCCTTTGTCAGCGGTTTCAACAACGATTACCTGTGGCTGCTGTCGCGCACGCCAACCATCGACGACGCGCTAAAGCAGCGTTTCCTGAGCGAAGCCGCCAGCAAAGGTTTTAACACCGACGAGCTCATTTTTGTCGATCAGCAAAATCGCGATGACGCCGAGCTGAGCGGGCACTGACTCTCGCGGAGCGCTGGCTTACTCACATCAAGGCGAAGCAAACGCGCGCTGATAGGGATCAATCTCTGAGCACTGCGCTGCCGTATATTCCTGCTGACTCCAGTATTCGCGACTTTGGAATCCGGTGAGGAAGAGCTCGACATATATTTTGCAACGTAGGTCATGGGAAGCAATGGATGATGTCAGGCGCTGTTTGAGGGCTGACACGCTGTCTGACTCAGACACCATTCGAACGCCGTTATCGGCATCGGTATCAAACACCATCCGTACTTCATGCTGCGCATCCCAAGGTTCCCATTGCGGTGATTGGCCGTTGCCACGCCCTGGATCACCACTGCGCGCAAACTCCCCCCAGTAGCCCATCATGGTTTGCGAAAGCTGTTCTCGTCCGGGAAGATTCTCTTCGTTGTAGAGAAAAGGGAGGCTGATGCCGCCTTCGAAATCACCAAATACGAAACCCAATTCCAGGGCGTGCCCGGCACCCAGTACCGAGGGCATATCAACCAACCAGTTAGAGGGCGTTTCGTCCCAATCAAAGCGGTAAGCGTACACGTTTGGGCCATCGTTGGCCGCCAGCAAACGGGCGGGCTCATCCACTGAAAGCACCTTCCACTGGTCAGAATACAGCGCAGCCAAGGTGTCGTAGTGCTCCTGGTCTTTTACTGTCGGAAACAGCCCAAAACGCTGGGTGACTAACGTTTCATCCTGCGCCATAAACACTTTGGACTCGTCCCGGTTAGTACCAACCATGATTGGCACCCGGTTATAACCGCTACCGCTGGCAAAGGCGGCCTGCAGTGAGGTCAACGGCAGCACCTTACCATCACGAATATTGCTTGGAATCGAGTACATACCGAAACCTCCCGCTTCAAACACGGAGTGCAGATCAGCGATGGACAAAGCGCGCAAGCTGCTCTCAGTCACGGTGCTTAGAACACCAGCCTCGCGCAATGCTTGAATGACATTACCGGAGCTGTTGGGTGCGCCGCGCGGTGACTGATCCGATGTGTTTTCCGCCCAACTGCGCTCAACCGTTAAGGTTGAACCGCTTTGCACAATAGCCCGATGAAACAAACCGCTGGCAGACGGTGAAGCAATCAGCGCGTAAACATTGCGTCCACCCGCGGATTCACCAAATACCGTCACGTTATCCGGATCACCACCAAACGCTGCAATATTCGATTTCACCCACTTAAGAGCCGCGACAATATCCAGCAGACCATAATTGCCGGAGACATCTTCAGCACTTGCATCTTCATTTCGCAAGGCCTCATGACTGAACCAGCCAAGCACACCAAGCCGGTAATTTACCGTTACGACAATAACCTGCTGACTACCCGCGAGATGATGCCCGTTGTAGGTATTGCCGGTACCCACGCTGTTACCGCCACCGTGAACCCAGACCATAACGGGCAGTTGCGCCGCCGCGAGTTCAGTAGGCAACATCGCTGGCGCCCAGACGCTCAAGGTTAAGCAATCTTCAGAGCCGACCAACTCGCCTTCGTCACCGGGAACCCCAGCACTGCCACCCCAAAACTGCACACAGGGTGGGCCGACCTCCAGCGCGTTGCGCTGCCCCGACCAAGACGCGAGAGATCGCGGTGCCTTCCAGCGCAATTCGCCTACCGGGGGTTGTGCAAAGGGGACTCCACGCCAGGCGTGAGTTTCGAATTTATCGCGATAGCCCACTATTTCGCCCGCAGGTAGCTTACGCAGCGATTGCGGATCAGCAATTCGTTCCGGCGCTGGCTCATCGCCACCCACAAACAGATAACCACTCACAGCCGCGACAACAATGACCGCCAATACCAATCCCTTGCGCATAACCGCGCCCTCTCATTATTGTGATGTTGCGCTATACAGTAAGCTGGCCGTCAGGCGCTGGCAAATCAGCTCTGGGCCGGCGGCACAAAACTCAGCAAGGTATCACCCACTTTTAAACTCGGGTTTTCTTTTGCCACCCAGTTCAGTCGCCCCTCTTTATCGACGACCGCTACCATGATGGCGTCATCAGGCAATTGCATGATGATGTCATCGCCACTGTATTCTTCGGTGACACGGGTTTTCTGAAAGCGCCAGTCGCGGATCAGATTGTTCCACAGGGTGCCAAAGGTCACCTTACGGGAAAATACGCTAACGCCGCGCCGAACGTGTGACACCCTGCGACGCTCGTTCTCTTCACTGTTCTCGGAGTCGGTCAGCTGATACACACGGTTGCGACCGATCTCGGAAGCAAAGTGATTGCACACCATTGAGTTGTAGGCGACATTACCAGTCGCGGCCAGCATGACTTTTACGCCATCGAGTTCCAGTGCTTCTTCAGCCCGTTCAGAGAGAATCTCACCGTACCAGGTTGGCACACCCTGCTGGCGAGCAGGTCGCAGGCGCGCCCAATCCGTATCAGCCAGCATTACATCAACTTTCAATTCTTTTAGAACCTTAGCCAGTTCGACCGACCAAGGTGAGGCACCGACAATCAAAACCCGACCAGAACCTTCCGCCCGCAGGCGCAGGCGCGATGCCAGTGGCCCGAGGCTGAAGCCATGCAAAATCACCGTTGCGAAGATCACCAGAAAAACCGCAGGCACCAGTAATTCAGCGCCCTCGTAACCCGCCTCAATCATGGCCGGTGCAAAGGCACCTGCTGAAGCGGCCGCCACCACGCCGCGCGGCGCAATCCAGCCCACCAGCAAACGCTCCTGCCAGGGCATGTTGATACGCGCAGTGGAGATCCAAACCGTAAGCGGACGTACCACAAACAGAAAGGCCAGCAACATCGCAATCAGCTGCCAGTTGATTTCGGTCAGCACGCGCGGCTCGAGTGAGGCGGTGAGAATCACGAACAGGAAGGACACCAGAATAATAGTGATGTATTCCTTGAAGCGGCGCATTTCTTCAATACTGCGCAGCCCCATATTGCCCATCACCACACCCATGACGGTGACTGCCAGCAGGCCGCTTTCATGCAGCACCAGATGCGACAGGGCATAAACGCCAAGCGCCACCGCAATAATCATCGGCGCCTTTAAATACTCCGGCACCCAGCTGCGACGAAAAGCAAAACCCAGCAGGTAGCCACCGCCGCCGCCAACCAATACCGCAATAACAATCGCTTCCGCCAGCGTATACAGGGCATGCCCCAGCCCGGTCGCTTCGCCGGAATAGAGGAAGTACTGGTAGACGATTACCGCCAGCATCACACCGAGAGGGTCATTAATGATACCCTCCCATTTCAGGTAAGACGCGGTGCGACGATTCAGGTTGGCATGCTTAAGTAGCGGCATAATGACCGTCGGCCCGGTCACGACCAAAATGGCACCCAGCAACAGCGCCACGGGCCAGCCTAAACCACCGACAAAATGTGCCGCCACGGAACCCAGCACCCAGGCAACCACCACCCCCACCGAGGTCAGGCGGCGCACCACACGACCGGCTTCGCGCAGCTCATGCAGTTGCAGATTCAAGCCGCCTTCAAACAGGATCACTGCCACAAACAGCTGGATGACTGCATTCAGACTCGGGCCAAAGTCCACCGCCGGTTTTACCCAGCCGGAAATCGGCCCCAGAATCAGGCCAGCCGTTGCCAACAGCACAATGGCGGGTATTTTCAGGCGCCAGGCCAGCCATTGGCACAAAATCCCGCTGACCAGAATAACCACCAGTGCCAGTGACAACTCCATGCCTTCTCCCCTTTTCAACTGTTCTCAGCTTAGTGCTACGTAAGAAATGGCGCCATGTGATTTTTGACGCCGCACAAAAGACGGGTGTATTGTTTTGGCAACAGGCGTAAATAAGAGAATAACAATGGCCGAATTCGAACCTGCCTATGAGGAAATGATCCGCAACGAGGGTGGCTACATTCTGCATAATGTGCCCGGTGATCGCGGCGGCGACACCTACGCTGGCATAGCCCGGCGCTACAATCCGCACTGGTCTGGCTGGCAATATATAGACAATGACGACCTGCAGAACCCCGCCCTCAGCGACAGCGTCAAAGCGTTTTACCGCGACCAGTTCTGGCGCCGCCTGCGTGGCGACGAGATTACAGACCAGCGGATTGCCGAAACCCTCTTTGACTTTGCGGTAAACGCCGGTCTAGGCACGGCGGTCAAACTGGCCCAGAACGTCCTCGAAACCCACCCCGACGGCATTCTCGGCCCAATAACCGTCGGCAAGCTCAACGCCTACCCGGCACAGGAATTCCTCTACCGCTACGCCATGGCGAAGGTGGCCCGCTACGCCGAAATCGTCAATCGCGACGGCAGCCAGTCCAAGTTTTTGCTGGGCTGGATCAATCGGACCCTGAAGGGCGTGGCCTAAGGAACGACCGCTTCACAGCTACCCCCTAAAATTAAAAGCCGTTCAGAATCGGCAAATTTTGCGCGCACCCACTTTAAAACACATGTTTTATTGCCTATGATAATCTCCATTGCGACTCACGGGAGTGGAGACCACCATGACAACACAACAATGGGCCCTGACAGCGGTCGCTGGACTCTTTGTACTCGGCTTTGTCATAGAGCTGATTAACAGCCGAAAGCTTCCAGAGCGGCCCACCGCGCGTGATTATCTGCTTTCTATTGGCGGCCTGACCGGGCAGGCGATTTCCAGCCGTGTTGTTGGTGCCTTATTCGGCTTTTTGCTGGTCTGGATGATTCCGCAGCATGCCGGGAGCCTGGAAGATGCGCCGTTCTGGCCCGCCTTCCTGTTACTGTGGGTGAGTGAGGAATTCTGCTTTTATTGGGTGCACCGTTTTGCCCACACCAACAAACATTTCTGGAAGCTACACCGCACTCATCATTCCGCCAAACAACTTGGCATGCCCGTGCTGTTCCGCTACAACATATTCTGGCCCATGCTGCAGCCACAAGGCTGGTTTGCGGTTATCGCCATCTACCTGGGGCTGGAACACGTCTATCTGCCCTTTATCATCATGACCTTCGGCATTGGACTGCTCACCCATGTGCAGTGGCGCTGGGATCTCAAACTTCACCAAATCCCGTCGTTGCGCCCTTTTATGTGGGTTCTGGAACGCGTGATCACTCTGCCCGACACCCACCACGCGCATCATGGCCTCGGCAAAAATGGGCGCATTAAAAGCAACTATGCGACCTCACTGATTTTATGGGATGTGATATTCGGAACAGCCTACTTCCCGCACGGCAAGCAAGAGCGCTTCGGCCTAGGTCCGCGCAAACTCAATACACTTGAGGAACTCGCGTGGCCGGTATTTCGGGAAAAATCGAAGGCAGGCCAGTAGAACAAACACGCAAAAACACTGCGGGTATACACTACCCGCAGCAAACAAGATCAGCTCAAAATATCCCTAGAAATCACCAAGCGCTGAATCTCACTGGTACCTTCATAGATGGAGGTAATCCGCACATCGCGCGCCATCCGCTCCAGCGGATATTCCTTGTTATAACCATTCCCGCCCAACAACTGCAGGCCGGTATAACAGGCTTTATTGGCTGCTTCGGTGGCAAACAACTTTGCCATGGAGGCCTGTGTTGCGAAGGGTTTGCCCGCCTCTTTTAAACAGGCCGCCTGCATTAACAGAAGGCGCGCCGCTTCCATTTCGGTGTAGCCATCGGCCAGCATCCACTGCAGACCCTGAAAGTTCGACAGGGGCTGACCAAACTGTTCACGCTCTTTAATGTAGTCACGACCGTAGTCCAACGCGGCCTGGCCAATGCCCAGCGCCAGCGAACCGATGCCAATACGACCGCCGGCCAATTCACCGAGGGCCACCTGCAGCCCGCGATTTTCCTCACCCATCAGGGCACTGGCGGGAATGCGACAGTCTTCAAAGTACACCGCATTGGTTGCCGAGGCTTTCTGGCCCATCTTTTCTTCTGCCGGGCAAACCACAAGACCGGGGATACCGTTTTCCACCAAAAAAACCGAGATGCCCTTTCCACGCTTAGCAGTTTTATCGGTCACGGCCCACACTACAAACACGCCGGCGTATTCACCGCTGGTGATATAGGCTTTGGAACCGTTAAGGATATAGCTGTCGCCATCTTTAACGGCTGTGGTGCGCATACCGGCCGGATCAGAACCTGCGCCCGGTTCGGTCAAACAGAATCCGCCGGCCGCATATTCACCAGAGGTAATTTTGGGCAGATACTTTTGGCGCTGCTCTTCGTTGCCCATCGCCTGAATCACTTCCGCCACCATATTGGTGACCGAGGTCGTTACGGCCGTTGAAGCGCACGCCTTGGCCAGCTCCGTAATCGCCAAACTGAAGGCCACCACGCCAGCTTCGGTGCCGCCGTATTCAGCCTTGATGTTTAAACCCATAAAGCCGAGTTCCGCCAGCTTTTTGAGATTGCCCATAAAGGCGTCTTTTTCTTCACCCTGATCAAACTTTGCCGCCAGCGGTGCCAGTTCGCTTTCGGCAAACTGAGTGGCGGTGTCGCGAATCATGGTTTGTTCTTCGCTGAGTTGAAAATCCATACCTGTCTTATCCCATGTGTGAGACCCGTGTTGCGTAGACCTATATTCTCGATATAGTGGAATAATTATTCTTTAATTAGGACTGAAAATGGCTACAGAACTCAGCAAGCAGGACATTACGATCTTGGATATTCTGCAGAAAGACGCCAGCAAAACCTCGACTGAAATTGCTGAAACACTGAATATGTCACAGTCGCCGTGCTGGCGTCGCATCAACCGTATTGAGCAAGCCGGATTCGTCCGGAAGAAAGTTGCTCTGTTGGACAGAGAAAAACTCGGCATGGAACTGGTGGTGTTTACCACCGTGAACCTGACGACTGTGGGTCGACAATATCTGGAAGATTTTGAAGACGCCGTTCGCACGCTGCCCGAAGTGATCGAGTGCTACACCATGACCGGCGTCTGGGATTATATGCTAAAAGTGGTGGCCAAAGACATTCGCCACTACGAGGTATTCGTGCGCGAACGCCTGCTGAGCCTGCCGATGGTAGGTGAAACCCACTCCCACATTGCCGTAACGGAAATCAAAAATACCACAGAGCTGCCGCTCGACACTCAACTTTAGTCTGGTTAGGAAATGAAAGTTGTCCGTAGGAATTCTTGAGCTTAATTGCTGACCCGACGGCGGCGGTGAGTCGTGCTGGATTGATGATTTCGGCCTCAGGGCCGCAATCACCCCTGCGGGGCGCCTCAGCGATGCTGCGGCGTCTAAAACGCTGTGCGTTTTGTCGAACCAGCTTGAGGAAACAAAAACCAGAAAGGCCCGCATACAAAAAAGCCCCGCTCATTTGAGCGAGGCTTTTGTGTATGGTGGGTCGTGCTGGATTCGAACCAGCGACCAATTGGTTAAAAGCCAACTGCTCTACCAACTGAGCTAACGACCCTTAAAGAAGGCGCATATGGTAATGATTTCCTGACAAAAGACAACCTTTTTTTGGAGAAATTTAAGCGCGCTAAAACTGACTAAAAATGCATCAGCTTTGTGTGCCGACAGCGCCGTCATTGCGAGCGTTTTGTGGTCTAAACCTGTAAAATGGCGCGCCTAGCGTACTTGTGAAACCGATTCAGCAGGTGGTAACCATGGATATTATCGAAACGATCAAAAAGCAGATCGAAGACAACCCCATCATCCTCTACATGAAGGGCTCACCCAACCAGCCCCAGTGTGGCTTCTCGGCCCGCACCTCACAGGCGGTTATGGCCTGTGGCGAGCGCTTCGCCTTTGTTGACGTGCTGTCCAACCCGGACGTGCGCGCCAACCTGCCGAAAGTAGGCAACTGGCCGACCTTCCCCCAACTGTGGGTTGAAGGTGAGCTGATTGGCGGCTGCGACATCGTCTGCGAAATGCACGAGAATGGTGAGCTGCAGACCTTGCTCAAGGAAGTTGCCGCAAAGCACCCCGCTCCCCAGCAGTAATCCCGTTACGCCATAACAAAAACGCCCTGATGATCAGTCAGGGCGTTTTTGTTATTGGTCGTCAACTAGGCCTCAAACGTAGCGGGTTGGATCATTGACCCCGGCCGCCACAAAGCCTTCCCGCCGCAGGTAGCAGCTGTCGCATTTTCCGCAGGCACGGCCGTCACTGTCCGCCTGGTAGCAGGATACGGTCAAGGCATAGTCTACCCCTAATGCCATGCCTCGCTGGATGATCTCGGCCTTGCTCAAATCGATGAGTGGCGTGCGAATGCGCAGGGGGTGCCCCTCGACACCGGCCTTGGTCGCCAAGTTAGCCATAGTCTCAAAGGCTTTGATAAAGTCCGGGCGGCAATCCGGGTAGCCCGAGTAGTCCACCGCATTGACCCCGATAAAAATATCATCCGCTTCAAGCACTTCGGCCCAGCCCAGCGCAATGGAAAGAAACACCGTATTGCGCGCCGGCACGTAGGTGATGGGGATACCGCCCTCATCACTGTGATCCGGCACCGCGATCTTGTCGTCAGTGAGCGCAGAGCCACCAATGGCGGTCAGATCCAGCGGAATGACCTTGTGCTCGGCGGCCCCCAGATCTGTAGACACACGGCTGGCTGCCAACAGCTCAGCCCGGTGACGCTGGCCGTAATCGAAGGCCAGTGCATAGCACTCATAGCCTTCCGCGCGGGCCATCGCCAGTACGGTGGCGGAATCCAATCCACCGGAGACTAGAATAACAGCGCGTTTTTTAGCAGTCATAACTCAGCGGCCCGGCTCATCGTTCCAGAGAAGTTTGTGCAACTGGAGCTGAAACCGTACCGTAAGGTTATCAGCGACAATCCAGTCTGCGAGTTCGGATGCGTTTTGCTGCCCGAAGCTCGGCGAAAACAGCACCGCACCCACTTTGTCCGACAGCTGATAGTGATCAAGCTGGAGACGAGCCCAGTCATAATCTCGCCGCGAGCAGATAACAAACTTGACCTGATCATGTGCTGTGAGCAGCGGGATGTTGTCCCACAGGTTACGACTGCTTTCGGCAGAATCCGGGGTTTTCAGATCGACCACCCGGGATACGCGCGGATCGACCTTATTAACCGGCATGGCGCCGCTGGTTTCCAGCGAGACCTCATAACCGGCGTCACACAAAGCCGTGAGCAGGGGTATACAGGATGGCTGGGCCAGCGGTTCGCCGCCGGTCACACAGACATGACGCGGCAAAAACGCCGCGACTTTTTCCAGCACTTCGGCCTGAGTGAGCCGCTCGCCACCGTGAAAGGCATATTCGGTATCGCAATACTGGCAGCGCAAAGGACAGCCGGTCAGGCGCACGAAGACCGTCGGCAGGCCCACAGTGAGTGCCTCACCCTGCAGGGAATAGAAAATTTCAGTAATGCGCAGGCTGGTATCGGTCATAAATACAAAAATCCCGGCATAAGCCGGGATTGGAATTCCGGGGAAGGCAATGATACCCGATTGTCAGAAATTATCCTGCAGGAATTGCCGGGCGAATTTAATCGCCGAGCGGTTGCTGTCGCCGTGCTTGGCAATCAGCTCACTCAGGATTTTCTTGGAGGCCGGTTTATTACCCGACAGAAAATGCACCTTACCGAGCTTATACATGGCATCGGGCACCTTGCTGTGATCCGGGTACTGCTTCAACAGAGAGCTAAAGGCAGCTTCCGCTGCTTTGAGATTGCGCGGAGTTTTCACCAACTGCAACTCACCCGTCCAGTAAATGGCATTGGGTGCGTAATTGCCTTGGGGAAAACGCTGCAGAAAATCTTCAAAGCCGGCAATTGCCTGCTCAAACTGCTTGGCCTTAACCAACTCATAGGCCTCACGATAAGCATCGACTTCCTCAACCGGCACGGTTCCGGTCGCAACGGTTTTGTTGCTGCTGGAGCCGCTGGAGCGGGAGCTAGCACTGCCACCGGCACCACCGATGCGGCGATCCAGTTCAATGTAGCGATCCAGGCTCTGCTGTTTGAGGGTTCGAATCTCGTGACCCTGCTCCTCCACAATACCGCGCAGTTCCATCATTTCCCGCTGAAGGGTTTTCAGCTGGCTGTAGATTTCCATCTGCAGGGATTGTTCGGTAGGGATTTCACCCACGGCTTGAGCGGGCGCTCTGCCGGCGGGGGGCTGGGTAGCATCATAAATGGGCGCCTGGGCCCACAACTGTGCCGACAGCATTGCTGCTGCCGGCATCAGGTATTTCAGTACGTTCATTTAACCGCTAAGTCGGACTGAATTACTTCAGTTCAACGCGACGGTTTTGTGACCAGGCAGATTCGCCCTGACCGAAGGCTACCGGGCGCTCTTCACCGTAGCTAACGGTTTCGATGCGGTAGCGAGAGATGCCGTTCAGCACCATGTAGTCAGCAACAGCCTGGGCACGACGCTCACCCAGAGCAATGTTGTACTCACGAGTACCGCGCTCGTCAGCGTGACCTTCCAGACGGATGGTACCTACTGAGTCTTTCAGGAAAGAAATCTGGGCATCCAGATTACGACGAGCTTCAGCAGTCAGAGTCGATGAATCAAACTCGAAGTAGAAAACCGTTTGCAGGTTTTTCATTGCTTCTTCGCGATCGATCTCGGCCTGAGATTTGGCAGGCTGAACGTTGGCAGAACCGTCAAAACCTGACAGAGATTGACCGCTGTCTACTTCACCGCCTTCCTCAGTATCAGTGCTAGAACAGGCCGCCAGCATCATCGCTGCGAAAACCACACCCAACATCTGCAATTTTTTGATTTCCATGGACTTCCTCTATTTCTCCAAAAAGTGTCTCTGGCTAGACAATAACACATTCATCTGGTTCGAAAGAATGTGACGCTTTGAGACTACTGTCAACGATAACTCGTGAAGTAGCCAACAATTACTTCAAAAATGGCGACCAGGCCGGTTCTCGCACATCGCCATAATCTGACGGCAATCGATAGTGCACATTGCCGTCAACCGACACCGCAGCCAACACGCCTCTGCCCTGATGCTTCGTCGCATACAGCAGAATCGTGTTGTTAGGCGCCATACTCGGGGATTCATCCAGCGAAGTTTCGGTGAGGATGGATACCCGGTTGCGCTTCAAATCCTGCAGGGCAATGTGGAACTGACCGTTTACACGGTGCACCATCACCAAGCCCTCTCCACCTTTCAGTACACGACCACGCGCATTGTAGTCACCCTCAAAGGTCAGGCGCTGAACTCGCTCGGACCGCAAATCAACGCGGTAGATTTGCGGCTTACCACCCCGATCAGAGGTAAAGATCAGGGAGTTGTTGTCCATCCAGTCCGGCTCTGTGTCAATCGCGAAGTGATTGGTCACTCGCCGTAGAGCGCGCGTCGCCAAATCCATCACGTAGATTTCCGGGTTACCATCCTTGGAGAGCACCATCGCCATCGACTTACCGTCTGGCGACCACACGGGCCCACCGTTAATACCCCGGAAATTGGTCAGCTGAACGCGCTGCGCAGTATCCAGATTGTGCATGTAAATAGCGGGACGGGTGGTTTCGAAGGAGACGTAGGCAATGATTCTGCCATTGGGCGCCCAGGTTGGTGCGAGGATGGGCTCACTCTGCTCGAGCAACACTTGCTCGCGGGCACCATCAATATCACTCATCACCAGCCGGAAGACCTGTTTTCCACCCTCCAGCCTGCGCGCGGAAACATACAGAAGCTTTGTTGCAAAAGCGCCTTTTATATTTGTTATTTTTTCATATATCTGATTACTGATGCCGTGGGCCATGTCCCGAACATTGGCGCGACCACCCCGCTCTTCGCCGGTCATCATCTTGCGCTGAAGGTTAACATCGAACAGGGTGAACTCTGCCGCATAACCGCCTTCCGGCAGGCCGCGGGTTTTGCCAATCACCAGATAGTCGACACCGAGCGAACGCCAGTCGCGGTAGAACACCTCGGCCTCGGTTTTGGGCTGACTGAGCATATCGGCCGGACTCATCGGCTCAAACTGACCGGTGCGGTGCAGGTCGGAACCGACGATGGCCGCAATATCATCCGGCAGCGAGACCCCGGCTTCCCAGCCGAAGGGCACAACAGCGATCGAGACCGGCTTGTCGCTGCCGCGGGTGATTTCGATGGTCAGCTCCGCCTGCGCCAGCGCGCTCACAATCATGCCACCACACAACAGCAGGCTGGCCACTATCTTTCTCATCGCCGTAAATCCTCCGGTCGGAAATCAAAGACAAAGGTTTCAAAATACTGCTTGAACACCCGGTATTCCACATTCTGCAGCTCCGGGAAGCCGCCGACTTTCTGCACTGCCTGCAGGGCCGATCGGTCAAAGGCTGCATCACCGCTACTGTCGATAACCTTAACATCCACGACTTCGCCCGTGGGAATCAGGCGAATACGCAGCTTGACCCGCATGCCGTCACGCGCGCTCGGCGGGCGACTCCAGGCCAACTCTACCGCACGCGCTATCCGGCTCTCGTAAGTCGCAGCGACCTGACGCTGTTCCTGCGCCTCGAGCAGCTCTTCATCTTCAGACAGGGCGCTTTCCAATTCCCGACGCTGCTGTTCTTTAAGGGCATCACGTCGCGCCTGCTCCGCCTTCTCCTGCTCAGCCTTCTTTTTAGCCTCATCGACCTTGGGCTTGGGCGCCGGCTCTTTTTTCGGCTCGGGTTTGGGCTGGGGTTTGGGTTCCGGCTTAGGAGCAGGCTTGGGCTCGGGTTTTGGTGCTGGCTTGGGTTCTGGTTTGGGCTTCGGCGCTGGTTTGGGTTTGGGCTGAGGTTTTTCCAGCACCACCAACTCAGCATTGACGAACTTGGGCATGGGGCGAGCCAGCAGCTTGTCTTCAGCATCGGGAAGGCCAAACACCAGCAAAGCGATGCCAATACCATGCATCAGCAGGGTTAACAGGAGCGGTTTAATAAATGAGAGCCACATAGGCTAGCGGGGATTTTCCGTCACAAGCCCAACTGATGGCGCACCGGCACCCTGCAGCGCGGCCATCAGGGTAACCACTTCACCGTAGCGGACGGCCTCATCGCCCCACACCAACACTTTGGTTTCGGGCTTTTGCTTCATGACCTTGCGCACACGCTCGGTAATATCATCCAGCGCACGAGCCTTTTCCGCATCACCCATATTAATGTAGAGAGTACCGTCGGCTTTGACCGATACGATCAGGGGCTCATCATCCTGTTCGCCCATCGGCTCGGCCGGGGCTTTGGGCAATTCCACTTTAACGCCCTGCATAAGCAGCGGCGCCGTCACCATAAAAACAATCAGCAGCACCAGCATCACGTCGATATAGGGAACGACGTTCATCTCGGCCATGGGTTTGCGTTTTTTGCGCGCGGCTTTCATAACGCCCCCTTAGCGGCTGCTGTGTACCTGACGGTACAGCAGGCTGGAAAATTCCTCGGCAAAAGTCTGGTACTTGTTTTCGAGAGAATCCGCAGTGGCCGAGAAGCGGTTGAACGCAACCACCGCAGGAATCGCTGCGAACAGACCCATTGCGGTTGCCACCAAGGCCTCGGAGATACCCGGCGCCACAACCGCCAGCGTGGCCTGATGCATGGTCGCCAAGCCCTGGAAAGAACCCATGATGCCCCACACCGTACCTAACAGACCGACATAGGGGCTGGTGGAACCAACGGTGGCCAGAAACGGCAGGTTTTTCTCGAGACTGTCATCTTCGCGTGACAACGCAACACGCATGGCGCGTTCGGCACCATCCATAATCACTTCGGGGCTGGCATTCTTGCGGCGCAGACGATTGAACTCCTTAAAGCCTGAACGGAAGATACTTTCGGTGCCGATAGCGCGATAGCCTTTTTCCGCCTTGGCGCTGCCTTCCTGATACAGGTCGCCGAGATCAATACCAGACCAGAACTGTTGTTCAAACAGACGGTAGGCACGCTGGGCCGCACTAAAATAGGACCAGCGCTGGATAATGACGAACCAGGATACAACCGACGCCAGCACCAGAATGCCCATGATGCACTGTACAAACAGGCTGGCATTCAGAATCAGATCCATTATCGTGAGTTCGTGGTTCACCTTATTCTCCGTTTTGCAGTTGCGCGCGCATATCAGCAGGAATTCTTCGGGGTTTCAAGCTCTGACGGTCAACACAGGCGACTTGAACAGACCCCTGACATAAAATTTCAGAACCGCGTCTCACCGATTGCTCAAAGGTAATAGAAACACCCCGAACCGCAGAGACTGCAGCCGTGACGATAAGTTCATCGTCCAGCGTTGCCGGTTTTAAATATTTGATGGCGGTCTCGGTCACCACAAACATACTGTCGTGACTGAAGATGGCCGTTTTGCCGTAACCGGCCGAGCGCATCCATTCGGTGCGAGCCCGCTCCATAAACTTGAGGTAGTTGACGTAATAGACAATACCGCCAGCGTCAGTATCTTCTATATAGACACGAACTGGCAGGGAATATTCACGCATCAGCCCTCATCCCGATCATCAAGGGGCAGTTGATCTTGGGCTTGGGTGTGAGCTTGGCTGTGCGATTGGGGCAGCTTCAAACCGAAGTGACGGTAAGCGCTCTGGGTCACAACCCGGCCACGCGGGGTGCGAATGATATAGCCTTGCTGAATCAAATAGGGCTCAAGCACATCTTCAATGGTGCCACGCTCTTCGCTAATCGCCGCCGCCAGTGAGTCGACACCGACCGGGCCACCATCGAACTTTTCGATCATCGCCATCAACAAGCGGCGGTCGAGACGATCGAAGCCAAGGGCGTCGACCTTCAGCATATCCAGCGCCCGGTCAGAGATGCCCTTATCGATAAAGCCATCGCCTTTCACTTCCGCGTAGTCACGAACGCGCCTGAGCAGGCGATTGACAATCCGGGGGGTACCCCGCGCCCGGCGTGCAATTTCCAAGGCACCGCCATCGTCAATCCCGATACCCAGAATCCCGGCCGAGCGCTTAACAATATGCGTCAGATCCTTAACCTGATAAAACTCCAGCCGCTGCACAATGCCGAAACGATCGCGCAATGGCGAGGTCAGTAGACCGGCGCGGGTGGTGGCGCCCACCAGGGTAAAGGGGGGCAGATCCAGTTTGATGGAGCGGGCCGCAGGGCCTTCGCCAATCATGATATCGAGCTGGTAATCCTCCATCGCCGGGTACAGCACCTCCTCCACATGGGGGCTGAGACGATGGATCTCGTCGATAAAGAGCACATCACCCGGCTCAAGATTGGTCATCAACGCCGCCAGATCGCCCGCCTTTTCCAGTACCGGGCCGGAGGTGGTTTTCAAGGAAACACCCATCTCGTTGGCGAGAATGGAAGCCAGCGTGGTTTTACCCAGACCGGGCGGACCGAAGATCAGGGTGTGATCCAGCGGCTCTTCGCGCTTGCGGGCAGCGCTGACAAAAATCTCCATCTGCTCGCGCACCGCTTCCTGACCGACATAGTCCGCCAAGGTTTTCGGGCGAATCGCGCGATCCAGGTTTTCTTCCTGGGGATCTTGTTGCTCGGGCGCTATCAGTCGGTCGGTTTCAATCATCAGTCAGTTCATTCAGTTTGGGAGGTATGCCCTCACCCTAACCCTCTCCCACAGGAGAGAGGACTATTTCTTACCTATCATAGCCTTCAAGGCCTGACGGATTAAGTCTTCCACGGCCAGCCCTTCGCCCTCAACCGCGGCAATGGCTCGCGCCGCTTCTTGTGGCTTGTAGCCCAACGCGATCAGGGCCTCTTCGGCCTCGCCTGCGGCATCAGCTTTAACGGCTGACGCATGAGTGACCGGCGCACCGGCGACGGGCTCGTAATCCTTGAGCTTGTCGCGCATTTCAATCACCAGCCGCTCGGCAGTTTTCTTGCCTACGCCGGGCAACTTCACTAATGCCGCCGCATCTTCCGCCAGCACCAGCGCCACAAATTCACCGACATCGACACCGGAGAGAACGGTCAGTGCGAGTTTCGGGCCAACGCCGTTCACCTTGATCAGATCGCGAAACAGAGCCCGGCTTTGTGCGTCGATAAAGCCGAATAGTTGCTGGGCATCCTCGCGGACAACGTGATGCGTCAGAAGAATAACTTCGGCGCCGACCTCCGGCAGTTGATAGAGGGTGGTCATGGGAACCAGCACTTCGTAACCGACACCAGCGCACTCAACCAGTACTTCCGGTGCACGCTTTTCGACTAGCGTGCCGCGAATTCTTCCTATCAAGACAAACGTCCCCGTCGCATCCGACCGCGCACGGTCGGTTGATTCAATTTATTCAAACTCTGCTGGCTGTGGGCGTGGCACAGCGCCGCCGCCAGCGCATCGGCAGCATCTTCCTGCGGCGCGGCCGGCAACTTCAGCAGGGTTTTTACCATATGCTGCACCTGCTCTTTATTGGCTGCGCCCGTTCCCACCACCGACTGTTTGATCTGGCGGGCGGTGTATTCCGCGACCGGCAAGCCGCGACTCACGCAGGCGGTTACCGCTGCGCCGCGAGCCTGGCCCAGCTTGAGCGCACTGCCGGCGCTCTTCGCCATAAACACTTCCTCCACCGCGACTTCGGTGGGGGTGTGCTCTTCAAGAATCTCGGAAATACACTCAAAAATCACTTTCAGGCGAGCAGGCAGAGGGCCAACCGGCAGGCGGATTACGCCGCTGCTGATATAGGTATGCTGACTGCCTTCACAGGCAATCAGACCGAAACCGGTTTTTACGGAGCCGGGGTCAATCCCCAGAATGATACGCATGGTCACCGCCTGCGAAAGCCGCTCGCGGGGGAGCGGTCATCCTTATTCTATGCAGGGGAGTGTATCAGGAAAGTGCTTCCAGCACTGCGTCGGGAATCTCGGCATTGGTGTAGACATTCTGCACATCGTCGAGATCTTCCAGCATATCGATCAGACCCAGAATGGTTTCCGCGCCGCTCTGATCCAGCTCAACGGTGGTCGAGGGCTTCATGGTCACCTCGGCATTGGCCGGTTCGAAACCCGCCTCAACGATGGCGTTTTTGATCGCAGTGAATTCTTCCCACGGTGTATAGACGTCGATGGAGCCGTCGTCGGTGGCCACCAGATCATCCGCACCGGCTTCCAATGCCGCTTCCATCAGCGCATCTTCATCGGCACCGGGCGCGAAGCTGATCAGGCCCACACGGCTGAACAAGTAGGCAACGGAACCATCAGTACCGAGATTGCCGCCGCGCTTGCTGAAGGCATGGCGCACTTCGGCCACGGTGCGATTGCGGTTGTCGGTCATGCATTCCACGAGCACCGCAACACCGCCAGAGCCGTAGCCCTCGTAGGTCACTTCTTCGTAGTTGCTGTCGTCACCATCACCCGTGCCACGCGCAATGGCCTTTTCGATGGTGTCTTTCTTCATGTTGGCCGCAAGGGCCTTGTCCATGACCGCGCGCAGTCGCGGGTTGTCCTCGGGTAGTCCGCCACCCATTTTGGCAGCGACTACAATTTCACGAATAATCTTGGTGAACACCTTGCCGCGCTTAGCATCCTGCGCGGCCTTGCGGTGTTTTATATTGGCCCATTTACTGTGGCCCGCCATGACTTACCCCTGTTTTTCCTCGGTTTTGCGCAGACGGATATTGAGTTCAGTGAGCTGCTTGCTTTCCACCACACCGGGCGCATCAGTCATCAGACAGGCGGCGGTCTGGGTTTTGGGGAAGGCAATAACGTCACGAATAGACTTGGCACCGGTCATCAGCATCACGATGCGATCCAGACCAAAGGCCAGACCACCGTGGGGCGGGCAGCCGTATTTCAGCGCATCCAAGAGGAAGCCAAACTTCTCGTCGGCCTCTTCCGGGCCGATACCCAGAATGCGGAATACCGCCTGCTGCATATCGCTCTTGTGAATACGGATCGAACCACCGCCCAGCTCGGTGCCGTTCAGCACCAGGTCATAGGCTTTGGACAGGGCAGCACCGGGGTTGGCTTCCAGCTCTTCCGGCGAGCAGGTCGGCGCGGTGAAAGGATGGTGCAGTGAAGTCCAGCCGCCATCGATTTCTTCGAACATGGGGAAGTCGACCACCCACAACGGTGCCCACTCGCGCTCGATCATGTTCAGGTCTTCGCCCAGCTTCACCCGCAGCGCGCCGAGGGCTTCGTTGACCACCGACGTTTTGTCCGCACCGAAGAAGATGATATCGCCATCGGCCACCGCCAGACGCTCCATCATCTGCATAACGATGTCGTCGGGCATGAATTTCAGAATCGGTGACTGCAGGCCTTCAACGCCCTTGGCCAGTTCGTTGACCTTGATCCAAGCCAGACCTTTGGCGCCGTAAATGCCGACAAATTTGGTGTACTCGTCGATTTCCTTGCGCGACAGCTTGGCACCGCCGGGCACTTTCAGCGCCGCAACGCGGCCTTTCGGATCATTGGCGGGACCGTTGAATACCTTGAAGTCGACCTGTTGCATCAGGTCTTCCACGTCGGTCAGCTCCAGCGGAATACGCAGGTCCGGGCGGTCGCTGCCAAAGCGCAGCATAGCCTCGGCGTAGCTCATGCGCGGCAGATCGCCGAGATCGACGTTGAGTACCTGTTGGAACAGCTCGCGGATCATGCCTTCGGTGATGGCCATGATCTCGTCCTGATCCATAAAGGAGGTTTCAAGGTCGATCTGGGTAAATTCGGGCTGACGGTCGGCGCGCAGGTCTTCGTCGCGGAAACATTTGGCGATCTGGTAGTAGCGATCCATGCCCGCCACCATCAGCAGCTGCTTGAACAGCTGAGGCGACTGGGGCAGCGCGAAGAATTTGCCAGCGTGGGTACGGCTGGGCACCAGATAGTCGCGGGCACCTTCTGGGGTCGCACGCGTCAGAATCGGCGTTTCAATATCCAGAAAGCCGTTGCTGTCCAGATAGTTGCGCAGAATCGAGGTGATGCGCGAACGCAGACGCAGCTTGTCAGCGATGTCATTACGGCGCAGGTCGAGGAAACGGTAGCGCAAGCGTACGTCCTCACCCACGTCGGTATGGGTATCGAGCTGGAAGGGCGGTGTTTCAGAGCTATTCAGAATTTCCAGCTCCTTGCCCAGCACTTCGATTTCACCGGTCGCCATATTTGGGTTCACGGTGCTCTCGGTACGGGCGCGCACGCGACCTTTCACCTGCAGAACGAACTCACTGCGCACCTTGTCAGCGCGCTGAAAGTGCTCTTCGGTATCCGGGTCAAACACCACCTGTACGATGCCATCGCGGTCGCGCAAATCCAGGAAGATAACGCCGCCGTGGTCCCGGCGCCGGTCTACCCAACCGCATAAGGTGACTTCCTGATCAATGTGTTCCTTGCGGAGAGTGCCGCAATAATGGCTTCGCATTCGTTCTGTCCTGTATCGTTCCGGGCCGCCGCGAGGCACCCGAATTCGTCTTAAAGTAAAATCAGCTGGCGTCGGAGCTAGAGGAGCCGCCGGAACCTCCCCCACCCGCAATATTCTTGCGATTGCCGGATTTAAAGTCGGTTTCATACCAGCCACCGCCTTTCAGGCGGAAACCGGCAGCGGAAATCCGCTTTTTCAGGGTCGGCTTGTTGCAGCTGGGGCAATCCACCAGCGGGTCATCACTCATTTTCTGGATGGCTTCCAGCTCATGAGCACAGTCTTCGCACTTGTATTCGTAAATTGGCATAACGAAATCCTCGCTACCTTACCTTTCATTAGCGCCAGGGGCGCTAGAGCCAACGGGGGAGGATGCCCCAAAAAAGGAGCCGGATTATACCGTAAACAGAGGAGAGGGATAAATGGCAATGGCCGACAAGGGGCCAAGAGAACGGAAGCCGGCCCCGAAAGAGGCCGGCAGGGCTATCAGGAAGCGTATTCCTTGAGCTTTTTCAGCGGGCGGATCTTCACCGCGATGCTGGCAGGCTTGGCCTTGAAGGTGGTCTCTTCGCCAGTGAAGGGGTTGATGCCCTTGCGTGCCTTGCGAGCAGGCTTCTTCACAGTAACCACTTTCATCAGGCCAGGAATGGTGAACTCACCCAGGCCTTTCTTGGACACGCTGCGACCGATCAGAGATTCCAGCTCGTCCATCACCGCAGATACCTGCTTGCGGTTCAGATCAGTAGCGGTAGCGATCTCGTTGAGGATCTGACTCTTGGTCATTTTCTCTTTGATCGGGCCAGTGGCCTTTTTCTTCGGTGCTGCTTTCTTAGCAGCTACTTTTTTGGCGGGTGCTTTCTTAGCAGCGACTTTCTTAGCAGGCGCCTTCTTGGCGGCAGCTTTTTTGGCCGGTGCTTTCTTCTTCGGAGCAGCTTTCTTTGCCATACGCGATAGTCCCATTTTGTTGTTTGAGTAGGTTTCCCCGACAGGTCGTTAGGTCATATATCAGTAGACAATCTGTTGATTTCACACTGTATATATAGAGCCTGCGCAAGATATAAGCGCATCCCGTACTGTAATACAAGGGTTTTCAGGCAAAAAAGGCTTAAATTTTGTTCGATTTGATCAGAAATTCGGCTTTTATGCCGAGTACCAAACCGGACTTTCGAAATCAGCCGATCAGAATTCTTTTCAACGCTTCGACCTGCGAAGCCAATTCCGATTCATCGTAGGCCTTTGCCGGATGAACTCCCCACACCGGTTTTGGCCACGCCGCGTCGCTACTGAATCGCGCAATATGGTGTATGTGCAGTTGCGGAACCATATTCCCCAGCGCCGCAACATTCATTTTTTCTGCCTTAAAATAGTCCGCCATCGCCTGCGAAACCGCACTGGATTCACGCAACAATTGTTGCTGATCGGTATCGCTCAGCTCAAAGATTTCCCTTATACCTTCTCGCCGGGGCACCAGAATGACCCACGGGTATTGGGCATCATTCATCAGCAACACCCGGCACAGGGTGAGGTCACCCAGCTCAATCGTATCGGCAGCTAATCGCTCGTCCAGTTGAAACATGCTCTCTCCTGTGTCGCCGCCCCTAACAATCCGACCGGGGAAGCGTGTAAAATGCGGCAAATTTTCCCAGCAAGGCTAAGAGTCGCATGCGAGCCAGTCAATTTCTTATTGCCACCCAGAAAGAAACCCCTGCAGACGCCGAGGTGATCAGTCATCAGCTGATGCTGCGCGCCGGCCTGATTCGCAAGCTCGCCTCTGGCCTTTATACCTGGCTACCAGCCGGTCTGCGGGTTCTGCAAAAGGTTGAAAAGATCATTCGCGAGGAAATGAACCGCAGCGGCGCACTGGAAGTGCTGATGCCCGTGGTTCAGCCCGCCGAGCTGTGGGAACAGTCCGGTCGCTGGCAACAATACGGCCCCGAACTGCTACGTATTAAGGATCGGCACGACCGCGACTTCTGTCTGGGGCCAACCCATGAGGAGGTTATCACCCATCTGGTCAGCAACGAGATTCGCAGCTACAAACAGCTACCGATCAATCTTTACCAGATCCAGACCAAGTTCCGCGACGAGATTCGCCCCCGTTTCGGGGTGATGCGCTCGCGGGAATTCATTATGAAAGATGCGTATTCCTTTCATCTGGATCAGGATTCGCTGGTGCGGACCTATGATGTGATGTACCAGACCTACTCAGCCATCTTTAATCGTATTGGTCTGGATTTCCGCCCAGTTATCGCCGACAACGGCTCGATCGGCGGCACCGGTTCCCACGAATTTCACGTACTGGCAGATTCCGGTGAAGACGATATCGCGTTTTCCGACAGCAGCGATTATGCCGCAAATATCGAAATGGCCGAGGCGGTTCAGCTGGGCGAGCGTGGCGTCGCCACTGCCGACCTGGAAAAGGTCGCCACGCCCAATGCAAAAACCATTGAGGAAGTCTGCAAAACCCTGTCCGTCGACCCAAAACAGACCGTCAAAACCCTACTGGTTTATGGCGTCAATGAAGAAGGCGAGCGCGAGGGCTTGGTTGCACTGGTACTGCGAGGCGATCACCAGCTGAATGAAATCAAAGCCGAAAAACAACCCGCCGTGTATGCCCCCCTGACCATGGCGTCCGACGAGGACATCAAAAAAGCGCTGGGTTGCAGCGCCGGCTCCATCGGCCCCGTGGGCATGAAACTCACCGTCATCGTCGATCGCAGCGCCAGCGCCCTGACCGACTTTGTCTGTGGCGCCAATGAAGACGGCTTCCACTACACCGGCGCCAATTGGGAGCGGGACGCAGAATGCGCCACCGTTGCCGACATTCGCAATGTGGTTGAAGGCGACCCCAGCCCCGATGGCAAGGGTAACCTGCTGATCAAGCGCGGTATCGAAGTCGGTCATATCTTCCAGCTTGGCGATAAATATTCCAAAGCTCTGAATGCCAAAGTATTGGATGAGTCCGGTAAAGAGTCGGTGGTCACCATGGGCTGTTACGGCATAGGCGTTACCCGCGTGGTAGCCGCTGCCATCGAGCAGAACCACGACGCCCAGGGCATTATCTGGCCGGAGTCGATTGCGCCCTTCCAGCTCGCGCTGGTACCGATGAATATGCAGAAATCCGAGCGCGTTAAAGAGACCGCCGAGAAGCTGTATCAGGAACTCACGGCCGCCGGCATTGATGTGCTGATGGACGATCGCAACGAGCGCCCCGGTGTTAAATTCGCAGACATTGAACTGATGGGCATTCCCCATCGCATTGTGATTGGCGATCGCGGACTGGATAACGGTACACTCGAATACCGCCATCGCCGCGCGGAAAATAACGAAGATATCAGCCTAGATGATGTTGTCAGCTTTATTCAGAGCAAGCTCGCTTAAACCTGCCTTACTGGCCCTGCTGCTGTGGCTAACCGCCACCGCAGCATGGGCTCAGCCGACGCCCGCCGACACTGAACGTCGGGAATTACGTCAATTCCTGCTCAATACCATCAATGAAGCCAGCAGCTTCAAGGATCGCTTTGACGCCGAAGTCTGGCTGCTGGATATGTCCGGCAGGCTGGAGCGTTTTATCGATGATCCGCAGACTCGCCTTGACCTTCTCCGAGCTATTCATCAGGAGGCCCGCGCTGCCAACCTGAAGCCCGATTTAGTACTGGCACTCATCGAAGTAGAAAGCGCCTTTGATCGCTACGCGGTTTCCAGCGCCGGTGCGCAAGGCTTGATGCAGGTCATGCCCTTCTGGAAAAACGAGATTGGGCGGCCTGAAGACAACCTCACCGACCCCTACACCAACCTGCGCTACGGCTGCCGCATTCTTCAATATTACGTAGAAAAGGAAAAAGGCAACCTGATGCATGCGCTGGCGCGCTACAACGGCAGCTACGGTAAGTACTGGTACCCACGACGGGTATTTGATGCCTGGGAGCGGCGCTGGCGGGCGGGGAATCTATAGAGAATTTGTCATTGCGAGAAGTATAACGACGAAGCAACCTCCAACTACCCACTAGATTGCTTCGTTGCTGCGCGCCTCGCAATGACGTGGCATTAACCAGTAAAGTCGTAGCGCCAGTAATGCCCTTCCAGCCAACAGCGGTTGCGCGCGCCGGCCGCTGTTCCGTCTGTAGCCTCATAACCCGCATCACCCGCATACAACATGCAGATTTTGTCGTCGGCTGTGGCCATGCGGGGCTCAATGTAAGGCACCGTGCGTGACTTATAAAAAGCCTTTGCGTCTTCGATGCTTTCACACGCGGCCAATTCAGTCAGGGTCACCAGCGTTGGCGGCAGCATTTTCAACTCACCCGCCTGATGCTCGGCAATCACATCCGCCGGCACACACCAGCGGTAGGCATCGATCTCGACCTTATCAACCTCGATCTCGCCCACCGGCTGATCACTCAGAAAAAACCAGGTGGAAAAGCGCTTTTTCGATACTTCCGGTGCATCGGGGGTGGTCCAGTGAGAAATAAACTGCAGGGATTCCTGAGCAACCGTAATGCCAGCCTCTTCGTGGGTTTCGCGAACCGCAGCCGCGCGGGCAGAGTTTTCTTCATCCGCATCGCCACCATCCTGTGGCTCCACCACACCGCCGGGGAAAACCCATGCACCTCTACCACTTTTACTCAGGCGACGAAGCAACAGGGTTTCAATCTGGCCATTGGCTTCCCTCAGTAAAACCAGAGTTGCGGCCGGTCTAATCGCCGCGCTGTCAGACATTTGCTGTTTCCTTATCGAGGAGGGATAAAAAGGCTTCGGGTTCGGGGCGTACCCGGTAGTTATCGGTCAGATCCGCATACAGCAGTGTTCCCTGCTCGTCGACCATCAAGACCGTCGGTAAAACCGTATCGACACCGTAACCGCTGATACCCGCGGCAATGCCACCCTCATGCAAAATATTCAGTTTGCGCGCTGCCCGGCCATCGCGATCTACAAAAAATTGCAGGGGAACGTCAAATTTCGCCGCGAGCTCTCGGGTCTGTTTGTGAGGCTGGGGACTGACCAGCGCAACATCGACACCGCGCTCCGCCAACTCTCGATACCGCTCGGCGAGCTCCCGCACCTGGGCCACACACAACGGGCACCAGTTGCCACGATAAAACAGGAGAATCAGTTTGCGACCGAGCAACTTTCTGGAGGGAATCGCGTTGCCGTCGGCATCCTCCAGCTCAAAATCCGGCAGCGCCTGCCCAGCCTTCAGCAAAGCATTATCGCTGCGTCCAAGCCGGGAATACCAGAACACATAGGCTAAAACACCGCCTAGCCCAACCACCCACGCATAGATCATCGGCAGCAGCGGTTGATCGCCGGCAAGGCTGAGCAGGGCCCCGACTGCAGCGGCACCCACCTGAAGCGGCATCGTCTCCGACGTCCGCGCCTGTGAGCTCGCACCGAGGTAAATCATGAAGCCGAGCATCGGCAACAGTGCCAGAGCAGCGCCATACCACGCCAGATCAACCGGAGACGCGGTCGCAATGTGCCACAGTGAATGAGCCGCGCCCAGCAGGCAGGCGAGCAAAAAGGGAACGACAAAATAGCGTTTTAAGGAGTGCATGAAATCAGCCGCTTTATAATTATGCTGCCATTATTGCCGAGCGCCGACGGAATGCCAAATGCGGCTTTTTCCGGCGTTTTACGCCGGAAAATAACGGCTGATGGTATCTACAACACAGGCCGGTTTGTCCTGACCTTCAATTTCTACCGTAACCCGCACAACCGACTGAATACCGCCTTTCATCTCTTCAACCGATACCAGCTCACCGCTACCACGCACGCGCGAACCTACCGGCACGGGCGAAGGAAAGCGGATTTTCTCGCAGCCCACATTCACCCCCATGGAGATGCCCTGCACGTCGATAATCTGCGGCAGAAACAGGTTGACCAGCGACAGAGTCAAATAGCCGTGGGCAATGCACTTGCCGAAAGGGCCGTCTTTGGCGCGCTCGGGATCGACGTGAATCCACTGGTGATCACCGGTGGCATCCGCAAAAAGATTGATACGATTCTGGTCGATCTCCAGCCAATCGCTGTAGCCGAGGTGTTCGCCCTGCGCGTCTTTCAATTCGGCGGGATGGGAGAAAACTCTGGTCATAATGATGTCCTATTACCTTGATTGCGTCATTGCGTGTTATCGATTTTGCAAAGCTGCGGGACTATAGCATCGCCCACGCCACGGATCACATCGTCCGTTTTTGCCATATTCGCTAACAAACCGCCGGTAAAACCTCTTGACGAGTAGGCTTCATCAGTAACCCACCGGTAAGCGTCCGGTAATGATCGACACCGGTGAACGTGTTATAAAACACTGTAATCACTAAAATTTTCCGAGAGCTTCCTGTGGGCAAATTCGTTTACAACCTCTTCTTCTGTGCGGTTATTCTCGGCCTGGCCGCTGCCGGTGCCCTCACCCTGTATTTGAACCGCCCAGAACCTGCCAAGGTTGAGATCGAATCGACCCCGCTGGTCGTCGACGCGGCCGAAGTCGTAAAGCAAGACGTCCCGGTCAGTATCGACTCACAAGGCAGCGTCAGCCCCCGCACCCAGACCACATTGATCGCCGAAGTCTCAGGCCGGGTCGTGCAAGTGTCCGACAAATTTAAAGCCGGCGGTTTTTTTGAAGCCGGTGAAACCCTGCTCCAAATTGACGATCGCGATTATCGGGCCGAACTGAAACGGGCAGAAGCCGCCGTCGCCAGCGCCCGCAGCCATCTCGCTCTGGAAAAGGGTCGCGCGCAAGTGGCCTACCGCGACTGGCTAAAGTTTTCCAACGGAGTGAAACGCAATAGCGAAGCCGACGCGCTGGCACAGCGTAAACCCCAGCTGGCCGAAGCGCAGGCAAAGCTCGATTCCGCAGAAGCAGATCTCCAGCGGGCTCGCGATAACCTCGAGCGAACCACCCTAAAATTGCCCTACGCCGGAATGGTTCAGGCCAAGCAGGTCGATATTGGACAATATGTTACGGTCGGCACCCAACTGGCAAAAACCTTCGCCATTGATGTTGTAGAAGTCCGCCTGCCGATTCCCGACGACCGCCTCAGCTACCTCAACCTGCCGACCCTCACAGGCGATCAGAGCGCTCTGCCATCCGTCACCCTGAGCGCGCAACTCGGCGATCAGGTCGTGGAATGGCCGGCAAAATTAGTTCGAACCGAAGGCGTGCTGGATGATCGCAGTCGCGTCCTGTTCGCGGTAGCCGAAGTCGTCGACCCCTACGGTATCCTGACACCACGGGACACACCGCTCAGGGTCGGCACCTTTGTCCAAGCTTCCATTTCGGGCAAAACCATGCCCGACATCGTGGTACTGCCGCGGCATATTCTGCGTACCGGCAATCAGGTCTGGGTGATCGATGATAAAAATCGACTGATCAATCGACAGGTCAAGCTGCTGCGCACGGACGGGGCACTAGCCTATATCTACCAGGGGCTTGAAGAAGGCGAGCGGGTTTCGCTGTCATCTGCGCCCCACGCGGTGGCCGGCACTCAGGTAGAACTCAACAATCAGGTTAAAACCAGTTCGCTCCTCACCGGTAAATCGGCGAAGTCAGACAGCCGCTTCCGGGACACGGGAGCTTGATATGGAAAACATCGACACTCAGCGCGGACTGATTGCCTGGTTTGCCCGCAACTCCGTTGCGGCCAATCTACTGATGGCCCTGATTCTCGCCACTGGCATCGGGGCAGCCCTGAAACTGCCCAAGACGGTTCAGCCGCAGTTTGAAACGAACACCATCCAAATCACGGCCCCCTACCCTGGTGCCTCCCCCGAGGAAGTCGAGCTCGGTATCATTCTGAAAATCGAGGAAGCGCTCAAGGATATCGACGATATCGAAACGCTCCAGGCCACCGCACAGGAATCACTGGCAACCCTGAGCCTGGATATCAACGACAAGGTCGACATCAATGAAGTGCTCGACGAAGTCAAAAGTGCGGTCGACGGGATTGCCAATCTACCCGAAGAATCCGAGAAACCCGTTATCAATCATCTGGAATTCAAGGAACACGCGGCCAATATTCAGATCTGGGGCAATCTCTCCGAACGGGATATGAAATCCCTGATAGACCAGATCAAAAATGAAGTGCTGCAGGAACCGGGCATTCGAATCGCGGAAGCCTTTGGTGGTCGAAACTACGAAGTATCCGTCGAAGTTCCGGAAGCCAACCTGCTCAAATACCAGCTCTCTCTGGCCGAAGTCGCCGCGGCCATCCGCAGCTCATCACTGAATCTGCCGGGCGGCGCGATAAAAACAGATACAGGCGAAATCATGCTGCGCACCAAGGGCCAGGCCTACCGCCAGCACGAATTCGAACGCATCCCGCTGATCACCTACCCGGATGGCACGCGTCTGGAACTTGGGGATATCGCCACAATCAATGATGGCTTCGAGGAATCCAGCGGCTTTTCATTGTTCAACGGCGGTTTCAGCATGGGCGTTACGGTCTATGCCGCCAACGATCAAGACCTCTTGAAAGTCGCCGATGCCGCCAAGGCCTACGTCGAGCGCAAGAAACTCGAATTGCCTGAGGGCGTGAATATCGCCTACTGGGCAGATATCTCGTATTACCTCGAAGGCCGCTTGGGAATGATGATGAAAAATCTCGGGATGGGCGCCCTCCTGGTCTTTATCATTCTCACCCTGTTTCTGGATATTAAGCTCGCGTTCTGGGTGATGGTCGGTCTACCCCTGTGTTTTCTTGGCACCTTCGCCATGATGAGCACGCCGATGATCGATGTCAGTCTCAACATGATCAGCCTGTTTGGCTTCATTCTGGTGCTCGGAATCGTCGTCGATGACGCCATTATTATCGGTGAAAGCGCCGGAGACTTTTCCCAGAAATACGGGCATAGCACCGACGCCATTATCGCCGGGGCAAAACGGGTCGCAACACCCGCAACTTTCGGCGTCCTGACAACCATTATGGCCTTTTTGCCAACCCTGTTTGCCGACGGGGTATTCGCGCCCTTCCCCGCAGCCTTCGGCTGGGTTGTACTGTGTTGTTTGAGCTTCTCGCTGATCGAATCCAAGCTGATTTTGCCCGCCCACCTAGTGCATTCTAAGCCTTCCACCCGCGGCTTTTTCGCCCTGACCGACGCTCTGCAGCGAACCTGCAATCGGGTGCTGCAGGCCTTCGTGCTCGGCATGTATCAGCCCTTTCTGCGGGCCGCCATCAAAAACCGTTACATCACTGCCTCCGTCTTCGTCGCCGCCATGATTCTGGCCGGCGGACTGGTCGCCGGTGGACTGGTCAGACTGGTGATGATGCCCTCGCTACCCAACGACTTTATTCAGGCAAAACTGGAAATGTCGGAGGGCACCACCGAAGCGCAATTGCTGGACGGCTACCGCGCGTTTAACGAGGCGATCATTGAAGTCAATTCGGACTACATTGCGAAAACCGGCAACGAAGAAGGGCTGATCAAACATATTTTCGCCTATGCCTATGGCGGGCGTTTCGTCAATTTTATGGCCGAGCTGACGAAGGCCGAGCAACGCACCATGGGCAGTGACGAGCTTTCCAAACAGTGGCGCGAAAAAATCGGCAATATCCCGGGCGCTCGCGTCATTTCAGTTTCTACCGCGCAAGATATGGGCGGCGGTCAGGATGTGCAGTTCAAACTGATCAGCAATTCGCCTCAGCAACTCAAAGCCGCTGCGCGAGACTTTGCCGCCTACTTGGAAACTTACGACGGCGCCTACGATGTCAGAAACAGCGCTGACGCCTCGCAGGACGAGATTGTATTGAGTACAAAACCCATGGCGGAAGCACTGGGAATCAGTCTGGCGGATATCGCCACCCAGGTTCGCCATGCGTTTTACGGCGCGGAAGCACAACGCATGCAGCGCGGCAATGACGAAGTCAAAGTCATGGCGCGCCTGCCGAAAGCGGAGCGCGAAGCCATCTCCGATCTTGAAAACCTGTATCTGAAAACCGGCGACAGCAACTTCGTACCCTTTTCTGTGCTCGCCAACGCCAGCATCGAACCCGGCTACAGCAAGCTGACGCGCATCGACGGTGAGCGCGCGGTCACGGTTGGAGCCGCGGTAGACCGCAATTACGCCGAGCCCGACAGCATTGCCGGCGATCTGCTCGCCAACTACCTTCCCCAACTGAAGCAGAGGTATCCCGGTCTGGACTATCAGGCCGATGGCATGACGGAAGAATCCAGCAAAGTGTTTAACAGTCTTTTTGTGGGCTTTGCTCTGGCCCTGTTCGGCATTTACGCGCTTCTCGCCGTGCCACTTAAATCCTACCTGCAACCCATCATCATTATGGGCGTTATTCCTTTCGGCATTATCGGTGCCATTATTGGCCATCTGGTGATGGGGCTGCCGGTCGATATGATGTCTTTCTTCGGCATCATCGCCCTGTCAGGCGTGGTTGTGAACGACAGTCTGATTATGGTGGATTTCACCAATCGGGCGATGGCCAATGGCATGTCGGTTGTCGACGCGGTGGTGCAATCTGGAACGCAGCGCTACCGCGCCATCATGCTCACCTCACTGACCACCTTCTTTGGTCTGGCGCCCATGCTGATGGAAACCAGCGTACAGGCACAATTCGTTATCCCCATGGCGGTTTCGCTGGGCTTTGGCATTATCTTCGCAACCGTGATCACGCTGATACTGATCCCCTGCCTGTACGTCATCCTTGCGGATTTTACTCGCCGCCCAAGTGAGACAGCTCACGCAGAGCCCGCCTCAGCCTGACCACGTGATCTCAAATAAAATTTAAAGAAACGCCAGCAGTTTTGGCAGATAAATAATCAGCGCGATGATCGCTGCTACCAAAGCAGCGATCAGCACCGCGGCCGCAGCGACATCCTTGGCCTTGCGAATCAGCGGGTCGTGTTGCGGCTCCACCCGGTCACACAAATATTCAACGGCCGAGTTCAGCGCTTCAAACCCCATCACTAAGGCACTGGCCAGCAAAACGAGAGCCCATTCCTGAGCACTCAGCCCCAGCCAGATGCTCAAACCCACCACACCCACCAGTGCGAGCAAGTGAATTCGGGCATTGTGCTGCTCGCGCAAAAGCGTCATAAGCCCTTGCCAGGCAAAGACAAAGCTGCGCAGCCGGGCGCGCACTGAAAAGCGAGACGGGGAGTTTTCGTGGGAGTGTGTCGACACAGGCAGCTCTTTTTGGATTTCGCCGAGCGAGCATAGCGGTTACCCTAGGGCTTTCGCAAACTTGCCGATAACGCCATATGACAACACCTGCTTTTAAACGTATTTCCGTCGCTGATGCTCAAAATCTGCTGAACGAACAGACCTGCACCCTCGCTGACATCCGCGATGGCCAGTCGTATGCCATGAGCCACGTGCCCGGCGCGGCCCACCTGGATGGCAATTCCGTCGAAGAGTTTCTGAAAGAAGCCAATCGCGAACAGCCGCTGATCATTTACTGTTACCACGGCAACAGTAGCCAGAGCGCCGCACAGTATTTCGCCGAACAGGGCTTCGCGGAGGTTTACAGTATCGATGGTGGCTTTGAAGTCTGGCGTCAGCAGCTTTAAATCAGCAAACCTGACGCCGGATTCATTATAGAGAGGAGGCGCCTCAGGGCGCCGTGCACTCAACGCAATAGGCATAGTGTCCGCGCGGATCTGACATCGCTTGCAAGTGCTTGCCCAGCTGACCGATTGGCGACCACCATTGCGGCAAGCTAATCCGTGAACCGAGCCCAGACTGCTCAAGAAAATGACTGACCAGGGCCTGCAGCGGTGGCAGCTGCGGCTCGACCCAGACCTTGCGGTAATCGGTCATGCCGGCCAGACTCGCCGCTGAGGCAATTGCATCTTCCAGACCACCGAGCTGATCTACCAAGCCCATCTGCCGGGCGTCGCTACCAGTCCAAACCCGGCCCTGCGCCAGCTTATCGACCTGCTCCGGATGCATATCGCGACCTTCGGCCACGATCTCAAGAAACTGCCGATAGCCGTGTTCAATACCCGATTGCATGGCACGCTTCACGATCGGGTTTAGCGGACGATCCGGACGCAGCCCGCCGGCCACCGCGGTAGTGCCCACACCATCGGTGTTGATACCCATTTTCTCGAGACTGCGGTGAACCGTGGGAAAGGCTCCGAAGATACCGATGGAGCCGGTAATGGTGGCCGGCGTTGCCCAGATTTCATCCGCATTGGCGGCGATCCAGTAGCCACCGGACGCCGCCGCACTACCCATCGACACCACCAAGGGTTTGCCACTCTGCTTCAGCTCCAGCAGTTCCTGCCGAATCTGCTCCGAAGCAAAGGCCGAGCCACCGCCGCTGTCGATCCGCAGTACCACCGACTTGATGCTGTCGTCTTCGCGGGCACGGCGCACCAGCTCAGAGAAACTGTCGCCCCCAATACCGTCACTGACCTCGCCGTCGGCGATCACGCCCTGCGCGACCAGAACACCCACCGAGTCAGTAGTCGTTTCCAGTGGCGCATCACTGAGGCTCAAATACTCACGAAAGCCAACCCGGTTGTAATCACCATCGGCATCGCTGCCAACCTTCGCGCGCATCATGCCCAACCACTGCCGCTGGCTCACCACCTGATCTACCAGCCCGGACAGATGTGCCGCCTCGGAAAAATTGCCCTCGTGTTCCGCCATCACCTGATCGATATGATTTACATAGTGATCAAAGGCTTCCTCACTTAATCCGCGATTGACCAGGATTCGCTCGCGATAGTCTGTCCACAGAGAGCCGAGCCAGGACCGGTTCGCCTCGCGCGCTTCTTCGGACATGGAATCTCGCATAAAGGGTTCCATCGCGGACTTAAACTCGCCCACCCGAAACACATGAAAGTCGACCGCCAGTTTGTCGAGGGCGGCCTTGAAGTAATTGCGATACACCGCAAAACCCTCGAGCACCACGCCACCCATCGGGTCGAGATAAACTTCGTCTGCATGACTGGCCAACAGGTAGCTGTCCTGATCGTAGGCATCACTGATCGCCAGAACCGGCTTACCGGTAGCCTTGAAGCGGGCAATAGCCGCCGCCAGCTCGGAGGTCTTACTCATGCCGATATGTTCCAGCTCACCGAGCGACAACTGCAGGAGCTGAACGCGCTCATCGCCACTGGCGCGATCAATCGCATCAATCGCATCCTGCAGCCGCGTTTCCGCCAGTGCCTCACCTTCCACCAGCTCCGACAGCGGATCGGCCGGACTCAACTGATCCACCACCAGACCGCGCAAGTTCAGTTCCAGCGCAAAGCGCTCGGGCAGGGTTGGCCCCTTGGAAAACAGGGCAAAACCCAGCGCGATCAAAAACAACAAAAAAACGGTATTGATCAGGAAGCGCCGCAGGCCTTCCAGAAAACCGCCAATGCGTGAAAACACGCCCCTGCGTTGACTCATGTTTATCCCCGCTTGTTTATTCCTGTCTGATAACAGCCCGGCGCTTTCGTTCAGCCTGCGCCTGCCAACGAATAGTCATCATGGCGCTAAGAAAGATCACCACCGACAGCGCCACTTCAATATGATTGATCCACAATCGCAGCGGCGACATAGCCTCAGTAACCGCGATCATGAAGTACATCAGAATCACAAAACACAGCCAGGCGAGACTGCGCGGATTGCGCTTCAGCATCCCCGGCACAAATACCAGCAAGGGCACAATACGCACCAGCCAGATCGTCAGGCTGGGCTGACGCCCCTCCTGATGCAGCCACCAGGTGGTGAGGGTCAGCACGACCAATTCGATGACAAAACACACGAGCAGCACCCGCCAGGCGAGATCGGCCTTCGCTTGCAGGGATTCTGCACTGGCATCGGGTATTTTCGGTTCACGCATTGAGCAGAGCCCTCGCCGTCGTTGCCACCCGCTCACCGAGCGCGCGACATAAATGCAGTTCCGTATTATCCGGTGGGCGATTATTGGAACCGCTCACATGCGACGCGCCATAGGGCGTACCCCCGGTGGTAGTCGATGACAGCTCCGCATGACTGTATGGCAAGCCAAGCAGCATCATGCCGTGGTGCAGTAGTGGCAGCATCATGGTCAGCAAGGTCGATTCCTGGCCGCCGTGCAGGGAATTGCTGGAGGTAAAGACCGCTGCCGGTTTACCAATCAGCGCACCGCTGAGCCAGAGCGCTGAGCTGCTGTCGAGAAAATACTTCATCGGCGCCGCCATATTGCCGAAGCGCGTCGGACTGCCGAGAACGAGGCCAGCGCAGTCACGCAGGTCGTCCTGACTGGCATAAAGATGGCCTTCATCAGGGATAGCCGGCGCGGTGGCTTCGCACTCCGCCGACACCGGCGGCACCGTTCGCACTCGCGCTTCAAGACCCGCCTGTTCGATACCGCGGGCAATATGGGTCGCCATGGTACGACAAGCGCCGTAGCGACTGTAATAGAGCACTAAAACGTAGGGCTTTACCGCTGTTGTCATGCAATCAGATCCAGCGCATTCTCCGGCGGGCGACCGAGCACAGCACGATCACCCTTCACCACAATCGGTCGCTGGATCAGTTTCGGGTGCTCGCTCATAGCCTCTATCAAAACCTCGTCAGACAGACTCTTATCTGACAGTGACAATGCCTTGTAGGCGTCTTCACCGGTTCTCAGCAGCTCGCGCGCGCTCATACCCAGCTTTTTCAACAGGGCACTGATTTCTTCCGCGGAAGGCGTCTGTTCCAAATACAGCACCTGCTCCGGTTCAATGCCATTCTCCTGCAACAGTTGCAGCGTCTGGCGAGATTTGGAACAGCGCGGGTTGTGGTAGATGGTAACCGTCATTGAAAACCTCTAATTCAAGATCGAAAGCCAATGTGATGCTGGATTACGCAGCAACACTTGGACTGCGAAAGGCAAGCAGGCATTATACACAGCGCTTAAAACCCCGCAGAGGTCATTACCGCGACATGCGCACACTCATCGGACTTTTTCTGGCCAGCCTGTTACTTGCAGCCTGCGGCGCTGACTCCAAGGCCAATCGAATTGCCAGCACTGACAGCGGCGTTTACTTCAGCCCCGGCGCTGCAACTGATCGCTGGATCGTGATCAATTACTGGGCCAAATGGTGCGCGCCCTGCCGCGACGAGATTCCTGAACTCAATCACTTTGCCGAAGCGTACTCGGATCAGGTTCTGGTACTGGGGGTAAATTACGATCGCTTGCAGGGTGAAGCGCTGACGGCAGATATCAGGGCACTCGGCATCGCCTTCCCGGTTCTACTCGCCGATCCGCACCCGGCGCTCGGTATTGAGCGACCGACCGCACTGCCGTCGACTTTACTGATTGCACCCGACGGCAGCCTTCAGCAGATACTGCTCGGACCACAGACTGCAGACACCCTGCTGAAGCACATGCCCGAGCTGTAAGCTGTTGTTGCCAAAAGGTTACTGTTGTTTCTGGCACACGATGCTTGGCGGCGACGTGCGAGCTGCACAAAAAATAGCAAAAAAGTATAAATATTAAGCGCTTGGAAAGATTTTTCAGTTTATACACTGTCGCTGGGCACCAACGATCTACACAATCTCACAGACCACTGTTACACTCCCATAACCTTAGATGACTGGACTTTTCAGTCCATTTCGTTAAATTAAGGACAGTGGTAACAATAATAAAGTTACGTGTCAGGTGGTATCAGCACGACAACAAGCGCGATCAAGAAAGCCTCGCGCAACCGTTGGCCGTTCGTGCCGTTAAAAGACTTGGTTTCAGAGAATTCTAATAATTTCTGCGCCGGACACTGGATGTAGAGGCTTATGAACCGTTTTATTGCAGCTTTTCTGCTGACGCTTGCGTCGCAGGTTTCCTTCGCTCAAACCGAACTCGACGGCATGTCATTGCGCGGCCTGGCGGTTTATCAGCAACTCCGTACCGATTACTACATCGGTGGCCTCTATCTACCGCAACCGGCATCGACACCCGATGATGCCTTTTTCATGCCCGGACCGAAACGCATGGATTTGCGAGTTGTGACGGAGTCGTGGAGTGACCGCCGATTTTCCCAACAGTGGAACCAGCTGATCCTGATCAACAACTCTCAGGATATTCAGCAGGCCCAACAGGACAACATCATCGCCTTCGCGACCATGCTGAAGGACGATCTGCGGGCCGGTGACCATATCACCATCGACCTGCTGCCCGAACAGGGCACCGTAGTTAAACTGAACGGCACCACCCTGATGAAGACCGCAGACGCCGAGTTCTTCAACTTGCTGTTGTCGTGCTGGATTGGTGCTCGCCCGCCCTCAAGCGGATTCAAACAGGACATCCTGTCCATTCCCGGAGGGGAACGCGGTGCTGGCCTGATGACCAGCTTTGAAATGGCCGGGCCGACCCAAAGCCGTATTGCAGAAACCAAAGCCTGGGGCAGCGGCAAGAGCGCCGCGCCCGCCAAACCCAAACCCCAGAGCAAACCAGCCGACACCGGCCCATCTGAAGCCGACCGACTAGCCGCTGAAAAAGCCCGCCGCGAAGCCGCAGAGGCCGAGGCAGAAGCGGCCAGACAAGCTAAATTAGCGGCCGAGCGCGCCCGCAAAGAGGCAATCGCCAAAGCGCTGGCCGAAGCGGAAGCCAAAGCTAAAGCGGCTGCCCGCTCCAAGGAATTGATCAACGAATACAGCTCGACCATGGTTCGCGCCAGTTACCAGCACGTTCGCTACCCCAAACGGGCACTGAAGCTGAATCAGCAGGGAACGGTATTGCTGGAGGTTATTATCGATCGCGGCGGTTCGCTGCTGTCCTCCAAGGTAATCCAGAGTTCAGGCTATTCGTCGCTGGATGAAGCCGCGGTGACAGCGGTAGAGAAAACTGCGCCCTTCCCGTCCATTCCGAAAGAAATCCTGGGCAATCAAATCGAATTTACGCTGCCCTTTACCTTCCAGATCTCAAGCTGAGAAGTCGCAAGCGGGCGCCAGAAACGGCGCCCGATTCACATCACACACCAATACTGGCGAGCTTAATCATAATGTCGTTGAGGATACCGGCCATGGTCGGGTGTTCGGTTTCAAACTGTGAAACCATATCTTCAAGACGCCCCAGCAAGCCGGCCTGCTCTGCGTCCACACTGGAACCGGTGCTCAACTCCAGCTCGATATCTTCCAACAGCCCCATCAGGTTCGCCTTCTGGCTGTGGCCAACCTCCAGCTCGTCAATCTGCTGATGCAGATCTTCCAGCTGCTCGTGTATATTGCGTTTGTCCATCATTCTACTCCACAGGTACGCCGCCGACACACCGCGTCCGGGCGCGTAATCCCGGCAGCATAGCAACTCCGGCTGCGTAAATCACGACAGGCGATAATCGCCAGGGGAGCGCCCGGTCCAGCGCTTGAAGGAGCGGTGAAAGGCACTGGGGTCGGAAAAACCCAACAGTTCAGCCACATCGCTCACGGTAAGTTCAGGGTTGCGCAGAAAGGCAATAGCCTCCTCCCGTCGCAGTTGATCTTTGATCCGCTGATAGGAGGTGCCCTCGCGATCCAGCCGTCGCCGCAGGGTGCGCTCCGACATATTCAATTGCCGGGCGAGCTCATCAAAGGCCGGTAGCTCGCGACGGAAGTCATCGCCCAGCAGCTCGCGGATGCGCGCGGCGATCCCGCCATCAGATACCATGGGCTTGATCACCACATGGTAGGGCGCCAGTTTCAGAAAGCGCTCAAGATCGGATTCGCTGCGGGCAATCGGCTTGCGCAGTACGGAGTCGGCAAACTCCACCCAGTTGCTGCTTTCACCGAAATGCACCGGGCAATGAAAGAAATGATCCAGCCCGCGCCTGCGGCTGGGCTCACCGTCGGCACAACCCGCTTGCAAAAGCTCGATAGGTTGGTCGATCAACCAGCTGCAAAAACGCACCCAGATCGCAAGACTGTAAAGCACACTGACCTGCATGCCCGGCTGCACGTCGGCACCGGACAGATAACTCAAACGCACGGTTTTGGCGGCAGGGTCGTGCTGCAGTTCGTGCTCCGCTCGACCGTCACCGCGCTCGCGACAGGTGGCGTTGAAATCCATCGCCCGGCGCAGCGCCTGTTCCAGATTGCGGCAGCCGATCATGCTGTAGGCCAGCATGCGGGTACCACCCAGCGGCGTATTCACCCCCGGCAAAAAGCCACCGCTCTCATCGCCAATGGAACGAAACAAGGCCACGCACAAACGGCTGTATTGCTCAACGGTGACAGACTGAGGCTGCTCCACACCCAGCGGATTCTCATCCAGACCAGCAGCGGCTATCAGCTCACCGACATCACAACCGTAGTGACGCGCCTGCACCAGCACCGCTTTGACAAACGAGGCGGCAACACGCTCACCGGCGAGTTCGCGATCAGACATTTCGGCAGCAGTTTCCTCAGACATGCGGCGCATTATACGCGCACAGGGCGGCCGCTACAGCAGCGCCTTCGCCATGGACTCAAGGGCATCAAACAGGGCTTCGCAATCATCGGTGTTTGTCTTGCAACGGCTCAATGCCGCCTCGGATTGTTGCAGCAAGGATTCCACGTGCCGTCCCAGCCCAGCCTCGAGCTCACCGCGCTTGACCGCCAGAGCCAGCACTTTGCGACTCGACCACAGCTGACTGTCGATACCTTCCAGAAACAGCGGATTACGGTTACTTGCCAGGGTATCGAGCCACTGAATCGACGCCGTCAGTTGCTCTGCAAGACTGACCGGCGCCAGTGCGTAAATACCACCCCGGGGCTTTGGCCGGCGGATGGATTTAGGCAAGAGCCACTGGTAGCCGCCGTGGTGGGCAAGTGAGGCCTGCATGGACATCAGGTTGAGATAGACATCCCCAGTCGGACTGATACTGATCACCCCCTCACTGGAATCGGGCACTCGCCACTCCTCCAGCACCGTGCCATCGGACGGATCGAGCGCCACCAGGTAGGCCTGCACCGGATGCACAAAATCGCGCACCAGAAAATTCACGTCGTAACCAACCAGCAACGTCGCCCACAACAGACCATTGCTGATGGTGACCACGGAATCGATATACGCGTCAGGCTTGCCGCGACTGCCAATCAAACCAAAACGGGACCACAGCTGGGGATGCCGGTCACGCGCCCATTCCCGATAATTGTTGCGCCACAGAACCTGACCGGTCTCTCCCTCTACCGCTATCAGCCGATCCCCTCCCAGCACGTAAACCATGTCGCCAGGACCGACCGAAGGCGAAGCATTTTCTCCCTCAGTGGCGCGCTGCCACAACAGTTTGCCGGTCTCGCTATCCAGCGCGTATAGCGTGCCACCATGCCCCACGGCATAAATCCGGCTCGCATCCGCAGACAGCACCGGACTGCTGCTAGTTCGAGCGGGCACTTCACTGGCATATCGGATACTCAAGCCATCCGCGCCCACATCAATCGCAAATAGCTGGCCGACGTCACCGTCACCACCGCCCGCAGTCACAAACAAACGCGGCTGGTGCGGATGCACGGCCGGCACATGGCTAACCGCGTAGCCCTGCCCGGTCAGCAGATCCCAGCCTTTCTGGCGAACCTTGTCATCCAGCAGACCTTTGGCCCACAAACCCTCGGGCAGAATACGCCCGGGTTCCCCGGCGGGCACGGGCAATCGCAGCGGTGGCACGGCCGGCCTGCCGGTGTTGCGATCAAACAGCACAACAACGCCATCGGCCGACACACCGCCCACATGCGAGCCGACAATGACACTGCCCATCAGCGGCTGGCGAATACCCAGATCACGCAAATTGGCAACCCAACGAACCTTTCCATCCACGGTGAAAGACCAAAACTGGTTGCTGTCTCCCACATAGACATGGCCATCGCGATCAAGCAGCGGTGCACTGAATACCGCCTCCGCATCGAGATCATCCTGCGACTGGGCGACGGGCGATTCCCACAACACACGTCCGGTTCGACTAATTGCGTGCAAATGGGCAAAGCCCTTGCCGCGCCCCGTCGTCACATAGAGCGTGCCATCCTCGGCGATCACCGGCGCGCTCCAGGAAGACGCTCCTTTCAAGGCCAGCCATTGGGGTTGTAACTGCGTGGTAACCAGCAGGGGAACGTGACTGGAATTGCGTCCATCCCCGTGCAGCGTTGCCCAACTGCTAGTCGCATAACCTTCCGACTGATGGGAAGGGGAAGCATGACTAAGTAGAGGACTTGTGCACAGGAGCAGCAATGCGAACAGGCGCATGATCAGGATTACCTTTTTCGAGTTGTTGTGATCCACAAATGCAAGCATCCACATGAATGTCATCCAGATGCAAATGAGTACCGTAACAGGTTCTTGTGACCCGAGACCAAACTCGGCACTCTATACGCGTTTCGGGCGCGTCAGGCAGTAAGGTAAAACCTGAAGCCGGAATACTACTTACACAAAGGGCTTCGCCTAAAACAGCCCGGGCCAAAAAGCATATTCGATTTTCAAGGGGACTGCATGGACACCAACGCACTCATTCAACAGGCCATGGATTTTTTGATGGACTACGGCCCGCGCCTGCTCACCGCAATCGGCATTCTGATCGTCGGCTACTGGATTGCCAAGATTGTTAGCAGCCTGCTGGTGCGAACCCTGAACGCTCGCAAAATAGACGCCACCGTCAGCAACTTTGTCGGCAAACTGCTGTTCGGTACCCTGTTGGCCGTTTCGCTGATTCCGGCCTTGGGTCACGCCGGCATTCAGACCACCTCCATCTTGGCTGCCCTCGGCGCCGCCGGCCTCGCGGTCGGCCTCGCCTTGCAAGGCTCTCTGTCAAACTTCGCGGCAGGCGTACTGCTGATCGCCTTTCGCCCCTGCCGGGTCGGTGACTATATTGAAGCCGGCGGCACTGGCGGCACCGTAGAATCGATCAGTCTGTTTTCGACCATGCTGATCACCCCGGACAACAAGCGCATTATGATTCCCAACTCGCGCGTCATGTCCAACCCCATCACCAACTACAACGCCATGCCCACTCGCCGCGTGGATCTCACCATCGGTATCCCTTACACCGCCGACATTCCCAAAGCCAAGGCACTGATCAAGGAAATACTGGAAAAAGAAAGCCGCATTCTGCCCGAACCCGCGCCACTGATCGCCGTGCGCCAGCTGGCAGATTCGTCGGTCAATCTGGTGGTTCGCCCCTGGGTTAACAGCTCGGATTATTGGGGAACCCACGACGCTCTGCTCGAAGCCATCAAAATTGCACTCGACGAAGCGGATATGAGTATCCCCTTCCCGCAAATGGATGTGCACTTCCACAAAGAGGCCTGAGCCCGCTGCGGTCAAGGGCATTTTCTGGTAGCCTTCGCGCTCTGCGGGGGCAGCCAGACCCTCTGAACACGATTCTGAACCATCAATGGAGACACCATGATCCGCTTGACACTGTTGGCGCTGCTTTCTTTTTTTAGCGCGGTTACTTTTGCCCAGGAAGGCTCATCCCCCTGGAGCGGCGACGCCGAACTCGGCTTTGTCGCCAGTGAAGGCAACACTGACGCGAAAAGCGTTTCCGCCAATGCCTCACTGACCTGGCAACAGGATGCATGGAAGAACAACTCCGAATTCCAGACGTTGAACACCGAAAGTGCCGGCGTGCGTTCAGCCGAACGCTACTTCGTGTCGAACCGACTGGCCTACACCTTCAGCCCCCACAACTACCTGTTTAACTATGTGTCGTGGGAAGATGATCGCTTTAGCGGTTACAAGTACCGCGCCACCATAGCCTTCGGTTACGGTCGCCGTTTGATTGATAACGAAACCATGCTGTGGGACGCCGAGATCGGCCCCGGTTATCGCCGCGCCGAGCTGCTGGACAATTCCGGGGATGATGTCGAGGAAGACGCGATTCTGCGCATGGCCTCCAACTTCCGCTGGGAGCTGTCGCCGACCGCAACCTTTGAGCAGAAACTGGCGGTGGATCACGGCGAAGAAAACACCGTGTCGAAATCCACCACCTCGATCAAGACCACCGTGAAAGGCGGCATTGGTCTGAAAGTCGCTTACATTGTTCAGTACACCAGTGATGTACCGGCCGACAAAGTCCACGCGGACAAGCAGACCACCGTCACACTGGTATACAGCTTCTAACTCAGGCCTGGCGGGCTAAAAAATCCAGGCGATCAACAGCCACATCACAATAAAAAAGCTGAAAAAGCCCGCCAGCATAAACTGCAGTTCGCCTAACAAGCCGTCACCGGCCGCAAAGGCAAACACCACCAGCGTCAGCACCGTCAGAAAAAACGACACCACCGCCGCATCGCGCATGCCCAGCCCCGGCGCGAGCTGGGTGTTGGCAAACTCAGCCGCCAATGGCCACACCATCACCCCGGCCACTCCCAAAAGCAGAAGCAGCACCGCCATCAGGCTGAGCATTTTAAGGGCGTTTTTCTGTTCGAGATCGCTCACTGCTCACCTTTGATGATTTCGCGAAACTCCTGCGGTCGCGGCATGCCTTTGGCATAAACTTCCGGCGCATCGCCGGCGGTAAATACCGACACATCGCCCACTCCGAACAGACGGTTCATAAAGGACTGATAGACCTTGACCGTGCGCACGGTCTTCATGTCCAGCTCGGTTCGGTCTTTGCTCAACAAGCCCTGCTCAAGAATGATCTCGCCGTTGCCGATCTCCAACTTGGTGGCCTTACACTTCATAAACCAGACCAGCAGAATAATGATGCCAATGCCGACCGGCACCAGAATGAGCGAAAGAATAAAGGCGAAGGGACGGGCGCGAAACATCGCGGGGTGTTCGCTATAACTTTGGGACACGCGAAAGCTCCTGAGTCTTATTAGGTTGAGTAAGAGTGTACAAGCAGTCGCTTAATGGCGCTAATACTACGCCGCAACTTGCGAAGAATGACCGGGGCCTTGATGTTTCCTCAGCTCCTGCCACTATAGAGCGCTGCAAAGTTGTCACTGACAATATTGCGCCGGGACTCGCACCCAGCCAATACCCGTATATAACAAGAATAGGATCTAAAATGTCTTTCAAGGAATACGCCGACTACGACGCACTGGGCCTCGCCGAACTGATTAACAAGGGCGAAGTTACCCCCAAGGAACTGCTCGCAGAAGCGATCAAGCGCCGCGACCGTGTAAACCCGAAGATCAATGCCGTAATCCGCAACATGGATGAGCAGGCCTTTGCCAACCTTGATCACCTGCCCAAGGGCGGCCCGTTTTACGGCGTCCCCTTTCTGCTGAAGGATTTTTGCGCCGCCTATAAAGGCGTGCCGCTGACCAATGGCAGCCGTGCCTTCAAAGACTACATACCCGATTACGATTGTGAGCTGGTCAAGCGATTCAAGGCCGCCGGACTGGTGACCTTCGGCAAAACCAATACCCCGGAGTTTGCCATTGTCGGCGCCACTGAGCCGTCCCTGCACGGTAAAACCTGCAACCCCTGGAATCTGGAGCGAACCGCCGGTGGTTCCAGCGGCGGCTCGGGTGCTGCGGTAGCGGCCGGCATCGTGCCGATGGCGAGCGGCGGCGATGGCGGCGGTTCACTGCGCATTCCCGCCGCCTGTGGCGGACTGGTCGGTTTCAAAACCACCCGCGGCCGGATTCCTCACGGCCCGGATCACGGCGACCCCTGGTATGGTCAGGTGCAGGATGGTGTTGTCAGCCGCAGTGTGCGCGATAGTGCCGCCATGCTCGATGCCTTGCGCGGTGTCGATCTCGGCGCACCCTACGCCGAACCCCCACTGCAACAATCCCTGTTAAGTGCCTGCAGACAAGCCCCGAAAAAGCTGCGTATCGCCTTCTCCGAAGCGCCGTTGATGCGCGGCGGCAGCCTGCACCCGGAAGCGATCAAGGGGCTGCGCGACAGCGTCAAACTGCTGGAAGAACTGGGCCACGAGCTTGTTGAAGATGCGCCTGTCTTTAACACCAACCACTTGGTGGAAGGCTATCTGATGCGCATTGCCACCTCCGTCGGCGGCGAAATCACCCTGTCTGAAGCAACGCTGGGACGGAAAATTAAACACGCGGAACTGGAACCGGAAACCTGGATGCTGGCTCAGCTCGGGCGCAGCTTTTCAGCCGCCGACTTTGATGTCGCCCACCGCCGGCTCTACACCCAGAGCCGACTGTTTGAACGCTTTATGCAGAACTATGATGTCTTCCTCACGCCCACCCTCAGCGGGCCGGCGGTTGAACACGGTTATTTCAAATCAAAAGGCATCGAAAAACTGCTGTCACCCATCGCCAGTCGCTTTGCACTCGGCAAACTCAGCGCCAACAGCAGCACCCTGCAACGCCTTGCCAATCAGGCATTCGAGTGGGTCAGCAGTACGATGGTCTTTAATATTACCGGCAACCCCTCGGTGTCACTTCCCCTTCACTGGAGCAGTGATAGACTGCCGGTCGGCATGATGTTTACCGGACGCTTCGGCGAGGACGACACACTGTTTTCGCTCGCCGGCCAACTGGAACAAGCCAAACCCTGGTGGCAACAGCGCGCGCCGGTCTTTGCCGACGAGTGATATTCAACTGCAGGACATAGCGTATGAGTTTTCAACACCACTGGCTTGATGGCGAACCCATAGAACTGACCACCAAGAAAGTGGTGTGTGCCGGGCTGAATTACGCTCTTCACGTCAAAGAAATGAACAGCAAGGCGCCGGACACCGAACCGGTGCTGTTTATCAAACCCGCTACTGCCTTACAAAGTCTTCACCAAGCACTGACGATCCCCATGGATCGCGGCGCGGTGCATCACGAAGTGGAGATTGCCCTGCTGATTGGCAAGCGCCTGAAAAACTGCTCCGCATCCGAGGCGGTCAGCGCCATCAGTGGCGTGGGCCTGGCACTGGATCTCACCCTGCGCGATCTACAGAACGAGTTTAAAAAGGCGGGCCGCCCTTGGGAAAAAGCCAAGGGCTTCGATGGCGCCTGCCCGATCTCGCACTTTGTGCCCATCAGTCAGTGCCCGCCGCTGGATAATATCGACCTTTCGCTTGAGGTAAATGGTAAGACTCGGCAGCGAGGCAACAGCCGCGACATGCTGTTCCCCATTCCCAGTCTGCTGTGTGCGATTAGCGAGTTCTTCACGCTGGAACCGGGGGATATTGTTCTCACTGGCACACCCGAAGGCGTCGGACCACTGCACCCCAGCGACGAACTGACTCTCAACCTCGGCCCATCACTAAGGGTAAACACTCGGGTTGCGCCCACACCGGCTCAGTGAATCCGGTCGTCTCCCGCAACCACAATGCCCAGTGCCCGCAGCTGCTCTTCCAACCGTGGATCCTGGTTGCGACGCCAGCGCTGGTACAGGCTCAGAATATCCCCTGCGTCAAACTGGGTTTCCTTGGAACAGACCCGCGCCACCAGTTCCAGCATGCGGGTAAAGGTGGACGCCAGTTCTGAAAAGACATGGCGGTTCTGGTGAGCATTTTCCGAAAGGTAGCCATAGGCGCCCCCTCCCATACCCACAAAGTAATCCTTGAGAATGCCGCGCCGGGCATAGCTCTCAGGAAACAGCGCTCCCACGAATAAAGCCACGTCACCGAGTTGCCGCAAGATCAGGCAGCGCTCGCGGTGGTCATTGGCTTCATGGGCATCCTTGTAGAGCATAGCCAGCGGGCGAATACCGAGCTCACCCTCGTCATAGCAGAACAGTTGATCGCTATCGCCAAAACGGGCCAGCATATTGCCCATATACCAAAGCGTATCTTCCTGCGGGATGGGGTTCAGCTCCGCCCCCTCGTCGTGCAGGCGTTCGCGAAAATAGTCGGCCAGTGTCCGTTCAAAGGTCGGCTGTGATCCAGGCATCGGCGCCCTCCTTCTAACCTGTTGTGGCAGCACCTGTTTTGAATCTAGCGTCTCCTAGGCCAAATAACGATTGCGGGTTACCGAAACAAGCATCAGGCACTTCCCTAAAAATATAAGCAGGAAGAAAAAAACTTTCCACTTATAAAAAGTCACAGCAATAGAGAAAAATAATCTAAAAACTGCCCCTTGAAATTGCTCCAAACGCTCCCATTTTGGCGCTTGAAAGCTGTGCGACTCATCCCCTGTCGCCCAGCTCCTTCAAACCTAACAATAGTATTGAGACGTGAATTGGAGGAAAACCCAATGAGTATCAAACCGCTCTACGATCGGGTGGTTGTCAAACGCCTCGCGGCGGAAACCACAACCAAAGGTGGCATCGTGATCCCGGACAAGGCCGCGGAGAAGTCCACTCAGGGTGAAGTGGTCGCGGTAGGCGATGGTGCGCTGCTGAACAACGGAGAGTTGCGCGCCCTGTCGGTGAAAGCCGGCGACCGGGTGTTGTTTGGTCAGTACGCTGGCTCCGAAGTCAAAATCGATGGCGAAGACTACCTGATCATCAAGGAATCTGAAATTTTTGCCGTGGTTGAACAGACTGAAATTCAGGAGAAAGCAGCATGAGTGCCAAGACCGTAAAATTTTCCAACGACGCCCGTGAGCGTATGTTGGCAGGGGTAAATATTCTGGCAGATGCCGTGAAAGTAACCCTGGGCCCGAAAGGCCGCAATGTTGTCCTCGACAAGAGCTTCGGCGCGCCCCGCGTGACCAAGGACGGCGTCTCGGTAGCCAAGGAAATCGAACTGAAGGACAAGTTCGAAAACATGGGCGCCCAGATGGTGAAGGAAGTGGCCTCCAAAACCGCCGACGTGGCTGGTGACGGCACCACCACGGCAACCGTTCTGGCGCAAGCGCTGGTGCGTGAAGGTCACAAGGCCATTGCCGCCGGCATGAACCCGATGGACCTCAAGCGGGGTATCGACTCAGCCGTTCAGGCCGCCACCGAAAAACTGGGCAAGCTGTCCAAGCCCTGTGACGACAACAAGGCCATCGGTCAGGTCGCCACCGTGTCCGCCAACTGGAACACCGACATCGGTCAGATTCTGGCCGAGGCCATGGAAAAAGTTGGCCGCGATGGTGTGGTCACCGTTGAAGAAGGCAAGTCACTGCAGAACGAACTGGAAGTCGTTGAAGGTATGCAGTTTGACCGCGGCTACCTGTCGCCCTACTTCATCAACAATCAGGAGAAGATGCAGGTTGAGCTGGACAACCCCTACATCCTTCTGTTCGACAAGAAGATCAGCAATATCCGCGATCTGCTGCCGACCCTGGAATCCGTTGCCAAGGCCAGCCGTCCGCTGCTGCTGATTGCCGAAGACATCGAAGGTGAGGCTCTGGCCACGCTGGTGGTGAACAACCTGCGCGGCATCCTGAAAGCCGCCGCCGTTAAAGCGCCCGGTTTCGGCGACCGCCGTAAAGCCATGCTGCAGGATATCGCCATCCTGACAGGCGGCACGGTCATTGCGGAAGAGGTAGGCCTGAGCCTGGAAAATGTCGAACTCGAGCAACTTGGCACTGCCAAACGCGTCGTGATCGACAAGGAAAACACCACCATCGTTGACGGTGCTGGTCAGAAGCAGGACATCGAAGCCCGCGTTGCTCAAATTCGCGCGGAAATCGAAAAATCCACCTCTGACTACGACAAGGAAAAACTGCAAGAGCGCGTTGCCAAACTGGCCGGCGGTGTTGCAGTTATCAAAGTCGGCGCGGCCACCGAAGTGGAAATGAAAGAGAAGAAGGATCTGGTCGACGACGCCTTCCACGCCACCCGCGCGGCGGTTGAAGAAGGCATTGTTCCCGGCGGCGGCATCAGCCTGATTCGGGTAGCCGACGAGCTGCGCAAAGACGGCCTGAAGGGCGCCAATGCCGATCAGGATACCGGTATCAAGATTGCGCTGCGCGCGATGGAAGAACCCTTCCGTCAGATCGTGGCCAACGCCGGCGTAGAAGGCAGCGTGGTACTCGACAAGGTTCGCAGCAAGGACAGCGTTAGCTGGGGCTACAACGCCCAGACCGGCGAATACGTCGACATGATTGAGCAGGGCATTATCGACCCCACCAAGGTCACCCGCTCAGCACTGCAGAACGCAGGCTCCATTGCCGGCCTGATTCTCACCACCGAGGCCATGGTGGCCGAACGAACTGAGGACAAGCCGAAAGCCGGTGCCGGCATGCCGGATATGCCTGAGTTCTGATCCATTAGGTCTCTTCATACTATCCCGCAGGGGTCGCTTCAGGCCCCTGCGTTTTCTTCCTCAAGACTCACCAACTCGAAAGCCGAAAAATCCGGTTCCGCCATCGCTTCATAAAACTTTTTCTGAGTCCACGGCCAGGTGGCAGGTACCCCGTTCGCATCCAGATACCAGCTCTGACAGCCGGATCCGAAGATTGTCTTTTTCGCCGCTTCCAAACGCGCCTTATCAAAGGCATCTAACGCGCTCTGCGTGGCGCAGACTTCGGCGCACTCGCCCGACTCCAGTTTCGCAATCAGTTGCTCGATGTAATGCCATTGGTGCTCGGCAATATCAATCAATGAGAAATTACCCACCGGCCCATTCGGCCCGTTGAGCATAAACAGATTGGGGAACTCCGGAATCGAAATCGACAGATAGGCGCGGGGGGTATCGGCCCATACCTCGTTCAGCTCAACACCGTTTCGCCCCACTACATTCATCGGCCGCATAAACTGATCTGCCTTAAAGCCGGTCGCCAGCGCAATCACATCCAGTTCATGCAGGGTGCCATCCTTCAAGCGGACACCTTTTGCCTCGATGCGCTCAATGGCACCGAGCTCAACCTCAACGCTGGGGCGCTGTACGGCCTCGTAAAAGTCCGGGGAGTAGATCAGCCGCTTACAGGCCGCACGATAAGACGGCCGCAATTTTTCCCGCAGCTCCGGATCACGAATACTGTTTTCCAGGTAATCGCGAACAATGGTTTCGATTTCTTCCATTGCCGGTGACTCCGGCTCCACGATGGCATTGGTAAAACGCTCGACGTTGGCCAGATACTCGGGCTCGTTTTGCATGTACTTGAGCAGTTCCGGATCATTGCGAAACGCCGCTTTCTGCTCCTCGCTGAACTCCGGATTTTCCACCGGCATAATCCACTGCGGGGTGCGCTGAAAATGCACCAGCTTTTTCACCCGCTTGGACAGGGCCGACACAATCTGCACCCCGGTCGACCCGGTACCGATCACGCCAATGCGACGATCATCAAGCGGCACGCTGTGGTCCCAGCGCGAGGTATGAAAGATCGCGCCCTCAAAATCCTCAATCCCGTCGATGTCCGGGTAGCGCGGCACGTGCAAGACGCCCGTGGCGGCAATCACCACATCCGCCTCATCGCGCAGCCCGCTTTTCGTTTCGATCTGCCAGCGACCATTTCGGTATTCGCAACTGATGATTTCTTCATTGAAACGAATCAGCTTGTCGATGCCATATTTGCGGGTGGTGCGCTCAAAGTAGTCCTGAATCTCGGCGCCTGGCGGCAGGTAGCGACTCCAGTCCGGGTTCGGCTCGAAGGAATAGGTATAGGAATGCGAGGGCACATCGCAGGTCAGGCCCGGGTAGGTGTTCTCGCGCCAGGTGCCGCCGATGCGATCGGCCTTTTCATAAACCGCCACCTCGCCGTGCCCCGCCTCTCGCAGCTTGATCGCAGCCAGAATGCCCGCCATTCCCGCACCCATCACGACAAAGCGAAGCTCTCGCTGACTCTCCGTTGCACTCATTACCCTTCCTCACTGACAAAGCTTGATGGATACCCATGCTAGGGGTGAGACGCCAGCAGCAATACGTCCACATGGAGTATTTTTTGCGGCAGCAGCCAAAATTGCAGATTTTGCCACGATAGAACCTCGGGACCCTGCAATCGTTTTGCTATATTAGCAGCACATTCTAAAACGGAGAGTTTTCATGCCCGCTGCGCTGCGCTACCTGTTGTTTGCACTTGCCGGCCTGCTGGTGTTGGGCGCTGTCGCCATCGGCGGCATTCTGTTGCTGCTCGACCCGAATGATTACAAACCCCATATTGAAAAAGCCGCCGAAACCCACACCCGCCTCGACCTGCAACTGGATGGCGATATCGGTTGGTCGTTTATTCCCCTCGGCCTCGAACTGAACAAGGTCAGCGCCTCATTAGACGACGCCCCCTTTGTCGAGCTCGACAAACTGGTCGCCCGCGTCAGTCTGCGCTCTCTCATTGCCATGCAGCCTGCCGTGCACCGCTTTGAACTGGCCGGGCTGGAACTCAATCTCGTCAAAGCCGAAGACGGCAGCGGCAACTGGGAAAGAGTAATGCCCGAGGGCAGCGGGCAAGCTGCTACCGAAAAAGCAGCTGAAGAGAAAGCACCAACAGAAAGCTCCGATTCGGGCGAACTCCAGTTCAATGTCAGCGAAGTGGCCATCAGTGATATGCGCCTGCATTACCACGATAAAGTCACTGGCCAGAAAGTGACACTGGATGATTTCGCGCTGAATGCCAGCAACATTAAACCCGGTGCAGCCTTCCCCCTCGATTTGCAGTTTCATCTGGCCACCACCGAGCCGACTCTGGATATCAACACCCAGCTCAGCACCCGCCTGACGCTAGGCGAGGCCTTTCAACAATTTTTGCTGCAGGAACTGAACGGTACGATAAAGCTGCAAGGCGAACCCACCAATAACCAGCCGGTAGAACTGGCCCTGAGCGGCAAGGTTGATGCCAGCCTTGCCGACAGTCGAATTCAGCTCGCCCCATTGAATGTCAGCGTCAACCAGATGCAGCTCAGCACCCAACTGGATGTAAAGCAGTTTGATACCACCCCGCAACTCTCCGGCAACCTGAACATTGCCGAGTTCTCTGCGCGCAAGCTGCTCACCCAGCTCGGCATCAGTCTGCCCCCCATGCAGGACAGCACCACGCTGGAGAAAGTCGCGCTGGATGCCACCCTCGGCGGCAAGCCCGGACAGATCACCATCAAGCCGCTCACGCTGCAATTGGATAGCAGCAAACTCAGCGGCGAAGTGCGTTACACCCTCGACAGCGGCGCCCTGTTTAGCCGCCTGAATCTCAATGCCCTGAACGCAGACCGCTACCTGCCACCGCAGACAGAAACCACCGCTGAAGCAGAAAGCACTCCTGAAGCGCCCACAGCAGCGGAAACCGACCTGCTGCCACTGGAAACCCTGCGCGGACTGAACCTGGATATCGGGCTGACCGCCGGTGAGCTGATCGCCAATCAGATTGCGATCAAACAACTGAAGCTGCAGGCCACCGCCGCCAAAGGCATGATCAAGATAAGCCCCCTCAGTGGCCAGCTGTATGAAGGCGCGTTTAACGCCAATGCCACCATTGATGGCAGCAGCGATAATCCGCGCTGGCAGGTGCAGGCAAACGTCAGTGACGTAAAAACCCTGCCGCTGTTAACCCAGCTCGCCGAGATGCAGCAATTTTCAGGTCGCGCCAATATCAATCTTGACCTGAACACCCGCGGTAATCGCGTGAGCGTGCTGCGCAACAATGCCAAAGGTAAGGCGGACTTTGCGATCGCCGAAGGTCGCCTTGAGGGCACCAGCATGAGCGCCTATGCCTGTCAGGGCATCGCCCTGATGAATAAAGAAACAATCGACACCAGCGCCTGGCCCAAGGTTACCGACTTTGAAAACCTCAGCGGCGCGATCACCATCAACGGCAACTCGATCAAGAATCAGGCTTTAACAGCCCAGCTCAAAGGCATGGCGCTGGAAGGCGAAGGTGACGTCAATATCGACAGCATGGAGCTCGACTACCGCGCTGGCCTGCGCATTCTCGGCAACGTGCACGGAGATCCGGCCTGCCGGGTCAACGAGAAGCTCAAGAACCTGATCATCCCAGTCAAATGCGAGGGCGCATTGGCCGGTGAGGAAGGCCTGCCCTGCAAATTCGACACCGTGCGCTTCCGCGAAACGGTAAAAGACATGGCCAAGGCCGAAGCCAAACAAAAGGCCAATGAAGAGATCGATCGCGGCAAGGAAAAACTCAAGGAAAAGGCCGCGGAAAAGTTCCAGAAACTGTTCGGCCGCTGATTTGGCAAAGGGCCCGCCAGCCGGGCCCTGCAGCGGAATAATTGCCGCCTTTACCGGGGGCATTGCCAGCCCCCATTAATGGTTATATGATGATTCGTTCGGTGGGCAGCGGTAGCTGCCCTTTTACGTTTTATCTGCAACATTCTGATCGACCTCTGATCTGGAATTACCAAGGAACTGGGGATAGTCATGACCAATACGGTGATGTCGACCTACAATCGGTTGCCCGTGAGCTTTTCTCACGGCAAGGGAGTCTGGCTCGTAGACGAGCAGGACAAGCGCTATCTGGATGCCATCAGCGGCATCGGTGTAAACGCACTGGGCCACGCCCACCCCGAACTGACACGCCGCATTCAGGATCAGGCCGGACAACTGCTGCACACCTCCAACCTGTACGGCGTAAAAAACCAACAGGCGTTGGCAGATCAACTCTGCGCCCTGTCCGGCATGGACAACGCCTTCTTCTGTAATTCCGGTGCCGAAGGTAACGAGGCCGCCATCAAATTGGCACGCCTGTACGGCCACAAACGCGATATCGACCGACCGACCGTGGTGGTTATGGAAGGTGCCTTTCACGGCAGAACCCTAGCCACCCTGACCGCCTCCGGCAGCCGCAAGGTTCAGGCCGGTTTTGAACCGCTGGTCAATGGCTTTACCCGCGCGCCCTTCGGCGATATCAGCGCACTGGAAAACATTGCCAAGAACAACAGCGACGTCTGCGCCATTCTGCTCGAACCCATTCAGGGTGAAGGCGGTATCAATGTGCTGCCCGACGGCTTTCTCGAACAACTGCGCGCACTCTGCGACAAGCATCAGTGGCTACTGATGCTCGACGAAGTTCAGACCGGCAACGGCCGTACCGGCAAGTTCTTTGCCTACCAGCACAGCACGGTTATGCCCGACGTGGTCGTGACCGCCAAAGGTCTTGGCGGCGGCATGCCCATTGGCGCCTGTCTGGCACGCGGCGAAGCGGCCGAGCTGTTCAAGCCCGGCAATCACGGCACCACCTTTGGCGGCAACCCGCTGGCCTGCGCGGCCGGCCTTGCGGTAGTGGATGCCCTGCAAAACGACAAACTGATAGAAAACGCCCAACAGCGCGGCCAACAACTGGTCGACGGCCTCAACCAGCGACTGGGCAATGTCAAAGGCGTAATCACCGTTCGCGGCAAAGGTTTGATGGTCGGCATTGAACTGGCCGCAGCCTGTGGCGAACTGGTACAGCAGGCACTGGATGCCGGGCTGCTGATTAACGTCACCTCCGAAAAAGTGGTGCGCCTGTTGCCGCCGCTTGTTATCAACCAAGATGAAGTTCAGCAGCTGATCGACACCCTGTGCCCCCTGATTGAAAACTGGGCCGCACAGCGCGACGCTGCCTGATCAACTCCCAAGTTAATAGAAGTCACTACGATGGCCGTTCGGCATTTTTTGAGCTTAATGGATTGCTCACCCAGCGAATTGCAGCAGATTATTCAGCGTGCAATCGAAATGAAAGCCCAGCACAAAGCGCGCACCGCAGAAGCGCGCTTTAACAACTACGTGCTGGGCATGCTGTTTGAGAAAGCCTCCACCCGCACCCGCATTTCCTTTGAGGCCGGCATGGCCCAGATGGGCGGCCACGCCATGTTCCTCGCCCCGGAGCACACACAGCTCGGTCGCGGCGAACCGATTGAAGACAGCGCCCGAGTGATGTCCTCCATGGTCGACATCATCATGATGCGCACCTACGGTCACGACATCATCGAACGCTTTGCGGAGTACTCGTCAGTGCCGGTGATCAACGCCCTGACCGACGACTTTCACCCCTGCCAGTTACTGGCCGATATCCAGACCTACGTGGAGCATCGTGGCAGTATTCAGGGCAAGAAGGTGGCCTGGATCGGCGACGGCAATAACATGTGCCAGAGCTATATCAACGCCGCCATCCAGTTTGATTTTGAACTGGCAATTGCCTGTCCGCGCGGCTTCGAACCGCGCAAGGATCTGGTCGAACAGGCCAAGGATCGCGTCAAGATCACCACCATCCCAAGCAAGGCGGCTCGCGACGCTGACCTACTGGTTACCGACGTATGGGCCTCCATGGGTCAGGAAAAGGAAAAAGCCCAGCGCCGCCGCCAGTTCGCCGGTTTTCAGGTAAACGAAGAGCTGATGGCCCAGGCCAAGAGCGATGCGCTGTACATGCACTGCCTGCCAGCCCATCGCGGCGAGGAAATTTCCGCTGGCCTGATGGACAGCCCCGACACCGTGATCTGGGATGAAGCGGAAAACCGCCTGCACGCGCAAAAGGCGCTGATGGAATTTTTGCTGCTGGAAGCGGCGAACTAAGACATACCCTCACCCCGACCCTCTCCCAGAGGGAGAGGGAGCACTCTTTTAACCCCCTCTCCCCACGGGAGAGGGCTGGGGTGAGGGGACCAGAACGGAAGCCCATGCTCCAAGTCAAAAACATCCAGTGCCAATACGACGGTGAACCCGTTATCGACGATATCTCCTTCCACGTAAACGAAGGCGATATCTGCACCCTGCTCGGCCCCAGTGGCTGCGGCAAAACCACCGCCCTGCGCGCCATCGCCGGCTTTCAGCCGATCGATCAGGGCGAAATCCTGCTCGGCGAGACTACCCTCTCCAAACCCGGTTTCTCACTTGACCCTGAGCTGCGCGAAGTGGGCATGGTCTTTCAGGACTACGCCCTCTTTCCCCACCTCACCGTTAAACAAAACATCTGCTTCGGCTTTCGCAAAACCTCGCGCACCGAGCAGAACCGCATCGTCAGTCAGCTATTGGAGCTGGTGCGCCTGAACGGCGTGGAAGATCGCTACCCCCACGAACTTTCCGGCGGTCAGCAGCAGCGAGTAGCGCTTGCGCGCGCGCTGGCGCCGGCACCGAAACTGCTGTTGCTGGACGAACCCTTTTCCAACCTCGACGCCGAGCTGCGCAAAAGCCTCAGCCTTGAAGTGCGCGACATTCTCAAGGACTACGGCATCAGCGCCATTCTGGTGACTCACGATCAGGAAGAGGCCTTCGCCTTCAGTGACCAGATCGGCCTGCTTTACCACGGTGCCCTGCAGCAGTGGGACACGCCCTTTAATCTCTACCACGAACCCGCCAACCGGCTGGTGGCCGAATTTATTGGTCGCGGCAGCTTTGTACCCGGCACCGTCACAGACCACCACAGCATTCAAACCGAGCTGGGCGACCTGCTCGGCAACCGCGCCTACCCCTGGCCGGAAAATTCCCGGGTAGACGTTTTGCTGCGCCCGGACGATATCGTGCTCAGTGATTTTGAGGGCGTCGAAGCCACCGTAGAGAAAAAGGTCTTCAACGGCGGCGCCACCCTCTACACACTGGCTCTGCCTACCGGCAGCAAGGTGGAAGCCCTGCTTCCCAGCCACCGGGATTTCCCCCTTGGCGAGACCATCGCCATTGAGGCCGATGTGGAACACCTGATCGCCTTTCACCGGGACGAAGAACTGGTAAATTCTCACAAGTCATAACAGTTATACTCGTTATAAGAACATCGTCTTAAAACTAAAATCCCTGTCATGTTGACGCCGCATCGCTGAAAAGCGGCTATTCCGGGCACCTTCAGGTTAGTGCCCACCCATGACCCAACTTATCCACACCTTGTTAACACGCAATCCCCAATATTTAGTGCTTGCGTGAGACCCAAAACAACACTATCTTGTGCTCTTGACTGCTGTGACGCCCAAGGGCGCACCCTCGGTCTCGAAGTCAAAAAAACAAGATCGCGTCATTTCGCAACGAAACTGGGCACGATGCTTTATATTTCTTCGAGGTTCGAAGCAGGCATGCAATCGGATACAGCGGCAAGCGGTACCGTGTATTGAACATTCCAGATGTTGTAGTCGCTACACGCCCAGACACCACATATAGACAGCATAATGTCCGGAGAGACCATGCAGACCCACGTAGAAAGCCAGCAAAGCAGCGCCACCCAGCCCCCGAGCTCGCCCTCAAAAACTGAAATCCAGGCCACCGCCCCTGGCCAACTGCGCGTCATCAAGCGCAACGGCACCGTGGTGCCCTACACGGACGACAAAATCTCCGTGGCCATTACCAAAGCCTTCCTGGCAGTAGAAGGTGGTAATGCAGCAGGCTCCACCCGCATCCATGAAACCGTGGCCAAGCTGACGGCTCAGGTCACCGCGACCTTCAAACGTCGCATGCCCTCCGGCGGCACCATCCATATTGAAGACATTCAGGATCAGGTTGAGCTGGCCCTGATGCGCAGCGGCGAACACAAAGTGGCTCGCGACTACGTGCTGTACCGCGCCGCCCGCGCCGAAGAGCGCAAAAAGGCCCAGCCCGAAGAAAAGGCCCACCCCTCTATCCGCGTCACTCAGGAAGACGGCTCCCTGACCCCGCTGGATCTGGGCCGCCTGGAATTCATCGTGAACGAGGCCTGCGAAGGTCTGGCCGATGTCAGCCCCAAAGCGGTACTGGATGAAGTACTGAAAGGTTTGTACGACGGCGTGGCCGCCCACGAGGTCAACACCTCACTGGTGATTGCTGCCCGCTCGCTGGTTGAGAAAGAACACAACTACAGCTACGTGACCGCCCGCCTGCTGCTGGACAAACTGCGCGCCGAAGCCCTGACTTTCCTAGGCGTAGCCGAGAGCGCCACCCAGCACGACATGATCGAGTACTACCCCAAAGCGCTGGCCGCTTACATTGAAAAAGGCGTTGAACTGGAACTGATTTCTCCCGAGCTGAAAGAATTCGATCTGGCCCGTCTCGGTCAGGCGATCAAGCCCGAGAACGACAACCAGTTCAATTACCTCGGCCTGCAGACCCTGTACGACCGCTATTTTATTCACAGCAACGATGTGCGCATCGAGCTGCCGCAGGTGTTCTTCATGCGCGTCGCGATGGGTCTGGCGACCCGCGAAGACGACAAGAACGCTCGCGCCATCGAGTTCTATGAACTGCTGAGCTCCTTCGATTACATGAGCTCTACCCCGACGCTGTTCAACTCCGGCACCCTGCGTCCGCAGCTTTCCAGCTGCTACCTGACCACCGTGCCCGACGACCTGCACGGCATCTACGGCGCGATTCAGGACAACGCCATGCTGAGCAAGTTTGCTGGCGGTCTGGGCAACGACTGGACGCCGGTGCGCGCGCTGGGCTCCTACATCAAAGGCACCAACGGCAAATCCCAAGGTGTTGTGCCCTTCCTGAAAGTGGTGAACGACACGGCTGTAGCGGTTAACCAGGGCGGCAAGCGCAAGGGCGCCGTGTGTGCCTATCTGGAAACTTGGCACATGGATATCGAGGAATTCCTCGAGCTGCGCAAAAACACCGGTGACGACCGTCGCCGTACCCACGACATGAACAGCGCCAACTGGGTGCCTGATCTGTTTATGAAGCGCGTCTTCACCGACGGCCAGTGGACCCTGTTCTCGCCCAGCGACGTACCCGATCTGCACGATCTGTACGGCACCGCCTTTGAAAAACGCTACGAAGAATACGAAGCGATGGCGGCCAGCGGTCAGCTGAAACACCACAAGAAAGTGAAAGCTGCCGACCTGTGGCGCAAAATGCTGAGCATGCTGTTTGAAACCGGCCACCCGTGGATCACTTTTAAAGATCCCTGCAACCTGCGCAGCCCGCAGCAGCACGCCGGTGTGGTTCACTCGTCCAACCTGTGTACCGAGATCACCCTCAACACCAACAAAGAGGAAATCGCGGTCTGCAACCTGGGCTCCGTAAACTTAGCTCAGCACGTCACTGAAAACGGTCTGGACCACGCCAAGCTGGAGAAAACGATCAACACCGCCGTGCGCATGCTCGACAACGTGATCGACATTAACTACTACTCCGTGCCGCAGGCGCAGAACTCCAACTTCAAGCACCGCCCGGTTGGCCTTGGCATCATGGGCTTCCAGGACGCGCTGTATAAGCAACACATTGCTTACGCGTCTGATAACGCCGTTGAGTTTGCCGACCGCTCCATGGAAGCCGTCAGCTACTTCGCCATCAAAGCCTCCAGCGATCTCGCCGCCGAGCGTGGCCGCTACGCGAGCTACGACGGTTCACTGTGGAGCCAGGGCATTCTGCCTATCGACTCCCTCGACAACCTGATTGCCCAGCGCGGCGAGCAGTTTATTGAAGTAGATCGCACCCAGACGCTGGATTGGCAAGGTCTGCGCAGCAAAGTACTGCAAGACGGTATGCGCAACTCCAACGTAATGGCCATTGCCCCGACCGCAACCATCGCCAACATCACCGGCGTCTCCCAGTCGATCGAGCCCACGTATCAAAACCTGTATGTGAAATCGAACCTGTCTGGCGAATTCACCGTGGTGAACCCCTACCTGGTACGCGACCTGAAAGCGCGCGGCCTGTGGGACAGCGTGATGGTCAACGACCTGAAATACTACGAAGGCTCGGTACAGAAGATCGACCGCATTCCGCAAGATCTGAAAGACATGTACGCCACCGCCTTCGAAGTAGAACCCCGCTGGCTGGTAGACGCCGCCTCGCGCCGTCAAAAGTGGATCGATCAGGCCCAGTCCCTGAACCTCTACATCGCCGGCGCCTCGGGCAAGAAACTCGACATCACCTATCGCATGGCTTGGTTCCGTGGCCTCAAAACCACCTACTACCTCCGTGCACTGGCAGCGTCGACTACTGAGAAATCCACGGTTGATCGCGGCACCATGAACAAGGTGTCGGCACAGGCACCGGAAGCGGCTCCAACCGCCGCCCCGGTACCCGCAGCCTGCTCACTGGATGATCCAGATTGCGAGGCTTGTCAGTAAGCAAAGATGCCGCAGGCGCTGTCTAAAACTACAGCGCTTGCGGCAACGTACAAACACAACCGAACGCGCAGTACCCGTTCAAACCGATAACAACAAAGGTGGGTATCCATGCAGCAAACCAACACAGCAAAGAGCCAAGGAACATCGATGTTAAGCTGGGACGAATACAACACCGACGAAGCACTCGACGCCATCAAAGCCAAGCCGAACACACCGCCTCCGCCGCCTGCTGCTGAGGCTGGGCCGGCATCGGCCGCCCCGCAGCCTTCCGTTCAGGAACCTGCTCCGGCTGCCTACGCGGAAAAGCCCGCAATGCCGGCGGCGGAACCAACCGCCCCCGCAGCAGCAAGCACCACTGACGGCGAAGAAACCATCGCCGACGAAAGCCTCCAAGCCAGAGCCGAGCGCGCCCTTGAGCAGCTCGACGTAGCCGCCGGCCTCGAAGACCTCGACATGGGCGCCGCCCGTATTCAGGTAGACGACAAGCGCGTAATCAACTGCCGCGCCGACGTAAACCAGCTCGTGCCTTTCAAATACGACTGGGCCTGGCAGAAGTACCTCGACGGCTGCGCCAACCACTGGATGCCGCAAGAAGTAAACATGTCGGCCGACATCTCCATGTGGAAAAACCCCGAAGGCCTGACCGAAGACGAACGCCGCATCGTCATGCGCTCACTGGGTTACTTTTCTACCGCCGACTCACTGGTTGCCAACAACCTGGTGCTGGCCGTGTACCGCCACATCACAAACCCCGAGTGCCGCCAGTACCTGTTGCGCCAGTCCTTTGAAGAAGCCATCCACACCCACGCCTACCAATACTGCGTAGAGTCACTGGGCATGGACGAAGGCGAAGTCTTCAACATGTACCGCGAGCTGCCCTCCATCGCCAAAAAAGCGGCCTGGAGCCTCAAACACACCAGCGCCCTGAGTGACCCCACCTTCCAGACCGGCACCCACGAAACGGATCAGGAGCTGCTGCGCAACCTGATCGGCTTCTACTGTGTGACTGAAGGCATCTTCTTCTACTGCGGCTTCACCCAGATCCTCAGCATGGGCCGCCGCAACAAAATGACCGGCGTAGCAGAACAGTTCCAATACATTCTGCGCGACGAATCCATGCACCTGAACTTCGGTATCGACCTGATCAACCAGATCAAACTGGAAAACCCCCACCTCTGGACTCCCCAGTTCCAGCAGGAAGTGGCCCAGATGATCGTGGAAGGCACCCAGCTTGAAATCGAATACGCCCGCGACTCCATGCCGCGCGGTGTACTCGGCATGAACGCCGGTATGATGGAGCAATACCTCCACTTCATCGCCAACCGCCGCCTGGTACAGATCGGCCTGAAAGAACAATTCCCCGGCGCGCAAAACCCCTTCCCGTGGATGAGCGAGATTATGGATTTGCGTAAAGAGAAGAACTTCTTTGAAACGCGCGTAATTGAGTATCAGACGGGTGGTGCGCTTAGCTGGGAATAAGCGGCACCCAGTGTAGGGTGACATTAGAGAGCGCGCTTTTGACACTTCAAAAGCGCCTCCTACCCATATAAATCAAAGAGTTAGCCAATATGCGCCAGGTGAAATGCACCACGGCGGGATAGCCGCACGAATCTAGCAGCGAACGCTTAATTAAACACTGATCATTGAAGAGAAATCTCAAGCGCGGTCATTTACTCTAACAGCGCCAGATAACCAGTTGCGTCAGACCTACTCCACCGCGGCTCGCTGCGGCGCGCATTGAGAACGCGACAGATTCGTCCGCCTCCCCAGCTTGTCTCAACTTATTGCGAATAAACATGTTTTATGATTAAAAGACTAAGGCATCGACTTTCTACACACGACTCCACTAGTTAAGCTATAAATTCGGAAATATAAGCAACACTAAAAATAAAGCCTTTCACACACGCACCATTTTTAATGGCTAGAACCAACAAAATATAAAGAAAATACAAGGTGAATTCATGAATTTAAGAGACGCCTTAGCTGTTTTATCTAAATCATCGCCATACGCCGTTACAACCTCTGGCGAAATCAAAGACCCAGAACTGAAAGCAATAAAAGACTATTTATACGTAGAGACTGACGTCGAAATTGCATTCAAAAAAAAGCTAGATGAACTAAACCCGGGAGAGATCTTATTCCTGTGCGGAAGCAGCGGTGATGGCAAGTCAGAAATACTTACAAGAAACGAAAAAAACTACAGAAACAAAGTAAGTTTTCATTTAGATGCCACACATAGCTTCCATCCAGATGAAAACGCGATAGTGACACTCGACAACGTTTTCTCTGAATGGAAGTCACACTCTCACCCTTTAGTCGTCGGCATAAACATTGGCATGCTTGCCAACTATGAGAGAGAAGGCAACGAGATACATCGCGAAATCAGAATGGCGATGAGATCATTTCTTAACGACGGTATTGAGAAAGTTGAAGGAAAATACCATTTCATCGACTTTGAAAGATTTCCCAAATTCACTTTTTCAGGAGAAAGTATTAGCGCGCCATTCCTTAGCTCGCTAGTACGTCAAGTTGTAGCTGATGATAAAAAAAATAAATTTAGAGAGTACTTTAACAGGGAATACGACGAGCGCCCCACCAGCAACTCGGAAAAGAAAAAATTAATTAGCAATTACTTGATTCTAAGAGACACCGGAGTCCAAAAAGCAATCATCGAGCTTGTTTTAAACGCACGTCTAAAACGAGATCAGTTTATTACCGCGCGAATGATGCTTGATTTCATCTACAGAATTCTTACTGGTGAAAAACACATCTATGACAACATCTTCGAAGGGGGAGAAAACGAGATCCTGCAGGCAATAGCCGAATTCGACCCCATTACAAAACGCACACGCTCATTGGATCAATTTGTCTTAAATAGAACACTAGGACTTCCAGACGACAAGTTCACAACGTATCGAGAAGAAGCCCACCAAAAATTTCTAATCGACAGCAGAGGAAAAGCAAACCCTACCTCTATAGTCCGGCAGCTCTACCTTTTCAGATACACCACTTTTGAAAATAAATATGCAAATAACTTTATAAAAGATTTCGAAAGCGCCGAAGAATCGATATATAGAGAAGCTTGGCATCTGCACAACGACTACGATGGCTCTCAAGACGTGAGAAAAAAGCTCAAAGCATTCTACGACAACACCATTCTTCCAGCCATTAGCGGCTACGCCAATCGAAAAGCTGCCTATTTATCAAAAGACGAATTCTATTTGAGCAGCAAAGGAATATATGACTTTGCATCAGAGGTTGACATAGGCGTCTCATACCAAAAAATAGCACGCGAAAAATTGAAAGAAATCTCTCACTTCAACTTGCACCTCACAATCAATGACACACCAATACACCCAATTCCAGTCAACATGAACTTGATACAAGTCTTCATTGCCATAGTCTCTGGTTACCGACCAAACCGTTTCGACAAAAACAGCATAGTCCTACTTGACGAAATAGTAAGCCATATCACTGAAGTTGCTAATCGCTCGAGATCACTTTTGCTCTTCTTGAACGGGAACCGTCTCGCAAAAATCAAAGAGTCTGACGACGAATTAAAGGTAAGCGGCCTGTGAACTATTTGAAGAAAAATCTGACTGTAGGTGACAATAGAATCACTGGATACTTCCCGGCACGAACTTCCTTACCCAAAGACGGCGACTTTGACTGGGATATTGCAAAAGCATCCATTGTTAAAAACCTGTATAGAAAAAAAATATCAGACAAACTATTCAAGTCTTTTACAGGGTCTATGGAGGAAAAGGAAGAATACGCTATACAAGCTTTTCGAAAAATATGTAGAGAAGACTTTATTGAAGCGCTGGATGATGACGGCCTTTGGAGCCACATCGATGCCATGTTTTTTACGAAAAAAAACTACGAAGGTTTGGCGCCAGAAGCCTTGTTATTCAAACTCACAGCACTAAGCCAAAGCTCCCCGCAGAACCGCTTAGCGGACATGTTCTCCGGAATTATGCGCGGCTTCTGTCTAAAAGACATACCTTCAGAATCAAACAACTTTATAGAAGAAAAAGTCCTAAACAGTTTACGATCTGATGAAATAATGGAGAACATCCAGGACGGATCGAAAACGCTTTCCAGAGGAATAAACGAAAAACCCTACCTGCCTTACATTACAAAATATTTCACACAGGATGTCAGCTTCTTAGCATCCCACCCAAAATATTTTTTAGCACAGCTTGAACCTTTCCTAAAATTCTACGCATACATATATACAGCCCAGTTAGCTTTAAACATAAAAAACTTCAGAGAAGAACCTAGAGCACGGCCTCTGTACTTTATTCTAGACCATGAAACTGCAAGCAAAGAAAGGACAGACCTTGTTACTTACGGTCATCGAGCAGTTCAGGACAATTTGCAGTATATATTCCCGTATCTATCTATGTCCGAAAGCCTGCAAGAACCCAGTAAAGAAAATAATGTGGAGAGAGTTCCATTATGGATATTAGCTAGAAACCTATCTGAAAAGGACACCGAATCACTAATCGAATACGCCGAGAATTTTTCACGAGACCGATATGAAGGCACGGATTTTAAGTTTAAATATGATAAATCAAATAAAGACCCTCACTATTGGCTAGAGTCACTACTACACGAATCCGTCTCACAATTTGGACGAAGAAGAAAGAGGCACGCCGCTAGAGAAAAGTTTATTAAGACCACTGAGAATGAGCTTTGTAGAGATTTCGTAAAGTCGCGAGGACAGATTGGTAACGTTTTGGTACTGAACCAGGACTACATATCACTGATTACGAACATCAGCATTGGGTCTAAGAAAAAACTACGGTTTGGAGAGCTTCTAGAAGAATGGAAAAACCGAGGAATATTTTTCGACAAGCAAAGCCAAAAGGAACTACTCAAGTTTTTTGAGCGCATAGGGAATGTAGAACGAATGAGCGATAGTGGGGATGCTGTTTATGTATTCAAAACAATTTGAAAATTTTGTTGTAGATCACTTTCTTCGCCATTCCGAAAAAAGAATTAAAGCCGGGTACAAGTATCAGTTCAAATCGCCAAACCCAGACAACAGCAAAAAATTATTCAGAGCTTTCACCAGACCAAACCTGAACCCCGGATTCATTGACACTCGCGGAAACAAACTGACTTACATATCGTGCAACCACGTAAAACTAATCCCCGTCGTACACAATGACGGTTCCAAGTTCGGATATACAGAAAATTTTATCTCATATCTTCGCGACCAGGTTTCTGACCAAAACGGGGCATTTGAAGGAACAGCACTTCTAATAATTCATAACAGTCTTCTTGACACATTAATCAATAGCTCCGAAGACCTCTCTTCGAAAGGCGGAATATTTTCACCAGAAAATATTCTAGTTTCATTACGCGCCCTTATCGACGATAAAGATAGCTATGAAGGCCAAGAAGTATCTAAGATCCTGCTGGAATATCAGTTCCAACAGATTATCGAAGATCAAGGGAGCATGTTTGGTTTTGAGGCTCTGCATGATGCAATAACAGATGGCGACATACGCTTCCAGGAAATCGATTTATTCAACGACCCAGCCATATTAAGCATGGGTGATCGGCCGAATCAAATCAGAAAACGCCTTGATGAAAACAAAGCATTACATGAACAAATTGCAAAGGTGGTGCAACACTACCCAGATCAGATAGAAGATTATTTAACTGATTTTAGCAGTGATTTTATCAGCAAACATATTAACTTGGATGAGAATCCAGAGGGCTGGAAGCTTGTACCATTTGACGTTTTTCTCACGGAGAAAGAAAACAACAGAAATCAAGAATTGGAATTGTCAGATATCACATCTGCATCATCCAAAATTACCAAGCGCCAAAGAGGAACAACAGCCTCAGCACAACGCGAAACGCACATCATACTGGAAGTAGACCATGGTATAGAGGAATTTGACCTGGAGCTTGATTTCAGAGGTTCTAGAATCACCAAAGACGAATTGGCCATCTCGACAAAAAGCAGCAGCTGCTTTCACGAGAAACCAGTCGTAACAGGTGGGTCAAAAAATTCGAAAGTTTTAATAACCGGGAAAATTGGCGACAGACCAATATTCTTCAACGCGCTCCTGAAAAGAAAAAAGGCATCAGAGTGTTATAAGTTTCGATGCCTCGTTGTCAGAAAAAATTGGTTCAACATTGATGCAATAGCTAGCAAGTTTCTTCTGAACCCTTCTAAAGACCTTGTGATCCTTCAAACTCAAGAACCAAATCTAATAGTAGGGCTATCTGACGAAAATCAGATTGCCACAACGACTATCAGTAAGGTCGGAGACTCGTACGACGTCACCCAGCACTACAGTCTCGACTTCGAGGAAATTTCTAATGAAGTTGAGCTAATCACCTTTTCGTTATTTCATGGCGACGCTACGTTGAGCTTCGAAGTGGAAGGCGCGGCAGCTACTGAATATATAGATCTTCCTATAATATATAACACCAGCCCGTGCCTAGCTTCGTTTATCAAAGACCATAACGCTCAGTTTAATAATCATAAAAAGAAAGTTTATATCGACAACAAGGAAGTAAAGTTATCGAGCACTCAGATTGAGTTTTGTGAAGTCGAACACAACTGGGTCAAGAACCGGACTCTCTCTCGAAGCTCTGATGGCAGTATAGACACAGTCCAGCTTGGCCTACATTATCCAGCACTATCCAATGCTTACGATAAGCTTTTTGAGTATCTGTCTTCTCAGAACTCAATCCCTTCGCTAGTTAGCTGGGGTGAGGATTATAGAAAGATAGTCAAGAACTTGGTTACCGAGTTCAGAAACTGCGTTGAGAAAATTAATCTAAATGAATTCTTGCTCGACACCGAAAAGTTACTTATCTCTATAGGATTTAGCAATGATAATGCAGAAAATCAGGAGTGGATTTCTCCATTTCATCCATTAGTACTGAATTACTATCTAGAACTCGTTGAGAGAGCACAAAGCGACAATAGCTTTAGCTTTAAACGACTTCCACCAATCACCTTGGAAAGGTTAAATCCGCAGGGCTTATTGCCATATATCTATGATCCGAAACATGAGTTTTCATACGTTCAATCAAGCAAAGACAACTGCTTCTGGCTACGATGCGTTCCCCAGCAAGATAGCGACTATAGCTATATAACAAAACTTGTTAAGGAAAAAATAAGAGAGTTTTCTGAAGCTTTTTCCTGTCTATTTCCAGTTACGCACGGGGACAGTAGACCAACTCTCCTTATAAATTCGGTTAACAACCGCGATAACAGGAGCCTTTTTCTAGGAATCGTTGGCCATTTCAGCTCGAGTATAAAACAGCCGTTTAATATCCACGTAAACATTTACGACGATGATAATATTGAAACTGAATTTGACCAGTTTTCCGAAATGGGGAGCTACGAAGCGATCAAAAACGCATACGGCCTTAACAAAGGCAAGGTTAGAGAGTACGCCGACGCGATTGTAGATGATATGAGAACCCGACTAACCTTTAGTAAATTCAGAAGTGACAAGGAATCAGAATATCAATACAGCCACTTGTGCTTTTTCCGCAACAGGGAGAAGGTCGAACCCATCGAAGTGAATCCAACAGAGAGAGCCAACAGCATTAGCGCGGAAGGACTCATCAATGGGGAAGCCGCACAGCATGATAACGGAAATTATATTACTGGCTTTGGGTGTTCGAAAGCAGATATAGACAAAAACACAGCAGTGTCGCTTGCTGTTACCTATGGCCGCCTTATCAAGCCTGCTCGAAAGTCCACTTCCGCATACAGAGACAGCAGCGCCATCGCCTTAGCGGTTAACGAACGATTTAAATCACAACTCGAAAAATGCTATGAAAGCTCAATTTGGACAACGATAATAGATCCAAAGGTAACTTTAGATTTCTTTCAGCACAGCCAGAATGTCATCCTCATCCATTATTCGGATCAGTACACAACATCCGCTGGATATGACGCGATCACAGTAACCAAACAAATAGATCTTTATCGCAGACTATTAGACCAAGAGGACGGAGGTCTAGTCACAGAGCTTAATGCCTTTAATGGCGAGTGGCTCTTAAAACTTCTAACAGACAATGAAAAGATACGCAAAGAACGCAGAGGCATTTTAGCTGCCTACAAGCTTGTTTCTATACTTCTTAGCAAATCAGATATTACTTGGATACCTATTTCTGTCGCCGAATTGATAAGAGTCTCTGGAAATATTGGCTTGAATATTTCGGAATCCGAATTTTCTCGCAAGCTTAATGGTTACAGCAAGGGAGCCATTTCTGACGATGTATTATTCGTTGGCTTTAAAGATAACAACCTTTACCTACTTCCTCTGGAAGTAAAGACAGGCTCCACATATGACTCTAAAAAAGCAATCCAACAAGCCAATGAGTTAAAACAATACCTATCTTCTATTTTGTCCACGGCTGACCTGGCCGGCAGTTTGAACCGGAGCTTGTTCGTTCGCCAAGTAATTCTTCAGCTGGACAAATATATACTGTACGACGTGTACCCAGAATCTTATCTCTATCCCCTTATCGACAGCAAAGAGAAATGGCTACAGGGCGACTATAAGATCGCCCATCTGAGTGAGTATCCATCGGGGTTTGTCGTTGCCAATCTTGAGAACGATCGATGTTTTTCAACATCCTGCCAAGTAACCGACGGAATTTTGACGCTAGAAATACCTTCCAGCTTTATGAAAGCTACAATTTCAACTCCCTTAAGAGCGCTATGGGAAGATCACTCTAAAACTGCTGCCGCAAATATCCCTGAAAAATATTTCTTACCTAGCAATACAGATAGTATTACCGTATCGATTAGTGACGGCTTCGTCAGCGAAACCGAAGATCCAAGCGACACAAGTCAGCCGGCTCATCAAAACTACGTGAATTCAATCACGCATACTGATGAAGCCAAGAGTGATACAGAAAGAGATACTTCAGCGGAAAGCAACCTCAGAGTCGACAAAATAAACAAAGAAGGAGACACGCTAAAGGTATTAATCGGACATGAATGCAATCATCAATCCCCCGTATTCTGGGAACCTACCAACACCGCAAAGTTCATGAACACCAATTCAGGCATTATTGGCACCATGGGTACGGGAAAGACACAGTGCACGAAATCATTAGTTACCCAATTATACCGAAATCAAAGTTTGAACGTTGATGGCAGCCCCATAGGAATGCTGATCTTTGACTACAAATCCGACTACGTGGACGATCAATTCCAAAACGCCACGAATGGAAAAAAGTATAATCTTCACAAGCTACCATACAACCCTCTAAGCCTGTTTGGCGACACCCCGATGCTGCCTGTGCATACTGCTCGCGGATTCTCAGAGACAATGGGCAAAGCTTTTGGTCTTGGACAAAAGCAACAGCTAAGACTACGAAAGCTGATCGCTGATGCTTATGACCTAGCTGGTATAAGCAAGTCAGACAAGAGCACATGGTCTAAACCAGCACCTACAATCAAGGATGTTTGGACACTCTTTATCGACCAAGAAAAAGTAGAAGAAGACTCCCTATATGCCGCACTAGAAAGCCTTAACGAACTTGAGATCTTTGAAGACGATATATCAAAGTGCATTAGTTTGTATCAACTTATCGATGGCATTCGAGTAATTGAGCTCGCTGGCTATCCACCAGAAATACAGAACTTAGTTGTTGCTCTAACATTAGACCTTTTTTATTCGCAGATGCAAAAGCAAGGAAAACCTACTGTGATAGGTGACTTCCGACAGATAACTAAGATGATTCTTGTAGATGAGGCCGACAACTTTATGTCGCAGGATTTCCCTAGCTTGCGACGGATACTAAAAGAAGGTAGGGAATATGGAGTTGGCGTCATCCTTTCGACTCAAGATATCACTCACTTCAAGACAAAAGAAAATGACTACTCGGTATATATACTCAGCTGGATAGTTCATCGTGTATCGCAAATTAAAGGGCAGGACATAAAAGCTCTTTTTAACAAAGACGACAAGCCTGAACAAGAATCTTTAATGGCAGCTATAAGGGGCCTCGACAAACATTTTAGCTTGTACGTAAATGGGGACAAAAAAATAGTTAAGATCAAAGACAAAGCCTTCTGGGAACTTCTTCAAACAGAATAGAATCATGCCAATGAAAACAAGAAACAATGAAAACCTTCGATTGAAAATTTCAACCTTCATTTCAAAAAGCGGCCTATTCTATTGGATTAATTTGATAAATTACTGTCTATCAGTCATTCGTATTGCATTACGAAATCCAATTTTTGTCTTTTCATTTTTAATCATAATGACTATATCTAGTGCTGGAGTTTGGGCTCCCTACCTGTACGATTTAAACCTCTCCCCAGCATGCGCTTTTGACCAAGAAGCAATTAAAAACACCACAAAAGTTTACCCCAGCTACGAGCCTTCAAAACTTCACAGCAAAGAAGCGGATCATCCCGACATAGAGAAAGCGATGGAGATTGCATGCTTTTACTCTGGCGAAATGGAGAAGAAGTTATTGCAAGGGTTTTCAGTATTTATGTTTTCTCTAGGCATATTAGGCGGAATAGCATTTGATTTTTTTGTTTCTCTAAGAGAGCGAATGGAAGAAGAAGGTGATCAACCCATTGAAAAAGTAAACTTAATTAGAACCAGAGAATTTGCAGGTTTCTTTCTGTGGGTGATGGCAATCCTGCTTTCCTCCTATGGCCTTAAGGAGCCTACTGTAAACAATAACACGGTAATCTTCGGCAGCAGCTTAGCTATCTTTCTTTGGATTTGCGTAAATCACAACAAAGCTCAGTTTAAACATAAGCCACCGGAGCCGAAGAACATCGAAGCTGGCGGTAACGAGGTCAACCATGACCTAACGGGAGAAGGATTGTCATGACGGGGCACTATGAATTTAAAGCCATAAAAGTAAACCAGCCTTTTTCCGATTACTATATATGCAGCATCCCATCACACCTCTTAAAGGAAATTTCTTTTTCATTAAAGGCTGTTAACAATCGTGGCGAAGTACAAGGCGTACAGCGCACTCTGAATCCCAAAAGATTAAAAGAAATAGGATTATTTATAGATAGCGACTCTGCCGCTTTTCCGAATTCAATTATCCTAGGCGCCAACTTCATGCCAAACGGGCGCTATGCCGACCCTGAAAACAAGGTCGAATTCGTCCAAACTGATGACAACGCCTATACAATCAAAGTCCCCAAAGGATCAAAGCTTCTTTCCATAATCGATGGCCAGCATCGCCTATATGGATTCGATCATGCCACCACACAAATGGATCTCTCGTGCTCTATTTACGAAGATTTAGCAATGCCGTATCAGGCATTTCTTTTTTCGACAATTAATTATACGCAAGGAAAGGTGGACAAGAGCCTTGCTTATCAACTCTTCGGATATGAAATAGATAGCAGCGAGCCAATAGAATGGCCTCCCGAAACCTTAGCAGTGCACTTTGTCAGAAAACTAAATCAACGAAAGCCTCTTTTAGGGAGAGTAAAATATAGAACCGCAGACGAAATGCATTTGGATGCCGCCCAAAGGAAGGAACTTCCTCCGTGGCGCTTGTCTACCGCTGCCATCGTCGAAGCGATTTTATCTCTTTTGAGCCGCGACCCCAAACGAGACCGCTATGAAATGAATACAAAAAGCGCGAGCGGAGGAAGCATAGAAGGACGCTCAGTGCTAAAGGACGACAAAGAATACCCATTAAGAAAGTTTTATATTGAAGGAAACGACAAAGCAATAGAGGACGTGCTAAACCTAGCCTTAGAGGCGACAAATGAAATATTTTGGGAAGACAGCCAGCCCGACAATTTCCTAACAAAGACGGTGGGCATTGCGTGTATTTTCAAATATTTGCGACAAGTTCTTCGGGTGCATGGTGCATCTCAGAAAACAATGAAGGAAACATTTCCAGAACTGCTTCGCTCAATTAAAGCAACGGAGGATTTTAACGACTCAAATACATATCCTGCATCAACAAAAGGCCTCTCTGCTGCGCTAAAACGAATGATCGACCTTTCAAACTTGCCCGAGCCTTCAAAAAATAAGACCTAGCTCTACTTCAAGCAGGCCGCCCCAACGGCATGATGGAAGTCATTTCAATGGAAGTATAACTTCCAATTTGTTACAATTGACTTCCACTCAAGAGCTCACTCCACAGGGACTATGGCCGAAGAATTCAACCACAACTTTCCAGCTATTCGTGGAATTCAAGCCGGGAAACCTTGCTACATAGCTATGTGCCCCATGAGAATAGTCCCTAAACTGTTTAAATTTGACGAAGATGAAGTCCCAGCTGACTTGAGAGCGCAGCGAACTTTAAACATCGCCCGCATCCCCGAAATAACATCCTATCTCGTTGAAAATCAAGACAATTACACCCTCTCATCTCTAACTGCATCTATTAACAGCAAAGTTAAATTTGAGCCATTTACCGATACTGGCACAGGCCAGAATATGGGGACATTGTCCATACCGATGGACGCTCAAATTTTAATTAATGATGGGCAACATCGCAGGAAAGCTATAGAGGAAGCTATAAAGGAAAATCCTGAGCTAGGTCACGATAACATTTCCGTCCTTTTCTTTATAGATGAGGGTCTAGCACGTAGCCAGCAGATGTTTGCCGATTTAAACAAACATGCAGTTCGCCCGAGTGACTCTATAAGCACGCTATACGACTTGCGTGATGCACTGTCAGAATTAGCAAGGTTCACCCAAAAGAACGTAGAAGTTTTTTACCGGCTAACCGAGCTCGAGAAATCCAGCCTCTCCAACCGCAGCACAAAGCTATTTACTCTTAGCGCCATAAAAAACGCCAACAAGGCCATTTTGAGTAAACCTAAAGGAGAGCCTTTAACTCTCGAAGAACGTCAAAAGTGCGTAAGCTATTGGAACACTGTTAGTACGCATATGAAAGATTGGCAACTGGCACTAGATAAGAAGGTCTCCCCATCCGAACTTCGAGAAAACTATATCCACGCTCATGCCGTCATGCTCCAGGCAATGGGGATGGTAGGTAAGCAAATCACCGAGCTACCCGAAAAGGAATGGGGGCGAATTTTGGCAATGCTAGACCGAATTGACTGGTCTAGGCTGAATCCCGAATGGTCAGGTCGAGCTTTAGAACATGGTCGCATTAGCAAGAAATCGATGAATGTTGCTTTGACAGCAAACTTAATCAAACAAAAGCTTAAGCTACCCCTCACAAAAGAGGAGTCACTACTGGAAAAGGAACTGATGGAATGAGCCCAACCGAAGCAAACGGCCTTCTATACGCCTCGCATGAGCAGCTCATAGACGAGCTCATTATTTCTGGCCAACCAATTTCTGCGCTGGTGGAGCAGATACAAGAAATATACTTATCTGATGACCGCCCTTGGATTATAGGTTTCAGCGGCGGCAAGGACTCGACTACTGTACTTTCTCTTATATATAGCGCGCTGCAACGCTTACCAAGCAAGAGCAGAAGGAAACATATTTACGTTGTTTCCTCGGACACCTTGGTTGAAACCCCCGTCGTGGTAGACATGATCAACCATACAATTCAACTAATAAACACACAAAGCAAGAAAGAAAAGCTTCCAATTTCCGCGCACGCTGTTTACCCAGATCCAGATCAAACATTCTGGGTAAACCTTCTTGGTAGAGGTTATCCAGCACCAAAGCAGCAATTTCGCTGGTGTACTGAAAGAATGAAAATCGACCCTGTCAGTTCATTTATAAAAAGTAAAGTACAGGAGTTTGGAGAAGTTATCGTCGCCCTCGGCTCACGCAGCCAAGAGAGCGCCTCAAGAGCACAAGTCATCGCTCGGCACAGCATCGCCGACTCTGCACTTAGCCGACACACCTCACTGCCTAATGCATACACCTATATGCCCATTGTTTCCTGGTCAGCAGATGATGTCTGGGAATATTTGATGAGCGGCCCCTGTCCTTGGGGCGGAACGAATAGGCAGCTACTAGAGCTATACAAAGGATCCAACCAGGGTGAATGTCCTCTAGTCATTGATAAGTCAACTCCATCTTGCGGGAATTCTCGATTCGGATGCTGGACTTGCACTGTTGTGACTGAAGACAAAGCATTACATAGCTTAATTGAAAACGGGGAGGAATGGATGGCCCCGCTTTTAAAATTCAGAAATGACCTTTATGAGTCAACGCGCCCCGAAAACAAAAACGAATATCGAAACTACAAACGTCGTACTGGCAGAGTCACCTATGTTAGTGCAGACAGAATAGATGATTCAGGTGATAGCGAATCTAAGCACATTCCGGGGCCATACTGGCTAGAGGTCAGAAGGAAGTGGGTTAGCCAACTACTAGCAATAGAAAAAGACCTGCGATCCCAGGGACACAATATTGAACTGATACGAGAGGAAGAACTTCAGGCCATTCGCCAGCATTGGTTACGCGATCCCAACGAACCAGATTGGAAGGACACGCTACCGGCGATCGTTGCCGAAATATATCCAGACTCGAAAATTGAGTGGATCGACAACGATGCAGGCATGTTCACAGAACACGACACAGAGTTAATGGCTTCTGTCGCATCCAAACATGATATTTCACCCGAAATGATTATGAAGCTACTGGAAGTCGAACTTTCAGTCAGCGGGCTTGGCCGCAGGAAAGGTGTTCATCAAAGGTTACTTTCTGTCTTGAAACAAGACTGGGGAAGCCTGGAGGAAATCAAAGAAAAGCATCAAAAGACAAAGCCTGATGGTTACTGGAAATCAGAGATTCAAAAACTTACCGCATCGCTCAACCTTGGTAGTAACTAATGATAATTGAAACACTTGTTTTGCGTGACTATCGAGCATATTCCGGAGAGCACCACTTCGACCTCACTCCAAGAAAGAAATGGAACAAAATAAGACCTATTGTTCTATTTGGCGGCCTGAATGGCGCCGGAAAGACTTCAATTCTATCATCTATCAGACTTGCTCTATACGGAAAAGGGGCGCTCGGGCATTCGGTCTCGGCCAAGCAGTATGAAGAATACCTAAAACAATCTATACACAAGTTTAAGAGTAATTCCGGTAGCGAAGCTAATTCTGCTTCTGTTTCCCTGACATTTACCTACGCTAAACATGGAAAACTTCTCCGCTACAAAGTGATCAGAGAGTGGGAAACGAAGAAGACCAGCGTTAAGGAAAGCCTTTCCCTCTATCAAAATGATGAACCAATTTCGAACCTGAACTATGAGCAATGTCAGGGCTTTCTTAACGAGCTGATTCCTATTGGCGTATCAGAACTTTTTTTCTTTGATGGAGAAAAAATTGCCGATCTCGCTGATGATGAAGATGGCGTCCAGCTAGGCGACGCTATTAAGCGCCTAATGGGGCTTGATTTATTAGAGACGCTAGACATCGACCTCCAGCTAGTAACACGCAACCTGGAAAAGAGCTCCGCCACTAAAATTGATCAAAAGCGTATAGCAGCTTTAGAAAGTGAATACGGAAGATTGGTGGCCGAAGCAGAAAAACTACAGCAAAACTGGGAACAAATAAGGATATCGCTAGCAGAGAAAAAGTCCGACCTTTCCCATATGGAGAGGGAACTGTCCTCAGCTGGCGGGGCCTGGGCGAAATCACGCGAAGAGCATATAGCCTTACTTGCAAAGCTCGAGACTGAGCACTTGTCTGCCTCAAACGCTCTTAGAGACCTACTCTCTGGGTTATACCCGGCTTCCATAGCCGGAAAGCTAGGACATACAACACTTCAGGCAATGGAATCCGAGCTCGAATGTGCACGCGCTGTAGATTTAGCAAACAAACTTTCAGGACGAGTGGAGCGGTTGTCTAAGAAGGTTTTGGAACTAACATCAGAGAAAAACCACAAAAAGCTGGAAGCTGCGATAAGTAAGGAGTTTTCAGAACTCATTGATGTGGACACCAAATTCGAATCTATCCACAGCCCATCTTCCGCATCTATAGAGACGCTCCGAAGCTCACTAGACCGGGCAGGGAAAGAACGCAGCGAATCCCTGGCGCTTTCCAAAAAGCTAGATGAGCTTGAAAAGGAAATCGAGAAAGTAAAGGATAATGCCTCCAGAGCGCCATCTGAAGAGCGGCTACAGCCGATAACTTCCAAGATTTCCGCGCTCCAAGAAGCGATTTCAGCTGATCAACTACAGATGGCGAGGATCGACGAGCAGCGCAATTCCGCTATACGACAGGCCATCCAGGTAGCGAAAGAATTAGATAAACTAGGCACTGAATCCTCCACCAGTATGGAAAGCGCTGATATCAAGGCCTTGGCAGATAGTGCACGCGCATTTCTTAAGGACTTTTCAAGATCACTAGCCACATCAAAAGTTAAAGACCTCGAAAATGAGTTTTCAATTTCTTTCCAAAAGCTCGCAAGGAAAGAGGATATCCACTACTCGGCGAAGATCAGCCCAGATACTTTTAAAGTTTCACTTGTCGACTCTCTAGGAAATGCGATCAATAAAAATGATCTTTCTGCGGGGGAAAAGCAAATCTATGCTATTGCAATACTAGAAGCGCTGGCTAGAACCTCCGGACGCAAGCTTCCAGTCATTATTGACACCCCTCTTGGCAGGCTGGATTCAGTGCACAGAACAAAACTGATCAACAACTATTTTCCAACTGCAAGCCACCAAGTGATTATTCTTTCGACAGATACTGAGGTCGATGAAGAATTCTATAGTTCCCTGTCACCTAATATATCGCACGCCTACAAACTAGAATTTAACCAAAAAACTCGAAGCTCTTCCGCGGAGGAAGGTTATTTTTGGCGCCAAAATGAAGCCGAGTCAGCCTAATGAAACTACCTGCAAGAGTTACACTCTCTAAAAACGCGACAGACAAGCTCCGACTTGTAAGAACAAGGACTGGGCTAACACCAAACATAACAGCTCGGATTGCAATAATGCTTGCTGTTAAAGATGGGAAGTCTATTAGCAATGCATCTGTAGGGGACACAGACGGGCAAGTACTAAACCGCGACGTTTTATTTGGTGAGCATGCTGACGTTTATCAAGCAATGCTAACTCAATACGCTCACGACAATAAAATCGATACATCCCCACAAACACTTGTCGCCGCACTTGTCGAAATTGGCGCCTTCAAACTAGGCCATGTTAAGAAATTGCAAGATTTAGTCTTCTGAGAAACTCTAGTTGGCTGGGGTGCTAAGCGCCCCAACGATCTTCTAAAGCTTCATTGGCTAACGCGAAATAACACCAAGGTCTGCGAGACTCGACGAAAACTCACTCCTTACTGCCGACAGCTCCTGCTCTAATTTTTCGACTCGCCCAAGGTAGGTTTCCCACTCCTCGATCCATTTTCTCTGCTCCTCGATTGCAAGACTCGGCAGCTCAAATTCCTCCAGAACTCCCCGGCGCAACACGGCCTGAGTGGCTCCGGATGCCTTACTTCTTAGATCTACCTGCACCTGCTCTGAATTAAGAAAGATTGTAAGAAACGCGGGATCCCAGGCCGAATCTTTGAGCCTTATATGGAGAAAATGTTGATGAGGAACAGCGCCGATTTCTTGGGGTACGGTACTAACCAAAACTGCCGTGTTAGTCATCCCAATCGCCTTTATCAGCACGTCACCCGCCTGTAGCAACCTCCGATTTTTTTTCTCCGGAACGCGTATTCGCACAGCTTCAGACCAATCAACTTCATTGCGTCGAGACACATCAGCCCCCCGGACAATTATCACGTTCCCCTCTGGGTCATGATCGACACGAGCTTGCACGGCATACCCCGAATAGATATCCGCAACATCACATAGTTTTGGCACACTCACCTCCTGTGCAATATCTTTATTATAGCTTATATAGTCATTATATCGACAATATAAGAGCATATATACTTTTTATATTGACTTATAAAGTATTTTGGACTAGCATTCCTGTCCTCTGACCAAACACACCACCGGAATTTGGGTTAGTCACAACGAACTAAATGCAACTTAACTAAAGGCCTCCCATATAACGGCGGCCTCCAACGAACACATTACGGAGAGCCGTCGATGCCCACATCGCCACAGCAAGGCGCCCTTGCGCCCGATATTCCTCCTGAGGCGCTCTTTGGCGGGGTCTACCCTGTCGACCTTGTCGAGCTAGCCATTGAATACGCAAAATCTGGATCCCAGTTCAGAATTCCACGCAGCCGCCAGGGCGGCTTTTGGAAAACAGTATTCCCATCGCTCAAAGTCCGCTACGCCGAAGACAACACCCGCGACTTCGTAAAGGTTCTGGAAGGCCGCTTAGAGGCAGACTATTGCCTCATCCAAGAATTTGATCCGGAAGTTGAAGCCTACGCCGTTCAGGCCTTTAAGCTCGTGGACTGGCAAAACCCTACCTTAACGAGCTTTATACCTGACATCGTCAAATTCCGACGATTCGCCCCACCAGTCATTATTGACTGTAAGCCAGAGTCTATTGCGAACGCAAAAATTCACAGACAGCGCCATGACGCCATTCGCAATGGACTTGCTGAGCACGGAGTCGCCTTTGAAGTCGCAACAGACACGACCATACGACAGCAGCCAAGACTCGATACCTACAAATACCTTTACAGTCATTTGGCACATAACCCGACCCAACTTAACAAAGACACAGGATCAGTACTGGCCGCCCTTAAAGAGCTAGAGGGTGCAGCAACAGTCAGGGAGCTTCGGAGCATAGACAACTTCGCACTCAGACGTGGAATCGCCCATGGACTGGCCACAGGGTTGCTGCGTAGTGATTTTGAGGACGACTATGGCCCTGATTTTTTTATCGAGCTTAATCAAACGGAGGCTCCCAATGGCTGCTGATACCATTCATTACACACCCAGAGAGATTGAAATCGGCACAGTAGTCAGCATCGACGGAAAAAAATGGGTTTGCTCAAATCAATCTACAGGCATCGAACACAAGATACGTTTACGCGAAGTCGACGGGAGCGGCACCGGCGAAATCTCACGCGAGCATTTCCAGGAACTTTGGGAAGACGAACGAGCTTCGGTAATTCGCAACGTACGCGCAGCCTTGTTGAATTGCATCCAAAACTGACCCACTAATCCCCTAGATTTGCATCGAATATTGACCCACGTATAAACCCTCCCTGCCGATTATTTGAGCAGG
>NZ_JACHWY010000002.1:0-758461 GCF_014191715.1 Litorivivens lipolytica
GAAGACGACAACGAAATGGGTACTTCTGCGGTTAAGAAGCTGGTAGAGACTCTGGATGAGTACATTCCTGAGCCCGAGCGTGCGATTGACCAGCCGTTCCTGATGCCGATTGAAGACGTTTTCTCAATCTCAGGTCGCGGTACCGTTGTAACTGGTCGTGTTGAGCGCGGTATTGTTAAGACTGGCGACGAAGTTGAAATCGTTGGTATCCGTGACACCACCAAGACCACCGTTACCGGTGTAGAAATGTTTCGCAAGCTGCTGGACGAAGGCCGTGCCGGTGAGAACGTTGGTGTTCTGCTGCGTGGTACCAAGCGTGATGAAGTTGAGCGTGGTCAGGTTCTGTCCAAGCCCGGTTCTATCACCCCGCACACTCGCTTCGAGGGTGAGGTTTACGTGCTGTCTAAAGAAGAAGGTGGTCGTCACACCCCGTTCTTCAAAGGCTACCGTCCGCAGTTCTACTTCCGTACCACGGACGTAACGGGTGCGTGTGAGCTGCCGGAAGGCGTAGAGATGGTAATGCCTGGCGACAACGTGAAGATGGACGTGACTCTGATCGCACCGATTGCGATGGAAGAAGGTCTGCGCTTCGCGATTCGCGAAGGTGGCCGTACCGTAGGTGCGGGTGTTGTTGCCAAGATCGTTGAGTAATCGGCGTCTGGCGGCGGCCTGAGAGGGTCGCTGAGAAAGGGAGGCTGCTGCCTCCCTTTTTAGTCTGTTTGTAATGAGCGGCAGTCCGGAAAAACCCTGTCAGCACGGCAAAATAGTTGTTGACACTTTTTCGGGCCATCTATAGAATGCCGCTTCCATTTTTCGGGTTAGTCCGCGCAACCAAATTGCCGGGATCCGAAGAATATTCGGGATGGGAGTGTTGGTCAGGTGCAAAATCAACGGATTCGAATTCGTTTAAAAGCTTTTGACCACCGTCTGATCGATGCGTCAACGCAAGAGATTGTAGACACTGCCAAGCGCACTGGCGCCCAGGTACGCGGACCCATTCCGCTGCCTACGCGCAAAGAGCGCTACACAGTGCTGGTCTCGCCGCACGTGAATAAGGATGCTCGTGATCAATACGAGATCCGCACTCACAAGCGGTTGCTGGATATCGTAGAGCCTACAGAAAAAACTGTAGATGCGTTGATGAAGTTGGATTTGGCGGCTGGTGTGGAAGTTCAGATTAGTCTCGGCTAATCGAGGTTTTAAACAAACAATTTAAAACCCGCCCGGGTTTTTGAAGGCAAGAACGCCGGGTTGTGTAACACGCTCACAAGCGTGGCCATAGAGGGTGCAAGCCCCGTACACTGAGAGGTTAAGGAAATGGCTATTGGATTGGTCGGCCGCAAGAGCGGTATGACCCGCGTTTTTACAGACGACGGCGTTTCAATTCCGGTTACTGTGATTGAGGTTTCTCCTAATCGCGTAACTCGAGTCAAAGATAGCGATAGCGATGGCTATCGTGCCATTCAGGTTACCGCAGGTACTCGCAAGGCCTCGCGTGTCAAAAAGTCCCAAGCTGGTGAGTTCGCAAAAGCGGGCGTCGAAGCCGGTCGGGGTTTCTGGGAATTTCGTCTTGAGGGTGAAGAAGCTCCGGAGCTTGGCTCTGAGCTGACTGTTGCCCTGTTCGAGGCGGGTCAAAAAGTTGATGTTACCGGGCAGTCTAAAGGTAAGGGCTTTCAGGGCGGTGTAAAGCGCTGGAACTTCCGCATGCAAGACGCTACCCACGGTAACTCTCTGTCGCACCGTGCGCCTGGCTCTATCGGTCAGTGTCAAACCCCCGGTCGCGTATTCAAGGGTAAGAAGATGGCTGGCCATATGGGTGCCGAGCGCGTAACCGTGCAGACGCTGGAAGTTGTTCGCGTCGATGCGGAGCGCAACCTGATTCTGGTTAAGGGTGCCGTACCTGGTGCGCCTGGTGGTGACGTGTTAGTGCGTCCCGCTGTCAAGGTTAAGAATTCCTAAGGGGGTAAGCAATGGAGCTTAGTATTGCGAAACCCGGTAACGGGGCGGCAGCAGGGACAGTTCAGGTATCTGACGTCGCTTTTGCTCGTGAGTTTAACGAAGATCTCGTTCATCAGGTTGTAACGGCCTATCTGGCCGGTGCCCGTCAGGGTACTCGTGCGCAGAAGACTCGCTCTGAAGTGAGTGGTGGCGGCAAGAAGCCCTGGCGTCAAAAGGGCACTGGTCGTGCACGTGCCGGTACTACTCGCTCGCCAATCTGGCGCAGCGGCGGTGTGACTTTTGCGGCCAAACCGCAGGATCACAGCCAGAAAGTTAACCGCAAGATGTATCGTGCCGCGCTGCGCTCAATTCTGTCTGAGCTGGCTCGTCAGGATCGTCTGGTGGTCGTTGAAGATTTCGAGTTGGAAGCACCGAAAACTAAGGCGCTGATCAAGTCTCTGGCCGACTACGGCATGAATGGTGGTCTGATCGTTTCTCACGAAGTCAGTGAGAATCTGTATCTGGCGGCCCGCAACCTGCACAAGGTTGATGTTCGTGACGTGCAGGGCGTTGATCCGGTAAGTCTGGTGGCTTTTGAGAAGGTTCTGGTCACTGTGCCGGCGCTGAAAAAGCTTGAGGAGATGTTGGCATGAATGCAGAGCGCATCTACAAGATTCTGAAAGGGCCGCACATCTCTGAGAAGGCGGCGATGAGCGCAGACAGCGGCAACCAGGTGGTATTCAAGGTTGCTACTGACGCGAACAAGCTGGAAATCAAGGCTGCAGTTGAAAAACTGTTCAAGGTCAAGGTTACCGACGTTCGCACGCTTAACGTGAAAGGCAAGGTCAAGCGCAACCGTTTTGGCCTGGCCAAGAAGCCGAACTGGAAAAAGGCTTATGTAAGCCTGGCGCAGGGTCACGACATCGACTTTGCGGTTGTGGAATAAGCTGGAGCAGGATAGATGGCAATCGTAAAAAGCAAACCGACATCGCCTGGTCGCCGCTTTGTAGTTCGGGTGGTTAACCCGGAACTGCACAAGGGCGCTCCGCACAAGGCGCTGATCGAGAAGCAAGGTAGAAATGGCGGCCGTAACAACAATGGTCGTATCACAACCCGTCACGTGGGTGGTGGTCACAAGCAGCACTACCGTCTGATCGACTTCAAGCGCAACAAAGACAACATTCTGGGTAAGGTAGAGCGCCTGGAATACGATCCGAACCGCACTGCGAATATTGCACTGGTTCTGTATGCGGATGGTGAGCGTCGCTACATCATCGCGCCGAAAGGCCTGAAAGCCGGTGACGAAGTGCTGTCTGGTCAGAGCGCGCCGATTAAAGTTGGCTCCGCACTGCCGCTGCGCAACATTCCGGTGGGTTCAACGGTTCACTGTATTGAAATGAAGCCCGGCAAGGGTGCTCAACTGGCGCGTAGCGCCGGCACCTCTGCTCAGCTGGTAGCGCGTGAAGGTCAATACGCAACGCTGCGTCTGCGCAGCGGTGAAACTCGCAAGGTTCTGTCCGAGTGTCGGGCAACCCTGGGCGAAGTTTCCAACAGCGAGCACAGTCTGCGCAAACTGGGTAAGGCTGGTGCCAAGCGCTGGCGTGGTGTGCGCCCGACCGTTCGCGGTGTGGCCATGAACCCGGTAGATCACCCGCACGGTGGTGGTGAAGGTCGTACCTCTGGTGGCCGTCATCCGGTTACCCCATGGGGTGTGCCCACCAAGGGTTACAAGACGCGCAAGAACAAGCGCACTAATGATCTGATTGTACGCCGTCGCGGTCGCAAGTAAGACTGCCGGTATTAGGATAGAGAGGAAAAGCTTGTGCCACGTTCTCTAAAAAAAGGTCCGTTTATCGATCTTCACCTGATGAAGAAGGTCGAGGCGGCTGCGGAAAAGAATGATCGTCGTCCGATCAAGACCTGGTCGCGTCGCTCGATGATTTCGCCGGAGATGGTTGGTTTGACGCTTGCCGTTCACAACGGTCGTCAACATGTGCCGGTGCTTGTCTCTGAGGACATGGTCGGGCACAAACTGGGTGAATTTGCTGCAACTCGTACCTACAAAGGTCACGTTGCAGACAAGAAAGCCAAGCGCTAAGCGCGGCTGAAAAGAGGCTAATACGATGGAAGTTGCAGCACGTTTAAGCGGTGCACGTATTTCTGCCCAGAAGGCACGACTGGTTGCTGACCAGATCCGCGGCAAGGGCGTTGAAGAAGCACTGGACATTTTGTCTTTCAGCACGAAGAAGGCTGCTGGCCTCGTCAAGAAAGTGCTGAACTCTGCGATTGCAAATGCAGAGCATAATGAAGGCGCTGATGTTGATGAGCTGAAGGTGTCGACGATCTTTGTGGACGAAGGCATGACGATGAAACGTCTGCGTCCCCGCGCGAAAGGCCGCGCAGATCGCATCCTGAAGAGAACTTGTCACATCACTGTAAAAGTCGCCGATAGCGAAGGCTAGGTAGGAGAGACCACATGGGTCAGAAAGTACACCCGACTGGAATTCGTCTGGGGATCGTAAAAGAGCATAACTCGATCTGGTATGCCGGTAACAAGAACTATGCAAAGCAGCTTGTTACTGACCTTCAGGTTCGCGAACTGATCGAGAAAAAACTGGCAAACGCATCGGTCAGCCGCGTGGTTATCGAGCGTCCTGCACAGACTGCTCGTATCACGATTCACACCGCTCGTCCCGGTATTGTTATCGGTAAGAAAGGTGAAGACGTTGAACTGCTGCGCAAGGAACTGACTGCGCGTATGGGTGTGCCCGTGCACATCAATATCGAAGAAGTGCGCAAGCCTGACCTGGACGCCAAACTGGTTGCTCAGAACGTTTGTCAGCAGCTGGAGCGTCGTGTCATGTTCCGCCGCGCCATGAAGCGTGTTGTGCAGAACGCCATGCGCCAAGGTGCTGAAGGCATCAAGATTCAGGTGAGTGGTCGTGTTGGCGGTGCTGAAATTGCTCGCACCGAGTGGTACCGCGAAGGCCGTGTACCGCTGCACACACTGCGCGCCGATATCGACTACGCCACTGCTGAAGCCGCGACTACTTACGGCATCATCGGTGTGAAAGTCTGGATCTTCAAAGGCGAGATCCTGGACGCCGGCACCGCTCAGGTTGCCGAGACTAAAGCGAAGTAAGAACAGTTTAAGGGTTACGCAAAATGTTACAGCCGAAGCGTACTAAATTTCGCAAGCAGATGAAAAACCGCAACCGCGGTTTGGCGCACCGTGGTAGCAAAGTCAGCTTCGGTGAGTTCGGCTTGAAAGCAACCGGTCGCGGCCGCATCACTGCGCGCCAGATCGAGGCTGCTCGTCGGGCCATGACTCGCCACATCAAGCGGGGCGGAAAAATCTGGATTCGGGTTTTCCCGGATAAGCCTATTACTCAGAAGCCTCTGGAAGTTCGTCAGGGTAAAGGTAAGGGTAATGTTGAATACTGGGTTGCCCAGATTCAGCCCGGCAAAGTGTTGTATGAAGTGCAGGGTGTTTCTGAAGAGCTGGCGCGTGAGGCCTTTACTCTGGCCGCAGCCAAGCTGCCAATTGCAACCACATTTGTTAAACGGTCGGTGATGTGATGAAAGCAGCAGAATTACGTGAAAAGTCTGTTGACGAGCTGAACGGCGAACTGCTGAAGCTGCTGGAAGAGCAGTTCAAGCTGCGCATTCAGAAATCAACAGGCCAACTGGCACAAACTCATCTGTTGACGCAGACTCGTAAAGATATTGCGCGAGTGAAGACAGTGCTGAAACAAAAGGCAGGTAACTGATAATGGCGGAAGCAGCAAGCAATGCACGTACTGCCACCGGTAAAGTGGTCAGTAACAAGATGGATAAAACCATCACTGTCCTCGTTGAGCGTCGAGTGAAGCACCCGGTGTATGGCAAGTACATCACCAAGTCTTCAAAGATTCATGCGCACGATGAAAACAACGAGTGCAAGAGTGGCGACACGGTAACCATCAGCGAGACTCGTCCGCTGTCCAAGACCAAGTCCTGGACACTGTTGCGAATTGATGAAAGTGCGGCCGAAGTTTGATCGGCGGTTGTGTAATCGCAAGTGATACACAGTTAAGGGTTTGGGGTAGGACATGATTCAGACACAAACGTATTTGGATGTAGCAGATAACAGCGGTGCCCGTCGCGTTATGTGTATCAAAGTGCTGGGCGGTTCGCACCGTCGTTACGCGCATGTTGGCGACCTGATCAAGGTTTCCGTCAAGGAAGCAATTCCGCGCGGTAAGGTCAAGAAAGGCCAGGTCATGACAGCAGTTGTTGTTCGTACCAAGAAAGGTGTTCGTCGTGGTGACGGTTCTCTGATCCGTTTCGACGATAACGCTGCGGTACTGTTGAATAACAACCTGGCGCCGATCGGCACCCGTATTTTTGGGCCGGTGACTCGCGAACTGCGTAGTGAGCGATTCATGAAAATTATCTCTCTGGCACCGGAAGTGCTGTAAAGCACGGTAACGGAAAGGGTTGAAGCAGAATGCGTAAGATCAAAAAAGATGACGAAGTAATCGTCATCACCGGTAAAGACAAAGGCAAGCGCGGCAAGGTACGTAAAGTACTGGGCGAGCGCGTACTGGTCGCTGGCGTGAACATGGTCAAAAAGCACCAGCGCGCCAATCCGCAGGCAGGCGTTGCCGGCGGTATCGTCGAGAAAGAAGCGGCGATCCAGATTTCTAATATCGCCATCTTCAATCCGAAGACCAGCAAGGCAGACCGTGTTGGCTTTAAGGTAGAAGAAGGCAAGAAAGTACGCATTTTTAAATCCAGCGGCGAAGTAATCGACGCGTAAGTTGGTTGGAAACGAACATGGCGAATCTGAAAGAGCTCTACGACACAGAATTGCGCGGCAAGCTGAAAGAAGAGCTGGGCTTGGCGAATGCAATGGAAGTCCCGCGCATCACTAAAATCACTCTGAACATGGGTGTTGGCGAAGCCGTTGGCGACAAGAAAGTCCTGGACAATGCTGTGGCCGATCTGGAGCGTATTGCCGGTCAGAAGCCTGTCGTCACCAAAGCGCGTAAGTCTATCGCTGGTTTCAAGATCCGCGACGGCTGGCCCATCGGTGCCAAGGTGACCCTGCGCGGTGAGCGTATGTACGACTTCCTGGAGCGCCTGATCGTTATTGCGATCCCGCGTATCCGCGACTTCCGTGGTATCAGTCCGAAGTCATTTGACGGCCGGGGCAACTTTGCCATGGGCGTTACAGAACAGATCATTTTTCCGGAAATTGAGTACGACAAGGTCGACAAGCTGCGTGGTCTGGATATCACCATTACCACCACAGCGCGCAACAACGACGAAGGTCGCGCCCTGTTGAAAGCATTCAATTTCCCGTTCAAGAACTAAAGGGTAGAGATTATGGCCAAGCAGTCAATGAAAGCCCGTGAAGCCAAGCGAGCTAAAACTGTAGCGAAATACGCGGCGAAGCGTGCTGAATTGAAAGCAATCATCGCAAGTCAGACTGCGTCTGACGATGAAAAGTGGGATGCGCAGATCGCTCTGCAAAAGCTGCCCCGCAATGCCAGCCCTATCCGCCAGCAGCGTCGCTGCCAGCTGACCGGTCGTCCGCACGCGGTTTACCGCAAGTTCGGTCTGTGCCGTAACCAGCTGCGCGAAGCAGCAATGCGCGGTGACGTTCCGGGTCTGGTTAAGGCCAGTTGGTAATTTAAGAGTATTGTGGTGCCGGGTGAGCCGGCCAGAGTTGGGAGCAGAACATGAGCATGCAAGACCCGTTGGCGGATATGTTGACCCGCATCCGCAACGCTCAGATGGCAGGTAAAGCCAGTGTGTCCATTCCGTCATCGAATTTGAAAAAGGCGGTTGCGGCGGTATTGCTGGAAGAAGGTTACATTGCCGGGCACCGCGTTGAGCAGCAAGGTGCGAAATCAGATCTGATCGTTGATCTGAAGTATTTCCAGGGTAAACCGGTTATCGCTGAAATTCAGCGTGCCAGCCGCCCTGGTCTGCGCACCTACGCAGGCAAAGACGAGCTGCCGCAAGTACGCGCAGGACTGGGTGTTGCCATCATCTCCACCAGCAAAGGTGTGATGACTGACCGTGCAGCACGTGCTGCCGGTGTAGGTGGCGAAGTACTCTGTACTGTCTTCTAAAGATTGATATTGGCGAGTTTACAAAATGTCTAGAGTAGCTAAAGACCCGGTAAGCATCCCCAAGGGCGTCGAGGTCAAGCTTAACGGCAGCGATATCGCGGTGAAGGGTTCCAATGGCAACCTGACCATGGTTATCAACGACGCTGTTGAAGTTAAGCAGGAAGACGACACGCTGGTGTTTGCTCCGCGTGACGAGAAAACCAGCTGGGCGATGGCGGGCACAACCCGTGCACTGGTCAACAACATGGTCGTTGGTGTGAGTCAGGGCTTCGAGCGCAAGCTGGAGCTGAACGGTGTTGGTTACCGTGCGAAAGCATCGGGTAAAACCGTTAACCTGACATTGGGTTTTTCACACCCGATTGATTATCAGCTGCCCGAAGGTGTCACTGCAGACACCCCGACTCAGACTGAAATCGTGCTGAAGTCAGCTGACAAGCAGTTGTTGGGTCAGGTCGCTTCAGAAATTCGCGCCTTCCGTCCGCCCGAGCCGTACAAGGGCAAAGGTGTGCGCTACGCGGATGAATACGTCCGTCGTAAAGAAGCGAAGAAGAAGTAAGGGCTGAGATTATGAGCGAAAAGAGAGATTCAAGATTACGTCGGGCCCGTCGCTCTCGCGTTAAAATGCGCGAACTGCGTGCTGTTCGCCTGACCGTACACCGCACTCCGCGTCACATGTACGCCCAGGTGATCACTGCCGAGGGTGACAAAGTTCTGGCCAGCGCTTCCACGCTGGACAAAGAGCTGCGCAGTGGTGCGACTGGCAATGCTGATGCAGCGGCCAGCGTAGGTAAACTGATTGCCGAGCGCGCCAAAGCTGCCGGTGTAACTGAGGTGGCGTTTGACCGTAGCGGTTTCCGCTACCACGGCCGTGTGAAAGCACTGGCAGACGCTGCACGTGAAGGCGGCTTGGAATTCTAAGAGGCGAGCAATGGCATACGATCAGAAAGGCAAAGACAACACCGAAGGCCTGCAGGAAAAGCTGGTTCAGGTTAACCGTGTAGCGAAAGTGGTCAAAGGTGGTCGCATCTTCGGCTTCACTGCACTGACTGTAGTTGGCGACGGCAATGGCAAAGTTGGCTTCGGTCGTGGCAAAGCGCGTGAAGTGCCTGTTGCGATCCAGAAAGCAATGGAAGCAGCACGTCGCAACATGATCCAGGTAGATCTGAACGGTCACACCATTCAGTACCCGGTCAAGGCTCGCCACGGTGCCTCCAAGGTATACATGCAGCCGGCCTCTGAAGGTACCGGTGTAATCGCCGGTGGTGCGATGCGTGCGGTTCTTGAAATCGCTGGCGTTCACAACGTACTGGCCAAGTGTTACGGGTCTACCAACCCGGTCAACGTGGTTCGCGCTACGATCAATGGCCTGAAAGCAATCTCTTCTCCGGAAGAAGTTGCCGCCAAGCGCGGTAAGACTGTTGAAGAAATTACAAGCTAAACGAGCTGGAATTTAGAGCCATGGCGAAAACGATTAAAGTTACCCAGACCCGGTCTACTGCGGGCCGTTTGCAAGCTCACAAAGCCTGCGTGGCTGGATTGGGTCTGCGCCGGATTGGTCACACCGTTGAAGTGGAAGATACACCTTCTGTTCGCGGCATGATCAATAAAGTTAATTACCTGGTTCGGGTAGAGGATTAAGTGATGAGCTCAGATATGCGTTTGAATACATTGAGCCCAGCGCCCGGTCGCACGAAAGATGCAAAACGTCGCGGTCGCGGCATTGGCAGCGGCTTGGGCAAGACCGGTGGTCGCGGCCACAAGGGTTTGAAATCCCGCTCCGGTGGTAAAGTGCGTCCAGGTTTCGAGGGTGGTCAAATGCCCTTGCAGAAACGTCTGCCCAAGTACGGTTTTACTTCCCGTCTGGCGCGCGTTACTGCCCAGATTCGCACCAGCGAACTGGCGAAAGTCGACGCAGACGTGATTGATCTGGAAGCGCTGAAGCGTGCCGATATCGTTGGCACCAACATTGAGCGCGCCAAGGTCTTCCTGTCTGGCGAGCTGAACAAAGCCGTTACCATTAAAGGTCTGGCGGTGACCAAGGGTGCGCGCGAGCTGATCGAAAAAGCTGGCGGCAAGGTCGAAGACTAATCGGGGTAAAACATGGCGAAGCCAGGACCGGGTTCCAATAATCAGGCGGGATTAGGCGAGCTGTTTGCTCGCCTTCGTTTTGTACTGCTGGCGATAATTGTTTATCGCATCGGTACCCATATTCCGGTGCCTGGAATTAACCCGGATCAGCTGGCGGCGCTGTTCAACCAGAACCAGGGTACGATCCTCGGTCTGTTTAACATGTTCTCCGGTGGTGCCCTTGAGCGCATGAGTATTCTGGCGCTGGGCATTATGCCTTACATCTCTGCATCGATCATCATGCAGCTGATGTCGGCGGTTAGCCCGCAGCTGGAAGCGCTGAAGAAAGAAGGTGAAGCGGGGCGTCGCAAGATTACCCAATACACGCGCTACCTTACGGTGGCACTGGCGACCCTGCAGGGTACCGGTATGGCCGTGGGTATGGGCAACCAGGGTTTGGCGTTTGATCCCGGGTTTTCGTTTTACTTTGTCGCGGTCGTGTCTCTGGTTACCGGCGCAGTCTTCATGATGTGGCTGGGCGAGCAGATCACTGAGCGCGGTATCGGCAACGGTATTTCACTGCTGATTTTCGCTGGTATCGTAGCCGGTCTGCCAGCGGCGGTTGTGCAGTCGCTGGAACAGGCGCGCCAGGGCGAGATCAACATTCTGGTGCTGCTGGGTATTCTGGCACTGGCGATTGCGGTGATTTATCTGGTGGTGTTTATCGAGCGCGGTCAGCGTCGCATCACTGTGAACTACGCCAAGCAACAGCGCGGCCGCAAGATGTATCAGGCGCAGAGCAGTCACCTGCCCCTGAAAGTGAACATGGCCGGTGTTATCCCGGCGATTTTCGCCAGCTCTATTCTGCTGTTCCCGGCGTCTATCGCCCAGTGGTTCGGTCAGAGCGGCGACGAAAGTATGGAATGGCTGCAGGAAGTCGCGCTGGCGATCGGTCCCGGCCAACCGCTGAACATCCTGTTGTTCACGGCATTGATTGTATTCTTCTGCTTCTTCTACACCGCGTTGATGTTCAACCCGAGTGAAGTGGCAGATAACCTGAAGAAGTCCGGCGCGTTTTTGCCGGGTATTCGCCCGGGTGCGCAGACTGCGAACTACATCGACGGCGTACTGACCCGCCTGACCATGTTCGGTTCTCTGTATATCGCGCTGGTGTGTTTGCTGCCTCAGTTTCTGGTAGTGATGTGGAACGTGCCCTTCTATCTGGGCGGTACCTCACTGCTGATTGTGGTGGTAGTGGTAATGGATTTCATGGCACAGGTTCAGTCTCATCTCATGTCTCATCAGTATGAGTCAGTGATGAAGAAAGCGAACCTCAAAAATTACGGTGGCGGCCTGCGGTAATAGCCGGCCCGGTTCTCAGGAGAGTTAGAGATGAAAGTGCGTGCATCAGTCAAAAAGATCTGCCGCAACTGCAAAATGGTTCGCCGCAAGGGTGTGGTACGGGTGATCTGCTCTGCCGAGCCGCGTCACAAGCAGCGTCAGGGTTGATTTGTCCTGGTCTTGCGTATAGACTATCGCGCCTTTCGCGTGCGGTAGCCTGATATAGCAAGGCTACGTGCCGGGTTCAGGCCCGGAAATTTAGTTTGGAGTGTTATAAATGGCTCGTATCGCTGGTGTAAACATACCAGATAACAAACATGCCGTGATTTCGTTGACTTACATCTACGGAATCGGTCGCACGACTGCCAAAAGTCTGTGTGCGACAACGGGTGTCGCGGAAGATGCCAAGATTGGTGATCTGAGCGAAGAGCAACTGGATTCGCTGCGTAATGAAATCGGCAAAATCCAGGTAGAAGGTGACCTTCGTCGTGAAGTGTCCATGAACATCAAGCGTCTTCTGGACCTGGGTTGCTACCGCGGCCTGCGTCACCGTAAGAGCTTGCCGGTTCGTGGTCAGCGCACCAAAACCAATGCCCGCACTCGTAAAGGCCCGCGTAAACCGATTCGCAAGTAAGCAGATCGTTTTCCGCTTTAGTGTAGCTACACCCCGCAGCCTCGCTGCACTGTGTAGTGTTGATATTAGAGATAGGATGTAAACATGGCTAAGCCCGGTTCTACCCGTAAAAAGGTAAAGAAAACCGTAGTGGATGGCGTTGCCCATATCCACGCTTCTTTCAATAACACGATCGTTACCATCACCGACCGTCAGGGCAACACCCTGAGCTGGGCGACTGCCGGTGGTAGCGGCTTCCGTGGTTCGCGTAAAAGCACCCCGTTCGCAGCCCAGGTTGCTGCCGAGCGCGCTGGTGAAGCCGCGAAAGACTACGGCCTGAAAAACCTGGACGTTGAAGTTAAAGGTCCTGGCCCGGGTCGTGAATCCGCTGTTCGAGCTCTGAACAACTGCGGATACAAGATCACCAACATTACCGACGTGACGCCCATCCCGCACAATGGATGCCGTCCGCCGAAAAAACGTCGCGTGTAATTAACAGATAAACAGGAATACTTGGTATGGCTCGTTACATAGGCCCTAGCTGCAAACTCTCCAGACGGGAAGGCACTGACCTGTTTCTCAAGAGCGGCGTTCGCCCCCTGGAATCAAAATGTAAAGCTGAAGCTGCTCCCGGCATGCACGGTGCACGTCGTGGCCGTCTGTCTGACTACGGTGTCCAGCTGCGTGAAAAGCAGAAGGTTCGTCGCATGTACGGCGTTCTGGAAAAGCAGTTCCGCAACTACTACAAAGAAGCTGCACGCCTGAAAGGTGCAACCGGTGAAAACCTGCTGTGCCTGCTGGAATCGCGTCTCGACAACGTGGTTTACCGCATTGGCTTCGGTGCTACTCGTGCGGAAGCACGTCAGCTGGTTTCGCACAAAGCGATTCAAGTTAACGGTCAGACTGTTAACATCGCTTCTTATCAGGTGAAGCCCGGTGACGTGATCACTGTCCGTGAAAAGGCCAAGAACCAGCTGCGCATCAAGTCTGCGATGGCTCTGGCTGCCCAGCGTGGCGACATCAGCTGGATCGACGTGAACACCGACAAGATGGAAGGCACTTACAAAGCCAACCCGGATCGTACTGACCTCTCTTCAGAGATCAACGAACATTTGATTGTTGAGCTTTACTCTAAGTAAGTTGTCAGTCCAGTTAATCTCACTACAGGTGAAACTATGCAGAGTGCAGTGAACGAATTTCTCACACCCCGCGTGATTCAGGTGGATGAGCAAAGCGAAACCCGCGCCAAGGTAACCCTTGAGCCGCTGGAGCGTGGTTTTGGCCACACTCTGGGCAATGCTCTGCGTCGCATCCTGCTGTCTTCCATGCCGGGTTGTGCCATCACAGAAGTAGAGATCGATGGCGTTCAGCACGAATACAGCGCAATGGAAGGTGTTCAGGAAGACGTTATCGAAGTCCTGCTGAACCTGAAAGGCGTTGCAGTAACCATGAACGGCAAAGATCAGGCCGTTCTGAACCTGAGCAAGAAAGGCCCCGGCATCGTTACCGCTGGCGACATTCAGGTTGATCATGACATCGAGATCAAAAATCCTGAGCATGTCATCGCGACTTTGAACGAAGCTGGTGAGCTGAACATGCGTCTGACCGTTGCCCGCGGTCGTGGCTATGTTCCTGCTGATGCCCGCGAAACTGGCGAAGAAGAGACCCGCAGCATCGGTCGTCTGAGCCTGGATGCGACCTTCAGCCCGATTGCTCGCGTAGCCTACGTGGTTGAGAGCGCTCGTGTTGAACAGCGCACTGATCTGGACAAGCTGGTTCTGGATCTGGAAACCAACGGCACCATCGACCCCGAAGAGGCGATCCGTCGTGCGGCGACCATCCTGCAACAGCAGCTGGCCGTGTTTGTTGATCTGGAAAGCGAAGGCGATGCCGAGCCTGCGCGCGAAGAAGATGAAGTTGATCCGATTCTGCTGCGCCCGGTAGACGACCTGGAGCTGACCGTACGCTCTGCGAACTGTCTGAAAGCCGAGAACATCTACTACATCGGTGATCTGGTACAGCGCACTGAGGTCGAGCTGCTGAAGACCCCGAACCTGGGTAAGAAGTCGCTGACTGAAATCAAGGACGTACTGGCGTCTCGCGGACTGTCTCTGGGCCTGCGCCTGGACAACTGGCCGCCTGCCAGCCTGAAGAATGACGACCGCGTTCTGGTTTAAGAACAGGTCTTGAAGTATTAGCTTGCTGAGATAGCACAACGTAAAGGAATCAAGCCATGCGTCACCGTCAAAGTGGACGTCAACTGAACCGGAACAGCTCTCACCGTAAAGCCATGTTCCGCAACATGACTGCGTCATTGGTTGAGCACGAACTTATCAAAACTACTGTGCCGAAAGCGAAAGAGCTGCGTCGTCACGCTGAGCCGCTGATCACTCTGGCTAAGCAAGACAGTGTTGCCAATCGCCGTCTGGCCTTCGACCGTCTGCGCAACAAGGCAGCCGTTGGTAAGCTCTTCAGCGAGCTGGGCCCGCGCTACCAGGAGCGTCCCGGTGGTTACATCCGCATCATGAAGTGTGGCTTCCGCGATGGCGACAGCGCGCCGATGGCCTATGTTGAACTGGTTGACCGCCCCGTTGCGGAAGAGCAGGACGACGACACTGAAGAGTAAGGTGTTGCGGTTTTAGCCGCAAAACGACTCGAAAAAGCCGGCTAAGTGTCGGCTTTTTTGTGTCTGCCCTTAGCGAAAGTATGATCAGAAAGGCCAGTATTTTGACTGATTCGCCCATGGCTGGTGTCGCGTACTTGAATTACTCTGTGGGTCTGTCAGAACACCACCAAAAGGGGATAGGGTCATGAAACTGGGTTTGCAGCTGGGTTATTGGGGTGCGCTTGCGCCGGGAAACTCACACGTTGAACTGGCTCAGGAAGCCGAGAAACTAGGCTACGACTCCGTTTGGACCGCCGAATCCTGGGGTAATGATGCCTTTACGCCATTGGCATGGATCGGCGCGCATACGTCAAAGATCCGGCTCGGCACCTCGGTCGCCCAGCTTTCTGCGCGCACGCCCACGGCCTGTGCAATGTCTGCTCTGGCGCTGGACCACCTGTCCGGCGGCCGCATGATTCTGGGTCTCGGTGTCTCGGGGCCGCAGGTTGTCGAGGGCTGGTATGGGCAACCCTTCAGCAAGCCGGTTTCTCGCACCCGCGAATATGTCAACATTATCCGGCAGGTGATGGCTCGTGAAGCTCCTGTGACCAACGATGGCGAGCACTATCCTCTGCCCTACAAGGGTCCCGGTGCTTGGGGTATGGGTAAGCCGCTTAAGCCCATCACTCACCCTTTGCGCAAAGACCTGCCCATCTTCCTCGGCGCAGAAGGTCCGAAGAATGTGGCGCAGACAGCAGAGATTGCCGACGGCTGGTTGCCCCTGTACTACTCTCCCTATCGTCAGGAGGTCTACGCCGATCAGCTGAAGGGGGCAAAGGAAGGCTTCGAAATTTCCGCTATGGCGATGGTCAATATCAACGACGATCTCGAGCAGGCGCTGTACCCGGTTAAGGCTATGCTGGCGTTCTATATCGGCGGCATGGGCTCGAAAAAGCGTAACTTCCACAAAGAGCTGATGTCCCGCATGGGCTTTGAAGCTGAGGCCGATCGCATTCAAGAACTATTTTTTGAAGGCAAACAGGAAGAAGCGATTCACGTGGTGCCGGATCAATTTGCCGATGAGATTTCGCTGTCCGGATCCAAAGCCCGGGTGAAAGAGCGCCTGGAAGCCTGGAAGGATTCACCCGTGACCTCCCTGCTCGTGATGGGCGATACCAGCCTACTGCGCGATATGGCGGAAATGGTGTTGTAGCGGGGCGCTGCAACTGCTGTTGAAAAAATAAACAGCGCGTGCTAGTTATAGTCGGATAATCAACTATAATGAGAAGCGGGTCACATTTTCCCGCGGACGCGCTAATGAAAGGATCTCTCAGCCGGGCTGTCGGGCACCTAGTGCCTGCCGAGCTGGCCAAGCAAAAGGCCGAACTCCACCGTTACCAACTGTTCGTGGCCGTCAACTTGTCCCTAGTTGTGGTCATATTGCTGGCGCAAATCTACAGTGTGTTGTTTAGCGGGATACCCAGCCATACCTATGGCTGGACCTTTGGTTTCACGATACCCCTGCAAATTGCGCTTATCGTCGGTGTGCTGATCTTTCGGCACGCCAAGCGTTTTGTGCTGGCGGTTAATCTGTCTCTGGCGGTGATGTTTATTACCGTCTCCGTGGTCGTCGGATTTTTAGGCGGGCCCTTGGGCAGTATTTCGGCCAGTATGATGGTCGCACCGCCGGTATTCGCCTTTGTTCTGCTGGGCTTAAAGCCCGGTATTATTTGGGCCGTGATTACCTACGCGGTGATATTTGGCGCGAGTTTATTACAGATCAGCGGCTTCGAATTCCCCAATATCGCGCAGGGCCCGATGGTTCAGGTTAACGAATTGGTTCATGCATCTGTTGCCTTCGGTGCCTTGATTCTGATGATCGTGTTTTACGAGCTCAACAATCAGCGCTACCGGAAACAATTGGTGGAAGTGGCGCGGCGGGATGATCTAACGCTGTTACCTAATCGCACCGCGTTTTATCGCGAGTTGCAGGGAGCCATTGATCGCTACGAGGCAAAGCGCGAGCGTTTTTCACTGGTCTATATCGATCTCGATAACTTCAAGCCGGTGAACGATGAGCACGGACACTCTGCGGGGGATCGGGTGTTACAGGCTTTTGCCGGCCGTCTGCGGCGGGCAGTGCGGTCCCAGGATTTTGTCTGTCGGCTGGCCGGGGATGAGTTTGCGATTCTGTTACATGGGACTGTCGATCATCGAATTACCCAGCTGGTGCTGGACCGCCTGCAGCGGCAACTGGAGCGGCCCATCAATCTGCGCAACGGCAACACTGTGCGCCTGTCTGCCAGCACCGGCCTCGCGCTCTATCCTGACGATGCGAGAACGCTGGAGGAGATACTGCACGCGGCCGACGAGCGCATGTATCGCAACAAGCGCAGCGCGCAGACCGAGTCTACCGTCAGCTAGATTCAGGCTGATTTCGCTTTCTTTCTCGCAGGTTTAACGATGTCGGCCAGGAATCGCCCGGTGTGAGATTCACGGCATTCGGCAACGTCTTCTGGCGTTCCTTCCGCAATGATCTCGCCGCCCCCGCTGCCGCCTTCCGGGCCGAGGTCAACAATCCAGTCCGCGGTTTTGATGACATCCAGATTGTGTTCTATGACAACCACGGTGTTGCCGTGATCGCGCAGACGGTGCAGCACGTTCAGTAGTTGTTGAATATCGTGGAAGTGCAAGCCTGTCGTCGGTTCGTCGAGAATGTATAGGGTTTTACCCGTGTCTCGCTTGGAGAGCTCACGAGCGAGTTTTACGCGCTGGGCTTCGCCCCCTGACAAGGTGGTTGCCGCCTGGCCCAGTCGGATGTACGACAGGCCGACATCCACCAGTGTATCCAATTTCTTTTTAATAGCGGGTACGTTCTGGAAGAACTCGGCGGCATCTTCTACCGTCATCTCCAGCACTTCGTGAATGTTTTTACCCTTGTAGTGTATCTCCAGCGTCTCGCGGTTATAGCGCTTGCCGGTGCAGACATCGCAGGGCACGTAGACGTCGGGTAGAAAGTGCATTTCCACCTTGGTGACACCATCGCCCTGACAGGCTTCGCAGCGTCCACCCTTCACGTTAAAGCTGAAGCGGCCCGCTTTATAGCCACGGGAGCGGGCTTCCTGCGTGCCGGCGAACAGTTCCCGCACCGGCGTGAAAATGCCGGTATAAGTGGCGGGGTTTGAACGGGGAGTGCGCCCAATCGGGCTTTGATCGATATCGATACATTTGTCGATCAGATTGAGCCCTTCAATGCTTTCATACGGGGCCGGCGTTAAGGTGCTTGCGCCGTTCAGGTCGGTGGCAGCAATCGGGTAGAGCGTGTGGTTGATCAGTGTCGATTTGCCAGATCCGGAAACGCCAGTAACACAGGTCATGAGGCCGAGCGGAATCCGCAGCGTGACATCCTGCAGGTTATTGCCACTGGCGCCATTCAGCACCAGCTGACGCTCAGGGTCAGGCGTGTGCCGTTTCTTGGGGATGGCGATGGTTTTCTTGCCGCTTAAGTATTGCCCGGTGAGGGACTGGGGGCTTTTCAAAATATCTTTCAGGGTGCCCTTGGCAACCACCTGGCCGCCGTGAACGCCTGCGCCGGGACCGATATCCAGCACAAAATCCGCCGCGCGAATCGCGTCTTCGTCGTGTTCTACCACAATCACCGTGTTGCCCAGATCGCGCAGGTGAATCAGAGTATTCAGCAGGCGCTCGTTATCGCGCTGGTGCAGGCCGATAGAGGGCTCATCGAGAATGTACATCACGCCGACCAGTCCGGCGCCAATCTGGCTGGCCAGGCGAATGCGCTGGGCCTCGCCGCCGGACAGGGTGTCTGCGCTGCGATCCAGCGTCAGATAGTTCAGGCCGACATCAACCAGAAAGGTGAGCCGCTCACGAAGTTCTTTCAGGATTTTCTCGGCGATCTTGCCACGCCGTCCGGACAGCTCCAGCGATTCAAAATATTCCCGTGCGTCTGCGACCGGCAGGGCTGCGATAGAGGGCAGGGTATGATCGTCGAGAAACACATTGCGCGCTTCGCGGCGCAGACGGGTGCCTTCGCAATCAGGGCAATGCTGGGTGCTGAGAAACTTCGCGAGCTCCTCGCGCACCGACATGGATTCGGTCTCGCGGTAACGGCGTTCCATATTCGGAATAACGCCTTCAAAGCGGTGTTTGCGTTTGAAGCTGTCGCCGCGATCGTTGATGTAGGTGAACTGAATTTCTTCGTCACCGCTGCCGTGTAGAATTTTTTTCTGATGGCTTTTTGACAGCTCCTCAAAAGGCGTATCAACGTCAAAGCCATAGTGTTCAGCGAGCGAGGTCAGCAGATGAAAGTAGTACACGCTGCGTCGATCCCAGCCGCGAATGGCGCCTTGTGAAAGGCTCGCTTCCGGGTGCTGAACGACGCGGCTTTCATCGAAGAACTGGCGCAAACCAAGACCGTCACAGCTGCTGCAGGCACCCATGGGGCTGTTAAAGGAGAACAGTCGCGGTTCCAGCTCCGACAGGGAGTAACCGCACTCGGTGCAAGCGAACAGTGACGAGAAAACAATATCGGCGCCGGACGGATCGTCCATCGGGCTGATCACAGCGATACCACCGGTCAGGTTCAGCGCCGTTTCAAAGGATTCGGCAAGACGCAGCTTCAGGTCGTCGCGCACCTTGAAGCGATCCACTACCACTTCAATGGTATGCTTCTTTTTCTTGTCCAGCTTGGGCGCTTCGTCCAGATCACAGACGATGCCATCCACTCGCACCCGTACAAAACCGTCTCGGCGAAGCTGTTCGAACACATGCAGGTGTTCGCCCTTGCGGTTGCTGATCATCGGCGCCAGCAGCATCAATTTGCTGCCTTCCGGTTGCGCCAGCACGGTGTCGACCATCTGGCTGATGGTCTGAGCTTCAAGCGCCTGACCGTGGGTGGGGCAGCGTGGCTCGCCCACGCGAGCAAACAAGAGGCGCAGATAATCGTAAATTTCGGTGATGGTGCCGACGGTCGAGCGCGGATTGTGGGAGGTGGATTTCTGCTCAATGGAGATGGCCGGCGACAGACCCTCGATATGGTCCACATCGGGCTTGTCCATCATCGACAGGAACTGGCGGGCGTAGGTGGACAGTGATTCCACGTAGCGGCGCTGCCCCTCGGCGTACAGGGTGTCAAAGGCCAGCGATGACTTGCCGGAACCGGACAGGCCGGTAATCACCACCAGCTTGTCGCGGGGAATATCCAGATCAATGTTTTTCAGGTTGTGGGTGCGGGCACCCCGGACAAGTATTCGATCCATGCTCTCTCTCGGTGGTTGCCGCCGCTATAATCGCAAATGCAGCAGGCTGAACCGGACAAGTATAAAGTTTCACCACCGTCGGGTGCAAAGTGGCGGCTTTCACCTGACAGCCTCGAGCTGCTAAAATTGCGCTCTTTACCGGATCGCCCTGTTACGCGGGCGGCCGCCATCTCAGATCAATCACGCAGGGTTTCCTTTGACTCACCCGGACAGAATGACCGGTATCGAGAAACGGGCTGTTTTCTCGCTGTCGCTGTTGTACATCTTCCGTATGCTCGGGCTCTTTCTGGTGTTGCCGGTTCTAGCCGTCTATGGTCCGGATTACGCCGGCAGTACCGGCACGCTGGTGGGCTTGGCGGTCGGCATTTATGGGCTAAGTCAGGCCGTTCTGCAAATTCCCCTCGGTCTGCTGTCGGATCGCTTTGGCCGTAAGCCGATAATTTTTGCGGGCCTCTTGCTGTTTGCGCTGGGTAGCATTGTTGCAGCCTCGGCAGATACGATCTGGGGGCTCATTGCCGGGCGCTTTTTGCAGGGCGCCGGTGCGATTGCCAGCACCCTCACGGCACTGATGGCCGATCTGACCCGCGAGCAGCATCGCAGCAAGGCCATGGCGGGTATCGGCGCCAGTATCGGTATGTCTTTCGCGGTGGCCTTGGTGTTGGGCCCGGTGATCAGCGCGCAAATGGGGCTGTCCGGGCTGTTCTGGCTGACGGGAGTCTTGGCCCTGATCGGCATGATCCTGCTGTGGACCACGGTGCCTACCGCAACGTGTGTCAGCAATAACGCCGAGGTGCGTTCGGTGCCGGATATGATGCGGCGCTGCCTGGCTGATGCGGATTTGATGCGCCTCAATGCCGGGGTATTTGCCCTCCATCTGATGATCACCGCTCAGTTTGTGGCGGTGCCCGCCTATCTGGAAAGCATGGGGCTGGATGTGGCCCGCCATTGGCAGATTTACCTGCCGATGCTGTTTCTGGCCTTTCTGATTATGGTGCCGGCGATGGTGGCGGCCGAGCGCCGAGGGAAGGTCAAGGCCATGATCTTGATTGCGGTAGCCTTGCTTGGTGGCTCGACCCTGAGTATGGCGCTGCTGGGACACAGCCTGGTGTTGTTTCTGGCTGGGCTGCTGGTGTTTTTTGTGGTGTTCAACCTGCTGGAAGCCAACTTGCCGTCCCTGCTTAGCCGGACGGTCTATCCCGGCGGTCGTGGCACGGCGATGGGGATTTTCTCCAGCTTTCAATTCTTTGGCGCCTTCTGTGGCGGTAGCCTCGGGGGTCTTTTGATGGCGAACTGGGGCGTGACCGGCGTGTTTGGTCTGTGTGCAGGGGTCGGATTGGTTTGGCTGCTGATCGCGCTGAAACTGCGGGTGCCGGCGCCGGCACCGAATCTGGCGGTGGAAATTGGCCGCGACGAGCAGCAGCGTAAAACGGTGTTGGAGCGCCTGCGCGAGTGGCCGGACGTGCTCGATATTACCGTGATTGCCGGTGAGCCGGTGATCTACATCAAGGTGGCTAGCGACTTCGACCGTCGCCGTCTGGACGAACTGATCTCCGCCTAGTGAGGTTGGGGTATTTTGGTTATAGTGGGCGTTTGGTGTCGGCCCACACAATAATTCAGGGAATCATTTAGGGAGTGCTGCATGGCGCGTGGAATCAATAAAGTCATTCTGATCGGAAACCTCGGTCAGGATCCGGAAACCCGCTATATGCCCTCGGGCGGCGCGGTCACCAATGTCACCCTGGCCACCAGTGAAAGCTGGAAGGACAAAAATACCGGTCAGCCGCAAGAGCGTACCGAGTGGCACCGGGTGGTTTTCTTCAATCGTCTGGGCGAAATCGCCGGTGAATACCTGAAGAAGGGCTCCAAGGTTTACGTGGAAGGCTCGCTGCGCACCCGCAAGTGGCAGGGGCAGGACGGTCAGGATCGCTACACGACCGAAATCGTCGCCAGCGAAATGCAAATGCTGGATTCCCGTGGTGGCTCCGGTATGGGTGGCGGCATGGGCGGTGGTATGGACGACTATAATCAAGCGCCGCCGCAACAGCAGCAACGCCGTCAGCCCCAGCAGTCAGCGCCGCCGCAGCAGAATCAACCTCCCCAGCAACCGGCTGGCAACTTCGATGATTTTGATGACGACATTCCGTTTTAGGTTTTCACTGTCGGTATGAGTAAGACATTGTGGAATGGAGGCCTGTATCAACAGGCCTTTTTCGTTTCTGACTTCTGTGAATCCGTGCGGATACCGCGGCGGGTGTTGGAGGAGCAACATGAGCGCCTTTGAGAATGCGGTGTTGTTCGCCATCCCGGGTTTTCTGCTGTTGATGCTGCTCGAGTTTGCGTGGAGCAAATGGAATGGGCCGGACACCTGGCACCACCACGCGGATGCGGTATCCAGTATCAGTTCCGGTCTCACCTATCTGGTATTGCGCACCCTGGGTTTTGGGGTGTTGGTCATCAGTTACGATTGGGTGGCTGAGCGTATTGCAGTGAGCGAACCCATCATCACCGGATTTTGGCTGTATGCGCTGGTGTTCCTATGGAAGGATTTTACCAGCTACTGGATGCACCGTTGGGCCCACGCCAACAGCTTTTTGTGGGCCATGCACCTGATTCATCACAGCAGCGAAGAATTTAATCTGGCCGTCGCGCTGCGTCAGAATGCCTTTAACTGGTTTTCTTATGGCGGGCTGATGCTGCTGCCTCTGGCCTTGCTTGGGGTGCCGACCGAAGTTGTCGCCGTTGTATTGCCCGTGCAATTCTTTATGCAATTCTGGTATCACACCCAGCACGTGGGCAAGCTCGGCCCGTTTGAATATTTTCTGGTAACGCCGTCCCAGCATCGGGTGCACCACGCGATTAACCCACAGTATATCGACAAAAATTTTGGTCAGATTTTTTGTTGGGATCGCCTGTTTGGCACCTTTCAGGAAGAGTTGCGCGACGAGCCGCCGGCCTATGGCATCACTACACCCGTGCGTCACTACAACCCGGTGATGATAGAACTGAACTACATGGGGCGCCTTCTGCGCGATGCCCTGACGACCAGAAAATGGCGCGATAAGGCGTCAGTATTTTTATCGCGCACGGGATGGCGGCCGGAGGATGTTAAGCGTCGTTGGCCCGATGAGAAGTTAGACTACCGAGATCCAGGTCAGAAGTTTCAACGGCCTCAGCCGCGGTGGTTGATTCTATGGGCTTGGGTGCAGTTTGCGGTTCTGTTATTGGCGACCGCTTATACGCTGGCGAATATCGGAGAGCTGTCCGTTCTGACCAAAACGGCATTGTTACTGTTTGTTCTCTCTGGTGTTGTAGCGAATAGTCAGCAGCTAATGCTCACGCCCTCGCTTGTCGCCGAGGCCTTGCGTTTCGTTATGCTGACGGCGGTTGCAGTGATAGAGGGGGCGGCGTTTGCTCATTGGGGCGTCTGGCTGCTTCCCCTGCTTGCGTTAGTATGCGGCCTCTCTGTCTGGGTTGGCGGGCGGGTTTGCGCGCCGAGCGGGCAACTTGCCGCGGATATAAGTCACGGAGGATAGATCTCATCGACACTTGAACCCTGCGCTGTTAGGTGCAATTGCGAGTAGCGGCCGGCGACCGTATGATGCGGGTTTTCCCGCGACAGGACAGCTACCATGCCGTCAAACTTGAACCTGCTCAATTCACTGGCCACGTCTTCGGCTGCTCTCTGGCGCGGCACTATGAGCCGCCCGGCAGTGCGGCAGCCCGCGAAAATGCTGGAGTTGTATGATATTGAGAACTGCCCTTACTGCCGGCTGGTTCGCGAGCTACTGACCGAGCTGGAGCTTGAGGTGTTGGTCTATCCCTGTCCGAAGCGGGGTGAGCGATACCGGGCTGAAGCCAAGCGGCTCGGCGGTAAGGCCCAGTTTCCGTTGCTGATCGACCCGAATACCGGTCAGCAGCTCTATGAATCGGCGGATATTATCCGCTATCTCTGCACCACCTACGGTGAGCGCAGTGCGCCCTCCACACTGCGCCTTAAGGTAATCAATACCGCTTCCTCCATGTTGGCTTCCGGCTTGCGCACGCGCCACGGCATGTTCGCGCGGCCTTCACACGCTGCCGCCAAGCCGCTGATTTTATGGGGTTTTGAATCCAGTCCTTATGCCCGTTTGGTGCGTGAGCGCCTGTGCGAGCTGGAACTCCCCTACATTTTGCGCCCCATCGGTAAAGCCCAGTGGCAAGACTTTGCTTTGACGCCCTTGCGCAACCGGCTCTGGCCGGAGTTGGAGCACAGTAGTGCACCACGGCGTGCGCTCAAAGCCAAAACGGGGCAGGTTATGGCGCCCTATCTGGAAGATCCCAATTCCGGAGTGGCCTTGTTTGAGTCTGAGGATATTCTCGACTACTTGCACGAGACCTATAGCCGTTAGATCTTTTATTTCTATAGAGTTTTTGCCTGCGATGTGATTGCTCGAGCGAGTAAGCCTCGTTTTGTATGACTTAAATCAACAAATTTTCGATTTCCCAGTTGATTATTTGCCGGGCGAAACGCTGCGGTGCATAGTAAATCTGCGGTAGAAGCCGTTGACGAGTTGGTGTTATTCCTACTCGCGTGTAGGGAGGCTCGGGCGATAGAATGGATGGTCTATCGCTGTTGCGCGCGCCGACACGGACATGGAGTCCGCAGGCGTGAAAGCAACTCGCTCTTGTTCCGTACAAGAGCAATGGAATTCTTGTGTTCCGGCTATTGTCTGAGCGCAAGGCGAATGGATTCCCTGTCTCGTGGTTGAAGTGAGCCCGGTGGCAGGAAAAGCTATACGGTGAGTTATTCATGGATAGAGAAAAGGCACTGGAGTTTGCCTGGGAATGGATTTTTGCAGTCAATTCCCACGATGTTGAGAAAATTTTAACGCTTTACAGCGATGATGTAGTACTTGATTCGCCAGTCATTGTTGGGCGCTTTGGAATTGAGGAGGGCATGCTTCAGGGTAAGCAGCATCTCCGGCATTATTGGGAGATGGCGATGGAGGTTCGCCCCTATATTTACTTCCGGCTTATCGACGTTTTTGTCGGTGTTAGAACAGTGATTGTCTACTACGAAAACCTAGGGCGTACCATGGTTTGCGAAACGTTCGATTTCGACCATGATGGCAAAGTCATTTGCTCAAGTTCCCTTCCCGGTGAGCCGCTCTCAGATGTGCCGTGCCTGTATTACGTCAACCGCTGAATCAGTCGGCTTCGCTTAGCATTTTGCTTAGCGCATCGTAGTTCATTAGCGTCACTCTACGGTTGAAAACTTTGATGAGGCGCTTTTTGCTCAGCGAGGTCAGGGTGCGGCTGAGTGATTCTGGAGAGACCCCCAAAAAGTTGCTGATGTCGGTTCTGCCCATGGGCAAAACCATATCAAGAAAGGCTTGGCCGCGACGCTTTTGCTGCTCGGAGATGAAAAGCAAAAAGGCCGCTACTCGCTGCTGCACGGAGCCAGAGCGAATAATGGCGAACAGGCGCAGGCTTTCCAGGTGTTGGAGGCTGATTGTTTCGATAAAGTGTTTTTTGACCTGATTTAAACGGTTGAGCAAATCCAACAGTTTGTCGTAGTCGACTGCGCATATGACGCTGCGCTCCAGCGCGATAATGCGTGAATCAAACTGTCTCTGGCCGATAGCTTCGAGTCCAATAAGATTGCCGGAGAAGTAAAAGGCCTGGATATTGGCTTCGTTGATCCGGTTGATCGCTTTAAAGGTGCCAGACTTCACTATGAACAATAGGCTGAATTTGGTCTCATCACTCAGCAGATCTTCGCCGGCATCAATAGCAAAATTTCCGCTTACCGCACTTTCGAAGATTGGTAGCAGGTTGGTGTCTGCAAGTGAACGCGGCAGACAGCGATTCAGCAGGGCGCATTCGGAACATTTGCTCTCGCCGCGCAAGCGCATCAGCGAGATATAGTTCTCTACCGGATCGGGGCTGTGTTTATCCGCCATGATTTTGCCTGCGAAGTGCGCCTTTCTGCCTCCCTGGCGTTCGGGGGCGGCTTGCCCCCGGGTCGCACTTCAGTCCTATTTTGGCTGTAAATTAATTAGAATTTTTTCAGCCTGTCCGTTTTTGTCGTTGACCTCTAGGACGGCGTGGTTTGCAACTACGTTTACAGCGTCTCCTTTTTGTGAGCAGATGGCATACTCGCCTTCCAGCGATGCGCCCAATTCAGAATGAGTCAGTTCGTTCAGTATGCCGCGCAGGATCTCACGGTCGCTAGCCGGTAGCAGGGTGTAGAGTTCATCGCCCATATAGTTACTGAGTTTGGATTCCTTTAGGCCGGTCAGGTCAAGGAAGGCTTTGTTCGCAGCATCAATTTCTTCCAGCTCAAGGTCGAGCAAAACACAGGGGGTTAAGCTGGCTTTCACGACCGCTTCCAGGCGTTTCTGGGATTGCTCTGCTTCGCGCTCAAAGCTCAGCTTTTCGGTCATATCGGTGATGCTGCCCATGACCTTGACGGCCTGTTTCAGGTCGTTGAATGAGACTACGGCTTCCATTGATACGATGATCGTGTTGCGATCACTGTCCTGTGCCTTGAAAACAAAAGGCTGGGAGGCTTTATTGACCAGCAAGTCAGTCAAGTGGCGTTCCAGTCGATTGCGGTCGTCGGGGTGGGCAACGCCTATAAAGGCTTCGTAGGACGGGTGAAATACTTTCTCGTCGAGACCAAATACACGGTAACACCCGCGGCTCCAGGTAAATTTGCGGGTCGCTACATCCCACATCCACGAGCCGGTCCGGCCGATACGTTCGGCTTCGTCGCGCAGTGTGTTGGCTTGCTCCAGTTCAGAGCGCAGTCGCAATAGTTCGCGTTGTTGTTGCTCTTTGTCTTCGTAGGCCACTTTCAGTTCGGAATAGGCAGTCTGTAATTCTTCGTTGGTCGACTGCAGCTCCTCGTTAGTGGTTTCCAGTTCCTCGTTTGAGCTCTGCAGTTCTTCATTTGAACTCTGCAGTTCCTCGTTCATGGATTGCATTTCTTCATTCGAGGCTTCTAATTCCTCGATAACATTTTGCAGTTGCTCTTTGGTGCGTGCCAATAAGCGGTGCTGTTCCAATACCACCGCCTCGGTGGTCGATTCGCTTTCGCCGCTATGCACGGGCATGCTGTCGGCGCGTTCTATCTGACAATAAATGATTGTCATGGTGCCGGCCGGTTTGGCGAGTACTGCCTTGGCGAAAATCAGCTTAACCCAGCAATCTTCGCCGTTGAGTTCAAGATTGATGTAGCCCGTGTCGGTAACGTTGTCCTGGCTTTCCAGCTGGTGCAGCGCCGAGCGCACATCGACAGCGAGACGCGGATGCAGGTTTTTATAGATATTGTTACTGGGTTTGCCTTCGGGGCGTACAAGAATCGGATTGGTGCCCTCGGTAAACATGATGTCCTGGTTGTCATTAATGACAATGGCGTTGGGCAGCAGAAGATCCTTCATCTTCGCTGTGATCAACTCCTGGTAGACCTCGTCCGAGCTTGATGCGGTGCGCGAGCTTTTTTCCAGTTTGCGATCGCCGACATCCTCGCGGTTGCGGTCGCTGTACTGACCGGCACGCACTTGACGCTCCGGTGGCAGCTGCTTGCCGATAAAGACACTCTCGTAAAGTTTTGCCGTTTTTGACAGCGGGCGGTAATGTTCCTGAAAAATACCGATGGATTCCGATTGCCCCAGCATTAACAGGCCGCGCGGGTTCAGCGCGTAGTGGAAGGTCGGTAGCAGTTGCCGCTGCAGTTCCATAGTGAAATAAATCATCAGGTTGCGGCAGCTCACCAGGTCGAGCCGCAAGAAGGGCGGATCGCGGTTAACGTCGTGCAGTGAGAAGATCAGTTTGGATTTGATGCTTTTAACAACTTCATACTGGTCGTTATTTATCGACAGGTATTTCTGCCGCATGGATTTCGGCAGATTCTGGATGGCAATTTCCGGGTAGATGCCGTTGCGTGCGTAGGTAATAGCACGCTTGTCGATGTCCGTTGCGAATATCTGCACCTTCCAATCGCTGATTTCGTCGCCGAGTATGTCGGAAACAATCATCGCCATGGAGTAGGCTTCTTCACCGGTGGAGCAGCCTACCGACCAGATGCGCAGTGTCTTGGTTTCTTTTTCCTGTATGTACTTCGCGAGTTCTCCGCGGAGTACCTCATAGGCGCGAGCATCCCTGAAGAACGACGTTACCCCGATCAGCATATCGTTGAACAGGAAGGAGGCTTCCTCCTTGTGATCGCGCATGTACTTTAGATATTGCTCGGGTGTGCTGATCTTGAGTGTTGCCATGCGGCGCTCAATGCGGCGCACAATGGTGTTCTCTTTGTAGAGCCGGAAGTCGACATCGCAGTTCACCCGTAACTGGTGAATGATGCCGTCGTACACCGGGCGGGAAATGACTTCCGCGTCGGAGTTGCGAACCCGCGGAAAGGACAGCAGGTTGATGAGCTCTTGGCCGATATTGGCGGGAGGGATGATCAGGTCGATATTCCCTGAATTGATCGCCGCGTTTGGCATACCGTCAAATTTGGCCGTTTCCGGGTCTTGCACCACGCCGATGCCATTCTCCGCTTTGATGGCGCGGATGCCTCGGGAGCCGTCACTGCCGGTGCCAGACAGGATGATACCAATACTGTGCTCGCCTTTTTCGGTGGCGATGGACTCCAGCAGCATATCCACAGACGGGCGCGGAGTATGTCGCATGTCAGGGTAGCTGGTAAGCCGGATGTGGTCGTTGGGGGCGAGCTCGATATTATGATTGGGTGGGCAGATATACAGCTCGTTGGGCTGGAGTACGGCACCGTCGATGGCGGCCCGCACAGGGATGGTTGAGTCCTTCTCTAGCAGGTCGACCATCATGCTTCGATACGAGGGCGATAAGTGCTGGGCAACTAGGAAGCTGAAACCTGAGTCTACCGGCAAATTCGATACCAGCGATTGCATGGCCTCAAGCCCGCCGGCGCTCGCACCAATACCAACAACGATCAATTCATCTTTATAGGGCTTTCCTGTCTTCTTTTTGCTTTCTGATGTGCTTTTTTCAGTGTTGTTTTCTTCGGCGGCTGAGCTGCCTTTCTCGTCTGCCATTGGCGGAGCCTCGTTGTGATCGCATCGTACTGAGTTGTGGGGCGGGCGCGCTAGGGCGCGCCGAAGCCTTATTAACTCAGAGTCTACACCATCCTTCGGGCGGCCGCTGAATCAACCCGTATTGTCAGATGTTATTTCTAAGTTTCTGTTTCATCAGCGAATATCAGAGCTGGTGATTATAAGTCAGTGCGAGGGTGCTTGTAGCGCAAGATTTTGACTTTTATCAAGCCAGCAGCCCGTGACGGCGAGGGTTTCTTGTGGCTCCTTTGTTGCTGGCTCAGTATGGCAATCGCCATATTGCCCCCTGTCGTCGTGCAGGAGTGGGTGGCAAGCAGAGCACAGATTCATCACAGGGAGTGTCGAGTCTGGTCTATAACCGGCTGGCGCGGAGTCGCCAGAATCGTGCAGTTGTTGTCCGTTGCGTCGGTATAGCGCCTCGGAACTGCGCTCTAATCGTTGCGGTTGGGGCCGTTAACGGAATGGAATTCCGCCGTGTGTTTGTTTGAAGCGCACGGAGCCAATCAGGTGATGAATGTTGGATAATGACAGGGCAGGTGTTGCGCGAGCATGTAAAACCTTGCCCGCGAAGCCACAAATCGACGATTCCAAACCCCAGCCGTTGCTGACCGGCGTCGCCGGGGGCGGTAACCGAGCTCTACTGAGCAACGCATTTCAGTCCAATCCGGTGCCCTCTCTGGTTATTGATGTTGGCTTGGGTATCCGCTACGCCAATGACGCGGCCGCGCGGGTATTCGGCTTTCAAGAGCGCAGTGGGCGCATGCACCTGCGCAGCACGTTTCGGCACTTTGTCGGCAGCCGGGCCCTGTTATTTTGTGACTGGCTGCGAGATAGCGAGTCAACCAAGGGGTTTGAGCTCCTTCTTTATGGCCGTGAGCTCGGTCGCTATATGCTTTTCAAGAATAATGTAACTATTGCCGGGGTGCCGCACTTTGTTCTCAATATGGTGCCGCGAGAAGAATTTGAACCCCTCGACCTCGATCAGCTTATTACCCAGACCATTTTTTGTTATTCTCAATTGCCAATCTATGTCACCGACGCATCGGGTGCAGTGGTCGAGGCTAGCACCGGTTTGATGAACCTGATTGGTCGCGAGGAATGGCAACTGTCGGATAGCAAGGATGTGATCCGCTTTGATGAGTTCCAGGGCCGATATCTGCCCGGTGCTGTGCTCGAGTCGATTCGTGGTGGTCAGCCTTGGAGTGGCGAGGTGACCGGGCGCGTCTTGTCCGGTCGTCGCTTCAAAGCACAGTTGACGGTGACAAGTGCTGAGAATGTTGCTGGCGGTGGCAACAACGCGGAGCTGTATGTCCATATTCTTGAAAAAGTGGAAGTCGAGTCCGAGGAGGGCCAGCCTCTGCAGTCGGTAGCGGAACAGGATCTCACGACCGGCATGTTGAATCGCGTTGGCTTTGCCAGAGCATTCGACACGGTGCTCGCGGAAGCCACCCGAACGGGTGAGCCGCTGCATGTGGTATTTGTCGATTTGGATCGGTTTCCTCAAATTGATCGGCAATTCGGTAGCGCGCTGAGTGATCGCGTGTTGACCAATGCCGCACTTCGTCTCAAAGGCGCAGTGCGCGAATCTGACATTCTGGCCCGGTTGGCACCCTTGGAGTTTGTTGTGGTGCTGCAGAGTGACAATGTGGGGGCGGTTGCCAGCAAGTTGGTAGAGTTGCTGGCCAAGCCCTACGGTATTGATGGGCAGATCATAGAGTCTGCAGCAAGTATCGGCGTTGCCAGTTACCCGGATGATGGGCTTAACGCCAAAGAGTTGATGGTGCGTGCAGACTGCGCTAAGTACGCCAGCAAGCGCAAAGGTGGAAACGGCTACACCTTCTATGCTGACTGTGATCAGCAATTGCGCGACATCTTTAGCCCGCTGAGCCCCTAACGCGGGCTGCACCCTCCGCAAACCGATAGCTAAGCCCTTGAAAGGCGGCTCGATTGCGGCGTTATTTCATCCCGAATGGGGCTGTCTTCCCGAAAATACGGTTACAAAGCAGTGGCTTAGCCCTAAAAACCGTAATATGTCAATTTTCCAATCGCTATTTTAAGCATTTCATCACACCTCCCCCGGTATTCACGTATTGTAAATGTGAATCGATGCCGCCCATGGCTTAAGGGGCGGCGCATCAAAATCCAATAACGGAGGCCTTATCAGGCCGACCTACCGCGGGGTGGTGACAATGGATAGGCCCATGCTGCAAAGCCCGTTTGCAACGGGAATCAACCTGACGCCGGACAAGGGCGTGCTGGTTGGCTTACTGCTAGACGGCGCACGCCGCAACACTGGTGGCGATGAATCCGGTATGGAGTGCCTTGCGCGTCTTTGCATTGAAGAGGCGGTGGACGAGGTTTGTGACAGTGCTGGTCTTGTTATCAAGCGCTGCCGCGTGCGCCACGAGCTGCTGGCGCTGCTTAACAATACGCTTAAACCCAAAGTTACCCGCTTGGCTCGGCACTATTTTGATGTGTCGGTGTATACCCTGGGTTTGAAAACCCGCAGTCACCTGAACTGGGAGTCCTTGTGGGCAAGCTCTTGGGAGAAGGTGGTGGGCCGCGTGGTTGCCATATGGCAACACGCTACCGGTGAAGGGGCTCAGATTGCTATCAGCGGGACTTTTCGACGCAAAGTTTACGACCGCGACGTGCTGCGTCTGTTTGATCGCTTGGTCGAACGCGGTGTACTGAAGGCTCATTCGCGACTGGATGGTTGGCTGGTTCTTAAAAGCGCGGTCGATGTGACGGTAGCGCGCAGTGTTACCCATGGCGAACGGGTTGATCTACTTAACATTCTTGATGCGTACAGCTGTGCGCGGTACTTCAACTGTCAGGGTGCGGCAATCATCACCGAATTGCCGCTGTCGGCGGAGGCTCACGGCCTTAGTCGACTGCTGGGCGTTGATGTGTATTCGCAAGGTGGATTGCTGGGGCTAGCTTACATGCAGCACCTCGGCGAGCAGGAAATGCATGCACCACTGGCCGCGATGGGGGGCTAAGCGATGGATGGGAATATTGAAAGCTTGATTGCTGAAGTGCGTAACACGGAGTCGCAGTACGGCGAAATTTCGCTGAGCGAGGTTCGTAGACTGCATCGTCAGACGGTTATGGCGATTTTGAAAAAGCACTCGAGCCTTAGCGGGTCAGAGGTGCGTTTTCTCCGCGAGCGGATGAGCTACTCTCGCCAGCGCGTGGCGGATGCAGTCGGCATTAGTCGTGACACGTTGGAGTCTTGGGAGCAGGATAGCGCTTTTATTATCCCGGCGATCGATATCCGTCTGCGGTTGCTGTGTGCTGAACACCTTGGTGTCATTCTGGACGTGCGTAGTGTGCTGTGTGCGCTGGTGCGTCAGAGTCGCCGTGAGGCCGAGATGGAGCGTATATCGAGAGCTTCCGCTTCCTCTACTAGGCAAGCACCAAGAGCCAGCGCGAGTTTGTCGCGCTGAATTGTCACACCGGCTCCGCATATGTGTCGTAGTGGGGCTTAATGCTGTATTTGGTGTCAAAATTTTGGCACATGAGCGTCAAATTACAGTATTTATATAACAATATCTTGGCGGTCGATATCGTGGAAAACCGCCATAGACTACGTAGATTCCCCTAGATTGCTGCCAATCCCAGTGCCCTGGGGCTGGCTCCGCCGCCTTATCTCGGGCAAGCCCCTTGCGTTATCTGGCCTCCGAATTTCTCGGCGGGTATCGCAGTTCGCGGTCAGCGCGCCTACAATAGCGGCCACGGTTAAGTTCCTGCGCGGAAAGGGTTTTGAACGTTCTGGTCATTGCCGAGCCTTCGGCACTTCAACAGGCTGTCTGTCACTGGTTCGAGGCGCGCGAGCGCGCCTTTCGGCTAGTTGCGCCTGCCGATATTCTGGGTTTGGGGCGAGCCGACGTATACAACACGGTCGTGCTGGATCTGGCGACACTCGAGGGCCTGCAGCGCGGGAATGAGTTGAGCCTCAGCGGCGAGAGTCGCCACCATCTCATCGAACTGCTTGAAGCCAGCGCTAGCCCCTTTATCTTTTTGAGTGATGGCCGGGTTTTTGACGGCGATTATGCGCCTATCAACCACCGAGAAACCGACAATGTGCAGCCGGGAAGCGTTGCGGGGGCTCGTCTGAGTGCGGTTGAGCACCTGCTGGAGCGACATATCGAGCGGCGGGTGATTCTGCGCACCGGGCCAGTCTTCAGTAACCAGCCCGATAACTTTTTTGTCCGCTTTTTCCAGCGCCTGCTGGATGGCGGCGATATTGCCTTGAATTCACAGCTCAAGACCTGCCCGACACATGTGGCCGACTTGGCGCGGGTGATTTCCGGGGTGATCGATCAAGTGGCTTGCGGCGCCAATAACTGGGGGGCTTACCACTACAACAGCTCCAGTCCGACCAGCGCCTACGAGTTTGCCGAGGTGATGTTTGCCTTTGCGTCTCAGCAGCTCGATCTCGATCAAAAGGCGACTAGCCTGGTGGTGCAGGAGTCTGCCCTGCGCATCGAACCTGCCGTGCCCGTGCTGCGCTGCGAAAAAATCCTTCACGACTTTGGTATCAAACAACTGCCCTGGCGCAGTTACCTGCCGCAACCGATCAAATTGCTTTGTGAGAAACAGAATCCATGACTGCGCTATCTGAATCCGTGGCCCTCAATGTGGCCGTTTTGACTGTCTCTGATACTCGCGACGACAGCAATGATACCTCGGGTGATTACCTACGAGAGGCAGCCGAGGCAGCCGGGCACCGGGTGGTAGAGAAGTGCATTGTCAAAGATGACGTTTATCAAATGCGGGCTGTGGTGTCCCGATGGATCGCCGATGCAGGCGTTGATGTGGTGCTGACCACCGGCGGTACGGGGTTCTCTGGCCGAGACTCGACGCCCGAGGCGCTGTCGGTGCTCTTCGACAAGCAGATTGAAGGCTTTGGCGAATTGTTCCGTCAGATTTCGTATCAGGAAATCGGGTCATCCACCATTCAGTCCCGCGCTTTGGCGGGGCTTGCCAATAACACCGTGATTTTCTGTGTGCCGGGGTCTACCGGCGCCTGTCGAACCGCTTGGGAAGCGATTATTCGTGAGCAGCTGACCAGTACCCACAAGCCCTGTAATTTTGTGGGTGTGCTCAATACTCGCAAGGCCGGTGGTCACTGATGGCGTTAACGCCCGTCGATGACGCACTACAACAGTTGCTCGCAGATGCGCGTCTGTTGCCCACTGAGCGCTGCCCGCTGGCGAGTTTGCGCGGGCGGGTGTTGCGCCAAAGTGTTGTGGCTGAGGTTAATGTGCCTCCGCTGGATAATTCAGCGATGGACGGTTATGCCCTGCGCGAGGCTGACGCGGCCTTGCCGGTGATTCCCGTCAGCCAGCGCATTGCTGCCGGTCAGGTAGGGCATGCACTGGGGCCTGGCACGGCCGCACGCATCTTTACCGGCGCGCCAATTCCGCCCGGTGCCGATACGGTCGTGATGCAGGAAGATTGCGAGGTGCTGGAAGACGGCATTCGTGTGCTCGAATCGCCTAAAAAAGCTCAGCATATTCGCCCTCAAGGACAGGATATTGCTGCCGGAGTTACTCAATACGAGGGCGGTGAAAAACTGGGTGCTGCCGATGTGGGATTGCTGGCGGCGCTGGGTTTGAATGAGGTCGAGGTGTCCCGCAGGCCACGGGTAGCCCTGTTGTCGACCGGTGACGAACTGGTTGAACCGGGTGAGCCCCTCGGTGAAGGGCAGATTTACAACTCCAATCGCGCCATGTTGACCGCGCTACTGGAAGGGTTGGGCTGCGAAGTGCGTGATTGCGGCATTGTTGAAGATACCGCAGAGGCTACCGCTGCCGCCTTGGCAGAAGCCGCTCGCGACTGTGACCTGATTATTTCGACGGGTGGCGTATCCGCGGGCGAAGAAGATCATGTGAAGGCTCAGGTCGAAAAGCTGGGTGAGCTGAAGCTCTGGAAGCTGGCGATCAAGCCCGGTAAGCCGCTGGCTTATGGCCGGATTGGTGAAGCAGCGTTTTTCGGTCTGCCCGGCAACCCGTCTTCAGGCTTTGTCACTTTTCTGATTTTGGTAAAACCCTACCTGCTGGCCATGCAGGGCGTGCGTAACCCTATGCCTCAGGCGTGGCCGGTTGTCGCCGATTTTGATTGGCCTAAAGCCGGTCGTCGACAGGAATATCTTCGCACTAAAGTTGAGGCGTCAGGTGGACAGTTGAAAGCAGCCTTGTACCCGAATCAAAGTTCCGGTGTGCTGGCGTCTGCGGCCTGGGCTAATGCGCTGGTGGTATTGCCGGTGGGTAAAACGGTGCAGAAGGGTGAGCAGGTTGAGGCCTTGATGCTCTCTGATTTGCAGGGTGTTTAACCGGACCGTCATTGCGAACAGCGTGAAGCAATCTCGTTCGGAAAATCTCGAGATCGCCGCGTCGCTGCGCTCTTCGCGATGACGGAGCGCAGCGAGCGGGGTTTACCGGAATTTAGTCAGCGTAACGCTTGAATACCAGTGTCGCGTTGGTGCCACCAAAGCCGAAGCTGTTGGACATGATGGTGTTCAGCGTCACCCCGTCCTTGCGCTCGCGCACGATCGGCATGCCGTCCGCTTCCGGATCGAGCGTTTCGATATTGGCAGAGGCCGCGACGAAGTTGTGCTGCATCATCAGCAGCGAGTAGATTGCCTCATGCACGCCAGTGGCGCCCAGGGTGTGGCCAGCGAGGGATTTGGTGGAGCCAACCAGCGGCATGTCTTTGCCGGCAAAGGCTTCACGCATGGCCTTCAGCTCCTGAATGTCACCGGCCGGCGTCGAGGTACCGTGGCTATTGACGTAGTCAATCGGCGAATCGACCGTCTGCAATGCCTGCTTCATGCAGCGCACGGCTCCTTCGCCTGAAGGGGCGACCATGTCGTAGCCATCCGATGTGGCGCCGTAGCCAATCACTTCACCGTAGATTTTCGCGCCGCGCGCCTTGGCGTGTTCCAGCTCTTCCAGTACCACCATGCCGGCACCACCGGCGATAACAAAACCGTCGCGATTGGCATCGTAGGGGCGAGAGGCTTTCTCGGGGGTGTCATTGTACTTGGTCGACAGTGCGCCCATAGCGTCAAACAGACAGCTCAGGGTCCAGTGCTCTTCTTCGCCACCGCCGGCAAAGACCACGTCCTGCTTGCCGAGCTGAATCAGCTCCATCGCGTTGCCAATACAGTGGGCACTGGTGGCGCAGGCGGAGGAGATGGAGTAGTTCACGCCCTTGATTTTGAAGGGTGTGGCCAAACAGGCCGAGACCGTGCTGCCCATAGTTTGGGTAACGCGGTAGGGTCCGAGACGCTTAACGCCTTTCTCGCGCAGAATGTCGGCAGATTCAATCAGGTTGGCAGAAGAGGCGCCGCCTGAGCCAGCGATAATGCCGGTGCGCTCGTTGGAAACGTCACTATCTTCCAGTCCCGCATCCTTGATCGCCTCCTGCATGGCGATATAGGTAAAGGCGGCTGCATCGCCCATAAAGCGTTTTACTTTGCGGTCAATGTGCTCGCTGGTGTCAAGCTCGATGCTGCCGGAAATGTGACTGCGAAACCCGAGCTCTTTGTAGGTCTCGTTGGTGGAGATACCTGACTTGCCCTGTTGCAGGGAGGCCAGTGCCTCACCCAGATTATTACCCAAGGGGGAGACTACGCCCATGCCGGTAATGACTACGCGTTTCATGTTTGCCTCTGTGTAAATTTAACCGAAATCTTTGCCGTCAGCCTGAAACAGACCGACGCGTAAATCCTTGGCGGTGTAGATCACTTCGCCGTCGACGGAAACCTGGCCGTCGGCGATACCCATCACCAGTTTGCGTTCAATCACGCGTTTAAGATCGAGCTGATAGCGCACGAGTTTGGCATCCGGCAGGATCTGGCCAGTGAACTTGATGTCACCCGAGCCGAGCGCTCGTCCTTTACCGTTATTGCCTTTCCAGCCGAGGAAAAAGCCGACCAGCTGCCACATGGCGTCGAGGCCGAGACAGCCGGGCATTACGGGGTCGCCGATAAAGTGGCAGTCGAAAAACCAGAGGTCCGGACGGATATCCAGCTCGGCAATAATCTGACCTTTCCCATATTCACCGCCTTCGTGACTGATGTGGGTGATGCGATCCACCATCAGCATATTATCGGTGGGGAGTTTCGGATTGCCGGGTCCAAACAGCTCGCCCCGGCCGCAGGCAATAAGGTCTTCTTTAGTAAAAGAATTCTGGTGAATCAATGACATCGGAGGGCACAGCTTCCTGAAAGTTTGGCGCATGGTAGCACAGAGATTTAAGGGCGGTCAGCGTGTTCGCTGTCAACACTGAGCCTGTCATACCAGTGTCAAATGAGCGCCATCAGCACGTCATGAAACTGCAGTAGTTATGTCACCGAGAACCCTTAGGAGAGCGTGATATGAAGATTGCAGTGATTGGTGCGGGTTACGTCGGGTTGGTAACGGCTGCCTGTCTGACCGAGATGGGAAATCGAGTGGTGTGTGTGGATGCGGCCGCGCAGAAAGTGGCCGCACTGAAGCGCGGCGAAATGCCCATTTACGAACCGGGTTTGGAAGACATTGTGGTTTCTGCCCTGAATGCCGGGCTACTGGATTTTACGACCTCGCTGGAATCCGCCGTGGCGTCTGCGGACTATGTTTTTATCGCCGTTGGTACGCCGATGCAAGACGATGGCCGCTGTGACACCTCGGCGGTGCTGAGCGTTGCCCGGGCGCTTGGTCAGTCGCTCACGGACGACGCCATCGTTATTACCAAATCCACCGTGCCGGTCGGCACCGGTGATCAGGTGGAGTCGATTATTCAGGAGCGTCTGCGTCTGCGAAATGCTGCCTTCAAGGTGGATGTTGTCAGCAACCCGGAGTTTTTGAAGGAAGGTGCGGCGGTCGCAGACTTTATGACCCCAGACCGCATAATTGTCGGCAGTGACAGTCAGCATGCCCGTGAAATGATGGGGGTGTTGTACGCGCCTTACCTGCGGCGCAATGACCGCATTTTGTATATGGGGCGCCGTGAAGCGGAGATGACCAAGTATGCCTCTAACGCGATGCTTGCTGCGCGTATTTCCTTTATGAACGAAATCGCGGAACTGTGTGAGCACTGTGATGTGGACGTAGAGGATGTGCGCCTTGGTATGGGGGCAGACAAACGTATCGGCAATGCCTTTCTCTTTCCCGGTGCTGGGTACGGCGGTTCCTGCTTACCTAAAGATGTGCGAGCTTTGATCGCGACAGGCGAAGATCGCGCACTGGATATGTGCATTCTGAAGTCTGTCGACGAGCGCAATCAGGCGCAGAAACGGGTGATGTTCGACAAGCTATACCGCTACTTTGACGGTCAGCTGGAAGGCAAGGCGATTGCCGTTTGGGGCTTGGCTTTCAAGCCGGGCACCGACGATATTCGCGAGGCACCCGCACTAAATTTGATTGAGAAGCTGGTTGAGGCCGGCGCCCGCATTGTGGCTTACGACCCGGTGGCCATGGCTAACACCCGGCGCTATTTTGCGAAATTCCCTTATGCCGCGCGGGTGCGCTTTGTGGATGAGCCCAATGCGGCGGTGGTGGGCGCCGATGCGCTGGTGGTGGTAACCGAGTGGAAACGCTTCCGTCAGCCGGATTTTCGGAGCCTGAAGTTAGCCATGCGCGGCCGCCTGATTGTGGACGGTAGGAATTTGTACCATAGTGGGCATCTGAGTCGCATAGGCTTTGACTACCGCGGCGTAGGCCGTGACAATAAAGGACTTAACCCGCCTCATCGCGATCGAATAACAACCTGATAAGTCCATTTTCAAGGGGAGTGCATGTTAGTACCTGTTCTGTTGTCCGGCGGCGTCGGAAGTCGGTTGTGGCCGCTGTCCCGGGAAAGCTTCCCGAAACAGTTTCAGGATCTGACCAGCGACCTTTCCATGCTCCAGGAAACCGCCGCCCGGGTTGATGGCCTCGACAATGTGGCTGATCCGCTGGTGGTCTGTAACGAAGAGCACCGCTTTCTGGTGGCCGAGCAGTTCCGTAACGAAAAACGCCGCGCTGCCGCCATTATTCTCGAGCCCGAAGGCAAGAACACCGCGCCGGCGGTGGCGCTGGCGGCACTGCGCGCCGTGCAGACTGACCCGGAAGCCGTGTTGCTGGTATTGCCTGCTGACCACGTTATTCAGCAGGTGGAGGCTTTCTGTGAGGCCGTTGGCCGTGGTTTGCCCTTCGCCCAAAAGGGGCAGCTCGTCACCTTCGGTATTGTGCCGACTTCACCCGAAACCGGTTACGGCTACCTCAAACGTGGCGACGAGTTGGCCGAGAGCACCTTTACCTTGGCCCAGTTTGTTGAAAAGCCCAATCGGGCCACGGCCGAAGCCTATCTCGATAGCGGTGAGTACTGCTGGAACAGCGGTATGTTCCTGTTTTCTGCTCGCGCCTACCTCGAGGAGCTCGGCAAGTATCAGCCCGCCATGCTTAAAGCCTGCGAGCAGGCGATGGCGTCGACCCAGACGGATATCGATTTCCTGCGTGTGGATGCGAAAGCTTTTGCCGCTTGCCCGGCTGACAGCATCGATTACGCTGTGATGGAACATACCGATCGCGCGGTGATGGTTGCCCTCGATTGTGGCTGGAGCGATGTGGGTTCCTGGTCAGCCCTGTGGGATGTGGCCGATAAGGACGAGCAGAATAACTATCTGCACGGTGATGTCTTGGTGGAAGACGTCAAGAACAGCTACCTGCGCAGTCAGGATCGGCTGCTGGCGGCTGTGGGCGTCGACAATCTGGTGATTGTTGAGACCCCTGATGCGGTGATGGTCGCCGACAAGAATCGCGTGCAGGATGTCAAAGCCATTGTCAGCAAGCTGAAAGCTGACGGTCGCGATGAGGCGAAATTTCAGCACCGCGTTTATCGCCCCTGGGGCAGTTACGAGTCCCTGGTGGTTGGTGATCTGTTTCAAGTGAAACGCATCATCGTCAAACCCGGTGAGCGCTTGTCATTGCAAATGCATCATCACCGCGCCGAACACTGGATAGTTGTTAAGGGCACCGCAGAGGTCGTGCGGGGCGAAGAAACCATGATTCTCTCGGAAGACCAGTCCACCTATATTCCGCTGGGTACAAAACATCGTCTCAGCAACCCCGGCGTGATTCCGCTGGAGTTGATCGAGGTGCAGACGGGTAGTTATCTGGGTGAAGATGACATCGTGCGGTTTGAGGACGTGTACGGCCGCAGCCAATAATGAAAAGGAGTTGATCTTGAAAAAGTGTCTGTTTCCTGTGGCGGGCTACGGTACCCGCTTCCTTCCGGCCACAAAATCCATGCCGAAAGAAATGCTGCCTATCGTCAACAAGCCGCTGGTGCAATACGGTGTTGAAGAAGCCATTGCTGCGGGTCTCACCGATATTGCGTTGGTGACCGGTCGCGGTAAGCGCGCTATCGCAGATCACTTTGATACCAGCTATGAGCTGGAACATCAGATTTCCGGTACAGCCAAGGAAAGCTATCTGGATTCGATTCGCCAGGTTATTAGCTCGGCGACGTTTTCTATGACGCGGCAGCACGAAATGAAAGGTCTGGGGCACGCGATTCTGACCGGTGAAGTGTTGGTCGGTAATCAGGATGCGTTTGGTGTGATCCTGTCAGATGACCTTTGTCTGAACAATGGCGGCGACAGTGTTATGGCCCAGATGGTCAAGCTCTACAAGCAGTTTCGCTGCAGCATTGTCGCCGTTATGGAAGTGCCCAAGGATGAAGTCGACAAGTACGGGGTGATTGTCGGCACCGAACTCAATAAGGGGCTTTATCGCGTTGAGAGCATGGTGGAAAAGCCGGCAGTTGAAGATGCGCCTTCCAACCTCGCGGTTATTGGTCGGTATATTCTGACACCGGATATTTTCGACATTATTCGTGACACCCCGGCCGGCAAAAATGGCGAGGTGCAGATTACCGATGCGCTGAACACGCAGGCGGCTCAAGGTTGTGTCATGGCCTACAAATTCCAGGGGCGCCGCTTTGATTGCGGTAGCGTGCCGGGCTTTGTTGAAGCCACCAATTTTGTTTACGAAAACTACTACCAGAAGTAACTACACAGTATGGAAATTACTTGTTTTAAAGCCTATGACGTACGCGGCCGTGTGCCCGATCAGCTGAACGAAGATGTCGCCTATCGCATTGGTCGCGCCTATGCAGAAGTGATTCAGCCGGGCTCGGTGGTGGTGGGGCATGATATCCGTCTGAGCAGCGAAGCTATTAAGATGGCGCTGGTGAAAGGTCTGCAAGAATCCGGCGTCGATGTGTTCGATATCGGTCAGTGTGGCACCGAAGAAATTTACTTTGCGACCAGCTACGGTAAATTTGGTGGCGGCATTGCGGTGACCGCCAGCCACAATCCGAAAGACTACAACGGCATGAAGTTTGTGCGCGAAGAGTCTAAGCCGATCAGTGGTGATTCGGGCTTGTTTGATATCAAGGCCTGCGCCGAGAGCGGTGAATTTTCAGCGCCGGAAAAAGCGGGAAGCTATCAGGCTTTCGCTTCACTCGATGCCTATATAGAACATCTGTTGGGTTATGTAGACCTGCCTTCGCTGAAGCCGCTGAAAATTGTGGTGAATGCAGGCAATGGCGGTGCCGGTGCAGTGATTGATGCCATAGAAGGCAAGCTACCCTTCAGTTTTGTGAAAGTGCATCACCAGGCCGACGGTAACTTCCCCAATGGTGTGCCCAATCCTTTGCTGGAAGAAAATCGCCAGCCGACCATCGATGCCGTTCTGTCAGAAAAGGCGGATATGGGGATTGCCTGGGATGGTGATTTTGATCGCTGTTTCTTCTTCGACGAAAATGGTCGGTTTATCGAAGGCTACTATGTGGTTGGCCTGCTGGCGGAAAGCTTCCTGCTGGATAACCCCGGTGAGAAAGTGGTGCACGACCCGCGGCTGGTTTGGAATACCCGTGAGTTGGTGGAGGCGAATGGTTCTACGGCGGTACAGAGTAAAACCGGGCACGCCTTTATCAAGGAAATCATGCGCAGCGAAAACGCTATTTACGGCGGCGAAATGAGCGCGCATCACTACTTCCGTGATTTTGCTTACTGCGATAGCGGCATGATTCCCTGGTTGCTGGTAGCGCAGCTGATTTCTCGTCGCGGCAAGACGCTTTCTCAGTTGGTTGACGAGCGCATGGAGCGCTTTCCCTGCAGCGGCGAAATCAACAGCACCATTGAAGATCCCAAGGCGGTTATTTCGGCGGTGGAAAAACAGTACGCCACGGATGCTGACAGCGTTGAGCATGTCGATGGGCTAAGTGTGGCCTTTGCAGACTGGCGCTTTAACCTGCGGATGTCTAATACTGAGCCTGTGGTTCGCTTGAATGTGGAATCTCGGGGTGATCAGGCCCTGATGCGTGCCAAGACGGATGAGCTTTTGGCATTTATGGCCAGCGTTAGTTAAGACTTATCGGCGTCTGTTCGGGCGCCGTTCATTTTTGTCGTCGGGTGTGGGGCCTTTTGGGGTTCTTGGAGCTTCGTAGCTCGGCCCGGCGACTCACCACCTTGCTCCAGACCGCCCGCAAGCCTTTCCCAATCGAGTTTGTCGCTGCGGAACTCGCTGTAAAGCGCTCAGACAGTCCTCGCGAAACACAAACCCGATTGGGAAAGGCTTAAACGCGGCCTGACTGGTCTGGAGCAAGGTGCTGATCCACCGGGCCTGTTTTAGCGGCAGTGTCTTGTGGCGTGGGATTGATGCGTCGCAATTGTGAGGGTGGAGGGGGATTGCGCTCCGCCCGGGTAGTGGCACCCAGCTAAACGTTATTTAGAGCGGGAAAGCGCCAGTTTCGAAAGATCCAGCAGCGCCTGATGGTATTTGCTAGCTTTCAAAGGCACCAATGCGGTCAACGCATCCCCGGAATATTCTCTAGCAACATTGCGGGTGTAATCCAAAGCGCCGGTTGAGCGAACAATCTCAACGACCTGATTCAGGTTTGCTGCGGACTTTTCGGTAATAGCCTGCCTGATAAGGTCGGATTCGGATTGGCTGCCATTTTCCATGGCATAAATCAGCGGCAGAGTGGCCTTGCCTTCGTTGAGGTCGTCGCCAATATTCTTGCCGGTTTCTTCCGGGTTGCCCTCGTAGTCCAGCACATCATCAATCAGCTGAAAGGCCATGCCCAGATTCATGCCGTACTCGTAGAGTGTATCGGCGTAATTGCGCTGGTCGCTAAGCAGGGCAGCGCCGCAGCAGGCGGCGGCGAACAGGACGGCGGTCTTGTTCTGGATGACGGAGAAATACTGCTCTCGATCACCGTCGGCATTGCCCGCCCGCACCAGCTGCAGCACCTCGCCCTCGGCAATGGTGTTGGTGGTGTCAGACAAGAGCCCCATCACGCCCATATCGCCGATGCTGACCAGCATCTGAAAGGCGCGGGAGTAGATGAAGTCGCCAACCAGCACGCTGGGCGCCGAGCCCCATTTGTCATTGGCGGTGGGGCGGCCCCGGCGGAGCGCCGAGACGTCTACGACATCGTCGTGGAGTAGGGTGGCGGTGTGGATAAATTCGATAACGGCGGCGAGTTGGATGTGTTTGTCGTTAATACCGCCGCAGGCGCCAGCGCTGAGCAGGGCCAGCAAGGGGCGGAGCCGCTTGCCGCCAGCATCAACAATGTAGTGGCCGATGTTCTCTACCAGGTCCACGTCCGAGTGGAGCTGTTCAATAATCAGAGTGTTGACCGCGTCGAATTCGCTGGCAACGACCTCTCGGATCTGCTGCATCTGTCAGGCCTGGTACAAAGGGGTTTGGAGGTGCCACTAAGGCGCGTTTGCGCGGGAATGCTAGGGGGCGGTGGCAGGGGTGTCAAGGCTGAGGGGCAGCCGGGAGCGGGCTTGGGCAAAAGCCTGCGTTCAAGCCATGTAGCGCTTGAGATTGCCAGTGCTTTTGCGTAGAATGCGCGACCCTGTAGCAAAACCGCTCACCCGAACGGGGCAGGGCGGTTGCCTGAACTTGCACATCGACAGGATGTCGACCCTTTACCATCAACCCGCAAGCAGGCCATTTGGAGAGAGACTATGTACGCTGTGATTGAAAGCGGTGGCAAACAGCACCGTGTTATTGAGGGTGAAACCCTCAAGCTGGAAAAACTGGAAGTTGCCACCGGCGAAACTCTGGAATTTGACAAGGTTCTGCTGGTAAACGACGGCAGCGCCGCCAAAGTGGGTACGCCGCTGGTAGCGGGCGCCAAAGTAACTGCTGAAGTGGTTGCCCACGGTCGTCACGACAAGGTTAAGATCGTGAAATTCCGTCGTCGTAAGCACTCGATGAAACAGGCCGGTCACCGTCAGTGGTACACCGAAGTTAAAATCACTGGTATCAGCGCTTAAGCGCCGGTACGAGTGCAGAAAGGAGATTAGTTCATGGCTCACAAGAAAGCTGGTGGTAGTACTCGCAACGGTCGCGATTCGGAAAGTAAACGCCTTGGCGTGAAGCGTTTCGGCGGCCAGACTGTGCCTGCAGGCAGCATCATCGTTCGTCAGCGCGGTACTCGTTTCCACGCTGGTGAAAACGTTGGTATTGGCAAGGATCACACCCTGTTCGCGAAAGCGGACGGCGTAGTGAAGTTCACCGTCAAAGGCCCGAACAAGCGCAAGTTTGTTAGCATCGAAGCGGCCTGACGCGCGAGCGCATTGCTTAAAAAGCCCCGTCAGGTTGACGGGGCTTTTTTGTATCTGCTACATGCATTTTATTATCAGCGCGGAAACTCAAGTCGAGTATTAGGTAAGTAATCATGAAATTTGTCGACGAAGCAGTCATCAAGGTTGCGGCCGGGAACGGCGGCAGTGGCTGCCTGAGCTTCCGCCGCGAAAAATATATTCCAAAAGGCGGCCCCGATGGGGGCGACGGCGGTGATGGCGGGAGTGTCTTTCTCAAGGCGGATCATTCCGTTAACACTTTGGTGGACTTCCGTTACGTGCGCAATTATCGCGCGAATAACGGCGAGCCCGGTCGCGGCGGTAATTGCCGTGGCAAGAGCGCCGAGGATCTCTACCTCGTAGTGCCGGTGGGCACCACCGTGCTCGATGAGGAGACCGGCGAGGTGCTGGGTGACCTGTCGACCGACGGCGAAGTGCTGAAAGTCGCTCAGGGCGGCTTTCACGGCCTCGGCAACACCCGCTTCAAGTCCAGTACCAACCGTGCACCCCGTCAGACCACACCCGGCTCTGAGGGCGAAAGCCGCACCCTGCGTCTGGAGCTGAAAGTGCTGGCCGATGTGGGTCTGTTGGGTCTCCCCAATGCCGGTAAATCGACCCTGATTCGGGCAATTTCTGCGGCCAAGCCAAAAGTGGCGGACTACCCCTTTACCACGCTGGTGCCCAACCTCGGCGTGGTGTCCATGCAGAAGCACCGCAGCTTTGTGGTGGCGGATATCCCCGGTCTGGTGGAAGGTGCCGCGGAGGGTGCCGGTCTCGGTATTCGTTTTCTCAAGCATCTGACCCGCAACCGCCTGTTGCTGCATCTGGTGGATGTGGCGCCGCTGGACGGCTCTGATCCGGTCGAGGCTGCCGAAATAATCATCAACGAGCTGGCCGAGTTCAGTGAGACCCTGTACCAGCGCCCGCGTTGGCTGGTGTTGAACAAGACCGACCTGATTCCTGAGGAGGAGCGTGAGGCGCACTGCCAGGACATTATTGATCGGCTTGGCTGGGAAGGTCCGGTGTATCAGCTCTCGGCCCTGACCAAGGACAATACGGAAGCCCTGTGCTGGGCGATTCTGGAGTATGTCGAGACCTGCAAGGCAGAGGAGTCGGCAGACGACGAACTGATGCAGCGCGAGATTGATACCCAGAAGGCCATGCAGGCCGAAGCCCGGGAGCGTATTCAGGGGCTGGCCGATGCCCGCCGTGCGGCTCGCAAAGCGGCTCAGGATGACGACGATGAAGATGATGACGACGGCGATGTGGAAGTTGTCTATCAGCCCTGAACCTGGTCTGAGTAAGGTGCAATGACAGAATTTGCTGAAACCCAGCGCTGGGTAATCAAGATTGGCAGCGCCCTGCTGACCGCCAATGGCCGGGGCCTGTGGGCTGACGGGCTGGATGCCTGGGTGAATCAGATGGTTGAGCTGCGCCGCGCCGGCCACGAGGTGGTGCTGGTGTCGTCGGGTGCGGTCGCCGAAGGGATGACGCGTTTAGGTTGGTCGCGCCGCCCGGAAGAAATTCATCGCCTGCAAGCGGCGGCTGCGGTGGGGCAGATGGGACTGGTGCAGGCCTACGAGTCGCGCTTTTCTATGCATGGGTTGCACACCGCCCAAATCCTCCTTGGTCACGACGATATTTCTGCTCGCGATCGTTATCTCAATGCCCGTGGCGCCCTGCAGACCCTGCTGGAGCTGGGCGTGATTCCTGTGGTCAATGAAAACGACACGGTCGTGACCGACGAGATCCGCTTTGGTGATAACGATACGCTGGCGGCACTGGTGGCGAACCTGGTGGATGCCGACGTGCTGGTCATTCTGACCGACCAGAAAGGTCTGTTTACCGGTGACCCGCGCAATAACCCCGATGCTGAGCTGATTACCGAGGCCGACGCCAGTGATAGCTCGCTGGACGGCATGGTGTCTGGTGCGGGCACGCTGGGCCGCGGTGGCATGATTACCAAGCTGCGGGCGGCGCGACTGGCGGCTCGCGCTGGTGCCGACACGATCATTGCCAGCGGTACCGAGGATCAGGTTTTGCCAAGGCTGCTGCGCGGTGAGTCAGTAGGTACTCGCTTGCTGGCAAAGCAGCAGAAGCTGGCGGCCCGCAAGCAATGGTTGGCCGGGCAATTGCAGTTAAAAGGCCAGCTGCAGCTGGATGCGGGGGCGGTGAAAGTGCTGACCGCTTCCGGTCGAAGCCTGTTGCCGGTAGGCGTTAAAGCGGTAAGTGGTAACTTTCGGCGCGGGGATCTGGTGAGCTGTGTGGACGCTGACGGTCGCGAAATTGCCCGTGGTCTGGTCAATTACAACGTCGATGAGGCGCGCTTGCTGGCGGGACAGCCCAGTGCGGAAATTACCCGTCTGCTCGGCTATCACGGTGATGAAGAGCTGATTCACCGGGATAATCTGGTCTTGAGCTGAAGCCTGAGATGCTTAACGAGCAGGCACAAAAAAACCCGCTAAAAAGCGGGTTTTTTATTATGCGACGAACGTGATCAGGCAGCCAGGGCCTTGATCTGGGCATTCAGACGGCTCTTGTGACGAGCAGCCTTGTTCTTGTGGATAATGCCCTTGTCGGCCATGCGGTCAACGACCGGAACAGCCTGCTCGAAAGCCGCTTTGGCTGCAGCAGCATCGCCAGCGTCGATCGCGTTAACAACCTTTTTCAAATACGTGCGCACCATGGAGCGCAGGCTGGCGTTGTGCTTGCGGCGCTTTTCCGCTTGCCGTGCGCGTTTACGTGCTTGTGGAGAGTTTGCCACCCGGTTACTCCTTGAAGCTGAGTTCAGTACCAAAAATTTAAGAGGGCGGATTATTCCTGTTCGCCCCGTCAGTGTCAAGGGGTTTGCGGGATATCTCTCCGCTTGCGCGTTACAGGGCTGGCCAAAAGCGATTGAAGGCGATGGTTCCCCAAACCAGCAAGACCATCATCATGCAGATAAACACGGCGGCGGAGCCCAGATCCTTGGCCTGACCTGACAGCGGGTGACGCTCTAGTCCGACCCGGTCCACGACCGCTTCAATGGCGGAATTGATGATTTCTGCCAGCATTACCATCAGGCAGGAGCAGATCAGCAGGATGAACTCGATGCCGGTTTGTGCCAGCAGTACGGCCGCGGGCGTCAGAAACAGCATGAGAATGCATTCGGTTCGAAAGCCTTCCTCGTGAGTCCAGGCGGCTCGAAAGCCGCGCATGGAATATTTGGTCGCATCCATCAGTCGCGGCAGGCCGCGACGTCCGGGCTTGTTCATTTGGGGTTCCGTGGTCATTGAATACCGGCTGCGTCAAAAAGAAGGTGTTGGGATAGATCGCCGAACAGGTCCGGGTGCATTTCGCGGCGCTTGAAGCACCATTCGCCGTCGATGCGGGCAAACTGGTCCCGGTAATAGCCGCTGATAATAACTTGCAATGGCAGCTCCGGCGTCTGTTGCACCACGGTGAAGTAAGCTCTGGCCTTGGCGGTCGCGTCGCTCACCTCAATATGCGTGTTAGTAATCAGATGTTTGGTGCGCGGTGTGCTGCAATCAAACAGGCGGGTAGACTGCTGATACATCTGTAGTACGGCGTCATAACCCTGCACCACCGAATCAGCTGCGGGAGCGACAATTTCACCGTGTCGAAACAGCTCGGCCACGCCGTTCAGGTCGCCGTCGTCCAGAAGAAAGGCGTAGCGGTACATCAGGTTTTCGATTGCGCGGTAATCATCCATTGGCTTGAACTATCCTTTTATTATCGTCTTGCGAACTTCGCTACCTGCGAGCTGGCTTCAGTGTAGCGGGCTCGCCGGAAATCGCGAGGGCAAAAGTTCGCTTGCGGGAATTTTGCTAGCATAGCGCGTCTTTGCGAAAAAAGTGATGAATCCATTGAAAGATACGCCGACACGCATCCTCGATGAGGCCGAACGCCTGTTTGCAGAAAAAGGCTACAAGGCCACCTCTTTAGGCGAGGTGGCCACGGGTGTAGGCATTCGTACGCCCAGTCTCTATAACCACTTTCGCAACAAAGAGGCCTTGTATCGCGCGGTGCTCGATCGCTTGATAGACCTGTTCAATGCGCCGCTGACGAATTTGCGGGAGCAAACGCTGAGCCGCGAACGGCTGATGGAGTGGTTGCAAACCATTGTTGATCTGCATTATCGCCACCCGAACTTTGCGCGCCTGTTGCAACATGCAGCCTTGGCGGATGGTCCGTTAAGTCGGGAGATTGTCGATCGCTTGTTTCGGCCGCTGATCGCAAAAGACGGTTCGCAGGAATCTGCGCTCGGTTTTTTCCGTGGCAACGATCTCGAGCCCTGGGCCGTGATGGCATTCAATAATATTGTGATGTCCTACATCACTATGGCGCCGATGTATCAGGCCATGTTGCCGGTGGAACCTATGTCGGACGAGGGGCTGAAGCGCCAGAAACAGTTAATCAGTCAGCTGGCAGATCTGGTGTTTTCGGTGGAAGAGTCGGGATGATGCAGTAGTGAGGGGGCGTGAAAAGAAAGGTGGGCGGGCTGTGGTGCCCGCCCCGGGAAGATCAGCCGGCTTTACAGGCTTTCTTCGCAGCTTTGATCTGCTTGCGGTGACACTCTTCCTGAGAAGCTTCGCCCACACACCACTTGCGGCGGTTGTCCCAAGCGGTCAGCGGGTGACGCTGGCCATCGGTACACTTGACGGAGTAGCTGGAGTATTCAGCGCCAGATTCGTCGGTGCCGGCACCGGTGTATACCAAGCTTGAAGGGCGAGCCGCAAAGGTTGCAGCGGAGGCAGTGGCCAGTGCGGCGACAACCAGAGTTTGAGTCAGTTTTTTCATGGTAGTGTTACCTGTTTCTGAGGATTCAATGCACACATTATCGCGTAAGTGTTACCGAATTGCCATATGTGTGAAGCATGGAAACAGGTTTTAAGTGTTCGAGTGGTTTGTATCTTGTTGTATTTAAATAATAAATAAGCATATCGCTTGATATGTGTTACCGAAGTTTAATCATCCGGCAGCAGGCTGCTGGGTCGGGGTGTTACTCCCCGTGGCGGATTGCTGGCGCGCAGTAATAACGGCGCTTTTTGGCTATGATTAGACTGGGCGGCTCGGCTCTTCGTCGGTGCCTGCTGGGTGATGAAGCGCAAGCGGCAGGCAGGTGATAAAGTGCTAGATTCGAGGCTGATCGAGTGCCGATCCGTCTTCGTACACACTGGTTACAGTCATGTTATATAACAGCAGGGGGGCGTCTGGATGCTAGGACTCGGACGTGACGTAAAGCGGCTGATTGCGCTGCTTTTGTGTATTCCCAGTGTATGGGCGGCCAGCGAGGTTGAGCTGCTTCCCGCTCCTGCCAGTCTTGTGCTCGCCGATAGTCAACTCGCGCGCTTGCAGCAGCAACTGGATCGCAGTGTCGCTGCGGGGCAGTACCCTCAGGCGCTGGATTCGGCTCGCCGCCTTGCACAGGCACTGGCCAGCGACCCGGTGAGCGGCACGGCGGCGCTGGAGAACCTCGGTCTGATTGAAATTCAATCCGGTGATGCGGCGGCGGGCATCTCCAGCCTCGAGCAAGTGCTGGAGCGACTGCGTGCCAGCGGCAATTTCCGTGATCCGCGACTGGCGCGGCCCCTGTACGCCATTGGGGTCGGGTATTACCAGCTCAAAGACTATCTGAAGGCTATCGACTATATCGAGCAGGCCAACTTTGTTACGCGAACGGATAAGGGGTTGGAGAGTCTGGAGCAGACCCGCCATGACGATCTTTTGCTCGACAGTCTGATTCGCGTCGGGCGCGTAGACGACGCCATGGATCGCCTTGATGTAAGTACCAACATACAGCGTATGGCCCTAAAGGAAGGGCCAGAGCTGGAACGGGCGCTGTATAAGGCCGCGCGCTGGTACAGTCTGCTGGAGGCGGCTTATCAGGAAAGCAGTCTGCACGAAGAGCGTCTCGAAATTCTGGCGAAAACCTATGGCGCTGACAGTCCTGAGTTGGTGCCGGTGTACTACGATCTGGCCAGCAGCTACTCGCGCCGGATGCATGACGATCTTGACCGGCTGCGGGGGATGAAATCTGCCGAGCGCAATGTCAGCTATTCCTTTGTGCGCAGTGATCAGGTGCGCCGGGCCATTGCCTATGATCAGGGCGCCCGCTCCGATGATCGGACACTACTGGACGCCGAGTGGAAGGCGGTGCGAGCGCTAAAAATTGCGCTTCGCATACTCGAAGATCAGGACGAGCCAGATCTGCAGGCTATTGCGGAAACCTATGTGCGGCTCGGTGACCACTATCAACTGATCGGCAATGATCGCAAAGCCCGGCGCTACTATCAGCGCGCCTATGACATGCTGCATGAAAACGGCGCCACCGAGTATCTGGCGCAAACCTTTGGCTCGCCGGTGCCGATTTATCAAAAGCCGCTCAAATTACCCTCGACGAATGATCCGGCGGTTTTGAGCGCCTATCAGGGCGAAGCGGAATTGCTGCTCGATGTGAACTCGCGCGGGCAGCCGCGTAATATTGAAGTGGTCGAGTTACGACCGCAGCAAGCCTCGGTGCTGGAAGACAAGGCGCTGCGCTACAGTCGCGATACCATCTTCCGGCCGCGAATCACCGAAGATGGCACGGTGAGCACCGAAAAAATGACTTACATCTATCAATTCAGGCCGGGTGCTCAGCCCTAGGTATAGTGCTCAATGTGGAAGGTAGTTTGATGTTCCCTGTATTTCGCAGCGCTCAAGGTTTCCGTCGCTGGCGTTTATCGATGACCGCCCTATTGAGCGGCGCACTGTTATTGAGCGCCTGTGCTACTCCGCCGACTACGCCGCCGAGTAGTCCGCAGCCGCCACCTCCGCCAACGTCGCCATCGCAGCCAACTGAGCAACAACAATCAGAGCAACAGCAAAGGGACGAACAGCAGGAGGCAGAAGAAAAGGCCAGCAGAGAACAGCAGCAAGCAGAGCAGGAAGCACAGGCTGCGGCCGAGCAGAGAGCGGCCGCTGAAGAGGCCGCCCGCCAACGCGAACAGGCCCGGCAGGGTGCGCCGGCAGACAATGAGCAGCAATGGCCACCGCCGCCGCCCGACGAGCCACCTCCAAGTCAGGCGGGCTCACCGGCAGATGCCGAGAGCGCTGAAGCCGCTGAGCGCGCTGCCCGATCTGCCCCAGCCGGTGGTGGTGGGCAGACAGATCGCGAGCGCAATGAGGAATTGAACAATGAGCTGTCGCGTTCTCTGTCCGGTTTTGATCGCCGGCTTGATCGGGAAAATCAATCACTGAGCGAGCGCGAGCGCGCACAGGCACTCGCCGCGGAACAACGTCGGCGTGAAAATGCTGGTGGAGGCGGTAGCAGCGGCAGTGGACAGGGGCCTGCGGGGCAGGACGGCGATCAGTACGGCTACTCAGCTCCGCCTCCGCCCGGTGCCACTGGCGGAGGCAATATGCCAAAGGGTGGTCAGCGGCGCCCCGGCAGCCCCGGCGACAAGGAAGCCTTGCCTCCGGCACCGGATGATGTGCCTAGCGGGCAAGATGACGATATTGTTGCCCGTCAGCTGCGCGAGGCGGCCGAGAATGAAACCGATCCCGAGCTGCGGGAAAAACTGTGGGAAGAGTATCGTGAGTACAAGCGCAACAATCGCTAAGGTGCTGTCGCTCAGCCTGCTGATTAGCCTGGCAGGTTTTATGAGTGGTTGTGTCAACCAATCGGTCAAGCATGTAAATGCCACCCGCGCGGTGCACGCGGAAAAAGAAATCCCGCAGGCCGAGCTGCTGGATGTGAATATCGCGGTCTTTGATCCGGGTTACACCGAGCCGGTTGAGGAAGACTCGGGGATTTTTCCGCAGGTGCGCAAGGCCGAGTCCGGTTTCATTCCCTATCGTCTGCGCGAAACCCTGCAGAGCACAGGGCATTGGGGGCCAGTGCGGGTTGTGCCCAGTCCGAACACCTCTTCCGAGTTGATGATTACCGGCAAAATCATTGAATCCAACGGTCGGGATCTGGAGTTGGCTGTGAAGGCTGTGGATGCCAGTGGCCGTGTTTGGCTGGACAAAACCTACGATGAAACGGCAGCGAGTTTGAGTTACAGCGATTCTGATCCATCCAATATCGACCCGTTTCAGGATCTCTATAACCGCATTGCTAACGACTTGCTTAAATCGCGAAAAGACTTGTCTTCAAAACAGCTGCGCGATATTCGCACCGTCGCCTTTTTGCGTTTTGCCGACGATCTGTCGCCGGATGCGTTTGAGCGCTACCTGAAAGAAAAAAATGGTCAGTACTCGGTGCGGGGTTTGCCTGCTGACGGCGACCCGAACGTACAGCGTGTTCAGGCTATTCGTGACCGCGACTATCGACTGGTAGATACCCTCGACCAACACTATTACCTGTTTGGCGAGCAGATACAGGGCCCGTACGACGAGTGGCGTGCGGCCAGCTATCAGGAAGCCAAAAACCTTGAGAAAGTGCGCAAGGAAGCCATTGGACGCATGGTGGCTGGCGCGGTTGGTGTTGCTGCGGGTATTTACGGCGCCGGACAAGCGAGCAACGGCGCTGAAGCGGCAGCTGCCTATTCCGGTGTGATTGGCGGCGGTTACCTGCTAAAAACCGGGATTGATAAATTCGGTGAAAAGAAACTGCATGTCGAAGCGTTGAAGGAGCTTGGCGAATCCCTGTCCAGTGATCTTAAACCCCGAGTGATTGAGCTCGAAGGGAAAACCATTACCCTGAGTGGTTCCGCCGAAGCCCAGTATCAGGAGTGGCGCGAATTGCTGAAGAAAATTTACGCTAACGAAACCGGATTGCCGCCGAAGGGAGCCGACGACGGTTCCGCTGCGGATAAGGATCGTTAACCCTTGTCGCAGAATTCCTCATCAGACGATGCCGGCGAACGTATTACGCCCGTCGCCCATCAGCCGCCGCAGAGTGTAGTTGCGGAGCCAACAGCGGCTTCCCCGGAGCGCCCTTTTTTCTGGGTTGCAGTGTCGCTAATTGTCTTGCTGCTGTGCCTGGTCATTCTCTGGTTGCCGTCGCAGCTGAATCAACGTGAATCCGCGGTTACAGCCGCAGCGGGTGGGCAGGGTTCGGCGCAATCAAGCGCAGAGCAAACGCCTGAGGAATCTCCCGATACTGCGCCGTCTGCCCGCGTTAGCGAGGCCGATGCCGAAGCGGTGCTGGCCAAACGTCAAACCGCGCAGCGCATCGCCGATGCTTTGCAATTGCGCCGTGCCGAACTGGAAAAATTGTCGGTAGAGCGCTGGGCGCCCGCTGACTATCAGCAGATCGAAGTCAACGCAGAGCGCGCCGTTAACTATTTTGAAAATCGGGAATTTGAAGCCGCAGCTACCTATTGGGGCAAGGCGCTGGAACAGGCCAACACGTTGTTGGGCCAAGTTGAGGCAGTACTCAAAACAGCTATTATCGACGGCTATCAGGCGCTGGAAAAACTGAATAGTGAAGAGGCGGTCAAAGCCTTCGATCTGGCCTTGGCCATTCATCCGGAAAATCCGCTGGCGCAAACTGGTATGCGGCGGGCAAAAAATCTGCCCCAGATTCTAACCCTGTTATCGGCGGCGGAAAATCACGAGCGTTCCGATCAGCTGGATCAGGCCATGATGCTCTACCGCGAAGTGTTAAAGCTTGATCCTCAGTCGCCGGTGGCCCGCGAGGGTGTGGTGCGAGTAGGCGAAGCGATGCAAGACTGGGAATTTCGTATAACACTTTCTACCGCCCAGCAGGCGCTGGCAGATGGTGATCTGGATGCGGCCGAGCGCGAATTTCGCAAGGCGGACAAACTCAAACCGAACGATGCTGTGGTGAAGGAAGGGCTGGCCGAGGTCAGGGCTGAGCGTTTGCAACGGCGTATTGCCGCCTTAAAGGCTAAGGCCGAACAGGCCGAGGCCAAGGAAAACTGGAGTGTAGCGGTCAGCGCTTACAAAACCGTGACGGAGCTGGATGGCACCTTGGGCTTTGCCCAGTCAGGGCTGGCCCGCAGCCAAACACGACTGGAACTTGATCAGCGCTTGCAGATTCTGGTGGAACAGCCGCAGCGGCTTTACAGTCAGGAGGTGTTGGCCAGTGCCTGGTATACCCTGCAAGATGCGAAAAAGATCGACAAGCCCGGGCTGCGCCTGCAGTCGCAGATGGACGCCGTGGATGCGGCTATTGCGCGGGCCAGACAGCCGGTCACCGTGCAACTGAACTCCGACAGCAGTACCGATGTGGTGGTTTATAAAGTGGGTGAAATGGGCATGTTTGACCAGAAAACCCTGCGGCTTACGCCCGGTGACTACACGGTGGTTGGACGTCGCGAAGGCTATCGCGACGTGCGCACCACGCTCTCGGTCAGGCCGGATGTCGGCGCAGTGAGTCTGGATATTCGCTGCACTGAAAAAATCTGAACCCGATAACAATCAACACTGAGATCGATAAAAAACAACAAGGTGGGTAATGAAGGAATCGGACAGCAACGCGCGCAATGAGGCGATCCGCCCGGCGGCTTTTCAGCCGCCGGATGCCAGTGCGGCAGCGGCGCCAGCGCGAACGGTGCGGCCCCTTTTCTGGGTGGTTGGCGCGCTGCTTGTCGTGTTGCTGGCGGGGCTCTGGTTTGTGCTTACCGCGAAAGCGGTGAAGGTGCAGACGGAACCGGCGGCTGACGGAATTTCTCTGAGCGGCGGCTTGGCAATAGAGCTTGGCGGGAATTACCTCGCTCGCCCCGGCGATTATCTGCTGCGAGTGGAGAAGGCCGGTTACCACACCCTGGAGAAGCCGATTACTGTCAGTGCCGAGGGCGACAATCTGTTTCGCTTTGAGCTGAAAAAATTACCGGGCCTGCTGACGGTCAGCTCGACCCCTGAGGGCGCCCGTTTTGAGCTGGAAGGCGAATCCAAGGGCTATACGCCGGTGGCTGACATCAAATTGGAACCGGGCTCCTATACCTATACCTTGAGTGCGCCGCGCTATCAGCCAAGCACCGGCGTGGTGGATATTGAAGGCATGGCGCGTGAGCAAGGGCTGCATCTGGCGCTGGAACCCGGCTGGGCCGAGATCAGCCTGCGCTCAAAACCCGAAGGTGCCCTGTTAACGGTCGATGGCGTCGAGCAGGGCGTAACGGGCCCGGACGGGATGGTGGTTGAGTTGATGCCCGGCAAGCACACCCTCAAGCTCTCGCTGGCCGGCTATCAGGATTGGGAATATTCGCTGATTACCGAGGCTAACATCGCCCAGCAATTACCGCCGGTGGTGCTGCAGCCCAGTTACGCAAGCGTGGAACTCAGCAGTCGCCCGAGCGGCGCGCGGGTGCAGGTCAACGGCGAGTATCAGGGGCAGACCCCCCTGACCATCGAGTTGCGCCCTCAATCGCGTACCGAGCTGACACTGAACAAGCCGGGCTACCAAACCTTGACCAAAACCTTGTCACTGGCCAGCGGCAGTCGCGAACAGCTAGAGCTTACACTTAAGCCGGTTGTGGGTGAGATCGAAGTCAGCGCCACGCCAAAAGATGCCCTGTTATACATTGATGGCATTTTGCGTGGACGCGCGAATCAAACCGTGCAGCTCACGGCGACCGCGCACAAACTGGAAATTCGTCGCGAGGGTTATGCGACTCATCGGCAGACCGTTACTCCGCGCTCTGGGTTCAAGCAGCGGGTGAATGTCAGACTGCTGACCGAGCGCGAAGCTTTTCTGGCGCAATTTCCGAAACGTATTCGTGCTGCGACAGGCGATGAGCTGGTATTGATCGAGCCGGGTGGACCCTTTGCAATGGGTTCGCCGCGTCGGGAGCAGGGGCGGCAGTCCAACGAGGTGCAGCGCGATGTCAAACTGACGCGTTTGTTTTACCTCGCGACCAAAGAAGTGACGAATGAGGCTTTTCGTCAGTTCCGCGCCCAGCATTCTTCGGGCATTGTGCAGCGCACAACGCTGGACAACGACAACTATCCGGTGGCGCGCGTGAGTTGGCAGGACGCCATTGCCTTCTGTAACTGGCTTAGTCGCCGCGATGGTCTCCCGGAGGCTTATCGCAATGGTCAGTTGGTTACTCCCGCGAACACGGGTTATCGTCTGCCCACCGAAGCCGAGTGGGTTTGGGCGGCGCGCTATACCGGCGGCAAGGGTGAGCGCCGCTACGCCTGGGGCAACGATATGCCGCCCACGGGCAAGGCCGGAAACTACGCAGATATCAGTGCGCAGGGTGTTGTGGATAAAACCCTCAGCACCTACCAGGACAATTATATCGCGGCTGCGCCAGTCGGAAAGTTTGATCCTAATCCTTTAGGTCTATTTGATCTGGGCGGTAATGTCAGTGAATGGATGAACGACGTTTACAGCGTTGAAATTTCGACGGCGGTGGAAACCGATCCGCTCGGCGCGGGCGCCGGCAAGCTGCATACCATTCGTGGTTCCAGCTGGCGACATGGGCGCATAACGGAACTGCGTTTGGTGTATCGGGATTCCGGTGAGGAAGGGCGTGATGATGTGGGCTTCAGGTTGGCGCGCTATGCACAGGCACAAAAAGATTAGTTTTGCTGCGGTGGTGATTCTCATGGGGCTGATGGTTGGGCCGCTCTGGGCGCAGTCTAATGAAGAGGCGGAATCGCCCGCTCAGCCAGTGGAAGAGTCGGCGCCTGCGGCAGAACAACCAGCGCAGCAGCCGGCACCTCCCGCGCCACGCGCTTTCAAGCCTTCGGAAGAAGTGCACGCGGATACCATACTCACGCTGCCTGCGGATTTCTGATGGCAGGCAACTCTCGATAACAGGCAAGAGCGACGAATGAAAATCCGACTGTCCAATGACTTTCTCTATCAACTGTTTGCGTTGTTGATTTCCATCATCGTGGTGCACACGGCTTACGTTACGGTAATCCGCCCCGAGGCTCGACTGATCGAGATGGAGCAGCAGCAGATGATTGCCAACAATCCGGACTATCAGCCGGAGCGCTCCCTGCTGGTGATCATTCGCGACTTTGAACAGGAAGCCTGTTTTATTCTGCTGTTCTGGGCGTTTGCTCTGCTGATCATGAAAGCCGTGGCGGTCAGTCGTCAGCGCGAGCAGCTTGAACAGAACCTGATTCAGGTGTCGGAAGGGGAAACGATATTGCCGGAAGATGCGCGGCATCATGCGCGCATTATCGAAGCCCTGCCCGAACCCGAGCGCAGTTATTTGTATCCGCGTACCTTGCTGACGGCACTGCGCCGTTTCCGCTCGACCCGCAATATCCAGAATGTGGCTGATGCCATCACTCAGAGCTGCGAAGCAGAAATTGAGCGGCTGGAATCCGAGCTGTCGATGATCCGCTATATCGCCTGGGCGATTCCCTCTATTGGGTTTATCGGTACCGTGCGCGGTATCGGTGAGGCGCTGGGGTTGGCGCATAAAGCGCTGGAAGGCGATATCAGTGGCGTAACCGCCAGCCTCGGTTTGGCCTTCAATTCAACACTGATTGCCCTGATTCTCTCGATCATTCTTATGTTTGCCTTATACCAGCTGCAATTGCTTCAGGAGCGCCTGGTGTTGGATACCCAAACCGCCTGTGATCGCGGGCTGATTCAGAATCTGCAGAGTCAATAATGCTGATACTCGATTTTAATGACAGCGCCCTGCGGCTGTTTGGCGACGACGGCCTGCTGGCAAGCTCGCCGGCCTGTGCAGTTTTAAATGGCGACAGTTTTCTGCTCGGCAGTGAAGCGCTGGCAAAATCCCGCCTCAATCCGCGTGCGACTTATCTGCATTTCTGGGAGCAGCTGGATCAGCAGCCGCTGAATCGTCTGGCAGGTAGCGCTCGCAGTCACGCTGATATTGCCTACTACCACCTGCGACATTTATTCCAGTCAGCCAATACGCGTGAAAAGGATATTCTCCTGTTGGTGCCCGCCCACTATGGCAGTGAGCGTCTGGCGTTGCTGCTTGGCATTGTACAGGCCTGTTCACTGAGGGTGGCAGGAATAGCAGAAAGCGCGGTGCTGGCCGCGGCCTCTGTGCCGCCGTCAACGAGCGGCACCTCCATACGTTATCTGGATATCAGCCAACACCGGAGCATGGTGACTGATATTGAGTGCGACACGCGCCTCAAAACGGGTGTCAGCCGCGAGCTCACCACGCCGGGATTGAACTGGTGTATCGAGCAATGCGTGCGCCAGATCAGTGAACAGTTTTTACAGGAAACGCGGTTTGACCCCTTGCACGAGGCGGCCAGCGAGCAGCGCCTGTTTGACCAGTTGCCGCGGTGGTGGCAAGCCTTGCAACAGTCGTCGCGGGTGACGCTGGAGCTGCCTGCGGGGCTGCGCCAGCATCGCATCGAATGGCGCCGGGAACAGGTCGAAGTGGCCTTGGATGGTTTGTATCGGGAGTTGCAGAAAGCGGTGCGTGACGCGTCGGGTGCAGTGCTGCTCAGTCACCGCCTCGCAGCCTTGCCGGGCCTGACCGATACACTGCGCGCGTGCGGTGAAGTTCATGTGCTGACAGAGACCGCCAGTGTTGATATTGCCCGCCAGAAGCAATCCCTGTTGTGTACTGAGGGCGATTCACCCTTGTGGGTTAAGCAGCTGCCCTTGCCAGAGGGTGAGCGCAGCGAGCCGGCTATGAGCGTGCCTGCGGCACCAACCCTTAAGGCGACGCACGTGCTGCATGAACATCGCGCGTTTCCTATTGGTGGTGGCTTGCAGTGGCCGGCCAGTGAGCCACAGTTTCAGCTCCAGTGTGAGGGTGAGACTCTGCGGGTTAAGCCGCTTAGTGAACGCGTCAGTCTGAATGGCGATTCCCTTGTCGGCGCACAGTCAGTCAGTTTGGGGGACTGCCTGCAGACACCGGCAGGCGATGTGCAATTGATACGGGTTGAAAGCGAGACCTGATGAGCCGGCGTCGCGGATTTGAACAGTTCAGCATGTCCTTTCTCGACGCCATGTCCTGCGGGCTGGGCGCGGTCATTCTGATTTTTATGATCATTAATCACTCCACCGAAATACGCGCAACCGATACCTACAAAGAGGTTGCCCGCAATCTCAGCTTGATCGAGCAGGAAGTTCTGGAAAAGCGCAGTGCCCTCGCAGCACTGGCCGCCGCCCTGCAGGAAACTGAAACCCAGCTTGAAGCGGCAAATCGCGAAGCTGCCAGCCTGAAAGAAATTATCGATCAGGAAGATGATTCCGATCAGGAAGTGCGCACTCGCGAAAAGAATATTCAGGCCTTGACCAAAGAACTCAAGGCCATTGAGAAACAGCTCGATACCCTGCGCGACAAACAGGGCGAGGGAGATGCTACCCGCGCCTTTGCCGGTGAGGGGCGGCGCCAGTATCTCACGGGCTTGAACGTAGGCGGCGAGCGCATTTTGATTCTGCTCGACAGCTCTACCAGTATGCTCGGCGAAAAGGTGGTTGAAGTTATTCGGCGCCGCAATATGAGCGATGCCCGCAAACAGGCTTCGCCGAAATGGCAGCGTGCGCTAAATGCAGTGGACTGGCTGACCACCCAGATCCCCGCCGACTCGCAATTTCAGATTTACAGCTTTAATACCGCTGTGAAACCCGCCATCAAGGGCAGTGAAGGCAAATGGCTTCGCACGGAAAAAGGCAAGCAGCTCACCGAGGCCATCGGCGCGCTGCGCAGTGTCGTACCGGAAAACGGCACCAGTCTGGAATTGGCCTTCAAGGCGCTGACCGAGCTTAGCCCGGCCCCGGACAATGTGTTTCTGATCACCGATGGCCTACCTACGCAGGATGTCAGCGCTTCGCAGAGCGGCGGGGTTTCCGGTCGTGAGCGCCTGCGACTGTTTGCCACGGCCGCGAGCCGGCTACCTAAATCCGTACCGGTTAATGTGATTCTGTTTCCTATGGAAGGCGACCCCTTTGCCGCCAGCACCTACTGGGCGCTGGCCCGTAACAGCGGAGGAGTCTTTCTCAGCCCGTCGGAGGATTGGCCGTGAAGCGTCGTCGCCGCGAAACCGAAACCTTCGGTCTGTCTTTTCTCGACGCCATCAGCTGTGGTTTTGGCGCTATTGTGCTCCTCTTGGTGCTGACCAAAATTGCCGAGCCGACCAAGCAGAAGGATGAAGGCATTGGCTTGCAGGCCATGGCCGAAAAGCTGGCCGCGGAATTGCCCGAGCTGGACGGGAAACTCGACAGTCTCGAGCAGAAACTGGCAGAGAAGGGCAAGCGTCTTGCGGAGGCAGAACAGGAGTTGGCCAGTATGCGGCCCGAGGCAAGGGCGCTGGAGGCCGAACGCGCAGACGCGCAACTGGAAGCCGAGGCTGCGGCGGCGATAGAAAATCGTCTCGCGATTGCCCGGCAGGAGCTCACCGAAGAGATGAAGCGTCTCTACGGCAGCGGCGTGCGCCCGCAGAATCAGTCAGTGGGCGGGATTCCGGTCGACAGCGAATACATTATTTTCGTGATCGATACCTCGGGCAGTATGCACGGCTACGCCTGGCCCACCGTGATTAAAAAACTGACCGAAACTCTGGACTTGTACCCCAAGGTCAAGGGCTTGCAGATCATGAACGATATGGGCGACTACATGTTCAGCCAGTACGCCGGCGACTGGATTCCTGATACGCCGGGGCGGCGCAAGGCCATTATCAGTCGTATGGCCAGTTGGCAGCCCTTTTCCAATTCGAGCCCGGTAGAAGGTATTACTCGCGCGATACGGGCCTTTTATTCCGACGACAAAAAGATCAGTATTTATGTGTTCGGCGATGAATTTACCGGGAACTCCATTCAGGCGGTGCTGGACACGGTGGAGCGGATTAATCCCCGTGGTGCCGATGGCAAGCCGTTGGTGCGCATTCATGCGGTGGGGTTTCCGGTGCAGTTCACCCGCAGCGGCATACGGCCAACGGGTGTGCAGTTTTCCATGCTTATGAGGGCCCTGTGCCAGCGGAATGGCGGTACGTTTGTGGGCCTGCAAACACTGGAGCCGCGGTGATGTTAAAGCTACGCTGGATCGCGCTGTTTCTAAGTCTATTGTTGGGCGCCTGCAGTCAGCATGTGGTGCTGAGTGATGACTTTCCGGAGCCAATCATCAGCCAGTTGCCGCAGCCGGTCGTGGTCTATATTTCCCCTGAGCTTCGCCGTTATGTTCATCGCCACGAGCCGGAGCAAGGCGCTGACTGGACCATTGTGTTCGGCAGTTCCCAGGAAAAGCTGTTCAAATCGGTCTTTGCAGGGATGTTTGAAGAGGTAAGCCTGGTGTTCGAAGAAAAAGCCATTCCCGATGACGCTCTGGTGCTGACGCCGGTCATGCGGGATTTTCAGTTTAGCACCCCTGGCATGAGTAAGAGTGACTACTATGAAGTGTGGATCAAGTATTCACTCAAGCTCGCTCGAGGAGGCGGCGAGCCAATGCTTAACTGGGCGTTCACGGCCTATGGGCGGGAAGAAAAATCCGGCCGTTCTGCTGCCGGTGCCATGCGTGAAGCCTCGCGGCGCGCGATGCGCGATGCCGCTGCCGCCATCGTATTGAACTTTATGAAGCAGCCCGCCGCGAAAAAACTCTTTTCCGTCGCGCCTGCCGCGAAAGCTGAGCGCACGTGATGAGGTGCTGGCCTGCCGCATTTGCGCTGCTACTGACCGCCATTCTCGGAGGCTGTGTCAGTTCGTCAGTGGAGCAGTTGCGACAGGCGCCGGTGGGCGTGCTGAAAGAGGGTGAAACCATTGTCGTGTTGGGGCGGCGTCAAAACTTTCGGCACCAGACCGAGGCGGACTTTACTCGCTGTGTGCAGAATACCCTCACCCGCAAAAAACTGCCGGTCAAAGCCGAGCAGGACTTTATGGACGAGATGTTTCCCTGGTTCCAGCCGCGTATGGCGCCTACTACCGCCGAGGCTCTGGCCAAGCGCCTGCAGGAGCCGGCTATTGCTGATCGTCTGAAGCAGACCGGCACCCGCTATATAGTGTGGCTCGACGGAATCACTCGCCGCGGCGAAGACGGCGGCAGTCTGTCCTGTAGTGTTGGTGCCGGCGGCGGCGCCTGTCTCGGCCTGTTGTGGTGGGAAGACGACGCCGAATACGAAGCCGTCATCTGGGACATGCAAACCCTGAAGTCCATGGGTAAGATCGCCGTTGAAGCCAGTGGAACCTCTTATGTGCCGGCGGTGATCATTCCCATCCCGCTGGTGGCGCCCACCCAGTCCGCTGCTTGTCGTGGCGTGGCCAATCAGATCGGCGAATTCCTGACCAAGGCAATCCAGTAGCCTTTAAGCCGCTTATGTGACCGGTTTCGCGCACCTTTTACCGTCTGTCAGAAAAAACGACCGTTCGTCGCATAGTCGGTGACCCTCGCATTTCTCGCTTCCATACTGCCCAATGACAAATTTCTTTGGCTGAAGACTATGCACGGTTTGCGCACGGAAAAAGGTTTCACATTAATTGAAGTGATGGTGGTCGTCGCGATGATCGCCATTATCGCGACCATCGCTATGGGCAGTTATCGCGACAGCACCGTGCGCGCCAATCGCACTGCTGCGGCCAGTTATTTGCTGGAAGTTGCGAACATGCAGGAGCGGTATTTGCTCGACAATCGAAGTTACGCGGCGGATATGGCGACACTGGGGGCCTCAGTGCCGCCAGAAGTCTCAGCTAATTATACGGTAACGACTGTAGGTGCGGCGGCAACCTATCAGGTCACCGCAACGCCCACGGGTGCGCAGGCTTCGGACGACACCGACTGCGGTTGGCTGCGGATAAATAACACTGGCGCAAAATCAACTCAGCACGGTGGCACGCGATGCTGGCGCTAAATCGTAAGCAGGGTGGTTACACCCTGTTGGAGATACTGATTACGCTGGCAGTGGTGGCGATTGTGGCCTCGCTGGCGGTTCCATCCTTTCAGAACATGATTGCGACCCAACGTGTGCGAAGCGCTGCGAATGATTTGGTTGCCACGTTAAATTTTGCACGCAGTGAAGCTGTTAAGAGAAATGCAACGGTCACTATTACGCCTGCTGCGGGCGGTTGGACAGATGGTTGGACAACCGCCAGCGGCGGCACAACATTGCGGGTGCAGGATGGCTACGAGGGCATCACGCTGACCGGAGATCCGGCATCTACTCCTCTGAGCTATGGTGGTGATGGTCGACGTAATGGCTCGGATGTGGAAATCGAGATCGAACCGCCTTCGGGTTCCGGTGCGCCTAGCTATTGCATTGAGATGTCGGCCACGGGCAAACCTTCGTCTAAGTCTGGGAGTTGCTGATGAATATGCGGAAAGAGCAGCTTGGCATAGGCATGATCGAATTGCTGATCGCCTTGTTGGTGTCTTTGGTTGCATTGATGGGGGCTGCAGGCTTGGTGGTGAGGACGGTGCAGCAGGAAGCTGAGTCCTATCAGCGGTTGCAGGCCTTGACCCTCGTTCAGGATATGGTGGACCGCATCAATGTAAATCGGCAGGTCGTGACTTGTTATAGCAATGGTGCGAACGGTGAAACTTTGGGAACCGGCGTTACATTCGCTACCGATGTGCAGGATTGCGGTGGCAGTGATCAGCAAAATCGTGCGGATGCGGATATGTTGGCCTGGCACAACGCCTTGTTGGGTGCATCTGAGAAGGATGCCGATGACGACACTATAAACCTCGGCAGTATGATTGGGGCCAGAGGATGTATTGAGCAGGTTGATGCCGCCAACAGATTATACCGCGTGACGGTCGCCTGGCAGGGGCTTAGTGAAACCGTTACACCCACTAGTGATTGTGGGCAGGGGCAATACGGTGCTGAGCCTAAACGCCGCGCTGTAAGCATACTTATCAGACTGGCGAACCTATCATGAGTAAACACAAGCTTGTTGCTAAACAACGCGGTCTGACGCTTCTGGAAATCATGATCGCATTGACCTTGGGTGCTTTCATGCTGGTGGGGATAATCAGCTTGATGGCCTCAGTCAGTGCGACGCGAACCGAGCTGAACAGAAGCTCAGAATTATCAGAAAATGGCCGCTATGCTATTCAGATTCTCACAGATGAAATCTCCCTGGCCGGTTATTTCGGTCCCTACTTTAATGCCAGTGTCGATAGGACATCTCCAGATCCGTGTGAAGATGGTACGACGCTGGCCAATTTAGGTATCAGTCTGCTGGATTCTGACGGTGATACCCTCGCTCCGGAATTGCCCACGGCGGTTGAAGGATTTGGCTATTCGGCATCAGCAGCAACGCCTTCCTGTTTTTCAACAACCGATGCGAACATTGTTACTAATGGCGAAGTTCTGGTGGTCCGGCGGGTAAATGCCAATTCTGTAGCGCAAGCGTCTGCGGTCGATGGTGATCCCTATCTGCAGATTTCATCCTGTGATACTGATGCCGATGCCTTCCGCTTTGGCACAGTCAAAGCCAACTTTACGTTGAATGACGATGACTGTAATACCGCCCAGGTTTGGCCCTATCGCGTCAGTTCCTTTTTTGTATCCAATTGCGACGAATGCGATCCCAGTGACAATATCCCTACACTCAAAGTGGCGGAATATGTAGATGGCGAATTCGAGATCAGTTCATTAGTCGAGGGAATACAAGATATACATTTTGAGTACGGTATCGATTTAGACAACAACGGAGCTCCCGACTGCTACGTTCCTGACCCTCGGGTGGATAATTTGACTACGGTCGGTTGCCCTGCAGCAGGTTCCGCGAGTGACACTGAAAACTTTTCCAATGTTGTATCGGTTGCGGTTTCAGTTCTGGTGCGCAGCGTAACAAGCTTCCCGGGCTGGAATGACGATAAAACCTATGATCTCGGTGAAGCAGCGCGAGTTGGCCCGTTCAATGATGCCTTCAAAAGGCGGGTATTTCGGTCGGTAGTGCTTATACAAAATGTGTCGGGGGTGCGCGAGTCATGATATCCCGCAATCAGCAACAGGGCGCGATACTGGTAATCGTCTTAGTTATGGTCGGTATCTTTATGATTATCGTGACCAGCCTGGTGTCGTCCAGCAATATCAATTTTCGAATAGCGGGTAATCAGCAGTATCGGATGGAGGCTAAGCTCGCGGCCAGAAACGGTATGGAAGCGTACATTAGCAACCCTGCCAACTTCACATTGCCTTTGCCGATAAATGCAGAAGAGATAGGAACAGACTTTGACGGCGACGGAACGGATGATCTTATAGCTTCTGTCGCGCCTCCGAATTGCACGCGTTCGACAATTATTACAATTCCGGAATTGGATGTAAGTAATCCTAGTGAAGCGCAGTGCCTTGGCAGTGGTTCGCTGGCGACCACAGGTATTTTTGGGGGTAGCGGCGGTGTCACATCGGGTAACTCCTGGTGTTCGCGTATGAATTGGGATGTTGCATCTACGGTAAATAACGCCAATACAGGGGCGGGGATCGAAATGCATCAAGGTGTTTACATGCTGGCCGTGGTTGGCACCAGTTGCCCATAACACTGGCGGAGAATAGACAATGAAGAAATGGATATGGGTTCTGGTCGCTTTCAGTGGATGGGTTTCCGCGGAAGATATTGATCTTTTTACTGGTAACAACCCTGCGGGCGGTAACGAACCAACAGTGCTTGTTGCGTGGCACACCTCTGCAAATGCGAATGCCAATGTTGTACATGGATGCACTTATAGTGATGGCAGTGGCGCTCCCAGTATGGGCAACACCGTTGCGGGGATGGAGCAGTGTGCACTTGTTAATACGGTGCTCGAGCTGAAGAATCTTCCCGACCTGCTGGGTAAGGTCAAGATTGGGCTGATGGTCTTCAACAAGAATGGTATTGAAAGCAATTACCCCAACGGGATAACAAAAGGTGGCGACGACTGTGGTTACCTCGTTCTTCCACCAAAGTTGATGCATGATGGCTTGACTGACCCCGATACCGGCGACGTTACGGAGTCCAGTGCGATCGATGCTTTTGTGACTACGGTTAAGTCGTTTCAAGACAGTACAAGTGCCAGCATCCTGGCCAACCAGTCTCAAACTGGTGACATGGTCGCGGAAACATGGGCTGCACTGAATGGTCTTAGCACCTCCTGTTCCGGAACGGATTACTCCACGGTCACCACGGTGTCTACGGAGTGTCGTGATGCTGTAGTTGTCTACCTTGGCAATGCGACAAAGGAAACCGCATCGGTAAAAGACGGTACGGGTAGCCCGGAAGATGTGCTGAGTGCACAGTTGAAGAACGCCTTTGGTTACGCTGAAGGTTCGGACGATTATGTCGATTTCATGACGCCGATACCGGTCACCAACCTTACCAACTCAGACAGTGTTAATGGTGGTTATTGGGCGGATGAGTGGACTCGTTTTATGAAGCGAGTGAACGTCAGCGATAGCGCTCAAGCTGATCGCAATATTGCTACCTATACCATCGCCGTGTATGACCCCGACCCAAATCTCGCCAGCAAGATTGACGAGGAAATTTTCTTTTATGGGAAAATGGCCAGTATGGGCGGCGGCGATGCTTATCAAGTAGAGTACGACGACCCCGGTAAGTTGAAGGAAGTTTTTATCCAGATATTTAACGAAGTCCAGGCCGTAAACAGCGTTTTCTCTTCGGCAACCTTGCCGGTTAGTGCCAATACACAGGGCACCTTCCTCAATCAGATCTATATCGCGATGTTTCGTCCAGATGGGGCGGCGGGTCCTCGCTGGCTTGGTAACCTCAAACAGTACCAGCTAGGTTTTGATGCCAGTGGTACGATTGTGCTTACCGATGCAACCCAAGATCCGAGTGCTGGACCGGTTACGTCGGCGACCAATATTAACACCGGTACGATAAAGGAGACGGCATCGAGTTTCTGGACAACAAATACACCGTCTAACTCTCCGGATTGGCCCACTGCAGCGGATGAAGGCTTTGGGTTCTGGGTTAACAGTCGCAGCGGAAGTGGCGGCACTTATGATATGCCTGATGGCGATCTGGTCGAAAAAGGCGGCGCTGGTCAGGTCACAAGAATTCAATACTTGACCAGCCAAGATGCACGTAAGATCTATACCTGCAATAGCGAGACCAGCTGTCCGATAGGGTCGGATTTGCCAGAGTTTTCGACCTCGAATACTACCTTAGCAAGTAATGCGGATACGCTGTTTGCGCTCTCATCAAGTGGGGCGGGCTCAGCGAGTATTCGGGCGGGCTCGAGCGCAAAGATGAACGTCACCTATTCATGTCAGTCTGAGAAAGTTAAAGGGTCGACGTCTATTTACTGTTATTTCTATGAGACCGTAGCCGGTACGTTGGAGGACGTACGTGCTGAGTCTGGTACAGGACAGAATAAAGTTGCGGCAGATCATGTCGATATTATTCCAACGGACGCTACTTTCCTCTCGCAAACCGATTGCAATAACGTGTCGTCCGATGCTGCCACCTGTGAGGTTCTGGAAACCGGTACAAACGCCGGACTCAAATACATCAAGGTGAAGATGCCTTCCATGACTGCAGGTGCAAATAATGGTGGGAATCCTCTCGAAGTTACCGTGTATCGCTATTCGACTACCGCGGTAGTGACCCAGAATAGCCATGGTTTCAGTACCGGCGAGCAAATCACGTTGAGCTCATGTGCCATTTCCACGAGTGAAACAGTTAATAGTGGGTCCGGTGTTGGACTTAGCCAAATGACGGGTGGCTCCTTTGTTACGGAAGCCAAAACGATACTTACAGCAAACTCCTATTCCATTGAATTAAACAGTGTTGCTCTGGGCAGCCACGATGTTACCTGTCGGGGTGAGACGCTGCTTACCGGCAGTAACTTGATCGATTGGGTGCGAGGGGAAGATATTGCGGGCAATGAAGCCTTGGAAGGACCCTGTCCCCTGAATAATGATGGGTCGCGCAATTATCCCGATGGGACCACTGCCTGTTCCATCTCTATTCGGCCCTCGGTTCACGGGGATGTTCTGCACTCACGCCCTGCGGTTATCAACTTTGGTGATATCAATAATGACAACCCTGAGGGTGAGACCGACGTCATCGTCTTCTACGGTGCAAACGATGGCTTATATCGTGCGGTAAATGGCAACCAAACGCGCTCTATTACACTCGATGGCGGTCGCGTTGTACCTCCGGGCGGGGAGCTCTGGGCCTTTATTGCACCGGAATTTTTTACCAAGTTACCGCGTCTGTTCAATGATGATCCGAAAATTAACTACACGGGGGTAGTGGATGATGAAGCCGAACCGCGTGATTACTTCTTTGATGGGATAACGGCGATTCTTCAGGATAAGCGAACAACAGGCGCAACGGCTGGAAAGTCATATATCTATTTGACCGCGCGACGGGGTGGTCCGATTCTCTATGCGCTGGATGTTACTGACCCGAAACTTCCACCGAAGATACTTTGGAAAGTTAACAAAACCCAGATTCCGGAACTGGCACAAACCTGGTCGCACCCAAAAGTTGTGGAGATCAAAGGGCATGCTAATCCTGTGTTGATATTTGCTGCGGGTTACGACGCTGATGTTGAAGACTGTGAGCCGGCTGGCCAGTGCGAAGATAGCAATGGTAATCCTGTGACAGTAACAACGGATGAAGGCCGCGGAATTATTATCCTGGATGCGACAGATGGCAGTCTCGTGTGGGCCGCACTCGCAGATTGTACTGGTGTAGCCGGTGCTACCAGCAGCAATTGCTTTGATAACAGCGACTTTACTACGGATTTTGACAAGTCCTTCGCTGCGGATGTGACCGTAGTGGATAGAAATTTTGATGGAGTCGCTGACCGCTTGTACGCGGCAGATGTTGGAGGCGGTATATGGCGAGTCGATCTCGAACCGAATGGCTATAGTACAACGCCGTCGCCGTCAGATTTTCAAGTAATGAAAATTGCTGATATCAGCGGTTCTGGAAACGATGCACGTAAATTTCTGTTTCCACCGGATGTTGTGCCTACCAACAACTTTGATGCGGTGGTCGCGGTTTCCGGGGATCGTGAGCACCCGTTGTATCCTAGCCCTGATGACGTCAATACGGCGGGTATTGCCTACAACGTCACCAACCGCTTTTATATGATCAAGGATACTGTGTCCTATAACGGTGATCCTAGTCGTACGGTAGCGAATGAACAGGCGCGCACAGTACTCACAGAAAGCGACCTATTTAATCGCACGGATGGCCGCTGTCTAGATGCTACGAACTCTCCGGTTGCCTGTACCTATGATTCATCGACAGGGACGTATAAAGATTCGAGCGGTACCGAAGTTACGCTGGTCGATTTTGACGGGAATGGTGACCTCTTCGACGGTTACTATTTCAGTTTCGGGAATCCGGGAGAAAAGGGTATCAATGCGCCGGTCGTGGTGGCGGGCAGCGTATTCTTCGCCACCAATCAGCCTGATGCGGTGCCCGAGGATTCCTGTACTGCTAATCTCGGTGTTGCTCGCGGTTATAAAGTAAACTTTTTAACAGGCGAAAAGACCATAAATGTATTTGTGGGGGGTGGTATGCCGCCTTCACCCATCGCGGGTTTGGTTACGATCGGAGACGAGACGGTACCCTTTATTATCGGTGGTGAAGGGCCTTCAGCGTTTGACCCGAGTACTCCGACATTGAATCTGGATCCAGGGCGCAAGCGCACCTATTGGTATTACAAGTAACACGGAGACGTTGATAAAGGCTGCTATACTGCCTGACACGAGCTTACGGTGAGAGTTTATCGGTCGTGTCAGTGCAAGTAAGGCAGTCTGAGCAGGAGAACGCATCTGATGATGCGTTTTTTCTACCGGATTTGTGCAATGCCCAAGCCCTGCTGGTGCTGGTGATTCTTGCCGAATTGCTGGCACTGGTGATAACCGGCCTGCAGCGGGGCTTGTTTCCTGTCGACTGGCAGCACTTCTCGCTGGTTTCCCTGTTCTGCCTCTTGGTCTTCCTTTCTTCGTCTGTGGTGCTGTGCGCATTGCGACACCGTCTAGCGCGTCTGCCGCTGGTCTGGTCGGCATCGCTCAGCTACGGCTTGGTGCTGACTGTACTGCTGCTATATGCCTTGGGCGCCCAATGGTTGCTGGCAACTACGGCGTTTCGCTCAGAAGGTATGCCGGGCGAGTCTCTATGGGTAACGCTGTTTGTCGGTGCAGTGATTGCGGGCATTGGTTTACGTTATCTATTTTTAAGTTGGCAGTTGCGCCGTCGAGAGCAGAGCGAAATGCAGGCTCGTATTCAGGCCCTGCAATCACGTATCCAGCCCCATTTTTTATTTAATAGCCTCAATACGATTGCCAGTCTGATTGCCGAGAACCCTGATCAGGCCGAGCGCGCGGTTGAGGATCTGTCGGCGCTGTTTCGCGCAAATCTTCAAGATAGCCGCGTTATGAGTACCTGGGGTCGCGAGCGTGAGTTGTGCGAGCGCTACTTACGTATTGAGTCGATCAGGCTGGGGAATCGATTGCGCGTCGACTGGCAGGTCGATGCGCTTGACGATAGTCAGGAGGTGCTGAGCCTGAGTCTGCAGCCCTTGCTGGAAAATGCGATTGTGCATGGGGTTCAACACTTGAGCGATGGTGGCACGATTCATATCCAGGCGGTTCGGGCCGGCGATGATTTTACGCTGTCCGTTGAAAATCCTTTGGCGTACGGGCGGGAGCGACCTATTGGCAACCATCTGGCGTGCGATAATCTTCACCACAGGCTGCAGAGCGTTTTTGGGGATCGCGGTAGTTTGACTTTGGAAGAACGAGACGCAAAATTTCGTGTTGAAATGCGTTTCCCGGCAAGCGTTCTTCCGCGGTAGTGCACGTTATGAAAGTGCTTATTGTTGATGATGAAAAACCGGCTCGCCAACGTTTGCGGCGACTGCTGCAGGATTTGACCGACGTAAGTATTGTCGCTGAAGCGGAAAACGGTGAGCAGGCGATTGCACAGGCTGAATTACAGAAGCCGGACCTGGTGCTGATGGATATTCAGATGCCGGGGATGGATGGCCTGACCGCCGCGCGAAAGCTGGCGGAATGGAAGGCGCCACCAGCCGTCGTATTCTGTACCGCCTATGATGAATACGCTCTGGCTGCCTTTGAGGCGGCGGCGGTGGATTATCTGCTGAAACCCGTAGAAAAAGCCAAGCTGCACAAGGCGCTGGAGCGCGCCCAGCGTTTCAGTTCGACGCTGTTGGATGATATTGCGGCTGCCAGCTCGCCGGGCCTATTGCTCACGACCGCACAAGGTTCTGAAAAACTGAGTTTGACTGAGGTTCTCTGTCTGCGTGCCGAACAGAAATATGTCGTTGCGGTGCATGCGGGCGGAGAGGGCTTATTGCGCGAAAGCTTGTCGCAGCTGGAGCAGGATTGGCCCGATTACTTTATCCGTATTCATAGAAACACCCTTGTGGCGCGCTCTCGCTTGCGGGGCATTGTCCGTGTCGGTACCGCCCAATGCGCTCTCATCGAAGGCTTGGCGGAAAAGCCCAAGATCAGCCGTCGCCACCTGCCGGATGTGAAGAACGCGCTGCAGGGTGAAGGCTCAGCGCGCTAGCCTTGATTAGTGGCGCCAACAGTCGGCTATCGTGACGCCGCTTGCAGCGCCATTCAGGCTCTTACCGCCGGCAGAACTCAACTCAAAATTCCCACATTTGTCACCAGCCATGCTGCCGGAGCGGGTCGCTCGCAGAGTAAAACTGTTGGCGGTTGAGGCTGTTGCCGCAATGGTATACAGCGTGACGCTGCCCGCATTCACTGCCGTTGGATATACGGCAGCGAGATTGTTGTTGGTGTCAAGGTATGATCCGTTGACGGAGTAGTGGCGTTCCAGTGCCTGGGCGCCCTCCAGCAAGACGGCAATCGCGTCGGCGCGTTTAGCCTTTGCCACATGCTCCACGTAGCTGGGGTAGGCAATACTCGCGAGTATGCCGATGATGGCTACGACTACGATCAGTTCTATTAGTGAAAATCCGCTTTTCGTGCTCATTGGTTTTCCTTAACCATAAGAAACAGGGGGTCTAGTACCTCGGCATAGTTTGTTATACCGGATGGTCGGCGTTTTACAAGTGATATGTCTGTAAAGCTGGAATTGCGGCGGTCTGGAGCAGTTGTTATACAAAAAGTTTCTATTGCGGTCGCAGCAGAACTTTGCCGGTCAATTTGAATGAATATCTAGACTTGAGGTCGGAGAGTTAGGCCCCATATAGTCCTTTATACCCCCGTGAACTAGGTTGGCTCATGAGTGATAACGCAAACAATGACAATGTACTGAATGGGGAAATGATTGATGGCGAGCACAGTCTGGTCATACCGGATTCCGTGCTGCCCTCGGTTCTGTACCTACTCCCCGTGCCGAAGCGCCCGTTCTTCCCGGCGCAGGTGCAACCGATCTTGCTGGAAATGAAGCTCTGGCAGGAAACTCTAGAGAAGGTGGGCAACAAGCAGAATCACGTGATGGGGCTGCTCTACTGTGGTGATGATACCCCGGCCAGTCTGGATACCGAGGCTGCGCCGAGTATTGGCACCGCCGTTCGAGTACATCACGCCCATCAGGAAGGTGATACCGCGCAGATCGTGGTGCAGGGCCTGAAGCGTTTTCGGATCCGACGCTGGATTAGTCGCAAGCCGCCCTACGCGGTTGAGGTGGATTATCCGGACAATATCGGCGAGCGCGACAGCGACGAGGTAAAAGCCTATGCGATGGCGATTATCCGCGCGATCAAAGAGTTGCTGGCGATCAACCCGCTCTACAGCGAGGAGTTGAAGCAATATCTATCGCGCTTTAGCCCCAATGAACCCTCCTTGCTGGTAGATTTCGCGGCGGCTATTACCAGCAGTGCTAAAGGCGACGAGCTGCAGGATATTATTGATACCCTGCCGCTGCTGCGGCGTATGGAAAAAGTTCTGCTGCTACTCAAGCATGAACGCGAGGTCGCCGAGCTGCAGGGTAAAATCAGCGAGCAGGTGAATGAAAAAATCAGCGCTAATCAACGCGAATTTTTCCTGAAAGAACAGCTGAAAGTTATTCAAAAAGAGCTGGGGATTTCCAAGGACGATCACACCGCAGACGCCGAAGAGTTTCAGGAGCGTCTCAAGGGTAAGACCCTACCCGACGCTGCGCGCAAAAAGATTGACGACGAATTGCACAAGCTGCAGGTGCTGGAGACTGGCTCACCCGAGTACGGGGTGACGCGGAATTATCTGGAGTGGGCGACGTCACTGCCCTGGGGCGTATTCTCCGAAGATCAGCTGGACCTTAAGCGTGCGCGCAAGGTGCTCAACGAACACCATCAGGGCCTGGAGGACGTCAAAGAGCGCATTGTCGAGTTTCTGGCGGTGGGTAAATTCAAAGGCACCGTCGCCGGCTCTATCATTCTGCTGGTGGGGCCGCCGGGTGTAGGCAAAACCTCTATTGGCCGCTCCATAGCCGATGCCTTGGGGCGCAAGTTCTATCGCTTTAGTCTGGGTGGTATGCGCGACGAGGCTGAGATTAAGGGCCATCGCCGAACCTACATCGGCGCCATGCCCGGCAAGCTGGTGCAGGCGCTCAAGGATGTAGAAACTGCCAACCCGGTGATAATGCTCGATGAGATCGACAAGGTTGGCGCGTCCTATCAGGGTGACCCGGCCTCAGCGCTGCTGGAAGTGCTTGATCCCGAGCAAAACGTCGAGTTGCTCGATCACTATCTGGATATGCGGCTGGACTTGTCCAAGGTGCTGTTTGTGTGCACGGCCAACCAGCTCGATACCATTCCCGGCCCCTTGCTCGATCGTATGGAAACCATTCGGCTGGCGGGCTATCTGGCGGAAGAAAAACTGGCCATTGCTCGCAAGCATTTATGGCCGCGCTTGCTGGAGCGCAGTGGTATTGCCAAGAAGCGTCTGAGTATCAACGCGGCAGCCCTGCGCCATGTAATCGATGGCTATGCCCGTGAGGCGGGTGTGAGAAATCTGGAAAAGCAGCTCGGTCGCATTGTTCGTAAAGCCGCGGTGAAATTGCTTGAAGATGATGATTTGATCCTGAAGCTCGGCGTGGACGATGTTGAAGATTTTCTCGGCAAGCCCGTCTTTAAAAAGGAAAAGCCCCAGCAGGGCGTGGGTGTGGTAAACGGTCTGGCCTGGACCGCCATGGGCGGTGCAACGCTGGGTGTTGAGTGCTCCCGCATTCATGGCCTCAATCGCACCTTCAAACTGTCGGGACAGCTGGGTGATGTTATGAAAGAGTCGGCGGATATTGCCTACAGCTATGTTATGTCGAACCTGGAAGCCTTTGGCGGTGATCCGAAGTATTTTGACGAGGCGACAGTCCATCTCCATGTGCCGGAAGGCGCTACTCCCAAAGACGGGCCCAGTGCCGGCGTCACCATGGCGAGCGCTTTGCTGTCGCTGGCTTTGAACAAGGCGCCCAAAACCGGTTTCGCGATGACCGGCGAGTTAACCTTAACCGGACAGGTCTTGCCGGTGGGAGGGATTCGCGAGAAAGTCATCGCGGCAAAACGGATCGGTATCAAAAAAGTGATTTTGCCGGAAGATAACCGCCGTGATTTTGACGAGTTGCCCGACTACGTGAAAAAAGGTGTAACGGCCTTCTTTGCCGAGCGTTTTGATCAGGTGCGTGAGCTGATGTTTTAAGCGGCATTAACCGCTGTGACACTTTTTATATTTTTTGCCACTGCTGCACCAGCAAGGATCATTGCGGCCAAAGGTCAGCGGTGGCAAAAATACGCCGCTGACATATATCCATTGATCGCCGCGCAGCTCAAAGCTTGAGCGTTCGTGTAACTGCTCAACTTCATCTTTCACCTCATAAAATGCCGAAAATTCGACGGTGTTTTCTTTTGCTTCAATGACCTTTAACGCAAGCCAGTGGGTATTGGCACAGCTTTGTTTAAGCAGCTCTCGCTCGTTGGGCGCGTGGTTTTCAGGGGCGCTGGTTTGTAACAGATAGTCGACCTTGCCCAGCACAAACGCACTGTATCGAGATCGCATCAGTGCTTCCGGTGACGGCGCTTTCTGTTTTCCCGTGACATAGGGTTCGCAGCATTCAGCAAATGGCTGGGCGCTGTTGCAGTGGCAGGGTGACATGAAACATTCACTTATTTTCAGCAAGAAAAATATTGTACGTGGCGGTGGTTTATAGGCCTAGTGTGTCGCTGTATTAAATTACCCACAGCGAGAGCCAATAGAGCGTCGCCGTTCTCCCACTGTTGCTGTTGGCGGACTAAAAAGTGCCCACATTTCTTCAGGCAATGCAGCGCGTTAACTGGAATAGTACCAGCGCACTGAACATGCTGCGCTTAGGTGCAGTCCACAGCTCAAACCTTGATGAAAATGATGGGAGGAACTCTATGGAACAAAAGAGCAATTGGATGCGGGCATTGGCGATGTGCGCCGCGCTGCCGCTGCTAATGGCGACTCATGCAAGTGCTCAGCCAGCGCTCGGCGTATCATCTCCGGACGGTGGAGGCTTGAATGCCATTAGCGGTGCCTTGCAGGGTGGCGCAATGTCGGCAGGGATGGGCGATAGCCCTGGCGATGCCAATACCGTGCCGCAGCCGTCATCGGACGCTGGCCCTTTTGGTGATAGCGAAGCCCCTGAATCGCCTCTACCGGGGCTGGCATCCGCCTCGGATGACGGCGCGGAGCCAGAGCCCTACCGTTTTGACGGCGGCCTGACCGTAAGGCAGGAAACACGGGGTGAACAGTTTACGCCCGGCTCGGGTGATATGGCTGAAGCTCGCAATCCGTCTTTCTTCGAGCGCCACACCGTCGCTGAGGATCACTCCAGCGTAAGAACCTGTCTGGCGGCGGGGGAGACCTGTCGCGCGGAGTTTGATGTGATTCTCGCTACCAGCGAGGAGAGCAATTACGACACGGCAGTATTGCTGAACGATGAGGTGGTGTTGCCGCCACCGCAGGATGAATAAGGAGGTAATCGGCCGGGGCAATTGCCTCGGCTGTCTTCGTGATAAGCGAGCTCTGTGGGAGGGCGTGAATCTAAAAAATGGCGCGCCCGGAGAGATTCGAACTCCCGACCAAGTGGTTCGAAGCCACCTACTCTATCCAGCTGAGCTACGGGCGCGCAGGCTGAGCAGTGTAACGCAAAGTGACTGTTTTCGCTAAAGTATTTTGCGTTTCCGTCGATATCGTTAGATCAATTCTTAGCGCGCAACTGTGGCAATCTCGTATAGAAAATTTCTCGCTGTCAGTAGAGGCTTGTACTTACTCAAGAAACCCTGAAATGTGTCGATGTCCTAAGTGCTCGGCATAGTAAAGAAAGCTGTTCAATTGAACAGTGGCAGGGTATATGAGCGGGGAGTACAACTGTGGATTTAGCGACATTACTGGGAATCTTGGGATCGCTTGGCGTCATCGTCGGTGCGATAGTCTTTGGTGGTAGTGCCAGCGGCTTTATTGACGTTCCCAGTATCATGATCGTTATCGGCGGGACTATTTTTGCGAACCTGATTAAATTCCCGCTGGAGCAGACGCTGGGCGCCTTTAAGGTGGCTTCGCGTGCCTTTGTGCACAAGCCGGTCAGCTCTGAGGCCCTGATCTCTGAGTGTATTGAACTGTCTAGCGTGGCGCGCAAGGAAGGCCTGCTGGGGCTGGAGTCTGTAGAGATCGGCAATCAGTTCCTTGAAAAAGGCGTGCAGATGGCGATTGATGGCCATGACGCAGACTTTGTTAAGCGGCTGCTCAGCAAGGAAATTAACCTCAATATCGAGCGCCAGGAAATGGGTGAAGCCATATTCCGGGGCTTTGGTGAATCGGCTCCCGCCATGGGGATGATCGGCACACTGGTGGGGCTGGTTCAGATGATGTCGAATATGTCCGACCCGAAGGCGATCGGCCCGGCCATGGCGATTGCACTATTGACGACCTTGTACGGCGCTATTCTGGCTAACGCCGTGGCAGTTCCCATGGCGGAGAAGCTGGCCTTCCGCACCGCTGAAGAACGCCGCAACAGACACCTGATTCTGGAGGCGGTCTACGGCATTCAGGAAGGCTTGAACCCCCGTGTACTCGAATCCCTGTTGTCGACCTACCTGCCGGAAGGTCAGCGCGACACTGGTGAAAAAGAAGCAGGCCAACCTGAAGCGGAAGCGGCATAATGGAAGAAGCCCCTCAGAAGAAGGAAGCGCCTGGCGCACCGGCGTGGGTAATGACCTTCGCCGACTTGATGTCGCTGCTGTTGGCTTTCTTCGTTCTGCTGTTTTCATTTTCCGAGATGGATAAGCAGAAGTTCAAGGAGCTCTCGGGCTCTATGAAAGATGCGTTTGGCGTGCAGCGCGACGTCCCGGCCTTTAACCCGCCTATTGGCAGTAGTTTTATAACCCGGGATTTTTCTCCGGGCATGCCCGTTCCTACCGAACAGGATGAGGTGCGGCAGCAGGCGCTGGATGAGCTGCGGAAAGTAACCCCCGACGGTGAAGAAGAGGTCGAAAAGGAGCTTTCCGAAGATCTGGAAAAGGTGCGACGGTATCTCGCCGTAGAGATCGCTCAGGGCATGGTGGAAGTCGATCACGATGGTGAACGCGTGATTACCATCCGCATCCGCGAGACTGGCTCGTTCCCGTCTGGCAGCGCCGAGCTCAGTAATGATTTCAACCCGGTGATCAAGAAGATCGCCAAGCTGACCAATGAAATAGGCGGGCGTATTGCCGTGGCCGGCCACACTGACCCCGTTCCTATCAGCACTAGCCGCTTTCGCTCTAACTGGGAGCTTTCATCGGCTCGCGCGGTGACAGTGCTGGAACAGATTGTTGCCGAGGGCAACATTGATCCCGCACGCTTTCAGGTGGCCGGCCACGGCTCGACGCGGCCGATCGACAGTAACGATACGGTTGAGGGGCGGGCGCGTAACCGTCGGGTTGAAGTTATCCTGCTGCGCGGCGGATCGCTGGACTCCAACTACTCCGGCGGCTTGAGCGGCCGCGAGGCCTCAGTGCTGGAATCACTTTTCCCCGACGGCTGAACTCTCAATCTCGCCAAGACTCCCCCTAGATTTGACCCCGCGCTTTGTCAGTCGTAATGTGTTGCTCGCATGTATTCGGTGTTAACACGACCATAATCATAATCAACTGCGAGCATTACCATGACGAACCCCTCTGCTTCCGTCGAGGTGGCAATTATAGGCAGCGGCTTTGGCGGGCTTTGCGCCGCCATCAATCTGCTCAAACGCGGTATCGACGACTTTGTCATTCTCGAACGTCGTCATTTTATGGGCGGTACCTGGTTTCAGAACCGCTATCCGGGGGCGGCGGTGGACGTGCAGTCTGCCCTGTATTCACTGGCCGATGAGCCCTACGACTGGCGCCAGCTTTTTGCCGAGGGCGATGAGCTGCGCAACTACACCCAGGCCGTTATCGACAAGTATCAGCTGGCAGCCAAAACCCGCCTGAACTGGGCGGTTGGTCAAGCGAGCTGGTGTGAAGAAAGTGAGCGCTGGCAGCTGGCTCGTGACAGCGGCGAACAACTTGACTGCCGTTTTCTGATTAATGCCACCGGGCCGCTTAGTACGCCGGTCATTCCGGAGTTTCCCGGTCGGGAAACCTTTCAGGGCGCCAGTTTTCACACCAACGATTGGGATACCGACTACGATCATCGCGGTAAACGCGTTGCGGTAATCGGCAGTGGAGCCAGTGCGGCCCAGGTAATTCCTGCCATTGCCGACGAGGTGTCCGAGCTGCATGTGTTCCAGCGTACGCCGCACTGGGTGATTCCCCGGCCGGACTATGTCTTTAAACCCTGGCAGAGAAAGCTGCTGCAAAAACGCGGCTGTTATCAGCTGCTGCGCAAGGTGATTTACTGGGCGCTGGAGGGTCGAGTACTGGGTTTCAAATATTCCAAGACTTTTCTGAATCTGGTGGCCCGCAGTCGCGCTATGAAACTTCTCAAGCGTCAGGTGCTCGACGATACGCTGCGGGCCAAACTGACACCCGATTACACCATCGGTTGCAAGCGCATCATTCTGTCTGACACCTTATATCCTGCACTTACCAAAGCGTCGACGCAGCTGCACGATAAAAATGACGGGATTGCTCGAATCACCGAGCAGGGTATTGTGACCACGCAGGGGCAGGAAATACCGCTGGACTTGATCGTGTATTCCACCGGTTTTGACGCGACGGATGGTTTGATTTCCTATCCGGTGCATGGTCGTGGTGGCGTTGCCCTGCGTGATAAATGGCAAACGTATCCGCGTGCCTATCTCGGCACTACCGTGCCAGACTTCCCCAACCTGTTTATTGTTACCGGCCCTAACACCGGCATCGGTCATACCTCGGCGCTGTTTATTATTGAATCTCAGATGAATTACATCATGAACTGCATTGAGCGAGTGCGATCCGGTGATTGTCGAACCATTGAGGTGAAAGCCGATGCGGAGTCGCGCTATACCCAGCATATTCACAGCGAAATGGAACGCACGGTCTGGAAGTCTGGCGGCTGCAACAGCTGGTACCAAAGCAAAAGCGGGCATGTGATTGCCATGTTCCCGGGCTTCAGTTTTACCTACCGACGCTGGACACGAAATTTTCGTGCCGCTGATCACCACCTTTCCTGAGGCGCGTTAGAGAGGGAGCGATTTCATGTTTCTTAATCCTCAGGATATTGTGGTCATAACGGGCGCCGCTTCGGGTATGGGGCGCGCCTACGCCATTGCGTTTGCTCGTTTGAATTGTCGGTTGGCACTGTGCGATATCGATGAAAACGGCTTGGATGAAACCTGTAATCAGGTCGCAGCTTTTTCTAAAGAGGCCTGTCTGCGTGCGGTGGTCAACATCGCTGAAGTCGATTCGGTTAATGCCTTTGCCCAGCGGGTAAACCGTGAACTGGGGCCAGCCCGGGTTGTTATAAACAATGCCGGGATAGAAGGTAGCGCCCAGCCCTCTTGGCAAACACCGTTGGCGATGTATGAAAAGGTCATGGCGGTGAATTATTTCGGCGTGGTGCATGGTTGCCGTTCCTTCCTGCCGCAACTGCTGACATACCAGCGCGCATGGCTGGTTAATATATCGAGCGTTTTTGGATTGATCGGCACGCCCAATCATACGGACTACTGCGGCAGTAAATTTGCGGTGCGCGGTTATACTGAAGCCCTGCGAGCAGAATTAAACGGTAGCGGTGTGCACGTCATGCTCGTGCATCCCGGGGGTGTGAATACCCGGATCGCGCGCCAGGATATAAGCCGCCCCTTTGCTGAACAATTTCTTAAATCTACGCCTGAGCAGGTCGTTAAGCAGGTGCTGCGCGCTATGGCAAACGGCAGGGCGCGAGTAGTGTGTGGTCATAACAGCTGGAAGACGGCGTTGGCTGCTCGCCTGCTACCACTTGGCTTGCTTAGCAGACTGATTTGGCGAGAACTGTCTGGCTTTATTGATAGCAAAAACTATCCCCCCCCGACAGGCGCTCTCCAACGAGATTCAAGCGGCGACGGCCCAAAGATTGAACAGGAAAAAACCATGAAAAAGATGCTAATACTCCTCGGCGGTTTGATTATTGCGGCGGTGATCTGGAGCATTGCAAGTTATCCGCGCATAGGATCGCTCGTTTATGAAGTAGGAGTAGCTACAGAGGCTGCGGTGTACGGCTTCGAGAAGAAACAGCAGCCACTGGGCGAACTCGATATGGTGTATTACGCTGGTGGTAATACGGATGGCCCAACCATCGTTATGCTCCACGGCTACAGTGCCGACAAAATGGTTTGGCTGCGTTTTGCTCGTCACCTAACCGATAGCTATCACATTTTGATCCCGGATTTGGCAGGTCATGGTGAGACCGGTTTTCAAGCTGATTGGGATTACACGATGGCGGCGCAGGCTGAGCGTGTGGTTGCACTGCTCGACGCCTTGAATATCGAGCAAGCACATATCATCGGCAACTCAATGGGCGGGTTTATCAGTGGCCAGTTTGCGTTGGATTATCCGCAGCGTACCCTCAGTATTGCTCCAGTTGACCCTGCCGGTGTCACTACTCCCGAGCCAAGCGACATGGAGAAAATGCTCGCTGAAGGCCGCAATCCCTTCCTGATCGAAAACGGTGAACAATTCGCCGAGTTTTATCAGATGACCATGGCCAAGCCGCCGTGGCTACCGGGCATGGTGCTTGATGCTATGGCCGAAGATTACCGTGTTCTTGCCCCACAACTGGAAGCCATTTTTGAGGATATTCAGCGCTCGCCACTGTTGGCGGATCGCCTAGGTGAGCTGCAGGTGCCGGCCCTTATTTTATGGGGCGATCAGGATGCGCTGATTCACGTCAGTGGTGCTGAGCGTTGGCATGCGCTTATACCCGATAGTCAGCTGACCGTGTGGGAAGGTATTGGGCATATGCCGATGCTGGAAATTCCTGAAGCGAGTGCGCAGCGCTATCGAGCGTTTTTAGCGCGCGGAGAGTAAGGGGCTAAGGCGTAGCGGGAGATTTTAGTAGGTGACGGTAACGGAGATCGTATCCGAATAATTGCCCGCTGCAGAATTTTGACCAGCAGGAATCCGGCCGTAAACCACATGGTCGATGGGTAGAAGTAAAACACCAATCGCACCCGGTACGGTTGCGGTGCCCCCGTTGCCATCTCCCCATACCGTGAGGTAGGTCGGATCCGTGTACAGGTTGTAGTTCAAGCTGTTTGCGCCACTACTCATCTTTCTCGGAGCGAAATTGCCTGCTCCACCAGCGGAAAGGGCAATGCTGTAGCCCATCGAAAGTGTGCAGCTTACCGATACGGAACCAACGCTATCCACTGACAGGCCAGATAGCGGGTCGTAGTCCCCAAACGCAACGCTATTTGCACTCGCGCTGCATTGGGCCGCGGCCGGCGCGGCAGAAAAGGCGATGCATAGACCGACCACAAGGGTGCGCCAAGATGTGACTACAGGCACGTGATGTCTCCGAGGTCAGGCAGCGGCTCGGATGCTGCGGGAACATTAAGTCTAAAGCGGCAGAATGTATCTTGCCACCACGCCTGCATTTCATGATCTCCGGGCGGGCTCTCAATATAGGCTTGACCCGCTATCCCGGTTTGTGACTTCTCGCCTGTGGCGGGATTCAGAAACTGAGTTCCAGAAGGGGCGGGGTTGCCTGAGTTGTCGAGTAAGCGAAAGCCTACCCAGCGAGCCTTTTTGATCGAAAAGCGTATTTTTACGCCCTGCCTGTAAGCGGGCACAGCGATTTGCTCTAGCGAGGCGACTTGGATGTCGAGCGGTAGTTTTGTATCACCCAAACGAATTCGGTTGCGTTGGTAATCTCTCAAACCGGGCACAATGGCTTTCCCGCTGGCGTTTGTTCTGGCGAGCAGCTGATTGTCTCTGTAGATGGAAGCATCTGGCAAGTCGGGTACTTCGACTAACGCAAAGCTCTGATTAAGACGTTGTGTTAGGTAAGGGCGGCTACCGAAGAAAGCCACGCCGCCGTCCACTGCGGTTCGGTACTCGGTTTGTGTGTCGAGATGGCTGGACTGTACCTGGATATGGCTGATAGGGTTTCGCCAGTTAACGCCAGCTTCGATGCGGTCGCTGTTGCCATCTTCATGAGCCAGCTGGTATCCAAATCCATTGCCGGCTGGCAAGTTCTTGCGTAACTGTGTTCTATACCGCGAGGTAGATGCTTGCCGTCGCGCGTTGCTGGTGATTGATGTGCTTCGGCCCAGGGGTATGGATATCGACGCACTGGCACTGCGTTCCAGAACATCGTCCAGTGGCTCTAAATAGCTTAGGCTGAAATGCGCGTTGTACGGTAGGCTGAGGGAATATTGCAGGGTTGCAAATTCATTGTCCGCCTCATTGCGTTTTCGGCGCTGAATATGACTCAGCGAAAGCCCACCATATTTACCCATGCCCACAGAAGCAAAGCCTGTAGATTCAAAAGCATCTAACTCGCTCTCAGGGCTCGTGCCAAGTTGCTGAAAGTGACGTGAGCGCCAGGTGCCTCTGGCACCGAAGCTAAATTGCCGGGCTTGGCGTCGCACGCCCACGGATGTGAGTGTCCCGGAAAGACTGTCTGCGTCTCGGCTACCCGCTAAAGCGAAATTAAACTCTGCGACAGCGGGCCACACCACCGTTGCCGCTGTACCGATCGAATTCACCTCGCTGCTGAGTTCTGCTCGGACTTCTCCTGTATACCAATGGCTAAAGCCGTAGCGGTGTGTTCCGCTGGCAAAATCGGTTGCATAGTCATTGCTTTCGCGGGTGAAGTTGTTGCGAATAACCCCGAGCTCATAGCTGTAGTCATGTAGCCCGGGTTTTAAGAGTTGGGAGCTGGCATAGAATGGTCGGGTAACGACGGACTCGCGTCCAAAAAGGTCTCGGGTGACGATGCGCATTTCACCGGCCCCTGTTACCGTGGGCACTTCATTGATCGTGAATGCTCCCGGCTCGATACTGGAGCTGGCGCGCCGCGAGTTATCAATAAAAATATCAACTGTGGATGGTACAACCGACTCGCCGGTGATTAGCTGCGTGGGGAAAGTGATAAATCCAGGCTGGGTTGAAAAGTTAGTTCCCCATCGTAGCCCGCCAAAGCGAGTTGGACGCCCCCAGGCACCCCCTTCGTTTAGCGTGTCGCCAATGATGAGTGAGCGCATTTTCTCGGGCCAGTCAACGCGCAGGTTCGTTTCAAGACGAATATTCTCGCGATCGTCATCCGTGATATTTCTGATGAGGTGTTGGCTTGAAAGAAACCCTCGGCCCCAAAATGCTCCCATTTCGAACTGGCCACTAACCTGATCTTTTTCATCGGTGTGAGAGCTGAACAAGGCGTAGTTCAATAGAGCGCCGCGTTGACTAAAGTCGGGTTCTACGAGGTAGTCCTCATTACCCGACAGTTCGCTGGGAATAAACGCATCGGAGCGCGCATAGAGCGCTAAGGCTTGCCGTTTGGAATCAAAAACGGGGATGACGTTGTTCAAATCATCAATGGCGTATAAGTCGGGAGATGAGCTTTGGGCCTCGGGTGTTTGGAGTTTGCTCTCTGCAAACGTTGTCTCATCCAGAAGGAATTGCTGCTCATCATCCGCAAAAACTTTTACCAGGCGAGGCTGCTGTGATTCGTTTACCTGCAACTCAACCCAGGTTTCTTCAGCTTGTTCTGTGTTGGGGCGCGCACGGGTATCAATGCTGAGTAAGCTCCATTGGGGGTCTATCGCGACTTTGTACGGCCAGAGGTTGTCAATTTCCAGATAGAGTGTGCCATCAATCACGAGTGGAGCAAGCTCAGGTAAGGGCAGCTCAAGGGCGAGCAGATCGTCGCGACTGATTAACCAGCGATCAAGATGTTGCAGCAGAGTCAGTTCTCGCTCGGCGTCCTGTTGGTTGAGGATGAGTCGGAGCTTTACGCTGTCAACGTCCCGGCTGCCTAGCGGTATGGACTTGCGAGGGCCTTGAAAAGGCGCAAATTCAGGCGTTTGAGGGCTGTTGGGCTTAGTGGCTTGCGTCGAAACGAGTGTGAGTGCTCCCTTCGACAGGCTGATGCGATAGCCGTTTATTGAGCGAAGCGGCAGGAAGGGATACCCGTCAACCTGCACTTGCCCGTCAAGGTCGATCGGTAGCCCTGCTGACAGCATATCAACCGCGCGAAGGTAGACGTCACTATCGCCGTGGAGTATTGCCCGAATATCCGTTCGGACCGTGCGGCCATCAATGATGAGATCAATTTTTTGCGGCGACAGAGTGCTCGTTTCTACCCAGGGCAGTTCGTTCCAATCGGCTTGAGCGCTGAAACCCAATAACAGCGAAGTAAAGATTAGGAGATTAAGCGAGCGGGCCATGCGTTGCCCCGAGCGCCACTATTGGACAAGCGCACGAGTGCGCCGCTCTAGTGGACCATTTGCGACGATAATTTCAACTTCCTTACCGACGCTCGGGGCCGTGTTTGACTCAATAAGCCAGGAGATCTGTGAGCCGGGTAGCACATACTGGAGATCGGATTCGCTGCCTATTTCCTTGGAGTTTTTTAGTAGCCGCCAAGAGGTGAGCTTATCGTGCCCGTTGCCCGTGTTTGCAACCGACAGTTTAACTTTTCCATCGCGTTGGCGCGTTACTGACCATTTCAAATCCGCGGCAGTAGGATATTCAGGGCGGACAAATACCGGGAGGCTCATATGGAGTGCAAACTTGAGTCCGCCGCGGGGTGTAGAGACGCCGGGAATTTCCTGTAGCAGGAGGCGATAGGCCTGCTCTTCGGGATGCGATTGATATGCGCGCAGGCCAACGCGCACGGTTTGTTCTTCGCCTGGCGCAATGGTGAATGTCGGTGGCACCGCGATGATATCGCGCGTTTCACGCAGTTCTTCTGCGCCTTTGTTTTGCACCCATTTTTTTGTCGCCACCTGCAATGTAACCGGGGTGGATTCTCTATTGCGCACGGTCAACGTTGTCGCGGGTGTGCTTTCCGAGAGCGCGATGGTTACGGGGCGAACTGAATACGAGCCAGAAAATGTCGTGGCTGAAACCAGCAGGGCGAAAGCAGTGACGATCCATGTCTTGCACGGCATAGCAGAACGTAGCTCAATAATTTAACGTGACATTTATCGTGTCGGAATAACTGCCGGTTTGCGTTTCCTGTTGCCCGGAAGGAATACGTCCATAGACAACAACCGGGACACCCAAACCCGTACCAATGCCGGTTACATCGTTTGTACCTGCGGTTTCGCCCCACACAGAGGTTCGCAAAGTATCGCTATACAGTTGATAGGATAGATAGTTGGAACTGCCGTCTGTCATACGTCGTGTGCTGACGGTGCCATCGCTGCTGCTGCCGCCATCATCGAGAAGTAGTGAGTAACTGGTGCCAAGTGAACAGGTGACGGTAATGGAGCCTACGGCATCGATATTCAAGTTGTTGACGGGTTCGACATTGCCAAAAGCTAGGTTATTGGCGCTGACATCGCATGAGTCCACCACCGTTGCAGTAACATTAAAAGTGGTCGTTGCTTGCGCCAGGGCATGACTGCTGTAGAACGCAGAAAGCAGACAAATAAAGGCGGCGAGTTTTGATGAGTAGCACATGGGTGACTCTCCTAGTTTGTTCGTTGTCAGGAACGATTACTCATTGAGGACCCGACGTAACTTAGCAATTTGAAGGTATTCACTTCGCCGCGCTATAAGAATAAGGGGATATACATATAGGTAGAGGTCCAGCCTCAGGGCTTGCTGCACTCGGCGCACATTGCTGTGCAATTTGTCGAACCTCGAGGTTCGAATCGGGGTGCTTTAGTAGTTGATTTGAGGCTGTTGATTCGAGGAAGGAGCTTAAAATGGCCCGCCCGAGAGGATGTGCTGGAAAAGCCTAGGGCTTTTCCACCCTGCGGGCTCGCTGCGCTCGGCGCAAATTGCTGTGCAATTTGTCGAACCTCGAGGTTCGAATCGGGGTGCTTTAGTAGTTGATTTGAGACTGTCGATTCGAGGAAGGTGCTTAAAGTGGCCCGCCCGAGAGGATTCGAACCTCTGACCTTTGCCTCCGGAGGGCAACGCTCTATCCAGCTGAGCTACGGGCGGTTTTTGGAGAGCGCGCACTATACCAGAGCCGCATTTTTGCCTCAATTCGCACTCAGAATAGCCAGCTACTTAACACTTGCGGGTGACTTTTGGAATATTCAGGAGCAAATAGTGGTTCGAGTGGTGGGTTGCGGGGCGTGGTTAGGCCGGTAAGTAGATACTTATAAATAAAGACAGTCTCGCTTCAAAATTCCAATCGCTTCGCATCTCCTTGATGTTAAATCATAGGAATGGCAAATCGCTATTTTTGCGTCCGTGGCGAGCTAAGTCATTGTGTGGTAGGGAGAATTACGGATCCGTGTAGTTGTTTCCCCTTAATGCCTCTAAGTAACAATTCCGCGAAAATGAGAACTTCTTCGCCAGTCTTATAAAATGTCAAGCTGCATATTTCGGTAGCTGGTAAAATTACCAAAGTGTAGTTATGGTCCTAGACAGGGCTTCAGGGGCATCCATGAAAAAACGCTTTCACTCCGCACCGTATAGGCTAACCGCACTCTGCGTATCGCTTTCTTTGGCTTCTCCATTTGTGATGGCTGGCCCCCTTGGCAACGCAGCTCGCTCTACGGGCTTGCTTCAACCGGTTGGTCGGGCTGTCGGGCTTGATCCGGTGCAGGTTATAGCGCCGGTTGATAATCTTTTAGAGGCGGGAGCGGAAAGTGCGGGGCTTTCCCCTGATGCGCTCCAAATGACGCCGGAACAGCTCGACTCGCTGAATGCCTTGGATGATGGCTTTGAGCGATCTCCGGTTGAGCCAATTACTCGCCCGCTGGGTGATAGTATTGATCCGCTTGTTGAAGCGCTTGATCGCACCCTTGATCCGGTCACTGATCCGGTCGATGACGCAGTGCTTGAGCCTGTATTGCAGGCTGTCTCTCCGGTGTCTGACCCACTGCTGAATGTTGTGCGGCCGGTTACCAATCCGGTCGACGGTATTACTGCTGACCTCACCGGTGGCAGCATCGAGGACTCACTGACAAACACCGATGATAACGACGCCGATGGCAATGGTGTGGTTAACGATCTGATTGGTGGTAATCGCAAGCAAAACAGCGGCCAGGAATCGGGAGAAGCGTCCCCGCTACCGGCAGTGTCTAACGGTGTGGGGAAAGCGCTGGGCCGTGTTACTCGCCCTCTGGATCGTGCTCTTGATCCGGTAACCGACCCCATTGACGAAACGGTAGTCGCTCCCATTCTGGACGCGCTTGCGCCAGTTACTGAACCCCTCTTGGAAGCGATTGAGCCGGCCACGGATCCGGTTGATGGCACGCTGGCAGATCTTACCGGCGGCAGCGTCGAGGACGCGTTAACTAATAGCGATGACAATACCGCTGACGGCGATGGTGCGATCAACGACCTTTTGGGTAGCAGCGAGGAGCCTGAAGGCGAAGATCCGACCGATTTGGGCCCCGTATTTGGTCCAGTCATTGAGTTGGTTGGAGATATCGCTAATCCGGTTAGCGAACAAACGGTTTTACTGCTTGATGGCGGTGTAGAACAGTCTCCCATCGCTCCACTGTCAGAGCCTCTGGGCGATATTCTATCGCCATTAGTGAGTACGCTTGATACCGCGCTGGATCCAGTGACTGACCCAGTTGATGATGTTGTTTTGGCCCCCGTTCTTGAAACCGTTTCTCCAATTTCTGATCCGTTGCTAGAAGTCTTTGAGCCAATTACCAACCCTGTTGATGGTCTGACTGCAGATTTGACGGGTGGCAGTGTTGAAGATGCCCTGACGAATAGCGATGACAATACTGGTGACGGTGATGGCCTGGTAAATGATCTGCTCAGTGGTAGCGATTCTGGTAACGGTTCCGACGGCGAAACTGGCAATGAAGGCGGTTTGATTGGCGATCTTGCTGATAGCCCCGTGTTTGGCCCCATCGTTGAGGTAGCGGATTTAACGGTCAACCCGGTACTTGAGCCGGTGATTGAAGTGGTCGATACAACCCTCGATCCGGTCACCGACCCGATTGATGATCAGGTAATCGCGCCGGTACTGGATGCCGTGGCTCCGGTTACTGATCCTGTGCTGGACGCGGCTGATCCGATTATCGAGCCAGTTGATGATGCACTTGCCGCTGTTGGTGCCGGTTCTCTGAGCGATGCCGTGACTAACGTGGATGAGAATCCGACTGATGGGGATGGTCTGGTAAATGATGCGCTGGGTGGTGCTGCGCCGGGTTCCGATGGCTCAGATGGCAGCGGCGGTGATGGTACGGTCATCGACGGCGTGACTGAAAACCCGCTTGTTAGCCCTATCGTTGAGGTTGTGGATTCGACGGTGAACCCAGTACTTGAGCCGGTGATTGAAGTGGTCGATACCACCCTCGATCCGGTCACCGACCCGATTGATGATCAGGTGATCGCGCCGGTACTGGATGCCGTGGCTCCGGTTACTGATCCTGTGCTGGACGCGGCTGATCCGATTATCGAGCCAGTTGATGATGCACTTGCCGCTGTTGGTGCCGGTTCTCTGAGCGATGCCGTGACTAACGTGGATGAGAATCCGACTGATGGGGATGGTCTGATAAATGATGCGCTGGGTGGTGCTGCGCCGGGTTCTGATGGAGCTGATGGCGGTTCGGAGGAAGGGGGCAGCTCAACACCGGGCGGCCTGCTGGACTCTGTTGTTGAAGTCGTCGACACCACTCTCGACCCGATTACCGATCCCATCGATGATCAATTGTTGGAGCCCATTCTCGATGTTGCCTCACCGGTTATTGAGCCGATACTGGATGCCGCTGATCCGGTTATCGAGCCTGTCGACGATGTGCTGGCTGATATTGGCGCAGGCTCGGTAGGCGATGCTCTCACCAATATTGATGAAAATACGGCTGACGGCGATGGTTTGGTGAATGACCTACTGGGCGGAAGTCCGGGGAGTGTCGTTGACGACACGGTGGAATCACCAATCGACGCGATTACTGATCCACTGGGTGAAATAACTCAACCGATTGTTGATGTGGTTGATAACCTGCTCGATCCCGTGACTGACATTGTGGATGAACAAGTGCTGGAGCCAGTGCTGGATGTGGTTGCGCCGGTCACTGACCCGGTTCTCGACGCGCTTGACCCGATTACTTCACCGGTCGATTCAATCGTTGGTGATGTAACCGGCGGCAGCCTGGATGATGCCTTGACCAACCTCGATCAGAATACGACCGATGGCAATGGCCTGGTGAATGATGTGCTGGGTGGCGACAGTGGCGCAGGTAGTGGTGGTAATGGCGGTAGTTCCAACGATGACGACATTGAGCCCGCGGATCAGCCGGCACTATTGGCACTGACCAATGCGCTGTTGGCGGGAGAGTTTGCGGACGATGATCGCGATGGTGTGGCCAATGCCTCGGACAAGTGTCCGCGCACCAGACCCGGAGCCAAGGTGCTGCGTAATGGCTGTGAAGTGACGGGCGTCGTCGCACTGATGCTCGAGGCGGTAAACTTCGATCACAATGAAGCTGTTTTGCTGCCGGAAGCTCGCGAGCGTTTGCTGCGAAATGTCGAAGTGCTGCAGAATCTGCCGTTCGCCAAGGTCGAAGTGGCTGGCCATACTGATGCAACCGGTGAGTCTGACTACAATGCCCGTTTGTCCCAGGCACGAGCAGAAGTCGTGGTTAATTTTTTGATCGCGCAAGGGATTGACGCATCGAAGCTAGTCATTCGCGGCTACGGTGAACAAAAGCCAGTTGCAGACAACGAGAGCGACAGCGGCCGCTATAAGAATCGTCGCGCGGAGCTGATCATTCGCGATGAGGTTGCGCTAAAAGAAGAAAACTGACAGTCGCGTTAACAGCGACGTCTATTCATAGTTTGGGGGCCATTGATGGCGATAGATCTACCACCCGCGCTGCCGCCACAAGCGGCGGACAGCGCATTAATACGTGAAACCAAAGCAGCTGACTCCAGTTATATTGGCGGCAAACTCGGTAATGTTGAGGTGCGGGTATTCGGCAACCGTTCGTTAGATCAGGAAACGATCCTGTCGGTAATCGCCAATGCCAGCGCGCCTTCAGAAGTCGTTAAAGACCTGACCCGTGCCTACTACGATGCGGGTTTTTTATGGGTGAAACTCTTCTACTACCGTGTTGAAGATATTGTCGGCGTCATCGTCAGTCAGTCGGTAGTCAGTGAGGTGCGCGGTGATGAGCGCATCACACCGCATTTCGAATCGCTGGTCGGCGATGCCGATCCCACGCTTGCAGAGTACGATACAGCGCGTGTATTGGCGGCACTGAAGTCTGAGCGCATTGGTGAGAATTACACAGTCACTTACGAAGATCTCGGCAATCAGCAGCTTGCGGTGGTCCTCGAATCGTCGGCTGATGAGGATTACGACAACACCGACTATATCTTTGAACTGAACAACAAGGGCAGCCGTTATCTCGGTCGCTACTTTGGGCTTGCAGGCCTACAACACCGTACCGATAGCGGTACTAAATGGTCTTTCGCCTATCAGCGAGCCTTTATTGAGTGGGGCGAATCGCTCGATGGTGAGAAGCTTAATCAGTACAGCCTGAGTGTTGATCACCCATTCAGTTTCGGGCTTTATGGGATTGATCTGTCCTATGTGGAGTACGAGCGCGATCCGGAAGGCCAGCTGGTTCAGCCGGGTTCGTGCAGCCTTCTTTTCTTTTGTACCGGGCCGACCGTTAGTAGTACAAGGCTCGATGTACAGGCGGAGATACAGCGCTTCGGTGTGCGCGGTCAGCAGGTGATCTACAGCGATACTCAACAGCGACTGCGGCTCAAAGAGCGGGTCGAGTATGTCGATTCCTACATTGAAGAAAATAATTCCGACACGATTTTGATCGACGAGCGTTACCCCGTTGCGGAAGTTGGTGTGTTGTACAACTCACGCTTTCAGAATGACAGGTCGTCGTTCAATGCCGGCTTGGATGCGCGCGTCGGCCTGTCGAGTTCCGGGACGCTGGACACTTACGATGAATATCGCCGCGCATTTCTGGCGCAGAACCCCTCTGCCAGTGAGGCTCCCGACGTTGCACCCGCGGCGCGCAGCGGTGAGTTTGTCACGCTGCAGCCCTCGGTGAACTATCAGTATGCGCTGTCACCGCGCACGGTATTTTCTGCAACGCTCAAAGGGCAATATGCCAATGAGCAGGTGCCTGAGCAGGAGCAGTTTGTGCTAGGTGGTATGGATTCGCTCGGCGCCTATCTGCCGGGTATCCTTATCGGTGATGAAGGTTTTCACCTGAAGCTGGAAGTCAGTCGCTCCCTCAGCTGGAAAGGGGTTACCTTCCGCCCCGCCTTATTTATTGAGCAGGGACAGACCTGGTACAACAACACCGATGGTGATCTTGGTGATGCTCAGAAAGTCGCGGATGCAGGTTTTGCTTTGAGCATGAATTTCGGTCATGGGCTGGAAAGCCACTGGGTGGTGGCCAGAAATGTATCGGATGATGTGATTGATGAAGCCTTGCTCGAAGCCAGCGAAGCGGATTTCTTCTGGCGATTGCGTTTAACGCTATAACGAGTAAAGCTAAGCCGGACAGCAACTAAAAAGCCGCCCCATAGGGCGGCTTTTTAGTTTATTAAGGAGTGAACTCAGGCGGCTTTGTCCTGCATCTGGATCGGCAGAACCGGCGCGTCGCCCCCTTTGCCTTCGCCTGCGTACAGGGTCATGTGCGGGAAGGGGATTTCGATATTCGCCGCGTCGAAACGTTTCTTCAGGCGACGGTTGAATTCGCGCAATACCATCCACTGGCTGCCAGGCAGTGTCTTCATGCGGCAACGAATGATGACGGCTGAGTCCGCAAAGCTGGTGATGCCGTGAACTTCCATGTCCTCGGTGATTTCGCTGGCAAACGTTGCGTCGTTGCGAAGTTCGGCGCCGACTTCTTCTATGATGTCGAACACTTGATCCGTGTCCTCGCGGTAGGCTACGCCGACATTGGCCAGAGCGTAACCGTAATCCTTGGTCATATTCGACACAGTCGTGACATTGCCATTGGGAATGATGTGCAGGGTGCCGTCGAGAGCGCGCATGCGGACTGTACGCAGACCCAGTGAAACAACTTCGCCTGACAGGCCGCCTGCTTCAACAATGTCGCCCACGCGAATCTGGTCTTCGGCCAGCAGGAAAAAACCCGTGATGACATCGCGTACCAGGTTTTGTGCACCGAAACCGATGGCTAGGCCACCGAGGCCGGCAACGGCAATGATGGGGGCGATATCTACACCTACCTCTTTGAGTACCATCATGCCGGCGGCAAGAAACAGGGCGGCCCAAATCAGTGTGCCGAGAATCCCGGTCAGGGTATCGGCGCGCTTAACGCGTTCAGCGTCTTGATCCTTGCCGGCAATGCCGCGATGAACACGATTCAGCAAGCGTCGGCTCACTGTCAGCGCGATCCAGGCGCCAAAAATGATCAGTATGATTTGCAGGCCGGATGTCGCGAGCCAGGTCATAGCGTTCTCTGTCAGCGAAATAAGCACTTCGCGACTGCGGGCCGTGAAGTTGACTAGACCTTCCATTATTTCCTCCAGTAATACGGTATCAGTCCATCACCCTACGTGCCTGTTTCTGCGTTCTCAGTTAAAGATTCACATTCGCCAGTCGATCACTGACAATGCCTGCACCGGTTGTGGCGGGAAATTGAGAACCCGATAAGCGAAGATCATGCGATTTATCACCCTTTTACTAACAGGTTTTTTTGCGCTGGTGTGTACGGCAGAGGCGGAAGAAAAGTCTGTTCGCTGGCAGGGCGCAGAACTTGGCGGCAACAAGATTGGTTATCGCCAGCTCAGTCGCGAGACGCAGGGCGACCGGGTTATAAGTACCGAAACGCTGGTGATCACGCTCCAGCAACCGGGTGAATCGTCCCGTACGTCTACCATCACATTGCGCTACGAAGACGACCTCAATGGGAAACCTCTCTCACTGCACAAAACGGTGCGGTCACAGGCGGTCAATCAGACGCTGACTGCCAAGGTTAGCGGTGATGTTTTACAGGTTCATCGCAGTGATGGAAGCCGTACCGAATCCTCACACATTGCCATACCGGAAAATTTTCTTCTGCCTGAGGGGGTTCGGCGGGCGCTTTCGGAAAAAAACGGGGAGCGGCGCCAGCTCACCTATAGTCTCTTCAACTTTTCAACGCTCGCTTTTGAAACGGTTCGTCTGGAAGGCGAACAAGGTGTCGGGCAATTTGCCTGGGTTTTTAGCTACCGTCAGGGTAAGGATGCGAAGCCGACGCAATGGTTTACCAATGAGGCGTTTGAGGTAGTGCGAGAAGAAAGTGTCACGGGTGGCGAAATACTGGTGCTCTACGATTGTAGCGAGGATTGCGCACTGGCACCGTTCTCGCCAACGACCCATGTTTATCGCCAATTACTGCGAGCGCCGGTGCGTATTCCTGCGGCGGCGCTGCGCGGTCATATCCGCTACCAGCTCGTCGGTGAAACCACGCTGATGCCGCCGGTGACTGCGGAGCAGCAAGTGCAGAAAAGCGAGCGCGGCTGGCAGTTGGATGTCTGTTCGTCGTGTGGTGATGATGCGAGTCCGACTGAAGAAATACTGACACAGGCGAAACAAGCCAATTACTGGATAGCAGCGGATGACCCGGAGATAAAACGTCTGGCGGCTGAACACGGCGCGGCAGAAGATATGACTGAGGCGATGGCACAGTTGACCCGTTTTGTGGGGCTGCATATGAAGGCGCAACCGGATTACGCGGGGTTTGCAACCGCGCGCGAGGCCTTGGCGTCGGGCACGGGCGATTGTACTGAGCATGCGCTGTTGCTGGCTGCGCTGGCGCGCGCTGCGGGTTTTCCTGCACGCATTGCGATTGGTCTCGCCTACAATACCGAGCGCTTTCTCGGTCGCAAATATGTGTTTGTGCCCCATGCCTGGGTGCAGGTGTGGGACGGCAATGCATGGCGCAGCTACGATAGTGGCTTGGGTGAGTTCCATGCGGGTTATCTGACGCTGGCCCTGAGCTACAGTGGCGAAGTTTCTCACTTCACCCGGGTCAACGCGCAACTGCATGCCTTGCAGATTGTGTCGGCCGCACTAGTGCAATCCAATACCGATAGAAGCAAAGCCAGCAACGAGGCAACAGCGCCATGATCAGTCTGTCAGATATTGCATTGCTGCTGTTGGTTGTCCTGCTGGGGTATTACTTCTGGCAGGCGCAAGGTGTGCGCGATATTGCGTTGCGGGCAACACGGCTCTACTGCCAGCGGGAAAACCTGCAATTGCTTGACGACAGTATTGCGCTGCGTGCGCTATGGGTGAAGCGCGACCCAAAAGGGCGATTTCGATTGTGGCGTGGCTACCAGTTTGAGTTTACGGTCAGCGGCGAAGAGCGCTATGTTGGCCGAACGGTCACGCTCGGCCGGTTTATTGAGGGGATTCAGGTGTCGCCACATCGGATGCCCGACGACGACCGCACCCTGCATTAAGCCTGACTCAGTTGCTCAGGCGTTCAAAGGTGAGGCCCGCGTGTTCGCGCAGGCGTTCGATCAGGGCGTTACCCATCGCTGTTGAGGGCGTCCAGAAACCGCCGGCGCGCTGATCGCGCGACGTTTCACCGAGGCAAATCGCTGCCTGCGACAGCATTTTGGCCGTGGAACCGTAACCTGGATCACGGTCACCGGTGACTTTGACGCTGAGGCTTTCGCCGCGTTCGGTCGTGCCGCGGAAGCGCAGATCAAAAAAGCCGTTGAGCTGTTCGTCTTTGCTCGGCCCTTCGCCGGGTTTGGGTAATACAAAGCGCTCAAGCACCCAACGGGTCGGCGCCAGTGCGCCCCCGATCATCAGGCCTCCCAAACCACCTGCCGTGGCCAGGGCCGCCAAGCGACCCTTCATGCCTTTACCGGTCAACATGGCCTCGTCGTAACGGAAGCCTTCACCCCAGGGTGCGCCGGCCAGCGCGTGCGAACGGTGCACCACGCGGGTATTGATGGCGGCCATCACAAAGGGGGCTGTCCAGGCATTGAAGTCCGCGTCGAACTCCGCACCGTTCACATTGTGCTGACGGGTTTTTGGTTGAAAGTGCTCGGGGCAAATGGCGTAGGGATTGGCCAGTGATTTGCGCAGCGAGGGATCTTTGCTGGCTTCGCGAATTACGTTCATCAAACTGGCGATGGTGCCACCGCTGAAACTGCCGCGCATGGCTTTGACCCGCATTGTGACCGTAGTGCAGGGACCATTGAAGTCGGCTTTGGCATTCTCTTGCAGAAAGTGTACGCCGAGATCCGAGGGAATGGAGTCGAAACCGCAGCAGTGCACAATGCGAGCGCCGGTTTGTTGGGCCTGTTTTTCATAGGCTTTTACCATGCGTGCAATCCACTGGGTCTCGCCGGTCAGATCGCAGTAGTCGGTGCCGGTCTCAACACAGGCTTTCACCATGGGCTCGCCGTACAGGGCATAGGGGCCAACGGTGGAAATCATTACGCGAGTCTGGCGGCAGAGCGCATTCAGGGCGGCGTCATCGCTGGCGTCAGCGATACGCAGCGGCATGGTGTCGTCGTTAGCGCCGAGGCGCTGCTGCAATTCGCGCAATTTACTCTCGGAACGACCTGCGGCGGCCCAGCGCAGCTTGCTGTCCTGATATTCACCGTGCAGGTACTCGCAGACGATCTGGCCGACAAAACTGGTGGCCCCAAAGACTATGACATCAAATTCGCTATCGCTCATCGTGTTCCTCGCTGGTTTGGGCTCGCGCCGGTGGGTGAAAACTCGGTATGATGACGCAAACATTCTGCATAATAACTGTGAGATTATGGCAATTCGACGACATTTGATGTCCTGTCACTGGCTGGCGCTAGTACTGCTGCTCAGCCCCCTGTTCGCGGCCGCCGAGCTGCGGCTTCACGTGGATCGCAACCGTATTGGCTTTGTTCAGGCCTATCTGGAAAACGCCGGCACCGAGCCGGTCACCGTGGTCACAGCCAATTTGAATTACGAACAGCAGGGTGATCGTGTCGAAATCCTGCCGGAGCAGCCGGTCTGGTCCCGCAAAAGCGGCGATGTGCTACTCAAGGGTAGTTTGCTGCCCTACGCTCCGGTGACGCTCAAGCCCGGTGAAATCACGTTTTTGCAGCAGCCCAATATCCGTGTTGTAACCAAGGAAGTGGTGTATACCCTTCCTGAAAACTGGGCTGCACTTCAGGGGACCTGGAGTGGCAGTATCAGCGTTAATCTGAAACCGCGCTGAGGACACCTTATGACAGCGTCTACCAAACTGAAGGTCAGCGAGAAGAGTCAGCTTGATGCGGAGGCTATCACAGCCTATTTACACGAGGCGCTAGTGCCACTGCGCTTGGCGGTGGTGGGTAGCGATGGCTGCCCGCTGGTTGCCTCTCACTGGTTTGAGTTTCGCCATCAGAAAATCTATTGCGTGCTGCATGAAGACGCCTTAGTGGCCAAGCGCCTGCAAGCCACCGGCTGCTGCGGCTTTGAGGTGGCTCACGAATCCATGCCTTACCGCGGTGTGCGCGGTCAGGCAGATGTTGCCCTGCTAGACGGCGATGCGGTGGCGCAACTGCGACAGCTGTTTGCGCGCTACGGTATTCGCGAGCAGAGCAAACTGGCGCAGTGGTTGTTGGGGCGTGGCGATGAAGAGCGACTGGTCTGCCTGACTCCGCGCTGGATTACCGGTTGGGATTATAGCCAGCGGATGTCTGATGCCCGCTGATCCCTTTGAAATTTCGCGGGCAGTCACACTGCTTGAGAGCGAAGTGGAATTGAATGCGGTGCGCTCCCAAGGGGCGGGTGGCCAGAATGTGAATAAAGTAGCGACGGCCATTCATCTGCGTTTTGATATCGCCGCGTCGAGTTTACCGGACTTTTACAAAAGCCGGCTGCTGCAACTCAAGGACAAGCGCATCAGCGGTGACGGTGTGGTAGTGATTAAAGCCCAGCGCTTTCGCACTCAGGAAAAGAATCGCGAGGACGCTATAGCGCGGCTGGTGGAGCTGATAAAAAGTGTTGCTCAGACCCAGAAAAAACGCATCCCCACCAGAGCCACCAAATCATCCCAGAAGAAGCGCATGGACAGCAAAACCAAGCGCGGCAATACCAAGGCCCTGCGCGGCAAGGTCGACTCCAGTTACTGAGACGCGCGGATTTCGTTCATCGCCGGGTCGAGCGGCTCATTCAACACGCAGTAGGTGCCGGCCTGATTGTAGATCTGCGGAATGCAGGCGTTGCAGCTGGTGCAGCCGGATTGGCGCACAGTGCCTTCCTGGAATTTATTCACCAGTGCGGGATCGTGTAACAGGATCCGCGCCATGGCCACTGCATCGAAGCCCTCGGCCATGGCCTTCTCCACATTATCCAGACTTTTTACGCCGCCCAGATAGGTGAGCGGCAGTTTCACCGCCGCGCGCACCTTGCGCGAGTATTCCTCGAAATACATTTCGCGGAATTTGAGATCCTTGGGGGTGCCGGCAGCGGCCGCTTTCATCAACAGGCGCTGCAGCGGCTGGTGCTTAAAGACCTTGGCAAACTCTGCCTGATTCATCGGGCTGCCAAACATAAACCAGGTGGACTCGACGTTGCGGCCGCCGGAGAGCACCAGCATGTCCGCCCCGGCTGCTTCCAGGGCCTTGGCGGTCACGACCGCATCTTCCGCCGTTGCGCCCCGTCGCACGCCGTCGGCAACGTTGATTTTGGCCAGTACCGCCATATCCACACCAACCGCCTCTTTCACCGCGCTCAAAACCCGGGCCGGAAAGCGCACGCGATTTTCGGCGCTGCCGCCATACTCATCGGTCCGGCGGTTGCTGAGGGGCGAGATAAACTGGTTCAGCAGGTAGCCGTGGCCCATGTGTATTTCGACGGCGTCAAAACCGGCTTCACGCGCCATGCGGGCGCCGTCCGCAAACTGCTGGATCACCAGCGACATGTCGTTTTCATTCATGGGGCGCTGCAGAATATTACCGTGAAACAGGCCCGCCACATTCAACCCGCCCGAGGCACTGATGGTGCGATGGGGTAGAAAAATGCTGGTGACGAAAGAGCCGCCGTGGGTAAGTTGAAGAGAAATTTTGCCGCCTTCTGCGTGGACTGCATCGGTGATGGCTTTCAGATCAGGCAGTACTTCCGGGCGCAGCCACAGTTGATCCGGCAGGGTGCGACCGACCTTTGCTACCGCGGCATAGGCCATTGTGGTCAGTGCAATGCCGCCAGCGGCCAGGTCTCGGTGGTGCTTGAGCAGGGCTTTGGTCGGGAAGCCCTTGCGATACATATTCTCGTTGGCACCCGATTTAAGAAAGCGGTTACGCAGGGTAATTGGACCCAGCGTCAGCGGGCTGAAAGGGTTGGGAACGTTGTCGAGAGTGGCCTGAGACATGGACGAACTTCCTAGTGTTTTGTCTCAGGCTAGCACGCGGTTTGAGTATCAGGCATGGGCCATTTGGATTACAGGAATTAGTCGTCAGAGTCACTGGGCTGAGTCTGTGCGCGGACGCTAAAGCTGGCGAGAAAGTCCAGCAAAGTCGGCACACCGCCCACCAGCCAGCCGCCTAGAATGGCCAGAGCGGCGCTGGACGCAAGTGTTTCGGACAGCACGAGTTGGCTTGAGAGACGTTGCAGCGCAGCCACCATCAGGATCACCAACAACATGCCGCTGATATAGCGCAGGCCTAAGCCAATCAGTGTGTTTGGGTGAATGGCGTCGTGAGGGTGGGCGATGGCGGCAAGGGCGCAGCCAATAAAAAATCCGATACTGCCGGTTAACAGTGGGTCATCCAGGTAGAAACCGGCCAGCAACCAGCACAACGTTGTGATGGCCAGTGCGACGCCTAGCTGCATCAGGGGGCCGTGTTCTACCAGAAAGGCCTCTACCGGCTGTTGATAGCGCCAGGTCAGTACCAAGGTGATCAGCCCCAGCGCCCAGCCGCCCAAGATATCGCCGGAGAAATGCAGTTTCAATAACAGCGGTGCCGCGGACGTTAGAAGCACCATGAGCAGCGCAAGCAGGCTAATCGACCAGCGGCGCCAGTGCAGGGCCAGCATCCCCCAGAACACCACGCCGAGGTGGGCATGGCTGCTGGGAAAGCCAAAGGTACCGTAGCTGTCGATCTCCATGGCCTGAGGCCGCGGCAGTTCCAGCAGATTTTTCAGCAGGCAGTTAATGACGGCGCTTAGGGCAAATACCAGTACCAGCCGTACGCCGAGCCGGCGATTCAGGGTAAATACCACCAGGGGCAGCAGGAACAGAAAACCATTGGCGCCCAGCCAGAGCAGGCCCTGCAGGACCGTATACAGAATGGGGGAGTCGGCGGCTTGTAGAGGTGGTAGTTGCGGCAACGGTAATGCGTCCATACCCTGAGGGCTGAACCCGGTTTCACAGGCGATTGGTCTGCTATTCTACGTGCGAGAGGCGTTTTTCACCAATCGACAACAACAATAATAATTTTGGGAGTATTTATGTCAGGCCCTTACCGTTCTATTACATCCCAGTCGCTGCACTACTACGCGCGGCCACACGAGCGGGTGCCCGATCGACCGCTTAGTGGAGCCGTGGCCTGGTACGGGGGAGATCTGCAGGAGCACGATGACTGGCGTTACTGCCTGACGGCTGCAGAGATCGAAGAAATCGAGCGCGCCCTGGTTCATGCCCGAGCCACCGGAAAACCCCGCGAACAGCTGAGCGCTGCTGATTTCCCGTTACCGACACTGGCGGCACGGATCGCTGACTGGCGGGTAACCTTGCAGCGGGGGCGCGGTTTCGTCGTGATTCGCGGATTACCGGTAACGGACTGGAGCGAAGCCGACAGCGAGCTGTTTTTCTGGTGTCTGGGTTGGCACCTCGGGCTGCCCGGCGCGCAAAACCGATTTGGCGAATTGCTGGGGCATGTACGTGATACCGGCGTCGATCCAGATGATCCAACGGTGCGGGAGTACCGCACCCGCCTACCGATCAGCTTTCACTGTGATGCGGCCGATGTAGTAGGGCTGCTGTGTCTGAAAACTGCGGCCAGCGGCGGTGCCAGCCGCATTGCCAGTTCGGTGACGCTGTTCAATGAGTTGCTGTCGAAGGGGGCTGATGTTGCGCGCCTGTTCCGGCCCTTTCTGCTAGATGCCAGGGCTGAGGCAGGCCTTCAGACCTTCCCGATTGAGCCCTGTCGCTATCATCGGGGTGTGCTGCGTACGTTTTATCACAGCGGGTATTTTCGCAGCGCCACGCGTTATGACGGTGTCGAGCCCCTGACGGCGGACGAATTGGCGCTGCTGGATGCCTATGATGCGCTGGCGGATGATCCGGATATTCATCTGGCCATGGAGCTGGAACCGGGGGATATCCAGCTCTGTTCCAACCACAGTATCGTGCATTCGCGGGCGGGCTATACCGATCATGAGGCACCGGATGAGCGCCGTCACCTGCTCAGGCTGTGGTTGTCGCTGCCGGAATCCATACCCTATCGAGTAGCCAAGATGCCGGTAACGGCGGGCCTTGCCGGGCGGCTGCTGCGTTGTCGTTGGCAGCAGCGAGGTCGTATCGTCAACCCGCTGTGAATCCCTTTCGCTGAGCCCGTCATGGCGTCCTGCCTATTTGCGTAAGTGTATTTCCCAATGTAAGGAAGCCACATTCTGTCTGACTATGTAGCTGCAAAGTCAGGATGGTCGGAGGTTGAGATGTCTGCTTTCAAAGCTGTTTCTCTGGCGGTATGTGTGTTGCTCCTGTTGGCAGTGGGTGCCCTGGTAGGGCTCGGTATGTCACTAGTGGGACGCAAGTCACAGGAACTGATCGAGAAGTAGGGGTTTTCCCCGATGTGGGGATATTCAGACCGGGTTAACCTGTTATCCGGTTATAACGAGTACGTTTAGAGGTGTTGAAATGGAACAGCTGTTTATGATGTCTGCTGCGACCGTTCTCAGTGGTATTGGCTATATTCTGATTTCCGGCCGACTGGCGGCCAGCCGGATCTTCTATCGATTCTAAGTTGCACCGATTCTAAGCCGCCAGGCTCTCAGCTCTCTTCGCTTAGCAGGCGCACTTCCCGCTGCGGGAAGGCGATCACAATGCCTGCTTCACGCAAGGCATCCAGAATCCCCTGATTTACCCTGAAACGCACGGCGTGAAACTGCCGTGTCGGAATCCAGAATCGTACACTGAGATTGATGCTGCTGTCGGCAAAAGCGTCCAGCCCGACTTGGGCAGTGCTTTCTTCAATTTCCGGGATGTCCGCCAGCACTTTTCGAATGACGGCAATCGCCTTGCCGATATCACTTTCATAGGCCACGCCCACAATCGTATCGGCCAGCCGGGTAGTATCCGAGTTGTGAATAATTTCGCCGATGATATGGCGGTTGGGAATCAGAATGCGCACACCGTCTTCGTCTTCGAGCAGGGTGTATGCGAGCCGAATTTCATCGACCACGCCGGTCACGCCTTGCACGCTGATCGTGTCGCCCACGACAAAGGGGCGGGTGATGACGATGTTCAGCCCCGCGCTGTAGTTGCTCAACAGGCCCTGTACCGCCAGACCGGCACCCAGTGAGACTGCACCCACAGCGGCCAGAAACGGCCCGACCGATATGCCGATTTTCCCTAGGCAGATAATCGCCACCACCATAGTGACGGCAACCTTTGCGACGTTGCCGAGAAAACGACTCAGGGTGACATCGATACGGTTGCGCTCGCACAGGCGCTGCACCATACGCCCGACTCTGCTGGCAATGAACAGGCCGATGATCAGGATGATCAGTGCGCCGACGAGCTGAAAGCTGTAGTTCACGAAAAACTCAGCGACTTGATCGTAGATCTTCTGAAAATCCTTCAGCTCTTGATTCATAAGAGAGGTCCAATCTTTTTCAGCCATGATGAAGGGGATCCTGTGCCGGGTAAAGTCTTAGCGCAGACTACGCCAGTCCCTGCAGCAAGGCGAGAAGGGCGCCTCGCTGAGTATGAATTTACAGATCCTTGAACAGGGCGATGGCGTGTTCGCGGGCAAGCTTGTGGTCAACGATGGGGGCTGGGTAGTTCGCGGTGCCGGGGCGATTATGTATGTCGCGGGCACTGAGATCTTTCAGCTCCGGCACAAAACGGCGGATGAAATGGCCCTCGGGGTCAAAGCGCTGGCCCTGAGTTGTTGGGTTAAACACGCGGAAGTAGGGCGCGGCGTCGGTGCCGGTAGACGCGGCCCACTGCCAGCCGCCGTTGTTAGCGGCGAACTCACCGTCAATCAGCTGGCTCATGAAGTATTCTTCGCCGCGGCGCCAGTCGATGTGCAGATCCTTCACCAGAAAAATCGCGGTAATCATGCGCAGGCGATTGTGCATCCAGCCGGTTTCTTTCAGTTGACGCATGCCCGCATCAACGATGGGAAAGCCGGTGCGGCCCTCGCACCAGGCCTGAAAATCTTCCTCGCTGTCACGCCAGCGAATGTTGTCAGTTTCCGGTTTGAAGGCGCGGCCCATGACCACGCGCGGATAGTGAAAGGCCACATGCTGGTAAAACTCGCGCCAGATCAATTCGCTGAGCCAGGTAAATTCGCCGCTGCCCTGCTCCTCTATTTTTGCCTGCTCGGCCAAGAGTCGAGCCAGACATTGACGCGGCGACAACAAGCCAATCGCCAATGCCGCCGACAATTTGGAGGTGCCGGGTTCGGCGGGCAGATCGCGCTTGTCTTTGTAATCCTGCACCTTTTCCTGACAAAAGGTGCGCAGCTGCTGCAAGGCGCTGTCTTCGTCGGCAGGCCAATCTTTGATATCGGCAGGCTCACAGAAAGGCTTTAGTTTTTTCGGCTTGAGGGCCTCACCCAATGCGCGCGGGCGCTGCCGGGGTGTCGGCCGACGTTCATCGCGGAGCGCGCGCCAGGCTTTGGCAAAGGGTGAGAAAACCTTATAGGGCTGGCCGCTGCCGTTGAGCAGGGCGCCAGGCTCGATAATTAGTTTATCGTGGTGCCAGTGGCAAGGGCAGGTTAATGCCGTCTCCACCGCCTCGTCGCGCCGTATTTCATTGACCAGATATTCGCGATTGGCAAACAGCGCCGAGGCTTTGTGTTTGTTGGCATAGGCAGAGAGTGCCTTGGGTATGTCGGCAAAGGTCTCCACTTCCAACAGATCAAAGGCAATGCCCTTTTCTGCCAAGGTTTTTTGCAGAGCATCTAGCGCTAAAAAAATCAGAAATTGCTGGCGCGCCGACATGACGTGCTGCTGCCACTGACCGGGTGTGGCAATAAACACGGCGCGTAACGGCTCGTTATTGTCGTGGGCGTGCTGCGCCGCAAAATGCAGCGCGGTGTTGTCGTGAGTGCGCAGATCAGTGCGAAACCAGATCAGGGTGGACATGCAAACTCCGGTGTTTCAATAGCGGCTTAAGTCAGAGCCCGTAGCGTAAACGCAGGTCTTCCGGATAAGGCTGGAAGTAAAACTGATCCAGCAGGTAGTCCACTTGATACTTCTGGGCATAGCGCTGCAGCAGGGCCAGTGGTACCAGCAGTGGCAGTAAGCCGGTGCGGTACTTCTCAATCTGGTCACTCAGGTCCTGCCGTTCTTCGCTTTCGAGGTGCTCTTTCAAAAAGCCCTGCATGTGCATCAGGGAATTGCTGTGATTGAAGCGGTCCGCAGGTTTCGCCAGCGCGCCCATAAAGCGCGTAAAGTATTCCTCAGCTGCGGCTTCCAGATCGTCGGAGGCGTTGGCCACCAGAGGGCCAAGTTCCCGATAGATAGACTGGTTGTGGGCTAGCAGCAGAAACTTATGGCGGCGATGGAAATCCTGCAGCGCGGCGGCACTCAAACCTTCTGCGTTCAGTTCTTGCCAGCGGCGGTAGGCGATCACCCGCAGCACAAAATTTTCCCGGAGCAGTGGGTCGTTCAAACGGCCGTTTTCTTCGATAGGCAGCAAGGGTTGCAGCTTCATCAGGCGAGCGGCAAAGGCGCCGGCGCCAATCTTGCCGAGGCTGTTCCCCTTCTCATTGAATACCGGCACGCGCTCCATGCCGCAGCTGGGCGATTTTGCGCACACCACATAGCCGCTGATATAGGGCCCGTTATTGACGGTTGCATCGGCAACGGCGATCAGCGCTTCGGTGACATCAACGGTATTGTCTTCGCTGCCTCTTACCCGCAGTTCGTCGTTGTCATCTTTCACAACGCGCAGTGTCGGGCGTGGGGTGCCGAGTCCAATCGCCATTTCCGGGCAGACCGGATAAAAATCAAAATGGCGGCTCAGCTCCTTTGAGGCGAAGGGCAGGTTTTTGTGGCCGCCATCGTACCGAACCTCTTGGCCCAGGAGGCAGCTGCTGATTCCGAGTGTGAGTTTTTCTGGCAGAGTCATAGTCGTCCCTTTTTAGAGCAATGATACGGTTCGAGGTGGACATCGGATGACGTGGCCTATCGCATTCAACAGGCCTTAAATGGTACAAACTCTACAAAACACCATAACAAGAGTAGAACATGACGACCTACCGTGCTGACCGCCGCGCCTGGTATGCACTCAGTGTGCTCACTGTAGTGTACGCCTTCAACTTTATTGACCGCCAATTGTTGGCCATATTGCAGGAGTCTATTAAGGCAGACCTAGGGCTGAGTGACAGTCAGCTCGGGCTGCTGACGGGCTTCGCCTTTGCCTTGTTTTATGTGACAGCGGGGATACCCATCGCCCGTTGGGCGGATCGCAGCAACCGCCGCAATATCGTGTCGCTGGCCCTGTTTGTGTGGAGTTTTATGACCGCCATCAGCGGGCTGGTGCAGAACTATTTCCAGTTACTGCTGGCGCGGGTCGGCGTCGGGGTAGGGGAGGCCGGCGGCAGCCCGCCATCCCACTCCATGATCTCTGATATGTTTCCCCCGGCCCAGCGTGCCGGTGCCTTGGGTTTTTATTCCACCGGGGTCAGCATCGGTATTTTGTTTGGTTTTCTGCTGGGCGGCTGGCTCAACGAATATTTTGGTTGGCGAATGGCCTTTCTGGTGGTGGGTGCGCCCGGGGTGATCTTGGCGTTGGTTGTGCGATTTACCGTGACTGAACCACAGCGGGGGCTGTCTGAGGCACGCACCGGTTCCGAGCAGAGCGCCAGTCTGAACGAGGTAATCAGTCTGCTCTGGCGGCAGCGTTCCTTTCGCCATCTGGCGTTTGCATCGTCCTTATATGCCTTTGTGGGGTACGCCACCGCCAACTGGACGGCTTCCTTCATGATTCGCAGTCACGGCATGAGTACCGGCGAGCTGGGCAGTTGGTTGGCGCTTATCATCGGCGTAGGCGGGGCTGTTGGGGTCTTGGGTGGTGGCATGCTGGCCGACCGGCTTGGCCGGCGGGACGATCGCTGGTATGTGTGGCTGTCGGCGCTGGTAACCCTGGTGGCATTGCCCTTTGCCATTGCGGTCTATCAAATGCCAAGCGCCGGCGGGGCGCTGGCGATGATGGTGGTGCCTGCCATTTTGTCGAATGTCTATCTCGGTAGCGCGATCGCTACCAGCCACCGTTTGGTGGGCTTGCAGATGCGGGCGACGGCCTCGGCGATTCTGTTTTTCGTAATCAATATCATTGGGCTGGGCGGAGGTCCGTGGATTGTGGGGGTGGTGAGCGATCTACTCGCCGATCAGCACGGGGTGGAATCACTGCGTCTGGCGATGCTCTATGTGCTGCCGCCTGTCATGGTGTGGTCGGGTTTTCACTTTCTGTGCGCGGCGCGCACCCTGCGGGAAGATATTGCAGCGGCGCCGGAGTAGCGCCGCTTGGGGTATGACGATAAACCTTACTGGGCGCTGACCATCCAGCGCATGCTTTCGCCTTGATAGCTGCCATCAACCCAGGTGGCTACATAGTCGCAGTGCAATTCCAGCGCGCCAAGATTCAATTCGGCGCCCTGAGGGTAGTGTTCGCCCCAGGCGGTGCTGCAGCCTCCGGGAGCGGCGCTGGCCTGCTGCGTAACGGGACTGTGGTGATATCCGGGCAGGAGACTGGTGGCGCCGTCGGTTGGCAGGTAGCTGAAGGCTAGGTAGGTCGCGAGTAATGCATTCACGGTGTCACCTGTGTCGTAGTGTCGGAGTTTGTGACTTTATACCGGAAAGGCATGACCTCCGCATTGCGGTAATTCCGGATTGCAAAATTTTTGCAAAGAAATTTTGCGGAAAACTGGAGCTAAGACAAAGCGTTAGGCGCCCTGCTGAAATATCGACCAGTTTTCGCTTATGTGAAGGCCATCAAATACCGCAATGTCGCCAAACTGAAGAAACACCGCTTCGCTCTGGGTTGGGCGCAGAAAGACAAAGTCATTAACTGCCAGTTGTACGCTGTCCGAGCCGTTCAGCATTTCCTGATTGGTGGAGCGTCCGTAGAGCCCGTTGGTGCTCAACCCCGGCGGAGATTCCGGGTTTGCTTTCCAATAGCCGCCGTAGGTAAAAAAGCTGCGAGAGCTGTTGGGGTTGAGCAGACCCATAACTCCAGCCAGATTTTCCAGCCCCGGCACCTCAACCGAATCCAGCGTTTTCAACACGGGCGTGGCAATAAAGGCCGCGGGTATATGGTCGTTGAGCGTGTGCACGTCAAAGTCGCTGGGTTTGACCAGCGCTGAACCGACCGCCAGTTCGTTGCAGGGGGCATCTCCCTGATACATCTGATAAGTCGAGCTGCCGCCGGCGTTGAGTGTTAATTGCTCCGGACGATACTGCTCACCGAGCACTTCCTGCGCGACCTGCAGGCAGTCCGAATAGAAGGCCATGGCTTTGCTCATGGCCTTGTCCGGCCCACCGACAATGCCCGGCATCTTGGAAATGTGAGCTTCGTAGCCCATAAAACCCGCAAATTCGAGGTTAGGGTCTTCCTTCAAACTCATGATGGCGAGTCCAACCTCGCCCGCATCGCGAAAGCCACCCCGGTGCAGACCCACATCCAGCTCCAGATTGATTTGCAGGGTCTGGCCCAGTGCGGCGGCGAGCTGGCTGTACTCACTCAAGCGCTGGGGGGTATCGATCAGCCATTGCAATTGCGTCGACGGATCAAAGGCGGCATTGCTGTGAAAGGCATAAAAGCGTTTAGCCGCATTGGCGGGCATCGGTTTACCCAGCAGCAAGTTGCTGTCGGGCATGTTCTCGGCCAGATAGTTGAGAAAGGGCTGGTGAAAGACCATCACCCGATCGGTGCCGGTCTGTTTGCGCACACTGTTGATCAAGGAAAGGCTGGGCAGGGATTTGCCGACAATGCGATAGGCATAGTCGCCGTTGATATGCTCGATCAAACGCTGGGTATTGTTGTACAGGCGCTCCGAATCGAGTACCAGTGTCGGCCGGTAGAGACCGGCTTCCTGTAGGGCCTGCTGCAGGCGAGCAAAGTAGGCATTGTGAGCGCCGCCCTTATCTTCCGGTCTGAGAAAAGGCGCCGCTATTACGGCGCCACCGAGTGCTGCGCCCGTCAGCAATTGGCGGCGACTGGGTTTAAACGGCACTGCCGAAAATCTCCCTCAGATGCGGGTTGAGCATGATGCCTTTCGGATCGAGCTCCTGACGCAATTCATTAAAGTCTTTCCAGCGCGGGTAGCGGCTGGCCAGCGTTTTATGACTCAGGGAATGCAGTTTGCCCCAGTGCGGGCGGCCTTCCATGGGCTGATAGATCGGTTCAATGGTTTTGAAGTAGGCCTCAAACGGCTCTTCATAGTAGCGGTGCACCGCCAGCGAGGCGGAGGGACGCTTGTAGAAGGGGCTGAGCCAGGCGTCGTCTTCCTGTACGACGCGGACTTCGATAGGGAAGAATACATCCGGGTTCTGCTGTTCGACGATATCGCGCACCTTGCGCAGAGCATCGACAATGTTTTCCCGCGGCAGGTGGTATTCCATTTCATTGAAGCGTACGGCGCGATCCGAAGGGTAGATATTCCACCACCAGTCCACGTGCTCCTCCGGTGGAATCGTATTGCTCACCCCGGTAATCACTTTCTTGCGCATCCACGGCCACCAGGAGGCGTAGTCGCGCAGCATTTTCAGCTCGCGTACCGCGTCGTTATCGCCGTCTTCACCGCGCGGTGAAATGGCTTCGTCGCTGAGGTCAGTAGTAATGATCAGCGCGTTCTCGCTGTGAGGAATGTAGTACATCTCAAAGTTGCGATGTTTTTCCGCCAGCGTATGGAATTCCTCGAAGGTTTGCTCCAGCGGCTGCATCCAGGTGCGGCGCTTGAGTTTGTAAGGCGCTGTGTTGCGCAAGGTGTATTGGGTGATCACGCCGAGACTGCCGAGCGATACGCGGGCGGCATCGAAAATATCCGGGTTCTGCTCGCGGCTGCAATCGAGCACCTCGCCGCGCGGTGTCACCAGCCGCAGCGCATCCACATAAGCATGCATTGCGCCAAAATTGGCGCCGGTGCCGTGGGTGCCGGTAGACAGGGCGCCGGCAACGGTCTGCTCGTCGATATCCGGCATGTTTGGCAGCGCCTGCCCCATTTTGTGCAGGGGCTCACCCAGCCGATTGAGCGGTACACCGGCACCGACATTGGCGCGATAACCTTCCAGCGGCTCTACCTGATTAAAGTGACGGGTCGAGAGGATCGTGCCTTCTGTCGGCACCAGCGGGCTGAAGGAGTGGCCGGCCCCGACGGGACGAATCGTATTTTCTGCGGCCTTCAAAAGGCTCGCCAATTCATCTTCCGTTTTGGGGCTGATCCGGCCGGCGGGGTTGGAGCGCTGCGAGCCTGACCAGTTCTGCCAGGGGATTTTGCGTGCCGCGAGACTGTTGAGCGGTGACGCGCTGAGGGCGGCGCCGAGAGGCAGCAGCGCCAGAGATCGATTAAAGTCGCGACGCTTCATGGTTATTGCTGGCCCGCCATAAACAGAATCAAGGCTTCAAACTCTTCCTCGCCACAGTCCATGCACATACCCAGCGGTGGCATGCCGTTGTAACCATTGATGGTGTTGTCGATCAGGGTGTCCATGCCTTTGGCCATGCGCGAATCCCATTCGCTGGTGCCGGTGCGCGGTGCGCCGCCAGCGCCGGTGCCGTGGCAGGAGAAACAACTTTGGGTATAGAGGGATTTCAAGTCCGGGTCTTCCGGCATGCTTTTCTTGCTGGCGCTCATGCTGTCGGGAGGATTGGATGCCTGAGACTGTTCGGGGGCTTCCCCGGAACAGGCGGCAAGCGTCAGCATAAGTGTGGTGATCAGTGCGGTCGGAAGCAGTTTGTTCATGCGAGTCGTCCAATTCGATACGAGGGTCAATGTGATAGTCGACTACACTGGGTTTGAAAACTCAAGCCTCAACGCTGTGCATTGACCTCTTCAGTCGGTATATTTCGAGCCAAACGCATTTCGGGAAGAATTCATGAACTATCGCAATTCACTGCTCTGGTCAGCCCTGCTGGCCGCCACCGCCATGCCCCTGCAGGCACAGCGGGTGCTGGAGGAGGTCGTGGTCACGGCCCAGAAAACCAAACAGAGCATTCAGGACGTGCCGATTTCGGTGACGGCGGTGGACGGCGAGTTTATGAAAGAGGCGGGCATCTCCGATCTGAAAGAGTTATCGGTTTACGTACCCAACGTGCGTATCGATGCCAACGATCCCGGCTCGCCACAGATTTTCGTGCGCGGTTTCGGCACCAATACCTTTAACCCCAGTTTCGAAAGCTCGGTGGGTTTTGTACAGGACGAAATGTTCTTCGGTCGTGCCGCCTACTTCACCGAGGCCATGTTTGATATCGACCGAGTAGAAGTTCTGCGAGGCCCTCAGGGTACGTTGTTTGGCAAGAACACCGTCTCGGGGGTATTCAGCGTGTCATCCCGTCCGGTCAGTGAAGACTTTTCTGGTGATGTCGAAATTCGCGGTGGTGAATACGGCGAGCAGCGCGTCGAGGCCGGTGTCGGCGGAATGTTTAACAGCTGGTTTGGCGCGCGGATTTCCGGCTTGTACTCGGAAAAAGACGGTCAGCTGGAAAACCAGTTTCTCAATCGCGATGAAGAAAACCCGGAGCAGGATGCCTACCGCATCAAGCTCAATATTCTGCCTACCGCGAATACGGATCTGGAGTTGATCGCGGTGGAATCGAATACCACAATCAATTACTGGCCCAAACAGCTCTCCAATCTCGATGCCGATACCCGAGACTACCTCGACGACTTTGATCCGCAGATCGAAGACGATCCGGAAGATTTTACCACCAGCTACAACGTCGACGGTGTGCTGGAAAAGGGTTCGCGTACCTATATCGGCAAGCTGACTCACAGCTTTGGCGAAACCGGTTCGCTCTACAATCTGGATACGGTGCTTGTACTTGGTAAAACGGATTTGTTTGTCGAGCAGTTTCAGGATCTCGATGTTTCTCCTGCGGATATTTCCACGCTGGTAAACCGGGAAGACTATCAGCAGGACACGATCGAATGGCGCTTTACTGGCGACAGTGATGGCCTGTTTGGTCTTGGTACATCCATGCAGTTTGTGGCCGGGCTGTACTACTTTGAATCGGACTACCAGCTTGATGCGGGCGTTGTGTTGGGCCGGGATATCGACAGCTGGCTGGGTACTGAAGACGCGCGCCAGTTGGCCGGCGATGATGCGCCGCTATTGCCCGCCTTGCAGGTTGCCGCTCAGGGCACCACCAATGACCGCTTTGATTTCGACTATGTGCAGAACACCAGGGCGCTCTCCCTGTTTGGTCAAATGACTCTGAATTTCGGGGAGAGCTGGGTGGTGACGCCCGGTTTGCGGATCAATCGCGAAACCAAAACCATCGATACCAAGGGCACTGAAAGCTGCGAAAGTACCACGGCCTTCCCACCAGCCAGTTGTGTGTCGGGTTTTCTGTTTGGCGCCAACAACTACGACTTCCGCGATCTTGAACGCAAGGAAAGTGATATCTCCCCCAAGCTGTCGGTTATGTATTACCTGACCGAAGACGTCAATGTCTTCGCGACCTGGAGTAAGGGTTTCAAGAGCGGCGGCTATAACTCCATTTCCTTTACCGGTGAAGATCTGGAATTTGAAGACGAGAACGCCGTGACACTGGAGATTGGTACCAAGGGCAGCTACTTCAATCGCAGCCTGAACGTTAACGCCACGATCTACCGTACCGAATATGACAACCTCCAGGTGCTGGCGTTTAACGGGGTATTCTTTGACGTAAGCAACGCTGCCACGGCGGTATCGCAGGGGCTGGAAGTGGACTGGCAGTGGCTGACGCCTTGGGAGCCGCTGGCGATTATAGGTTCGCTGGGCCTGCTCGATGCCTACTACGAGGAATACACGGGAGCACCGGCACCCGTCACTCAGGGCGTAAACACCCGGCAGGACCTGAGCGATGAAACCATTGCCTTCGCGCCCGAGAGCAGCCTGATGCTCAGCCCAACCTTCACCTTTAACGTCGGCGATCACTTACTCAATCTAAGTGTGGATGTGATTCATCAGGGCGAGCAGTTTACCGACACCGACCTCGACCCCGCTGCCCGCGTTCCCGCCAACACCAAACTTAACGCGCGCGCTGCGCTGCTCGACGGCGGTGAGCGCTGGACGTTAACGGTGGGTGTGAAAAACCTGACCGACAAGCTCACCCAGAATCAGGTGGTGGACTCAGTCTTCTTCCCCGGCACCTACTACGCTCAGCAGAATCCGGGACGGCAGATATATGGTGCGCTTCGTCTCAACTTTTAAAAGGCGAAGGGCGCTGACGGTTTAATTTTGTTCTAAAACCGAAGCTTGTCCGTCACAACCGGTATCAACCCCACGCGGAGATACCGGTATGAAAAACGTATTCACTGTAACGGCGCTGGCTTTGGCCATTGCCGCCTGTTCTGTCAGTCGTGACGAGGCGGTCGACAACACCATCCTGTCCCAAGCCTCACCGCCCCAGCGGCAGGAAGTTGTAGCGGAAGAAAAGCGGGTTCTAAAGGCTGAGCGGGAACAGCAGCTTCTTACCGCTAAGCAGCAGATGGCGCCGGTGGTCGACATGGCCAGCGGCAGTTACCGGATAATGCCTCAGCCTTCTTATGTCGTTGAAACCCGCGATACTTATTCGGCAACCGTCGACAATCCGGTCAAGCGCGTGAGCGATGATCCCTTCTCGACCTTTTCGGTGGATGTGGATACGGCCTCTTTCAGTGTGGTTCTCCGCTACCTGAATGAAGGGCGTCTGCCGCCGGTGGACGCGGTGCGTACGGAAGAGCTGATCAATGCGCTAACCTACGAACCGCTGCCGGGGTTAAGTGCGAGTCAGCCACTGGCCATGGAAACGCGGCTGATGAAAACGCCCTGGAATGCGAATACGCGCCTGCTACAGGTGCGGCTTAATGCGTGGGAGCCTGAGCAGGCGGAGCTGCCGGACAGCAACTACGTGTTCCTGATAGATGCCTCCGGTTCCATGCAGGGCGAGGATCGCATCGGTCTGCTCAAGCGCGCCTTCAGTGTGATGCTGGATCGGCTCAAGCCCAGTGATACGGTCGCGCTCGTTACCTACGCGTCCGGTTCACGCACGGTGCTTGAGCCCACTGAAGTGAAAGAAAAACACCGTATTTTGCAGGCTTTGCAGAGCCTCAGTGCCGGCGGTTCTACCAACGCCAGTGATGGTATTCAACGCGCCTATCAATTGGCGCGGCAGGCCTTTATCAAAGGCGGTAATAACCGGGTCATTCTGGCCACCGACGGTGATGTGAATGTGGGCCTGCGCGGCGAGGCCCTAGTCGAGATGATTGAGCGCCAGCGTGATGCGGGGATTTACCTGACGGTGTTAGGCGTCGGTCGTGGCAACTATATTGATGCCCAGCTGGAGCCGCTGGCAAACAATGGCGATGGCAATTACTACTACCTCGACAGTTTTCGCGAGGCCCGCCGGGTGTTGGTGAGTGGCTTGAAAGGTACCGCCTACACCTTGGCCAAAGACGTCAAACTGCAGGTGGAGTTCAATCCGGCGGTGGTCTCCGAGTATCGGCTCATCGGCTATAACAACCGCCAACTGGCGCACGCGGATTTTAATAACGACGCCAAAGATGCGGGCGATATTGGCGCCGGGCATACCGTCACGGCCTTGTATGAAATCACTCTCGCAGACAGCGAATATCGTTTTATTGATGAGCGGCGCTACGGCGATGCTCGCACGGTAGATAAAAACCAAAATGAACTGGCGCTGATCAAACTGCGCTACAAGTCACCTGAGGGGGGAGCCAGTGTGCGCAAGGATCACGTCGTCTATCGTCGGGATTTGCAGCATAGCGACGGTGTCAGTGCTGCGGTATTGGCGGCAGGTTTTGCGGAAAAGCTGCGACAGTCACCCTATCTGGCAGATTTCGACTGGGCACAACTACTGGCCATGACCAGTACGTTGAATTTACAGCAGGATGATCACACGGATCTGAAACGGATGGTGGAGTCGGCGGCGTTGTTGCAGCCGGTAAAGCTCGGAGGAATGTGAGAAATAGGGGGCGTTAAAGAAAGAACCCCTCTCCTGAAGGGAGAGGGGTTTGTTGAATCAGCCTTCCAGCTGAGCCGTCACTTTCTCATAGGCGTCGGCGTATTCAGACAACAGGCGCATCATCACACCGCGAGTAGATTCCACCGAGTTGATCTGACCAACCACCTGACCTACCGGGTTAAAGGCCACTTTCTGAGTGTCAGCTACACCGGCGTACTTGGCAGTACGGCGAATGCCGTCACTGGACACCAGACCCTGCAGCGGCATACCGAGCGGTTTCGGGTTTTCCGGTGCTTCCCAAGCCTCGGTCCAGTCGTTTTTCAGCATACGGCAGGGCTTGCCGGTCCAGGAGCGTGAACGCACGGTGTCTTCACTGCTGGCTTTCAGCAGGCTTTCTTTCTGGGCGGGCTCAGCGTGAGCTTCTTCAACGGTCAGCCACAGAGAACCAGTCCATACCCCGGCGCAGCCCAGAGCCATCGCAGCCAGCATCTGCTGACCGGTACCGATACCACCCGCCGCCAGTACCGGCGTGCCTTCGGCAGCGGCAACTGCCTGCGGCCAGAAGACGATGGAGCCGACGTCACCAGTGTGGCCGCCGCCTTCACCACCTTGGGCGACGATAAAGTCGAGGCCGGCTTCGACGTGAGATTTCACTTGTTTCACTTTGCCACACAGGGCGCCAACCAGACGGCCGCTGTCCTGAATCATTTTGACCTTGTCTGCGGGCGGCGTGCCCAGTGCGTTGGCGATCATCACGCACTTGTCGCGGGTCAGGGCTTCTTCCAGCAGGGGGGTTGCGGTGGCTTCGGTCCAGCCCAGCAGACCCATTGTCTTGGTGCCATCTTCCCACTCGGGTACACCGTGATCGGCCAGCAGCTTCTGGGCGAAGTCGATGTGTTCCTGGGGCACCATCGCGGTCAGCTGCTTCTCCAGCTCTTCCGGTGACATGTCACCCATGCCCTCGTACTTCTGGGGAATAACAATATCTACGCCGTAGGGCTTGTCGCCAATATGGGCGTCAATCCAGTCCAGTTCTTCCTTGAGCTGCTCGGGGGTAAAACCTACCGCGCCCAGCACGCCAATGCCGCCGGCCTTGCTCACCGCAACCACCACGTCGCGGCAGTGGGTGAAGGCAAAGATCGGGTGTTCAATACCCAGTTTGTCGCAGAGTTCGGAACGCATGATGGTGTCTCCCTGTTTTGTTTCCGCTAATACGGTTTCTGGTCATTCGGATCAGGGCACAGTATTGGTCAGGGCGTCGAGTCGGACAATGGCGCCATTTGCCATAATTTGGTGATTATTTAGATCAGTGCCGCTGCCAGCCCTTTTGTCGGCATCGCATTCGATTTACTATGGGCCGTTCAATCTTTAACCGCGCAAATAACCCGAGGCTTTTGAGTCTAGCCGATGATAGAAGAACTGGACCACAAGGAGATCCGTGCCCGATTGGCGGAATTGCGTGTTATGCACCGGGAGCTGGATCTGAAGATTGAAAGCCTGTCTGAACACCCGATCCACAACCAGCTGGAAATGCGGCGCCTGAAAAAAGAAAAGCTCTATATAAAAGACTGCATTGAACGCCTGCGCGCGCGCATCATTCCCGACCTCAACGCTTGATCGAAACGCGGCTTACTCATGCTGATTGACCTGCAAGACCTGTCACCCAACCGCATTTATTTCACGATGATTCAGACGCTGATCCCGCGGCCGGTGGCCTGGGTATTGTCTGACAATGGTGACGACAGCCTGAATCTGGCGCCATTTTCCTACTTCAGCGGAGTGTGTTCCAAGCCCCCGCTGGTCATGCTCTCTATCGGCAAAAAGCCGGATGGCGATATCAAGGATACGCGCTTGAATATCCTTGAGCGCAAGCACTTTGTGGTACACATCGCCCACCGCGAGATGATGGAGCAGGTCACCCAGAGCAGTATGGTCTTGCCCCACGGTGAATCCGAGCTGGCAGCCAGTGGCTTGCAGACGACTCCTTTTGGCGACTTTGCCCTGCCTCGAATCAGTGACTGCCGGGTGGCCTATGCCTGTGAGCTCTACGAACATCATGAGATTGGTGCCCAAGCCATCATCTATGGTCTGGTGAAACAGATTTATCTGAGTGACGACATTGCTCGCGAAACCGATGGGCGGCTGCAGGTGGATGCCAAGGCGCTGGACCCGATCGCTCGACTGGGTGGTGACGACTACAGCCTGATTGGCGATATCCGCACGATTCCCCGCCCCAAGCCTCCAGCAAAATAATGGCGGGCTGGCAACACGCTCCGTGTAAGAAATATCGTACAAATCGGCGGGAATATTTCCTATATTTCCCAAAATAGCGCCAAGTGATAATCATTCTCGGGCTAAGGAAGGCCCTCAGACTCGCAAGCCGGATAGGGCGACTCCTCAGGGATGGGGGCGCGTTGAAGGATTCGACGCGCTAAGGGTCGGTTCGGCACGGGTCAAAGTCGACAGCTCAAAACCGGGGAGCCCCCGGTTTTTTTTCGCCTGGGCTTTTTGCTTTTCGGGTATCCTGCGCCTTGTTTTACGGGAGGTCAGGGCAGAGCAGTTTATGACGGGTGATCACGTCTTCAGCGGACGGGCAGAACGCTTTCGGGAGCGGATTTACGGCTCGGCCAAGGGCGAGTTGCGACTGGAACTGGTCTGGCGAGATATGCTGGAGCAGTTGCCGCTGCAACAGGGAGCGTTAGATTGCTGGGATGCCGGGGGTGGCCTCGGTCAGATCAGCCAGCGACTGGCGAAGCTCGGTCATCGCATCGTTCTTTCTGAGCCTGCCGAAGACATGTTGGCACTGGCCCGCGCTGCGCTACCCGAGGCCGTGGATTGTCGCCAGGAAACCCTGCAGCAACATCTTTCACAAGCCCGCCAATACGACCTGATTGTCTGCCACGCCGTGTTGGAATGGCTTGCCGAGCCCCTGGAGGCCGTAGCCGCGATGGCATCGGCCCTGCAGCCGGGAGGCTATCTCTCGCTGCTGGTTTACAACGTACACGCCATCGCCATCAATAATATGATCAAGGGCAACCTGCGCAAGGTGGCTGCGGAAAAGTTTGCCGGGGAGTCAGGCAGTTTTACCCCGCCCTCGCCGCAGGAGCCAGCTCGATTGGTAACCGTCCTTGAACAGCTGGGATTGGAGGTCTGCAGTCGCCGCAGCATGCGTTTTGCACTGGATTTCATGCCCCGTGCAGTGCGCGCCGAGCGGTCGCTGGAGGATGTGATGGCGGTGGAATGGCAGTTCGGGAATCGTGAGCCCTACTGGCAACTCGGGCGCTACGTGCATCTGGTCTGCCGCTGCCCCGACTGAAATTTAAAGCCTTAACCCGCCGTGAAGACACGACTCCGAATGCGCCAGCCCGAAGCAGTTCTGACCACTTCATCGCGGTAGCGACCGAAACCCAGCAGGGTCTTTTCTTCCGCGTCCACAATACTGAGATAGGCATGGCATAGCGCCTCGCTGGCACCGCCCTCAATGTAGAGGTTGTCGATCAGGTGTCGGGCATGGGGCACCGCCGCCACCGTGTCTTTGAAAAAGTCGATAAGGGCATCCACGCCACTGATATTGACCTCGGGCTCGTCGGCCTGAAAACGGCAGTCGTCGGTCCAGATATCCCTCATGGCGGGGAGATTGTGGTAGTCGAGGGCGTGGGCATAGCGCGCCAGCAGTTCGCGAATTTCCAGTCTGTCTTCCAGCGTCAGCGCCATGTGTTTTTATCCCTCCTGTGGCATCGCCGTCCAAGTTTGCCCCGCGTTTCAGGGGAATTCAACGGCCCGCTGTCGCTTGAGCTAAACGCTTGTTCGTGCTGGGCGACAAACTTAACTAATTGAAATTAATGGTTTTTCTATGGAGTGTGAGTATTGCTGTCGGAGTTTGGTGACAGAAATGCGGGAATACATGACGGGTTGTTTCATAACTGATTGAAAAATAAGAATAAATAATTCTGGCACAGTCTTTGTAATAAGACGCTTGGAGAGGCAGCTCGGCAGTGCGCCGGGCTATCTCGCAAGACTATGAGTGAACAGGAGACTGTTATGAAAACCAAAACGGTAATTGCAACGATAGCCCCCTTTCTGCTGGTTGGAGCCATGGGCGCCACTGCCGGACTGTTCGACAAGGGCGAGGATGCGAAGAAAGACGAGTCGCAACAGCCTGCCGGTCAAAATGCGGGCATGTTTAACGCGCTGGATGCAAACCGAGACCAGCTGATCAGCCCTCAGGAAGCGGAGTCTAGTGCAGATGTGGCGATGTCTTTCGGTGAGCTCGACAAGAACACCGACGGTCACTTGAGCGCGGATGAATTCAACGAGTTTGAAACCATCCAGCGCTAGGGCACCTGTGATTAATTCGGCGATAACTCAGGCTATGCGTTGATTCGACTGGCAAGGCGCGGTCGCGCAGGAAGGCTGGCTGCCTTTCAAGTGATCGCAACGCGGCCAGGCGGATCAACGCAAAGCCCCGAAGGGCGGGCCTCTGGCGCAGCCTGGACGGCGTCGCAACACTCGTCAAGGAGAGCCACCCTTGACCTTCGCGCTGCTCATTGCCAGTGCGCGCCAGAGGCTCCGCTGAGCCATTGCCGAATTAATCAGAGGCGCCCTTGTGTTTCCAAGCGGTGGCGGCAAACCTCCGAGGCTATCCCCACACCTGCGCCGTCACCGCTTTTTTGCCTCGGAGGAGTAAACCTCAGGCTGGTTCCCTCGCCGGGGCCAGCCTTCCAAAATCAATCCCTCCTGCTCTCTGTTTAGAAAGATTGATTGAAAATACTGGCTGAGGTCTTCTGCCTGCAGGGCATTCACCGCACGTTGTACTTTGTCATTCCAGCCAGAGCCCGAGTACTCTACGGCGATGCGCTGGCGGGTGATCTCTGACCAATAGTGTTCTGCGAGTTTCTCTCCGCGCAATGCTGCGCTATCCAACTCAGTAAGAAGCTGGGACTTTACCTGGACAAGTTGCGCCTCAGGCAAAGTGTTTAGCCACTGGGGAAAATCCTTCAGAAACTGCTCCGTGGCCTGGTGCAGCGTATCGGGCGAGCTTGTGGCGGATTGGGCGATCAGCGCCAGGCCCTGATGCTGGTCGAGTTCAACCGGCACAACGGTGACGCCGTAGGCCAACTGTTGTTGTTCGCGCAGGCGGGCAAAGTATTGTCGTTTCAACAGTGGCAGCAGCAATTGGTAGCGAGCCTCATCACTGGCCGACTGACGCACAGCAGGGTGATAACGTAACAAGGCATTGGCGTCGCTGAATAGCTCCGTGCGTTGCAGGCCTTGGCTAGGAATAAGGCTTTCTGACGGGCTGCCGGGGCGTTCCTGTTCTATTGCCGTCGCCGCCAGCGGCAGTTCGAGACTCTGGCTTAACCGATGCGCGCTGTCGCGATCTGCGCCATAAACAAACAGTGTTGCTCGCAAGCCCGCGAGCGATTGCTGCTGCAATGTCAGCCAATCCGAGTGCACGCTGGTGTCGAGTGCTGCAATGCGATCAGTGCGACTATCGTGTTCTGGCTGCAAAGCAACGCGTAGTTGATCCACTAGCGCTTCAAACGCAAAGCGATAATCAGGTGTTTGCCGCCAGTCATCGATGAGTCGTGTTTTCAAGGATTCAAATTCCGCTTCGGTGAGCGCGGTCTGAAGGTCTTCGCTGATGCTGGCGAGCTGCTGTTGCAGGGTTGCGATGGAGCCGCGCAATTCGACTCGCATGCCGTTTGGGTGTCGCGTCCAGCGACGACCGGGAAAGTCCCGGGTGGTTATTTTCAGCGCGCTCAGCCAGAGTTCGGCCAGCGCTCTATCATTCTGACTTAGATTAAACTCCGGGATATCCAGTGACAGGTGCAGCATGATTTGCTCGTTAGGATGAGTAGAGGCCGCGTGCCAGATCTCCAGAGAGCCTTCGCTGAAAATTTTCTCCGGTCTGCTGACTGAAGATGAAAGTTGGGGCAGGGTGCGAGTTTCCTTCAGTTTTACCGGAGGCGTGAACGCGCTCAGCGGGAGTGGATTGGTCGTCGAAAGATCGGGCAGAGGCAGCAATTGCCACGGCACCGAAAACAAGGGGGAGCGATGAGAGCTGTCGAGTGTGGGCAGCAGTTCAATCAGTAGCCAGCGGCGTTTCTCGAGCAAGCTGAAAAATCTATCATCGGGTAGCGCCACGCTTGCTGTGCCATCGGCTTGGCTGATTTTTTGCAGCCACTGATACACGTGATCGCTTTCAATATAGTTTGGGCTTTGAGCCCCTTGTTCTTGCCGCCTAACCTTGAAGTGATCCGCAATGGCCGGGTTGCGCGCCTGCTTGGCTAGAGTGTACAGGGCTTGTAGCAGTGTATCGCGGGTAAGCTCAGGGCTGTTTAAGCCCTGAGCGCTGGGTACCCAGTGCAAACTCAGGGTGGCCTGATCGCCGGTTGCAATACCGCGGCTCAATGCCACCTGCCGGAACAGTCCGGTGTCCGCCAATTGCTGTTGCCAACTGCCGGCGCCGGTAGCCTGTGTCCAATAGCGCAGATAATCGATCAGGTTTTCCCCAGTTTTACGTGAAGCGCCCTGGAGTGGTAGCAGCAGTGTAAATTGCGGTGATGACACGGGTGCTTGAACCCGCAATCTGCGAGGTAGCGTATCGGGCGAGAAGATTTCAGGTTCCGCTGTGTTGCTGGCGGGTAGCGAGGGTAGCGAACCGAAACTCAGCGCAATGTGCTTGTTCTGGGTGGTGCGATTTTCCGGACTGACGTAGATCAGACTTAGATTGGCTGCTCGATAGTATCGGCTGAAAAATGCTTGCAGGGCGCTTTGTAGGTAGTCGAGTGAATAGGGTGAAAAACTTTCGCGATTGCCGGCGCCGTTGTGTCGAAAAGGGTGGCCGTCGACCGTTGCGGCTTTTAGCGCATCCTGCAATAGCCAGTGCGCCTTGGTTTTGAGAAAGCCAAACTCATCGTCGACGGCGCTGATTTCGGACGCGATGATCGCGGTACTGAATTGAGGTTGGCGTATCAATCGCGCCAAGGCACGTAATAAATGCGGTGCGGCACGGTGTTGGATCTCAAAAATAAAGTAGGTGGTGTTGTGGCCTGTCTTTGCGGTGACGCGCCCTCCGTTCAAGGCCAGATAATCTCGCAACTCCAAAATTTCGCGGCCTTCGTCGCGGATGGTTTGTCGAAGAAAGACATGCTCCGCAAGATGCGCCAGACCGGGGATGGTATTGCGAGAAGGAAGTGCGTCTTGAAAACTGCCGGCGTTGATCTGAATCCCGATCAGGGCATTGGCGCGATCCGGCCGCGACAGATTGAGACTGCGCAGACCGTTGTCGTGCTCGCGAATGTGACGATCGATATCAGCAGCGAAAGAAAAAGGCGCCAGCCCGAGTGAACAGGCCAGCGCCACTGTGCGTAGTCGATCCGCTGAGATCATCCCGACAAGAAAGCACCGAGGTTTTGACAAGCACTCGGTGTCTGGCTTCTTGCTATACGGCTCATTGAACGGCGGTAATTGCACTCGCCTGCTCGTCACCCTCCGGTGATTTTCTGGTCGACTCTCCGTTAAAGAATTCGCCGACCGCAGCGACGGCTTTCTCGATATCCTCGGCAAGAGACCAGCGCGGTACCCGGCCATAGATAGGCGTGCCCGAGTTCAGCGCATCGGGGAATTCACCGCCGTCAGCCGGCACCGCTTCGGCAACCAGAGATGCATTATCCGGCGCGTTCAACTCGCTGTAAGATTGAGCCGAGCGACTCTCCATGCGCGGATAAATTTTTTCTATCCGCAGTGGATAATCGACGCCGGCGGAGGTGTGCGCAGGCACCACCTGGCCGACTTTCAACTTGCCCTGCGCTGAGGGCGGGAAGAATAGAAAGGCGCGGGAATCATCCTGCTCCAGCATAATGACCGCAGGTTCACCGGCCTTGAGCACATCGCCGCGTGAAACGCGAACGTTAGCGACTACGCCATCTGAAGGCGCGCGCAGTTCCAGACTGTTAAGTTGATTCTGGATGCTCTCGCGCAATTTGGTCAGGGAGGCCAGTCGGTTTTCAGGCATGGCCTGCTGGGCAGGGTCGGATTGGGATTCGGCCAGTGCCGAGCTTTGCCGGTAGGCCGCCTCCAGCTCTGCTTTCACGCGCTGGTAATCAGACCAAGTTTCCGAGTGCTGCATTTCCAGTTCCTGCAGGCTGCCCCGGGATACGGCCCCTGCCGCTACCAGTCGACGCATGGCATTGATGCGTTCGATCTCGGTGCGCGACTTACTTTCCAGCGATTCCTGCTGGGCGCGCAGCGAGGTGATACGGGCGCGGAGTTCTTCGCGGTTCGACGAAATACGCGAGGTACTTTCCACCATATCGGCCTGCATGCGGGCAATTTCTGCTTCGTTGCGCGCCAGTGCCTGCACGAGTTCCGGTGAATTCAGTTTAACCAGCGGTTGACCGGCCTTCACTTCTTCGGACGGCGATATCAGTACTTCGTCTATCGTCACCGTTTGTGACGGGGAGACATTGTACTGGCGACCACTGATGGCACCCTGCGCGTTAAACCAGAACAGTCCGGTGTAAATTTCGCGCAGTACCAGACCGACGATGCAGCCGATAATCGCGAGGTAAATATAGCGACCCCACTGCGGTTTCTTGGGTTGCGCGACTTCCAGTGGCAGTGAGTCCGGCCCTTGAGCGCTGGAATACCATTGACGCCAGGGGTGGCTCGGCGCTCCTCCACCGGACGCGGGCTTCGGTGCAGGTTGCGAAGTGTGGTCGTGTTTTTGCAAAGCATTGTGTCGGTTTACCATGAGTCATACTTCCTTGATTGTTCCTGTACGTACTCGGGGACGTAGGTTTCCCAATACGAGCGTTTGAATACATACTCATCGGCGTAAGCGATCAGGCGCACGGTGCGCAAATAAACCCCGGTGAAGAATCCGTAGAGCGGCAGGTAGGGGAGCATCGGTATATCCAGGTGCGGCCGTTCGCTGACGGCTAGTGCGATCAGGTAGTGAAAGATATTCACAAAGACATAAAGCACGGTGACCAGAAAGGTTACCTGCCAGAGCATGTCGGCGTGGTTCATCAACATCCAGGCCACATAGATCGGCAGCGAGATGGCGAAGATGACTTCAAAAATCACTTCGTCCAACGCGCCGAGCAGGTTGCGAGTGTTGAAGGTGCGGCTAAACGGATTGAAGATGCCGCGGTATTTTCGAATCCGGAAGCGAACCACACTGCGGTTCCAGCGCAGCTGCTGACGGAAATACGCCCACCACATATCCGGCGCATCGGTCATGCACATGGCCTTGGGTGCAAAGCCAATTTTGCCACCGGCGAGACAGATCTTTGTGGTCAGGTCGCCGTCTTCGCCGGGGCCTGCTTCCCAGCCGCCAATCTGTCTGACGACTGAGCTGCGCAGCGCGCCAAAGGCGCCCGATACAATCGACAGTGTCCCTGCGGCTGCTGAGGCGCGGCGGCCGACACCGATGCCAAACAGATACTGGATCGCCTGGCAGCGCGTCAGCAGATTAGTGTTGGCGTTGCGCACGCGCAGATTACCGGCGACGGCCTGAACTTCCGGGTCATAGAATTCCACCAGCAGGTGCCACACGGAATCCCGGTCAAAGGTGGAGTCCGCATCGCAGATCACCATATATTCACCGCGGGCGGCATTGGCGGCAAAGTTTTCTGCTGACGACTTGCCACCGCGCTGGCGGTGTTCGAAGTAGCGTACCCAGCCGCGTCTCGCCAGCCGTCTGCCGATCTCGTCCATCCCGTCTGACGAACCGTCGTTTACGACGATGATTTCCAGATTGGGGTAGGATTGTTCACGCAGTGAAAGCACGGTGGTTTCCAGCGTTTCCGCCTCGTTGTAGCCGGGCAGAAGAATCGAAACCAGCGGTTGCTTGTGGGCCAGATACTGTCGGAAACGGACTTTCTCCGGCGGCTCGGGCCTGAAGATCATCGCCAGCACGATCAGCTCTGACAGCATGTAGCGTGGCACCGACAGGAATACAAAGGGCCACATAATCAGGGCCAGCTCCCACAAGGTGAGCGATTCCACCAGTGCCCAGCAACTTTGCCAGAACTGATTGAAGGTGATGGAGAGTTCGTTAAGCATGCTCTTCACCTTCAGGCGTAGCGATCGGCTTGATCAGCGACGATGGGGGCATCGTTATCCTCCACTTCACTGATCGACAGATCGATACCGGCTTCGCGCAAAACTGCTTTTTCCAGCTGCCGGCAGGTAGGCGTCCGGCGCTCCGGTGAATCGTGCAGCACGATCATTAATTCATCGTTGCGGCGCTCAACGCAGAGCAGGGATTCGCTGGCCACTTGCTGGATGACCATGCGCGCGGTTTGCAGTTCTTCGTCGGCATCCTCTCCCGGCGATGACAGGCACGCGCTGTAGATGGTGGTCGGGTTGTCATTGTCGTCAGCAACCTTGAGTACCACGCGCGCAATCGCATCCATGGCTTTGGAGCGCTTGCGGCCAGCAGGTCTTGGCTTCTTTGGTTTAGCCGGTGCGCTATCTTGCAAGGCCGCCTGCTGGGGATTCCAGGTGCCGGTTCGGGCGACCGTCATGGCATTCTGCGTCAGCGAGTAGCTGCTGATATTCACAGGTCGCAGGTCCGCCGGCGAGTGGTAGGTATTGCAGGCAGCACACCAGGCCTGCAGTACCGGTTCGGTCGCCCAGAAGTTGCAGTCGCCGCAGACGACAAATTGACCGGGCCGGTTGTACTCAACGCCGATATGCTGAACATCGCCATGACATTTCGGGCAGCGAGGGCGGCCGGTCACCATGAACTCCGCTTCCGGGGCGACATAGCCACAGCGAAAGTGGTGAATGGATTCCTGGGCTTCCAGGTTGGTGGAGTTGCATTCCGGGCACAGCTCCTTTGCGCATACCCGGTAACTACTGCAGTCAGGGCAGGTGAAAATGCGGTCTACATGTTTGACGCTGACCACCGTATGGCGTGCCATATCATCCATCAGTTCCCGCACATCACCGGCGCCACCGCCGAGGATGATTTCCGCGAGTGGGAAACTGTAGGCCTGATGCTCGTCGGGTGAGACCAGCGGCTCCAGTTTGCTACCCCGGGTGTAGAGATACTGCAGCAGCGTCAGCGGCCGGTCGTCCGCCGCCGGCTTAACCGCGCGCAACTGTCGATAGAGCATCGACAGAGTAAGGGACATTTCCTTCAGCTGCTCGCTATCGGGGCGCGGCGGTAGTATCCCGTCGGTGAGCTGCTCGAGTAAGGGATCTGACGCGTGATCCGCCAGGCCGATCACAGCAATAGGCCGCAAACAATTTTCCGGGTGGGCGCGGGTATCGCGCACCAGCTGGAGGATCTTGTGCTTGTCATAGCCGGTAATCACCAGCGGCAGTGTCCGTCGATCAATTGCTTTATCGAGCACCGGGGCACCGAAGATCGAGCGAACAGCGGAGGCTTCGTCGGTAACCCGGTCAAATTCCTTGAGCTCAATCAACTCGTAATTGAGGGTGTGGCTTTCGGCTAACGATGTGGTGTTGTTCCGCAGTACTGAAACCATGGTTTTCTCCTTAACATTCATACAGCGGAGCGCAAATTGCGTTCTCGCTTGCCAGATTGCTTTCGCGGAAATTGCCGGCCAGATAATCGGGCTCATTAACAGCCCAAGTCAGAACATTGGCCAGCCACTCGCCGCGTTCGCGCCAGGTATCGGCGACGCGCAGCCAGAAGCGGGCGGTTTCGACATCAATCTGCCAGGGGTGAGGTGCCCGGCCGGAGCCCGGTTGCGACGCGCGGGTTCGCATTTGCTCGAGAATTCGGCTTTGCTGACGCATCCGCTCAGTTGCGCGGCTCAGGGCGGCGACGGACTGACTCCACTGGTTGCGAAGGTCAATCAGTTCGCGTTGGCGTTCCAACAAAGCATCGGCCGCCTCGCGACGACGTGCTTCGGCTTGGTAACGCAGGGCTTTGCCTTCGTAGTAATCGCTGGCGCCCAGTGGAATGGTCAGCACGGCCCCCATCTGCGGGCCATCTTCCCGGTCACTGCCGTTGACGCCCCGGCTTTGAAATACCTGACCGGCGTAGAGATCGAGATTGATGCCATTGCCGCGATAGGATTCGGCATCTTCCTGCAGGGCTTCGGCTTCCAGCTCGAGAATTTTTGCCTGCGGCGCGTTATTCGCCAGGCGTACGATGTCATCACTACCGGGTGCGCGTTGGGGCAGTACGGTGTAGTCCATGGGAGGACGGGGCGCCGAGGGCTCAAAAGGTGAAAGACTGTCGAACGCGCTGGTAATTTCGTTGTGCAGGATAAGAGCCTCCGCCTCGTTCGCAAGTGTCGCCTCGGTAATTTCCGGCATCGACGCCTCGGCGGAGAGCTTCAGCTTTTTTTTGGCGGCCTGAATCGCATCCAGCGCCTGTGAAAGTGCGTGGTACTGATGTTTCTCGGCCCAGGCTATTGCGGATCCGCGCGCGAGCTCCGTTGCTGCTTGGCCATTCTGCTCCGACACGCGATATTCGGCCTGGCGCAGGCGAGCTTTCGCCGCATCGACGCGCGAACCCTTGCGCAGCAACTGGTCGAGTAGTCGATAGTTCAGTCGTACATCGGAGTACTGCTCAAGACTATCGTCGGTGCCTGTGCCGTTATTGATGTTGCCGCCGAGACCATCGGGGTATTCGGCGTAGCTGGCGGTCAGGTTTAGGCCGAGATCCCCGCGCTCGGATGCCAGCGCGGCTTCGCGAGCGCGCAGCTCAAGTTCTTCCGCATTGGTGCGGTAGGACTGCTGTGATAGATGGCGTAGTTGACTGATAAAGTTCAACCACTGCTGGGCGGGTTCTGACAGAGTCTGATTTTGAATGGCAGCGTCTGCGCTCGCGTCTGACACAGCTTCTTGAGCGAAAGCCGTCATCGGCGTCAGCGTGACGCTAAGTGCGGTGATCGCTGCGACTAGGCGCCGCTTGCGCGGTTGCGCTTTTGCCATTCCGGGTTGGGTCTTTTTCGGTTGTTTGCTGTTCACGTGTCTATCCCCACTCATTTGTTTCGCCTCCGAGGCGAAGGGTTGTACAAATGGCTAACCGCTTCTGCGGCTTTCCAATCCTTTTGCTTGGCTCTATGGCAAGAGCTGTGCCATCTGTAAAAAACCTCGTAAAAACAGGCCTCTTAGCAGGCCTGTCGAAGTTTGCTGAGTGACTGCGGTGACAAAGCGGGGGCAGGTTGTCGCAGGGTAGCAACAGCTCCTCAGGGGGCATTCGCTAAGTGCTTGCTGTGCAAGAAAAATAAAATGTTGCCTGACTGCGACAGGCCCCTGTGTCGTCGCCACAATCGACCTTCGGGGGGGCACTTTTCGGTGTTAAAAAATCTACAAACCAAGGACTGCGCCGCTGCGAAAAGGGCCCGGAATTTGCACTGGTAATTTCAATAGACTTAAAAAGTTCGCGTCGGCGGATAAATTCAATAGAGACTCAGGAGTGGGGAAAGAATGAAGGGTGGTTCGGGTGTTAAGGGTGCTTGCGGGAAAGAACATCATGCGCAAGTCTCTGTAGCACAATTGCGCACAGCACTGCACAGCGAAGCAGAGGCCATGAAGGAATTGCTGGCTGTCGTCGACGATCAGTCTGCAGCGCTAAAGCCCGTGCAACGTAATCCGCACAAGGATACCCGACGTCGAAAACTGGTGACGGCGTTAAGCCACGTTGGCGGTGAAGACCTGCAGCGAGCTCGCATGGAGGTGAGTCAATCTGCCGACCGACTCTACCAAGTTGCTGCGGAAGTCGATCGCCACAACGCAGAGATACAGGCCTTGCCTTTGTTGCGGGGCCTGTTCCGGCGTCGCGCGATGTTGCGCAGAGCTGAGGAGCTGGAAGCCAAGCGCCGCGCAGCGATGGCTGACTACGAGCAGGCCAGGCAGCGTGCTGATGCGTTGTTTCGTTCTCTGGCAACTCCGGAAAATATTTCCGAGGTCATTCGTGTGTCGCGCGAGATGCGCAGCCGTGTGCGTGTGGCAACGAATACCCGAAAACACTTGAGTATTAAAAAACGCCTCTTGCTCGACAACCTCAATTTGTGTGAGGAGATCGACAGCCTGTTGTGTCTTCTAAAGCCAGACGAAAAAATTGCTGTGCACGAAACCGATGTGCAGGAATTGATACACGATGACGAATTCAAGTCGTCATTAAGAGACAGAGTAAGTAGCGAACAGCGTCTCCAGAAATAAAGCCTTTTATCTGCGTCACAATTTTATTTCCGCTCAATGCCTAAACAGCTCCCTAAACCGCGTTAATAACGGTCGGGCTGTGAAATAGTAACAGCCCTCCGACATAAGCCGTGGGCTGGCACAGCCCTTGCAAAATCGCACTCCAGGAATCAACGCAAATCGCGATCGCCGTTCTTCATCAAAAGGGCGCGTCGCAATCACAACTGATATTGGAGAGAGTGTATGTGTGGATTAGTTGCAGCAATTGCCAAGCACGATGTAGTGCCTTCACTGTTGGAGGGGCTACGCCGTCTTGAATACCGAGGTTATGACTCCGCTGGCGTTGCGGCGCTCAATGGCGTCGGTCTAAAAAGCGCGCGTGCGCTGGGTAATGTGGAAGCTCTGACCCAGCGGCTCAGTGAGCAGCGGTTGTCAGGTAACCTGGGTATCGGGCATACCCGCTGGGCGACACACGGTGAGCCTTCGGAGCGCAATGCCCACCCGCATCTTTCGCGCGGTGAGATTGCTGTTGTACATAACGGCATCATTGAGAATCATGATGCCCTGCGCGATGAACTGATCGCTGCCGGTTATGAATTTGAATCTCAAACCGACACAGAAGTTGTCGCTCACCTGATTCATAGCTATCACCAGACTGAGCCGTCCTTGCAGCAGGCGGTATTGAAGGCAACGCGTCGTCTGGAAGGGACTTTTGCGCTGGCGGTGATAAGCGCGCACAACGATCACGAGCTGATTGCTGCACGTCGCGGCAGCCCGCTGTTGATTGGTGTCGCGGATGGTGAGGCTTATATTGCTTCCGACGTGACGGCACTGCTGCCGATAACCCGACACTATATTTCACTGGAAGACGGTGATGTGGCTGAAGTCAGTGCCGAGTCGGTGAATATTGTTGATGAGAACGGTGCGGTGGTTGTCCGAGAGCTCAGCCAGTCTCATCAGAGTCAGGTTGATGCCACCAAGGGCATCTATGACCACTTTATGCAAAAAGAAATTTTTGAACAGGACACCGTACTGGAGCGGACACTATTACCTGCGCTTAAAAACGGACTGGTCAATGAGGCTGCACTGGGTGATAACGCGGCTGAACTGTTAAAGGATATTGAACACGTTCACATCGTGGCCTGTGGGACGAGTTATCACGCCGGGATGGTAGCCAGCTATACGCTCGAATCGCTGTGCGGCGTCACCTGTAAGGTCGAGTTGGCCAGTGAATATCGCTACCGCAGAGTCGTGGTAAAACCGAAAACCCTCTTTGTTACGCTCTCGCAATCGGGAGAAACCGCCGATACGCTGGCTGCCCTGCGTTTTGCCAAACGTCAGCCCTATCAAGCGACGCTGGCTATCTGTAACGTGCCGGAGAGCTCGCTGGTGCGTGAATCCCAATTGGTATTCCTGACCCAGGCCGGGCCCGAAATTGGCGTGGCTTCCACCAAGGCCTTCACCACCCAGCTGATGAATATGTCGCTGCTGGCCGTATTGCTGGCGCGCTATCAAGGGCTCAGCCAGCACCGTGAATTGGCGTTGATTGATATGTTGCGCCGAGCGCCTGAGCAGGTGCGTCGTGTCTACAGCCTCGACAATCAGATCGCCGAATTGGCGGAGGGTATCGCTGAGCGGAACTATGCCTTGTTCCTGGGCCGCGGACAGATGTACCCGATTGCCATGGAGGGAGCGCTTAAGTTGAAAGAAATCACCTACATGAGTGCGGAGGCTTATGCGGCGGGTGAATTGAAGCACGGCCCGTTGGCGCTGGTCGATTCCCAGGTGCCGGTCGTGGCGCTGGCGCCCTACAACCCGTTGCTGGCAAAAATGAAATCTAATCTGGCAGAAGTGCGCGCGCGTGGCGGGCAACTGATTGTGATCGCTGATGAAGGCGCGGGCTATCGCGACGGCACCAGCGAACGGGTGCTGACCGTGCCAAAATCCGGTGGCCTGATTTCTCCTATCGTTTACACGCTGCCTCTCCAATTGCTGGCCTATCACGCCGCGCTGTATCGCGGTACCAACGTGGATCAACCGCGTAACCTGGCTAAATCCGTAACGGTGGAGTGAACGATGCGGCAGATTTCCTTCAATCTCCTGGCGGGTCGAATGGCCCGCTGTTTTACCGTGTTGTTCGCTGCCCAGCTTTGTGCGCCTGCGGCGGCAGGTGACCCTGTTGCAAATGAGCGTGCGGAAGCGCGCGCAGAGGAAAGTATTGTTCCGGAAGCGCACGCGGCTTGGGTCTACGACGTGACCAACCGTCCCGGTGAGCCCAGGCGCTATGATCCCGGCTACTTTGCGACGGGGCTGAACAACTACAACCGCAACGCGAAAGGCGGTCACAAGATTCGCCTGATTTATACCTATGCGGGCAGTCTGGAAATGTATTGCCCTGACCGGGACGCTACCCAGTGCCGGCTGGAGGACCTCATTGCGATTTATCCGCTGAATGCCGACAAGCGACTGCATGGCGCAGACGGTGAGGCAACCGTGCGCGCCTATGCTTCAAAAATCGAGGCTTCGCTGGCGGGTGGTCCGGTCATGGTGGTGCCGGTGATTGACGGCGCGATCACTGGTGAATACGAAGGCAGTATGAAGGGCTTCAATGAACTGCCAAGGGAGCTCGCCCGCGCCTTCGCCGACAAGGTGTCGCGAAAGGTCTGTGCCGATCCGAATGTGGCCGGCGTGCAATTTGATATTGAGCCTTTCAATGTCAGCCAGAAGAATGGCCAGTTCTATTTCTATCAGCGCATTGCCGAGAACTTTGCAGGCACCGTACCGGCGACCTTGAGGGAGGGGGCAGTAAACTGTAAAACCGACCAATTTCCCAGGGGGCGTTTTTTCTCGGTGTTTGCTTCATCAAATCAGCTAAACCCGGAAGGGCCTGCAGCAAGAAATATTCGTGAAATACTCACACAATTTAACAACGGCTATTTTATTGCACCGCTTTATGACTTGGGGTCAGGTCCCCCCGGCCATGCGCTCTCTGTGACGGAATACCAAAAACGGGCCGAGCGTCACGCGAAACAAATGGCAAAATGGTCTGCCAAATCAAACGTAATGTTTCAGCTCGGTGTACCCGCGTCAGCGACGGTTCACGAGCATGCCTACTGCCGTGGTGGGGCTTGTAGCAGAGCACCGGGTGGCGCTTCCGACGTCCCCACCCAAGACGCCTATTTGCGTGCAGCACTCGACGCCATCGATAAGAGTGGTGCTCGACAGAGCCCGTATTTCAGAGGGGTTTCTGTCTGGGGCTGGACCCGGGGTGTCGCTGTTCACGGCTTGGAATTCGAACCGCAGGTTCCGCCGTGGAATGCGCTTAGTTTACTAGGGGAACGACTTTAGACGTCCCGGTGTTGTTGCTAAGCCCATCGGTAGTGGGCACCAGTAAGGTGAATATTCACGACAACTGACAGCACACAACTGAACGAACAAGGGAAGGGTGAAGTGACGCACCCGCTTTTGAAATGGATAGCACACTGCCACAACACCACAATGGCGCAGAGCGGGCGCGGCCCCGGTTCAGCGCCGCCCGACGGCGTGGCCTTGCCCGGTTCTATCCGCGCAAGGTTATCCATTGGGTGGCCTTGGGGATCGCGTTGGTTTTATTGCCGCTTCTGCTCGCTGTTGGCAGCGCCGCGCACTATGTTCAGCAGCTGGCGGTTGATAGTCAGGATGCGGTGCTCGACGGTACACAGTCTGTCAAGCTGAGCCGGATGCTGGGCGATTATCTGCTGGGTATGGAGCGCAATGCCCGGGTCTACCAGGTAGTGGGTGATACCAAACTGCTGACGACCTACCAGCAGTTGCATACAGAATTCAGGCATTCCGCGAGCGAACTTATTGCAGTTGAAAGTGACGAGGCGGTGCTCGATAAAATCGAGCAGTTACTCGCGATCGAATCTGAACTGCACGACGTTCTTACGCAGGAGCCGCCCAACAGCAGTCTGGCGATCAATTCACTGCAGCGCTTTGCGGAAATGCGAGAAATCATTCGCTGGCTGGTTGACCGCAATGGCGAGGTAATTCGCGAGCGCATACAGCAGCTTCATAACTACGCGACTGAGGCGCAGCAGGTCTTATTATGGCAGTCCTTTATGGTGCTGCCCGTTGCCATAGGCTTGGGCTTGCTCATCATCTACCGGGTCAGCCGCCCGATGAAAGAACTCGATCGGAGTATTCGTCGCCTGGGCAGCAATGACGTTGACGAAGAGATTCGAGTTCATGGCCCTGACGATATTAGAGCACTCGGCTCAAGGCTGGAGTGGTTGCGTCAGCGGCTTCGTGAGTTGGCGGATCAAAAACGCCTCTTTTTGCAGCATATATCACACGAACTGAAAACACCGCTCGCGAGTATTCGCGAAGGTGCCAGCCTGCTTAACGGTGATGTGGTAGGGCAATTGAATGAGCAGCAAAAAGAGGTAGTCGATATTTTGGAAAGCAGCAGCCTGCAGTTGCAGCGGCGCATAGAAGATTTGCTGGCGTTCAGTGTCAATGACGAACCGCGTGCAGAGCTGGAACTCAAACGGTTGTCCGCAGAACGCCTAGTGCGATCCATTATTGACTGCCATCAACTGGTAATTCGCAGCAAAGGGCTGACAGTTGATCTGCGTTTTGATGACCGGAAAGTTTTTGCAGACAAGGAAAAACTCCACGCCATTGTCGACAACCTGATTTCCAATGCAGTGAAATTCTCGCCGGAAGGCGGCTGCATTCAGATTATTCAAACTGAGCAGAACGGCCGTTGGCAGCTCGATATTCATGATCAGGGGCCCGGTGTTCACCCGACAGAAGTTGAACAGATATTTCAACCTTTTTATCAAGGCAGTGCGCCCTCTAGCGGTCACCTAAAGGGGACGGGTTTGGGTTTAGCCATTGCCAGATTGTACGCACGACTACATCAGGGAGATCTTATTGTTTTGCCAAGCAGTCATGGGGCCCACTTGCAGTTAAGCCTGCCTGTAGCCAATAAATTCACGGCGAATACCAACGCAAATGGAGCTGAAACATGTACATAGGAACGTACGTTCGCATCCTCCTTATCACCTTGCTTGTCGCAGGATGCTCGACACAGGGTGGTGCTCGTCAGGGCGCTTTCGATAAGCCGCCGGACACGCTGATGGGCTTGATGGATTACAACACGCAAGTCTCGAAACTGGACGACGAGGCTTACCGGCGAGAGATGAATGCGGCGCGCTCATATTATGGTAGCGGTGGCAGTGCCAGCGCGCGCATGCGCCTCGCCATTCTGCTTATGAATGGCAGCGATGATCAGGCCATGAATCGCTTTCGAGAATCCGAATCCTTGTTGCGGGATTATCTCGATGATCGGGGTTTTGCTTTTTTTGAGCGTGACTATGTCGCATTTGCCCGCATGCTGCTGAGTATTAACCTGGAATGGCAGCGTCTGCAGAACCAATTGACCAATGCGAGGGTCCAAACCGCCGACGCCCGGAAGAAGCTCGAAGAACTGAAGTCTATCGAGCTTCATATGAACCACCCGGGGAACGGATACGAGTGACCGGCTGACGGCCGGTTACGGACACGGATTTGAATCAGATAGAGTAAAACAGGGTTACTATGAGTAAACGAGTACTGTTGATTGATGACGATAAAGACCTGCTGAAACTGGTCTCGATGCGCCTCAAGTCTGATGGCTTTGATGTGGCCAGTGCCGATGGTGGCCGGAAGGGGCTGGCCATGCTGGACAGCTTTCAGCCGCAGGTGGTGGTCACAGACCTGCGCATGGACGATATCGATGGCATGGCGGTATTCGAATACGTCAAAGCCAATCGTCCCAGTCTGCCGGTGATTATGTTGACTGCACACGGTTCTATTCCCCATGCGCTGGAGGCAACCCGTCGAGGGGCTTTTGCTTACCTGACCAAGCCCTTTGACAGTGCCGAGCTGATCAGCGAAATCAATAGCGCACTGCAGGCTCACGGCGATACCGACGAGGAAAGCTCTGATGGTTTCTGTGCGCGTATCGTAACTCGCAGCCCGCTGATGAAAGAAGTCCTCGCCCAGGCGCGCATGGTCGCGCGCAGCGATACCAGTGTGCTGATACAAAGCGAAAGCGGTACAGGTAAGGAATTGCTGGCGCGTTCGATTCACGATGCCAGTGAGCGCGCTGACAAACCCTTCCTTGCCATTAACTGCAGTGCTGTGCCGGAATCCTTGCTTGAATCCGAGCTGTTTGGTCACAGTAAGGGCGCCTTTACCGGGGCAACCAAAAACCACGACGGTCTGTTTCAGGCGGCTTACGGCGGTACACTCTTCCTTGATGAGGTGGGCGACATGCCGCTAGGCTTCCAGGCCAAATTGCTGCGTGTCTTGCAGGAGCGGGAAGTTCGCCCCGTGGGTTCAACGACCTCGGTGCCGATTGACGTACGTATTATCTCGGCTACTCACTTTGATCTGGAAAAGGAAGTCGAAGAGCAGAACTTCCGCAAGGATTTGTATTACCGGCTGAACGTGGTTCAGCTAACGCTACCGCCATTGCGCGAGCGTCGTGACGATATTCCTCTACTGGCGAATCATTTTCTGCGCGAACAGGCGCAGAGCAAAGGTCAGAATCCAAAACGTTTTTCAGCCGAAGCCCTTGAGATTCTTGTATCGGCTGCCTGGCCCGGTAACGTCCGCCAACTCCAGAATATTGTTGAGCAGACGACGGTGCTATCCAGCACGCAGGTGATACCCGCACAGTTGGTTCAAAATGCACTGAAAATGGATTCGGGTGAGATCCCGTCCTTTGCCGAAGCGCGTGACAATTTCGAGCGTGAGTATCTGGCGGAGCTGCTGAACATTACCCAAGGTAATGTTTCCAAAGCATCCAACCTCGCGAAGCGAAACCGCACGGAATTTTACCGCTTGTTGCATCGTCACCACTTGGATCCGAGTGAGTATCGCGGTCGTCGCCAAGCCTGATTAGGCATTCTTCGCGTGTTGCGACCGATCGTTATCGCCATCTCTGCCCATGGCTTCGGCCACCTCGGGCAGTGTGTACCTGTGGTGCGCGCTATTCAGCGTCGCTTTCCAGGCCGCCGTGTCGTTGTAATCAGCGAAATCATGCCCGATGTACTCCGGGATTTTCTCGGTGAAGAGGTCGAGCTATGCGACGCGCCGGCGCAGGTTAGTATCCTGATGAAGGATGCCCTGCGAGTGGACCTGGCGGCAACAAGGAAGGCTTTTCTTGATTGGCATTCGGACTACGATGAGCACCGCAAACGCTACGCCAGTATTCTGCGCGAAATTAATCCCGAGTTGCTGTTGAGTAATGTTGATCACACGCCGATAAGCGCAGCGCGATCACTGGGTATTCCCGCCTTCGCCATGTGCTCCCTGAATTGGGCAGACATTCTTGATGCGCTGTACTCTGATGAAACAGAAGATAGCGCCATGTCTGCCGTGTGCGAAGAAATTCGTGAGGTTTATAACAATGCCGAGGCATTTCTTCGCGTAACGCCCGGCATGGGAATGAAAAAACTCGACAACCTCCATCAGGTCGATGTGCTGGCGCGAGAAGGTGAACGCTTTGACTTGCACCGTAGATTAGGTGTGCCAGACGATCATCGTTTTGTGCTGCTGTCATTGGGCGGTATCACGCAAACGCTCGATCTCAACCGCTGGGTATTGCCCGAAAAAACGCATTGGGTTGTGCCGGATAGTGCAAAGATTACCGAGGGTGAAGCTAATATCACGCCCTTCGGACAGCTCAATATGAAGTTTATTGATGTGCTTGCCTCGGTTGATATATTGCTCACCAAACCCGGTTATGGCAGCTTTTGTGAGGCTTGGCGCAATCAGACGTCCGTGCTTTATGTTCGCCGTCCGCGTTGGGCGGAAGAAGCCGCGTTGATTGATTGGATTCAGCGACATACGCCGTCACAGGAAGTGTCGCTGGAAGATTTTGAGAATGGCAATATTAACGCTGCTATGTCGGCATTATTGCAGCGTCCTGCCACATTTTCCTCGCTTCCCTGCGGTGAAACCGAAGTTGTAAACCACCTTTCTACCTGCCTTGTTTAAAATCCAAGTTGTTTTGTTCTTAAATTTCTTCAGATTGTTTGCATTAATATTCTGACGTCGCTAATGAGTTACAGCGCCAGATTCCCAACTTTCAATAACTTATAAAAATCCGCCCAAGTCCTGTCGCAAAACGGCAACGAATTCGAAGGCTGGCTTTCGCTCTACATTCCTCAAAGCGCCTGAAACCCCATGTTTTTAAGTATCAGAATGTTTGGCACGCATGTTGCTCATCCACCATTACTCGATTTTTTTGAGTCGTCAATTTCGACGTACATCATCACGCAGCAGCCTAGGTTGGCATTGCAGATACACCTGAGCTGTTAACAATCAAACAGAGCTGGGAGGCATCTATGTCGCAGCCAAAAAAATCGCCCATCCTCGTGTTGGGAGCAGATGGTTATTTGGGATGGCCGTTAAGCCTGCGTTTAGCGAGGCAGAACCCTGATCGTCAGATCGTTATGGTAGACAACTTTTTGCGTCGACGACTGGTTCGAGATGTGGGTGGGGACAGCATTCTCCCCATCCTCGAAATGAAGCAGCGGCTGTGGGCCGCCAAGCGCGTTCACGGTATTCGGAACATGGATTTCATCCATATGGATGTGAATTCCGAAGCTCTGGAATTTCTGATTGAAGAACGACGCCCCGATGCTATTTACCATCTTGCCCAACAGTGCTCCGCGCCCTATTCGATGCGCGGTGTTGATGAGGCGCTGTTGACCTTACGTAACAATGAAGAGGGCAATATGCGTCTGCTATGGGCGGTGCGCGAATATGTGCCAGATTGCCATGTGATCAAACTTGGTACCTTTGGTGAGTACGCCAAGGGTGGGATCGATATCGCTGAAGGCTATTTCAAACCGGTATACCGAGGTCGCGCCGCGTCGACGGCGATTCCCTATCCCCGTAGGGCCGATGATTTTTATCACGCCTCAAAAATTAACGACACCAACTACATCGCGATTGCCTGCCAGCACTGGGGGCTTCGGGTTACCGACATCATGCAGTCCACCGTGTTCGGTACCTGGACTGAAGATATGGAAGGTCACCCGGAGCTATATACCCGTGTCGATTACGACGAGTGTTTTGGTACGGTGGCCAATCGCTTTATTGCCCAGGCGCTCTGCGGTGAGCCGCTCTCCGTTTACGGCACCGGTAACCAGCGTACCGGTCTCATGGCGCTGAACGATGCTATCACCTCGCTCGCGGCACTGTGGTCTGATGTGCCGGAAAAAGCGCAGCATCGCGTGATTAACCACGTCACCGAAAAAAGTTTTTCTGTTAACGAGCTGGCCGACGCTATCGTAGGCAGTGCGCGCCGTGAAGGTTTGAAGGTCACGGTACAGCGCGGTCGCTTTGACCCGCGTGCTGAACAGGTAGAGGCGAAGATGGCTTTCGAAATTGAAAGTGCCTATGTCGATAGCCATCTGAAACAGACCGATATGCGTGATGTGGTCCACCGCGCCTTTGTGATGCTTAGTCAGCACCGCGAGCGTATCGATCGTTCCCTGTTTGCACCGCGCAATTCCTGGCAAGGTGCCGGAAAGGGCGAGAGCAAAAAACGCCGCCAGAAGAAAGAGGACAATGTGGTTGTGGCCTTGCCGCAACAGAATGTGCGTCGCAAAAGAGCACCGGTACTGCAGACCGAAGACGATTGGGAAATCTTTCGACGCGAACAGTTTCCCTACGAGCACCTCAATCTGAATCCCGGCACGCTGGGTTCACCTTCAGAAGCGGTGTTGCAGGAAATTCGCAAGGCACAGTCGCCGGATCTGCTGGCGCAACCGCTTGATCAATACCGGCGCGGTCGCGAGGTTTATGAAGAAGCCCGCGCCGAAGCGTCGGCATTGTGGCCGAGTGACGACCATGAGTTGCAACTGGTGGGGAGTGCATCGCAAACCTCAAACCTTCTGGCTTTAGCCTTTGCCCGCTTGGGTGGCCAGATGAGCCGACCGCTGCGAGTGCTGACGACGATGAATGAACACGTGGGGGGTATTGGCGCCTTCGAGCGGATGCCGGAATTCCGTATCTGTTATCTGTCGGATAAGGAAATTCGCGACCCGAAAGCCTTCCGTGCTCTGGTCGCCGGATTCAAGCCGGATATCGCATTGTTCTCTCACGTGACCTACGATACCGGGCAGGCGCTGCCGGTAGCTCAGTGGATGAAAGACATCAGCGAGCTGCGGCCGGGTGCCAGTACGCTGCTGGATGTCTCGCAGTCACTGGGTGTGATTGCACCCGAGTTTGAGCACGCCGATGTGGTGTTCGGCAGCTGTCACAAATGGCTATTCGGTCCGCGCGGTACCGGGCTGTTATGGACCAACGAGCGTTTCCGTCGTCGTGTCGGTGCGTTGAACTGGTCGGGTGAGCCTTTGGCGAAAGGTGGCAAGGATTTCGGGTTTTCTCCGTCGGGCGGGCTCGACTTCTCTCTCTACGCTGGGCTGCTCGCCTGCTTCCGTCTCTACCGTCAGCTGGGTGCCGAGCGCCTGCGCGAGCGCAGCGCTGACCTTGCCCTGTATTTCCGGGTGCGCTTGAGCAATATGCTGCGCAGTCACGGCATCCGTTTCCGCTTGCTGGAACCGCACTTGGGTGTGCCCGGTGCCAACGGCATGTTCTCGCTGTCATTCGTGAATTTCGATCCCTATCCGCTTTACGATGCGATGAATGCGCACAAAGTGCACTGCAAATGCATCAAGGATAGAGGTCGTGACGGGCGAGAGCGTCAGCTGCTCCGTTTTGGTGTTCCTTACTACGAGACTCAGGAGCGGATGCAGAAGGCGCTGGCGACGATTGAAGATTGTTTGCGCGAGCAGTTGGCCAACAGTTCCGACCACTCGCTGCGCTACTTGCTGAAGAGTGGGGCAACCCCGTCGCCCCGAACCGAAGTGCTGGCTAGCTCAGCTCGGCCTGTATAAAAGCGCGGGTGTTGATGCGCCTGCCAAGGCGGGCGCCCATATCGAGGAGGCGCATTTGCCAGCCGTATTTTTTGACGAGCTGGCGGTGAGCCTCCTCGGCTTTTTCACCTTCTACCAGTGTCGCGGTTGCGGGCACAAAGTCGCCAAGCCGTTTGCCGCTAACCGTGCAGGGTGCGAGGCGAATCTCAGAGAAGTTGCGCAGGCGTTTTACTTTTCCGGCATCCCCTGCCGAGAACATGAAAACCTGATTGCCCTCTTTGGCAAACCAGACCGGCGTATCAACAAAGCTGCCGTCCCTTTTGCGCGTGCTGAGCAAAACGTAGTTATGTCGGTCTAAATCGCTCATGGTGGTCTCCCGGCAAATCGGGCACGAGCGTAGCATGGCCTTAAAAAAAAATCCCCCGCAGTGCGGGGGAAAACATCGATTGATCTGTGGGGATCAGACCAACAGCGCGATGCAGTAAATAAAACCGGTGACCAGGATGGAGAGCACGCTGAACTTGGCAGTGTTTTCAGCAATGTCTGAAGCGTAAGTGCTCGTTGTCGGGTTCATGGTTGGCTCCTGAGTAGTCCTGTTTTCGACACTGATAAGTCTACGGATCTGCCGGTTTATTTCGCTTACAGCGCGGTGTCCGGATATTGGTCCCAAGGGCCATTTATGTCCTGAAATTTATACGGTTTATGAATTTTTATTGCTTTTAAATCAATGGTATAGCAGTCGCATGTCAGGGCTGTTAGCTACGGTTAATCCATCGGTAATGATGTCTGGTGGGTTAAATCGTTGTAATACAGGCAGTTTTTTAATTTCTGGTTTTTACTTTTAGGGGCTAACGGCAGGTTTATGACAGCATTCAATGGCAAGACAACAGCCGAAGAAGTGGCGCAGGGCAAAAATCTCCGAGGCAAGGTAGCGTTGGTGACCGGCGCCTCTTCGGGGTTGGGTTTCGAAACGGCTCGTGTACTGGCGAGTATCGGCGCGCGGGTAATCATCACGGCGCGCAGTGAGGAAAAGGCAGCGGAGGCCTGCGAGGCCTTGCAAGAAGCGGTGCCGGGCGCCGAATTCGCCACATTGGTGCTGGAGCTCAGCGAGCTAGACCAGGTGCGCAGCGCCGCGGCTGAGCTGCTGGCACGCGAGGCGCAGATTGATCTGCTGATCAATAATGCCGGCATTATGGCCTGCCCGCTGGGGCGCACCCGGGAGGGCTGCGAGCTGCAATTTGGCACCAACCATATCGGTCACTTTCTATTTACCTGCCTGATTGCGCCGGCCCTGAAAAAATCGCCGTCACCGCGGGTGGTGAACCTGAGCTCAGCGGGGCATAAATATGCGCCGGTGGATTTTGACGACCCGCATTACAACCACCGCGACTATGACAAGTGGAATGCCTACGGACAGGCGAAAACCGCCAACATCTGGTTTTCGCTGGGCCTGACCCGGCGCGGTATCGCATCGAATGCCGTGCACCCTGGCGCCATCATGACCAACCTCGGCCGTCATATGACCGAAGCAGACTTTGAAAGCTTTGGTTCGCAGGCCCATGAAAGCGGGTTTGAGTTTAAATCAGTGGAGCAGGGCGCCGCGACCAGCGTATGGGCGGCAACCGCGCCGGAGCTGGAAGGTAAGGGTGGTTTGTACTTGGAGGACTGCCAGATCGGTGAACCCGTGAACGAGAGTACTCCGGCATCCGGTTACGCGGATTATGCGCTGGATGAGCAGGCCGCCGAGCGGCTCTGGAGCTTGTCGGAAGAGATTGTTGGCGAGCGCTTTACGCTGGCTTGATCGTTAAGCTGCGGGTATCGGCGACCGGCTCCCGCTCACCTAGCGTGGGCCGCAGCTTCTCCAGCGCTTTCTCACCGGTGAGGCGATAGCCGGTGAGTTTGCCGCCGTAAATTGCCAGCGTGCGCGCGGTTTTTTCTTTTGCCGTTTGTTCGTCGCCATGGTCTGCCGAGCCGTTTTCCAAAACGGCTCGTTCCAGATCGGTGACAAAGATGGTCTCGCGACTCCGCTTGTTGGTGGTGCTATCGCCCGTCGGCAAAACCCGAACCCCCGCAAAACTCTCCAATACCTCGGTGTTTTTACCCGGGAAGTGGTGAGCGAAACTGCGCTGAAGGTAGTCAATTTCGGCGGGGCTGGCGCTGATCTCATCCAGCGAGCCGGTGTGCTCGGCCTCGGTGGTGCCCACCAGAATATTGTCGCGCCAGGGCATGGCAAACAGGGGGCGGTTGTCGATGGGCGACTGCAGGTAGTAGATGCCTTTTACCAGCGTACCCGGAATCACGATATGGCTGCCGCGCACCAGTGTGATATCGGCCTGGGGCAGGGTGGAGTCGAGGCGTTCCTGAACCTCGTTGACCCACGGGCCAGCAGCGTTAACCACGGTTTTGGCATGGCAGTACACCGGTTTGCCTTTTATTTTCAGCAGCAGCTTATAACCGTCTTCCAGGGCCTCACCCTTGACCAGTTCTGCCGGGCAAAAGGCCTTGGCGCCGAGTTCCATTGCGGATTTAACCACCGCGCGGGTCAGCAGCCGGTCGTCGGTCTGGGCATCCCAGTATTGAAACACCGCGCGCAGGTCATTGATCTGAAGTGAATCCAGATAGCGCCAGGCGCGGGGATCAAGGCGGTGAAATTCCGAGGTGCGGGTAAAGCGTGCCAGCAAACGGTAGAGCAGCAAACCGATCTGAATCTGCCAGGCCGGGCGGGTGCTATTTTTGTAAACCGGAATATAAAACGGCGTCGGTTTTACCAGCTCGGGAGCGTTGCGCAGCAACAGCTCTCGCTCGGCCAGATTTTCGTAGACGAGTTTGATGTCGCCGGATTCGAGATAACGCAGACCGCCGTGAATCAGCTTGCTGGAACTGCTGGAGGTGGCAGCGCCCCAGCCCGATTTTTCGAACAGCATGACCTCGTAACCTGCAGCCGCGGCTGCCTGGGCAACTCCCGCGCCCTGTATACCGCCGCCGATGACAGCAACTTCCGTTGTCAGCATTCCTTACTGCTCCCAGAACTTCAGCCTGTTGTGACCTCTGATGCCAGCATTTCTCCGATGGCAAAGGTTTCTATTTTTGTGGCGCCTTTTCCCAGCCAGTCTCGAGCCAGCTGCGGCTCGTCTATTTCATAGAGTACACAGGGAAAAGGCGCGTCGTGCAACGTGGTACCGGGTGGAACAATTTTGTAATCGAGAAATACACAGCTCGAGTTTGCCGGCATCAGCGCCGCATCGTGGAGATCCTGCCACTGTTCCAGTACCGGCCCGACGCGCCAGCCCAGTGCGGCAGCCTCGTGGAGTATACCGTAGTCAAAGCTGATCAGAATGATCTGGTCAAAACAGCAGGCCAGCGAGCGTTCCAGCTCGTCGAGCACGGTGGTGTTGGCAAAGTGCTCGAGGATCTCCTTTTTGATTTCGACGTAGAGCGTTACCTCTGGATAATCGCTGACCAGCAGGGCCACATCTTCCAGACTGCTGATAACGGTATCGGTCTCGTTGCTGCCGAGGCGATCGGCGGCAGAGATTTTCACGGTGATCAACTCGTTCAGTGTGAGTGAATACACTTCGCGCGGATCACCACATTTACGAAACAGATCCGGGTCGTGAAAGACCACCGCGCGACCGTCGCCACTGAATTGCACATCGATTTCCACATGCCGCGCGCCGGCGCCAATGGCTTTGTCGACCGCCAGCAGGGTGTTCTCGGGGTAGCGCCGCTGCCAGCCGCGGTGGGCGACCAGATTGTCTGCGCAGAGGGTAACGCTGTTTGGCATGTTAGCGAGCGTCCAGCCGGGCTTTCAGCGCGAGAATAATCTGCTCGACGCTATAGGGAAAGAGTTTGCGGTCGGGCGTTACGTGGGGCAGGATCTCCTTAAAAATCGCCTGCTGCTCGGCACTGATGGCACCCAGTGCGGCATTCAATTGTTTTTGCATGTTGATGCTTTTGGGGCGCGCCATGGTCATGACCAGCGCGCTTAACAACTGGTGGGCAACCCATTGCGAGGCCTGTGCTAATGCGGCATCGCGGAAGCCGGCGCGGTGCAGGCATTCAATCAGCGGCGCGTGCACCCGCAGCCAGCTCGGGGGAATACGATTGCCCTCGGGCAGCAGCGGTACCACCTGCGGGTAGCCGGACAGGTGCTTGTGGCAGCGATTCAGCCACTCGCGAACGCCGTCTTCCCACGGCGCTGTCGGATCGAGCTCGAGATCGATCTGCCCCATAACCTTTTCGGCAATGCCATCCATCAGGTCGTCGCGGTGTTTGACGTGGGTATACAGGCTCATGGGGGCCGTACCCAAAGCCTTGGCCACGCCGGTCATGGTGATTTTCTGACCGGGTGAGCGTTCAATCAGCTTCAGCGCACAGTCGAGAATCTGGTCGCGAGACAGCTTGGCGGGGCGACCGCGGCTGCGTGCAGCAGGGGTTTTGGGCATGGAGCTTTTGACTTCCCTTATTTATCGTATATATTACGTTAATTATCTGGCGTCATGACAATAATCGATAGAGAGCGCTAATTTACCATGACTTTGCATACAAACGGCGGCTTGCCACCGGCGACCGCCTACCACCGCCTTCCCATCCGCGTGCTGAATCGACTGTGGCGTGCAGCGAACGCCTGTGGGCTGGGCCGCGTCAGCCTCGACGCTGATGAAATGCTCGATACCATTCGCCGTGAGACTGGGCTGTCAGACTTTGGTGATTCGCGCTTTCTCGAGCCCTACAAGCTGCTGTGCCGCTGCCTGAACGAAGAGGCGAACCTTAATCCGGCTGGCCGAATGCTAACGCGAATCTCCATCCTGAGAATTCTCAGGCACCGGGTATGGGCGGAGGCGCTGATCAAGAAGCACCCGGAGATTCTGGAGCGAGAGATCAAGGCGCCGGTGGTGGTGGTTGGTCTGGCCCGCTCAGGGACGACTCGACTGCATCGCTTGCTGGCCTCTGATCCGGGCTTTTTGCACCTTACCTCCTGGGAAACCGTTAACCCGGTGCCCTGGCCGGATTCCTGGGATGCCGAGCGCGATCCGCGCATTACCTCCATTGAAAAGGGGCTGAAGGCGGTGCTCTACATGAGCCCGCAAATGGCGACGGTTCACCCCTTGGGTGCTCATGAAGTGGAAGAGGAGGTGGGGCTGATTCAGCACGCCTTCTCCAGTCAGCTGTTTGAAGTGATGACCTATGTGCCGAGCTTTGCCGATTGGCTGATGCAGCACGATCAGACCTACGCCTACGAGTACATGGTGCGGCTGATGAAAATCGTCAGCTGGTGGCGCAAGGACGACGATCGCCCCTGGGTGCTGAAAACGCCGCAGCATATGCAGGATCTGGACGCGCTGATGAAGGTATTCCCCGACGCCAGACTAATCTGTTCACACCGCGATCCGATCAAGGCGGTGGGTTCGGCCTGCTCCATGACCTGGAATGCCATCGTGCGCGATACCGATCAGGTCGATCCGCATTGGGTGGGTCGCGAATGGTTGGGCAAGACGGATTCTATGTTGCGCAAAACCCTGAAGGTGCGCGAAACCGTGCCCGCTGAACAGCAGACCGATGTGCTGTATGCAGATATCAATCGCGACTGGCGCTCAGCCATTGGCGGGATTTACGATTTTCTGAAGATTCCGCTGACGGAGACTGCGCTCACCAATATGCAGAACTGGCTGGACAGCAATGCTCAGCACAAGCACGGCGCGCACAATTATCGCTTGGAAGATTTTGGCCTGAACGAAGCCGCGGTAGACGACAAGCTAATGTACTACCGCGAGCGGTTTGGCATTCCTTACGAGGGGAAAGCCCGGCCCAGGTGAGGGGCTGTAGTCAAGCTTGAGCCTTATGCCAGCTTAAAGAACAAGCGATGGCGACCATCGTCGATCTTGTCGATAGTGACCTGCACGTCCTGATCCAGCTGGAACAGTTTGTCGTCGTTAAACAGGCGCAGACTTACCGGATCAAAACTCAGCTTGCCTTCAATGGTGCGCACGTCCACAAAACCTTCTATACCGGTCTCATCAAGGCGCACGGTAAAGCCGCCACCGGCCACCTGCACAATGCGGGCGGCGAAGGTTTCGTTTTTGCGGTCTGCCATGTATTGGCACTTCAACATCTGCTCGACCTGATGCACCGCCTGCCGGTTGCGTTGCAGCAACTCCTGCTGGTGCTCGGTCCACTCACTGTCGATGGTTGGCAGTGGCTGGCCGGAAAGCTTGGCATGCAGGCAACGCTGCACCATAAAGTCCATGCTCTTGCGCAGGGGTGAGGTGCAGTTGGTGTAGCAGGAGAAACCGAGACCGTGGTGGGGCTTGGCGTCGACGCTCCACTCGCCGCGCTCCAGCATACGGCTGATGATGCTGCGCAGGGGGCGGTCGCTGTCGCGATTCGCCAATTGGTGTTGCAGCTCGATAAAGGCTTTCAGTTCTGTGAACGGCAGATCTTTCAGTTCCGGGGCGAATTCGCCGAGCAGAGTCTGAATGTTTTCCACCCGATCTTCGCGCACGCCGCGGTGCGCCATAAACAGGGCGGGCTGCTCGCGCAGGGTTTCGGCGGCGCAGCGGTTGGTGACCAGCATGCACTCTTCTACCAGACGGTGAGCATCGTTGCGCTCGACTTTGCGAATCTGTTCGATCTTGCCGGCGTCGTTGAGAATCAGGCGGTAATCCGGACGATCGTCCATCACCAGATGTTTTTCACGGCGCCGACTGAGCAGAGTGTCCAGCACTTGTTTCAGCGGGTTCAGTGCCGCGTGCTCCAGTTGCTGGTCGCCGCGCAGGTGGGCGGCTACTTCCGCGTAATTCAGCTTGGCGGAAGAGCGCACCGTCGCTTTAATAAATTCAAAGCGGCTGATTTCGCCCTGCGAATCGGTTTCGATATCGCACACGATGGCGGGGCGGGTTTCGCCGGCCAGCAGGGAGCAGCGCTCCTGTGTGATCACTTCCGGCAGCATCGGCAATACTTTGCCCGGCATGTAGACCGAGCTGTTGCGCGACAGGGCCGCCTTCTCCAGCGGGCTTCCCGGCGCAATCAAGGCGCAGGGGTCAGCAATGGCTACCATCAGCCGCCAGCCGGCGTTGGTGCACTCTGCGAAAAGGGCGTCGTCCAGATCGCGGGATTCCGGCGAGTCGATGGTAACGAAGGGAATATGGGTCAGATCCTTGCGCTCGTCGGCGTACTGATCGTCTACCAAGCCTTCAATATCCGCCTCCTGCCACTCACTGGGCAGACCAAACTTGCGCAGGGTCAGCGCGGCTTCAATGCCGGGCGCATCGGCGCTGCCAATGGTATCGGTGATTTCGACCAGCGACTTGCCGTCGCGAATCGGATGGCGTTTGACTCGACACTGAATATAGTCGCCGGGTTGCGCTTTTTTGCGCTCAGACGGCGGAATAAACAACAGTCGATTGAAATAGAGAATATCAGGCTCAACAAAGTGCGCCTTGCCGCGCACCACATAGCGGCCGATAAAGGTATCCAGCGGGCTCTCTACCAGCTTCTCGATCTCGCCGGCCTGCTTGCCATCTTTCTGCTGGTGAATGGCAATGCGCACCCGGTCGCCGGGAAACACCTTTTGCATCTCCGGTGGGGGCAGGAAGACATCGCGCTTGTCTTCCAGACGCACAAAGCCAAAACGGCCCTGGCTGCCGCGAACTACGCCTTCTACACGCTCGACAGAATCGTGAATTTCCTTCTTGAGTTGTTTGAGTTGCTGCAGGGAATCCTGATTGAGCATGTGATACCAAAAAGCTGTTGCGAAAGGAGCGATAGACTAGCGGATATGGCGGGGGAAGTCAGGTGGAATTTGGCGCATTGCCAAACTCCACCGGGGGTGTTTAGAAGCCTTCGACTTGGTGTACCTGCTTCCAGATCAGGCCCGGCGCGAAGCGACGCATCAGGTAGCCGATACGAGAGTCGCGGTTGGGGAATATCCAGAATTTGCCCTTTTCTAGGCCCTTGTCTATCGCATCGAGCACGTCTTGCGGATCCAGCAGGGTGCCTTGATCCAGCATCTTGGGCCACGCGGTTTCCTTGCCCTGATTCAGCAGCGGCGTATTGGTGGTGGGCGGACACACGCAGGCAAAGCGCACGCCGCTGTTGATGTTCTCGTGGTAGAGAATTTCGGTGAACATGGCCACTGCCGCCTTGGTAGCGGAATAACCACCGGTCAGCATGGTGGGCAAAAGGCCGGCCATTGAGGCGAAACTGATAAAGTCGCCTTTACCGCGAGCGACCATGCCGGGCAGCACTGCCTGAGTGATATGAATCAGGCCGTTGTAGTTGATTTCCATCATTTTTTTCATCACGCCGGCGTCGTGCTCCAGAATTTTGCCGAAGGGCATGATGGCGGCGCAGTTGTATAGCCGGTCGATGGGGCCGAGCTTTTCTTCCACTTCCTTCACCGCCTGGTGCACGGCGTTCTCATCGGTGATATCCACCACCCAGTGGTGAATGCCGGTGTGCCCGGTGGCGGTTTCCGCCAGCCCTTCCGGGTTCACGTCAAAAATGGCGACGTCTTTACCGGCCGCCGCCAGATTGCGGGCCGCCAGTCGGCCCATGCCGCTGCCGCCGCCGGTGATGAGCACGGTTTTGCCTTCAAAAGCCATGGGATTCTCCCTTCCAGTCAGTGTGTTATTTGTGTTTGTTGTTAAGACACTTCTATTCCAAAGCGCGGTCATTGCGAGGAGCGACGCGGCAAACTCATGATGCCACCGCCATAGCCTGCAGATTGCTTCACTGCGCTCGCAATGACGTATGGGCTTGAATTCTAGGGTCGTCGCCGTTGATTGAACAATGGCATTTGCTGCCCATACAACGGTCATTTTGTGACCAAGACGGGAACAGTCTGCGCTCAGCGAAAGAACATTTGACAGAAGGCGCTCCGGGTTTTAATAATCGAGGCATGGCAGAAATGGATGTGACATTTGTTAGTAGTTGATTCGCCATACCCAAGCACGGGCCTTCGCGCTCGCCCCTCACTTCAGTTTGATCCTGTATCTCCTCCGTTTGCGCTAATTAAAGCGCGTGTATTCATGGCCCCGCTGCCGCATCAGGCCCGCCGGCCCACCATGAGAGTGCCTTATGGAAAAACTGTTTGTACTGGATACCAACGTGCTCCTTCACGACCCGATGGCTCTGAACGCGTTTCACGAGCATCGAGTCATCATTCCCATGACCGTTCTGGAAGAACTGGATGCCATCAAGGATCGGCGTGACAAAGACGTCAGTCGCGAAGCGCGGATTGCCATACAGGCCATCGACAAAATTCTGTTTAATGCCTCGCCATCAGCGATTCAGGCGGGGGTAGAGATTCCCTCCAGTCGTCCGGATGGTCGCAACGGCACGCTGGCCATTTTTGCCGACCAGCTGATCAGTCACGATAGCGACGCGCCCTATCTGGATGGTTCGGTGCACCAGACCAATGACAACCGCATCATCAACGTCGCCATGCACCTGCAGGCCACCCGGCCCGATGACTATGTGTGTCTGGTGACGAAAGACATCAACATGCGGCTCAAGGCCAAGGGCTCCGGGCTGACCAATGTTGAGGACTACCGCCGCGACCGGGTGCTTGAAGACATCGAGTACATGGCCAAAGGCTATGAACATATTGAAGGGGATTTCTGGCAGCGCATTGAAAGCGTCGAAACCAGTCGCGATGGTGCACTGACCTTGCATCAAATAGATCGCGCCCATGTGCCCCATGCTCATGTGAACCAGTTTCTGCTCGATGACAAAGACTTTGTCGGTCATGTGCGCAGCGTAAGCGAGAACATCATTGAGTTGGTTGATCTCAGTCGCGATCAGTTGATGCATCAGCGCATCTGGGGCTTGAAGCCGCGCAACATGGAACAGGCCATGGCCTTTTACCTGATCCAGCAACAGAACATCGATATGACGGTGCTAACGGGGCCGGCTGGTTCGGGTAAAACTCTGATCGCGCTGGCCTATGGCCTGCACGCCATTCTGGAAGAGCGCCGTTACGACAAACTGATTGTGGCGCGTTCGACCCCGCCCATCGCCGAAGATATCGGTTTTCTACCCGGCACCGAGGAAGAAAAAATGGCGCCGTGGCTGGCGGCCTTCGACGATAACCTGGAAGTGCTTCACGGCAACGACGAGTCGCCTTTCAGCAGCATTGAGTACGTGAAAGACAAGGCCAATATTCAGTTCAAGTCACTGAACTTTATGCGCGGTCGTTCGTTCAACAATGCCTATATCGTTATCGATGAAGCGCAGGGTCTGACTCAGTTTCAGTTGAAGTCGATTATTACGCGGGTGGGGGGTAACTCTAAGATTATTGTGTTGGGTAACCTTGCGCAGATCGACAACAAATACATCTCTCCGCTCACCTCGGGCCTGACCTATCTGGTCGAAAAGAGCAAACACTTCGCTCATGCCGGTATTATGCACGTAAACGGTATTGAGCGGTCGCGTCTGGCCGCGTTTGCAGAGGAAAATCTGTAAGCTGGCTAGCCTTTACGGGGCTCACTTTTGAGCCCCCCGTTTCTGACCTGGACTATCGAAACTGGAGTATTCACCGTGAGCAGCGAAACACCGCAGCTTGAAATCTGTAACCTGTCGATGGATCACTACCCTCAGATCAAGGATCTGATGGATCGCGTTTACCACGACATCGGCGGCGCCTGGGAAAAGACCACCATCGCCAAACTGATCAAGGATTTTCCCGAAGGGCAGATCGGTATTGTCGACGGCGACAAGCTGGTGGGCATGGCCCTCACAGTACAGGTGGACTACGAGCAGTTCAGTAACCCCCATACCTACGATGATCTGATTGGCCATCGCAACCAGATCCTCAACAACGCCAAGGGCGATGCCATGTACGGGCTCGATGTATTGATCGACCCGGACTATCGCGGCTTTCGCCTTGGGCGCCGTTTGTATGACGCGCGCAAGGAATTGTGTCGCCAGTACAACCTGCGCGCCATTCTGGCGGGCGGGCGCATCCCGAATTACCACAAGCATCAGGATGAAATGTCGCCGGCCGAATATATTGAAAAGGTCGACCACAAACAGATTTACGATCCCATCCTGACCTTCCAGCTGTCGAACGATTTTCAGGTTACCCGCTTACTGCACAAGTACCTGCCGGAAGACGAACAGTCGGTGGGTTACGCGACCTTGCTGGAGTGGAGCAATATTTTCTTCACCCCGGAAGAAGCGGTACTGAAAACCCCGCGCACCACCGTGCGGGTGGGCGCGGTGCAATGGCAGATGCGGAGCGTGAGTTCAGCCGAAGAACTGTTGTCGCAGGTAGAATACTTTGTCGATACGGTCTCTGATTACCAGAGCGACTTTATTCTGTTTCCGGAGTTTTTTAATGCGCCGCTGATGGGCCTCGCCGACGATGACCGTCAGGTGGAAGCCATTCGCTATCTGGCCAAGTTCACCGAACTCTTTCGCGACAAGATGTCGCACATGGCGGTGTCCTATAACACCAATATCATTACCGGTTCGATGCCGCTGCTGGAAGACGACAAAATCTACAACGTCTCCTACCTCTGTCGCCGCGATGGCACCGTGGGCGAGCAGCGCAAATTGCACATGACTCCCCACGAGCGCTGGGACTGGGTAATGGTTGGCGGTGACAAATTGAAAGTGTTTGATACCGATGCGGGCCGGATCGCCATCCTGATTTGTTACGACTGTGAATTCCCCGAACTCGGCCGCCTGCTGGCGGAGCAGGATGTGGAAATTCTGTTTGTACCCTTCTGGACCGATACCAAAAACGGTTACCTGCGAGTACGCCACTGCTCTCAGGCCCGCGCGATTGAAAACGAATGCTATGTGGTGATTGCGGGTAGCGTTGGCAACCTGCCTCAGGTCGACAGCCTCGACGTGCAATACGCCCAGTCGGCGGTGCTGACCCCCTCAGACTTCGCCTTCCCCCACGATGCGGTGTTGAACGAAGCCACCCCCAATACCGAGATGCTGCTGTTCTCGGACCTCGACCTGGACAAACTCAAAGTGCTGCATAACGAAGGCACGGTGATGAACCTCAAGGATCGCCGTCTGGATCTCTATCAGGTGCATATGCCGGGAATGGCGGTGGAGCTTGATACCCCGCGCTAGGCCCTGTCAGTTTGTATCTCAGCCCCGCGCGCCGGGGCTGCATCCTTTTCTTTTTGCTTGATACCCAGATCAAGCAAGCCCCTTGTAATCCTGCTAAAATCGCCCGCAGCCAGACCTAACCCCCACACGTGGTATTGAAAGAGCGGTAAAGTGAAAGCGACGACTAGAAAGCTGTTTTTTGCCTGTTTGACGTTTTGCCTTGGCACCCTGGCACAGGCCAGTGTGCGCTCGCCCTTTAAAGACGAAGAGGGAGAGACCAACTGGCAGTACGTGGCAAACTTTTCCAGCGGCGTGTTGATTATTACCCTGCTGATCATCTCCGGCTTTCTGTTCTTTGCTCACCGCCGTGCCGCCCGCTCCAATCGCGAGCTGACCGAAATCAAGGCCACTCTGGAAGATCGGGTGGCGCGTCGTACCGCGAGTCTTGAAGCGACGACGGCCCAGCTCGCGCACAGCGAAGCCTATGTCACGAGCATTGTCGATTCCATGCCCATTATGCTGATCGGCTTGAACAGCAAACTAGAGGTAACGCAATGGAACCACTTTGCTGAAAAAATTACCGGCCGCCCGGCCGATACCGTCATGGGGCTCAATCTGTGGGAAGCCTACCCGACGATTACGGTGAGTCAGGCACAGGTCGACAAGGTGCTGCAAACCAAACAGACCATGACCATCAAGCACAGTCAGCGCGGGCAGTATTATTTCGATATCACCCTTTACGCACTGGCCGATGGCGCTGACACTGGCCTTGTGATTCTGGTAGATGATATTACCAAGCAGATAAAAGCTGAAAACCAGCTGGTCGAGCGCAACAAAATGTCGGCCATGGGCGAACTCGCGTCCGCCATGGCGCACGATATTAATATCCCGCTGAAAAGCATCAGCAGCGCGGTAAACAATATCAGCGACCAATTAAACGATCTGGAGCAGGCTCAGCGTCAGGCGCTCACGCCGGTTGTGAAAAAAGCGCAGCAAAGCGGCGAGCAGGCCACAGCGATTGTTCACAACCTGCTGGATTTTGCCGCGAGCCATCGCGGTAACAAGGCGCCGGCAAATATTGCCGAGCTGCTCGATCACAGCCTGACCTTGGCGGGTACCTTGTATGCAACACCTAACGGCCTGCGGTTTACCGATATTGCGGTGCGTCGCAATTACGGCAAAGATGTGCCGATGATTCCCTGCTACGCCAGTGAAATGCAGCAGGTCTTTTTGCGGCTGCTGCGCCACGCTTACTACGCCATCAGCCAAAAGGCACAACAGACCTCCGGTTATGTGCCGGCGATTAATGTGGAGGTTGGTAAGTTCTACGAAGCGGTGTGGGTCAAGATTCAGCACAACGGGATCGGCCTGTCGCCGGAAGAGCAGCAGGATATCTTTGAGCCCTTCTTCTCGAACACCTCAGATCGGCCGGCGAGCCCGGTAGAGCATCGCCTGTCGTACTCGCACTTTATCGTGACCGAGCACCACAAAGGTCACATTGCAGTGACCTCAGGCGTCGATGTCGGCACCACCTTTCATATGCAGTTGCCGTTGCGTTAATTGAGCGCTATCAAGCGCTCAGCAGCGATTCACCCGCACAGGAATATTCGACATCTGCGGTATGCCGGTAAGCGGGTCGTAGCGTTTTTCCACTGACACCAGTCGCCCGGTGTTGCTGCCCACTTCGCGAACCTTGTCGTCGTCCGTTCCCGGATTGCCGCCAAAAGCGTGGGGCATGGAAACCAGGCCTCTGCGCAAGGACCCATCCGCCTCGACGATACCGCGAATGCGGTTATGCGGTGAGGAAATGTTGATCTCATCCCCATCCTGCAGGCCCAACGCTTCCATATCTGCAGGATGCATGAACGCAGGATTGTAGTTTTTGGTAGAGCCTTTCACGATTTCCCGGCCGCCGGAGTTAATCACCGTATTCAAGCGTCGGCAAATTAATTTGAACGGGTAGTCCTGCTCTGCGCTTTCTGTTTCGCGATACACCTCATCAAGCTCGGCCATCATCATGTCATTGCCGACACAGAGCTTGCCTTCAAAGCCGGGGTCCTTGGGCTGCACGGTTTCCTGTACGTCGTAGATTTTGCCACCGCGATGTTTCTTTACCTCAGCGAGCGGAACGCGCGCGTTACTGGTGAGAATCTCGTGCAGATCGTCGGTGGTGGGTTTGTTCTCCATGTCCAGCAGTCCAAAGGCCGGATCGCTTTCCTGAAACTTGTCCCAGCCGCTTTGCGAGGCCACGAACAAGGTCAGGCCCATGCGCTGTGCAAGGCCGTAGAAGAATGCCCATTCTTCTACCACGTCTGAGCCTTCCGGCGGTTCGACAATCGCGGGTGCATAGCTGGCGTAGGGCTGATCAAAACCCAAGCCATAGCCGTAGTGTTTGTTGGATTCACACAACTGCGTGGTGGCGGGTGTTTCCAGTGAAAGTTTCGGTGGAATCACATAATGCGCCAGCTCGGCGGTGGCCGTCATGTGGTGGTCCAGCACCACAAGCAAATCGAGATTTTGAAGTGCCTTGTAGGTTTTGGCTTGGTCAGGCCAAGCCATCATTGGGTTGCCGGCAAGGCAAATAAGGGCGCGTACCTGCCCTTCGCCCTCCAGCAGCATTTCATCGGCCAGCGCGGCGGTGGGCATGCCGCTCGCGGTTTTCGACAAGTTCCGCACGCGCATTTTCTCGGGGTAATCCCAGCCCTTGTAGGGTGGTCGGGCTTGGGCTTTTGCCACATAGGCCGGCGTTAGTACATTGGGTTTGGTAACCGTGTCTCCCTCTCGCGGCCAGTAACCGCACACCGACATCAAGCAGTAGCCCAAATATTCACTCAGGCTGCCGTGCAAGGACATATTGGGGCCGGTGCCTAAGGTGACAGCGCCACCGCGCCCTTGCTTGCCGACTGCCGCAGCATAGACGCGCGCGGCTTCAATCAATTGCTCGGCAGAAATATCGGCTCGCTCGGCAACATAGTCCGGGTTGTAGGGCTGAACGTGCTCTTTCAGCGCAGCAAAGCCTTCAACGTCTTCCGCAACAAAGGCCTTGTCGTGGAGTTCTTCGTTGATGATCACGTGCAGGAGGCCCGCCAGCACCGCAGGATCTTCGCCGGGTTTAGCCTGCAAGTGAATGTGGGCGCGCTTGGCAGTTTCTGTTTGGCGGGGGTCGATCACAATCAACGCCATGCCGCGCTGCTGGGCATCTTTCAGGCGTTTGGCGGGGTTGTTGCCCGGTGCGCCACTGGCTTTGGAAATAACGGGGTTCGCCCCCACCACGATCCAGCTGTCTGCGCTGTCAAAACTGACCTCACCGGCATTCCATAAACCGTGGGCTGCCATCGCGATATGCTTGCCCGGTTGGTCGATAGTGCTGGAAGTGAAGTGCATCGGTGAGCCGATACCCATCAGAAAGGAAACCGCTACCGATGGCGCGACTGGTGATGAAACCTGTCCAGTGCCGCCATACACGGCAACCGCCCGAGGGCCGTGCTGTTCGATAATCGCCTGAAGTTTGCTGGCGACTTCATCCATTGCCGTTTCGCTGGCTATCGTGTCAAAGCCGCCATCCGTATTGCGAACTTTACAGTGCAGTAGCCGGTTCGGATTGTTGTGCTGCTCGGGCAGCGCTCGCCCTTTGGGGCAGGTATAACCCTGAAAGTAAGGGTCATCCTTGTCGCCGGTCACTTTGGTTAACTTGCCGTCTTCCACATGGGCAATGATCTGACAGTAAGCGGGGCAAATGCGGCAAATGGCGGAGTGTGTTTCAGTCAACGGAGTCACCTTGAGATTTCAGGGTTAATCATAAATCTGGCAGTCAGGCAGCGCAGAGCTGCCGAACCTGAGCTGCGTGCAAACCAAGAATCGGCTGTTGTAGAGGCCGCGGCACGCTAGATCGATAACTATACGCAATGGTCCTGATCAGGGCATCAACCAGTTGGGTGGGGCCTGAGGTCTCGTCAGAGTCACCCATACAGTGTCGATGCGTTGCGCTAGACGATTTTCCCCATTGCGCCACTTCGGCATGTACTTATGCCGCAATCTCCAATCAGTGACTAAGTTACTTAGCGTGCAGTAGCGGCAGTAGTAACCAATTAACCAATTCTGATAAAGGAATACGCAAATCAATGAATAAACAGAAATTATTGTGTTTTTTCTTGAGCCTGTGCCTGTCTAGCCCGCTGTGGGCCGGAAAAGGGAAGTCGTCTGGCGATAACCTGCCACAAGGCAGACCATTTCAAATTATTCAGGAGGAAATTACTCAGCTGACACAGCGCATGGAAGGGGTTGAAAGCGCTATTACTCAGATAAACAGCGATATCGCTGGGCTCAGTTCTCGAGTATCCGATAACACAGATGCTATTGAAGAATTAATCAACAGCGACGCAGCATTACGGGCAGATCTGGATGGCTTGGCACAGCAGTATCAAGCCGATTATGACGATGTTCAGGCGCGTATTGCTGCACTGCAATCAGACGTGGATGGGTTGAGATCTGATCTCGCTGCAGCCCGATTCGATCTGGAAGCGCAGATCGAAAATGGCGATGCTGGTTTGCTTGCTCTGATCACGACTTTGGAAAGTGAGCTGGATAACGCGATGAGTTCAATGCAGACTCTCGAGGGTCTGCAGAATGATCTCGCTGCACAGATTGCTGGTTTGCGCTTGCAGGCTGATGCACTATCGGGCCGCGTGGATACGCTCGAAGGCTATCACGTAACTTACCCGACCGCTTGCGACACGGGTACTGATCCGGGAACAAACTCGCCTTGGGTGGTGTGTGAAGCCGACGAGAATCGTGCGTGGATTTCAGCAGATAACGGTGGCCGCTATCATGCTGAACTTATCTGCCTGGAGCTGGGCTATCGCACTGTTGGGGTGTGGGGTGGAACCTGTGGCAGCGTATGTGGCTTCTGTCAGGGGCCAACCAGCTGCGAAAATACCGGTTTGACGCCGGAGCAGCGCGACACAAGGAGTTGGAATAACTACAACGGCGGCACAGATGCGTTAGGTCCGATGATTCATCGCACTGTGCAATGGACCTGCGTCCAGTAACTGGGCGCATCTCAGGGCCTAATCTTTACTAAGTTAACTCGGTAATGATCAGGCCCTGAATTTACTTTAGCGTGCTGTTTAAATCTGAAGCTTTGTCTTTAGTCCATCGCCGGATAACGATCAAAGGTCGGCAGCTCGTGTGCCCTTTCCATCCAGTTCAAACGCTCAGCAACCTGAATATGAATGCGAGCCGGAATGCTCTCCGGATCGTCATAAGTTGAACTCTGAATATCAATCAAGCCCGGCAGCGTCTGCTCATTGGCGTAAAACAGCCCCGTGCCACAATCCCCGCAGAACTGGCGGCGACCATTTTCGGAAGACTCATAAATTTTCGGCGTGCCCTTGGTAACTTTCAGAGCATCTTGTGGGTACATCGTCCAGCTTACCATCGGTGCACCAGCATGGCGGCGGCAGTCGGAACAATGGCAAAGCGCATGGGTCAGGGATTCTCCTGAAACTTCATAGCGGATCGCTCCGCAGTGACAACCGCCGGTATGGGTCATTGGATTAACTCCTTTGTTAGAGTGCTTTTTTGTAGAGATCGCTTTTGCTAGAAGCCGCTCTTTCCAGGAACCCTATGACACTGCACTAACGTCCCTGAAATATAGCAGCGTATTAAGGAGGTCTCTAACTTTCTAAAATTGGCGCCCATTAAAATTTCTTAGTATGGTCCCCATTGGAGTCGTACCTTTCTGTTTCCGCTGATTATTATTTTTCGTTGCCTGTCATACTACCCAGATAGACTGGTCTAGCCCAAGGCGTTTATCCTCAAGCTATCAGAGAGTTTGAAAGTGTAATTTTGCAGTAAAAGCTTGGCAGGCAGTGACCGAGCTTAAGCCCCTGCCGCCTGAAGCCCTTCTTCATCAAATACCGCCACAGCGCGATCCACATCAATGCGGGTGGAAGAAAGATAAATATGCCTCACACCGGCACCGCGGGCCGCTGACCGAAAGGCATCCTTTTCCAGCGGGGTATAGCCGCCTTCATTGCAGCCTTCGAGGCACAGAATTACGTCGGGTTTTACCCAGCTGTAGCTGAATACATCTGAGAACAGGTGAGTGAGATCCTGTTGTAGTGGGGCAACGGCTTCAACTAGGCTGCGGGGGTGGCTGTGATTACGGGCGCGGGTGACTTCGCGGCGACTGCGCAGGTGAATGGCGCGCAGCTGCTGGGTGGTGATATAGACGATGGCCTGCTGGCGCCGCCAGGGCAGGTTGGACAGTACATCTTTGAGCATGGCGGTTGGCGATCCCTCAACAACGGTGTGGGTTACAGGATTGTAACGGCGCTAATTATGCCTGTTATTTGATCAATGTCACAGTGCTGCGGCTTGTCGAGACTTAGTGCCGGCCCGGACATGTGATGCCGTGGTATGGACGTTGGCTTCGTCGCACTATAGGGCAGCAAAATAACAAAGCTCATTTATCAGGGAGGCCGCTATGCCCGTACTCAATCCTACTCGTGCCCAATTTGAAGCCATGCTCGCCATGCCCGCAGACCAGCCGGTGTATATGCTGAACTTGCTGCGTTTTCGTGAGCAGGCGGATTATGGTGAGCGCACGGATCAAAACGCCTGCAGCGGGCGCGCGGCCTATGCCCGCTACGGCGCGGGTATCGCCGAGATTCTGAAAGGAGTTGGCGGTCGCCCGGTGTGGCAGGGCGATGGGCAGCTGACCTTTATTGCGCCTGAGGGCGAGAGTTGGGACGAGTGCTTGCTGGTGCGCTACCCGGATATGGCGGCCTTTCAGGCGATGCTGACCAACCCGGATTATCAGGCTCAAACCTTTCACCGGGACGCCGCATTGCTGGATGCGCGGTTGGTGATTACCCACACCGCGCTGGTGGATTTCCCTGCCGCTGACTGAGTGGGTCAACGGCTACTACGTTCAATTGCTTGTCACGATGGCATCCGGCAGGCGCAACTCGTAGGTCTCGCCCACGCCGTTGCGGCGCTGGGAGCTGAAATACAGGCGCGAGCCGTCAGGCGAGAAGGCCGGGCCGCAGATTTCCGAGCCGGAGTGGAACACTTCCACCAGCGGAATGGCCTGACGATTCGGCTGAACCACCATAATGCGTGAGCTGGGCGAGGACGGTGGGTCTTCGGCCACCAGCACATCACCCCAGGGGCTGACGGTCAGGTTGTCCACATCGCCAAAGTCCGGTTCGATCTGGCTGTTATCAAAGATTAGCTCGGCCAGCTGGTTTTCAATATCCAGTGCCCAGACGCGGTTATCGCCTTTAGTGGTGAAGAACACCACGCCGCGGGTATCCACGCTGCCGCCCTCGGGGGTGCTGACGCCGGGTGAGGCGGGGGCGGGCAGTTCGTAGTACCAAAGCCCTTCGCCGCCATCAAACACGGTGCCGGGTGCCTTGCCGCCGGTCAGTTCAATATCGCTGCGCACGGTGGCTTGGGCGTCTTCCGGGCGGATGGCATCTTTCCAGGTAACCGGTCGCAGGGTGGTCAAAGCGCTGTCGTCGGTTTCGTAACCGCCATCTTCAAGGCCGGCGATATTCATCACCTGCAGACGGCCGTTTTCCATGGCCATTCGGCCATTGCTATCGATGTCACTGGCATCGGCAATCCAGCGATAAAAGCGACCGTCGCCGGTATCTTCGGTTAGGTAAATCACCTTGTTTACCGGATCGACCGCGATGGCCTCATGGGGGAATTTGCCGAGCGAGGGTTTGGCGACGCCTTCACTCGCCTGAAAGGGATCGCACTCGTAGCACAGGCCGTCGCTGACTTCTTCGCAGGATACCCAGGTATTCCATGGCGTTTTGCCGCCGGCGCAGTTCTGGCGGGTGCCGGTGAGGATGGGGTAGGCGTCGTCGACTTCGCCATTGGCGTTAAAGGCAATGGCGCCGCAGCCACCAAGCGGCATGGCGGGTACTTCCGAGTTGGAGGTGTAGATCCAGCCTCCGTCCGGGCGGCTGTAGCAAGCGCCGCCATCGGGGAAGCGGTGCCAGTTGTAACTACTAAAGGGGGTTAGTGCCCCCGGCGTTTGTACAGGCAGTTGTGAGGTGGCGACAGCGCGAATTGAAAAACCGGCTGGAATCGCGATCTGGGTGTCTGCATCCGGTGCTCCCAGTGCGCTGATATTCGCCAAAGGCCCTAGGGGTATATTCAGCTCACTTAAATTGGCGGGTACAAGAGGTGCGGCGCTCGGGGCGGATGAGCTTGAGCTGCTATTGCAGGCCGCAAACAGGGGCGCAAGGCTGGCACCGGCGGAGGCATAAAATGCCTTCTGTAACAGGGCGCGGCGGCTGGTTTTGCGTTGGGAGATCATAAAACATCCTCGGTACTGCATGGGTAGTGGTCTGTGAACGTGGGTGATTATCGGCAATCAAGATGACAGCCCTGTTACGGTTTGGTGACTTGCGCCTGACGCTGCGCTTGCTAAGCTCGCCCCATGTCTGATTTGCAAACAATGTTGAATTCACTGGTGGGCTTTCTCTGGGGGCCGCCTTTGGTGGCCCTGCTTGGCGGCGGTGGCCTGTTCTTTCTTCTCTACTCCCGCTTTCTGCCCTATCGGCATTTGGGGCAGAGCGTGCGCCTTTTGCTGCGCAAGGCCGATGACGATGATCCCGGTCAGCTGTCTCACTTTCAGGCCCTGAGCACCGCCCTTTCCGGCACGCTGGGTATGGGCAATGTGGCAGGCGTGGCGCTGGCCATTGCCATGGGTGGGCCGGGCGCAATTTTCTGGATGTGGATGAGTGCGCTGCTCGGTATTGCCACCAAGTTCTACACCTGTACGCTGGCGGTGATGTATCGCGGTAAAGACAGTGCCGGCGAGTGGCAGGGCGGCCCGATGTATGTGATTCGCGAAGGGCTCGGCGAGAAGTGGAAGCCGCTGGCGATATTCTTCGCCATTGCCGGACTGTTAGGCACCATGCCGATCTTTCAGGTAAATCAATTGGTACAGGTGGTGCGCGATACGCTCGCGGTGCCAATGGGCTTAGCCAATGAACAGTTTTTTCTGTTTGAGTTGGGTTTTGGTCTGGTATTGGCTGCGCTGGTGATTGTGGTTGCGCTGGGGCAGTTGCCGCGACTCGGCAAGGTTACTGCCGTGTTGGTGCCGAGCATGGTTATCGGCTATCTCTTGCTGACCCTGATTGTGCTGCTTATGCATGCGAACGAGGTACCTGCCGCCTTTGCCTTGATCATAACGGACGCGTTTAGTGGTCAGGCCGCAGCGGGCGGAGTGCTGGGCGCGGTAATCATTACCGGCTTTCGGCGTGCGGCTTTTTCAAACGAAGCGGGCATTGGTACCGAGGCTATGGCCCACGGGGCTGCGCGAACCCGTGAGCCGATACGTGAAGGGCTGGTAGCAATGCTTGGCCCAGTGATTGATACCCTGATTGTCTGCACCTGTACCGCACTGGTGATACTGATTAGCGGCGTATGGCAAAGCGCGGATGCCAATGGCGTCACGCTGACGGCGCTCGCCTTTCAGAAACTGTTCCCCATTGGTGGTGCCTGGATATTGGCCTTGCTGGTGAGTGTGCTCAGCATGAGCACGGTGTTTACCTTCTGGTACTACGGCAGCAAGTGTCTGGGCTTTCTGATTGGTGCGCAGCACCAGCGCCACTATGTGTGGATCTATGCGGTGCTGGTGGTGTGCGGTGCGGTGATTTCACTGAAGCTGGTGGTGAGTCTGATCGACTCCATGTACGCGCTGATGGCGATTCCGACCATGACTTCGGCGCTATTGCTGGCGCCGAAGGTCAATGCTGCTGCGCGCCGCTATTTTGCAGCGCGCGAAGCGCTTACCAGCGATAGCTCAGGGTCGTAAACAATTCGCGCCCCGGGTTCTGGCTGGGGTTGTAGGTGCCGGGGAACAGGGCAGTATCAATTACCTGATTCAGCTCGCGCTCGTCGGTCAGGTTCTTGCCGCCGACTGTTAATGCCCAGCCACCGTCCAGACTCTTGATCGAGATATGCGCGGAGTAGGTGACCGTATCAGGGATCTCGGTGTTCGGGTCCAGATCCGTGTCGGTAAAGTGACTGCTCTGGAAGTTTACGTTCACCGCCGTTTTTAGCATGAAATTGCCAATCGGGTATTCCAGCGTCGGGCTCAGCGTGCCATTCCAGTCTGGCGCAAAGGCCAGTGTCTTGCCGCCGAGATCCTGCGTCGCGCCCTGGCCTTCGGAAATCGGTGCAGGTGCTGAGGGGTACTTGTCGTATTCCGCTTCGAGGTAACCCACCGAACCGTTGATGGTGAGCGGCGCGTAAGGCGTCAGCCACTGCACGTCCAGTTCCATCCCCTGTGAAAAGGCTGACGCGGCGTTGGTCACGTCAAAGAACAAGCCGTTGAAGGCCAGTACCTGCAGGTCGTCAAACTCCATGCGGTAAAGCGTGGCGTTCAGCTTCAAGGTGTTTTCCAGAATCTGACTGCGCAGACCAATTTCAAAACTCTGGGCTTTTTCCGGTTCGTATTCCAGATCTTCGCCGGTAAAGGAAATGGAGTTTACGCCACCACTCTTAAAGCCCTTCGACCAGGAGCCGTACATCGACACATCGTTATTGAAGAAGTAGGTCAGTGCGACTTTGGGTGAAACGTTGGTTTCCGTGCGCTTGATCTCGCCCGGCGCATAATCGTTAGCGCCAATCACGGTTGAGGTAATGCAGGGGGTCACGTCTTTATTGGTGCACACGCTGGTGCCCGTCGGCGTGGATTTTTTCACTTCACGGTTAAAGCGAATACCCGGCGTGAGGGTCCAGTTGTCGGTGAGGTCCCATACAATCTGGCCGAACAGTGCGGTCGCTTCCGTATCCTGAAAGTAATCAAAGCGATAGTAATCGGTTTCGTTGATAGAGCCTGTCAGCGGCGGCAGAGTACCGCCGATAGCGCCCCCAAAGGGGTTGCCTGGCGTAGAGCTGCTGCCGGAAAGCAATTGCTGAGCATCGTCGGTGGTAGCGTAGGAGCCGATATCCTGACCGATAATTACGTCAGCAATAATATTGAAGTCAGACTGAAAGTAATACGCACCAGCAATAAACTCAACGCGATTGCCCAGCCCGAACAGGCTTTCTGCATTACCACTAAAGCGCCATTCCACCGATTCCTGGCGATAGTCGTCGACTTCATCCAGATTCAGCAGGTCGGCGGGAGAGACATCGAGATCCTGAAACTGTTCTACGTCTAGCCAGGACACGCCAACGATAAAAGTGGTGGCGAGTTCATTTAAGCCCCATATTTCGCCAAAGGAGTAATTCACATTGGTGAGTACGGTGTCGGAGCCTTTGAACATTTCACCGGGGTTGTTAAAGCTGGTCTGAAAGTTGGTCGGGTCATCTTCAATCTGCGGATCGAACTGAACCAGATAGTTGCGCGTATCTTCGTCGATATTCATCAACTGGCGCGGCCAGAAGTTGAGTGTGGTATCTGAAGTTTGCGCGACCAGATCGACGGCGAGCATATCGGAGGGGTTCCATTCCAGTTTCAGGCGGAAGGCGTCCTGATCGCGGGTGTCTTCCTTGCGATCGAGTTTGGTATTGTCCATGCGACCATCGCGATCTGACACCAAGGCAGAGGCGCGCAAACTCAAGCTGGGTGAAAAGCGGTAACCAAATCCGCCTTCGAGTCGCGTGTCACCAAAATCACCGTGCTTATACGACAGGTTGCCTTCGGTCCCTTCTTCGGCGGGGCCACCTTTGGAGCTGACGTTAAACACACCGGCAATCGTGTTCTTGCCGAACAGGGTGCCCTGCGGGCCGCGCAACACTTCCACGCGCTCCAGGTCGAACATGGACTCGGTAAAGTAGGTTCCGCGCCCGAAGAAAATTTCATCCTGAACAAGACCGACCGCAGGCTCAAAACTTGGGTTGAAGGTGTTGGTGCCGAAACCGCGAATAAACACCTGCGGTGAGGAGGGGCTGGTAAATTCCACACGAACGTTGGGCACATAAGTTGAGACTTCCACCAGATCACCAATGGCATTGTCCTGCATAAACTCGCCGGACAGGGCGCTGACAGAAATCGGAACATCCTGCAGGCTTTGTTGGGTCTTCTGGGCCGTGACTACGACTTCCTCAATGACACGTGCCTGTGCCTGAACCTGCGTTGATACACTGGCTGTGAGAATGGCGCCTGCCAGTGCGCTGCGTTGTAGGTTAGTTGGCATCTTGTCTCTCCCCTTGTTTTTAAAATGCGTCGGGTTCGGTTTTTAAAGGTCAGCCTTGCTGAATCATCTGTGAAAAACTCGCCGCAAACAATGCAATGCCTGTCAGCAAGAGTAACAGGAATACAGCAAACCTGAAGCGTTGTTCACTGATGCGGTGGTGCAGCCATTCACCCACAATCACGCCGACAAATACCACGGGCAGAAAGGCGGCAAGACGCGGTAGAGCCGGAACGAGGCTGCCATCAAACAGAAAGATCAGCGTTAACAGTGAATTCAAGCTGAACCAGACGCTGATCAGCGTGGCGCGAAACCGGGCTTTGTCCAGTGATACGCCGGTGAGTGAATACACCAGCAAGGGCCCGCCGGATGCGAATAAGCCGTGGGTAACACCAGCCAGCAGCATCCAGCTGCGTGTCCACCAGCTGCCGTGGTTGGGTCGGCTGTGTTTGGTTGCGGGAGGTGTGCTAGTGCGGGCTTGCGCATACAACTCTCGACCGGCAAACCAGATAATCAGCGTGGCAAACAATATCTGCAGACTGACATCGCCCAGCCACGGTCGCAAACCGTAACCGAGCAGGGTGCCGAGGCCCATAATCGGCAAAATCAAACGCAGTAAGGTTGGCCAATGAATATGCTGGCGGTGACGCAATGCCAAATAACCGGTCATGCAGATATTCAGAGGCACCAGTACTGGCAGCATTTCCGGAATTGGCAATAACAGGGCGCCAAGCGACAACGCGATGACAATGCTGCCAAAGCCGGTGACGGCTTCGATGGTATAAGCCACAAATACAAACAGGGCTAACCATAGCCAGGGGTTTTGCAGGACCTCCATCAACGTTGCTCCAACTCAACCGCAAAGCGCTTGCGTGTCATGCGCTGGAAAAAGCCCGGCGCAATACGCCATAGAATACTCGCAAACAGGGTAAAGCGATTGGGGAAGAGGCGCGGCTTGCGCTGGTCGAGGGCTTTTACGATGTTGCGCGCCAGTTCGCCGGCATCGTCAATGCGGCCAACCGTTGAGCGGGCATGCTTCGCCGGCTGACCGTCGCCGCCCAACGCATTTTTCTCAATGGGGGTATCGAGGAAGGAGGGGTACACCATCAGCACGTGAATGCCGTTGTCCGCTTCTTCCATGCGCAGCACTTCAAAAAACTGGGCGAGAGCCGATTTGGCTGCGCAGTAGCCAGCGCGACCGGGTACTGGCATCCAGCCGGCCATGGAGCCGATATTAATAATGGCGCCCCGGGTTTTGTAGAGCGCAGGCAGTAAGGCCAAGGCGAGTTCCATTGGTGCCTGCCAGTCGACCGCCATGACTTTTTTCATCACCGCCGGGTTGGTTTTTGCGGCCAGAGAGCGCTGGGTAATGCCCGCGTTATTCACCAGTACATCCAGTGAGCCGAGAGCGTCTACCTGTTGGCTGATCTGTTCAATGGCGTTGGCATCGGTCAGATCGCAGGCCAGTGTGCTCACCCGTTCCTTCAGTTCCGTCGCGCGAGCAGTTAAGCCGTCAGCATCCCGGTCTATCAGCAACAAGTGATCGCCGCGTTGATGAAAAACCTTGGCTATTTCCCAGCCGAGTCCGCTGGCGGCGCCGGTGATCAGAACGGTTTTCATGGGCTTGATCCTTCGTTTTTCTGGCGGTTTTCGACGAACAGTTCAAAGACCTCGCGCGAGGTTAACTGGGGTGTGTAGCCGAACTCCGACTTAAGGCGCCGATTGCTGAGCACCGGACGGTAGCGAAGGAAATTAATCTGTTGTGGCGAGTATCGGCTCAAGCGCAAGGGCTTGGCGATACTCAGCGCGAGTTTTAACAATCCTGCGGGTAGTGAAAGCACCGGTTTATTCAAACGGCGGGCAATTTCAAAAATGCTCATGGCGCCGTCGCCGGCCAGATTATAGCGGCCGACCTTGGATTCGCGAATGCCCATCTCAATGATGTCGAGCACATCTTCATCCCAGATAAACACAAAGGGTGAGTCAGAGCCGCTAATTGCCAGAATGCGGTTTTTATCGAACAGGTTGGTGATCTGGTTGCGGGTTTCGCGACCGAGCACGGTGCCGGGGCGAAGAATCAGCTGTTGCAGTTCCGGGTGGCTTTTGCGCACCTCGGCCAGATAGTTCTCCACCAGTTTTTTGTGTTTGGAGTAGGCAAATTCTTCATTGCCCCGCAGCGGATCGTCTTCATCAATCCACGTAGGGTTGTCGGCATGATAACCATAAGCCGCGCCGGAACTGGTGACGGTCAAGTGTCTAACGCCCGAGCTGAGGCAGGCTTCAACCACGTTGCGAGTGCCGTTTACATCGATGTCGTAGTCGCGGGCTTCGTCGCCGGAGCTTTCCAGTACCGAGGCTAGGTGCACGACGTGAGTGATCTGGTGTTGGCTGACAATATCCGCAAGGCGCTTGTCGCGAATATCGCAGACTTCAAAATTTGCCTGAGGCGTGGCGGGCTCGCGAATGTCGACGCCTACTACCGTCAGGTTTTTCGCCAGCCGTTCAGCCAGTCGTGATCCGATGTAGCCGGCTGCGCCAGTAATTAAAACCTTGTCTTCAGACATGTTGTCCCTCACCTGTATTTGACGACTGTCGCGACCAGATCAGGGCCAGTGTCAGGCCGGCGATCAGGTGCCAGAAACTCCAGAGGCCGGCAATCAGCATCATGCCGCCCGCCTCCGGGAAAAACGTGAAAATAATGGAAAGACCGAGCGCCGTATTCTGAATGCCGACTTCCAGGGTGACCGCACGGCGCTCGTCGGTCGCCAATTTCAGCAATCGCCCGGCGAGGTTGCCGAGTGCCAGTGCTGTGAAATTGTGCACCACCACCAACAGGAGAATACGGGCGGCGTATTCCTTAATGTTGTCGAGGTTCTGGGCGAAGGCAATCACTACGAACAAGAGAAAGACCAACAGGGTGACAATGCGCATGGGCTTGTCGGCACGTTCGGCTAGCACCGGGTGGCGTTTACCAATAGCCATGCCCAGCAGCAGCGGGGCAACTAACACCAGACCGACGAGCAGCAGCAGGCTTGCCGGATCAAGCGAGATTTCCCGCAGTAGCGGCCGCGTCATTGGATTCAGATAACCGTAGAGGGTGAAGTTAAACGGTGTCATCACAATCGCCGCGAGGCTGGACACGGCTGTCATGCTAACCGATACCGGCACGCTGGCTTTGCCCAGCCAGGTCATGACATTGGAGAAGCTGCCGCCGGGGCAGGACGCCACTAGAATCATGCCCAGTGCCAGTTGCGGTTCAACACCCGCCAGCGCGGTGCCGAGGCAGGTAATGGCGGGCAGCAAAATAAACTGGGCCAGCAGCCCCGCCGCTGGCGCACGCGGCTGACGGATCACGCGCACAAAATCATCGGTGGTCAGCTTCAGCGACACCCCGAAAATCATGCCTGCGAGAATGGCGTTCAGCACCAGCAGATTGCCCTGGCTGAAGGCCACCTCAACCTGCGAAAACTCACTCATGCAGGTTGCTCGCTGGCGGGCAGATCGCGCTTGAGTTCGCGAATATGATCGGAAATGGCTTTTTTGTAGGTGTCTTTATGCACGTAGTAAGCCATGCGCTCCAGCTCGAGGTAGTTGTAACCGCCGTCGAGGCGCTCGCCGCCAAAGTGGTGGATTTTTTCCTGCATGGCCAGACCGGAGGCGCGCTGGGCTTCGCGCTGCTTGATGTAGAGAGCCACCATCTCGGCTTGTTCATTGCGGCCTTCCCAGCCAAGACCGGCGGCCTCGATCATGCCCATCACAAACAGGGAATCCTGTTTCGGGTTAAAGATGTTGAGGTAGAGCGAGGGCGCGCCGCCCTGATCCCAGTTCAGATACTGTTTGTCGATAAAGGGGTAGTGCAGGTGATAGCCGGTGGCCATCAGAATGAGGTCGTAGTCGGCGCTGTCGCCAGTGGTGAAGGTGACCGTGTGACCGTCGACGGCTTTGATATCCCGGCGCGGCGCAATGTCGCCGTGACCGATGTGGTGTAGCACCAGCGAGTTGATGACCGGATGGGATTCATACATTTTGTAGTCCGGCTCCGGCAGGCCGTAATCAGAAGGCTTGCCCACCACCATTTTGATCAGGGTGGCATCGAGTCGCTGCTTTAGTGGGCGCGGCAATTTGACGGCGCCACCCAGCGTGTCGGTGGGGCGACCGCCGATAAACTTGGGCAAAAAGTAGTAGCCGCGCCGCACTGAAAGATCAACGCTTTTGGCCCGGTGCACCGCGTCTACCGCAATGTCGCAGGCCGAGTTACCGCAGCCAACGATCAGCACCCGCTTGCCCTCGAAAACCTCCGGACTGCGGTACTGGGAGGAATGCATCACTTCGCCCGCAAACTCGCCCGGCAGTTCCGGCATATTGGGGTGGTGCAAGGTGCCATTGGCGATCAGCACACCCTGAAAGTGGTCGGTAGTTTCCTTGCCGTCGCACTCACTGGTCAGGTTCCAGCCGCCCTTGCCGTCGGGTTCCAGCGCCGTGACGCGGGTGTTGAGGCGGTAGTGATCGTAGAGTTTGAAGTGAGCCGCATAGTCGCGAAAATACTGGCGCAGCTCTGAGTGATGGGGGTAGGGTGCGCCGCCCTTGGCCATCGGGAACTCGGCAAACTCGGTCATATGCCGCGACGAAATCAGGTGGGCGGATTCGTACATGGTGCTGTGGGGGTTGTCGATGTCCCACAGACCGCCGACGTCGCTGTTGAGTTCAAAACCGACGAAGGGAATGCCGTATTTCTGCAGGTTGCGAGCCGTAGCCAGACCCATTGGGCCAGCACCGATAACAGCGTACATATTTCGAACCTCTGTGGTGTTATGCTTATTGAATAATCATAAAGGAGGCCCGAGCCGGCGTGATGGCTATTTCGGGACGAAGTCAGGTTAATTAGGGACGCCATGCGCTCGCAACCCAGTGTCACGCAACAATTTACGCAGGGGATTCTGCAGGGAGCCCAGCGCGCGGGCATTGTCTTGCCGCAAACGCTTTTGGATCGCCTGCCTGCCGATGGCCGCACTCCGCTGGCTTTGCAGGATGAAGTCTGGGATGCCTATTGCGTAGCCAGTGACGATCCATTGGTGGGGTTAAAGCTGGGCCTCTCGCTGCATGTGGGCCATCTGGATCTGGTGGGCATGCTACTGATGAGCTGCGAGACCCTCGGCGAAGCCCTCGATATGCTGGTGGAATACCATCCCATTGTCGGCGAAGGCGGCGATTTCAGCCTCGAATTCCACGGCAGGCAATGCCATCTGGTCTATCAGCCCCATTATATTCAGCGCCGCCGCGAGCGGGTCGAGGCAGTGATGGCCTGCGTGCTGAATATGGCGCGCTGGGTTTCGGGCGGCAGCTTTGAGGGTTGTCACCTGCAGTTTGCTGGGCCGCCGGCAGCCTCCGTTGAGGATTACCAAAAGCTGCTGACGGTGGATGTGGAATTTGACGCCGCCAGTGACGCCCTCTGTTTTAGTGAATCCCTCCAGGCCATGCCGCTCATTCAAGCCAATGCGGCCATGCGCGATCATCTTCGGACCTTGGCCGACAATATTCTGGCCGGCCTCGACAGCTCGAGTCTGAGTGCGCAGGTGCAGCAGCTGCTGCGCCAGCACCCGCGTTGGGGCAAGGAGCGAGTGGCTGAGCAGCTGGGTATCAGCGGGCGGCATCTGGTGCGCAAGCTGCAGGAGGAAGGGCGCAGTTTTCGCCTGCTGCGGGCCACGGTCCTGCAGCAATTGGCGGAGCAATCCCTGCGCAGTGGCGAGACCGTCAGCGCTACCGCCGAGATACTGGGTTTTTCCGACGAAAGCGCCTTTGTTAAGGCTTTTAAGCGCTGGGCCGGGACGACGCCGGCCCAGTATCGGCAGAATCACGATAATCTAAGCACCAGCGGCTGACATTCGCCGGTTTCGGCATCCGTCTGGCGCTGTATTGCGTAGACAACCTCAGATTAATTCAGGGAACGAGCATGCTGGTCGACGCCGAACAGATCGCCAATTGGGAATCGCGCTACCGCGCGGCCTTCGTCAATTCACTCACCGGTTACAAATCGGCCAATCTGGTGGGGACCCGAAGTCTGGAGGGTCAGGAGAATCTGGCCATTATGAGCTCTGCGGTGCACCTCGGCTCTCACCCGCCGCTGATCATGTTGATCGTGCGTCCCGATGAATCACCCCGGCATACGCTGGAAAACATTATCGCCAGTGAGGTCTACACCCTCAACCACGTCACGCCGGACATGGTGCCGCTTGCCCATCAGACAGCGGCGCGTTATCCGCGCGAAACCTCCGAGTTTTCTGCCTGTGGGCTCACACCGGGGTACCAGCCGGGCTTTGCCGCGCCCCATGTTCGGGAGGCCAATATCAGCATTGGGCTTTATTTACGAGAGCATCAGGAGCTCAAGATCAATCGCACCCACATGGTGATCGGTGAGGTTGTCTGGGTGTGGTTGCCGGAGGCGGCGGTGCGAGAGGACGGTTCCCTTGAGCTGGAGGCGGCGCAGACGGTTGCTCTGTCGGGGCTGGATACCTACCACGATACCCGCACCCTGAAGCGAATGGCCTATGCCAAGCCGGATCAGCCGCCGCGCGAAATTGAAGCCGGATAATCGAGGTTGCTGTATGCGATTCCTGTTGTTGCTCTTGCTGACCCTGCCGTTTTTTGCCCAGGCAGACGTATGTTCCCCGTTGCTGGACTATCGCCACACGGCCCTGCGCAGCAGTGAAACCGTCGATTTCTGCGAGCGTTTCCGTGGCAAGGTGCTGTTGGTGGTGAATACCGCCAGTCAGTGCGGTTTTACCCCGCAGTTTGAAGGGCTGGAACGGCTTTATCAGGACTACCGGGAGCGCGGGCTGGAAATTGTTGGCTTCCCGTCTAACGATTTCCGTCAGGAGTACAGCGAGGCGGCGGAAACCGCCAAGGTCTGCTACGTTAATTATGGGGTGACCTTTACCATGCTGGAAGCCAGCAGCGTGCGCGGCAGTGCAGCCAATGCGCTTTTTGCCCGGCTGGAAGAGAGCGGCGCCGGGCAACCGCGTTGGAACTTCTACAAGTATTTGATAGACCGGGACGGGCGTGTGGTAACGAGTTTCCCGTCGCGGGTCGAGCCCGAGTCACCGGCCATGCGTACTGCCATCGAGGGCCTGCTCGGTAATTAATCCGCTTTTAGGTCCAGTTCGTAATAGGTCCATCTGCCACGGGGAACCTGAATATGACCGCAACACTTCAAGATCGGGCCGATCGTCTGCTCGATAATGTAAACGCTTTATTGCCGCGAATCAGTGAGCGCACGGCTCAGTGCAAGGCCGACCGCCGTGTGCCGACGGAGTCAGTGGCCGAATTGCAGGACGCCGGGTTTTTTCTGGCGTTGCAGCCTGCACGCTATGGTGGTCTCGAATTGATGCCCCAGCACTTTTTCCGTGCCCAGATGGCCATTGCCGAAGCGTGCATGTCGACGGCCTGGGCTTGTGGCATTGTGGCGGTTCACGCCTACCAGCTCGCGTTGATGGATGATCGCGCCCAGCAAGATGTCTGGGGCGATTCCATTCATACTCGCGTTTCCTCTAGTTATGCGCCCATGGGCAAGGTGGAAAAGATCGACGGCGGCTTTCGCTTTAGTGGGCGCTGGGGCTGGTCCAGCGGCTGCGACCATTGCAGCTGGGTATTGCTCGGTGGCATTGTGCCAGAGGAAGGCTATAGAACCTTTCTGATTCCTCGTTCGGATTATGAAATAGTCGATACCTGGCAGGTTATGGGCCTGCAGGGTACTGGCAGTAATGACATTGTGGTGAAGGACGCCTTTGTGCCGGACTACCGCACCCACAAGCAGATGGACGGTTTTCTCGGCACTAATCCCGGTAAAGACGTAAACCCTCAGGTTCAGTTCCAGTTTCCCTGGGCTCAGTTGTTTATCCGCACCGTGTCCTCGCCGGCAATCGGTGCCTGTCGCGCAGCGCTGCGACTGGCCATCAAAGGCGCCAATGGCAAAGCCAGTAACGACCCGACCAAGTTGGCCGGCGATACCGCCACGCTGGAACGGCTTGCGCAGGCCGATTGCACCATTGATGAAATGGAAGCCTTGCTCTATCGCAACTTTGATCGCATGCAGGCCCAGCTTGAGCGCAACGAAGCCATTCCCCTGTCGGAGCGTGCTCGTTACCGACTGCAGGCATCGCAGGTTATCGAGCGCAGCATGGGGGTGGTGGATAGTCTGTTTTCTTCGGCGGGCGGCGGCTCGGTTTTCCTCGACAGTGAAATTCAGCAGCGCTTTATGGACATTCATACGGCGCGGGCTCATGTAGCTAACAATCCAACCCCCTTCCTGCGCAACCACGGTGGCCTGCTACTTGGTTTGGAGAATGGCGATGTCTTTATCTGAACGGCCCGGCGACGGGCGTCCCAATTTTTACACCATCGCGTCAGAACCGCTGCGGGCGTATTTTGAAGTGGCGGCACTGCCGTGGCGTTTGCCTGCGGCCCTGCGCAATATCCCGCGGGGTGACGGGCACCCCGTCTTGACCCTGCCCGGTTACGGCGGAGCCGATGGCTCAATGGCGGTGATGCGCGCAGCCTTGAAGCGACAGGGCTACCGCAGTCACGCATTGGATCTGGGGCGGAACCTGGATAGCGGTGATGACCGAATCCAGTCCGTGGATGACGCGATTCGCTTCCGCAAGAAGATGGTGGCGCTTATCTGTGCGCGAGTGCGTGAATTGTACGATCAATATGGGCAGCCGGTATCTTTGGTGGGTTGGTCATTGGGTGGTGTCTATGCCATTGATGTCGCCCAGGCCTTACCGAAAAAAGTACGTCAGGTTATTACCCTGGGTTCCCCCTTTGGCGACCCGAGGGGAACAACCCTGTTTCATCTGATGCGTCGAATCAGTCGCAGTCAGGTGCCGCTCGAAGGTCAGGACTATGCAGGTTGGTGCGAAGGCGCGCAGTGGAAAACGCCCGATGTGCCGGTCACGGTGATTTACAGTGAGCGTGACGGTATTGTGTCGACGTCGATTGCGCGGCTGGAAAACGATGAGACGGTTCGTTATCGAAAAGTAAATGCGAGTCACATCGGTTTTTCTCATAACACCGATGCGATTTGTGCGGTTGCGGAGGTCTTGGCAACGCGGCACTGAATTGTAAATTCAGTGCGCTAGTTAAGAAGTTCGTTCAGCGCACTATCTATGGTTTCAAAGCGAAACTGAAATCCCTCCTCCAAAGCCGCTTTGGGTACCACAAACTGCCCTGTCGTCAGCAGGGCAGACACCTCTCCCAACATCAAACGCAAAGCCCGCGGTGGCATGGGAATCACTGCCGGACGATGCAATGCACGACCCAAGGCCTTGCTAAAGGTTTTATTGCTCACCGGTTGCGGGGCAACAGCGTTAATAACGTTCGCGTTGAGTTCGCCACGCAGGCAAGCCATCAACAGTTTCACCAGATCGCTGATATGAATCCAGCTAAAGCCTTGTTTGCCTGAGCCGATGGGACCACCCAGCCCGAGCTTGAACGGTGGCAGCAGATTATCCAAGGCGCCGCCGTCGCCGAGCACAACGCCAATCCTGAGGCGCTGCACATGAGTAGATTCTTCTGCTTGCAGTGCACAGGCTTCCCAGTCACGGCAAAGATGGGCAGCGAAGTCGTCGCCCGCAGTGGCGTTTTCGTCTAGCGCGGGAGCATCACTGGCGCCGTAATAGCCTATCGCAGACGCAGAAATAAAACGCTGAATAGTGGGGCTGGCTTTAATACCTGCTGCCAGTTGCTCGGTGAGTTGGATGCGGCTGTCGCGTAGGCGCTGCTTTTGGGTTGGGTTCCAGCGCTTGGCAAACAGATTTTCCCCGGCCAGATTAATGATCGCGTCAAAAGGCCATGCTTCCGTTGTTGTTGGAAGCGCGTTGATATAGCGAATGTCTCCAAGGTCACTGCGCGCTTGTCTCGTAAGAATGGTTACCTGATAGCCTGCGTCGATCAGTGCCCGTGTCAGCGCACTGCCGACAAAGCCGGTGCCGCCGGTTAACAATACCCGTTTAATTTCTGTCATGTCGTAATCCTGTTGCGAATCTGACGTACCGTGTCACGAATGTTCGATTTTTCCTGATGCGAGAGGCGTTTGATATTGCGAACCTGCAAGGCCATGCGCGGGTGGTCGCTGAATCGCTGTTCGTGCCGAATCAAAAAGTCCCAGTACAGGGCAGTGAATGGACAGGCGTTTTCGCCACTGCGTTTTGCGGGGTTGTAAGGGCATTGATCGCAGTAGTTTCCCATGCGTTGAATATACTTGCCGGAAGCGACGTAGGGTTTTGAGGCCATCAACCCGCCGTCGGCGTACTGCGACATGCCCAGCGTATTCGGCATCTCAACCCATTCAATCGCATCGACGTAAATCGCCAGATACCAGCTGTGTATTTGCTCTGGCTTAACGCCAAACAGCAAGGAAAACAGGCCGGTTACCATCAGGCGTTGAATGTGATGGGCGTAGCCGTAGTCCAGTGTCTGAGTGATGGCATCTTTCAGGCACGCCATGTCGGTATCGCCTGTCCAGTAAAAACCGGGCAGGTCGGCGCTCGCTTCCAGTGCATTGCCCTCGGCAAAGCGGTCATAGTGAGTGAAGTAGAGTCCGCGCACATATTCGCGCCAGCCCAAAACTTGCCGGATAAAACCCTCTGCGGCATTGAGCGCCACATAGCCGTTGCGATAAGCGCGCTCGACGGCGGCAACCACGTCACGGGGATTGAGTAACTTCAGGTTCATGGCTGCAGAAAGCCGTGAGTGGTAGAGCCAGGGTTCTCCATGCCAAAGGGCATCCTGATACTGCCCAAATCCGACCAGTCGGTTGTCGATAAAATCCTGCAGCGCTTCCTGCGCCTGTTGCGCTGTGACCGGCCAGTCGAAGCGCTCAGTGGAGCCCGGATTATCGGGAAAGCGCTCATTCACCAGCGCGATCACGTCACGGGTAATCTTGTCGAGTTTGAAGGTGGTGGGTTGGCTCATCAGGCCGGGGCCTTGGGCGCCGAAACTTTCGCGGTTGTCGCCATCGTAATTCCACTTGCCGCCGCAGGGTTTGTCATCGTCCATCAACACGCCATAGCGCTTGCGCAATTCGCGGTAGAAGTATTCCATGCGCAAGGATTTGCGCCCGGATGCCCAACTGTGAAAATCGTCTATTGTCGAGAAAAAATGCGTATCGGAGTAGATATGCAGTGGGAGCCCAACAGAGTCCGCAGTGCCTCGCAGCATTTCGGCAACACGCCGATCCCCCGGCTCAGTGACCGTGATCTCTTCGGGGGAATGCTTGTCGATTGCAGCACGCAGGGCCTCTTCCAGCGTGCTCCAGGAATGGGTGTCCAGAGCGTGATAATCCACAGCTTGTTTGCGGCTTTTTAGGTCGCGGGCAAAGTGTCGCATCGCACTGAGGAAATACACACTGCGCGCTTTGTGTGACGGCACATGCAGACTTTCCTCGGCAACTTCAGCCATCCAGAAGACGTCACCGCGTTGATAATCCGTTACCAGCGGTGCCTGCGAGTCGAGTTGGTCGCCGAGCACGATACGGAGTGTTTTACCCATCAGCAGTATTTCGCTGTAGCTTAATGGCGACGGTGTTCTGCATGCTGAATCCTTGGTGACAAATATACTGATTGTGTTACGTAATTTGCGCTATCCCAGACCACTCGGGCGTTGTCTTAAAAACATTAGCACGCATACGCGTTTTCAAGTGATATTTTGCGAACACTCACTAGGTAATAATCCGCATAGCCGCATTGGGCGTCTTCAACCACACTGCTCGTCCGAAGAAATCTAACTGGAACGTGTACGTGCTGGAACTGGCACGGAAGAGGTCGGGAATGGGCTCTAAGACATCACAGCGCTGGACGCGCACTGCGACAGGGAAGCTGTTAGACGTTTCCACAAATCCGTATTTGCTGTTTCTGGCTATCGGCACTTTTTGGATAATTCTTTCCGATCAGGCGCTGGCGGCGATGCATTTTCCAGATTCACTGCTGTCAATGACCGGCTTTCAAACAGCGAAGGGCTTGCTGTTTGTTGTTATTACCGCGTCTGCTTTCTATTCCATTGGCTTGCGAAGTCAACGAAAACTGAACGACGCAACCAATCGGCTCCAGGGCTTTAGTGAAATTGCCAAGACCTCCTTTGATATTGTATGGCGGGCTAATGCGGGAAGCGGCGCTTATGAGATACTTCATGTATCTGACGCTGAGCGCTATAGCCAATTGTACGACGATGGTGTAGCCGCGGTGCATCCCGATGATTTTGGCGATGGGGGGCTCCCGAGCCACATCAAACGGCATGGGTTGAGGGCTCCCTTCAAGGCCGATGCCAGAATGGCGATCGATGGCGAGTACCGCCATTTTGAGCACTGGGTGTTTCCCGTCTTTTCTTCAAGTGGTGAGCTCATTGAGTACTACGGCACCTGCCGCGATGTTCACGATTTCGTTAATGCCCAGGAAAGAATCCAACGTGATGAGCATATGCTGCGAATGGCTTCCGAAGTGGGCGGTGTGGGAATTTGGGAATGGAACATTCCCGATAATAAGTTGAGGCTGTCTAATGAGGTCCACCGACAATATGGCAGTGTGGTCGATAACCCAACGGCGCTGAAACAATATATCCATCCGGAAGATTACCCCGCGGTGCGTGAAGTCATGTTGTCGGCCAAGCATCATGGGCTACCGTTTGAGATTGAATACCGGGTGGTTACTGCCGGTGGTCATGAGCGTTGGATTCACAATAAAGGTGCCCCGGTAGACAGAGGTGAAATCTCTCGAGGCGAATCCAGCAAGCAGATGGTAGGTATCAGCCTCGATATCAGCCGTATCAAGCAGGCTGAGCAACGCCTTCGTCAGCTCGCTTTCTATGATTCTGCAACCCAATTGCCGAATCGTGAGAAAGGGCAGCAACAGCTCGAGAAAATTTTCGGCCAAACCAAGTTCGCTGGTGAATGGGTTGCGTTGAGTATGTTTGATATCGACTACTTTTCATCACTCAATGAAACCTATGGGCCGATGGTGGCCGACGAAATTCTGAAGCGGATAGCAGACTCGGTAGTGAAGGCTAGTGGCGTACGCGATTTTGTCTGTCGCTACGGGCCGGATATTTTCCTTGTGATTTTGACCGGTTGCACTGAAACGCAATTTGTGGAGAAAGTCGAAGTTCTGGAAAGTATCCTGCATTCGGAGCTCGAAATTTCTGATATGAAACTGTTTGTCAGTATCACCGGGTCCATCGCCTGCAGTGATACCGATGGAGACAGCGCATCGGAGTTGGTGCGCGCAGCCCAATCTGCGCTCTACCATGCTAAAGATCAGAAGCGCGGCAAGCTGGTCCGCTTCTCGCCCGATATGTTGTCTAAATCGCTGCGCTTCGAGGCGATCCGCAATGCACTGAAGACGGCCATCTCCAACGCCGAGCTTACCGTCAATTTTCAGCCGCTATACCATATGCAAAAGCAAAGTATGCGCGGTTTTGAAGCACTTGTGCGCTGGAATTCGGCGAGCTTGGGTGCTGTGTCTCCCGCTGAATTTATACCCATTGCCGAGCGTATTGGTTTGATTGGTGAGATCGATGATTTTGTACTCGATGCCATTGCCGATCAAATTCAGGAATGGCAAAGCCATGGTCTAGAGGTCGACGCCATTGGATTCAACCTGTCACCGCGAAACCTCGAGGCCGACGGTGGTGCCGATCGGCTTCATCGAAAGATTTTGAGCCGTGGGCTGGAGCCTAGCGCCTTGCTGCTCGAGGTTACTGAAACAGCGATGATTCAGGATGCGATCGCCGTGGCGCGCAATCTGGAACAACTGGCGGCCTACGGTTATTTGATTGCTATTGATGATTTTGGCACGGGATATAGCAGCTTGGAGAACCTGCATCGCTTCCGTATTGAGAAAGTCAAAATCGACAAGAGTTTCACGCAGGCGATTACCATGTCTGAGCGCCATGCCAATATGGTGCGTTCAATTATCAATATGGCCCATGCCATGAATATGGAAGTAGTCGCAGAAGGCGTGGAAACGGAACACCAGCGCGAGTGTTTGAGTGAGTGGGGTTGCGATATTCTGCAGGGCTATCTTTATTCGAAACCGGTTAACGCCGAAGAGGCAGAGAAATTTATGCGCGCTGCCTGATCAGACAGCGCATCACTTACTTGCGCTGGCCTTTTCCTCGGGCCGCCTTGCGGTTTTTATGCTCGCGACTTTGTTGCAGTGCATTCAGTGCGTCAATATAACTGACAAACCGGTCCAGATAGGCGGGTGACACTGCCTGAATTTCATTGAGAATTTTCACTGCCAGCATGTGCGGGTTTAGCGGACCGGGGTTTTCCGGTTTCTGCTCCAGTGCAATGCGGACCTTGCGATGTTTGGCGTGCTTGATCTGATGTTGCTGAAAGCGACTGGCGGCGCGGAGGCCGGTAGTAACTTCAGTGCTTTCCTCAGATTGAGGTGCTACTGCTAGCTCGCCAAGTAATTTCCTGTTCTGTTCCTGAAGTTGCTGGTCGAGTTTGCTTAAGGGCTTGGGTTGCGGCGCTTGTGTTTCTCGTTTAAGTGCTTCCAGTAGCGGCGCAAGCGGTGAGGGCGTGGCCGAAGGCGCCTCTTCATTGGAAACTGATGCTACAGGGCAGCGTTGCTCCAGGCAGGCTTCTATTCGCTGGTAGAGTTTTTGTGCTACCGCCTCACGTTCTTTTTCTGCGCGGCTGAGCAAGCTCTCCGCCAGCATCAGTGGCAGCGGGCTTTGCGCGCCGGATTGTTCGCGCCATGCCTCGAGATCAGCTTTCAGTTGCGTTGGGTCCGGCATCTTACTGATCATCGTCCGTCTGGGTTGCGCGCGGCACGGGCGCCATTTCTACCCGCCGGTTGCGGGCGCGGCCTTCCGCATCTTCATTGGAGGCGACCGGCTGCTGGGCGCCAAAGGCGGCGGCAAACACCAGGTCAGAGGGCATGCCCGCGTCGATTAAGGCGCGGGTAACGGTTAGCGCGCGTTGGGCAGAAAGCTCCCAGTTGTCAGTAAAATTCAGGTTGCCCTGTTGGATGGGGAGATCGTCGGTAAAACCGCTGACCATCAAAATCTGATCGTGCTCACTGAGATAAAACTGCAGCGGTTGCAGCAGGCTCTCAAGCAGGGCACGCCCTTCATCCTGCAGCTCGGCAGAGTTGAGTTCAAACAGCACACTGCCACTGATCCCAATACGGCCTTGCTCGAAAGTAATACGGCCTTGAGCCAGCGGTGCGGCGAGTGCCTGCTCGAGAGCCTGACGACGCTCCTGCTCGGCTTCGCGTTTGGCGACTTCCTGTTTCAGGGACTGGGACAGCTCCAGCTGGAAGCCCAGTGCCCAAACCAGCAGCAAGACAAACACGCCGACCAAACCCGTCATTAGATCGCCGAATACGGCCCAGATAGGGGGTTCCTGTTCCAGACTATTGTCGAGGTCTGCCATCAGTCGTTACCGTTGGTGGCGGTTTCTGCCTGCAGTTTTGCCAGCAGTTCCTGATGGGTCAGTAAGTTGTGATCAATGATTTCACGGGCCTGACTCAAGTAGTATTCCATTTGCTCGTCGCTGCGCTGACCGCTGCTGGCGAGCACCGCTTCCATTTTCTCCAGTCGCGCCATCAGCTGCGTGTTAGCTTCTCCAAACTGCTGCACTGCGTTGGTGAATACCTCACCCAGAGCCGTCAGTTCGGCGGTGCTGGCAGAGAAGTGAGCGATCTGTTCGCTGAGCGCTTCGCTTTCACCGGCAACCTTCTGCTCGAATTTCTCGGCAATGCCGCCAAGGCTTTCGCTGGAGCCTTCGAGCATGGCCTGTACCGCTTCGCGTTGCAGGCGGGCATTTTCTTCGAGGCTTGCAGACAGGGATTCGAGTTTGCCGAGGGTATCGCGGCGCTCTTCAAGCAGGCCATTGTCGCGTTCGATATTCTTGCTGATTTCCGCGCGCATCTGTTCGATAACTTCGGCGGCCGCGCGCGGTGCTTCCGACGCGGTTTCGATCAGACGGGTCATGGGCGCTTCAAGGGCAGCCCCCAGTTTGGCCAGCTGTTCTGCGCTGCTGTCCTGCAGAGCTTTGAGCTGCGCGGCGGTGGCTTCGCTGCGCTGTTGTTCGTCGTTGCGCAGTTTTGAAAGTTGTTCCGTAGCACTGTCGATCAGCGTTTGCAGATTCTGGGCCGCCTGCTGTTGCCACTGTTCGTCGCGCTGCTGCTGGGCATCAAGCACGGCGCTGCTCTGGGCAAGCAGCTGATTGATTTTTTCTTGATGCGCGGTGGCATTTTCGCGGGCTTTTTCCGCCAGTTCGTTACTGGCCTCGGCCAGCTGGCGCGCACTGATTTCTGCGGCTTCACGCGATTGCTGCGCGCGCTCCTGCTCAGCCTGTCGGCTGCTCTCAAGCCATTCAGTATTGGATTTTTGCAGGTTTTGCAGCAGGGCTTCGCTGCCCTGGGTGAACTGAGACTGTGCCTGCTCAAGCTGCGCTTTGATCTGTGCCATCAATTCGTTGCTGCCCTGCTGGTGCTGTTGCAGCACCTCCTGCCAATGGGCCTGCTGGGCCAGTGTGCTTTTTTCAAGCTCGCGGCTGATGCCGGAAAGTTGAGCGGAGACTGCGGCAGAAATCTGCTCCTGTGTGGCCTGACTCTGTTCGCCCAGTTTCTGGATAAAGGACTGAAGGATCGGCTGGGCGCTTTCGGCGGCTACCTTGCCGGTATCGCGAAAGCCGGCGCTGAGGGCGTCGCTGACATTGCGGTTAAGTTCGCGCTGCTGTGTGGCGAGATCATCCTGCAGGGCTTTGTGACTGGCGCCGAGGCTGTCAGCGAGTTGTTGAAAGCGGGCGTCGAACTGTTCGGCCAGCTGGCCCAGCTGCGCGGCGGCCGCGGGCAGGGCGGTGGCCTGAGCTTGCAGCACGTCGTAGGTTTGACGGCGCTGATAGCTGAGAGAATGGGTTTTGAAAGCATCGCCCATTTCAGCATCCAGCTGACGTGAGGCCAGCAAACGCTCGCGGCGGCTCAGCGTCGAAATCAATCCCAGCATGGCCGAGGCGGTGACACCGGCCACGGAGGTGGCAAAGGCAAGGCCCAGACCTTCGATGGGCGCGGCAAGACCTTGGCGAATCGCTTCCAGTTCGGTGCTGCCCTGTAAGGCGCCAACGGCACCCTGCAGGGTTTCGACCATACCGAGAAAGGTGCCGAGCAGACCGAGCATGACCAGCAGGCCAACCAGATAGGGTGTTAGCAGCGGGGCGGGCAGGCCGGTGGCTTCGCCATTGATGCGCTGGCGTACGGAAAAGCGCAGTGAGGCAGGCAGCTGGGCAAGCCATTGATTGAGGTCGGCCACCGGGTGCTCGGCGGTATTCAATGCCTGCTGCAGTTTGCCGGTTTCGCTCTGATAGCGCAGCAGCTCGACAAAACCGGTGGTATAGGCGGCGGCAATGAGCAGGCTGACCAGCAGAGCCAGTACGCTACTGGCGACAAAGCTGGAGCTCATCCACAGGACGACGAGGGCGCCCAGAGCAAAAAGAATAATGGATACGGTACGTGTCATGACTTGTCCTGAGGTTCCAGTACATCCAGCAGGGCGCGCGCCGGCAGCAGGCGTAAATCCAGTTCTGCCAGCAGCAGTTGCTGCATATCCTGATGAAAACCGTGAATCCAGCCGCCTTCACAGGTCCAGGCGCTGGGGTCGGTTAATTGATCGGTCTCGGCCGATTCGATAAAGGTTTGACGCCGGGCGTGGAAATGCTCACCCACCAATTTAATGACGCCGCCGAGCACCTGGCGGCTGTATTCGCCAAAGGTGTCGTCGACGATCTTATCCAGTGCTGCCAGCTGCGAGCGGGGCGGTGGATCGAGGGTCAATGAGGCGCGCAGGGATTTGCGTAGCTTGCTGATCCGGTGGTCCATCTCACTCTGATGCAGGGAATAAAAGCGCAGGTAGGGCTTAACACCCTCGGCTGGGTCCTCCAGCGTTGGGCGGTTGGCCACGGGCAACATAAAGGGAGCGCTGGTATCGCTGGGGTCAAAGCTGCGCAGTATAAAGCGGATGATACCGCCACGGGCATTTAGGAACTGGCGTTGAGGGCGTTCCATCGAGATAGTGTCGGCGGCTTTGACCTTGTCCAGTGACATTAATGCCCGCGCCAGCGAGATGGAATCCGACAGCCCGATCTGGTCGCCCAGTAGCTCGGCGAGGTTGTATGGCGCAGGTCGCACATCGGGCAGCAGATTCATGCTGACCAGATGCTGCAACAACGGAGGCTGGCTCCGGATGTCCTGTGGGGCTTGCGTCATATCGGTCCGGGTTGTGGGGGAAGCCGCCGGGCGGCGAACTGCTGGCTGACAACGGATTGTTTTTTAGGTTGGTCATTATCGCCATTTTGGCCGTGGCATCAAGCTGGGCGCCACGGCCGGGGACGGTACTGGAAGGGGGTGGTGAGGGGCTTAAAACTATCTATATCAGTGGCTTAACGCTCATTCAGCGGCTGCTGAGGCTGTCTGCGGAACTCGCTCACATCGTAACCCATGTCTTCAATACGCTGCACATAGCTCTGGTAGCGCGCGTCTGACATGCCGGGGTCGCGGGACATCAGCCAGACATAGTCCCGGCTCGGGCGGGCAATGATGGTCTCCCGGTAGTCTGAGGTGACATAGGCAATCCGGTAATCGGCGGCAAAGGGCCAAAGGAACTGCATTTTCCAGGCGGTGCCGTCGGAGCCTTCAACCACGGTCGCTTCGGGGGTGTAGCGCTTCACTGGTCCATCGAAACTGCCCTTGTTGAAGGTATAGGTTGTATAGATGCGTCCGTCGTCACCCAGCCGGTAGTTTTCGATACCGTTATGGGCCTCGCTCTCCGGCGGCAAGGGGATAAAGCCAATCACATACCAGTCGCCCATAAAGCGTTGCAGGTCGACGGATTCCGGTCGCGGCAGCGGATTGTCGGGCGCGGAGCTACAGGCGCTCAGAAAAACCATGGTGGTGGAGGCAATGGCGAGAGTGGCAACGAGTTTCAGCATGTTGACCCCGTACTGGAAGCGATTTCTGTTATGTACGGGGCGGGCAGAGATTTGGACTTCGGTCTTGTAGCTGCATTGTGATCGATTCACGCTTTGAGGCCCTCTGCGTTGGACTGCTTATTCATAGTAGGCAAACCCTTGCGGCAAAAGTCTTGATGATGTGCGCCAGACGCCATTCAGAAAAATTATGCTGATCACCGCAGGTAAACCAGCGTCTGGTCTTTCAGTCGCCTAAATTGGAAGGCTAGTATGAGGAGCTAAGTCATAAAAGAAATGAATTCTCATGCACACTCTGACTGTACTCTATAGCCGAGCCATGTCCCTGTTGAGCCGGCTGATAATGAAATTTATCAGTGTTCCCGCACCTCTGGTTTACGCGGGCGCTGGCAGCTCAAGCGCCTTGATGCAGGCCATCGGTAATTTTGGTCACCAGCGGGTGTTGGTGGTGACCGACAAAATGCTGGTTGAATTGGGCCTGGTTAAACAGGTCACTGCGTCCTTGGCCGAGCAGGGCATCGATACCGTAATTTACGACGGTGTGCTGCCCGATCCAGATTTTGGGCAAGTAAATGCGGGCATCGCGAGTTGTAAACAAAATCGCTGTGACGCGGTGTTAGCCATCGGTGGAGGCTCTGCGCTGGACGCGGCAAAAGTCATCGCGATTTGTTCCGGCTCCGATCAGGAGCCGGCAAACATCGTCGGCTATTTCAATGTAAAAAGCCGGGGTTTGCCGATCTATTGTGTGCCCACAACCGCGGGCACAGGCTCTGAGGCCACCATGGTCTCTGTGGTGACAGATGCTCAGGCCGAAACCAAGTGCTTTATCGTAGACCCGAAACTCGTGCCCGACGCCGTCGCGCTCGATGCGGACTTGATGCTCAAACTGCCGGCCCCGATTACGGCTGCCACCGGTATGGATGCGCTGACTCACGCGATTGAATCGGCGCTATCGCGAGAAGCCAGTGAAGACACCTTGCGCAAGTCCCTGGCGGCTGCGCGCATCATCTTCCAGAATCTGGAATCTGCCGTTGCTGATGGAGGCAATCGCTCGGCAAGAGAAGCCATGGCACTGGCCAGTTACTATGCCGGTTCCGCCTTCACCATAGCCAATGTTGGCTACGTGCACGGCATGGCTCACCAGCTCGGTGCCCTCTGTCATCTGCCTCACGGACTGGCCAATGCCTTGTTCCTCCCTCACGTGCTGGATTTTTATCGCGACACCTGTGCGCCGCAGATGGCGCGAATTAGCAAATCAGCGGGTATCGGCAGCGCGAATGACAGCGATGACATTCTTGCCGAAAAACTCGTCGAGCGGGTGAAAGAACTCTCACAGGCGATCGGCATTCCAACCCACGCCGACGTCTTAAAACCTGATCAGGTGGCAACGATTGCTGCGCGGGCAATGAAAGAATCACACGGACTTTACGGCTACCCGGTGCCGAAATATATGCGCGGGGAAGAGTGTGAGGCGATTGTGCGCAAGATACTGCCGGTAGGCGAGTAATAGGCTGTTTGTGTTTTCACGGAATGTCAGGAGGTGACATTCCGTGAACTCGCGTAAGTGCTACAGTACAGCGTCGTGGTAAACCCGTTGAACATCATCAAGATCATCCAGCATATTCATAAATTTGTTGAACTGATCGCGATGTTCTTCGGCGATAGGCGTTGAGCCTTTCGGAATAAACTGAATTTCGTCGACTTCAAACTCGATATCCGGAAAGCCTTCCATCAATGCGGTTTTGGCCTTGAAGTATTCGGTATGCGGCACGAATACGCTCAGAGAGCCGTCTTCGTCCTCAATATCGCTGAGGTCAACTTCCGCCTCCAGCAGACACTCCATTACCGCTTCTTCGTCGTCGTGCGCGAATTTGAAAATCGCACAATGATCGAAGCTGTGGCTGGTGGTGCCCTGAGTGCCAATCTTGCAGTCGGTTTTGGTAAAGCACAGGCGCACATCGCCAAAGGTCCGGTTGGGATTGTCGGTCAGGCATTCGATAATCACCATGCAACCGCCGGGACCAAAGCCCTCATAGCGCGCCGGTGAGTAGTCCTCCCCCGCGCCGCCCTGGGCCTTTTTGATGGCATTTTCGATAACGTGGGTAGGCACCTGCTCGCGCTTGGCGCGCTCGATCAGCCCCCGCAGGCTCAGGTTGCCCTCGGGCTCGCAGCCACCGGATTTGGCGCAAACGTAGATTTCCCGTGCGTAGCGGCTGTAGACCCGGGCCTTGGCATCCGAGGTCTTCGCCATTGAATCTTTGCGGTTTTGATATGCGCGTCCGATGACCATTACTCCTGCAGGTTGATAGCGGGCAGCATTTTAGCCCATTTTCAGGCTAGGCCAAGAGTCCCTCGTTACCAATTGGCTTCAATAATCAAACCGGCCGTGCGCGGCGGCTGCGGCGCGATCAGTGAGTAGTTGCCGGGATCGGGCTGGGAGAAGTGGTGGGTGAAGATATCGTCGTGGTCTTCGAGGTTCTCCACAAAAATACCGACTCGATATGTGTCGGTCGGACTGTTCCAGTTCAGACGGATATCGGTTTTGTGGTGGGCGTCGACGGTATCAATGGGGTTATCGTAGGGGCGACGCTGATAGTCGTCAGACCAGGCAAACTTGACCACGCCGGTTAGCATACCGAAACGCTCCAGCGGGTGGGTGTAGCGCAGCAGGGCGCCAAAGGTAAATTCCGGGGCGTCGCTCATGCGAGCGCCTTTAAAATTGTGGGGCTGGTCGCTGTCACAACCGGGCTGGGTTTGCTGGTTCTCCAGCTCGTCATCGCGGCCGCAGAATTCCTCAAATTTTGCGTCCAGCCAACCAAAGGAAAAGTGAGCCAGCAGATTGGGCAGAGGCGCCCATTGCAGTTCAGCCTCGACTCCTTGAATGGAGGCCGCACCGGCATTGTTCAGCTCAATACCGGTGACGACAATTTTGGAAACTTGCAGGTCCTCGTAGGAATAATCAAAGGCCGATACATTCAGGGTCAGTGAGCGGTTATCAAACAGGGCGGTTTTCCAGCCGAATTCGATCATATTGAGAAATTCCGGATCGACCTGATTCAATTCACCGCTGGTCAGGATCTGGGCCGTGCCGGGTTTGTAGCCGGTGGCGTATTTGCCGTAGATCATGCCTTCGTCGCTGTAGAACCACTTGCCGCCGATCTCGCCGGTGCGGGCGGTGGATTCACCGGGTGCGTCGAAGGACTGGTCCGATACCACAAAGGGCGGGTTGGGCTGGCCGGTCTGGGCATCCTGCGCCGAGGCGGTGTCGCGTTCTACCAGCAGTCGGAATTCGTCGCGGTTATAACGGATGCCGGCAAACAGTTCGATCTCCGGCAGGGTCGACACCATATCCCGCAGATTGGCGCGAACGTTCAGGAAGGCTGCTTCGTTTTTGGTGTTCTGGTTCAGATCCTTTGTTACCACATAGGCATCAAAGATCCGGCTGCCGGCGCCGCCGGGAAGATTAATCGGCGCGAAAAACAACTGCCCCAGATTCTGTTTGGTGCGAGCAACGACGAAGCGATCCTGATGGTTGTCGTCGCGGTACCAGAACAAACCGAAGATCCAGTCGATGCCGCTGGTATTCTGCGAGGTAAACCGCAGTTCTGCATTGCGACCGACGCCGTTGATGTAGTTGTCGGTTTCAACGATCTGCACCTCGGTGCCATCGAGATCGTTGTAGCGGTGCAGGCGGCGGCGCTCGACGCCACCGATCAGGTCCACGTCGATATTACCCAGCAGCCACAGGTCTTCCAGACTCCAGGTCAGGTCGGTAACCACGCGGCTGCTCTTGTCATCCACTGGGCCAAAATCCTGATATTGCTGCGAGCGGACTTTTAACAGGTCGAGGGGCATCGGGGCGACGCCGAACTCGCGGTAGCGTTCGCTCTGCCGGGTGGAGATGGACGGGCTGGCAACCATATGCGCCTTGGTGCGCTTGTTATTCTTGATCGCATGCAATGCTAAGCGAAGGTTCTCGTTGACGTAGCCCTCAATCATGCCGCGATAAAAATAGCGGGTGAAGCTCTCCGGCTCTTCATCGCCATCGGCCAATTCGTTATCGAGGTAGCCGGTTTGTTCTTCCCACAGGCCGGCAAAGCGGGTGTTGATACCGTCGGCAACCGGTACGTTGATAAAGCTGCGTACCCGGCGATTGTCGTAAGATGCGGCTAGCAGATCGCCGCCCACCTCCCAGTGATCGACCGGGCGCTGCCATTTAACATCGATCGCCCCGGCGGTGGCGTTGCGGCCATACACGGTACCGGACGGCCCTCGAATCACCTCAATGGTTTGAATATCGTAAAACGGCTCGGTGGAATCTACGAAAAAGCCATTGATGTGGTAAGCCACGGGCGAGGTGCCGCCGAAGGCCTTGCCAATACCGCGAATGGAGATATCGTTGCCCTCGCGGTCGTTACGCGAGACCAGTCCGGGGGTGATGTCGGCTAATTGCTCAAAGCCGTCGATATTGTTCGCCTTGAGCAGTTCGTCAGAAAAGGCGGAGACCGCCGCAGAGACTTCCTGCACCGATTCGGTCCGCTTGCTGGCCGTGACAAAAACTTCCTCAATCATGGCAGTGGGCTTGTTCTGCTCGGGAGGCGTTTCGGCCGTCTGATCTTGGGCAAGCGCGTTTATCGAGAGCGTGCCTACCAAACAGGCCAGGGGGAAGCGGTTGTATGATGTCATGGGTAATATCTCTTTCTTATTATTCCAATGATAGTAAACCCTGCGGAGGCTGGTGCGCAAAATCACGGTGCCTCTGACAGGTAGGCTTGGCTGCGCTGTTCCAGATTGCTTCGTATGTTCATCCAGAACAGATTGTAGTCGTAACTGTGGTAGCCCTTGCCGGGAAACAGAGCCAGTCCGTAGCCGCGGGCGGCGGGTTCTTCAATCCAGAGAATGCCGTCTTCGCAGCGTGCTCCGGTCTGGTGGCGGTCGGGGGCGTCCAGAAAATAGGGGCCGGTTATGGGGAGTGACCCAAGGTTGGCGTTTTTGTTAATAGCCACGCCATCGCGGCGCCAGGACAGCGGGTTTACACAGACCGGTTGCCCCTTATTCAGCCAGTGACTGCCATCGCCGCCTTCGGCCACGGCATTCCAGCTCAAGTAGCAGCCGGTGGCTGTGGGGCTATCGCAGACCGGCAAAAGACCCTTCAGTCGGGATTCTTCAACGGTATTGCCGATCAGGTAGCCTGCTACAAAGCGCCTCGCATCCCGTGATCGCTGGGTATAAAGGTATTGCAGCAACGGCACCGCATGAGTGGTGCCTTGGCTGTGGCTGGCAATCAGGAAAGGGCGGCCCCGATTGTAGTGATCCAGAAAGTGGTCAAAAGCTCGCCGCACGTCGCTGAAGGCCAGTGAGCGCGCCTTTTCCAGATCATGCTGGCTCAGGGGTTTAACTTGCGCGCCTTGAGACATTTGGCGGTAGCGGGGGGCATACACTTTGGCAATGCCGTTATAGACCGCCGCCTGCTGGGGCAGCACACCGTAATCGGTTATAAGACGGGCCAGCCAGTTGCTTGTACTGCTATTCCATGCCCCGCCAATCAGGTAGCTGGTGGGGTGAATATAGAATACATCCATAACCGCATTGGCCTGACGATCTTCCAAACCGGTGCCAGCCGGCACCAGATCGGCATTGTCCTTGCGATCCGGGAGGGCAGCCCAATTGTCCGGGTCGTTGTAGTCCGGTGCTTCGGGGCTCTCTGTCGGACTAAAAGGTTTGCTGGGAGCTAGCCAGCCCGCGTAGAGATCGAGCGCTGTGGCAGGCGCCGCCATCAGGATGGTCAGCAAACTGATTATTAGTGCTGTTCCAGCTCTCATAAACACGCCTCGTTGAGACACTTTATTGTTATCAGTGCTGACACTAGCACACTCTGTCATGGCTGGAGGATGTCGTGTTCGGCCAGATTCTGGTGTCAGAATGCATTGCCGGCGGCCGTTTCAAGCGCTTGTAATAGCAAAGTCGTACTTTTGTACATTTAGGGCTTTTGTCTTGCTGAGCAATGCGTTAGCCTGAGTTTCGGCCCGAATGTAAATAACGATAACAACGTGAAGCGGGGTGGTATGTGAAGTGGAGTTGTCTGCGGCGTCGAGTGCGCCTTTTTAGGGTTGTTCTTACCGGAGTATTCCTCTGTAGCGGTCATACGTTGGCCGAACCGCGTGTGATCGAAGAGGTGCTGGTTACGGCCAACAAGCGCCTGGAGAGCTCTCAGGATGTGCCGCTCTCGATCTCGGTAGTCAACGGCGACTTTGTTCGCGAATCCGGTATTACCGATGTGGGCGAAATCACTCGCTATATTCCCAACGTCAATTTTGATGCCTCGCTGGCGCTCTATACCACGGTGACCATTCGTGGTTTTGGTACGCCGCCGCTGGGCGTGGGCTTTGAACCTTCCATTGGGCTGGTGATCGATGATGTGCCCTTTGGTCGCTCTACCTTTACCCAGGATGCGGTATTTGATCTGGAGCGGCTTGAAGTCCTGCGCGGCTCGCAGGGCACCCTGTTTGGCAAGAATACCCTTGGCGGTGTATTTAATTTCCATACGGCGTCACCTACCGACACGCCCGAAGGCTATATCAGCTATAACCGGGTTGAGGACGTAACCACAGAAAGCGCCGAACTGGCGATCTCTGGCCCCCTGATTGGCGACAAGGTCCTGGGCCGACTGGCCTATCGCTATAGCGACGGCGATACGCTGGAGTTCAACAGCACCCGTAACGAGCAACAGACCCAGCGTGACGAGGGCTTGCGCATCAAGCTACTGTGGGATGTCAGCGATACTCTCACGGCCAAGGTGAATTTGCTGCGCGCGGAGTCGATCACCAAGGGCTATACCCAGTCGCTCTACATTGCCAGCGAACGCAGTCTGGATGTTTTTCGTGAGTATGATCCACAGACCGAAGCGGACCCCTACGATCAGAATACCTCCACCGATGGCCTGACCTTGTCGGATCGCGAAACGGCTGCGGCTTCGTTGCAGCTTCTTTGGCAGACGCCGACCTTTTTTGGTTTGAACAATACCCAGCTCACCTCAATTCTGGCCTGGTCGCAGGTCAAAACCCCTTACGCGCTCGACGTTGACTACTCTCCGGTAAACCTCGTTGTGTTTAACGGCCCGCCGCGCGGTAACCCGTATTCGGCCCGCTCCCTTGAGTTTCGTTTTGACGCTACCGCGCCGTCGTTTTTCGGGCTCGATGGCGAGGTGGATTTTGTCGTAGGTCTGTTCGGCCAGCGCTCCAAGGTCAATGTCTTTCAGGATATCGATGTCGATCTCAATGGCCTGTTTGCCTTTGCCCGCGCGGGCGCCATTGTGCAAAACCAGCAGCTGCCCTTCGATCCGTTTTTGCTAGGGCTGCCAGTGGATTCCAACGGTCTGATCATTGCCGGTGAGCGCGAGCGTTTTATCTCGGGAACCTCGGCTGAAACCGTTTCCTATGCGATTTTCTCGCAGTTGAACTGGGCTGCAACCGAAAAGCTGAGCGTTACCCTGGGGCTTCGTTATGGCGAAGACGAATCTACCGGACGCTCGTTTTCGGCCGTGGCTGAGGGAAACAGTTTGTCGGCGGGTTCGCTGCAGCAGGAGAGTTTCAGTGCGCCGGATCTGGAACGTCGCGAAACCAATGTTTCGCCAAAAGTGGCCGTGAACTATGAGGTCGTGCCGGACATCAATCTTTATGCCACGGCGGTAAAAGGTTTTAAAGCCGGTGGTTTTGATTTTGCGCCACTTAACCCCAATTCGCTGGAATATGACGCGGAATCGGCTGTTACCTATGAAGTGGGTTTAAAGTCGCGGCTGCTCGGCGGCTCGCTGGTATTGAATGTGGCTGCCTTTGATTCAGAGGTGGAAGACCTTCAAATTCGTACCTTTAATGGTGTCACGTTGGTTACGGATAATGCGCCGGAGTCAGAAAGCCGTGGCGCGGAACTGGATTTCTTCTGGTTGCCACCGCTGCAGGGCTTGAGCATTGTCGGTAGTGTGGGTTATCTGGATGCGATTTATAAAACCTTCCCCGATGGCCCGCCCATTTTCACCTCGGGTCAGGATGAGCGCCAGAATCTTGGTGGTAAACCACTGCCTTATGCATCGGAGTGGAATGCGACCTTGTCGCCGCGTTATGAGTTCGGCTTTTTCGGTATGGATGAATTGCGTGCCAGCATTCGCTTAAATATCAGCTACAACAACGGCCGTTTTCTGGATTCGGATATTGACCCCAATACCTATCAAGAAGGCACCACGCGTATTGATGCAGGCTTGGGTTTGCGCTCGGAAACAGGTGGCTGGTCGCTAAACTTTAACGCCAAAAACCTGACCAAAGAACAGGATGCCCTGCTGATTCTCGACCAGCCCTTGCTGCCCGGGAATTACACCATGACACCCTATCCGGATCAGACCATATACCAGCTTGGTCTGCGATGGGATTTCGGCGGCTGAGCCGCCGAAGGGCTTACAAGGTCGGGTTGATCAGAAACTTCTGGCCGGTTGCCTGCTTGCTGTACTCGGCAACCACCTCGGCCTTGAGGGCGTCGGTCAGCGAAATTTCATCGCTGTAGTGGCTGGCGAACGTGGTGGTCAGTTCATCGGCCACACGCTTTTGCAGCTGCTGGGTTTTCTCCGGTCCAACCTTCTGAATAAAGGGCGTCAGCAACCAGGCATTCACACCCCAGCTGAAACCGAAGTTGCGGTTGATCACCGTAGGCGACAGATCGAGGCTGCCGTATACGTAGAGTTGTTTAAAGGTGTTGGAGCCGTAGGGTCCGGGCAGTTCGGTGTCTTTCAGCGCGGCCTTTTCCATACAGGTCAGAATGCGGCTGCCCAGATCGCCGCCGCCAATCGCGTCAAAGGCAACGTAGGCTCCGGTCGCTTCGATAGCAGCGGTCAAGTCGCGAGAGAAGTTCTCGTCATTTGAATTAAGCACATATTTCGCGCCCTGCGATTTCAGTAGCTCAACTTGTTCCGGTTTGCGCACGATATTAACCAGATCGATGCCGTCGTTCAGGCAGATACGGTTCAGCATCTGACCGAGGTTGGAGGCAGCGGCGGTGTGCACAATCGCTTTGAAGCCTTCGCTGCGCATGGTTTCCACAAAGCCGAGCGCGGTCAGCGGGTTTACAAAACAGGACGCGCCATCGCGAGCGCTGGTGCCTTCGTTCAGGGGCATGCACTGCATCACGTTGACCTTGCGGTACTGGCAGTAGAGGGCGCCATCCATAACGGCAACGGTTTTGCCGAGCAGGGCCTGAGCGGCTTTGCTGGAACCCGCTTTAACCACGATGCCGGCCCCTTCATTGCCCATTGCCAGCGGTTTGCCAATGCGCGGTTTAACGCGGCTTTCCAGTCCAGGTCGAACCTTGGCGGTATAGACCGTGTCAGCGCCGGTACCTGTGGTTTTACCGGTACTCACATCGGCAGGTGCGATCAGAGTGGCCTGATCGGAGGGGTTGATCGGTGTGGCTTCAATGCGTACCACCACTTCATCGTCGCCGGGTTCCGGTACTGGCGACTCCTTAAGCAACAGTTGCAGGTTTCCGTCTTCAGTAACCAGTGAGCGCAGGCTGAGCGCGGTTTGCGGTACGTTTTCCATTCCAGTCTCCAGTGTTATGCGATCGCGTAGCGTAACACTGCACTTGCCACAGGGCAGGCGAACCATTGCAGAACGGTTTCGCGCTTTGTGCGCAGGTGCAGTGAGCAGGCTGAAATATAGCCAAAAAAGCAGGCGATGACCCTGACTTGCGATGTCTCGTCGCCTGGCTTGCTCCAGATGTAAAAAATACCAAGCAGGCTTGAGTGGCCTGCAGGCCACGTGGCGCCTAGTCTATTGAAAAAACCTATCGACTGTTTCAAAAAATACTATTTTCCCTATCGAAACCCAAGGTCTATAAATCAGTCTGCGCCGTAAGACGAGCGCCCGAACATGAAGCCGTGCGTTGGCCGGCAATCGCATAACCTCTGATAAGGAGAACCATAATGTTCAAGTCTGCGAAACCGCGGGTCATGGCGCTGGCCATTGCCGCATCGCTGGCACTGCCTGCCGCTGCTGGTAGCCCCGCAAAGCAGGGTACAACCAATGATTTCTGGTGGCCCGACCTGCTCGATCTTCAACCTCTGCGTCAGCATGACAACGAATCCAATCCCCTCGGCGAAGACTTTGACTACGCCGAAGAATTTAAAAAGCTCGACCTTGCGGCTCTCAAGAAAGACCTGGAAGCCTTAATGACGGAATCGCAGGACTGGTGGCCAGCCGACTACGGTCACTACGGCCCCTTCTTTATCCGTATGGCCTGGCACAGCGCGGGTACCTACCGCGTCTTTGACGGCCGCGGTGGTGCCGGTGGTGGCCAGCAGCGTTTTGAGCCGCTGAACAGCTGGCCTGACAACGTCAATCTGGATCGTGCCCGCCGTCTGTTGTGGCCGATCAAGCAAAAGTACGGCAACCAGATTTCATGGGCTGACTTGATGGTGCTGACCGGTAACGTGGCACTGGAATCCATGGGTTTTAAAACCTATGGCTTTGCCGGTGGTCGTGAAGACGACTGGGAAGCCGATCACGTGTACTGGGGCAGCGAGAAGAAATGGCTGGCCGGCGATAAGCGCTACCACGGAGATCGCAAACTGGAGAAACCTCTGGCTGCAGTGCAAATGGGTTTGATCTACGTAAACCCGGAAGGCCCCAACGGTAAACCTGATCCGCTGGCGGCGGCCAAAGATATTCGCGAAACCTTTGGCCGGATGGCAATGAACGACGAAGAAACCGTTGCCTTGATTGCCGGTGGTCACACCTTTGGTAAAGCCCACGGTGCCCACAAGCCTGAAGAGTGTGTGGGAGAAGATCCCTCAGCCGCACCAATTGAACAGCAGGGTATTGGCTGGAAGAACAAGTGTGGCAAAGGTAATGCGGAAGACACCATTACCAGTGGTTTGGAAGGTGCGTGGACATCCAGCCCGGCGCAGTGGACCCACCAGTATCTGAGCAATCTGTTTGCCTTTGAATGGGAACAGACGCGTAGCCCGGCGGGTGCGATTCAGTGGGTTCCAAAAGGTGGTCAGGCTGCCAACTTGGTTCCGGATGCGCACGTTGAAGGTAAGCGTCACGCACCGATCATGTTTACCACTGATCTGTCGCTGAAGATGGATCCGGCCTATCGCGAGATTTCCCTGCGCTTCAAGGAAAACCCGGAAGAGTTTGAGAAAGCCTTCGCCCGCGCCTGGTTCAAACTGACCCACCGCGACATGGGGCCGAAAGCGCGCTACGTCGCGGGTGATCTGCCGCAAGAAGACCTGAAGTGGCAAGACCCGGTTCCCGAAGCGGATTACAAGCTGATTGGCGACGGTGATGTGAAGAAACTGAAAGCCAAGATTCTGGATTCCGGTCTGACCGTATCCGAGCTGGTGCGCACTGCCTGGGCCTCTGCTGCAACCTATCGCGGAACCGATATGCGCGGTGGTGCTAACGGTGCTCGGCTGGCGCTGGAGCCGCAGAAAAACTGGGCGGTTAACAATCCGGCTGAGGTGGCAAAGGTATTGGCCAGGCTCGAAGAAATCCGCACGGATTTCAACGACAGCCAATGGTTCAACACTCGCGTGTCGTTGGCGGACATGATCGTGCTGGGTGGCGCCGCCGCGATTGAGAAAGCTGCCAAAGACGCTGGTCACGACATCACAGTGCCTTTCGAGCCGGGTCGTACAGATGCTACTCAGGAGCAAACCGACGTGGAAAGCTTTGCGGTCCTCGAACCCAAAGCCGATCCCTTCCGCAACTACTACACTCGCAAAGCGCGTTACACGCCAACCGAGGCCATGGTAGATCGCGCGGCGCTGCTGGAGCTGACGGTGCCTGAAATGACGGTTCTGATCGGCGGTATGCGAGCACTGAACGCCAACACCGGCAGCAGCCAAAACGGCGTTTTTACAGATCAGCCGGGTGTGCTGAGCAACGATTTCTTTGTGAATCTGCTCGACATGTCGACTGAATGGTCCAAGGCCAACGGTCAGAAAGGTCTCTACGAAGGTCGCGATCGTACTACCGGTGAGCTCAAGTGGACTGCCACGCCAGTGGATCTGATCTTTGGTTCCAATTCGGAACTGCGCGCAGTTGCTGAGGTCTATGCAGTGAATGGATCAGAAGATCGCTTTGTGCAGGACTTTGTCGACGCCTGGGTCAAAGTGATGCAACTGGATCGTTTTGATCTGAAATGATCGCAGGGTTTTAACTGGATTGTTGTAGCTGAATAGTTGCGCCATCCAGGTCTCGTGAAGGGCTCCCATTGGGAGCCCTTTTTTTGTGAGATCTGCGTGGTCGGGGCTGAGAGAGGGTTAACTTCTGCACGAGCCCGGCAGATAAGAATCGTCTACAGGGTTCACGCTGGCCGGCCCGCACCGCCACTTATTAATAGACTTGCCTCCGTCTGTACTTCCATTTAGTGGTGCACCTTCGACAAGCGGTGTGAACTGGATTGAATTGCTGGTTGCCGACGTTCCGATTCCGAGTGTGGAGTGATTTCCGACAATTGTGATGACCCCGTTGGCATCTACGCTACCTGATGCAACGTAGCGGGTGGGAGCAATATCGCAGCCATTCAGCAAGGACGACGAAACGTCGGAGTTACCGCCATGATTAACATGGACAATATCGACGATGTCATTTTTGCAGGCTGAAGCGGCGAGTATGAGCTCGCTCATCTTTGAGCGGGTACTCATGCCGCCAACCGCTGGAATTGCAATCGAGGCAAGTATCCCGATGATCGCCACCACGCTGAGCAACTCGACTAAAGTAAAACCCGAAGGGGAAATATAGGAGGGACTTTTTGCTACTTTCTGATCGTACATGACGGCACACCAGTGGGTCTTGTGAACACGAGATCAAGCAAATGTTGATACGCAAACCCTAACGCCGCAGCGGGCCGCGCGTATATATGGGAATACCGAATACGGTGTTGCGCTCCTGCTGCACGGAAAGTGTTATGTGTGAAAGAGTGGTGGTGAGAATTGCTCAATGAGAGTGGTGGCGAGTGGCGGAATCATCAAAACAGCCTCAGGGCTGTTTTGACCCTTCGGGCTTCGCGCTATCGCGCTCGCATCAAATTGCGGCGCAATTTGTCGAGCCAGACTGGTGGTTCTCATCCGCCTGCGGACGCCAGATACAAAAAAGCCCCACCGAATGGTGAGGCTTTATTTGTATGGTGCCCAGAGGCGGAATCGAACCACCGACACGGGGATTTTCAATCCCCTGCTCTACCGACTGAGCTATCTGGGCGTGTCGCAAAAAGGGTGCTGACTTTGCGAAGGCGCGTATTAAACCTGTTCAGGTTTGCAGAGTCAAGGGGACTTACTCACTCGGCGGTACATAGCCTTCGGCTTTGTCGTAATCCTCGCCGGCGAAGAATTTTTCCATCTCGGCCTGCAAGTATTTGCGGGCATCCGGGTCCATCATGGAAAGCTGCTTTTCGTTGATCAGCATGGTTTGGTGGGTTTGCCATTCTTCCCAGGCTTTCTTGGAGACATTGTCGTAGATGTCCTGACCGCGCGGACCGGGGAAGGGCGGGGCTGTCAGGCCGTCGAGTTCCTGCTGATATTTGCGGCAATGGACTTTGCGGGTCATGAGGTCACTTTTTGATCAGTTGCTTGAGCAGTTTCTGTACCGGGGCGGCAAGACCAACCTCGGGCGTTGAGGGGCTGTTATACCAGAGGCGTTGGTCACCTTCCATGATCTGTGCCGGCACTGACGCCAGCTTGAGGTGGATCGGGTGAATATCCAAATGATAGTGACTGAAGGTGTGGCGGAGCACTGGCATCGTTTTGCTTTTGCTTTCAACACCGAAACGCTGGAGGGCAGCGTCTTCGGCGGATTCTTCGATAGCGACTTCCGGCAAGCTCCACAGGCCGCCCCAAATCCCTTGTGCGGGACGCTGTTCCAGCAGGATCTGCTGGCCGGGCGCTTCGATGATCAGCATTTGTACGGCTTTGACGGGAAGGGCTTTCTTGGGCTTTTTGCCCGGGAAATTGGCTTGTGTGCCCTCGGCTTTGGCAATGCAGTCTTCTGCGACCGGGCAGTGGTCGCAGTCGGGTTTACTGCGAGTGCAGAGGGTGGCGCCGAGATCCATTATGGCTTGTGAATAGGCGGCAGGGCGCTTTTTGGGTGTGGTGGCTTCCGAGGCCTCCCACAGCGCTTTCAGGGTGGCGGCTTCGCCGGGCCAGCCGGCTATGGCCCGGTGGCGAGCGAGTACTCGCTTTACATTGCCATCCAGAATCGGAGCCCGCTTTTTGAAGGCGATGGAGATAATGGCGCCCGCGGTGGATTTGCCCACGCCCGGGAGCTTCTCCATTTCCTCGACCGTATCGGGGAATTCGCCGCCCAGTTCATCCACCACGAATTGCGCGGCTTTGTGCAGGTTGCGGGCACGGGCGTAGTAGCCGAGGCCGGCCCAGTGGTGCAATACCTGATCTATCGGTGCCCGGGCGAGGCGCTGCGCGGTGGGGAAGCTCTTCATAAACGCCAGGTAATACGGAATGACCGTATTGACCTGAGTTTGCTGCAGCATGATCTCGGAAACCCACACGCGGTAGGGGTTAATATCCTGCTGCCAGGGTAAATCCTTGCGGCCGTGCCGATCGAACCAGTTGAGTAAACGGTCGGCGAACGAGGGCGTTACGGCCGCCATTGATAAGTGCCGGAACCGCTTTCTTCAAACCCGAACTCGGCAAACAGTGAGGCCAGTTCAGGGTGATCGCTGAGGTCGACTCTGATTGGCCGGGTAAAATCGAGGGTTTTGAGGGCGCTATGGATGGTCTGACGGGCAACGCCCCGGCGGCGCGTAATCTCGCGAACCTGCAGCTTCTCAAGCTGCCAGTGATCTCCCTGATCCTTGAGCAGAAAGCCCGATACCAGGCGATCGTTGAATCGGCCGGCTACTACCAGATCGCTGCCGGCGACGGCGGTTTGCAGCCACTCAGTGCGGTCTTCGTAGGTTTTTTTCAGGTCAATCAGGTCTTGAGCGCAGGGCTGAGACACAATTTCGGCAACAACAGGCATAGTAAGTGGTTACTGTTCCAGTATTTAGTGGCTGTAATGACGGCGGGGATTTTCTATAATATCGCGTTTTCACACAAGAGCAGGATAAATGGCGGAGCGCAAGGCCACAATCACCCGTAACACACTGGAGACGCAGATCACCGCTAGCGTGAATCTGGACGGCACCGGTGCGGCCAAATTCGAGACGGGTGTGCCCTTTCTGGACCACATGATGGACCAGATTGCTCGTCACGGTCTGATTGATCTGGATATCAACGCCGTGGGCGATCTGCACATCGACGCTCACCACACGGTGGAAGATATCGGTATCACCCTCGGTCAGGCCTTTGCTCAGGCTGTGGGCGACAAGAAAGGGATCAATCGCTACGGCCACGCCTATGTGCCGCTGGACGAGGCCCTGTCGCGCGTGGTCATCGATTTCTCCGGTCGTCCGGGCTTGGAATTTCACGTGCCTTTCACCCGCGCCAGCGTGGGCGGCTTTGATGTGGATCTGTTTATCGAGTTCTTTCAGGGCTTTGTAAACCACGCCAAGGTGACCCTGCACGTGGATTGCATCCGCGGTCACAACACCCACCATCAGGCCGAAACCGTGTTCAAGGCCTTTGGTCGCGCGTTGCGTATGGCGCTGACCGCTGACGAGCGCATGGCCGGCATCACGCCGTCCACCAAGGGCAGCCTGTAATTCGGTAGGAATCTGTTCATGACTACGCCTTCTGTTGCCGTGATTGATTACGGCATGGGTAATCTTCATTCTGTTGCGAGTGCGCTGGCCAAAGTGGGCGGCGACGTGGAGATTCGCGTCACCGACGAGCGAGCCCAGATCATTAGCGCCGATCGCATTATTTTTCCCGGTGTGGGCGCCATTCGCGACTGCATGGGTGAGATTCGCCGCTTGAAACTCGATGAAGTGGTGAATCACTGCATCGACGCTGGCAAGCCGGTATTGGCCGTTTGCGTGGGCATGCAGGCGCTGATGACCCGCAGTGAAGAAAACGGCGGTGTGGATTGCTTTGACACCATTGCCGGGCAAGTGCGCTTCTTTGGTGAAAACCATAAGGACGCAGACGGCAACAAGCTCAAGGTGCCGCACATGGGCTGGAACAATGTGGTCCAGAAAAAAGCCCACCCGCTGTGGAAGGATATCGCCGACGGTAGCCGCTTTTACTTTGTGCACAGCTACTTTGTGCAGGCCGAAGACGAAAGTCTGGTGACTGGTACCAGCGACTACGGCCGCGAGTTTCACTCGGTGCTGTCGCGCGACAATGTGTTTGCAGCCCAGTTTCACCCGGAAAAAAGCGGTGAGGCGGGTTTGCAGTTGTTAAAGAATTTTTTGGATTGGGACGGAAAGCCCTCACCCTGACCCTCTCCCAGTGGGAGAGGGGACGCTCTGCTCAAGCTTGGGCGGTAAACTCCCTCTCCCTCCGGGAGAGGGCTGGGGTGAGGGGAAGAGAATATTATGCTGATTATCCCCGCAATTGATTTAAAAGACGGCCAGTGCGTGCGCCTGAAACAGGGCGTTATGGATGACTCGACTGTCTACGGCAATGACCCGGTTGAGATGGCTGCCCGCTGGGTCGACACCGGCTGTCGCCGACTGCATCTGGTGGATCTGAACGGTGCCTTTGATGGTGAGCCGGTGAATGGCGAGGCGGTGACCAGTATTGCCAAAGCCTACCCGAACCTGCCAATCCAGATTGGCGGTGGTATCCGTTCACTGCATACCATTGAGAAATATCTGGAAGCCGGTGTGAGCTACGTCATTATCGGCACCAAGGCAGTGAAAGAGCCGAAGTTTGTGACCGAGGCCTGCAAGGAATTTGAGGGCCATGTGATTGTCGGTCTCGATGCCAAAGACGGTCGCGTTGCGACTGACGGTTGGGCGGAAGTGTCCGATGTACTGGCCACCGAGCTGGCCAAGCGTTTCGAACAGGACGGTGTGTCTTCCATTGTGTACACCGATATCGCCCGCGACGGCATGATGCAAGGTGTTAACGTGGAGCAGACCGTCGCCATGGCGCAGGCGTCCTCCATTCCTGTAATCGCCTCCGGCGGCATAACCAATATGGATGACATTCGCGCGCTGAAAGACGTTGCAGACAAAGGCATTCTTGGCGCCATTACCGGCCGTGCGATTTACGAGGGCACGCTGGATGTCGCTGAAGCCCAGCAATATTGTGATCAGTAAGAGATAACACCTTATGGCACTGGCTAAACGCATTATTCCCTGTCTCGACGTGGACAATGGTCGCGTTGTGAAAGGCGTGAATTTTGTCGACATTCGCGACGCCGGTGACCCGGTTGAAATCGCGCGCCGCTACAACGATCAGGGCGCAGACGAAATCACCTTCCTTGATATCACTGCCACCCATGAGGAGCGCGACACCACCGTGCACACGGTGGAGCAGATCGCCAGTGAAGTGTTTATTCCGCTGACCGTGGGCGGCGGTATTCGCGAGCTGAAAGATATTCGCAATATGCTCAATGCCGGTGCCGACAAAGTGGGTATCAATTCAGCGGCGATTAAAAACCCGGAGTTTGTAAAAGCTGCGGCCGACAAGTTTGGTTCGCAGTGCATCGTCATTGCGATAGACGCCAAACAGGTTGAGCCTAACGCCGACGGCACGCCGCGCTGGGAAATCTTTACTCACGGCGGTCGCCGCGCAACCGGCATCGATGCCATCGAGTGGGCGGTGCGTATGGTGAACTACGGCGCCGGTGAAATTCTGTTGACCAGCATGGATCGCGATGGCACCAAGAATGGTTTCGACAACGATCTGACCTCACGTATTTCCAAAGCCGTACAGGTGCCGGTGATTGCCTCCGGCGGTGTAGGCAATCTCGATCATCTCGTTGAAGGTGTGACTAAGGGTTTGGCCGATGCCGTATTGGCGGCCAGCATTTTTCACTTTGGCGAATACACCGTGCCCGAGGCCAAAAAATACATGGCTGAGCACGGCATCGAGATGCGGCTGTAAGCTTTAGGCCGCCCTCACCTCTATCTTGGCGCCGTTGACCACACTGGTGCCAGACGGTACGTCCAGTACCGTCCAGTCAATCAGATCATTGCAACTCACGCCGGGACTTTTCTCTCTGGCCGTGCTTTGACCGGTATCGCTAAAGCGGTGGCCAAAGCCGTGGGGCAGGCTGACCACGCCGGGCATCATGCTGTCACTGATTTCCACCTCTACGGTCGCGCTGCGTCCGGCGCCACTGACGATGGCATGGCCACCCTCACTCAGTCCAAGACTCTCTGCATCATCGGGATGAACCAGCAGGGTGCAGCGATTCTTGCCGCGCACATACTGGTTGATATTGTGGAGCCAGGAATTCATATCTCGAATATGACGGCGGCCGATCAGGCGAAAGCCGCTGTTTGCGGTTTGCATGGCTGCGGTCAGGCGCTCTACGTCATCGGTGATCAATGCCGGAGCGATATTCAGTCGCTTGTCCGGGGTTTGCAGTAAATCCGGCAGGCGAGGTTGCAGAGGGCCAAAGTCCACGCCGTGTTCTGCAGCTTTGATTTTCTGAAGATTCCAGCCTTCGCCTTGTTCAAAGCCATCGCCGTGAGGTCCTGCGCGCAGCATCATATCGAGCAGGCGTTCCGGCCCACTGTGTTCGCTGGTTGCGGTTTTAATCTTTTCGGCATCGAGCCCGGTAAATTTTGGTGATGAAGCAATTTGCGCGGCGAGCCCCTCTACCATCATGGCGTGCAGGTCATCCGCAGCCATACCGTTAATCCGCGCTACCAGTTCCGTCATGATTTCGTACTGATGCCGAGCATCCGAATCGGGTTCAAAAATCTGGGGCGAATAGCGTGCGAAGTTTCTGACGGCTGTAGTCTGAAACAGGAAGTCGTAATTGCTGTGCTCGAGTTGCGAGGTTGAGGGCAGAATGTAATCGGCCAGACTGGTGGTTTCGTTGATGTAGAAATCGAGGGCAACGATCAGCTCCAGACCTTGCATGGCCTCGCGGATGGCTTCGCCGTTCGGTACAGACAGAACCGGGTTGCCGGCAACGGTAATCAGCGCACGCGCTTTATCGTCGCCCTGATAGGCCAGTTCCTCGGCCATCAGTGAGGCCGGCATCATACCCATGTATTCGGGAAAGCCGCGCACGCGGGTTTTGAAACGGCCGTGGCCCACTTCGCTTTGCACGGGTTCTGCTGGTGGAGGTAATTCTGTCGCCGCTTGCGGAAACATGGCGCCGCCGGGGGCATCGAGTCGCCCTTGCAGCAGGTTCACAACATCTACCAGCCAGCTGGCAAGGGTGCCGAATTCCTGAGTGCAAAGACCGATGCGGCCGTAGAGAACAGGCGACTCAGCCTGATTAAAGGCGTTGATTAGATCGCGCAATTGAGCGGCGGGTACGCCGGTAATGTCGGCGGTATTTTCCGGTGTAAATGCTTTGGCCAAATCGCGCACGGTGTCGACGCCGTCGACGATATTTTCCAGTCTGCCCAGTGAGACTTTATTGTCTTCAAATAAAACATTTACCCACGCAAACAACAGATAGGCGTCGGTGCCGGGTTTGATAAACAGATGTTGGTCAGCAATCGCTGCGGTTTCGGTGCGGCGGGGGTCAATGGTCCACACCTGCCCACCGCGCTCGCGAATGCCTTTTAATTGCGCTTCGGCATTGGGTGCTGACATCAGTGAACCCTGAGACACCAGTGGGTTGCCGCCCATGCAAACAAAAAAGTCGGTTCGCTGGATGTCTGGGATGGGAAAGACCCAGGCGTTGCCGTAAAGGAGCTCGCAGCTGAGGTTTTTGGGTTGTTGGTCTACCGAGCCCGCCGAGAAAAAGCGCTCGGTGTTGAGCATTTGCGTGAATAGCTCGGTATAGACCATGCTACTGAAGTTATGGCCATTGGGGTTGCCGTAGTACATGGCAATACTGTCTTTGCCATGTTGCTCACGCAGCTTGCCGAGCTTCTCGCCTACTTCGGAAAGCGCTTGTTCCCAGCTAATGGTCTGCCACTGGTCATCCACTTTTTTAACCGGCTGGCGCAGACGCTCCGGATCTTCGTATACATAGCGAAAGGCCTGGGATTTTGCGCAGACGTAGCCCTTTGATCGTTCATCCTCCGGGTCGCCCTTAATCGAGATAACCTGTTTGGATGCCCGGTCGACCTCCAGCACCAGGCCGCAGCTGGCTTCACAGGTAGGGCAGCTTCGATAGAGAGTTTCGGTCATGGCGGGCTCCCGACGGTTTATTATCGTAATAGTTACGACTTTAGCCTATCGGGGGCCTTTCAGGATGACAAGGCTGTCATTTTTAGTGCGCAAGGAGGGGGTTATTCCTTGCCGGCGTCGAAGAATTTCACCACCTGCACCTCCGGGTCGCGGCTCGCACCCGCTTCGTGCAGTTTCTGTAGATACTCCTGCCAATACTGCTCGCGGTTATCGACTAAGTCCCGAAGGTAATTCCAGGAATAGATGCCACTGTCGTGGCCGTCGCTGAACTTAAGTTGAATGGCGTAGTTGCCGACCGGCACGATGTCGGTAATCGCGACATTAATTTTGCCGGTCTGCAGCTTTTCCTGGCCCTTGCCGTGGCCGCGGACTTCAGCCGAAGGTGACAGTACCCGAAGCAGTTCGCAGCTGAGGCGGTGCTTTTCCCCGTTGGCATAGATCAGCTCCAGCTCGCGGGATTTCTGGTGAAGTTCTATGCCGACGGGGGTGGTGTTGTCGCTCATGGTATTGAACCTTAGAGAATAAAGCGGCTGAGATCTTCGTCCTGCGCCAGCGCGCCCAATTGCGCATCCACATAGGCGGCATCAATCACCAGCTTGTTTTCGCTGGCATCGGTGGCCGCGTAGGAGGCTTCTTCCAAGAGCCGTTCCAGAACCGTATGCAGGCGGCGGGCGCCGATATTTTCGGTGCGGTCATTCACTTCCCAGGCGGTTTCGGCAATGCGGCGAATACCGTCTTTGGTGAATTCAACGGTCATGCCTTCGGTTGCCAGCAGGGCGATGTATTGCTCAGTCAGTGAAGCGCTCGGTTCTGTAAGAATACGCTCGAAATCATCCGGGGTCAGAGCTTCCAGTTCAACACGTGTAGGCAGGCGGCCCTGCAATTCCGGAATCAGATCCGAGGGTTTGCTCAGGTGGAAGGCGCCGGAGGCGATAAACAGGATATGGTCGGTTTTGACCATGCCGTGTTTGGTGCTGACGGTGCTGCCTTCAATCAGGGGCAGCAGGTCGCGCTGTACGCCTTCGCGGGATACATCGGCGCCGCCGGTTTCCTGGCGCTTGGCCACTTTGTCGATTTCATCGAGAAATACGATGCCGTTCTGTTCAACCGCGGCAATAGCCTCTGCTTTGGTTTCTTCCTCGTTAACCAGCTTGGCCGCTTCTTCATCGGTGGCTTGTTTCAGCGCTGCCTTTACCGTCATGCGACGCGATTTTTTGCGCTGATTGCCGAGATTGGAAAACATGCTCTGCAACTGGTTGGTCATTTCTTCCATGCCGGGCGGAGCCATGATTTCGACGCCCATCGGCGAGGCATTAACCTCGATATCAATTTCCTTGTCGTCCAGCTCGCCCTCACGCAGTTTTTTGCGGAACAGCTGGCGGGTTGAATTTTCCTTGTCAGCTTCTTCGCCTCGGCCGGGTGGCAGCAGAATATCGAGAATGCGTTCTTCGGCGGCGTCGGCAGCGCGATGACGGACTTTGTTCATTTCCGCTTCGCGGTGCATCTTGATTGAGACATCAACCAAATCGCGAATGATGGATTCCACATCGCGGCCCACATAACCCACCTCGGTAAATTTTGTCGCTTCTACTTTCAGGAAGGGCGCGTTGGCGAGCTTGGCCAGACGGCGGGCGATTTCGGTTTTACCCACGCCGGTCGGGCCTATCATCAGAATATTCTTAGGGGTGATTTCGGCGCGCAGATCTTCATCGAGCTGCATGCGGCGCCAACGGTTGCGTAGGGCAATGGCGACGGCGCGTTTGGCCTTGTCCTGGCCGATGATGAAACGGTTAAGTTCGTGAACGATTTCGCGGGGTGTCATTTGTGACATGTTGGCTCCGGTGTTCTGGTGCTCTGGGAGATCAGTTGTAATCCAGAGTTTCAATAACGCGATTGTGGTTGGTGTAAATGCAGATGTCGGCGGCAATCGACAAGCCTTTTTCCACAATGTCGCGGGCGGGCAGTTCGGTGTTATCCAGCAGGGCGCGGGCGGCAGACTGGGCAAAGGGGCCGCCGGAGCCAATCGCTATCAGATTGTCTTCCGGCTCGATTACGTCGCCGTTACCGGTAATCACCAGCGAGGTTTCCTTGTCGGCTACGGCCAGCAGGGCTTCAAGACGGCGCAGGGCGCGCTCGGTGCGCCACAACTTGGCCAACTCTACCGCGGCGCGGGTCAGGTGGCCCTGGTATTTTTCCAGTTGAGCTTCAAACAGTTCAAACAGGGTAAAGGCATCGGCTGTGCCACCGGCAAAACCGGCCAGTACCTTGTTGCCGTAGAGGCGGCGCACCTTGCGAGCGTTGCCTTTCATCACGGTGTTGCCCATGGACACCTGACCGTCGCCACCGATGACGACCTGGCCGTTTCGGCGCACGGAGAGAATGGTTGTGCCTCGGTATTGTTCCACTTGGGGCCTCGATTGTTGGCGGGTATCAGGACGATATGGGGGCGGGGCCGGGGATTTCAAGCGCTGTCCCTCTCCCTGTCCGAGAGGGTGCCCTCCATCAGAATTCAGGGCGCCCCCTCTCCCACTGGGAGAGGGTTGGGGTGAGGGGTAAAGGGTTAGCCCGCGACCTTACGTTTCAGCAGCAAGGTCTCAATCCCTTCAGAAATCAAGGTGGTACGCGCTTTGGAAAGCTTTGAACGGGACGTAAAGGGCCCTACATAAACCCGGTGCCAGGTATCACCATTGGCCTCCACGGCTTCGATTTTGGCTTCCAGTCCGAGCAGCAGGAGTTCCGCGCGGCGGCGATCGGCGTCGGCGTTGGTTTTAAAAGAGCCTGCCTGCAGGATGTACTGAAACTGTTCCTGATTGGCGCTGCTTTCTTCCCGGGGCTGCTGTTCCTCGGGCACGATCACCTCGCGCTCGGGCAGCAGGGTAAAAAAGTCGAACTGGGTTTCGGTCGTTGTCTGTTTGGCAGGCTTGGCCGGTTTGGGCGCGTTTTTACTGGCCACGTCCGCCTTGCTGTCACCGGAGTCGACACCGCCGAGAAAGACCAGAAAGGTCAGAAAGCCGCCACACAGGGCGCCGGCGCAGAATATGGCCCACGCCGGCACACCGGTATTGTTCTGGCGGGTTGCACCGCGGCTGCGGCTGCGATTGTTGGCCACTTACATTTCCTCCGGCGCGGACACGCCCAACAGGCTCAGACCGTTGGCAATAACCTGACGCACCGCTACGGAAAGTGCAAGCCGAGCGTTGCGCAGGGCTTCGTCGTCTTCCAGTACTTTGTTGCTGTTGTAGTAGCTGTGGAATTCGCCCGCCAGTTCGCGCAGGTAATTGGCAATGGTGTGGGGCTCAAAATTGGCGGCGGCTGTAGCGACCACATCCGGGAAGGCCGACAGGCGTTTCATCAGGGCGAGTTCGGCTTCTGCAGACAGTTGATCCAGTGTGTTGCAGCCGCTTTCCACGGACCAGCTCCAACCCTGCGTCGCCAGTTTGCGAATAACAGAGCACACCCGGGCGTGAGCGTACTGAATGTAGTACACGGGGTTGTCATTGCTCTGGGAAATCGCCAGATCAATATCAAAGGTCAGCTGGGAGCTGGGCGCGCGAGCGACCAGAAAATAGCGGGTAGCATCGCGGCCCACTTCGTCGATCAAATCGCGCAGGGTGACATAGCTGCCGGCGCGCTTGGAAATTTTTACTTCCTCGCCGCCGCGCATGACCATGACCATCTGGTGCAGCACGTAGTCGGGCCAGCCTTCAGGGATACCGGCGTTCAGTGCCTGCAAACCGGCGCGTACGCGGGTAATGGTGCTGTGGTGGTCGGCGCCCTGTTCGTTAATCACGGTTTTAAAACCACGCTGCCACTTGTTGAGGTGGTAGGCCACATCGGGAACAAAGTAGGTGTAGCCGCCTTCGCGCTTGCGCATAACGCGGTCTTTGTCGTCGCCAAAGTCCGTGGTTTTCAGCCACAGAGCGTCGTCTTTTTCGTAGGTGTAGCCGTTGGCGATCAGGGTGTTAACCGCTTCTTCGACTTTGCCTTCTTCGTAGAGTGAGGATTCGAGGAAGTAGACATCAAAATCGACGCCGAAGGCTTTCAGGTCGAGATCCTGTTCCCGGCGCAGGTAGGCCACGGCGAAATCGCGAATGGCTTCAAGATTGTCGGCATCGGCTGCGCCGGTCACGTGTTTGTCTTCGGCGTCGACCTTGTCGCCTTTCATATACGACTCGGCGACATCAACGATGTACTGGCCGCGATAACCATCCTCTGGCCATTCCGGGCTGTCCGGGCCAAGGCCCTTGCAGCGCGCCTGCACGCTCTTTGCGAGGTTGTCGATCTGGGCGCCGGCGTCGTTGTAGTAGAACTCGCGGGTTACATCGTGGCCGGTAGCTTCCAGCAGGCGGCACAGGGCATCGCCCACGGCGGCGCCGCGACCGTGGCCCACATGCAAGGGGCCGGTCGGGTTGGCGGATACAAATTCCACCTGTACTTTTTTTCCAGCCGCGCTGTCGCTGCGGCCGAAACTTTCACCGGCAGCCAGTACAGTATTGATAATGCCGGTGGCGGCGTCGGCATTCAGAAAGAAGTTGATAAAGCCGGGGCCGGCGATTTCGGTTTTGCTTACGAGATCATTCGCGGGCAGGGCATCGATAATCTGCTGGGCAATGGCGCGCGGGTTGCTGCGCAGCGGTTTGGCCAGCGTCATGGCGACGTTGCTGGCAAAATCGCCGTGGCTTTTGTCGCGGGTCTGCTCCACCTGCACCTTGGGTTCGAGGTCTGCGGGCCAGTCGCCGGCTTTCAGGGCGGCAACGGCTTGCTCGATCAGGGTGACGATCTCTTCCTTCATGGCGGGTGGAAAACTCCTGCGTGTACTGTATTTGCAATTTTGGGTGCAGCTGAATTGTGTGCTGCTATAAGAGGGCCGGTATTATCCCTGTTTCGCGGTTGCCCTGCCAGCGCTGGCAGGGGCGGACGTCACACTCCACAGCCCTTAAAACCACTCCAGCGGGTCGACGTCGATGGTCCAGCGTAGGGCAAAGCCCGGTTTTAGGGGCTCAGCGGCCCGGCGGGCGCGGTTGAGCAGGGCATGGAGCTGCTTTCTGTCCTGCGCAATCAGAATCAGGGAGCAGCGGTAGCGATTGGCCTTACGGGTAATCGGTGCGGGCAGGGGGCCGAGGAACTGGTTGCCGTTGCCGGGCATGCCGGTGTCGCGTCTGACGGCCTGCAGAAAGCGGTCGCAAGCCTCCAGCGCATTGGCTTCAGCGCGAATCACAGCGGTGAAGCTGCAGGGCGGCAGGCCGAGTTGCTTGCGCTCGGCCAGCAAGCGCTCGGCAAAGGGGCTGTAGTCCTGTTTTAACAGTGTCGCCAGAATAGGGTGATCCGGGGCGTGAGTTTGAATCAATACGGTGCCGGGGCGCTCGGCCCGTCCGGCGCGGCCCGCCACCTGAGTCAGTAATTGGCCGGCCCGTTCCGCACCGCGAAAGTCGGGGCTGAACAGTCCGCCGTCTATATCCAGCATCACCACCAAGGTTACCAGCGGAAAGTGATGGCCCTTGGCCAGCATTTGGGTTCCTACGAGGATGCAGGGTTTGCCTTCGTTAACCGTGCTGACCAGTTCGCTCATGGCGCTTTTGCCACCGGTGGTATCGCGATCGATGCGAATGACCTGAGTGTCCGGAAAGGCGCCTTTCAATGTTTGCTCCAGACGCTCGGTACCGGGGCCTTTGAAGGTCAGGCTGTGATTCTCGCAATCGGGGCAGACGTCCGGCAGCGGCTTGTAAGCATCGCAGTGGTGGCAGCGCAACTGGCGGCGACCAAAGTGCACGGTCATGCTTACATCGCAGTGATCGCACTGCCCCACCCAGCCGCAGGTGTGGCATTGCAGCAGCGGCGAAAATCCGCGGCGGTTGAGAAAGACCAGCGCCTGCTCGCCTTTGCCCAGCGTTTCACCAATCGCCGTCAGGCTGTCTGGCGCCAGGCCGTTATTCAATTCGCTGTTGCGAATATCCAGCAACTTGATGGTCGGAGGCTGGGCGCCGCCGGCGCGCTCGTTTAGCAGCAGGTGGCGATATTTGTTCTGCTGCACATTGTGCAAACTTTCCAGGCTGGGCGTGGCGCTGCCCAGCACCACTGGACAGTGGTGGTCGGCGGCACGTTTGACGGCAATATCGCGGGCGGAATAGCGAAAGCCGTCTTGCTGCTTGTAAGAGGGATCGTGTTCCTCGTCGATAATAATCAGGCCGAGTGAATTGAAGGGCGTAAACACCGCAGAGCGGGTGCCGATCACCACTGAGCAATCACCGCGTCCGGCCCGCTGCCAGTCCGACAGGCGCTCGCCGTCTGCCAGACCTGAGTGCAGCACGCTCACCTGGGCTGGAAAGCGGGCTTCAAAGCGGCGCAGGGTTTGCGGGGTCAGGCCGATTTCCGGCACCAGTACCAGCGCCTGTTTGCCTTGCTTGACGCAGTGTTCGATGGCTTGCAGGTAGACTTCGGTTTTGCCGCTGCCCGTTACACCCTGCAGCAAAAAGGGCTGAAATTTGCCCGCGTGGGCAGCGATGCTCTCCACCGCGTGCTGTTGTTCGGGGTTGAGCGTCTTGCCCTCGGCAATGGTGACCGGCATGGCGGCGGCATCGCCCGCCTCAATAAAACCCTTGTCGACCAGTGCCTTGATTTGTGGGTAATCGAAACCATTTTGCTTCAGGGTGCTGCGGCTGGCGGCCTGCTGATGGCTGAGCCAGTCGAGCAGTTCTGCCTGCTTTCGGGCGCGGCCCAGACTATCGCTGGCGAGGGCCTCACGACCGGCCTCGGTTAAGCGGTAGTGCGGTTCCATCTGATCGCGGGCGGGTTTTTCCTTGCGCAGGCGCACCGGCAGCATTTGCTGCAGCACTTCCCCAATAGGGTGGTGGTAGTAGTTGGAGGCCCACTGGGCCAGGGCCAGCAAGTCCTTGCCGAGGGTCGGCTGGGTGTCCAGTAGTTCGATGGCGGGCTTCAGCTTGGCGTGATCAACCTGGGTTTCGTTTTTACAGCCAAGCACCACCGCCACCAGACGGCGGTTGCCAAAGGGCACCAGCACGCGCATACCGGGCTCTGCAGCGGTTATTCCGCTGGGGGGCAGGTAGTCGAAACTGCGGCGCAGGGGGCAGGGAACGGCGACATCAAGAATCAGCATCGGCGAATTATATAGAAAGCCTTGGCAAAATCAGTAGACACGGGCTTTTCGGTTGATTATTGGCCAACTTCTGGTAAGATTCGCCGCCTGTTTCGCCCCCGGCCTTATTCCAAAAGACGGCTTGGGACGGTTTTATTGACTGATGACCTGCACGGTGCCTGGCAAGAGATCAGGTGGCGGTGCACGAGAGGACCCCATCATGCGTGCGGATATTCATCCCAAGTACGAAGAAATTACAGCGACTTGCAGCTGTGGCAACGTGATCAAGACCCGTTCCACCCTGTGTCAGGACATGCACCTCGACGTATGTGCAAAGTGTCACCCGTTTTACACCGGTACCCAGAAGATGATGGACACCGGCGGCCGTGTTGATCGCTTCCGCAAGCGTTTCGGCGCACGTGGTGGTGCCAAGAAAGCCTAACAGGCTTTTTTGTATGAATAAGAAAGCGCCCGGCCAACTCTGGCTGGGCGTTTTTGTTTGTGCCTTTCTCTTTCTGGGCCAGCTCTCTCTGGCGATGGCCGCGCCCGGTCGGGCCCTTTGTTCCCCTCCTGCCAATCTCGAAGCTGCCCGACTCGACAGTGTGGTCGATGGCGATACCCTGCGCCTGACCGATGGTCGAATGGTGCGCCTGATCGGTGTGAATACCCCGGAAATAGGCCGCGATGGCAAGCCCCATGAGCCTTTTGCTGTAGAAGCCGCCAAAGCCGTAGAGCGTTTTCTAGGGCGTGACCTGTTGCTGGCGGTTGGGCAGGAAGCGACTGATCGTCACGGCCGCACGCTGGCGGCGGTATATCGTGCCCGGGATCGCGGCCACTTAGGGGAATACCTATTGTTACAGGGGCTGGGCTGGCACATAGTCGTGCCGCCCAATGTGTCGGATCTGAGCTGTCTGCAACAAGCTGAGGGCGAGGCTCGCAAACGCCGTCGCGGTGTCTGGAATGAGGTCGCTCCGCTGCTGAAGGCGAGCGAGCTGGACAAACGCCACCGGGGCTTCCAGCGCGTGACCGGAACGGTAAGTCGCGTTGACTCCAGTCGCAGCGCCATTTGGGTGGAAATTGACCGGAATCTGTCGCTGCGCCTCAGCAAGCGCGATTTGCCCTGGTTTTCTGGCATCGACATCGAATCATTGGCGGGTGAGAAGTTGACGGTGCGTGGATGGTTGATTTATAGAAGTGGTCACAACCCGCGCTATCCTGCGCACATGATGTCGCTGCGTCATCCGGCGATGTTGGAACTGGATAAGGACTGAATATGCTGTTGGCCCGTAAAAAGAAGTTGCTGCAGGCACTGGAACGCAAAATTTTTCGCGGTTTTGTGGTTCCGGAAGACCTCGCGCCCCTGACGGATATTGATCCGAAAGAATCCAAGGCAACAGCAAAAAGCGGCGTTTCTCCCGAGGATGTCGAAGGCATCTGGTCAGCGGTAGAAAGTTTCTACCGACGCAGTGCGCATCCTTTTGTGTCGGTCTGTATCCGCCGTCACGGCGAAATGATCATGAATCGCTCGCTGGGTTACGTGACGGGCGCAATGGGCGAGTGTGAGCCGGTGGTGGGCAGTCTCGATACGCCGGTGTGCCTGTTTTCGTCTTCAAAAGCCGTATCGGCCATGCTGATTCACAAGCTGGCGGAGGAGCGTCATATAGACCTGCTGACGCCGGTCAGTTATTACATTCCCGAGTTCGCCGCCGGCGGCAAGGCCAATATCACCGTACACGATTTGCTATGCCATCGTGCCGGGGTGCCGGGCATTGCGCCGGACGTGCCGCGTGATGTGCTTTACGATCCCGAAGAGGCCCTGCGCCATATCTGCGAGATGGAAACCCTGCACAGCGATGGCCGAGTCTCGGCCTACCACGCGGTGACTGGCGGGTTTGTGATGGCCAAACTGGTGGAGGTCACGACCGGCATGACCATTCAGCAGTATCTGGACAAGGTGTTTCGTCAGCCGCTGGGCATGAAGTACTTCACCTACGGTATTGATGAAAAACTCCAGCCGACCGTGGCGCGGCACTACGAAACCGGCCTCAAAAATCCCAAGCCCATCGAGAATGTGCTGACCAATGTGCTGGGTGCTACTGTGTCTGAGGCCATAGAGATTTCCAACAGCCCCGAATTTATGTCGTCGGTGATCCCCTCGGGCAATATTTATGCAACCGCCGAAGAAGCCTGTCGTTTCTTCCAGATGATGCTGCAGCGCGGCGAGTGGGATGGCCAGCGCGTACTGGACCCGGTCACCGTGCTGCGCGGTACCCGCGAGGTGGGTGGTGCCCGCTTCGACAAGTCGCTGATGCTGCCCATGCGCTACAGTGCCGGCATGATGCTGGGCGGCAAGCCGGCCGGCTTGTATGGGGTGGATACCCACCACGCTTACGGGCATCTCGGTTTCACCAATATCCTGTGCTGGGCTGATCCGCAGCGGGATCTGTCGGCTTCAATTGTTACCAGTGGCAAGCCGGTGATTGGTAGCCACATCGTGCCACTGCTGTTCAGCGTATTGAACAGCATCAACAAGGCCTGCGAGCCCTGTGTGGATGGTCTCTATGAGCTGCCTCAGTACCGGCCGGCAAGTTGACTCTGCTGCCTTTGCACCGGGCCTGTGCAAAGGCTTGAAGTATTCACAGTAAACACCCTGAATATGCGCCAAATGTGATAAAAAGCGGCTCCGGGCGCCCTTGAGGCGCCCTTCGCTTTTCTATATGCTTCTGCGCCACTTTATCGGTATTACAAGCATCCGGACCCCAAGCAAATGTCTGAGGAATTCAAGCGCGCTGCGCTGGCGTATCACGCCGAACCGACGCCGGGCAAAATCGGCGTTCAGCTCACCAAACCTGCGGAAACCCAGAGGGATCTGTCTCTGGCGTACAGCCCGGGTGTGGCCGAGCCGGTGCGGGAGATCGCGCGCGATCCTCAGCTGGCCTACAAATACACTGCCAAAGGTAATCTGGTAGCGGTTATTTCCGACGGCAGCGCCATTCTGGGCCTCGGTGATCTGGGTCCGCTGGCCAGCAAACCAGTAATGGAAGGCAAGGCCCTGCTGTTCAAGCGCTTTGCCAACGTGGATTCCATCGACATTGAGGTGAATGCCGAGGATTCTCAGGCCTTTATCGATACCGTAGTGCGCATTGCTGACACCTTCGGCGGTATCAACCTTGAAGACATCAAGGCGCCTCAATGTTTTGAGATTGAGCGTATTCTGATTGAGCAGTGCAATATTCCGGTATTTCATGACGACCAGCACGGTACCGCCATTGTGACCGCCGCCGGGATGCTGAACGCGCTGGAAATTCAGGGCAAAACCATTGAGGAGGCAAAAATTGTCTGCCTCGGCGCGGGTTCAGCCGCCATTGCCTGTATGAAGCTCCTGATTGCTCTCGGTGCCCAGTACAAAAACATTTTCATGATCGACCGTCGCGGTGTGATTTACCCCGGCCGCGAAGGTCTGAACGAGTACAAAGAAGAGTTTGAAAACGACACCGACGCGCGCACACTGGCAGATGCCATGGTGGGTGCCGATGTCTTTGTGGGCTTGTCTGGCCCGGATCTTGTGAGCGAAGAAATGCTCATGTCGATGGCGCCCAAGGCCATCATTTTTGCCTGCTCCAATCCGGATCCGGAAATCAAGCCGGAGCTGGCCCACGCCCTGCGCGATGACCTGATTGTGGCCACCGGTCGTTCCGATTACCCCAATCAGGTGAATAACGTGTTGGGCTTCCCCTTCATTTTCCGTGGCGCACTGGATGTACGCGCGCGTCGTATCAACGAAGAAATGAAAGTGGCAGCGGTGCATGCTATTCGCGAACTGGCCAAAGAGCCCGTGCCGCAAAAAGTTATCGATGCCTGCGGCTGCGGTAATCTGGAATTCGGCCCCAACTACATCATTCCCAAGCCGGTGGATGCTCGCCTGCTGAGTCGGGTGCCGGCTGCCGTTGCTCAAGCGGCCGTGGATTCCGGTGTCGCCCAGTTGCCGTATCCGGAGCATTACCCTCTGTAGTGATTCTGCGTGTCGCGACTCGCGGCAGTAGCGCCTCAGGGTTTGCGGCTGGTGATGGGCGTGACGTTCGACATGTCCGGATCGAGATAGATCTGAACATGTTCTGCAGGCATGGGTTTAGCAAAGTAATAGCCCTGTGCCTGCTCACATCCCATTGCATGTAGCAGCTCCACTTGATCCGGGTGTTCCACGCCTTCCGCAGTCACCTCCAGCCCCAGGCTATGTGACAGTGCAATAATCGCCTGAACAATTTTGCCGTCGCTATTGCTGGCGTTCATATCTCGCACAAAAGAGCTGTCAATTTTCAGGCGCTCTACGTTCATCTGTTTCAGGTAGCTCAGGTTGCAATAGCCTGTACCAAAGTCATCAATTGCCAGCCGGAAGCCTGCCTCTGACAGTTCACGCAACGCAGTCAATGCGATATCAATATCCTGCATAATACTGGTTTCCGTGATTTCCAATTCGATGCAATGGCAGGGTATGCCGGCTTCACGAACCTGTTGCTTGATACGACTGACAAAAGTGGCGTCATGCAATTGGTGAGTAGAGATATTGATGGCTACGTAGAGTGCTTTGCGTTGTTCTTCCGTCCATTGCTGTATCAGGTTCAATGATTGGGCGACGACACTCTGGCTTACCTGATCAATCATGCCTGCGGCTTCGGCAATTGGAATAAAACGTTCGGGGGTGATGTGGCCCAGGTCCAGACTGAGCCAGCGCGCCAGCGCTTCAAAACCGACGACACGGCCGCTGCGCAGTTCAATCTGCGGCTGAAAAGCTACGCTGAGCTCGTTGTTTTCAATCGCGCACTTCAGCGCATTCTTGAGATGATTCCATTCCTGCATATCAGCCGTGATGCTGGGGTCGAACACCCGGACACAGTTTTTGCCACTGCGTTTGCCGCGGTAGAGCGCCGCGTCGGCAAAGCGCATCAACTGTTCGGGTTGATCACCGTGTTCCGGATACAGGCTGATGCCGAGGGTTGCAGTGATGAAGATGCGCTGCTGATCTATGTTGAGTGGCTCGGCCAGTCGATTGAGCAGGCGGTAGCCAAGGCCGAGGAGTGCTTCCCGGTCGCCATAATTTTCTACCAGGACAGCGAACTCATCGCCTTCCGGCCGATAGAGTAGATCGCCTTGGCCAAGGCAGGATTGCAGTCGGTTGCGGACGGCCTGCAGCAGGGTGTCGCCAACTTCGTGCCCCATACTGTCATTGGTGGATTTAAAGTCATCCAGATCAATCAGAATGAGCGCGGCTTCCTGATTCCGTGCAATAACCTTCCCGAGCTGGGCATTCAGCTCACGGCGGTTTGGCAGGTTCAGCAGTTCGTCGTGGCTCGCCTGGTGTGCCATGCGTTGCTCTGCAGCCTTCCGCTCACTGATGTCGATGTTGGCGCCAATAAGGTGCCGTTCACGGGTCTGGGGATCTTCAATAACGGTGGCCGGTGACAGCATCCAGCGATGCTCACCATCGGTGTGCGCGAGCCGGTACTCGATACTGAACTGACCGCGTGGGTTATTCTGAATCTGTGTTTTCAGCGCGAGCACTTTCTCCTGATCATCCGGGTGGATCAAATACTGAAAGAACTCCAAGGTTTCCGGAAACTTATTGCTGGTGAGGCCGAGTTGGGTTTTCCACTGCTGTGAAAAGCGAATGCTGTTGGTGCTCAGATTCCAGTCCCAGAAGCCGATATTGGCACCCTCGACGGCAAGTCGCAGGCTGGCTTCTTTTTCCAGCAGGGCAAGCTCAGCCTGCTTGCGCTCGTGTATATCAATGATTGAGCCAACCCATTCGCTGATTTCGCCCTCCGAATCCACAATTGGCACACCTTGTGATTCAAAGTGGCGATAACTGCCGTCGGCCATACGCATGCGGTAGTCGGTGGTAAAAGGGCGGCCGTCCTTCATGGCGGCTCCCCAGAGGCGGTAGGCCTGTTCACGGTCGTCGGGGTGGATAACGTCGATCCAGTCAGTGATGCTGGCACTGGCAGGGGACATGCCGGTCAGGCGGCCAAAGGCACCGCTTAAGTTCAACAGCTCATTGCGAGTATCGGTACGCCAGACAATATGCGGCAGGGCATCCAAGCGCTCCCGAAAGTCACGTTCGCGGCTGCGCAGCATGCGTGTGTGCTGTATGAAAAGCACGGCTGCCAAAAGCCCGAGTGCTATCAGGCTGAATTCCGCAAAATTCATCAGCCCGGCGGGTGTAATCATGGGGTGAGCTGTAGCAGAAAAAGGCAACAGCAGGGTAGTAACCCCGGTAGCTCCCAGCTTGGATAAGTTTAGTCTATCTGTTCGCATCGATTTACCTGTTCCAGTAAACCTTGGTGAGCGTAAGTAAACGATACTGAGAGCGCTCCTGCTCTTAGGGTTTCACCGCAGTGGTATACCGCGGACGGTAGGAGTCAGTATAGCTGATGCGGATAGTAGTGAGCGCTTTGCCAAGTGATCTAGATGAAAGTAGCATCAACAGCTTCTACGCTATATCGAAATGAATATAAGGAGAGCGGAATGTCGTTGGGAAAACTGGGTATTTGGGCCTGGGTTGATCACGCAGGCTTTGATGGCGCGGCCGAGTTCGCCAGGGAGATCGAAGCCCTGGGCTATTCCGCGCTCTGGATTCCAGAGGCCGTTGGCTGCGATCCTTTTGTGACACTGGCTCTGATCGCGAAACAGACAAAAACGCTGAAGCTGGCGACGGGTATAGCCAATATTTATGCGCGCGATGCCATGGCGATGCAGGCAGTACGCAAAACGCTGGACGGGCTGAGTGGCGGTCGACTGGTGCTGGGTTTGGGCGTCTCTCACCCGGAGATGGTCAGTGGCTTTCGGCATCACGATTACGGCAAGCCGGTGTCTACCATGCGGCGCTATCTGGAACTGATGGACGAGTCGCTGTACGCCGGTCCGCAACCGGAGCAAGAAGGCTTGCGTCTTCTGGCCGCCTTGCGCAAAAACATGCTCGGGCTGGCGGCCGAAAAAGCCGATGGTGCCCATCCCTATTTTGTCCCGGTAGAGCATACCGCCCGAGCTCGTGAATTGCTGGGGCCGGATAAATTATTGGCGCCTGAGCAGACGCTGCTGCTCGAATCCGATCCCACCGAAGCGCGGCGCATTGCGCGGGGCTTTATGTCGACGTACATCGGCCTGCAGAACTATCGCAACAATCTGCTGACCCTGGGTTTTGAAGAAAAGGATTTTGACAACGGCGGTTCGGATCGACTGGTAGATGCCATCGTTGCCTGGGGTGATGAAGATGCTCTGGCTGAGCGTATCCGTGAACACTGGCAGGCCGGAGCCGATCATGTGTGCATTCAAACCCTGCGCAAAGATGGCCAGAATGGTTTTGATCTGGAGGCGGTGCGCAAGCTGGCACCGTTGACAGCGGAATAGCCATGTCGCGGGTGGTCGTATTCAGTGGCGCGGGAATCAGCGCCGAAAGTGGTTTGCCAACCTTTCGCGACAACGGCGGGCTGTGGCACAACCACTCGGTTTACGACGTAGCGACGCCGGAAGCCTGGCAGCGCGACCCGCATCTGGTACTGGATTTTTACAACGCCCGGCGGCAGGGCTTGCGCAAAGTAAAACCCAATGCCGCCCACCTTGCGCTGGCTCAACTGGAGCAGCACTGTGAGGTGGTGGTTGTTACCCAGAATGTAGACGACCTGCACGAGCGCGCCGGTTCCAGCAACGTAATTCACCTGCACGGGGAGTTGACCAAGGCCCGTTCTACCGAGCGGGAATCGCTGGTATATGATCTCGGAGATCGAGATATCGCGTGGGGTGATGTGTGTGAACTCGGTTCCCAGTTGCGACCGCACGTGGTCTGGTTTGGCGAAATGGTGCACAACACCGACGAAGCCTGTGAGGCAATTGCGCAGGCTGACCGCCTGTTGGTGGTGGGAACCTCCTTGTCCGTTTATCCCGCGGCCGGTTTTATCGAACTGGCACCGCCGGCTGCTGAGCGGGTGGTGGTTGCACCCGAACTCGACCGGGTGCCGGCGGGCTTTGAATGGTTGCAGGGACCGGCAACAGAGCACGTGCCCGTCTTGTGTCAGCGCTGGGAACTCGGCAAATAGCGCTTCTGAAAATCCAATGTAGGCCTTTGTTCGTAACAGACGGTTAACGCGTTTTTGCTCAATGCTTTGCGCGCGTTCAACGTCTGATCTGACAAACGCAAGGAAGGTCTATATGAATAAGCAACTATCCCTCGCAGGGGCGCTGGTCCTCGCCAGTTCCTCCGTTTTTGCCCAGCAGCAGTGGCAGGGTTATTACCTCGGTTTCAGCGGCGGTTTTGGTTTTAATCCCGGCGACAACGGCGAGTTGGAATTCCGCCGGGTAGATGGCTCCGACAATAGCCAGGCGATTGATAACGCCTTTGGTGACAACTTCGAAGGCAAATTCAATGCGGGTTCGCTACTGGGTTTGCAGGCCGGTTACGATTTTCAGCAGGGCGCCTATGTTTATGGTGTTGAGCTGTCGGTAAATGCTGCGGATCTTTCGCAGGAGCAGAGTGCCTTTTCCGCCACGCCGGCGACCTATATTGAGCGTCGTGAAATTGATGTTCTGACAACTCTCACCGGGCGGATCGGTTTTGCCAGCGAGCACGCATTTCTTCCCTATATCAAAGCGGGCGTGGCCCACGGTGATGTCGACTACAGTTGGGAGGGGAATTCCGGCGCTTTTCGCGGCGAGGCTGACGATGATGACGGCAGTGGCCTGGGCTATACCGTCGGTGTCGGAATGGAAGTGCGGCTCAACCCTTCGCTGACACTTGCTTTCGAATATCAGTATGTCGATTTGGGGGCTGCTGACTTTGCAACGAACTTTAGCGGTGAGCAGAGCATAGGCGGCAGCAACGGCGCATTTAATGCCTTTGGTGATGCCGCATCAGGCGGCACCAACGCCGAGGGTAGTGACGACGATTTTGATTTTCAAATCGTGCACACTCAGTTGAAGTACCGCTTCTAAGGTCGGTTTTTCTCGCAACAAGTCGACTACACGTAGCGCACTGCGCCGCCGTCAATCCGGATATTCTGGCCATTGATAAAGGCGGCGCGTTCGCTGCAGAGGAAGGTCACCAGCTCGGCAACTTCCTCGCGGCTGGCCAGACGGCCGCAAGCGTTGGGAAATTCGGTTTCCACCACTTTTTGTTCAATCTCGGCCCATTCACTGCCCCAGCCTTTCTTTTCGGCCTTTAGCCTAAAACCCGCTTCCAGTTCAGGGGTGCGGATATACCCGGGCGATACCGTATTCACGGTAATTCCCGTGCCGCTCAGCTCTTTGGTTAGGCTGACCCCCAGCGTTGCCAGCGCCCCCTTGGCCGCGTAGTAGTGGGGCATGATGCTATTGGGCTGATGACTGCCGATGGTGCCGAGGTTTACGATGCGACCCCAGCCGTCATTTTTCATCTGCGGAATCACCAGCTCGCACAGGCGCGCGACCGACATCACGTTTTTCTGATACATATCCAACCAGTCGGCTTCCGGGGTCTTGCCCCATTTTCCGGGGCTGGCGGTGCCGTAGTTATTGACCAGAATCTGAACCCGCGCCCCCATATCATGCAGTTGCGCGGCGATACGGTCGCAGCCCTCTGTGGTGGCAAGATCGCCCCATACGCTTAAACCTTCACCGGCGAGGTCCTCTTCTTTCAGTCCGTGGCGAATCACCCGCACGCCCTCGGCCTTCAGTGTGCTGGCGATGATTTCACCGGTACCCCGGTGGCTGCCCGTTACGAGCGCGGTTTTGCCGCTGATACCCAAATCCATAGTGCTTCCCTGTGGATTAACAAAGTGAAAATGGTCTCACGATCACGCTCTGTGGCAAAATCGGCCCTTCTGCAAAAAATGATAAGAGGTCGCCATGAATTACTGCCCCCAATGCGCCAGCCCGATGGGTGAAGTCCTGATCGACAGCGAGATTCGTAAAGGCTGCCCCGACAAGGCCTGTGGTTTCGTGCAATGGAACAACCCGACACCGGTGGTGGCGATGATTGTGGAAGTGGAAGGCGGTGTAGTGCTGGCGCACAACGTGAGCTGGCCGAAAACCTTTTATTCCATCATTACCGGTTTTCTGGAGGCGGGTGAAGATCCGCTGGAATGTGCCAAGCGCGAAACCCTGGAAGAGCTCAATCTACATGCGCTGGAGACGTCACTGGTTGGCGCCTACGCCTTCCCCCAGCAGAATCAGGTGATTATCGCCTACCACATAAAAGCGGCGGGTGAGATCAAGCTGAATCATGAGCTGGACGACTACAAGATTGTGCCGATCAATGAACTCAAGGGCTGGAAGATGGGCACCGGTCTCGCCATTATCGACTGGCTTGCGTCGAAAGGTATTGAAGCCGAATTGGCTTTCTGAGTTTTAGCTTTCCGGGGTGGTACGGGCGACGGCTTCCTCGTCGCCTGCCTCTTCCGATTCGTCTTCTTTAGGATCAAAAAACAGGTCTTCCAGGGTCCTGTCGTCTTCGTTGTAATCTTCGTTACGCGGGTCGAGTTCCACCATAACTGGCAGTACATCCGGCGAGACGGCAACAAAGTCTTCCTGTTCTTCCGGTGAGATCGGCGGTACCCGGCTTAGATCGTTCAGGATAAACACCACCAGTAGGCCCAGCAATGCGGTGTTTGCCAGGAAGAAACCATTGGGTCCGATGGCGTCCATGACGCCGGCATTCAGCAATGGGCCAACCAGGTTACCTATCCCGTAGGCCGTCAACAGGGTCGCACTGGCAGCGACAATCTGGTTCTGGGTCATGCGGTCGTTGGTAATGGCAACGGCAATTGAGTAGACCGAGGCGGATAGCCCGAAGAAAACGGCGGTAAAGGCGCATATCCAGAAAAAGTTCAGATTGCCGAGTACGAAAATGACACCGCCAGCCAGTCCGGAAATGATAGCCACTACCAGCATCACCCGCGCCCGGTTGTGGCGGTCACAGAAGTAGCCGATTGGGGCTGCAATCACCATGGCCGACATGATGGCGACTGACATAAAGACCGAAATCTGTTCCACATTCAGCCCGGTGCTGGTGGCGTAAACGGGTGCCATGGCATAAAAACCGCTCATCACCACCCCGTTTATCAGTGAAGCAATCACGCCTAGCGGCGCCTCCCGATAGACCTCCAGCATGGGCAGGGCTTCCACCGCCTCAATGTTGGGTGAGTGCATATGACTCATGGCCAGCGGTATCAGCGAGGCCACCAGCAGGATGGCCGCCAAACTGAAAGGAATGGCAGACTCCGGCGGTGCGACCTGCAGCAGTAACTGGCCGCCGGCCACGGCGGAATAGAAAAAGATCTGATAGGTGGAAAACAGGCGCGCGCGATTGCCCTCGGTGGCCACACAACTGAACCAGCTCTCTACGGTCATGATAAGACCCGCCGCCGCGATACCGCTGGCGAAGCGCAGCACGCCCCACACCCACATGGATTGCCATAGCGGGTAGGCGAGGGCAGCAATGGCAATGCAGGCTGAAAACACCGCAAAGGCGCGTATATGGCCGACACGCTGAATAATGCGCTGGCATATGCGCGAACCGATCACAAAACCCAGCGCAAAGAAAAACAGCACGATACCAATGGTCATCGGATCGACGCCATTCAGGCTCATGCGCACGCCCAGTAGCGAATTGACGAAGGCATTACCGCTCGCGAATAGCACGACGCTGATAATCAGGGCAGATAGGGCGACAACAATCTGGGTCATGAGTAGTGGGCGGTATCGATTCCGTGTTCGGTGTTCAGTTCGAAGATAACGTCAGCATGGGAGGGCAATGTGACAAGATTGGCCTCGGTCAGACGTTGATAGTGTTGAATGAAGCGCGCGATCTCCTGGGCGCTCATGACGCCGCTGCAGTCTGGCGAGCGGGCAGCCAGCTTCTGTTCCTGCTCCAGCCGCCAGTGATAGACGCAGCTGAAATCGGGCGCTTTCAGCTGCAACATTTTATGCAATCGGGAAAACAGTTGCTGGTAATTTTGCAGGGCATCGTTTACGAAATTGCGCCAGCGGCGGCCGCTGTCCTCTTCGGCTTCCAGTTGGTTGACGGCTGTCTCCAGTTCGCTATCAGCTTGCGGGCGTGAGCCGACGCACCAGCCTTCGAGAATAATGAAGTCGACAGGGCCGCGGATTTCCGGCCATTGCGACATTGGCGCGCGATCATCGCAGCTCTTGTCAAAGCGCGGCAATTTTGTAGATTTATCCGCACCCTGCCCCAGCAGACTATCGAGGGTCTGCATGGCCAACCCAAGATCGTGAGTGCCGGGTACGCCGCGGGTTTGCAGTAGGGGGTGAATTTGGTCAGCCAGCGCCTTGCGTTCGGCGCGGGTTAGATAGAAATCATCAATCGACAATACCGCTACCGATTTTCCCTGCTCGCCAAGTGCGCGGGCAATAAAATCCGCGAGGGTCGATTTGCCCGAACCCTGACAGCCGTTAATACCCAGTACCAGTGGATGCTCGCGTTGTTGCTGCAACCATTCGAGCAGCGGCAGATAGTAACGGCGGGCCAGCCCGTCAAAGCTGTCCGGTAGTCTGTGTTGGCGGATGAAGTCTGTCAGTGTTGCGTCGGATACCGACAAGCAATGTCTCCTTACGGGCTGAATTGTTCCCTGTCGTCGGCGCTGGCAGCTTCGCGGCATTCACCAATCACGGTGGAATGGGTGAAGCCAATCACTTTCTCAATCACCACGTAGCCTTCGCGGCAGTAGCCAGTGGTCTCGAGTTTTTTGTCCAGTAGGGACATGACGCGGGCTTCGATACTGGCCTTTTCGTCCTCCGCAGAATACGACGACATTTCCGGCGGCGTATTCATGTCGGTGGGTTCGTTGGCGTCGAATACCAGCGTCGGTTTGAGATCACCGCTGGACGGAGAATCCAGGCGATAGTCAAACAGCTTGCTGCCGTCTTGCTGAATCCGGGGGCTAAAGGTTTCGGTCTCGTTGTCTTGCAGTCGGGAGCCGCTGCAGGCAGCCAATGTGCCGGCTGCCAGACACACTACTGCGAATTGGAACCCGGTCATAGGTCGCTCCTTGATCATGGTTGTTTACTGGCGCTTTGTTCTGAAGGTTTGTCAAAGCGGGCTCGATCTTCCGCGGTCGCAGCCTCCTTGCACTCGCCACGCAAGCTCGCGTTGCCATAGCCGATAAGCGTATCCAGCGTATAAAAGCCTTCGCGACAGTAACCGTTTTCTTCGAGCAAACGCGGGACAGCGAAACGCAGGTGACGCTCGTTCTTTCTGCGCAATTCCTCGGCTGAATAGACATCGCGACCGTCGCTGAAGCCTCCGGCTTGATCGTAAGCCAGAATCGGGCGCAGCTTGTCTCCGCGTGAAAATTCGTAGCGGAACAGCTTGGTGCCGTTATCCAGAATCTGGGGCGTGAATCGCTCCTGTGTGCCGCTGGCGGGCGCGTTGCTGGCGCAGGCCTGAACAAGACCAAGAAGGAAAATAAAAACTGTAAATCGCAAACCTGCCTCGCTGGCCAATAGTGACTAACGTCTTGAATCTGGAACGAAAGTGTTTAACCGATAGATAAAGCCAGCATACGGCTTAGCTGACACAACTGCCAGCCGCTTTCCGTGCGCATTTCATTGAAAGCCTCCTGCACTTTGCGTAGGTCGCGCTGGGAGGTCGGGTTGTCCTTGTCAATCACACCATTCAGTTTCAGCGCCGCGCAGACATCGCGGCTGAGGATGAAGGTGTCTTTACCAGTAAACCGCAGAAAATACTGGCCGCTATTTCCGCCCAGACGTGAGCCGTGTTTTTTCAGGTAGAGCCAGAGGCCGGTGATATCTTCCTCCGGCCACTGCGCAAGAAACTGACCGACACTGCCGTATTCGCGCTGCAGGTCCAGTACCAGCAGGGCATTGTCCTGCACCGCTTTGACCTTGCTCAGGTTGCGGATGATACGGGTATCACTGGCCATATCCTCCAGTTGCTCGGGCGACCGTGAGGCTACCCAGATCGGCAGGAAACCATTGAACACCTCTTCAAAGCCGTCCCATTTGTTTTCTACCACTCGCCAGACAAAGCCCGCGCGGAAGATGCAGGCGGCCATCTCTGCCAGATAGCGGTCATCTCCGGTTTTCTTCAGCTGCGCGGCAGATTTTGCCTTGGGTAGCAGGGCCTTGAGGTTCTTGGGGCCGCCCTGATGGTCGAGGGCGCGTTGCTGGCAGCGTTGGAAGAGTGTGGTCATGGAGTGATCCCTGAGCGAGCAAAGGCCGAGGATAGCGAGGCGGTTTGGGGGCGGCAAGGCCGAACTTGCAGAGTAAGTCATCTAGATTTATATTAAAGGTGGTTTACTAACTGGAGGTGGTGCCATGTCTCGCGCATCCGAAAAACTCAAAGCCCCGAACGACAGCGGCGAAACCCTGTGGCGCACTGAATACTACGAGCCGGCCATCGCCGATACCGGCGAGCGCAAAACCCGCTTCCAGACCCAGAGCCTGCGCTGGGATATCAAGCCGCTCTATACCCAGGCCGATCTGGATGCCATCGGTTTTGATCCGGACACCGATCTCGGCCTGCCCGGCACCTATCCTTATACCCGTGAGACCCGGCCTGCCGGTTATCGGGGGGATCTCTGGGCCATGACTCAGGTCAGCGGCTTTGGCTGCGCTGAAGATTCGGCCAAGCGCTGGGCCTATATGGTGGAGCAGGGGCTGGACTCCATCATTGTGGAGTTTGATCTGCCGACCACCAACGGTTACGACTCCGATAACCCTCTGTGTCGAGGTGAAGTGGGGCGGGCCGGGATGGCGCTCGATACTCTGCAAGACATGGAAGATGCCCTCGATTTCCCGCTGGAAAAACTGAAAAACATCACGTCCGTGTGCAACGCGCCGCAACCGGTCAATCTGGCGATGCTGATCAAGGCCCTGCAGCGCAAGGGCAAAAAGCTGGAAGACATCCGTCTGATGATGCCCAACACCATACTGGTGGAGTACACCTGTGTCGGGCGCTATATCTACCCACCGAAACACGGCCTGCGCCTTGCCTGCGATGTGATCGAATACTGCATGCAGCACCACAGCAACTGGATGCCGCTCAATATTGTTGGCGCACAGATCTACGCGGCGCGGGGCAATCCGGTGCAGGAAATTGCCTACTCCTTTGCCATGGCGCGGGCTTATATCGACGAACTGCTGGCCCGCGGCCACGACATCAACCGGGTCGCGCCGATGGTGAGTTTTATCACCGGTATTGATATGGATTTCTTCGAAGCCATTGGCAAGCTGCGAGCGTATCGCAAGGTGTGGGCTCGACTGATGAAGGAAACCTATGGCGCGACCGCTGAAGAGGCGCTGAAGCTGCGCTTGATGAGCAGCCCCGGCACCATGTCCATGGCCCTGCAACAACCGCTCAATAATATCGCCCGGCTCGGCATAGAAATGCTGGCCTGTGCCCTGGGCGGCGGCGCACACACCATCAACACGCCGCTCTACGATGAGGCTCACGCCCTGCCCAGTGAGGATGCCATTACTATCGGCGCGAACATCCATCATATTGTTGCCCAGGAAACGGGGGTGGCCGATACCATCGATCCGCTGGCGGGTTCTTACTACGTGGAGTACATGACCAAGCGCATGGAAGACGAGGTGTTTGCCGAGCTGGAAAAAATCGAAGCCATGGGTGGCGCGCTGGGTGCACTGGAAGCCGGCTATTTTCAAAGTGAACTGGCAGAAGAACAGATCGCCATGAATCGGGATTTTCATACCGGCGAACGCAAGTTTGTGGGCGTGAACTATCGCGTTAAAAAAGACGAGCAGCGCGAGATCGAGATCTTCCGTCATGACGAGGCTGCTGAGGCGCGTCAGATCGAGCGGCTGAACAAGGTTAAAAGCCGCCGCGACGAGGCTGCCGTAGCACGGGTTCTGGAAAAAGTCCGGGAGGCGGCGCGCGGCAATACCAATATGGTCGAGCCGATGCTGGAAGCCGTGGAACTGTATGCCACCCACGGCGAACTGTGTGATGCCATGCGCGACGTGTTTGGCGAGTATGACCCCAATGCGCTCACCCCTACCCTGTAAGCGAGAATAGAGATGGACCAACCAATCAGAATCCTTCTTGCCAAAATCGGTCTGGATACCCACACCATTGGTATCACCGTACTGGCGAAAGAACTGCGCGATCGGGGTTTCGAAGTGATTTTTTCAGGCCTTAAACAAACCCCGGAGAAAGTCGCCCACGCCGCGCTGCAGGAAGATGTAGATGTGATCGGCGTGAGCTGCCTGTCGGGGGGGCATATGACTCACCTGAAAGTACTCGCCGAGAAAATGCGGGAAATGGGACTGGACGACCGCATTCTGATTGTTGGCGGGGTGGTGCCAGAAGAAGATGTGGAACCACTGAAAGCCCTCGGTGTGGATCAGGTGTTCACCATGGGCGCGAATATGGATGACATTGCGGCTTACCTGCGCAGCGCTGTTTCTGCCTGATGCGTCGCCCGATCACACTTGATGACCAATGGCGCTCGGCAGTGCAGGCGCGCGACACGGCTGTATTGGCGCGCACCATTACAGCCATTGAACGCTCCCCGGAATTTCTGCTGCAGCTCTCGCGAGAGGTTTTTTCCGTCGCGCCCGTCAACAGTATCGGTATTACCGGCGTGCCCGGTGCCGGTAAGTCGACCCTGCTAAATCAGCTGATTGCGCACTATCGCGCACAGGACAAGCAGGTTGCCGTTTTGGCGGTTGATCCGAGTAGTGTGCAGACCGGCGGTGCCGTGTTGGGTGATCGCCTGCGGATGCAGGATCACGCGCTCGATGACGGTGTTTTTGTACGCTCGCTATCCACCAAGGGCCAGCTCGGCGGCGTATCGGAAACCACCTTTATCACCGCGCAATTCCTGAAATTCGCTGGTTTTGACCGGGTTTTTATTGAGACGGTGGGGATCGGTCAGAACGAACTCGATATTGTGCGCGTTGCTGATGTGAGCGCGCTGGTGTTTATCCCAGGCGGCGGCGATTACGTGCAGGGTATTAAATCCGGTGTGATGGAAGTGGGCGATGTTTTTGCCATCAACAAGGCCGATCTTGACGGCGTACGCGCGTTGGAGAAAGTGCTGCAACTGGAGGCCCACGACCGGGAAAACAAAACCGGCTTCGCAACCACGGTTTGTCGTACCAATGCCATCAGTGGCGACGGGGTTCCCGCGCTGGTCGACGCCTTGGAAGCTGCCTTGGGTTCACCGCAGGCCAGTGCCCGCCGCGACAGCCAGCTCAGAGCCTTTTCGGAACTTCTTTTGAGTATCGAGCTGCGTCAGCGTTGGCTGAAACCTTTTGTCGCGGGCGACAAGGGGCTTGAGTTTTTCAGTGCGCTGGAGCGCGGTGAAAAGCAGCCAGCCGATATTGTTGAAGCGTTTCACGCGAGCGTGCGGAACGCGAACGGCTAGCCCCTCAAGCCGTGCGCAGCGCGATATGAGGCGCTACACTTGCGCGCTTTATATTTGGAAGTCATTTGTGAGCGATCTGGCACAGTTACTGGAAGACTATCGAGAGTCGGCACTTGGCGTTGTCCTCGTGACGCTGGTCGCCGATTACGAAGATCGTTTTCTCAAGGCCTACGGTGAACAGGGATTTTCCGATATTCGCCGCTCTCATGGGTCTGTGCTGCGCCACCTCGATGCCAGCGGCACGACATTGTCTGAATTAGCCCTGCGTGCGGGTGTCAGCAAACAGGCTATCGGTAAAACGGTGCGTCAGCTCGAAGCACTCGGTTACCTCCATATCAGCACAAGCCATACGGACAAACGAGCGCGACTGGTGCGGTTTAGTTTGCGCGGCGACCGCCTGGTCAGCGCCTCTAACCGCGTGGTGGAAAATATCCGCCGTCAGTATCGGCAGCAACTCGGTAGCGATACTTTCCAGCGCCTATTTGAATTGTTGCAGGGCCTGACGGACGCGCTGGGTCGGCAGCCACAGGTTGCCAGCAGTGGCGAAGCGCAACGCTTTCTACACTTTGGCCGCCTGATGGTGGAACTGGCCGGCGATTTTGAAAAGCGCCTACTGCAGCATCTATCGGCAGAAGATGCTGCAAAACTCTCGCAACCTGTGCTCAGCCAGTTTTTCTATTGTCGCGCTGCCCCCATGACCGTCTCTGAGCTGGCGGAGAACCAACCATTGACGGTGCAGGCGGTCAGCCTGACTAGCCGGGCCATGGTTAAAGCCGGGCTGTTGGCGGTCAGAGAAAGTCCGCGCGATAGCCGGGCTAAAGAACTCTCTATCAGCGAAAGAGGCTGGAACTGGCTGAAGTCGGTTGTCCGAGCCAACCGCCAGATTCGTGAACAATACGCCGAGGCTTTGGGGCAGACTGCTCTGGAGGAGCTGGATCAGATTTTTCGTACCCTGCTGAAGGCGCTGGTCGAAAGGAAACCTGAAAAAGTCGTAATCTGAGCCCTTGGCCTATCCTCGCTAGACTGACTGAATAATAAACATGTCGTGAGGACTGCTCATGTTGTCTCAGATGGACGATTACCCCCTGCATCAGATCGCCGATGTTATCCGCTTTGTAGGCACTTCAGATCGCAACTTTTACGACCGCTACTATTTCAACCTGCATTCGTCGAGCGACGATCTGTTTATGGTAATGGGTCTGGGGCAGTATCCAACCCTCGGCGTTCAGGACGCCTTTGCCGTAGTTCGCCGGGGTGACAGCCATCATGTGGTACGGGCATCTCGTGAGTTGGGCGATGACCGCATGGATACTTCCGTAGGGCCACTCCGGGTTGAAGTACTGAAAGGTCTGGAGAAAGTGCGTTTTGTGGTCGAGAACAGTCCGGAGCATCCGATCTCAATGGATATTGTCTGGGAAGGTGCAATCCCTGCCTTTCTCGAGCCGCGCCAGTACATTCGCAAGCACGGTCGAGTGTTGTTTGATTCCATGCGTTTTGCCCAGACCGGATACTGGACCGGCACGCTGCGCGTAGGCGACGAAACCTTTGAGGTAACACCGGATCGCTGGAAGGGCAGTCGAGATCGCTCCTGGGGGATTCGCCCGGTGGGCGAGCACGAACCCCAGGGGATTCACGAAGGTACGCCGATTATGGAGGGCATGTGGAATTACTGCCCGATGCAGTTCGATGACTTTTCCATTATCTATATTCTGAATGAACACAACGACGGCACCCGCGTACTGGAAGAAGCCGTGCGTGTTTGGAATGATCCGGAAAGAGAGCCGGAGTGGTTGGGGCGGCCGGAGCACGAACATAATCTCGTGGTTGCCAAACCCTATCAGGCCTTTATTGATTCAGCGGTGATCCGTTTCCCTGATGCACCGGAAGGGCCCATGGAGGTAAAGGTGACGCCCTTGACTCATGTGTGGGTGATGGTCGGCACAGGGTATGGTTTGGAAGCTGACTGGAAGCACGGCATGTACAAGGGTAAGCAAGTGGTTGAGAGCTTTAGCCTGGACATGGAAAAAGACAAAGACCGCATGTTCGGCCTATGTGACAACGCCGCCCGTTTTGAGCTGAACGGGCACGTGGGCTATGGACTGTTTGAGTATGGGTTCTTTGGTGAGTTCGAAAAGTACGGTGTGAAGTAAGATTGGTGCGGGCGATGCATCGCCCGCACCTTACTATCAGTTGGTTTGCAGCCCGGCAACTTCCGGATAACGCTGCTGCCAGTCATTGATCAGTGGTGTCTGATCAATGTCGTTCGGATGAAAACCGCGCTTAAAAGCCTTGAGAAAATGCGGAATGGATTCACGCATCACGCCGCCTTTTCCCCAGAAAAATTTCATCGCGACCCACCATTCATTCAGGCTTGCCCGGCGTTGGTCGGCGCGCAGCAACAGGCGCTGAAAAAATAGAATACGGCCGAAGAACAGCATCAAGGTCATAAACATCACCCGGCGTCGCAAAAACTCGTCGTCGACACATTCCCGATACACATCAAAAGCAACGGCCTTGTGTTCGATCTCTTCCACAGCGTGCCAGATAATCATTTTGCGAAACGTCGGATCCATCTGTTCGAGAATTTCCGGATGACGCAGAGCATGCTCGGCCATGGTTGCAGTAACGTGTTCCAGCGCTACGGTGATGGCCAGCTGGCGTTGTGGTTTCAAGCGGGCGCGAGCCAGATCCAGCAGGGCTTTGGCCTTGGCGGCAACGGTGTTAACAGGAAAGCCCTTGGCCTCCAGCGCATTGTTGAAATCTTCGTGAGCCTTGCCGTGGTGAGCTTCCTGGCCGATAAAAGCGCGAATTTCCTGCTGTAACTGCGGGTCTTTCACATCGTTGCGATAGTGTCGAACGGTATCGATAAAAAAGCGTTCGCCATCGGGGAAGGTTGCTGACAACGCATAGAAATAAGCGGATATCAGTGGGTTGCCGCCAAACCAGTATTTATCCATCGAATCATCGATAGCGAAGTTCATGCGGCGCACGGTGATGGCCTTGTCCATGATGCTCTCCTGTGTGTTCCTGTTGCCGAGCAACTCGCTGGCGCTGACGGCATTTATCAAGTAATACTTCTGTGATGGTGAAAATATGCCATCACCGCCGTTGTGGCGGCAGGTTAAATCGTCGCATTATCCGGTGGTTTGAGATCAGGGAGTTTATAGATGAACGCCGACAGAGCGGGGCAGGGGCGCTACGGAATCTCCAGTGATTATCTGGTATCCCTGAGCGAACAGGCCTTTGAGCGTGGTATGAGCGTCGCTGATCTACTCGATGGAACCGACCTGGAAGCGAGCATACTGTTGCAGCAGGATGTGTCGGTCGGTCACGAATCCTTTCTCGCGGCGATGCGCAATTTTTGTGAGTTTGACGGAAACTTCTGGACGGCTTTGGAAGGTGGCAGGCGTATGACCCTGTCCAAGCACGGTTACGTCGGCTATGCGGCACAGCACAGTCAGGATCTGATGGACGCCGCCGAAAAGTTGTATCGCTATGTGTCAACGCGGATAGAGTTTTTTGAACTTCAGCGCGGAGAAAACCCAGATCTCGCCGAGTTGATTTTACTGCCCCGTATCCCGGACAGCGACACACTGCGCTACGTGGCATTGAACTTTCTCGTGTGTCTGGAAACCCTTTGCCGGCAGATTCTCGGGCGCAGTGCCAGTCAGATTCCCAGCCGAATCACGCTTGTCGGTCCGCCTCCAGAAACCCCCATGCCGCCACTGCCGGCGGGATCAAAGATAGAATTTCACTGTGACAACTACAGTTTGTGTTGGCCGCGCACGATTATTGATGTTGCCATTCCGGCTCGGAATGAAGACCTTGCCAAGCTGGCGGAGGCGCGCTGTGAAAGCGATCTGCGAAAACACAGTGAGCAGCAAAGTGTCTCTGAACGGGTTGCCCTGCAGCTGCAGCGGATGGAGGGCACCTTGCCGCCGCTGGAAGAGATTGCCGCACGCCTGAATATGTCGGTGGCGACCTTGAAGCGGCGACTGAAAGCGGAAGGCCGGAACTATCAGCAGCTGAAGGATGAGCAGCGTCAGCGACAGGCCTCGCGCTGGCTGGTGGAAGGTCGATTAACGGTGGATCAGATTGCCGATCGCCTCGGCTACAGTGATGCCAGCAATTTCTCCAAAGCCTTCAAGAGCTGGACCGGACAATCGCCGAGCGCCTTTCGTCAGGAACAGTCCGAAAGGCGCCGCTAAGCAGAATCAGAAGTGGTAGCTGACGCCCAGTGAAACAAAGGGCAACCATTCGTATTTATCTAATTCGTCCTGAATTTCCTTTTCTTCCTGCTCGATCTGCTCACGACACTGGGGGTCGCTGCCGCAAGAACCTGACGAGGTCATTTCAACCTTGGCTGCGCCCACGTGAATCACGCCGAGGTCAGCGTTAAAGGCAAAACCGTTCTGGGCGCGATGGCCCCAGCCGATCCCCAGATAGGGCGCTACTTGATCAAAGTCTACCTTGGTAGTGACTTCGCCCAGAACGGCAGAAGAATAACGGCTGTTACCGAATTCACAGGTCGCCAGTTGTTGTACAGGCGCTTGCGCATTACAGCGAGTGATTACGGTGGCACCGCTGTTGTTAAAGAAGGTGCCGGCGGATACCCGGAAAATACCGTTCCAAGGGTGCCAGTCAGCCAGAAGGTAGGAGTTTTCCAGATCGACGTCGCTGTCGTACTCTAGCTCATCGCCCTGGATCCCGTTGTTGTCCTCAGCCTCAAAATCCACATCCAGATCACCTACCAGAAAGCCGGCGCGAAGCCCGAAGGGCGATTCCCAGCGGTAACCGACCTCAGCGCCCAGTCCGATATCGGAGGCTTGAAGGCGGGTGGTGATTTGGGCCTGACTGGCCGTGGAAAAGGTCAACAGCAGCAGCGTCAGCAGGCCGCCGGTCAGTGATCTGTACATCGTATCCCCGGAGGTTTGTTGGCGAGCGCTTAGGGTAGCGCACTTGATGCGACACTGCAGGGGTGGATAGCCCAGAATATTACCGGCCATCGAAGTGATCCAACATGCTGTCTGCAGTGGCTTCTCCGCTGAGCTACTACGGGGCCAATGTAATGTCTGCTATGGTGATTGCTTGGCAATTACGAAGACAGGCGCGCAAATTTGGACACCAGCTCACAGGTGCGGCGGCGACATCGTCCGGGCGCGACGCTCAGCGGGCTGGCTTCAATGCGCGTCGAGCTCGCGCTCGGCCTTATCACGGTGGTCTATACCGTTTGCGTTTTTGCGGTCAGTTCCGCTGTGGGGCTCTCCGAACAGGTGTCGCTGTGGCTCTACAGCGAAGCTGTCTTCATGGTCAGTTTTCTGGTGATCTTCAGCGCGGCCATTTTGCGTGTTCTCTACATCATGCTGGCGCTGCGACCAGTGCGGTTAACGCGGTTTATTCTTGCGGATTTCAGGAATTTTCTCTGCGGTGAGCAGCGTCTGCTGCGGGCGTTGCCGGTGTTGTTGCTGTTTCTGGTGTTTATTTCCGTTTTTACCAGCTACAAGGCCATGATTCCGGAGCTACAACCTTTTGTTTGGGACGAGACCTTTATTGCTTGGGACCGGATACTTCACGGCGGTCACGATCCCTGGCGACTGCTGCAGCCCTTGCTGGGTTACCCGGAGCTGAGTGGTGCATTAAACGTGGTCTACAACGCCTGGTTCCCAGCGATGTTCACGGTGCTCTACTGGCAGCTGTTTTCCCTGTCGCGCCCGCAGCTGCGTGCCCGCTTTCTGCTCAGCTTCTTTCTCACCTGGATTCTGCTGGGCAGCCTGGTCGCGACGCTGCTGTCATCAGCAGGCCCCTGCTTTCTCGAGCCTTTGTTCGGCAATAACTACTATCAGCCACTGATGAGCTATCTGCAGCAGGCCGCCCAACAGGCTCCGGTGTGGGCGCTAGACACCCAGGCCATGTTGCTGCGCAGTCATTTGGGCAGCGAGAGTGGGCTGGGTGCCGGCATATCGGCCATGCCGAGCCTGCATGTGGCGACGGCTTTGTTGATCGCGCTGACCTGCTGGGGCAGCGGTCGCTGGCTGCGCGGGTTTGGGCTGCTGTTTTTGCTGCTGATACTGCTTGGGTCCGTGCACTTGGGCTGGCACTACGCCGTGGATGGTTATCTGGCGATTGCTCTCACGCTGCCGATCTGGTGGGGCTGCGGCTGGCTGGCGCAGCGGTTAGTGCCGAGCAGTGAAAATTTCGTGCAGTCAAGCCTGAAAAGCCACTCCTGAACCGTCTACAATGCCCCGCTGCGTTATTCCAAGATAGGCCCTTTCGGCCCGACAACAAGACAGGACAGATTTATGTGGTTCAAGAACCTGCTGATTTACCGTTTTACCAAACCCTTTGAGCTTTCGGCGGAACAGGTCGAAGAAAAACTGCAAGAATTTGCCTTCAAACCCTGTGCCAGTCAGGACATGAGCACCCTCGGTTGGGTGAAGCCGCTGGGTCAGCAGGGCAGTGAACTGGTGCATACCAATAACGGTTGCATCATGGTGTGCAGCCAACGACAGGACAAAGTGCTGCCGGCGGCGGTTATCAAAGACGCACTGGAAGAAAAGGTGCTGACCATCCGTGAAGACGAGGACCGGATACCCAGCCGGAAAGAACGCACGGATATGAAAGAGCAGCTAATTTTCGAAATGCTGCCGCGCGCCTTTGTGAAATCCCGCAGGCAGTTTGCCTATATTGATCCGGCTAACGGTTGGCTGATTGTAGATAGCGGCAGCCACAGCCGCGCAGAAGAATTAATCGTGCTGTTGCGCGACAGCTTGGGCTCAATGCCAGTCATTCCTGTCGCCCCCAAAAACACAGCTTATCACACCATGACCCATTGGTTGCAAAGCGCCGCGCCTGCCGGTTTCGAGTTGGGTGGAGAGTGTGAACTCATTGATTCGGCGGATGAAAGCGCCGTGATTCGCTGCAAGAACCAGAACCTGGCGTCAAAAGAAATCCTAAATCATATCGACAGCGGCATGTTGGTGAAGAAGCTGGCACTGAGCTGGTCCGGCGGCATCGAGTTTATGGTCGACGAGCAGCTGACGGTGAAACGCCTGCGGTTCAGCGACATGATCATGGAGCGCGCTGACGAGATTCACACGGACACTGCCGCCGAGCAGTTTGATGTAAACTTCTCAATCATGAACGCTGAGCTGGCTAACTTTATTCCCGCCCTGCTGGAAGCCTTCGGCGGTGAAGATACCTCGGCGCTGGAAGCAGCCTGAATGCGGTTGGGCTAATGTAAAGGGCATTACGCAACATTTTCAGGTTTGCGCCTGAAAACCGGTAGTAGTCCCGTCTTAAGCAAATGTCCCGGAATTGTCATAGAAAGCGATTATGCTGAAAGTGATCAATGCCGGAATGCTCGCCAATGACCACTCGGGGTTTCAGTCTGTTTGCTCTGCTGCTTACTGCGCTGCTGGCAGGCTGCGCGAGTCAGCCGCAGCAGTCATTGGCTTTGCGCACCGAGTACTGTGATACCTACCTTATTTACGATATGTGCGTGCGCGATATCGATGCCGATGGCGCGGTAGATCTGATGTACTTTGCGGATACCCGCGAGATCTTCATGCTGTCTGAGTCGGCGGAGCCGGAACTGGCCGGCGAAAACCTCGATGTGCACCGTTGCCTGCAGACGCTGGGTGATGCATTGCGCGATACCAGTTCGCAACTCTTGCGTCCCGATATCGGCTTCCTCGCCCGTTCAAGAGTGCGCTCCGCTATGTTGATCAGCTATACCGCTTACCTACCTGCCATTAATGCCTGCATGGACAAACAGCGAGTCGCGGCGAGCGGTGCGGCAGCGTTTGCCGACGACGACTTTGGCGAAGACGATTTTTTCTAATGGAAACGCTGCGGACGCGCTGCCCATTATCTGCGCGGCAGTGGGTAGTTCTTTCTGATCGTTGGCTAGACTGACGATCGTTTTCTTCTTTGTTTCGTTTTCTGGATTGATACCGTTTTTTTGACTAATACTAAGATATAAGTAATGTGAGTTTAATGAACACGCAGGGTCATAAGAAATGAATAGATTACTCATATTTTCCCTCTTGGCATCCTTGGCGACGGGTTTTGTTGTGGCGGATGACGATTGGGAAGGGGATCGTGATGATAGAGAGGATGCCCTAGAGGACCGTCGCGATAAGGCGAAAGATCGACAGGAGAAGTATCGAGACCGCTACGAAGATCGACGTGACGATGAAGATGACGAGTGGGAGGAGCGTCGGGAAAGCGAAGAGGAAAGGCGAGAGCGCTACAAAGAGCGCTATGAAGACGAGCGCGACGACGAGGATGATGGTTGGGAAGAGTCTCGCGATAAGAAAAAAGACAAGTACAAAGACAAAAAGCACAAATACAAAGGCAAGAATGAGGCCAAGAAAGACAAGCACAAGAAGCCAGATGGTATGCATGGTCGCGACTGGGGTGCCAGCCAGGGTGAAAAGCGCGGCTGGGATGAAGGCAAACGCGATAAGCCCGTCGGCGACGATCACCATGATCATGACGCTCATGAGCATGAAGCCAAACAGCCGCCCGCTGACCACGCGTCGGGTCAGCCCGAGCAAGGCCAACCGCAGGACCCTGAGCAGACGCTGCGAGATATGGCGAAGGACAAGGCCGCACGCAAAGCAGGCGCTGAAAAAGGTAGTGCAACCGAGGCGATTATCCATATGGGAACAGACATGGTTATAGACCGTGCCAAAGGCGGCAGCGCGGAATAGCATCCCGAAGGTAGCCCCCAGGAACTTAAAAAGGCGGCTTTTGCCGCCTTTTTTATGCTCTTTTACTAATGGCTGGCGGCGGGGTGGTTGTGAGGCAGAGGCGGGCATGCTCAAATGGTGCTGTTCAGGTATACAGTGATTCTTTGTGCGAAAAATCATCCACTGCGACTGCGATTGCTTCTACGCCTCGGTTGAGATGCGTGACGATCCGGCCCTGCGCGGCATTCCTTTGGCGGTGGGTGGTGCCAGCGACCGCCGTGGCGTGATTGCTACCTGCAACTATGAGGCGAGGGCCTATGGGGTGCGCTCGGCAATGCCCTCGGCCCACGCTCTTCGGTTGTGTCCTTCGCTGGTGGTGATCCCGCCAAGCTTCGATAAATACCGCGCCGCCGCCTATAAAGTGCGGGAAATTTTTCATCGTTATACGGATCTGGTTGAACCCCTATCGCTGGATGAGGCCTATCTGGATGTGAGCGATTCGCCACACTTTCAGGGCAGTGCGACCTTGATTGCGCGGGCTATCCGTCAGTCCGTCAGCGACGAGGTCGGTATTACTATTTCTGCTGGCGTGGCGCCCAATAAATTTCTGGCCAAGGTCGCCAGCGACTGGGACAAGCCCGACGGCCTGACTACCATTACGCCCGATCAGGTGCAGGATTTTGTGGCCGCCTTGCCAGTGCGGCGCATTCACGGCGTCGGCCCGGCGATGCAGAAAAAGCTGCTGGGACACAACATAGAGCGCTGTGGCGATATTCTCGGTTGGTCCAAACTGGAGCTTGCTCAAGCCTTTGGCTCCATGGGCGAGACCCTCTATCGCTACGCCCGGGGCGACGATAAGCGCCCCGTCGCCAATAACCGCGAACGCAAATCCCTGAGTGTTGAGCGCACCTACGCCGAAGACCTGCCCACTCGCAAAGCCTGCCAGAGTCAATTGCCCAATCTGTTAAGCAAGCTGGAAGAGCGGCTGGCAAACCTTACGCGCCGTGGCGCCATTACCGGCCACTTCGTCAAGCTCAAGAGTAAGGATTTCGAGACCACAACGGTCGATCGGCAATTACTCGGTGGTTTGGATACCCATGAATTTGTTGAGATGATGGATGAGGCTTGGGCGCGTTATCAGAAACCCGTGCGTTTGCTGGGCGTAGGTCTGCGCTTTCATACGGATCATATGAGCAGCGATCAGCAGTTACGCCTGTTCGATTAGTGAATGGCTTTTTAGTAGGCTTTAGTTCAATTACGAGAACTGCTTCTCATTTTGCATTATGAATTCTCTCCTTTTGTACTAGCTTCATTATGGGCGCTGCCCTCATTTGGGGCGGCGGGTTGGTTGCCGTGTTGTTTTGACTTGGTGCAATTCCAATCGCATTGCGGCGATACCGATAATGATAATGCACGAAGCTGGAGAACCTCATGCAAGGATTCCGTTTAGCGGTTTTGGTGGTGGCGTGCGCGTTACCTTTCACCCACGTTCATGCCCAGCGGGCATCGGAGGCGTTGCTTGAAGAAGTTCTGGTAACGGCCCAGAAGAAGTCATCTGCAGAAGAGATTCAGGATACATCCATCGCGATTACAGCTTACGGTGCCGATCAGTTAGAGGCATTGAAGGTGCGCGATCTAAAAGGCCTCAGCTATTCCATGCCCAATGTGGCATTGGAAGATGTCGGCACCACTAAGGGCACGGCAAACTTTGCAATCCGTGGCTTGGGTGTCAACAGCTCCATTCCTTCAATTGATCCGACCGTGGGTGTGTTCGTAGACGGGATGTATCTGGGCATCAACGGCGGCGTCGTGTTTGATATGTTTGATCTGGAAGGCATTGAGGTGCTGCGCGGTCCGCAAGGGGTTCTGTTCGGACGCAACGTAACGGGCGGCGCCGTGCTGGTCAGAACCCGGCTGCCGGGTGAAGAGTTTGTTGGTAGCGCTAAATTTGCCGTGGAGACCGGTCTAAATCGCTACTACTCCGCTTCGGTATCGGGCCCAATGACCGACAAGCTCAAAGCCAAACTGGCGGTGTATCTGAATGAAGATGAGGGCTGGCATGATAACGAATTTGGTGATGACAGCCATGGCGATGCTCGAACTCGCTTGATTCGCCCAGTCTTTGTTATCGATCTGGACGAATATTCTGATCTCATTCTGCGATTTGAACGCGGCGACGCCGAAGGTGACGGTCCGGCTGCACAAAATCGCGGTCGCTTTGATCGCGACGACTTTAAATTTTCCATCAACGAAACCGGCTACTTCGACAACTACTGGAATCAGGGGATTGTTGAGTACGCGCGTGACGTGGACTTTCTCGAAGGGCGCATTACCAATATTGCCGGCTTTCGTCATTACAACAGCCAGGGTGTCAGCGATATAGATGCTTCCAGCTCGACCTTGTTTCACGCGGGTTTTGAGACTCAGCAGGAGCAGGTCAGTAATGAATTTCGCTTTAATGGCAGAATTGGTGAAGTGATTGATCTGACCGCGGGTCTGTATTACTTCGATCAGGAAGTTAAGTATCAGGAGAACCGTCAGGTAACTGCCGGTATTCCGGGTATCTTTGCTTACTTTTATGGTGGCGGTATTCAGGATCATGATACCTGGGGTGCATTTGCATCGGTCGATTATCTGTTGTCCGAGAAACTGACTCTAACTGCCGGTTGGCGTTTCTCGCAAGAATCCAAAGATGCCAAAATCAGAACGCTTGAGCGTAACTTGATCGGTCCAAATATGCAGCCCGATGAGATACCGCCAGGGCAGTGTGACGTGATTGGCGGCGACTGTGCCTTTGATTTCAAAGACGATAAATCCTGGTCCAATATCACGCCTAAAGTCGGCGTGACCTGGACGCCCAATGATCAAATGCAAATCTACTCCTTCCTGACCAAGGGCTTCCGAAGCGGCGGCTACAACTTGCGTAATACGGACCCATCATTCTCGCCCGGGCCTTTTGATGAGGAAACACAAAACAGCTTCGAAGTTGGCGTTAAATACGATAGTCCGGATAACCGTGCCCGCTTGAACGTGGCAGCCTTCTATAACCAGATCAAGGATATGCAGCGTGAGGTCAACTTGCCATCTGGAGGCTCCGGTGTAGTCCAGATTATTCGCAATACCGCGGATGCCGAGATTATGGGGGTTGAACTGGAAGGTCGCTATGCGGTGCTGCCTAACCTGATTGTTAACCTGTCGGTAGGTTATGTTGAAGGTGAGTATCGAGAGGTCAAATTTGATCTCAATGGCGACAACGTTGTGAACGGTCAGGACGGCGAACTGGACTTGCCGCGCTTGGCCCCGCTCACAGGTAGCCTGGGTATTATCTATGACCAGAATGTGGGTGATTTTGGTTTTATCACGGCCCAGGCCAGTTATAGCCATCGTGACGAAGCTGCCTATACCGACAACAATCGCGGCACGTTGAATGATGCCAATATGGTGGACGCAACGATTTCTCTGTCACCCAACTCTGAGGCATGGACCGTCTCGGTATACGGCAAGAACCTTCGAGACGAAGCCACTGAAGGCGGTGATACCCAGTTGCCGTTCGGCGCACTGGGGGTAACCAGCTTTTCACCTCTAAACAAGGGGCGTGTGGTCGGCGCTGAATTTAAAGTGCGCTTTTGATCTATAGTTGCCGCGACTTGGCTTAAGTCGTGGCAATACGCTTCACTAGCACCACCAGGTCAGACCAAGGTGGCTGTGTTGTGAGGGGTAACGCGCTAGAATAACGGCAGGCAGAACCTGCCGTTTTTTTATTTTAGGGGTACCCCATGTCGCAGTTTGAAAATGTCACCGTTATAAAAGCCGCCAACATCTACTTTGATGGTAAAGTCAGCAGCCGCACTGTGCTGTTTGCCGACGGCTCCCGCAAAACCCTGGGCCTGATGCTGCCCGGTGAATACAAGTTTGGCACTGAAGCAGCCGAGATCATGGAAATTCTGGCCGGTAAGCTGCGGGTCAAGCTGCCGGGTGAAGAGTGGCAAAACATCGAGGGTGGCCAGAGCTTCAATGTTCCCGCCAATGCCAGCTTTGATATTGTGATCGAGACTCCCGTCGACTACTGCTGCAGCTATATCGACTGATTGTCTGGAACAGGAGCTGATTTGAGGCTTTACTGGCTGATACATTTCGCAAGTGTGGCCGTTGTTATCGCAACGGCTTTGCCCCTGTGGCGACGTGAATCCTGGTGGGTTCGAGGCTGGGATTTTCCCCGCCTGCAGTTGGCCTGCCTCGCCGCGATCCTATTGGTGTTGCAGGGTTTGCTGCTGGATGAAGGGGCTACCCTGACGCCGGTTTTGCAAGGGCTCACCGCCCTGTGCCTGTGTTTTCAGTTGTGGTGGATTTTCCCTTACACCCGACTCGCCCGGCGCGAGGTAAAAGACACGCGCTCCGAGCAGATTGATCCACAGAGCAGTATCAGCATCCTTACCGCCAATGTGTTGACGCCTAACCGTCAGGCGCCACGCTTTCTCGAACTTGTCAGGCAGTGGTCACCGGATATAGTCGTGACGCTGGAGTCAGATAGCTGGTGGCAAGAGCAATTGGATGTGCTGGAGTCTGAGTACGCGTACACGGTGAAGTGCCCCCTCGATAATCTCTACGGCATGCATGTGTATTCACGCTTGCCCTTGCATGATGCACAGGTGGACTTTCTGGTCGAGAATGACGTGCCGTCCATGCACGCGATGGTCGAGCTGCCGTCCGGGGATTACGTGCGCTGTCATTTCTTGCACCCGGCGCCACCGAGCCCGACCGAAAATGAAGAGTCAGCGGAGCGCGATGCGGAGCTGGTGATGGTAGCCAAAAGTCTGGAAAACTACCGAAAGCCGGTGCTGGTCACCGGCGATCTGAACGATGTCGCCTGGTCTTCTACCACAAGGTTGTTCCGCAAAATCAGCGGGCTGCTCGATCCTCGCGTCGGGCGCGGTATGTTCAATACCTACCACGCCGGTTTGCCCTTTGCGCGCTGGCCATTGGATCACCTGTTTCACAGCGCGCACTTCACGGTAAACGAACTGCGGCGCTTACCATCCTTCGGGTCCGATCATTTTGCTCTTTACGCTCGCCTGCAGCTGTCGCCCAAGCCTTTGAATGAACAGGAAGGCCTGGATGCAGACGCTGATGATGAAGCGTGGGCTGAGGAAAAACTCAGCCAGCAGAATGTAGACGAATCAGACGTGCCGGTACCGCGAGTTTGAGCGATTAGCGCAGAAACTCGGCGCGGGTTTTGGCGTCCGAGCGGAAGGCTCCGCCGAGAGCAGTGGTTTGCGTGGCGGAGGTTGAATCCATTACGCCTCGTGCTTTGACGCAGTAGTGGGCTGCGTTAATCGATACCGCAACGTCTTCCGTGCCGAGCAGTGTTTGCAAGGCAACCAGAATCTGCCGGGTCAGGCGCTCCTGCACTTGCGGTCGCTGTGCAAAGAAACGCACAAGACGATTAATTTTCGACAGGCCGATCACTTTTTTCGCCGGGATATAGGCCACGGTTGCAACGCCATCGATGGTGATAAAGTGGTGTTCGCAGGTGCTGGTCAGGCTGATGTCGCTGACGCGCACCATTTCATCCACACCCATCTTGTTGTCGATCGCGGTGATCTTGGGGAAGGTGGAATAATCCAGCCCCGAGAAAATTTCATCGACGTACATCTTGGCAATGCGATGCGGGGTTTCGCACAAACTGTCATCGCGAAGGTCGAGTCCCAGCGCCTCCACGACGTCCGTCATCGCACTGCGAATACGATCGTACTTTTGGTCGCGACTCAGGTTGTTTTCTATCAGCGGTGTTTCTAATCCGGCGGTTATCAGCGCATAGCGAACTTCGCGGGCGGCTTCTGATAATTCGGGCACCTCGGTTCTTGTGCCTCGGGATAGGGTTTCAGCGGCTTTCAGTGCAACAGTCATCGGCAGTTCCCAAAAGTGTTTCCTCATTTACGTGCCGAAGGTGAGGGTGGATCATCGCTTGATAGCGTGAATACCAGGGCTCTGCGGCTGGAGGTCTGGGGGAGGACTTTATTTGTCTGGCAGACGGGCATAAAAAAGCCCCGCGAACGGGGCTTGAATATTAAGAGGACTGTTGAGACTTAGAAATCGCCACTGATGGTCAAGCGCGCGCTGCGTGACTCACCCACGGTGACCTGATGAGTGCTGTGAGCGTTCGGGAAATACAGCTCATCGGTCAGGTTCTCGATGTTAAGCTGAACCCGAAGCGTTGCTGAGACGTCGTAGATAATGGCCATATCGGTGCGCGTGTAGCTGGGCAGCTCCGCGTTGTTGCCGCTATCGATAAAGCTTTCATCCTGATAGGTGGCGCCAAGCCCAAGCCCCAGGTTGTTGGTCAGCTGGTACATGGTCCAGATGGAGGCCATATGCTCCGGTAGCTCGCGGGGACGCAGGCCTGTTGGACCAGATTGATTAACAATTTCGCCGTCAAGATTGCCGTAGCTTGCGCTGAGGAACCAGCGGTCCGTCAGCTGACCTTCCAGTTGCAGCTCGTAGCCCTCAATTTCCGAATCCACAACGACAAAGGCATTGGGGTCATTGTCGTCTACCTCTGGTGCGCTTTCCTCGTTCTCGAAGATCGCTGCGGTGAAGCTGAGGCCATTGCTGAAGTCCCACTTCATACCCACTTCACGGTTTTCGTAAGTGTTGGGGTCAAGATCGTTGGCCGCGCCATTGATGTTGGCGAACTGCTCACCGCTCTTTGGCAGGAAGGACTCGCTGTAACTGGCGTAGATCGAGATATTCTCTTGCGGCTTGTACACGATGCCGGCGCGAGGAGACACTTCTTCATCCTTGCGGCTGCGTTTTTCGTTGGCCACAACGTTGTTCACGTCGATGTCAAAGCTGTCAAAGCGAGCGCCGAGCACCACATCCAGGTGTTCGGAGATTTCGATCTCGTCTTGCAGATAAACGGAGGTGACATCCAGTTTCACGCGGGTGTCGTCGTTAATATCAACGTTAAAGTTGTTGGTGGTCACGACGCCATTAGCATTCACACCCACACCGTTTCGCAGGTTTAGCGGACGTTGAATGCTGAATACCTCGTTGTCATCACTCGTGGTATCCCAGAACGCATTCCAGCGATCCTGATCCGACGAAGTATCAATATACTCGACACCGAAGATCACCGTATGGCCGATATCGCCGGTTGCAAATTCCCCGATCAGGTTGCCTGACAGGATCGCATTCTGACGATCTGTGGTATCGACGTAGCCGTCCAGAGTGACTTCGTTCGGGCTAGCGGCCTGATCATAGCTGGAAGCATAGAAGTTTTGATACAGTTTTTCATAGTCGCCGTAAAACGCTGTCAGGTTGCCTTTCAGTGCGTCTGAGAAGCTGTGCTGTACGGTCACGCGGAACAGATTCGCCAGCAAATCGCTTTCGTTGACGTTTTTGTCGCCGAGTACGATGTCCTCGAACTCTTCAACCGGTCGACCATCGGCGCCAGTGGGGATGCCGCGATCGATAAAGCGTTCGTGATTGGCGTACTCGTAAGAGATGTCGAGCGATGTATCCTCGCCAAGCGACAGGCGCAGCGTCGGATTAACACCAAAACGGTAACCTTCATAAAAGTCGCGGTGATTCTTTAGGCTTTCCGCCATCACGTTGAGGCGAAGCGCGGCGTTATCGCTGAGTGTTACGTTGCCGTCAAAGCCAAGGGCGGTCTCGTCGAAGGTGTCCAGGCTCGCCTGATAGCGGGCGAAGTCTTCTCCAATCACACCTTTTTTGGTTACACGGTTCAGTGCACCGCCAGTGCCGCCGCGGCCAAAGAACAAGGCATTCGGGCCGCGCAGAACTTCAACCTGTTTCAGGTTGTAAAGCGAGCGGTAGTATTGAACATCATCGCGGACGCCGTCGATAAAGAAGTCGGCGGTGGCGCGGCGACCACGGAAAACGACCGCGTCGCGGTGACCTTCACCCTGCGAGGTGTTTACGCCGGGGGTGTAGTTGATAATGTCGCCAATTGAGGTGAAGCCTTGTTGCTGGATTTGCTCAGCGGTCACGATGGACAGGCTCTGCGGCACGTCAATGATCGGCGTCGGTGTCTTTACCGCGGTAACCTCATTAATAGAAAGGTATTGGCCTTTAACAATGAGTTCTTCGTATTTTTTCTCGGCCAGAGACTGATTCGCGGCCGCCAGACTAATGGCTGCTGCGAGAGCCGATAGCCCCGTCTTGGATGAAAGCATCGATTATCCCCTTGTGTCACTGGAAGCAATTTTTAGTCGGCAGGATGGTAGAGAAACACGATGACGAATGCAAATATTAATTATTCTCATTTACCCAAAAAAGATGGAAATCTGAGTGAGTCAGCCTTGCTTCCCTTTTATCCCCTCAGTGCCCAAGCATTGTGCGCATTTCCTTATGGCCTGGGCGGCTGAATATGGTAGTTTGTGTTCACCGTTAACATAGTGAGTTGGTCATCATGAGTGCAGTTAAAAACCTCTGGAATTCTCTCAACAGCAAGCCCGGCGGCAAGTGGCTCTTTACCCGGGTTATCAGCATGAAAGCTCCGTACTTTTCCTCCATAAAAGCCCGCTTTGAAAAGCTGGAGGTGGGTGCCACGGAAATCACCCTGTGGGACAAGCGCTCGATGCACAACCACATCGGCACGGTGCATGCGATTGCCATGTGCAACGCGGCGGAACTGGCTGCAGGTATCAGCACCGACTATGCGGTGCCCTCGGACGTGCGCTGGATTCCCAAGGGCATGACGGTGAAATACCTGAAGCCCGCCAAAGGCTTGCTGAAGGTTGTCGGGACTCTGCCGCCCATTGAAAGTGGCGTCGCGGCCGATGTGCCGGTGAGTGTGGCGATTACTGACAAGGCAGGTGACACGGTATTTACCGCCGAGATCATCATGTATTGTTCCCCGAAGAAGGCTAAAGCTGCTTAAAAGAAGAGGAGAAGGGGTATGGCGGGTGCAAGTGCATTAGCGCTGTCGGTGCCGGGGTTATCAGCGCCGATTGTGCAGGCGCCGATGGCCGGCGTGCAGGGCGCGGCTCTGGCTGCCGCCGTTTCCGACGCAGGTGCACTGGGCTCGTTGCCCTGTGCCATGCTCTCCGGCGATGCGCTGGAAGCTGAACTCAAAAAGCTCACTGAGCTGACGTCAAAGCCGGTAAATCTGAATTTCTTCTGTCATCAGCCACAAGAAGAATCTGAGGAGCGCTACGCCCGCTGGCTTGAGCTGTTGTCGCCATTTTTCCGCGAATACGGCCTTAGCGTAGAAGACCTGCCGGTAGGCGCTCAGCGCGAGCCCTTTTCCGAGGCGGTCGCCGAAGTGGTTGCACCCTTTCGACCGGCGGTGGTCAGTTTTCATTTTGGCCTACCTGAACCCGGGTTGCTGGCGCGGGTGAAGTCCTGGGGAGGTCAGGTATGGTCTTCCGCCACAACCCTTGAAGAAGCCATCTGGCTGCAGCAAAACGGCGCCGATGCGGTGATTGTTCAGGGGCTTGAGGCGGGCGGTCATCGCGGCCACTTTCTGAAAAACGATCTCGAGGGGCAGCTGCCAACGCGGGAGCTGCTTGCGCGCTGTGCCGCGAAAATGAGCCTGCCCTTGATCGCGGCCGGTGGCATTGCCACACCAGCCGATGTGCCCGCATACCGCCAGGGTGGAGCGGCGGGCGTCCAGTTGGGTTCTGCCTACTTGCTGGCGGAAGAAGCAACAACGTCGCCTTTGCATCGACAAGCCCTTAGCAATGAACGGCGCTGCGACACGGCCATTACCAATCTCTACACCGGTCGTCCGGCGCGGGGCATTGTCACTCGGTTGATGAGCAGTCTGGGTTTGCAGCACGAAGCTGCGCCGGTTTTTCCGCTGGCTGCCAATGCCACAGGAGCGCTGCGCAGTGCGGCTGAAAAAGTCGGAGACGATACCTTTACGCCGCTGTGGTGCGGTGAAAACGCTGAACCTCGCAACGCCAGTGCGGCCAGTATTACCCGCGAGTTTATAAACGGCTGGGTTTAGAGGCAGGGTTTAGATGCAGGGTTTAGATGCAGGGTTTAGATGCAGGGGCTAGCCCAGCCGCTGTTTCAACAGTGGCCGGAGGGTGGTGATAAAAGCTTTTACCCGGGCATTGGCGGGAATATTAGCTGGTCGCATCAACCAGAGTCCCATGCTCAACTCCTCATCAGGTGGGCGTATCGGGGTGAGCTGGCGGTCACTGTCGGCGAGAAAACACCACAGGTGGGCAACCCCCAGTCCGCTCTTCACTGCAGCCAAGATGGCGTTCCAGCTGTTCACCTCGGCGGGTTTATACACCGTATCTGGCAATTCTCGCGCAATCCATTTGGCGGCCTGGGATTCGGCCAGATCCTTGCCCCAGCCAATCCAGTGGTGCTGGGCCAGCGGCGTTTCCGCCGGTATCCGTTTTAAGTAGGATTTGCTGGCGTAAACGGCACGACCCATTTCCCCCAGAAAATGCCCGCGAATATGAGGTGGGCAGGTGTTACTGACCGCAATCGCCACATCCGCCTTGCGGTGGTTGAGGGCTGCGATGGGATCGAGCGTGTTGAGCAACTCCCAGCGCACTTGGGGATAGGCGAGCGAAAACTGGCTGAGCTCGTTGATAAACTCCGGCCCGAGACCCAGCGGCGCAGCGATCCGCAACTGGCCCTCCAGACGTTCCTCACCGAGCCCCAGTTGCTCCTCAAGCGACAGCAAATCTTTTTCCAGCCGGCTGGCCTGCCGGTACAGCTCCTCGCCAAATTGACTAAGCTGATACTGGTTGTGCTGGTGCACAAACAGCGCCTGGCCGAGGCGACGCTCCAGCTGGGTGATGCGCCGGGCCACGGTCGTGCGGTTCACGGCAAGCTCTTCCGCTGCCGCAGAAAAGGTGCCGCCGCGCACGGCTGCAAGAAAATAGCGCAGGTCGTCCCAGTTCATGCGTGCAATATTGCACGGTATGGGTGCGACTTCAATCGTTTATTTGCACGGTTCTGCTTGCCTATAGTGCGGCCATCGACTTCAGAGAATTCAGGAAATATGCCATGAGCCAAAGGCTGCATAACAAGGTTGCGATCGTTACGGGCGCTGCACAGGGCATTGGTCAGGCCATTGCCATACGCCTGGCCGAAGAAGGCGCTGCAGTGGGGATTGCCGATATCAGCCGCGATGCCTTGAGCAAAACGACGGCGGCTATTGAGGCGCAGAGTGGCCGCGTATTGGCGCAGGCCTGTGATGTGACCGACAGCCGCTCGGTGGTGGCCTTGTTTGATGCGGTGACGAATCAGTTTGGCAGGCTGGATGTGCTGGTCAACAACGCCGGTATCGGCACGGCGCCCAACGATGGTTTTGATCTGTATCAGCAGCGTATGGCTGAGCGTGGTGCCCAGCTGCAGGCGGGGGAAACGCCTACGGTATATGCAGACCACATTCCCGATATGCAGGACGACGGTTGGCTCAAAGTGGTCGACGTGAATCTCAATGGCACTTTCTACGCCTGCCGAGAAGCGGTGCGGCAAATGATCAAGCACAACAGTGCGGGCAGCATTATCAATATCGCCAGTACCTCGGCGGTATCGGGGGAGGGCGGCGTGCATTATTGCGCGTCCAAGGCGGCCATTCTTGGTTTGACCAAATCGCTGGCCATGGAAATGGCACCGCGCAATATTCGTGTCAATGCGATCTGCCCCGGGCCGACTAACACGCCGATCATGGCGAATATATCGGATGAGTGGAAACAGGCGATGGTTGCCGCCATTCCTCTCGGTCGTATCGGCGAGCCCGTCGAGATCGCCAATACCGCACTGTTTCTGGCGAGTGATGAATCGTCGAGTTTTACCGGGCAGACGCTGATGGCGAACCTGGGCACTTATCTAGCTTGAAATTTTAAAGGGAGAACACCATGAGCAAACGCTTGGAAAACAAAGTTGCCATTATCACCGGCGGCGGACAGGGAATTGGTGCGGCAACGGCGATTCGTTTTGCCGAAGAGGGCGCCAAAGTGGTGATCTGCAGTCGTCGTATGGAACCGCTGGAACAGGTTGCCAAAACCATTCGCGATGCCGGTGGCGAATGTACGCCGCTGTCGGTGGATGTGAGTGACGAAGAGGCGGTGAAACGGTTGGTGGAAACTACCGTATCCAAGCACGGCAAGCTGGATATTATTGTGAACAACGCGGTGCTGATGGTGCCGGAAATGATTGGCAAACACAGCACCAAAGGCTGGCGCCAGAACTTTGCGGTCTCTCTGGATGGCGCCATGTTTTTGATGCGCGAAAGCTATAAACAGCTGCGAGCTAACAAAGGCGCGGTGGTGAATATTTCCTCCGTGTGCGGCTTGCTCGGTTCTATGGGAACGGCGGGTTACAGCGCAGCGAAAGCAGCCATGATCGGCCTGACCCGCAACGCCAGCATTGAGTGGGCACCGGACGTGCGCGTCAATGCCATCACCCCCGGCGCTTTTCTGACGCCGGCGCTGGAGATGGTTAACCCGGACGAAGAAAGTCAGAAAGCGACGGGCAAAACCATTCCCCTGAAACGTGTGGGCGATCCGCGCGAATGCGCTAACGCCATTCTGTTTTTGGCGAGCGACGAAGCCTCCTACATCACCGGTATTGTGATGCCCGTTGACGGTGGCCGCACGGCTGAGTTGAACACCGGCGCGGCCTCCTGGGAGGATTGAAATGGACGATAAACTCCTGCATCGCATCGATCGGCTGGAATCACTCGACGAGATTCGTCAACTGGTTGCCAAGTATTCCCTGTCGCTGGATATGCGCGATCTGGATGCCCATGTAAATCTGTTTGCGCCGGATATCCGAGTCAGTCGCGAGTTGAGTGGCCGGGAAAACCTCAAGGCCTGGGTTGATGACACCTTGCGCAATCAATTCACCGGCACTTCCCATCACGTAGGTAATCACATTATTGAGTTCGATGATCCGGATCATGCGGTGGGTGTTCTGTATTCAAAGAACGAGCACGAATGCGGCCCAGAGTGGGTGATAATGCAGATGCTCTATTGGGATGACTACGAGCGCATCGACGGTCGCTGGTATTTTCGTCGCCGCCTGCCCTGCTATTGGTATGCCACGGATTTGAACAAACCGCCGCTGGGCGAGTTGAAAATGCGCTGGCCCGGTCGCGAACCCTACCACGGCGCCTTCCACGATCTGTTTCCGAGCTGGAAGGAATTCTGGGCCAACAAGCCCGAGGGTACCCCGGAGGTGGCCGCGCCCGCGCCAGTTGAACAATTTCTGAAAACTATGCGCCGGGGCACACCCGCGCCAAAAATACGAGTGCGCTGATGAAGCTCTTTACCGAAACCACACTGGGGCGGCTGCAATTGCGCAATCGCGTTGTGATGGCACCCATGACTCGCTCACGCGCCGATCAAGCTACCGACGTGCCGACGGATCTAATGCGCGAGTACTACCAGCAACGCGCCAGTGCCGGCCTGATTATCACCGAAGGCACTCAGCCCAGCGCCGAAGGCAAAGGCTACTGCCGCACGCCGGGAATCTATACCGCAGAGCAGATTGCGGCCTGGAAAACTGTGACTTCTGCCGTGCACGCCGAGGGCGGTCAGATTGTGCTGCAGCTGATGCACTGCGGTCGCGTCGCCAGTTCGGCTAACAAAGGGGCAGGGGTGCGAACTGTGGCGCCGTCCGCTATTACGGCCAATGCAGAAATTTTTACCGAGCAGGGTATGCTGGCAATGGACGAGCCGGAGGCCATGAGCGAAGCGGATATTCTGCAAACCATCGACGATTATCGTCGCGCCACCGAAAACGCCTATGCGGCTGGTTTCGATGGTGTAGAGCTCCACTGCACCAGCGGCTACCTGCCGGCTCAGTTCCTCTCAACCGGCACCAATCAGCGCAGCGATGACTGGGGCGGCTCCCTGGAAAACCGCCTGCGCTTTGTGCTGGAAGTACTGAAGGCGATGACGGGGGTGGATGGTTCGGATCGGGTCGGCATGCGTATCTGTCCGGGCAATCCCTTTAACGATCTGCATGACGACAACCATGAAGAGACCTTCGCGGCTCTCTTGCGGTGGGTTGATCCGATGCAGCTGGCCTACCTGCATGTGATTCGCATGCCCCAACTTGGGCTCGACAATATTGGCCTCGCCCGCGCGAATTATTCGGGCGCCCTGATCGTCAATGAGAGTTACGATCGCGATGAGGCCGAGAGCGCGCTGGATGAGCAAATTCAGGCGGTGTCTTTCGGGCGTCCCTTTATTGCCAACCCGGATCTGGTGCGCCGCTATCGCGAAGGCTTGGCCCTGTCGCAAATGAACCCCAAGACCCTTTACACGCCGGGCGAAGCTGGGTATACCGATTACCCAACCGTCTGATAACCGTGAGAGGGAGGTACGCAGCAGCGTATGTCGCGTCTCTTTGTTGCAGTGCCCCTATCGCAGCCGCTGAAAACGCGGCTGCAGACCATCCAGCCACCCAAAACCCGTGGCATCAGCCCTATGGCGCCCGACAATCTGCATTTGACCCTGCAGTTTATCGGTGACGCCGACCCCGAGCTTGTGATCAAGGCGCTGTCCACGGTGCGGGCAAGGAGCTTTGAATTGCAGTTCACCGAGCTGAGCCAGTTCCGCAACGGCGTCATCTGGCTCGGCGTGAAAGATTGCCCGGAACTGAAAGCACTTCAGCTCAGTGTGCTCAAGGCCTTGATCAAGGCGGGGCTGCCGCTGGAGAAAAAACGCTTTGTTCCCCACATCACCCTGGCGCGCTATAAACGCCATGTGCCGCAACCTATGATTGAAGAATTGATCAAACAAACTGCCGCAGACGTGCCAGCGGAACAGGTCATGGCCTTCAGCCTGTTTAACAGCCAGACGGAGGATGAGGAGCTGGTTTACAAACGGATACGGGCCTTTCCACTGTCATCCTGAATCCTGCGTACAAAGCCTGTCAGGCTTGCGTTATCTCGCAAGGCATTTCGGTTGGAAGAAATCCGTTGTCTAGCGGTGGGCGTAAGACACGAATCAAGGCGACGACCATAACAACATAATAGCTATTCGCGAGGAGCAGTCATGCAGCGCCACATTGATCCCATTGAGACCGTTAACAGTATTGAAGAAAAATCCCGTCGCGTGTTGGTGTGGGGTGCCACGCTGTTTCTAGTAGGCTTGGTGGAGGGTGGTCTGATCCCGTGGTTCACAAACCCGAGAATGGGTTTGTCAGCGCACCTGACGGCGGTTCAGGGGGGCATGGCACTGTTGATCATCGGTCTGGCCTGGAATCGACTGCAACTGAGCGATATGCAGTTGCGCTGGACCTACTATCTGAACGTGGCCGGCATTGTGACCCTCTGGCTCGCGTTAACCGCAGCAGCTGTGCTCGGCACCCGTTCTGGAACCCCTATTGCCGGTGCGGGCTACGGTGCCGGCGCCACAGCAGAGTTCTGCGTGGAGGCTCTGTTAACGGTGGGAGCCGTCTTGGCCATTACCGGGGGCGGTCTGTTTTTCTGGGGGCTGGAACTGACTACCTGGAAATCGCGGGCCAAGAAGTGATGTATTGGCTGCGGCGCCTATTGCCAGGCAACTAACGGCGCCGCACCTGCGTGATTACCAGGCAATCTTGCCGGTCACCACATCCTTCCACATTACAAAATCGCCCCACAGGCTGTAGAGCGGGTTTTTGAAAGTCGCTGGTTTGTTCTTCTCAAAAAAGAAGTGTCCGACCCAGGCGAAACCGTAACCCACCAGTGGCAGCGCCCACAGGAAGGCCCACTGCTCGGTAAACACGGTATAGGCGACCAGTGTGATCACCAGTGTGGTGCCAACCACGTGCAGCCGGCGGCACGTGGTGTCTTTATGCTCGCTCAGATAGTAGGGGTAGAACTCGCGAAAGGACGTGAAACCGCCTTCGGGAATGGTCAGAGTCTGTTTGTTCATGGGGTATCCCTCCTTACTGATCGTAGCCAGGGTTCTGCCGGTCGAGTTTACGCAGCAGGCCAGGCCATGCAAGGCCGCCGAACATGCCTTTCGTCACAACCTGTGCGGCTTCACGCACGCCGTCGAGGATGTCCTGCTGCACCGGGACCAGCTCGCGGTTGCCCGCCAGTGCGCGAACCTGAATCATGCAGGCTGCCTCAAAAATATACATGGCCAGAAAAGCATCGGCGGGTGTGTTGCCGACGGTGAGCAGGCCGTGATTGCGGAGCATCAGAAACACGTTCTCGCCCAGATCATTTACCAGTCGGGGTTTTTCGTCTTCGTTAAGGGCGATGCCCTCATAGTCGTGGTAACCGAGATTGGACAGCACCAGTGTGGCTTGTTGTGAAATCGGCAGCAGGCCTTCTTTTTGCGTGGATACGGCAACACCGTTCAGGGAGTGGGTGTGCATGACACAGTGGGCGTCTTCACGGGCGGCGTGGATGGCGCTGTGGATCGTGAAACCGGCCGGATTTACATCGTAGGGTGAGTCCTGCACCTTGTTGCCATCGGCGTCGATTTTCACCAGTGAAGAGGCGGTCACCTCCTCGAACATCATGCCGTAGGGGTTGATCAGAAAGTGGTGGTCTGTGTTGGGGACCCGCGAGGAAATGTGGGTAAACACCAGATCGTCCCAACCGTAGAGGGCGACCAATCGGTAGGCTGCGGCCAGATTGACCCGGGCTTCCCATTCTTCGGCCGAGACTTGGCCCTTCAAGCTTTCGGCTTTACTCATTGCCAGGCTCATGGCAACCTCCCTTCAAATCTGCAGTCATGTTGTTGGATGTTGACCCTGAGTCTGCGCCAGTCACAACCATAAAACTGTCAAACAATTGACAATTAGGCCCTTGAATTGAGTCAGACACCCTCTATCCGGGAATCCCTTGAAACCAACCTCTGGTTCGCCCAGTTGCCGAGTGATGTGCTGGATAAACTGGCCCGTTGTGCCCAGCGGCGGCGTCTGAAGGACGGCGAGCTGCTCTACGCCCGCGGCGATCAGCCGACGGGCCTGTTTGGGGTGGTAAAAGGGCGAGTGCGTATTGGTGCTACATCCATCGATGGCAAGGCTCTGACCGCGACGTTTTTTGAGGCCGGCGATTGGCTCGGCGAAATCTCGATTTTTGATGGGCTGCCGAGACTGTCTGATGCAGAGGCCAGCGGTGAGTTGGAAGTTCTGATGATCCCGCGTCAGGCCATCCTCGATCTGCTAAAACAGCAGCCGGAACTCTATGCGCCCTTTGTCCAGATTCTCTGCGGCAAGCTCCGTCAGGCGATGGAGGGGCTCAGTGATCTGATGTTGCTGCCCTTGTCGCAGCGAGTCGCCAAGCGCTTGCTGACCCTGGCCAATGACTACGGCCAACCGCATGCGGAAGGGGTGCTGATTGATATGCATCTGCCTCAGGATGAACTGGGCCGAATGCTGGGGGCTTCACGTCAGAGCGTGAGTAAGGAGCTCAAGGCGCTGGAAAAGCGCGGCTGGGTCAAGCTGGCCTACGGCAGAATTATTCTCAGTGACAGGCAAGCCCTTGAATCGCATGTGGAAGAGCCTTTTGGGTAATAGTGCGAAAACACTGTACGTGTTGCAGGTTTGCCGTATAATCGATCAGGCTGACTAAGACTCAGTAGAACCTTGTAAAGCAATTTAGAACGACCTGCCTGTTAGTGCCAGCTGACAGACGTGAGCAACGCACTAGATCTTCATCTTGTTTTTACCAAGTCAATTCTGCGCCTTACCGTCAACACCCAATCTGCGTAACGCAGTTTTTTTGTTTTATTTCGGCAGCAAGCCGAGGAGAAAGTGCAATGTCTAAAACTACTGGCCAGGTAAAATGGTTTAACGAAACTAAAGGCTTCGGCTTTTTGGAACAAGATGGCGGCAAGGACGTATTCGTACACTTCAGCGCTATTCAAGGTTCAGGTTTCAAAACTCTGGCTGAAGGCCAGCGTGTAGAATTTGAAGTTGTTCAGGGCGACAAAGGCCCGCAAGCAGCTAACGTAATGGTTGTATAACCACTTACGTAGAACGACAAAGGCGCTCATTGAGCGCCTTTTTTATGCCTGTTGTTTAGGCTCGCCTTAGAAGTTCTTGCGCGCCGTAATACCGTAGGTGCGAGGCTCACCGACAAAAGCACCAATGCGTCCGTTGCCGCCAGTACCTTGAATCGGTGGTGGATCCAGCTCTACCTGAGTGTATTCTTCGTCAGTCAGGTTGCGTCCCCACAGTTCTACTGACCAGTTCTTGGCAAGATCACCAACGCCTATGCGACCGTTAACCAGAACAAAACTGTCTTGAGCGAAGTCCTGGTCTAGGGATGAATTCGAAAACGAGTCATCGCGGTAGCGGGCATCGATATGGAAAGACGCGCCAAGGGTTTCGCTGATCGACTGGTTCCACGTTACGCCAGCAGTTGCAGACCACAGGGCGCCCAGGCGCTCTCCGGCACGCTTGTTACCGTCGCTGGTCGGAGCGCGTTGATCAATGTTGGAATCATCCGGGTAGCGGTTGTCGGTATACACTGCGCCGGCATTAACGGTCAGCTCGTCGGTGGCCAGCCAGGTTGCTTCGAGTTCGGCACCATTGGATTCCACTTCGTCGACACTGACCGTCTCCAGCGTGACCCCGGTAAATTGGCCCAGCTGATAGTCTTCGAAAGTAGACTGAAAAACGGTGCCGTTAAGAGACATGGTCTGGTTCAGCAGAAAGGTCTTAAAACCGAGCTCGTAGGTGGTGACGGTTTCGGGTTCAAAGCCGAGGTTGTCACCTGTGGGAGCGAGCGGGTTTACACTCAGACGAGTCTGGTTGAAACCGCCGGCTTTGAAACCTGTTGCCGCACTGGCAAAGAGCAGCGTACCGTTTTCCAGCGTGTAGGCCAGTTTCACGGTGCCGGTAAGCTCCGAGTCATCTTTGTCGGCGGTGTAAGTGCCGTCTGCCAGTAAGGGTTGGCTGAGGGCAGAAATACCGCAGATGATAGTGCGAGCGGCCGCAGGTGCACTGGGGTTGGTTGCTACTCCCAGACAGGGGTTGCCATTTGCGGAGAAATTGCTGCGGGTGGTCAGTTCAATATCTTTCTCTTCGCGGGTGTAACGCAGACCAACGGTCAGCATCAGCTGGTCGCTAAGATCAAAGTCTTCTTGGGTGAAAATGGCCATGCTTTTGCTGACTTGCTCGCCTTCGTCGTTCACGCCATCGCCGGCAATGAAGTTGTTGTTCTGGGTGAGAAAGGCGTAGGTGGGTTGACCGAAGAAACCGATCGCGTAGTTGTTCAGGTCGGCACCGTAGCGGGCGGTATACTCGGTTGAAAGTGTTTCATCGGAGTATATTGCGCCCACCAGCCAGCGGCCATGCTCCCAATTCCCTTGGGCCCGAAACTCCTGACTGAACGTTTCAAACTGACGATTTTGCGGCGCGTCTTCGTCCCAGTAGAACAGGTCCGCTCCGCTGAAATCGATGGTGTCACCAATGATGTCCGTTTCCCACTCGCGGTAAGCTGTGATCGAAACCAGTTGGAAGGCGTCAAAGTCGTAATTGACTTCCGCTGACACGCCCCACTGTTCGGCTTCGTCCGCGATTTCGCGGCCGCTGGTTACGGCAATGTTGTGATCATAGGGATCGTCGTTGCTGTCCAGCGCACGATCGTTGCTGTTGTTGAGAGTCAGATTGTTGACGTTTTGCGGGCCTGTTGCCTGTTGCGATGTGGGGGCGCCGCAGCACTTTTCTTCACGCTTGCTGTAATCCACGATAAAGCGCGTTGCCAGACGATCGCTGGGTTCGAAAGCGAGTTGACCGCGCAGCATGTAACGGTCGCGATCGTTGTAGGTTTCGTCGCTGTTGATATCTTCCAGATAACCATCGCGCTGGGTAATGACGGTGTCGAGTCGTCCGGCGAGAACGCCTTCCTTGATAGGCCCACTGATGCCACCCTCGAAGCGTTTCAAGTCATAGTTGCCTGCGGTTAACCCTACATAGCCCTCAGGTTCTTCGAGGTTGGGTCCTTTGGTGATCACGTGTATCAGGCCGGCAGAGGTATTGCGACCAAACAGGGTGCCCTGCGGACCGCGCAAAACCTCGATACGCTCCACCTGTCCAAGTTCATCGATGGCTACTCCGGAACGGTTACGATAAACACCGTCGATAAAAACGCCCACTGACGATTCCAGGCCGGGGTCCGTTCCCAGAGTGCCGATACCCCGCATACTCAGGTTGCCGCTGGCGGATGACTCCGTACTGCCGTAATCAAGGCTGGGTGATACCGAAGTGACTTCGGATACATCCCGAATTCCAGACTGTTCTAGCTGATCGGCGCCATAGGCTGAGACAGCAACCGGGATATCATTCACCGATTGAGCTCGTTTTGTGGCCGTGACGATGACTTCCTCAAGCACTCTTTCAGCGCTAGCGGGTGTAGATAATAAGGCGCCGACCAGGCTGACGCTGGCCAGTCTGGTAAATTTTTGTGACGTCATATAAAGCTCCTGAATAGGTTTCGCGAGTCTGGGTCCGGTCAGACTGCGCAAAAGTTAGCACCTATTACATGTTGAGCTATAAGGGATTTCCGAAGGAGAGGGAAAGGTTTCTCCCTGCCGGGAGAAACCTTAGAGGTTTAGAGGGGCTTCAATTCATTCAGCTCGCGCACGTTGTCGCGCAAAATCCGCTTCTTCTTCGCGTCATCAAATTTCGACAGCTCGGGTACATAATCCAGCGGTGTGGGCATGCCTTCAATGTGAGGCCAGTCAGAACCGAAGATCACCCGGTCGGCGCCCATGATCTCTTCCACCTCGTACACGTCGTCTTCCCAGAAGGGGTTAATCCATACGTGGCGCTTGAACAGCTCGACCGGGTCTTCCTTGTAGTAACCCATGGTGTCCATTCGGTCGCGGGACTGCTTCAGTTTGCGCACCAGATCCGGCAGGAATTCGGCGCCGTTTTCGATGGAGGCAATGCGCAGGTTGGGGAAGCGCTCAAACAGTTTTTCGTAGCAGAGTGTCACCAGAAAATCGTAGGCCGCCCGTTCGATATTGAAGTGTTTGATGTTTGGCGCCCAGGAGCTGAAAGCGTTGGAACCGCCCGTGCTGAAGCCGTCATCCACGTAGCCGTGGGTGGTGTAGCCGGAATCCGAGGCGTGAACGACGACGGTAATGCCTGCTTCGTTAACGCGTGCCCAGAAAGGATCGAACTTGGGGTGTGAGGGCGACAGCGGGCCGTCTTTGGTCCACACCGCCGAGGGGCGCATGCAGACGGTGCGCGCGCCTTGCTTAAGCGCCCACTCCAGTTCTTCACAGGCGAAGTCCACATCGGCCAGGGAAATATAAGGCGAGGCAAAAATACGGTTCTGGTAATTACAGCCCCAGTCCTCGTCGAGCCAGCGGTTAAAGGCGCGGAACTGGGTGCGCACCGCCTCGATATCGTGCTTGAGCAGTTCTTCGTAGAGTACTCCGAGGGTTGGGAATAGCCACATGGCTTCCAGGCCCTGTTCGTCCAGTACCTTGATGCGGGCATCGCGGTTGATATAACAATCGGGCAGGGGCTCGGGATCACTCAGCAATTCTTCGGGCTTGAGTTTGTTGGGGTTGCCGCGCAGAAAATCGGAAATCGCACCGGGCTTGGCGATGGGGTCCCAGGTCGGGTTGGTCACGGCGCGCGATACCTTGCCGCCCACCACGTGGTATTTGCGGCCTTCGATTTCGGCCCACTGCACACAACGCGGGCGCATGTGTTTGGGGACGTGACGGGTAAAGGCGTCGTGGGACTCGTAGTAGTGGTTGTCGCAGTCAAAGGGTTTGTAGCCGAGATCGGTCATGGTCTGCTCCCGAGGCAATGTGGTTCATGCTGAAAACTATACGCCTTACGGAAAACCCTCGCGATGTGCGCAGCGGTCACTTTTCAGTGGCAAAAACGTGCGCGGCGAGCGGCCCCTGATTCCTGTAGAATAGCCGGCCTATTTGACGGTGGGCACCTGCCGCGCCGCCTGTCACCAGACACTGACGATAAGAGACGTATGGATAATTTTGCCGACATTCGGCCCTATCGCGACGATGAAGTTGCCCCCGTGCTGGGCAAGCTGCTGAACGACAAGGAATTGCTCGATACCATGGCGGGCCTGCGGGCGCCGCGCTTGCAACGTTTTTTCCCCAAGCTGGTAAGACCGCTGGTGCGCTCTGTGCTCAAACGCCAGTTAAAGGGCGTGGCTACGGTGCGTCAGTTTCAGCAGATCGTGAAGCTCTACATGGACGACATGATCGAGACCACCACCAGCCGCTTTACCGTCTCCGGGCTGGAGAATCTGTCGCTGGAGCGGCCCTGGCTGCTGATCAGCAACCACCGCGATATTGCACTCGACCCGGCATTCGTCAACTACGCCCTCTACCATAATGGCGGCGACACCGTGCGCATTGCCATTGGCGACAATTTGTTGAGCAAGCCCTTTGCCGCCGACCTGATGCGCCTTAACAAGAGTTTTATTGTTAAGCGCTCGGCCAAGGGGCCGCGCCAGATGCTGGCAGCCTACAAGAACCTGTCGAATTATATTCGCCACTCCCTGACCGAAGAAAAAGCCACCATTTGGCTGGCTCAGCGCGAGGGGCGGGCAAAAGACGGTATCGATGAAACGGAACCGGCCATTATCAAAATGCTGTGCATGAGCCAGCAGAAAAGCGAAGAAACCTTTACCGACTTCATCAAAACGCTGGGCATTGTGCCGGTGGCCATTTCATACGAATGGGACCCCTGCGACGCGGCCAAAGCGCGTGAGCTGACCCTGCGTGAACAGGATGGCGACTACCAGAAAGCTGAGTTTGAAGACCTGCAAAGCATCGCGCTGGGTATTCGCGGCCAGAAAGGCCGGGTGCACGTGCATTTTGGTGAGCCCCTGGATCAGGATTTCAGCACTCCTAACGAGGTGGCTGAGGCCATCGACTGCCAGATTGTGCAGGAATACCGCCTGCAGCCGAGTAACATCTGGGCCTATGAGCAGCAGACCGGACGCAATGACTGGCAGCAGTTGCCCAAGGAAGTGCTGACCGAGTTGGGGCCGATGAATGATGACTCCAAATCGGCCTTCGAGGCGCGTCTGGCAGCGATCCCGGAAGGTCATCGCGCCAAGGCACTGGCGATTTACGCCAACCCGGTGATCGCCAAACTGGCGCAGCGGGAGACGGCCTGAGGGTGGTAGACGACAGCCTCAAACAGGAAATTCAGGCGGCCTATACCGGTTTTCTGAATTCCAAAGGCCTCAAGGCGCGCTACGGTCAGCGTTTGATGATCGCGCATATTGCGCGAACACTGTCCGCGATTCCGACCGATGACGCCGGCCAGCGCAAGGGGGGCAAGCCCCTGGCGGTGGTGGAGGCAGGCACCGGTACTGGCAAAACACTCGCCTACCTGATCGCGGCCCTGCCTATCGCCCGCGCCCGCCGCAAAACCTTAGTGGTATCGACCGCGACCGTGGCCCTGCAGGAGCAGATTCTGCTGCGGGATATTCCCGACATTATGGAACACTCCGGCCTCGAGTTTGATTACGCTCTGGCCAAGGGGCGCCAGCGCTACCTCTGTCACGCCCGGCTTGATCAGCAACTGTCCGGTGGCGGCGCTCAGAACCAACTGCTCTACCCGGATGAAGTGGCGGCCCAGCCCGCCGTGCAGGAAGTCAAACTATTCCAGAGTATGGCGGATGCCCTGGCGCGGAACAGCTGGGATGGTGACCGGGATCAGTGGCCGGACGCCGTCGACGACGAGGCCTGGCAGCGGGTCACCACGGAACCGGCTCAATGCACCGGGCGGCGCTGCAGCTTTATCCGTGAGTGCGCTTTCTTCCGCGCGCGAGAAAACCTGCTGGACGTGGATGTGATTGTCGCCAACCACGATTTGGTACTGGCTGATCTGGCACTGGGCGGCGGCGCTATCCTGCCGCCGCCGGAAGATGTGATTTATGTGTTTGATGAAGCCCATCACTTGCCAGACAAAGTGATTAATCACTTCAGCTTCCAGCTGCGCTTCTTTTCCACCGAGCGCTGGCTGGACCAGACCCTGCGCGCGGTGCGCGGCATGGCTGAGCAGTTGCCCCAAGGCGAGCAGCGAGCGCTGATCGATGGCTTGGCAGGGCAAATGTCAGCCCTGCTGGAACTGCAACGCGAAGCGGCGCCGCTGATCTCCTCCATCGTAAATGAGGGGCTTGAGGCCAGAGGCGGTGGTGACGTGCTGCGCTTTGAGCACGGCCTGATTCCGGATTTACTGCGACGCCAAGCTACGGAGTTGATGCAAGGCTACAGTGGCGTGCTGGCGGAAGTGGATGATGTGCAGGAAGCCCTCGAAGACGCTCTGGACAAGCGCAGCAAAAACATCGACCGCGAGGTGCTGGAACAGTGGCTTGCGGCTGTAGCGACCATACAGCGCCGAATAGAGAGTCAGATGGGGCTGTGGCGCAATTATCAGAACGCGAGTGAGGAGGAAAACCCACCGCTGGCGCGCTGGGTGAAGATGGTTGAGGGCATGAGTGCTGCCGGCGATATGGATCTGTGTTGTAGTCCCATTCTGGCCGCCAATACCCTGATCAGCACCCTTTGGAAGCGTTGCTACGGCGCGGTATTAACCTCTGCGACCCTGACCGCGCTGGGCGAGTTTGAACGCCTGTCCATGCGCGCCGGTTTGGCGGATATCAGTGAGTGCGCGGTGGTGCCCAGCCCCTTTATCCACCAGGAAAAAGCCGAACTGCGGGTGCCTGCGATGCCCTGCGACGCGGGTGATGCCTTGGCGCATACCGAAGCCCTGATCGCGATGATGCCCGAGCTGCTCAAGCAGGAGCGCGGAACGCTGGCCCTGTTTGCCTCCTGGCGGCAGATGCTGGCGGTCTACGAGGGGCTGCCAGCAGCGCTTCAGGAACAGGTGATCAAGCAGGGCGATTACTCCAAGCACGAGATGATCAAGCAGCATTGTGAACGGGTGGATCAGGGCGGCTACAGCACCTTGTTCGGGCTGGCCAGTTTTGCTGAGGGGGTCGATCTGCCGGGAGATTACTGCCGGCACGTGATCATCGCCAAGCTGCCTTTTGCGCCACCGGATGATCCAGTAGAACAGGCATTGGCGGAGTGGATCGAAAAGAACAAAGGCAATGCCTTTATGGAGATTTCAGTGCCAGACGCGGCGCTGAAGCTAGTGCAGGCCAGCGGCCGCTTGCTGCGCAAGGAAAGCGACAGTGGTCATATTACCCTGCTGGATCGGCGCGTTCTCACTCGCCGCTACGGCCAGAAGATGCTGGATTCCCTGCCGCCCTTCCGGCGAGTGTTCGAGTCTTGAGTTAGCTGTAATAGGCCATGAACGACTATCAGGAAATCGCCTCGCTGCTGATCGACCTTGAGGCCATTTTGCGCAACCGCGGACTGTGGGCCAGTGAGCCGCCGTCGGACGAAGCACTCGCCAGTGTTGAACCCTTTTGCGTTGATACGCTGGAGCTTCAGGAATGGCTACAGTTTATCTTTATACCGCGCATCTATTGGCTGATCGATGCGGAGGCTGCGATGCCCGCCAAGTGTGAGATCAAACCGGTGGTGGAAGAGGCTCTGGATAATCCGGGTGAGGCGTTATTGCGGGTTATCGGTCAGCTCGATGACGCGATAACCCGTGCGCCGTAGGCGAGTTGTGAGGGTTTAGCTTTCGGTCTTCAGTGCCATCGACATGCGCACCAGCTGGGCCAGAGATTTCGCGCCCATTTTCTCCATAACGCGGGCCCGGTGAATTTCAACCGTGCGCTGGCTGATATCCAGATCAATGGCAATTACTTTGTTGGCTTTGCCATCCACCATCATGTCCATGACTTCGCGTTCGCGCGGGGTCAGTTCTTCATGGCGTTCTTTAATTACCTTAACTTCCTTCAGCTCGTGACGGTGCTCTGCATCTTGGGCTATCGCTTTTTGAATTTTGTCGAGTAGATCCTGTTCGCGATAAGGCTTCTGGACAAAATCGACAGCGCCCTGCTGCATGGCTTCTACCGCCATCGGAACATCGCCGTGGCCGGTGACAAAAATGATCGGGAGGATGGACATCATGGCATTGAGTTTGCGCTGCAACTCCATGCCATTCATGCCGGGCATGCGGATGTCCAGCACTATACAGCCGGGGCGTTCCGGGTCGTAGGCTTCAAGAAAGGTGTCGGCACGTTCAAACGCTTCAACTTTGTGGCCGAGCGACTCCAGCATCAGCTTTAGGGAGTCACGCACTGCCTCATCATCTTCTACAATGAAGACAGTTGCTTCTTCTGCATCCATGGAGCACCCCTTTGTTCGAGCTATTCATAGTCATTGTAGCTTCTAAAAATAGCAGGTAAAGCAAACATTTGCGTGATTTTTTTCATCGCTGGCGTCTAAATAGGTCCGGCGGTAGCATAGTTCCACGCCAGCCAGCCTTAACGCACGGGAGCACGATGCGTAAGAAAAGAAGTCTGATACAGATCTATCTGGTAAGTCTTATCGCCTTGGCAGCCGTGCCTGTCGCCCTCAATGGCGTCATCTGGATCGCCACCGAGTATGACAAATTCACAGATCAGTCTGACAACCTGCGCAAGACCTTTGTTGAATCCCGCTCTGAGCTGCTTAAGCGCGAAGTCGCCAAGGCGATGGACTACATAGAGTACAAGGAGTCCCAGCTCAATCGCACGCTCTACCAGGAATTGCGTCAGGAAGTGGCCGTCGCGCTGGCGCTTATCGCCAATATGCACAAGCAGTCGGCAGCGACCGAATCCCGTAGCAAAATACTCGCCCGTGTTCGCTCGACGATAGAGCCGCTGCGTTTTCATGAGCAGAAGGGCTTCTTTTTTGCGTTGCAAGGGACGGGTCGAGCGCTGCTGCCCCCCTTACATCCGCAGTCTCGTGAGCGCCTGCGCCAAAGTGCCATGCTGGAGCAGTTCACAGTACAGGTTAAAAACGCCACGCAGAACAAAAACCAGAGCACCCTGGAGTTTCGTTTCAGCGACCGTGGCAGCGATGACACCCATCGCAACGTCAGTTTTGTTTACTATTACAAGCCTCTCGACCTCTACATTGGGGCCAGTGTTTACCTTCGCGATGAAATTGACCGTATCAAACAGGAAGTGATTGACCGTTTGGCGGCGGTTCCCTTCGACGTCGACAGTTCGGTGCTCTTCGTAACCGAGTACTCAGGCAAACAGTTAGTGAACCCTTACAACCCGGATATGCTGGGCAAGCTGCAGCCTGGTATGGATAGAGTTGTGGATGTTCTATCCCAGGAAGAGGGCGGCCAAGGCAAGCTGGTCGAGCTGGAATGGCGGCGCCCGGGTGGGCAGCAGCGTTCACCGGCGGTGAGCTATGTAGAACTTTACCCCGAGTGGAACTGGGTTGTCGGCGCTGGCTTCTTCCTCGATGAATACTACGCATTACTGGAAGCCGAGCGACAGGCGCTAGAAGCGCGTGTCATGAACCATACCCTGTTTATCTCGGCAATCGCGGTGGCGTTAATGATTGTGGCGACCTTGGTAGCGCGGCGGCTCGCTCACCTCAATGCACAGGGTTTCCATCGCTTTCAGGAGTTCTTTGCCAAAGCCAGCGAAAGTTCTACCCGTATCAATGTTAGCGAGTTGCCTTTTGCCGAATTTGAAGAGCTGGCTCATCACGCCAATTACATGGTGCGAACCCGAAGCGAAACCGAGTATGCGCTCAAGCTCAGCGAGCGCCGCTTCCAACTTGCACTGGACGCGTCACAGAGCCATCTGTGGGATCTGGATATGGAGCATGACCGCATCGCGGTTGGCGAGAGCTTTTATCGTCAGCTCGGTTATGAAGTGCCTCCGGATAGCGTCAGCCTCAACAAGTTCAGTCAAATCTTTCACCCGGAAGACGTACATGTGCTGCACAATCTGGTTGCCGTTAATGGTTCCGACGATGGCAGTCACAGCGTTGAATTCCGCGTTCGCGATAACGCCGGGCGCTACCGCTGGATACTGAGTCGCGGTGATATTGTTGATACCTCGGCCGATGGTTCGCCCCATCGAGCTATGGGGATTATGAGCGATATTTCCGAGCGCAAACAGATGGAAGGTGAGCTGGTAAATGCACGGATTGCCGCCGAAGATGCCAACCATGCGAAGAGCCAGTTTCTGTCGAGTGCCAGCCATGAGTTGAGGACCCCGCTCAACGGGGTTTTGGGCTACGTTCAGTTGTTGCAGCGGCAGAAGAAACTACCCGAGGAATCCCAAGGCTACCTCGACGCGATTGAAAACTGTGGTCAACACCTGCTTAACCTCATTAATGACGTACTGGATCTGGCCAAGGTTGAAAGCGGTACCTTCAGCATTTCCCTGCACACAGCAAACCTGCGCGACATTCTCGCGAGCGTCAGTGATATTTTGCGTCAGCGTGCCCAGGCGAAAAAACTTGGCTATGAACACAAAGTGTCGAGCCAGGTACCGGATTTAATACGCACCGACGAAGTCAAATTGCGGCAGATTCTGGTTAATTTGTTGGGTAACGCGGTCAAATTCACCGAAGAGGGCAAGGTCACGCTGGAGGTGGATTTCGACGAAGACCGGAATGTTTTGTTGTTCAGTGTGATTGATACCGGCGTGGGTATTCCCCAAGAAAAGATCAAGAGCATTTTCGAACCCTTTAGTCGGGTAAATGAACATGACGGAAAAGGAACCGGATTGGGTCTCGCTATTTGCCGGCGACTGTGCGAGGCCATGGGTGGTGAACTGTCAGTCACCAGTGTAATGGGTAAAGGCACAACGTTTGCCTTTGACATCCCGGTAGGTGATCAGGGCATTATTCAGCGCGACCGGCGCAAAGGCGTTGAACTGGAGGTGGAAAAAGAAAAACTACCCGATCTGAGTGACTTGACTATCGTTGTTGCAGACGACAACGCTGACAACCGTACCGTGCTGAAAGGTATGCTTGAGTCGCTGGCGAAGTCGGTTCACGTTGCTGCGGATGGCGGCGAAGTATTGGACCTCTTGCCACGTAAGGCGATCGATCTGATTTTGCTCGATTACAAAATGCCAAAAATGGATGGCTTGACCTGTCTGCGTGAAATTCGAGCAAACAGTGAATACAACGAGATCGTCGTGATTATGGTAACTGCCAGCGCCGAGCTCGATACCCAATCCAGAGCGTTCGAATATGGCTGCAACGATTATGTGGCCAAGCCAGTGCAGTTTGAAGATCTTTTGAAAGTGATTGCCAAGCACGTCCGCACCGGCACCGCAGAAGATCGTGGCGCAAAAGGTCGTGGCGCAGAGGGACGCGATCGGACGTCAGCACCTGCCGTGGCGAGTGTTCCCCTCAATAGCGAAACAGAAACCAATGAGGCTGCATACGACGGGCCGCCATTGCCGATCGAAGATCGCAAGACCTTACTCGAGTTGCTAGCGTTGGGTGATATCGCGGCCATGAGTGAGTTTTGTGAATCACATAAAGACAGTGAGTACGGTGGGTATGCAGATTATGCCTATAATTTACTGCAGAACTTTGATTTCCAGGGTCTGAAAGATCTGTTGCAGGCAAACGATGACTGAAGCTAAAAGTACCGCCTCCAAACGTAGTGCCGAGCAGGTTTTGCTGGTTGATGACAACCCGACCAACCTGCAGGTGCTATACAAAACACTGGAACATTCCGGCTACACCTTGTTGGCGGCTCGCGATGGCCCGCAGGCTCTCTCCATCGCGGAAAAGGCGATCCCCTCGCTTATCTTGCTCGATATCATGATGCCCGACATGGATGGCTTTGAGGTCTGCCGCCGGCTGAAGGCGAACGAACAAACCCGCGGTATACCCATCATCTTTCTGTCTGCCCTAACGGATACCGACGCCAAGGTTAAAGGCTTCAGTCTTGGCGCTGTGGATTATGTCTCCAAGCCCTTTCAGGCTGAAGAAGTTCGCTCGCGTGTACGAACCCAATTGCGAATACATCGCCTGGAAATGCAGCTGGCTCGTCGTAACGCCGAGCTGGAGGACGAAAATTTTCAAATACTCCGGTCGGTTTCTGAGGCGATTTTCAGTTTGGATCGACAGGGCCGTATCAGTAGCGTGAACCCGCAGGCTGAGGCCTTGGTCGGGCGCACTGATAGCCAGTGTATTGGCGAAGCCTTGTTTGATTTCTTCGATTTTCAAGCTATGCAGTCGCACATTGAGGAAGTGATTAGTGAAGGCAAACTATTATCTCTTGATCAGGTGGAGGTGCGCGCCAGAGACGGACGCGAACTGACGCTGGCGCTGTACTGTGCGGCCCTGGAGGGCGATAAGCGTGTAGTGGTGCTGAGGGACATCACTGAATGGCTGGAGAACCAAAAAGCGCTGCAATCAGCGCGCGACGAATTACATAACCAGCGCCAACATTTGGCGCATATGGAACGCCTGAGTACCGGTGGTGAAATGGCCGCAGGCATTGCCCATGAAGTGAATCAGCCGCTGACGGCGGTCAGTAATTACGCCATTGTGGCACAGCGCTTTCTCGAACAGGACCCGATTGAAAAATCCAAGCTGAAGGAAGTTCTTGAAAAAATTGTCGTTCAATCCCAGCGCGCGTCCGATGTTATTCAGCGCCTGCGAAGCTACATCCGTAAACCCACCTCGGAAGGCCGGGTACCGCTGGATATCAATACCGTCATGCAGGAAGTGGTTATGCTGGCCGAAGTGGATTCGCGTATTAATGGTGTGAGTATCACCTTTGAGCCAACTGAAGAGCTGCCGGCAACCTTGGCCGACGATGTACAAGTGCAGCAGGTTGCCCTGAACCTGATTCGCAATGCCATGGAAGCCATGCGCGGGGCGCCCGATGATTTCGGTGGTGTGCGGGTGAGAACCTATCTGGACGGTGACGAGGTTGGTTTCGCGGTAGAAGATCGCGGCTGTGGCCTGAGTGCTGAAATGGAAGAGAAATTATTTTCGCCCTTTGTGACAACCAAGGAAGGCGGCATGGGCGTGGGCCTGTCGATTTGTCAGTCGATTGTTCAGGCCCATGGCGGCAGTATTGGTTACCGGGCAAACCCCAAAGGCGGGGCGATTTTTTATTGTCAGTTTCCGGTGCGTTGAAGGCGTACCGGTTTAATTACTCCACTCCCAGTCCGCAAACTGCTCGCGCACCTTCAGTTTCATAAACTTGCCTGTAGAAGTCTTGGGGATTTCTTCCACAAACGCCACATCATTGGGTATCCACCAGTTGGCGAACTTGCCTTTGAGGTGAGCCTTCAGATCATCCGCACTGACCTCGGCGCCGTCGCGCTTGACGACAACCGCTAAGGGGCGCTCCATCCATTTCGGGTGGTGCACGGCGATCACTACGGCTTCGGCAACATCCGGGTGGGCCATCAATTCATTTTCAAGATCAACCGAGCTGATCCATTCGCCGCCGGATTTGATCAGGTCTTTGGTGCGATCTGAAATCTGCACGTAACCGAGCGGCGTGAGCGCCGCTACGTCGCCGGTGCAGAACCAGCCGTCGTCGGTAAAGCTGTCGGCGGCGTCTGGGCGGTTGTAGTAGCTGCCGGTAATCCACGGGCCTCTGGCCTGCAGCTCTCCCACGGTTTCACCATCCCAGTCGGCTAATTGTCCTTCTTCGGTTTTGACGCGCAGTTCGACCATGGGTAGGGGAATGCCGGCGCGAGCGCGGTAGCGCCTCTGTTCGGCTTCGTCGAGTTCGTCAATTTCCGGGCGCAGGCTGGTTACTGTGGCGATGGGTGAGGTTTCGGTCATGCCCCAAACCGTTTGCACAGTCATGCCAATGCTACGGAATTTCTCGATGAGAGATGAGGGCGTTGCGGATCCGCCGACGAACATCCGCAGCTTGTCTTGTAGTTCCCAGCGTTGAGGTTCTTTGGTCAGCGATTCGTAAACCCGCATCCAGATCGTGGGCACGCCGGCAGTAAAGTTCACTCCGGTTTCGGCGTAGAGATCGAGCAGGCTTTCCGCATCGAGGTGTGGGCCGGGCAGCACCAGTCGCGAGCCGACCATGGCAGCGGCGTAGGGTAAGCCCCAGGCCTTTGCGTGGAACATGGGTACTACCGGGCACACCGTGTCGCGGAACGACAGGTTGCCGGCATCAGGCAGGGCAAAGCCCATAGCGTGCAAAATGGACGAGCGGTGACCGTAGAGTACACCCTTGGGTTTGCCGGTGGTGCCCGAGGTGTAGCACATGCCGCAGGCCCAGTTCTCGTCTATCTCTACCGGGGTGTAGGTGTCGTCACCACTGGCAAGAAAGTCTTCGTAGTCCTCGAATTCGTGGCTTTCGCCGCCATAGTTCAGGACGATAACGCGCTCGAAATTTACCGTGTCGGCGAATTCGCGATACAGGGGCAGCAGAATGTCGTCGATGATCAGAATGCGATCTTCGGCGTGGTTGGCGATATAGCCGATATCATCCGCGTGAAGGCGCAGATTCAGGGTGTGCAACACGGCGCCGATTGCAGGAATTGCGAAATAGCATTCGAGATGAGCGTAGTGATTCCACATAAGCGTTGCGACGCGGTCGCCCGGCTGAATGCCGGCCTTTTGCAGGGCGTTTCCCAGCTGTCGGGCGCGTCGTGCAACCTCACCGTAGTTTGTTCGGTGCAGGGTTTTACTGGGGGTGTTGGAAATGACCTCGACATCCGCGAACACCGAACCGCTGCGATCCAGCAGGCTGGTGAGTGTAAGGGGCTGGGTCATCATGGTGGACTGCAACATGGAAAACTCTCTACAAATTATTCTTTTGGGTGCTCACTGGCAGACGGCGAGGCCGCGCTCAAAAATACTGTTCTTGGGGTTGGCTAGAAAAAAGTTGTAGCTGGCACGGGTGATATCGGGGCCGATGGGGTCGACAAAATTACCCTCGGGATTGCCGCCGGGGTAGTTGTGGGTCAAGCCGTGAATGATCCAGAAATCAATCAGCGGGCAGCCCTTGGCGTCTACGTAGCGCTCAATGGTTGTCGGATAACTATCGAGTCCGAACAGGCCGCCTAGGCAGGGCGAATTCTGGTTGCGAATACAGGTGTCGCCTTCCTCGCCGACGCCCGCAAACACGGTCTCATCAAAGCCGATTTGCAGCGTTTGCGCAGGCGTGCGTGCTACGGAGTTGTCAGGCAGGCCGTTGTCGATCCAATCGTTGCTGCCGAGCCATTGCTGGAGAGCATCCTCGCCCATGGCAATGGGCGCGATTTCGTCGGCGGTACCGTGGAACAGAATTACCGGGAGGCGGCGGGCCTGTTCACCCATGGTCTGAAAGGCGAGACTGCCGCTGGCATCACCGCAGGCGGCGTAGCCACAACCCGCGACCACGCCGATGGCGGCGTATAGGTCGGGGTAGGTTGCGCCCATTACGCTAGCCATAATGCCACCGGCTGACATTCCGCTGAGAAACACCTGGTCTGCGTTAATGCTCAGATCGCTGCGAGCCAATACTTCGCGGGTAATACCGGCAATCGCCGCCGGTTCTCCACTGTCGCGATTCTGATGCTCGGGGCGGAACCAGTTCCAGCAGTAGATACCGTTGCCGTCGCTCACATGGCCGTCGGTCTGCTCGGCGGGGTCTTCGTCATTATTCGGATTTTTCTGTTCCGGATACACCACCACAAAGCCACGTTGCTCGGCGAGTTCATTCCAGCGAGTACCGATAGCAGCTTGTACCGCGGTCTGATTACAGCCGTGTAAATACACCACAAGTGGTGCGTTAGCGGGCAGCGAGCTGGGCACATACAAATAGTAGTCGCGTTCCGGCAGCCCTTCTTCACTAAAGCGATGCTGGGTAAAGCTGGCGCTGCCAAGGTTATTTGAACTCGTGGTGCTGGAGTCGTTGCAGCCCGCCAGAAGGAGGGCGGCCAGCACCACCGTCAGGCGGCGCAGGCCTCTCTGTTGATTTGCAAATCGCATACGCGAACCTCCCGGTGCTTAGAAGCGCCAGTCGAATTGGGCGTAAACGGTGCGAGGTTGCTCCGCGATTTCCACAAAGACACCGGAGAACAGATCGCCCTGACGGATGCCGGTTTTCTCGTCGGTCAGGTTTTCGCCAATGACCTTCAGGCTCCAGCCCTGTGCCGGGTTATGAACGCCAACACTGGCTTTGTATCGTTCGAAGCCTTCCTGCAGTTTACGCTCGTCCAGGTCAACATCCAGCAACTGTTCGGAGAACTGCTCTATGGTGGCGCTGGCGGTAAATTCCAGCCCGGTGTCAAACACGGGCAGGCGTACCAAGCCGGTCAGCGTATTGTTCCACTTCGGTGCGAAAGGGAAGGACTTACCGCTGGCGTCGCCACAGTTAGGGTCGTCAGTGCGATCGGGTGGGCACTCGTTGTCGGTAAATTTCAGGTATTCGGTTTCGTTGTAGCCAATGGTACCGAGCAGGCTGAACCAGTCGTTGACCAGCCAGTGGATATCACCTTCAACACCTTGAGAGCGGGCTTCGGCCGCGTTTTTCACAAGGGTTACACCGATACCGATGGTCGTGCGTTCTGGTGCGCGGCTCAGTACCTGGAAGTCTTCGACATCCATACGGAAGATTGAAAGGTTGGCATTCAAGGTGTTATCGAACCAACTGGTTTTGGCGTTGAAGCTCCACTCGGTGGTGAATTCAGGGAAGAACACCAGTTCATCCTCTACGCCGCGGAAGGCAAAGGCGTTAAAGCCGCCGCCCTTCACCCCTTCTGCGCGGTGCAGGAAGAGACTGACGTTGTCGGTGGGTTGCCAATTGATCGAGACCTTGTGCTGGAATTGGTTATCTTCCTGTACACGCTTGGCTTCAAATTCCTCAATGCCGGCTTGCGGTAAAACAACGGCAGGTTGCGGCTGGTTATAAAATTGCTTCCATTCGCCGGTCTTTTTCTCTTCGCCGTTACGCATGCCCACCTGCAGGGTCCAGTCCTGCATGAAGTGCCATTTGAATTCAGCAAAGGCGGCGAGGGATTCGGCTTCCTGCTCGAAGGTTTGGGTAAAGTCTTCGACAAATTGATCTTCACCCAGATTGGGTAGCAGTGCATAAGCTGTCGCGGAATCGCTCGAGCCAGCAGCAGCAATCAGACCGAGATAGGAGGGCATGTCAAAGATAAAACGGAAGTAGCTGTCGTTGATATTCCGCTCTTGATAGAACACACCGGCAACAAAATCGCTGCTGCCGAGATCGGCGCCAAACAGACTGTCGATGCCGAACAAGCCGTCGAGTGTCGGGGAGATTACGCGGAACTCGCCGGTTGTTGTCGGCGAACGGTCGCCGCCAAGACCCAGCGTGGCCGGCGCCGGGGTGAAGTCGGTATCGAGGCTCAAAGACTGCTCCAGCACGGAGTGACCGCCGACAAACACCAGGCCCCACTCGCCAATGTCGTAGTTGAGCTGCATGTTGAAGGTCTTGATGTTAACTTCGCGGCCATCCTGATCATCCAGCGAGGCCTTGAAGTTGCCTTTTTCGAAGTCTGTATTGGGGTCGTAGGCGCGCAGGAATTCCTTCACGTCGTCGGAGGCGCGAATAATTTCAAAACCGGTGCCGAGGTCGGCCAAATCTACATCTTCCCAGGTCAGTTTTAACTGGGCGCCGGCGATATTCGGAAAATCGAACTTAATGCGGTAGCCGTCGCGATCATGGCCGCGAAAGTTTTCCTGGGCTTTCGGGTTCACATCGTCGGTGGTGTTTTCAACAAAACCGTCGCGTTTGTCGGTAAAGGCTGCGATGCGGAAGTTGACCACGTCGGGAATCAGGGGTCCGCCAAAGCTCGCTTCGTAACGCTCGCGTTCAAAGTCGCCGGTCTGGGCGCTAAAGTTGCCAGTAAAGGTATCGCTCGGGTCGGCAGTGAGCATATGAATCAGGCCGGCTGTGGTGTTCTTGCCGAAGGTAGTGCCCTGTGGGCCGCGCAGAACTTCAATGCGCTTAAGGTCAAATGTGGCGGCCAGAAAGTACGGAATGCGGGTGTAGGGCAGGCCGTCAATGGCCAGCCCCAGCGGCGGTTCAAAAGCTTTATTGTTGTTATTAAAAGTAAAACCGCGCGCACGGGGAGCAGCAAAAAATCCCGCCTGCTCCACCGCCACATTGGGGACATAAAGCAGTGCTTCACGTAAATCGGTAACGCCCTGCTCGACCATGAAATCCGCGTCCATAACCGACATGGAGATGGGAACGTCTTGTACGGCCTCGTCACGCTTTTGCGCTGACACAATAATTTCTTCTATGACGCGCGTGCGTTTTTTGCCGGTTTCCTCGGCGTGTGCAGGTGCAGCAAGTAGGCCGCAGGCGGCGAGGGCGGTTATGGCTTGGTAGTGCTTTTTCATGCCCGTTTTCTCCTGTTTTTATAGATCTTGGTAATGCTTTCGGGGCGTTTTTTACGGTGTTCAGTTATTGCCTTGAGCAACCAGCCGGCAGGCAAAGGTTTGATAGGTCGCGACGATTTCGTCGACAGACTTTTCGTGATGTTCGGAATACCAGTGGGCGACTCGGATCCCCATGGCGCCGATGGCGGCACCCGCGAGCCAGTGATCGTGGCTGTTGTCGAAGGCGCCCAAGGTTTGGCCGCGCTTGAGGATGTGCATCAAAAGGTCGGTTGCCTGCTCACGCAGTTTCAAGGCCGTGACGACTTCTTCAGCCGACAGGGCGTGCAGCTCATGGTTGACCAGTACGGCCAGCATTGGAAATTCCGCGTGAAAGCGAACGTGGCCTGCAACATAGGCTTTCAATTGCTCAATGGGTTCGGGCTCGGCATCGACAACCGCTTCCTGCACCATCTTGAAGTGTTCTTCGTGGCCGATATTCATCAGCTGGGCGAGCAGTTGTTCTTTGGAGGCGTAGTGGGCGTAGATGGATGCGGGCTTTAGACTGCAGGCTTGGGCGATGTCGCGAATGGAGGCTCCCGCATAGCCCTTCTCCGCAAACAGGCGAAGCGCAACATCGAGAATAACGGCCTTCGGCCCTTTGGGCGTTACGTCGGCGGGCAGCGCGGTGGTGTCGCTGGCCAGGCGGCGAACATTATCGGCGGTGACAATGTGCATGGGCATAATTGAAACGATCGTTAGTATGTTTATAGTTGATATTTTTCCATTTTAGAGATACTTTTGTTTTTGTCAACGAACGATCGTTAGGTTTTTATTTGAGCGCCGCGATCTGTTGTGGCATCACACAATAACGATAATGTTTTGAGGAACTTATGCCTTCGTACCGGGAAGTCGAAGTTAAGGTAAAAGGCGGCGCGCTTAGCGTCGGCATCTGGGGCGAGAGCGGCCCGGCGGTGTTGTGTTCACACGGCATTACCTCTAATCGTCAGTCATTCAAGCTGGTAGCCGAGGCGCTTGCCGCTAGTTGTCGAGTGATCGTGCCTGATCATCGAGGCCGCGGTCGCAGTGCCGAAATTACCGGGCCCTGGGGCATGCTGGCCCACGCCGAAGATATGGTGGCGGTGCTGGATGCGCTGGATATCGAGGCCGCAGACCTGATGATTGGCCATTCCATGGGCGGCTTTATTACTGCCGCAACGCAGGCGAATTATCCAGCCCGCGTGCGTCAGGTTATTCTGGTGGACGGCGGTCTGCCCTTGTTTGATGAACCGCCGCCCGGCGTCACGGCTGAACAGCTGATTGAGCAGATTATCGGCCCGTCCATGCAGCGCCTTAGCATGCGTTTTGATTCGCTGGAGACTTATCGGGAATATTGGCAGCAGCATCCGGCGTTTAAGCGCGAGGCCGATTGGCAGGCCTTCTGCGACTATATGCCCTCTGACCTGATTGGCGAGCCGGGTGAGCTGCGCGCGCCAATCAATAAAGAGGCGATTATTCGCGATACCGAAAGCCAGCTGATGAGTGATGTGATCCCCCGCTCGCTGGAAAATCTCAGCGTAGCGATGAACTTTCTGCAGGCACCGCGCGGGATTCTCGACGACGCTCCGCTATACTCGGATGCCCGGCTGGAAGAGCTGCAAGCGCGTTATTCGAACATGGTCTGGAAGACGGTGGATGACGTAAACCACTACACCATCGTGATGGGGCCGCAGGGTGCGGCGGCGGTAGTCGACCATGCCCGACAGCTATTGGGCCTGCAATAATTCCGGTTTCTGCCGCTACCGTAATCCGTTAGTCTGGCCTCTCGTATCAACTCTGCGAGGAGAGCCCTTTGCGCAGCGTGTGCCTGATTCTGGTGCTGTTCATCAGTGCCTGCAGCAGTACCCAGTTTGCTTATAATCGCGCTGCCTGGTTTGCCCAATGGCAGATCGAGCAGTTGGTCGATTTGAACGACGACCAGCAATCCCGTCTCGAGCAGCGCCTCGAGCTCTTGCACAGTTGGCATCGCCGTGAAGAGCTGCCCCGCTACCACGCGCTGATTTTGCAGGTTGGAAACCTTTTAGAAAACGGCGTAACCGAGCCCGGCTACCTGAAACTCAGCGACCAGATGGAAGACCTGTGGCTGCGCCTGTTGAACCGCAGTCTTGATGAATTGGTACTGCTGTTGCCTTCGCTCAGCGACGAGCAGGTGGCGGAGCTACTGGCTTCCATGTCCGATAAGAATGATGAGTTCTATCGCAAATGGATTGTTATCCCGGAGGAGGAGCTGATCGAGCGCCGCCGCGAGCGGGTCTTCGACTCACTGGAGCAGTGGACCGGCGATATCACCCAGGCCCAGCGCGAACGGGTTGTTGAGTGGGCGGAAAATGCGCCAGACGTCTACACCCTCTGGTACAACCAGCGGCTCAAGCGTCACGAAGCCTTTGCGCAGTTGTTGGCCGAACGCAAAACCGCCGACGTGAAGTCGGGGTTACGGGCGCTGACCGTGGTGGACGAATCCCGCCTGCAAGCCTGGGAGTTGCGTCGGTTGGAGGATAACCGGCGTCGGGCCAACGCTCTGATGATCTGGCTGGGGCAGAACCTCACTCCTCAACAACGCGACCACTTGCTTGAAGAACTGGCTGAAATCGCCGAAGATGTCCACCAGTTGCAGTCGCAGGGCTGATGCAGGCCCGGCAGGATTGATGTGGAAAATAACAAGATGCAGGTCGCCGAAACCCTCAGAAATGCCCCCAATATTTTTGACCACCCCTGGATCATTCGTGGGCTGGAACGCATTGCCTTGCCCCTGCTCAAGTGGCGTGGCTGGACCCATCACGTCGAAGCGCCAGCCGAGAAGAAGTACGTTCTGATTATCGCGCCACACACCAGCAACTGGGATTTCCCGCTGATGTTCCCGGTGGGGCTCTTGCTCAAGCGGCGGGTTCGTTTTATGGCCAAACACACCCTGTTTGTTGGCCCGGTCGGCAGTGTCCTGCGCTGGTTGGGCGGTATCCCGGTTGAGCGCGGTAGTCACCATAACTTTGTAAAGCAGATGGCGGATGAGTTCGGTAAAGCCGAAGAGATGGTGCTGATTATTGCTCCGGAGGGAACTCGCAGCCCGGTCAAAAGCTGGAAGAGTGGCTTCTATCATATCGCCTGCGAAGCCGGCGTTCCCATTGTGCGTTGTTATCTGGATGCCGGGCGTCGCCGCGCCGGGATTTGGGCACCGTTTTACCCGACGGGTGATGCAGAAGCCGATATGAAAGCTCTGCGTGCCGACTACGATCAGGTCATCCCTCGTTACCCTGAAAAGTTCATCCGCAGCGACGCTGCCTGAACCTTAGGAAAACCCTTGCGACCCGTGACTGCCGGAGTATACTCCGGCAGCTCACCGCCCGCTTGATTGCGGGCGCGAATGTCGACAGAGGAAGGCGGTTTGAACAGCGATTTTCTTGCCAAGGCCCGTGCGCTGGCAGCCACCGGGCGTGAACTGCATGCCCGCGGCTGGGTGCCGGCCACCAGCGGTAATTTCTCCATGCGCTTGAGCGACAACAGCGTACTGGTGACCGCATCCGGTCGTCACAAGGGTCGGCTCGATGAGCAGGACTTTCTGGCGGTGGATCTCGCTGGTCGGCCGATTGACGGTGGCAAGCCATCGGCGGAGACGCTACTGCATACTCAGTTATATGCCCGTTTTCCCGAGGTCAATGCGGCCCTGCATTGTCATACCCCTGCGTCTACGGTGCTCACCATGCACCGCCCGGACAGTGAACTAACCTTTGAGGGCTACGAACTGCAGAAAGCTTTTGCCGGGTTCAGTAGCCACGAATCAACCCTCAGTATTCCTGTGTTTGACAATACCCAGGATATTGCCGCGCTTGCCGCTGATGTGGATCGTTATTTTGATCGGGTGCCCGATTGTCCGGCGTATGTTATACGTGGGCACGGTGTCTACTGTTGGGGTGATAGTCTCGATGCCTGTCATCGGGAGCTGGAAGCCCTGGATTTTTTGTTTCAATGCGCTCTGGAGATGGAACGCCTGCGCCGTTAATGCGCCACTGAAGGCCTGTTTATTGGGAAGTTATTGAATGAGCCAGTTAAAAGTATTTTCTGACAGCCGACCGGAGTCTGCCCTGCAGAGCACCAGCAACCCGAAGGATATTCACCGCCTGCTGGGTCTTGCCGGTGTGCGCTTTGAGCAGTGGCAGGCAAGTGCCGATGTGGCCGCTGGCGATAGTCAGGACAAGGTTTTGGCCGCCTACGCAAAGGATATCGACCGTCTGGTCAGTGAAGAGGGTTATCAGACGGTGGATGTGATCAGCATCAAGGCCAACAACCCGGACAAGGAAGCGCTGCGCAAAAAGTTTTTGTCAGAACACAAACATACGGAAGACGAAGTGCGTTTTTTCGTTGATGGAAAAGGCCTGTTTTCACTGCATATTGGTGAGAAAGTTTATGAAGTGTTGTGTGAAAAGGGTGACCTGATCAGCGTACCCGCGAACACTCCGCACTGGTTTGATATGGGGTCCGAGCCTCAGTTGGTGGCGATTCGCTTTTTCAATAATCAGGAAGGTTGGGTGGCTCATTACACCGGCAGTGAAATTGCCGAGCAGTTCTCCCGGCTGGAAAATTGATGCCTGAATTTCATAACGTTCGGGTGGTGCTGACCGATATTGAAGGCACCACCAGCTCCATCTCTTTTGTTCACGATGTGCTGTTCCCCTATGCGGCCGAGCGCTTGCCTGCCTATATTCGCAAACACGCGAGCGAGCCGGAGGTTCAGGCGCAGCTTGAGGCCGTAAATCGGGAAGCCAAGCTAGACAATCCGACGCTTGATCGGCAGATTGATCAATTGTTGGAGTGGATTAAGCACGACGTTAAAGCCACGCCTTTAAAAGCCCTGCAGGGCTATATCTGGGAGGCGGGGTATCGCGGCGGGGATTATCAGGCTCACGTCTATGACGATGTTGCGCCCAAGTTACAGGCTTGGAAAGCGCAGGGTCTGAAACTTTACGTGTATTCATCCGGTTCGGTATTGGCGCAAAAACTGTTCTTTGAGTTTTCTGACGCAGGTAATTTACTCCCGCTGTTCGAAGGGCACTTTGATACCACGGTCGGCGGTAAGCGAGAAGCGAGCAGCTATCGTGCGATCAGCAGTGAAATCGGTGTCTCTCCCGATCAGATACTGTTCCTGTCCGACGTAAAGGAAGAGTTGGAAGCTGCGCGCGAGACGGGTTTGCAAGTCTGTCTGCTGGAGCGGCCCGGTAACGCACCCGTCGCAGACATTGATGCCGAGCGTGTCTCGAGCTTCGATGAAATCACGCTAACGAAGTGAGTACGCCTCTACGCGCTCACTTCGCTCCCTGTCTTTTCACGTGTAAACAATCTTTTTACATCGTTGGCGATGTAAAACAGGATCGGCACCAGAAACAGTGTTACACCCGTCGCGAACAGAATGCCAAAGCCCACCGAAACCGCCATCGGAATAATAAACTGAGCCTGAATCGAGGTTTCCAGCTGTATTGGCAGCAGGCCGAGGAAGGTGGTCAGCGAGGTCAGAATCACCGCGCGAAAACGTGCCTGCCCCGCCTCTACAACAGCGACCAGTTTGTTCGTGCCTTCCGCCACTTTCTGATTCACAAAATCCACCAGTACCAGTGAATCATTTACCACCACACCCGCCAGTGCTAACACGCCCACAATCGACAGAAAGCTGAAGGCATTGCCTGTCAGCCAGTGCCCGATGATGGCACCCACTACCGCAAAGGGAATGGCCGACATAATGTAGAGCGGCTGAACGTAGGACTTCAACGGAATTGCCAGCGCAGCGAATATCAGCAGCAAGACAATCAGTCCACTGGTTTTCAGCTCGCGGGTGTCTTCCTGCTGTTCTTCCACCTGTCCGGCAAAACGGTAGTTAATGCTGGGGTGATCGGCTTTAAGGGCCGGCAGAATATCGCGACGCAGTTTGTCCACCACCTCATCGGGTTCGGTGGTGGCCTTGTCGATACCGGTCTGAATGTTGACCACGCGTTCGCGATCAATGCGTTTGATGCTGGAAATACCGGCGTTGTAGCGCGCTTCGGCGACTTCGCTGAAGGGCACCCGTTCGCCATTAGGCAGATTAATCCACAATCGCTCCAGGGTTTGCAGCGTATCGCGCTCTTCCAGTGGCAGGCGGGCGTAGACACGCACTTCGTGGCGGCCGCGCTGGAAACGCTGTATTTCAGCGCCAAAGAACGCCTGACGTACCTGCCGGGCAATCTCGGCCTGTCCAAGGCCGAGCAGTTCGCCGGCTGGTTTGATTTGAATGTCGACTTCCGGTGCGCCGGCGCCGAAGGTATCCCGAATATCAAATACGCCGTCGATTTCCTTCAGGCGGTTTTTCAGATCGGCTGCGGCTCGTTGCAGCTCAAGTAGATCGTCAGATTCCAGGGCGACGTCCAGATCAACACCGCCACCGGGGCCGGCCTTGGCGTCAAAGCTGAGCTCCTTAATACCGGGCAGGGGGCCAATGGCTTCGCGCCACCACTGGGCAATGGTGACAGAGTTGATGTTGCGCTCTTCCGAGGGAATCAATGCCGCCCAGATATCGGCGCGGTCATCGGATTCGCTCAGTACTTCAAGATCGGCGATCACATCGCGCGGGTCGCCACTGACTTCGCGGTAGCGTTCATTTACCGCGTTGGCTGCGTCCTCCACCTGCAGGGCGTAGCGGTGAGTCAGCTGGTAAGGCGCGCTGGGGGGAAGGCGCAGCACAATACGAATTTCATCGGAGGGAATATCCGGGAAAAATACAAAGCGCACGATGCCGGCAGGGACCAGACTGAGTACCACAATAAAACTGCCGACAAAGACTGCCAGCGTGACATAACGATAGCGAAGAAAAGTCTGCAGCACCGGTTTATATACATTCTTGATAAAACCCATCAGCATTCGATCAAAGCCGCGTTGCAAGGCTGGCAAGGGGCCGCGACGGGCCTTGTGTACATCGATGTGACGGAGGTGTGTCGGCAGAATCAGTTTGGTTTCGATCAGGGAAAATAACAGACAGCAGATCACCACGAAGGCAATGTTAGAACCAAAGCGGCCCATGTCCGAGGTCATGGTTAGCATGGGGGTAAAGGCGATCATCGTAGTGATGACACCGAAGATGGTGGCCACCGAGACTCGCTTAACGCCGTGCACCACACTGTCTATGCCCTGTTTTTCCCTTTCGAGATAGGTATAGCCACTCTCACCGGTGACGATGGCATCGTCCACAACGATCCCCAATACCAACAGAAAGCCAAACAGAGACAGCACGTTGATGGAGTAATCGAACCACGGTAGCCCCATCATCCACATCGCGCCGAGAAAGCTGAAGGGGACGCCGATCAGCACCCAGAACGCCATGCTAAGGCGGAGAAAGAGGGTGAGCGCGATTAGCACCAGCAAGCCGCCCTGAGCCGCGTTTTTCAACAAGAGATCGATCCGCCCCTTGAGAATTCGCGAGTTGTCGAACCAGGCGTTGATGGTCACACCTTCAGGCAGGCTGGCCTGCTTTTCGTCGACGTACTGCTTGACCACTTCGCTGATTTTCAGCGCATTCTGCGAACCCAGCGTATAAATCGTGAGGCGGGCACCGGGCTCGCCATTCAATCGACTCAGCACGGGCTGCTCGCTGAAACCGTCGCGGACGTTGGCGATATCTCCCAACAGCAAACGGGTGCCGTCCGGACGCGTTAGCAGCGGCAGTTGTCGATAGTCATCGCCGCTATAGGCTTGTCCTTGTGAGCGCAGCGTGATCGTGCCGCTGTCGGTGCGCAGATTGCCGCCGGGCAGGTTGGCAGATTTGCTGCGCACCAGATTGACTACCTGATCAAAGGTCAGGCCGTACTGGCGCAGGATCGTATCGGAAAGTTCAATGGCGAGTTCATAGTCGCGCACGCCCACCAGATCAATCTGGGTAATCGCGTTGGTAGCGAGCAGGTCTTCGCGCACCTGTTCGGCGACGCTCTTCAGCTCGTGTTCGCTAAGTCCGCCGGCGGCAATGGTGAGGTTAATGGTTTGTACCTTTGCCAAAATTTCTTCCAGCACCGGTTTCTCGGCTTCAGCGGGAAACGAAGCAATGGCGTTGACGCGCGAGGTGACATCATTCAGGGCAGTGGGCATATCGGATTTGGGCAGCATACGCACCAGCACGGTGCCCACATTTTCCCGCGCCTCCGAGGTCATCTCCTCAATGCCCTCCATGTCCTGCAAGGCTTCTTCAATTTTTATCAGAATGCCTTCCTCCACCTCGGTCGGGGAACTACCGGGGTAGGGCACGGTGATGCGGATCATCTCTGTGGGGAAGGTGGGAAAGACTTCCTTGCGCAGATCCATCAGTGAAAACAGGCCGGCAATCATAACCACGGCCATCAGCAAATTGGCGGCGACGGGGTTGTGCGCCATCCAGCCGATAGCGCCGCTGCGGCGTTCATTCCAGCTCATGGTGTATCGCCCACTGTCACCTGCATACCGTCGGTCATGATATCCAGTCGGCTCAGTACCAGCCGGTCGCCGGCCCCAAGCTGACCGCGAACGATCACGCTGCGTGCATCCTGCCGCACCAGTTCCACGGTGACTCGCTGCAAGGTACTGTCGTCGAGTACCCGGTAAACAAAGCGGTTTTCAAATAGTGCGCTGGTTGGCACGCGGAAAGCGTCGTTCAAACGGATGCCGCTGATCTCGGCCTTAACAAACTGCCCAATGCGCAGGGGTGGAGTGAGTGTGTAAGGTTCTTGAACGGCCGCTACCGCGTAAGCGACGCGGGTGTTCCGATCCAGTTGTTGATTCACGCGGGAGAGCTGTGCACTCCAGAGCAGCTTGTCGTTGTTCACAGAAACCAGTTCAACCTCGACCTCACTGGCCGATTGCAGCAGTTCCAGTTCCGCGGGGGAAATGGGAAGGGCGATCTCTACGGCATCCACGGTTTGAAGGTTCGCCAGCACGCTGCCCGGTGCCACGTACTGCCCGAGCGCGACTTGCTTGCTGGCAACCAGAGCCTTTGCGGGCAACGTGATTTCAGTGCGCGCCAGATCGGTTTCGGCTTTCTTGATCTGAGCCTCGGCGGTGGCAACCTGCGCTTCGGCCCGTCGAATCTGGGGGTGACGGGGATTGCGGGTTTTAAAGCGGGTATGGGCGTCGGCGAGGGATAATTCTGCATCGCGCAGTGCCAGTTTTGCCTGAGCCAACGCCAGTTTGTATTGAGTTTTATCCACCCGGGCGATGGCCGTGCCGGCTTCCAGAATCACGCCCACGACCAATTCCGGATTGACCCAGAGTACCCGGCCGGCAACATCGCTGGTTAGTTGCAGAGCCGTTTTGGATTGCACTGTACCGTGGGTCTGCAGGGTGATATCGGCGCCGGATTGCTCCAGCCGGTGTACCTGAACCAGCGGCGGCTCGCTGCTACGCGGCTTGGCCTGTAGTGGTTCGCGGCTGTCCACCAGCGTTTTCGCAAACAGGCTCGCGCCTGCGAGGATAAGCAGACCGAAGAAGAGATTTATCAGTTTTCTAAACACAGCTGCAGCAATTCCCTAGCAATGTTGGCAGATGTCACAAGCGGGGCGTAGTGTACCGTAGCCGGTAGCGGGGGTGTATTGCAGGCGGTTTAGGTGGTGGAGAGCCCTCTCCCGAGAGTGAGAGGGCGTATGAAGAATTACTGGGGCAGGTTTTCGTGTGAAATCGCCTTTAACTGGTTCTGCTCAAACTTGCGGTCTGGGGTGCAGTCACTTGAACCGCCAAAGCACCAGCGTGGACGCGAAATAAAGCTGCGCGACAGATTGGCGTTGTGATGGCGGTTGTAGAGATCGAGGCGAATAGTCTGGTTTGTGGCCAGATCCACACAGCCCTGGCGGAGCAGGGCGCTGTCGTGGCCGACTTCCGACACGATGTTTTTGTTCACCCATACCTGTGCGCAGGCGTTCCATCCCTGGGCAATGCCCGTTCCGGTGGAGCCGTTATCCTGACTGAAGCAGTAACGGCCCGCAGCATCGGCGGTAAATTCTGCGCTCATGAGAACTTCCCATGAGCGGCCGCCGCTGTTGGGCCATACCGGATCCCAGTTGTAGGAACTGGCGTGGTAGGAGTGATTCTTGGTGTCGTAATCCCAGCCGGCTCGCATGTTCTGTTCCTGATCTGCACCGAAATTACTGCGCATTTCATTCCAGCTGTCGGCCACGTTACAGGTGCCGCTACCCACGCCGTCATCGTCGATCCGCATGTACATGCCTGAATACTCGTTGGGTTTTCGGTCAGTGCAATCACTGATGCCGTCACCATCGCTATCCTGGCTGCTGCAATTGCCATAGTAATGCTCGGCAAAGTTGCCGCCTTCCTGTGGCGAGATAAAACCGTGACGCCGCGACGCGCCCGTAGAAAACACACCGTAAGGGTCGAGCTGGGCGATGGCTTGATTGAACAGAGTCCGCTCGGCGGAATTACGCGCGATGACCGCCGGGTGGGTGAATACCCACTCATCGTTTTTGCCCCAGTGCGGCCAGTAGTTGTAGTTGTTAACCAGATGTTTTATGACTTCTGAATAGGGCGTGCTGACCCAACGCTCCAGTCCGCCATCGTCGAGACCGTAGCCCCAGAATTCCACAAACTCCAGATGCACCATTTGCTCGTTGTGAGCCACGCCGCTGCGAGCGTGGTTAGCCGACATCAGAAGACCGTCATCGGCCCGGTCAAAGCGCATGATGGTGCCAATCAGGGGTTGGCAGACATCATCTCTATCGTAAATAGATTTAAGATATTGCACCGCCGCCTGAATCTGGCTCATGGGCATGGCGCCCTCGTATTCCAGTTGCGAAAACTCTGGATTTTTGCGGTGAAAGACTTCCGCCTGCAGGGTAATCATGCGGTGAGAGTAGCCGGTCAGATTGCTGTGCCGTGAAACAGCTTCGGCGTCCGGTGTGGAGTTCTGAGCAATGATCAGAGGCGGCGAGCTCTGGTAGTCGTTGATGCGACGCGACTCGATATCGCATTTCAGATTGTCGTCGCACATAGCCAGTTGCAGGCCGTTGGGCGCAAAGTCGGATTCGCTTTGCGAGACATCCGGAGTAAACAATCGGTTCTGCGCGTGCGGGCTGTCTACCGGGGCGTTGGTGCGCGTACCGCAGAGGTATTGCACCGTGTCTTGTCCCGGGAACCAGTTCAGAAACACATAGTCGCAACCCGCTACCGTATCGGCGACCCCCGTGGGGGAATTCACAAAAGCGTCCTCAGTGGTGTATTTGACCTGCACATTCATATTGAACTGGGGCTCGAGCTTCAGGCGGACGCGTGCAACGAAACCGAGCAAGCCTAGGTTGGTTTTCAGCGCCTTCCATAGGGTTGGGTTGCTCTGGCCGGTGGTGGCTTCGCTGTAGCGGGTGATGTTGCCGTCGGCACCGACCACATCCAGCGCCACTACATAGGAGCTGATGGTGGAGGATTGAAGCAGTGAGGAACCGTGGGCGCCGGTTGCTACTGCCCCACCGATTGAGATGCCGCCGTACCCTGTGCTCGCCAAGCCATGGCTATAGCCTTCGTTATGCAGGTGTTCCTGAAGTTCTTGAAATTTGACGCCGGCTTCCACTTCCACGGTCATGGGGTGGCTTTCAAAAGGTTCTACTGGCCCGATATTTTTCAGGTTTTTCGAACGCACCACATCGCCATTGGTATCGGCGCAGATAATGTCGGTGGCCGAATGGCTGGTGCCGGCAGGTTTCACCTTGCGCCCGTTGCTGACGATGGTGCGAATGGTGTCCTGCAGTTCGCTGACGGAACCGGGTTCGTAAATATTAGTGGGAGGGCAGGTCGCAGCCTGTGTGTAGTACGCCATGACCTGGGTGCTTTTATCGGCGCAGTCTTCCGGGCAGTTGGTTGGGTTTTCACCAGCGTCAGTGCGGCACACGCCGTCCCGACAACTGGTGGCCAGATAGGATGCGCCGGGGCAGCTGCTCTGGGCTTGCAGAAAGCCGGATAAGAGCAGGCTGGACGCCAGCAGTAATTTAACGGGGGATAGCATGCGACTCTCCTTTTTTTGCTGTTGTTATGGCTAGTGCTGGATGCAAGGTAGGCGCTTGAAGCGAAACTGTAAAGCTATGTTTTATAAGACTAAATTGTCTTTTGGTGGCCGATTTTGTTGGGCTTTCGTCCGAATCGGTCATGGCAGGAGGGAGCCTTGTCCGCTTCGGTCTTAGTGTGGTCAAAAGCGGACAGGAAGAAAAAATTTCCGGTGTGCGCAGTATTTATCGTTTTGCGAATCAAGTTCGGTAGAAGCCTGGCTGGCGGCCCGTCCATTTCACAAAAGCGCGACGAAAACTGCTGCTGTCGGCAAACCCCAATTGCGCGGCGAGTTCGGGCAGCGCTATCTCGCTGCTGCGGAGTCGTTCGATCGCTATGTCGCGACGCAACTGATCCTTTATGCTGCGATAACTGCTGCCCTCTTCAGTCAGCCGACGACGGAGGGTGCGAACATCGCAATCCAGACTGCGGGCAATGGCATCCATGCCTGGTTGTTCCCGCCAATGGGCCTCCATATGCTGACGCACGCGGGCGCTCCACGCACCTACACGATCAAATTGTCGCAACAAATCTTCACACACCTGTTCGCAGGCACGAGCGGTAACCGGATCTGCATTGGGCAGTTTTATACCGAGAATATCAGTGCGAAAAACAATGTCCGTGTGTTCACAATCAAAGCGTACTGGACAGTCGAATAGAACTTGATAGTGTTCGGCGTAGCCCGGGTCCGGATAATTCAGGCGTAGCTCACAGACTCGGCTGGGGCGTTCGGCAAGTACGTCATTGAAGCGCAGGAATCCGGCAAGAAATTGTTCCAGATAAAACACTTTGACCGGCCCGGATGGTAGGCGGTCGGTAACCCGAATCAAGCCCTTGTCGCCCTCCACCTGCAGGGCAATCTGCACTTCCGTGCCGAGTATGGCTTTCTGATACTTGATGGCCAGATTCACTGCATCGATATCGGTTGAGCTGCACAGCATGGCGAAACCGACAACGCCATATACACCGACGCCAGCGGCTTTGCCGACTTTGAGCCCGATACCCGGTTCACGCCCGGCCTTGACCGCATTCTGGTAGACCTGAATCAGGTCGCTGAACGGGACTATTTGACGGCAACTGCGATCAGTGCCGAGTTGGCCGGTCGAAATGCTCGAACCGTTTAGCAATTGCTCTGCATTAAAGCCCAGTCTCACAAGCTGGTTAACCGCGGCAATAATGCTATAGAGGGGTATCAGCCCCGAATTCATCCGTGTCTTCATGGCATCTTCAGCGTTGTTATTGTTGTGCTGTAGAAATCATTGTGCCCGCTCCGGTCAAGCTTCGCACTCATCTATTTGGCGCACCTGATCAATCTGTGAAATATACCTGTCACATCACCGTGTTTGACTGCGGGGCTGGTTGAATGGGAATGATTGCATGGGTGACGAGCTGGTACTGACGCCGGAACTGAGGCATCTCAAAAGCCTGCTGCAGTTTTCCTCACCGCTGCTGCGCAGCCGTTTCTTGGCTGAGGTGCCTTTGCGTCATTCGGAGCAAAAGATACCGCTGCAGGTGCTCGAGTTGGGTAGTGAAGCCGCGGATGTGCCGGTGCCGACGCTGGCGGAATACTACGCGCTCTACAAATTACTGCATCGCACTTACCCGCACATGGATTACATTTTTGAACCCCAGTCTCGCCACTATATTACCCATGGTGATCTTTTGGGACTGGATGAGTTTGGAGGCGCAACAGGAAAACCGCCTGCTGTTGCCGCTGACGCTGGAAATGGGGTCGTGGCGCTGGGTAAAGAAAAACCCGTTGCAGATTCGCAGCCTGCAGGGTTTGTTCAATCCAGTTAAGGCCCATCGCATTCAGCGGGTGCTGCGGCGCCATACCATGCTGATGGAGTTTCTGATCCGTGCCACCCGCGCCTATCCAGCGTGGCTGCCCTCGGAAGAAGACCGGGTTTTTCGTCAGCGGGCCGCCATGCGCCGCTGGTATGAGCAGTATGCCAGTGGCTGACACCTTTATTTTGCTGCGTGGATTAGGGCGTGGACAAAGCCATTGGATGGGTTTTGCGGAACGACTTGCCGAGGCCTGTCCGGACGCAAGCGTTGTCTGTCTGGATTTACCGGGTAACGGCGAACTCTGGTTCGAAAAAAGCCCGCTGTCACTGGAAGAGGCTGCGCGCAGCTTGCGTCGGGATTGCCTGCGCCGAGGCTTGCAGCCGCCATTTCGAATCGTGGGTTTATCGATGGGTGCGATGGTGGGGCTGGCGTGGTTCACTGCAGAACCGAGCGATATAAAAGAGCTGGTAATGATTAACAGCAGTCTTGCCAGTGTTTGCCCGATATACCAGCGTATGCGCCCTGCGGCGTTTCTCAGATTGTTGCCGGGTTTATTGAGTCGCCGCTGGCGCGAGCGAGCGGTGCTCAGTTTGACCTGTAACCTGCGTCGTCACGACCGCGAACTCTTGCGAGTGTGGGATGCTATTGCGCTCGAGCAGCCCGTTTCTGCCACTAACGTGTTACGTCAGTTGGCTGCGGCAGCGCGCTATTGCCCGCAGCCTCTGCCCTTGGCGCCAATTCGCCTCGTGGCTTCACGTACTGATCGGCTAGTCGATGTGCGCTGCAGTCAGGCGATTGCCGAACATTGGCAGCTGCCGTTGATAGTGCATGATACTGCCGGCCACGATCTGCCCGTTGATGATCCGGATTGGCTAATTCAGACACTGCTGCACCGATCTCAGCCCGTGTAAATTCTTCGCAGAGTTTCCACCTTGTCTGTGCGACGCTAGTTTGTGAAACGGAGTTCTTGAGGAGTGCGTCATGAGTGTAGAAAGTCTGCTGGTGTTCTTGTTGGTCGGCGGTGTAGCTGGCTGGCTCGCCGGGCTACTGGTGAAGGGCGGCGGCTACGGAATTCTTGGCAATATAGTGATTGGCATTGTTGGTGCGGTGATTGGCGGTAGTGTTTTTAACAGCCTCGGTATCTATGCCGGGGGTATTATTGGTTCCATTGCTACGGCGACCGCCGGCGCCATACTGCTGCTGTTTGTCGTGCGCCTTATCAAGCGCTTATAAGAAACACGGCGAGTTGCCGATCAGCGCTGCACCCATCCGCCGCAAACGGGAAATACCTGTCCAACAAAATGGTTTGCGGCGTCGCTGCATAGAAAAGCCGCGAAGCTGCAATCTTCGTCGGCACTGACCAGCCGGCCCAGAGGCACTTCGCGTTTCAGACGTTCCTGAAACCGGGGATTCTCCTGAACGCTCTCGGGAAAGTAGGTCGGGTTGTCGACAAAGTTCTGGGCAATGGCGTTGACTTGAATATTCTGCCCCGCGACTTCTACCCCCAGTGCTTGTACATACGCCAGCTGGGCACCGCGCGCCGCACTGTAGGTTGAGACCCGCTTCATACCGCGCAGCGCAGAGGCGCTGCCCATCACCAGAATCTTGCCGTGGCCGCGAGACTGCATTTGCGGGAGCACGGCCCGGCACAGTCGGGGCAGTGGATCGACCAGGGTGGCAAACGCTTCGCGCCATTCTTCTTCGCTAACCTCGCCCGCTGGCGTGGACGGTGCGGGCAGGGCGAGGTTTGCCAGCAGCACATCAATCTCGCCACTGCGTGCAATCAGGTCCGCAGGTTCGCTTTCCTCGAGCAGTGCGTCGCTGCTCGCGATTACCTCGGCGCCCTCAGCCTGTAATGTCTGCTGGAGAGCAGGGCCCATGAAGCGGTCCGCATGGGTCAGTAGAATGCGTTTACCTTGTAGTGAGTAAGGCATGATTGGTCTCCGAGGTCATTTTTAAGGGCAGACCGGGATAGTAATCAAAGCGCCGCTGTGGATGCAATTATCTGTATTTACAAGTAGTTAGCTTGAGTATCGGCAAAAAGCCACTGCGGCGACTACGGATAACGATTATTGGCGCCTTGGGCTACTCTGAACACTGAAAAATACAGGTAGTAAAAGATTGTCAGATTCGAAACTTCGTCAAATGCTTCGGGGAGAAACCCAGCTTCCGGTTATGCCGGAGGTCGCTTCTCGTCTCATTGCTTTTCAGTATAACCCTAAGGCGGGTCTTTCGGAGTTGGCGGCAATTGTTTCTCTGGATGTTTCGCTTGCCAGCACCGTTCTTCGTCACGCCAATTCACCGGCCTACAACCTCGCTGGCAAGGTGGAGACAGTTGAACGGGCGGCGCTGGTCATAGGGTACGAGGCCGTGCGGACTATGGCGCTCACGCTCAGTATCAGTAAGGCGATGGCGGAGCAGCCCGGGGGTAGTCTGAACTACACCACATTCTGGCAGCGCAGCTTGCTTGCTGCGGCGTCTGCCAGAGTGCTTGGCCAGACCGTGAAGGAAAATGCACTTGATGAACTGTTCCTCGCCGCGCTGTTGCAGGATATCGGGATGCTGGCCCTGGATCGTGTTCGCCCTGAGCTTTATCGAACACTGGATGTGCCGCAGACGGATCATCAAGGCCTCTGTGTTTTTGAGAAAGCTGTTTTGAATTTTGATCATGCCCGATTCGGAGGCGCACTGCTGCAGGAATGGGGTATGCACAACCGTACAGTCAAAGCGATATTGGAAAGTCACGATGACCATGCCAATGATGTTGACCATTTTGCTGCGTGTGTCGCTGCATCCGGTGTAATTGCAGACTTTTTTCTACAGGGCGGCGGTAGTGAGGCCTATGCCCGGGTTAGCCATGAGCTATACCGCTTGTTCAGTATTCGAGACTCTCAATGTATGCAGGTTTTGCTGCAGGCCAGTGAAGCTGTGCGCAACAATATAGGCTTGTATGGGGAGGTGATGGACGCGATTGGTTTGGTCGATGTAGCCTCATCAGTCTCTGGAACAAAGGAAAGCAGTAGCGAGTTTGAGGAAGATGAGCAGGATTTTGAACGCATAAGTCGCCATCATCTACTCGACAGTAACCTTGAAGCCGAGGGCTTGATGGGGCGAGGGGCTTTTGAAAAAAGCCTTAAAAACTCTTTTTATATGTTGCGCGGGCAACCCGTTAGTGTCGCGATGGTTTCCATCAATAACTTGCGTGCGCTGCACGGCCAGTATGGAGACCGAGTGGTGGCGCTGTTACTGAAAGTGATTAGCCGCAAACTGTCGGACAGCCTGCGGGTGGAAGACTTTGTCACGCGTTATGGTGATACCTTCGCGATTCTGTTGCTGGGCTCGACCGCAGAAAATGCGGTGAAAGTCGTGGAGCGCATTGTTCAACAGTTCGAGGATGCACGTTACGCCATTGCCGACGGGAGTCGCGTGGCGCTGCTGATTAACGGCGGCGTCGCGGGTAGTTCAGCTAGTCTGCACTTCGGTTCGGAGCAGCAGTTGCTGAACCGCGCGGCATTGGCGCTGAGCTATGCCCAGCAAGCAGGTGATTACAGTATCTGTGAGGAAATACCGGAAGCACAGCTGATGGAAATTGTTTGAGCGTCTTTGAGATCAGCCCAGTTTTTCTCGCGCCAGCGCAACGCGCTCTTCCGCACTTTTAGGGATGTTCTCCATAGCTTCAACGGCTCGCAGGTTAAATAACAGCCCGCGGCCGGTTGCCAGTTGCACGTTCAATCCCGGGCGTGCATTCAGCTCCAGCACCAAGGGGCCCTTGGTGCGGTCGATCACAATATCCACGCCAATATAGTTAAGCCCTACCATCTCCGAGCAGCGGGCAGCGAGAATCATAATGGTTTCCCAGTAGGGCAGTTGCAGCCCGTCGATGGGCTGCAGGGTATCCGGGTGAACCTTGGTCATATCGTTGGCGCGCACGCCGCTGCGCGTGACACCGGTACTGATATCAATGCCGACGCCAATGGCACCCTGGTGCAGGTTGGCCTTGCCATCGGAATCGCGAGTGGGCAGACGCAGCATGGAGGCGACCGGTACGCCGCGAAATACGATGACGCGAATATCCGGTACGCCCTGGTAGCTGATGCTGTCAAAGAAGGGGTCGCTTTCGACCCGGTATTCGATAATGGCGGTGTCGGGCACACCGCCCAGTGAATACATACCGCTCAGAATATTAGAGGCATGGCGCTTGATCTGCTCGCCGCCGACAATCACCCCGCTGGCCTTGCAGAAGTGGCTGCCAATGCGACTGCCGATAACCAACACACCATTACCGCCGCTGCCGTTATTCGGTTTGATAACAAAGCTGCTGTAGTGCTTGAGCGTATCGAGCATGGTGTGCACGTCGTGCTCAATTTCAACGGTGGAATAGAGTTCCGGTACCGCGATATTGTTTTCAATCGCAAGGTTTTTGGTGCGCAGCTTGTCATCCACCAGCGGGAACTGATTGCGGGGGTTGTAGGGCATGATGAATTCGGCGTTGCGCTGATTAATGCCGACAATGCCGCGCTCGCGCAGTCTACGGGCCCAGGTAATCATGATTTTGACTCCGGCGGTTCAAACTTGAGCGCCGCTCGGAAACGCCACAGTTCTGTCAGTCGGTAGCCGGTGTAGCGGCCGAACAACAGTGTCACCGCCAGCATGCAGAACAGCAGCTCCGGGAACACGAAGAACAGGTGGTTAAGCGTTTCATTGGTCATCAACATGTAGCCGAGAATGGCCGTAAACAAACTACCCGCGCCTTCCTTGAGGGCATCGCCCGCACCCAGCTCTTCCCACACAATGGACATGCGCTCAATCGTCATCGCCATGATGACCATCGGGAACAGCGCGACCGACATGGCGCGGGTGCCGCCAAACTGATGCGTCAGAATGCTGATCAGGATCATCATGATGACGACGATGATGAGAACCGAGGCCAGCCTTGGGACTAACAGAAGCATTAAACGGTCGAGATAAAAACGGATCGACAGACCGATCGCGATCATCACTGTGAACAGAATGATCCCCCACAGCAGTTGGGTTTCGCGGAAGGCCATGGCAATCAGTACCGGCATGAAGGTACCGAAAGTGCGGATACCAATCACGTTGCGCAGTATGACTACCAGCAGGGCGCCGAGTGGCACCATCAAAAGGACGCGGTAAACGTTTTGGGTTTCCAGCGGCAGGTTAAACAGGGAGGCATCTACCAGTGATGAACCCATGCGCTCGGCGCGCTTGCGGGCGATGTCGACGATTTCGCGGTAGTTGCGCGCGGCTGAAAACACCACTTCCGCCGCACCGGAGCCTTCAACCCACACCAGCGGGCCGCCGCCAATGCGCCACACCAAAAAATTGTCCGGCAGGCCCGGCTGGCCGGTCAAGGGATTGAACGACAACCAGCGCTTGCCATTGTGTACCTGCAGCCAGGGTTTGAGCTGGGCATTATTTACTGACTCGTTGAGTTCCAAACCGTAGAGAATGCGGTTGGGAATACGGGCGCCCTTCAGGACCTCGCTGATTTCAAAAACCCAAGCTTCATCGTTGTTGGCGCGACCACGCAGCAGTTCCACGTTTTCATTGGGTTTGTCGGCGTTGAGTTGGATCAGAAGCTCGCGGGTATAGGTGGCGATGTCGGCGGATTCCAACCGTACGTCGTCCAAAATGGCTTTAATTGCCGAGTTATAGGGCTCGGGGTAAAAAGGGGCTTCCGGGAAGGGGGGCTGTGAGCCGCCGGTCATTTCATTGCTGTTCTGGTCGCGGGCAATGCTGATTCGGTAGTACAGGGTCTGCGGGCCATTGGCGCGGCGCACGGCCCAGTTGGCCCAGCGATTTTCCCGCTCGCTTTCAACCGCAAGGCCGTAGTTGCCGGAAATATAATCCTCGTCGAGGGTGACAAAGCCGGGGGCTTCGTGAGGAATGGCAAACTGTACCTTGGTAGGCTTGCCTGAACCCTTGAAAGCGATGCGTGCCTGGACTGTCCAGACTTCTTCGTCCTGCCCCGGCTGCAGAGGCAAACCGAACACATTGACCTTGTAGATGCACAAGCCCAGTCCGAAGGCGAACAGGATCAGGGCCAGTACTCTCAGTTTAAAATCTCGCATCAGTTTTCCCCGGAGCGATGACGATTTCTATCAATCGTCTTTGTCATCGTTGTCTTCTTTCTCTTCTATCGCGTCGCGACAGTGGTCTTTGGTGAGGTAGGTCTCGTCGGGATCGATCACGGCAACCCCGCCCAGAAAGCGACGTCCCAGCAGAATGCGGTAGTTGAAGCCGCTGCGATCACTCAGGTTGAACTGAGTCTTGTGCACACGACCATCAAAGCACATATCCAGCTCGATCACCGGCCGTCGGTCGGCACCACCGTCGAGATCCTTAATCTTTACGCCGCGCACAATCGGGCGCTCCATTTTCTTGGTATCACCGTCTTTGTCGACAAAGGTAAAGCGGACCCACTCATCACCGTCGCGCTTAAAGCTTTCCACGTTGGTCGCGTGAATGGATGAGGTGTTGGCACCGCTGTCCAATTTGGCCTTGATGGGTTCGTCGCGGATATCCAGTATGGTCACCTTTTCCACCCAGCCAGCGATCACCTTGCCAGCCTCGCGGCCGTCTTTGTTCTTGCCAGCGTAGACCACGCCGGGGATCAGAGTTGTTACCACCAAGGCAAGTATGGCTGATTTTGCGGACATGCGAATCCTCCTGTGTTTATTCCGGGTGTTCGTCGGGTTCGGGGATGCGGGGTTCCAGCTCCGAGGTATCCTCACCCTCGGCGTCAACCGGTAGGTCTTTGGAGATAACCGATTGGGTTGCTTCTTCGGCAGCTTTGCGCGCTGCCTCGTTCACCGCTTGCGGATCATTACCGCTCTGGCTAGCCGATTCGGCAGCTTCTTTCGCGACCTCTTGTACGGCCTTGCGCACGGTTTCCAGCGCTGCATTGGCGGCGCCCTCGGCCGCTTTTTCAACTGCAGCGCCTTCGGCCTTGTCCAGTCCCAGGTGATAGGCGGCAAAACCGGGCATCACCATCTGGTTCAGGGCCATGCCGATAATGGTGCCTTTGGCGCTGGCGCGGATAACGCTGCTGCGGTTGGTGATTGGGTCGGTCACGGAGCCGAGAATGTCGCCTTTGTTAACCTCATCTCCAATTTTGACCTCGCTGAATAACACGCCACCCTGATCGGCTCGCAGCCAGACAGACTCGTAGAAAACCTCCTGCTCGCTGGCGATCTTGGTAGCATCGCCCATTACACCAAACCCGCGCAGGGCGGACAGCACACCGCGTACACCCTGGGCAACCTGTTCAGGCTGCAGATACAGCGGCTCGCCCGCTTCCAGCGTCACCGAGGGAATACCGGCCTCAACGGCGGCACGGCGCAGGGTGCCGACGGCACCGAGGCTGTGCAGCACCACAAAGTTATCGAACAGTGAGCTGAGTTTGGCCACATTGGCGTTGCTCAGGTCGGCCCGCAGCTGGGGCAGGTTGGTGCGATGGAATGAACCGGTGTGAATGTCGATAAGCGCGTCACAGTGGCTGATCACGTCCTGAAAAAAGTGGTAGGCAATGCGGGCTGCGGAGCTGCCCTTGGGATTGCCGGGAAAGTAGCGGTTCAGATCGCGGCGGTCAGGCAGGTAGCGGGAATTGCGCTGGAAGCCGTAGAGGTTGACGATGGGCACGGCAATCACGGTGCCGGTCAGGTTTTCGGTATCCAGCGCAAACATGATGCGGCGGATAATTTCCACGCCGTTAAGCTCATCGCCGTGCACAGCACCGGTCAAACACATGGTGGGGCCCGGCTGGTTGCCGGTGGCGATCAGCACCGGGGTAGGGAGCGCCAGACCGGACAAGGGTTGGCCGGCGGACCAGGCACGGCGGTCGAGAATGCCTTTTTTGATGGGTTTGCCCAGAAAGCGCTCGACTTTCGGGCGCTCGGCCGGAACTTCCGCTTTCAGTGGTGCAACATCCTGAACCCGCTCTGTGGCAGAGGCTGAGCTGACCAGGCTGCTCAGCAGCAAACCGGCGCAGAACATGGCTGTACTTGAACGACCCTGAGGGTGTGGCATAAACCTGTCGGTGCTCCTGTGAATACCGTTCCAGTGGGGGCGCATAACGAGTGCGCACTTTATCTTAAGTGTTATAGGCTTGCTGTGAAGAATTTGGGAAATTATTCCGGCCTGATAAGGGAACTTCGCCTTTCTGGCCGCTAATTTCCATGCACTTGCTGATTATCGTACGTTCGACGGTTGAGTGTGCCTGTACTCTGATTTGTCGGCAATCTGTGTGAGAATAGGCGGCTTAAGCATAGGGGATACAGGAGTCCATCATGGCAAAGGACCAGTTGGTCATTTTTGATACAACCTTGCGCGACGGCGAGCAGAGCCCGGGCGCGTCCATGACGCGGGATGAGAAGGTTCGTATTGCCAAGATGCTGGAAAAAATGGGCGTCGATGTTATCGAGGCCGGCTTTGCGATCGCCAGTCAGGGTGATTTCGAGTCGGTGCGCGCGGTAGCGGAGGCGGTTCAGACCAGCCGCATCTGCTCTCTGGCCCGCTCGGCCAAGAAAGATATCGAACGCGCCGGCGAGGCGCTGAAACCCGCTGCTTTGTCGCGTATTCACACCTTCATCGCCACCTCGCCGATCCACATGGATTACAAGCTGCGAATGAAGCCCGATCAGGTAGTCGATGAGGCGGTGCGCGCGGTGACCACGGCGCGCGGCCTGACCGATGACGTGGAGTTTTCCTGTGAGGATGCCTCCCGCTCGGAATTCGATTTCCTGTGCCGCATTATCGAACAGGTGATCAAGGCCGGTGCCAGCACCATCAACCTGCCCGACACCGTCGGCTACGCCGAGCCGGAAGAATACGGCGCTCTGGTTCACCGACTGATGAACACCATTCCCAACGCCGACAAGGCCGTCTTCTCCGTGCACTGCCACAACGATCTGGGTCTGGCCGTCGCCAACTCGCTGGCCGCCGTGCTGCAGGGTGCGCGGCAGGTAGAGTGCACCATCAATGGTCTCGGTGAGCGCGCGGGCAATGCCTCGCTGGAAGAAATTGTGATGGCGGTGCGCACCCGCGCCGATGTGTTCCCGGTAGAGACCCGCATTGACGCCACTCAGATCGTGCCGACCTCGCGTCTGGTCTCCACGGTGACCGGTTTTCCAGTGCAGCCTAACAAGGCCATTGTCGGTGCCAACGCCTTTGCCCACGAGTCCGGTATCCATCAGGACGGTGTCCTGAAATACCGCGAGACCTACGAAATCATGCGCGCCGAAGATGTGGGCTGGAATACCAACAAACTGGTGCTCGGCAAGCATTCCGGCCGCGCCGCCTTCAAGGCTCGCTTGACCGAGCTGGGTATCACCTTCGACAGCGACGAGGCCTTCAACGACGCCTTTACCCGCTTTAAGGATCTGGCCGACAAGAAACACGAAATCTTTGATGAAGATCTGCAGGCGCTGGTCAGCGAGGTGGCTGCACCGGATTCCGGTGAGAAGTACCGCCTGCTGGAGCTCGAATCTCACTCCCAGACTGGCCGTAAACCCGTTGCGCGTCTGCGCTTGCTGGTGAATGGTGAAGACCGCTCGGTAGAGGCAGAGGGAGATGGCCCGGTTGATGCGGCATTCAAAGCGGTTGAGCAAGTGGCGAACAGTCAGGCGCTGCTGAAACTGTATTCGGTCAATGCCATTACCCAGGGGACTGACTCTCAGGGCGAAGTGACTGTACGTTTGGAAAAAGACAACGTGATCGTCAATGGCAATGGTGCCGATACCGATATCATCGTCGCCTCGGTCAAAGCCTACCTGAATGCCTTGGACCTGTTGGCCTCTGGCAATATGCGCACCCATCCGCAAAAAGAAGGCGTGTAAATGTTCGAGGCCCTGCCCGAAGCAAAAAGGCTGGCTTATTTGCAGGCTATGGGGGTGGAAAGTTTCTTCCCCCGTTTTCGCCTGCCCGGCGCGCCGGAACCCCGTTTGTGCGACACCCTGCCGACGGCGGACGAGATGACCGCGTTTGCAGAACCTCAGAGTGAATCCGTCGAGCCGCCCAGGCCGGAGCGCGCTCCGCGAGAAGCTCCAGAAGCAGCCCGCAATCTGTTGCGAGATCTTGTAGAAAAACCAGCCTCGCCAGAAACCCGAAAGCCCACGGCGGCCGCAACGCCTGCTGTACCGAAAGCTGAGAAACTCCAGTTCACCTTGCGTTTTTATCTGGTGCCGGGTCTGGTGCTGTTGGTGGACGCCTCGCCGGAGCAGGTACCGGAAACAGCCCTGAAACAATTTGCCGCTAACCTGATGCTGGCGCTGTCGCGGCGAAGCCCGGATTGGCAAGGCAGTATCAAACAGTCTCTGCAGCAGCACCTGTTCCGCTGGCCGGTGGTGGGTAATCAGGCATTGGCGCAGGGCGAGAACGAAGCCCGTGAAGCCCTGACCGCTGCCATTCAGGCCAATTGCGAGCGCCACAGTCTGACGCAGGTCGTATTGATGGGTGCCAATGCCCAGCGCTTTGTCGAGGCTGATCTTGTAAAGGCCATCCACAGCGAAGCGATGGCTCACTATCTGCAAACGCCGCTGGCCAAGCGAGAACTGTGGGCACAGCTGACCGCGTCATGAAGGTTGAACGCCTCACCGACGAGGCGCTGGAACGGGTACAGGCGATCGAGGCCGATGCCGGCCCCTATCGCTGGAGTCGCGCCGACTGGCTAAGCAGTCTGCAGTCCGACGATTGTTTTGAGCTGATATGCGATGAGGAGGCCGTGGCAGTCGCGGCTTTTTCGGTTGTTTGCGATGAGGCGAACCTGCTGAACATTGCCGTACCCAATCACGCTCAGCGTCGGGGGTATGCTCGCCGCTTGCTGGTGCACTGCCTCGATGAATACGCAGTCAATGGCATCAAACATTGTTTTCTGGAAGTCAGGCGCTCCAATGCGCCAGCGATTGCGCTTTATGAGAGCCTGGGCTTTAGCTTGATTGGCGAACGTAAAAATTATTACCCGGTGAAGGGCGGGCGCGAAGACGCGTTGGTTTACCTCAGCCGCTTGCAGCGCGGGGAGCAAGAGCGCGCTGCAAAAATAACAACCGCAGAGGAAAAAGACGATGCGTGAACTGGAAACGGACTGGTGGTTTTTGTCTCTGCCGGAAGACTGGCAGGTGGATCAGGACGACGACAGTATCGTTATTACAGACCCGGATGAAGTCGGCGTGATTACTCTGACCTCACTCATCACCGATGGCGAGCGCGATATCGAAGCCGGACTGAAAGATCTGATGGCCTCGCTTGGCGTGGAAAGCAGCCAGGTTGAGTCCACGATGCTGGGGGATTTCGACGGCTATTATCAGGAGTTTCAGGACGGTGACGACTGGGTACGCGAGTGGTATCTGGGTAGCGAACACTGTCTCCTGCTGGTGAGCTATGACTGCGACCCTGATAACAAAATGATGGATCGTGAACTGGTAGACGATATTCTCGATACGCTTTCACTAAAAGCCTAAAAAATAACGAAAGGGGTATTCATGTCAGAGCCCAAATCTTTCACGGTGCACATCAGCGATCAGGCCATTAGTGACCTCAATCAGCGCCTCGATCTAACCCGCTGGCCCGATCAAGTTGATGATGTGGGTTGGACTCAGGGCGCAGAATTGAATTACCTGCGCGAACTGGTGCAGTACTGGCGCAATGAATTCGACTGGCGCGCGCAGGAAGCGAAGATCAATCAACTCGACCAGTTCACGCTCGAGTTCGATGGTCTGACGACTCACTTTATTCACCAGCGCTCGCCCCATGCCAATGCGCGGCCCTTGCTGCTGAATCACGGCTGGCCAGGTTCCATTATTGAGTTTCTCGACGTCATTCCACGCCTGACCCAACCCGAGAAATTTGGTGGTCGGGCCGAAGATGCCTTTCACGTGGTCGCACCCTCCCTGCCCGGTTACGGTTTTTCCGAGGCGGCCCACACACTGGGAATGAATACCCGCGCCATCGCCGCACGCCATGTGGAGCTGATGAAGCGTCTCGGTTATGAGCGCTTTATCTGTCAGGGCGGCGACTGGGGCGCGATGATCACTCGCCAGCTTGCCGATCTGGCGCCAGAGCATTGCGAGGCCATTCATCTGAATATGGTGCTCGCCGGGCCTATAGATAAAGAGCGCCCGATGGAGGGTGTGACCGAGGCTGAAATCAAACGCGTGGAAGAAGATGCCGCTTTTTCTCGCAGCGAGATGGGCTACTTTAAAATTCAGGCCACCAAACCCCAGTCGCTGGGCTATGCGCTGAATGATTCTCCCGTCGGCCTGTGCGGCTGGCTTACCGAAAAGTTCCAGCGCTGGACCGACTGCCAGGGCGAAATTCGCAATGCGGTAAGTTGGGACACCTTGCTGGCGAATATTTCCTGGTACTGGTTCAGCGGCTCGATCACCTCGGCCATGCGCCTGTATTACGAGCATCGCCAGCACAAAGATACGGTACAGAAAATCTCGGTACCCACCGGCGCTGCGATTTATCCCGTTGAGCTCTACCGCCCGCCGAAAGCCTGGGTAGAGGCGACCTATAATCTGGTGCACTGGCACGAAGCCGGGCGCGGTGGTCACTTTGCTGCGCTGGAGCAGCCTCAGGATTTTGTAGAGGATATCTGGCGCTTCCGCTCCGCGCTTGAGGATTGAGCTGATCTGCGTGCTTGCAATACCGCGCTGTGCACGGCAGGGTAGGGTGCTGAATCGTAGATAGCATGGAGCCATCCGACGTGACGCATGAGCCTTTTCGTGAAGTAGCGAAAGATGACTTCATTGACGCGCTGTGCGAGGAGGCCTGTTCCTCTGCTGCAGTTCACCACCCTTACTTAAAGGCTTTTCAAAACGGGGACTTTCCCGATCCGCAGCGAGCGATCAGGGATTTTGCCCTCGAGTACGGCTGCTATAGCGCCGCCTTTACCCGCTACCTCAACGCCGTCATCGGTAATCTCGACAACGAGCGTCACCGCAAGATCCTGCAGCACAATCTGGCAGAAGAGCACGGCAATGCTCACGATGTGGCGTTGCCCCCCGCCGTGCTGGCCACTGTTGAAGGGCAACCCCATGCCCAGCTCTTTCGGCGCTTTCAACAGGCCTTGAACATTAATGACGCCTACCGACGTGCGCACCCACCGAGTGCAGCGAGCCTGCAATGGCGCGATCGATTTGCACGGCTATGTGAAAGCAATGCCTGTGCCGGCGTCGGTGCTATCGGCATCGGTACGGAATTGATTGTGTCACGTATCTACCAGCAGATACTTGTTGGCTTGCAACAACACAGCAAACTGACACTCACTCAGCGCGTTTTCTTTGATCTGCACAGCGAGTGTGACGACCAACATGCCAGTGATCTTCTGGAGATTGCCCGCTCTCTGGCAACGACACCGGAGGCTCGTGAACAGATTGCTTATGGCGCGCGGGCGGCGATCCGAATGCGCGTCGCGTTTTGGGATGCCATGCTGGAACGCGCCAACGAAACTTCTTCCCGTCACCCTATTGCTTCGGAGACATCTCCCGTCTGATGGATACACAACAGGTCTACAATCAAAACGCCCAGAAATGGCTGCGGCTTGAACCCAGCTCGCTATCTGACTTCACCGCGCGCCCTTTGGTGTTCGACGCCTGTGGCGAGCTTGCCGGGCGTTCGGTGCTTGATATCGGCTGTGGTGAGGGTTATTGTGCGAGAGAGCTAAAGTGTCGAGGTGCCGGTGATTACCTCGGTGTCGATCTGTCAGAGCAAATGATTGAGGCCGCGAAGCTGCAAGAAGCCAAAGAGCCTTTAGGGATTGAATACCGCGCCTGCGATGTCGTTGAGTTTCAAACCGAGCGTCAGTTTGATGTGTGCATCGCCGTCTTCTTGTTCAACTACTTGCGTGTTGAGGACATGAACAAAGTATTCCGCAGGGTGTATGATGCGCTGGCCACCGGCGGCGAGTTTATATTCAGCGTACCGCATCCCTTCTTCCCTTTTGTCCGTGTTGGAGAAAATCCGCCATTTTATTTTTCGGCAGCAGGTAAGAACTACTTCACCGACGTGAACCAGCAGTTTGAAGGTGAAATCTGGAAGCGAAGTGGTGAACCTTTGCACGTGCAATGCGTTCACAAAACCTTTACCGATTATTTTGACGGACTGCGTCTGGCAGGCTTTTACACCATGCCCGAGATCCGCGAACTCACCGTCACCGAGGAGCTTGTTGCGACGGATGAGGCATTCTTTGGGCCGCTCCTAAATGAACCCCTTCACGTACTCTTCAAGGTCAAAAAGTAGCGATGACCGCTCCCGGTCCTGCTGACGAAACGCTAATCGGACGATTGTTTTATCACGCGAAAGTCCGGCCAGAGCACACTGCTATTGCCTGTCCCGTGCGAACGATTTCCTATCATCAGCTGGCGTCGTTAGTTGTCGCTCAGGCCAATGAGCTGCGCCATCGGGGTGTCACTGCAGGGGCAACGCTGGGTATCTGTTGTCATGATGATGTGGAGCACCTGATCCTGTGCCTGGCCGGCATCTATTGTGGTGCCACGACCTGCACGATTCCCAGTCACGAATCCCCCGCCGCGCGCGATGCGCTGATGCAGCGCTGTGGCGCATCGCATCTCATCGAAAAAAGCGATGTGTTGAACACGCAGGCGGAGGTGGAGCTTCCGTGGGAAGCTGAGGCTTCCCAAGCGTTGGTACTGTTCTCGACCTCCGGTACGACCGGTGAGCCCAAGCTAGTTATGCATCGAGATAGCGATTTGGTGGCCCAGGCCCACCGCCATGTCAGTTCTGAACAGGAGCGCTTCGCTTGTCTGGCCTCGGTGGAGCATAACTTTGCGAAACGTCATCGTCTGTACTGTGTCGCGATGGGGGCTACCAATGTGTTTCCCGGCGCATTGGACGACACATTGGTTGAGCGATGTTCCAGGCTGCAGGTCAACGTGCTGCATGTGTCTGCCTTTCAGGCTCAGGAACTGCTGGCGCTGCATGGTTGGGAAAGTCTCACTGGGTTACGTCTGAAGCTGGGTGGTTCGCATGTGGCTCCCGCATTGCGTCAGCAACTTCGCGAGCAGATCACCCCCCGATTGCAGGCCGGCTACGGCACAACAGAAACCGGCGCCATTGCCTTTACCGATCCTGACGATATGGCGGCGGGAGACAGCGTCGGGCGCCCCCTTCCCGGTATTGAGATTCACGCAGTCGATGAACAGGGGCAGACACTTCCCAATGGTCAGCGTGGTGAGTTGGCGGTGCGTTGCAAGGGAATGTTTCGTGGCTATCTGAACCGGCCCGAACTGACAGATGAACGTTTGCAGGATGACTGGTTCCATACCGGCGATATCGGTTTTATCGATAGCGATGGACGCATTCATATCAGCGGTCGCAGCGACGATATGTTTGTGTTTAACAGCATGAATATCTTTCCGCAGGATATTGAATCTGTCATTCGTGACTGCGATGGCGTGCAGGATGCGGTGGTTCTACCAAGGCCTTCAGCTGTGCATGGCAGTATCCCGGTGGCGCTGGTGGTACTTAAGGGGAGCCCGAAAAAAATACTGCCCTTGCTGCAGAAGCAGGTAAAAAAACAGGTTGGAATCAGGGCGCCACGGCAATACATGGTTGTGGATGCAATCCCGACCAATGCATCGGGCAAAATTGCTCGCCGGGATGCGATGGCCATCCCTCAAAAAGTGGAACAGCTGCGCAAGGATCTGATCGGCCTTATCGACGCCAAGGTAAAGCAGCGGGTCAAGCCGGCCCTGCTCAAAGCCTTCGTCAATGGCAAGACCGATATTGCACTGCGCCGCTTTGAGATGGACTCGCTGGAGCGTCTTGAACTACTGCTGACACTGGAGACCGGTTACGACATTGTCGTGCCGCCGGCAAAATTCAATGGCTTTCGTTACCTGGGGGATCTGGTTTCCTACGTTCTGTCGCCTGACGAAGAGAAAAGCGATGCGGCAACGACGGAAGTACACCCTGTCGATAGTATTAAGATCGAAACTCCGACCAACGATGCCCCGCCCCCCCATGTGGTGACCTTTTTCCAGCGTGTGCTGCGGGTCAGCCGCGCGATAGTGCAGTTGAATAAAGCCCTCAATACCCTTGAGAACCGGTTGGTGCCGCAGGATTTATATTTCCTCTGCGCGTGGTATGAAGCTGGCAGACTATTGCCTGACGATACACCAAAGGACAGGCAGGCAATCGTGTGCCGTTGGTTGCAGAATATGACCAGCTTGCTGGTTAAAAGTGGCAAGCTGGAAGCTGAGCCTTACGCACTCACGCGAGTGGCACCTACCGCCAGACTGTTTGCTGGCCCCGGGCCGGCTACGAACAAGGCTATTCTGATCTGTTTTCCACCCAGTGGCGGGCGCAATATGATGATGCCCAATACGGTTTTTCTGCAGTATCTGCGTGCCTCGCAGGTGGATGTGTTAATGCTGTCGGAAACCCTGAATCAGAAATATCGCAAGGGTATTCCCTTTGTAGGCCGAAATCCCAGACAAATCGCCGATTACTTGGCGCAGCAAGATTGGATCGGCGCCTACGCTCGCATAGTTACCATGGGCTGTAGTGCGGGCGCACCGCTGGCACTAACCGCTGCCGGTAGATTGAATGCGACGGTTGGTGTGAGTGTCTGCGGTCGGTTTTATCGGCGTCGCCATGTTGCAGCCAATGTGGATCGCTTACTGTCTATCTATCGAGCCAAGCGCCGGGCGAGTAATTTGCGGATGATCTATGCCTACGGGGTTGACGACGTACGTGATCGTTATTTTGCCGAGCGTATGGCTCCTATCACAGCCAGTGAAAGATGGCCTGTCAGCTTCGGCGAAGAAGCGGTTGGTCATGAAATTCTGCGGCAGCTATTGGATCGCGGAGAGCTCAAAATGTTTCTGGAGAAAACATTGTTTGGTGGTCGAAATCTAGCTGAGGATGCTGAATCCGAGCCATTGCGATTACATTAATGCTCTCTTTCCTTCGGCGCTTAAATTAAACTAGTCGCGTAGGAGGGCCAATGAATCAGAAAGAAAACACCAAGGTAAGTATCTTCTCGCCTCTACAGCACGCCACTTTTCGCAATATGTGGCTCAGCAATACCGTAACCAATGCGGGTAGTCTGATCCAGAGTGTGGCGGCCGCGTGGGTAATGACCAGCATTTCAACCGCCGATCACGTGGCGCTGGTTCAGACCGCAACCTTTTTGCCGATGGCCTTGTTTGCCCTGCCTGCCGGCGCGATTGCCGATATCTATGATCGACGAAAGGTTCAGATCGTATTCTTTTTCGTTTCGATGCTCGCCGCGATTTTAATGACGGCGGTGTCGGCTTTTGACTTGATTACACCGTGGGTGCTGCTTGGGCTCTGTTTCCTGGTCGGCACCGGTGGTGCGCTGGCCGCTCCGGCGCGGGGTGCTTCGGTCGCCGAACAGGTGCCCTCCAAATTGATACCGCAGGCGGTGGCGCTGAACAATATCAGCTACAACCTGGCGCGGAGTGTCGGCCCGGCGGTTGGCGGGATGTTGGTCGCGGCCTTCGGTGCGACCATCGCCTTTGCCGTGAATGCCCTCAGTTTTATTCCGATGCTGGAATCCCTGCGTCGCTGGAAGCGAGAGCCCGAGTCGTCGCGCTTGCCGCCCGAGGGGTTGTTGCGTTCGGTCAACTCCGGGGTGCGGTATGTAATCAATATGCAGCCGGTACGCCGTGCCGTCGGGCGTGCATTTTTCGTGTGTCTGGTGGGCGCAGCGCTGCCCTCACTGATGCCATTGGTTGCGAAAGATATTCTTGTGGGCGATGCCAGTACATTTGGTCTGATGTTGGGCTGCTTTGGTGTTGGTGCTGTCGGCGGTATTTTCGTCTTGCAGCCGATGCGGGATCGTTTTGGCAATGAAGGCACTCTGCAATTCTGTTGCCTAGTGATCGGTCTGACAACGGCCCTGTTGTCGATTTGTACCAACCAATGGCTCGCCTTTGTCGTGCTGACCTTGGCAGGTTTAGCTTGGATGATGGTCACCACCATCATCAGCGTCATGGTGCAGTTATTTGTGCCGCGCTGGGTCATGGGGCGCGCCATCGCGACCTCTAGTGCTGCTATCACCTTAGGCGTAGCGATTGGCTCCTGGTGTTGGGGGCTGGCGGCACGCGATTTTGGTCTGGTCTTAGCACTGCAGATAGCCGGAGGAGCGATGCTGGTCACTCAGGTGCTGGGTTGGATACTACCCATTGCGGATCGCGATGAATCTACAGAACTTGACGAAGAAATTCTGGCTGACCCGGATGTGCAATTGGGGATAACGGGGCGCAGCGGTCCCGTCAGTATTGAATTGCAGTATCGAATTCCGGTCGAGAAAGCCCGCGATTTCTACAACATCATGCGGGAGCAGCAAAGGGCGCGCTCTCGCAACGGAGCTTATCAGTGGTCGATTTCCCGCAATATTGCCGACCCGGAACAGTGGAGTGAACGCTTCAGTTGTCCGACCTGGAACGACTATCTGCGCCTTCGAAACCGTCGAACGCTGGAAGACAGCGAATTACACCGCAGGGCGGCGCAGATGCAGATTGGCATGGAGCCCATTCGCGTGTTGCGATGGCTGGATAGGCCGGCTGGCTCGGTGCGCTTGAGCGACTCGGTGCCGGATCGCGGTGACGAAGCGCTCAATGTGCAAGGGCAGGGTAATACGGCTTGAATCGTTGTCGTTTAGCTTTCGAGTTGTTTTAGAAAGGTGGCTGCAGCTTGTCCGGCGATTAGCCCACTAGCAAAGCAGGCATTCAGCAGATAGCCGCCGGTTGGTGCTTCCCAGTCGAGCATTTCCCCGGCGCAAAATACGCCGGGCAGCGAGCGGATCATTAAATCTTTGTCGAGCTCGGTGAAGTCGATGCCGCCCGCGGTGCTGATGGCTTCGTCAATGGGGCGATACTGGCGCAGGGTTTGAGGAAGGGCGGTTAGCAGCGCTGGCAGCGTTTCGCGCTGTTGCATCTGTGACTTACTGGTCAGCGCCTTGAGCAGGGCGAGTCGGGCTTCCTTAATGCCTAGTTTGCGCAGGGCGTTGGCGATTGAGTCGTTGCGATATTTTTGCGTGAGGTCGCGCTGCAAATCGTCGGGCTTTCGATTCGGGCACAGATTCCAGTAGACGGTGCATTCGCCCCGCTTATCTATGGCGTCGCGGATACGACTGGAGGCCGCATAGATCAGGCTGCCTTCAATGCCGTAGTGGCTGAGCAAGGCATCGCCCTGCCGCGACCAGTCCCCCACGCTTAAGCCAATGCTTTTCAATGGTAGACCGAAGGATTCCGAGATAAACGGGGGCCAAGGATAGTCAAACCCGCAGTTGGAAGGGCGAAAAGGCCGACAGGATACTCCACGCTCTTGGAGTAACGTGCTCCACCTTCCATCGGATCCGAGGGCTTGCCAGCTGCCGCCGCCAAGTGCGAGAACCAATGCGCGGGTATTCACCGACAGATTCTTTCCCTGATGTTCAAAGCGCAGGCTTTCCCCTTCCCAGCCGAGCCAACGATGCCGCGTATGAAGTTCGACGCCCTGAGTGCGTAGGCGTTCGAGCCAGCGCCTCAATAAGGGTGCCGCCTTCATCTGACGTGGAAAGACTCGCCCGGAGCTGCCAACAAAGGTTTTTATGCCCAGCGCTTCGCACCATGCGCGCAACATGGCGGGCGTAAACTGATCGAGTAGGGGAGACAGGCTGTCTTGCCGGTTGCCGTATCGCGACAGCATGTCTTCGTAGGGTTCGCTGTGGGTGATATTCAGTCCGCCGATGCCGGCGCGCAAAAACTTGCGGCCCACGGTAGGCTTTTGGTCGAAGACAGCAACGCGGTGCCCGGCCAGAGCCAGCTGTTCGGCAGCCATCAGGCCGGCGGGACCGCCGCCAATGACAACGGCAGGATAAGTAGTGGCGGGCATGGTTACCGGACGTTCACCTGTTCACGCATATAGGGGGCGTATGATACTGACAATCCTGAAAGTACACGACCGGCCCTTCTTTTGATCGAATAACAACAGGTGGCAAATCACTATGAGCGCGGGAAAAATCATCGGCCTTCAGCATTTGGCTATTAACGTTACCGACCTTGAGGCGGCGAGAACGTTTTATGGCGAGCTGCTCGGCTTGCCTGAATTACCTCGGCCCGATAGCGTTGCGGAACAGTTTCGCAGTATCTGGTATCTATTGGGCAATGCGGAGCTTCACGTTGTCGAAAACCCCGAATTCAAACCCTTGAAATCCCCGTTGGGGCCACACTTTGCGGTTGCCTGTGACGACTTTGCTGCAGCAAGTCAGCGCTTTGTGGACAGCGGTGCGACGCTGGTGTTCGGGCCGGGTAAAGGCATGGATGGTATTGAGCGGGTCGTATTGAAAGACCCGACGGGCAATATCGTCGAGGTGATTGATCTGCCTTTGCACGGCTAGTGCAGCGCTCTCGTCAGTCGACGAGGGCGAAGCCGAATCTAGCTGCGAACTGCTAGCTGATAGTCCCGGTAACGCGTACGCGGCGGCTTTCTTTCGGTTGCCCTGCCGTTCTTGCGGCCTCGCGTTTCTTGATGCCGTCATCGATCCAGTTTTTCACGGCGATGATCAGGCCCGTCACGATAAACGCGCCCGGCGGCAGGATGGCGACGAGGAACTGGTTGTAGTCGTCGAAGAACACAATCTTCCAGCTTTTCGCGCCTTCGCCAAACAAGAGATCCATATTGGCAAACAGGGCGCCGGTGCCAACCAGTTCTCGGATGGCGCCCAGCACCACCAGAATTACGCCGAAGCCAAGGCCCATCATCAGACCGTCGAACATCGCAGGCCCAATGCTGTTTTTGCTGGCAAAGGCATCGGCGCGGCCGAGGATCAGACAGTTGGTGGTAATCAGCGGCAGGAAGATGCCGAGTATCTGAAACAGTTCGTAGGTGTAGGCCTGCATCAACAGCTCGGTGCAGGTCACCGCTGCGGCGATGATCATCACAAAAGCGGGCAGGCGCACCGCATCGGAGACAAAGCCGCGAATTAGCGATACGGAGGTGCTGGAAGCAAGCAGTACGAACAGTGTAGCCAGAGCCATGCCAAGTGAGTTCACTACGGTGCCAGTAACGGCCAGCAGCGGGCATAGGCCGAGCAGTTGCACGATGGCCGGGTTGTTCTTCCACAGGCCGTTCAGGGACAGATCGCGGTAGTTGGTATCACTCATCGCCGCTTTGCTCCTTTTCCGCTGCTGCGATCAGCTGCTCGCGGTTCTGTTCGAAATATTGCAGGGCTTTATACACTGCGCTCGTGACGGCGCGCGGCGTAATGGTGGCGCCGGTAAACTGGTCAAATACGCCGCCGTCTTTTTTCACACCCCATTTTTCCGGTTTGGGGTTGGTCAGACTTTTGTTGATAAAGTCATCTACCCAATCGCTTTTCTTGCGCTCCACCGCGTCGCCCAGACCGGGCGTTTCACGGTGCGACAACACGCGCACGCCAGCAATGGTGCCATCGCGGTTTATACCGACAATCAGGTCGATATCGCCGGTATAACCTTCGCGTGATGTAGCGGGAATAATTGCGCCGACAAAGCTGCCGTTTTGGGTGGCGAGATAAATATCCTTGGCTTCGCGGAGGCCGAGCAAGTCGACGTTGTCGGTGCTTACGGTGCTGTCGAGCATGGAATTGTCGTGACGCTCGGCGGGAATAATCTGCAGCAGGGCCTTTTCTTCGGCGGCGCGAATGTTTGCCTTAATCTGGTCGCGGCTACTCAAATAGGTGCCGGCAATAATCGCCGTGGTAAAGGCGGCGAAAATACCCAGCAAAATACTGTTGCGGCTGATGGACTGGCCCAACATCAGTCAGTCTCCTTCTGCAGGGTTTTCTTTTTGTGACCGTATGTGCGCGGCTGAGTGTAATGATCCAGCAGCGGTGCGGCGAAGTTCATCAGCAAGACCGAGAAGGCGACCGCATCCGGGTAGTTGCCCCACACGCGAATCAGGTAGATCAGTACGCCGATACAGGCACCATAGATAATGCGGCCCTTGTTGGAGACCGCTGAAGTGACCGGATCGGTGACGATAAAAAACGCACCGAGCATGGTGGCACCGCTGAACAGGTGGAACATCGGTGAACCACCGGAGGCGGAACTACCCCCGTCGTAGAAGATTGCCGACAACAGGGTCAGGGCAATCAACATGCTGATGGGGGCATGCCAGGTGAATACACGTTTGTAGAGCAGAAACAGGCCGCCCAGCAGAAAGCCGACGTTAGCCCATTCCCAGCCGACACCGGCCAGTGAACCAAACTGGCTGTTGCTGGCCCAGAGGTCTTCGATCAGAAGAGAGTTGTTCTGCTTTAAAACATCGAGAGGCGTGGCTGCGGTTACTGCATCCACACTGCTGGCGCTGAAGGTTCGTACCAACGCATCAATCGGGCCGAGTACGCTGCCATCGAAGTTGCCTATGGGAGCAACCCAGCTGGTCATTTGCACCGGGAAGGAAATCAGCAAGACCACGTAGCCAACCATCGCCGGGTTAAAGGGGTTGTAGCCCATACCGCCATAGAGGTGTTTGGCGAAGACGATGGAAAACAGTATGCCGACGGCGAGAATCCACCACGGTGATGCGGGTGGCAGGGCGATCCCTAGCAGTATGGCGGTTACCAGCGCGCTACCGTCATTGAGGTAAAAGCCGATAGGGCGCTTGCGGATTTTCAGAATGGCCGCTTCCATTCCCAATGCTAGCAGGGCGGCAAACAGGATATTGGTCAGGGTGCCAAAACCGAAAAAATAGGTCAGGGCAAAGACACCGGGCAGGGTGGCGAGCAAGACCAGCCGCATCACGGTGGCGGTGCTCATGGGGCCATGGGCGTGGGGAGAGCTGACGGTAATTAAAGCCATAATTTATCCCTCAACTCCTGCTTCTTTGCGCGCCTCGGCCAGCTTGTCTTCCAGCTTGGCCAGCGTATCGCGTAAAACATCGACCGTATCGGCGCCGCTTTCTTCGGCTTCTGCCAATTTTGTGCGCGTTTTTTCTACCCGGGCTTCCAGTGATTCCAGTGCCTTTTTCGCTTTGTCTTCCGGACTCAGTTTGGCGGCGGCTTCACGAGCGGCCATGGCTTTTTCGATGGCGAGCTGGGCCGGATCGTTGGTTGATGCGGCAGCCGCAACGGGTGCTTCGCTCTCAGAAAGCTGGGCGAGTTCGGCGCGGGCGGCATCGAGTTTGTCGCGTAGCTTGGCAGTGGATTGCTCTAGCACCTCGGCGGTTTCGGAACCGCTTTCTTTGGCTTCTGCCAGCTTCTGCTCCGACTTGCTCAAGCGTTTTTCCAGCGAAGCGACCTGTTCTTCGGCTTTTTCCCGTGGTGACTTGTCGGCGTTCTTGGCGCGGGCGGCCTGGGCGCGGGCAATGGCATCCGCTGCAGGATCGCCTGTGCTGGGCGCTTCGGTCGAGGCCTGCTCAAATTGCTGCAGTTCTTCCTTGGCCTTGGCGAACTTTTCGGTCATGCGCTCGTGAGCGGTTTGCAGTGCGCCCAGGTTGGGAGCGTCTGCGGCTTCCGCCTCTTTCAATTTGGCGGTGGCGCTTTCAAGGCGTTTCTCGGCGGTTTCTACCGCTTTTTTCAGGCGCGCCAGTTTTTCTTCGTTAGTCTCTTCCGGCGCGTTGCCGCTGCGCTTGGCCATGGCTTTCTCGATAGCGGCCTGTGCTGGATCGGCAGCGGGTGCTGCTTTTGCTTGCGCAGCTTTAATGGGATCTTTGCCAGCAGCGGCTTTTTTCTTGGCCGCTTCCTGACGGGCCTTGCGGCGAGCTTCTTTTTCCGCCTCTTCGCGTTCTATGCGAATCTGACGGGCTTCAAAGCGGGCCTTGGCATGTTCGGATTTAACCTTTTCCTGCTGCTGTTTGCGGATCTCTGCTTTTGAGGCGCGGTAGTACTGCACCAGCGGAATATTACTGGGGCAGGCATAGGAGCAAGCGCCACACTCAATGCAGTCGAACAGGTTGTGCTCTTCGAGTTTTTCGTATTCCTTGCCACGGGCAAACCAATACATCTGCTGGGGCAGCAGCGACACCGGGCAAGCTTCCGCGCACATGCCACAGCGAATACAGGCTTGAGCGGGCGGCGGAGGTGGCAATTCTTTTTGCGTAGGCGCCAGCAGGCAGTTGGTGGTTTTTACTACCGGCACTGCGGTATCGCGCAGGGTAAAGCCCATCATCGGGCCGCCCATCACGAGGCGAATGCATTGGTCCTGCTGAAAACCGCCGAGTTTCAAAAGATAGTCGACGGGGGTGCCGAGCAGCACTTCAAAGTTACCGGGCGCACTGCAGGCTTCACCGGTCACCGTGGTAATGCGGGAAATCAGCGGCTCACCATACTGGACCGCACGGTGAATCGCGACAGTAGTCCCAATGTTCTGGCAAACCACGCCGATATCGGCGGGCAGACCACCGGAGGGCACTTCGCGGCCGGTTAGAATCTGAATCAGTTGCTTCTCGCCACCGGACGGGTACTTGGTGGGAAAAACCACCACTTCGATATTGCTGCCTTCTGCAGCGGCGCGCAGTGCGGCGATGCCTTCAGGCTTGTTGTCTTCCACCCCAATCAGGGTTTGTTTCGTGGGCTGAATCAGGTGCTGGAGAATCTTGACCCCGGCGATAATCTGATCGGCGCGCTCGCGCATCAGGATATCGTCGGCGGTAATGTAAGGCTCACACTCGGTGCCGTTGATAATCAGGGTATCGATCACCACGTCATCGCGGGTGCTGAGTTTGACCGCCGAAGGAAAGCCCGCGCCGCCCATGCCGGCAATGCCCGCATCGCGAATACGGTGCAGCAGGTCGGCTTTTTCCAGTGCGGTGTAATCCTCAACCGGATCGAGCTCGATCCACTCGTCCTTGCCATCGGTGTCGATCACGATGCAGCGTGCAAGCAGGCCCGAGGGGTGGGGAATCTCCCGGTGCTCAATGGTGCTCACGGTGCCGGAGCTTGAGGCGTGTACTGGCGCGCTGACAAAACCCTTGGCGTCGGCAATCATCTGACCTTTCAGTACTCGCTGGCCCACCTCAACAATGGGTGTGGCCGGGGCGCCGATATGCTGCGACAGGGGGTGAACCAGCACGGGCGGAATCCCCGCACTTTCAATGCCACGGCTAAGTGACTGAACCTTGTTCTCGGGGGGGTGAACGCCGCCGTGAATATCAAAAATCTTCCTCATGCGGCTTCATCCCGGTTACTGCTATTGCTATCCCGATCGGTCGCAATCAAATCTTCGGCGGGTTTGGGCAATTCCCAACTCCAGTTTTGCACGGTGGTGGGCAGCGGAATCATATCGATGCAATCCACCGGGCAGGGTTCGACACACAGATCGCAGCCGGTGCACTCACTGGCGACCACGGTGTGCATATGCTTGGCGGCACCGACAATGGCGTCCACCGGGCAGGCCTGAATACACTTGGTACAGCCGATGCACTCGTCTTCGCGAATAAAAGCTACCGAGGGTACGCTCTCTTCTTCCGCGTCCAGCGGCAGGGCTTCTACGTCCAGCAGGTCGGCCAGTGCATTGATGGTGGCTTCGCCGCCGGGCGGGCATTTGTTGATAGCGTCGCCTTCGGCAATGGCCTCGGCGTAGGGGCGGCAACCGGGATAGCCACACTGACCGCATTGGGTCTGGGGCAGCAGGGCTTCCACCTGATCGGCAATGGGGTCGCCTTCGGTCTTGAATTTAACCGCAGCAAAACCGAGCAGGGAGCCAAAGGCCAGACCAAGAATGGCCAGCGAGGCCAGCGCAGCGATAAAGGGGTGTTGGGTCAGGAGTTCAATCATCGTTTTCTCCTTACACCAGGCCCGCAAAGCCCATAAAGGCCAGCGACATCAGACCCGCAGTCACCATGCCGATTGCGGGGCCTTTAAAGGGTTGCGGCACATCGGCCACGGCCAGACGCTCGCGCATGGCGGCAAATAGCACCAGCACTAGCGAGAAACCGGCTGCGGCACCGAACCCATAGAGGGCGGATTCCACAAAGCTGTGTTCTTTGTTGATGTTGAGCAGGGCCACGCCCAGCACCGCGCAGTTGGTGGTGATCAGCGGCAGAAACACGCCGAGCACTTTATAAAGCAGGGGGCTGGTTTTGCGCACCACCATTTCGGTGAACTGCACAACCACCGCGATCACCAGAATAAAGGAGATGGTGCGCAGGTATTCCAGGCCCAGCGGCACCAGCAGCCATTCGTAGGTGAGCCAGCTACAGATGGAGGCGAGGGTGAGCACAAAGGTGGTCGCGCTGGACATGCCGATGGCGGTTTCCAGTTTGTTGGAAACACCCATGAAAGGGCACAGTCCGAGGAACTGTACCAGTACAAAGTTGTTGACCAGAATGGCGCTGATCAACAGAACAGAATAGTCCGCCAACATCGTGGGCCTCGACGATGAGAGTTAGTTTGTGCGCGCGGCGGGCAAATGCCCTAAAAAGGTGAGCAAAGCTCAAAAAACAGGCGGTAGTCTATTTTATTTCGAACAAGCGTTCAATTTAAAAGCCCTTGAAAGGACTGGCAAAATCGGCCGTTTTGGTGACGCTTTCAGTACCAATACAGCCGTCATTGCGAGGAGTGAAGCGACGAAGCAATCTCCAGCCGGCTGTGCCATGGTCAGGAGATTGCTTCCGATGCTCGCAATGACGGGGATCAGTGGCTACTTAACCTGCATCCCCGGCTTCGCCCCCTCATGGGGTTCCAACAAATAAATATCCTTTCCACCGGGCCCGGCGGCCAGCACCATGCCCTCTGATACGCCAAAGCGCATTTTACGGGGCTTCAGGTTGGCGACCAAGATGGTCAGTTTGCCGATCAGCTGCTCGGGCTCATAGGCGTCGCGAATGCCGGAAAACACCTGTCGGGTCTCGTCGCCCACGTTCAGGGTGAGTTTCAGCAGTTTGTCGGCGCCTTCTACGTACTCCGCATTGGCAATTTCGGCAATGCGCAGGTCGACCTTGGCAAAGTCGTCAAATTCGATTTCAGCGGGTGGTTCGTTTTTAGCGGCTTTCTTGTCCGCTTTTTTCTTGGCCTTCGCCGGCGCCTGAGCGGCCGCTGCTTCTTCCTTACTCTCGGCCAGCATCTTGTCGACGGTGTCGTTGTCGACCCGAGTCATCATCGCTTTGAACTTCTCGATCTTGTGATCCAGCAGGGGCGCGAATTCTCCGTCCCAATGCAGCTCGGTGTTAAGGAAAGTCTCGGCTTGCTCGGCCAGCGCGGGTACCACTGGTTTCAGGTAGGTCATCAGGACATTGAACAGGTTGATGCACTGGGAGCTGACAGCTACGGCCAGATGCTCGGTGTCTTCGTTTTTGGCGGTTTTCCACGGCTCTTCGGCGTCGAAGTATTCGTTTACCGCATCCGCCAGCGCCATGATTTCGCGCACGGCGCGGCTGTATTCGCGCTGTTCGAAGAAGCCGGCGATTTCATCGGATTTGCCAATCACACGCTGCCACAACTCGGGGTTGTGCAGCTCGCTGCTCAGCTTGCCGTCATTGCCTTTGTGAATGAACTTGGCGCTGCGGCTGGCGATATTGACCAGCTTGCCTACCAGATCCGCGTTTACTCGCTGGATAAAGTCGTCGAGGCTCAGATCGATATCGTCCACTCCGCCGGAGAGCTTGGCGGCAAAGTAGTAACGCAGGTATTCCGGCTGGAAGTGCTTGAGGTAGGTGCTGGCCTTGATAAACGTGCCCCGGCTCTTGGACATCTTTTTGCCGTTGACGGTGAGAAAGCCGTGCACGTACACCGAGCTGGGTGTGCGGAAGCCGGCGGATTCGAGCATGGCGGGCCAGAACAGGCCGTGGAAGTTGATGATGTCTTTGCCGATAAAGTGGTAGAGCTCGGCTTTGGAATCCTTGGCCCAGAATTCGTTAAAGTCGCGGCCATTTTTCTCACACCAGTTGGCGCAGCTGGCCATGTAGCCAATGGGGGCGTCCAGCCACACGTAGAAGTATTTGCCGGGGGCGCCGGGAATCTCAAAGCCGAAGTAGGGCGCGTCGCGGGAGATGTCCCAAGATTGCAGGCCGGCTTCCAGCCATTCGCCCAGTTTGTTTGCGATCTGGGGCTGGAGGCTGTCGGAGCGGGTCCACTCCTTCAGAAAGTCGGTGAACTCACCCAGTTTGAAAAAATAGTGGGTGGAAGCTTTTTCAATGGGCGTGGCGCCGGAGATGACCGAGCGCGGGTTAATCAGGTCGGCGGGGGTGTAGGTGGCGCCGCAGGCCTCACAGTTGTCACCGTACTGATCGTCGGTTTTGCACTTGGGGCAGATGCCCTTGATGTAGCGATCGGCGAGAAACAGGTTCTTTTCCGGGTCGAACAGCTGGGTGATCTCGCGCTTTTCGATATGGCCATTGGCGTCCAGGCGCTGGTAGATCTCGGCCGCGTAATGCTCACACTCGGGCGAATGGGTGGAGTAGTAGTTGTCGAAGCCGATCAGAAAACCGTCGAAATCCTTCTGGTGATCCGCCTGAACCCGCTTGATCTGCTCCTCGGGGGTAATGCCGAGCTTTTCAGCCGTCAGCATAATGGCGGTGCCGTGGGCGTCATCCGCGCACAGGTAGGTGCAGTCGTGGCCGCGCAGTTTCTGGAAGCGCACCCAGATATCGGTCTGGATGGTTTCCAGCAAATGGCCGAGGTGGAGCGGGCCATTGGCATAGGGCAGGGCGCTGGTAACCAGTATCTGACGTTTCGACATGTCTACCTTACAGTCACATTTCGGGGTTTTCGGGGCGGCGTACTATAGCCTTTTTGGGGCTTCGCTGCATCTGCCCTTCATTGAGGGCCTGGGCGTGAGGGCGTATACTCGCCCTCCGTTTTTTCTGTCTAGTCTATTGATCATGCCTGATGTTGAACAAAGTTTGCGCGAGCAGCTACTTGCCTGTCATTTGCCGGGTCTCGATCTGCCACTGAGCCTGGTTGGCGCTGTGGAAAAGGTCTCAGTGTCGGCCAGCAGTGCCGATGCGGAAGTGGCCCTGCACTTTGCCGCCCGTTCTCGCCTCGGGAACTTTGAGGAGACGTTGCTAGGACTGATGCGCTCGGCCACCGGTCTAGACAAGTGCAAACTGACGCTGAAAACTGACATCCACGCCACTGCCGCTGTGGGTGAAACCCAGAATCTGGAGCGGGTAAAAAATGTGATTGCCGTGGCCTCCGGCAAGGGTGGCGTGGGTAAATCGACCACCTCGGTCAATCTGGCGCTTGCGCTGGCGGCCGAAGGTGCCAAAGTGGGCATTCTGGATGCAGATATCTACGGCCCCAGTCAGCAATTGATGCTGGGTGTAAAAGAAGGCCAGCGACCAGAGCAGTACGGCACCCACTATTTAAAGCCGATTGTGGCTCACGGCCTGCAATCCATGTCGATGGGTTATCTGGTCACCGAAAAAACGCCGATGGTCTGGCGTGGGCCGATGGCCAGCGGTGCCCTGCAGCAGCTTTTGTATCAGACCTATTGGGATGATCTGGATTATCTGGTGATCGATATGCCACCGGGTACCGGTGATATCCAGCTGACCCTGTCGCAGAAGGTGCCGGTGACCGGCTCGGTGATTGTGACCACGCCGCAGGATATTGCCCTGCTGGATGCCAAGAAGGGTATCGAGATGTTCCAGAAGGTCGATGTGCCGGTGCTGGGCATTGTCGAGAATATGTCGGTACATGTGTGCACAAACTGCGGCCACGCCGAGCATTTGTTTGGTGAAAACGGCGGCGAGAAAATTGCTGCTGACTACAAGGTGCCGATGCTGGGCGCCCTGCCGCTGACTCTGAAAATCCGCGAGCAGGCCGATAAGGGCTTGCCGGTAGTGGCCGAAGCGCCGGAATCGGAAACCGCGATGATTTACCGCGAGGTCGCCGTGCGCCTCGGTGCCGAGCTGGCGCGGCGTCAGGCCAGCGGTGCTAATAAGGCCTTCCCTAATATTGTGATTAAAAACGACTAAACGCAGCGATAAGGATACGAACAGCGATGAGCATCAAGGCAGACAAATGGATTCGCCGCATGGCGGAAAACGAGGGCATGATAGAGCCCTTTGAAGCCGGGCAGGTGCGTGAAAACGAGGGCGGAAAAATCATTTCCTACGGCACCTCAAGCTACGGCTACGATGTGCGCTGCTCCGATGAATTCAAGGTTTTTACCAATATCCACTCTGCGACCGTCGACCCGAAAAACTTCGATGAAAAAAGCTTTGTCGATATTCGCGGCGAGTACTGCATTATCCCGCCTAACTCCTTCGCTCTGGCGCGAACCGTGGAGTATTTTCGCATTCCGCGCAATGTACTTACCGTGTGTCTGGGTAAGTCCACTTACGCGCGTTGTGGCATTATTGTGAACGTAACCCCGCTGGAGCCGGAGTGGGAAGGGCATGTGACCCTGGAATTTTCCAACACCACCAACCTGCCCGCCAAAATCTACGCCAACGAGGGTGTGGCGCAGATGCTGTTCTTTGAATCCGATGAGATTTGCGACGTGAGTTACAAGGATCGCGGTGGGAAGTATCAGGGGCAGCGCGGCGTGACCTTGCCCAAAACCTGAGGTTTTTCTATCGAGGCTTTTCTATCGTGATTTCGGGCTCGCTCAGCTCTTAAACTTGAGGGACTCGGGCTTGAGCTGCATGCGGATGCGACCATCGTCGTCATCCCGCTCCATTTTGATAATCAGATAGTCGAGGTCGGGCGCGACCCAGATAAAGGTTTCCCGATCTTTGCCAATCCGGGTCTGCCGCAGCTTGAGCGTTTGTATCTGCCGATTATCCAGCGTCAGCATTTCTTCTCCGACTTTTTCAATACGGTACTGCTTGTGCCTGCCGCGATCCACTAGATCGTAAGTGCGTGGTTGTTGCAGGCGGCCAGCTAGCAGATCGAGCCGCAGTTGAATCTGGTAGCTCAGTCGATCGAAGGTCTCTTTTTTTAGTTTGGCAGTGCGTTCGCCATCATCCAGGTCAAAGGTCGCCTGCTGTTTTTTCCAGTCGTAGCGAATGGTCTGGTCCTTGCTGTTGCCCGGACTTTGGCGGTGGCGATATTTAACCGGTTTGATGTTTTCGCCGTCGAAATCGACGATGGCGGTTTCCTGCATACTGAAAAACAGCACCCGGGCGGAATCGTGCAGCTGCCAGCGGCCCTCGCCGCTGCGTTCCAGTTTGCGCGTAACCTCTGCAGCCATTCCGTCTCGAGTGAGGTGGTAGGTGGCGCTATAAGGGGTGAGTAGCGGCTTGCTTTCGCCGAGCAGGGCGTGCGCGGGAAGGATGCCGAAAACGGCGCTAAACAGTAGCGCCGTTAAAAGAATAGCCTGAAGCTGGAAGTGCTTTGCCATCAAATTCTGCCCGATTGCCGTTAAGGACGAGTCGACCCTGCGCAAACCACTGGGCTGCCAGTGGATAGATGCGGTGTTCCTGTTCGAGTACGCGGGAGGCAAGAAGTTCCGCCGTATCACCCGGCTCGACTGGCACGCGAGCGTGAATCACCGGTGGTCCGCCGTCAAGCTCCTCGGTCACAAAGTGCACGGTGGCGCCGGCTTCCGCGTCGCCTGCGTCGATGGCGCGCTGATGGGTGTTCAGGCCTGGGTACTTGGGCAAAAGAGAGGGGTGGATATTGAGCATGCGGCCGCGAAAGTGGCGCACAAAGTCGGCACCGAGAATCCGCATAAAACCCGCCAGAATCACCAGATCGGGCTGGTAGCCGTCAATCAACTCTAGCAGAGCGGCGTCAAAGGCGTCGCGGCTTTCGAAGGTGGTGTGGTCCAGTGCGGCAGTGGCAATGCCGGCCTCGCGGGCGCGATCGAGCCCTTTGGCCAATGGCCGGTTGCTGATCACGGCGGCTATACTGGCAGGCAGTTCACCCTTCGCAGCCGCATCGATAAAGGCCTGCAGGTTGGAACCGCTGCCGGAAATCAGAATGACGATCTTGCAGGGCATTTACAGCCCCTGCAGTACGACGCGCTCGCCGTCCTCGGGGCAGGACTGGATTTCACCGATCAGTGACGCAGATTCGCCTTGTTGCTTGAGCATGTCCATGACGGATTCGGTCTGAGACGCGTCTACGCAGAGCACCATGCCAATGCCGCAGTTGAAGGTGCGGAACATTTCGCGACTCTCGACATTGCCCTGTTTCTGGAGCCAGTCAAAAATCTCCGGGCGCACCCAGCTGTTCACGTCAATGGTAGCGCGGGTGCCTTTGGGCAGTACCCGGGGCACGTTTTCCAGCAGGCCGCCGCCGGTGATGTGGGCCATTGCCTTGATCGGGTATTCCTTGATCAGGCGCAGTACCTGTTTGGCGTAAATGCGGGTTGGGGTCAGCAGTGTTTCGCCCAGCGTGCTGTCGCCAAAGGGTTGTGACAGATCGGCGTCGGTCACTTCGATGATCTTGCGAATCAGCGAGTAGCCGTTGGAGTGGGGGCCGGAAGAGCGGATGCCGATCAGCTGGTCACCGACTTTGACGGTCAGGCCATCGATGATTTTGGATTTTTCGACCACGCCGACACAGAAGCCGGCCAGATCGTAGTCTTCGCCTTCGTACATGCCCGGCATTTCGGCGGTTTCACCGCCCACCAGCGCGCAACCGGAGAGCTCGCAACCCGCACCAATGCCTTCGACAACACTGGCGGCGACGTCTACGTTCAGGGCGCCGGTGGCGTAGTAGTCCAGGAAAAACAGCGGTTCCGCTCCGGTAACCAGCAGGTCATTGACGCACATGGCGACCAGATCGATGCCGATGGTGTTGTGAATGCCGAGATCCATTGCCAGGCGCAGCTTGGTGCCCACACCGTCAGTGCCGGAGACCAGAACCGGTTCCCGGTAGCCGCTGGGTATCTGACACAGGGCGCCGAAACCACCCAGGCCGGACATGACTTCCGAGCGGCGGGTTTTCTTGGCGACGTGTTTGATTCGCTCAACCAGCGCATCGCCTGCATCGATGTCGACGCCGGCGTCTTTGTAGCTGAGGGGGCGGGAGGATTCGGTCATGTTGGGGCACCTTATTTCGAGGGCGGCTATTCTAGCCTGAATAAGTGTCAAATTCAGCAGGAAATTCGGTCTGTCTGCGGCTGCTTCGCTGGGCTGGCCTTGCTACAATGCCCGCCTGCTATCTGGCGGTCTGCGGGAAGATGATGAAAAGAATACTAGTACTTCTGGTGCTGGGCCTGATGAGCTCGGCCCTGCGCGCGGAAGTGATGACATCGCTCTATGAAGTGAAGGTGCCGGTTGCCCAGCGTGGTGAGGCTGAACTGACCGGAGCGGTGGTCGAAGGCCTGAACACGGTGCTGGTGCGAGTCAGTGGTCGCACCGACATCGGCCAGTTTGATCCCATCCGACAGGCGATGCGGCAGGCCCGTGCCATGCTGCTCCAGTATCGTTATGACCGTGAATATGAGGATGGCGAAGAGCAATTGCTACTGGCGCTGAGCTTCAGCGAGCAGGAAGTTAATCGCCTTCTGCTGCAGTCTGGCTTGCCGGTCTGGGATAAAAATCGCCCCCAGACCCTGGTCTGGCTGGTGGTGGATGATGTTAGTGGCCGCCAGTTTGTCAGCGAAGAAACCCATCCCGAGATCGTTTCGGCGCTGCGTGAAGCGGCGGCGCTGCGCGGTCTGCCGTTGGTCTTTCCGGTCTTGGATATCGACGATCGCCTGCAGCTCACGATTGATCAGATCTGGACCATGGATGTGGAAGCGGTGCGCCGCGCTGCCGAGCGCTATCGCACCTCGCATATTTTGAGTGGCCGCGTCACTCGTCTGTCCCGCAGTTGGCTGGGCAATTTCGTGTACGTCAGCGCCGACGATGAATCCTTTGTTGATCGGCAGGCCGAAGACCTGGCCGATATTATCGCGCCGACATTGCATAGCGTGGCCGATGAGCTGGGCAATCGTTACGCGGTGATGCGTACTGCCGGTGGCGTGGCTGATGCGAATATTGTGGTGAGTGGGGTACGGGATTTTCGCGACTACGCCCGTTTGTTGACGTATCTGGAAGGCGTTGCTGTGATCGAGCATGCCAATCCGGTGTGGATCGATGGCGCCCAGCTTATCGTGCGACTGCACCTGCAGGGCTCGATGGAAAAGGCGCAGCAGTTCTTCCAGCTCGACAAAAAGCTGATGGAAGACGAAAACCCCGGCATGGCTTTTTCTGACGCGCAGTTATCGATGGATCAGATTCACAGCTTTTATCGGTGGCAGAACCGGCCATGAATGCGATGAGCGATCAGCCAAGCGCGCGGCTTTTGCTCATTGCAGGCGCGGTCGTCGGCGGTGTAGTGCTGATTCATCTGCTGCAGCCCATTCTTGCGCCTTTTCTGGTGGGGGCATTGCTGGCCTATCTGGGCGATCCACTGGTCGACCGCCTGGAAGACCGGGGGTTGGGTCGCACCACCTCGGTGTGTCTGGTCTTTCTGGGTTTGACGCTGCTCGCGGTGATCGCTTTGTTGATCGCATTGCCGCTGCTAATTGATCAGTTTCAGTTGTTGAGTGTCCGTTTGCAGTCGCTGGTGCAGTGGTTGCAGGGGAATGTTCTGCCCGAGCTGAAGGCGCGCCTCGGCGACAGCGCCTCTTTGTCCCAGGCGGGGCAAGCCTTAGGGAAAAACATTGGCACGGCCGGCGATGTGATCATGCGCCTGTGGTCACGAATCACGGGTTCCAGTCTGGCCATTCTGGGCTGGATCAGTACCTTGGTGTTGATTCCGGTTGTGACCTTCTACCTGCTGCGTGACTGGGACATTTTGGTCGCTAAAATCCGCGATTTGCTGCCGCGCAGGATTGAGGGGCGGGCCAGCCTTATCGCTAAGGAGTGTGATGAAATTCTTGGCGCCTTTATCCGTGGCCAGCTGCTGGTGATGACGGCCTTGGCCGTTATTTACACCTTGGGGCTGTGGGCAGTTGGTCTGGAGCTGGCACTGGTGCTGGGTCTAGTTGCCGGATTGGCGAGCATCGTTCCCTACATGGGTTTTGTGGTGGGCATTGTTGCTGCCGTGATCGCTGCCTGGTTTCAGTTTCAGGACATTTGGGTGCTGGTACAGGTTGGTGTGGTTTTTGGTGTTGGTCAGATGCTGGAAGGCATGGTGTTGACGCCGCTATTGGTTGGCGATCGCATTGGTCTGCATCCGGTGGCTGTGATTTTTGCCTTGCTTGCCGGCGGGCAGCTGTTCGGTTTTGTCGGTGTGTTGCTGGGACTTCCGGCGGCTGCCGTCATCATGGTCATGCTGCGCCACGTCCATAGCAGTTATCTGGGCAGTGATTTTTACGGCGCAGTCGTAGAGTCTGGCCAGGAATCCGATGCCCCCTCCACAGAAGATCGCACCTCATGAGTGAACAATTGGCTCTGGGCATCGGGCCTGATCGTTTTCTGACCTTCGATAACTTTTACGTGGTGTCTGCCAATCGCTTGTTGGTTAACCAACTCGGCTTGCAGGCTCGTGGCGAAGGTGAGCAATGGGTGATGGTTCACGGCGCTGCCGAAAGTGGCCGCAGCCACCTGTTGCAGGCTGCCTGTCAGGCGGCGTCGGCTGATGGAAAGATTGCCTCGTATCTGCCATTAAAAGATATGGTTGGCTACAGCCCCGATGAGATTCTCGCCGGTGCGGAAACGCTGGATCTTCTCTGTCTCGATGATGTAGACGCTGTTCTGGGCAAGGACAACTGGGAAGAGGCTCTGTTTCACCTCTATAACCGCGCCAGCCTAAGCGGTACCTCGCTGCTGCTGTCATCGGCTCGCCCGGCGGGCAGTCTCGACTGCAACCTGCCGGATCTACGCTCCCGCCTGACCAGTTTCAGCGTCTATCAGGCGCACTCGCTCGATGAAGAGCAACGCCTGCAGGCGCTGGTGTTTCGCGCGGAAGGACTGGGTATGGAGCTCAGCCCTGACGTGGCGGAATATTTGTATCACCGAGCCGCCCGGAACCTCTCCACCCTGTTCGACATTCTGGATCAGCTGGACCGTGAATCCCTGCGCCATCAGCGCGCCCTGACCAAACCGTTTGTAAAGTCCGTGATGGGCTGGTAGCTCATACAGGGAATTTGTCAATTTGTGCTGATAAGCCCTTCTTTAAAGTGGAATTAATGAGTTTTTTGCGCTATATGTAACGCGAGTTAGTAAAAATAACGATTGAAGTACGGGATGTTACCGGTACGAAGCCGAGCAGAGCGTATCTCCGTTATCCAAAGTCCAGTTCTTGGATCTAGTGAAAGGCATTCATGCAAGGGGAGTTTTAGGATGAAAAAAACATTTGCCGTATCGATTCTGGCTGCTGCGGCAGCAGGTTTGTCGGCCAACGTCGCTGCAGAAGGTCCCTGGCGGGCCAGCTTGGGAGTGGGTCTGCAAACTTTTGATGGGGAGTGGGACCTGGATGACGTTGCTACTGGCGTTATCGGTATCGAGCGACAGCTGTCTGAAGACTGGGGCGTGGAATTCCGCTACATGAATTCTTCTCCTGACCACAAATACAACGACAACATCGATGCTGACCTGAATCAAGGGTCACTTGATCTGCTGCGTTACTACGGTGGCGAACGCTGGAAGCCCTATGCTGCAATCGGTCTGGGTCATGCTGAATTCGATTTTGACGGCGCTGGTGACAACGCGGTGACTCAAGCTAACATCGGTGGTGGTGTTCGCTACCTTTTCGACGACAGTTGGTCAGCCCGTTTTGATATTCGTGCGATAAATAGTCTGGATGTTGAGCAAACGGACGGTCTGGTTACATTGGGCGTTGCCTACGCCTTTGGTGATTCACAAGCCAAACCGAAGCCCAAACCCGCGCCGATGAAGCCTATGGAAAAAGATACCGATGGCGATGGTGTGGGTGACACGACTGACCGTTGCGCCAACACCCCGATTGGTGTGGTAGTCAACGCTTCTGGTTGTCCGCTGGATACCGACGGTGACGGCGTAGCAGACTACAAAGACAAGTGTCCGCAGACTCCAGCCGGCCGCCAGGTTGACGAAACCGGCTGTAAGTTCGTACTGACGCGCACTGAGCAGATCCGCATGGAAGTGAACTTTGCTTCGAACTCTGCGGAAATTCCTGCCCAGTACCAGGCAGAGGTTGCCAAGGTTGCTGACTTCCTGAAGAAATTCGGTGGTGTTAGCGCGGTTATCGAGGGTCACTCTGACAGCTCGGGTGCCGATGCTTACAACAAGACCTTGTCTCAGCGTCGCGCCGATGCGGTTAAAGCTGCTCTGGTAACCCGTTACGGCATTGACGCCTCGCGTCTGACCGCCATTGGTTACGGTGAAGAGCGTCCTATCGCCTCGAACGAGACTCGCGAAGGCCGCAAGCAAAACCGCCGCGTGGTTGCCGTACTGAAGGCTGAAGTGTCTGAGTAAACTCACTTCGCAGTGACCAAAGGCCTCCTTCATGGAGGCCTTTTTTATTTCCCTTCCGTTATTTTGTTGTGTGGCTCCCGGCCTGCGTCAGAACGATGCGCTGTTTTAGTGCCTATCCTTCAAGCCTTTGAATTTTAGGGCGTTTTTTGTGTTTCTCGGTTGCCCGTAACCGTTGGCATAGTTCTTGAAACAACTCTCCCAGTAACCGGATTTTCCCCAGTGCGACCCTGTTTTGGTGCATATCGTTGGGGGAAGGCCGTTTTGCCTCGCACCATATTAGTGCCGGCGCATTATTGGGAGACATTACATGCTGTTTGGGCGGAAAGACCGCAAGCCTATTAAAATTGCCGACAAGAAAGTGGTCGACTGGAAGTATGCCGTATGCGGCTACTGTTCCACGGGCTGTTCGATCGAGGTGGGCCTGAGCGCCGAGGGCAAACCCGTTACCAGTCGCGGCAAGGGTAGTGCTCCAGTTAACCAGGGAAAACTGTGCATCAAGGGGATTTTTGAGCACGAGCTGGTGACTACGGCGGGTCGCGGTACTGAGCCGCTGATGCGCGACAAGATTTATCAGCCCTACCAGCCAACCAGCTGGGATGCGGCATTGGACCGCACAGCTGACGAATTCAAGCGCATCCAAGAAAAATACGGTCGCGACAGTGTGGCGGTCGTGTCCACCGGCCAGCTGCTGACCGAAGAGTTTTATACCCTGGGCAAACTGGTGCGCGGCGTAATCGGCACCAACAACTACGACGGTAACACCACCCTGTGCATGGCGTCGGCGGTTTCCGGTTACAAGCGTTCCTTTGGTTCCGATGGACCGCCGGGCTGCTACGAGGATTTTGAGCATACTCACTGCTTGTTGGCCTTCGGCTCCAACCTGCCGGAACAGCACCCGATTATTTACTGGCGTCTTAAAGAAGCGCTGGAAAAACGCAAATTCCCCCTGATTGTGGTCGATCCGCGCGTCACCATGATGGCCCAGTTCGCCGATATTCACCTGCCTATCACTCCCGGTACGGATCTGGTGCTGCTCAATGCCATGGCCCATGTGATCATCAAAGAGGGTCTGCAGAAGCAGGATTATATCGACGCCCACTGCAGTGGTTATGACGAGCTGGCGGCCCTGATCGAGAAATACGATCCGGAATCTGCCTCGCGTATCTGCGGCATCGATGCCGATACTATCCGCCACGTTGCCAGACTGTATGCGAAGGCGCCCTCGGCCATGAGTATCTGGACCATGGGCATCAACCAGAGCACTCACGGCTCCGATGGCGTCTGCGGTATCAACAACCTCAACCTGATTACCGGCAATATCGGCATCCCCGGCGGCACTTCCCTGTCCATCACCGGTCAGTGCAACGCCATGGGTACCCGTGAGTGGTCGTCCTGTTCCGGTCTGCCGGGTTATCGCATGCTGGAAAAAGAAGAGCATCGCGAGGAAGTCGGCAAGTTCTGGGGCGTCGATCCCGAGTTCTTCCCCAAAAAGCGCGGCCTGCAGCAAACCGATATTTTTCCAGCCATCGAATCCGGCGAAATCAAGGCGCTGTGGATTGTCGCTACCAACCCGCTGACGTCGATGCCCAACCAGCCGCGGATCAAAAAGGCGATGGAGAAGCTGAAGTTTATGGTGGTGCAGGATGGCTACGCCGATTGTGAAACCGCCAAGTACGCCCACGTTTATCTGCCCGGTGCGGTTTGGGGTGAAAAAGAAGGTGTACAGACCAATACCGAGCGCCGGGTCAATTTAGTCCGCAAATTCGTTGAGCCACCGGGTCAGGCGAAGCCGGATTACTGGGTGTTCAACGAGCTGGCCAAGCGCTTTGAGCAGGGCCGCAAGATCAAATTTCCGGAAACGACCTCGGAAATTTTCGACGAGATGAAGCATCTCTCCAAGGGCGATGGTCGCACCCTAGATATTTCCGGCATGAGCCACGACATGATTGAAGAGCAGCGCGGTATTCAATGGCCGATGCGAGAGGGGGAGGCTACGGGTAACCCTCGCCTCTACAGCGACGGCAAGTTCCAGACCTCGAGCGGCAAGGCCAATCTGTTGGCGATGGACTACATCGAAAACAACGAAGTGCCGGACAATCAATACCCCTTCTGGCTCAACAGCGGTCGGGTGGTTGAGCATTTCCACACCCGTACCAAGACCGGCAAGATCGGCAACCTGAACAAATTCAGCCCGACCCCGTATATGGAAATGAACCCGGACGCCGCTCGCGCCCTGGGTGTGCAGCATATGAGCTACGTTAGGCTGGTTTCCCGCCGCGGCGATGCAGTAGTCATGGTGCAGCTGACCCAGCGCGTGCCGCGCAATATGGTGTTTATCCCGATGCACTACCACGATTGTGTAAACCGTCTGTCGCTGGGCCTGCTCGACCCTTACTCACGGCAACCGGCCTTCAAGCAGTGTGCGGTGCGTATTGAACATGTGGATCAGAAGGAAGCGGCGCGTTTGAACGTTGAGCGCCGGGCGTTTTAAGAGGTTTATTTACGATGTGGCAAGTACGAGACGACGAACCCCAATACGCTTTTCTGAAAGAGCCGAAAGCGCCCGAGGTGAATTTTTATGAAGCGCCGATCGATCTGATTGCGCGCTCTGGCGGTGTGGCTGAGCCCGGTCGGGAAATGTTTATCAATGACGAGCCCGGTGTGGGTACCAACCCCAATCGCAACAAGCAGCACGCCTTTCACTTTACGGCGGATAACTGCATTGGTTGTCATGCCTGTGAGGCCGCCTGCTCGGAAAAGAACGACAATCCGGCCCATATCAGCTTTCGCAGCGTGGGTTATGTTGAAGGCGGCACCTATCCGGATTTCCGTCGGATGAATATTTCAATGGCCTGTAACCATTGCGATAACCCGGTGTGTTTGAAGGGCTGCCCAACGCGCGCCTACACCAAACACGCAGAGTATGGCGCGGTGCTGCAGGACCCGGAAACCTGTTTCGGTTGCGGCTACTGCACCTGGGTTTGCCCCTACAACGCTCCTCAGCTTGATCCGATCAAGGGTCAGGTGTCGAAGTGCAATATGTGTGTCGATCGCCTCGAGGTGAATCTCAAACCCGCTTGTGTGTCGGCGTGTTTGGGTAATGCGCTAAATTTTGGGGTGGTGGAAGATCTGCCTGAGAATCGCGAACAGGGCAAAGTCTCCATTCCCGGTTTCCCTGATCCGGAAATCACTCATCCCAATATCCGCTTCCAGCAGGTTAAGCATATGCCGGACGAGGTCACTCGTCCCGATGGCATGCCGGTGAAATACCACAAGCATGACGATGGGCAGTACCGCCCGGTGGTGGATCAGAAGAAAGGTGTCGACCGTCACTGGAATCTCAAACGCTTGAGTTCGCGTGAAAACCCGCTGGTGATCTTTACCCTCTCCAGTCAGGCAGCACTTGGCCTGTTCTTTAGTCTGTTTCTGGGTGCCCAGCTCGGCGTGGAACCGCTGCAGGCGCTGCGCAGTTCCGTGATGTACGTGCCGATGGTCGCGTTGGCCGTGGCCTTTGCGGGTTTGGGCATGCTGATGTCAGCGACGCATTTGGGTAAGCCCCTGCGTTTCTACCGCGGGTTTAACAATCTGCGTCACTCACCGGTCTGTCGCGAAGGGCTTGGCATCCTCTTGTTTATGGTCTTCGGGGGGCTGCATCTGTTAGCTGCGCTGCCAGACAACGCCGTATTCCAATCGCTTTTGGGCGATTGGGGCAGTTATCCGATGCTGGCCTCGGTATTTGGATGGTTGGCCATTCCAGCCGGTGCGACCGGTCTTTACTACATGATTAAGTGCTACCGCATCCCGGCGCGTCCGTTCTGGAACCACTGGCAGACGGGCAGCAGCTTTGTCGGCACCAGTCTGGTGTTCGGTGGCCTTCTGTTGGGGCTGATCGGTGGATTCACGCTGGTATGGCTGGAACAAAGCACAGCGTCGCTGGTTGCTGTCTGCGTGATGCTGGTGTTGGCGGGCACGGCGCTGGAAGCCGTGGGTCTGTGGCGCCATGCAGTAGATATGAATCTGGCCAATAACGAGGGCAGTGCATCGCACTATGTGCAGAGCACCGTTTTTGGCAAGAGCTATACGCTGCGCAATGTGCTGCTGGGGGTGAATCTGGTTCTGGCACTTGCGCTTCTTGGTGGGGTTTTCAGTGGGGGGCTTAGCAGCTGGGCGATATTGCCGCTAGCGCTGGCGCTTTCCTTGGCGGCGCTGACCGTCGCGCTGATTGGTCGGGCCCTGTTCTACGTGCTGGTTATTCCGACCACCATGCCTGGTGCCTTCTTCTGGAAGAACAAGGATTTCGAAGAGCACGCCAGAGAGATCGGTCTGGCGCATATGCCGCAGGTGGGCGTGGTCTACCACAGCCACTGAGGCTTTCAGGCGTACTCCCGCAGCCTTTTTGCAGTCGCTGCGGGATGCTTGCGCTTGTACTCGTCTTCGTAACGCCTGGCAACCTTCTCAGCCCGCATTCGCTCAATGATGCTGTTCATCACCTGCTGCTTGCAGGTAAGAAGCGTCTGATCTTCATTGTCTGAAGGAGCGGACGGTATCTCTTCACCTCTGGCTATGAAATCTCCCTTCAATACACGATGGGAGCTGCGAGACGTCCGGTTTGGATTGTTTGACGATGGTGCCATGCCTGATTTTTATTGGATTTTTGTGGGCTGACCTAAAACTTTGGCAGCATGGTAACAGAGTGATCGCGAACCTCAACCTTATATTTTGGTCATAAAAAACCCGGGCAAGCCCGGGTCTTTATTAGGCTCTGACGCTTATACGAACTGAAGCAGCGCCAGGATCACAACACTCAGACCGATGCTGCAATGGATAACACCTTTTACCGTGGTCATCGGGCCGGTTTTGCCGAAGATGGCGTTAAGTTCGAGGGCAGCGATCAGCGCCAGCGCGATCCACAGACCTAGCGGCAGGCTGTTCATGCCATAGCTGGCAGCGCCGGTGCCGTGGAATGAACCCATCATGCCGATCAGCATGGGGCCAGAGAACAGGGTGTTGGTGCGTGAAGCCAGGCCCGCTTTGGGAGCGGCAGCCGCTGCGTCACCGGGAGTGATGCCGCAAACGATTTTCTGGTTCGGCCAGATGATCAGCCATACGTTCAGGAACATCAGCGTACCCAGAACAGCACCCACGATGATGTAGGAATCCCAGCCGTGAGCCTGACGGATCACTTCCAGCAGGACCACACCGGTCAGGAAGGTGAACATGGCGCCCCAGCGGAACCACCACAGCGCGCGCGGAGCGAGCTTTTTAACCGCGTCGGCCTTGGCGCCGGCTTCGGCTTCTTTGAAGTATTCGGTTTGAACAAAGTTGAAGTAGTAGAGCAGGCCGATCCAGGTAATGCCGAACAGCACGTGCAGCCAGCGGAACAGTAGATCGATAGTAATAAAGTTTTCCATAGCGGTCCCTATCAATTGTGGCAGATTGAACTTTTATTACTCCTCGCCCTCTGAGGGTCTGCGAGGAAAGCTTGTTGTCGCGGCAGTATAGCAAAAAGATTGAAAAGCTAGAAATATCGGCGGTTTGCGACGGCAATCAAGTGTTCGATGTAAACGCCGAACAGTGCTCTTTTGTCGGTGACAGGCAGCTGTCATAATGCACGCCGCGCACTGCATTCAGGAGTAGCCATGACCCATCCCAGCAGACCCGGTGGCATCAAGCCCGATGCCGATGATATTCAGGCCTATCAGCGTGAGCGCCGCACACGCATGGTGGATCGGATTGGGGACGTGCCGGAGGTTAAGGGTGGCGGTGCGGGGCTATCCGCTGACGGTGGTGGCTGGCTGCAGTGGCTGATCATCCTGCTCCTGTTGGGTGGCGCTTACTACCTCTATCAGCAGCTCGATCTGGCGCGTGCCCAGCTGACCTTGGATGAGCAGCGCATCCTGCGTTTGGAAAAACAGCTCAATATCACCGATGAAAGTGTGTCTGAAACCAGCGATCAGTTCGAAAAGCAGATGCAGTTCCTCGATACTGAAATTCGCAAGCTTTGGGACAATGTCTGGAAGCGCAGTAAGGAGCAGCTGGCTGAGCACGAGACCAAAATTACCAAGATGGAAAAGAGTCTCGAGTCTATTAACAAGCAGTTTGAAACACTGAATAGCAAGGTTGCCGCGGTTGAAAAAGCCAACGCCGCAGACAAAAAAGAGCTGGCTAACCTGAAAGTTCAGCTGCAAAAAACGCGGGATATGACGGAAACCAACTGGAGCGAGATTGCCGAGCTCAAGCAAGGCGGCAACATCGCGGACAAAGTCGCCAAGCTGGAATCTCGTGTTAAGGCCAACGAAGAATGGCTGGAATCCGTCAACGCCTTCCGCAAACAGGTAAACCGCGACATTACCGATTTGCGCACCACCATCCAGAGCAATCACGGCGGAACGCCCTGAACGGTGAAAGGCCTCCCACTCTGAGGTATACTGCCGCCCCCGATTCGCGCGGGTGGGGCGGCTGGTAACGGTTGCCCGGCTCGCAGACCAGTGAGGCAGCCGATGACCGTAATCCGCAAAGACGACCTGATCAGCACCGTTGCTGATGCCCTGCAATATATCTCCTACTACCATCCGGTAGATTTCATTCAAGGCGTATACCAGGCCTATCAGCGTGAGCAGAACCCGGGCGCGAAAGACGCTATGGCGCAGATTCTGATCAACTCCCGCATGTGTGCCGAGGGTCATCGCCCGATCTGTCAGGACACGGGCATCGTGACGGTATTCCTGAAAGTGGGCATGAACGTGCAGTGGGAAAGCGATATGTCGGTCACCGACATGGTCAACGAAGGTGTGCGTCGCGCCTACAACCACCCCGACAACGTGCTGCGCGCCTCGATTCTGTCGGATCCCGACGGCGCCCGTCAGAACACCAAAGACAACACCCCGGCGGTTATCCACTACGAAATTGTCGAAGGCGACAAGGTTGAAGTGTGTGTAGCAGCGAAGGGCGGCGGCAGCGAGGCGAAATCCAAGTTCGCTATGCTCAACCCCTCTGACTCGGTTGTGGATTGGGTGTTGGAGCAGGTGCCCAAGATGGGTGCTGGCTGGTGCCCGCCCGGTATGCTGGGTATCGGTATCGGCGGTACTGCCGAGAAAGCCATGCTGGTCGCCAAAGAAGCCCTGCTTGATCCTATCGATATTCACGAGTTGCGCGAGCGCGGCCCGTCCAACCGCTCCGAAGAGCTGCGTCTGGAGCTGATGGAGAAAGTCAATAAACTGGGTATTGGTGCTCAGGGTCTTGGTGGTTTGACCACCGTGCTGGATGTGAAGGTAAAAGACTACCCGACCCACGCCGCCAACAAGGCTGTTGCCATCATCCCCAACTGCGCCGCTACCCGTCACGCTCACGTGACCCTGGATGGTTCTGGCCCGGCGACGCTGACTCCGCCGTCGCTGGACGACTGGCCGGAAATTACCTGGGAAGTGGGCGAGGGTGTGCGTCGCGTCAACCTCGACACGGTAACCGCTGAAGAAGTGAAAGAGTGGAAGCCCGGTGAAACCCTGCTGCTGAACGGCAAGATGCTGACCGGCCGCGATGCGGCGCACAAGAAAATGGTCGACATGCTGGCCAAGGGCGAAAAACTGCCGGTGGATATGACCGGCCGCTTCATCTATTACGTGGGTCCGGTTGATCCGGTGCGAGACGAAGTGGTTGGCCCGGCTGGCCCGACCACCGCGACCCGCATGGATAAGTTCACCCGCACCATGCTGGAAGAAACCGGCCTCTTGGGCATGATCGGTAAGGCCGAGCGCGGCGATACTGCTATTGATGCGATTCGCGATAGTGAAGCGGTCTACCTGATGGCCGTAGGCGGCGCGGCTTATCTGGTAGCGCAGGCCATCAAGCACGCCGAAGTCGTGGCCTTCCCCGAGTTGGGCATGGAAGCGATCTACGAGTTTGATGTGGTGGATATGCCCGTGACTGTGGCGGTGGATACCCACGGGGATTCCGTGCACAAATCCGGTCCGGCCAAGTGGTCGAAGCTGATTGAAGAGCAGGCGATCGAGGTCGTCTGATCTTCTGGGCCCCTGTTCTTCCGGTAGCGCGAAGAGCAGGGGCGTTTGCAATCTCCCCCCACCCCATGTGAAATACCGCAAACTTCAGCGGAACCCGCATTTTGCCCAATCACACCTTCTACTGGCACGACTACGAAACCTGGGGCGCTGACCCTTCGGTAGACCGGGCCTCACAGTTTGCCGGCGTGCGCACCGATGCGGATCTGAACGTGATCGGCGAGCCGCTGATGATCTACAACCGGCCGACGCCGGATTGCGTGCCCCACCCGGAAGCCTGTCTGGTAACCGGCATCACCCCGCAGGAAGCCCTGGAAAAAGGCGTCAGCGAACGTGAGTTTATTGCCGCCATTCATCGCGAACTGGCCCAGCCGGGTACGGTCGGTGTGGGTTACAACAGCATTCGCTTCGACGATGAAGTCACCCGCTACACCCTTTACCGAAATTTTTACGATCCCTATGCCCGCGAATGGCAGAACGGCAATGCACGCTGGGACCTGATTGATGTGGTGCGCTTGTGTTGCGCGCTGCGGCCGGAAGAAATTGAATGGCCTATCGGCGATAACGGCGCGGTCAGCTTTAAACTGGAATTACTGACCGCAGCCAATGGTCTGTCTCATGAATCTGCCCACGATGCTCTGTCCGATGTCTACGCTACCATTGAGCTGGCCCGCATTCTCAAGACCCGCAAACCCAAGCTGTTCGACTATGCGCTGGAGCTGCGCAAAAAACAAAACGTTGCTCGTCTGTTGGACCTGAATAAACAAAAGCCCTTGCTACATATCTCCAGTCGCTATCCGGCCAGCCGGTTTTGCTCGGCGCTGGTGATGCCGCTGGCCATGCATCCGGTAAATAAAAACAGCGTGATTGCGGTAGATTTGATGGCCGATCCCGAGCCCTTGCTGGAATTGCCCGCGGCCAAAGTGGCCGAGCGGGTGTTCTCTCGTGCCGAGGATCTGGAAGAGGGTGTTGAGCGCATTCCGTTAAAAGAAATTCACCTGAATCGTTCTCCCATGCTGGCTACCCTGAACCTATTGGATGCGGCAGCCCAGGAGCGCTTGCAGATTGATATGGCTCGCTGCGAAGCCCACTGGCAGCAAATCAGCAAGGTTGATCTGCGCAGTAAATTGAACGATATCTACAGTCAGCGCGAATTTGCCGAGCCGTCCGACCCGGAACGCATGCTCTACAGCGGCGGCTTTTTCAGTCGGGAAGATCGCAGTCTGATGGACGATGTACTCAAATCCAGTGGCAGCGAACTGGCGCAGACGACCTTCCCTTTTAGTGACAAGCGGCTGCCGGAGCTTCTGTTCCGCTACCGGGCACGCAACTTTCCGGACACGCTAAGCGAAGAAGAGCAGGCCCACTGGCGCGAGTTCTGTCACCAGCGGGTGCATGAAGCGGGTGACGGTATTACCGCCAGCGAGTGCCTGCAGCGCATTGACGCGTTGTTGCCCGAGCAGTCACCGGAAAAACAACAGGTCTTGGCGGCGCTGGCGGACTACGTGAAAGCCCTGCCGTGAGTGACTGGTTTGTTTATATGATCCGCAGCGCCAGTGGCAAACTCTACACCGGTATCAGTACCGATGTAGAGCGCCGTTTTCAGGAGCACGCCGGAGAGCGACCCAATGGCGCGCGCTTTTTTCGCGGCGACCCACCGCAGGAAATTGTCTATCGCGAAGCCGTCGCGAATCGCGCTGAAGCCTCAAGACGCGAGGCGGAAATCAAAAAATTCAATCGATCAGCCAAGCTGAAGCTGATCGAACACTACCAACAGGACAATTCCCTTGGCTGATGTAAATGAAAACCGCGACCCCAGTAAAAACATTGGGGTCTTAAAGGCCATGCTGCAGTTTCTGCGCCCCTACAAGGCGCAGGTTGTGGGCGCCAGTATTGCGCTGGTCTTTACCGCAACGATTACGCTGTCTATCGGGCAGGGCATTCGCCTGTTGGTGGATGAGGGTTTTGCCAGCGGTACTCCAGCCATGCTCAATCACGCCTTGCTGGTCTTTATGGGGCTGGTGTTTTTGCTGGCGGTGGGCACCTTCACTCGCTTTTATCTGGTGTCCTGGATTGGTGAGCGGGTCAGCGCGGACATTCGCAAGGCCGTGTTCGACCATGTGATTACGCTTCATCCCGGTTTTTTCGAAACCAATCTCTCCGGCGAAATTCAGTCGCGCATCACCACCGATACCACCCTGCTGCAGACGGTGATCGGTTCGTCAGTCTCCATTGCCCTGCGCAATGCACTGATGTTTGTTGGCGGCATCGTCTGGCTGATTATCACCAACCCGAAATTGACCGGCATGGTCTTGCTGAGTGTGCCGCTGATTGTGGTGCCGATTCTGGTTTTTGGCCGACGAGTTCGCGCCCTGTCGCGCAGTTCCCAGGACAGCATTGCCAGTGTCGGCAGTTTTGTGGGTGAGGCCATTAAAAATATCAAAGTGCTGCAGGCCTTTAATTATCAGGAGCGTGATAAAGCCCTGTTTGGGCGGCATGTGGAAGAGGCCTTCCAGATTGCCATTCGCCGCATTAATCAACGGGCCTGGCTGTCGACGGCGGTAATTCTCTTGGTGCTGGGCGCCATAGCCGCGATGTTGTGGGTGGGTGGTCACGATGTGTTGGCCGGGCGCATCAGCGCCGGTGAACTGGCGGCCTTTGTATTTTATGCCTTGATGGTGGCGGCTTCGGTGGGCGCGATCTCGGAAGTCTACGGCGATTTGCAGCGCGCCGCCGGGGCGACAGAGCGCCTGCTGGAACTTTTGGCCGCGCGCAGTTTGATTGTGCCGCCCGAACAGCCTTTGCCCTTACCGGCAATGGTACAGGGCGAGCTGCAAATGAAAGCCGTGTGTTTTGCCTATCCCTCGCGCCCGGATTATCTCGCCATTAATAATCTGACCCTCGATGTGCCCGCAGGCTCCAGTATGGCGCTGGTGGGTAGCTCCGGCGCGGGCAAATCGACGCTGGTCGATCTCTTGTTGCGTTTTTACGATGTGCAGGGCGGCAGCATTACCTTTGATGGAGTCGAATTGCGCGATCTCTCCCCCGAAACGCTGCGTGCCCAGATCGCTCTGGTGCCTCAGCAGCCGGTGCTGTTTACCGGTACCGTGGCGGACAATATTCGCTACGGTAATCCGGATGCCAGCGAAGCACAGATGATCGAGGCGGCCAAGGCCGCCTACGCCCATGAATTTATTGAGCGCCTGCCAGAAGGCTATGAAAGCTTTGTGGGTGAGGGCGGGGTGCGTCTGTCCGGTGGTCAGCGTCAGCGTATTGCGATTGCCCGGGCCATTCTAAAAGATCCCAAACTGCTCTTGTTGGATGAAGCCACCAGCGCGCTGGATGCAGAAAGTGAATTCCAGGTTCAGCAGGCCCTGCAGCGTTTAATGAAGGACCGGACCACGATTGTGATCGCCCATCGCTTGGCCACGGTAGTGAAGGTGGATAAGATAGCGGTGCTTGATCACGGCCAGCTGGCGGCGCTGGGCAGCCACGGCGAATTGATTAAAAACTCGCCGCTTTACGCCCGCTGGGCCAGTCTTCAGTTTGATCACGCCGACGACACCCCAACCTCCGAGGAAAGCCAGTGAAGTTTACCGGTAGCCATATTCTGTCCATCACCCAGTTTGAACGGGAGCAGATTGAGCAGCTCTTTGCGGTGGCGGACCGGATGGAACCCTACGCCCACCGCGAGCGGGTCACCCGGGTGCTGGACGGCGCGATTCTTGGCAATATGTTCTTTGAGCCCTCTACCCGAACCCGGGTGAGTTTTGGTTGTGCCTTTAACCTGCTCGGCGGCGAGGTGCGTGAAACCACCGGCTTTGAAAGTTCAGCGTTGGCGAAAGGGGAATCCCTTTACGATACCGCCCGCGTACTCAGCGGTTACAGTGATGTGATTGTAATGCGTCACCCGACCTCCGGGTCTGTGGCCGAATTCGCGCGCGCCAGCCGAGTGCCGGTGATAAACGGTGGCGATGGTTCCAATGAGCACCCCAGTCAGGCCCTGCTCGACTTGTACACGATTCAAAAAGAACTGCGCCACAAGGGTCGCGAGGGTATCGACGGGCTGCGTATTGCTCTGATCGGTGACCTGAAATACGGCCGCACCGTGCACTCTCTGTGCAAGCTCTTGTGCCTGTTCAACAATATTTCGGTCACGTTGATTGCACCGGATGAACTGCGTATGCCGGGCGATATCGTGGAAAGTCTACGCGCGGCGGGTAATACGGTGGTGGAAAGTGATGCCATGGAAGCGAGCATCAGCAATGTGGATATCGCCTACTCGACCCGCATTCAGGAAGAGCGCTTTGCCAGTAAGGAAGAGGCCAATCTGTACCGTGGCCGCTACCGCCTGAATCAGACCATCTATACCCGCTACTGCGAGCCCAATACCGTCATCATGCACCCCTTGCCGCGGGACTCACGCGCCGAAGCCAATGAGCTGGATAACGACCTGAACGAAAACCCTAACTTGGCCATCTTCCGGCAGGCGGACAACGGCGTGCTCGTGCGCATGGCCCTGTTTGCCCTGATCCTGGATGTCGCAGATCAGGTAGATCGTCACGCCCGCGACGTGAACTGGTATACCGAGCGCCGTTTCTGATGAGTTTTTCCCGGGACGATTTCACCGTCGAGTCTGAAAAACGCCTGTGGAAAGGCTTTTTCGAGGTGGTGGATGTCAGCCTGCGGCATCGGCTTTTTAATGGCGGCTGGACCGGTGAAGTGCGTCGGGTCGTCGCGCGTCGCCGGGAAGCGGTCGGGGTTCTGATTTACGACCCTGCGCTGGATGCGCTGGCGGTGGCTGAGCAATTTCGGATCGGCGCGCTTAATCGTCAGCCCTCTCCCTGGTTGATGGAGTTGATCGCCGGGTTGATGGAGCCCGGTGAATCGCCGGAAGACGTCGCCTATCGCGAAAGCATCGAAGAAGCCGGAGCCAAACTCACCGCATTGGAAAAGGTTGCCTCTTATTATTCCTCCCCCGGCGGCAGTGATGAGTATTTTCATCTCTACTGCGGCTGCGCGGATTTATCACAATCTGCGGGCGTGCATGGTTTGGCCGAAGAGAATGAAGATATCCGCCTGCACGTGCTGCCGGTCAATGAGGTGCTGGCGATGATGGATGACGGTCGCATCGACAATGCTCACTCGCTGGTGGCGCTGAACTGGTTTGCCCGCCACCACGCTCGCCTGCGCGATCTCTGGAGCTGAGGTTTGAGCGACACTCAGGCTGCGCCACCTAAAGCCCCGGGATTGCTGCGATCAAGTGCCGTGGTTGCCGTGATGACTCTTTTGTCGCGGGTGCTCGGTTTGGCGCGGGACATCGTAATTGCGGCGATGGTGGGTGCTACCGCCAATGCCGACGCCTTTTTCGTCGCCTTTAAAATCCCTAACTTTTTGCGTCGCCTGTTTGCCGAAGGGGCGTTTTCGCAGGCCTTTGTGCCGGTTTTGGCCGAGTATCGCGAGAAAGGGCCCTTTGCCGCCGTTCAGCAGCTGATTGATCGGGTGGCGGGTGTGCTCGGTGGCATTTTGCTGCTGGTCACAGCGCTCGCGGTGATCGGTGCACCGCTGGTGGCGACGATTTTTGCCCCCGGTTTTTACAATGACGCGGCCAAGTTTGCGCTTACCGCAGACATGATCCGCATCACCTTCCCCTATCTGTTTCTGATTTCAATGACCGGTTTTGCCGGGGCGATCTTGAATAGCTATGGTCGCTTCGCGGTGCCGGCTTTTACCCCGGTGCTGCTCAATATCAGTTTGATCTGTGCTGCCCTGTTTATTTCACCGCGCATGACTGAGCCGGCGATGGGGTTGGCCTGGGGCGTGATGATTGCCGGTATCTGCCAGCTCACCTTCCAGTTGCCTTTCCTTAAGCGTATTCAGCTACTGCCCCGGCCGCGTTGGGCCTGGCGGGATGAGGGGGTGCAGAAGATCATCACCCTGATGATTCCAGCCCTGTTTGGGGTGTCGGTCAGCCAGATCAACCTGCTGCTGGATACGGTGATCGCCTCATTCCTGCCAACGGGCAGCGTATCCTGGCTCTATTACTCGGACCGTCTGGTCGAGCTGCCGTTGGGTGTCTTTGCCATCGCCATCGGCACGGTGATTCTGCCAAGCCTGTCGCGCCACAATATCGGCGCGGATAAAACTTCCTTCTCCGGCACGCTGGATTGGGCCATTCGGGCGGTGCTTTTATTGGGCGTTCCCGCTGCGGTGGCGCTCTTTATACTGGCCGAACCGGTGCTGATTACCCTGTTTAAATACGGCGAGCTGGCCATGCGCGACGTGGAAATGGCCGCCTGGAGCCTGCGCGCTTACACCTTTGGCCTGCTGGCGTTTATGCTGATCAAGGTGCTGGCGCCGGGTTATTTCGCCCGGCAGGACACCAAAACCCCGGTGAAAATAGGGGTCATCGCCATGGTCGCCAATATGGTGTTTAACCTGATCTTCGCGATTCCCCTGCATCACTACTATCAGCTGGGTCATGTGGGGCTGGCGGCGGCGACTGCCTGTTCGGCGTGGTTGAATGCGGCCTTGCTATTCCGAGGTCTCCATCGCAGTGGTGCCTACCAGGCGCGTAGCGGCTGGCTGCTCTACAGTCTGCGTTTATTGAGCGCGACCGGTGCTATGGCAGGCCTGTTGTGGTTGCTGCTGGCGCGGGTTGAGGCCTGGGATGCGCTGGGCGCCGGTGCCCGGGCGCTGGAGATGGTCCTGCTCTGCGGTGGCGGTGCGCTTGTCTACGCAGCGGTTCTTGCTTTGCTGGGAGTCCGCCTCAGACATTTCAGAGGCCAGACGACTAAGTTATAATCACGCGCTTCTTTATGCAGCGAGCCCCTCATGGAGCTGATCCGAGGCTTTCACAATATCCGCGACCGGCACAAGGGTTGCGTGGCCACCATTGGCGCGTTTGACGGGGTTCACCTCGGTCACAAGGCGGTGCTGGAAAAGCTGATGGCCAAAGGTCGCGAGCTGGGGCTGCCCACGGTGGTGGTGGTGTTTGAGCCACTGCCCCGCGAGTTTTTTTCGCCCCACGAGGCTCCGCCGCGTTTGATGAGCTTTCGCGAGCGCTTTGTGGCGCTGGACGAGCTGGGTATCGACCGCATTATGCGAATTCGCTTTACCCCGAAATTCCGTGAACTGGGTGCGATGGAGTTTATCCGCAAATTGTTTGTGGATGGCCTCGAAGCGAAATTCATTGTGGTAGGCGATGACCTGCGTTTTGGCCGGGACCGCAGCGGTGGCTTCGGCATGCTGAAAAAGGCAGGTGAAAGCTACGGCTTTGAAGTGCAGGACACGGCGACCCTGACTCAGGGCGATGAACGGGTCAGCAGTACCCGGATTCGGGAAGTGCTGGATGAGGCAGATTTCAAAGAGGCTGAACGATTGCTGGGGCGGCCTTACAGCATTGCCGGGCGCGTGATTGTCGGTCAGCAGTTGGGCCGAACCTTGGGCGTGCCCACCGCCAATATGGAATTGCACCGTCTGCGCTCACCCTTGCGAGGTGTGTTCGCGGTAGATGTGGAATGCCCGGACGGCGTAATTCGGCACGGGGTGGCCAACGTGGGGACTCGGCCCACGGTAGACAATCTGCCCAAGGCCATACTGGAGGTGCATGTACTGGATTTCAGCGGCAACCTCTACCGGCGCAATATCAAAGTATTTTTCCGGAAAAAGATCCGCAATGAAATTCGCTTTGACGGCCTCGAAGCCCTGAAAGCACAGATTCACAACGATATTGAAACAGCGCGCAACTACTTCGCTGAGCGCGGCGATGCTTGATTTTTGGATGCTATGAGCGATTACAAACACACTCTGAACCTGCCGCAGACGGCGTTTCCCATGAAGGCCAACCTGGCTCAGCGCGAGCCGGGTATGCTGAAAAAATGGCAGGACGGCAAACTTTACGAGGCCATTCGCAAGGCCCGTGCCGGTCGCGAAAAATTCGTTCTGCACGACGGCCCGCCCTACGCCAATGGCGATATTCATCTGGGGCATGCGGTTAACAAGATTCTGAAAGACATCATTGTCAAGTCCAAAACCCTGGAAGGTTTTGACGCGCCCTACGTGCCGGGTTGGGACTGTCACGGCCTGCCCATTGAACTGAACGTCGAGAAGAAAGTCGGCAAACCCGGGCACAAGGTCGACGCACGCACCTTTCGTCAGAAGTGTCGCGATTACGCCAGCAAACAGGTTAAAGGTCAGCGCACCAGCTTTGAGCGCCTCGGTGTGCTGGGTGACTGGGACGAGCCCTACCTGACCATGAACTACGCCTTTGAGGCGAACATCATTCGCGCGCTGGGCAAGATCGTCGACAACGGCCACGTGCACAAGGGCTTCAAGCCTGTGCACTGGTGTACCGATTGCGGCTCGGCACTGGCCGAAGCTGAAGTGGAATACAAGGACAAAACCTCGCCGGCCATTGATGTGGCCTTTGCGGCGGTGGATGCTGCGGATTTCAGCCAGCGCACTGGCGTGACAGTTGATGCGGTTGATCTGGTGATCTGGACCACCACACCCTGGACCCTGCCGGCCAACCAGGCAGTTGCTCTGCATCCCGAGCTGGATTATCTGGTTGTTTCGTTTAACGGCCGCACGGCAGTGTTGGCGGAAGAACTGCACGAGAAAGCACTGGCAAGATTCGGTGCGGAAAGTTTTGAAGTTCTGGGGCAATTCAAAGGCGCGGCACTGGAAGGCCTGAAGCTTCAGCATCCTTTTTACGATCGTCAGGTGCCGGTGATTCTCGGAGACCACGTCACGGTCGATGCGGGTACCGGTGCGGTTCATACCGCGCCCGGTCACGGTGCTGACGACTTTGTAGTGGGGCAGAAATACGGTCTGGACGTATTGAACCCGGTCGGCGGCAATGGCGTCTTCCTCGAAGACACGGAATTGTTTGCGGGCCAGTTCGTACACAAGGCCAACCAGCCGATTATTGAACTGTTGGAAGAGCGCGGCCGTCTGCTGCACAACGAAAGTTACGAGCACAGCTACCCGCACTGCTGGCGCCATAAGTCGCCGATCATTTTCCGAGCCACACCCCAGTGGTTTGTGAGCATGAACCAGAATGGTCTGCTGAATACCGCAATGAAAGCAGCCGATGATGTGCAGTGGCTGCCCGAGTGGGGCAAGGCGCGCATTGAGTCGATGATGCAGGAGCGCCCGGACTGGTGTATCTCACGCCAGCGTACCTGGGGTGTGCCGATTGCGCTGTTTGTACACAAGCAGACCGCCGAATTGCACCCGGACACGCCGGCGTTGATTGAGAAAGTTGCGCAGCGCGTAGAAAAAGAAGGGATTGACGGCTGGTTTGAGCTCGATGCTGCCGAACTGCTGGGCGACGACGCGGAGCAGTACGAAAAAGTCACCGACACACTGGATGTGTGGTTTGACTCCGGCGTTACTCACCACGCGGTGCTGAATCAGCGCGAACAGCTGAAGTATCCCGCCGATCTGTATCTTGAAGGTTCGGATCAGCACCGTGGCTGGTTTCAGTCTTCACTGCTGTCCGCGATTGCGGTGAATGGCAACGCGCCCTACAAAACCGTTCTGACCCACGGTTTCACCGTAGACACTAACGGTCACAAAATGTCGAAGTCGCTCGGCAATGTGATCGCGCCTCAGGAAGTGATGAACGATCTGGGTGCGGATGTGCTGCGCCTTTGGGTGGCGGCCACTGATTATCGCGGCGAGATGACCGTCTCCAAGGAAATCTTCAAGCGCACGGCGGATTCCTATCGCCGTATTCGTAATACCTCGCGCTTTCTGCTGGCCAATATGGCAGGTTTTGATCCCGCCAATGATCTTGTCGCCAGTGAGAATATGCTTAGCCTGGATCGCTGGATCGTGCACCATGCTGCGCAGCTGCAGGAAGAAATTCGGGGTGCTTACAACCGCTACCAGTTCCACCAAGTCTATCAAAAACTGCACAACTTCTGCGTTGTTGAGCTCGGCGGTTTCTACCTCGATGTGATCAAAGATCGTCAGTACACCACGGGCGCCAACAGTCTGGCCCGCCGCTCGGCGCAGACTGCGCTTTACCATATTGCGCAAGCCATGACGCGCTGGATGGCGCCTATTCTGAGTTTCACCGCCGACGAGCTGTGGGACAATCTGCCCGGCGAGCAGAGCGGCAGCGTATTTGCCGCCGAGTGGTATACCGAGCTGGCGCGTTTCGACGATCCCGAGCGCGGTGATGCCTTCTGGACACTGATTCAAGAGGTAAAAGCTGCCGTCAACAAGGCCATGGAAGAGGCCCGCAACAACAAGGTGATTGGTGGCAGTTTGCAGGCGGAAGTCACCCTCTACTGCGACAAGACCTTGCAGGATGAACTGGCCAAACTCGGCGACGAGCTGCGTTTTGTGCTGATTACTTCCAAAGCCAATGTCGCAGATCTGTCACAGAGCACAGACGCGGTCTCTACCGAGCTGGATAATCTGGAAGTGGCGATTCGCGCCAGTGAAGGCAGCAAGTGTGTGCGCTGCTGGCACCACCGCGAGGATGTGGGCACCGTTGAAGCCCATCCCGAGCTGTGTGTGCGTTGCGTAGATAATATAGAAGGTGATGGTGAACAGCGCAGTTATGCATAGCCGCCGGATTTTCCGGAACTTAGTCGATACCGGCGTAATACGCTGGTATCTGCTTGCCCTTGCCATGGTTTTGCTGGATCAGTGGACCAAGCATCTGGCGAATACGACCCTGTCATACGGTCAGCCGGTGTATGTCCTACCGGTTTTCAATTTGACCCTGCATTACAACACCGGTGCCGCTTTCAGCTTTCTGAGTGATGCCGGTGGCTGGCAGCGTTGGTTCTTTATTGTGGTGTCGCTCGGCGTCAGTATTTCACTGATGATCTGGATGGCCCTGATCAAGAATCAGCAGAAATTGCTGACCTTTTCCCTGTGTATGATTCTGGCCGGTGCGGTGGGTAATCTGGTGGATCGCGTGCTACTGGGCTATGTGGTCGATTTTATTTCCCTGCACTGGAACAACCATTATTTCCCGGCCTTTAACTGGGCTGATACCTGCATTACCGTCGGCGCTGCCAGCATGTTGCTGGACATGGTGCTGCACCCGGATCACCGTTGATGACTATCGATACCCAATCCCGCATTACCCTTCACTTTGAACTGGCGATGGAGGATGGCGCGATTGTCGATTCCACCTTTGATCGCAGTCCGGCCACCTTTAACTACGGTGATGGCAGCCTCTTGCCCGGCGTTGAGAAAAAACTGCTGGGCATGCAGGAAGGCGAGAAGAAAGACTTTGAGCTAAAGCCGGAAGACGCCTTTGGTCAGCCCAACCCCGCCAATATCCAGCACTTCAAGCGCGAACAGTTTGGCGCCGATATGGAGTTGAAGGAAGGCATGGTGATTTCCTTTGCCGACGCCCAGAAATCCGAGCTGCCAGGCGTGGTGCAATCGGTCAGCGACTCCGAGGTAGTGGTGAACTTTAATCACCCGCTGGCGGGGCGTACACTGCGCTTTACTGCAGAAATTCTCAAAGTTGAAATGGCCGACGTATGAGCGCTATCGAAATCAAAATGGCCAACCCCCGTGGTTTCTGTGCGGGTGTAGACCGGGCCATTGAAATCGTGAATCGTGCCCTCGATGTGTTTGGCGCGCCGATCTATGTGCGTCACGAAGTTGTGCACAACAAATTTGTGGTGGACAACCTGCGTGATCGCGGCGCCGTGTTTGTGGATGAGCTGCACGAAGTTCCCGATGACGTGATAGTGATTTTCTCGGCGCATGGTGTATCCCGCGCGGTGCGCGAAGAGGCCGAGCAGCGTGGCCTGAAAGTCTTTGATGCCACCTGTCCGCTGGTTACGAAAGTCCATATGGAAGTGGTGAAATACAGCCGCGAAGGACGCGAATGTATTCTGATCGGGCACAAGGGCCACCCGGAGGTGGAAGGCACCATGGGGCAGTACGATGCCAGTCAGGGTGGCGATATCTATCTGGTGGAAGACGTTGAACAGGTGGATGCGCTGGAAGTGCGTGACCCCGAGCATCTGTCCTTTGTCACCCAGACCACGCTTTCGATGGATGACACCGCGGCCGTAATTGATGCCCTGAGAGCGAAGTTCCCAGCCATAGAGGGCCCGCGCAAGGACGATATTTGCTACGCCACCCAGAACCGGCAGGATGCGGTCAAAACCTTGGCTGACCAGACGGATCTGGTGTTGGTGGTCGGCTCACCCAACTCTTCCAATTCCAATCGCCTGCGTGAGCTGGCGGAGCGCAAGGGCTGTCAGGCTCACCTGATTGATTCGGCGCAGGACATTCAGCCAACTTGGCTGGACGGTGTCAAAGCCATTGGCATTACCGCAGGCGCGTCAGCGCCGGAAGTGCTGGTGCAGGATGTGATTGATCGCCTGTGCGAGCTGGGTGCTGCCGTGCCCGTTGAGCTGGAAGGTCGCCCGGAAAACGTCACGTTCTCTCTGCCGCGCGAACTGCGCTGGGTCGACGCCGCTAATCAGTAGCGGCGTTCTTTTCTCTTCACTGAAACGCAGTCTTAGCGGGAACTCAGTCCGCTCGTCGCGCACGCGGTGGTCTAGGCTTGCGTTTCGCAGGTGCCTGGCCCGACGAATTGCCTCGTTGATTGCCTTTTGCGTTGTTGCCGCCAGCGTTCGGCTTGCCGGAGGCATTCCCACCTGAGCGGTTACCACCCGCTCGATTGCCGTTTGCACTATTACCGCCAGATCGACGCTGGGAGGGCTTTTTCGGCCCGGTTTTCGCTTTCGGTTTGTGCGGCTGGCGAATGCGCTGGGAGGCGGGGACTTCGTGATTCGGCTCAAAGCCATCCACATATTCTCGCGGCAGACTCTTCCCGATCAATTGCTCGATCTGCTGCAGCTGTTTGATTTCGTCGGCGCTGACCAGAGAGACCGCTTCACCCTCGGCGCCGGCGCGGCCAGTGCGGCCAATGCGGTGCACATAGTCTTCGGCCACATTCGGCAAATCAAAATTGACCACATGGGGCAGCTGGCTTATATCCAGACCACGCGCGGCTATATCAGTTGCGACCAGCACCTGCACGTTGCCGCGCTTGAACTCATCCAGCGCACGCAGGCGTGCAGCCTGACTTTTGTTGCCGTGAATGGCGGCGGAGCGAATGCCCGCGCTATCGAGTTTTTTCGCCAGACGATTGGCGCCGTGCTTGGTGCGGCTAAATACCAGTACCTGATGCCAGTCGCCAGTTTTGATCAGTTCGATCAGCACCTCAGGCTTTTGTGCCTTGTCGACCGGGTGCATCACCTGCTTGACGGTGGTGGCCGTAGTGTTGCGCGGGGATACTGAAATCTCTTCCGGATCGTTCATCAGGCCCTTCGCAAGATTGCGAATGTCGCCGGAGAACGTTGCCGAGAACAGCAGGTTCTGCCGCTTTTTCGGCAGCACGTTCAGAATCTTTTTAATGTCGTGGATAAAGCCCATATCCAGCATGCGGTCGGCTTCGTCCAGCACCAGAATTTCCAGATCGTCAAAGCGGACGGCATTTTGCTGATACAGATCGAGCAGTCGGCCGGGGGTGGCCACCAGAATATCGGCGCCCTTGCGCAGCGCCATCATCTGCGGGTTGATCTTCACCCCGCCAAACACTACGGTGCTGCGCAGTTTCATATGGTGGCCGTAGTCCACTACGCTTTGGCCGACCTGAGCGGCCAGCTCGCGGGTCGGCGTCAGTATCAGCGCCCGTGCCCGGTTGGGTTTCGCGCTCTGGCCGCGGCTCAGCAATTCGAGAATAGGCAGAGTAAAGCCGGCAGTTTTGCCGGTGCCGGTCTGGGCGGCGGCCATCAAATCCTTGCCCTGGAGGACAACAGGGATAGCCTGTTCTTGAATTGGGGAAGGTATACTGTAGCCCTTGGTTTCAACCGCCTGAACCAGTGCGTCTGAAAGACCGAGTGTGGCAAATGTCATAATAAAATCCGAGAATGGTTTGTGCCTGCCCTGATACTGTCTATTCGGCAAGTGTCTGAAAATCTGGCGAGGGCTATAGAACTTGGCTTCTGCGAGAAGTGGTGCCCAGGAGAGGACTTGAACCTCCACCCCCTTGCGAGGACCAGCACCTGAAGCTGGCGTGTCTACCAATTTCACCACCTGGGCATAGATGGGAATGTGGGCGTTGTTACCCGAGGCGCGCAATTTACTGATACAGGGATGCTTTGTCAATGCCGTTGCGTATAATGGATTCGATTTTTTCAATTTCTAGAGAAAGCTGAGGTAAGCACCTTTATATGGCAAAACGCCGTCCACCGGCCGATCCCCATGCCGAGCGGGAAGCCTCCCGCTACGATAATCCCATTCCCAGCCGTGAGGTGATCCTCAGTGTGCTGGATGAAAAATCCCTCACTGAAAAGCAACTGGCGAAGAAACTGAATCTGCACGATGCTGAAGCGGAAGAAGCACTGCGTCGGCGGGTGCGTGCGATGTTGCGCGACAAACAGTTGACGGCAAGCAAATCCGGGCGGCTGGAGCCGGCGGCGCTGGAAACCCTTGAGGGGCTGGTACAGGCCAACAAGGATGGTTTTGGTTTTGTGCTGCAGGAAGGGCAGGACATTTTTCTCACGGCCTGGCAAATGCAGCGTGTATTTGATGGCGACCGGGTTCGAGTGGCGATCGAAGGTTATGATCGTCGCGGCCGTGCCATGGGCAATATTGTGCAGGTGCTCGAGCGTAATACTCGACAAGTTGTCGGGCGCTTTGATGTGCAGGGCGGTGAGCCCTGCGTGGTCTGTGAAGGCAAGGTGTCCCACGTGGTGGGGCTCGAAGATCTGGGCGGCGCCACGCCGGAAATCGGCGACTACCTGACCGTGGCCATTACTCGCCAGCCGGAAATCAAAAAACCGCCACTCGGTACCGTGGTGGAAGTGCTGGGTGATATCAATCACCCTGGCGTGGCGACCGATGTAGCGGTGCGACAGCACGATATTCCTCACGAATGGCCTGAGGCGGTTGAGCGCGAGGCGCGCCGGTTTGCGGCTGAGCCTTCTGACGAAGATAAAAAGGCGCGGGTGGATCTACGCAAATTGCCGCTCGTGACCATCGACGGCGAAGATGCGCGAGACTTCGATGACGCGGTCTACTGCGAGCCGAAAAAAAGCGGCGGTTGGCGCTTATGGGTGGCCATCGCGGATGTCTCCCACTATGTGAAAATCGGCTCTGCGCTAGATGATGAAGCGCAGAAGCGCGCTACCTCGGTGTACTTTCCTGATCGTGTTGTTCCCATGCTGCCCGAAGCTCTGTCGAACGGGCTGTGCTCGCTAAAGCCTGAAGTTGAGCGCCTGTGCATGGTCTGCGAAATGACCATTAGTGAGCAGGGGCGAATCAGTGGCTACAGCTTTTATGAAGCGGTGATGCGTTCCCACGCGCGCTTTACCTATAACGAAGTCTGGGCGCTGCTGGATGGCAAGGCTGAGCCTGAGCTTTTGGAGCGGCGGAAGGGCTTTCTCCCGCAGCTTCGTCATATGCACGACCTTTACAAGGCATTGCGTTATGCCCGTGATCAGCGCGGTGCGATTGATTTCGAAACCGTCGAGACCAAGGTGGTTTACGACAAGCAGCATCGCATAGCTGAAATCGTTCCGATACAGCGCAACGACGCGCACAAAATCATCGAAGAGTGCATGCTGGCGGCTAACGTGGCGACGGCGCGGCTGTTGGAAAAGAGCGAGATGCCGGCTCTGTTCCGGGTCCACCAGAGTCCCGGTGGCGACAAACTGGGTAATCTGAGGACCTTTCTTGGCGAGCTCGGCTTGAACCTGTCCGGTGGCGAACAGCCGACTCCGGTCGATTATCAGGCTCTGCTCCAGTCGGTCGCCGATCGACCTGACGCCAGTGTGATTCAGGTGATGATGCTGCGCTCGCTGAAACAGGCCATGTACCAGCCAGACAACGGTGGCCACTTCGGCCTGCATTATCAGGCTTATGCCCACTTTACCTCGCCCATTCGCCGCTATCCCGATCTATTGGTACACCGCTGTATTCGTTACCTGCTACGCAGTAATGCGGAGATCAGTCAGCTGGCGCCGCAGAAGGGCGCGAAAAAACTCAAGCAGTCTGAAATCTACCCCTACGACATGGGAGCGATGGTCAGCCTTGGTGAGCACTGCTCGATGGCAGAGCGTCGGGCCGATGATGCCAGCCGCGATGTGATGGCCTGGCTCAAATGTGAGTATCTACAGGAGCGAGTAGGGGAAACCTTTGAGGCCATAATTACGGCCGTCACCGGTTTTGGCTTCTTTGCGGAAATGAAGCCTCTTTATATGGAGGGGCTTGTTCATATCGGCGCCCTCGGTAAAGACTTCTATCAGTTTGATGCCGCGCGACAGCGTTTGGTCGGCGAGCGCAACCGCGAAGTCTTTGCGCTGGGCGATTCGGTCACGGTGCAGATCCTGCGTGTGGACGTCGAAGACCGCAAGGTCGATCTGGGCTTGGTTGCTGCCGGGACCAGTGCTTCCGGCAAGCAGCGCAAGCTCAGTCGTCGCGAGCAAATCGCCAAGGGTATTTTCGACGAGGGTGATGGCAAAAAGCCGCCATCCAAGGGGCGTAAGGGTAAGTTCGATAAGAGCCGGCCTGAGAAGAAAGATAGTACGCAAAAGCGCAGCGGACCCCGCAAGCGCCGCAAGAAACGCTGAGGGTTGTTGTGAAAGAAGTGATTTTTGGGCTGCACGCGGTCACCACTGCACTGGAAAAGCGGCCGGACGAGATTTCCCAATTGTTGGTGCAAAAAGGGCGGCAGGATAAGCGGCTGCAGGCCCTGCTGGATCTGGCGGCCTCGCAAGGCGTTGCGGTGACAGCGCTGCCGCGTGATGTGCTCGATGAAAAGGCTTCGGGGCGTCATCAGGGCGTCATTGCCGAAGTTCAGGTCGACGATACCCCTCGTTACAGCGAGAAGCAGATTCCGGAGATTTTGGCCGGAATGCCTTCGCCAGCATTGATTCTGATTCTGGATGGGGTGACTGATCCCCACAATCTCGGCGCCTGCCTGCGCAGTGCCGATGCTGCAGGTGTTGGCTTGGTCATCGCTCCGAAGGACAAGGCAGTGGGGTTGACTTCGGTGGCACGCAAGGTGGCGTGCGGGGCGGCGGAAACTGTCCCCTTTGTGCAGGTCACCAATCTGGCACGCACCCTCAAACAGCTACAGGACGTTGGTATCTGGCTGGTTGGCCTGGCCGGTGAGGCCGAGCAGATGCTCTATAGCATCGATCTGACTGGCCCGGTGGGCATTGTGATGGGGGCCGAGGGCAGCGGTCTGCGCCGTCTAACCCGGGAAAACTGCGACTTTCTGGCGAAATTGCCGATGGCTGGCGCGGTCAGCAGCCTCAATGTCTCGGTCGCGACCGGCATCAGTTTGTTTGAGGCGGTGCGCCAGCGAGGCGCCTGACGCGTCGTTTGAGCGCCGTATCGGCCAAAATTCAGCCGATTTCGCTTGCAACCGCGGCGCCACTTGCCTAAAATCCCGCGTCTTTATTTTCTGCCGCCGCCCGCAAAGGCGTCGGCCTCCTTGTCACACCGTGGCTTGCCAGCAGTTGGTTGGCGAAAACGGGTGGCTTAACCCATAAGGAGATGCATATGCGTCACTATGAAGTTGTGTTCATGGTCCATCCGGACCAGAGCGAGCAGGTTCCGGGTATGATCGAGCGTTATACCCAGACTATCGAGAAGGACGGCGGCAAGGTTCACCGTCTGGAAGATTGGGGCCGTCGTCAGCTTGCGTACCCCATCGAGAAAATCCACAAAGCCCACTACGTTCTGATGAACGTGGAAGCTTCCGCTGAAGCTATGGAAGAACTGCGTACCAACTTCCGCTTCAACGACGCGGTTCTGCGCGACATGATTATCCGTTGCGATGACGCCGTGACCGAAGAGTCGCCCATCATGAAGGCCGAGAAAGAAAGCCGTGACCGTCGTGGTCGTGGTGGTGATCGCCCGCGTCGTGATGACAGCGACAACAACTCTGATGACATCAATGAGTCTTCAGACGAGAAATCGACAGCAGAAGCTGACGAGTAATAGCGGACAGTTTGGGAGAGTAAGACATGGCACGTTTTTTCCGTCGTCGCAAATTTTGCCGCTTCACAGCGGAAGGTGTTGATCAGATCGACTACAAAGATCTGGACACCCTGAAAGCCTACATTTCTGAGACTGGTAAGATTGTTCCCAGTCGCATTACTGGTACTAAAGCCAAGTATCAGCGTCAGCTGGCCACTGCGGTCAAGCGCGCACGTTACCTGGCGCTGCTTCCTTACACTGACGGCCACAAGTAAGCGGTCTTCCGTTAAGGACTAACCCTAACTCCATGCGCGCTCTGGCCGAATTCATCATGAGAGGGCGCACACAGGCGGTAGCTGTGTCTGTGTTGGCGGTAGGGACTGTGTTTTTTGCCTGGATAGGCGCCGCCGCAGTGGCTTTGGTAACACTGCGCAAAGGCAGTACGCAAGGCGCTTATCTACTGGCCTGGACCTTATTGCCCGCCGGGGTGATTGCCCTTCAGGGTAGTGATCTCGGCCCACTCACCACCTTGGTGGGAGTGTACGTCGCAGCCTGCGCCTTGCGCGTAGGCCACTGGCCACTGGCTCTGCTGGTGATCAGTGCCGCGGGGTTGGTACTGGCGCTGCTGATGAATACCGTCGCAGTGGAGCAGTCCCAGCAGATTGCCGACATGCTGGCCCAATTGGCCGAGCAAGTCAGAGCAAGCAACCCGCAGGTGGAGATGCCGGTGCTCAATGCCACCGACATCGCTGGCATGGTCGGCATGATCAATGCCTGGACGGTGGTACTGAGTCTGGTGCTGGGTCGCTGGTGGCAGGCGATGCTTTACAATCCGGGCGGCTTTCGCAGTGAGTTTCACAGTCTGCGCTTGCCGCAGGCAGCCGTTATCGGTCTGTTTGTTGGGATAGTGCTGCTGGTCAGCAGTGGCGAATGGGCAAACTGGGCGATGGTGCTGCAAGTACCGCTGACCGTCGCGGGTTTTGGTCTGGTACATGCTCTGGCGGCCCGATTCGGCCTGGGTGTTGGAGCGTTGACCGTATTTTATGTGTTGTGGGCGATGTTGCTGCCCCTGCGCTGGCTGGTACAGCTGCTGGCCGTGACAGACAGTTTTATTGATGTGAGAAAGCGTTTGCCGGTCCGCAGCAGCGGCGGGTAAGCGCGAACAGAGGACGAAATCATGCAAGTCATTTTGCTGGAAAACGTAGGCAAGCTGGGCGAACTGGGCGACCAGGTCAATGTGAAGTCCGGCTATGGCCGCAACTTCCTGATTCCCTTCGGTAAAGCGGTTCCCGCCACCGAAGAGAACATCAAGGAGTTCGAAACTCGCCGCGCCGAGCTGGAAGCCGCTGCTGCTGCCAAGCAGGCCGCTGCCGAGAAACGCGCAGAGTCTCTGAGCGAGCTGGTTGTTACTATCGAAGCCAACGCTGGTGACGAAGGCAAACTGTTCGGTTCTATCGGTACGCGTGATATCGCCGAAGCGGTCAGCAAGGCCAGCAACAGCGAAGTCGTGAAGGCTGAAGTTCTGCTGCCGGAAGGTGTGATTCGCGAAGTTGGCGAATACGACATCGACCTCAAGCTGCACCCTGAAGTGACTACCAGCATCAAGCTGATCGTAGTTGCAGAGTAAGCATTGCTGATTCAGGCTGCTTCCGAGTAGCTTGAAACAACGCTGCAATATGAGATAAGCCGACGCTGGTGCGTCGGTTTTTCGGAAAGCATCCGTGCGCGGGTGCTTTTTTTTTGCCGTGAATTCCCCCAAAATGTCCGGCCAATTCCAATAAACAGCCCCATGCAGAGCGAATCCTACGACGACGCCCCGCCACCCTTCGAAGAGTTCGATGTGGCCAACCTGAAACTGCCTCCGCATTCTCTGGAGGCAGAGCAGTCAGTGCTGGGCGGCCTGCTGATTCGCGGTGAAGCCTGGGACACGGTAGCCGATCTGGTTACCGAGACGGATTTCTTCCAGCCTCGCCACCGTCATATCTACGCCAAAATGGCCGCGTTGATCGAGGCCGAGCAGCCCATCGATGTGGTGACGCTGGCAGAAGCACTTGATAAGAGCGACCAGCTCGAAGACTGCGGTGGTATTGCCTATCTGGCTGAACTGGCGGGGAATACCCCGGCGGTTGCGAATATCCGCGCCTACGCCGAAGTGGTGCGCGAACGCGCCACTCTGCGCTCGCTGATCGAGGCTGCCCAGCGCATCGCCGACAGCGGTTTTCATCCGGACGGCCGTAACAGTGCCGACCTGCTGGACGCCGCCGAGCGCGAGATCATGCAGATCAGCGAGGATCGCCCGAAAGAGGGTGGTCCGCAGGCGGTCAATCCGCTGCTGAGCAAGGCCGTTGACCGGATCGATGAACTGTTTCGCAGTGACGAGGCGTTAACGGGGCTGAGCACCGGCTTTAACGAGCTGGACGATATGACCTCCGGTTTGCAGAAGTCGGATCTGGTCATTGTTGCGGCGCGACCCTCGATGGGTAAAACCACCTTCGCCATGAATCTGGTAGAGCATGCGGTGTTGAATGACGACCGGCCCACGGTCGTATTCAGTATGGAGATGCCCGCCGAGCAGCTGATGATGCGGATGCTGTCCTCCATCGGTCGTATCGATCAGACCAAGGTGCGCACCGGTAAGCTGGATCAGGAAGACTGGCCCAAGCTCAGTGCAGCCGTAAACAAGCTTAAAGACCGGCCGCTGTTTATCGACGATACCCCGGCGCTGACGCCGACGGAAGTGCGCTCGCGCACCCGCAAAATCGCCCGTGAGCACGGCGATATTGGCATGATCATGCTCGATTACCTGCAGCTGATGCAGGTGGCCGGGCGCAGTGGCGAGGGGCGAACCGCGGAGATTTCAGAAATCTCGCGCTCTTTGAAAGGTATCGCCAAGGAATTCAATTGCCCGGTGGTGGCTCTGTCACAGCTGAACCGGGCGCTGGAACAACGGCCGAATAAACGGCCGGTGAACTCGGATCTGCGGGAATCAGGCGCCATCGAGCAGGATGCCGACGTGATCATGTTTATTTACCGCGACGAGGTCTACAACGAAGAGACCGATCAGAAAGGGGTGGCGGAGATCATTATCGGCAAGCAGCGGAACGGCCCCATCGGTACCGCGCGCCTGGCCTTTATCGGCAAATACACCCGCTTCGACAATCTCGCCTTTACCGGCTACGAAGACGATTACTAATTGTCTTCTGTGGTTTCCTCGCGCTTGCCAAGAAACTGGCTGAAGAAAATCCCGGCCTCAAACAATAGCCACATGGGCACCGCCAGCAGACATTGGGAAAAAATGTCGGGCGGTGTCAGCAGCATGGCAATAACAAAGCAGCCGACAATCACGTAAGGGCGTTTCTGTTTGAGAGATTCCCGCTCTACAGCGCCGCTCCAGATCAGTAGTACTGTCGCAATCGGGATTTCAAAGGCGATCCCGAAGGCCATAAAGAGCTTCAGTGCGGTATCCAGAAAGCGGCTGATGTCCGGGGTGTAGGCGACGCCTTCAGGCACTACGCTGCTGAAAAACCCAAAGACCAGCGGAAATACCGCGTAATAGGCGAAGGCCAGCCCGGCGTAGAACAGAATAATGCTGGATACTAACAAGGGCAGGGCAATGCGCTTTTCGTGTTTGTACATGCCGGGCGCCACAAAGCCCCAGATCTGTTGCAGGATCACCGGCATGGCGAGGCAGACGCTCACTACCATGACCAGTTTGAATGGTGTCAGGAAGGTGGAGGCTACCTCGGTGGCGATCATGCTGCTGCCTTCCGGCAGGTAGCGGGTCAGCGGTTGCGCCACAAAGGCGTAGATATCGTTGGCAAAGGCCATCAGCGCAACCGCAAAAACCAGTATGACCAGGATGCTACGCAGCAAACGATCGCGTAGTTCAGTCAGGTGTTGTACCAGCGGTTGGCCGGTATCGTCTTCAGCGCTGGTGGTCATGAGGATTTGCGATCTTGTTCCGGGAGGTCGGGGTTTTGTTGCTTGTCCGCCGAAGGTTTCTCGGTCTGTTTGGTTGGCTGGGGTTTCACGACATCACTGATATCGTATTCCAGTGACTGCAGATCTTTTTGCGCCGTGCGAAATTCTTCCTCGGCGGAACTGAAGCTCTCTTTTAGAGAGTTTTCGGTTTCCTTGAGGTTCGCCATAATCGACTCGTTATGCAACTGGCGCTTGATCTCGTCGGCACCGACTTCGCGCTCGATCTCATTTTTCAAGGCGGTAAAGCTGCGTCGCAAACGGCCCAGCCACAAAGAGACCGTGCGCACGGCGCCGGGCAAGCGCTCCGGGCCGAGCACCAGCAGGCCAACCACAAAGATCAGTACCAATTCTGCAAAGCCGATGTCGAACATGCTGAAGCCTTAACAGAATAGCGTTAAACAGACTTATCTTTCTGCTCGTTGACTACGGTGGTTTGTTCAGCGGCAGGCTTTTCTTCGACTTGCTCTACCGAATCGTCTTTTTTGTCGTCATCGGCCATGCTTTTCTTGAAGCCTTTGATGGCGCCGCCCAGATCTGTGCCGATGCCCTTGAGCTTTTTGGTGCCAAACAGCAGTAGTACGATAATCAGGATGACGATCAGTTCTTTAATGCCAAATCCCATAGTCCATTCCTCACTGCGGATTTATTGCCGGGACGCTTTTTCGTCGTGCCCGGAGAGATCAAAGCGACGTTCCAGTTCCTGCAGAACCTCGCGGTAACTTAAATTCAAATGTGACAGCATCACCAGACTGTGGAACCACAAATCAGCCGTTTCACCGATCAGCTCGGCGCGCGATGTTTCATCAGATGCATCTTTTGCCGCCAGAATGGTTTCGGTGGCTTCTTCGCCGACTTTTTCCAGAATCTTGTTCAGACCCTTGGCGTGCAGGCTGGCCACATAAGAGGCTTCTGGATCGGCCGCCGTTTTGCGAGCCGCCAATACGCGATCGAGCTGTTCCAGTACGCTGTCATTCATAGTCGTTTATTTCTGATAAATATGTTTCGGGTCTTTGAGCACGTCTTCTGTGGTGTCCCATTGCCCGTCATTGAGGGTCAGGAAGAAACAGCTTTCCCGGCCAGTGTGGCAGGCGATGCCGCCTTTCTGGGTCACATGCAGCACGAGGGTGTCGCCGTCGCAGTCGAGCTGAATTTTCTCAACCAGCTGCTCGTGTCCGGAGGATTCGCCCTTGCGCCAGAGCTGGCTGCGAGAGCGCGACCAGTACACGGCCTTGCCGCTTTCTGCGGTCAGCGCCAGTGATTCCCGGTTCATCCAGGCCATCATGAGTACGCGGCCAGTGGCAGCGTCCTGTGCGATTGCCGGAACCAGTCCATCGCTATTGAACGCGACCTGATCCAGCCAATTGTCTGTGTCTGTGCTGTCCATATCTCACCTTGCTAATCCGCGCATTATGACACGGCTGCGCCGCTGGCGACCACGCTGTTTATCGCTAAGAAAGGCAGAGAATAGCGATTCCGGCTGCCGCCAGTGCCAGCGACAAGGGAGGGAGTGAGGCGAGCGCAGGCTGTGCAATCGCGGCGCCAATGAGGATCACCCCGGCCAGTTGCCAGCGATGCTGACGCTTACTTTCGTCCAGCCGCTTTTCCAGTCGTTCGACATCGGTGTTGTTGTTGCGAAATTCAATCGGGTGGCGTGGGCCTTCCAGTAGATGTTCTGGCAGGTTAGGCAATTGCTCCAGCCAGCCGGGCAGTCTGTGGCTGACCCGCTTTAGCATGCTCTGAGGCGAATAGCGGTCGCGCAACCAATGCTCGAGAAAGGGCTTGGCGGTATCCCACAGGTTCAGGTCGGGGTAGAGCTGACGGCCGAGGCCCTCAATATTCAGCAGGGTCTTTTGCAGCAGGACCAGCGAGGGCTGTACTTCCATTTCAAAGCGGCGGGCAGTAGAAAACAGATACACCAGCAACTGGCCAAAAGAAATTTCCGCCAGCGGTTTTTCAAACACCGGTTCACATACGCTGCGAATCGCCGATTCAAATTCGTGGACGCGGGTATTGGGTGGCACCCAGCCGCATTCGATATGCAGCTCGGCCACCTCACGGTAATTGCGTTGAAAGATGGCCAGCAGATTGCGCGCCAGATAGTACTGATCGGAATCGCTGAGGCTGCCAATAATCGCGCAGTCGATAGCGATGTACTGGGGCGATTCCGGATGCTTGCGCGATACGAAAATATTGCCGGGGTGCATGTCCGCATGAAAAAAGCTGTCGCGGAATACCTGAGTAAAAAAGATTTCCACGCCGCGCTCAGCGAGCTTTTTCATATCCGTGTTCTGGGCGGCGAGTTCGGCGACATCGGTGACCGGGATGCCTTCAATGCGTTCCATGACCAGCACGGTGCGGCGGGTGTAGTCCCAGAAAACTTCGGGTACGTAGAGCAGTTCCGAGTCCGCAAAATTACGCCGCAGTTGTGAGGTGTTGGCGCCTTCCCGTTGCAGATCCAACTCGTCGAGGATGGTCAGTTCGTAGTCTTCGACCACTTCCAGCGGGCGCAGGCGGCGGCCATCTGGCACGTAGCGGTGCACCAGTCGAGCGATGGTGTAGAGCAGCTGGATGTCTTTCTCGATGGTGCGCTGAATGCCCGGGCGAATGACTTTAACCACCACCTCGCGGCCGTCTTTCAATTGCGCAGCGTGTACCTGTGCAACGGAGGCGGATGCCAGGGGCGCTTGATCAAAGCGGGCGAACAGTTCGCCGACCGGTTTGCCGAGTGCGACTTCAATGATCTGTCGTGCCTGCTCGTTGCCAAAGGGAGGCACCTGATCCTGCAGCTTGGCGAGCTCTTCGGCGATATCGTCGGGGAGCAGATCGCGCCGGGTGGAGAGCTGCTGACCAAATTTGATAAATACCGGGCCTAGCGATTCGAGCGCCAAACGCAGGCGTTCGCCGCGGCTGGCTTTCGGTGCCGGAAATAAACGCCAGGGTCCAAAGCGCAACAGCAGACACAACCACGTGGGCAGGCGAGTAATATCGATCAACTGGTCCAGGCGAAAGCGCGCGGCAATCGACAGGATGGTGAGCAGGCGGCGGAATCCAAACAAGGGGCGTTACTCGGCGGGGTCGGGTTGCAGGCGCTGACGCAGTTGGCGCAGCTTGGCTTCGAGGCGCTCGGTGCGTTGGCTCAGGTCTTCCAGATCGCGATAAAAGTCTTCGACCTGAATCGGGTGAGGCACCCACTGACTTTCCTCGCGCACAAATTCACTGGCCTGGCGTCGGAAGGCGCCAAAGGCTTGCGCCGCCCAGCGGCTGCCTTGGCGCAGGGTGCGCCCAATCTGGTGAGCCGCCACATCGCCGATCAGGCGGGCCAAGGGGGCCTCCCAATCGACATCGAGCTGGCTTAGTATTTCGCGCAGTTCAACCACCCGGGCGGTATCGCCATCGACACGCACATTGCCATTGATCAGGGCCGCGGCGGGGTCGTCGGCCAGAGCGATCTTACTGAATTCATCCCAACTGCCAGTCAGCGTGGTTGTCGCCGCGGTGCTGCTTTCTTCTACCAGCAGTACCTGCTCGCCGATACAGAGCGTCAGCGAGAATGCCGGGCTGGTGCAGTTCAGGGTAAAACTTTTGCCATGCAGGGGTTTCAAGCGCTCGCGGGTTGCCTCGTCGAGATCGAGAGCCCGGTTGATCAGACTTTCCAGCGCGGCCAGCGCCGGGGCGGGCAGTCTCATGCCTTGATGCCCCGGTGCAGGGCGACGATACCGCCGGTCATGTTGTAGTAGCTGGTGTTCACAAAACCGGCCTCATCCATCATGCCCTTGAGGGTTTCCTGATCCGGGTGCATGCGAATACTTTCGGCGAGGTAGCGGTAGCTTTCGCTGTCCCCGGCGACCAACTGCCCCATGCGCGGCAGGACTGAAAAGGAATATTGATCGTAGAGTTTGCTGACCACGTCACTGGTGGGTTTGGAAAATTCCAGTACCAGACAGCGACCGCCGGGTTTAAGCACCCGGTGCATGGAGCGCAGGGCCGCGTCCTTGTCGGTGACGTTGCGCAGGCCAAAGGCAATGGTCAGGCAGTCAAAATGGTTGTCGGGAAAGGGCAAACATTCGGCGTTGGCCTGTACGTAGCGCATATTGCCGACAATGCCTTTGTCGGTCAGCTTTTCGCGGCCAACCTCGAGCATGGAACTGTTGATGTCGGCCAGCACTACTTCGCCGGTTTCGCCAACAATGCGGCTGAATTTGGCGGCTAGATCGCCGGTACCGCCGGCGATGTCGAGTACTCTGTGGCCGCGGCGCACGCCGGACAGCTCAATGGTAAAGCGCTTCCAGACCCTGTGAATGCCGCCGGACATCAGGTCGTTCATCAGATCGTAGCGGGAGGCGACGGAGTGAAACACGCCCGCGACCAGGCCGGCTTTCTCCGAGGAGTCTACCGAGCGAAATCCGAAATGGGTCTTGTTGTCCTCTGCCATGGGCCATCCAGCGATTCAGTTGATTGATTTGCGGGGCGTTATTGTAGCCTCGCCGGGTGGCTATGTATAACTTTCGCTGATGTGGCTAAAGGCTTTTCGGTGGCTAGAGATCGAGTTCCCGGCGCAGTTCCGCCAGTTTCTGCCGGCGCTCGTCCAGTGACAGCGGGGTGGTGCTTTCCTGCGGCAGGGCCGGCGTGTCGGGCTGGGTCAGTTCCTCGCCCTCAATCACGCGCTCGCAGAATCGCTCATAATGCTCGCGAAAAACCGGAAAGGCAGCGCGCTCCGGGTTGTTGGCGAGGAAAAACCAATCGGCTGCACGGCCTGCGTGGTAGACCGCGGGATGACTCCAGTTGTAAGCCGCCTTCGGCGACGGTGCGCGGCAGGCTTCCAGATAGGCACTGTGGGTATCTGGCAGACCAAAATCCCTGAGGCTCGGGCGGCTCAGTTCGCGAATAGTGTGCAGCGTCGGCAGGTAGGCGCTCTCTTTGATGCTGCGACGACCGCCGCGCAGGATTTCTTCCGGGCTCAAGTCCAGCAAGCTGTGCAGCCACAGTTGCTTGGCCACATTGGCCTTGTCGCCGGGAAAGGCCTTGTGAAACTGGTTGTGATAAGCAAGCTCCAACTCGGTGAACAGCTGGTTAATGGCGTCGATATGGCCGTCGGTTATCGGCTGCTCGGCGTCACTTGCTGCGGAGCCCGCTCGCCCAGCTGCGGTCGGTGAGTTTGTGGAAGAGCTTTTCAGCTTCCGACTGAGGTTTTCCGTCAGCGTTTTGCTGTCCTGCATTGTAGTCTCCCATGCGGTGGCGCTGCGCCCACTGATACTTTACGTGCTGTAGAAATTTACTGTTCCAGGAGCGCTGCAACTGTCGACTATCTTGCCAGTAGAGTCGAAACTCGGGCAACAGTTGGCGGGCGAACTCCTGATCGATATTGGCCATGCGCAGAATGTCGAACACGGCCTCGCCCGGTTGCCAGTTGGCGGGAATCTGGCGGGGTTCGGTGTCGAATTCGATGGCGTTGGTGTAGTGGGCCCACTGCCGGCGCACATGCTCGATAAAACGGGTATTCCAGCGCCGATCGCGGTGGCCGCTCTCGCGCCAGTAAAGCACAAACTCGGGGACCGCATCCTCGATAAAGCTGCGGTCGATGTCGGCGCGCTCCAGAATTTCCAGTGCGTCCTGGCTGGGCTGCCAGTCCGGGCTGATGGGCATGGTTTGGGCCAACTCCTGCTGGTCGTACTGATGCTTCTTCCAGCGTTTGGCCACATGTTGGGTGAAGGTGCTATTCCAGGATGCCCGGGCGTTGCCTTTCTCGCGCCAGTGGCTGATAAATTCCGGTACCAGCCCTTCGATAAAGGCAGGGTCAACGCCATGAAACTGGGTCAGGTAATTAATACTTTCCTTGTCCGGCTGCCAGTCGCTGTCGATAGGGCGGGCACTGCCGTCGCGGCCATTGGATGGAGGCGACGTCTGTGTTCGCGCAGGTTCTGTTCGGCGTGTGTTTCTGGGGGGCGGAGAGTTTGCGCTTTGCCGGGCGTTTAGGGTAAAGCGGATATTGCGCGCATTGCTGTTCAGGGCGCTGCCCAGCGAGACCACGCCCTGTGACTGAAGTTGCAGCAGAATTTTTTCGATTTCCTGCTGATTCCAGAACGGCAATAATTGTTGCAGCTGGGCTTTGTCGATAAGCTGCCAGCTTTCCTCGCCACCGTGCAACTGCGCCCACTCGGTCAGCAGCTGCAGCACAATAGCCTCGTGCAGACCAATGGTCGCAGCAAGTGTGGGCGAAACGATAAGCGGGCGTTCAATCACGATGGGCGCTGACATTATGAAAGTAAGCCGGACATTGTACGGTCCGGCGCCGGTCTGGGCCAAGCCGGATTTGCGCCCGGTTCCGGGTCGTTGAAATAACCGGTTCAGAATAAAAGGATGTAATCCCCAGCATGGCTAAACAGAAATCCGCCTTTGTCTGCAATGAATGCGGCAATGAATACAGTAAGTGGCAGGGGCAATGCCACGACTGCGGTGAATGGAATACGCTGACGGAGATCAAGCTGGGCCCGGCGGCAGGTAAGTCGGCGCCGCGCGCCGTGGGTTATGCCGGAGCCGCCGCCAGTGAAGTACAGACGCTGGACTCCATCAACCTCGAGGATCTGCCGCGTATCCACAGCGGCTCCTCGGAATTTGACCGGGTGTTGGGCGGCGGGCTGGTGCCGGGCTCGGCGGTATTGATTGGCGGTCATCCCGGCGCCGGCAAAAGCACCCTGTTGCTACAGACTTTGTGTCGGCTGGCCCAGTCAGTGCCGGCCCTGTATGTAACTGGTGAGGAGTCCCTGCAGCAGGTGGCCATGCGCGCCAAGCGACTGGAGCTGAAGGCCGACAAGCTGCAGCTGCTTTCAGAAACCCAGCTGGAAGCCATCCTCTCTCACGCCGCCCGCCAGCGCCCGCAGGTGATGGTGGTGGATTCGGTGCAGGTTCTGCACAGCGACGGCGTGACTTCTGCGCCCGGCAGTGTTTCTCAGGTGCGTGAGTGTGCGGCGGCGTTGACGCGCTTTGCCAAACAGAGCAACACCATCGTACTGCTGGTGGGTCATGTGACGAAGGAAGGCTCGCTGGCGGGGCCGAAGGTGCTGGAGCATATGATCGATTGTTCCATCATGCTGGAGGGTAGCAGCGATACCCGTTTTCGCACCCTGCGTGGTCAGAAAAACCGCTTTGGCGCGGTGAATGAACTGGGTGTATTTGCCATGACCGAGCTGGGTTTGAAAGAAGTCAAAAACCCTTCGGCGATTTTCCTTAACCGCCAGAGTGAGCCGGCCTCGGGCAGTGTGGTCATGGTGGTCTGGGAGGGAACCCGGCCCCTGCTGGTCGAGATTCAGGCGCTGGTCGATAGCAGCTCGGTGGGGCATCCGCGCCGGGTTGCGGTTGGTTTGGAGCAGAACCGCTTGGCCATGTTGCTGGCGGTCTTGCATCGCCACGGCGGTTTGCAGGTGGGTGATCAGGATGTCTTTGTAAATGTAGTCGGCGGCGTGAAAGTGCTGGAGACCAGCGCGGATCTGGCCTTGCTGTTGGCGATTGTGTCCAGCTTCCGGGATCGGCCTTTGCCTGAAGATCTGGTGGTGTTTGGGGAGGTGGGGCTTTCCGGGGAAATTCGTCCGGTGCCCAGTGGGCAGGAGCGTTTGCAGGAAGCGGCGAAGCATGGGTTTAAGCGCGCGATTGTGCCGAGCGGTAATCGGCCGCGTAAGGCGCTTGAGGGGATGACGGTGGTTGCCGTGGATACTTTGGCTCAGGCTTTGGATGCTATTTAGGCTGAGTTTTTGGAGTACTAAATACGGCTCGGCGATGTCCGATTCGATACCCCCAACCTGCTGCTGGCCGGATTCGGAGCCCCAATCTATGAACACTCCGAAATCCAGTATTAAAAAATTTCCTCTAGCGAAGTATCAGCAGGCCCATTCCCCGGGCTATAACTAGGCCCTTCAACGGTCTCGGAATCCGGCACATTCTCTGCCCGGAAGATTTCAAAAATGGCATTGCTTTGGCCGGGTGCGGCCAGCTTGCCGCTATCCGGATCAATCCGAACGGTGGCGATGCCGGCGGGCTGCTTCATGTGCTGCTCTGGTTTACCCTTGAGGGCGTCTTCCATGTATTCCATCCAGATAGGCAGAGCGACGGAGCCGCCGTACTCGCGTTTACCTAGATTCTGGTTGTCATCGAAGCCAACCCACGCGGTGGTGGCTATGCCTGAGCCATAGCCGGAAAACCAGGCATCGGTGGGGCCGTTGGTGGTGCCGGTTTTGCCGGCCAGATCACTGCGACCCAGTTTGCGTGCGCGGCGTCCGGTACCGTAGCGGATAACGTCCTTGAGGATGCTGTCCATGATATAGGCGACGCGTTCTTCAACGATGCGTTCGGCATTGGGATGCTGTGGGCCTTCCGCTTCCTTGAGAATGGCTTCAAGGTTGGTGGCCTCTTCAAAGAAGGGTTCGTCGCCCACGTGAATCTGATCTGGCCCGAACGTCACTTCCTCTTCGCAGGGTCGACACACAACAGGGTGTTCCGCCTGATAAAGAATGTTGCCGTCGCGGTCTTCGATTCGCTCCAGCACAAAGGGTTTGACCCGGTAGCCACCGTTGGCGAAGACCGTATAGCCTGTTACCACATCCAGCGGGGTGGCTGACAGGCTGCCCAAGGCTAGCGACAGATCGCGAGGCAGTTGTGATTCGCGGAAGCCGAAACGGGTCACATAGTCAATCGTTTTGCCAATGCCGGTAGAGCGCAGCAGGCGAATCGACACCAGGTTGCGGGAGTTATAAAGCGCTTTGCGCAGCCGGGTCGGGCCGTAGAATTTGCCGCTGTCGTTGGTTGGGCGCCAAGTGCTTTCCAGTTGCTGGTCGTCAAACACAATGGGCGCGTCGTTAATCACCGTAGCGGCGGTGGCACCGTTTTCCAGCGCGGCCGCGTAGACAAAGGGCTTGAAGTTCGAGCCGGGCTGCCGGTTAGCCTGAGTGACCCGGTTAAAGCTGCTGTGCTGATAGTCGTAGCCGCCCACCAGGCTGACAATGGCCCCGGTTTCTGCATCCATCGATACCAGAGAAGCCTGAACCGCGGGCAATTGCGACAGTTGCCAGCGCTTGCCGGGTTCGGCGGCAACGCGGATGACGTCGCCACGGGTGAGAATGTCGGCAGCCGTTTCCGGTGCCTGGCCGCGGCTGTCTTCATTAATGTAGGGGCGGGCGTCTGACAGGCCATCTTCCCACTGAAGTTCGATTTCGGTGCCGTCGCGCATCAGGCAGGTCACGCTTTTGTCTTCTACTGTCAGCACCAGTGCCGGTTCCCACCGGCCGACGCTGCCGACGCGGCGTAGCTCTCTCTGCCAGTGCTCGCGATCCAGCGGGGTTGTGAGCGCCCACTTCTGTTCTGGGCCTCGGTAGCCATGGCGCTTGTCGTATTCGCTGACCCCGTTGATGACGGCTTCGTTGGCGCTGTTCTGAAGCTCGCTGTCGATGGTGGTGTAGGCGCGATAGCCCTCGGTGTAGGCATCCGGGCCGAAGCGGCGGATCATGTCGCGGCGAATCATCTCCGAGACATAGGCGGCGTCGGCTTGCAGCTTGCTGCCGTAGTAGCTGGCTGAGATTTCGCTTAGTCTGGCTTCTTTATAGGCGTTTTCGTCGATATAACCGAGGCTTAGCATGCGCCCCAGAATCCAGTCACGGCGGGACTTTGCCCGGGTCGCGTTAACCAGCGGGTTGTAGGCCGAGGGAGCTTTGGGCAGGCCCGCAATCATTGCCATCTGGGCCAGTGTCAGCTCCCCTACATGCTTGTCGTAGTAGACCCCGGCCGCGGCCTCAACACCGTAGGCGTGGTTGCCGAGGAAGATCTTGTTGAGGTAAAGCTCGAGGATTTCCTCTTTAGTCAGGGCCCGTTCAATCTTGATGGCGAGGAATATCTCATTGAATTTTCTGGAAAAAGTTCTTTCCTGGGTCAGGAAGTAGTTCTTTGCCACCTGCATGGTAATGGTGCTGCCACCGGTCTGAATTTCGCCGCTGACAATCAATTGTGACGCCGCTCGCAGCAAGCCACCGATATCTACGCCATGATGTTCGTAAAAGCGGTCATCCTCCGCAGCGAGGAAGGCCTGTATAAAAAGCGGTGGGATGTCCTCGAAATCCAGCGGTGTTCTCTTCTTTTCACCAAATTCGCCGATCAGCTTCTGATCCCGACTGTAGATTCGCAGCGGGGTTTGCAGGCGAATATCGCGCAGGGTATCGACATCCGGCAGTTTCGGGGTGAGATAAATGAAAATGGCGGCAAAACCGGCAACTGCGCCGGCTGCGAGTACTAGAATAGAGTGTGTAAGTACTCGCCGTAGCAGGATAAATTTAGACATTCTGACCCTGTGGTTATAGTGAGGCTCGGTTCGCGAATCGGCGCCTATGTTAGCGAAATGAGACGCGGTCTACCCAATAATCATTATAACTATTTGCGAAATCGGGTACTCTGGTATTTAATCTAATTATAAAAAGTGTGTTCTAAGTCTCGGATGCAGATAGGAAAACTCTGGTGTTAAAAGAACTTTTCGGCGGCTGGCGACCCAGCCCGGTTGTTGGAGTGGACATCAGTTCCAGTGCTGTGAAGGTGCTGGAGCTGAGCTGCAATAACGGCCGTTACCGGGTGGAGAGTTTCGCTGTCGCGCCACTGCCCCAGAATGCGGTGATTGAAAAAAATATCGCCGACACTGAAGTCGTGGCTGAAAGTCTGCGTCTTGCGCATACGCGATCTCGCTCAAAACAGAAAAATGCCGCGGTAGCGGTTTCCGGTGCGGCGGTGATCACCAAGGTGATAGAGATGGCCGCCGATATGAGTGAAGAAGTGATGGAGTCACAGATCACTCTGGAAGCCGACCAATACATTCCCTACCCCTTGGAAGAAGTCGCGCTGGATTTCGAAGTGCTGGGTCCCTCCGATCGAAATGAGGGGATGGTTGAAGTTCTGCTGGCCGCTTCCCGTCAGGAAAATATCGAGACGCGAGTAGAAGCCCTGGAGCTGGCAGATCTCGAAGCGAAGGTGGTCGACATTGAAGCCTTTGCCCTGGAACGTACCTTTGCGCTGATTGCCGAGCAGTTCGAGCTCAATGAAAACTCGGTGGTGGCGATTGTTGATGTCGGCGCTACCGTCACGACGCTGAGTGTTATTGTCGACGACGAAACCATCTACACTCGTGAGCAACTGTTTGGCGGCCGACAGCTGACGGAAGAAATTCAGCGCCGTTACGGTGTCACTTACGAAGAAGCCGGCATGGCCAAGAAGGATGGTGGCATTGCGGACGATTACGAGGAAGAGGTGCTAGAGCCGTTCCGCGACGCTGTGGTTCAGCAGATCAATCGCGCGCTTCAGTTTTTCTTTTCGGCCAGTCAGTACAACATGGTCGATCTCGTTGTCCTGGCCGGCGGGGTCGCCTCGACCACCGGGCTGGCGGATCGGGTTGCCGAGGAAACTGGGACATCAACCGTCGTTGCCAATCCCTTTGCGAATATGGAGGTTGCTCCCGGCGTGGATGTGCTGGCGCTTAACGCTGATGCACCGTCGATGATGATTGCCTGCGGACTAGCCCTGAGGAGTTTTGACTGATGGCAAAGATCAACCTCCTTCCTTGGCGTGAAGAGCGCCGCGCCGCACTCCAGAAACAGTTTCTGGTCATTCTGGTTGGCATGGCTGTCTTCGGTGGGCTGATTGTGTTTCTCGGCGACCGTTATTTCAACGCACTCATCGACCACCAAAATGCACGGAATAACTATCTGCAGCAACATATTGCCGAGTTGAATCGGCAGGTCGCGGAAATTCGCGAGTTGGAAAAACGTCGTGCCGAGTTGCTGGAGCGGATGGAAATCATTCAAGGGCTGCAGGGCAAGCGTCCTGTGATCGTGCGGATTTTTGATGAAACGGTTCGCACCATGCCCGACGGTGCCTTCTTTTTGGATATGACGCGCACAGGCGATGCGATCAAGGTTTCAGGCAAGGCCGAGTCGAATAACCGCGTCTCCAGCCTGATGCGAAAACTGGATAATTCCGAGTGGTTTAAAGAGCCCAATCTGACGTCGGTCAAGGCTGCGCCTGATTTTGGCGAGCAGGGTAGCCAGTTTGAGCTTTCGTTCAAGATCACGTCTCCGGACGCTGAAGCAGAAGCGAAGGAGAAATAGGCATGGCATTTCAGGACGCACTGAAAGAGCTCAAAGAGTTTGATGTCAACAACATCGACTTTAATACGGTTGGAACGTGGCCGATTCTGGTCAAGAGCATTGTTTGGGCTGTTGTCTTTGTCGGCGTTGTGGTTGGCGGTTATTTCCAGTTGATTGAGCCGCTGCGGCTTGAGTTGGAAAAAGTCACAGCGAAAGAACAGGACCTTCGTCAGGAGTTTAAGACCAAGGCTTTCAAAGCGGCTAACCTTGCGGCCTATCGCAAGCAGATGATCGAAATGGAAGAAACCTTCGGTGCGCTGTTAAGCCAGTTGCCAACCGATACCGAGGTTCCGGGACTGCTTGAGGATATCACTGAAGAAGGCGTCTCCAATGGCCTGGAAATCACCTCGATTCAGTTGCAGCCGGAAGTTCGCAAAGAGTTTTATGTTGAGCTGCCGATCAGTATTCAGGTCAAAGGGCCGTACCATGATCTGGCGGCGTTTGTGAGCGGTATCGCCGGTCTGCCACGGATCGTCACTCTGCATGATTTCAAGATTGGCGGCGCCAAAGGCGGGATTGATCTGAATATGTCAATTACGGCCAAGACCTACCGTTATCGTGATCCGGAGGTCGACGGATGAATATCAGGACACTGATTCCTTTCTGTTTGGCGGGTCTGGTGTTGACCGGTTGTGGCGGTAGCTCCAGCTATGAAGATATCGACGCCTACATGGCGGAGATCAAGTCGCGTCCGGTCGGGCAAATCCCGCCGATTCCGCCCTTCAAGGCCTACAAGGCGTTTAATTACAGTGCCTCCGGTTTGCGCAGTCCGTTTATCAAACCAGTTGAGGCCAAGCAAATAGCCCGCTTGTCCGGTAACGCAGCTGTGAAACCGGATTTCAATCGCAAGCAGGAGTTTCTGGAGCAGTTCAGTCTGGATTCCCTGCGGATGGTGGGCTCTTTGGAGTTGGATGGTGTGCGTTGGGCGCTCGTCAAAGACAGCGAAAACAGTGTGCATCGTGTGCGGAGTGGTCATTACCTCGGTCGCAATCATGGACGGGTCATTGAAACGACAGAAACCAGTCTGTTGATTATCGAAATCGTCTCGGATGGCGGCGATGGCTGGATTGAAAGACCGCGAACCCTCGAAATAAAAACGAGTGACGGCTAAGTGAGTGGAGAAGTCATGAAAACCTTAAAGCCAAAAACAATTCAGCGGTATCTGCTCTGGGCGGCTTGCGCAATCTTCACTCACCCCCTGTTTGCCGGCGAGCTCAAGGATATCCAGTTCTCTTCGCTACAGGGTGGTCGTTTCGAGGCGCGCATGACCTTTGACTCCGCACCGCCGGAGCCCAAGGGTTACACCATTGAAAAGCCTGCTCGTATTGCGCTGGACTTGCCCGGCGTAAGCAGCGGTCTGCCGCAGAAGAAATACCCTCTGTCCTATGGCAACGCCAGTAGCGCGATTGTGCTGGAGGGCAACGGTCGCACCCGGGTGGTATTAAACCTGCTTGAGCTGGTGCCCTACGCCACGCGCATAGAGGGCAACGATCTGGTTGTTGAAGTCGGTTCTGTCGCGACGGAGTATCTTAAAGAATCCGGTGGTGCGTTGGAGCAGGTGGCTAGCTCAACACCGTCAGTGGAAACGGCCAGCGGTAACCAGATTACGGATATGGATTTCAAGCGTGGCGCCGATGGCGAAGGCATGCTGATTCTGAGTCTTAAAGATCCCAAAGCCGATATCAATGTGTATGAACAAGGCACGAAGATCTTTGTCGAGTTCAGCGAAATGTCGCTGCCGGAAAATCTTCGTCGTCGCTACGATGTCGGTGACTTTGCTACTCCGGTGCAGGTCATTGATGCCAAAAGCACCAGCCGCGGTGCGCGCTTTGAACTGAAATCCAGCGGTGATTACGACTACCTCGCGTATCAGGCAGATAACGAGTATGTGCTCAGCGTGAAGCCGCTTACGCAGGAAGAAGTGGAAGAACGGCGCAAGGAATTCGCCTTTGTCGGTGAAAAGCTGTCGCTCAACTTCCAGGATATTGAAGTGCGCGCGGTACTGCAGCTGATTGCAGACTTTACCGAACTTAATCTGGTGGCCAGTGATACGGTTTCCGGCAACATTACCCTGCGGTTGAAAAACGTGCCTTGGGATCAAGCGCTGGAACTGGTGCTGAAAACCAAGGGGCTCGACAAGCGTTTGGTCGGGAACGTACTGATGGTTGCGCCTGCGGCGGAGATTGCCGAACGTGAGCGCCAGGAAATTGAAGCCCAGAAACAGGTGCGTGAACTGGCGCCCCTGCGCAGTGAGTTTATCCGCATTCGTTACGCCGATGCGGCGGACCTGATGACCTTGTTTGAGCGTACCAGCACAGGCGGAGGAGGTAATTCTGATGAAGGTGAAGATATTTTGTCAGAGCGTGGTCGGGTGGTGCTGGAATCGCGCACCAATTCTCTGCTGATCACTGAGACTGCCGATAAGCTCGACGAAATTCGACGTCTGATCAAGCAGATTGATGTCCCGATTCGTCAGGTACAGATCGAGGCCCGCATTGTTCGAGCCAGCACTGACTTTGATAAGTCGCTGGGTGTTCGCTGGGGTGGTGCTTTTTACGATGTAAACGATGCCGGGAATATCCTCTCAGCAAACGGCACCATTGAGGAAAACAATGAGACCACCAGTAACCTGATTTCTGCGGCAGCGGCGGGTAATAATTCCTTTGAGGTGGTCCCCGGCATGATTGCTGACCTCGGTGTCGCAGGTGCTGCAGGCTCTTTCGCGCTGGGCTTTATTGAGGATGATCACTTCCTCAACCTTGAGCTGTCCGCGCTGGAATCCAAAGGTCGAGGCGAGATCGTTTCCCAGCCGAAGGTAATTACCGGGGACAAAGAGCCCGCGATTATCAAAGCTGGTACCGAGATTCCTTATCCGCAGTCCTCGGCCAACGGCGAAACCACCATTGCCTTTAAAGAAGCGGTGCTGAGCCTGGATGTTACGCCGATCATCACCCCGGATGACCGCATTCTGCTCGACCTCCTGATTAATCAGGATACGGTTGGCCAGTTGGTTATCTCTACGGGGCTGGGTGGTCAGGTGCCCACTATTGATACCACCGAGCTGAAAACCAAGGTCTTGGTGGGCAATGGTGAAACTGTCGTGCTGGGCGGTGTGTACGAGACGACCGATATCGAGTCGGTGACCAAGGTTCCCTTCTTTGGTGATCTGCCGTACATTGGGCGCCTGTTCCGTCGCACCTCTGTTGATCAGGATAAGTCGGAGCTGCTGATTTTTATTACGCCCCGCATTCTGGCAGATACGCTGGTTGAGTGAGGCTTAGCACGTAACTGCCACGGTAAGCCCTTTCTATGAAGTATCCCCGTGTGTTTCTTGTCGGCCCAATGGGGGCCGGCAAGAGCACTATCGGTCGCCTGTTGGCCGATGACCTCCATCTGGAATTCCGTGACGCTGACCGCGAGATTGAAGAGCGCAGCGGCGTTGATATCCCGTGGATCTTTGACAAGGAAGGTGAAGCCGGTTTTCGCGATCGCGAAACGGCCATGATCGAAGAACTGTCTCAACTTGAGGGCGTTCTGGTGTCCACCGGTGGTGGCGTGGTGGGGCGCCCGGAAAATCGTGAACTGATGAAGCGGGGCGCCGTTGTGTATCTGCATGCCTCGGTTGATGAACAGGTTCGCCGTACTGCCAAGGATAAAAAACGACCCCTGCTACAGAACGCCAATCCGCGCAAGGTGCTCGAAGAGCTGATGGCGGTGCGCGACCCGCTGTATCGCGAAGTGGCAACGATTATTGTGCATACTGATGGTCGTGGCCCGCGCGCTGTCGCCAATGAGATTCGTCGCCTGCTGGCCTGAGTTCTCCCGAAAACGCTACAATAGCGTTTTTCCTGCATCAGACTGATTTCCATGCGTGAGTTGACTCTCGATCTGGGTGAGCGGAGCTACCCGATTCGTATTGCCCCGAATTTGCTGTCCGATAACGACTGGCCATCCTTTATCAAAGGCAAGCAGGCCTGCGTGGTCACTAACGAAACCATAGCGCCGCTCTATCTTGAGGCCGTGTTGGCTCGACTTCAGGGCTGGCAGGTGTCGGTCGTGGTGCTGCCCGACGGTGAGTCGCACAAGAACCTGGAAACCCTGAATACGATCTTTGATCAACTGCTGGAAGACAACCACACGCGCAAAACTACGCTGATTGCGCTCGGTGGCGGCGTGGTCGGGGATATGACCGGCTTTGCGGCGGCCTGCTATCAGCGCGGTGTGCCGTTTATTCAGCTGCCGACGACCCTGTTGTCGATGGTGGATTCCTCCGTCGGTGGCAAGACGGGGGTCAATCACGCGCTGGGCAAGAACATGATTGGTGCGTTTTACCAGCCTGAGTGCGTCATTATCGATACCGAAACGTTGACAACCTTGCCGCCGCGGGAGTTTTCGGCGGGGCTGGCCGAGGTGCTCAAGTACGGTCTGATTGCCGATGTGCCGTTCTACGATTGGCTTGAAGCTAACTGGGATGGTCTGCTGGCTCGTGACCCCGAACTGCTCGCCGAAGCGATTCTGTGCTCCTGCGAGAACAAGGCCCGCGTGGTGGCTGAAGATGAACGTGAAGGCGGTCGCCGTGCCATTCTCAATCTGGGGCACACCTTTGGTCACGCTATCGAGACCGCTACCGGCTACGGTAGCTGGCTCCACGGCGAGGCGGTGGCAACTGGCATGCTGATTGCTGCAAAGCTGTCGTCGGATTTGGGCTGGATTGCCGATGCTGAGGTGGAGCGATTGGCGAGCCTGCTGCAACGGGCGGATCTGCCACTGAACCCTCCGGCAGAGATGGCCGCCGAACAGTTCCTGAGCCTGATGGCGCGGGACAAGAAAGTGCTCGATGGTCGCTTGCGGCTGGTCTTGTTGAAAGCGCTGGGTGAGGCCGTGGTGACCGACGAAGTGGAGCAGGCAAAGGTGATTGCAGCTATCGAGGCGGTGCGCTAGCGCCGTCCGGCCTTGGCAAGGATTTACTAAGTCTTTGTTAAAAGGGCAAAAAATACGGCTTATTCTGTGTATTTTGCGGGCAAATTTGTCGCTTATGCGCCAGCCGTGTAGAATGTCCCTCCTTTTTTCCGGCGACTGCTGTCCCCGGAGCGCAGAAATGCTAGCTATCTTTCTGATTTTCTGAGTTTTTTACGAGAGTCGATTTATGAGTACAGGCCTGTACAGACCTGAGGACGTGCGTGATAACTGTGGTTTCGGCCTTATTGCCCACATGCAGGGCGAGCCGAGCCACAAGTTGTTGCAAACGGCCATAGAATCCCTGACGTGCATGACGCACCGTGGGGGCATTGCCGCTGACGGTAAAACCGGTGACGGCTGTGGTCTGTTGCTGAAAAAACCCGACAGCTTCCTGCGGACTCTCGCCAAAGAAGCCTTCTCGGCCGAACTCAGCAGCATCTACGGCATCGGTCAGATCTTCCTGAGCAAAGACGCTGCCAAAGCAGACGCTGCACGTAAAGCCATGGCGGATGCCATGGCCGAGCAGGGTCTGGAGTGCGTCGGCTGGCGCGAAGTGCCGCACGATCCGTCTGTGTGTGGTGAGATCGCGGTCGCCAGCCTGCCGCGCATTGAGCAGGTGTTTATTAACAGTGATGCGTCCAGTGACAAAGAACTGGCCACCAAGCTGTATGTGGTGCGTCGCCGCACTGAAAACGCGCTGGCCAATGACTCCGATTTCTATATCTGTAGCCTGTCATCTTCGGTCCTTTCCTATAAAGGTCTGATGATGCCCGTGGATTTGCCCAAGTTCTTCCCGGATCTGGGTGACGAGCGTCTGGAAACCGCGATCTGCGTTTTCCACCAACGCTTTTCGACCAACACTCTGCCGCGCTGGCCGCTGGCTCAGCCCTTCCGCATGCTGGCCCACAACGGTGAGATCAACACCATTGAGGGCAACCGCAACTGGGCGGAGGCGCGCTCGACCAAGTTCTCCAGCCCCTTGCTGCCTGATCTGGACAGCATTGCGCCGCTGGTTAACCGCACCGGTTCCGACTCCTCCAGCCTCGACAACATGCTCGAGCTGCTGGTTGCTGGCGGCATGCCCCTGTTCCGCGCTGTGCGCATGCTGGTGCCGCCGGCCTGGCAGAACATGGAGCACATGGATGCCGACCTGAAGGCCTTCTACGAATACAACTCCATGCACATGGAGCCCTGGGATGGCCCGGCCGGTATCGTATTGACCGACGGGCGCTACGCCGTGTGTATGCTGGACCGCAACGGCCTGCGTCCGGCTCGCTGGGTAACGACAACCGACGGCTTTATTACTCTGGCCTCGGAAATTGGCACCTACGACTACAAACCGGAAGATGTTATCGCCAAGGGCCGCGTTGGCCCCGGCCAGATTCTGGTGGTCGATACCGAGACCGGCGAAGTCATGCACACCGCCGATGTAGACGCTCAGCTGAAAACTCAGCAGCCCTACAAGCAATGGCTAAAAGAGCATGCGACCCGTCTGGAATCCTCGCTGTCTACGCCGCTGGTTCCGGACTTGGTGGGCAAGGAGCAACTCAAGGCGTTCCAGAAATACTTCCAGGTCAGCTTTGAAGAGCGCGAGCAGGTGCTGCGCCCGCTGGCAGAGTCTGGCAACGAAGCCGTGGGCTCCATGGGCGACGACACGCCGATGGCGGTGCTTTCCAAACAGGAGCGCCCGCTCTACGACTACTTCCGCCAGAAGTTTGCACAGGTAACCAATCCGCCGATCGATCCGCTGCGCGAAGCGATCGTCATGAGCTTGGAAACCTGTCTGGGCCGTGAGAAAAACGTTTTCGAAGAAACGGCCGATCACGCCGAGCGCCTGATTCTGTCTAGCCCCGTGCTGTCGCCGGATAAATTCCAGCGTTTGCTGGAACTGAACAATCCGAATTTCGACGTTGCGCGCCTGGATTTGACTTACGATCCGGCCACGACTGACCTGCGCAGTGCGATCAATAAACTGTGTGATGACGCGGTTGCTGCGGTTAACAGCGGCAAAACCATTATGCTGCTGAGTGATCGCGGTCTTGAGCCCGGTCTGCTGGCTATTCACTCGCTGATGGCCACCGGTGCCGTGCACCACCACCTGATCAAGCAGGGTCTGCGTTGCGACGCCAACATCGTGGTGGAGTCCGGCAGTGCCCGCGATTCTCACCAACTCGCCTGTCTGTTTGGTTATGGCGCGACCGCGGTATACCCCTACATGGCCTACAGCGTGATCAACGACATGCTGCGCAGCGGCGAGCTGGTGGGTGATACCAACGAATGTCACACCGCTTACCGCAAGGGTATCAACAAAGGGCTGATGAAAATCCTCTCGAAAATGGGGATTTCCACCATCGCCTCTTACCGCGGCGCCCAACTGTTTGAAATTATCGGTCTCGATGACGATGTTGTGGATCTGTGTTTCCGCGGCACCGCCAGCCGCATCAAGGGCCCGACCTTTGCCGAACTGCAGAAAGATCAGGAAGCGCTGGCAACCATCGCCTGGATTCCGCGCAAACCGATTAATCCCGGCGGTCAGCTCAAGTTTGTTCACGGCCAGGAATTCCACAGCTTTAACCCGGACGTGGTTAAAGGCTTGCAAGACGCCGTGCAAACTGGCGATTACACACGTTGGAAAGCCTACAGCAAACTGGTCAATGAGCGCCCGGTAGCCACCCTGCGCGACCTGCTGAAACTGAAAGACGCCAAGCCGATTCCGCTGGAAGAGGTTGAGCCCATTGAAAACATCCTGCCGCGCTTTGACTCGGCCGGTATGTCGCTGGGTGCCTTGAGCCCGGAGGCGCACGAAGCTCTGGCAACTGCCATGAACCGTTTGGGCGGTCGCTCCAACTCCGGTGAGGGTGGCGAAGATCCAGCCCGCTACGGCACCGAGCGCAACTCCAAGATCAAACAGGTGGCTTCCGGCCGCTTTGGCGTGACCCCGCATTATCTGGTCAATGCCGAAGTGTTGCAGATCAAAGTCGCTCAGGGCGCCAAGCCCGGTGAAGGTGGTCAGCTGCCCGGTGGCAAGGTCAACGAACTGATCGCTCGCCTGCGTTACTCCGTGCCCGGCGTGACCCTGATTTCACCGCCGCCGCACCACGACATTTACTCGATCGAAGACCTGGCTCAGCTGATCTTTGACCTCAAGCAGGTCAACCCGGAAGCGCTGGTGTCGGTCAAGCTGGTATCTGAGCCCGGTGTCGGCACGATTGCTGCCGGTGTCGCCAAGGCCTACGCGGATCTGATCACTATCTCCGGTTACGACGGTGGTACCGCAGCCAGCCCGATTACCTCTATTCGCTACGCTGGTTCGCCGTGGGAACTGGGTCTGTCAGAAGCCCAGCAAACCCTGCGCGGCAATGGCTTGCGTGGCATGGTGCGTGTGCAAACAGACGGTGGCTTGAAAACCGGTCTGGATGTGGTCAAGGCAGCAATCCTCGGCGCGGAAAGCTTCGGTTTCGGTACCACGCCGATGGTGGCGCTGGGTTGTAAATACCTGCGTATCTGTCACCTGAACAACTGCGCGACGGGTGTTGCCACCCAGGATGGGCGTCTGCGCGACGAGCACTTTATTGGCACCGTCGACATGGTAGTGAACTTCTTCAAGTTTATGGCCATGGAAACCCGCGAGCTGATGGCAAGCCTCGGCATTCGCACCATGGATGAACTGATTGGTCGCACCGATCTGCTGGAGCAGCACGCCGGCGCGACGGAAAAACACGGCAAGCTCGACCTGTCTCCGATTCTGCATAAAGACGCGGAAGCCGAAGGGCAGCCCGAATTTTGTCAGGTTGCTTTGAACGCACCCTTCGACAAAGGTGAAAAAGCCGAAGCGATGGTTGCCGCAACCCTCGATGCGATTGAGAACAAGCGCGGTGGCGAATTTGAATTTACCGTGACCAACTGCGACCGCTCTATCGGTGCGCGTCTGTCCGGTGAAATTGCCAAGCGCTACGGCAATATGGGTATGGCCGACACGCCGATCACCTTGCGCCTGACCGGTACCAGTGGTCAGAGCTTTGGGGTGTGGAACGCCGGCGGTTTGAACATGTATCTCGAAGGCGATGCCAACGATTACGTCGGTAAAGGCATGGCTGGCGGTAAGCTGGTGATATTCCCGCCCAAGGGCAGCCGTTTTGCCTCGCAAGACACCGCCATCATTGGTAACACCTGTCTGTACGGTGCCACCGGTGGCCGTCTGTTTGCCTCCGGCCGTGCCGGTGAGCGTTTCGGGGTGCGTAACTCCGGTGCTCATGCGGTGGTTGAAGGCACCGGTGACCACTGCTGTGAATACATGACCGGCGGTAACATCACGGTACTCGGCCCGACCGGGGTTAACTTCGGCGCGGGCATGACCGGTGGTTTTGCCTATGTGCTGGATATGGAGCATCGTTTTGTCGATCGCTACAACAGCGAGCTGGTGGAAATCTGCCGTATTACATCCGAGTCGATGGAAGCCTATCGCTCGCATCTGCGCGCCAATATTCAGGAATTTGTAGCCGAAACCGGCTCTGCCTGGGGCGCCGAAATTCTGGAGAACTTCTCCGACTACATCGCCAAGTTCTGGATGGTGAAACCCAAGGCCGCAAGCCTGGGAGCCCTGCTGGCCAGCACGCGCCAGCGTCCGGAATAAGTTGAGCGGAGAAGATTGAGGTAATTTTATGACGGAACGTCAGAGTAACAATTTCCAGTTTATCGATGTCGGTCGCGCAGACCCGGACAAGAAAGCGATTGAAATCCGCAAGGCGGAGTTCGTTGAGATTTACGAGCCCTACCGCGAGCAGCAAGTGGCCTCGCAGGCAGACCGTTGCTTGTCCTGTGGCAACCCCTATTGCGAATGGAAGTGTCCGGTACACAACTACATTCCCAACTGGCTGAAGCTGGTCAGCGAGGGCAACCTGTTTGAAGCGGCCGAGCTGTCGCATCAGACCAATACCCTGCCGGAAGTGTGTGGCCGGGTGTGCCCGCAGGATCGTCTGTGCGAAGGCGCCTGTACGCTGAACGACGGTTTTGGTGCGGTAACTATCGGTTCTACCGAGAAGTACATTGCCGATACGGCGCTGGCTATGGGCTGGCGCCCGGACCTGTCCGAGCGCGTCTGGACCGACAAGAAAGTCGCCGTTATCGGTGCCGGCCCGGCCGGTCTTGGCTGTGCCGACGTGCTGGTGCGCGCCGGTGTAAAACCGGTTGTGTTCGACAAGTACCCGGAAATCGGTGGCCTGCTGACCTTCGGTATTCCCGAGTTCAAACTGGAAAAATCCGTGATGGCGCGTCGCCGTCAGGTGTTTGAAGAAATGGGTATCGAGTTCCGTCTCAATACGGAAGTGGGCAAGGATATTTCTGCTCAGGAACTGATGGACGAATTCGACGCCGTCTTCCTCGGCATGGGCACCTACACCTACATGAAGGGTGGCTTTACCGGTGAAGACCTGCCCGGTGTTTACGACGCGTTGCCCTTCCTGATTTCCAACGTAAACCGCAATCAGGGCTGGGAAAAAGACGCGGCTGACTTTATCGATGTGAAAGGTCAGCGTGTGGTGGTGCTGGGTGGTGGTGATACCGCCATGGACTGTAACCGGACCTCAATCCGTCAGGGTGCCGAGAGTGTGGTCTGTGCCTACCGCCGTGACGAAGAAAACATGCCCGGTTCACGCCGCGAGGTGGTGAACGCGAAAGAAGAGGGCGTTCAGTTCCTTTACAACCGTCAGCCGGTCGCCATTGTCGGTGGCGACAAGGTTGAAGGCGTTAAAGTTGTGACCACACAGTTGGGTGAGCCCGACGAAAACGGTCGCCGTCGCCCCGAAGAAATTCCAGGCAGCGAAGAAATCATTCCGGCAGACGTGGTGCTGATCGCCTTCGGTTTCCGCCCCAGCCCGCCAGAGTGGCTGGCCAACTTCAAGGTTGACCTGAACGACTGGCAGGGCGTGGTTGCGCCGGAAGAGCAGACCTACAAGTTCCAAACCTCTAATGAGAAAGTCTTTGCCGGTGGCGATATGGTGCGCGGTTCCGATCTGGTGGTAACCGCCATTTGGGAAGGTCGCCAAGCCGCGGAAGGGATTCTCGATTACTTAAAGGTGTAAGCCTGAAGGTATAAGCCTTAAAACAAGCTTCTTTTTGTCGGGCCTCGCGCCCGACACTTTTATCTGAATTGCCGGATTTCGCAGCATGACTGAACTGAAGAACGATACTTTCCTTCGCGCCCTGCTGCGTGAGCCCGTGGACTACACGCCGGTGTGGATGATGCGTCAGGCCGGTCGCTACTTGCCTGAGTACCGTGCAACGCGCGCCAAGGCCGGCGACTTCATGTCCCTGTGCATGAACCCTGAACTGGCCTGCGAAGTGACCCTGCAACCGCTGGAGCGCTACCCGCTCGATGCCGCGATTTTGTTTTCAGATATTCTGACCATCCCGGATGCGATGGGGCAGGGCCTGTATTTTGAAACCGGCGAAGGCCCGAAATTCAAAAAGGTCATTCGCAGCCAGGCGGATGTGGATGCGCTGCCAGTTCCCGATCCGGAAAAAGATCTCGGCTATGTGATGGATGCGGTGCGCACCATTCGCCGCGAACTGAATGGCCGTGTACCGCTGATCGGTTTTTCCGGCAGCCCCTGGACGCTGGCGACCTACATGGTCGAGGGCGGTTCCTCAAAAGATTTTCGCACCACCAAGGCCTTGGCCTACGATCAACCGGCATTGATGCACAGCCTGCTGGATAAGCTGGCGCAATCGGTGGTGAGCTACCTTAACGGTCAGATCCTGGCTGGCGCTCAAGCGGTGCAGATTTTTGATACTTGGGGCGGCACCCTGAGTGCAGCGGCTTATCAGGAATTTTCACTTTGCTACATGCAGAAGATTGTTGATGGCCTGATCAAGGAACACGACGGCCGCAAGATTCCCTGCATTCTGTTTACCAAAAATGGCGGTTTGTGGCTGGAAAGTATTGCGGCCAGTGGCTGTCAGGCGGTGGGATTGGATTGGACGATCAATATCGGCGAAGCGCGCAAGCGCATCGGTGACAAGGTTGCCCTGCAGGGGAATATGGATCCGACCATGCTGTACGCCTCGCCTGAACGCATCCGCCAGGAAGTCGCCACTATTTTGGAAAGCTTCGGCCACGGTACCGGCCACGTATTCAACCTCGGTCACGGCATTACCCCGGAAGTCGATCCCGCCCATGCCGGTGCCTTTATCGAGTGTGTTAGGGAGTTGTCGGCGCCCTATCACCAGTAAACGAGCGTTTTCTCGGGAGAGGGCTTGGGCCTACTTAGGCGGGCTTACTTAGGCGGGCTTACTTAGGCGGGCTTACTTAGGTGGATAAAGGGCCCACACGGTTTCAACGGCTTTTACGATCTCTTCCGCCAGCGCTTCGCTGTCCTGATCTGCATCGATCAGGCCGGTGCCGCGCCAGCTCAATTGGTTGGCGCGTGCATCGATGACATCGATTATCAGCTTGAAATTCCGCTCTGGCTTGCTGCCACCCAACGGAAAACCGACCGACACACCCATACCAAAACCACCGCCACCGCTGCCGAGGCCAACGCTGCCGCGCGTGTTGCTGTGGCCATGACCTTCAACAGTTTCTGTGAGGTAGTAGCGGATTAAAAAGTCCGGATTTTCGGCTTGGTTTGCCTCCCGGTAACGCTGTTGATTCAGCAGGTTCTGCAAGGTAGTTTTTACCCGCTGCCCATGAAAGGGGCTGATAGAGCTATCGCTGCCACTGGTTTCCATCTGCCAGTGATAGCGCTGATAGCCATTGAAATTGGCGTCTGGGTTGTAGTCTGTTTCAACCGGCACTGATGAGCAGGCAGTGAGCAGCAGTGCCAGTAAAGGCATGGCGAGTCTGTGCATGGGTGTCTCCTTTCCTCTCAGACCGTAAACTTCCGCGCCAGTTCAGCGCAGTCTTCGTGGCGGTAACAGCTCAACAGATGGTCGTTGACCATGCCCGTCGCCTGCATAAAGGCGTAGACGGTCGTGCTGCCCAAAAATTTGAATCCGCGTTTTTTCAGGTCTTTGGACAGGGTATCGGAAAGTGGTGTGGTGGCGGGAATGGTTTTCATGGTCTTATGACGGTTTTGTAGAGGTTTGCCATCCACAAAATCCCAAAGGTAGCGAGCAAAACTGCCGTGGCTTGATTGCAGTTCCAGAAAGCGGTGGGCGTTATTGATGCATGCTTCGATTTTAGCGCGATTGCGTACGATGCCTTTGTCGGTAAGCAGTTTTTCTACCTGTTTTTCGCCGAAGCGTGACACCGCTATGGGATCGAAGCGTTTAAAGGCTTTTCGGTAATTATCGCGTTTTCGCAGAATGGTGATCCAACTCAGCCCCGCCTGTGCGGATTCCAATGCTAGGAACTCAAATAAGCGCTGGTCGTCGCTCAAGGGAGCGCCCCACTCATGGTCGTGGTAGCTGCAGTAGAGTTCGTCTGTGCCGCACCAGGGGCAACGCTCTAGATGTGTGCTCATACCAAACCTTTCGCATTCCGTCGAAATGGGCGTGTGATACCATGCTGTCGATCAGGAACCCAGTGATTTTAAGGATACTCCGATGAAGCGAACGCTGATACTGCTTTCCGTGGCACTGTTGGTGGTGGCCTGCACGACGTCGCCAACCGGGCGTCGGCAGCTGGTTATTTTTTCCGATGCTGAAATGTCTAACATGGGCGCAACAGCCTTCGATGAGATGAAGCAGAAAGCTTCTGTTGATCGCAGTGGCGAGGTGAATCAGTACGTAAGCTGTGTTGCAGATTCGATTACGCGCACCCTGCCAGAAGGTGAGCGCACGGGTTGGGAAGTCGTGGTCTTCGACGACGATAGCGCGAACGCCTTTGCGTTGCCCGGCAAAAAGATTGGTGTGCATACCGGACTGTTGAAAGTGGCCAAAAATCAGGATCAGCTGGCGTCAGTTATCGGCCACGAAGTGGGGCACGTGCTGGCTAAACACAGCGCCGAGCGTATGTCGATGCAGTTTGTCTCCCAGTCCAGTCAGCAAATTGTGGGTGCCTTGATCGGCGAAGGTGCTGGGCAGCAGGCGGTGATGGCGGCGCTGGGTTTGGGTTCCCAATACGGTGTGCTGATGCCCTATGGGCGTCTGCAGGAGTCTGAGTCTGACAATATCGGCGTACAGTTAATGGCGCAGGCGGGCTTCAATCCCCAGGCCAGTATCGATCTGTGGCACAACATGGCGGCGGCATCGAATGGTCAGCCACCGGAATTCCTGTCGACTCACCCCTCCCACGAAACTCGCATTTCCGATCTGCAGGCGCTGATGCCAGAAATGCAGCAGATCTATAAGCAAGCGCGCGCGGCGGGCTATAAACCCAACTGCCGGAAGTAAACAGGAGCGGGGATTAATCGTCCCCGCAGCAAACCCGGTGATTCATTTCCAGTGCGGGCTGATCACAGTCCGGTTTGCCGACCACCTTGGCGGGCACGCCGGCAACCGTCGTATGCGGTTCGACGTCTTTTAGTACCACGCTGCCAGCGGCGATTTGAGCACCCTGACCGACGCGGATATTGCCGAGAATTTTGGCGCCAGCACCAATCAGTACACCATCGGAAATTTTCGGGTGGCGATCGCCGTGCTCTTTTCCCGTACCGCCCAGAGTGACCGACTGCATGATCGATACGTTGTTGCCGACCACAGCCGTTTCACCGATCACTACGCCGGTGGCATGATCCAGCATAATACCCTTGCCGACTTTGGCAGCGGGATGGATGTCGACGCCAAACTCGCAGGAAATGCGATTCTGAAAAAATAGCGCCAGCGATTCGCGCCCCTGTTTCCACAGCCAGTGAGCAATGCGATAAGACTGCAGTGCGTGGAAGCCTTTGAAATAGAGAAAGGGCACCGAGAGGTTTTCGCAGGCGGAGTCGCGCTGTTTAACGGCGGCAATATCTGCGCGCATGGCTTCACCGATGCTCGGATCAGCGGCCATGGCATTCTCAATGACCTCGCGCACCAGCAGGGCCGATGCGGTGGGTGAGTCTAGCTTGTTGGCCAGGTGGAAGCTGAGAGCAGTTTCCAGCGAGTCGTGGTTCAGAATGGTCGCATGCAGAAAGCTGGCCAGCACGGGCTCGTGTTTTACTTCCTCCGCGGTTTCGCTGCGGATAGTGTGCCAGATGCTGTCAGTCAGGCTTGCGGCTCTGAACGGTTCGGCGCTCATGATGAAATCCTCTAGGTTGCCCAATCATTATACCGATGAAGGCGGGTGCGATGACAATGGCGCGACAACCTGCCACAGCGTCTGTCCAGCCTCGTGGTACTTGCGCTCAAAGGCGGTAACTGGTTGACCTACGTGAAGAATTTTTGGTTCAACGGAAAAACCGGCAATTTTCAAGGCAAAGCAGAATTCTTCTGCATAGATGCGCCAGTTGGTGCGTAACTCAATGATTCCACCCAGATTCAACAGTGTCGGCAGCAGGGGAGAGCCCTGCACGCGGCGTTTCAAGTGCTCGGATTTGGGCCAGGGGTTGGGATAGAAGAGGGTGTGCTGCTGCGGCTGCCAGTTGGCGGCAAGAGCCAGTCGCCAGAAATCATCGGCATCGGCGCGCACCAGCAAGGCGTTGTCCGGGAGGTGCTTTTGTTTGTCCAGACGCGCGGCAGATTTATCGATGCCAATCACTGCGCAGTCGGGGTGACTCTGGGCGAGCCAGACGGTGCTCTCGCCGGTGCCGCAGAAAGAATCCAGAAGTAGTGGGCGATGCTGTGAAGCCAGCCAGTTCGCTGCGGCATCGAAGGCTGCCTGGGTGTGAGCGGTAATGGGTTTGCGGAAAGGGTGTTCAAGGTGGCGTCGAACGGTAGTTTCCAGTTTGTCGTGCACACCGCTCTGGTTGCTGGTAACCGCACGTACTCCCTTTGAATTGTTGCCCTTTACGGTCTCGCTTGTCACACTTTCCGTCCCTGAATCAGAGACATCCCATGCGCCAGGATCGACGCCCCTACTGGGTCAAAAAAAATTATTTGCGCTTTCGGCGCTGGTATACCAATCACTTTCTAAAACCTGCCTGCGATTATCTGGGGGATTATCACACGTGCATGAAGCCCTGGTACATCTCGATTTCCGGGCCGAACATCTCGATAGGCAAATGCGCCACGATTATCGGCGAACCGGATAATCGCGTGAAAATCGGCGTGTGGGGGCGTGAGCCGGAAACCGGGCGCATCGAGATTGGCGACTACGTGATGATAAGTCCCGGGACCCGGATATCAGCCAGCGATGAGGTGAAAATCGGTCACAGCGTGATGATGGCCAACGGTGTGTATATCACCGACTGCGACTGGCATGGGGTATATGACCGCACCAAGCGCGATGATCGGGTGGCACCAGTGATTATCGAAGACAATGTCTGGTTGGGCGATCACGCGACCATTTTGAAAGGCGTGACCATCGGTGAAAACTCGGTAGTGGCAGCGGGCGCTGTGGTCAGTCGTGATGTCCCGGCCAATGTGATTGTGGCGGGGAATCCGGCGAAGGTGGTCAAAGAACTCGACCCTGAGCGAGAAATGGTAACCCGCGCCGATTACTTCAAAGACCCGGCAGCGCTGGAAGATTTCTTCGACAAGGTCGATCACATGGTGCTGTCGCAGAATGGCTTTTTTAACTGGCTGCGCGCGTTGATTAGACCAACGATGCGAGACTGATCTCTCCTGCCTGATAGCTGCTGTCAGAATACTTCCAGCGGAGGTTCATTGAGCAGGGCCAGTTGCTCGCGCAATTCCAGAATATGTTCGGCCCAGTAGCGCTCGGTATTGAACCAGGGGAAGGTGCGCGGAAAGGCCGGATCACTCCAGCGGCGGGCCAGCCAGGCACTGTAATGCATGATGCGCAGGCTGCGCAGGGCTTCCACCAGCGGCAGTTCGCGAACGTTAAAATCGCTGAATTCGTTGTAGCCTTCCACCAATTCCGATAGCTGCCGCTGCTGCTGATCGCGACTGCCGGACAGGAACATCCAGATATCCTGAATCGCTGGTGCCATGCGGCTGTCATCCAGATCCACAAAATGCACTTCGTCGCCGCGCCACAAAATATTGCCCACGTGGCAGTCCCCGTGAATTCGCTGCAGCGTAGGTTGCACTTCGTCAAAGCGTTGGCGAATGCGATACAAAAGATCGCGAGTCAGGGTTTCATAAGCATTGCGCAGCTCGCTGGGAATAAAGTGCTGGAGCAGGAAGGCGGCACTGCTGTCACCAAAGGATTCGGTGGTCAGGGCGGGGCGATGCTGAAAAGGTTCCAGCCGGGCAATGGCGTGCAGACGTCCGGTGAGGCGGCCGAGCTGGAACAGGCTGTCGAGATCGTCCAACGCGGGAGCGTGACCGCCGCGGCGTGGATACAGTGCAAAGCGGTAACCCTGGTAGGCGAACAGGGTGTCACCGTTCTCATTCTTTTGTGGCGGTACTACCGGAATGTCGGCGTCAAACAGTTGCCAGCTGAAGTGATGCTCTTCAAGTATCTGCTCGTCCGACCAGCGTTCAGGCCGATAGAACTTGGCAATCAGCGGTTCGCCATCTTCTATGCCAATTTGATAAACCCGATTTTCGTAGCTGTTCAGCGGCAGAATCCGCAGGTCGCTCAGAAATCCCAAGCTTTCCACGGCATCGATTACCGCATCAGGGCTCAGGGCTTCGTAGGGGTGGGGGTTTACATCATCACGCATACGAGGGCTCCAACAGCCAGCCAGGGGTTCGATTCGGGTTCAGGGCGTGCGCGCCAGACACCAGATGGATATTTCGGCGGCGCCAGCCCTGCGCAGTATAGCGGCGAGGGTGTTGGCTGTCGCGCCAGTTGTCAGCACATCGTCAACTAGCACAACGTGCTTGCCACGCACTGCGTCTGGTGCAGGCAAGGCAAATGCCCCCAGCAAATTGCGGCGCCGAGCACTCGCGCTCAGCCCCTGTTGGGTGGGAGTGGCCTTGGTTCGCTTTATGGCGTGGCGAACCGGGATGTTGAAAGCGTATCCCCAGTGGTTTGCGAGGATCTCTGTCTGGTTATAACCCCTGGTCAGTTGGCGCCGCCAGTGCATGGGGACTGGAATCAGCATGTCCACTGTGGTTTTTGAAAAGGCGGTTTGTGAAAAGCCGGTTTGGGAAAAAACAGTCTGCGCCAGCTCTGCCAGCAGTGCACCGCAGGCTTTGTCGCCGTGGTATTTGAAGCGACTGATCAGAGCGTCGATGGGGAAACCGTACTCCCAGCAGGCTATGCATTGATCAAAGACGGGAGCCTGTTTCAGGCAGTGGCCGCACAGGTCGCCCGTGGCCAGTGGCAGGGCGCAGCGTCGACAGCAGGCCTGAAGCCAGGGCAGATCGCGCTCGCAATCGATACAGATATCGCTTGGGCGCCGGGAGGGCGAGAGACAAAGTTGACACTGCCCGGGAAAGAGCTTGTATGACAGATGCTTAAGTTTGCTGTTAACCATTTGCGTCCCTGCAGGTTGACAGATAAAATGGGCGGCTTGCTTACACCAGAAAAACCTACCCTAGAAGAATGCAGGATACGCCATGAGCACCCCGATTCGCCACGACTGGACCCACGCCGAAGTCAAAGCCCTGTTTGAGCTGCCCTTCAATGATCTGCTGTTCAAGGCGCAGACCGTTCACCGTGAATTTTTTGACCCGAATCAGGTACAAGTGAGCACTCTGCTTTCCATCAAAACCGGCGCCTGCCCGGAAGATTGCAAATACTGCCCTCAGAGCAATCGTTACGACACGGGCCTGGAGCAGGAAAAACTAATGGAAGTGGAAAAAGTGCTGGCCGAGGCCCGTGCCGCCAAGGCCACCGGTGCCAGCCGCTTCTGCATGGGCGCCGCTTGGCGCTCGCCCAAGAAGAAAGACATGCCCTACGTGACCGCCATGGTGAAAGGCGTGAAGGAAATGGGGTTGGAAACCTGCATGACCCTCGGCATGCTCAGCGAAGAGCAGGCTGAAGAGCTGGCTGAGGCCGGCCTCGACTACTACAACCACAATCTGGACACCTCGCCCGAGTTTTACGGCGAGATTATTACCACCCGCACCTACCAGCATCGTCTGGATACCCTCTCCAATGTGCGCAAGGCCGGCCTGAAGGTCTGCAGCGGCGGCATCGTGGGTATGGGTGAAAGCGTCCGCGATCGCGCCGGTCTGTTGATTCAGCTGGCGAACCTGCCTGAGCACCCCGAGAGCGTGCCGATCAATATGCTGGTGCGCGTGGAAGGAACGCCGCTGGCTGAAGAGGCTGATCTCGACCCCTTCGATTTTATTCGCACCATCGCCGTGGCTCGTATCCTGATGCCTGCTTCTCACGTGCGTCTGTCGGCCGGTCGTGAGGAAATGAACGAACAGATGCATGCGCTGGCCTATTTCGCCGGTGCCAACTCGATTTTCTATGGTGAGAAGCTGCTGACCACGCCGAACCCCGAGGCCAACAAGGATCTCAAGCTGTTCGATCGCCTCGGCATCAAACCGGAAGAGCGCGACGAGCAGTACTGCGAAGACGAGCAGGAAGCGGCGCTGCAGGCCAAGGTAGAGCAGGCGCGCAACGACCAGTTCTTTTACGACGCCACCGCCTGATCGACCGGCGCTTCACTGACACGGAATTCCCGTGACACACCCTTTAGAGCACACCCTGGCTGCGGCGCTGACAAAGCGCCGCGAGCTGCACCGCTATCGCGTGCGCCGGACGCTGGAGAGCGCCACCGGCGCGACCGCCCGTGTCGATGGTAAAAACTTTCTGCTGTTTTGCAGCAACGATTATCTGGGTTTGGCCAATCATCCTGTCCTGATCAGCGCGATGCAAAAAGCCGCAGAGGATGTGGGCGTTGGTAGCGGGGCCTCCCATCTGGTTTGCGGCCACTCCCGCTATCACCATCAGCTGGAAGATCGGCTTGCAGAAATGACCGGGCGGGATCGGGCGTTGCTGTTTTCCACCGGTTATATGGCCAACTTTGGCGTGATTGCGGCACTGGTGGGTCGCGGTGATGCGGTGTTTGAAGACCGTTTGAATCATGCCTCACTGCTCGATGGTGGCCTGCTCAGTGGCGCCCGTTTTCAGCGCTTTGCCCACAACGATGTAGCAGACCTTGAACGACGGCTGCAGAAAACCGAGTCCGGTCGCAAATTGGTGGTCGTGGATCACGTCTTCAGTATGGACGGCGATCAGGCGCCGATGGCCGAGTTGGTGGCAACCAGCCGTGACAACAAGGCCTGGTTGATGGCCGATGATGCGCACGGTTTTGGCGTGTTGGGTGAAAACGGCGCGGGCTGTGCGGATATCTTTTCTCAAGATGATTTGCCGATTCTGATGGCGACGCTGGGTAAAGCCATCGGCGGCTTTGGTGCCTTTGTGGCGGGCAGCGAGATGTTGATTGAAAGCTTGATCCAATTCGCTCGCCCCTATATATACACCACCGCCATGCCACCGGCCGTTGCCGCTGCCAATCTGGCCGCGCTGGATTTACTGGAAAGCGAGAGTTGGCGCCGCGACAAATTGCAAAGCCTGATTCAGCGTTTTCGGCAGGGAGCAGAGCAGTTGGGTCTGCCCTTGATGGCCTCTGACACAGCTATTCAGCCGCTGCAGGTGGGCCCGGACGATCAGGCGCTGACCATGAGTTGGGCGCTGGAAGAAAAAGGCATTCTGGTTTCGGCCATTCGTCCACCGACCGTGCCGGAAGGCACTTCCCGACTGCGCATTACCCTCAGCGCAGCCCACAGCGAAGCGCAGGTGGATCAACTATTGGATGCACTCGAAGATATTGCCCGTCACTCAGGGATGACAGCGTAATGCTGTATCGCGAGCGACTGCCCGCACGACAGGGCGATGCGGAACTGGTGCTCTTGCATGGCTGGGGTTCCAGTAGTGCTTGCTGGCGCAGTGCGTTGCCGCTATTGCGCGATCACTTTAACGTGACGTTGGTAGATCTTCCTGGTCACGGGCGCAGCGCGAACTACGCGGCTACCTACGAACAGTTTACCCGAGACCTTCTCGAACAACTGCCGGCGAAGGCGATGTATCTGGGCTGGTCACTGGGTGGCATGATTGCGACGCGGATCACGGCGGATTTTCCCGAGCGCGTGTCGGCCTTGATAACCGTCGCCAGCAATCCGAGTTTTATCCGGCGGGACGATTGGCCGGCGGCCATGCCGTCAGCAACCTTTGACGATTTCCTGACGCGCTTCCAAAAAAATCCTGTTCGAGGGTTAAAGCGTTTTGATGTGTTGCAGGGGGGCGTTGTCGGCAGCGAGTTGGGAGCACCCGAAGTGCAGTACGACGTGCTGCATTGGTTGGCGGAGCTGGATAATCGACAGGGCATTGCTCAATTGAATTGCCCGAGTCTGTTTCTTTTCGGGGAAAAGGATGGCTTGGTACCGGTTGCAGTAACACAGCAAATCGGTAGTCTCCAAAATATTCAGGTGTTTTCTGATAGTGGGCATCAGCCTTTCCTGGAAGAGCCTGAAGCCTTCTGGTCGGCGGTAATAGCGTTTTGTCAGCGCCACAAAGGCGAGGCAGAGGTCGCACAACATTATCTCGACAAGCAGAAAGTCGCTGCCTCTTTCAGTCGCGCCGCTGAAAGTTACGATGGCGTGGCGGATCTGCAACGACGGGTAGCCGATTATCTCGCTGACAAGCTCAATGCAAACTCTGCAAGTGCCCTGGATCTTGGAACGGGCACGGGCTACAGCCTGCCAGCATTGAACGCGCAATCAGATACCGTCATTGCCATGGATCTCGCCGAAGGCATGCTGGCCTACGCCCGAGAACAGAAATCCCGGCCGGCGGATGCCTGGCTCTGCGGCGATGCGGAAGATCTGCCGTTGGCTGATGACAGCGTCAATACAATCTTTTCATCACTGGCGGTGCAGTGGTGTGAAAATATTGCGGCCGTATTTGCCGAAGCCTATCGCGTGCTGAAGCCGGGCGGTACGTTCCTGCTGAGTACCCTTGGCCCCGATACCCTGTTTGAATTACGCGAAGCGGGTAAGGCCGCGGACAACGCTACCCACGTCAATCGCTTTCTGCCACGCGAGGTGCTTGAGCGCGGTATTGAACGCAGTGGTTTGACATTACAGGTGTGGCAGCAAACTACCGAAGTGCTGGAATACCAGACCCTGCGTGAATTGATGAATGAGTTGAAAAGCCTCGGTGCTCATAACGTTAACAGTGACCGGGGCATGATGGGAAAACAGGCGATGAAGCGTTTTATCGCGGCTTATGAAGACTTCCGTCAGCCCAACGGCAAACTGCCTGCGAGTTATCAGGTGTGGTATCTCGCATTGCAGAAACCGAAGCTTTAAGAAAAGAGTTAAATACAATGGGAAAGAAATTTTTCGTTGCCGGCACCGACACGGAAATTGGCAAAACAACGATTGCCTGTGGTCTGCTGGAGAAAGCCAATCAACTGAGACTCAGAACGCTCGCCCTGAAACCGGTCGCCGCGGGCGCTGAACGGACCGCTGAGGGTGCGCGCAACGATGATGCGCTGGCGCTAATGCAGAGTGCCAGTATTGAGCTGAGCTACGAGCAGGTAAACCCGGTGCTGTTTGCGCCTCCCATCGCCCCCCATATCGCTGCTCAACAGGCAGGCAAGCGATTGACTGTTTCTCAGCTCGCCGGCTATTGCCGCGGTACTCTGATGACGCCGAGCGATTTTGCGCTGGTAGAAGGTGCTGGCGGTTGGCGCGTACCGTTAAGCGGTCGCGAGACCCTGGCCGGGCTCGCGGTCGAGTTACAACTGCCGGTCATTCTGGTGATAGGTATGAAGCTGGGCTGCCTCAACCATGCCCTATTAACCGCCGAAGCCATCCGCCGCGATGGCCTGCCCCTGGTGGGTTGGGTCGCAAACCGCGTCGATCCGGATATGTCCTGTTTTGATGAGAATGTCGAAACCCTGAAGCAGTTTTTACCGGCGCCCTGTTTGGGTGTTGTGCCGCATCTGCCGGGGGCGAGCCCGGCGGCGCTGGCAGAGCATCTGGATATCTCCCCGCTCGGCTACTAAGCGGGCTTATAAGCACTATTTAACAAGCGGGCTTTACGACCGCGCCCGGACAATGTTTACTCTGCATATTTCGTAGAACCCTCTCAGGGAAAACTTGTTCAGGAGCGGCTATGAGTTTCGACGCTACCCACCCCACCCATGAAGTCATTAATCAGGCTTCGCCTCTCGAAAACCACAATCTTTATTTGGGTGACCAGGCCCTGCGCGAAGCGGTATCGGCGCAGGCGCCTGATGCGGATGAAGCCTTGGTGGACTACGGCGCTTTGTGCGGTCTGCCGGAATTTATCGAGCTCGGATTTCAGGCCAATGCCCACAAGCCGGTGTTGCATACCCACGACCGTTTCGGTCATCGGCTGGATCAGATCGAGTTTCACCCCAGCTACCACGCCTTGATGGATCAAGCCTATCAGGCGGGTCTGCACAGCGAGCCGTGGACCGGCGGCAGCCATGCGGCGCGGGCGGCGAAATATTATCTGCACGCTCAGGTTGAAGCCGCTCACGGTTGCCCGGTCACCATGACTTTCGCGTCCGTGCCCACCTTCCAGCTCAATCCGGTGCTCGCCGAACGCTGGCTGCCCAAGGTGCTGGCCAATGAATACGATCCGCGCAATGTGCATTACAACGAAAAGTCTGCGCTGACGATTGGTATGGGCATGACCGAAAAGCAGGGCGGTTCCGATGTGCGTGCCAATACCACGCAGGCCACTTTGATCGGTGAGGTGGAAGGCTGCGCCGCCTATTCACTGGTAGGCCACAAATGGTTCTTATCGGCGCCTATGTGTGATGCCTTTCTGGTGTTGGCGCGAACCGATAAAGGTATTAGCTGTTTTCTGGTGCCGCGCTGGCATCCAGAAGGCCACAAGAATCCGCTGGAAATTCAGCGCCTGAAAGACAAGATGGGCAATGTGGCCAATGCCTCGTCTGAAGTGGAATTCCGCGGCGCGCTGGGTTGGCTGGTCGGCGAGCCCGGTCGCGGTGTGCCGGCGATTATTCAGATGGTGGCCATGACCCGGTTTGACTGCATGATTGGCTCCAGCGCCGGTCAGCGTCAGGCGGTGGTGCAGGCAGCCCACCACGCTACCCAGCGTGAAGCCTTTGGTAAGCGCCTGATCGACCAACCCATCATGCGCAATGTGATTGCCGACTTGCAGTTGGAGGTCGAGGGCTCGCTGGCGATGACCTTCCGCATGGCGAAAGCGCTGGACAGCGGCAGCGAACAGGATCAACTCCTCTTGCGCCTCGGTACAGCCGTTGGCAAATACTGGATCTGCAAGCGCACGGCGCAGCATGCTTACGAGGCCATGGAATGTATTGGCGGTAACGGGGTGATGGAAAACTGCATCATGCCGCGCCTCTATCGAGAAGCACCGATTAATGCGATTTGGGAAGGCTCTGGCAATATTCAGGCCTTGGATGTGCGCCGCGCCATGCAGCGCAGCCCCGAGGTGGTGGATGCCTGGATGGCCGAGCTGCTGACCACGGCGAATGTCGATCCGCGTCAGGATGCCATCGTCGAAAACCTCAAGCACGAGCTGTCGGGCTCGGACGAGGGTTCCGCCCGACGTTTGGCCGAATTGCTCGGTTTGAGTTTGCAGGGGTCGCTGCTTCTCAGGGGCGATAACTCGGCCATCGCTGAAGCCTTTTTGGCGGGTCGCTGCGCCGCCCCAAGCCATCATTTTGGTGCTTTACCGGCCGGATTAAAGCTGGATTTGTTGATAGATCGCGCCAATCCGCACGTATACGAGTAAGCCCTTACCTCGCTAACATATTGAATTTAAAAGCGTAAAGCACGATTCTTGTGATTTTGGCGGCAAACGTCTTGCAATGTTGACGGTGATTTGCCTAATATACTCGCCGTCAACATTGGCGGTTGAGATGTTCTCCTGCCACAAACATTTGAGGTTAGAGCCATGCCACTTTACAAAGCTCCGTTGCGCGATATGCAGTTTGTGCTGAATGATCTGTTGAAAGTTGATCAGCACTATCCGACGCTGTCCGGTCGCGAGGAAGTGACCCCCGATCTGCTCGATGCGATTCTGACTGAAGGCGCCAAGTTTGCCGAGGAAGTGATTGCACCGCTGAACCAGATTGGCGACCAGCAGGGCTGTACCTGGAGCGAAGACGGTGTAAAAACACCCGACGGTTTCAAGGAAGCCTACCAACAGTACTGCGAGTCTGGCTGGACCAGCGTGAGTGCCCGCGCCGAATTTGGCGGTCAGGGGCTGCCCCCCTCTGTGGGCCTGTTGCTGTCCGATATGATGGGTGGCGCTAACTGGTCCTGGAGCATGTATCCCGGCCTGTCCAGCTCTGCGGCGCGAGTACTGGAAGAGTACGGCAACGAAATGCAGCAGACTCGTTACCTGCCGAAAATGGTCGACGGTACCTGGACTGGCACCATGTGTCTGACCGAGCCGCACGCGGGTTCCGACGTCGGTCTGTCGCGCACCAAAGCGAAAGACAATGGCGATGGCACTTACGCTATCACCGGTACCAAAATCTTTATCTCCTCCGGTGAGCACGACATGGCGGAGAACATTATTCATCTGGTACTGGCCCGCACTGAAGGCGCGCCCGAAGGTACCAAAGGTATTTCTCTGTTCCTGGTGCCCAAATTTATTGCCCACGAAGATTCCAGCCTGGGCGATCGCAACGGTGTGACCTGTGGCTCCATCGAGCACAAGATGGGCATCAAGGGTTCTGCGACTGCAGTGCTGAACTTTGACGGTGCGACCGGCTACATGATCGGTGAGGAAAACAAAGGCCTTACCTACATGTTCGTTATGATGAACACCGCCCGTATGGGTACTGCGATGCAGGGTCTGTGTCTCGGTCAGCTGTCTTATCAAGGTGGTCTGGAATATGCCCGCGAGCGTTTGCAGATGCGTTCACTGTCTGGTCCTAAGAACCCGGATGGTCCGGCTGATCCGATCATCGTTCACCCCGATGTGCGTCGCATGCTGCTGACCCAGAAGGCTCTGACCGAAGGCAGCCGTGCCTTCCTGTACTGGATCCTGATGGTGGTTGATAAAGCTAACTGCGGTGCCACAGAAGAAGAGCGTGCACAAGCGGACGACTTGCTGCACCTGCTGACACCGATTGCTAAGGCTTTTGTCACTGAAACCGGTCTGGAAGTGGCCAACTACGGTATGCAAATTTATGGCGGCCACGGCTTTATCAGCGAGTGGGGCATGGAGCAGATCGTACGTGACTTGCGTATTGCGACGCTGTACGAAGGGACGACGGGTATTCAAGCTCTGGATTTGCTGGGGCGCAAGATTATGGGTACCGGTGGTCAGGCGCTGATGAACCTGACCAAGATCATCCATAAGTACTGTGAATCACAGAAAGAAAACGCAGGAATGGCGGAGTTTATCGAGCCGCTGGCCGCGCTAAACAAGGAGTGGGGCGAAATCACCATGCAAATTGGTGAGAAGGCCATGCAGAACCCCGATGAGGTAGGTGCAGCGTCGGTTGATTATCTGATGTACTCCGGCTACATTGCGCTCGCGTATATGTGGGCGCAAATGGCCGAACTCGCGCTTGGGGGCAGCGAGGGCGATACCTTTATGGCGTCCAAACTGAAGACTGCGAAGTTCTACTTCCAGCGCCTGTTGCCGCGCACCGAGAGCCACAAGCTGAGCATGCTCAGTGGCGCCGACAACCTGATGGCAATGGATGTAGACGAGTTCGCGTTTTAATCAGGGCCGCAAGGCCCACACTGGAGGATAACCGTGCCGGAATATAAAGCCCCTGTCAGAGACATGCAGTTTGTCTTGCATGAGGTATTTAATGCAGAGTCAATCTGGGCCAAGCTGGGTCTGGATGAGGTGAATCGGGAGCTGGCGGATGCCATTCTTGATGAAGCTGCAAAAATCAGCGAAACCCTGCTATCCCCGCTCAATCGCAGCGGTGATGAAGAAGGCGTAAGCTGGAACGACACGGTTGTCACTACCCCTAAAGGCTATCCGGAAGCCTTTAAGGAACTGGCCGAAGGTGGCTGGGGCGCCCTTGCGGGTGACCCGGAGTACGGTGGCCAGGTTATTCCCAAGATGCTGGTGCTGATGTTCGAGGAAATGAGCTATGGCTCGAACATCGCGCTGGGCCTCTACCTCTCTTTGACCTCCGGTGCGGCACTGGCCATGGCCAACCACGCCAGCGAGGAATTGAAACAGAAATACCTGCCGAACATGTACGCAGGCAAATGGGCGGGCAGCATGTGTCTGACCGAAGCCCATGCCGGTACCGACCTCGGTATGATCCGCACCAAGGCCGAGCCGCAGGCGGATGGCAGCTACAGTATCACCGGTAACAAGATCTTTATCACCGGCGGTGAGCACGACCTGACCGAGAACATCATTCACTTGGTGCTTGCGAAACTGCCTGATGCCCCGGCGGGCTCCAAAGGCATTTCTCTGTTTCTTGTACCGAAATTCCACGTCAACGATGACGGCAGCTTGGGCGAGCGCAACGGTGTGAGCTGTGGCAGCGTCGAGCACAAGATGGGTATTCACGCCTCGGCAACCTGTGTGCTGAATTTCGATGACGCCAAGGGTTATCTGGTGGGTGAGGTGAACAAGGGGCTGATGGCCATGTTCACCATGATGAACTATGAGCGTCTGTCTGTGGGTGTGCAGGGGCTCGGCCTCGCTGCAGCTTCCTACAATGGCGCGCTGGACTATGCTCGCGAGCGCCTGCAGAGCCGTTCACCCGCTGGTCCGCAAAATGCCGATGGTCCGGCCGATCCCATTATTGTTCATCCCGACGTACGCCGCATGCTGCTGACGCAGAAAGCCTATGTTGAAGCCGGTCGTGCGTTCTCTGTATTTGTGGGCCAGCAGCTAGATACCGCCAAGTTCGGCGAAGGTGAGGAGCAGGTACGCGCCGCCGGTTTGGTTGAGCTGCTCACGCCGATTGCCAAGGCCTTCCTGACCGACAAAGGTCTGGAATGTACCGTGATTGGTCAGCAGTGTTTCGGCGGTCACGGTTACGTGCGCGAGTGGGGCATGGAACAGTACGTGCGCGATGTGCGTATTGCCCAGATCTACGAAGGCACCAACGGCATTCAGGCCCTCGACCTGATGGGTCGCAAGGTTGCTGCCAATGGCGGCAAGAACATGGCGGTGCTGATTCAGGAAATGCGTGACTACGCGGCCTCGGCAACCACGGCCGGTATGGACGAATTCACCGCCCCCCTGAAGAAAGCCTGTGATTCGCTCGAGTCGCTGACTCAGGACGTTCTCGCGGCTGCGAAAGACGATCCTCATGCTGTAGGTGCTGCATCGGTGGAATACCTGAACGCAGCGGGCTACACCATCTACGCCTACATGTGGGCACGTATGGCAGAAGTGGCTTTACAGAATAGCGATGACGCGTTCTACAGCGCCAAGCTGCATACGGCGCGTTTCTACATGACTCGCTTGCTGCCGCAACTGGATGCCATGGCGGCTTCCGTGCGTGCAGGCAGTGATGTACTGATGGCATTGCCAGAAGAAGCCTTCTAAGCAAGCCTTTGCGCGGTCGGGACTCTCCCGTCCGCGCATCTTCTCCTCTCTTGTCTACTCTTGGCCTGACTACTTCCCGGTGGGATAATGGTGTCTTCAACTGAAGTGATGTGCCATGTCTGAAGAACGCAAGCTCTACCCCGAAGATCAGAAACGCGTCGATGAGTACCTGAAAACGGGTTACAACGATGTCGAACGCAAGCCCTTCAAACCGATGCGTATGATCGTCATGCTGATTGTGGTGGTGACTGGTTTTAGCGCTTTCAGTATTTTTCTGGCGCGTTCATCCGGCGTCTACTGAGCGTTATCAATAGGGAAGCTGAATCACTTCCGCTGAGGTGACCTGATTGACGTTATCCACCAGCGCGTCGCTATACATGGCTCGGTTACGTCCGTTCTCCTTGGCAGCGTAGAGAATCTCATCGGCGCGCTGCAAGGCTAACTCCAAAGTCAGGTTGGCGTCGGGCACGCAATGAAAAATACCGGCGCTGGCTGTGACGATGCCTTGTCCAGTGTTGCCGGCGTGTTCAATACGTTCCTCGCGCAGTGCCTGCAGTACGCGGTGCGTCAGTACCTGACTCGCGCCCGATGGCGAATCCTGAGTCAGTACCAGAAACTCCTCACCACCCACACGCGCGACCACATCGCTGGCACGCTTAAAAGTTTCTCCTAGTATGCGCGCAAAGGTTTTGATTACCTTGTCACCCGCCGGGTGGCCGTAAGTGTCGTTGTAGGCTTTGAAGTGATCCAGGTCAAAGGCGATCAGCGCCATCCGCGTGTCAGCGCGTTCAGCCAGCGGCCAGACTCGGTGAGACTGAACATCAAAGGCGCGGCGGTTGTTGAGATCTGTAAGGGGGTCGGTAAGGGATAGTAGCTCCAATTCACTCGTGCGCTGATCCACCATGTTCAACAGGCGGTTGAAAAACTGCGTGAGCTGGCCGAACTCATCCGGATGGGGATACTCCAATCGTCGCCCGTAATCCTGATCGGTCATGATCTGCTGTAGCGTCTTACTGGCCGCATTCATTGGGCGGATCAGTGTTCGGTAAAGCAGCCAGATGGCACCGCTCCACATCAGCAGTGTGAAGAATAAGGCGGTGGCCAGGGTTGGCGTCAGTATCTTGTCGTCGTAACTGCGCGGAGGAAGCCCAACTGCGAAGGACACTGCCGGCTGTCCTCGAGCATCGTTCACCGTCCACTGTAAGTTATTGGATTCCGAGCGGATGCCGGATAAAGCGCGAGGCTCCTGCAATATTTGAGCGCGCTCTTCAAAACTGATCAGTTGGAGGTCAACGCCGGCAAAGGCTGATATGCGATTTATAAACGCTTCGTCGATACGGCTGACGACAATAAATAATTCAGGCCCTTGATTATCTGGGTGACGCAGCTGCTGGGCCGCAATGACCGACGTTCCCTCGGGTAGGGTGATAAAGTCCACGTAAGGGTAGCGCGGTGCGGCGCGGGCACGAGTAATAATCTGACGGATATCGCTGGGAGAGGGCGCCGCAGATTCATGAAAGTAGCGGCCGGGACGAACCTGGGAAAAATCGCCTTTAGCCGAGGTGCTGATCAGATAGCCGAAATCACTACTACTAGCCACAGAGCTGATGGCAGAAGAGTACGCCTTCCAGTGATCACTGCGGATGGTGGCTGCCGCTTGCCGAGCTCTATTGGCCGAATCTATGAGGCTGGCGGTAATCAGTTCCTGTATCAGCGCGAGCTGGGTAAGGGTTTTCTCATCGTTGGTGCGCTCGATTTTCGCGAGCTCGGGATTGAGGAGATAATTGCGTGCGAGCAGGCCTGCGGAGAAAGTTATCACCACATTTATAAGAATTAGTGCCGTAGCTTTCCACGCGAGTTTCATACTTGATATAGGCTCTCGCACTCACGCTCTACGCTCAAGTTGTTGAAACTGCGTATCCGTATTGTGGTTGCTACTTAGTGCTCGAAATCAAGTTAGGGTATGTCTGCGTATAGGCTAATTAACCTTATCGGAAGTCGCGGGGCCCAGTTAATGCCGCAGAGCTTGGTTAGTGATAGTCTTCGGGGCGGTACTCAGGAGTGGAATATGGCGCATACCTCGATGGAGGCTGGCAAACTGATGGTGGCCGCAATGGCGGGTTTCCTGTTGGCGGGCTGTAATTCTGACAGCTCCAGTGATACTAGCGATGGCGGTGCCCCGATCGATCGCGATTTCGGTCAGCCTACTTCCAGTCAGATACGGCCCGGCGTGGAAATTTCGGCCACCGGCTACGGGGTCTGCACGTCGAACTTTATTTTTGCGGCAGACGAAGTGACTTACTACATCGGCGTCGCCGCACATTGTTTTAGCAATGATACCAATCAGCAGCCCCCGGTCGATCCCTGCGTAGCGCGCAATGCGCCGCTGGGGTTTAGCGATATTCGCATCGAAAATGCCAGTCAGCCGGGTGAGCTGGCGTATTCCAGTTGGGCAGCAATGAATGAGAATGGTGAGACTCCCGGCTCTGACATCTGTACCTACAACGACTTTGCACTGGTGAAAATCCATCCTGACGATATCGCCAACGTCCATCCGGCTGCCATCACCTATGGTGGCCCCACCGCGCTTTTTACCGGCAGTGCACAGGTGGGCGATGCGGTTTACAGTTACGGCCGCTCCTCCTTTCATTCTGGCGTTCAGGATCTCGAGGCCAAGGAAGGGCAGGTTTCCGGGATTCAAGCCGAGGGTTTGAACTATCGTCTTTCGTTCGACAATCCAGGGTTGCCTGGCGACAGCGGCAGCGCCGTGCTGCACAGCGATGGTCGGGCGCTGGCTGTGTTGACCACGGTAGGAGTTGCTGTTGGAGTCAGTAACGGCGCAGTCAGCTTGGAGCGCGCGTTAAACTACGGTAAGAACAGCGGTCATATCCGCTCGTCAACCCGGCTTATGACCTGGTCTGTCTTTACGCCTTGATCGCTTGTTGCGATGCCCATGCAGGGCTCCAGAAACGAAAAAACCGGCCGAGGCCGGTTTTTTCTGTTGAGGGATACACAGTGCGGATCAATCGCGGTCGCGAATAACCATGGCATTGTTGCGACGCTTGTCGCGATAGATACCGAAGCCAATTACCAGGGCCATGCCCAATGTAATCCAGCCCAGAGCATTGACGATGCTATTGCTCGGGCTCAGCTCGGCGATCATGTCTGAAGCGTCTTCGTCAGCGGGTTGGCTTTCGGCCGCGTCGGCTTCCTGGTCAATAACCGCCAGCGCTTGATCCAACTGGGCTTCCAGTTCTCGAAGGCGCTGCTCTTCATCCGCAGGCTGCTCGATCGCCGCTGCTTCTTCTGTGCTCGGCTCTTCCATATCGGTTGAGTCGGCATAGGGGTCGCTGACAAAGCTTTTGCCTTCGTATTCAAAAACACCGCTGTCAGCAGGCTCTGGTGAAGCAGGTTCTTCAGCGGGCGTTTTAACCTGCGGCTGAGCGACAACAGGCTGTGCACTTTCTGCTTCGACGCTGGCTGCTTCGGTCGTCTCTGCTTCTACATCTACTGTGTCGACACTGGCACTTGCTTCAGTGTCTTCGGCGGGTGTGTCAACAACGGGAGCTGCGGGTGTAGTGGTTTCCGCGTCTGCAACTACAGGGGCTTCTGCTACATCGACGGCATCAGGGTACTCGCCCTCAACCAGCGCATAGTCAATGCCGTTTTCTTCGAAGCGCATTTCCATATTGCCGGCTTCGCTCGGAATGGCCAGGGTGAAATCCTGGCGCAGGCGATCCGGGCGACCTGCGATAAAGGCGCGAGGGTTCAAGCGGAACAGGGCGGCCATCCAGCGGGCCCGATTGCCTTCTTTTTCAGAACTCAAACGATCAGCAATGCCCCACAAGGTTTCGCCACGAACCACCTGGTAGGTTCGCTCGATTTCATCCTTGGACTGGTAGACCGCAACGCGCGGTTCTTCGGGGGCAGGGTTCGGCTCATCAATCGGCTCAACTGAGGAGGGGGCCGGGACATCGCCGGTGATAGCGGTCCGCGTGTCACTGAAAATCTGCTGTGTTACAACACGGCCATCAGCGTCGATCAGGCGGAAGGAGCGACCATCGGCATCCAGCACCAGGCGCACTTTGCTGCACTGTTGCGGAATATCCAGGCTGTACGCAGCCCGGATGCGATCCGGGCGGCCACCGATAAAGGCGTCGGCATTGCGCTGATAGACCGTTGCCATCCACTGCTCGTGACTGCCGTCGCGACCGATACTGACGTTGCGGGCAATCGTCCAGAGCGAGTCGCCTTGTTCGACGAGGTAGTGTCGGTTGGCCGTCTCATCGGCGGAAACAATCGCGGGTAGCACGGTCACCGGTGAGATGATGGAAGCGGCACGCCGTGAGCTATCATTGCCGAGGGCAATGGCGTAGGCGCGCTGCAGAAAACCTTCATTCCAGCGCACGTTCAGCGTGAAGCTGAGCCGAGGGGCTGAAATCACATTGTTGGAGCGGAGCACGATGGCTTTGGCGCGGCGATCATAGCGCACGTCGCCAGCAAAGGTCTCCGGTGGCAGGGCATCGCGAGGGCTGGCTCGAGAGATCAACGCTACGCGCAGATCCTGCCCTTTGAGTTCCTCCGCATTGTTCACGGGGATTTGCACTTCCAGCGGGTTGCCGGGGGCAGATAGCACTTCGGGCTGGCCCAAGCTCAAGGCCTGAGCGAATCCTCCTGCAAACAGCAGGCTGGAAGTCATTATGTACTTCAGAATATTACGCATTCTGGGCTCTTTTTATTGCGGTCGCGGGAGTGGCAGCGGCGTACGCGCCAAACCCCGGAAGGATAGCGTAATTCGCCCCAAATTCCCATCTCCCCGGGGCTTGGCGCCGGGTTTACGGGTTTTTCGAGGGCTTCCCGGCAAATTGATGCAGCAGGGCGGGTAACAGGGTCAGGTCAGTCAGCATGGCGATACCCATGGCGAGGCCGGTAAATGCGCCGAACATGATGCTGGGAGTAAAGTCGGAAAAGGCCAGAAGCGCGAAGCCGAAAATCACGATAAGACTGGTATACAAGAGTGCGTAGCCAACCGCGTGGTGAGTGCGATCGCAGATTTCGGTGGCATCCCCACCCCGTTCGCGCTCTTCAAGAAAGCGGTGGATGTAGTGAATCGTGTCGTCTACCGCGATGCCCACTGCGATCGCGGCGATGGTGATCGTCATGAAGTCTAGCGGAACGTTGAGCCAGCCCATGCTGCCGAGCACAAATAATGCGGTAAAACTATTCGGCACCAATGCTATCAGCGCGAGTTTTAATGAGCGGAAAATCAGGGCAAATGCAACGCCCAACACGGCAAAAACCGCCCCGAGGGTTAGGATCTGCGAGCTGAATAATTGCTCCAGCAAGCCTTGATACAGCACGAACAAATTGGTCAGTTTGACGTCTTTTTCCGGGATATTCTGCTGTTTTAAGTCCTCACGGATGTCGGTGAGTAGCTGTTTCCGGTTAAGGTTTTTCGTGCTGTCCTTGATGCGCGTGCTGATACGTAACTCCTGCGCATCTGGCGCAAAAAAAGCACCGAGCAGGTCGCGTCGCACGGACTTGTCCAGACTCCAATAAACGGCGGTCAGCTCATATTCGGTAAGGGGTTTACCCTGATTGATTTGCTTGGCCAGCTCTGTGAAATTCACCACCGATAGTGTGGTTCCGACAGCTTCGTGCTGTTCCAGTTGATGTTGAATCCGCTGTAGGCGCTGTACGGTTTCTGCGCTCAGAGTTGGAATTTCAGCCTGCTCATCACGGGGTATGCGGTAGATGATATCGAGCGGGGTGGAGCCGCCAAATTTCTGGTCAACATAGCTCAATTCCCGGTGAATCCGGGTGTCATCCGCAAAATAGTTGATGAAGCTGTTTTCGACCGATAACTGCATCACGCCGGCACCTACCGCCAGGGCGAGGAGTGCACTACCCGGATAAACCGCAGCTTTCTTCTGGGTGGCCAGATGATGGCAGCCGCCGATAAATTCGCGGAAAAAACTATTTCGCTCAGGCGCCTGTCGGCGCGGCAGAATCAAGTTGATTGCCGGCACAAGTAACAAGCTGCAGAGGGTGGAGACGGCCATGGCGACCACCATCATCCAGCCGAAGCTGATAACCGGCTGAATACCACTCAGGAGCAGTGAGCCAAACCCGATGGACGTGGTCGCGGCGGCAAACAGACAGGGCGCTATTTTGCGACGCACGCTGTCCAGCACCACCTCGTATTGACTGGCGTCTGGCAGCTTTCGGAGGGACTCACGATACTGCACGATCAAATGGATAACGATGGCCAGCGTGAGTATCAGCTGCAGGGCGACAAAGCTTGAAGAGATTACGGTGGCTTTCAGGCCCAACAGGCCAAATAAGCCCAAAGTGAGCGCGACACTGCTGGCACAGCAGACCACGGGAATCAGTACCCAGCGAACACTGCGAAACAGCAGGGCCAGCACCAGGCAGATCACCACGGCGATGGCCGAGCCAAACAGTGCCAGATCGCGTTTTATGATAGAGATGAGTTCGTACCCCAAGACCTGAACGCCGCCCAGATACAATTCGGCCTCGCTGCGATAGGGTTCGATAATCTCCAGAATGTGTTCGACTTCGCGGTGGCGCTGTTCACGCAGTTCGGACCGCAGTGGTTCGGCCTGACGCACCAGTTTTTCCAGTTCCAGCGTTTCTTCATAGCTGAGGGTTTCGTCCAGTGCTTTCAGCTTGAGGGTGGTGATGCGCGACTCCAGCGCTTCGAGTTTGGGGTTCTGGCGATATAGCAACTGGATGGCACTGGCCGTTTGCTCCCGGTCTACGATCAGGCCCTCGTATATAGGGTGATTCCTGAAAATGTCTGACAGGCGCTCCGCGGGTAACTGCAGCCGATTCTGGGTGTAATCCTCGGGATTAACCTCACCAGCCAAGGCATCCAGTTCGCTTAACAGGGGAACATTCAGGATGCTGCGCACGGTTTCCACCCGCTCCAGCGCCGACAGTTTTTCGGTGAGTTCGCGGATGTCGGCAAAACTCTTTTCGCTAAACAAGGCGTGATTGCGCGGTTCGTAAACCACCAGCAGGAATTCCTCGGGCGCGAAGCGCTGGTTGATTTTGCGCGATTCCAGATAGTCGCGATTGTTGTCGGAGATCAGAGTTTCTGCAGAGGCATTAATCTCAAAGTGTCGCCCCTGCCAGCCAAGCAGAATGCTCGCACTCAGCACCGCCATAATGATTGCGCGAGGGTGGCGGAATAGGCGGCTTAACATGCCCGTGCCTCCTGTTGGCAGGCCCTTTGATGATCGGCATCACGCTGCACGCCCTGCAGATACAGGTTTCGGAAAAACAGATAGGGGTCGTCACTTTCGCTGCGCAGTTTTTCGTACTGTTCGGCGCGCCCGGAGAAGGACTGCAACTGATCAAAGGTCATGATGTAGGTGGTGTCGGGCTGCCGGGTCAGATGCGGAATGGGGTTCAGCAGGAAGTCGGCAATCAGCGCTGAACCATTACGCAAATCCGACGGGCCGACGATGGGTAGCACAAGATAGGTTCCGTAGCCGCTGCCATAATGGCTGAGCGTATTTTCAAAGCCATTGTCAGTTCGCTTTAGGTTGAACCAGTGTTCGGCCGGATCAAAGAGCCCGAGTAGCCCCACGGTCGAGTTAACCGCAAAGCGCAGTAGATCCACACCGGCGGCCTTGGGTTTTAGTTGCACCAGATAATTGATACTGCGAATGGGCATTTTTATATTGTGAAAGGCGTTGCCAATACTGCTGCGCACCGGGTTTGGCAGAAGCCAGTTGTAACCCTTGGCGACAGGGATCATGGCGTAGCGATAAACGACATCGTTAAAGGCAAAAATTGCGCGGTTCATGCCTTGCAGAGGATCGTGGTAGTCCTCGTAGGCGACCACGGTCGGTTCGAGTTCGTCTGACTGGCGGGGCTCTGTGGTTTGCGTTTGGCTGGCGCAGCCTGTCAGCAGCAATAGCAGCAGACCGATCAACGGCCAGGATCGGGCCGGGATTTGGAAGCGTGTGCGGTACGGCGCCATGACCCCTTGCCTCTTTTAGTTGTAGCGTTGTGAGCAATGCCTGTATAGAAGCAGAAATACCTTCTCAGGTTCAGTCAGAGTGGTAAGAGGTCACAGAAATCCTTGGGCAGAAAGGGGAATTTGTTAGCTTGTTCATCTTTCGACGTGAATGCTGGCGCTTTCTGACGAGCGCCGAACAGGCTATGCTCAGAGTTATCGCGAAGCGTCTTTACAGGTGAACCGTGAGTGAAACGACTGGAAGCAAATCGCAGCAGCCCGGCAGCAAATCCAAGTCGGGGAATAGTGAGTCGGGCGAGCGAAAGAGTTCTCTGCTTGATCAGCTATTGGATTACACCGGTTTAATTACCGGCAGCATCGTCGAGGTTGTTAAAACCGGTTCGGCCATCCCGTTGATGTATACCGATAACTGGCTCAAGGACTTGTACATGAAGTCGCTTGATCCAGAGCGGCTGCGGGCGATGGCTGAAGCCGGCGAGTTCCTGAAAGATGCCCGGGAGGTCGCGGGTCTTAATCTGAAGGAGCTGGCGGAGATTCTCGGGCTCAAGGATGAGGAACTACTTCAGGAGGTTGAAAGCGGGCGTGCGACCCTGCCTTTCGACATGATTTTGCGCATAGCTGCGCTGGTGGCCCGCCACGACCCGATCCCTTTTATCCTTAAATTTGTGCGCACATACAATCCGGCACTTGAACAACGGCTGGATGAACTCGGCATTATGCAACTGCCCAAGCAGTATGAGCGGGAGCGGCGTTACGTAAACCTGCTGCGCAAGCATGACCGACTGCGAGCCATGAGAGACAGCGAATTCGAGCATTTTATCGCGTTACAGGAAAAGGCTGTCGACTTCAGTTTGCATGTGCTGGAGGCTGCGAATACGTCGAAGAACAAGTCGTCGAAGAAACCGAGCAAGAAGAAAAGCGCTTCCAGCTCAAAGAGCAAAAACAGTTAGTGCGTCAAAAAAACTTGCGGAATTCCACGCCGGTATCGGTGAGCCGCAATTCCATCTTGCCGCTCTTGCTACGAAACAGTGTGTCTTCCGGTGCGTAGCGAACCATCGCCATGCTGTCGTTGAAGCCCGGTCGCAGCCAGTTGGCATTGAGCGAGTGCGGGGACGCTTTTTTGACCGCCGCGTGTACTGTTCCCCAAGCAGGTTCACTCTCTTTTCCCGTGTCGGCAAAGCAGGGGTTGCCCATTGCCAGCAGTGCGGCGCATGCAGCGGCGATCAGTTTTTGCTGTAGGCGCAGAAAGCGCGTCAGGGCTTTGAGGGTAATCGACCCACGTTTCAGCAGGACCATGCCGAGCGGGACGCGAGAGGCCTTATGTTGTTCCAGTGCGGCCTGCAATTCTTCTGGCTTAATCTGACCTTCGGCAAGCAATAGGTCACCGAGTCGGCAATGTAGCTGTTCGACATTGTGTTGTTCCGGCGAACGCAGGTGGTCTTGTAGCTTCAGAAGGGCATTTTTTTCAAGCCGGTCTAGGCGCCGTTGACGCTGGAGTACCTGACACAGGGGGACATGATGTCGGCTGGCGATGCTTAGGGCAGACTGCAATTCCCGGCGCGAAATAAAGCCTCCGGCTACCAGCAGGTCACCAATGCGGCTGGGATCCGTCGAAGATGTCAGAGCATGGGGAAGCATGAGCTCTCCTGCGCACCGTCTGCGGGTTTGGGCAGTACAGTATTGGCAGGGAGGCGGGTGGTGAACAATACGTATAGCCCGCAATTGATTCGCTGTTCGGGCTCTACGGCGGGAGCTTTAAATCACGCTCAGACGTAGTTCAATGGCAATGCCGGGCGGTCAACGACCTTGCGCATCACAAAGCTGGAATGCACCCCGGTTACGCCGGGGATGCGGGTGATGCGCTCCAGCAGCAGGGACTGATAGGCATCCATATCCGGCACAATCACCTGTAGCAGGTAATCTGCATCCTGCCCGGTAATTAGGTAGCAGGCTTGCACTTCCGGGTAGCCGGCGACGGTTTTCTCAAAGGTCTCGAAGCGGTCTGGCGTGTGGCGATCCATGCCGATCTGCACCATGGCGGTCAGGGTCAGGCCGAGCTTGCGGGCGTTGAGCACCGTGACCTTGCGCACGATGATGCCGGCCTCTTCCAGCAGTCGGACCCGGCGCAGACAGGGTGACGGCGACAATCCGACCCTGTCGGCCAGATCGGTGTTGCTGAGATCGCCGTTTTCTTGCAGCTGGGCGAGAATGCTGCGGTCAATTCTGTCGAGTTTGACTAAGCTCTTTTCTTCCATTGGTGTAATATTCCAATATTTAGCTTTAGGCTGGAATAAATATCTCATATTGGCGCCAAATAAAGCAACTTAGCAAGAAAATTGCGCGCGGAAGGGCGTAGAGTGGTCACCATCTGACAGGGCAGGCACACCGGCGCGAACATCGCGAGTGTGGGCGCCGGGGCCAAAAGCCCTAAGCGCCACTGCCGCAGGTTTGCGGGCGGGGTGCTTTCCCACCGGAGAGTGCCCTGTCGGTAAAGATCCCCTTAGCTAAAGAACCCGCTGGAGCTCGACATGTCTTTCGACCATCGCAAATACCGCCGCTTTGACGTGCCTAACAAGCCCGACCGTCAGTGGCCTAATCACCGTATCGACAGCGCCCCGCGCTGGTGTGCGGTTGACCTGCGCGATGGTAACCAGGCGCTGGTCAAACCAATGAGTCCGGCGCAAAAGCAGCGCCTGTTTGACCTGCTGGTAAAGGTCGGCTGTAAAGAGATCGAAATCGGTTTCCCTTCGGCCTCGCAGCCCGATTTTGATTTCTGCCGCAAACTGATTGAGGAAAACCGTATTCCTGATGACGTGACTATTCAGGTACTGACTCAGGCTCGCCCCGAGCTGATTGAAAGAAGTTTTGAGGCGTTGAAAGGAGCGCGTCGCGCCATCGTGCATGTCTATAACTCCACCTCGGTGGTGCAGCGAGAGCAGGTGTTTTCGATGGATAAGGCCGGCATCAAACAGATCGCGGTTAGCGGCGCCCAGCTGGTCAAAGATGAAGCCGCTAAGTATCCCGCGACGGAATGGGTCTTCCAGTATTCGCCGGAGAGTTTTACCGGAACCGAAACCGATTATGCGATTGAAGTGATCGACGCGGTCAATGCGGTGTGGCAACCGGAAAACGGGCAGGAAGTCATTATCAACCTCCCGGCCACGGTGGAAATGTCCAGTCCCAATGTCTTTGCGGATCAGGTGGAAACGGTTTGCGAAGGCATCAAACATCGCGAGCATCTCACCATTAGTCTTCACACCCACAATGACCGTGGCTGTGCAGTGGCAGCGGCCGAGCTAGGTGTGATGGCCGGTGCCGACCGTATTGAGGGCACGCTGATGGGTAACGGCGAGCGCACCGGCAATATGGATCTGATCACCATGGCCATGAATCTGTATTCCCAAGGGATCGATCCCAAACTGAATTTTGAAAACATGGCGGAGATTCGCGAGGTGGTGGAGAGCTGCACCGATATCGCGACCCACCCGCGCCACCCCTATGTAGGCGAGCTGGTCTTTACTGCTTTCTCCGGCAGTCATCAGGATGCTATCCGCAAATGTCTGGTGCGGCGCGAGGAGGGGGATATCTGGAATGTGGCCTATCTGCCCATCGACCCTCACGATCTTGGGCGTCGCTACGAAGAAGTGGTGCGCATCAACAGTCAGTCCGGCAAGGGCGGTGTGGCGCATGTACTCGAGCGCGACTACAACATTGATCTGCCGCGTTGGCTGCAGCAGGAGTTTTCGCGTTTGGTGCAGAAGGCCGCGGAAGATCAGGGCGGAGAAATCGATTCACTGACGATTCGCCGTCTGTTTGACGAGCATTATCTGGCGGTGGCCGAGGGGTGGCAGCTGGAAAACTACGATCTGCATCGAAGTGACAGCGGCGTCTCTGCGAAGGTCATTGCCGGTGGTTGCGAATTCAGTGGTGTGGCCCAGGGCGTCCTTGAAGCGGTTGTGCAGGCGGTCAGCGCCCAGACCGGTGCCAGTATTGATATCGATGAATACAACGAGTTTGCGGTTGAGTGGGGGACGCATGCCAGTGCGCTGGCCTGTATTCGTGCAGATATCGACGGCCAAAGTTTTTCTGCGGCCTCTCTGGGTGAAGATACGACCTCGGCCATGCTGCAGGCGCTGTTGTCGGTGGTGGGCCAACAGCAGAAGGTAGCGCAGCGCGCCGCTTAGGCGGAAATGGGGCTGTTATATCGCTCTAAGGGCTTCTTACAGGTTAGATAATTCTATATATGATATTTGAGGGTCTTAATTTATCAGTTAAGGCCTTTTTTTATGTCTAGATAACATAAATTTCGCGCTCCGGGCCGACTATATTTTCAGAAACACTCTGGAAGTCTATCAGTCATGACCCAACGCAAGATTTCTCTCGACGACAAGTATGCCCTCGATACGACCCGCGCCTACCTGACCGGCATTGAGGCTCTGGTGCGGCTGCCGATACTGCAGCACCAGCGGGATCTGGAGGCGGGTTTGCATACGGCCGGCTTTATTTCCGGGTATCGGGGGTCGCCGCTTGGCGGGGTGGATCAGGCCTTGTGGAAGGCCGGCAAATACCTCGACAAGCACAACATCACCTTTCAGCCCGGGGTTAATGAAGACCTTGCCGCCACTGCCGTGTGGGGCAGTCAGCAGGTGGGGCTCTTTCCCGGTGCCAAATACGATGGCGTGTTCGGCATGTGGTATGGCAAGGGGCCGGGGGTGGATCGCAGCATGGATGTGATCAAACACGCCAACGCGGCCGGTACCGCCAAATTCGGCGGCGTGCTGGCCGTTGCGGGTGACGACCATGCGGCCAAATCCTCAACCTTGCCCCATCAGTCCGAACATATGTTTATGGGTGCCTCCATGCCCGTGCTGGCGCCGGCCAATGTTCAGGAAGTGCTCGACCTCGGTATTTATGGCTGGGAGCTGTCGCGTTATAGCGGCTGTTGGGTTGGTCTGAAAGCTATTACCGAAAACATGGATTCGGCCATCTCTGCGGAGATTGATCCGCACCGCATCAATATCGTGATTCCCGATCAATTCGAACTCCCGTCTGATGGTGTGCATATCCGCCACCCGGATAACGCACTGGATCAGGAGCGGCGGCTAAACAAATTCAAGATTTACGCGGCGCGGGAGTTTGCGCGCGTTAACAACCTGAATCGCACCGTTATCGATAGCCCCAAGGCGCGTCTCGGCATCATTACCAGCGGCAAGAGCTACCTGGATGTGTTACAGGCTTTGGAAGATCTCGGCATTGATCAGCGCAAGGCTGCCGATATCGGGCTACGGGTGTTTAAGGTGGGTATGCCCTGGCCGCTGGAGCCCGTCGCCACGCACGCCTTTGCAGATGGGCTGGAAGAGATTCTGGTGGTGGAAGAGAAACGCTCCATTATTGAAGATCAGCTGACAGGGCAGCTATACAACTGGCCGGTGGATCGCCGACCCCGTGTGATCGGCGAGTTCGACGAGCAGGGCAAGGATCTATTGCCCAACCTGAGTGAGCTGACACCGGCGATGGTGGCCCGCGCCATTGCTTCGCGAATCCGCCGCTTCTATCAGAGCGAGGAAATTGAAAAACGCCTGAGTTTCTACAACCAGAAAGAGCAGTCCTTGGCCAGCAAGCGCAACAAGATCGCGCGCTTGCCTCATTACTGTTCGGGTTGCCCGCATAACACTTCGACGCAGGTGCCGGAAGGCAGTCAAGCCATGGGCGGGATTGGCTGTCACTACATGAGCACCTTTATGGAAAGTCGTCCGGCCAAGACCTTTACCCAAATGGGCGGCGAAGGGGTGACCTGGGTGGGGCAGGCCCATTTCACGGACAACAAACACATCTTTCAAAACCTTGGCGACGGCACCTATTTCCACTCGGGTTTGCTGGCCATTCGTCAGGCGGTCGCCTCCGGCGTCAATATCACCTACAAACTGCTCTATAACGATGCGGTCGCGATGACCGGAGGCCAGCCGGTCGACGGCTCGCTCAGTGTCGAGCAGATTATTTTGCAGCTGCGCGGTGAAGGGGTGAAGCGTATTGCGGTGGTATCGGATGCCCCCGAGAAATTTAACTTCAAAAAAGAAGACGACGTCAGTCTCGACCACCGCGATCGTTTGATGGCGGTGCAGAAGGAGCTGCGGGAAATCCCCGGTACCACGGTTCTGATCTACGAACAGACATGTGCCGCGGAAAAACGTCGTCGCCGTAAAAAAGGGCTGATGGAGGATCCGAATCGCCGCATTTTTATCAATCCGGCGGTCTGTGAGGGCTGCGGCGATTGTGGCAAGAAATCCAATTGCTTGTCTGTGATCCCGAAAGAAACCGAGCTGGGTCGCAAGCGTCAGATCGATCAGAGTGCCTGCAATAAAGATTATTCCTGTGTTGAGGGTTTTTGCCCGAGCTTTGTCTCTGTGATTGGCGGTACTCCGCGCAAAAACAAGGCGGCCAGTGGCGTTACCGAATTCGCAGCCCTGCCCGAGCCGGTACATCCTGCGCTGGATCAGCCCTGGAATATCGTGGTCACCGGCGTGGGGGGGACGGGCGTGCTCACCGTTACCGCCGTTCTGGCAATGGCGGCACACATTGAAGGCAAGGGCTGCGCCACCATGAACCAGACGGGCTTGGCACAAAAGTTTGGTCCGGTGGTAAGCCACTTGCGTGTGGCAGCCAAGCAGGACGATATCAATGCGGTGCGGATTCCCGCGGGTGATGCGGATCTCTTGCTGGGCTGCGATCTGGTGGTAAGTACCAACGATGAGGCCATTGCCAAGGTCAATGTCGAGCGCTCCTACGCCGTGATCAACGAAACCGAAGCGCCGACGGCCGAGTTTGTCTACAACCCGGATGCCCAGTTCCCGATGGACTCCATGAAACGCATCATCGTGGAAGAAGTGGGTGAGGGTAAGGTCGACTTTATCGAAGCCACAGATATCGCTACGCACCTGTTGGGCGATGCGGTAGCCACCAACTTTTTCATGCTCGGTCACGCTTATCAGAAGGGCTATATCCCGGTTAGCGCAGAAGCTATTGATGAAGCCATTGCCCTGAACGGTGTTGCGATTGAGTTCAATCGTCAGGCCTTCGTGTGGGGACGCCGCTGTGTGGTAGATAAAGAATCGGTCAAGAAACTCGCAGGCGTCGGCAAAACCCACTGGGAGCCGCTGGAATCACTGGACGAGATAGTGGCGTTTCGAGTCGACCATCTGACCAAGTATCAGGATGAAGCCTATGCCCGTCGTTATCGTGAGCGAGTGGAGCAGGTGCGCGCAGTGGAAGAAACGCTGGATGCCACTGGCGAGCTGAAATTCACTAAGGCGATTGCCAAAGCCCTGCATAAACTGATGGCTTACAAGGATGAATACGAAGTTGCCCGTCTGTTTAGCGACTCGGCCTTTACCGATGCATTGACTGAAACTTTTGAAGGTGACATGAAATTGCAGTTCCACATGGCACCGCCAATCTTGTCAAAAATCGACCCCGATACAGGCTTGCCCAAAAAACGTGTCTTTGGTGGCTGGATGCTGCCGATGTTCCGTGTGCTCGCGCGATTTAAAAACCTGCGTGGCACGCGCTGGGATATTTTCGGCTACAGCGCTGAGCGGAAAACCGAGCGCGCCTTGATAGGCGAGTTTGAAAACACGCTGGACACCATGCTGCCAAAACTGACCGCAGCCAAGTTGCCGTTGGCTATTGAATGTGCCGAATTGGTGCAGTCCATTCGTGGCTTTGGCCATGTAAAAGACGCAGCAATTGCGCAGTACCGCGAGCGTGACAAGGTATTGGCCCAACGCTTTGACGACAACGTCGTGCAAATCGTCGAGATAGAGTCTGCTGCTTAAAGTAGTAAGGAATAGATAATGAGTATTTTTTCTGATCCTGCGTTTGATGGTCACGAACTGGTGGCTTTTCACGAGCATGCCGCTTCCGGATTGCGCGCCATTGTGGCGGTCCATAATGCCAGTCTCGGGCCAGCCGTTGGCGGCTGCCGGATGTATGCCTACGACAGCGACGCCGCAGCGCTCAACGATGTTTTGCGCTTGTCGCGGGGCATGACTTATAAATCCGCGCTGGCCGGCATCCCGCTGGGCGGAGGCAAGTCGGTGATTATTGGCGACCCGAAAAAACTCAAAAACCGAGAGCTGTTGCTGGCCTTTGGTGAGTTTATTGACAGCCTCAATGGTCGCTATGTGACTGCAGAGGATTCCGGTACCACGGTGGCGGATATGAAAGTCATAGGCGAGCGCACCGCCCATGTTTCCGGTGTGACCAGTCAGCAGCGCTTTGGGGGCGATCCTTCGCCTTACACTGCCTATGGCGTGTACTGCGGTATTCGCGCAGCGCTTCGCTTTCAGCGCGGTACTGATGACCTTAAAGGTCTGCGCATCGCGATCCAGGGTGTCGGTGCTGTAGGTCGCCACCTTGCCGAGCGATTGTTGCGACAAGGCGCCGACGTGATTGTTGCAGATGTTTGCCGGGACAACCTGTCACGTGCAGAAAAGCTCGGTGCCCGAATCGTGCCTGTCGAGGATATCCTGTCTGTCCGCTGTGACGTGCTGGCACCTTGCGCTATGGGTGCAGTGATCAACCCACAAACCGTTACTACACTGCGTACCGATATCGTTGCCGGTGCGGCCAACAACCAGCTCGCCACACCACTTCAGTCAGAACAACTGCTACAGCGCGGCATTCTGTACGCGCCGGATTTTGTGATTAACGCTGGCGGCATAATCGACGTCTACTACCAGCAGCAGGGTGGCAGTAGCGAGCAGAGCGAAAAGCATGTGGAGCGGATTGCGGATACGTTGACCGAGATTTTTAACAAGGCTGAAGGCGAGCGGCAGTCAACGCATGCGATTGCAGAAGCCATGGCGGAATCTATATTTCGCGGGGAAAAGGGCTTCGGGGTTAAGGCGAGTGCTTAACCCCATCGAGTCGGTAACCCTGCGGTTCGGCTAACATGGTTACGGGCGATTGCGCCCGTACTGGTCATGGCTTGAGACCCATTCGTCGGATACGATCGCGGCGGCGAGTGACAGATCACCCGCCAGCACCGTCGCGCCGATGATTTCTGCCAATTTTCGCGCCTTGCCCTTGCCGTAACAGCCCATCATTTCCAGACACTCGCGCTGGGTCGCGAGCCCGGTTCCGCCGCCGTAAGACGCACAGATAACCGAAGGCAGTGTGACCGAGTAGTACAGATCTCCCTCGTCAGTCAGTTCCATAAAGGCGATGCCGGTGTGAGATTCCACCACATTGGCTTCATCCTGCCCGGTGGCGATAAATAGCGAGGCGATGCCATTGGCTGAATGAGGGCCGTTGTAGGCCGAGCCCGCCAGCAGACTGCCCAATATGGTCCGCTGGCGCAGTTTGACCATTTTGGCCGGGTCGGCGCGCATGGTATTCAACAAAATATCTTTCTTGATGACAGCTTCGGCTACTACGCGCTTGCCGCGAGGATGCAGCAGGTTCATGTGGGAATGCTTCTTATCGGTTTCGATGCCGCCGGAGAGAGAAAAGTTGGTAAAGGCGCCATCGTAGTTTTTCAATATCCACTGGCAGGCCACATGCGTTGCCTTGCCCGTCATGTTCTGACCGGCGGCATCGCCCGTGGTGTAGTTGAAGCGGGTAAAGAGTTTGTTGGCGATTACCCACTTTTGTATATGCTGTAATTTGGCGACCGAGCTGCTGCTTTCCGCCTGCGCTTTGATGTCGTCGTAGCGTTCTTCCAGCCAGCGGGAAAAGGCAATGGCTTCACGAGCGGTGGCAAATTCAAACAGGGGCGCCCGCTGCATGAATTCATCGACGACGCTGACGGAGACGCCGCCGGACTCGCTCACAACGCGCATCCCGCGAGAATATGAGGCTACCAGCGTGCCCTCCGTGGTCGCCAGCGGAATGTAAAACTCCCCCTGCGCATGTTCGCCATTAATCTGATAGGGGCCCGCAACGCCCACCGGCATTTGCACCACGCCGATAAAGTTTTCGGTATTGCCGGTCAGTGACTCAGGCGGCAGTGAATAGTGGGCCGTATGATTAAGCGCGGCGCCGGTTTTGCGGCTGAGAAAGTCGCGGCGCTGCTGGGCGGCCTCTTCGCTGTAGTCGTTGCCTTTCAGTCTCGGTATTTTGCGATCGTCGCTCATCGGGGTTTCCTTTATTTGATCCATGCGTTTTGTACCGCGTTGCCTGCTGTCTCTGCAACTCTGTGCATCTATTGCCTTTACTCCGCCAGTTTCAATACGCACTATGGGTGCTTGTTGAAACGGGAGGTAGAAAATGAGAACACGCGCCGCAGTTGCACTGGAAGCCGGTAAGCCACTGGAAATCATGGACGTTAATCTCGACGGCCCCAAGGCCGGTGAGGTGCTGGTTGAAATTAAGGCAACGGGCATTTGCCACACCGACGATTTCACCCGGTCTGGCGCTGACCCGGAAGGTCTGTTTCCCGCCATCCTTGGCCATGAAGGCGCCGGAGTGGTGCGGGAGGTTGGCGAGGGCGTGACTACCCTAAAACCGGGAGATCACGTGATTCCGCTCTATACCCCCGAATGTCGTCAGTGCCACGCCTGCCTTAGCGGCAAAACCAATCTCTGTACGGCGATTCGCGGCACACAGGGCCAGGGTCTCATGCCCGACGGTACCACCCGGTTTTCCATGTTGGATGGTACGCCCATCTACCACTACATGGGCTGTTCTACCTTTGCCAACCACACGGTGATGCCGGAGATCGCGCTGGCGAAGGTGCGCGACGACGCGCCTTTCGACAAGATCTGCTACATCGGCTGCGGCGTCACCACGGGCATTGGGGCGGTGATCAATACCGCAGGTGTGGAGATCGGTTCTACCGCTGCGGTGTTTGGTCTCGGAGGCATCGGGCTGAATGTGATTCAGGGCCTGCGCATGGCCGGCGCCGATAAAATCATTGGTGTGGACCTTAATGATGCAAAAGAAGCGATGGCGCGGCAGTTTGGCATGACCGACTTTGTAAACCCTTCAAAACTCAGCGGCTCGGTGACCGAGGCGATCATCGAGATGACCAAAACCGAGCGCGATCCCTTTGGCGGTGTCGACTATTCCTTCGATGCCACGGGTAACGTGAATGTCATGCGCGAGGCGCTGGAATGCTCTCACCGTGGCTGGGGTGTATCGGTGATTATTGGTGTGGCACCGGCTGGCGCGGAGATCAGCACGCGGCCCTTCCAGCTGGTAACCGGTCGTGTCTGGAAGGGCACCGCCTTTGGTGGTGCTAAAGGCCGTACCGATGTGCCGCGAATTGTTGATTGGTATATGGATGGCAAGATCGACATTGATCCGATGATTACCCACACCATGCCGCTGGATGACATCAATACGGCCTTTGATCTGATGCACTCCGGGGAGAGCATTCGATCGGTCGTTTTGTATTGATGGAGGGATGACGCCAATGGAGAAAGTTTCGGAAGTTCGCTGTTTCGATGGCTGGCAGCTGCGCTACAAGCACCGCGCTGCGTCCCTGAATTGTGTCATGCATTTTTCCGTTTATCTGCCACCGCATGCAGAAACACAGCGGGTACCGGTGCTGTATTGGCTGTCGGGACTGACCTGTACCGACGAGAACTTTGTGACCAAGGCGGGAGCGCAGCGCTACGCGGCTGAGCACGGCATTGCGATTGTTGCACCCGACACCAGCCCCCGGGGTGATAATGTGCCCGATGATCCGGAAGGCGCCTACGATTTTGGTCTGGGCGCGGGGTTTTATGTAAACGCCACGCAGCCGCCGTGGTCCAGCTATTACCGGATGTACGACTACATCGTCGATGAGTTGCCCGCCTTGGTGGCTGAGCATCTGCCGGTCGATGCCGGGCGGGAGTCGGTGTTCGGTCATTCGATGGGTGGCCACGGCGCGCTGACCATCGCGCTGAAGAATCCGGGGCGTTTTCGTTCGGTCTCGGCGTTTGCGCCGATTTGCGCGCCAACCCAGTGCCCGTGGGGAGAGAAGGCCTTTACCGGATATCTCGGTAACAATCGGGAAGATTGGCAAGCCTATGACGCGGTTGAACTGATCACTGCCGGTGCCAGGCTGCCGCCATTAAAGGTGGATCAGGGCCGCAGTGATAACTTTCTGGCGGAGCAATTGCACGCGGATCGGCTGATTCAGGCCTGCAAAGCCAAGGGGATCGCTGCCGATATTCAATACCGCGATGATTACGATCACAGTTACTTTTTTATCGCGAGCTTTATCGGTGAGCACATCGCGTTTCACAGTGCGGCGCTTTCTGCGCAGTAGGCTGTGAGCGCCTGATCCAAATAGTCTATGCTTTCGTAAATATTAACTTTTATGGGGACAAACGATGGCTGCAATTTTCCGGGCGCTGATCGTCATTCTGGTCAGCGTCGGTCTGGCTTTGGGGCTTGCGTTAGTTGTCGATAACAGTCAGCAGCAGCTTTTCGGGCTGCCTGCGCTGGTGGCTTTGGCGCTGGTAGCGCTAGGCATTCAGTGGTTGGTGTTTATTCCGTCCTACCTCTTTCAGACCGAAATTTACTATGACCTCACCGGCAGTCTGACCTACCTGCTGGTGACAGGCGTTGCCGTGGCGTTTCTCGCCGGTAGTGAGCCCTCATTGCGCGCGGTATTGTTGGCGGCCTTGGTTGTTATCTGGGCACTGAGGCTCGGCCCCTTTCTTTTTCGGCGCATCAAAAAAGCGGGTAAAGACGGTCGTTTCGACGAGATCAAAACCCGCTGGCCGCGCTTTCTGGTCACCTGGACGCTGCAGGGGCTTTGGGTCTTTATCACCTTGCTGGCGGCGCTGGTTGCCATCACCACGCCGGATGCCAAACCGCTCGGTGTGACGGCACTGATCGGCTTTGCTATGTGGCTGATTGGCTTTACCTTCGAGGCGGTTGCCGATGCCCAGAAATCAGCCTTCAATAGCGACCCCGCCAACCAGGGCCGCTTCGTGGACGTCGGTCTCTGGCGCTGGTCGCGTCACCCGAATTATTTTGGCGAGATTCTGTTGTGGATGGGTGTGGCCGTTATCGCCGCCCCGGTTTTCCAGGGCTTGCAGTGGCTTGCACTCATTTCGCCGCTGTTCGTTATTTTCCTGCTGATGAAGGTCAGCGGTGTGCCCTTGCTGGAAAAACGCGCCGACGAAAAGTGGGGCGATAGCCCCGAGTACCAGCGCTACAAGAAAGATGTTCCCGTGTTGTTGCCAAGGCCCCCTCGATGAAGAAATGTTTGTCCCTGCTAGCCCTTGCGGTTGCGGCACAGGGTATCTATGCCAAGCCCGTGCTTGAGGAAGTTATAGTCACGGCCCAAAAGCGTGAAGAGAGTCTGCAGGATGTGCCGATCTCGGTGGTGGCCGTTGACGCGCAGATGATGCGCGACGCCAACATGGAAGATATGGCGGATATTGCCGTGTTTACGCCCAACCTGAGTGTTTACAGCCATCCGCCCTTTACCTCCTTGCGTGTGCGCGGTCTGGGTTCCCCGTTTGATAAGGGCTTTGAGCACTCGGCCGGGCTCTTCCTCGACGGTGTGTATGTCGGCCGTTTGGCGTTTCTGGATGCTGCCTTTCTCGATGTGCAGAGCGTGGAAATTTTGCGCGGCCCGCAAGGTACCCTGTTCGGTAAAAACACGATTTCCGGCGCGATCAGTATTCGCTCGGTGCAGCCCTCGCAGGATCTTTCCGCCAGTGGTTCTGTCAGCGGCGGCGATGAGAATCTGAAAAAATACTCCCTAGCCGGCAACCTGCCGCTGGGTGACAGGCTGGCTGTGCGTGCGGCTTTTATGTCGAACGAGCGCGACGGACCGGTATACAACACGACACTGGATCGCGATGAAGGCAGTACTGATGCCGAATCCAGCCGCATTCAGGTGCGCTGGGACGCCCTAGATTGGCTGGATGTTACGCTGGCTGCCGCGCAGACCGAGCAGCTATTTCGGCTAGGCAGCTTTCAGGTGATGACGGCGAGCGACGACCAGTTTCAGCTGATGCAGTTTTACGATCCGCAAGTCGAGCGCGATGTAACCGATCACCAGAGCTCACAGAATTTTCCTTCAGAAACCGAGCAGGATGGCAGCAAACTGGATCTTCGTTTTAATGCCAGCTTGTGGGAGCACGAGTTCGCGCTGATAGCCGCGCGCAGTGAGATAGAAGAAGGTTCGCGAACCGACCTCGACTTTTCGCCCATCCCCTTGCTGTTCTTTTTTAATGGCGAAGATTACGAACAGGACAGCGTCGAGCTACGTGTGGTGTCGCCGCTCGGTCTGTTTGATGGCAAGCTCGATTACGTGGCCGGTATCTATGCCGCTGAAAGTGAAACCGCGATTCAGGTCATTATCGATGCCGCGCCCGATCCCGCTGCATTGGCCAATGGCCTGACGGCGACTGGCGGAGGCCTTGGCGCGGTTACCCCACTGCTTGGTCCCGCGGTGGGTAACGAACCCGGCGAACGCCTGTTGATCAACGGGTTTCAGGAAGGCAGCAGTCGGGCCATCTACGGTCAGGCGAGCTGGCATTTCAGCCCCGAGTGGACGCTCACTGCCGGGCTGCGTTTTTCCCGTGAGGAGAAAACGGTCGATCAGACCCTGAAGCTGTTCAGCGGCGGTACGGACGCGGACGGGCCAATCTTTACCCAGCTGGTGACTGCCGAAGAATACCGACTGATAGACAAGCGTGTGGACCGCGACGTAGACCCTAAACTCTCGCTGAGCTGGAACCCCAACGATGAGCTGACCGTATACGCCAGTGCGGCCGAAGGCTTTAAGGGTGGAGGCTATAGCGGCTCTGCGGTGCGCGCGGAGATCACAGAGGTCGAGCCCGAAAACTCCCTGACCTATGAGAGCGGCGTAAAAACGCGTCTGCTGGAAGGTTCGGCAACACTGAACTTCGCCGTCTTTTATACCGAGTTTGAAGACCTGCAGCTGACCATCTTCGAAGGCAATGTGAGCCGGATCTCCAACGCCGCCGGTGCGATATCCAAAGGTGCTGAGCTGGACGCTGCCTTTATCACCGACTTCGGTGTTTCCGGCAATTTCTCTGTGGCCTATCTCGACGCTCGCTTTACCGACTACGAGAACGGCCCCTGCCCGGCGGGCGAGGATCCCCCCTGCGACCTGACTGACGACCACCTGTCCTTTGCGCCGTTCTGGAAAAGCAGCCTGAGCCTGAACTACCAAAATCAGCTGTTCGATTGGCCGCTCACCTGGCTGGTGGGTTTTGATGTGCTGTTCGAGGATGAGAAATTGCTACAACCGGATCAGGACCCCATCGACCAGCAGGGCGCCTACACCACCTACAATGTGCGGGCGCGGCTGGCGGATATCGACGAGCGCTGGTCGCTACAGGCTTTTCTGCGCAATGCCAGCGATGAGCATGCTCTGGATGGCAGCGGCGATATTCCTACCCTCACCGGCGCCCATTTTGGCCGCGCCATCGCCCCCCGGCAGCTGGATATCACCCTGCGTTTTGACTTCTGAAGGGTCTGAAATGGCCCTTTTGGGACCCAAAATCCCGGTTTCTGGCCATTTTCGACCGAAATCGGGGGGAATTTAAAAAATAAACGAGAAATTTTTGCTCACTTCCAGTATCGTAGGCGCCCATTTTTAACCCAGTTTACTTTTCAAGAGAGCGCCGTGACTGACTTATCCTTTTACCGCAACATCGGTATTTTCGCCCACGTAGATGCCGGAAAAACCACCACGACTGAGCGTATCCTCAAGCTCACCGGTAAAATCCACAAGATCGGTGAGGTTCACGAAGGTGAGTCTACGACTGACTTCATGGAGCAGGAAGCTGAGCGTGGTATTACCATCCAGTCTGCTGCCGTTACCTGTGAATGGAACGGTCACCGTCTGAACGTCATCGACACCCCCGGGCACGTTGACTTCACTGTAGAAGTTTATCGCTCGCTGAAAGTGCTGGACGGCGGTATCGGCGTATTCTGTGGTTCCGGCGGCGTTGAGCCCCAGTCTGAAACCAACTGGCGCTACGCGAATGACTCCAAAGTTTCTCGTCTGATCTTCGTGAACAAGCTGGACCGTATCGGTGCTGACTTCCTGCGCGTTACTGACCAGGTTAAGAAAGTACTGGGTGCCACCCCGCTGATCATGACCCTGCCGATTGGCCGCGAAGACACTTTCAAAGGTGTTGTCGACCTGCTGACGCGTAAAGCCTACGTGTGGGACGACTCTGGCCAGCCCGAGAACTACACCGTTGAAGACGTGCCTGCCGATATGGTCGACGACGTTGAAATGTACCGCGAGCAGCTGATCGAAAATGCGGTTGAGCAAGACGACGATGTGATGATGGCTTACATGGAAGGTGAAGAGCCCTCCCTGGAAGACATCAAGCGCTGCATCCGTAAAGGTACGCTGGAACTGGCTTTCTTCCCGACCTACTGTGGTTCTGCGTTCAAGAACAAGGGCATGCAGCTGCTGCTGGACGCGGTTGTTGACTACCTGCCGTCTCCGACCGAAGTTAACCCGCAGCCGCTGACTGACGAAGAGGGTAACCCGACTGGCGAGCACGCCATCGTTTCTGCGGACGAGCCTTTCCGCGCTCTGGCGTTTAAGATCATGGACGACCGTTTCGGCGCCCTGACCTTCGTTCGTATCTACTCCGGTAAGCTGAACAAGGGTGACACCATCCTGAACTCCTTCACCGGCAAGACCGAGCGTGTTGGCCGTATGTGTGAGATGCAGGCGGACGAGCGCAACGAACTGACACACGCGCAAGCGGGTGACATCATTGCGATCATCGGTATGAAGAACGTACAGACCGGTCACACCCTGTGTGACGTGGACCACCCCTGTACGCTGGAAGCGATGGTCTTCCCTGATCCGGTTATCTCTATCGCGGTGACTCCGAAAGACAAAGGTTCAACCGAGAAAATGGGTATCGCCATCGGTAAGATGGTTGCAGAAGATCCCTCATTCCGCGTTGAAACCGACGAAGACTCCGGTGAAACCATCCTGAAAGGTATGGGTGAACTGCACCTGGATATCAAAGTCGACATCCTCAAACGTACCTACGGTGTTGAGCTGGAAGTTGGCCAGCCTCAGGTTGCCTACCGCGAGACCATCACCCAGAAGATCGAAGACAGCTACACCCACAAGAAACAGTCTGGTGGTTCTGGTCAGTTTGGTAAGATCGACTACACCATCGAGCCCGGCGAGCCCGGCACTGGCTTCGAGTTCAGCTCCACGGTTGTGGGCGGTAACGTACCGAAGGAATTCTTCCCGGCTATCGAGAAGGGCTTCAAGTCCATGATGGAAACTGGCCCGCTGGCTGGCTTCCCTGTGTTGGACGTGAAAGTTAACCTGCACGACGGTGCGTACCACGCGGTTGACTCCTCGGCAGTGGCCTTCGAAATCGCCGCTAAGGGCGCTTTCCGTCAGTCCATGCCGAAAGCTGGCGCCCAACTGCTGGAGCCGGTCATGAAGGTTGACGTATTCAGCCCCGAAGACAACGTCGGTGACGTTATCGGTGACCTGAACCGTCGTCGCGGTATGATCTCTGGTCAGGAGCCCGGTGCAACTGGCGTTCGTATCAAGGCGTCCGTACCGCTGTCTGAAATGTTCGGTTATATCAGCAGCCTGCGTACCATGACCTCCGGTCGCGGCCAGTTCTCCATGGAGTTCTCGCACTACGCTCCGTGTCCTGCCAACGTGGCGGAAGAAGTCATTGCGAAAGAGAAAGAGAAGCGCGCGGCGAAAGCCAAGTAAGCTCTCTGCTCAAAAAAACACAAGCCCCGTCAGCGATGCTGGCGGGGCTTTTTTTATGCCTTTGAATCAGCGGAGCGAAGCCAGCTCTACCACCTCAGCCTGTGGGGTTTCCACCTCACCTTCTACCAGAAAGAAGCGCCAGAACATCAAACCCAGCACTCGCCCCTCGGTATCGATCCAATTCGGCAAGCCCGGATCTTCATGGGCGAGAATCATTTTAAAGCTGCCATCCGGCTCCAACTGGGTTTGCGCCCGGTTCAGCGATACCGTGCGATTGCAGTAGTCATAGGTCTGCTGGTGGCGTGTCCACAAATCGAGGCTGCCAAAACGGCAGATGGGCCAGCGTCCGGTAATCACCAGCGCCTGATGGGGCTCAAGGTAGTAGGGCGCCATTGAGTAATGCGCATCAAAGGCCGACAGACCGAAATCACCCGGCACCACCGGCTTGGGAAATTGATTGGGCGTCAATGCCACGAACGCTGGTTGTTTCTCTACGTTTGCCATGGGCGGCATACCCAGCGTGCGGCTGCGTACAAACCCGGCAACGCGCTTTATGCCCTCAGCAATGGACTGGTCGTTGGGAACGGCTGGCGCACGCTCGGGATTGATGGCGTCAATATACAGTGCCGGTTCTAACGCCGGGTCTCCCGCACCGCACTGTTTGTGTTCGAAGTAATGGCGCGTGGTGATACGGGAAGCTCCCTCGGGTAGCGGCAGCCAGTTGCGTTCGGCGGGCTCGCCGCCCAATCGCAGCTCGAACCAGCCGTTAGCATCGACATCAAATTGGGTGTCGTTAATGACACCGGCGGTCTTCGACGCCATACTGCCGTCTTCTGTACCCATTTCCACAGTAATCGAAACGTAGACAGCCCCATTGATCTGACCACGCACCCGGTACTCATAATCGGCGCTAACCGGCGCATCAAAATAGATGGCGTCGCCATTGTCGCCGGTAAATTTGCGCCAGGGCGTCACAATGCGTCGGAACTGCGGGTAGGCCACATCGTTTTCAAACATGGTGGCCAGGCCGCCTTCAAGCACATGCATCAGCGAGCGATGCGCAGCCGCAACATCTTCGGGCGAGTGCAGGTTCCATTCCGGGCCGGCCCAGCGCTCGTCGATCTCTTCCAGTAGGTTAATCAAATCCCGCAGTGCCGAGCGGCTGGCAGTTTGCACAGTCATTGCAAATATCCTTTTTGATTATGGTTGGTACAATTTACCGTATGGTATACGCTTATTGGGCCTCGGGCGCAATACTTCAGCGAAAATACGGATCTGTAGGCGGGAGAGTTCAATATCAGTCATCGCGCGGGCCCAACGCTAGCAGCCCCGCTGCGGCCTGTCGTCTGCCATTGTGGCAAATGCCGAGGAGAGGAATATACTCAAACAACGTAGGCCTGCTGCTGGCCTGCAATCAGTACCCGATTGCTTCAGCCTCGATAACCGATAAATGATGACGTTAATGGGTTGGTGATATGGAAAAAAGAAAAATAAAAGTCGGGTTATTGCTGGATACTTTCGAAGTGCCAGCGTGGGCAGCGAGACTGATCGAAAATATCGCTGCCAGTGATTTTGCTGAAATTACACTGGTCGTTCTAAATGACAACACAGAAGAAGTACCCGCACCTAACAAAGCACTTGTCAGCAAACTCATCAATAATCGCGACCGCCTGGGATCGGTCGTCGTTAGAAAGCTGCTGGAAACAGCCTATTCAGCGCTAATTGAGCGCAATACCTACTTGCCCGATGCGAACCAGCCAATTAATTGCGAGTCCCTGATAAAGCATTGTCCCGTGATCAAGGCGAAAACACGTCGCACAACATGGTGCGACTATTTTTATGAGGATGACATCGAGGCAATAAGAAACCTTGCCCCCGACCTGCTTTTCCGATGTGGATTCCGAATTCTGAAGGGCGACATCCTGAGCTGCGCCAAATACGGCGTCTGGTCATTTCATCATGGCGACAACCTGACCAATCGGGGCGGGCCTGCGGGCTTTTGGGAATCCATGGAAAGCTGGCCGGAGACAGGCTCGATTCTGCAAATACTGACAGAAGATATCGATAACGGTGCAGTTTTGTACCGATCGCACTCGTGCACCAACACAATGTCGGTGCACGACAACGTCAACAATTACTACTGGAAATCCCTGTCGTTTATGCAGCGTAAGATACGCGAGCTCTATGACAGGGGAGAAAGCGAGTTTTTTTCAGACGTTGCCTTTAATAACAGACACCCGGTCTTCTACTCGGAACGCCTGTACAGACGCCCGACAAACCGCGAGCTCGCAAGACTGACTGTCAATAAAATCATCGAAAAAACAAAGCTCTTATATACAAACGCCTTCTTTCTCGATCAATGGATACTGCTGTTTCACCTGAAAAATGAATTCTCATCCTCACTGTGGCGCTACCAAAAAATCATTCCCCCGAAAGACCGCTTCTGGGCTGACCCGCACGTGATCAGGAGGCATAACAAATATTACATTTTCATCGAAGAGTACCTTTATTCAACGCAAAAGGGGCATATCGCGGTCATGGAGATGGATGATGACGGATGCTACAGCGAGCCCGCCCCCATCCTTGAAGCTCCCTATCACCTCTCCTATCCCTTTGTTTTTGAGCACCACAATGAGCTTTACATGATTCCCGAGTCCGCCGAGAACAGAACCATCGAGCTCTACAAATGTGTTGAATTCCCTAGCAAGTGGGAATTCCAGATGAACCTAATGGAAGATGTTGAAGCCGTAGATACCACTATTTATTTCCAGAACAACAGATTCTGGATGTTTACCAACTTGGCTGAGAATGTCGGTGCGTCGACCTGGGATGAACTGTTTCTATTTTACTCAAACACCTTTCCTTCCAGAAACTGGACACCCCACCCGCAGAATCCGGTTGTCTCTGACTGCAAGTCAGCTCGGCCCGCTGGAAAGCTATTTCTTGAGAATGGCCGGTTGTACCGGCCGTCCCAGAACTGCTCACACCACTACGGTTACGGCTTCAATCTCAACGAGATAACCAGGCTCGACGACAAGGCTTATGCAGAAAATGTCGTCTCGCGGGTTAAACCTCATTGGGATCAACAAATTCGGGGTTGCCACACTTTTAACCGCGAACACTCACTGCACATCATCGATGCCATCTACAGGCGCCGAAAATACCTTTAACGCTTCCTCAACACCAGCGATCACCACAATTCAGGTTTTTACCAGCAACAATTAGTATTTTTCCCTGTCGAGTCCCGCCGGGCAGGGTCCTACCATGGTGGAAAATCAGTCTCTTACTTTAAAGAGCGACAGGCAGCGCAGGTTTTTCGCGAGCCACGCAGGAAAAGCCATACGTGAAATACAGAGCTGAGGTAGACGGACTCCGGGCTTTGGCGGTTGTCCCGGTTATACTATTCCACGCTGGCTTTGAGCCTTTCAGCGGCGGCTATGTCGGTGTCGACGTCTTTTTCGTTATCAGTGGTTACCTCATTACCACTATCCTGATTGACGATATAGAAAACAACCGCTTTAGCGTTATCAATTTCTATGAGAGACGCGCTAGAAGGATCGTTCCGGCGCTCGCCTTTGTCATGCTGTGCTGCGTACCCTTTGCTTGGATGTGGATGCTGCCTCACCAGCTCAAGGACTTTTCCCAAAGCTTTATAGCCGTCACCTTATTCTCGTCGAACGTTCTGTTTTGGTTGGAAAGCGACTATTTCGATGCCGCATCCGAAGAAAAACCACTGTTGCATACTTGGAGCTTGGCGGTTGAGGAGCAGTACTACGTCCTATTCCCTATCTTCCTGTTTTTATGCTGGAAAACAGGAAAGAACCGCACCTTTTGGATAATCGTTGTCATCGCCGCCATGAGCTTTCTGCTCAGCGAGTGGAGTTCCCGAAACCATCCCGCCGCTAATTTCTACCTTGCTCCGACCAGAGCCTGGGAGCTTTTTGCCGGATCCATCACAGCCTTTATTGCGCAAAGGCACGGCGTACGGACTAACAACCTACTCTCCAGTATCGGGATGGCGGCCATCGTCACCGCTATCTTTGCCTACGATCATACAACACCGTTCCCGGGTGTCTACGCGCTGCTACCGGTTCTTGGTACGGTATTGGTGATACTGTTCGCGACCCGGCACACCCTGGTCGGGGCCGTTCTCAACATTCGCATCGTGGTCGGAATCGGCTTGATAAGTTACAGCGCCTATCTCTGGCATCAGCCGCTTCTTGCATTTGCACGAATCAGATCCATCGAGCTACCAAGCCAAACTCTGATGACAGTGTTAGCTGCGCTGTCACTGGTTCTCGCGTCGTTCAGCTACCGCTATGTTGAACAGCCTTTTAGAAACAAACGCACTTGCTCCCGCTCCTTCATTTTTTCCTCGTCAGCTGCAGTGGCCGTGCTATGCCTTGGGCTGGGCGCAAGCGGATATTTTACCAAGGGACTACCCACGCGATTCCAGCAGGAGCTTTTTGTTAATTGGGAAGACACCGACCGCTGTACCAAACAGGGGGTCAGATCCGAGACCGAGCTCGCAGAGATCACCGGCGACTGCTTTCCCTCAACAGTTGACAAAAAATACATTTTGATCGGCGACTCACATGCAGAAACTGTGAGCAAGCCCCTGCGTAGAGTGATCGAGGCGAATAACGGCGCGCTCATTACCTTGATCGATAAAGGTTGCCTGCCCATCCCCGGCACATCAAGATACCCGATCCAGAAAAACTGCATCTTTGCCAAAGACTTGTTCTGGCGAATCGCAAACCAGACCGACGCGACCGTCATTTTGTCGGCGCGCTGGCGCCTCTATTTCGAAGGCACCCGCTACAACAACGGCGAGGGCGGCGTCGAATACGGCGACAACTGGGCGAACTACGTTTTCGACAACACGGCGCGGGATATCTACCAGTACACGCGCGACGAACTGATTGATCTCGCCCTGAAAAACCCCGTAGTTATCCTGTCACAGATACCCGAAACCGGCTGGAAAGTTCCGGAAGTGGTAGCCAAGTACCGCAAATACAGAAATGAGAACAGTGTTACCGTGAGCACCAGCTATGAGATTTACCTTGAAAAAAACAGACAGGTCAATCGCTGGCTCAGAGAATTAGAATCCCATGAGACGATTTCAGTATTGCGCACCGAAGATATCGTGTGTGACTTCAGTACAATGCGCTGCGCCAACGCCAGAAACGGAGTATCCCTTTACCGGGACAACAACCATCCAAGTCCACGATACGCGGCGATGATTGCGCAGAAATTCAAGGATTTGTATCTTCATAAGAATAGCGCCGTTGACACGCTATAGTGTGACGCGCTTTGAACCAGCCTGTCTTTCCTGACGAACAGATTCCGCTGACCCCCCACCCGATAACACAGCCCGACGAAGGTGTATCAGGGAATTACCTAGGCAGCTTTCAGGCTTTCCCCTGATCGCGACAACTCGGTATGTAACTTATTCTCTAAATCTCGGGGGGAATCGGTTAACTACTAACCAGGAAGATTTCCAGAAAGCGCCGCCACGCAAGGACGCGACAACAGACAATACCAAGGCGCAGAGCACAAACCCAAACCCAAACCATAGACTAGCCGAAGCCAAAAATGGCCGAAGGGGCGAAGCTTTGCCGGTAACTAATCATCGAGACAGCAACTTCTACTTGGACGACAGCAAAACTGCACTTTCTGAACTGGGTGAAAACGAAGCTGCTTGGCACGTCGTCTGGACCCGCAGCAACTGTGAGCACTTGGTGTCCGACCTGCTGGAAGCAAAAGGCTACGAGGTCTTCCTTCCACTCATTGAAGAATGGCGAATGCCAACCAAAACCAATTCCGGTCGGCCTGTAGGGCTGGCATCCAACCCCATGTTCAAGGGCTACCTTTTCGTCAAACACTGCATAGACAGAGAGGCGTTTTTGGATATTTCCAACACCAGAGGCGTTGCCCACCTGCTGGGTTCTCGCTGGAATGCCTTGGCGCGCGTGCCCGAGGAGGAAATACAGTCCATAAAATGCCTGATGAACAGCCAACTGCCGCTAATGCCACACCCCTACCTTGAAAAAGGTGACAAAGTGTTGATTACCCGCGGAATGCTTGCCAACACCAACGGCATTTTAACTGAGAAATCCAATGAAAAAGGAATTTTCGTTGTCTCCATCTCGTTGCTCAAAAGTAGTGTTGCTGTCAGTGTTGACTACAACGATTTGATACCCGTATGACGCTGACAAAGAAGACAAAATCGTCCTCGGCAACGCGTCGCGCAGGTATCGCAATGGTGCTCGCAGCAATAGACCTACCTATGCTCGCTTGGGCTGACGGAGGCTACTATCTTGAACCCTCCCTGTCTGTCTACACGATCTACGACGACAATATCTTCTATACATTTACTGACGAGGAATCCTCGCACATTGCGCGTTATAGCCCCTCCTTGGGTTTGGGTTATGAGCAGTCAATACTGAACTGGAATGTCGTCTACCGTATCGATTTGGAAGATTATATAGATAACGACAACATCAGTGACGGCGTTATAAGGCGGTTCGCCGACACGTCTCTGCATTATCAACCAATCCCCCGGTTAATATTGAGCGGCGACGTCAGGTATACCAAGACAGATACACCTGCCGATTTGACGCTAGTGCCTGGCGGATCGGTGAGAGGTTCCCTGCAGGAGCGGACCAATGTCAAGCGAATCTCCTTCAACCCTTCGGTGACCTACCGACTTTCACCTACGGCCACTGGAATCCTGTCCTACATCCGCACCGAAGATAGCATCTCCAGCCTGCTTGAGACCGATATCCGGCGCATGGCAATCGAAATGCAGCATGCAATCACATCCAAAACGTCTATCTTGTACGGCTACTTTGAACGCGAGGTTCGCTACGATGAATCTCCATCTTCCTCGAGTAGTGCGGACAATGCATCGAGCGAAAGTTCTGGTACTACCTGGGTCGGCCTCTCACGTGATTTGACACCGACTATCGTCGCGAGCGTGCGCGGCGGGAGCAGATCCGCGAATGGTAGAAGCAGCCCCTACTGGACGCTTAGCATTGAGAAAGACTATCGCCGGGGAGAAGCCGTGCTAGCTTTTGAGCGTAATGAAACTACCGCCCCCGGAACTACCGACAGTCAGGAATTTGAGACTGTAAATGCAACGATTGTGCATAAGTATGGATTGAACTGGGTCACCACGATCACACCGAGTTACGCGAAAATCACTCAGCGTTCGGGATCGCAGAAAATCTACCGTCTGGCGATAAGTTCTAACTACCGGTTTAACGAGTTCTGGTCACTGACCGCGTCCTACGAACGCAATCACCAGCCTATTGAATTCTCGGAAGCCGATGACGAATCCATTGATCGAAATGTCGCGCTTATTGGCATCACTTACATTTATCCGAAGTGAGCATAACGTGCGTAGCTTGATATCGTGAAAAGTCGAGCTGATCTCACGCACGCCGAATTGGAAGATGCAAATGCCTTCGTTTCGCGGGGCTGCCATGAAAATTAATACTGTATCGATAGCGCTCATTATTCTAGCTATCGCGTTCTCGGGTTGCTCGACCACAAACACCACTAAGGCCTCAAGTAACAACCAAGCCATAGCCGACCGTTATCACATCGGTGCCTCTGACGTGCTGACAATAAACGTTTGGAACCGTTCCAATCTTGATCGCAGTGTCACAGTCAGGCCGGACGGGAAGATATCCTTTCCTCTGGTCGGTGATATCTACGTCGCCGGCCTGCAACCGACGGAGCTCCAATTAGCTCTGGAGGAAGCGCTACGTAAATACATGAAAGTTATTCCCGGGGAGGTTTCCGTCACCGTGGACGAAGTCCATAGCTATAAGGTGTCGGTTCTCGGTGAAGTACGTGCGCCCGGGCGATTCGAGTTCCAAACTCAGGTGTCGATTCTGGAAGCACTCGCGCAGGCCGGCGGTCTGACTGAATTTGCGACCCGCGACCGGATTCTGATTATACGAAACTATCTGGGAAACAAAGAGGATATTGTCTTCGATTACCAGAAGGCGGCAAAGCTAAGGGGAGGCAGCGATCCCTTAATGCTGCTGCCGGGCGACGTGGTACTTGTGCCCTGAAAGACCGATTAGGCACTGGTTCGGCACTAGCGATAATTTGACTGAGACTCGATCATGACCGCGAACGAAGACTCGCTTTTTGAAACACTGCTAGATCAATGGAAGCGGCAGAAGTGTCTTATTGCAGCTGTATTCATCCTTATTGTGTCTGTTTTTGGGAGTTTGATAGTGACCCTGCCGTCATTGTATCGCTCTTCTACGACCATTCTGTTTGGTGAAGGAAATATCGCAACATCGATGGTGAAGAGCGGGGCGGGCAATGAACTCGAAATGCGACTTGGCGTTATTCAGCAAGCAGTATTGAGCCGGTCTCAGCTGCAGGAAATCATTACTAAGTTTGACCTGTACTCTCCATGGCGAGGAAAGGCCTCACCAGAGCTGCTAATCGAGCGCATGAGAAAGGATATAAAAATACAGAAAAGAACCTCTACCCAACCGCAGTGGGGCCAGAACTCTACCTATGCCATCACTATAACCTACCAGGGCTGGGACGCTGACGTCGTCGCGGCAGTAACCAATGATCTCGCCGACAGATTCCGATCCGAAAACGAGCGTATCCGCATCAGTCAGGCATCAAACACTGCAGCGTTTATTCGCCAGGAACTCGAAGCCGCCAGAAACGAATTTATCAACCAGGAACTGCGAATAAACGCCTTTAGAAATGATCATATTGGCAAGCTTCCCGAGCAGCAGCAAATGAACTTGGCGACGCTGGAACGACTGAATGCAGACCTTAGGCTGAACCGAGAGCGGCAATTGCAGATGCTGAAAGAGCGCTCGGTACTGGTAGCAAGCGATTCAAGCAGTGTCGATATCTCTGGACCATTGAGGCTTCAGAAACTCAAGGCCGAGCTTGCCAACCTGCGAACCAGCTACAAGGAGACCTACCCCGGTATACTTCGGCTTAAAAATGAGATTCATTCTCTGAGTATCGAACTCGGTATTGATCCAGATGCGAGTTATATTGACAAGAACGAAGCCAACGCCATCGATAAGACCGACCTCGAGCTTAACACCTTGCGTCAGGAAGAGCGTAGGCTCAACGACACCATACAAGCCACGATGCGCCGGATAGAGAGCGCTCCGAAGATCGATCAGCAACTCAAGCAGTTCGCCTACGACTACGAAATAGCCAAAGAACGCTATCTGTCTTTGCAAAAGAAACACCAGGAGGCCCAGTTGGCTGAATCGCTGGAGGCTGAGCAGAACCAGCAAATACGAGTTGTAGACGCAGCGATTCCAGCTGCATTCCCCGCCGCACCCAACAAGGCAGCACTGTTACTTATAACTTTGATTGTAGGCCTTGCAGTCGCGGGAAACGCCGCATTTATGTCAGATCAGGCTGATCGAAGCTTCCACTCGACTGCCTCGATCCGTCAGTTTACGAATGTTCCGCTGCTGGCGAGTATTAATACGATCCCGGCACGAGTCGATCATATCGAAGCGTCGGCCCGCAATTCGGTAGCTGCAGTGAGCTTTCTAGCTGTGGTCGTAATACTGTCGGTCGTAGCTTACGAGGCCGGGAAAGGGGCACAAAATCTCGTCTGGATACTGGCTGGTTAGCCTGCTTTTGATTAGAGCGGAGAGACACAACCTCCGTGTCCAATGACTCTAGCTTGCCCTTATGGGCCAGATAATTTTGGAACCTACTATGACCCCAGTACAGTATTTGGAAGGGAAACTAAAAACTGCGCGAGAGTTTAGCGAGTTAGAAAGCCTCGTACCTAGTTGTGAGTCACCTCAGATTGATCCACGTTTGGTCTGTCTATTGCGACCCAACTCTGAGTTATCTGAAACCTATTCTCGCCTTCGTTTAGCGCTGGAGAATAGCTTCACAGAACAGGAGGGTGCGGTACTGGGCATAACCAGCGCCTCAGCCCATGACGGTAAAACTCTTACGGCAATCAACGTTGCCAGCGCTCTCGCCAGTGGGCCTGACAATCGCGTGCTATTGGTAGATTTGGTGCTAAGGCCTGCCTCCAGACGGGTGGCCGATTACCTCAACTTCAACAACAATGACGCATCCGGCATAACCGAATGGCTGGATAACTCGGAACTCTCGTATGTTGAGCCCCAGCTTCGTTACCTCAGGCCATACAATCTGCATATTTTGACCGCGGGGAAAGCTGCTAAGGCGCCTTATGAAGTCCTTAAATCAAAACGGCTGATGCGATTTTTCGAAACTGCCCGTAAACGCTTTGACTTTATCATCGTAGACACCCCAAAGGTCCTCAACCTACCCGATACGGAGTTGATATCTCGGCTGCTGGATAAGTTTGTTCTGGTGGTCCGCGCGAATAAAACCAAACGCCGGGAGCTTGAAGAGACTTTGAGTCTGATGTCACCGGACAAAGTTGCCGGGCTAGTATTCAACGACAACGGCCGATAGCAGATAAAAGCGACCTACCGATAACGCCCAATGATCAAGCCTCAGATTTACTGTAACGGATACCAATAGTTATGCTTTCACGTCGACCAGCCCGGCGTACCCTGTTGATTGGTTCGGGCTCATTAATGGAAAGGCTGCTCACCGAAAGCAAAATTTTACAGGGTGAGCAGTATGCTATCACTGGCGCCGTGGCTAGCAAGCAAGGCGTAGCTGAATGGCAAGGCTTGCCAATCGTCGGCACGATATATGATCTCCCTGCTATCGCAAAGCAGCATACACCCGATGTAATAATTGTAGGTGACGTTTTGGATGTCGGGCGCGACGGGCATAAATCCCGCGAAAGGTTCAATCATTTCCTGCTTGAAGCAAAACTGTTTCACAATGTCCACATAGAATCGGTGGCGAGTGTCTATGAGCGTCTGACCGGAAAACTCCCGATCGAAGCCTATGCACCCGAGGACATTCTGAGGGGGCCTGACTACCACGATCACCACATCTCCGATTTCATCGAACGCCTAGTGAGCAGCGTAGCCTCCGGTCTTGCACTGCTGCTGCTGTTTCCGTTTCTACTGATACTCGGTGTTCTGGTCAGACTGGACTCCGATGGCCCTGCGCTCTTCGTACAGGAAAGAGTAGGGCTAAATGGCAGGCGTTTTAAACTTTTCAAGTTCAGGACCATGAGGCCGTCAATCGCTGAACATACCGAATGGGCCCGCGACAATTGCGAACGTATCACGGCCCTTGGAGGATGGCTAAGACGTTTTCGGCTGGATGAGCTTCCACAGTTCATCAATGTTCTGCGGGGCGATATGAACCTGGTTGGCCCTCGCCCACACCCGGCATCAAACTTTGAACTGTTCGCGCTTACATCGAGAAATACGCCGGAGTCCGGAAGCGAAATACCTTTCTACCAGCTTCGCTGCTCAGTCAGGCCGGGTATCACCGGCTGGGCGCAGGTCCGGTACCGCTACGCCAACAACCTCGACGAAGAAATAGAAAAGCTGCGCTACGACCTCTACTACATCCGTCACCGCTCGGTGTACTTAAACATTCGGATACTGTTTGCCACCATCGCTACCATCATCAAAGGACATGGTGTCGCAGGCAAACCAGTTGCTACGCCATCCTACAAAAGCAACAGCAACGATAACGGTTTCGCCGCTCATTCTGAATCTGGCACAAACAACACTGACTCGACCTCCAAGGCAGTTTCCTAACAAAGGATCTTTGTCATGAACGAAATCGCACAAACATCGCCGCTCACTGGCGAATTCACCTACGTTGACTTGCTCGAAAAAATCCAACTAAAAGAAGCAGCTGTCTCTGTGGTCGGACAGGGCTACGTTGGTCTTCCGCTCGCTGTGGCATTTGCACAATCCGGATTCCAGGTTAACGGGCTCGATATCGACGCTGAACGCGTGAGCCGTCTCCGGCAGTGCGACGCGAACAGCCCTGACATCGAAGATAGTGAACTGGCGCGGCTGAGTACCTCCGGGCACTATAAGCCCTCCGGGGATTTTTCCCTTCTGTGCGAAAGCGACGTAATCTTAATCTGTGTACCAACACCGCTAAGAAAGTCCAAAGACCCGGATATATCCTACGTCATCGACGTCGCAGAAACCCTTGCGATAACTCTGTCTCCCGGAAAATTGATCATTCTGGAATCGACAACCTACCCTGGCACAACGGAGGAGGTACTGCTGCCACTGTTCGAAGACAAGGGGCTGGTGTGCGGCAGGGACTTCTTTCTGGCGTTCTCACCGGAAAGGATAGATCCGGGTAACAAGCAGTACAGTGTAAGCGAAATACCCAAGGTTACGGGTGGTGTAACCAAACAGTGTACAACTTTGGCTGCAGCCCTCTACCGGCAGATTGTCGACCATGTCGTAGAGGTATCATCACCCAAGGTAGCGGAATTAGCGAAGCTCTATGAGAACGTATTCCGAAGTGTAAATATTGCTCTCGCCAATGAGTTTTCAATCATGTGCCGGGAGCTCAACATCTGCTCTCGGGAGGTAATTGATGCGGCCGCCAGCAAGCCCTTTGGCTTCATGCCCTTCTATCCCGGTCCCGGCATCGGCGGGCATTGCATTCCAGTCGACCCGGCTTATCTTGCTTGGAAAATGCGCTTCAGCAACTACCAGGCCAGGTTTATCCCACTGGCAGAGGAAATCAATCAATCCATGCCGGGGCACGTCGTAAAGCTTGTCAACGAGTCCCTGAACAGGCGCAAGCGCTGCGTAAACGGTGCCCGCATACTCGCTCTGGGCGTCGCTTACAAAGCAGGTGTCGGCGATATACGCGAATCCCCTGCACTGGGAATACTCAATACACTGATTTGTAGCGGCGCCGAAATTTCGTATATCGACCCCTATGTGCCCTCTATTGATATTGCCGGAATCCATTTTTTGTCGTCGAATCTCACTAGCGATCTGCTGGAGAAAACCGATTGCATACTCATACTCACTGACCATCCGAGCTTCGACTACACGACAATACTGGATTCCGGAAAGCTGGTGGTTGATACCCGCGATGCAACCTGGGGCTATCGGGCAGATGCTGGGCAGGTGGTGCGTTTGTGACTGCTTTACCACAGACACCATGGTGGCGGGACGATGCCCCAGAGGTTTTGGACAAGACACTGGTGGCCTGCAATCTCCGTTCAGCGCCGGGATCGCCAGTGGCCTTCTGGGCGCTTATCGCGTTTGCCTTTGTGCTGCTGCTTGCACCGCAAAACTATATCCCGGCGCTGGCGCCCCTGCGCATCGCGCTGCTGGCTGCGGCCGTTTCCATCGCCGCTCATATACTAAACCGACTTAAGGCCAAACGCCCCATCATTGAACTGGAACCCGCGATTGTTACGCTGTTCTACTTTCTTTGCTGGACAATTCTGACAATCCCGTTCTCCCAATGGCCCGGCGGTAGTGTCGCCTTCCTGATGGAGCTCTACCTAAAGACGGTGATCGTCTTTATCCTGCTAACTCAGGTACTCGATACGCCGGATCGACTTATGCGCCTGACCTCCGCTCTAGTCCTTATGGCTATTCCAATGGCAGGCACCACGGTGTCTAACTTTATGGCAGGTGCTTACGCGGTCGACGGCAATCGTGTGGCGGGTTACTTAGCAGGCCTTACCGAAAATCCGAACGACATGGCACTGATGCTGAATCTGCTTTTGCCGCTGGCAATTGCACTCGCAATAGACGCTGACAAAAGGCTGCCGAAGCTAATTTACTTTGCGGTTTCGGTGCTTATCGTACTCGGTGTTATCTCAACTTTCTCTAGAGGAGGCTTTCTTACCCTCATCACGATCGGCCTGTGCTATGGCTGGTCCATGAAGAAATACCTGAGTCAGTTTTTGCTGCCGGTAATCGTCATTTTCGGCATCGGCGGAGCTTCGCTACTACCCGATGACTATATAAACCGCATTTCGACGATTACCAGTATTGAAAGCGACGAAACAGGTTCCGCGCAGGTTAGGCTGCACGATATGAAGAGCGCGATGAAGCACGCCATTACCCACCCCTTGATAGGATCGGGTGTCGGCATGAACGAGCTGACCATGAATGACATCAGAGGAGAAACCTGGACAGAAATCCACAACGTCTACTTGCAGATTTTGCTGGAGCTCGGTGCGCCGGGTCTGATCCTTTACCTTATGTTGCTCAAGAGAGCCTTCGGCGCCACACGATGCGCCACTACGGAGGGTCAACCGCACCCGCTGGCGCCACTTAAGCGGGGCTTGCGCATCAGCCTGATCGCATTCTGTGTCGCCGCGCTATTTCATCCGGTTGCCTACCACTTCTACTTCTACATAATCGCCGGAATAGCATTCGCCGCAGGACGAATTTCGACAACCGCCGCTTTCGGTGCCGACAATGTTTGACACTGCGTCTCGCGGAATCTACACCCGGAAGGTACTCAAAGTCTTGCCCAACTACTGCAAGGGCGGTACCGAAGGACAAGTGCTCAATCTGATCGCCAATCTGGACAATCAGTTGTTTGATATCAGTTCAGCTTGTTTTAGCCGAAGCGGAAATATACTGAGTGAGTTTGAGAGTCTCGTTAGCAGTATAACGGAGTACCCGATTAACAAGCTCTACCACCCTTTAACACTGCTGAAGCAGCTTCATTTCGCCGCGGATATTCGTAAACAGCAGTATCAAATTGTGCATAGCTACAACTTCTACGCTAACTGTTTCTCTATCCCGGCGGCCAAGCTGGCAGGCGTACCCGTTGTCATTGCATCAATCCGCGATCAGGGGGTCTACCTCAGCCCGGCCAAAAAACGCGTGCAGAAGGTGATATGTAATCTCGCCGATCGGATACTCGTAAATGCGGATTCAATTCGAAGCTGGCTGCTGGAAGAAGGCTATAGCGAGCCCAAAATCACGGTGATCAAAAACGGCATCGATCTGTCGCTCTACGATTCAAATATGGCTAATCAGAGCATACGAGAAGAGTTCTCAATTCCGCAGGACGCCCCGCTCATCGTCATGCTCGCGCGCCTTAACCCTCAGAAAGGCTTTGACGACCTTATTGCCGCCGCGGAAAAGCTCAAGCAACGTCATCCGACGGCGTGTTATATGATCGTCGGTGCAAACAAGATATTAATTGGCGATCAGTACGTCGATGACCAGACCTATCTGAATCAGCTTAAGTCAATGACCGCTAAAGCGGGCGTAGATCACGCCTTTATCTTTACCGGACATCGACAGGACACCGCAGCAATACTTGCGGCCGCAGATATATCGGTACTGCCATCGCACAGTGAGGGGTTGTCAAATTCAATTCTCGAATCTATGGCTGCCGGAACGCCAGTAGTTGCAACTCGCGTTGGAGGAACCCCTGAACTCATCCAGCATGGCGCAAATGGATTGCTGATACCGGTAAAATCGCCGGACTTACTTGCTCAAGCGCTCGATACCCTGATAACGGATTCTGCTCTCAGACAAGCACTAGGCGCAAAGGGCCGGTGTACCGCCGAGAGGGAATATTCCATCGAAAAGACCGCTCGCGATACCAGCGTACTGTATCTATCGGAGTTAGACAGGGCGTGCCCCTCGCTGGCTCGGCTCTAGACGATCACGTATGGTTAATAGCGCCTTCGAACTAGGACCGCACGCACCAATACCGGACGCTCGAGAGCTAACGAATCCTGTATTCTCGACCGAGCTGATCGACGGTAAGGCACTGCTGAAGCGCTATGCTTCCCAGTTACAAGAGCTCATCAGCAATGCAATAGAGCCTAATATTTGCTACGAGCCGTGGTTTATGGCATCAGCGATCAAGTATCTAGGTGAAGAAAGCTGCCCCGTGTTTATCGCCATTTCGATAACCTCCCCAGAAAAAGACAATACGCTGCTGTGTGGACTAATTCCGATATGCTTCAAAAAGCGCTATCGTGGGGTTCCTGTCCGAACGATCACCCTGTGGCAGCACGACCACTGCTTTAATGCTACTCCTGTAATACATCTGGATTTCGCCAGACAATGCGCCGACCAAGTCCTGCGCTGGTTTAAACGTGATTGTTCGGCATCGGTCATGGCGTTTAATCTGATCTCCGCCAGGAACACTTTCATTGAAAGCTTTATCGATCATCTTTGCAGCTCGCCGTTGCGTAGCCGATGCTGGTACTACGATCGAGGCTGCGCCATTAAAGCCCGACAGCGAAACGCGTCCTGCATCAACCAATTATCGAAGAAGACACTCAGCGAAGATCGCCGTCGCTTAAAGCGTCTGTCGGAACTAGGCAAAACAAGCTGGACTCAGTATGAGAGCAATGACGATATAGAGCAGTGGATTGTGGAGTTCATTTTTCTTGAATCCTCGGGCTGGAAGGGAGAAAGCAATACGGCAATTGCCTCGTCCAGAAAGGACGATAACTTTTTCAGAGCGATCATGCACGCAGCCCATCGTGAAAATAGGTTGAGAATTCTTGCGCTAAGATTGGATGGTAAAGCGATCGCAATAATTATAGTGTTTGTTTCCCACCGGATCGCACATACCTATAAAGTCGCCTTCGACGAGGACTATCGACAGTGCGCACCGGGAGTGATGGCCAATATTGAGCTGCTTCGTCGAGCGGATAAGTGGGATGATATCGACTGCATTGACTCCTGTGCTGCGTACGACAGCAGCCTGACTCGGCGGCTTTATGTTGACCGCATTCCCTTGTGCAACATTGCTATCACTAAACCTTTCACAGTCGGCAGCCTGGTTGCTTTCGCAGCGCATGCAGTCACCAAAGCCAGACAACATCTCCAATCATTAAACCGGCGCCCGCAGCATTAGACCAGTCTTAGAACAAGAACCACTTTGCCCAGTACACCCCGGAGTACATCATGCTAAGCACTCGCATAATCGACAATCTTGATGAATTGAGAAGCATCCGACACGAATGGGCAGATCTATTAGCCGACAGCGCTTGTAACAACCTGTTTCTCAGTTGGGAGTGGATGCATACTTGGTGGATACACATGGCTGAAAATAGAGAACTCTACGTTATCCTCGTCCGTCTCGAGAACGAGCTTATCGGTATTGCGCCGTTAGCGGTGTCACCACCTAAATATTCACGACTAATGCCGTTTCTGCACTTGGAGTTCATCGCTTCGGGCAATATCGGCTCAGACTACCTTAGCTTTATCTTGCGTAATTCATACGAACAAACGGCAATGAAAGCCATAAGCCAACAAATTACCGCGAAAGGGTATATGGTGGAGCTCACCAGAGTAGAGGAAGCCAGCAGCTTCACAACTCAGTTGCCACAGCTTATCCAGATGAGTGGCGGAAGCAGTCACTCCTCGAGGACTAATATCTGCCCGTATATCGATATTCGGGATAAAACTTGGCAAGACTATTGTTCCGAGCTGAGCCGAACGCATCAGAAGTACTTCATGAGAAAGCTCAGAAAGCTGAAGAAAGACTTTTCTGTTGATTTTTTATCGACAACCACGGAAATGGATATGGCTGACGCCATGTCAGAGTTTTTCGACCTTCATTTGGATCATTGGCGAAATCGGGGAGAATTGACGGTGTTTAATGACCCACGCATCGTCGCGTTTCATCAGGATTTTTCCAGAATCGCCTCTGACGCTGGCTGGCTCAGACTGTTCCGCCTCAGGCTGGACGGTGTAACCGCTGCTTGCGTCTATCAGTTTCGCTATCTCGACTCCTACTACTATTTCCAGTCAGCGCTGAACGACAGCTATACCAAGTATAGCGTTGGTATGCTGACCTTGGGTTTGTCAATACAGCAGGCGATTAGCGAAGGCGTGCACACCTTTGACCTCCTGCACGATAACGAAGAATACAAGTACCTCTGGACTGACAAGGAACGTTTCCTGGCGCGGCTGGAGGTTTACCCGGCCTCTTTCTATGGCACGGTTTGCCGAAATCTGGTGAAGCTAAAGCACTTTATCCGGCCACCTGCCATAGCTTACAGGAGGGCTGCCTAGTGACCAGAAAACCCGGCAACACCAGACCACGTATCCGACGCGCCGCCAAGTCAGGGTGCGCCGCAGCACTGCACTTGACGGGAGTCGATCAGCTGATTGGAAAGACGCTCGGGATGAACAACATGCCTCTAGTGCTGGGCTACCACCGAGTGGTGACCGACTTTGACTCAGCCGCACAGGCTTCGATCGAGCCAAATCTTATCAGTGTTGAAACGCTGAAACACCAGCTTGAGTACTTCGCACAAGACTATACCTTTGTATCACTGGACGAGCTGGTGGCATCTCTGTATCAAGGCAGCCGTGAGGGTAACAAGCTCGCCGCGGTAACCTTCGACGACGGTTACGCTGACGTCTACCACAATGCCTATCCCTTGCTTCGTGACATGAATATACCCTTCACGGTGTTCGTCGTTAGCAATCTTATCGGAACTGACCAGCTACTACCTCACGACCATCTCTACCTCCTTGTATCCGAGGCGATCAATACCAGCAGAGTTGACGTCTTCCGTGCGATAGGCGAGCTTCAGGACGCCACTTGTCAGATCGCCAAGGAACTGGAGAACGAGCTCTATGCCTCTTCTGATGCTTTTGATGCAACCCGTCGTATTCTTGATTCACTGAATCTTGAGGGCATAAAGACACTGATCAACCGTATGGAATCCCGACTTTGCCTGCCCGAGGACAGGAAACAAGCATTTCGGGGCCTCAGCCCGGACATGTTGTCGGAGATGCTTGGCGCGGGTGTAACGGTTGGTTCGCATACGGTATCTCACGCCGTACTTGCAAACGAGACAGCGGACAACGTTCGGGCAGAAGTCGTTCGATCTAAACACTATCTTCAGAATTGTCTGAACACAGAGATTAAGCATTTTGCTTACCCCGATGGCAGTTTCAATGCGCTGGTGATTGCTGAAGTAGCCCGCGCAGGATACACCTCAGCTGTAACCACCTGTACACACCAGGATCGGGCACGCCCCGAGCTCACGATCCCGCGCCACCTGCTTTGGGAAAAATCCAGCATAAACGGGTTTAACAATCTTTCGACCGCCGTGCTGTCCTGCCAGGCAAACGGCATTTTCGATCCGGCCACCAAATGCTCGCGGATGCACTTCGCCTAGTGGGTTCGTTCTGAGTCTACACCACCGTAACCATGACGCTAAAAAAATCCTTATTTGCCTTTCGAGCTTCGGATAGTCCTGTCGGTGATTCTAAAATTGCAGGTGCGCTCGGGCGTGGCTGAATCCGCTGCGGCGCCCGCTGGCCTGCCCCAGCAGGAGGCCATATTTCGTCCGGCGCTGATACTCATGGCCGGTAGATTGTTTGGCTTTCTGGCGGCTTTTGCCATACCCATGGTTCTGGCGAGGCTCTTCGAGCCCGCCGAGTTTGGCACCTACAAGCAGATCTTCCTTATCTTTGGGACTCTGTTCGTTGTCGCTCAGGCTGGCATGGCGGAAAGCCTCTACTACTTTCTGCCATCCGATTGCGAGCGAGCGGGGACCTACATTTGTAACACACTGCTTGTGCTCGCGACGCTGGGCGTGCTGTCGCTGGTGGGCTTGAGTCTCTACACCAATGAACTAGCTCGACTCCTGAATAATCCCGAGCTAGGCAGTTATATTCCATTGGTCGGACTCTACCTTCTGTTTATGCTAGTTGCAGTGGTTCTGGAAATCGTGATGACCGTACGCAAGCAACACCTGTACGCGTCATCAGCCTACGGTATATCAGATCTATCGCGGGCGCTGTGTTACATACTACCGGTTTTGCTGATCGCCGACCTGAAAGCGTTGATGATTGGCGCGATCGCCTTCGCGCTGGCGCGTCTGGCGGCAACCATCCTTTATGTGACACGCGAATACCGTACCAGCCTACATGCTGACCCCGGGGTACTGGGTATCCATCTGGCCTATGCCATCCCGTTTGGCGCGGCAGCACTAATCGAGGTCATTCAGGTCAATTACCACTTGTATGCAGTGTCCTACTACTTCAACGCGGCTACCTTTGCCATCTACGCAGTAGGCTGTCTGCAGATACCCATCTCCGATTTTCTGATGACCTCTACCTGCAATGTGATGATGATCAACATGCAGGAGAAAATTAAATCAGGCGCCTACCGCGAGGTGGTTTCCATTTGGCTGGATAGTATCCGCAAGCTCGCGCTCATATTCTTTCCCATGGTCGCTATGCTGATGATGTTGGCAGAACCCTTAATTGTCTTTCTGTTCACCGATACCTATCTGGAGAGCGTTCCCATTTTCATGGTGTGTACCTTATCGATGCTGCTCGCTACATTTCTGACCGATGGTGCACTCAGAGTTTTCGGACAGACCCATTTCCTTATTCTGCAGAATATTGTACGGCTGGCGATTGTCGTAATGTTTATGCCGTGGTTTCTCGAACACTACCACTTGGTTGGGGCGATCACGGTAACGCTACTCGCGACGCTGGTATCGAAAGCACTGGCGCTCTACCGGATAAAGCAAGTTCTGGGCGTTGGCCTTGAGGAGCTTTTACCCTGGCGCGCGATTGTTATGACGCTATCGATGGCGGCCCTTGCGCTAATTCCGGCGGTGATGGTTATCACTGCAATAGAGGCCACCGGCTTCTGGAAACTGTCAGTCGGTGCCATCGTCTATCTGGCTGGTTACCACCGCCTGGTCATGATGATCGGCCCGATGGCCGACGACGAGAAGGCAATGCTTTCCCGGTATTTAAATCGGCCAATTAATTGTCTTAGAAGCCGGATCAGCGCCTGAACTTTTCGTCATCACAACCTTATAAAACGGAGACAACCTATGTGCGGGATCGCAGGTATTTTCGGAACCTCGGGGCAACGGGTAGAGCCCGTTGATGTCGTCGCCATGTGTGACGCACTGCGAAGCCGTGGCCCGGATGATGACGGTTACTATATCAACAATGATATTGGGTTAGGCATGCGCCGACTGAGCATTATAGATCTTGAGACCGGCAACCAGCCGATTTTTAATGAGGATAGATCCATCGTCGTAGTGCTCAATGGTGAAATCTACAACTACCGCTCGCTCAAACAGTCCCTGATTAAAAAAAAGCATTCCTTTTACACCGAGTCGGACACGGAGGTTATCGTTCACCTCTACGAAGAGTACGGTGACCAATGCGTCCATCAACTACGCGGGATGTTCGCTTTTGCACTGTGGGACAATAATCGTAGGAAACTCTTGCTTGCCAGAGACCGACTCGGAATCAAACCGCTGTTTTACGGTCATTTTCACGGCCATTTTGTGTTTGGCTCAGAACTGAAATCTATACTGCAGTTACCTTGGGTGGAGCGGCAACTCGACTGGAATGCTGTAGCCCATCTGTTTACTTTTCTAACAACCCCGAGAGCTCAAAGTATCTTGTCTGGCATTAACAAGCTGGAAGCAGGTCACATGCTTACGGTCGAATCTAATCGATTGCCCGTGGTCACACGCTACTGGGACGTCGAATTCGAGCCGGATTACGACCGCTCAGAGGACAGTTTTGTTGAGGAATTGCGTGCCAGACTCGAAGAGTCGGTCAGATTGCGATTGATCTGCGATGTACCTTTCGGCGCTTTTCTGAGTGGTGGAATAGATTCCAGTTCGGTTGTTGCGACAATGGCCAGACAATGTTCTCAGCCGATTAAAACCTTCAGCGTCGGTTTTTCGGAACAGGCCTTTAATGAGTTGGCCCATGCCCGGAAGGTGGCCGAAGCTTTTGGTACTGATCATCACGAACTGATACTCGAGCCCGATGTTATTAACGTTCTCGATGATATCGTGTGGGATCTCGATGAACCCTTTGGTGATTCCTCGGCAATACCGACCTACATGGTATCCAAACTCGCATCGCAACACGTCAAAGTTGTTCAGTCCGGCGACGGTGGCGATGAGCTCTTTGCAGGCTATGACCGTTACTGTGTCGAGCAGCGAGAGCGCCGCTACCGCTATATACCCGGCATGGTCCGATCGCTGATGGGCGTAGTGGGCGCCCAGCTCTCGGAAGGCACCCGAGGTCGAAATTTTCTCAAGCATATCGCGCTCAATGGGCCTGATCGCTATCTCGACGCTGGCACTCTGTTTGCCAAAGATTCTCAACACTCACTGTTTCATCACTCGGCGGCCGAGGCCGTACTGCAAGCCGATCCGTGGAAGGATATGCTGGAATCCCTGCCGGATGACGAGGTGCACTGGCTGTCGGCCCTGCAGTACCTCGACATAAAAAACTATCTCTCTCTCGACATCCTTACCAAGGTCGACCGCATGAGTATGGCAAACTCCCTCGAAGTCAGAGTTCCCCTGCTCGACCACAAATTTGTCGAATTTGCGGCAACCATCCCCCCCGAATTCCGTCTCCACAAAGGCAATACCAAGCATATTTTTAAACGAGCGATGCGGGGAATTCTTCCGGAAGATATTATCGACAGGCCCAAGCAGGGTTTTGCGATTCCGCTGGGCGAATGGTTCCGGCGCGATTTAAGTAGCTTTGTAAGAGACCTGCTGCTGTCGCATACCAGCCAATCCCGTAACATTTTTAACGCCGACTACATCGAAAGGCTACTGTCTATGCACGGCCAAGGCCGCCCGCTCGATCAGCAGTTGTGGACGCTGATCTCGTTTGAGCTTTGGTGTCGTAGATTTCTGGATTCGCCGCTCTTTCCAGCGGTCGACCACAAGCCGCTCAGACGTAACTGGCAGTCGAAAATCCATAAATCGGCAATGCCCCGGGTTCACTAGCCATGCCGACTGTTCACAGCGCCGAAACGCGTAACCTAACCGTAAATCAGGGTGTAGAGATTGATCGCGTCGCCATTGTTGCGCCGAATCTGGATATACTTGGAGGGCAGGGCGTGCAGGCATTCAGTCTCGCAGAAGCCCTGGCCAAAGACGGAATACAGGTGGATTTTGTCGCGGTAAATCCGCGATTTCCCAAAGGGCTGCGCTGGGTTCGGCGAATTCCGCTGCTGCGAACTTTGCTCAACCAGATTTTCTATACCGCAAGCCTTTTGCGACTCCGCGACGCCGATGTGGTTCATATTTTCTCCGCGTCGTACTGGTCTTTCATGCTGGCACCCCTACCGGCGCTGATAGCAGCGAAACTGTTTTCCAAGCCTTCGGTTCTGAACTACCACAGCGGTGAAGCGGATGACCATCTTCGAAATTGGGGCTATCGCGTCCACCCTTGGCTTCGTCTGGCTGATCGCATCGTGGTGCCGTCGGTGTATCTGCAGCAGACTTTTCGCCGATACGGCTATCACGCCGATGTCGTTTGCAACGTGATCGATTTAGATGCGTTCACTTATCGACAGCGCGTCTCGATAAAGCCCAGGCTTTTGTCGAACCGAAATCTGGAAAGCCACTACGGTGTCGACAAGATACTCAAAGCCTTCGCTATCCTGAAGCGAAGTTACCCGCAAGCAACGCTGACCGTCGCCGGTTATGGCAGTCAGGAAAAATCGCTGCGCCAGTGGGTAGCCGCTGAGGGCATCTCGGACATTCAGTTTGTCGGACGAATCGAGCCTGAGCTCATGCCCGCGCTATACAATCGGTCAGATATCTTCATCAATGCCTCCAGCATCGATAACCAGCCGATATCCATTTTGGAGGCCTTCGCCTCCGGACTTACGGTCATTTCCACTCCTATCGGTGACATTCCTAACATGATGGGTGAGGGCGAGCGGGGACTCCTTCTGGAAAATGGAGATCCCTCGTCTATCGCCGACGCAGTGCGCACTCTGCTGGAATGTCCCTCACAGGGACAGGAACTGGCCCGCCGCGCCCGAGCTGATGTGGAGCGCTACACCTGGGCGCAGGTTAGGGATTGCTGGATAAACGCCTACCATTCGGCGGCGGCTGCTCATCGCCCGGACAACGCGATAAACCGCAAGGCTAAGTTCGATGAAACTACAACGCATTCTTAAAATGAGCCACTCAGAACTGGCGTTCCGCAGCCGCCAGCGCGCCATTATTGTGGCAGAGCGGCTTAAGCAGCCTCCCTGTTGGGGGCTGGATGCCGCACACTGCAGCTTTGATAGTCGCCACTGCGACACGATTTTGCGGGACGTGGTGGCACGAGTCCATAGCGGCCATGGTAATCTCGCCAAAGCGGAGTTACAAAACCGTCTAGCCCAGTCAATGGCTTTGCGCTTCTTCACAAGCCTCAAGGATGAGCAAAGCAGGAGCCGTATGGTTAATCACTTAGCCGCAGACCTGAGCGGCCATAACCGCGAATTGATAGCGCGCGCCAATGCAATATGCCGGGGAGAATTCGACCTGCTAGGTTATGCGGCGCTGTCATTTGGCGAGCCGATTGACTGGCATCTCGATCCGGTCGCAATGCGCAAATCGCCTCTCGTTCACTGGAGCCGGATCGACCCACTATCCTATGAACAGGTAGGCGACAGCAAAGTGGTCTGGGAACTTAACCGTCATCAGTGGATCCTCGATCTGGGCCAAGCTTATCTGGTCACCGGTGACACCCGCTACGCGGAGCAATTCTCTGAACTGATAGAAAGCTGGATCAAGGCTAACCCGCCCTGTTATGGCATCAACTGGTGCAGCGCGCTGGAAGCCTCCATGCGAATTATTTCCTGGTGCTGGGGACTTCAGCTATTTCGCGGAGCCGAGGCGCTGACAGCCGAGCTTTTCTATACCATGCTTGGTTTGATTCAGCGTCAGGCACGCTATATAGAACGCAATTACTCGCGCTATTTCTCACCCAACACCCATCTAACTGTCGAGGCACTGGGTCTTTTCTACGTTGGCACACTGCTACCGGAACTAGAGGGCGCTGATCGCTGGCGATCACTGGGACGGGAGACGCTCCTAGATCAGCTCACAACACAGGTGCACCCTGACGGTGGCTATTTTGAGCAGTCGACGCGCTATCAATACTATACGGTTGAGATCTATCTGCACTTCCTTATCCTCGCGAGAATCAATCAGGGGGAGTTGCCTGGTCTTGTAGAAAACAAGCTGAGAGACATGGTCAGCTTTTTACTGCAGTTGCGCCGTCCCGACGGTACATTGCCACAAATCGGCGATACGGACGGAGGCTGTCTGCTGCCCCTCGTTCGGCGGCACAGCGGCGATTATCGCGGGCTCTTCTCCACAGCATCGGTTCTGTTTCGCAACCGCTCATTTTCATGGGCTGCGGGCGAGCTCGCGCCGGAGGCTCTCTGGCTGCTGGGCGACGATGCGCAGGCGCCTCGCCCGCAACCACCAGCGCCGAGTCCTTTACATTGCTTCAAGGACAGTGGCTACGCGGTTATGCGCAACAGCTGGGATTGCAAAGCACACCAGATGATTGTCGATTTCGGGCCACTCGGCTGCCCGGTGAGCAGCGGTCACGGCCACGCCGACCTGCTCAGCCTTCAATGCAGCTGTTGGGGCGAAAATTTTCTGGTCGATCCGGGTACCTACTGCTACACCGCCGACCCTGTCTGGCGCGATCATTTCCGCAGCAGTAACGCGCATAGCACCTTGATTATTGACGGCCAGAACCAGGCTATACCAAAAGCGGCCTTCTCCTGGCATAGCCGTCCTGAGGCGTGTCTGAATCAATGCCACGCCCTGCCTGAATACAGCATCGTCGATGCCAGCCATACGGCTTACGTAAATGCAGAGGCGCCCATAACGCACCGTCGCCGCGTCCTGTTTATTGAACAACGCTACTGGCTGGTGATAGATGATGTCATTGGGCTGGGCGAGCACGACATCGATCTTCGCTATCAGTTCGCGCCACTCTCCGTTGTGCAAACAGATAACTCCACCGTCTGCGCACAGGGCCTTAACAGTAAGTTACAACTGCGTGTTCTCGGCAGCTCCGAGACACACTGCGCCATCTTTACCGGCAGCGACTTCCCCCGGCTGGGCTGGTACTCGCAAAACTACGGGCAGCGAGTCCCCGCGCCGCTCGTCTCTTTCTCCTCCAACAGAAAACTGCCGCTGCGCCTGGCGACGCTGATCTACCCGTCGAATCCTGAGCCGCAGTTCTCGTTCGAGAAAGCAGTGCGTAAAGCAGAGACCCTGCTGGGCGGCTTGTCGCCAGTAGTGCAGAGCTAGGTCCTGGCTGCGGCAACTATCAGTTTTTACTGACCAAAAACCGGAAAGCAAACCATGTGCGGAATTAGCGGCATTGTCAGTTTTGATCCCAGCACCACGGTCGACGAGGGGCGTCTTCTGACCATGCGCGATAGCCTTATACATCGCGGGCCCGATGGCGCAGGCATCATGTGCCGCGGCCCTGTGGGTCTCGCTCATAGGCGTTTGTCGATCATCGATGTTGGTGGCGGGCATCAACCAATGGCTAACCCGACGCGGGACATGTGGATCACTTACAACGGGGAACTCTACAACTTTCGCGCGCTGCGAAAAGAACTGTCGGCGAGAGGCTGCACCTTCGCGACCCAATCTGACACCGAGGTTGTTCTTCGCGCCTATGAAATCTTTGGGCCGGAATGTGTCGTGCGCCTTGAAGGCATGTTCGCATTCGCCGTCTGGGACAGCCAAAAACAAACACTGTTTCTCGCGCGAGACCGGCTCGGAATCAAGCCGCTTTACTATTCCTTGTCAGACTCGGAGCTGGTCTTCGCATCAGAGATCAAAGCCATTCTGGCTGGTAGCTCCAGCCAACCAGCGTTGAATCGCGCCATACTACCCGAGTACTTCGCATCGCGTTATATCGCAGGCGAGGGCACATTCTTCGAGGGAATTAACAAGTTGCGTCCGGCCAGAACGTTGACTTGGTCGCTTGCTACCGGCGCTGTTGAACATCAGTACTGGCACCCACCGTCGGTTAACGCTACAGGCCATTTACGCTATGAGGATTACCAGCATGAGGTCCGCAAGGGTTTGGAAGAGGCCGTCGAAAGCCACCTGGTTAGCGATGTGCCGGTTGGGCTCTTCCTGTCCGGCGGTATCGACTCCACAATTCTGGCGGGCTTGATGGCGCCCAGAGTCAGCGGCCCCATAAAAACCTTCTCCATTGGTTTTGAGGATGCCTCTGCCAATGAGCTAGCTTACGCGCGGCTGGCGGCTGAAGCGGTGGAGGCAGAACACCGAGAGATAACGCTGTCGGCTGAGCAGTTCTTTGCCGAACTGCCCAGTCTGTTGTGGCACGAGGACGAACCGATTGCCTTCACCTCGAGTATTCCACTTCATATCGTGTCACGACTCGCCAGCAACCATGTCAAAGTGGTATTGACCGGCGAAGGTGCTGACGAACTCTTCCTGGGCTATGGACACCGATACCGGACGACGATCTGGAATTGCCGGCTCGGGAAATTCTACAAAGGTATAACGCCTGCGGCCTTGAGGGAGGCAATCGCCGGGAAAGTCGAAACCCTTCCCCGCGCTTTGCGCCGCTACGCCGAGCGTTCCTTTCTGGCGCTCGATTGCTCTGCAAAAGGGCTGTTCTTCGACAATTTTTCCGTCTATCGGCCCGAACACAGATCGCTGCTGTTCAGTGATAGCTGTATGGAACACGCCCGCGACATCTTTTCTCCACATCTCGCACATTACCGGGCTGCCGGAGACGATGTGCTGGCCTCCATGAGCCGCGCCGACGTACAAACCTACCTCGTCGAGCTGCTGATGAAACAGGATCAGATGAGTATGGCGGCTTCACTGGAAAGCAGAGTCCCCTTTCTCGATCATCGTTTGGTCGAAAAGGTACTGGCGATTCCCGGTCGCTACCGGCTACGGGGCGGAAAAACCAAGGCTTTGCTGCGCGATGCGGTAAGGGACATCGTACCCCAGGAGATTATGAATCGTAGAAAAATGGGCTTCCCTGTGCCGATCCGCGCATGGCTGCGCGATCGCTACCGCTGGATTGTCGAGGATTTGGTGCTTGGTGAGCGTGCGCTGTCACGCGATCAATTTAACGCTGATTACGTAAAAGCGCTCGCTTACCGCCACTTCAATGGCTCGGAAGACAACGCAGAGCGTTTGTGGATGCTTATCAACCTGGAAATCTGGCAGCGCATCTTTATCGATGGCGAGCCTGTTGAAAGCATCTACAGTCAACGCAGCCCTGCCGCATCGCCGCAGTCGGCAAGCACATCACAGTGGGTATCCGTATGACAGGCAATATGCGCAACCTCGACGATGGCAATTCAGCCACTAGCGCCAACCAAAACGCCGGCGACGAGTTGCACTCGAGCAGCCAAGCCAGGCTGAACATCCTGTGGTTGAAAGTCGGTGGACTGTGGCCACTGAATACCGGTGGTCGGCTGCGCAGCTTTTATCTGTTGCAGGCACTATCCCGGTGGCACAACGTCACGGTGGTTACTACCCATGGCCCCGCTGACGATCCTGAGGGTCTGAAAGCGCAGCTAGCCAACTGCCGGAAATTGCATTCTATTCCCTACTGCCCGGCAAAAAAGAACAGTGCCCGTTTTCTGTTCGCACTGGCTCGCTCGCTGCTATCAACACTGCCGGTAGATCTGTACAAAAACCGAATACCAGCAGTAAAAAAGATCGTTTCCCAGCTATTGGACAGTGATGCCTACGATATCTGCATTGCCGATTTTCTCGTGGCGATGCCCAATCTGCCACAGCAGCTGGATATCCCACTGCTGTTCTTCGAGCACAATGTGGAATACATGATCTGGCAACGGCTGGAAAAGGTTCAGTCCCGTGTTCTGACCCGCGTGCTGCTCGCTTTGGAATGGCGAAAAATGCGTCGTTATGAACTCCGGTGCTGCCGTAGAGCCGGCATGACGCTGGCGGTATCAAAGGATGATCAGGCCCTACTCAGCGAGGGCGCTCCGCAAGGCGACATCGTATCCATAGCGACTGGCGTGGATGTCGACTACTTCCAGCCGGACCGAACCGTGGTAGAGCTGCCCGCCGAGATTGTGTTCACCGGTTCAATGGATTGGCATCCCAATGAAGATGCCATGCTGTACTTTATTGATGCCATCTGGCCGCGCATTCTCCGCGAGGTACCGGAAGCCGCGACCACCATGGTTGGGCGCAACCCGAGTAGGAAACTGAGAGACGCGGCTGACGCGGTCGGTATTCGCCTCACCGGCACCGTAGTGGATGTCAGGCCCTACATCGCAAAAGCGGCGGTCTATGTGGTGCCCCTGCGAGTGGGCGGCGGCACGCGGCTGAAAATCTACGAAGCCCTAGCGATGGGCAAGGCGGTCGTCAGCACAACCATAGGCGCCGAAGGGCTCCCTCTGGTCGATGGCAATCACATCGCTATCGCCGATGATCCCGAAACCTTCGCCGCAACCACCGTCAACCTCATCCGCAATCAAGCCGCCCGCGAGAGCCTAGCCCTCAATGGTCGCGAACTGGTGGTTCAACAGTATTCATGGGAGCGGGTTGGAGCTGACTTCGAAGGCTATATCCGCGAATTGCTTGCTCGCGAGGCTTCTATTAGAAGAGGCCGCCGCGATTGTCCGGTGACAAGCGTCCCGCAATAAAAACTGTTCAACTTCCCCAGCCCAGCTCCCTGTGACAGTGCTCTATAACCAGGAGTCATACTCTATGAAACATTCAATAAGCGTTTTTGGTCTCGGCTACGTCGGTTGCGTCAGCGCGGCCTGCTTTGCACGGGCCGGACATTCTGTAATCGGCGTAGATATCAACGACGAAAAAGTACGCTTGATCAACGAGGAACACACTTCTCCCATCGTCGAACCCGGGTTGGCTGACCTCATCGGTGCCATGACCGAAGCGGGAAGGTTAAAGGCGACCACCTCATGCACAGAAGCCATCAGCCAGAGTTCGATTGCTTTTATCTGTGTGGGCACACCGGGAGACCGACACGGCAAGCTGGACCTGAACGGATTGTCCAATGTCTGCCGGGAAATCGGTGAAGCACTGCAAGGGCTGGAGCGCGAATTTACCGTGGTGGTTCGCAGTACCGTGCTCCCCGGTACTGTCGAAAACACCGCGAAGAGAGCTCTGTTTGCGGGCGCAGGGCAGGCGGCCCGGCGCTGGCTTCGGGTCGCGGTAAACCCAGAATTTATCCGCGAAGGCACAGCACTGAGCGATTTCTTCAAGCCGCCGTTCACACTGGTCGGTTGCGACGAGGAGCCAACGGCGAATTTGCTGGAAGACATCTATTCGATGGTGCCCGCGCCCATCATTCGCACACAAATACCCACAGCGGAAACGGTCAAGTATGTCTCCAATGTTTTTCACGCACTTAAGATATGCTTCGCTAACGAAATTGGCGATGTGTGTGCCGGGCTGGGTGTTGACGCTCAGGAAGTGATGCGGATATTTCGCCTCGATACCAAGCTGAATATCTCGGAAGCTTATCTCCGACCGGGATTCGCGTTCGGCGGTTCATGCCTGCCAAAGGACATCAAGGCACTGCTCTATGCCGCACATCACGCGGATGTAGCGCTACCCATGCTGGATGCCATTCTGCCGTCCAACAATGCCCAGATCAGCCGCGCGGTTGAAACCGTCATGGCGACCGGAAAGAAACAGATTGGTGTTTTCGGTCTCGCATTCAAGCCTGACACGGACGATCTCAGGGAAAGCCCGATGGTCACACTGGTAGAAACGCTGCTCGGGAAGGGCTGCGATATACGCATCCTCGACCGTAACGTCGCCATCGCCAAGCTAACCGGTGCCAATCGCCGCTATATCGTTGAAGAAATCCCTCATATTTCCACCCTGATGTGTGATTCGGTAAACGCATTGCTCGATCACGCAGACGTGGTGGTCGTGAGTGATGCAAGTGAATCGCTCGACCTGATTCGCTCCGACCAGATTGTGATCGACCTGACGCGGGGTGCAGTGGAAATACGCCCGGCCGTGAAGAAAGCAAGTTAGGTTACCGCCGTGGCTAATCGCAATCATTCTCTGTTGCGACGCTTTGCCCTTGCGACCTGGACATTGGCTGCGCTCTCTCTGCTGGCCTCGCCTGTGCCAGATGCTGAGGCAAAGCGACCCGCTCTGCCAGAGCGGCAAGCTGCGACCACCGCGATTTCACCCGGAAACATTATCAAGCTCAGCGCCGGGCAGGATTTCCAGGACGCACTGAATACAGCGTCGCCCGGTGATGTCATCCTGCTCACCGCAGGTGCAACATTTTCCGGACCGTTTACGCTACCCGCAAAGCCCGGCACGGACGAAACAACATCGCGCTGGATTACCATACGCTCCAGTGCCAGCCCGCCGATGCTGCCCGAAGCCGGGCAACGGGTTTCGCCCGCTCACGCTGGCGCGATGGCAACACTGACGTCATCGCGCGGCGCCATAATCAGCACACAGCCCGGAGCACGTTTCTACCGTTTTATCGGTATAAAGTTCACGCCGGCATCGTCTTCTGACGGTGTTTGGCTGAAAGAGTTGGTCAGGCTCGACAATCACACGCTATCCAGCCCCTGGCGCAACACAGTTCCGCAAGCCCGGCACTTTATATTTGAGCGCTGCTACTTTCACGGTGACGCTCGGGTAGGTACGCGCCGGGGGGTCGTTCTGAATGCAGGCAGCACCGCAATACTGGACTCCCATTTTTCCGACTTCAAAATACGCGGTGAGGATTCTCAGGCAATTGTTGGCTGGAATGGCACCGGGCCCTACCTGATACGCAATAACTATCTCGAGGCCGCAGGCGAAAATATTATGTTTGGCGGTGGCGATCCTTCGGTCGAGAATCTTGTACCCAGTGATATTACGATCACAGGCAACCATCTGACGAAACCACTATCATGGCGGTCATCGGATCGCTGGACTATCAAGAACCTTCTGGAGCTTAAAAATGCGCGCCGGGTACTGATTCAGGGCAATCTACTGGAATACAACTGGCCACAGGCACAGAACGGATTTTCGGTACTGTTTACTGTGCGCAATCAGGATGGCAGTGCCCCCTGGTCGACGGTCGAAGACATTACCTTCAGCCACAATATCATTCGCCATGTCGCCAGCGGTATCAACATACTCGGGCACGATGATCACCACCCCAGTCAGCAGACCCGTCGGATTTTGATACACAACAATGTGTTTTACGATATCGGCGGCGACTGGGGTGAAGGCCGCCTGCTGCAGCTTCTTGAGGGCGCAGCCGATATCTCATTTACACACAATACTGCGCTGGTTAGTGGCAATGTGCTTACCGCCGAGGGTCGCCCAAATCCGGACCTGATCTTCACGCGGAATATCGTCAGCCACAATGCCTATGGCATCGTCGGGCGCGATAAGTCTCCAGGAAGCGCGAGTCTGGCCTTCTACTTTCCGAATGCTCGCATCAACCGCAACATCTTCATTGGTGGATCAGCGCGGTTTTACCCCGGCGACAACTACTTTCCGAAAACGATCACTCGCGTTGGCTTTGCTGACCCCAAGTCACACGACTATCGCCTCGCGGAAACAGGAGTGCCGGATGCAGGTGCGTCAATTGCCGAGCTATGCGGGTTCATATCGAACGCCGACAAGCCGGTTTTCTGCGAACAATAAACGCTCGCTACATATTCTTGCGCTCGCAAGAGAAAACACTCCGGGTAATCGGAATCACTAGAGGAGGAATCATCTCATGATGATCAAGTCCCTTTTATTGCTCATGGTATCACTGGGTGCAGGCTACCTTGCTGTTGGAACCGACCTGCTAAATCAGGGCATGTGTTTAGTCAGTGGCTGATGTGCGAGGGGCGCTATCGGCGCCAACCCTTTTTTCTCACTTGCTCTGCAGGCAACGCGATGAACTCAATCGAGACAAGCCTAGCTACCTTGATAACAATCGTTGTCTACACCTACGTACTTTACCCATTATTACTTGGCCTGGTGGGCCGCAGGTGCAACGGAAACTTGCAGGCTGTGCCTGCTATCCCCAGCGTTAGCATACTGGTAGTGGCGCATAACGAGTCGATGTGTATCGCGCAGCGGTTGGAGAATATTTTTTCGCTTGCGTATGACTTGAACAAACTGGAGGTCGTCGTCGCCTCCGACGGCTCCACCGACAATACCGCGGAGATTGCCTCCGGCTTCAGCCAACGAGGGGTAAAAGTGATTGCATTTCAAACCAATCGCGGCAAGCCCACGGTTCTGAACCGGATTGTCCCGACACTCAAAGGCGAGATTGTTGTGCTGCTTGACGCTAGGCAAACTCTAGAGCCTGATGCCTTGCCGATAATCACTGAAGATTTTGGTGATAAAACTGTGGGAGCGGTTAGCGGTGAGCTGGTATTTGCGGCACCCGACAAGGACCAAGGCCAAATGGCAGGCACTGGTCTTTATTGGCGCTACGAAAAATACATTCGCTTGAATGAAAGTCGGATTGATTCGGTTATTGGTGCGACCGGGGCTTTCTACGCCTTTCGCAAAGACTTGTTTGAGCCAGTACCGGACGACACACTGATAGAGGATGTGCTGATCCCCATGACAATCACGCGCAGGGGATACCGGGTAATTTTCAAGCAAGGTGCGACCGTTTACGACGCTCTGCCTTCTGCTCCCGAAACAGAATTCAGACGCAAAGTCCGCACAATCGCAGGTAATTTCCAGTTATTCCACAGGCATCACTGGCTGTTAAACCCAGTCAAAAACCGCTTGTGGATTCAGACAATATCACACAAGGCTCTGCGGCTGGTGATCCCGGCCTGTCTGGTGGCTATTTTTGCACTTAATGCTGTGCTGCTGAGCGGGCCCATATATCAGGCAATGTTCTCGCTACAGCTGTTGTTCTACAGCGCCGCTGGCGCCGCTCATTTATGGCCCTCACTACGTAGCAAATCTCCGCTAGTATCCCTGGCCTATACCTTCTGCTTGCTGAACTGGTCAACGGTTGTCGGGTTTTACCGCTACATTCGCGGTCAGCAACGCGTTACCTGGCGCAGCCAACGCGCCTAGGCAATCGCCTTTATTCACCGTTGGCAAACCATAGAGTCGTTTCATTCGCTGTATCACATCTCACTGGAGAGGGAGGTTCACCATGACAGCATCAGCCAGGCGTGAATGCCAAACCGCAGGAGAATCATCGAAAAATGGCCTCAGGACGCTGGTCACCGGAGGCGCTGGATTTATTGGATCACACATTGTCAGGCACCTGCTCGCCAGGGGCGATGAAGTCATTGTGCTCGACAACTTTTCCACCGGAAAGCGCGAGAACATCGAAGACCTAGATATCACACTTATCGAAGCAGACATTCGCGACATTAATGCGGTTAAAGAATCCGTCCGGGAGGTGGATACCGTTTTTCATCAGGCTGCTTTGTGCTCAGTTGCACGCTCAGTCAAAGACCCCATTAGCACTCACAGCGTTAACGCCAGCGGCACACTGAATGTATTCGAGGCTAGTCGACTGGCCGGTGTGCGCCGAGTCGTCTATGCCTCGTCCTCATCGGTCTATGGCGAATCACAGACTCTGCCCAAGCGCGAGTCCATGCCTACTTCACCGCTGTCGCCCTATGCAGTATCAAAATTGTCGACCGAATACTATGGCGAGTTATATGGAAGAATGTACGGGCTGGAAACAGTAGGGCTCCGTTATTTCAATGTTTTTGGCCCACGTCAGGATCCGAACTCGGACTACGCTGCGGTTATACCCAAGTTTGTCAAAGCGTTACTGGAGAAAAAAACTATTCAGATGTATGGCGATGGGACGCAAACCCGCGACTTCACTTACATTGACAATGTGGTGCAGGCAAACCTGCTAGCCGCAATCAGCCCGACAGCACCGGGCCAGGCTATCAACGTCGCCTGCGGCAATGCGTGGAGCCTACTGGAGCTAGTAGCCACACTGGAAAGCATTACTCACGAGAAAACAGACATTATGTTCTGTGAGTCGCGGCCAGGTGATATCAAACACTCACTCGCGGCCATTGAAAAAGCTGAGGAAATACTGGGCTACAAACCTATAGTCCAGTTTGCACAGGGCATCCGCGAAACGCTGGACTGGTTTATACAGACTGGGTTGCCGACACTACAAACAAAACCACCAGTCATGGGTGAGCATGCTGGCAGTGTCTTTCGCTAGGCCGGTCGAAAAACCCAGCCGAGCTTGTCAGTAACGGGTTACTGGGTAACCGCCATCGACGCGCCGCGGACGATGCCGCCGACCGACAACAGTCGACTGTAAGCCCGCATTGGGTAGGCTGGCGTGTCCCCGCTAACGTAGATCGAGGTGCCATTGAGCACGTAGCTTACAACACCGTCGACGACGCTGATCCTGATCAGGTCACCGCAGTAAATCGCCATATCATCGGTGCGGCGCGCACCATTCTCTCGAACCGAGACATAGCCGGATTGTATTTCCAGCCCAAAATTGAGGTTAGACGCAGTCGTACCGCTTGACTCTGAGGATAAGCCAAAATATTGCGGCTTGTGACTGTCCATCACCCTAAGCTCCAGATAGGTATCACCCCGGTTGGCAACTTGCTGGGATACCGCACCTGCGTCGTCACATCCCTCACAGCCCAATGTTTTGATTAGGGTGTCGCCGTAAACCGCGGCATTAATCAGTTGATCCCAGATCACCTCGACCGGATCACCAACAACGTCAGGCTCCGGCGCGGCACTGCCATCGCCGAGATCGACAATCACCGCGTCGGAAACACTGCTGTCCATATCCAGTAAGGTTGTATAACCGTTCATCGGATAGGTGGGTGCCGTCGAACTGATGTAGAAAATCTCGGCGTTCACTGAATAGCTAACGACGCCGTCTATCACACTTATGCGAATCACATCACCGCTGCCTACTACGATATCTGCGCGATATGTGCCGTTTTCACGCACTTCGGCATAGCCTCCCTGTAGGCTTACTGCGAAGTCGATCTCCGTAGAGTCGGTACCGGATTCGGACACTGACAAGCCGACGTAGTGCAGTTTGTAGGGGTCTAGCACCGTGAACTCCAGATAGCCATCGCCGCTGCGAATCTGCTCGCTGGAAACCGCCCCGGCGTCGTCACAGCCATCGCAACCCGAGGTCTTGGTCAAGAGAGCTCCATTCAGTGAAGCATTGATCAGGTCTGTCCATACGCTGCCGTCGGGCTCTGGCTCAGGGTCCGGTTGTGGCTCAGGGTCCGGTTGTGGCTCAGGTCCCGGTTGTGGCTGGGGTTCGGGCTCGGGGGTAGGATCGGGAGACTGAGTTGCCTCCGCGGTCAGCAGATGGCTCGGCACCTTGACGAGGAATGCATCCAGGCGATCGCCACCCATATTGCTGGTCCACACGAAATACTGCCCGGAGACGTCGATGTTTCCTTTGGGTGCTTTGGCGTAGGCATCGCCGCCGCCAAAGGCATCTAGATTCGTCATGACCGGGGCGACCACCAGCGCCTCGTCGGCACCGTCGTGGCCAAAACAGATAATTTCATTGGCTCCGGCAGCATTGTTGTAGTTAACACTTGATCCGCAAGAGTATTGCTGCTCGGCAGCACCGGCTGTTGCATTGCCATGACTGACATGGGCTGGCGCAAAAACATTCCAATTTGCGTTGTGATAGACCTGCTTTCCCTGTAGTGGGCTATCACTAAACTTCCAGAGTTTGTTGCTGTTGGCATCGCTGGCGTAGTTGTCAGCAGCAATCATGTAGCCGTAACCCATATCGGAGTGGCCCGCTGCGCCGTCGCGATCCAGCAGAATTTTCTCTTCCCCGGTCTGCAAGTTGATGATCCGGTTGTCTTCGCCGTCGAGGCCATCCACGTCTTCCTTGATCAGTAGCCACTCACCACTTTTGTCGATCTGGCATTCATCGTAGCTACCCTGACTGGCAAAAAATGTGAAACTCGCGTCTGACTCCGAATAGACCATGCAGCCCAGCGACGCATAAGTATCGGAGCTTTTAACGGTGGCAGAATGAATTCTGTCATCGGCACTGGAATGGAACTGGTGGAGGTAATGTCCACTCCCCATATGATCCGCCACCGAAAACACGATATGAAAGGTCTTGTTCACCACATCAAAGCGCTGAAGACTCGCACCGTTATTGACATACAAACTGTAGGGCTGGGTAGCACTAAAGTACCAGCCCTCTCCAGTCGCCCAGCTCAGACTGTTTGATTCAGGGAACAGTGGCCCGAGATTTGTCACTTGATCGGTCACCTTGTTGTATTCCAACAGGGATGGCCCGGCGCCGCCGCGGGTTCGGTCCATGCCGACAAAGATCAACATGGTATCTTGGTTGACATGATTATTAATATTGTTCCAGTAGGAATAGCCCACGTAATTGATGCAGTCTGCGCTGTTACAATCGCTGCCGTTCGTCAGCCTGACACCAACGGTGTCGTAGGGTGCGGGAAAGGTGAACGCTCCGCGTTCCGGCAACATCGATTCAATCTGGGATCGGCTCAAGATTGCGCGAGGCTGAGCGGAACTTGGCTGTTCGAGAAATCCTCCAGGGAAGTCACTTGCTGATGCAAAGGCGGAAAGGCTTAGCAAAAAATTAAATAGTACACGCTTCGTATAAGTGTTTTTCATTCGGATGCTCCACAACTTCAAAACTACTGTTGGATATACCGTCTGCCATATGGCCGGCGCGAACATCCGAAGTCGTCTATTTATACAGGGGATTTACTGTAGATATGTATCGATCATGTAACGACTATCTAACAACAGCTTTCGATGTGATGAATAGGGCAACCGTTCCGTGAACTAATGCATGATTTGCGCGACCGCAGCGGTGGATATAGCCATGTTTATTCGTTGACTAATAGGATGTATACCCGATGGGCGGCGTCCTCGGAGAGACGGTAGCATCACACCGAACTATCGAAAAACGTAGCACAAGATTAACGACAACTACGGATGCTAAGAGGGGATATTATGAGAGCGCTGAGAATCAGTGAAGCTGACCGTTCTGTAAGCAACGTGGCTTCGTTAAATCATCGCGCGACGTTTGACCTGCCGTATTCTTCAGTCAAAAGCGATCCGATCGCCATACTGGTTTGGGAGACTGATGATATTGTCATCGCCCGACAAGCTGGTCGTCGGCTTGGCAGTAAGCTTGGTTGCTCAGACAGCAAAATTGCGCTGATAACCACGGCTATCTCCGAGCTGGCACGCAATATGATTCTGTATGCCGGGCAGGGTGAGCTCAGTGTGTCTTCAAGCTTTCTTGGCAATTCAAAAGCCGTTCTGATTACTGCGCAGGACGATGGTCCAGGGATCGACGATCTCGATTCTGCTCTGGCTGGAGGCTACTCTACCTCAGGAGGTATTGGCCTTGGCTTGAGTGGGCTGAGTCGAATTTCGGACAAGTTTGAAATTTACTCCGACGCTAACGGAACTTGCGTAAAAGTTACATTTCGAGCCGATACCATATAAGAAAATCGCCTTAGCGATTCAACCGTAAGACGATCTAATTTCTAGCCAAATCTGAGTGATTAAAATATGCTCACTGTGTGTTAATGTCTTTGGGCTAGAGTCAGAAAACTGTAACACTCACTTATCCTAGTGATAACAAATGACTCTAACATTTTATCACGCCTTCTAACTCCATGGACGAGTGTTATGAAGTATAAACGTACAGCACAGCAGGGGGCAGGAGTAGCCCCGTGTTTTCACTCCGACTTCGCACCGGTAGAGCCCAACGGTCGTATTACATACGAAAACTTCGAGAAGTTTGACCGGCCACTTGATCGACGTCGTCTGCCCAACGATGCAAGCTCCGACAGGTCGCGCTTCTTTCATATTCACCTTGGAGAGCTCGATTTTATTCGGCGCGCGATCGCGCCCAGGACTCGAGATGCCGATGAGGATGATCCAAACAATTTACTAACTGCACTCTACGAAGCTCAGGAGGAGTCTGCCCGCCGTGTGGCGCAAAGACTACACGATGATGCTAGCCAGATGTTGGCGGTTGTCTATTTGGAACTTGCAAAAATTAAACAGCAATGCGTTGGGGAGCTTGCTGCTAAAGTTGAGGGCGTCGAGGCGTTGCTTGATGACGTCTGCGAACAGATTCATGGTCTTTCTCACGAGCTGCATCCCCCAGCTCTTTCACATCTAGGTCTTAGTGCTGCATTGGATTTTCTTGCCGAAGGCTTGAGTCTGCGCTCCGCGCTTACGGTCTCTATTGTCGGCGATCTGGAAAGACTCGATAGTACACTCGAAATCGCGTTGTACCGGGTTGTACAGGAGGCACTGTCCAATGTTGTTCGTCATGCCAATGCTACCCAGGCCGAAGTGAGACTCTGGACCGAACCGGAGCGGGTATGTTGCAGCATCACTGACAATGGCGCTGGTTTCCAAGTGCCGGGTGAGACAACCCACACAACTCACGGGCTGGGTCTTCTCGGCATTTACGAACGGGTCACCGCGCTAGGCGGGCGATGCGACATCATCTCATGTCGCCGAAAAGGTACCCATTTCACCGAGATCCAAGTAGAACTACCACTATGAAAAATGGAAAAATCGATGTTGTCATTGCCGACGATCATCAAATGTTTCGTCAGGGTATCAAGACCATACTTGAGTCCGAGCATTTCGATGTCGTTGGCGAAGCCGCTGACGGTCAAGATGCAATGCGTCTGGTCAGAAAGTTTTCACCATCGCTGGCGTTGCTGGATTTCAGAATGCCACAGCTAAATGGTATTGATGCCGCGCATGAGATTCAGCGTCTGTCACCGCACACAAAAGTGATACTGCTAACCATGCACGATGATGAGCAATTTGCACTAGATGCGCTAAAAAGTGGGGTCCGGGGTTATATCCTTAAGAGTCAGGCGGCAAATGAACTGATTTACGCCGTCAGCGAAGTGCTCAAGGGTGCGGTGTATCTTAGCCCGGGTATCTCGGAGGGAGTTGTCAATGCCTTGTTGTCGAAGAAGGATACGCCAGACGAAATTTTGACGTGTCGGGAAAAGCAAGTGCTGCAATTGATCGCCGAGGGACGGACCACAAAAGACATCGCAGATCTCTTGCATCTCAGCGTCAAAACCGCGGAATCTCATCGTTCCCATATCATGCAACGACTGGACATCCACAACGTTGCTGGCCTTGTTCGTTACGCCATTAGGCAGGGGCTGATCGATGCCTGAAAAACACTGAATAAAATGCCCATCGGTAAAAGACTAGTGCCGCAACCAGTCTGGCGACACTTTAATTCGGTAACCCACATTGCGAACCGTCACGATACTATCCGCTGATCCCCCCAGCTTTTGCCGTAAACGACTCATGTGAACATCCAGTGTACGTGATTCGACAGAGCACGCCCGCTTGTAGCCCCAGACTTTCTCCAGCAGCTCTTCGCGCGTAAGCACACGCCCTTCAACTTCCATCAATTCCTGCAGAATGCGGTATTCCGTCTCTGTCAGATCAATCGGCTGCCCGGAAACATACACCACCCACTGCTCTGGTACCATTTGGATTGTGCCGGCCTTCAATATGTGCTGCTGCTCGTTACGCTGCGCCTGCGGTGTCAGCATGATTTTATCAAGCAATTCAGACTTGCCAAATGGCCATAGAAGGTAGTCATCCGCACCGACATTCAGTGCGAGCACTCGCTCAGACGGTACATCAATCGTACTGAGTATAATGATTCTCACTGCAACCAGATTGAGTTCCGATCGGATGAATTTGCACAGCCGCATACCACCCATGTCAGGAAGGGAACTATCCAGCAGGATAAACGCGGGTTTGACATGCGACAGCAATCTGATGGCTGAGTCAGCACTCGGTGCGATGAGAATATCAAATCCCGCCTCAGACAGGGCCGACTCCAGGAAGTGGCTCAGCTCCTCATCACCGACTGCGATTAGTACGGCTTGCGCCAGTGTCTTATTCACTCGGAGTCCGTAGCTTGGATATCAGTCCAGATATGGTAGCGGGGCCAATCTGCCCCAACAAACAGGTACATACCCGATGGCGGCCTAGGGAATACCCTATTTATCAAGTCGGGCCGAAGGGATCGCCTTCAGCCAGGCACCGGCTACAGGCGACATCATGGGTGTAGTGGAGTGGGTTTGCTAAAGCGCCTTCTAGGCTGGGCTGGCCAATTTTTGGGCAGCCGCTCTGAAAGTGATATTGATGAAAAATCAAACACTAGCAGCAATGGCGAGATGATCTTGCACCGACGCGGCATCCAAGACTGATTAATTCCCGAAGGGCTGTTGCATTCGCCGGATCGGCTCCCTATAATGCGCAGCCTCGGTTGACGGACTCACTGTCATTGACCGGAACAGTTTTGATGCGGGGTGGAGCAGCTTGGTAGCTCGTCGGGCTCATAACCCGAAGGTCGTAGGTTCAAATCCTGCCCCCGCTACCAAAAAAGCAAAGGCGGATCAGTAGTTTACTGATCCGCCTTTTTTATTGCCGGTATTCCGGCGATTTTTCTGTTTTTACAGTTCTTTTCTAACCCCCAGCGCACTTTGGTATTGATCGTATTCGCTGTGACCAAACAGTTGGTTGTAGGTTAGATAGGCTGACCAGCCGTGGCTGAATTGCAGTATTGCGCCGACCCCGCCCTGAAAATAACTCTGATCCGGTTCTTCACCTTCGATCTCAAACGTAGAGCCTGACGTGTCGCTGACAAAGCCGGCTTTTATGCTCTCATCCTCCCGGTCAAATTCGCGGAAGTAGTGCAAGCTCGCCTGCAAGCTGAGTAAGCCCCAGTCGGTTGAGACCGGAAAATGAAAGTCGCCACCTGCCGAGAATAGTGAGGACGTTTGGGTAAACGACTCATAGCGCATGGCCAGTCCGCTGTTGTTGTCATCATCTTCCCGGTAGCTGTCGGTTTCTGTGCGCGAGTACTGCCAGGAAACCTGTGGCGAGAAAGTCGCTCTACCGTGGTTGTAGTATCTACCGGTGCGCAGATGCAGTGTCTGCAAGTCGCCGCCAACATCGGCGGAGGTATTAACCCGGATATGAGATGTGCGGCTGCCGGGCTGAAAAACGCTGTTGCGCTCAAAGTCATGGTCAATATCGCTGTAACCGAGCGCCCCATCGACAAAAACACCGTTCTTTGCAGAAAAGCTCACGAAGCCGGTCAGGCCGAGGGCGTCGCTTTCGTAGCGGCCGGCTCGTGTCAGCGCAGGGAACGCTCCTTGCGGTGCCAGCGCATCAAACTCCAGCTCGCTGCGTTGAACAGAGAAAATCAGCCCCGACACGAGCGTTTCGCTATGGCGGTAATCAAAAGTGATGGCCAGTTGCTCGGTATCGGTGGTGTAGCCTCGTTCACCGTTGGTGCCGTCGCGGTTGTCCGATTCGATCTCACCAAACCCTGCCTGAGCGGAAATGCTTAAGGGGCCAATCTTCGCCAACTGCGAGCTCAGCGCGTTTTTTTCTGCCTCTTCACTGAGCAGGGCAGCATCGCCGGCGCTGAGCATATGGCTCGGTGTTAGCGAAGATTCACTATCGCCCGACAGGTTGGCTGCTTCGGTGTTACAGCGCGCTTCAAATTGACTGCCCGAGGGTGCACTGGTGCAAGCTTGCTGATAGAAGTTTTCGAATGCTGGATTTGCTGCCAGCGCAGCGTTGGTGCTGGTAAGCAATGTTGCGCCGAGCAGTGTCTGCCCGGTTACCGCCGTTATTTTTCTCCCCCAAAACATAACAGCTTCTCCTAATTGTTGTTATTTACGCTTTAAACATAACGCACTGGGGGCAAATGGCAATATTGCCGTGAGATAAACCGTTTGGGCGTTACACTCGTAAGCATTGGTAATTGATTAAGGCGGCCTATTGAATCGATAGAAAAGATTCATTTTTTCTATTGTGCTTGGTCGCCTAAGGTAAGAGGTAACTTCGAAACCGCATCAGCAAGGAGGAACTATGCGTAACACAGCCCCTGCAATTGATATTGGCATCGAGAAGAAAACCCGTCAGGACATTGCGCAAGGCTTGAGCCATCTGCTCGCCGACGAGTACACCCTGTACCTGAAAACCCACAACTATCATTGGAATGTGAAGGGGCCGATGTTTAACACGCTACACAAGATGTTGGAAGAGCAGTATCTTGAGTTGGCCCCGGCGATCGACGACATCGCCGAGCGTATTCGTACACTGGGTGAGTACGCGCCGGGTTCTTACAAAGAGTTCGCGGAACTGTCTTCTATTGAAGAGGCATCAGGTAAGGAAGACGCGGAAGAAATGATTCGCGAGATCGTACTGGCGCGTGAAGCCGTTGTTCGCACTGCGCGTAAACTGCTGCCGACGGCCGATGAAGCGGATGATGAACCGACAGCAGACCTGCTAACTCAGCGCATGCAGGTGCACGAGAAAACGGCGTGGATGATGCGCAGTCTGCTGCAGTAATTTGTACGAGCTGAGAACGAGAAGCCGGGCACTTAGCCCGGCTTTTTTATGTTTGAACGTTTATTCTGTGTAGCGATGTTTGAGCAGTTCGCGTTCCGCTTTGCCGATGCCCAGCTCGCCCGAAAGGTAGGTGTCGACAGAGTCGTAATGTTCTTCAATGGCGCTGAAGGCGGCGCTTAGATATTCCTCGCGGGTATCCATCAAGGCCTGATAGGCGCTTAAATCTACGTCTCTTGAGCTGTCGGTGTACTTGCTGGCAAGGTATTCCAGCTCACCCTTGGGTGGGTAGTACTGGGCGGTAAGCAGGTAGTCTTCCATGATGGTGTCACGCGGTACGTCCAGCGCTGAGAGAATCAGTGCCGCAGCAAAACCGGTGCGATCTTTGCCCGCCGAGCAGTGAAACAGAAAACCGCCGTCCTCGGTCTCAAGCAGCAGCTCAAACATACGGCGATAGGTCTGGGTCTGTTTCAGGGCCAGCTCGCGATTAATCAGCACCATCCACTCAAACATTTGCTCACCGCTTACCGAGTTAAAGTCGGTCATGGCGATGGAGCGGGTGTGGTCGCCCGGTGAAATAGCGAGGTTGTGAATGGCCGCCTCGGCAAAATCGCCTAGGTCGGTAATGTCCTGCAGGTATTCGTCTTCCCGGCGAAAGTCGCAGATCACGCGCAGATTAAACTGCTGCAGTTGGGCTTTGTCGCGGGCGGTGAGAGATGACAGACGGCCGGCGCGAAAGATGCGGCCCCAGCGGGTAGTACTGCCGTCGAGGGTTTCATAGCCCCCGAGGTCGCGGATATTGGGGGCGCCTTCGAGGTCGAGGCGGCGTTGAAATTCGATTTTCTCTTTTACACTCATGGTCGCGGTCAGTCTCTTTAACAGCCCACTAGTGTACCGCGAGTGGATAAAAAAAGGGCAGCCCGAGGGCTGCCCTTACTAAATGGTCACCTTTCTGGATTAGAAGTCGTAGCGGGCTGTGATGCCTGCGGTACGAGGCTGGCCGACGCGGTAGCCGATGCGAGCTGCACCACCGGCTTCGCGATCAACAGACTGGCGGATATTTTCATCCGTGGCGTTGTTGACGAACAGCGCCAGATCCCAGTTTGCGGTTCTGCCACCCAGACGCAGGTTTACGGTCTGGTAGTTGTCCAGCTCCTGGTCGAAGTTGATAGTTGTCGCCGTCGAGTTGCCAACGGCGTTGCCGCCGCTTACGTCAATGGTTTCGGCGCCATCGGTTTGGTCAACGATTTGTGTGTAGCGAGCGCCGACAGACTGGAAGGCAGCGGTGAAGTAACCTTCCCAGTCCTGATTCCACTGGAAGTAGTTAGTTGATACCAAGGCTACAGAGTAGTCAGGCGCTGTGGGCAGTTCGTTGCCATCTTCAATACCGCCAAGGATAGTGACGTTACCGCCGCTATCGGTGGAGGTGACTGTTGAGTCCAGTTCGGCGTCGATGTAGCTGGCCGCCACACTGACTTCCCAAGCATCGGTTGGGCGTGCAGTGATTTCGATTTCGATGCCCTGGCTGTGAGCCTCTTCAACGTTGTAAACGATACGTGATGAGCAGGTGCCGGCGTCCAGCGTAGCCTGAAGATTCTCTATGTCAGAGTAAAACGCTGAAACGTTGAAGGTGCCGCGTCCGCCAAAGGCCGTTGTCTTAGCGCCAACTTCGTAGTTGATAACTTCTTCGTCATCAAACTCGTTGAAGCCGCCAAAAGTCGCCGCGTCAGCCGGAGTACACAGGTTGGTATTGATCGGATCATTGATGCCGCCGAGGCGGAAGCCTTTGGCGACTTGAGCGTTCAACATTACGTCGTCGTTGAGGTCATAGCGAACCAGCAGGCGAGGGGAGATGCCGGAGCTTTCAGTATCTTCTTCTCGCTCGGTCAGGCCGCCAAATACGCCATTGATGACAACCTCGCGATCTTCATCGAAATCGAAGAAGCGGGCACCGATCGTCATATTCAGACGGCTGGTGACGTCATATGACATTTCGCCGAACAGGGCGGTTTGCGTCAGTTCGTAGGGGATATCTGAGTAGTACAGTTCATCAACGGCGGCATATTTACCTTGCGTTGGTGCACGTTGACCACCGGCAGCTTCATAACCCGGAACCATCAATGACTGCGCGTAGTTGCGGTCGATCTGAGTGTAGAAAACACCTGCGACCCACTGGAGGGCGTCAGCATTGTCAGATGCCAGGCGGAATTCCTGGGTGATCATTTCCACGTCAGTGGTATCGGCGAGAGTTGCATCGAGTGCGTATACAGACTCGCCTTGCGGATCGCCGCTGTTAAAAAAGCCGGTTAACGCAGTGGCGTCACGTTCTACGATCACCTCACGATCTGTCCATGAGGTGATTGACGTGAATACCATTTCATTGAAATTCACCGTTGCGTCAAAATCGACCAGCAGGAACTCATCCTCAAAATTTTCTTCAAGCTGTGTGTACTGCTCGCGCTCGCCGAGTGTTATTGCCGGACGAGTGGTGGTGAACGGGTTGGCCAGTACGTTGTAGTGGTCTTCCCGATTGAAGCCGTCCATATCAATGTCTTGCCAGACGACGCGAGGTGTCAGCGTTACGTTTTCGGTGGGCTGGAATTTCAGTGCAATGCGAACGCCATGTTTTTCACCGCTGTTTACATCTTCCTCTTCACCGCCATTGGGCTGAATAGCATCGATGTAGCCAGCAAACTGTTCGGTGTAAGCAACCGCTCTAAGCGCAGCTCGCTCACCCAGAACAACGTTGGTGTGACCTTTCAAGCTGCCGCCGACTTCGCCGTCTTTGACATGCTGGACAGTGGTTGTCAGTGAGCCGCTATCTTCGGCCAAATCAGGCTCATTGCTGATATAGCGAATGGTACCCGCCAGTGAGCCTGAACCAAACAGGGTACCCTGCGGACCGCGCAGTACTTCCACCCGGTTGGTGTCGTAGAAATCCAGATCGGGAGTAAACAGTGACAGTGAGATCACGGATTCGTCGAGGTAAACACCAACCTGCTCTTTTACGCCGGGCTGGTCACGAACGATTTGACCGGCAGAGATGCCACGAATGGCAACCTGGCTTTGGCCGGGGCCAAGGTTTTGTACGGCAAGACCGGCGACGCCGTCTGCCATGGTTTCAAGGTTGGTAGCGCCAGAGCGGCGTAACTGACCTTCGGTTTTTGCAGCAATAGAGAATGGAACATCCTGCAGTGTTTCTGAGCGCTTCCGTGCGGTTACTACAACCTCCTCCAATACAGCTTGTTGAGTTTGGGCTATGCCCGGTGTGGTATATGACGCAGAAATCGCGGCGATGGCCGCGGCTAAGGACAGGTGTTTTCTCATTCTCGTCTCCCCGTGAAAACACATTATTATCTGCACGCCTATGGTGCGCAGGATTCCGCAACCGACTGTACAAAAATCGGACGCGATTTTCCACGGCTATGTTTACGCCGAATCATCCAGTTAATCAATAGCTTGTATTGATCTTCTGATTGCTTCACTCGGGCCGCAGTCTGTGTAACATACGGGCACCTTAATAAAAACGATGTGCCTATGAATGATGTATCTCAGCCTTCGCGGGCTCGCCGCGCCCTAAAATGGGGCGATGCAGAGCCCAGGGCCGTGTTTCTCCCGGCCAATGGTTTTCCTGTAGCGAGTTACGATTTTCTGTTGTCGGCGCTTGCCGAACGCTGGCCGCTACTTGGGCTTGAGAATCGCGGCGTCTGGGGCGAAGGGCCCCCGACCCAAGGCTTCAACTGGGCCAGTCATGCTGAAGACCTGCTGGGGTTTCTTAATCAAGGCACTATCGATCTGCCCATTATTGGCATGGGCCATTCGATCGGGGCGACCGTGACGGCCATGGCGGCGCGCCAGCAACCCGAGCGGTTTCGGGCACTGGTTTTGATTGATCCGGCGACCGTGCCCGGTCGCTGGCTGCCCTTACTGGTGCGACTGGTGCCCTCGTTGACCAAGCGCATGGATTTAGTGACGCGAACGCGCAATCGCCGCGAAATCTGGCCGGATGCGGAGGCCTTTGTGTCGTATCATCGCGACAAGTCGGTGTTTCGCGCGTTCTCTGAACAGGCGATGGCGGATTATGGCAAGGCTGCGCTGCGGGCCAGCGGCTCAGCCTACAAGCTGGCCTATAGCCGTGAGTGGGAGGCCTGGAATTTTCAGCATACGGCGGTGTTCTGGCCGATAGTGCGCAAGTTGTCGATGCCGACCCTGATTTTGCGTGGGCAGACGTCCTACCTTCATCCCGAGGCTGAATTTACCCGCAACGCCCGCAGGCTGCCGGAGCATATTCAGGCAGTGACCGTGCCGGGTGCAGGCCACATGCTGCCGCAGGAGGCACCGGAACAGGTGCTGTCGTTGGTGAGCGACTGGCTGGCGGCGCTGGATTGATTCCTGCGTTGCACAAGACAGGCTGCGAACACAACTTGGCGCAATATCCCAAGTTTACGGCGACAACTCCCGTCTACACTGCTTACAAACAACGATAACGCGGACCGGAGGAACCATGGCCCTGAGCTTTGACAGCGCCCGCTTGCACAACCCCTACCTGACCGAAGAGCATGAGGCCTGGCGTCACCAGTTGCGGCGATTCCTGGATGCGGAGGTGGTTCCCTATCTGGATGATTGGGAAGAGTCCGGTGAGATCCCCGATGCGCTCTGGACCAAGGCGGCCGATATCGGCCTGCTACAGTTGGGCTACCCCGAAGCCTACGGCGGCCTTTCTGAAGGCATTGACGCCTGGTACAGCAATATCACCAATGAAGAGCTGACTCGCGCCGGTTCGGCCGGTGGGCTTGCCAGCAATCTGCTGATTCACGGCATCGGTCTGCCGCCTGTGGCGCACTTTGGCAGCGAGGCCATGAAGCAGGAAGTGATTCCTCCGATCATGGCCGGTGAAAAACGCATCGCGCTCGGCATAACGGAGCCCTCGGGTGGATCGGATGTTGCGAATATCACCACCACGGCTCGGCGTGAGGGGGATCACTACATCGTCAATGGCAGCAAGACCTTTATTTCCGGTGCCATGAAAGCCAACTGGATCAGCGCGGCCGTGCGTACCGGTGGTGAGGGCGCCAGAGGCGTGTCCATGCTGCTGATTCCCACCGATTTACCCGGCGTATCTCGGACGAGACTCGACCGCAAACAGGGTTGGTGGTGTGCAGAAACCGGCACGCTGTATTTTGATGAGGTACGCGTACCTGTCGAAAACCTGATCGGCGAAGAGGGGCAGGGCTTTCTGGTGATCATGAGCAACTTCAATCCAGAGCGGATTGGCTTGGCGGTGACCATGGAAGCTGCTTCGCGAGTATGCTTGGAAGAGGCCGTGGAATGGGCGCAGCAGCGCAAGACCTTCGGCAAACGCCTTGCCGACCATCAGGTGATCCGGCACAAGATCGCCAGCATGAAGCAGAAAATCAACGCTACCCAAGCCTATATTAATTACGTGACGCAGGCCCATATCGAAAACCGTCTCAGCCCCGGCGATCTGGCACTGGCGAAAGTGCAGGCCAGTGAGACCATGGAATACTGCACCCGCGAGGCGAGTCAGATTCTGGGTGGCGCCTGTTACCTTCGCGGTAATCGGGTTGAGCGCTTCTATCGAGAAGTCCGGGTCAACGCGATTGGCGGTGGCAGTGAAGAAATCATGCGCGACTTGGCCGCACGCCAATATCAGTTATAGGAATGAGTATGACCAAACCAAAACTCTGGCACAGCTATAGTGCCCGCTCACTGCGCCCGCTGTGGGCGCTGGAAGAAATGGAGCTCGATTACGAACTGGAGCTGCTGCCTTTTCCGCCGCGGGTGTTTAAGCGCGAGTATCTGGAATTAAATGCACTCGGTACGGTGCCGTTTTTTACCCACGGCGACACGGAAATGACCGAGTCATCAGGTATCTGCTTATATCTGGTAGAAACCTTTAAGCAGTTGGATTTTGGTTTGCCGGTGGGTCACGCCGAATACGGTGACTACCTGAACTGGCTGTTTCATTCCGATGCGACGCTGACCTTCCCGCAGACCATCGCGCTGCGTTACTCCCAGCTCGAACCCAAAGATCGCCGCTTACCGCAGGCGGTAGAAGATTACAGCACCTGGTTTATCAAACGGCTCAAACGGCTGAACGCACACTTGGAAGGCCGCGAATATCTCTGTGATGGCCGCTTTACCATTGCCGATATCGCGATTGGCTATGCCCTGTATCTGGGGGAGAGTCTCGGTCTGGATCAGTTTTATGAGCCGATTGTTGTTGATTACTGGCAGCGTTTGAAATCGCGGCCGGCGTTTATCAAAGCTGAAGCCATGGGCAGTGAACAAGCGCTGTTCAAAGCTGTGAAATACCCCTTTACCGATGCGCCGGAATTGTTCTGATACCGGCCGGAAAAATAACGAGAGGATAAGCCCATGCGTTTTACCGAAGAGCACACTGCCATTCGCAACACCACCGCCCAGCTCATCGAAAAGGAGATCAATCCCTATTCCGATGCCTGGGAGGAGGAGGGCATCTTTCCCGCCCATGAGGTGTTTAAAAAGATGGGCGATCTCGGCCTGCTCGGTATCAATAAGCCGGTGGAGTACGGCGGTATGGGGCTCGACTACAGCTATCAAATGGTCTTTACCGAAGAGCTGGGGTTGATCACCAGTGGCGGTGTGTCGATGGGCATTGGTGTGCAGACTGATATGGCAACGCCCGCCCTGGCCAAGTTTGGTAGCCCTGAGCTGTGCAAGGAATTTCTGGTGCCCGCCATTGCCGGTGATGCAGTGTTCTCCATCGCGGTCAGTGAGCCCCATGCAGGGTCCGATGTGGCCGCCATTAAAACGACGGCGCGCAAAGACGGCGACGACTACGTCATCAATGGCAGCAAGATGTGGATTACCAACTCCACGCAGGCTGATTTCTTGTGTGTGCTGGCTAATACCAGCGACGACAAACCCCATCTCAATAAATCCCTGATCATTGTGCCGACCAAAACGCCGGGCGTTTCTTTCTCGGAGCGTTTGAACAAGCTCGGTATGCGCTCGTCGGATACGGCGCAGGTATTTTTTGACGAGGTTCGGGTGCCCCAGCGAAATCGCATTGGTGAAGAAGGGCAGGGTTTTGTTTACCAGATGCTGCAGTTTCAGGAAGAGCGTCTGTACGCTGCGGTCGGCTCGCTGAAAAGCATGGATTCGCTGATTGCCCAAACCATTGAATACACGCGCGACCGCAAAATCTTCGGTAAATCGGTGCTGGATAATCAGGTAGTCCATTTCCGGCTGGCCGAGTTGCAGACGGAAGTGGCTGCACTGCGCGCCCTGACCTACGATGCGGTTGAGGGCTATATCAACGGTGAAGATGTCACCATGAAGGCGTCGATGGCCAAGTTGAAAGTGGGCCGCTTGCTGCGCGAGGTAACCGATAGCTGCCTGCAATACTGGGGTGGTATGGGCTTTATGTGGGACAACCCCGTGGCCCGCGCCTACCGCGATACGCGAATCACCTCCATCGGCGGTGGTGCAGACGAGGTCATGCTCAGCATTATCTGCAAGATGATGGGAACACTGCCCAGCAAAAAGGGCTGAAATTCCCGTTTTAATTTAAGTGATTCAATGGCGCCGGCTTGCAATCCGCGGCGGCGCCGTAAAAAATGGCGCATCCCAAAGCCTCGGCGCCAGCATGTCACAAAACCAGCATTCCAAATCAGAAACTGCCAGCGCATTCAGCCGATTCCTGCGCTTCTGGCGCAGCGTCCATAAGGTCAGCCAAGAGGAATTGGCTTTTCGCTTAGGTAGCTCGCCTCGCCATATCAGCCGGCTGGAGAACGGTTCCAGTCGCCCCAGCGAATCCATGGTGACAGAGGTTGCCGAAGCGCTATCGCTCGGTAAGCGGGATCGCAACCACCTCTTAATGGCGGGAGGTTTTGCGCCGGTTGCGGAAGGCCTGGATTTCAATGCGCCCGAGCTGAAGTGGCTGCGCAAGGCCATGATTATGACCATGCGTGGGTTGGACCCTTACCCCGCGTCGGTGATGGATAGCGCTGCAAATCTTTTAATGGTGAATCGCGGGTGGGTAAGTTTTTATTCCCGGGTTGTGCCTGCAGAAGAACTTTCAAATGTTCGAAACCATTACGATTTCATTTTTGATCGCCACGGTGCGGGCAATATTGTCAGTGACTGGGAAGACACCCTGTCAGCCATTCTGATGTCGATTCAGCAGGCCTATCTCTTTACCAGTGACGAAAAAGTACGTGAAACACTGGACAGACTCACCGCCTTCCCAAGTGTTCCAGAAGATTGGCAGCAACGTGCGGCACGCACTGAACCCATGGCCAGTTTCAGGGTGCAGTTGAATGTTGCTGGCGCCCTACGGCGTTTTTTCAGTGTCAGCACCATGGCCGGTGCATTGGGGCCGAACGCTTTTGTTTCTGAGCCGCGCCTTACAATCACAACGCTGTACCCTGAGGAAGAAGGTCTGGATCTGGCTGCCATGCAGGATGAGAATGCCAGTCATCCACTTTTGTTTTACTGAAACAGTCATTAGGTTTTCGCTGATTGCGACGATAGAACTTGCTCAATACTCTGATTGAAGCAAGCAAGCGCACCCTCAAAGCGGCCAAAGGTCAGCGACTCGTTTGCACCGGATGCAAGCCCGCTCTGGATACTTTCACCAATATCAAAGTCTTCGTCCAGCGTGGTCACGGTGATGTCGTGATTCTTCTGCCAGTGAGTAAGATCTTCAGGCGTTTCAATCCGATCTGCCGGAACCAAAGTGTTCACTCGAATACGGGTTTCGTTGGCGCTAAGGGGCTCGAGCTGAATCCACGCCACATGGTCGGACTGCACCAGCAGCATATTCATTGGAAAGAGGGTGTACAACACCTGGCTGTGTTCGCGCAGTCGCCAACTTTCTTCTGGCTGTTGGCCAAGTTCAGCCAAAGATTTCTTGGCGAGGACCGAACGCAGATGGGTGCCAAAACTCCTGTACGTAGACAGATTGTCAAAGAAATACGGTGCGATGGTTTTACGGTGGGCCACCCGAAAATGGTAGGCCTCAATACCGCCTTCAACAAGAATTTTCCAGTTCGCCCGACCAAGCCGCTCGGTAGAATGCTGCAGCGTCAGATCGCTTGCGCCGAACCAGTCAAAGTCCGGTGCCAGCCCCGCAAGCGCTTCATCAATACCCGGCGCGTCTTCAGTGTTAGCCTGTACCCACAGCCAGCCATACGCTTCGCGACAACCCACCCGCTTAAGCCCCATTTTTGATCTATCCATGTCAGGAAAGCCCTGTGCCTCGTGGGGCACCCCAATCAGTTCGCCCTGACTATTCCAGGTCCACGCATGGTAGGGGCATGAAAACCGGTGCTTGCAGCCCGAGTGGTCATCGACCAAACGCGTGCCACGATGCCGACATACATTCAGCCAGGCGTGGGCGACACCGTTTTTATCGCGAGTGAACAGCAGTGGTAACCCGGCAACCGTGCGGCGGAGGAAGGAACCAGGCTCGGGCAATTCGCTGCTATGGACGACAGGGTGAGGCAAGGCGCGAAAAAGATGCTCCTGCTCCGCTGCAAAACGTTCATCGCTGATGTAGTGACTGACTGGATTGCCGGATACCGACTCATCCAGCCAGGCACGTTTGCTTTGCGCCAATCCCAGTAACTCGCGGGTCAGTTCAAGTTCAGTGCGACGTTCCATCGCGTCCTCCTGTGTATAGGCTGATCAATTCAAGGCAACTTACCAGGTGGTAGGTGAATCGTGGCCTACCATGTGGTAAGTTGTCAAGCCTGCACCGATCACCGACCAGAGTCACGATGGAAACCAAAACTCGATTTATCGAAACCGCCACCCGACTATTTGCTGAAAGAGGCTATTACGGCGTTAGTATTGCAGCTGTGGCCAATGAGCTTGCGCTGACAAAACAAGCGCTGCTGCACCACTTTGGCAGTAAGGAAAAACTGTACGGAGAAGTCCTGCAGACGATTTCCAATCGCCTGATGGAAGATATGTCGCGCATCGTTCAGGCGTCAGAAAACCCCCGAGAAGGTTTTGAAGCCTGCCTGATGTACTTCTATGACGCCCTGCAATCACGCCCCGATGACACGCTGGTGCTGATGCGCGAATTGCTGGATAACAAACAGCGCGCCGAGAATGCAAAAACCTGGTATCTGAAGCCCTTTCTGGACAGCCTTTGCGATATGGCGCTCGCCGCGTCGCCCAAGCGCCTTAAGAATCAAGCCCAAGCCTTTGTGGTGGTATATCAAATCCTCGGCGCCATGAAGTACTTTTTGGTGTCTGAGCCGACGCTAGTACAGATGTTTGGTTCGAAAAACTGGAAGGCCTTCACTGAGCACTATGAGCCTGAATTACGGGCGCTAATTGCGGCGAGATTGGACTGAGGTAGATCGACACAGCCTAATCCAAACGGCCGATCTCGCTTTATTGACAAAATGTCAATAGAAGCGGAAGGTAGCATCTCTGGATTTCACTGGAGCCTGCCGTGGCCAACCCCGCCCATCAGTCGTCGTCATCGTTGCAGACCTTGAGTCAGCGCGCTTCTCGCGAAGAACGACGCGAGCAGTTGATCAAGGTCGCGGCGCATATTGTTGAATTCGAGGGCATTGATGCCCTTAAACACGCTCGCATTGCAGAATTGGCAGGCTGCGGGCGACCGCTGGTGTATTCCTATTTCCCCAAGAAATCCGATCTCTATTTTGCAATTTCAGAATCCTTTTACCGCCGCCTCGAGGAGCGTTTTACCTGTGAGGAGCAGTATCAGGCCATTCGCGATTTTCTGGCCGGGGATAGCAACCGCAGTACCCAGCTGGAAAGTCTGATCTGGGATGTGATTGACGAATACGGCTGTGCCGGTTTGATCCTGCGCACGGTGCCGGAGCTGAACGAGGATTTTCAGGCCTACCATCAAGAGCTCGTCAGTCGTTACGAGTTTCGGTGGCAACGGTATTTTCTTGAGCTCGGAGCCGACGAGCTGGCGGCACGCTTGCTGCTGGATAACTGTACGGCCATTACCAAAAATTTTGCGCTGGCCTACCGCCGCGGGGAACTGGATCGGGTGACCTCGCTAAAGCGCACGCTGGCGGCGCTCGGGGCACTGGTGCAAAACGATATGCAGTTCATCCAAAAATCATTGAGTAAAAAATCAGCACTTTGAAGATTAAAGACAAGGAGCAAGGCATGAGTTTCAAACTGAGCATTGGCATTTATGGTCTGGAAAATCTGTATGGCGGCAATCCAAAAGGTTTGATTGAAGTGGCCCAGAAGGCGGAGCAGGCGGGGATCGATCAGCTCTCCATGACCGATCACGTGGTGATGGGCAGTCGCACGGATCGCTACCCCTACGGTGAGTTTCCTTCACCGCCCGAAACGCCCTGGCTGGAACCGATGACGATTGAAGCGGCCATTGCCGGCTCAACCGACAAAATTGAATTGTCGCAAGGCATTCTGATATCTCCGCTGCGCTCGGCGGCCCTGCTTGCCAAGCAGGTGGGTACGCTGGATGCGCTGGCGCCTGGGCGCGTTGTGATGGGCTTGGGAACCGGCTGGCAGCGCGAAGAATTTGAAGCTTCCGGTCTGCCGTTTGCGGGTCGCAAGTCTTACATGTTTGAGCAAATAGGTGCCATGAAAGCCCTTTGGAAAAACGCGCCGGCCAGTTATCAGGGCGAGAAGATTGCGTTTGACGATATCTACTGCCGCCCTGCGCCGGAGACGGTGCCTTGCTGGGTGGGTGTTAAAGCCAATGAAGAAAACAGCAAGGCCATAGCCGAGGTGGCTGATGGCTGGATTCCGATTGAGCAAGACCCTGCGGTTTTTGGGGAGGGCGTAAAAACCCTGCGTCGCGCCTTTGAAAATGCCGGACGTGATCCTGCCGAGCTGCAGGTGCGAGCCATGGTGGAGCACAAGTTCGACAGTGATGGGAATCCTGATTTTCAGGCCACCATTGAAACCATTCCAGCGATGCTGGAGGCGGGGGCGACCTACGTGGAAATCCTGCCGCTGTACTTTGTTTACGACACGGCCATGTTTGACGAATTCTTTGGCCGTCTGACTGAAGTCAAAAAACAGTATTCCTGATAATCATCTGATGAGTGCCTGACAATGGATAAAAATAATCTCCCCTGGCAGCTGGCCAACCAGTATGTGCGGATCGTCGATGACCGCCAGTTTGACGAGGCCGAAGCCATTATGTGGCCGGACTTTACTCAGCATGGGCCCGGTTTCGGTGCTGAGTCGCGGCAGGTATTTATCGACAATCTGGAGTTTCTGCGTCAGTACAGTCGCACGTTTCACCTGATTGGTTCCCAGTTTGGTGAATGGGATGGCGATACCTACAACGGTGAAACCTACTGCATCGCCTCGCATTTTTATGTGAAGCACGAGGTCGAGCACAAGATGGACATGGGGATCCGTTATCAGGAAACCATTGAAATCCGCGACGGTGTAGCGAAATACCTCAAGCGCGATCTGAATGTGGTCTGGACCGAAGACCGGCCGCTGGGAGGTAAGTGAGATGAGTCGACCTGTTGCCTTTATTACCGGGGCCAGTCGCGGTATTGGTGCCGCGACCGCCTTGGCCTTTGCTCGAGAAGGCTATGATCTTGTGCTCACCGCCCGCACCTTGAAAGAGGGCGAGCAACACGAGTACGGCAGTTGGCAGTCAACCACGACAGCATTGCCAGGTTCGCTGGAGTCAACGGCGGCGGCAGCGAAGGAATTCGGTTCCGAGGTGTTGTTGGTTCGCTCCGATATTCTTGATACCGCGTCGGTGCTGGCGGCGGCAGACAAGGCGCTCGATCACTTCGGTCGTGTGGATGTGCTGTTCAACAATGCCTGTTATCAGGGGCCGGGCAATATGCAGCGCGTGCTGGAAGTGGAGTTGGAACAAGTCGAGAAAATCTATCGCGGCAACGTGCTAACCCCGCTGGCGCTGGCGCAAAAACTGCTGCCGGGCATGCTCGAGCGAAAGGCTGGTGCGGTGATCAATATGGTGTCGGGCTCGGCGCTGAATGATCCGCCCGCACCGGCTGATGAAGGCGGCTGGGGTTTTGCCTACCCCTCCTCGAAGGCGGCGCTGATTCGGATGATGCCTTCACTGCGGGTTGAGCATAAAGACAGCGGTATACGCTTTTTCTCTGTGGAGCCGGGCTTTGTGCTGACCGAAGTTATGAAGGCCAATGGTTTTGATGACAAGATTGCCGCGCGCTTTAATCCGACTCCACCGGAGTCGATAGCCGATATCGTGTACTGGCTGGCCAGCAGTGAGGCGGCTCTGGAACACCATCACCGGGCCGTCATTTTTGCGCCGCAACTGCACAAGAAACTTTTTGGCGAGGACAAGTAGATGCTGCTGGAGGGTAAGGTTGGCTTGGTCACAGGCGCCGGCAGCGGCATTGGCCGCGCAACCGCCTGCATGTTTGCGCGAGACGGTGCGCGCGTGGCTGTGGTCGATTATCACCTCGAGACGGCCGAAGAAACCGTTGAGCTGATCCGCAAAGCAGGTGGTGAGGCACTTGCTATTCGCGCCAATGTGGCCAAGGCCGATGAGGTAAAGGCCATGGTTGAGCAAACGGTGGCGGCGTTTGGCCGGCTCGATTGTGCGAGCAACAACGCCGCTTTTGGTGGTGGCTTTGCCTTTGTGCCTGATGTTGACGAAAAGAACTGGCAGCTGGCGCAGGATGTGACGCTGAAAGGCGTGTGGCTTTGCATGAAGTATCAGATACCACAGATGCTGAAGCAGGGCGGTGGCGCCATCGTGAATATCGCGTCTCTGTCAGGGGTTCGGGGTGAGGCCATGCAGGCGCCCTACAGCGCCGCAAAAGGCGGAGTCATAGCGCTGACGCGCACTACCGCCGCTGAGTATGCCCAGAAAAATATTCGGGTGAATGCGATTAATCCCGGCGGCATTCGCACGCCGGCAATCGTGGATTACTTTGCGAAAGTGCCGGGGGCTGAAGAGCACACGGCCGGAGTCCACGCGATGCGTCGCCTTGGTGAACCCGAAGAAGTGGCGGATGCGGTGACTTACCTGTGTTCAGACCGCGCATCCTTTATTACCGGCACGACCTTAGACGTGGATGGCGGTGTGATGGTGAATCCACATACTTTGTAAGTATTTTGGTGCGAGATTGCTTCGCTATGCTCGCAATGACGATCCGGCAGTGTCATTGCGAGGAGCAGAGCGACGCGGCAATCTCGAGATGCGGGTATCGCAGTCGGGGAGATTGCTTCGCGGTGCTCGCCATGACGGTTGGGCAATGCGTCATTGCGAGGAGTCAGTTGTTGCCCATGCTGGGGGCACTTGCCAGGTCATCCGGCAACCTGAAAATGCCGCTGCCAGCAGCCTTGATCGTCTCGCCAGCCACTATGCGCCCTTGGGTATAGCCGGCAGTGCGGGTTGTCTTCAGACACTCAGCCTGTACTTCCAGCCATTCACCTTCTTTTGAGGCAGCCATGTAGTCTATGTTGATGTTCATGGTGGGCGTGCCGGCAAACTTGCCTAGTTTGAAACCGATCGCGCAGGCAAAGGCGATATCAAACAGCGCCATATATACAGCGCCATGACAGATGCCCATCGGGTTAAGGTGCTTTTTTTCGACGAGTAGCCCCACCGCTGAGCCGCGCTCGTCGATACGGATGTACACCGGTGCAAAGGCATCGTTAAAGCTGCCATCGAGTGGCATCGCGGCAAAACCTTCGGGTGGGGTGAAGTCTGTCATGGCTCTGTCTCGTTAATTTTTCACTATTGTGCAGGACAGGGGGGCGTAGGGTATTTACGGCTTGTTAATTATTTACAACGCCCGGATTCGTCTTTTGGCGACACCGTTAAGGTTTCGTTAACTTCTGCCGCGTACACTGGCCTCCAGAATTTTCAAACGATAGTCGACGGAGGAAGTATGCGTGTTTGTAAAGGGGTGGCGGTCGCCGGTCTGTCCTTGCTGATGGGCGTGAGTGCGCCGAGCTGGGCCCGCGATACCTGGTACATTGGTGCCACATCCTACGAAAGCACCATCAACAACAATACCATTCACGACCGCGAGCGTGTTCAAAACTGTACCCCTTTGGGTTGTACCAGCAACATTGTGCGTCGGGATTACCGCGGCCGTTTTGATACCGACAGGCATCCTGCGATCAGCGCCGGTTTTATCAACCGCGACGGTTGGCGTACCGAGTTTGAATACCGTGAAGGTGATTTTGGTATTAAGTCACCTGAGTCCAAAGAGGATTTTATCGAGTCGCGTCGCGTGATGGCTTCATTCTGGCGAGATTTCAAATTTAATGACTCTCCCCTTGGCTATTACGCCGGTATGGGTTTGGGTGTTGGCCAGTTGCGCCAGGGGCCGGCGGATGATGAATTTATCATGGCACAAGCCGGCGCCGGTTTGACCTTTGCAGTAACGCGTAGCCTGCAGTTGGATCTGGGATATCGCGTATATGCGGGCGAGCCCGATATCGTGCTGGAAGATGAAAACCGCGCCATTGATATGGACTACCGCGGCAATAGCTGGAATCTGGGCGTACGCTATTACCTGTATTAATCAGGTGCCGGTGATCAGCATTTGTTGATCCATCCAGTTGTCTCTTTACGTAATCCGTTGGCGCTTGGCGCCAGCGGATTTTTTTCGCCTGTACACTGCGCGCCTCAGTCGATATGCTCACCCGACACATGCGCCGGGTAGGAGACAATAATGCATAAGTGGTTCAGTGTGGTGGCTCTGGTATTGTTGACCAGCGCCTGTTCTAAAGACGCGCCGCGGCCGGTGGAGTTGCCGGATGTTACGAAAGCCGAACAGTATCCGGGGCAGTGGATAACCCACGGCCGGACCTACTCCGAGCAACGATTCTCTCCGCTCAAACAGATCACCCGTGAAAACGTTGATTCACTGGGGCTCGCCTGGAGTTTTGATCTGGGTACCAGTCGCGGAATTGAGACCACGCCGCTGGTCGTCGATGGCGTGATGTATGCCACCGCCACCTGGAATATTGTGTACGCGCTCGATGCGCGTACCGGACAGCCACTGTGGCGCTTTGATCCCAAGGTAGATCGCAGCAAGGCCGCCGATCTCTGCTGCGATGTGGTCAACCGGGGAGTAGCTTACTGGCAAGGCAAGATTTTCACCGGCACCATCGACGGTCGTTTGATCGCGCTGGATGCCAAAAGCGGTGAGAAGCTCTGGGATGTGGTGACGGTTGATCAAAGCAAGCCCTACACCATTACCGGCGCGCCGCGCGTGGTGAAGGGCAAGGTGCTGATTGGTAACGGCGGCGCTGAGTTTGGTGTGCGCGGCTATATTTCAGCGTTTGACGCCGATACCGGCAAGCAGGTTTGGCGTTTTTACACCGTACCCGGTAACCCGCACGAGGGGCATGAGTCGGAAATCATGGCCGAGGCGGCCAAAACCTGGACCGGGCGCTGGTGGCAGTATGGCGGTGGTGGCACCGTTTGGGATTCCATGGCCTACGACCCCGAACTGGATCTTTTGTATTTTGGTGTGGGTAACGGCTCGCCGTGGAATCAGGCGATTCGCAGTCCGGAAGGTGGAGACAATCTGTTCCTCTCATCCATCGTGGCGGTTAAGCCGGATTCCGGCGAATACGTGTGGCACTACCAGACCACGCCAGGCGAGACCTGGGACTACACCGCGACCCAACACCTTGTTCTGGCGGAGCTGAAGATTGATGGCGCCGAGCGCAAAGTTATTATGCAGGCACCGAAGAACGGCTTCTTCTATGTGATTGACCGGGAAACCGGCGAGCTGATTTCAGCCAATAATTATGTGCCGGTGAACTGGGCCACACACATCGATCTCAACACCGGCCGGCCGGTTGAAGTGCCGGAAGCCCGCTGGGGCAATCGCGCTCCCCACCTGCAATTGCCGGGGCCCCTAGGTGCACACAACTGGCACCCGACGGCCTTCAGCCCAGATACCGGCCTCGTGTATATCCCGGTGCTGGAAACCCCTTATATCTACGGTGATGAAGAAGATTTTCAGCAGAGTGATGTGCGCTGGAACGTGGGTGCAAACGCCGGGCTAGGCTCACTGCCGAATGACAAGGCCCAGTACCTGGCTTTGCGGGCGGCTGTGAAAGGTCGTTTGCTGGCCTGGAACCCGGTGACCCAGTCACCCGCCTGGAAAGTGGAACACGACAGCCCCTGGAATGGCGGGGTGCTGGCTACTGCCGGCGGTTTGGTGTTTCAGGGCAATGCCGACGCGAAGCTGGTGGCCTATGACGCGAAGAGTGGCGAACGTTTGTGGGAGCATTTTGCCCAGACGGGTATCGTCGCGCCGCCTATCAGTTATGAACTGGATGGCGAGCAATATATTGCCGTGGCCTCGGGTTGGGGTGGTGCGTTTGCGCTGATCTACGGAGGTCTTTTTCCGGCAGAAAGTGCACCGGGAGTAGGACGCTTGTTGGTGTTCAAACTGGGTGCCGACGGGACGCTGCCGGAATTGGTTGGTCAGTCTGCAGCAAAGCCATCAATACCGCCGCTGGAAGCGTCAGCCGATGTTATTGCCAAAGGCCAGCAACTTTACAATGCCTCTTGTCTGGTGTGTCACGGCGACCACGCGGTGTCGAGTGGTTTATTGCCCGATTTGCGCTGGTCACCGCTGTTGGGCTTGGGTGAAGCCTGGAATGCGGTCGTGCTGGGCGGTGCCCGGGCGGCTCAGGGAATGCCGGTATTTGCGTCTGATCTGGATGAGGCCGACAGCGAAGCTATTCGCCAGTATGTGATATCAGAGGCTAGAGCGCCCTTCGAGGAAAAATTCAAGGACGACTAAACCTCCCTCGTTTGGCGTAGCTGGCGTGAATTTCCCGGGCTCTGAATAGAGCCCGGTTTCGGATCAGGCTAGACTCGATAAAAACGATAAGGAGTCGACCATGACAGGTTTGTCCCACGAGCAGAAAAAAGCGTTCATCGAAAAATACATCAGTTATCACGCGGAAGCCGATCGCCGTAATGAGTGGACGTTTTTCGTCGACGAGATCTACGCGCCGGAATGCGTGTATACCTGCGAGTATGCCGGGGTGATTGTGGTGGAGGCTCGCGGGACTGATCAGATCAAGGCTACTCACTACGGTCGTGATATGCAGCACGGCTGGGAAGATTGGACCTTTCCCTATAAAGGGTTCTATGTGGGCGAGGGGAACGAGATCATTACCCACTGGATGAATCGCGGCCCGGGGCAGCGCGAGGATGGCAGTTATCGGGAAACGCCGGGGATTTCATTTCTGACACTGGATGATAACTGTCAGATTATTCGTCAATTCGATATGTTCGATCTGGCACATCAGATGAAACTCTGTGACGAGCTGGAGGATGCGGGGTTGCTGTCAGCAGCACTGAAAGAGAATTGGGTAATCCCGATGAAGCAGAAGCTGATTGCTCAACTGCAGAAAAATATGTGATTTATAAGGGCGACGATCTGTGGGGTTATACCGCCGCGTAGAAGGGCGCGGTGCCCATGGAATCCTGCATTTTGTATTCTTCAATAATCTCGCGAGCCAGCTCTTCACAGCTCCCGCAATTATTGGCGACACCCAGTGATTTGCTCACCTGACGGAAATTGCGGTCACCGCTGTCGAGAGCGCGGTGGATGTCGCGGTCAGTGATTCCGTTGCAGATACAGACAAACATGGTGTGTTGCTCGCAGGCTCTTAAAACTGTTAAGTAATGCTAATGAGAATGATTGTCAGTTTCAAGCTGTTTTTTCAATTTGTGTCGGAAATTTAATCGATAGATTTTATCTATTGAAAAGCAGGAAAAATCACCTGTGCCTGATCAGAGCAGCCGTGTATCATGCTTGTCACGCTATCTGGCCGGTTGCGCCGGTCATCATAATTTTTCTAACGCAAACCACGCTGGAGGTTAATCACCATGGGTGTACTCGTAGGTAAACCTGCTCCCGATTTTACTTGTGCTGCGGTTCTCGGAAACGGCGAGATCGTTGACGAATTTACCCTGAGCGAAACCATCAAGGGCAAATACGCCCTGATCTTTTTCTACCCGCTGGACTTCACCTTCGTGTGCCCGTCTGAGCTGATCGCTCTGGATCACCGCGTAGCCAAGTTCAAGGAACTGGGTGTTGAGGTGATTGGTGTGTCTATCGACTCTCAGTTCACTCACAACGCGTGGCGTAACACCCCGGTTGAAAAGGGCGGTATTGGTGCTGTGGGCTACACGCTGGCTGCTGATGTTCGTCACGACATCTGCCGCGCCTACGACGTTGAAGCTGACGGTGGTGTTGCCTTCCGTGGCGCTTTCCTGATCGATAAAGAAGGTCTGGTGCGTTCGCAAATCGTTAACGACCTGCCGCTGGGTCGCAACATCGACGAGCTGGTACGTCTGGTTGAAGCCCTGCAATTCCACGAAGAGCACGGTGAAGTTTGCCCCGCTGGCTGGAACAAGGGTGACAAAGGCATGAACGCCTCTCCCGATGGTGTTGCCGAGTACCTGTCTTCTAACGCTGACAAACTGTAAGTCAGACGGAAGAAAGCAAAAAGGCCGCTTTATGCGGCCTTTTTTGTGTCTACAGCTTGGTTTTTTTGCGTTTACGCGAAGGCAAGACTTCGCGGGGCGCTTCGGAGAGGCAGCAGCACGCAATGGCCGCCAAACTCCTTGTTGGCCCAGCTCAGTACGGACATGATGGCGTGATTGCGGGTATCTGCGACCAGTCGATAGGACTGGGTGTCTTCCTGTTCTTCCGTGTTGCGATAGGATACTACGGCGTGAAATAAACGATTATGCTCGCGAAGTATTCTGACATGTCCCAGCGAAAGATCGCTCCTCGATAAACGAAAAAGATCAACGGTTACCATCAGGTGGCTGCCTCAACTACTTTTGTTCAAGTGTTTCCAAGGCCTAAGCATAGGTGATCTGCTCGCAAAAATAGCGGGGAGAGTCGGGTAATATTCAGCGTTCGCCCCGGGTTTTCGGCAATATTTGGGATTTTTACTGCACAGATTTTTCAGAGGTGTGACGTATCGTCGGGCTCGGGCCAGGTCCAGCCGCCGAGAGCTTGCCAGCGGTTGACGATCGAACAGAACAGCTGAGCCGTTTTCTCTGTATCGTAAGCGGCGCTGTGTGCAGCGCGATTATCAAATGGCAGTCCGGCGGCTTCGCAGGCTTTTGCCAGCACCGTTTGGCCATAAGCCAGCCCTGACAAACTGGCTGTGTCGATTACCGAAAAGGGGTGGAAGGGATTGCGTTTGATGGCGCTGCGCTCGGCGCCGGCCATCACAAAGCCGAGATCAAAGTGGGCGTTGTGGCCAACCAGAATCGCGCGGTTGCAGTTAGTGGCTTTTACTTTCTGGCGGACCGCCTTGAGCAGTTCGCCAAATACAATCACTTCTTTTTTAGCTTCGCGATCCGGGTGCTCGGGATCTATGCCGGTAAATTCCAGAGCAGCGGGCTCCAGATTGGCCCCGGCAAATGGCTCGACCTGATAGTCGAGGGTTTCGGTGACGATCAGTTCGCCTTCGTCATTGAAGTCCACAAAGCTGGCGGCGATTTCGAGAATCGCGTCGGTGCTGGCCTGAAAGCCGCCGGTTTCGACGTCCACCACGACGGGCAGAAAGCCGCGAAAACGGGTGGCGATCGGGAAGTCCACGGGCAGGAGGTCGTCAGTCATCGATTACTGACCAGCTCAGCGTTTCGCCCGCGCGCAGGGGAATCAGCGGTGTGCCGCCCATGTCCAGCGACTCGGGTGCCCTCCAGGAAGTCTTTTCCAACGTGATGGTGTCGGTGTTGCGTGGCAGACCATAGAAGTCCGGGCCGTTGAAACTGGCAAAGGCTTCGAGTTGGTGCAGGCCGCCGACACGTTCAAAGGCTTCGGCATACATTTCAATCGCCGCGTAGGCGGTATAGCTGCCGGCACAACCACAGGCGGCTTCTTTCTTGTCTTTGGGATGAGGCGCAGAATCTGTGCCTAGAAAGAACTTGTTCGAGCCCGAGGTGGCGGCTGCCAGCAGGGCGGCCTGATGGCTGCGGCGTTTCAGAATCGGCAAGCAATAAAAGTGGGGGCGAATGCCGCCAACCAACATGTGATTGCGGTTATACAATAAGTGGTGGGCGGTGATGGTCGCGGCCACATTGGCCGGTGCATCGGAGACAAAATCGGCTGCGTCAGCGGTCGTAATATGCTCCAGCACGATCCGGAGTTTGGGGAATGCTGCTACCAGCGGTCTCAGCGTTTTATCGATAAAACGCTTCTCGCGATCAAAAATATCGACACTATCGTTTGTCACTTCACCGTGAATAAGCAGCGGAAAGTCATGCTTTTCCATCGCTTCCAGCACGGGATGCAGGGCATTGATATCGGTTACGCCGGAGTCAGAGTTGGTAGTGGCGCCAGCGGGGTACAGTTTGGCCGCATATACAAAACTGCACTTCGCCGCACGGACAATCTCTTCCGGTGTGGTTTTGTCGGTCAGGTAGAGCACCATCAGTGGCTCGAACTGGCGCGGCAGTTTGCTCATGGCAGCAGTGATGCGGTCCCGGTAGAGGTCAGCGTCCTGCACGGTACGCACGGGCGGCGTCAGGTTGGGCATCACAATGGCCCGGCCCATATAGCGGCTCATATCTTTGGTGGTTAAGGGCAGGGCGTCGCCGTCACGTAGATGAACGTGCCAATCGTCGGGGCGAGTCAGGGTAATGCGTTTCGGGGTGTTCTCAGACATGGGTGCGATCAATGCGGGTTGAGCGCGCATGCTACCGGATTCGGGGGTTTGATTAAAGAGAGGAGGGGCCCCGGGCCGCGTCGATGCGCTACACTCAAAACTGAGATTACGATTGGATGAGACACAGAATGAAGGGATTTGTCGGTCTGTTGGCAGTCAGTCTATTGACGGCGGCAATGGCAGAAACCAAGCCGCTCGAGTCCGCGACCACCGGGGTGTCCTTGCGAGTACCGGCAGGCTTCGAGGGCGACTACGATGCGGATTTTGGCGGCTACGTGCTGCAGAAGGGGCAGACCCGGCTGGGGATATTTGCCTATTCCGAAGGCACCGTGCAGGAAACGGCGCTGGCCGTGTCCACGGCCTTGGAGCAGGCGGGCATCGAGATCAACTATGATCACGAGCCGCGCTATACCGAAAAAGGCGTGTTCGAGGCCTACCCCGGCCGATTCGAAAACCAGCCCATTGCCCTGCATATCTGCGCGGTCAGAGGTGGGGAGGGCAACACCTTTTCGGCGGTGGCGATGGCACCCAAGGGCTCCGAAGCGTCGTTGAAATCTCTGGTTGAGTCCCTGTGCCGCTCAGTGCAGTGGAGTATGCCGACGGGGCGACAGTGGGCGAGATTGTTCTGGGGGCGGCGTTTGACGGCAGCCGGCAGTGCATCCAATTACTCGCAGGGCGGCGCGGGCAATTATGGCTCCTACGCCAGCGGCACCACGGAAACCTATGATTTCTGTCGTAACGGGCAATATGCTTACGATTATCACAGCGAATCATTCATGTCGATTGAAGGCATGTCGGCGTCCAGCACCAATGCTGATAATCACAATGGTCAGTGGTGGCTGGTGGTGGATATCGGCGGCAAGGCGACCATGTTGATGGATGCTACCGACGGTCGGAGCTTCGAATTTCATACGCGCGAGCAGGGCGAGGGCGTGGCCATGGGGAATACCCATTTCACGGTATCCCAGAGCCAGCGCTGCTACTAGCGCGGGTTAGCCTCTGTTGTCGGGGCGGCGAATACGGTAGAATTCCGCCCCTTTTGAACACGCTCAACCGCCGTTTCTGGAGAATTCCATGTCTGCAATCAACAAAGTCGTCCTCGCCTATTCCGGGGGGCTCGATACCTCGGTTATCGCCAAATGGCTGCAGGAAACCTACGACTGCGAAGTAGTGACCTTCACGGCTGATATCGGTCAGGGCGAAGAAGTTGAGCCCGCCCGCGCCAAGGCCAAGGCGTTGGGTATCAAGGAAATCTATATTGACGACCTGCGCGAAGAGTACGTGCGCGATTTCGTCTACCCCATGTTTCGTGCGAACACCATTTACGAAGGCGAGTACCTGCTGGGCACCTCTATTGCTCGCCCGCTGATCGCCAAGCGCCTGATCGAGATTGCCAATGAAACTGGCGCCGACGCCATTTCCCACGGTGCGACTGGCAAGGGTAACGATCAAGTGCGTTTCGAGCTGGGTGCCTATGCTCTCAAGCCCGGCATTAAAGTCATTGCCCCCTGGCGTGAGTGGGATCTGAACTCCCGCGAAAAGCTGATGGCGTATTGTGAGCAACATCAGATCCCGGTGGATTTCTCCAGCAAGAAGAAAAAGTCTCCCTACTCCATGGATGCCAACCTGCTGCACATCTCCTACGAGGGCGGCAATCTGGAAGATCCTTATTGGGAAGCCGAAGAAGACATGTGGCGTTGGAGCGTCAGCCCCGAGGCTGCACCGGACAAGCCTACTTACATTGAACTGGGCTACAAAAACGGCGATCCCGTGACGCTGGATGGCAAGGAACTGAGCCCGGCCACCATGCTGGAGACCCTGAACAAGATTGCCGGTGCCAACGGCATCGGTCGTCTGGATCTGGTCGAAAACCGCTACGTGGGTATGAAGTCCCGCGGTTGCTACGAAACGCCCGGCGGCACCATCCTACTGCGTGCCCACCGTGCGATTGAATCGATCACTCTGGATCGCGAAGTCGCTCACCTGAAGGACGAGCTGATGCCGCGCTACGCCAATTTGATTTATAACGGTTACTGGTGGAGCCCCGAGCGCAAGATGCTGCAGGCCGCGATTGATGAATCACAGGCGTTTGTAAACGGTGTGGTGCGTCTGAAACTCTACAAAGGCAACGTGATTGTTGTTGGCCGCAAGTCCGACAACTCCCTGTTCGATGAAGCCATTGCAACCTTTGAAGACGACGCTGGCGCCTACGACCAGAAAGATGCGGAAGGCTTTATCAAGCTGAACGCCCTGCGTATGCGCATTGCGGCGAACAAGGGTCGTTCGCAATTCTAGAAATCGTAGGTTCCTCGTGTAACACTTACCGCTGTTAACAACATAAGAATTAAGGGGTAAGTGTGGTGCGAAAGGGAATTTTTGGGCTGCTCATGGCTAGCCTGATGTTACCAGTTTCTGCCAGTGCGTCTGACGATTTTGGCGGTTTCTTTTCCTGGAAGGTGCTGGGTGCTGACGCACGTATTGCAGGTGAGGAAGACAATGCACTTGGCTTTGGTTTTTCGGTAGGGGCGCGTTGGAAGAAAGCGTATCTGGAGTACGACTACAGTCGTGTAACCAGTTTCAAACCTGAATTTCAGTTTGATCCATTCTCACCTTCTAGGCATGCTTTTAACCTTGCTGTCGAGCAGGACTTGGCTATTTACAGTCACAATGCCTTTGTCGGTTACCGAGTAGGTCGAATCATTTACGCTGACTTCAAGGCCGGACACAGCTACCAGCGCATCAAGGAGGCTGGTGATGAAAAGCGTGTGTTGGATGAATTTAACACGCCTGCAGCGGGCATTGAGTTGGGCCTTGGAGGCGACTCACTGACACTGGGTCTGCAATATCTGTGGCTTGGTGACAACTACAAACAGACGGCGCTGACCCTGCGCGTGTTCTGGTAACAACAAGCTTTCGAGTTCGGCTCTCACGTCATACTTAGCTCACTACTTACTGCCGCACAGGTTTTTTAAGCAGTTTGCGCTGCAAGGTGCGGCGATGCATTCCCAATGCTCTGGCGGTAGCTGAAACGTTGCCGTCATTCTCTGCCAGTACTTTCTGAATATGCTCCCACTCCACCCGTTCTACGGAGGGCGGGTTGTCAGGTACGTCGACGTCAGCAGAGACCTGTGTGTCGAAGGCGGCGAGAACCTCCTTGATAGACGCCGGTTTGCAGAGGTAGTTATAGGCGCCCAGTCGCATAGCCTCCACAGCGGTGGCAATGCTGGAATAGCCGGTCAGCATGATCACCCGGCACTTGGGCTGTTTTGCCTGCAGCAGCTCAATCAATGAGAGGCCTGAGCGGCCTTCCATTTTTAAATCGACCAGGGCTTTCTGGAAGACTTGCTTGCTCAGCAGAATTTCTGCTTCATCTACGCCATTCGCGCAGCTTATCTTGAAGCCGCGTTTTTCCAGCGCGCGGGCCATGACATCCACAAAGACCTTGTCGTCGTCCACCAGTAACAGGTTCTGTTCACTCATCGGCGGGCCCCTTAAAGACAAAGACCTCGTTTGCGGGAAGGCGCAGTTCGACGCGGCTGCCGCGAGGTTCGCGGTTGTGCCAGACCAGTTTGCCGCCGTAGCGGTGAGCGGCGGCATTACTGACAAACAAACCAAGCCCCAGTCCACGGCCCTTGGTGGTGTAAAACGGTGTGCCGAGTTTTTCGGCCTGTGCGGCGGGAATGCCGGGGCCTTCGTCTTCAATCGCAACGACCAGCTCATCTTCTTCAATAAAGGCTCGCAGTGCCACAAAGGCCGGGCTGGCGTCGGCGGCGTTATTGAGCAAGTTGATCATGGCCTGTTCGAGGGTGGTATCCATCACCATCCGCGTATCGGCTGGCAGGTCAATATCGAAATCAGCATCGTGGGTCGACGGTCTAAGCAGTTGCCAGTGTTCGTGCAGCAGGGCAAAGAATTTACGGGCGGCAATAGTATCGGTGCGACCGGCGCTGAAATCCTGGGCGGTTGAGGTCAGGCGATTAAGAATCTGTTTACACAAACCCAACTGGGAATCGAGGGTGGCCACATCTCCGCGCAGGCTCTCGGGCAGGGCCGGATCATCTTGCAGTTCATCTGTCAGGATACGCATGGTGGCCAAGGGTGTTCCCAGCTCGTGGGCAGTGCCGGCAGCCAGCGTGGCGATGGCCAAAAGTTGTTCATCCTGCAATCGCTGCTCACGCACCTTGGCCAGCGCCTGATCCCGATGTCGCACGGCGCTGGCCATTTGCACCACAAAATAAGTGATAAGCGCGGCGCTGACCGCGAAGTTAAACCACATGCCTACCACATGCAGATTCAATCCGCCGCCACTGTGGTGAGGTTCCAGCGCCGCCAGCGGGTGGTAGAAAAACATGAGTATGCTGTAAGCAGTTAGGCTGGCGCCGGCGACCAAGCCGGTGAAGTGCCAGGGCAGGGTGGTGGCGGCTATACAAATGGGAACCAGAAAAAACGATACAAAGGGGTTGCTGGCCCCGCCCGCCTGATACAACACCAGCGCCAGCGTCAGCACGTCAACGAGCAGCTGGCACAGAAACTCGCCGTCCGTTACGGGCCAGTCGCGATTGGCGCGCCACCAGGTGCCGAGCGTGATCAAGCCAATAGCGCCAAAAATCAGGCTGAGCGTCAGTATCGGCAGGGCCCAGTTCAGCACCTCAACCGCATAAACAAAGGCGGCACACTGACCCACCAGCACCACGCTGCGCAGCAGACAGAGGCGTTTCAGGTTTAAGGGCGCTGAATCGCGCAGCTCGGCGGTTGAACGTTCAGTGGTCACGTCTTGGTCGGTTCAGGGGTTGATGCGTGCAGTATACGGACTCTCCCGGAGGGTGCCAGTGCGTCAGTTTGTCGCATTCAGCCACCCGCTTTGGGTTGTTAGAATTGCGGCCTCGATTTCCGGAGGTCCCCTCATGCCTGCTCAAACCAAAGCTCTGCAAATCGCCTTGCCGCTGCTGGCCTTGATGGCCGCGCCATTGGCGTCAGGCTCCGCCGCCCATCATCATGCCGCGAGCGTCGGTCCTGCCTCACACGCACCCATTGGCGTCATGGGCGATCACCGTCACAAGGCTGGTGAGTGGATGCTGTCTTACCGGGTCATGGATATGCGCATGGAGGGCCTGATGCAGGGCTCCAGTCAGGTTTCGGCTGGCGATGTGACGGGGACGATGATGATGCCCGGCAACTACATGGTCGCGCCCACACGCATGGATATGGAGATGCAAATGCTGGGTGCCATGTACGCACCTAGCGATGATCTGACGTTAATGCTGATGACGTCGTACAAGCGCAACGAGATGGATCACGTGACGCGCATGGGTATGCGCTTTACCACGCGCTCGGAAGGTCTCGGTGATACCAAAGTTGGCGGTCTGATCCGCCTGTTTGAAGCAGATGATCACAGCCACACCCTGCATCTGAATGCGGGGCTGAGTCTGCCGACCGGCTCGATTGATGAGAAAGACGATACCCCGTCCATGGCCGATGCCAAGCTGCCCTATGGTATGCAGTTGGGTAGCGGGAGTCTGGATCTGCTGCCCGGTATTACCTGGCAAGCCTATCAGGGCGCGTATAACTGGGGGGCGCAACTGTCGGCGGTGCTGCCCATGGAGCGCAACGACAATGACTATCGCCTCGGCAACAGTGCAGCGTTGACGGTGTGGCTTGCACGTAAAGCGACAGACTTCCTGTCCTACAGCCTGCGCCTGACCGGCGAATCCCAGGGCAAAATCGACGGCGAGCGCGATGATCTCAATCCGATGATGGTCACCACCGCAGATACCGATAACTACGGCGGCGATCGTCTCAGTCTGAGCTACGGCCTGAACGCCTATATTCCCGACGGCGCGCTACGCGGTCACCGCTTCGCGCTGGAATACACCCTGCCGCTGCATCAGGATCTCAACGGCGTGCAGCTGGAGCGCGAACCCTACTTTACCGCGGGCTGGCAGCTGGCCTTCTGATCAAGCGGCCTGCTGGCCCTTGCCCCCCGTTTTGGTCGATGTCTGGCTGGATGATTTACGCGGTGATGGCTTACCGTCGTTAAGGGCATAACTGTTCAGCCCGGCTATGTGCACCTTGCGGATATAGTGCTCCCAGTCGATCACGGCGGCGTCTACCGGAAAGCGGGCGTCGCGCCCGGTTTCTCCCATCCGTCTGCCCAGTGACTGCAACTGCTCGCTGTGGAACACGTAGTTGGGCGTTGCGTAAAAGGCAAAAATTTCCGCCAGCTTGTTCATCGCATTCAGGTTGCGCAGCAAGCGCGAGGGCTGATTGCGGCCCATCAACTTCAGAGTCTTGTCGCGGGTACTTAACGTGCGGCACAGCAAAAACAGACTGACATCAAACAGCTTGCGGTTAATTACCTTAAAGGGTTTGCGCGGTTCCACCTCAAACAGTTTCTCGTAGGTCATGTGGTTTTCCTGAGCTTCGCGCATCAGATGATCCACAAAGTCACCTAGCAATAGAGGGTTGCGCGCGCCACTGCAGGCCTGATAAATCCGGTGGCAGGGCGCAGCGCTCAGCAGTTCCGCACCGGCCAGAATGACCGCGTTGGCCACCAGGTCCGCCGGGATCACATCGATCACGCCACTGCGTTTGCCGGGGAAAAACACCACTTTCTGGCGGGCGTAGGCCAGCAGTACCGCGTCGGCCACTTTGACGCCTTCTATCCAGCCGGGCGTGGGTTCTTTCAGGGTGCTTTCGATAATCGCTGGGCGTACCACGGTCAGGGCCTTGCCCTTAAGTGCCTTGCGCAGATACTGCTCACCGAGCCATTTGGTAAAGGTGTAGGTATCGTTCCAGCCGTGGCGGCGGGATTCCCGTTCGCCCAATAGCACCAGCTGTTCGGCCAGCGCCCGGCCCTGGTAGTCTTTTTCCAGTTCGGCGATTTTCCCCTGCAGCTCGGCGACTAACGGTTCAATGTCGTACAGGCCGTCCGCATCTTTGGGAAGTTCTTCTCGCGCCGGTGGATTGAAGGTCTCGTAGATTGAGCCCCGCTGAAAACCGTTGACGTAACAAGTCGATACCTGCAGCACCGGAATGGCGCCGCCGGCAGCCGACAGTGCCACAATGTTGTGCAGGCAGAGGGTGTTGATCGACAGGGCGACATCCATGCGTTCGCGAAAATTAACGCTCGCGGCGGAATGCACAATCAGGTCGAGGCGGTCGGCCAGTTGCTGAAAGGCTTCGGCCTTCATCCCGAAATTGGCTTCAGTGACTTCGCCGGTCAGGCAGTGCACTTTCTCCTGCAGAAAACGCTCGAAGGCGGCGCGATTGCGCTGGCGCAGGGTGCTGAAGACCGAGGACGACATCACCTCGGCAATAAAGCGCTCGCGAGCCGTGGGGTAGTGTCGATTACCACGAATCAGCAGGTAAATGCCGCCAACCTGCGGTAAATCCCGAATCAGTTTCTCCAGAATCACCTTGCCAAGAAAGCCGGTGGTACCCGTGATCAGCAGGTGTTTTCCGGCCAGAGAGTGCTCTACCGGACGGTTGGGTGCAGGGCTTGATTTCGGGGTGGATGTTGGTGCGGATGCTGCGGTGGTCATGAATTCCTCCGGCGAGGGTGATAATTCCAATAGGGGTTGCCGCAAAGGCTACTGCGCGTGGATTGCAGGCGCATGACAACTCAGCGGCAAATCAGATAATGCATGAAGCGCGCCAGAACCTTGGCTCCCTTGACGGTGAAGGGGAGCACTGGCAACGAAGGCTTGTAGAGTAGTGGAGAAGAATCCGTGTAGACAGGGCGCGGTGTAGGTATAATTCACGGCCCATTTGCCGGCAGATTATTGAACTTATTCCATGAGCAGTTTTACCGACGCCGTCGCCCGACGCCGCACCTTCGCCATCATTTCTCACCCGGATGCGGGTAAGACCACCATTACCGAAAAGCTGCTCTTGCTGGGCCAGTTGATTCAGGTGGCAGGAACCGTCAAGGGCAAGAAATCCGATCGCCACGCCACCTCGGACTGGATGAGCATGGAGCAGGAGCGTGGTATCTCGGTGACCTCGTCGGTGATGCAGTTCCCCTATAAGGAGCGGATGGTCAATCTGCTGGATACGCCCGGTCACGAAGATTTCTCGGAAGATACCTACCGCACCCTGACCGCAGTGGATTCGGCGCTGATGGTGATCGACGGTGCCAAGGGTGTCGAAGATCGCACCATCAAGCTGATGAACGTGTGTCGCCTGCGTGATACTCCGATTCTTAGCTTTGTGAACAAGATGGACCGCGACATTCGCGATCCGATCGAGCTGCTGGACGAAGTGGAATCGGTTTTAGGAATCGCCGCCGCGCCAATCAACTGGCCGATGGGCATGGGCAGCGAGTTCAAGGGGGTCTACAACCTCTATACCGATACCCTGCACGTATTCAAGCCGGGTCAGAACAAAGTGATTGCCGAAGATATTCAGATCAACGGCCTGGAGTCCGAGGAAGCCAAGAATCTGCTGGGCGATATGCACGAAGATTTCATCGACGAGATCGAACTGGTGCGCGGTGCCAGCCACGAGTTTGATCTGGAGGCCTACCGCGAAGGCAAGCTGACGCCGGTTTTCTTCGGGACCGCACTGGCCAACTTCGGTGTTCGGGAAATGCTGGATGGCTTTGTTGAGTGGGCGCCGGCGCCACTGCCCCGTGCTACCGAAAACCGTCAGGTCGAGGCAACGGAAGAAAAGTTCAGTGGCTTTGTGTTCAAGATTCAGGCGAACATGGACCCGCGTCACCGGGACCGTATTGCCTTCTTGCGCATCTGTTCGGGCAAATACACCAAGGGCTTGAAAATGCGCCACGTGCGCCTTGGTAAGGATGTAAAGATTGCCGACGCGGTCAGCTTTGTGGCCGGTGACCGGGAGCTGGTGGAAGAGGCAATGTCCGGTGATATTATCGGCCTGCACAACCACGGTACCATTCAGCTTGGCGACACCTTTACCGAAGGTGAAGAACTGAAATTTACTGGTATTCCGCACTTTGCACCGGAACTGTTCAAGCGCATTCGCCTGCGCGATCCGATGAAATCCAAGCAGTTGCAGAAGGGGTTGCAGCAGCTGGCGGAAGAGGGTTCGACTCAGGTATTTATGCCGCTCAATAACTCCGATCTGATCGTGGGTGCGGTGGGGGTGTTACAGTTTGAAGTTGTGGCCTATCGCCTGAAGGACGAATACAAGGTCGAAGCCATTTATGAGCCGGTCAACGTACACACGGTACGCTGGGTGGAATGCAAGGATGCGAAAAAACTCGAAGAATTCAAACGCAAGTGTAGCGATAACCTAGCCCTGGACGGTGGTGGTCACCTTACCTATCTGGCCCCCACTCGCGTCAACCTGCAGTTGACCCAGGAGCGCTACCCGGATATAGAATTCTTCTCTACCAGAGAGCACTAAATCGCGAGTACACAATAACAATGAAAGAAAGCCTGCGTCTGGATCGCTATGTTTCGAGTGTCACTGACTACTCGCGTAGCGATGCCAAAAAACTGATCAAAACCGGTGAGGTATCAGTAAACGGCCAGGTTCTGCACAATCCTGCTATCTCCGTTCCCTCTGATGCGCAGCTTGAAATAAGTGGTCAGTTTGTCCGCCAGGCTGAGCATCGCTATTTCATGCTCAACAAGCCGGATGACTATGTCTGCGCCAATCGCGATCGGCGGCATGCAACGGTGATGGATCTGCTCGACGAGGATAATCTCGATAATTTGATTATTGCCGGTCGTCTTGATCGCGATACCACGGGCCTGGTACTGATTACCGACAACGGCCAGTGGGCGCATCAGGTGATGTCACCCAAAAGCCGTTGCTACAAGCGCTACCGGGTCCAATTGGAGAAGGCGGTACCGGAAAGCGCCGTCGATCGGTTTGCGAAGGGGCTTTTTATTCAGGAAGAAAAGCGCCGTACCCTGCCTGCGCGGCTCAATCTGCTGAGTGAAAAGGAAGCCCTGCTCGAAATCTGCGAGGGGCGTTTTCATCAGGTGAAGCGGATGTTCGCCGCCATCGACAACCATGTGGTGGGTTTGCACCGGGAAGCGATTGGTGAACTGGAGCTGGATTTGTCATTGGCGGAAGGTGAATACCGGAGCCTGACAGCAGAAGAAGTCGCTATTGTGCTCGGGAATGCTCAGGCGTGAGTGACGCCTCGCTGGAGCAACTCTATGCCGCGCTGCATGACGATGTGGAATCCCTGCTGATTGCAGACGAGCATTGCTTCAGCGTCCCTCCGGTTCGAGAACTCCGCGTGGTGAGCAATCGCGTGGACGTAGCGGAGCGTATGCAGCTTGCCGGCCTGGACTGTAGCCTCAATGATTTTGAACTTGGTGAATACCAAGGCATTCGCCGCATTTACTACCGAGTTTCAAAAGAAAAGCCGCTTGTTCATCACTGCATTAATCAGGCGCTGGCGCTGCTGCCGCCGGGTGGCGAGCTGGTTCTGTCCGGTGAAAAGGGCGACGGCATCAAAACCTATTACGACAAAGCGCGCGCCTTGGTGGGTGCTGAAAAATCGCTGAAGAAGCTCAAGGGCAATGCTTTCCTCGGACGCATCGTCAAACAGTCAGAACCCTCAGGGCTACTCGACGATAGCGACTATTGCTCGCTGCGCCCCATCACAGATTCGCCTGCCCCGGGCCTTTTCAGCAAACCCGGTGTTTACGGCTGGCAGAAGATCGATCGCGGTAGTGCTCTCCTGATCGAAGCCCTGCAGGCACTGAAACCGGATCCGGAGCGTGTTCAAACCCTGCTGGATCTGGGCTGTGGTTATGGCTATCTGAGTGTGCTGGCGCATCAGCTGTTGCCGCAGACGCGTATTGTGGCGACGGATAACAATGCTGCTGCCATTGCGGCCTGTCAGCAGAATTTTGCCGAGCACGCGATCAAGGGAGAAGTCGTCGCTGCAGATTGTGCGCAGGGCATTGAACAGAGTTTTGATTGCGTGCTTTGTAACCCGCCCTTTCACAAAGGTTTTGATGTGCACGGCGATCTGACTCGCCTGTTTCTCGAGCGCGCTGCCGAGCGGTTAAAGCCAGGCGGTAGAGCATTGTTTGTGGTCAATCAGTTTATTGCGCTGGAGCAAAAAGCCGAGGGCTTGTTTGCGCGCAGTGAGCGGGTGCTTGAAGGGCAGGGCTTTAAGGTTTTGCTGTTGCACGGCCACTGAGAATTTATCACAGCGGCCGCGCGACTGAGGCTGCTTACAACAGTGACTGAATCTTTGCTTCGATCTTTTCCGGCGTTGTCGCCGGGGCAAAGCGCGCCACCACTTCACCTTCACGGTTGATCAGAAACTTGGTGAAGTTCCATTTGATTCTCTTCGTGCCAAGAACACCCGGTGCCTCGCTTTTGAGGTGGTTGAATAGCGGGTGCGCGTTGTCGCCATTTACATCGACCTTGGCGTGCATCGGGAAACTGACACCGTAGTTCAGCTGACAGAATTCCTGTATCTGACCGTTGCTGCCCGGATCCTGCTTGCCGAACTGGTTGCAGGGAAAGCCAAGGATGGTCAGCCCCTTTTCCTTGTATCTCTTGTAGATGGCTTCCAATCCTTCCAGCTGGGGCGTGAAGCCGCATTTGCTGGCGGTATTCACTACCAGTAATACTTGGCCGCGGTAGTCTGCCAGCGATTTTTTGGCGCCACCAATGGATTCTGCTTCAAAGTCATACACCGTACTCATCGTGCTCTCCCTCGTGTTCTCTATAGTTTGTTAAGTTCTGGCATTGTGCTGGAATGTCCGGAAAAAGCAATCGACCGGTCAGCCGGGTGCGGCTTCTGCCCGCGCGGGCTCACCGGTTTGCGGTGCTGTTTCTTCCTGCTCAGGTTCTTCCTGAACTGGTTCCGGAATATCCAGCTCCAGTTTTTTGTTTGGATCACAGGCGCTGCCCGAGTTGGCTGCCCGTTCAATCAGGCTTTGGGCTACCAGTGAGGCGCCGCCGGTGGCCATAGCGGCGCCGGTTGAAAGGGCCGAGGTCAGCAGGCCGCCGGCGTCGACGCCGATGCCGGGCGAGGTGATGGGGCCAGTCAGCTTGACCAGCTTAACCACCTGACTGAGGTTGACGCCCAAGCCCTTGCGGGCAATGGGCGTGAAGTTCATCGACAGCCGCTCCTTGCGAAGATTGACCTTGCCCTTGCCGATAATTTTCATTTTGCTGGTTTCAACGTGCATGGCGCGGTCGCTGGTCATAATCCCGTCTTTGACATCAAAGTACAGGGCCACACATTCCAGTTCAGTGGTTGGGTCGGACTTGGCAAAGGGATTCAGTTTGCCCACCAGCTCGCTAAAGATATCTGAGCCGATCAGGTTGACCTTATTGTTGTTCATCACCATATCCTGGGCTTTGACATCAATGGTGCCGTTGAGCGCGCTGGCCAGTTCATGGGGGCTAAGGCCTTCGGTGCGGAGTTTGATGGTGACCTTGCCGTGGCCATTGCGAATCTGGGCGGCTTGATCCAGCCCCAACCCACCTAGGTTTTTGCTGTCCATCAGCAATTCCGTGCGCACTTTGGTATTTTTGTCGGTGAACTGGCTATCCAGACTGAGATCTACCGAGCTTTCAGGAAGCGCAACGCGGCTATTGCGGGTCGTCAGGCGGCCATCCTTGAGCTGGGCGATAATTGCGACTTCATCAATCTGGTTGATGCCGGTGCGCAGGGATTTGATATCGAGGGAAATCTCCGCGTCCATGTCACGAAGCATTGTCGTGTCAATCGGCTCGCGCGAAAACAAGGGGGCATCCTCGTCTGAGGCCGCGTTGTCGGCTGCGGTCTGCGCAGCCTGAGGTGCGTCAGTTTGTTCCGCTTCCATAAAGCGGGTGTCGAGGTTGCGACCGTTGGCAATAACCTTCAGAAGTGGCCGGTCGCCATCGGTGTAGCGGGCTTCAATATCCAGCTGCTGCTCGCCCAGGGCGATGGCCAGATCGGGCGTCAGGGTTTTATCGTCGCTGTTGAAGGTGCCTGTGATCGCCAGAGCGCCGGCCTCGCGGTAGGGCAGGTTGGCAATTTTCCAGAGTTCGGCGGTGTTTGGGCTGTCCACCTTCAACTCCAGTTCCTGCCCGGCCAGACCATTGAGATTGGCTCGACCGTTTGCTGCGAGCGCTACCGTGCCGTTGAGCTTCGCTGTCAGTGTCACCTTGGCATCGGCGCCTTCCGTTTGCTTGCCCAGCGCGTGGACTTCGGCGTTCACCGCCAGTGCATCGAGCGCATGTTTGTCATAGCGCAGGTTGCCGCCACTCAGTGCCAGCGCCAGTTTTGGCGTGCTGTTTTCGCTGCGCAGTACCAGATGGCTTTCCAGTTGCTCGGCGCTCATACCCTGCGCGATCAGTGAGCCGACTTTGATATCGACATCCAGCGCCAGGTCGCTCAGCGCGCTCCAATCAATGGCCGCCTCACCTTTTTCACCCGGCTCGGTAATGGCCTGCTCCACGTCTTCTGCGCTCTCTTCGGCAGCCTCATCAAAAGTTTCAGAATTCTCGAACAATGCCTGTAACTGGTCGATATCCAGCGCCGGTGACTCGAGGCTGGCGGTCAGGTGACGTTCCTTGGGTGAAAACGTTGCCTTGCCGTTCAGGCGCTGTTCGCCGAGCTGAAGCGCGACATTGTCGAGCTGATAATGGGCACCAATGGCAAAATCGGCGGCCAGCGTAGCTTTGGGCAGCTCCGGAATTTTGGTGCCGAGCAGGGCGCTCAGAAAAGCCGTATTTTCCAGGCTGAGATTGAGCTTGCCGCGGCTGCCATCAAAGTAGGGGCGGGTGCTGACCGTTGCCTGTAGCAGGGTTTCCAGCTGCTCGTGGTTAAGGCCGACGTTGAGCGCAAGCTGGTTTTCAGACTCCAGCACAAAGTCGCCGTTTACCTTGAAAGTCTGCTCGTCGATGGTGGTCTGCAGGGTCAGGGTGGCCTTTTCGGCGGCGGTGCGTTCAAGGCTGAGGTTGCTGACTTTGATGTTGCGGGCCTGACCGGGGAGTCGAATTTCCGCCTGACCGTTTTCAATTTCCAGACTGTAAAAGGCAAAGTCTGCGGGCAGCGGCAGGGCAGTAGGTTCGCTCGGCGGCGCAGGCGGGGCATCGGATTGTGGCCAGTTGCTGCGGCCTTCGTCGTCCATGGTGTAGAAAAACGCGGGAGCATTCAGCTTTAGGGTGAAAAAAGGCGCCGATAGGCTCGGCCAGTCCGACAGCGTCAAGGTGACCTGATTGGCGCTGACCAGTGTCTCACCGCGGTAGGCTAGCCTGAACTCGTCGGCTTCAAGGCGGGTGGGCTTCAGCCCCGTCGTTAATTTGCCAAAGGTGAGGTCCAATCCAGTTTGGTCTGCCACCAGCCGGTTGAGGGGTTTCTTGAACCAGTCGGGCTGAATTAGAACGAGGGAGACGGTGGTGAGCAGCACCAGCAACAGGCTGGCCAGCACGACGAGAAAAAAACGGAATACCTTCATGCCGTTCAGGGTACCAAGGTTGAAGATTTAAAGAGTGTACGTGACAGGGCAAAACTTAGATAAATTCCGTAATTTTGTCGAAACAGCGGCCCGTCATCGAAACTGACATTATCCAGATTGTAGTAAGTCAGGGCTGTGTAGAGATTCCAGTCCTTGCGAAAACGCCAGCGGACAAAGCCTGCCAGCGCGGTTCCGCCATAGCCAGCCTCCGCTTGGTAGATCGGGCGAATGGGGGTCGCAAACTCCGCATCTACATTGTGAAAAAAGCCGTGATAACCGTCATTGCCGTAGAGAGCTTCGAGACTGGCGCCCCAGCGCACAGAGCCCGTTTGCTGAAATTCCCAGCGGAGTTCCGGGTTCAGCACCCAGCCCTCGTAGTGCATACCGCTGTCGCCGACGGAGATCAGGGCGCGACTTTTGAATTCGCCGGTGACGCGATGAGGTGAGTTCAGGGTGAATTTGTAGGTAATGGCAGGCCCGATTTCAAAAGCCGGATCGAGGTCGTCCATGCCTTCCCGGGCACTGTTATCTTCGCTGTTGACGGGCAGTGAACCGCCGCCACTGATATCCAGCTCCAGTCGTTCACTCTTGAAAAACAGGCCCTGAATGCCGTCGTCGTCCGCTTTCAGAAAGTCTCCCCGGTAAACCACGGAGGGAAACGGCAGTAAATAAAGGCTCTCTTCATCCGCGCCCAGATAATCCGGGCGGTGCAACATGACCGTGCCGATGCCCAGCTCCCACAGCGGTTTTTTGCCAGTAGCGGGCACCGGCGCCGCGTCGGGTGTCGCGGTTTCAGCCTGCAAGGGTAGGGCGATGATCAGCCCCAGCAGCGTCAGCGTGATTATTTTCAAGGTCAGGGGTGTCCTGTGGTTGAAGTCGGTCGGGCCAGCGCGCGACGAAACTGTTAGAGTGCGGCTGCCAACTTATAACATATTCTGAATTCCATAAAATTCCGAGCGTAGAGAATGTCTGATCACTGGATTTGTGCGCGCCTGTTGCGACGCTACAAGCGCTTTTTGGCTGATGTGGTGCTGGAGAGCGGCGAAGAAGTTACGGTGCACTGCCCCAATACCGGTGCCATGACCGGTTGCGTGGAGGAGGGCGCCACCGTGTGGCTGTCGGTGTCTGATAACCCCAAACGCAAGTATCCGATGACTTGGGAGATCATAGAGCGCAGCAATGGTGACGCAATCTGCGTGCACTCTGCGCGCGCCAATGCGGTGGTGGAAGAAGCGATTACCAAGGGCGTGATCGCAGAGCTACAGGGTTTTTCCCACTGCCAGCGCGAGGTCAAAATTGCCAGCGGCACGCGCGCAGATTTTGTGCTCAGCGAGCCCGGGCGCTGCGTGGTGGAAGTCAAAAGCGTCACGCTGGGTTTGGGGGATGGCTATGGTGCTTTTCCGGATGCGGTCAGCGACCGCGCGAGACGCCATGTGGAAGAGCTGATTGCTATCGCCGCGCAGGGTGATCGAGCGGTCTTGGTCTTGCTGGCCATGCACACGGGTATCGAGCGACTGGGCCCTGCCGATGGCATCGATCCGCGTTATGGCGATACGCTGCGCCGTGCCATCGCTGAGGGGGTGGAGGTCCTGGCTTACGGCTGTGAGGTTGGCCCGGAAGGTGTTCGCGCGACTGCCGCGCTGGAGTTTCTGCCCCAGTTGCCCGCGGCGATCATTGAGCGAATGTAATATCTCTCAGGCCAGATGCACTTCGCCGTCGCGTTCGCAGATGGCGACCGCTTCCAGCGCCTGTCCCAAACAGGGGCCAGCGACACATTCCCCGCTTTCAATAACAAACAGGGCGCCGTGGGTAGCGCATTGAATCAGGGCGTTGTCAGCATCCAGAAACTGGTGCTCCAGCCAGTTCAGTTCCACGCCCAGATGGGGGCAGTTATTGCGGTAGGCAAAGACCTGACCGTCGCGCTTTACGACAAACAATCCCTGCTCGTCGAGCCCGAGGCTGCCCGGGTCGTCGAGTTCGTCGCTGCGGCAAAGAAAGGTCATGGCATCTCCTGAGGTTGAGTTAAGCGGCGCGCATTGTACCAGTCAGGAAAAAGCGCGGGCAGCTCAAGACCTCAAGATTGTCTCCAATGTCAGCCAAGCGATCTCAGGTTTTTTGTTCTGGCTGAGCTTTATCGCCGATTGCTGACTTGGGGTCGGGGTGCACCTTTTCCATGGTGGCACTGACCATCTTGCTGGCGTCCAGTGGTGGCTGGAGTTCTGGCTCTTCGGGCTCGGGCGGGCGGCGGTGATCATCGTCTGCCAGCTCGAGCGCATATTCGATTTCCGGCCATAGCCGATCCACAACCGCGCGGCCTTCTTCAATGGCGTCTGCCGCCCGGGAAAACTCCAGAAAGCCAACATGAGACAGACGGGGCGACAGCGTGACGTCGGCGGGTTCGCCCGCCATCCGGCTGCGGGTGATGCGATCCTGCATCACATTGATTGCACTGAGCATCACGTTCAGCGCGCCCGGTGCCTGTGCTTTGTCGCCGCTGCTCCACAGGTTGGTAGCCGCACCTTTGATGGATTGGCCCAAGCGGCTCAGCATGGAGAATTCGCTATCGTCCAAAGCTTCGTCAGGAATTTCGGGTTCTGGTTCTTGCGTGTTTACCGAGGTAATTTTTTTCGGGGGTTTAAGTAAATCGCTGTTGAGATTGACCGCGATAATGGTCTCCGCACCCAGTGCGCGACCGACGGACACCGGCACCGGGTTTACCAGACCGCCATCCACCAGCCAGTGATTGCCTTGCGCGATGGGGACCAGAATGCCGGGGATGGCGATAGAGGCGCGTACCGCGTCCCAAATCGGGCCTTCCTGCAACCAGGTTTCGCGGCCGCGGTAGAGGTCTGTGGCAACGGCGGTGTAGCGCAGCGGGAGATCTTCTATGTTCGGGTTGCCGTAGTTTTTCTTGAAAAAATCGATCAGTCGGCCGCCTTGAGCGACGCCGCCGGAGGCCAGTAGGCGAATATCCATATAGTGGAGGATGTCGCTGTTGGTGAGGCCGCTGACCCAGTCGGCAAAGTGGTCGAGTTTGCCGCAGGCATAAACCGCCGCCACCAGTGCCCCTGCTGATGTGCCGCAGACGATGTCCGGTTTAATGCCGCGTTCTTCGAGGCGCTGAATCACACCGATATGCGCCATTCCCCGCGCGCTGCCACTGCCGAGTGCCAGTGCGATTCGCTTTTTATGATCAGCCATTGCAGAATTCCATTCCGATTACCCCAGAGGCAGCGTTAACGCGGTCAGTTACCGCACGCTATTGTCGCTATAGTGGGGGCAAGTTATGAAGCCTTCAACGCCGAAGGTCATGGCATAGGGAAAATGTTTGTGAATGTTGCGCAAATCACCGGTCGGGACGAGAGCTTTCTGATTGAGCTGACACCGCCCCATCGGTTGCATCCCCAGGTTGCTGACGCTTTTTCCCGCTTGCAGGTGCGCGCCCGGAGCGCCGGATTTGATCTGCAGCCGGTGAGTTGTTTTCGTTCCTTTGAGCGTCAGCTCGCGATCTGGAATGCTAAAGCGAACGGTAGTCGTGCGGTATTGGATGCTGACGGTAAGCCACTGTCGCGCGAACAGTTCAGCGATTGGCAGTGGGTCGAGGCTATTTTGCGTTGGTCTGCCTTGCCGGGTGCTTCCCGCCATCACTGGGGTACCGATCTCGACGTGTACGATGCGGCGGCGGTAGCACCCGACTACGCCGTGCAACTAACCCCGACGGAAGTGAATGCCCGCGGCCCATTTGCTCCTCTGCACAGCTGGCTGGATGAGCAGATCGCCGCTGGCAACAGTGAAGGTTTTTTTCGTCCCTATGCCAGAGATAAAGGCGGCGTGGCCCCCGAGCGCTGGCATTTGAGTTTTGCGCCGTTGGCCGCTGAGTGTGAGCGCTTACTTGAGAGCGAGGTGCTGCTGAAGGTGTTGCGCGAGTGTGACACACTGGCGTTGGGATCCGCGGTTGAAGCCCATTGGCAGGAAATTTTTACCCGTTTTGTCACGCCGGCCGTTTCGGCTTGCGAGCAGGAGAACAGGCAATGAGTGTGCAGCACGACAGTGACAAGTTGTGGCAGACCATTCGCGATGAGGTGCGCGAATTCAGTGAGCGCGAGCCGACGCTGGCCAGTTACTACTATGCCAACGTCCTCAGCCACCCCTCTCTGGGGTCGGCGCTGAGTTTTCACCTGGCAACGCGCCTAGGATGTGACAGTGTGCCAGAAATGACATTAAGTGAGGTCTTTACTGCGGCAATGGCCGATGACCCTGCCATACTGGAAGCTGTAGTAGCCGATATTTACGCAGTCTACGAGCGCGATCCGGCCTGCAATCACTATGTGCTGCCGGTGCTTTTTTTCAAGGGTTTTCAGGCAGTTCAGGCCTATCGTTTCGCGCATTGGCTGTGGCGAAAATCACGTCGCTCGCTGGCGCTGTTTCTGCAAAATCGCATTTCTACCACGCTGGATGTGGATATTCATCCGGCGGCGCAGCTTGGCAAAGGCATTATGGTCGATCACGCAACTGGCGTGGTGATCGGCGAAACGGCCCGAGTCGGTGATAACGTCTCATTGCTGCACGGCGTTACACTGGGTGGCTCAGGTACCGGTCATCGGCCTCGGCACCCCCAGGTGGGGGACGGTGTATTGATTAGTGTCGGCGCAAAGTTGTTGGGCAATATCACCATCGGTGAAGGCGCGAAAATTGCCGGGGGTAGTCTGGTCGTTAGTGATGTGCCGCCGCATGTCACGGTGGCTGGGGTTCCGGCAAAAGTCGTCGGAAAACCAGCTCATTACGCGCCCTCGCTGGATATGGATCACGGCATGTAAAAATTTCTATTGAAAGATCGCTCGATAAGCGTAGAGTTAGGCGCACGTAAGTAACGACTAACACGGAACGTTTGTGGCGAAAGCGGGAGGCTGGTGCTGAATTATGAGCGTTAAATTACTGGATAATCAGGCCTTTTACGGCTACCGAGTGCGGCGTACTGTCGACGGTAAACTGTATCAGGAATATTTCTCGTTAAAAGAGAATGGCAAGCGACTTGTCGGTGCAAAGAAAAAAGCGATTGAAGAGGCCGCGATGGCCCGCGATCGCGAACTGGAACAGGCGCAGATTAAGGCGCGTGAGGCAGCAAAGGATATTCGTTGCTTCAACCCGGACGGCAGTGTCAAAGGCATTAGCTATCTCCTCAAAACTGAAAAGAGCGGCAATCTGACGCCGATTTTTCAGGTTGGCATAGCCTCTGAAGTCGAGCGCAAAACGGTGTGTACCAGCTTCTCGCTGAATGCCCACGGTCGCGAAGGTGCTTGGGAAAAGGCAGTCGACGCTTACGCCCGACACAAGTCCATCAAGCGTAATTCCAAGCTCTACAAAAAGCTGAAGTCTGCAATGCCGCGCGTGGGCTAACACCCGCGCACTAACACCCGCGCACTGCCTTGTTTTTAAAGATGTTTCTCTGCTCTGGCTGCGTCGGACTCCAGTGCCTGCAAAATGGTGCAATGCTCGGCTGATGCCTCTGACCCGTCGCAGGCCGCAGACACTTTTTCCAGTGCTCGGTACATCTCTTTCAGTTCGCTGATTTTACGCGCGATGGTTGCGAGCTTGTGCTCGGCAATCTGTTTGACGTCGCCACAAGTGGACGCGTTCTTATCCACCTGAATTGACAGCAACTCGGCAATATCCGCCAGGCTAAAGCCCAGTGACTTTGCGTGAAGGATAAACCTGACTCGTTGCACCGAATCCTGTGGGTAATACCGGTAGCCGTTGTTGCCTCGCGGCGGTGGTGGCAGCAGTCCTTCGCGCTCGTAGTAGCGCAGGGTTTCGATGTTGCAGCTAGTCAGCTTGCTTAGCTCCCCGATTTTATAGCTCATAATGCGGCCCTTGATTCAGCAGCTCACGATGATTAACCCTTGAGTTAACTTTAGAGTCAAGCGACGCTATTCAATAGCCCTACCACGAACGATCGTTATTTTTACAGTGCAAGCTTCTGGATTCCTGATGCAGAGCGATGGCAGGGTGTCTGCTTCGTTATAAAAATTATAAGTTGCTGTTAAATAAATATTTTATTTGTTCTTTTGACCTGTTTGATAAGCGCCTTCGACGCTGTTGCGCTTTTCCGGTGGGGCTAAACACGAACGATCGTTAGATTTTTTCTTGGCAATTGCTGAAACTGCGGTCTATAGTTAAAACATGGCAGTCCCGAATAACCAATAATTAAGCGGTGGCGTCTATGCCTTTGATTCAATGGAATCGCTCACTTGCCTTTTGTCGCTGTGCTCTGCGGCGTTTTCCCATTCCTGGCCGAGTCCAACGTTCCGCGTTCATCCCATACTTGGCAACTCCGGAGAGGTGTTGCTGTTAAGAAGAACCTTTTTCATGTGAGTCATGCTTCAAGGCATGACCGAAACAAGCGAGAGGAGAAGACGATGAGGATAAAAATAATGAACCGTGCGCTATTAGTGGTCGCGCTTATGGCCTTCGGTACCGCTGTTCACGCACAGTGCCGTGACGCGGTGGTCTTGGTTCACGGCAACACAGGTGATCCATCCGACTGGGACAATACCTACACGGAGCTCATGTCACGTGGTTACAACAGCTCCGAGATCTTCCGACCCAGTTGGGGGAGTAAGAGCTGTGCGGCTTGCAACAATCACAACGGTTGGGAAGAAACACCCGTCTACGATGCTTTGAACAGCGCACTTAATGCGTCGTGTACCGGGAAGATCGATGTTATCGGTCATTCCATGGGGGTGACGCTGGCGGCCCAGCAAATTAACTACTTGGGCATTCAGAGCAATGTCGATACTTTTGTCGGTGTCGCCGGGGCTTATCGGGGCCTGTGGTCCTGCGGCACCTACCCCTACAATGTCCAGAATTCGACCTGTGGTTACTGGGGCCTGTCGGTATCCAGCCCCTTCCTCGACTGGCTCTACGGTAAGCCGATTGCCAACAAGGTCTACTCGATCAAGAGCTGGTATGACCAAGTGGTATGCTCGACCGGCTACTGCACAGTTGGCGGTGTGCATTCGAGTCAGATCGCCGGCGAGAACGCCAGCTACACCTACAACCAGTACGGCCATTTTTACCTGCAGGCTTATACCTACACCAAGCAGGTTGACCTGATCCAATGATGCCAACGATTGTTCGGCGTTATACGTAGCTGAACCGAAAGCATCCGCCGCCAACTAAAAAGCCACCAAGCAGCATGTCTGCTTGGTGGCTTTTTCGATGCCAAGTAGCCGTAACTACGTGTCTTAACTTTCTTCGTGGCGCTTAACGCTATCCAGAATTTCTTGCTTGGCGGCAGCGGCGTCGTCCCAGCCATCAACCTTAACCCACTTACCGGCTTCCAGATCTTTGTAGTGCTCGAAGAAGTGTTGGATCTGGTTGCGCAGCAGCTCAGGCAGATCAGTCGCCTGCTCAACATCTTTGTAAGTCGGGGTCAGTTTGGTAACTGGAACCGCCAGCAGTTTGGCGTCAACACCGGATTCGTCGGTCATTTTCAGAACGCCTACCGGACGGCAGCGGATGACAGAGCCGGCCAGCAGCGGGAAAGGCGTTGGAACCAGCACGTCTACCGGGTCACCATCTTCAGACAGAGTGTTGGGCACATAACCGTAGTTGCAGGGGTAGTGCATGCAGGTGGCCATGAAACGGTCAACGAAAATGGCGCCAGAGTCCTTGTCCACTTCGTATTTGATCGGGTCAGCGTGGGCTGGGATCTCGATGATTACGTTGATTTCGTCGGGTACGTTCTTGCCGCTTGGCACGTCGTTCAGGCTCATGGGAATCCTCTGGTGCGTTTATGAAAGAGTGTCGGCTTTGCCTGCGGCAAGCCATTGAAAGGCGCGCATTATACAGGCTGGAGCCCTCCGGTAGAAGCAAGGTGGTGTTTATTTAACCAGCCATGCAGTGGTAAATCGGGCCCCGTAAGTTCGTGGGGTTCTCAGCGCTGGTTTGGCAACCCGGCATCAAGGTCCTCCGACGAGCTGTTCAGCATCTCGTCGTGCTCCACCATGTTCCACGGCAGGTTGCCGGGCGAGATCTCGAGAAAAATCAGGTGTTTCTCGAACTTGTCGAGGATGTCGATGATGATGTCGTGCTGGTCGAAACCGAAAATATCGTAGGACTGACCGCCGAGGCGCAGGAAGACCTCAGCGCGGTAGTACACGCGATCGGTCTCCTTGCCGTGAGACATTTCCGGGAAAGCGTAATCGGGTAGCTGGTGAGCTACGAGGCGGATTTCATAGACAAAATCCACTTTGTCATCGCGCTGCACTTCCAGATAGGTACGGGCGTTTTCTTCATCCACATGCATTTGGGCTGACCAGTCCTGCTTGGCCAGCTCCCGCTTTACCCGCAGCATGGCTTTGGTCACGGTGGTGGCGATAAAGTCCTCTACCTCGTGCTTGTGCGGGAAGGTGACCAGACCGAGCAGGCGACGTTTCCACAGGCCGCGCCCGGAGGTGCCGCTGAAGCGATTGTGGATTTCCAGTTGCAGGGTGCGGTGGTGATGGCCCTCGATGATCAGGGCCCGCCACATACCAATGGCGGAGATGATCATAATGATTGAGAACGGGAGGGCGCTAGCAATCGTCATGGTCTGTAATGCACTGAGGCCGCCGGCCAGCAGCAGTACCGCTGCCACCGCGCCCTCGGAAGTGGCCCAGAATACCCGGTGCCAGACCGGGGATTCCTGGGCGCCGCCCGAGGCCAGTGAGTCAATCACCAGTGAGCCGGAATCCGAAGAGGTCACAAAAAACGTGATGATCAATATCACCGTGAGAAACGAGACAATCGACGAGAACGGCAGGATTTCATAGAGCTTGAACAGGGCGATGGCGTGGTCGGCCTGTACCTCTCCAATCAGCGCGGTGTAGCCCTCGTTCATGATCTTGTGCAGGGCGGTATTGCCGAATATGGAGAACCACAAAAAAGTGAAAATGGTTGGCACCAGCATCACGCCAACCACGAATTCACGGATGGTTCGGCCGCGGCTGATCTTGGCAACAAACAGACCCACAAAGGGAGCCCAGGCGATGGTCCAGCCGAAGATAAACAGCGTCCAGTTACCAATCCAGTCACTGCGGGTATAGGCCTGCAGGTTGAAGGTTCGCTCAACAATAAAGTTGAGGTAGCTGCCGGTGTTTTGCAGAAAACTTTCGAGAATATGAATAGTGGGGCCGGCCACAAAAACAAATAACATCAGCGAGACCGCCAGAATCATATTCAGAATGGACAGGCGTTTAACCCCTTTGTCCATGCCCGCCACTACGGAAAAGATGGCCAGGCCAGTGATCAAAAAGATGCTGACAATCTGCACGGTGGTACTGACGGGGATCTCCGGCCAGAGGTAGTTCAGCCCCGCATTGATCTGGGCAACGGACAGGCCGAGCGTCGTGGCAATCCCAAAGAGTGTGCCGAGAATCGCGAACACGTCGACTACATGACCCGCCGGGCCGTAGATTTTGTCGCCAATCAGTGGGTAGAGCGCAGAACGCATGGACAGCGGGAGACCGTGGCGGAAGGCGAAATAAGCCAGCACCAGCGCCACCAACCCGTAAATTGCCCAGATATGAAAGCCCCAGTGAAAGAAGGCAATCTGCATGGCCTGCTTGGCAGCGTCGACCGTTTCACCGGCGCCGGTGGGCGGCGAAGCATAGTGCAGTACGGGTTCGGCCACCCCGAAGAACAGCAGAGCGATGCCGTAACCGGCAGAGAACAGCATGGCAAACCAGGCCGGAAAACTGTACTGGGGATCGGCGTGGTCCGGCCCTAGCTTGATATGGCCCCAGTCGGTAAAGGCAATGCCGACGATAAAGATCAGGAAGAAGGCCACCGACAGCATATAAAACCAGCCAAAGGTGTCGGTGATGTAGCTCAGGGTGGCGCTGAAGGCGTTGCCCGCCAACTCCGGATTGCTGATGGTGCCAATCACCAGCAGCACAATCACCACAACGGCCGGCACAAACACGGGAACAAGAATGCTGCCGGTGCCCGTGAGTTTATCCTTGGTCATGGTTATCTCCCTGAATTCAGACTGTTTTTCTTCAGGGGACTTACCCTAAAGCACTGAACGCAGGAATGATAGGGTGAGCCGGTCAGGCGGCGGGTTCTAACACCATCAATGGGATCGTGCGCCCTGATACGGCAGAGGCACGCTCCTGGTAGTCATCAAAGCCTTTATAGATCTCTAACATCTTGTTCCACAGCGCCTCTTTTTCTGTGCCTTGCGCTTCACGAGCTACCATGGCGACCGGTTTGCGGCCAATTTGCATGCTGCACTCAGGATTGGCCTGCAGGTTGTAGTACCAGGCCGGGTGACCGGCGCAGCCGGCTTTGGAGGCGATCAGCACAATCTTGTCGTCCACTTCGCCATACACCAGACAAATTTCCCGCCATTCCCCGGATTTTCGGCCCTTGCAGGTGAGAATGCCAACGGGTGACATAAAGAAAAAGGTGCGCATGAGGCGCCCACCGCTTTTCTTGAACACCCACGCCTGAATGCGACTCATGCGCTGCATGATCTTGATGGCGGCGGGTTCCCTCTCCTGCGAGAAGAGTTTGAGTTTCTGCTCTGCCATAACACTCTCTGAGAATCGTTTTCGAAGGGCGAATTATCGTTGAGAGGCGGTTTGCAACCTATGACAAAATTGTCATGCCTCCAATTGGCAGACAGCTTTTAACACTGACTCAGCGACTGATACGGCTCAGCACCGCTTTCAAATAGCGCGTTTCCGGAATCGCCGGGTGCACCGGATGATCTGCTCCTTGCATGCCTTCCATCAACACCTGGGCATTGCGATCAATGTGACGCGAGGCGGCACGAACAATATCGAGTAGTTCCTCGCGGGGCATGTGCATGGAACAGGAGCCGGAGATCAGGTAACCACCGTAATTGAGCAGGCGCATGGCCAGTTCATTGATGCGGCGATAGGCGAGGGCGCCTTCTTTCAGGTCTTTTTTGCGTTTGATAAACGCTGGCGGGTCGACGATTACAATATCAAAACGCTCGCCGTCATCTTTTAACTGGCGCAGCGCTTCAAAGGCGTCGCCTTGCAGGGTTACCAGCTTGTCGCCAACAGCATTGAGCACCGCGTTTTCATGGGCTTTTTCCAGTGCGAGTTCGGATGCATCGTTGCACCAGACTTCGCTGGCACCAAAGGCTGCCGCCTGTACCCCGAAACTGCCCACATAACTGAACACATCCAGCACCCGCTTGCCCGGTGCCAGTTCGCGCAGCCAGGCTCTATTGGGCCGCTGGTCGTAAAACCAGCCGGTTTTCTGGCCAGAGGCCAGCGGAGCAAGAAAGCGCACGCCGTTTTCGACCAGTTCAACATCCTCAGGCGATTCACCGTGGACGCATTCCACCACTTCCGGCAAGCCTTCCAGTTTGCGTACGCTGGCATCATTACGCAGCAGGATCGACTGCGGCTGCAGTACCTTTTGCAGGGCTTGGAGCACCGGTTCGCGCAGGGCTTCCATACCGGCGGTGTTGAACTGTACCGAGAGGTGATCGCCAAAACGATCCACCACCAGTCCCGGCAGCCAGTCGCTTTCACCGTACACCAGTCGGTAGCAAGGCTCTGGGTAGAGCTGCTCGCGCAATTCCAGCGCCTGACGAAGGCGTTGATCGATCTGTTTTTGGCCGAAGGCTTTGCTGTCCGAGTCCAGCAAGCGGGCACAGATCAGCGAGTTGGGATTCACATAGGCTACGCCTAGGGCCTTTCCTTGCGATGATTCCACCAGCACCTGCTGGCCGGCGTCAAAGCCTTTGAGGGGCGTCGCTTTGCTGTCTACCTCATTGCTGTAAATCCACAGGTGACCTCCGCGCAGGCGGCGTTCTTCGTTTTTGTTGAGGCGCAGGGTCGGTAGGCTCATGGCGGTCACGGCAGGAATAAATGTGGCCGCCATTATCCGCGTTGCACTGACGCATTGCCAGACTGTGGCAAGATTCCGCTCTGCTGCTTGCCATGCCATAGCGGAACAGCGAGGATGAGGCTCGACATTTTGTCGCAGACCAAACAATGACCAATAACAAGAGGGGAGTCTCATGGGAGAACAAACGTCAATTCTGGGTCCTGTCGTGGTACTGGTAGCCTGGTCACTGGTGATGTGGCTGTGGATGTACGCTACCCGTATTCCGGCCATTGCGAAGGCTAATATGCAGCTGGACCCGAACGCACCTAATGGGGAGCAAATGGCGCAGTTGCCTCCCGCCGTACGCTGGAAGGCGGACAACTACAATCACCTGATGGAGCAGCCGACCATCTTTTACGCGATTGCGATTACGCTGGCCGTTCTCGGAGCCGGCGATGGCGTTAACGCAACACTGGCCTGGGCTTACGTGGGTTTGCGCGTTTTGCACAGTCTGATTCAGGTGCTGGTCAATAAAATCGAAGTGCGTTTTATGGTCTTTGTGCTGTCGACCCTGCCGTTGATTGCGCTTACCTGGAACGCGGCGATGATTGCGCTGTAACGGAAGGCATGACGATGCAGTCACCAATTGGGTTTGACCCTGACTACCATCAGGAGGCTCCGGAGCGGAGCGCGCTGGAGGCCTTGTCCGGCGATACGCTGCTGGAGTTTGGCACCTCATGGTGTGGTCATTGTCAGCGCGCAGCGCCCTGTGTGGAGCAAGCCTTGACTGCGGCCTCCTTGCGTCATGTGAAAGTGGAAGATGGCAAGGGGCGGCGTCTCGGCCGGAGCTTTGGTGTAAAGCTGTGGCCGACGCTAATCTTGCTGCGTGATGGTGTTGAGGTGGGGCGTATTGTGCGACCGACCTCAACGGAGGATGTGATGGCGCTGTTGGAAACGCCTTGAAGTCTCGCGAACACCTCGCGATTCGTGGAGTAGGGAACGCAAAATGAAAGTCGTAATTATCGGCACCGGCTTTGGCGAAAACGTTGTCGCTCCGGCCTGGCAAAGTCTGGGTTGCGAGGTCGAGATCGTTTCGCCGCGTGATGACGTAGCTGTCCGCAAGGCGCTTGCGGGCAAGCCCGACTTGGTTTCCATTCACTCGCCACCGTTTATGCATAAAGCGCATGTGCTGAGCGCATTGGAGTCCGGTAGTGCGGTTCTCTGTGACAAACCCTTCGGTATCAGTACCGGAGATGCGCGGGCCATGTATGACGCGGCGATGGAGTGTGGAGCGCCGAACTTTCTTAACTTTGAGTTTCGCTGCCGGGCTTCAAATCTGAAAGTCAAAGAGCTGGTCGACAGCGGTGCCATCGGCACCTTGCAACACGGCAGTTGGCAGGCCTGGAATCATCTACTGCGCGAGCGGAATCACGGCTGGCTGTTCGACGCTGCATTAGGCGGTGGCTGGCTGGGCGCCTATGGGTCTCACCTGATCGATAATATTTTGTGGTTGACCGGCAGTCGGGTAATTGAGTGCGGTGGCGTCAGTTCGATCAGTCAGACGCAGCGACCCGACCGCGAGGGTAAATTGCAGGACTGCACCGCAGAAGACGCCGCTTGCTTTCAATTGCTGCTGGAAAACGGATTTACCGCGAATGTCGATATCAGCGCGGCGGCGCCCCTCTATGTGGAGCCGCGTATGACCTTGATCGGCAGCGATGGAATTATTGAGCTTTACAACGATGAAGCCTTGGTGCTCAAACGCCCGGATCAACGCGAGGAAAAGTTCACGATAGAGGGTGAACATAACCAGTTTATGGGCGCGCAAACAGCCTGGCTGAAAAACGTTAAACAGGCTTTGCTTGATGAGGCGCCGCTGTCGCCTTCCTTTGCAGACGGTCTGGCGACTGCGCGGGTATTGGAGCAATTAAAACGATCTTTGGAGAGACCATGACTAAACATATAGGCATCTATCTCTATCCCATGGCCGAGGTGCTGGATTTCTCTGGCCCCTTTGAGGTTTTTACCACAGCGTCTCGCGTTTGCGCTGGCGACGAACCTTTCGCCGTAAGCCTGATTAGCGAGACGGGTGGTGCGGTGGTAGCGCGTGCCGGTTATCGCGTGGAAACTGATTTTGCCATCGATCGGCATCCGCCTTTAGATGCTCTGGTTGTGGTAGGCGGCGTGCACCATCAAGAAATGGAAAAACCTCGGGTCATTGACTGGATACGCCGTCAGGCAAGCCAGATACCAGTGGTGGCGTCGGTGTGCACGGGCGCTTTCTTATTGGCGAAAGCCGGCTTGTGTGAAGGTAAGCGGGTGACCACTCACTGGGAAGATATTCCCGATCTTAAACAGCAGTTTCCCCAGCTTGAGGTGGTTGGCAATGTGCGCTGGGTCGATCAAGGCAATCTGGTGACATCAGGGGGAATTTCCGCCGGCATAGATATGAGCCTGCATCTGGTGGATCGCCTGTATGCCCGCTCGCTGGCAGAGCGTACGGCTAAACAAATGGATTTTGACTGGCGGGAAAATCGCTAGCGCGAGTAAGGTGGCCAGCCACAGCAATCGTGCACTGTGACTGGCCGGGGGGGAGACGTATCGTGTTGTTGCTAGGCGGCAGCTTGGGCTTCGGCGGCGATCAACACCGTATCGCCATCGAGTTTGACATTGTAAGCCGCAATGGATTCATTTTCGTCTTCAATACAGCGGCCGGTAGCCAGCGCAAAATGCTGCTTGTAGATCGGTGACGCGACCACCAGTTCGCCTTCAAGGCTGCCGACGATACCGCGAGAAAGCACGTTGGCGCCACTAAAGGGATCGAAGTTATCCAGCGCGAAAACCGCATTATCGATCTTGAATATGGCAATCTGTTTACCGTCGACCAGTGCACAGACGCCGGCGTTCGGAGGAATGTCGTTGGTGGAGCACACGGCTGTCCAGTTCATGTTGTCTTCCTTTTTAAATATGTCTGTCATCATCGGCCTCGCTATCAGGCTACCGCGATCAGGTCTTTCCCCAGCTCGCGCTCTTCGTCAGTAGCGGGACGAATCTGGCCGCGCTCCTGTACAAAGACCACGTTGCTGTCGCCGCTGTCGCTGTTAACAAAGCTGCGGAACATTTTGACCTTGTCTTCGTTTTCGATGGTGGTTTTCCATTCGCACTGGTAGGTGCCGATCACGTGCGCCATTTCGGCTTCCAGTTCTTCAGCGATGCCCAGTGAGTCATTGATGATGACGTTCTGCAGGTATTCCAGGCCGCCTTCGAGGTTGTCCATCCACACGCTGGTACGCTGCAAGCGGTCAGCGGTGCGCACGTAGAACATCAGGAAGCGGTCGATATATTTGATCAGGGTTTCGGTGTCGATGTCCGAGGCAAACAGATCGGCGTGGCGCGGCTTCATACCGCCGTTGCCACACACGTAGAGGTTCCAGCCTTTCTCGGTGGCGATCACGCCTACGTCTTTGCTCTGGGCCTCGGCGCATTCTCGGGTACAACCGGACACGGCCATTTTCAGTTTGTGCGGTGAGCGCAGGCCCTTGTAGCGGTTTTCGATATCAATCGCTGCGCCAACACTGTCCTGCACACCGTAGCGGCACCAGGTGGAGCCGACACAGGATTTCACCGTGCGCAGGGACTTGCCGTAAGCGTGGCCAGATTCAAAACCGGCGTCGACCAGTTCTTTCCAGATAACGGGCAGTTGATCGACGGTAGCGCCGAACAAATCGATACGCTGGCCACCGGTGATTTTGGTGTAAAGATTGTACTTCTTGCCGACTTCACCCAGCACGATCAGCTTTTCCGGAGTGATCTCACCACCGGCCACGCGCGGTACGATGGAGTAGGTGCCATTCTTCTGCATGTTTGCCAGCATGCGGTCGTTAGTGTCCTGCAGGCCGGCGTGTTCGGCTTCCAGAATGTAGTCATTCCAGCAGCTGGCCAGAATCGAGGCGGCGGTGGGCTTGCAGATATCACAGCCGTGGCCTTTGCCGTGTTTTTCCAGCAGCTCTTTAAAGGATTTGATCTTGCCCACGCGCACCAGGTGATAGATTTCCTGACGGGTATAGGGGAAGTGCTCACACAGATCGGTGTTCACTTCGAGGCCGAGCTTGGCAAGTTCCGCGTTCAAGACCTGGCCGACCAGTGCGCTGCAACCGCCGCAGCTTGTGGCTGCTTTGGTGCAGGCTTTCAGGTCGCCCAGGGTGTGGGTTCCTTCGGCAATCGCGCTGCACAGATCGCCTTTGGTTACGTTGTTACAGGAGCAGATCTGAGCACCTTCAGGCAGGGCATCGACACCCAGACCGGCAGCGGCTGTACCGTCCAGCGAGGGCAGAATCATGGCCTCGGGGTGCTCGGGCAACTCAATGCCATTCAGCGCGTACTGCAACAGGGTGCCATAATCGTCGGCGTCGCCAATCAACACGGCGCCGAGCAGTTTGCTGGCGTCTTCGTTTACGACCAGCTTCTTGTAGACCTCAAGCTGCTCGTCGATAAAGGTGTAGCACTTCGCGCCCGGAGTGTTGGCGTGGGCATCGCCAATGGAGGCAACGTCGACACCCATTAGCTTGAGCTTGGTGCTCATATCTGCGCCGAGAAATTGCTTGTCTTCTGCGCCGCCCAGAATGTGGTCCGCGGCTACGCGCGCCATTTCGTTACCGGGGGCAATGAGGCCGAAGATACGGCCATTCCACAGGGCGCATTCGCCAATGGCATAAATAGAAGGATCAGAGGTCTGGCAGTTATTGTTGATCACAATGCCACCGCGCTCGCCAATGTCCAGTTCGCTTTGGCGTGCCAGCGCATCCTGTGGGCGAATACCGGCGGAGAAGACGATCAGATCTGTTTCCAGTTCTTCGCCATCGGCAAAGCACATTTTGTGAGTAGTGTTGTCGCCGTCGATAATCTGCTGGGTGTTTTTTCCGGTGTGCACGGACACGCCCAGATCTTCAATTTTCTTGCGCAGCAGTTTACCGCCACCGTCGTCTACCTGAACGGCCATCAGGCGCGGTGCAAATTCCACGACGTGAGTTTTTATACCGAGATCGTGCAAGGCCTTGGCTGCTTCAAGGCCGAGCAGGCCGCCGCCGACAACTGCGCCAATTTTTCCGTTTTTACTGGCTTCGGTGATCGCTTCCAGATCTTCAATAGTTCGGTAAACAAAGCAGTTCTCGCGATCGTGACCCGGCACCGGGGGAACGAAGGGATAAGACCCGGTGCCGAGCACGAGTACATCGTACTCAGCGGTGGTGCCGCAGTCAGTGCTAACCACTTTGTTGGCGCGATCAATGCTCGAAACTTTTTTGTCGTTGTGCACGATCATGCTGTGACTTTCGTAAAAGCCTTCAGTCACCATGTTCAGCGATTCCGCTTTGCGGGTTTCAAACCACGCGGTCAGGTGCACGCGGTCATACGCCGGGCGCGGCTCTTCACCGAAAACGGTGATGGAAAATTGGTCGGCCTTGCCACTCTCGACAAGTGTTTCCAGAAACTGGTGGCTTACGGGTCCGTTGCCTACCACTACGAGACGTGTTGTTCCGCTCATGCTGCTTACCTTTATCAGTTCTCCCCGAAGGTGCGGATGTCATGCGCACCGAATGTGCAGGCTATCTAGCAAGGCATGTGCCAAGTGGATGCGGGTGATCTAATGCTATGAATTTAAAGGGTTTAATTCGCTGCGTGCGAAAGTGCACCAAAATTGAGACCTGCTAACCGGGCGTGATGGCACCAAAAGGATGCGCTGGTGCAGTGCGCCGCCACCTCGTTGTGCGCGGGTGGGGCATTTCGTTTGCACCTAATGTTTATCGCGAACGAGTTATAGCGAAAAAAATCGTTATCCGTCATGGGCTTGGTATTTTTTTCAGGTGGTTGGCATAAGCCTTGCTCAAGGCCCGACAGAATCTTTAATTATTCATGGAGTCTGTTATGTCTGGCGGTAACCTCAACCTCCTGGATGTGAAGCAGCCGAATATTCGTCTGTTGCACCTGTCCTGGTTTGCTTTCTTTCTAACGTTCATGGTGTGGTTTAACCACGCCCCCATGCTCGCCTCTATTAAGGAAGCTTTTGACCTGACCAGCCAGCAGGTAAAAGCGCTAATGATTCTGAATGTGGCGCTGACCATTCCATCGCGTATCGTGATCGGTATGCTGGTAGATCGCTTTGGTCCGCGCATTATCTACACCATTCTTTTGCTGATTGGCGGCGGGCTCTGTTTGGGTTTCGCCTTCGCTGATTCCTACGAAACCATTGCGCTGATGCGATTCCTTATGGGCTTTATCGGTGCAGGCTTTGTGATCGGTATCCGCCTGGTTAGCGAATGGTTCCCGGCGCGACAGGTCGGTTTGGCGGAAGGCGTTTACGGCGGTTGGGGCAACTTTGGTAGTGCGGCCTCTGCCATGATCCTGCCGACACTGGCCCTGATCTACGGCGGTGAAGACGGCTGGCGCTATGCCATCGCGACCACCGGTGTGATGGCGATTGCATACGGCCTGTTTTTCTACACCCGTGCACGCAACACCCCCAAGGGCTCTACCTACTTCAAGCCGAAGAAAAATGGCGGGCTGGAAGTGACCAGCAAGCGCGACCTCTACTTTTATATCGGTATGTGCCTGCCCATGTACGCGGCGCTCGCTACTCTGGCCTGGAAACTGTCGCCGGCCAACCTCGGTCTGCTGACCCAAACCGCAACATATGCAACCTATGCCGTACTGGCAGTCGTGGGTGTGGTGCAGATCAGTCAGATCCTGCGGGTGAACAGCCACCTATTTACGGATGAGACGGTTCCGGAGTTTCAGCGCTACAAGTTCAAGCAGGTCGCTATTCTGAATGTGTCCTACTTTGTCACTTTCGGTTCCGAGCTCGCAGTGGTTTCCATGCTGCCCCTGTTCTTTATGGAAACCTTTGAGTTAGATGCAGTAAAAGCCGGCCTGCTCGCGTCAGGTTTTGCCTTTATGAATCTGGTGGCGCGCCCGACCGGTGGTTTCTTCTCGGATAAATTCGGTCGTCGCAAGTCGCTGACGATTCTGATTGCTGGTTTGGCGGTGGGCTATCTGACCCTGAGCCAGATTACCTCCGGCTGGCCGATTGTGCTGGCGGTAATGGCTACCATGATGTGTTCCTTCTTTGTGCAAGCAGGTGAAGGTGCGGTATTTGCGATTGTGCCTCTGGTCAAGCGCAGTATGACTGGCCAGATTGCCGGCATGACTGGCGCCTACGGCAATGTGGGTGCGGTGATTTACCTGACGGCGCTGTCGTTTGTGGATGCGTCTTCGTTCTTCATGCTGATCGCTGCCTCTGCCGCCTTCGTGTTCATTGCGGTACAGTTCCTTGATGAGCCCCGCGGTCACATGGCCGAGGTGAACGATGACGGTTCGGTGGAGCTGATTGAAGTTACCTAAGCTGGCAACCCTCTCTCGAGGGAATAGTCAGAGCCGGTTGCCTTCGCGCGACCGGCTTTTTGCGTTTTGCTGACGGGAGTGAGCATGCATCTGGATGGAACGCTGAAATTCAGCCTCGGGCAGGCGACCTTTGCCGGCGTCAAAAGCGACAACGAAGACAGCATCGGTATTCGTATTCCCGAAGGTCACCTGCTGACCACCAAGGGCGCGGTGGCGATTATTGCCGACGGTGTTTCTGCGGCGGAGGCGGGCAAGGAGGCCAGTGATACCTGTGTGACCTCTTTTCTGTCTGATTATTTTTCCACGCCGGAATCCTGGACCGTAAAAAAATCCACCCAACAGGTGCTCAACGCCCTTAACCGCTGGCTCTATGGTCAGGGGCAGCGTTTTCTTCAGCCGGAGAAGGGCTACGTTTGCACCCTGAGCTTGGTTATCTTCAAAAGTCGAACGGCTCATATATTCCATGTGGGTGATACTCGCGTTTATCGCTATCGTCAAGGCGAGTTGGAGCAGGTCACTCGTGATCACGCCACGCGTATCAATAAAGAGCAGTCCTATCTGACCCGCGCCATGGGGCTGGATATGTGGCTCGACGTGGACTATCGCACCGTCGATCTGGAAGAAGGCGATGTGTTTCTGCTGACCTCGGACGGTGTGCACGACTTTTTAAGCCGGGCTGAGTTGCGCGAACGGCTCGGCCACTTGAGCGCAGATCTGGAAGAAGACTGCAACACCATGATTGCCAGTGCTTTGGAAAACGGCAGTCACGATAATTTGAGCGCTCAGCTGATTCGGGTAGACCGATTGCCCAGCGAAGAGGCGGACGATGCCTTCCTCAAGTTAACCGAGCTGCCGTTCCCGCCGCCCCTCAGTGTCGGGATGACAGTAGACGGTTTTCTGATTGAAAAAGAGCTCCACGCCAGCTCACGCAGTCAGCTGTATCTGGTGCAGGATACTCGCAGCAACGATCCCGCCCGTTATGTGATGAAAACGCCATCGGTAAACTTTGTGGATGATGCGGCTTATATCGAGCGTTTTATTATGGAGGGCTGGATTGGCCGGCGTATCGACTCGCCCCATGTGGTTCGGGTGCTGGATGAAGATCGGGAGCGCAGTTGTCTCTACTACCTTGCTGAGTATGTTGAGGGGGAAACCCTTGAGCAGTGGATCAAGCGCCACCCGAAACCGAATATTCATTCCGTAATGGATATTGCGGAGCAGCTGATCAAAGGCGTGCGTGCTTTTCACCGCCGGGAAACCTGGCATCAGGATATTCGGCCGGCCAATATCATGATTGATGATCAGGGCCATGTAACGCTGGTGGATTTCGGCTCTTGTTTTGTGGGCGGCGTGGCTGAGATTTCAACGGTGATTGAGCGCGATGCGATTCTGGGTACGGCGCAGTATTCTGCTCCCGAGCAGATTCTTCGGCGCCAGGTGACGGCGGCAGCGGATCAGTTTTCGGTAGCGGTGGTGCTCTACGAAATGCTGACCGGCAAGCTGCCCTTTGAGGGGCAGCTGGAGCACTGTACCAGTATCGCAGCCTATTCCCGTCTGAGTTATGTGCCCGCCTATCACTACAATCCGTTAGTGCCGACCTGGATGGACGCGGCTATTCGCAAGGCGCTGAGTATCAGCCCGGAGCTGCGCTATCAGGACGTGTCCGAGCTACTGCACGACCTCCAAAACCCCAATCGCGATTTTGTGCAGCAGGCCAGCCGGCCACTGGCTCAGCGAAACCCGCTGCGCTTCTGGCAGGTGGTTGCCGCCGTACTTTTCGTCACCCAGATCATTACATTGGGCATGCTGTTCTAAGGGCCGTGGCCCCGACTTGGGGCCACGGTGCACCTTTCTGAATTTACGACTTTCTGCCATGCACCAAAATAAATTTCAGGTAGAGTAGGCGCGCGCGTCAAAATCGTGCGGCAGAGGGTTTTGTGCTCCGCGCTTGCGCAAAATAGCCACTTTTATTGGCAGGAGTGGCTTTTTTCTTTTTGGCACGCTAGTTGCTCTTACGTGAGTAGTCGATCGCAAAAAACCTATTCACTACAAACTGCTATTGGGGAAACACCGATGAAGAAATCAGCTTTAACCTGTGCGGTTCTGGCGCTTGCTGGAGCTGGGCCAACCGCCGCCGATGCGTTTATCGACGCCGTGACCGGTGGCAAGGCCTCGGGCGACTTTCGTCTGCGTTATGAGGATGTCAGTCAGGACAACGCCGTCAAAGATGCCTCCGCGCTGACCCTGCGCACCCACCTCGGCTATGAAACCGCCGAGCTAAATGGCTTCTCCGCGAAGATTGAAATGGAAGACGTGCGGATTGTGGCAGGGCAGGGCGACTACACCGTCGGTCCAACCGGCTATAACCCCGGTGAGTATTCCGTTATTGCGGATCCCGAGCACACCGAGCTGGATCAAGGTTATGTGCAGTACAAAACTGATGGCTTCACCGCTAAGCTGGGTCGTCAGGTCATGACCTATGATGGTCATCGCTTTATCGGCCACGTGGGCTGGCGTCAGGATCGTCTAACCTACGACGCGCTAAAACTGGATTATGCGCCTATGAAAGGCGTTAACCTTAGCTATGCCTACCTCGATCAGCGCAACGGTATTTTTGCCGAACAGGCTGACGTAGATAGCAAGGATCACCTCTTAAATGCAGCGATTGATACACCGGTCGGCAAGCTGGTGGTTTACAGCTATATGCTCGAGGTGGACAACGGTACCGATAACGTGCTGGATACGACCGGCGTTAGCTTGAAAGGTGACACGTCACTCGGTGAGGTGAAAGTGATGTATGCGCTGGAGTTTGCCCAGCAGGATGCGGAGCAGGGCACCGTTGATCGCGAAGCCGATTACAGTTTGCTTGAGCTGGGCGCGGCGGCTGCAGGCCTCACCATCAAAGCTGGCATGGAAACCCTCGGTTCCGATGACAGCCTGTATGGCTTTAGCACGCCGCTGGCGACGCTTCACAAGTTCAACGGCTGGGCTGATACCTTTCTCGCCACACCGGCCGTAGGGCTGGTGGACACTTACGTCAGTGTCGGTGGCAAACTGCTGGGTGGCGGCTGGACCGTAGTTCATCACCAGTACGATGCGGACGAGGAAACCACCGCGCTGGACAAGCTGGGTAATGAATTGAACGTGGTTTACGCCCGCAAGTTCGGCAAGTACTACAACGCCGGGATCAAATACGCGGACTACAACGCAAAAGACTTTTCTGTCGATACTGAAAAGCTCTGGGTTTGGGTGGGTCTGAGCTTCTGATCCAACAAGCCTGTCTCCTCCACACTGGCCTGCTTTCGCAGGCCTTTTTTATCCCTCGAAAATCCTCCGTCTGATTAGTGACAGTCGCCCGGCCAGTGCTAACATGCGCACTGACAAAACAGGCTGATCAGCAATGCATATTCATATTCTCGGTATCTGCGGAACCTTTATGGGCGGGGTCGCCCTGCTGGCACGGGAGCTCGGCCACCGGGTCACCGGCTCGGATGCCAATGTTTACCCGCCCATGAGCACCCAGCTGGAAGAGCAGGGTATCGAGCTGATGGAGGGCTATCTGCCCGAGCACCTGGAGCCGGCGCCGGATCTGGTCATCATTGGCAACGCCCTGTCGCGCGGTAATCCGGCCGTAGAACATGTGCTGAACCGAGGCCTGCCCTACGTTTCTGGCCCCCAGTGGCTGGGCGAGCAGTTTCTGCAGGGGCGCTGGGTGCTGGCCTGCGCCGGCACCCATGGTAAAACCACTACCAGCAGCATGCTGGCGTGGATTCTCGAAGATTTGGGTTACGAGCCGGGCTTTCTGATTGGCGGTGTGCCCGGTAATTTTGGCCTTTCCGCTCGCGCCGGGGGTGGCCGCTTTTTTGTGATGGAGGCAGATGAGTACGACACGGCCTTCTTCGATAAGCGCTCAAAATTTGTTCACTACCGCCCGCAGACGGTCGTACTGAATAACCTTGAGTTTGACCACGCGGATATTTTCCCTGACCTCGCCGCCATTCAGCGCCAGTTTCACCATTTGATTCGCACCGTACCCGGTATTGGCCGGATTATTCTGCCCGCCGGTGAGCCCGCGCTGGAAGAGGTGCTGGATATGGGTTGCTGGAGCGAGCAGACCCGGGTGGGCCTGAGTGATAGAGAGGCCGACTGGCAAGCCGAGATTCTCGCGGAAGATTGCTCCCATTTGCGGATACATCACAAAGGCAGTCGAGCTGAACTGAAGTGGGGGCTGACTGGGCGTCACAACCTGTTCAATGGGCTTGCGGCTATGGCGGCAGCCAATCACGTGGGCGTCACTTTGGCTGATGCGGTGGATGCTCTGTCGCGCTTTGAGGGCGTGAAACGACGCATGGAGTTGCTCGGTACACCGCGCGATATCGCCGTCTACGATGACTTTGCCCACCACCCGACCGCTATCGCTTCAACGCTTGATGGTCTGCGCCGCCGGGTTGGCTCGGCGCGGATCTTTGCGGTAATTGAACCCCGTTCCAACACCATGCGACTCGGTCAGCACCGGGCCGCACTGGCGCCGTCCACAAACTTGGCCGATGAGGTATTGTGGTTTTCACCCCCGGGGCTGGGTTGGTCGCTGGATGATGTGGTGGAACAATCCGAGGCACCCGCGGCGGTTTACCCGGAAATAGATCAGATCATTGCTCATTTGCGTACTAACGCCAAGGCGGGCGATCATATCGTCATTATGAGTAACGGTGGCTTTGCAGGTATACACCAGAAGCTGCTGACAGCATTGGCAGAGTAAAGTGACTCAGACGACCTCGACTACAGCTCCACAGCAAAGCCGTCGCGTGACGCTGGCGATGACCGGCGCCTCGGGAGCGCCTTATGGTCTGCGTCTCTTGGAGTGTTTGCTGGCGCAGCAGGTGGAAGTACATTTTATGATTTCCAAGGCGGCGCTGATGGTGCTGGCTACGGAAACTGAGTTCGCCCTGCCAGACAAAACAGCGCCAATGGCGCGCAAATTGCGCGAGCAGTTTGGCGCCAGCGAGGAGCAGCTCAAAGTGTATGGTCGCGAGGACTGGATGGCACCGGTTGCCTCCGGCTCTGGCGCACCTTCGGCTATGGTGATCTGCCCCTGTAGTACCGGCACGCTTTCTGCCATCGCCACGGGTGCCAGCAACAACCTGATTGAACGCGCAGCAGATGTTGCGCTCAAAGAGCGTCGGCAGTTGATTGTGGTGCCGCGCGAAACGCCGCTATCGAGTATTCACCTGCAAAACATGCTGACCTTGAGCCGGGCCGGCGTGACGGTGATGCCCGCCAGCCCCGGCTACTATCACAAACCCCAGTCGGTCAGTGATATGGTCGATTTCATGGTCGCTCGGGTGCTAGATCACCTCGGATTGGAACAGACTCTCGTCCCGCGCTGGGGCGAATAACCGCGCTTGCGGGAACAACACAATAAGGAAAACGGAATGCGTAGTGCTTTTATGGCGGTATACGAGCGCGTGATCATGCGACGCCCCTTGCTTGCACTGTTAGCAGTGCTGGCGCTGATTGGTGGTCTGGCGAGCTTTTTGCCAAACCTCAAACTGGATGCGTCTTCCGATTCGCTGGTGCTGGAGGGCGACAACTCCCTCAAGTTTTTCCGCGAAATCAACAAGCGCTTTGAAACTGAAGAGTTTCTGCTGGTGGTGTATCAGCCCGATGGCGAGCTGATGTCCGATCACACCCTGAGCGAATTGAGCCGCTTGCGCGATGAGCTGGCAGCGCTGCCCATGGTGTCGTCGGTGGTATCCATTCTCGATGTGCCCCTGCTCGACAGCCCGCGCGTTAGCCTGACGGAAGTGGCATCGGGCAAGATTCCCATGCTCAAGCATGAAGACACGGATCGCGAGCTGGCACTGAAGGAGCTTTCGACCAGCCCCCTTTATAAGTCTCTACTGACCAGCACCGACGGCACTACCACCGGCTTGCAGGTGAATATCAAGCGTGACGAAACCTATGCCCGCCTGCTGGAAAATCGCGAGCGCCTGAAAGAAAAGCGTGCCGAGTCCGGCCTGACACCGCTGGAAGAGCGTGAACTCGAAGTGGCCGAAGCCGAGTTTCAGGACTACCTGCCGAAAACCCAGGCCGCCATGACTGAGCTGGTGGAGAGTGTTCGCAGCATTCTCGATAAATACCGCGATGACGCCACGCTCTACCTCGGTGGGGTGCCGATGATTGCGGCCGACATGATTGCCTTTGTACAGAGCGATCTGGTGGTGTTCGGTACCGGTATTATCCTTTTTATTATTTTGCTGCTGGTGGTGATTTTCCGCAGTGTGGTGTGGACCTTGCTGCCGCTCGCGACCTGTGTGTTATCAGCTGTCTTCATGCTCGGCCTGCTGGCCATGCTCGACTGGCGCATGACGGTTATTTCCTCGAACTTTGTGGCTCTGCTGCTGATTATTACGCTGTCGATATCTATTCATTTGGTGGTGCGCTATCGAGAACTTGCGGCTAATAACGCCAACTGGGATCAACAGACTCTGGTGGCCACCACCGTACAGCAGATGGCCAAGCCCTGCTTTTATACGGCCCTGACTACACTGGTGGCCTTTATGTCGCTGGTAGTCAGCGGTATTCGTCCAGTGATTGATTTTGGCTGGATGATGACCATCGGCGTTGTTGTAGCACTGGTGCTGACCTTTATTGTGTTGCCGACGGTATTGCTGCTGATCAACAAGCCTCTGCGCTCGGCGGATGCGGATAACAGCAAAGGCTTTACCCTGCGTTTTGCCTCTGTGGCAGAGCATCATGCGGGTCTTATTTCTCTGGTGGCGGGCGTTCTCTTTGTGGGCAGTCTGTGGGGTATTTCCCAGCTCAAGGTCGAAAACCGCTTTATAGATTACTTCGACGAAAACACCGAAATCTACCAAGGCATGGAAACCATCGACGCCAAACTCGGTGGCACCATTCCGCTCGATATCATTATCAACGCGCCTGAACAGGAAGACATCGCGGAAGAGTTCAGCGACGACTTTGCTGACGATTTCGGTGACGACTTCAATGATGATTTTGGCGACGATTTCGGAGATGACTTTGGTGACGGCAAGCCGGCTGCCAAATCTTCGCACTGGTTTACCATCGCCGGTTTGGAACGGATCAAGTCGGTTCACGACTATGTGGATAGCCTTGATGAAACCGGTAAGGTGCTGTCGCTGGCCACACCCTATGAGTTGGTAAAAATGATCATGGGTGAAGGCATCGACGACCTGCAACTGGCCTTGGTGCAGCGTTCACTGCCTGCGGATATTAAGCAGATCGTGGTGGATCCCTATCTGGCTACCGAAACGGATCAGGCGCGTATTTCTGTGCGAGTAATGGAAACCAGCCACAGCCTGCAGCGGGCCGAGCTTCTAGAAGAGATCCGCACGCACTTGATTGAGGATATGGGCTTTGCCGAGGATCAGGTGCAACTGACCGGCATGCTGGTGCTCTACAACAACATGCTGCAAAGCCTGTATACCTCGCAGATTCTGACCTTGGCGGCGGTGTTTGTCGCGATTCTGGTGATGTTCTTGGTCTTGTTCCAGTCCTTGAGCTTGGCACTGATTGCACTGGCGCCGAATCTGCTGGCGGCCGGTGCGGTGCTGGGTGGTATGGGTTTGTTCGGCATTCCGCTGGATATGATGACCATTACCATTGCGGCCATCACTGTGGGTATCGGGGTGGATCACGCGATTCACTACGTGCACCGCTTTAAAACCGAGTTCCCGAACGATCGTAATTACCTCGCAACCATGTACCGCTGCCACGGCAGTATTGGCAAGGCCATGTACTACACCTCGGTGATTATCATTTTCGGTTTCTCGATTTTGGCCCTGTCCAACTTTACGCCGAGTATCTACTTTGGCTTGCTGACCGGTGCGGCTATGCTGGCAGCGCTGATGGGCTCTATGCTGCTGTTGCCGCGTTTGATCATCTTCTTCAAGCCGCTGGGTAAAGAAGCCGATGGCTGATCGGGAAGTCGCCTTGTTCCCACTGGGCACGGTGCTTATGCCCGGTGGGCGTCTGTCCTTGCAGATTTTCGAGCAGCGCTATCTGACGCTGGTGCGTCGTGCCATGAAGGGCGAGACTGAATTTGGCGTTGTGTTGCTGACACAGGGGCGAGAAGTGGGTCGCCCCGGCGTGAATACCCGCTTTGAACAAACCGCAGTATCTGCGCAGATTGTGGATTGGGATTCCCTGCAAAACGGCTTGCTGGGCATTGTGATCGAGGGTGGGCAACGCTTTAGCATCGGTAATTCACGTCAACAGGAAGACGGCCTTTGGCTCTGTGACGCGAGCTTTTGGGACGACGAGCCCGAGGTTCCCCTGCCGGAAGAACACGCAGAATGGACAGCCTTGCTGCAGCGATTGGCTGAACACCCCCATGTGCAGCGTTTGGGCATTGAGGTGGAAACTCGCGACGCGACGCGTTTGAGTAACCAGCTCGCCCAGCTGCTGCCCTTGCCGGAAAGCGATCGCTACGAATTGCTGACTTTACGCGATCCCATAGACCGTCTGGACGCCATTCACGATCTGCTCAGCCAATACGAAGAATAAGTAACGGCGCTAGAAGCGATAACTCGCCTCCACACCCCAGCTTTTCGGTGGCCCGGAAAGAAAATAGGTGTAGCCAAAGGAGGCCTGCAAATCGATGGCGTAGTAGTCGTATTCCACGTCTTCGATATTTTTCACAAAGGCGGCCAGGCTGTAGCGGTCATCTGCAGAGAACCAGCTCAGGCGCGCATTGAGCAGGTGGTAGGCATCCTGTTTGGTCGCTTCGTATTCCGCGTCATCGTTGTAGGCGCTAAACCACTGTTTGCTCTGATAGGACCCATTAACGTTGAGGGAGAGGTAGCCGTAGTCGGTGACCAGCACATCCCAGTCCACGGAGATATTAAAGTTCACATCCGGTGCTGAGATCAGATCGTTGCCGGCGAGATCCACCTGATCCTCGGGGTTGGCCAAGGTGGTGGTGTCGGCGAGCATAAGCTCCTTGTATTCAGTATCGAGCAGGCCAACGCCGGCATTCAGGAACAGGCGTTGACTGATCTGATATTGAAACTCTGCTTCCACCCCTTGAATCTCTGAGGCGCCGGCATTTTCCAGAAAGACGGAAATACCCACCACGTTGACAAATTGCTGGTCGGTGTAGTCGTAATAGAAGGCGGCAGCATTAAAGCGGGCGCGGCCATCGAGCAGGTCGGCTTTAACACCGATCTCATAGGCATCGATAAATTCAGGCCGGGCATAGGCCTCTTCCAAGTCGCGCTCAAGGTAGTACACGCCGCCGTTGTAGCTGCCGCTACGATAGCCGCGGCTGTAAGAGGCGTAGAGCAATATGTCCGGTGTCAGCGCATAGTCGGCGCCGAGTTTGCCTGTCCATTCCTTTTCAATGGCTTCCAGCGGATCCTGGGATTCCAGTGTGTAATCGCCGTGGGTGTATCCGGGGGTGCCGCTGCAAGCACCGGGATTAGCCGCGCAATAGGCAATCTGGTTAGGCGAAACAATAAGGGGCGTAAAAGCCTCGTCGCGGCCGGTGGAGTTGGCCGGCACCCAGGTGCCGATGGGGCTGCCATCGTAGCCGATTCGCGAAGTGTTGTAGTAGGGCATGTCGTTGCGATCTTCGGTATAGCGCATGCCCAGATCAATGCCGAAACGCTCGGTGGGCTCAAAGCGCACTTGGCCGTAGACGGCGCGGCTGTCTTTTTCGGTGCGCAAGCGCTGATCTACACAGCCAAAGCCCACGAGGAAGGGGGCGAGGCCCGCGGTATCCGAGTTTTCTTCGCCCACGCGCGTGTCTGGAAGGTCTTCAAAAATACAGTAGATATTCTGCAAGCCGAGATTTTCATAACCGTAGTAAACGCCGGCGATCAATTGAAAGGGACTCGCCCACTCACTGACAAAGCGCAGATCCTGGCTGTAGTAAACCGTGTCGGATGACCAGTCGATCTCCAGCAAACGCAGGGGTGAACCGTCTGTGTTGGCATCCTGAAAATACTGAGCGTCGCCGTAGGAGCTGACTGAGACGATAGAGAAGGTCTCGTAGTTCATTGTCACGTTCAGCACGGCGGTGTCGGTAGTGGTAATCAATGGCCCCATCTTGTTGGACTCGATTTCGTGAAAGTCGAGGTCTTCATGGGGGCGCGAGTAACCGGTGTAATCGATAAAGCCATTGGAGTTGGCGGTACTGGAGGTATTGCGGATGTCCACGCCCGGCTCATTGCGCACTTGCGCGGTATTGGCGTCATTTTCGGTGCGGGTGACCTTGAGAATGGCCGTGGTGTTGTCATTGATCGCCCAGTTCAAGGCCAGTCGGCCACCGCGAGTATCGGTCTGGGCACCGTTGGCGCCGCCGAGGGGATTTTCCTGATAGCCGTCATCCTTTTTGAACATCAGTGCAACCCGCGCGGACAGGGTCCCGGGTAGCACAGTGCCTTCCACAGCAGCTTCAGCCACGGTAGCGTCATAGGAACCGACGCCAGCGCGAATACGTCCATTGAAAGGGGTGTCAATCTCCGGTGTGCGGGTAATCATGTTGATGGCGCCACCGGTGGTGTTTTTGCCGTAAAGCGTCCCCTGCGGCCCGCGCAGTACCTCAAGTCGCTCCAGATCAAAGAAGTTGGCACCGTGGGAGTAAACCGCAGGCTGGTAGGCCTCATCCACGTAAACGCCAATGGGGCTGGCCTGATTGGAGTTGTAGTCCGACATGCTCACGCCGCGGATGGCAAAAATGGGCTGCACCTCGCCGTAGGGGCCGCTGACTTGCATATTGGGCACCTGCGCACCCACATCATTGGTGCTTTCCACGCCAAACTTTTCTATCGCATTTCCGGTAAAGCCGGTGATGGCAACGGGGATATCCTGAGTGCTTTCGCTGCGGCGCTGGGCCGTGACGATGACTTCCTCCAGCACCTGAGCCGTGGGCTGGCCTGAGCTGGAGCTAAGTGGAGCAAACACTGATGCGGACAAAACGCAGGCCGGAATCAGGTATTTTTTCATGGTTATCCCCTTGCCGGTTTAAGGTTATACAGGCCTTAACTTACTGACCTGACGGTTTTTTATCAATTGCGGGCGGGTTTCCACGAGCGGAAATTAAAAAATCCGCTTAGGGGGTATACGCGTATGTACTAAGTTCGGATGTCAACAGGGTAGACCATCCTGTTAGACTGTGTCAGGTGTAAACATAGTGAGAAATAGCATGCCTGTAGTTCGTATTGTGAAGGCCTTGTTGGTCCTGCCTGCCGTTGTGATTCTCAGCGCCTGCAATGACAGTAGTTCATCGGATTCGCCTGAGCCAGTAACGGCATCCAGTGTCCCCGTAGTTACCGCGCCGCCGCCGACTCTCCAGTGTGATGAATCTGAGCGATTGCCCCGGGATGAGGAGGTTCGGGTTGTTAAGGTCACCAACAACTTACGGAACGTATACGATACGGACAATTATGATTTCGATCTCCTTGAGATTGACAGCACCACCTTTGAAGTGAGCATTGCCCTACCAGAGCGCTGCCCCGGTGATCGGTTTCCGGTGGTTATTGACTCTCACGGCTACGGCGGGGAACTGTCGGGCGAGATTGATGAAGACGGTGTTGTAGATGAGACGGCACACTTTCCTCAGATTCGGGATCTGTTTCGGACCCTCCCTCATTTTGGTTACGTCGCAGTTTCCTTTAACCAGCGCGGCCACGGCGAATCCCAGCCGGATAACGGTGGTGGTCTGGCGCGAGTAATGGATCCTCAAGCCGAAACGCAAGATGCGATTCGCTTGCTCGACTGGCTGGCTGAAAATGCGGCGACTTACAGTATCTACACTGAAGACGACACCGGCATTGCCAATGACTTTCGTGTCGGCCTGATCGGCTACAGCTACGGCGGAGGTTGGCAGTTCGCGCTTGCCCAGTTGGACAAACGTGTGGATACCATTGTGCCAGTAGGTACCTGGCACAGCCTGATTAATAGCCTCCTGCCGGGCGATGCTGTGAAGCTCTCATTTGATGGCTTGCTTTGCCTGTTTGCCGAAGGTACGGGTGGCCCGGACAATCCCGACGTTACCAATACTCCTGCGGTTGAGGATATGTGCGATCTGATTGGCTACAGAAGTGCTGAGGCCAATTTCATTCGTACGAAAGATGATTTGATGAGCCGGCTGGAGAACGATCATGGCTACAAGCGTGATGTGGTGCTGCAGATGTTTAACCGCCATATGCGTCATTTCCAGAATCAAAATGGTAAAGGGCCCTGGTGCGATACAGATCGCCCCGGCTGCACTGATACCAGCACCTTTGTAGCACGCAACGTTCCTACCTTGCTGATTCAGGGCAACCGCGATGTACTCTTTAACATGACCGAGGCGTATTGGAACTACAAGTTCCTGTCTTCGCTGGGCGATCAAAAAGTGGCAGTGCTTACCAATGAGGGCGGTCATATGAACCCCCTCGATAACCTGTATGAAGGCGACTCCCATTGCGGCGACGTTGACGGCCTTGAGGTAATTCGCAAGTGGTTTGCTTATTATCTCAAGGGCGAAAGCTCGGAGGACTACGAGAACCTGTCTACCGTATGTATCTCGGTGGCGGATACCGATGATGCGCATAAAGCACAGGCCCAGGGGTTGTTACTCGATGATTTCCCCAAAGGTAGCCAGAGCGTGGCAACCGGTGGCGTGCCCACACGGCTGGAAAGCGGCAGCATCAGCATTGGTGCCGGCAGCGGGGGAACTGACGTGGCAACGCCTGCGTTCCTAGAGGTATTCACTGTTCCGGAAAGTGCAGGCGATAACTACGTCCTTGCGGGAATCCCGAGCATCGATGAAATTACCGTTCAAAATGTCGAGGGCAACCCCAATACCGCGATCGCCTTCTTCGGCGTTGGTATTCAACGCGGGGTTCGCAACATTCTGGTGGACGCTGAGGTGACTGGGCTGGTGGAAAACCCAGACTCAGGCGTGCCCTATACCGGTAATCCAAACGTCGTTGGTACCGACAGCTTTCTGTTGCCGGGAGTTGGCGAGCGCCTACAACCAGGGGATCGCGTAGGCTTGTTGTTTTATCAGCGACATGTGCAATTCAGCGCTGTGATCAGTGGTTCATCGGCCACCGGTGGCACAACCTTGGTACAGACCGCAGGGGGCGAACAGCTGCCGGTCGACCCTGTCGCATCCGCGGTCAACGCAGCGAATCCAGATATCAACGAGCCAAACCCCTATACCGTGCAGGTGCGCGGCATCGAATTGCCGATTTTTGACCTGCGTTTGCTGCCTGCCAACGCGCTCAGTCAAGGCCCGGAACCGGCTAACTGAGGGATTGTTGAGTCGGTCATAGGCCTTTGGTATAGTACCGCGCCTCGCCGATATGGCGAGGTTCGCGAGTCAATCGGAGTGTAGCTCAGCTTGGTAGAGCACTGTCTTCGGGAGGCAGGGGTCGGAGGTTCAAATCCTCTCACTCCGACCATTTTTAGATGGTCCAAAAGATACGGTTGACGCGGGTTTAAGAGGTTTTCGTTCAAGAAGCCTCTTTCCTTTTCCCTTCTGAAAAATGCCTAAGCCTTATAAGAAACGCGGTAGTCTCAGGGCTTACTCTTTAACGGGTTTAAACACCTGAATACCGCCCACGGGCTCAAAACCGCTTCTTAGAAAGAAGGGTAACTGCGGATCAACGCCGTACTTAAAGATCGAGGTCGCGGTACCTGAGAGCGTCAAGTAAAGGTTGTTGTCAGCATCCGGGACAACAGGCACCGGAAGCATCCCGGCTATCAAAGGTCGCAATCACCTCGCCAGAGCCCGGGTCAATCTGCGCGACAACGACTTTGCGTGGCTGGGGAAAAGGAGTTGCGCCGAGATCGACCTGATAACAGAGATCGAGAAACGTCCATAAGCCGGTGTCTGTGACGGTAATCAATCCGTCTACGGTTGCAACACGATCAAATAATAGATGCCAATTCAGCTGTTCCTTGGCGACGTGGTGGTAGTCCCGGCGCCACTTGATAGCCCCAGTTTTTCCATCTATAGCGACAATCGTTCCCTGCTCGCCATTAAAGGAATAGACGGTGCCGTCAGGTCCAATGGATGGGGAGGCCTGCCCCATGGTATCGCTGGCGCTCCACTTCACATCACCGCTTTCGCTGTCGACGGCGATCATTACGCCATGGTCGTCAATCGCGTAGACAAGTTTCCCGTCAGGAGAAATGGCCGGGCTGGTGCCGGAGCCGCCCCCCATTGGTGTGGCAAATGCGATCTTTATTTTTGAGTCGGCGATGTCTATGCCGAACAGTACGCCGTCTTCGGGGTTTTCTGCGGCGGAGGTGATGAACAGGCGGCCAGAGGTATTGTGAATCGCCGGGGTATTGGTGACCGCCATATTGCGACCGTAGAGAATATCCCACAGTGGCTGGTGAAAGACTTCAGCGATCAAGCCGCCTTGCCAAATACCCGGCGGCAGGTCAGCGGAGGGTTTGCCCTGGCTTACTGGCAGCGTTAGAACGGGGGCAGCCAGCTTGCCGCTGTCGCGATGAAAAAACGCCACTTTGCCGTCGCTGCTGACGCCGCCGATCCAGCCATTGGGATGAAAGACGGGAGTGATAAACAAGCCATCGATGCGGTGATCCTTGAAATTAACAACCCAGCGTTTTTCGCCCTCCGGCGTAAACGACCACAACTGATTCAAGTCGTTGGAGTAGACATTATTGTCAGTATCGATAATGGGCGCAGAAATGACGGCGCCGTAATCAACATCATCAAGTGACTGCATGGGCGGTGTTTCCCACAGCAGCTTCCCGTCGCGGCTAAAGGCATGCAGATGACTGGTGCCCTGTCCGCGACCGGTGGGCACATACAGTTGACCTTGGGTGTCAAAAATCGGCCCAACAAAAATCGCGGCGCCCTCAAGTGCTTCCCAATAGGGTTCAACCTTGGTGCTTGGCGAGAGAGGAACATAATCCGAGTTGTGGCTGTCACCGTGCACACTCACCCAGTGACTGTTAGCGTAGGGCTCGGGGCTGGTAGCAGCGACTGTCTGACTAAAGAATCCCAACGCCATGGCTGCCGAACACGATCTTATTATTCTTTTCACGCTTTGGGTCTCCTCGAGCGATAAATCCGATGTGGGCGATTGAACTACGCATCGTAAAAACACAGCCGTGCTGTCAGATTGCCATAGGAGTGGTTTATGGAAGCATCCCGCATTTGGATGAGAGGAAAAGTGACCCTGCAAGCCATTTGCACTACAGTCCGGATGCTCGATATCGGGTTTTACAGAGGGTTCGGATGAGTAAGGTAAAGCGCTCAATTGGGATAGGTGTCAACGCCTGGGTATGGACCTCGCCGTTTGATGATAGCGCAATACCGCTGATTCAAAAGGCGGTGGATATGGGCTTTGATGCATTTACCGTACCGGTCGAGGCGCCCGAGCTGATCAATGTCAGTAGCATCCGGTCTGCCCTGCAAGATTCCCCGGTTCGTTTGCATGTGTCCGGCGCCTATGGCCCCGACCGGGATTTAACGCACGACGATCCTGCCGTTCGTAAAAACAGCCTGAATTATATCCGTGACACGCTTCGGCTCTGTGAACAACTAGGCGTGAAAATATTGGCAGGACCGGCCTATTCTGCTGTGGGTAAGCGTCGGCAAATTAGCGCGGAACAAAAGAAAGTCGAGTGGGAGCGGGCGGTCGAGGGGCTGACGCAGGCGGGCAAGATGGCCGCGGATCATGGCGTGACGATGGCGATTGAACCTCTGAATCGTTTCGAGACCGATCTGATCAATACGGCTGCTCAAGTTAAGCAATTGATTCGTGATATCGATTTGCCCTCAGTCAAAATTCATCTGGATACCTTCCATATGAATATTGAGGAAAAGTCGGTTCTGGATGCAGTACGTATAGCGGGAGACGATCTGGTTTATGTCGATGCCAGTGAAAGTGACCGGGGCGCTCCGGGCTCGGGTCAGGTGCATTGGCAAGAGCTGGCCCAGGGGCTTGCCGAGATTGGCTACCGAGGTGACTGCATTATTGAGTCATTTACTCCCGATTGTAAAACCATTGCGGATGCTGCAGCTATCTGGCGGCCGCTGGCTGCCAGTCAGGATGATCTGGCAAAGGACGGCAGGAAATTCCTGGTTCAGCTTCTCCAGTAACGGCTGGCTTGCGCGGTAACCGCGTCAGGTGTAAAACAGATCAAATAACATGCAGAGGCCTCGGTTGTTAAGGTCTGACAATAATCATAAAGATGGCATAGAGAAATGACGCAAAAAGTTCTTCGAATCGGTGTACTGGGAGCGGCTCGTATTACGCCGATGGCACTGGTCTCTCCTGCACGGGAAAACCCGCAGATTGAGCTGGTCGGTATCGCTGCCCGTGATGTAAAACGCGCACAAAAATTTGCGGCCAAGCATGGGCTTACCCAAGTGTTCTCGTCTTACGAAGAGCTTTTGGCCTCGCCCGATATTGATGCCATCTACAACCCCCTGCCGAATGGTTTGCACGGTCATTGGACTATCGCGGCGTTAGAAGCGGGCAAACATGTGTTGTGTGAGAAGCCGTTTACCGCGAATGCCGAAGAGGCCGAGAGAGTGGCGGAGGTTGCACGACGTAGCGGTCTGGTCGTGATGGAGGCCTTCCACTACCGCTATCACGCGCTGACTGCGCGCATGCTTGAAATAATCGCTTCAGGTGAATTGGGTGAGCTGCGTCATGTTAAGTCGTGGATGCATATCCCGCTGGTTATCGAAGATATCCGTTGGGATTACCGACTCGCGGGAGGCACCTTGATGGACGTAGGTTGCTACGCGATACATCTGTTGCGGACGCTGGCGGGGCAGGAGCCTGAAGTGGCATCGGTCGAGACGAAACTGAAACGCGAAAACATTGATCGCCGAGTCGATGCCGAGTTTACGTTTCCCGGCGGTTTTACTGGAGAAATGCATATCTCGATGCTGTCTCGCAAGCTGATCGGGGCGGGCGCGGAAGTGACGGGGTCGCTCGGATCAATGCGAGTATTCAATCCGATTGCGCCGCAGCTATTGCATCGATTGACAGTCACTGCGGGAGGCAAGTCGCGCAAGGAGACAGTGCCGAAACAGCCATCGTCCTATGCGGCTCAACTTCAGGCATTTGCCGATGCGGTTTTGGATGGAGCCCCCTTTCCAACGACGGCCGACGATGCCATCGCGAATATGAAAGTGATTGACGCTTGTTATCGCACGGCCGGCTTGCCATTGCGACAACCGACACCTGTGTAAAGGCTTATCTCAGCGGTAGAGTCGTCGGATCAGGCTGGAAACTACTTTCAGCCGATTCACCAACAGCGACAGAAAGATCAAACCGCAGCCGATCAGCTGCGCGCCGCTCATGCTTTCCGCGAACCAGAAGGCGGCAATAATCGCCACCCATACCGGCTCCAGAATCATAATCACCACCCCGTTGCTGTGGCGCGTAAGGCTCTGGGCATAGGTTTGTACCAGAAAGCGCAACGCGGTACTGATCAGGGCCGAGGCGATAATCCAGAAGGCGAAAATGGGTTTGAACTCGGTAAGGGTTTTTGTCCAGGGTTCGAGCATCAGGGATAGCAAGCCGGTAATGATGCCCACCGAACCGAGCACGACGGTGGTTAATGCCAACACAGGAATTTTGGCGGTTTCACTGGTTCGGCCATCGGCCAGTGTGGTGGATTGGCTGTTGGCGGCCCGGGTGTTGAGATTGAAATACAGGGCAAAGATAGCGGCGGAAACCAGTAGCAGAATCTGTGCGCTTTCAAGTCGCAGGCCGTGACTTAATGACAAAAAGGCCAGACCCGTGACGGCAAAGGGCATGGCCAGCCAGGTATAGAAAGGAATGGCCTCACCGAAGAACAGCCGGGCGATCAGCGGGACCATGATGACGCCCAAGCTGGCGATAAAGGCCGCTTCGCCCACGTGGCTGGATTGCTGTAAGCCAACGACCCAAAAACTCATGGCGATGCCAAATACAGCGCCAACGCGCAGGCAGCGAATTAATCCCGACAGACCGATGGTGGGCAGCTGCTTGCGTGCAAATAGCGCCAGAAAGGCACTGGCCAGCAAAAAGCGAATTGACATGAACTGCAGGGGCGGCATCACGGTAACGGCTTCTCTGGACAGTATCCAGCCCAGCGCCGCCAGCAGTGTGACAACGAGCAGGAGCAAGTCTGATTTTGCGGTGTTGTCCAGCGGCATGGCAGGAACGTTTGTCGAGATAGAGGAAGCATTCTAACGGAAGATGCCCTCAAAGACTTGGTTCCAGAGCGCTTGCCGGGTCATTGTGCAAAGGTGAGTTATAGTTAATCCTGCAGGGCCACCTGCTTGGCATACTGCGTGAACCTCCCCAACGACAAGCAACGGTGATCCTGTGTCGCATACCCAGTTCAGCCCCGGTTATCGAAACTACGTACTCGCTATTCTGACGCTGGGTTACCTGCTGAATTTTGTTGACCGTCAGGTGATGACGATTCTGCTGGAGCCGATCAAGGCGGAGTTTGGCGCCACTGATACGCAGATGGGTTTTCTTACCGGGTTTGCCTTCGCGTTGTTTTACGCCACGCTCGGTGTGCCGGTAGCGAAACTGGCCGATAGTTGGTCGCGAACCAATGTGCTTTCCATATCCATGAGTGTGTGGAGTCTGGTGACGGCACTGTGTGGTATGGCGGTTAACTTCTGGCAGCTGGCCTTGCTGCGCATTGGGGTCGGCGTTGGTGAGGCTGGTGGTACGCCGCCATCCCAGTCGCTGGTGGCCGATTATTTCCCCCCGGAAAAACGTTCGTTTGCTCTCGGTGTGCTGTCGACCGCGCCCAATATTGGTGTGCTGGTAGGTTTGTTTGGTGGGGCGATTATTGCCGATATGTATGGCTGGCGCATGGTGTTTTTTGTGTTTGGCATTCCGGGTATTTTTCTGGCGCTATTACTGAAATTTACCGTGCGCGAGCCGGTAAAGGATAGCGGACCACTGATGCCCGAGGGTTTTATGCAGGGCATTAAGAATATTCTGGCTGTGCCGGCCTTCCCTTATATTGCGTTGGCAGTGGGCTTTACCGCGATCAGCGGCTACGGTTTTGGCGTCTGGTCACCGAGTTTTCTGATTCGGGTGCACGAAATCAGTCTGATAGAGGCGGGTCTGTATCTCGGTTTGATTGGGGCTTTCGGGGGTGGCCTGGGTACTGTGCTGGGCGGCTATATCTGTGATCGTATGGCGGCGAAGGATGTGGTTTGGCAGTTGCGCCTGCCCATGCTCGGTATTTTGATTTCACTGCCCTTGCAGATTGCCTTTCTGCTATGGCCGGAGGGTTCGGTATTTACCCTGTTTGGAAAAACCATTCCCGTTGCGATTCTTTTTATGGCGGTGTCTTCGGTCTTTGCCGGTTTCTGGATCGGGCCGACCTATGCGGCGGTGCAGAACATCGTGCCGTCTCACAGTCGCACTCAGGCTGCGGCATTGCTGCTACTTTCGTTTAATTTGCTGGGGATGGGGCTCGGACCTACGCTGGTTGGTCTGATCAGTGATGCCATTTCCGGGTACGGCGTTAGCTCGATTCGCTACGCCCTGTTGCTGAGCTTGTCGACCACGCTGGTGGGCGCCTTTTTATACTGGAAGGGCGGTAGTCACTATGTTTCCCAGATGAATGTGTCTCAGATGAAAAAGCCGCAGGCATAAAAAAGCGCAGCGGGGCTGCGCTCTCAGAGTGGGGGTGGTTTTGCTGTGTAATCAGGGGCGATTCTTTACCTTGAAGTCGGGCATTGCATTGCCGACGCGCTCTGCCATGGCAGCACCAAGCGCCTGCAGGCCGTTCAAAGGTCTGATCATTACTTCAAAGTCGGTAATCAAACCCTGTTCGTCAAAGCGAATCATATCGATGCCTTTAAGGGTTTTGTCACCCACCTTGGCACTGAATTCCAACACCACATTCAGACCGTCTTCACTGCCAAACTGGCGGTGGTAGGTAAAGTCTTCGAATATCGTGATGACGGTGCTCAGCGCAAGAATCAGCGCCGGTGCCGGGGTGTAGGGGTTGATCGACATGGGCGAGCGGAAAGTCGCGTCCGGGTGGACGATCTTTTCCAGCGCTGCGAGATCCAGCTTTTCTACCATCTCGTGCCAGGCCGCCAGTGATTTGGCGACCGCCGGATGCAGGTTGTTCGGTGCTTCTGTCATGCTGTTCTCCCTTTTATTGTTGAACCGTCTGTTACAGGCTGGCCGCCAGTCGGGTGCCCTGATTGATGGCGCGCTTGGCATCCAGTTCCGCCGCTACATCGGCGCCGCCAATAATATGGACCTTGATGCCTGCGTCCTGCAGTGCATTGGCCAGTGTGCGCTCTGGCTCCTGCCCAGCGCAAATCACGATGTTGTCCACCTCCAGAATCTCCACGCCGTCGGCGGTTTCGATATGCAGGCCCTGATCGTCAATCGCGCGATACTGTACGCCGGGCTGCATGGCAACGCCGCGAGCTTTCAGCGAGCTGCGGTGAATCCAGCCGGTGGTGGTGCCGAGTTGGGCGCCGACTTTGCTGGTTTTACGCTGTAACAAGTGCAGGCTGCGCTGAGCGGGGGAAATATCCGCGGCTTTCAAACCACCGGGTGTGGTGTAGTCGGTATCAACGCCCCATTCGCGGAAAAAAGTTTCCGTGTAGTCGCTGCCCTGCTCGTCATTCGCCGGTTTCTGATGGGCGAGATATTCTGCAACGTCAAAGCCGATGCCGCCGGCGCCGACGATGGCAACCCGGTCACCCACCTCAACGCCGTTTTTCAGCACATCGAGATAGCTCACCACTTTCGGGTGATCGACACCCGGTATTTCCGGCGTGCGCGGTGCAATACCCGTGGCGATAATGACCTCGTCGTATTCGCCGTTTTTTAAGTCGTCGGCACTGACGCGCGTGTTCAGGCGCACGTCGACATTTTTCAATTCCAGCTGACGGCGGAAGTAGCGTAGGGTTTCATTGAACTCATCCTTGCCGGGAATACGGCGGGCGATGTTGAATTGGCCGCCAATGTCCGCGTCCGCTTCAAACAGGGTGACTTTATGGCCACGCTCTGAGGCGGTGACTGCGCAGCTCAAACCGGCCGGGCCGGCACCGACCACGGCGACGCGTTTCGGTGATTGCGAAGGTTCTATCAACAGTTCGGTTTCGTGACAGGCGCGAGGGTTTACCAGACAGGAGGTGATCTTGCCGGAGAAGGTGTGATCCAGGCAGGCCTGATTGCAGCCGATACAGGTGTTGATCTCATCAGCGCGGCCTTCGCGGGCTTTCACCACAAACTGGGAGTCGGCTAGGAAGGGGCGAGCCATCGACACCATATTGCAGTAGCCTCCGGCCAGCAGTTCTTCGGCTACTTCCGGAGTGTTAATGCGGTTGCTGGTGACCAGCGGAATATTCACCTCGCCCATCAGCCGTTTAGTTACCCAGCCAAAAGCGCCGCGCGGTACTTTGGTGGCGATAGTCGGTACCCGGGCTTCGTGCCAGCCGATACCGGTATTGAGAATGGTGGCGCCAGCCGCTTCGATGGCCTTGGCCAAGGTGACGACCTCTTCCCAACTGGAACCGCCTTCCACCAGATCCAGCATGGACAGGCGATAGATGATGATGAAGTTGGTGCCTACTTTCTCTCGAACCCGGCGCACGATCTCGATCGGGAAGCGGATGCGGTTTTCGTAGGCACCGCCCCAGCGATCGTCGCGATGATTGGTGCGCTGGGCGATAAACTCGTTTATCAGGTAGCCCTCGGACCCCATGATTTCCACGCCATCGTAGCCGGCGTATTGAGCCAGCGACGCGCAGTTTACGTAGTCGTCGATGGTCTGCTCGATTTCTTCATCGGTCAGGGCGTGGGGTGTAGCAGAGTTGATGGGTGCCCGAATAGCGCTCGGGGCCACCAGGTCCTGATGATAGGCATAGCGGCCAAAGTGCAAGATCTGCATGGCGATCTTGCCACCGGCTTCGTGCACGGCAGACGTAATAATACGGTGCTCATTGGCCTCTTCTTTGGTGGTTAGTTTGGCGCCGCCGGGCAGGGGAACGCCGCGCTCATTAGGCGCGATACCGCCCGTGACCATCAGGCCAACTTCGCCCTTGGCGCGCTCTGCATAGAACGCCGCCATCCGCTCAAAGCCGTTTTCGGCCTCTTCCAGGCCCACGTGCATGGAGCCCATGATCACGGGGTTACGCAGGGTGGTGAAGCCCAAATCCAGTGGGCGGGTCAGGTTCGGGTAGTGACTCATGGGGTCTGCCTCGTACATTTGTGCAACTAGTTGCAATTAATCCTGCATCAAATTGCAACTGGTTGCAAATAATTTTGGATCGGTCAGACTTTGTCGAAATTGCCCTGTGGATGAATCTATGTCCCTCCGTCACGCCCTGTTGACTGCCTTGATTGAAAAGCCGGCCTCCGGTCTTGAGCTGGCCAAGCGCTTTGATCGCTCTATCGCCTACTTCTGGAACGCGACCCACCAGCAGATTTATCGGGAGCTGTCGCGAATGGAGAGCGAAGGCTTGATTGAATCCACGCCCGAGGAAAACGCGCGCGGGGTGAAGAAAAAGCACCGTGTCTTGCCGGCGGGGCGAAAGGAACTGAAACGCTGGATCAGCGAGGGCAGTGAGCCGGCGCCTTTGCGCGACCCGATGATGGTGCGATTGCGGGCAGAAGGGGTGGTGGGGCCGGCTGGTCTGGCGGATTCCCTGCGGGCTCAGCGCAAGCAGCATTTGGCCAAACGCGCGCTCTATCGGGAGTTTGAGGCGAAAGATTACAGTGAACCGCCGAAAGATCGCGCGGCGGCGCTGCGCTACGTAGTGCTTAAATCCGGTCTCAAATATGAAGACTACTGGATCGAGATGTTGGATGAAGCGCTGGCGGTACTTGAAGAGTTTGACGCCCAGCCTACCGAAAATTAACGATTCCACGCATTGTGCAGCCGCAAGCTGAGCGGTAGGGTTGAGCACCTGAGATCAATAACAACGCGGGGCAGATTATGCACACAATTTCCAAGCACTATATCAACGGCGAGTGGCTTGCTTCAGATGCCGTCAGCTCGGTTCACAGCATTATCAATCCGGCGACGGAAGAGGTAGTCGGCGAGCTGCATTTTGGCGGCAAGGCTGACGTGGATCGTGCGGTGCAGGCAGCGCGCGCGGCTTTCCCGGCGTTTGCTTCTTCGTCTTTGCAGAGTCGGGTCGATATTCTCAAGGCCATTGTGGCTGAGTACGAAAAGCGTTTTGACGATCTGGCTAAAGCGGTCAGCACAGAAATGGGGGCGCCGCTGGAGCGCATTGCCAAGGGCGCGCAGGTGCCGATTGGCATGGGGCATTTTCAGACCGCGATTGCCTTGGCAGATAGCATTGAATGGGAAACCCGCCGCGGCAGTGCGATCGTAACGCGTGAGGCCGCCGGTGTTTGCGCCCTGATCACGCCCTGGAATTGGCCGCTGAATCAGATTGCTTGCAAGGTGGCGCCCGCGCTTTTGTCTGGGTGCACTATGGTGCTGAAGCCCTCGGAATTTGCGGCGCTGTCTGGGCAGATTTTTGCCGAAATTATGGATGCCGCCGGGGTGCCCGCGGGTGTGTTTAACGTGGTCTGGGGCAGCGGTCCGGACATTGGCCCGCACATGGCGTCTCACCCGGAAGTTGATGTGGTTTCACTGACCGGTTCCACTGCAGCCGGTGCTTCCGTATCGCGCAGCGCGGCGGACTCGATCAAGCGCGTATCGCTTGAGCTGGGCGGTAAATCACCCAATATCATTCTTGAAGATGCACCGCTGGAAGAGGCGGTGACAAAAGGTGTGCTCCACCTTCTGAATAACAGTGGTCAAAGCTGCAACGCGCCGTCGCGGATGTTGGTGCCCGAGTCGCGTCTGGCCGAAGCCGAAGCCATCGCCGTGGCGGCGATGGGCTCGGTAAAAGTGGGCGATCCACTGGCGCCGGATACCACTACCGGGCCGCTCGCCAACGGTCGTCAGTTTGAGCGGGTGCAGGCTTTGATTGAGCGTGCCGAATCAGAAGGGGCACGCAAGCTGGTTGGTGGAACCGGCCGCCCCGAGGGATTAGATAAAGGCTACTTCGTCAAACCCACCTTGTTCTCGGTGCCGGATAACAAAGCAACCATTGCCCGGCAAGAAGTCTTTGGGCCGGTGCTGACAATGATTCCCTATCGCGATGAAGCCCATGCGGTCGAAATGGCCAACGACACAGAGTATGGCTTATCGGCCTATGTCTATGGCGGTTCGATTGAAAGTGCACGCAAGGTCGGTCGTCAGATTCGCGCTGGGCAGGTTCACTTGAATGGCGCAGGGCCAGATTTGCAGGCGCCGTTTGGTGGCTTTAAACAGTCAGGTCTCGGCCGCGAGTGGGGGCCTGCCGGGGTAGAGGAATTTACCGAGCTTCGCGCCATGCTGGGCGCTGAATGAAATGATTGGCTAAACCCGAAAACTGGCGCATAGTACGCGACTTATTTTACCCGTTTGTGAGTCGCGCTATGCCGGTTTTCAATCCTCTTTCCCGTTCTGTATCTCTTGGTCTGACCGTCGCCGCTGTTGTGGTGGCAGGTTGTACTGTTACTCACCAGCAGGCTTTAGAGCCGCTGGACTGGGTGGGAGCAGACATTGAGCGCTATCCCGTAACCGGCGCCGGTAGTTGGGCGCGACTGCGCAAGCAACCTTTGTTGTTCGGCCCGTTTACTGGCGAGGTCGTTGCGCAATCCATCTGGAGCTTGCTGCCCGCCACCACAAACTCTGACGTGCAAGTTTCTGTGGGCAGTGACAGTCCGCGTGGTCACCAGCTGAACAGCGGTACCGTGACCCAGCACAACGAATCCGAATTGCAGGTAAATTTCAGTGGGCCGGAAGGTCCGCTGGCTAATCTGCGTTGTCGTCAGATGCTTCATATTGAAGAAAAGCAAACCGGCATTCGTCGCAATGATGGCACCGACTCCATGTCGATGAAGGAAAACGTTGCCTATACCGCCGCGTTGAACTGCAAATCTAAAGGAGCGGGCCCGCAGTGGCCTCAGTGGCAACTGGATATGAGCACTAATGAGCCTGAACCCATGCAGGGTGTTCTGGAGGTTGCCGGTACCCGCTTTGATGTGGTGGGCAGTCAAGCGTCGACCATTGGCCAGGCACCGTCGACGGTCAGTTACGAAATCCGCCGTGGCGAACATACCCTGGCGCTGATTGATCGCAGTGGTGATGGCACGGTGAGTCTGTCCATGCCGGCGGGTGATCGTCAGCACAATGCCTTTGCCGGCGCCGCTGCGGTGCTGCTGCTCGCCAACGATCCTCTCCAGCCCTGACAGGGCCTGTACGCGCTTGACAGGGTATTCTCGGGAAACTAATGTAAACGTTTACGTTGCGTCATTGCTGTCCCTGTTTCTGTAACGCGAGTCTAGGATATGAATAACAACAGACCGCAGCTGAGCCGGCGGCGCCTTATTGGAGGTGTCGCGGTCGCGATCTTTCTCCTCTGGTGTCTTGAGCCTACGGCCTGGCTCTTTTACGAGCTGTACCACCTTAGCGGTATCGGCCCCGTTTACTACGGTTACAGCCTGTTTCGCGCGGGCGGCTATTTCTTTGGTCAGTCGCCTTTACATGTACCAGTGAGTTTTCTGGCTGGACTTATGATTGCGCTGCCCTGGTGGCAGGCCCTGAAATCCTTGATCGGGAGGTCATCATGAATCGCAGGCAGTTTCTGGAATGCGCCGCACTGCTGATTACCGGCGCCACGGCGGCTCAGGCCGGATTTACCTTGACCGAAGAACAGCGGGTCTATCTGGCCACGGCCCCTAACTATATCGCCAAGCCTGGTGAATTTCTGCCCGCTGAGCAGAAGGCAACGCTCGCCATGCTCACTGAAACCATTATTCCGCGCACAGAGACGCCGGGTGCAATCGATGCCGGTGTGCCACGTTTTGTGGAACTGATGGTCTTTGAATGGCTGACTCCAGAGGAGCGCGCCATTTTCCTGAATGGACTCAATGATCTGATGGCGACCACGAAGGAATCCTTTGGGGCACCTTTTGAAAATTTGAGTGAGAAGCAGAGAACCGGGATTCTGGAAGAACTTGAGGCTGACGCCAGTGACTCTCCTTGGTATGACCTGGGGAATACCGGGATGGGAGAGTTTGTTAGCGATGCTCCGTTTATCTGCAAGCTAAAGGAATTCACTATTTGGGGTTTTTTTACTTCTGAGGTGGGCGCGACTCAAGTACTGCGTTATGAAGCTATGCCGATGCGCTTCGATGGAGATTACCCGCTAGGTGAAGACGACAGCTCGTGGTCTGGCATGGTGATTTAGGGGGAAGGATGAAAGCGATTAATCAGGATTTTGATGCGATTGTCGTGGGCTCTGGCATCTCTGGCGGCTGGGCGGCGAAGGAACTGACTGAGAAAGGTTTGAAGGTGTTGGTGCTGGAGCGCGGCGCCGAGCTTCGTCACAGTGTGGACTACCTCGGTGAGCACGCGCCCGACTGGAAGTTGCCCTATCAAGGCAAAAAACCTCGTGAGCTCTACCGCGAAGAGTATCCGGTACAGAGCACCAGTTACGCCTTCAGTGAAGCAACGCGTCACTTTTTCAACAACGACAAACAGAACCCTTACGTTCGCGACGAAGGCAAACCCTTTAACTGGATTCGCGCCAACGTGGTTGGCGGGCGTTCTCTGCTCTGGGGGCGTCAGACCTACCGCTGGAGCGAACAGGATTTTCAAGCCAACGCTCAGGACGGACATGGTATCCCCTGGCCCGTTAGCTACAAGGACCTCGCGCCCTGGTATTCCTACGTAGAAAAATTTATTGGCGTCAGCGGTGAGCCGCTGGGGCTGGATGAGTTGCCCGACAGCGAGTTTTTGCCGCCGATGGGAATGCACAAAATTGAAAAAACCATCAAAGGACGACTGAAGCGCAAAGCGCCCGATCTCAAATTGACAATGGGGCGTGCGGCGATTCTGACACAAGATCATAAGGGGCGTGCTGCCTGTCACTATTGCGGCCCTTGTCATCGAGGCTGTTCGACCGGTAGTTATTTCAGTTCCCAAAGCTCAACCCTGCCTGCCGCCAAGGCTACCGGCAAACTGACCCTGCGGCCGGACTCTGTTGTCGAAAAACTGATTTATGATCCCGACACAAAGCGCATCAGTGAAGTGCGCGTTATCGATAGCCGCACAGGAGAACGTTTCTCTTTCCGCTCCAGAATCGTTTTCCTGTGCGCTTCGACGGTGGGTTCAACCCAAATTCTGATGAACTCCGCAAATGAATACTTTCCTGAAGGTTTAGGCAATCGCAGCGGTGCTTTGGGTCGTTACATGATGGATCACGCGCTGGGAATGTCGGCGTTAGGATTCTTTGTCGATGACATGGATAGCTATTGGTACGGCAATCGACCAAACGGCACCTACATTCCTCGCTTCAGGAATCTGAAGCAGCAGGATGAATCACTCGATTTTGTACGAGGTTACGGTTTTCAGGCCAATGTGGTGAGAATGAATTGGCAAACCGGCTTAAACAAGAAAGGCTTTGGTGCAGACCTGAAAAACTCCCTCCGCAAGCCCGGTATGTGGGTTTGGGCTTTGTCGGCTTTTACCGAGTGTCTGCCTGATAAGCGTAACCGGATGACGTTGCACCCAACAAAGAAAGATCGTTTTGGTATTCCGCAAGTCGTGTTTGATGCCACTTGGCGGGAGAACGAGTACAAGTTGTGGGCGGATGCCGTACAGCAGGCGGATCGTATTATGAAAGCGGCTGGCGCGGTTTTCTCGATCCAGCAGGACAGCATAGAAGTACCTATGGGGTCCGGTATTCACGAGATGGGTACGGCGCGAATGGGGGCTGATCCACAACAGGCGGTGGTTAACGCTAATAATCAAGTGCATGGCATTCCCAATCTGTTTGTGACGGACGGCGCGGCCATGACATCCTCATCTTGCGTAAATCCCTCACTTACCTATATGGCCTTTACCGCGCGCGCCTGTGATTTTGCGGTTAAGCAATTGCAAGCGGGTAAGCTTTGATCTTTTAAATCTCAGGTTGTCTGTAAAGCAGGCTCGTTTTTAAAAAGGAAGTTCACAATGAAAAACTGGCTAAAACCCGTTTTGCTGAGTTTTCTGGTGCTGCTGATAGCACTGCTTGGCTATGGCTATTATCAGTTAAAAGCCAACGGGATCATTCCCCGAAAGATTTATGAAACCGAAGCTCCCGTAGTATCTGTTTTCGACAAACCGGCGATTCTGGTGTTTACCAAAACCAACGGTTTTATTCACAAAGATGCGATTCCTGTCGCCAAGCAAGTACTGGGTGAGTTGATAGTGGCTGAGGGCTGGATCGTTTACCAGACCGACAACGGTGCGATTCATACACCGGAGCTGCTGGAAAAGTTCGATGCTATCGTCTGGAACAACGTCTCCGGTGACGTGCTGACCGCTGATCAGCGTGAGGCCTTGAAACAATGGATTGAAAACGGGGGAGGCTGGTTGGGCATTCACGCTTCCGGCGGCGATTTCAGTTATGAGTGGGACTGGTATGTCGACACGCTGATTGGCGCGCAGTTTATTGGTCACACCATGGATCCTCAGTTTCAGGATGCCGATGTCATGGTGGCTGACAAGACCGTCGAGCTTACCTCGCACCTGCCTGATCCGTGGAGCGTTAAACAAGAGGAGTGGTATGCCTTTGATCAGAATGTACGAGAGAAGGGTTACGAGATTCTGTTAACTCTGGATGAGTCTAGTTACATCACGCAGGGCGAAACCTGGATAGGCAATGACCGTATGCCCGGCGAGCACCCCATTGCGTGGCGTCATAAACTGGGGCAGGGGCGTGTACTCTATTCGGCTATTGGTCACCAGCCGCACACCTACAAAGTACCGGAGTATCAAACCTTCCTGACCAAGGCCTTGCATTGGGTGCGGGGCGAACAGCAATGACAACTATTCCGCGCAAAATCCGCATGGGCATGGTCGGGGGTGGCCCCGGTTCCATGATCGGCCCGATTCACCGCGCCGCTGCTAATCTGGATGGTCAGATTGAATTGGTTTGTGGTGTTTTTTCCAGCAAAGCAGATATCTCTAAAGCGCAGGGACGCGAGCTTTTCCTGCCTGATGAGCGCTGTTACGCCTCATTTGAAGAAATGATGCAACGCGAAGCCCAGTTGCCGAAAGGGGAGCGCATGGATTTCGTCGCGGTCGTGACGCCCAATCACCTGCATTTCCCCGTCGCAAAAGCAGCGCTGGAAAATGGTTTTCATGTCTTGAGCGATAAACCGGCTACCTTGAATCTGAGCGAGGCTGAGGCGCTGGCGGAATGCGTGCAGAAAAGCAGTTTGCTCTATGGTCTGACCCATACTTATGCCGGTTACCCGATGATCAAACAGGCCCGCGACATGGTGCGCGAGGGTCGCTTGGGCAAGGTGCGCAAAGTCTTAGTCGAGTATCCGCAGGGCTGGTTGTCTCAGGCGGGAATAGAAGCGGGTAGCAAGCAGGCCGAGTGGCGGCTTGATCCCGCGCGATCCGGTGCGAGTACCTGTGTCGGTGATATTGGCTCACACGCTGCACATCTCTCTGAATACGTGATCGGTAGCGCGATTACCGCGATATGCGCCGACCTCGGGTCGGTGGTGGAAGGTCGTCAAATGGACGATGACGCGGCAATTTTGCTGCGTTTTCAGAACGGCGCGCGCGGGGTGCTGATTGCCAGTCAGATCTGTGCGGGCGAAGAAAACAATCTCAAAATTCGGGTTTACGGAGAGCATGGGGGGCTGGAGTGGAATCACACCGACCCGAACACGCTACTGCTTAAACCCCTAGATGCTAACCCACAAGTATTTCGCGCAGGTGGCCCGGACATGACGCCACTGGCGGCGGCTAATTGTCGTACCCCCGGTGGCCACCCGGAAGGCTATCTGGAAGCCTTCGCCAATCACTATCGCAACTTCGCCGGTCAGGTGCGTGCGCGCATTGAAGGTCGTGCTGCGACTGATGTTGAGTTGGATGTTCCGGGCTTGTCTGACGCCCTGCGTGGCATGCGTTTTATTGAATCAGCGGTGGCGGCTTCGGCCAGTGAAACGAAGTGGTTTTTGCTGCCTGAGCTTCAGCTTTTACAGGAGAACACACCATGAAAGGTCCGGCTATATTTCTAGCGCAATTTGTTGGCGATGAGCTGCCTTTCAACAGTCTGGATGGGCTCTGTCGCTGGGCCGCAGACCTTGGCTACAAAGGCATTCAGCTCCCCACCTTTGAGCGGGGCCTGATCAATCTCGAACAGGCGGCAGAAAGTCAGGATTACTGCGATGAGTTGAAAGGGCGCATCGCCGATGCAGGGCTCGAAATTTCCGAGCTGTCGACGCATTTGCAGGGCCAGCTGGTTGCGGTGCATCCCGCCTACGATGAGTTGATGGACGGTTTCGCGATTCCCGAAGTGCGCGGCAATCCCGCTGCGCGACAGGCCTGGGCCGTGGAGCAACTGAAGCTGGCAGCAAAGGCCAGCGAGCGTCTGGGGCTGAAAGCCCATGCGACATTCTCGGGTGCCTTGTTGTGGCACACCTTTTACCCCTGGCCCCAGCGCCCGGCGGGCCTGGTTGAAACCGGTTTCGAAGAACTCGGTAAACGCTGGCGGCCGATTCTGGATGCCTTTGACGAGGCGGGCGTGGATTGCTGCTTCGAAATTCATCCCGGTGAAGACTTGCATGACGGCGCCAGCTTCGAGCGCTTTCTCGAGGCGGTCGATCACCATCCGCGCGCGGCGATGTTGTACGACCCCAGCCACCTGATTTTGCAACAGCTCGATTATCTCGCCTTTATTGATCACTACCACGATCGCATTAAGGCTTTCCATGTGAAGGATGCGGAGTTTCGTCCCAATGGTCGCAGTGGTGTATACGGCGGCTATCAGGGCTGGGTAGATCGCCCGGGGCGCTTTCGTTCACTGGGCGATGGTCAGATCGACTTCAAAGCCATCTTTAGCAAATTTGCTCAATACGGTTATGAAGGCTGGGCGGTGCTGGAATGGGAGTGCTGTCTGAAACATCCGGAAGATGGCGCCCGCGAAGGCGCACCTTTTATCCGCGATCATATGATTCGCATGACGGATCGTGCGTTCGACGACTTTGCCGGCGTGGATGCCGATGAAGCCTTTAATCGTAGGCAGCTCGGTCTTGAAAACTAGTGAACCAAGCGTCATTGCGAGCCCGCGAAGTAATCTAGTTATCAACAAGAGATTGCTTCGTCGCAGGGCTCCTCGCAATGACGCAGACAGCAAATAATAAAGGCTCTTAAGGGCCTATAAGAGGAATCGTATGAACACGCCACTTGATCGCAAACGACTCTTTTTGGTCGGCAACCTTTCGATCTTTATGATTGGCCTCGGCTTTGCCGTACGCGCCAGTATTGCCTCCGACATTCAAGGCGATATTTTCAATCAACTGGACCTTGCCCGCTCGGCCGGTTTGGTGGGTGAGGTGTTAGGCGCAACGTTTATCGGCTTTGCGCTTACCTTACTGTTTGGCAGTGCGCTGGTCGACAAGGTCGGTATGCGTGCCATGCTGCTGTTTTCGGCGCTGGGTTATATCGTCGGCAGTATGCTGGTCGTGGCAGCATCGTTTATGCCGGTGACCAGTGTGACCTATTGGCTGATCTTTTTGGGTTTTCTGTTGACCGGTTTGGGATGGGGAGCGGTCGAGGCGGCCAGTAATCCTATGGTGACGGCAATTTACACGGAAGAGAAAACCCATCGCTTGAATGTACTGCACGCCTGGTGGCCGGCAGGTATCGTAGTTGGTGGCGTGGCGGGCCTTGGCTTTGCCGCACTGGATTTGCCATGGCAGACCAATCTCCTCATGCTGATCTTGCCGGGTGCGGTACTCGCGTGGCTGACCTTGTCGACGGTATTCCCTGTGACGGAACGCGTTCAGGCAGGTATTTCTTACGGCGATATGTTTCGTGAGCTTTTCCGCGCACCGGGCTACGTGGTCTGGTTTTTTATCATGATGATCACTGCTGCTGCAGAGTTGGCGCCGGGGCAATGGGTAGACCTAGCGCTGTCTAACATTGTGGGTATGCCCGGTATCATCGTTCTGATTTACGTCAGCATGCTGATGTTTGTTATGCGTCATTTTGCCGGCGTCATCGCCCATCGGATTTCGTCAGTGGGGCTGCTGTTCTTCGGCTGTATTTTTGCGGCAGCTGGGCTCTACGGGCTGAGCTTGTCGACGTCTCCCTTGCTCGCTTTTATATCCGCCACTTTCTGGGGTATAGGGGTGTGTTATTTCTGGCCGACCATGCTGTCTGTGGTCAGCGAGCGCTATCCGCGCGGTGGCGCTTTGTTCCTGGGGCTGACGGGTTTCGCGGGTGGTTTGTCGATCCAGTTTGTATTGCCGCAGATGGGCGCCATTTTTGACACAGCGAAGATTCAGGCGGCCGGCGGTGTGGATCAATTGGCGACTTTGAGCGGGGCCGAGTTGCAGGAGGTCTTGCGATTTGCCTCAGTCGAGTCTTTTCAGGCGGTGGCGCTTTTGCCCCTGTTACTGCTGCCGGTATTTGGCTTGATCTGGTGGCGTGACCGTCGGGTATCCAGCGGATCTTGAGCGCATTAAACTACGTGCGAAATCCGCAGGGAATTCTATGGTTACCATCAAAGATGTAGCAAAAATGGCCGGCGTATCTATTGCGACGGTCTCGCGAACGCTGGCTGAACCTGAGAAAGTCTCGGAGAAGACGCGCGCAAAGGTGATGAAGGCCGTGGAGAGTAGTGGCTATGTTACCAATACGCTGGCGCGAAATTTTCGGCGCCGCCGCAGTAATATGGTGGTGGTGCTGGTGCCGGATATCGCCAACCCCTTTTTCTCCAATATTATTCAGGGCATTGAACGTGTTGCGCGGCGCCACCAGTACCGCATTCTGCTGGGCGATACCCAGGGCGATGTGGCAACGGAAAAAGCCTACGCCGATCTGGTTTCCCAGCGACAGGCTGACGGTGTGATCTGTCTGGGGCGCAATATTCCCTTTGCTTACAAAAAAGGCCGAAAGACGGTCGATCCAAATTGGCCGCCGTTTGCGATGGCCTGTGAATACCATGGTGACATTCCTGTGCCAACCGTGTGTATTGATAATGTGGCCGCGGCCCGTGATGCGGTAAATCACCTGCTATCGCTGGGTCACCGTCACATCGGGTTTATTAATGGCCCTGAAGATTCACCGCTTTGCGAGGACCGCTTAATCGGTTACCGGCAGGCTTTGAAAGCGGCGAAGGTTAAAACCCAGGCCGTCTTCAACGGTGATTTTTCCTTGCAGTCCGGCTATGACCGCATGAATGATTTGCTGAAGCGTGGCGATTTCACTGCGGTATTTTGCGCCAACGATGAAATGGCCATCGGTGCCCTGCAGGCTTGCCGGGATGCTGGGCTGAAACCTCCCGAAGATATGTCAGTGGTTGGTTTTGACGATATTGCCTTTGCCGAGTATACCCACCCCAGATTGACCAGCATTCATCAGCCGCGCAATCGAATTGGTGAGCAAGTTATGAACTTGATGCTATCCATGCTTGCCGGCAATGCGCCTGACACGCCGCGGCTCGTGTTGCCTCATGAGTTAGTGGTCCGCGAGTCATCGGTCGCCAAGGTAGGGTGAACTTTACGCTACCGCTAGTTGTGCAGTGTGCAACGCCAGAAGCTGATGCTGTAAGTGGGCACCTTTCCTGTAAAGGACTTAGCCGGGAAATCTGCCAGCGAAACCTTACCACTGCGCCAGCGCAGCTTTTCGCCATTCAGCCGTAGCCGCCGACTATCGAGTTTTTTGGCGATCAGTTCAAAGCCTTCGGTGGCTTCAAGGTGTGGTGGCAGGCTGATTTTCACTTCGCTGGCAATCAGATTGATCAGCAGGAGTATCCAGCCCTTGCCATCACGCGCCCGATGCAGATAGGCGCGCAGACCATCGGCGCGACTGTCGATGGCGTATACGTCCTGGCCCATCAATTGTCCCCACATCCAGCTGACCCAGTAGTCAGGGCGTGGCTTTAAGGTCAGGCGGGCAATCATGCCGTAGTCACCGCCCAGTAAGGACTGGCGCACCATGACTTTGTGTCCGAGGCGAGCGCCTTGTCCGAGTTGATCCGCCCACCAGAAACTGGAAGCCCAGCGATCTGACAAATCCGGTTGGCCGCCGCACTGGGCAGACCCCGTTTCCCCCGTCCAGAGTTCGGCATTGGGTTGAAATCTATCCCGAAGTTTTTTAAGGCGCTTGCTGTAACGCTCAAAATCTTTGAAAGAAGCGGGGTTGATCAGCGTTTTCAAGCGCGCTCTTCGCGTACGCAAGGGGCTGCGATCACTCTGAAATGGGTAGTAGTGCCAGTCGACTATATCGAGGGGCGTCGTCAGCGAAGCGAGAAAACGCGGCGTGATATTGCTGACGGGACGCACCGTTTCGCCGAGCCTTGGCCAGAAGGCGCTGCCGGGTCCGCAGATACGTGCTTTGGGGAAGCTCGCTCGAACCAGCTGGCTGAAGTGTTCGTAATCTCGGGCGAGATCTGTGGCTTTGGGTTGTGCGCGCAGACCGTGAAAGGCCCAATAGGCATTGAGTTCGTTGCCGAGCTCAAACACGTCGATAGTATAGCCCCGCGCTTTGCTGTAGTTGACGAGCTCTGCGACCTCGCTGCCTTGCCAGCGGCCGTGTTCCTTTCGTGAGAACAGACCGTACTTGCAGGTGAAGAACAGTTTTAGCTGGTTGCGCTCGACAAAGGCGTGCAGGTCGTCCCATTGCTGATGCGTAAGAACCAGAGCATCGGGCTCACTGACAGGGCGATCAAAATAATGGATTTTGTCCGCTTCGGAGCCGCCAATACGCAGATAGGCGGGCCCCAGTTTCTGCACCAGCTTGTCCAGCTTTTTGGTATTTAGATTCATTGGAGGCACGCGCAGGGTGCCGAGGCCGCGCTTTGTGTCGAGGGCTCCTTCCCACCAGTAGCCACCAGCCAGTACGGAAATATCGATAGAAAAGGACAGAAAGCGACGATCGACGAGAGCCACGGGTTCTGTGACTGGCAGGCTTAGAATGACAGTGTGATCTGCGCGTTGGCGAAGCCCTCGACTTTTTTGCCAGTGCGTCAGCAGAAATTTCAGGTGTTTGTAGAGACGACGAAGAAGAAAGGTGGCGCGCATGGACGGCAAGTTCAGCTCGGCAAAAAGTTTATTGCACCGCAGAACTGTTAAATTCTAATGAATATGGGTTAGATCTAAATGTAATTAAATTACAATGGAGTGTGGTTTTGTGGGTGCTTGAGGCGTATCATAATTAATCTTGTAAATAGTGCTGAATACGTCGTTCAGGCGGGGAAAGTGCCGTGCCACATGCAGAGATAGAGCGAGTTACCCAGAGAATTGTTGAGCGCAGTCGCGATACGCGGCAGTGCTATTTGGAAAAAATTCGCAGTGCGCACCAGCCGGGGGTATCCCGGAGCCATCTGTCCTGCGGCAATCTAGCCCACGGTTTTGCCGCCTCCGACGCGCATGACAAGTCGGCGCTGGCGGTCGACAGGGCGGCAAACTTTGCCATCGTGTCGGCCTACAACGATATGCTGTCGGCGCATCAGCCTTTCAAGACCTACCCCGATCAGATCAAGCAGGCCGCCCGCGAAGTCGGCGCGGTGGCCCAGTTTGCCGGCGGCGTGCCCGCCATGTGCGACGGGGTGACTCAGGGTCGAGAGGGAATGGAGCTGTCGTTATTCAGTCGCGATACTATTGCCATGGCCACGGCAGTTGCGCTGTCGCATGATATGTTTGACGGCACATTGGCGCTGGGGGTGTGCGACAAGATTGTGCCGGGGCTCGCCATCGGCGCGCTTGCCTTTGGTCATCTGCCAACGGTATTTGTGCCCGCCGGTCCCATGGAGTCCGGCCTGCCGAATGCCGAAAAAGGGCGCATTCGTCAGCTTTATGCCGAAGGCAAGGTCGGGCGCAAGGAGCTGCTGGAGGCGGAAAGCCAGTCCTATCACAGCGCCGGCACCTGTACCTTTTACGGTACCGCCAACAGCAACCAGATGCTGATGGAAATCATGGGCATGCAATTGCCCGGCAGCTCGTTTATCAATCCCGGAACGCCGCTGCGCGAGGCTTTGACCCGCGCGGCAGTCATGCGACTGAACGAGATCTCGCCGCTGTCTCCAGATTTTCTGCCCTTGGGCGAAATGATCGACGAGAAGAGCATCGTTAATGGAATTATTGGCTTGCTCGCCACCGGCGGCTCCACCAACCACACGATTCATCTGGTCGCGATAGCCCGTGCGGCGGGTGTCGTCATCGACTGGCAGGATATGGCTGATCTGTCCGCCGTGGTGCCGCTGCTGTGTCGTATATATCCCAATGGCTTGGCCGACGTGAATCACTTCCAGGCTGCCGGAGGGATGGCGCTGCTGATCAGAGAGTTGCTGGATAACGGTTTGCTGCATGAGGATGTTAAAACGATTGCCGGTGATGGCGGGATGCGCCGCTATTGCGAGGAACCCTTCCTGAAAGAACACGGCAGCGTGGAATGGCAGGAAGGCCCTGCCAGCTCGCTGGATGCTGAGGTGGTCGCGAGTTGTGCAAAACCTTTCAGTCGCGAAGGGGGGCTACGTTTGATGCAGGGCAATCTCGGTCGTTCAGTGATCAAGACCTCGGCGGTCAAACCTGAGCACCGGGTTGTGCGTGCGCCTGCGGTGGTGTTTGAAGATCAGAATGAAGTAAAAGAGCGTTTTGACGCGGGTGAGCTGGATCGTGATTTTATTGCGGTGGTTCGTTTTCAGGGGCCGAAAGCCAATGGTATGCCCGAGCTGCATAAACTGACGCCCGTACTGGGCGTGTTACAGGATCGGGGATTCAAGGTGGCACTGGTTACCGATGGGCGTATGTCGGGTGCCTCGGGCAAGGTTCCGGCGGCTATACACCTGATACCCGAGGCGCTGGATGGTGGGCCGATTACCTCACTACAGGATGGCGACATGATTGAGCTGGACGCAGAGCAGGGTATTTTACGCGTTGTGGACGACGCTGCATTAAAGCGCGAGTCAGCCAGCTATCAGGGTGGTCATCAGCAAGGTATGGGGCGGGAACTGTTTGCCGGTTTCCGGAAACTGGTTAGCAATGCCGAGGCTGGCGCTTCTGTGTTGGAGGTGTAAGCTCTACCTATGATGGACGCAGGACGCGCTATGTCTCAGCCCTTTGATATCGTTATTTTTGGCGGTGCCGGTGATCTGGCCTACCGCAAACTTTTACCCGCCCTCTACCGAACGGTGGCCGAGGGCAAGTTGCCCAATGGCTCGCGAATGATCGCCTGCTGCCGCAATCCCGACGACGTGGCGACCTATCACGAGAAGGCTTATGCCGCGTTGCGCGAGCATCTTTCAGAAGGCGAATACAAGTCCGATTGCGCGAAGCAGTTTCAGCAGCATCTGCAGTCGTTTGAACTCGATATCGGTAGTGCCGACCAGCGCTGGCAGAACATGGCTGAGCTGCTCGACAGCGAGGCCGACCGGGTGCGGGTGTATTACCTCGCGATACCGCCGACCATTTTTGGTGTCTGCTGCCAGAATCTGCATGCTTTCAAGCTGATTAACGCCAACAGTCGCGTGGTGGTGGAAAAACCGCTCGGCTACAACGCCGCCAGTGCTAACGCCATCAACGAAGAAATTGCGCGTTACTTTGATGAATCTGCGATCTATCGCATTGATCACTATCTGGGTAAGGAAACGGTCCAGAATCTGATGGCGCTGCGCTTTACCAATGTCATCTTTGAGCACCTCTGGGATGCCAAAACCATTGATCATGTTCAGATCAGTATTTCAGAAACGGTCGGTTTGGAAGGCCGTGCCGGTTTTTACAACGAGGCCGGTGCGCTGCGCGATATGGTGCAAAACCATTTGCTGCAATTGCTCTGTCTGGTGGCCATGGAATCTCCACACAAAATGAAAGCGAGCAGTATCCGGGCAGAAAAAGTCAAAGTGTTGGAAGCCTTGCGCCCGCTGCGCGGTGACGACGTACTGCGTAACACGGTGCGTGGCCAGTATGTGGCAGGTAATCACAAGGGTAAGCTGGTACCGGGCTATCTTGAAGAGTTAGGTGAGGCCAGCAGCAACACCGAAACCTTCGTCGCGCTGCGCGCTCATATCGACAACTGGCGCTGGGCGCGGGTGCCGTTTTATCTGCGCACCGGCAAGCGCATGAAGCAGCGTTGTGCCGAGATTGTTATCCAGTACAAGGAGGTGTCGCACCGTGTATATGACGCGGAGGCGGGAGCACTCACCCCCAACCGATTGATCATTCGCCTGCAGCCCGAAGAAAGTATCCAGCTGACCATGATGGCCAAGGATCTCGATACCCTGGATATGCGCTTGCAACCAGCGGCCTTGAACCTGAACTTTTCCGACACTTATAAACGCTTTAAGAGTGATGCTTACAAGCGATTGATACTGGATGCGGTGGCGGCCAACCCCAGCCTCTTTATTCACCGCGACGAAGTGGAGCACGCCTGGGCTTGGATCGACCCGATTATTGAAGCGTGGCAGTCATCTGACGATACGCCGCATCTATACCGCGCCGGAACCTGGGGGCCGCCGGAGTCCGACGAGCTCCTGGCCGAGTATGGCTCAGCCTGGTTTAACGCCGGGGAGCGCGCGTGAGCCAGATAAAAGAAGTTTTCTTTGACGGGCGCGTGGCAATGGTTGAGGCGCTGGTCACTCACCTGGCGGAAACCCTGAAGCAGGCGGTTGCGGAACAAGGTCAGGGTGTCATGCTGGTTTCCGGTGGCAGCAGCCCGCAGCCCGTTTATGAAGCGCTATCCCAGAAAGACCTTCCCTGGTCTGCGATTAGCATTGTGTTGGTGGATGAGCGCTGGGTGGATGTGGATCATCCCGCCAGCAATGAAGCCTTCATCCGTAGGCATTTGCTTGCCGGTGCGGCATCTTCGGCCAGATTTTTCGGCATGAAAACGTCCGCAGCTTCGCCACAAGCGGGTCAACGCGAATGTGAGCAGCGCCTCGCGGTATTGCCAGCGCAGGCAGACATCTGCCTTCTGGGGATGGGAAATGACGGCCATACGGCTTCGCTGTTTCCTTACGCTCAGGGGCTGACTGAGGCGCTTTACGGCAATCAGCGCTGCGCTGCGATTGTCGCCGAGCAGAGTGAGGTCACTGGAGAGCACACTGAACGCATGACCCTCACAGCGCCCCATTTGCTGGCGGCAAAACAGCGCGTGCTGATGATGACCGGAGATGAAAAACTGTCCACCTACCGGAAGGCCGCAAATGGAAAGGATATTGAGGCCATGCCCGTGCGCGCCATTTTAAATGCGTCAGAACCGGTGAGCGTGTTCTGGTCGCCGTAAGCTAATCAGGAATCAAATGATGGAAAGCCTCGACCATATTATGGGCCTCTGCCCGGTCATACCTGTGATCGTTATCGATCAACCGGAACAGGCGGTGCCGCTGGCGAAGGCCTTGTATCGCGGTGGTTTGAAGGTTCTGGAAGTTACCTTGCGTACGGAGTACGGTCTGCAGGCGATCACGGATATCAGCAAGGCGCTACCCGATGCGGTGGTGGGTGCCGGTACTGTCATCACCGCGGACGATGTAAAAAAGTCGAAGCAGGCAGGCGCTCGTTTTCTGGTTAGCCCGGGTTGTACCCCCTCGCTGGTAAACGCGGCGCAAGCAGAAGATATCGCACTGTTGCCCGGCATTAATACGCCGAGTGAGGCGATGGCTCTGTTGGAATTTGGCTTGACGCATTTGAAGTTTTTCCCGGCCGAGGCGGCAGGTGGCGTGCCGATGTTGAAGTCTATCGCCGGGCCATTGCCGCAGCTGCGATTCTGTCCGACCGGCGGGGTAAATCCCGATAATGCCCGCGACTATCTGGCCTTGCCCAATGTCGCCTGTGTGGGTGGTACCTGGATGCTGGATAAGGCGGCGATTGCCAATGGCGATTGGGACGTGATTGAAACGCTGTCTCGAGAGGCCGCCCGTTTAGGCTGAGCTATTTGCGTTTACGTGAGCTGGTTTTGGTGGCGTCGAGACTGTTTTTAATTTTCTTAAGCTGATATTCCACCTCCGACCCCAGCGCCAACGTCATGCCGGTAGCCAGAATATCGATGATGGTTAGAATCACAATGCGCGTGGTCATCGGCACGTAAACGGTGGTGTCTTCCAGTTCATCGCCCGAGGTAATGGTAAGGTCTGCCAGTTTTGCCAGAGGTGACGTCGGGTTGGTAATGGCGACGAGGGTGGCGCCGCTGTTTTTAACCAGCTCCGCGATCTCAATTGAAACCCGCGTGCGACCGGTGAAGGAAAACACCAGAAAACAGTCGTCGCTGGAGGCGCCGGCCGCCGCCATGCGCAGCATCAGATGGTCGTCATAAGCCACCGTGGGAATGCCGAGCCGGAACAGTTTGTGATGAGCGTCTTGTGCGATGGCCGCCGCTCCGCCCATACCGGCAATAATAATCTGGCGCGCACTGCAGAGTGTATCAACCGCTTGATCCACCGTTGTGGCGTCAATGTGGGAGCGCAGATATTCCAGTGCCGCCTGATTGGCGTTGATGCGTTTTTCAATAATGGTGTTGGCGCTGTCGCCGGTGGATACTGCCTCGGTTATAAAACTGGATTTCTTGGCCAGGTCGCGCGCCAACCTGACTTTAAAATCAGGAAAGCTTTTACAGCCAAGGTTGCGACAGAACCGGGACACCATCGGGTCGCTGACACCAGCACGGCCGGCCAGCGTCGCCGTTGCCAGATTCACGGCATCGTCGGGTGCAGCCAGAATCACATCGGCGATCTTGGTTTCGGCACGGCTGAGCGTGTCGTAGCGTGATTTCAGCAGGCTGAGAATACTCATGTCGAATCCGTTATCAGTCTGCCTACAGTATATTACGCAACAAGGGAGAAGGCTCGGTTCAGTGCCGGTGCGGCGGAGTGATAAACTGTCGGTCTTGTCCGATCGCTCCGCGACGCAGACCTACACCCTAAACCTCGCATCAGGTAATTGAAAGCGCATGCACAATCCTACACAAGCCATCTACATCGTCGCAGACATCGGTGGCACCAATGCCCGCTTTGCCTGGGTAAGGGCGGATAAGCGCGATCTGAATGGCATTGAGAAATTTCCCTGCGCTGACTTTCCCCTGTTTGTTGAAGCGGTACGTGCCTATATAAATCGTGGCCATGCCGAGTCAGTCGCCGGCATTTGTCTGGCCGTGGCCGGTCCGGTGGAGCAGGACTGGATCGACCTGCCCAATAATCACTGGGCGTTCAGTCGCCGGGAACTGGAACAGCAATTGGGCATGCCCGTCACGATAATTAATGATTTTAGTGCGCAGGTGCTGAGTATTGCGGCGTTGCGTGAAGACGCGTTGCACTGGATTGGCGAGCCTCGCCCGGCCACTGATCAGCCTGGCGTCACGGCGGTGTTGGGGCCCGGTACCGGCTTGGGTGTTTCCGGGATGATGCCTAGCGGCGAAATCATTCCGTCCGAAGGTGGGCATGTGGGGTTTGCGCCGACCACTCGGCACCAGAGTCAGTTGCTGGATGTCTTGTGGACCCGCTATGAACGGGTGTCGGTGGAGCGTCTTTTGTCGGGCATGGGGCTGGCTAATCTGTATTGGGCCAATGCGCGTTTGCTCGGTCAGGAAAAAGAACTGCCTGCGCCGGAGGTAACCACCGGGGCGCGGGCGGGTGATACCTTATGTGTTCAAGCGGTAAAGGACTTCACCGACATTCTGGGTGCGGTTGCCGGTGATACCGCGCTGGCGATGGGCGCCTATAAAGGGGTTTATCTTTCCGGCGGCATTCTGCCCCAGATGATGGACGTGATTGATGTAAATGACATCCGCCGCAGTTTTGAATTCAAGGGGCGTTTCAGCCCGCTGTGTGCCGAGATTCCGCTGGCGATTATCGTGGCGGAGCATCCCGGACTAGTGGGCTGCGCCCAAGCACTGAAATCGTCCTAGAGCGGTTCATTCAAATTCGCTATTGACCTGCATCAGCTCACTTCATAGGCTGAAAACATTTTAATAACTATGCTTTTGGGGCGCAGACGTTTTTGGCGTGCCAAGCAAGGCTTGTCGAGAACACTATGAAATTGCTGGAACCCACCCGCATCGGAACCATGGCGCTGAAAAACCGCATGGTGATGGCGCCGATGACCACCAACTACGGTAATGAAGATCAGACGCCTTCAGAACGCTTGATCGCCTTCCTGCTGGAGCGAGCCAAAGGTGGTGTGGGCTTGATCACGGTCGAAGTGTGTACGGTCGACGTAAAGCAAAAGTACCAGCCCCAGTCGTTAACACTGGGTGACGATACGTTTATCGAATCCCATCGGCGGCTGACCGAAGCGCTGCACCAGTACGATGTGAAAGTCCAACCGCAGATTACCCACCCGGGTCCGGAATCCCTGAGCGCGATGTATTCCGGCGAGATGCCGATTGCACCGAGTGCGAGCACCGGTGCCTGCACCGGATTACCAGCGCGCGAAGTCACGGTAGATGAGCTGGATGGCATTGTTGAATCTTACGCCCAGGCCGCTCGGCGAGCGCGCGAGGCCGGCTACGACGGTATTGAGTTACATGCCGCCCATTGCTATATGCTGCTAGGCACCTTCCTCTCACCCCTTAAAAACAAGCGACAGGATGAATACGGCGCAGATACGACCGAAAATCGTACCCGTCTTCTGGTGCGCGTATTAAAGCGAATCAAGGCCGTGGCCGGGGCAGACTTTCCCATTACATTGCGAATTTCCGGTTTTGAACGCATTCCCGGAGGTCGGGATTCTTACGACACGGCGGCGATAGCCCCGACTCTGGTTGAGGCGGGGGTGGACGCTTTTCATGTCAGTGGCGGGGTCAGCGATCCGATGGTTTCGCAAATGATTTGCGGCCCCGAATTTCCCGATGGCTATAATCTGCCGGCTGCGGAGGCGATTAAGCGAGTTGTTGATGTGCCAGTGATGGTCGTCGGACGTTTTCTCGATCCGGAATTTGCTGAGCAGGCGCTACAAGATGGTCGGGCCGATATGATTGTGATGGGGCGCCCCTTGTTGGCCGACCCCCACTTGCCCGATAAGCTTGCCGCCGGAAAGCTCGACCAGATTCGGCGCTGTATTTCCTGTCAGAACTGCATTGATTCCATGTTCCTGTGGCCGATGGACGCGCGCATGAACTGTGCCGTGAACCCGGCGGCCGGGCGGGAACTGCAATTGAATTACGCCCCTGCCGAGCAGCCCAAACATGTGGTTGTGGTTGGTGCCGGCCCCGCCGGTATGGAGGCGGCACGGGTAGCCGCAGAACGTGGGCATCAGGTGACTTTGCTCGAGCGGCAGCAGCGTCTGGGCGGCTCGCTGGTATTGGCATCGGCGGTGCACAGTGACAACGGCCGCTTTTTGAAGTACCTGTGCAATGAGATACAGCGATTGCCGATTACCGTTCGGTTGGGTTTTGAGGCAAGCGTTGAGTCTGTCTTGACTCTGGCACCGGATGCGGTGATTGTGGCGACCGGGGCGAAACTCGATTATCACCGACTACCCGGCATGCAGGGCTCAAATGTTTTGACGGGCGGTTTATTGCGCGCTCTGGTCAACGGTGAACTGCCTCCCGCCGCGCAATCTGTGCCGGCGCCTGTGCGCTGGGCGGCTAAGGTTTTTGCGCCACTGATCAGTCGTTACCTGACGCCGGAGCGAATTCGTTTGTTGGCAGACCGATGGTTACCCGTCGGGCGCAGGGTGGCCATTTTGGGGGCTGATTTGGCGGCTATTGAGGTGGCAGAATTTCTCGCCCTCCGTGGCCGTGAGGTGATGATTTTTGAGCGCGGAGAGTTGATCGCGCCGGAAATCGGTCCCAAGCGCCGTCTGGAGCATGAAAAGCGTCTTGAGTCGCTGAGGGTGTCAATCAATACTCGCGCGACAGTCACTGAGATTACGCGCAGTGGAATCAAGCTGGAGCTGCAAAGCGGCTTTCGCAAGATACAGGCAGATACGGTGATTGTGCCGGGAGAGCCGGTTGCGGATACCCGCTTGCATGACGCTTTGTGTGCGGCCGGCATTGACAGTCATCTGGTAGGCGATGCCAGCGGATTGGGCTTAATCGTAAAGGCAGCTTTTGAAGGACATAAAGCTGCGACTCACCTCGTGTGAGTCACAGCTCAGTGAAATGCCTGATCAGTTCGGGAGCTGATTATCCTTGCTGCGCGGGCGGACTTCGGCAGGTAACTTCTCGTAGTGCACCACACGGTTACGGCCATTTTCTTTGGCGGCATACAGAGCAATATCGGCTTGCTTGAAATACAGACTGAAATCGCCCGTATTGCCATTGGCGAAACTATCGAGGGTAGAAATACCTGCCGAAACTGATAATGGACTATATCTCGCCGGGTGATGAATGTTGCCGGCGTAGACCCGTCGTCGCATTTTGTCGACCAGCTCGATAGCTTCTTCGGTGGGTGTCATTGGAATGATGATGGCAAATTCCTCACCACCATAGCGACACACACAATCACCGGCCCGGCGGAAACTCTGCTCGATCATGTGGGCGACCGAAATCAAGGCGCGATCCCCGGCCGCATGGCCGGCGACATCGTTAAAACTCTTGAACCAGTCAACGTCGACAATCGCAAAGCTGAGCGGTTCTTTCAGTCGTGCAGCGCGGCGCAGCTCGGCTTCGGCTTGATGGATCAAGTGGCGGCGATTGTAGAGATTGGTCAGAGCGTCCTTGAGGCCGAGGGCGCGAAAATCCAGGGAGTCCTCTAACAAGCGGACGAGGTTATTCATCGATACCTCATCAACACCTTGGGTGCCAACGGAGTGATCAAAAAACCAGCTGATAACTCCGATGGTCTGGCTGCCATCGCGCAGTACAGGAACGCCCACGTAGCTACATACATCAAGATTGCCGAGCGCGGGGCAGGTACTGGAGAACATGGGGGCTACCGTGGGTTGGATCACGATTTTTCCCGTGCGCAGCACTTCTGCGCAGCCTTTACTGGCACGAATGCCATTTTGCAGGTTCAGTCCGTCTGCGGCTACGAAAGCGGCACTTTTATTAACGGGTACGGAAAACGCCGTCGCGCAGGCACCATGAAGCTGTCTGGCCAGCTGAAGAATCCGGTTCAGGTTATAATCCTGAGATTCGGTCTCCAGTCCCAACTTTTCCATCGCATGTCGGCGAGCTTCAAAAAAATCGCTGTCTTGAGCCGTTGTAATACGCATGTCCACTCCTGCTCGCGCAATTGCCTCCGTGGCTTTGGGTGGAGCTTTATAGTGCAGGGCAAAATCTCCCCTGCTTATGTATTAGCTATACGCTAAAGCTCCGAGCTTATAGATAACACGACTCAGATCGCCAGGCAGGTGAAACCTTATTTAATCGAACGGAAAACTGATATGGATCAATTCAGTCAAGGTGAAGCGAAATTGCGGGGAAAAGTGGTGAAATTGCCTTTACTCGACATATATTAGTTGGCAGGGGCTTAGCTGGGATTTTATGAGGAACGGTTCTCAGTGTATGCGGGAATTTGTCTCATAATGATGTGTCGCGCGCCTATGATGCGATGTCAAAGGCGCGGAATTACGGGTGCAGTCGCCATTCAAGCATGGCGCCAAGGCTGCGGGGCTCGCCATAGCGGCTGGCAATGCGATCGCCGGCTACCAGGGCGCCTTGTTCATTCAGGTCGTCGAGCAGGTTTCGGGCAAAGACAGAAAAGCTTAAACCTTCACTAAGGGTATAGCTGACCTTGGCGTTAACCAGCGTACGGGCGTCGGATTGCGATCGGGAATCATTGTCGGGGTCACTGTAAACCTCCGCCACATGGTTTGCGCTCAGGCTGGCGGAGAGCTTGTGCCAGTCGCGCAGAACGATACCCGCGCCAGCGCTGTATTCCGGTGAGAAGGGAAACTCGTTCCCGGCATAGTCTTCCCCGTCGTTTACAAACTCGTCAAATTCACTGTGCAGGTAGCCGAGTGAGGCAAACAATTCGAGGTGACTGGTGGCCTGCCAGCGCAGTTCCGTTTCAAGGCCGTAGTAGTGGGATTTGCCGGCATTGGTTGTGGTGGTTTCAAAGCCGGAAGTTTCCCCTATTGTGACCTGTTGATCGCGCCAGCGGGTGTGGAAGAGATTGCTTGCCAGCAGCAAGCCGTGGCCGGGCAGTTGCCAGCGAACAGCCAGTTCCCAGGTGCTGGTGTATTCAGGTTCAAAGGTGCTTACCGCACCACCGAAAAAGGAAATCGAGGTGCCGCCCGAGCGATAGCCTTCGCGATAACTGACCCCGAGCATCAGGTCATCCAGTAGATCCCAGGCCAGGGATACTTTCGGCAGAACGTCGGTAAAGGCGCCGTCGTCCGCGACGTCGTAGTCCGGGGGCACCAGACTCGGCGCGGCAAACACCAGTGCGTCGCTCATCTCATCGCTGAGGGGAATCACCGGAGCGCCGGGCAGCGGAGCGGTTAAGTCCAGGCTCAGGTCCGCGACACCGGTGTAAGCAAACTCTTCGCGGTTAATGCGCACGCCAGCCGACAAGCGCCAGCGCTCGGCAAACTGCCAGTCACCATCGATAAAAAAGGCGCCGGTCTGCACATCGCGGGTGCCGTTGATAAAGCCGTTTAGCAGCACGGTGCCGCCACCGGCAGCGACGTCGTAGCCGACGGTGCTGGTGGCCCGCTCTGAATCCGAGTAATAGAGACCAATAAAACCGTTGAGTTGCTCGCCCTGAAAACGCAGCCGCAATTCCTGGCTGGCGATGCGCTCGTCGATCGTGTTATCCGAGTAGCCGCCATCTGCTGCTGAGCGATCGAAGTCGATGATGTAGAGATCGTCGAGCTCGGTCCAGCCCGAGACCGACTCCAGTTGCCATCGCTCGCTCAGTACCAGTGATTGGCGAAGACTGTGCAGGATCGTGACATTATCCTGGCTGGTGCGAACGTTGGAGGTTTCCGTGCGCTCACCCTGAGAGGAATCGTGCAGGGGGTCGCCGAATTCGTTGCTGGAGCGCGATACGCGGTAGTCCAGTCGATAATGATCGAAAGTCGAAGGCAGCCAGGTGAATCCGGCGCGACTGTTGCGACGAATTTCTCGGCCTGCATCGTCTTCGTCGCGGGTAATGTTCTTTACGTCGCCATTGTCGTAGCGATCCTGATGGGAAACCCGAAAGCGCAGTGTGTCGCTCAGCGGTCCACCGGCAGCGATAGCATAGTCGTGACCGTCACGGCTCATGACGCCGGCGCGCAGCGCCAGATCCCAGTAGTCCGTCGGGTAGCGGCTTTCAAGAATGACCGCGCCAGCCAGACTGCTGCGCCCTTGGCTTGTGGATTGCGCGCCGCGAAAAACTTCCACCTGCTCCAGATCCCAGGCGGAAAGTGGGCCGGCAAAACTGGCGGCTTTGGCGGGGAGGGCGACGCCGTCGAGCAGTACGCTGATGGTTTCCCCTTCGCCGCCGATGCCGCCCTGCGGTACACCGCGAATCGCGATTTCGCGATCACCATTGGCCGACACCAGGTTGGCATAGCGGCTAACGATGTCTTTCATAGACGCGGCGGTACTGGCGGCGATATCCTCTGCGGATTCCACCACGACGCTGCTGACAGTTTCCGTTAGTGGTCGCGCGATCTTGTCGCCGCTGACCAGAACTTCCTCCAGCTTGGGTTGTTGGTCATTGGGTGTCGGGTCTTGCGCCAGTGTCAGTACAGGGGTGAGCAGCAGGCCGAAAAGCGGCAGGCGATGGGCTGCTTTCATCAGTGTCTCCGGGGAGTTCTCCATGTTGCCTGCCGGTGTGTCCCGGCTTGTGGCAGAATTGTGTCAGCGGCGGTATTAGACCACCGGCAATACGTAAAAGTAAATAAGAAGCGTTATCATCTTGCTTGTTTTCTTGCGGGCTGGAGTTTCAAGCTGTCGGGTTTTCCCGTCGCGAGCGTGCACGCCTTGTTACGCTTGAGTCGGGGGCATCTCGTTGTTTTTCAGGGCAGAAAAAGATAACAGGAAGTAGGAATGACAGATTTACAGTCGCTGTGGCAGCGCTTGCAGCAGAAGCAACAGGCGCTCAACGGTGTTCATATGCGAGATCAATACGCCGCCGACCCCACGCGCTTTGCGCGCTACTCGCTGCAGGCGGGTGAGCTGTTCCTCGATTATTCGAAAAACCGCATAGACGACGAAACTCTTGCATTGCTTTGCCAGCTTGCAGAGGCCAGCGGCGTGGCTGAAAAGCGCGACGCAATGTTTGCCGGCGAGGAGATCAACCACACCGAGGGGCGGGCGGTTTTGCATACCGCCTTGCGCGCGGCGCCGGATGCCTGTGTTGAATGTGAGGGGAATAATGTCATTCCGCAGGTTCAGGCGGAGTTGCAGCGGCTAGAACATTTTGTCACGGCGGTGCGCGCCGGCAGTATTCGCGGTGCCACGGGCGAGTTGATCACCGACGTGGTGAATATTGGTATAGGCGGCTCAGATCTTGGGCCGGCCATGGTTAGCGAGGCGCTGCGGCCCTATCGCGGAAACGGCCCGAACCTTCACTTTGTTTCCAATGTCGATCCGGTGCAAATGTCGGATACACTCGCCGAGCTCAAACCGCAAAATACGCTGTTCATCATCGTCTCAAAAACCTTTGCGACTCAGGAAACCATGGCCAATGCGGCCTTGGCACAAGACTGGTTGTTGGTGGCATTCGGCAGTCGCGATCAGATGCTGCAGCACTGTGTGGCGGTGACCAGCAATGCGCAGGCCGCGGGTGATCACGGCTTTGCCCAGGACCGCACCTTTCTGTTCTGGGATTGGGTCGGCGGGCGCTATTCCCTGTGGTCGAGTGTCGGTTTGTCGATTGCGCTGAGCGTCGGGATGGGTAACTTCCGAAAGCTGTTGGAAGGTGCTAGGGAAATGGACGAGCATTTTCGCTCCGCGCCGTTTTCGCACAATATGCCGGTGCTTTTGGCCGTGCTCGGTGTCTGGTATCGCAATGTGTGGGGCGCTGGTACGCACGCGGTATTGCCCTACAGTCAGCGCCTGAGTCGCTTGCCGGCTTACTTGCAGCAATTGGATATGGAAAGCAACGGCAAGTGCGTAAAGATGGACGGCAGCGCGGTGGAGAGTGCAACCGGGCCGGTGATCTGGGGCGAGCCGGGCACCAATGGTCAGCACGCGTTCTACCAGTTGCTGCATCAAGGCACGGACATGGTGCCCTGCGATATTCTGTTCGCGCTTGAGGGCGATACAGCCCATGTGGCCGAGCATCGAATGTTGTTGGCCAATGCGATTGCTCAAGGCGAGGCCCTGATGTGCGGTAAGACTGATGAGCAGTTGCAGGCTGAACTGGCCGCGTCCAGTCTTGAGAGTGAATCACTAGAACTACTTCAAGCTCACCGCAGATTCCCCGGAAACAAGCCCAGCAACGCTCTGGTATTCCAGAGTCTGTCACCCAAAGCGCTGGGAAGTCTGATCGCTTTGTATGAGCACAAGGTGTTCTGTCAGGGGGTGATCTGGGGGATTAATTCCTTTGACCAGTGGGGTGTGGAGTTGGGCAAGCAGTTGGCCAAGGGAGTGCTCGAAAAGCTCAATGAGGGGGCGGTGGTCGGTGAACCTGCCAGCCTGCAGGACTGGGTGCTGAGCGCGCGTTAATCCGGGTCCAACAAAAATTGGGTAAAGCGCTGGCTGACGGGCGTGAGTTGGCGTTTTCGAAAATGCACCACACACCAGGACCGCTTCAGCGGAAAGCCATCTACTGGCAGGCTGCGCAGCAATCCGTGTTCGATTTCTTGAGTGCAGGCGTCCAGCGGCAGAATGCTCACGCCGAGTCCCTCCATCACGCCGGCTTTGATCGCTTCCAGTGATCCCAATTGGTAAACGTGAGTCAGCTTCACCGCCTTGATCTGGGCAAACTCCTCAACCGCCAGTCGCGTACCTGAGCCGGATTCTCGCAACAGCAGGCGTTCCTGCGTTAATTCAAAGAAGCTTATGCTCTCGTTGTTGCTGAGCGGATGGTCGGCGCGTGCGACCGCTATCAGGGGGTTATCGCGAAAGGGAGTGAATTGCAGTGTGCGGTCGGGTGGTGGCGCACCGGTAATCACCAGTTCGTGCCGGCCTTCGTTTAATCGCTTCAGGGTGCGGGCGCGGTTGTCGATATCCAGCCGAATATCCACGCCCGGATTGCGTTCGCTAAAGGTGCTCAGTAGGCCGGGCAAAAAGTACTGGGCACTGCTTTCTGCGGCAATATTCAAGGTGCCCTGTACCTCACCCTTCAATTCCGCCAGCTCCATCTCCAGACTGACCAGACGCTGCTGCAAGTCGCGTGCGGCGCGCTCCAGTAGCAACCCGGCCGGGGTGATATTGAGCTGCTTGCCGATGTAATCAAACAGGGCCTCGCCCACGACGTTTTCTACCTGTCGGATCTGGGCGCTCACGGCGGGTTGGGTCAGAGCCAGTTCGTCGGCGGCCCGGGAGTAATTGCGTAGTCGGCAAACCGCCAGAAAGATTTCAATTTGGCGCAGGGTCAGGCGATGTAGGAAGGACGGGCGCACACGAGGCTCGCTGTTGGTCAGCTTAATATAAGTAAAGACTTATAGTTAATCACATTATTATCAATTTTTCCTTAAATGGCCGATCCGCTAGGGTAGGCGACTGAGTTGAGCTCCCTGTGAGAGGGCGGGAACCATGATTAAGAAGATACTGATAGCCAACCGGGGCGAAATTGCGGTTCGCATTGTGCGGGCCTGTGCCGAGATGGGCATTCGTTCAGTGGCGGTCTATACCGAGCCGGATCGCTACGCCTTGCACGTAAAGCGCGCGGATGAGGCTCACAGCCTGGGCAGCGACCCATTGGCTGGCTACCTCAATCCCCACCATATCGTGAACGTGGCGGTGGAAACCGGTTGTGATGCCATTCATCCCGGCTACGGTTTTCTTTCTGAAAACGCCGAATTGGCGCGAATCTGCAAGCAGCGCGGCGTGCTGTTTATCGGCCCGTCGGCCGAGGTGATTCACCGCATGGGTGACAAAACCCAGGCGCGGCAGGCCATGGTGGAAGCCGGTGTGCCAGTGACGCCCGGCAGCGAAGGCAACCTTTCGGATGTCGCGGAGGCGAAGAAAGAAGCCGAGCGCATAGGCTACCCGGTGATGCTCAAGGCGACCTCCGGCGGTGGTGGCCGGGGTATCCGCCGCTGCGATAACGAGGCGGAACTGGAGCGTAACTACGAACGGGTAATTTCCGAGGCGACCAAGGCCTTCGGCAATGCCGATGTCTTTATGGAAAAGTGCATCGTTAACCCGCGGCATATCGAGGTGCAGGTACTGGCTGACAGTCACGGCAATGTGGTGCATCTGTTCGAGCGGGACTGCTCCATTCAGCGTCGCAATCAGAAGCTGATCGAGATCGCCCCCTCACCGCAATTGACCCCCGAACAGCGCGCCTATGTGGGTGAGTTAGCGGTTACTGCGGCGGAAGCCGTCGGTTACGAGAACGCGGGGACGGTTGAATTTCTGCTGGCCGACAATCAAGTCTACTTTATGGAAATGAATACCCGGGTGCAGGTGGAGCACACCATCACCGAGCAAATCACGGGTATCGATATCGTACGCGAACAGATCCGCATCGCCAGCGGCTTGCCCTTGGGTTTTCGCCAGCAGGATATCAGCTATCGCGGCTATGCCCTGCAACTGCGAATCAACGCCGAAGACCCCAAAAACAATTTCCTGCCGAGCTTCGGCAAAGTGAGTCGTTACTACGCGCCGGGCGGGCCTGGGGTGAGGGTCGATACCGCCATCTACACCGGTTACGACATTCCGCCGTACTTCGATTCCATGTGTCTGAAGCTGATTGTCTGGAGCCTGCAGTGGGAAGACGCGCTGGATCGCGCCGTGCGCGCGCTCAACGACATGCGTCTGCAAGGCATTAAGACCACCGCGCCTTACTACCAGCAGATTCTGCAACATCCGGATTTTCGCTCCGCGAGTTTTGATACCAGCTTTGTGGATCAGCATCCGGAGCTGATGCAGTACTCGGAAAAAAGCCGGCCAGAGGATATTGCCCTGGCTATTGCCACCGCCATTGCCGCCTACGCCGGCCTGTAATTAATTTAGAAAGAGTCTTTTGGAGAACCCCATGAGCAAGCCTGTACAAATCACCGATGTGGTATTGCGCGATGGCCACCAGTCACTGATCGCCACCCGCCTGCGCACCGAAGATATGCTGCCGATCTGTGACAAGCTGGATCAGGTCGGTTTCTGGTCACTGGAAGTCTGGGGCGGCGCCACCTTTGATGCCTGTGTGCGTTTTCTGAAAGAAGACCCGTGGGAGCGCCTGCGTCAGTTGCGTGCAGCTCTGCCCAACACCCGCCTGCAAATGCTGCTGCGCGGCCAGAACCTCTTGGGTTACCGTCACTACGCCGATGATGTAGTGGAAGCTTTTGTCGCTAAATCCGCAGAAAACGGTATCGATGTGTTCCGCGTCTTCGATGCGATGAACGATGTTCGCAATGTGGAAACCGCGATCAAAGCAGTCAAAAAGAGTGGCAAGCACGCGCAGGGCACACTCTGTTACACCACCAGCCCGGTGCACACCGTCGAGGCCTTTGTGGAACAGGCCAAAGCTATGGCGGCGATGGGTTGTGACTCCATTGCGATCAAGGATATGGCGGGCCTGCTCACGCCCTATGCGACGGGTGAATTGATCAAAGCCCTGAAGGCCGAACTGGATCTGCCTATCTTTCTGCACAGCCACAGCACCTCCGGTCTGGCGCCGCTGTGCCAGCTGAAGGCGATTGAAAACGGCGTCGATCATATTGATACCGCGATCTCGGCCTTTGCCAGCGGCACCAGCCATCCGGCCACCGAATCCATGGTTGCGGCCTTGAAAGGCACCGAATACGACACCGGCCTCGATCTGGAGCTGCTTAACGAAATCGCGCGCCACTTCTGGGCGGTCAGAAAGAAATACCACCAGTTCGAAAGCGAATTCACGCGCGAAGATGTGTCGGTGCAGATCAATCAGGTGCCGGGCGGCATGATGTCGAATCTGGCAAACCAGCTGAAAGAGCAGGGCGCCTTGAATCGCATAGACGAGGTCTTTGCCGAAATACCGAAGGTGCGTAAAGACCTCGGCTACCCTCCGCTGGTTACGCCAACCTCGCAGATTGTCGGTACCCAGGCGGTAATGAATGTGCTGGCCGGTGCGCGCTACAAGACCATCACCAATGAGGTTAAGCGCTACCTGATGGGGCACTACGGCAAAGCACCCGCGGCGGTAGACGATGAACTGCGCCGCAAAGCCGTTGGTAGCGAAGACGTCATCGACGTACGCCCGGCGGATCTGCTGCCCGCAGAGCTCGATAAACTGCGCACTGATATTGGTGAGCTGGCAAAAAGCGAAGAAGACGTGCTGACCTACGCCATGTTCCCCGACCTCGGTAAAACCTTCCTCGAACAGCGCGCCGCCGGCACGCTTGAGCCAGAAGTGCTGCTGCCCATCGAACAAGCCGGTGGTCAGGCTGCAGCCGTTGGCGGTACTCCGACTGAGTTTGTGGTGGATGTGCACGGCGAAAGCTATCAGGTGGAAATCACGGGTGTTGGCGTAAAAGGCAAAGGCAAGCGCCACTTCTATATGACCCTCGACGGCGTGCCGCAGGAAGTTGTATTCGAAGCCCTGAACGAATATCAGGCCGAAGGCGCCAGCGGCCGCAAACAGGCCAGCCAGCCGGGTCATGTCACCACGGGTATGCCAGGGAATATTGTTGAAGTGCTGGTAGCTGTGGGGGATGAGATCAAAGCCGGTCAGCCCGTGCTGGTGACTGAGGCTATGAAGATGGAGGCTGAGGTGCAGGCGACGATTGATGGCAAGGTGGTTGCCATTCATGTGGCCAAGGGAGATCGGGTTACACCTGGGGAGGTTTTGGTGGAGATTGAGGGGTAGGGGTTTGGCGGGAGTCGCCTTCATTCTAGGTTTTTGATATTGCAGGTTTCGCCTGCTGGCGAGTTACTTCTTTTTGCATGCCCAAAAAGAAGTAACCAAGAAAAAGGGCACCCTGTTCCGCAGTCGGTTTACGCTACGCTCCAACCGATCCCTTGCGCGCTTCGCATCCGGCGGCGCAAACGGAAACTCGCCCAGCAGGGCGAAACCTGCAGCCAAAATTACCCGCCGATAACCAGCCGAGCGTCCGAAATACCCCAAAATGCTGCCTCCAGCGCCCAGCTGGTCTATAATCTCCCGCCTGTTTAATCGGGCCGCCCCAAAAAAGCACTGTTTCCGGTGTGAGCCCCACCCGTGATCGGGACAAATTTATACGGCGCGTCGGCCCTGCCGCTGCGCCGTAAGCCTTTTCTGGAGGGATGAACTATGTCAAAAGCCAAGGTTGCCGTGGTGATGGGCTCGCGCTCAGACTGGCCGACCATGAAACTCGCGGTGGAGCTGATCGAAGAATTCGGCGTTTCCGTGGAGGCTAAAGTGGTATCGGCGCACCGGACGCCGGAGCGGCTCTGCGAGTTTGCGACCCAAGCCAAGGATAACGGTATTCAGGTAATTATCGCCGGTGCCGGCGGAGCGGCTCACCTGCCGGGTATGGTGGCCTCCATGACCACGCTGCCGGTGGTTGCAGTGCCGGTCATGTCCAAGGCCCTCAATGGCGTCGACAGTCTCCTTTCTATTGTTCAAATGCCCAAGGGTGTCGCGGTGGCTACGCAGGCTATCGGCGAGCCCGGTGCGTTCAACGCCGGTCTGATGGCGGTGCAGATTCTGGCCCTGTCAGACCCTGAGTTGGCTAAGGCCCTGCAGGCTTGGAAAGACCGTCAAACTGATTCTGTTCCGGTAGAGGTAGAGTAATGCACGTCGCGATTGTTGGAGGCGGTCAGCTGGCGCGGATGACAGCGCTGGCCGGCATTCCACTGGGTATTCGTTTCAGCTTTCTGCTCGACAGTGGCGCCAACGCCGCCTGTGTTGAGCATCTGGGGCAGATAGTCTATCGCGATCAGGATGACACTCCCGAAGCGGTTTACCGCAAGCTGGGCGAGCCCCACGTTATTACCATGGAAAGCGAGCAGCTGGATGTGACGCTGCTGGAAGGGCTGGAAAAATGCGCGAAGGTTTATCCGCCTGTTCCCGGGTTTGCCAAGTGCAGCCACCGTCATAAAGAGCGTTTGTTGCTGGAAGGGCTGGGTATCCCGGTCGCGCCTTTTCGTTATTGCGAAACGCTGGATGAAGTCGAGGAAAGCGATTTCCCCTGTTTCGCAAAATCCGTCAGCGAAGGTTATGACGGCAAGGCGCAGGGCCGATTGAACTCGCTGGCGGAGCGCGATGCGCTGGCGGCCCAAGGTGATTTACGCGGCTGGCTGATCGAGAGCGCGGTTAATTTTGACTGTGAAGTCTCCAAAGTCGTGGTGCGCAGTCGCAGTGGCGAGATCAAGTGTTATCCGACAGTGCGCAACACCATGAAAAAAGGCGTTCTTGCGAGCTGCTATGTGCCGCTTGAACCCTTGTCAGACAACATCGAGCAGACCCTGACCGACTACGCTGAGCGCATTGCCAACGGCTTGGAATACGTCGGCGTGCTGGCGATCGAGTTCTTCCTGGTGGGCGAGCAGGTGATTGTTAACGAAATCGCTCCACGTGTTCACAACAGTGGTCACTGGACCATGGGCAGCGGCTGCGTGGATCAATTCGAAAACCACTTGCGGGCGATTACCGGCCTGACACTGGGAACTACGCAGCCTATAGGTGCCTCCGGCATGGTTAACCTTCTGGGAACCAAAGCCGCACCCCACGCGCTACTGCCCTCTAACGGTCGCCTGAGTTGGTACAACAAGGCACCGCGACCGGGCCGTAAAGTGGGTCATGTCGCGTTTACCTGTGCAACGACGGAAGAGCTGCTTGAGGCCATGCAACGGTTCGAGCAGGCTCTGGCGGCTTCTGATTTGTCAGACTAAGTGCATTAATACCAGCGTGCAATTTAGGCCCTTCAGGCTATTGCACAGCCCTGTTCACTCGCGATAATGGTGTTTTTTTGCGAGAGATCAGAATAATGCACCTCGACCAAGTCCACCCCGAAATCCAGCGCAACATGCGCTGGATGCCTACCATCCCCGTTCACTTGGCGCCCGTGCGCTGGCTGGTTGCAAAACTGGCCGGGATGATGCCCGGTTTCAAAGGTGACGACGACATCGCAGTGGAATGGATTAATCACAACCATTCCCAAAGCAAACTCTACCGGCCCCGCAAACCGCAATCCGATGTTGCCCTGTTGTGGATTCATGGCGGCGGCTACCTGTTTGGCCACGCCAATCAGGACGACAAGCTGGTCCAGCGGATTATTAAACGCTTGGGCATTACCGTGATTTCGGCCCACTACCGTATGGCACCGGCGGATAAATTTCCCGCCGCACTTGATGATTGCGCGGCAACCTGGCGTTGGTTGCAGGCCAATGCGGCCGATTTAGGGATCGATCCCAAACGCGTGATTATTGGTGGCCAAAGCGCCGGCGGTGGCTTAACGGCGGCACTGGCTCAGCGTTTGTATGACGAGGGCGGCGTTCAGCCCATGGCGCAACTGCTGTTCTGTCCGATGCTGGATGATCGCACCGTGCTGCGAAATGACCTCACCGAAGAAAAACACTTTATCTGGAACAATCGCAGCAACCGCGCTGGCTGGCAGTGTTATCTTGGGCAGGAGCCGGGTCTGCCTGACGTGCCCGAGCATTCCGTCCCCGCGCGCCGTAAATCCCTTGCCGGCTTGCCTCCGGCGTGGCTGGGCGTTGGCAGTATCGATCTGTTTGCGGATGAAGATTATGCCTATGCTGAACGCCTGCAGGCCGACGGTGTTGAGTGCGAGCTATACGTCACTAAAGGCGGTCCGCACGCCTATGAATCATTCTTCCCTGATACCGAGATGGCCAGAGCGCATTGGGAGTCAGTGTTTCAATTTATTGAACGGATAATTCGGTAACGCACGACTTGCCGAAGTACCGCTCTAATTGAATGACGCGTTGGCTGCTTCCCGGTGCTGAAGTGGCTTTGCCGCTAGTCCCGTATGGTGTGCGTTATGTTGTACCGCACTTCATCGAGCTCGACAGGTACGAACTCAAGGGTGTGTTTGATGCACGCCAGTGTTTCATCCTCGCGGTGTGAAACCAGCAGCAGGGTGCTGCCACTGGCGGCGATCAGCTTTTCAACAATCTTCAACACATAAAAGCGGTTGAAGTCATCGAGGCCTTCGGTGGGTTCGTCCAGAATAATCAGTGGTGGCTGCTTGATCAGCGCCCGGGCAATCAGCAGCAGTTGTTGCTGGCCCATAGACAGACTGCGAAAAGGCGCGTTGGCCTGTTCCCTCAGTCCGAGTATATCCAGCCAGTGCAGACCGAGTTCCCTTTCTTTTTCACCGACGGCGGAATACACGCCAATGGAATCGGTTAAGCCAGAAATCACTACGGTCAGTGCACTGGCCGATGCCCGGTAATCACGGTGTAGGCTGCCCGAAACATAACCAATGTGTTTTTTGATCTCCCAGATACTTTCACCGCTGCCGCGTCGAAAGCCGAGAATTTCCAGATCATTGCGATAACACTGCGGGTGATCGCCGGTTATCAGTCCGAGTAGCGTGGATTTACCGCTGCCGTTCGGGCCGTGAATCCGGGTGTGCTGACCGGGCTGTAATTGCCAGTTGAAGTCGCGAAACTGGAAGGTGTCACCGTACTGCACGAAGGCATTGGTGAAGACGAGCAGTGGTTTTTCGTCGGGCCAAGACGGTAACTGAAATTCAGGATTGCGTGGAGGCAGTTGCGGGAGCGATTTGCGATGACGATCCAATTGCTGCCATACCGACTCCAGTTCTTCGGGGCGAGGGCCTTGGTAGAGCATTTTGCCCGCATCCAATAGCGCAACATGGCGGCATTCATCAATCAGTTGCGCGCTCTGGTTAACCACCAGCATTAGCCATTGTCCCTGTAAGACCAGTGCATTCAGTGATTGTTTTAACTGGGCATAGCTTTGCTGGTCCAGGCCTTCGAAGGGCTCATCGAGAATCAATAAATCCGGCTTCTGCAGTAGTGCACAGGCGAGCAGCGCGCGACGTCCTTCACCACTGCTGAGCCGCCGGTATCCCCGATCCAGCAGCGCACTAAGGTTCAGGGTTTCGCAAAGTTGCTTGTGGGTAGGTGACCAGGGCGCGATTTCTTCCAGCAATTGGCGGACGGTGCGTCCTTCATCGATCTCGTTGGTGAGATCGCTTTCATCCCGGTACAGCTCGTCTTCGTAAAGTGCCTGCTGGGATTCCAGCGACACCCACAGCACGCGCTCTGGCAAGCCGGTGATCTCGCCCTCTGCGCTCAACTCGCCACTCAATACCTGTGCCAGTGAGCTTTTACCGGACGCGTTGGTTCCGAGAATCCCCCAGCACTCCCCCGGTGGAATCTGCCAGTTGATCTCACTGAGAACCGTTTTTCCGCCAAGAGTGAGCGAAATGTTGTGTAACTGCATACCTGAATCCGCAACCTGTACAAAGGAGCGGATTCTACCATGCGATTTTTATTGAGAACTTGCAGTCGTGCTGGAAAGGCGCGCGCTTGCGCGTGAGATTAGCGCGTCGCCCATGAGGTAAATACAGGGCACGAAAATCAGCGTGATAAAAGATGCTGTCAGTACGCCAAAGGCTAGCGCGACGACCATCGGCTTCAAAAACTGCGCCTGGATTGAGCTTTCCATCATGATGGGGGTTAGCCCGATAAAGGTGGTCATGGATGTGAGCACAATTGGCCGGAAGCGATCCCGGGCGCCTTGTAAAACAGCATCCATCGCGTCGCGTCCTTCGGTACGAAGGGTGTTGATGCGATCGAGTAGTACCAGATTATCGTTCACCACCACACCGGCACAGGCCACCATACCCAGCACCGAAAACATGGCCAGTTCCTGACCCAGCAGCAGGTGGCCGAGCAAACCTCCCATAAATCCGAAGGGAATCGCCGTCATAATAATGACCGGCTGCCAGTACGACTGGAATACGATAGCCATCAGGCCATAAATCAACAACAGTGACAGCAACATCAATTGCGCTGTGCGATCGAGGAACTCGGATTGCTGTTGTTGCTCACCTTCTTTCTGTACCGTTGCTTCGGGGAAACGTGACTCCCATTGCGGATCGTTTAGCAGAGCACCAAGTACCGCGCCGGCGCTGAAACCCGGCTGTAGGTCGGCAGAGACACTCGCTACCCGTTGTCGGTCAATTCGATCAATGGTGGTGTATCCGTCGACAAAGTCGAGTTCGGCAACCGCCTGGAAAGGGATTTCACGGCCGTCGGCAGTCCGTATCTTCATATCGCGCAGGCTGTGAATGGATTCTCGCGATTCTCGCGGATAGCGCACCATAACCCTGACGTCTTCACGCAGGCGCGGAATGCGCTGCACCTCCTCGCCGTAAAACCCCTGCCTGACCTGTCGGGCAACGTCACGCAATTGAATGCCCAGAGACTCGGCGCGGGGTTTCAAATCCAGTGAAATTTCTGCCTGAGGGTTGGCGAGACTATTGCGGACATTGAACACCCCGGGGTAGCGCGCGAGTTCTGCTGCGATCGCATCAGTGGTCTCGCGCAAGCGTTCAACGTCGTCGGCCACCACCTGTAGCTCAATGGCTTTTCCGAGTGGAATAATGGTAAAGGCGATATCAACATCCTTGGCGTTGGGCAACGGGCCGATCAGCTCTTGCCACTGGTCTCTCAATGTCTGAACGGGCTGGTTGCGTTGCTCGACGTTCAGCAGTTCCAGTGTCGCGCGCACGGTATTGTTGTAGGCAGCAGCCTCGATACTGCCAGCGTAGGACAGATCGCTGTTATCGTTCAGTTCCGCTTTGATGTCCTCGGCAGCGGCGATCATGCGTTCCATGGTGCGCTCGACCTCAGAAAAGGGAACGCCTTCTTCCAGCGTAACGTTCGCAACCAGATGATCCCCGGGAACCCGCGGGAAAAAACTGGCTTTCATCCAGCCGCCGATCAGGAAAGACAAAACGATCATAAACAGGGCGATGAAGCCCGCCACCGTGATACCGCGGCGATGGATGCAGGACGCCAGTAGAGGCTGATAGATGCGATCACCAACCGCATGCAAACCCTTGGAAAAACGCTGGCGAATGTTACCGAGACCACGCTGCCAGGCAAAGCGCCCGGGTTGTTCCGGTTTCATGCGCGCCAGGTGAGCGGGCAAAATCATGGTGGATTCAAACAGGGAAAAGGCCAGTGCCAGCATCACCACATCGGCGAGGTTCGGTGGCTCGGCGGCTTCTTCCGGCAAGAAATAAAAGGGTACAAAAAACAGCATGGTCGAGATCACCGCAAACCACACCGGTTTCATAACGGCGCGCGTGCCATACCAGGCGCCTTCCGCGCCGGGCTTGCCCTGTTCCTGTGCGCTGTAAATGGATTCGCCAACGATAATCGCGTCGTCGACGACGATACCGAGAATCAGAATAAACGCGAACAGGGACACCATATTCAGACTGGTGCCCAATACCGGCAGCAACCAGATCGCACCGAGAAAAGCGACGCCAATCCCGGCGCTAACCCAGATTGCCAGTAGGGGGCGAAGAAACAGCAGCAGCAGAATAAACACCAATACCAAGCCGCCAAAGCCGTTGCTGAGCAGGGTATTCATACGTTCCCCAAAGGGGATCGACATATCTCGCCACAAGCGGAGTTCCACACCGGGTGGCAGCGTAGGTGTGATCTGTTCGACGTAGTTGCGCACCGCGGCGCTGGTCTTCAGTACGTTGGGGCGAGTTGTGACGTACACGTCGACGGAATAAGAGGGCTTGCGATCAAATAGCCCGATAACATCGATTTCTTCAAAGCCATCGATGACGGTCGCGACATCGGCTACCGTCAGTTGAGCACCGTCGATCTTGCTGCGCAGAGGAATCTGTTCAAACTCCCGTGCGGTGTAAGCCTGTCCGCGAATCTGAATCTGCAGATCACCGTCATCGGTACGGATCTTACCGCCGGGCATGGTGACAGAAGTCTGCCGCACAGCCGTAGCGACATCGTCGAAATTCAGCCCATACTGACGCAGGGCCGCTTCCGAAATCTCAATGGCGAGCTCGTCGTTGCGCGGTGTCCTCAGTTCGACCAGTGATACTGCAGGCAGTGCAGAAAGCTCCTCGCGAATGGTCTCTCCCAGCTCTTTTAACTGCGCTTCTGGCAGCTCGCCGGACAGTGTCAGGCTGATCATGCGGCTGCGCCACAAGCGCTCGCTGATCAAGGGGCGCTCGGTCTCAGCGGGGAAGGTGGTAATCCCTTCGACTCGGGTTTTGATATCGTTCAGCAGTCGCTGAGAATCTTCACCGCTGGCAATATCCACCACCACGCTGGCTTGGCCCTCGCGGGCGGTTGACCGCATCTCTTCAATGCCGTTGACATCGGCGATGGCTTCTTCAATTCTCAGAACGATCTGTTTTTCAACTTCGCCGGGATTGGCGCCGGGATAGTTAACGGTAATGGTGATCTGATTCAGCTTGCGCTGCGGGAAAAACTCCTTGTCGAGTTGCGGCAGCGTGGTGATGCCGCCGAGAAAGACCAGCAGCATGACCAAGTGAGCGGCAATCGGGTTGTGGATAAACCAGCGGGTAACGCTGCTCATAGTTGCTGACTCGCGGTCTGTGCGCTTTGGGGCAATCTCGGTAACAGGGCCATGCCCGGAACCGGATTGGCGAGGTAGGAGGTAACCAGTCGCAGCGGCTGATCATCGGGCAGTTGAATGGCAACCTTATCACCTGAAGCTTGCAGTACCTCGACCTGTTGAATCGTCAGGCGGTTATCCTCGTCGAGCAGCCACAGGGTATCGCGTGGGTGGAGTGCAGCTTGTGGAATGATCGCAACATTGTCGAGTGCCTTGCTGGGCAGACTGACTTCCACAAATTGACCGGCCAGCAACGCGTCGGGGCCACTAAAAGGCTGATCTATCTCAACCATGGCCGCGAGCTGGCGGGTATCTGAATCGAGGCGTGCGCCGCTGCGAACGAGGCTGGCTTGTCGCGTCAGCGTCTTGTTGCCAAAGTGCGCTTTAACTTCCACATCAACGGGGCCGTCAGCGGCCAGCGGCAGTGCCAGCAAACGCAGCTGACGTTCGCTCAACGGCAAGGCAATTTCGCCGACGCTGGCGTCAAAAATACTGGCGACAGGTGTGCCGGGAGACACATATTGGCCAAGGTTGGCCTGGAGGTTGTACAACCGGCCATTAAAAGGAGCGTGGATGCGGGTGCGCTGGAGATTTAACTCGGCTTTGCGCAGATCGGCCTCGGCGGCGGCCACGGCAGCTTCCATCGCTTTCAGTTGTGGTTTGCGCAGAAACAGGTCATTGGCTTCCCGACTGCCGAGGTCGCGCCACTCGCGCTTGGCCTGTCGGGCGCGACCTTTCTCGAGCGCCAGTGCCTGTTCGGCATCGGCGAGTCGCGCCTTGGCGCGGACGACTTCCGTTTCGTAGTCGGCAGGGTCTATCTGAAGCAGCATCGTCTCGGCTGAAACAGAAGCGCCATCCGCAAACGCGGGCATCACACTCACTATCCGCCCACTGACTTCAGCAACCAGATCGATATCTCGCTTGGCGGTGAGAGTGCCTTCACTTTGGAGTGTAATAATGCTGGTTTGCGGTTGCAGAGACAGAATGTCCACGCTGGGCACTGCAGCCGCAGCGACCGCTTTCGGCTCAGGAGCAGGCTTGCCATTGGCGATGACGAAGGCAGTCGCAAAGCCTCCCGCCAGAATGAGCAGGGGAGTGAATCGTTTCAGCATCGACATCAGTCTATCGGTTCCCGTCTGTTATGGTTGTCGTACCTGCTTTGCAGCATGCGAGTAGTCTATGGCTTGGTTGCGCAACAAATGATATAAAGATAATATATTAATACATTTAAATGTCGAGCGCTGTATTACGTGCCGCCAGCAACCTTGGATTGCGTATGAATGAAATTCTCTGGCTCCAGTTTGCCCATATTGTTGCCTTTGTCTACTGGCTAGGTGGGGACCTCGGAACCTTTGTCGCCAGTCGCTACGTGGTCAACCGCGACATCGGGGTTGAGGCGCGCGCCATTGCCCTCAAAATCATGCTGGCCTGCGATCAGGGCCCGAAAATGAGTATGCCCCTTATTCTGCCGCTGGGTATGCACATGTCGGTCTCCATGGGTTTGGTGCAGATTCCTACTTGGGCTTTACTGGTCGTCTGGTTATTGGCCGCCGTTTGGTTGGGCAATGTCCTGGTACTTTATTTTAATGAAGGTAAAGCCTTTACTGCGCGCCTGAGCCAGTTTGATCTGTATTTTCGTATTGCGGTCGTCATCGCCTTGACGGTATTTGCGGTCATGGGGCTGTTGGATCAGGCACCGATTTTTGCGGATTGGGTGGCTTGGAAGATCCTCGTTTTTGCCGCCCTGGTGTGCTGCGGTATCGCCATTCGAATCAATCTGAAACCCTTTGTGCCGGCTTTTGTAAAGCTGATGAGCGAAGGCCCGAGTGAATTGGTCAACAATACCATGGCCGATTCTGTTGCGCGTTGCCGCCCGTGGGTCTGGATAATCTGGCTAGGCTTGTTTGTTAACGCCGCCTTCGGTGTTCATTTGATTGGCTGATCTGCGCAGGCAGAAACGTTCTTTTTGGAGACAGCAATGAAACTCTACAGCGTGCCTCATTCGCCTTACGCATCCCGCATACGTATTCAGATCCTCGCCGGTAAGCTGCCGATCGAGGTCGCCGCTCCGGAGGGGGGCTTGGGGTCTGAGTCCTTCAAAGCGATGACTCCCACGGGGAAGGTGCCGGCGCTGGAGGTGGATGGCAGTACGCTGGTGGAATCTGCGGCGATCATGGAGTTCCTGGAGGAACGCTTTCCAGAGCAGGCGCTCATGCCCACGGACCCATTGCAACGTGCCTGGCTACGCAGTGTCGGGCGTTTTACCGACTTGGATCTAGCGCAGGCGCTATTTCCGCTGTTTCTGGAACTCAAGTTGAAAAGCGGCGACAGCGAAGCCATTGCCAAAAATCTCGACGCACTCAAGGCTCGCCTGGCGACCTTAGAAAAGTTTTTGAGCCAGCCGCTGGCACCTGCCTTGTCAGAGTTTGGGTTTCTCGACTGCCTGCTTGCCCCAACCTTGTTTTATGTGGTGAAAGTGCCGGCGATCTTCGGTGAGGCCGATATACTGTCGGCAACGCCACTTTTGAAGCAATGGTGGCATGCTGCGGCGGAGCGAAAACAGGTTGCACCGGTGCTGGATGAGATGAGTGCCGGGCTTGCCGCCATGATGGGCAGCTGATGGCTACCTTGCTGCGCTGGTTCGGGCGGGCTGTGTTGGCACTGTGTCTGCTGGTGCTGGCATATATGCTGTTCGCGCTGGTGGCCTATCGTGATATCCCCACAGACGTTCTGATCGAACGCTACGCTGATGACAATCTTGCCTTTGCCGACGTTGATGGCAATCGCATCGCCTACCGCCTTGATGGCCAGCCGCTGGGTAGTGCCCCCGTCGTCGTTTTGATTCACTCGCACTATTTCAATTCAAGGATGTGGGATGCCTGGATTCCACATTTGAGTGATGCCTTTACCTTGCTGCGCTTTGATATGACGAGTCATGGCCTCACCGGTCCGGAAGCGAATAACGATTACAGCATGGTGCGGGATATTGCGCTGATGGAAGGCTTATTTGAATCGCTGTCACTCGAGCGTTTTAGTCTGGTGGGGTCTTCGTTGGGTGGAAATTTCGCTTTTCACTACGCCGCACGCCACCCCGAACAGGTTGAGCATCTGGTGCTGATCAATTCAGGTGGTCTGAAGCGAAAGCAGAGCAGCAAACGCAATGCGAAGGCCATCCCGGAGTGGTTCTACCGCGTATTCTATTTCGTACCCGAGCTGGCTTACCGCCGATTTATTGAATGGATGGTTTACGACCCCTCCATCGTGAGCGATGCGCTGGTTGAAGAATTTCACGCCATGTTTCGGCGCAGCGGCAATCGCCAGGCAGAGCTCAGCCGTATGCGCAGCTTCGATGTGGGCGAGCCGGCGCCAGTACTCGCTCAGGTTCGCGCTCCCGTGTTGATAGTGTGGGGTGAAAATAATCCGCAATTGCCGACGGAGCAGGTGCCTCAGTTTGCGCGATTGTTAGTGTCTTCGCCGCGAGTCGTCAGCAAAATACTGCCGCAAGCTGGACACTTGCTGCCCGTGGAAAAACCTGAACAAAGCGCCAAGTTGACGCGCCGCTTTTTGCTCCAGGGAGATATCGAATGAAGCGAAGGGTGGTCATTCTACTGGCGTGCCTGCTTGCCGCTTGCGGCAACGAGCCGGCAGAAAAGCCGCCGTTTTCGCCCTTGTCTGTTGATTCAGAAGTCCTCGCCCGGACCTTGCCCGGCTATTCCACTGGCAGCTATCGTTCCGAGGTTGTGGATGGGCTCGTACTGGAAGCGCCGGAGCTGGCGAACGCTGAATTGGTTTTGCGTATCTGGTATCCGGAAGCCTTTGATGGCGAAAGCCCGGTCGTTATATTCTCGCACGGCAATTGGTCGGATCGCGAAAAGTATGATCGCCTTCTCTCTCATTGGAGTAGTCATGGCTATACGGTGATTGCAACGACTCACCTTGATGGCCGTAGTATGGCGCGCGGCATCTTTAACAGTCTGCGCTATGGTCAGCTTGGGCTTATTGATGCCCGGGTACAGGATATTCAGTTTTTGCTCGACCATCTTTCGGTGATCGAAGCTGAACTGGAAGAATCGATTGGTTCAGCGCTTACCTTTCAAAAAGACCATGTGGTTATCGCCGGTCATTCCTTTGGTGCGTTTACTGCCCAGCAGTTTGCTGGGGCCATCGCGTCCGATGAAAACGTGATATCGCGAGCGAGTGACGACCGGGTTGCCGGGGTCATCGCCATTTCCCCGCCGGGGCCCATGTTTGATGCGATCCATGAAAAAAGCTGGGAAAACATGCAAGGCCCGGTGTTGGTCACCACCGGAACCTGGGATAGTAATCCCCAGTTCTGGCCCGACTGGCGAGCCCACCTGATGTCGTTTGAAACGTCACAGCCGGGCGAGCAGTACGCGTTAGTTGTTGAAGGTGCGGATCACTATCTCGGCAATCTGATCTGTCGCCCGGAGCGGGAGGCCGAGCCGCAAACCGATGCATTGGCGATGGTAAACAGCGCCAGTGTGGCGTTTTTGAATTCGGTATTGAAAGCCTCAGACGACAACCTAGCTCAATTGAGTGCCGGGGCTATTAGCGATCTTACGGATGGTTTTGCTGACTTTCGGAAACGTTAGCCTTCATCTGCCCCAGCACCCACGCAATCATACACAGCGCGACGGCGGTTCCCAGTAACCAGGACAGGTGATAGCCCAAGGTGCTCAGGGCAAAGCCGGCCGCCAGTGGACCAAATACCCGCCCCCAGGCGGCGCTTGCGGAAGTGGTTCCCAGCATGCGCCCGCGGAGGTGGATAGGTGTGCGATGGGCGACCAGTGTGTTGAGTACTGGCGTGCATACGGTGCCGCCACTGACAATCATGAAGAAGGCGAGCACAATGACCATCGCGCTATCGGCACTGGCGGCGACCACATAGCCCGTCGCCATCAACGAGGTGCCGATCAACAGTAGCTTGAGTTCGCCGAGCCATGTCACCAGCCGCCCAATCAGGCCAGCCTGAAGCATTGCCATGGCCAACCCCTGTGCACCAAACACCATGCCGACTTCTCTCGCACCCCAGCCCAGCATATGGCCGACCCACAAGGGGAACAGGTAACTAATAGCCGTGTGGCAGCTGTTATTGAGAAAGTACTGCAGCGCCAATAGGGTATTGCCGCTCTCTTTTAGCATGGTGAGCAAGGATTGTTTTGAACTCGCGGCTCTTTGCTCCGCCTGATCCTCTCGCTGAGCGCGAGTAAGGGATTCGGGGAGAAAGATCGCACCGGCAATCAGCGCCGCAAAAGACAGCCCGGCGGCGACCAGTGCCGGCACCATAAATTCGCCATTGGGCCCTGCCAGCACGCCACCGAGGAAGGGGCCGATCACCATGCCCAGGCCGAAGGCGGCGCCGATAATGCCCATAAATTTTGCGCGCTCTTCCGGCTTGCTCATATCGGCGACCATCGCCGAAGCTACACCGAAATTACCGGCCATAATGCCCGCAAAAATACGCGACACGAACAGGGTCAGCAGCGTGGTGGAATAGGCCAGCATGATGTAGGACAGCCCTGCACCCCCTAGGCAAATCAGCAGAACCGGTTTGCGGCCAATCTGATCGCTCAGCTTTCCCCAGTAAGGTCCGCACAGTCCGCCGAATACCGAATAGATTGCGAGCAGCAGGGCAATATCCATGGCATCGCCGCCTAGCTGCGGTGCCAGAAAGGGCAGAATCGGAATGATGATGCCGAAGCCAATCAGGTCGATCAGGACAGTAGCGAACAGAATGGGCATAAGTGGTTCCGGAAAAAATCGGGCGCCAGTTCAGTTTGGGGGAGGAGCGAACCGAGAATACTCCGGCCTGAACTGGCGCCCAAAGAGGGTATTAACTCAATGTTCTGCCAACAGCGAACCAAAGCCGCGCACACGATCGGGAATACCGTTGTTGCGCAGCGCATGCCAGAACGTCAGCGCATTGATCGCCAGTACCGGTTTGCCCAGTTCCTGTTCCAGCTGGGCAGCCAGCTCAACAAAATACAGGTTGGTGCCGGCTTGCAGGATCAAGTCCACATCGTCGCCGTCGACCTCGCGTACCAGTTGGCGGGTTTTGCCAAAGTCTTCGTGGGCGATGGTCACCGGGCTATCGGAGCAGTGGCCCTTGATGCGCACGACTTCATAGCCGATATCACCGAGGAATTTCACCACCTGATTGTCGCCCACCGGCATATAGGGGCTGATGACGCCAATGCGTTTTACCCAAGGGTAGCAGGCCAAAGCATCGAGTATGGCCTGGGCGCCGAAGGTGATGTTGCAGCCACCGACCTCTTGAGCAATCTGGTTGTAGCGCTGGAATTCGCGATCTGAGCGCTCTTTGCCATCCCAGAAGGTTTCAGCGGAGTATCCGAAAATGACGTGATCCGGCTGGCAGGTCAGTGCATCGCGAAGCCCCTGTTCGGTTGCCGCGCCAATGGCCTTTACCATGTTCACAAAGTCGTCTTCATTCTGAACATTGAAGGGCGGAATCACGCAGGCGCGAGTCGCGAGCACCACGCCGTTGGGACACATTTTGTGGTACTCGGTTTCTACCGCGGTATTGGTAGAGGGAACCAGTACCGCGAACTTTTTGCGGTATCCGTAGTAATCAGTCATGACGCATTCTCTGGCGGAAACGGCTCTTGGTGGGCCGGGGTGCTTATGTTAATGTAATAAAGATATAACAATAGAATTAATTGCGCAAGTTGAACCCGGAGAATGTATGAATTCTACAAGTGAGAAGATCGCGGTCGTTACCGGCGCCAATCGCGGTATCGGGCTGGCGGTGAGCCGTCAATTGGCTGAACAAGGTATCCGCGTCCTGGCGGGATGCCGACGGCCGGATGCGGCAGACGATTTGAAGGCACTGCAATCACAGGGGCTGCCGATCGAGGCGGTTGCGCTTGCGGTAGATGACCGGGGCTCGGTCGCGGCACTGGCGAAAGCCGTCGAGCAACGCTTTGGCGGCCTCGACATTCTGATCAACAATGCCGGTGTGGCCCTTGATCAGTGGCAGTCCTTTTTTGAACTGTCGGCTGACTGTTTGCGGGAAACACTGGAGACCAATGTGATTGGCGCTTTGCACTGCAGCCAGTTACTGGTGCCGCTTATAAAGCAACGCGGTGTGGGCAGGGTGGTGAATGTCTCCACCGAACTGGCGTCCATGGGCGAAATGCAGATGGGCTCGACGGTAGCCTACCGCAGCTCAAAAGCCGCGCTCAATGCCATGACGGTGCTGCTGGCGAAAGAGCTGGAGAAGGACTTTCCCGAGATATGGGTGAATGCAGCCTGCCCCGGTTGGGTGAAAACCGAGCTTGGTGGTCCCGATGCACCGCGCACGACTGATGAAGGCGCCGACACCATTGTGTGGTTGGCGACGCTGGAAGAGCGGCATAACGGTGGCCTTTTTCGCGATCGGGCGCCCTATCCCTGGTGAGTTCTAACAATCTGTCCCACTTGTAATCTCTATTGGCAGGCGTTGCTTCTAAGATCTTTTGATGGGCAGGCGCAGTATTCGAATCTTAATCAAAGCGCCTGTCATTGCGAGCACAGCGAAGCAATCTCCTGACAGTGGCAGCATCATCACGAGATTGCCGCGTCGCTGCGCTCCTCGCAATGACGTTGTTTTTGATTTGTCTCGTCGTTTGCCCCCAAAACCTTATCAAAATAATAGAGGTGGTCTATGCAAGATTTTAACGGGAAAGTCGCGGTTGTTACCGGTGGTGCCAGTGGCATCGGCAAGGCGCTGGTAGGCGCTCTGCTGGATGAAGGTGCCAAGGTCGTAATTGGCGATGTTGAGCAGAAAGCGTTGGACGTTGTGCTATCCGAGCTGAACGGTCGCGGTGAAGTCAGCGGGGTGGTGACAGATGTGTCCAATCCGGATTCTGTCGAGGCACTGGCCGAGCAGGTATTCAAGCAGTACGGCGAATGTAACTTGCTGTTCAACAACGCCGGTGTTGCTGCGCCTTCACTGAATATCTGGGAAACCAAACCCAATGACTGGAAATGGGTTCACGGCGTGAACGTAATGGGGGTGGTGCACGGTATTCAGTCCTTTGTGCCGCGCATGATTGCTTCCGGTAAGGAAGGCCATGTGATTAATACCTCCTCCGGTGACGGGGGCATCTCCCCACTGCCTTACCAATCGGTCTACGCATCCAGCAAGGCGGCGGTTTCCTGTATCACCGAATGTCTGGCGGCGCAGTTAGTCACTGAAAACACCAACTTGCGCGCGTCGATTTTCTATCCCTCTGGCGGTGTACTCGCCACAGGTATTTGGACGACTGAGCGCAATCGACCAAAAGATCTGGCGGTAGAGCGCGAGCCGGTACACGTACCTTCCGTTGAAGAATTCAAGGAAGCAGCGAACGCAGCGGGAATGGAATTGAATTTTCAGGACCTTGATGAGTTGGCTCGCTTTACGCTGCAGGGTGTGAAGGAGCAGCGCGTCATTATCATGCTGAACAGTGAAGAAAGCGTGGCGACCCTGCGTGATCGCGCCGATCGCTACGAACGTTTTGAATTACCGATTGATCTGGCCGCCGTGCCGCAGATGTAAAAAGGAATTGAGCGATGTCGACTGAAGAAAATAAAGCGCTGGTAAAGAAAATGTGGCAAGCGCTGGCTGAGATGGATTGGGATACCATGAAAAGCTGCATGCATCCGGAGATTTTCTATGAGGATGTGCCGACCGATGACGTGGGTGCAAAAGGCCCGGACAATTGTGTGAAACGTCTGCAGATCGCGTTTAACCATCTATCAAAGCAAGAGCAGACCACTCACCATTTGGCTGGCGACGGCGATATGGTCTTTCTCGATCACACAGAGAAGTGGACCTTCACAAGTGGTGAGACCGCGCAACACCGGTTTTGCACCATGCACGAAATCAAGGATGGGCTGGTTTATCGCTGGAGTGACTTTTGGGACATGAACAAGTTTGTCGGTCAGTTCCCTCAGTGGTTTCTGGAGGAAATGATGAAGTCCACCGAAGCGGACTTCAGCTAAATTATTCGCGGTCTATTTTCTCATAGCGATAAATAGACAGTTTTCCCGGCGGCAATTGCAAGTCGTCGGGGCTGTCTGTTTCTGCCGGATCCATATCCAGTGAGTTGTGTTGGGCCGCGACAATCTCATTCAGGCCGTCGCCGTCGATATCGGCGACGATGGCCATGCCGAACATCTTAGCTTCGTCCACAATATCTTCGCGAAAACTCCCGTTACGTTGCTGAATAAAGGCGTAGAGCTTGCTGTTGCCGTCGCCGGGTACCGCGACATCGAGCAAGCCATCGTTGTTGATATCACCGACGTTAAAGATGCCGGGCACCCCTTGGCTGGCCGGATTTCCGTAGTACAGTGTGACGCCCATATTCTCAGAAATAACGTGTTTCTCCCACTGGCTGACCTCGGTGGGGTTGTCGGGTATTTCAAACCAGTAGATACCGGGCGGCACGATGACGTTGCCGTCTTCATCCTGCCAGCGCGGGTCGCCGTCGTTGTTGTGGTTGTCGACGACCAATTCGTCTTTGCCGTCGTGGTCGATATCGACAAACTCCATGTGATAGCCAAGGCCAATGGTGCTGTCGATGATATGGTATTTCCATTCACCCGCGTAGCCGTTGGATTCCGCCGGCGCGGTAACGTTTTCCAGCCAGACGATGGACGGATTGAGGCTTGGTGGAGGCACTGTTTCATAGCTATGGTTAAAGAACTGCGTCAGAACGATATCCTTGTCGCCGTCGTTATCAATATCGTGCAGTTTGACGAACACCCCCCCGATGCTGCTGACCTCATTGCCGTCTTTGTCCTTGGCGATTATCTGGTGGTAGTCAAAGCTGCCGGGTGAGGTTTGCCGATACCATTCCACTTTCAGCTCTTCGCTGCCATTGGGTGATCCCATCGGATTAAGTGGATTTTGGGTTTTTCCGGAAGTGGTCACAATATCCTGCAGACCATCGCCGTCGAGATCGGTCTGATCTGACTCATGCCAGAAAAACAGGCCGTTGGTAATCGGCGTGGTGTGCGACAGCGAAAAATAGTTGTGGGTAGGGCGTGAGCCTGCATTGATCTCGTTGCCGTCCAGCCAGAAGTGGGCGCCGCCGAGGGTGCTGAGAAAGCCGGTTTGCACAATTACGTCCAGCTGGCCGTCACCATTGATGTCAAATAGCTGGGGTGTATTGATAAAGGGATAACCTTGGGGATCATCGACGCCGATCAGTATGTCTTCTTCCCAGGGGCCTTCAAGGCAGTTGTTGCCGGGCGTGTCGCAACCACTGGTATTGAATTTTCGCAGCGCGCCACGAGAAGCGGAGTTGGGCGGCCCGGGTGGCGTCTGCTCTACCAGCGTTGAGAGAAAAATATCGAGACCATTGTCGCTGTTACCGTCCAGGTCACCCACCGCCAAAAAGGCCGACGAGGTCTGTTTGGTTTTCACCGGATATTCCACATAGCCGTATCCGGGCATTCTTGCGGATCCCGCGGCAACGGGTGGCGGTGATGACGATGAGTTGCTGTCATTACAGGCGGCAATGAGTGGCAGAGTCAGTGCTGAAAAAATCAGGCGGTAGCGCATGATGTGGTGTCCTCCACAGGATCCGGTTTTCTTATTTTGTTGTTGACCAGAATGGCCCAGATAAAAACGACGGCATTTAAAAAGCCAAACAGCACAAAGGGGGCTGCAGGTGAGATTGCCCCAAACATCCAGCCGCCACCGGCGGTGCCAACCATAATACCGATGGCACCGGCGGTGCCGAAAAAGCCAATCACGGCGCCGCGCCGCGCGGCGGGGGCTTGCTGACCAACCAGCGCTTGCGAACTGACAAAGGCGCTTATCTCGGCGACGCCCATTACACCCAACAGGGCAAATACCCAGGGTGCGGTAGGGTCGTCGATAAAGGAAACGGAAAGATAAACGGCAGCTGCCAAGCCAGAGGCTAACATCACCGCCGTGCCGCGACGGATGCGGTCACTGATAAAACCCATCAGAATGGCGCCGACCATGGCGCCGCTAACGGTAGTCAGTACGCGCGGAACTGCCAGTTCCTGCATGGCCTGACTCGGCGCCATGCCCAGATTCTGGGTGCCAAACTGGACTAGCCACAAGCCCATAAACGCACCGGTAACCGCGAGATCGCCCCGGGAAATAAAAGCAGCGCCATAAGACAGCGCCACGCCGTGATCCTTTGCGGCGGCCAGTCCGTTTTTCAGCATTTGCATAACGGGTTCATGCTCGGTGCTGGGCCGTTTTACGTGAGGTGCCAGGCCTATCAGCACGACGACGGTTCCGACAACTCCCATCGCACCGCCAATGGCAAAGGTCATTTGCTGAGCGGCAAGTTCGGTCATGCCCTGTTTGGCAAAAACACCGGGCATAAAACCGAGAATAGGGGGAATAAACGCACCAATGGTGGCGATAAAACCCTGCAAACCGTTGGCTTTGCCGCGATCTGCTTCGCTTGCGTAGTCCGCAATGACGGTAACCATCATGCCGATCATGGCGGCACCGCCGAAGGCGACGATCAGGCGGTAGGCAATCAGTTCGCTAACACTGTTGGCATAGGGGTAGAGAAAGAAACCGAGGGCGGTCAGCCCCAGCCCGATGGCATACACACTCTTACGACCAGAGCGATCTGCCATGACACCGAACAAGGGCATCATGGCGATTAATACCACTTCCTGCAGGGCGGCCAGCAGACCGGTCAAGGAGCCTTGATCGGCGATGGGTATATTCATCACCGCCAGCAGGCCCGGTTGCAGCACGGCGAGGGCACCGGCGTAGCCTGATGAAATCAGGGCAGCCAGCAAATAGGCCACTAAGTGGCGGCGTTTTATGCCGTCGGTGAGGGTAATGCCTAGAAAGCGGGTTGGGAGCATGTCTGTAGGTTCCTTTACCCCTCACCCCAGCCCTCCCCCATGGGGAGAGGGAGTTGGCCGCATTCCGTTCCAGCTTTCGGGTCCCCTCTCCCCACGGGAGAGGGTTAGGGTGAGGACAGTTTTTTAATACTTACGCGTTTTGGCTATTTGCTCATCGCCCAGACGCATTTGGATCATCTTTTCAACCTGATCTTCACCAAAAACCTGCGCGGCCAGTTTGTTCATCGGATCAAGCTCGTATCCCAAACGGCGCACTGTGTGATCGTATTTTTGCTGCGCTACACGCTCGGTTTCCGGCGTCGGCGTAGCATTATCCAGCCAGCCCAACCAGCGGTTCAGGAATTTGTAGGCGTACTCTTCGAGCACATCGATGTTCTTGTCTTCCAGCTCGGCGCTCAGGCTCAGTGCAGACGGCGACAACAGGGCACGCATATAAGTGCCGTGGCTTACTGACCATTGAAAATCCGGGTGACCGCGCAGGGCCAGAAAATCTTCGTTGGCTTCGCCACCGTAGTACTTTTCCAGGTACTCGGGGTTGGTGCGCAGATCTTTTCGGGGTACCAGATCAAAGTAGAAAAACAGTTTGGGAATGGTGCCGAAAACCATAATAAAGTGGGGTACGTCGGTTTCCTGTCCCAGAAAGGCAGTGGCGTTCATATCCAGAATGCTGGCCTTGCGATTGCCCAGCCAGGAGCTGACCAGCCAATCCATACCCTCGCCGGTCCAGGATCGATACGACCCTTCGAACTCACCGTTAGGAGAGGTGTAGTACTCACGACCTTCGCAAGTGGGGTCAAGTTCGATATTGGGAAAGCGCGCAGCGATTTTGTCCTTGATGTCGGTCAGGATATTCCAGCTTCGCTCCCAGGCCTTGCTTACGTCTACATTGGGGTTTTCAGCCAGAAATTGGTCGATGGTTTTGGTGTCAGCGGTTTTTGCAGCGTTGGCGTTCAATGGGTGATCCTCGTTTTATTCGGTAGAAAAGTTACAGGCCAAAGGCTTCGAATTTGTCAGGCTGGCTAACGAATCGACTCAGCATCATGCGCTTGGCAATCTTGGCGCCGGTCAGCCAGCGAATTTTGGTGCCGGATTTTTCGGTTTTCAGAATCTGGTCAACCAGATAGGGCGATACGGTTTCTACCGTGTCGCACAGGTTGTTCATGGTCTTGCGATTCTTGTTGAAGTTGTTGAGATCGGCTTTGGCCTCACGCACCACAGCTTCGGTGATCACCATGCCGGGACGGATTTTGCCGATCACCAGCGGAGAGTCCTTGTTCTCTTTGATCAGGGCGTCAGTAAAGTAATTCAGGCCGCGCTTGGTGGTGCCGTAAATACCGATGCCGGGAAAGAACTCTCCGTCGCTGCCGCCGCCAAGCATATTGAAGAGTTTGCCGTGGCCCTGTTTTTTCATGCCACTGATGGCCACTTTGGAGCCGAAGATAGTGCCGAACATATTGGTGGTCACCATCGCCTGAATTTCTTCGTCGGGCGTTTCTAGAATGGGCCATACGGTGCGTGCCAGACCGGCGTTGTTGATCCAGATATCCACACTGCCAAACTCGGTAACCGCAGCGTCCCAAAGAGCTTGTACCTGATCTTTTTCTGAAACTTCACAGGGGCGACCAGATACAGTGCCGGGCTGTGAGCCGATTTCAGCGACGGCCTCATCAATCGCCTGCTGGCTGCGCCCGGCGATCATCACGTTATGACCGAGGCGGGCAAACTCTGCGGCCAGTCCGCGACCGATACCTTTGGTGCTGCCGGTAATGACAACGTTAGCCATGCTTCAAGCCTCCAGCAGGGCGGCATTGGGATCTTCGTGCTGAACCCGATAGCCGGTGGCGTAGAGTTTGTCGGCGGAAATCTTGCGGTTGGGCGCTTTAATCTGATTCAGGAATTCCAGTCGCGACCAGCCTTCCTTGTCGCAGATCGCATCAAAAATCTGCTGGTTGGTGGGCGGCAGGTTGTCGTTGTCGCACACGTTGTAAATGCCGGTCAGGTCGTTTTCCAGGGCGTGAACCGCCGCGTTAACCACATCTTCAAAATGGATGGTGTAGAGCGGGGCGTCTGCACCAAACAGCGCTTTGCCACCAAAGTAGTCGTGAGCCAGTTTTACCCGTTGGGTAAAGGTCATATCGCCGGGAGCACCGTGAATATCGGGCAGGCGCAACACGCAACCACCCTTCACGCTTAGGGCGTTGCGCTCGGCAGCCTGATAGTACTTGGAGGAAGGTTCTTCGTGATTGCTGGTGGGCGTCTCTTCGGTAATGGGGTCTGTCCCCAAACCGCCATCGCCGTAGACCGAAAAGGACGACAGGAAAATTACACGGTCACAGGCCTTGGCGGCGCTGGCGAGGGATTTCTCCAGTACCTCGTGATACTGGCTTTCGCGCTCTTCCTTGGTGCGGGTATTTTTTACGTTGGGCGCGACGGTAGCGATGATGGCGTCGCAGCCTTGGGCGGCGGCAATCACTTTATCGGTTTCGCTGCCTTTAAGAACGGCAACTTCATCGGCTAGGCTTTGCAGCTCTTCTACCTTGCCGGGGGTGGTGGTAGTGCCCACAATCTGGTGACCGCTGGCGCGCAGGCGTTGGGCAATGGCTTTGCCGGCATGGCCCATGCCGAGAATCATGACTTTCATGTGCATCCTTTGTCGCGAGTGCCCAGACCAGATTTGGCGTTGGGCCTTGGTTGTTTTTCAGATATAATGTTATATCAATAGTACATATAAACCAGAGGGAGTCAAGCATGGCGAGTGAGAACCCGGCGGCAGCCTTGAAAGACTTTATTGTCGGCCTGCGCCATGTGGGTCATATCGTGGAGGATCTGCAGGCCAGCATTGCCGACTTTCGCCGAATTTACGGCCTGACCGACGAAGACATCACCGTACTGCCTCCCTTTGGTCAGGAAGCCCCGGCCCGCTTTGGTTTGCTGAATGTGGGCGGCGTGGAGTTCGAGCTGATTGAACCCATCAGCGACGACATGAAAGCCACCCTCAACGCGGTGACCAGTGGCGCCGGGGGCATTAACCATGTGGCCTATGTGGTAAATGATATCGATGCGGCGATGGCGGTGCTGGCAAAGCAGGGCATCCGCCCAGGCCATGTAACGCCGGATGGTGTGGTGGATACCGGCCGTACCCGAATCGCTTACCTCAATCCCGCCGATACCAGCAGCTTGCTGATTGAGCTGGTCGAGGTGTACGGCTAGATGAAAACCCTGTTCGACATCTTTCCGGTGGATGCAGGGGAGACTCTGCACAGTGAGGGTCGATACCGTTATTGCCTGAACGGCGAATTGACTGATATCCACGAGCCCTGGATGCGCTACCAATTGCCTGATGGCGGCCAGGTGATTCGCACCAGCCGCAGCGATGGCAAGAGTTTTGTGCTGGGGGTGAAGTGCTGGATACAAGCCAATCGCACCTATGCTTCGCTGTTCTGGGCTAATGCAAGCGGCTATTGCACGGCGAACTATAGGGTTAACGGCGAATCCATGCGCTGGAATCTCGATGGTGAGACGCCAGAGCAGTTGGAGCTTGATCGGCCGACGCAGTTTTTTCCGCTGATGCGGATTTTCAGCGGGGAAATCTTATTGAGTTTGCTGGCCAATGGTGGCTCGGGCCAGGTGCTGGTGCCCTCGATCAAATCGCCGGAGCGGCGCGAGACTCTGTTTCGCCCTTTGTTTAGTGAGCGCTCGGTTGAGGCGTTGGGGAGCAATACCTATCACTATCGCGGTGGCGAGTACGACGATGGCGCGCGCTATGAATTGAATGATGAGGGACTGCTGCAGCGCTACAGCTGGCAGCAGTCTGAGAATCAGTTCTGGGAAGTGGAGTTGGTTTAATCCATCTTGATCTCGATAACGGTGCCCTCGCTGACCTCAATTTCGGCCTTGCGGTATTTCGGCGGCCCAAACTTGGGTCGGTGATCGTTGGATAAACCCACGGGCTCTTTGGGAATGCCGATAAAATTGGCATCCAGTTTTTTATTGTCGTTTTCGTCGTGGTACACCGACAAAGCGTAATTGCCGGCCTCCAGTTCAATGGGAATGATGACAGTTTTTGCGGAATCCCCCGGCTGCAGTTCATAGCGCTTGCTAAGCACGGTGTCATCCGATAGCCAGGTGTCTTCGCTGTCGTAAACCTGAACAACCAGACCACCCTTGTCTGAGGAAATCTGGCTAACGTTCACATTAATATCCAGCGCCAGCACGGGTGTGCTGATCAGCAGTGCGAGCAGGGTGGTCGATATTTTCTTCATGGTTTTGCTTCTCTTGTCGTTGATTGACGCACTATTCAAATATAGCCATAGTGCTATTAATAAACCCTTAATATAGCTATTTGCTGTTATGAAAAGTCTGACTCCCGTGCCCCGCCTTGCCGCTCGCATCGGTACCCTGCGTCGTTTGGAGATACTGCTCAGAGTGGCAGAGTCCGGGGGTATTGTCAGCGCAGCCGAGCAACTCCATTTGACCCAGCCCAGTGCCTCGACGCATCTGCGCAAACTCGCAGACGGTATTGATATGCCGCTCTACGAATTGGTGGGGCGACGTGTACGCTTGACCGAGGCCGGAGAACAGGTGGTTCAGGCGGCGCGGGAAATATTCGGTTCCATTGAACGCTTGGAAATGCGTCTGAATGAATTGCAGGGCATGCAGGCGGGGCGCTTGAGTCTGGCAGTGGCCAGCAGTGCCAATGCCTTTATTCCCCATTTGCTCGGGCCATTCTGCAAGCGTTTCCCGGGTATTGAAGTAGATCTTCAGGTGGGTAATCGCGAGCAATTGCTGGAGCGACTTGAGCATAATCTGGATGACTTCACCTTTGTCAGCGACCCTCCCCAAGATGCTGCGCTGGAGGCGGTGCCGCTGATTGCCAATCCTTTGCTTGTTATTGCCTCGCGCGATCACCCGCTGTCGAAAAAGCGAAAACTGCAGTGGATGGATATCGCTAACGAGCGTTTTGTGGTGCGCGAAACGGGCAGCGGCACCCGTCATACCGTCAGCCAGTTTCTGGCGGAGCAGGGCTTTGAGGTCAGAGAGCAGATGACTATTGCCTCCAATGAAGCCCTGAAACACGCGGTGATGGCCGGCCTGGGTCTGGCCGTGGTGTCGGGCCATATACTGGATCAGGGGGATCGGGAGGATCTGTCGATTCTGCCGGTAGAGGGTTTTCCCCTGCAGCAGTTTTGGTATCTGGTGAATGCAAAAGAGCGGGTTACCTCGGTGGTAGCCCGCACCTTCAGGGAGTTTTTGCTGGGTGACGGCCTTGAGATTCTCAAGGATGGCTTGAGTCATTGGGAAAAATATCATCGTCCGAAACTCCCCAAACAGCCGCCTATTGCATCGTAAATATAGCTGCGTCATTGCGAGGAGCCACGCGACGAAGCAATCTCCTGATGTTGGCGCCACCTTTAAAAGATTGCTTAGCATGCCCCGCGAAGCGCTGTGGGTACGCAATGACGACAGGTTCTATTAGGAGGGTTACTGATACCCCGGATCTTCCATAGCACCGATAGAGCGAGACCGCACTGGTTGCAGCAGTGCTGGCTCGGCAGCATCGGGGTGCTCTGAATCAGGGCCCCAGTTAACCGGGTCGCCTTTCATCTCCACGCGGGCGTTGTCGGTGTACCAATCCACCAGATCGCCGTCGCAGCGCAGCAGCCATACGGTGCCTTCTTCGCCGGCGGTAAAGTCACCGTGGCGAACCAGTGCCGGACGGAAGAAGTAGGTGCCGGGCCACATTTCACCGTAGTTGTAGTGGAAGCTGCCTTCCAGACAGTAGGCCTCTTCATAACAGGGATGGTGGGCCAGCGGGTGCTCGCGCCAGTTCGGCTTGGCCTTAATCAGGCGAGTGTAAAAGCCGGTTTTTTCGTCGCGGAACAGCATCTTGATATAGAGGCCGGGTACCGGCGTGCCGCCCAGATCAAAGCGCATGGGGCTGCCGTCGACCACGTCGATCCAGTCCATGTCGGCGGTGTTGGCAATCACCAGCTTCTGGTCTTCCCGGACAAAGTCCTTGTCCTTGTCGGTGACTTCAAACTGCCAGTCGCCGTACTCGCGGAAGTAAAGAATTTCGGTGCCTTTCTTTACTTTGAGGGCTGGCGCTACCACGCCGGCCGGCGTGCACCAGTAGCCGCCTGGCTTCAACACGGTGTCGCCGATGGTGACTTCACCTTCCAGTACGTACCACTCGGTCTGGGCGTTGTGGACGCCGGCCGGGCGCGACCAGTCGGTGGTGAACTCGATTTTGGCAGAGACTGAGCCATCTTCTTCGTCGTAGCTCAGGTTGCGCTGGCGGGCTTCGCCTTCGGCACAAGGGGCAATTTCGGCGATGTGCCAGATCAGATCTTTCTCATCAATCAATTCAACGTGTGGGCGCATGGTTGTCCTCTGGTTCTTGTAGTGGTGCGACTCGATGGGAAGACTATAGGTGAGCAAGGTAATAATTAAAAAGATATTTTATTTATAGACTGAATAGTCAAAAGGCTATCTATAATATTCGCGCCCCCTGTGAACCACTCAAGAATCGGCTGCGTATACACCGGCAACAGCGCCTGCTGACAATGCAACCGAGGAGATCATTGTGAACCTGAGCATTTTCAAAACCATTGCCATTCTGTTTGTGGCCCTTGCCGCCACCGTAGTGCAGGCGGGCGTTCGCCCGGAAGCTTTGCAGCTCAAAGGGTACGACCTTGCGCCTAATGGAGATCGCCTGTCAGTGTATGCGGTTCACTGCAGTAATCGAACCGAGCCGGTAATCAGCTCCGCGGAGGGTGTGCGGAAGTGGTGTTCTGAAGGCCAGTGTTTCCGCGACAAGATTGCTGCGGCTAAAGCGGCTTGTGAAAACAGTTTTCGCGATCGGGTCGCTCAGAGCAAGTAAACAAAAAAGCCCCCGCAGAGCGGGGGCAAACACAGGAAGAATTTTAAGCCTTAGCCTTCAATATAATTGGGCTTCAAAACGTAATCCTTCTCTTCCCACTCCAATACCCCAAACGTCATATATTTTTCATGGTGGCTTTCGTGGAATTGCCACATGGAGCATAGACTGTATTGATCATCCAGCATGACGTCGCGGGTGGTGAATTTGAAGGCTTCGCCCATAAAGTGGTGCAGGGCGTAATGGTAGCGGCCGTAGCCGATGGCGTTGCCGAAGACATCCGGGCCGTGAAACTGGTGGTGGTTGCCAGTGCGCGTGCGCTCGAAGCTGAATTCGCGGTTGACCACGCCTTCGATTTTCACGTGCATGGTGGCGCGATTCAGGTTGATCGGCATATAGTCGATAGTGACCTTATTGACGCCCACCTTTTCCTGATCCGTGTTGTACACATCCATTTCACCGGTCCAGGTACCAGAGTGTTTCTGTGGCAGGTAGAAGGTTTTCTTACCTGCTTTTTTCTCGTTTTCCAGAAAATCTGCGACGAGCTTTTGGGTTTCGGGGTTGGTCTCGTGGTCAAAGGTGCGGATGTACAAGCCGTTAAAAGCCGCTACCAGCGTGTCGCCTTCAAACATTTGTGAGGAGTAAACCTGTACGCCGCGATCATCCAGTACGTGGTTGATGGTGCGCAGGTTCACGTTCCAGCCCGGCGAGAAGTAGTTGGAATCTACAAAGGGACCGAAGGGGCGGCCGGAACCGATAAAATCAGGGCCGGTATAGATACGGTCTTTGTCGGAGTCGATTACACCAAATTCAAAGCGGCCCGTTTCAAAACGGTTGGCCAGCTCGCCGGCGGCGTCCAGCGCTACGTCCATCCAGTAGGTAGTGCGACCATCCTTGAATTCACTGGCGCGTGTTACCTTGTTGTAGCCCACGTGGGTGCCATCGGGTGTGAAAATGGAGGGGTAGCCGTGCCAGTCGCCGGTGATATTTTTTTGAAATTCGCTAGGTTGCTTGTCGCTCATGGTGGTTTCCTGTTCCGGTTATTTGCACGCGTAGCGCGAAATCTGTGGGTGATTGGCCAGTTCGGCGAGGTTGGCGTGATCGCCTGTGCCAATGCAGGCCGCAATAAAGTCGGTGATGATGCTGAGCATCAATTCTCTGAGTTCGCTTTCGTCTCCTGCGGCGGGCCAGTCGAGAAAGGGGCGACCGGTGGTGCCGTCGTAGGGGTGTGCGAAACAGAAATGATTGGCGCCACGAACCAGTGCGAGGTGGCAGTCGCCGCGCAGGCTGTCTAAGGCCTCGTCAAAGGTTCGACCGATCCGTTCGGTGGGGGTGCTATCTTCTGCATCGCCATAACGATTGGCACTGGCGGCGATTACACCGTCCTGTTCACCACCCATAATCAGCATGGGTACACTGCCATCAACGGGCAGCAGGGTGTCTTCGGGAAAGCCAATCTGAGTCGAGGCGCCCGTGTGGGCGGCGTAGGAAAATCCGCCGATTAATTGCGGAAACCATTCACGGTTGCTGTTTAGCAAGACCGCATTGCCGCCCGCGGAGTGGCCGCCGAAAATCACTTTGTTGGTGTCGAGCAGTCCCGCCAGTAAGCCTTCGCTATTAAGCTTTTCTATCGCGTCGAGCAAAGTGGGCAGTGACGAGCAGGAGGGCGCCTTGCCAAAACTATCCGGCGTGAGATAGCGCAGATCAAAGCCGGGGCTGAGGGAGACAAAGCCTGGCATATCCTCTTTTATCCAGCTAAAGGTAATGCACACCAAGCCAAGCTCGCACAGCCCTTTTGCCAACCAGCTGTAAACTTCCGGGTGGCAGTTGGAGCCGGGCATAAACAGCACCACCGGGTAGGGCTGCTCCGGTTTGGCGGCAGGAATAAAACCCATATTACGCTCGTCAGCACTGTCGCTGTAAGCGCTGGGGTAATACACCTTAAGCTGCAGACTGTTCCACGGTTCCGGTTCGCCGGGCACCGTGGCAGCGGTGAAGAAGGCGCGAACGTCGGTCATTATTCAGGCCGTGGCAGGGTGCGATCCCGGCCCCACAGGGCGGCGACCAGGTGGTCACACAGCTCTTTGCCGAACAGGTTTTCCACCACGATATTGGCCGGGTCACCCTCGGTAATAGTCTGGCGGATCAGCAGATCGCGCTCGGCTTGTGCCGCTCGGGTTTCCTTGGGCTGCAGTTCTGCGGCATCGACCCAGGCAATCCAGCGATCCAGTTGGGCGTGGGCGACCTTGCGCAGGTCGTCAATACCTTCGGCACAGACAGCGCCGCCGTAAGCCAGTGAGCAGGGCGACTGGGCTACGCGGGTATACATGTGGCGGCTGATAAAGTGCTGAAAACGCTCGTTGCGCTCCCATTCAATATAGGTGTCGTTGGCTTCGCCGTTGTAGTACTTGTCGGCGTATTCCGGGTTGGTCCACAGATCCTTGCGCGGCATATAGTCCTGATAAAAGAACAGATCCGGGGTGGTGCCCAGCGCAAAACCGAAGTGGGGCACATCGTACTGGGGGCCCAGATTGATGGTCAGGTGCATATTGGTAAAACTGGCCTTGGGGTTGCCGGTCCAGCTGTAGATCAGCCAATCGATTTCCGGGCCGGCCCAGGCAGAAAGAAAACCCTGAGCGCCATCTTTGCCGCTGTAGTCGCCCACGGAGCAGGGGTCCTGAGTCAATTCGAAGCGGGCTTTAACCTTCTCGAACAGTTCGGTGGTGATAGCCCAGAGCTGGTCGAAGGTATCCTGGCGATCTACGCCGCCCTGTTCAGCGACCAGTTCATCAATGGATTTGGTGATATGTGCCATGAGCTGAAAGCCTGTAATGATTCAATTGAATATAATGTTATATGAATAATACATATTGTGCTGGCTGGGTGCAATCCGCTTTTTCTCTCTTGCCACTATAGTATGAAGACCAAAGCCGGTTTTTTTGGCTGAAGTGAAAAATATTTCATCGGCGGGTGATCCGGATCGGCGGATTTTTCGTTTAAAAAGATATAAAGATATGCTATTAGTATAAATAAGCTCGGTTCAGTAGCGCTTCTGCACGCTCCTGAACCCCGAAAATCGTGGAGGAAAGGCAGTGTTAATCAATCTCTGGTACGTGGCTGAGTGGTCGGAAACCCTCAAAGATAAGCCGGTAAAGGTAAAGATGCTGGGGCAGAACTTTGTTCTGTTTCGCGATGCCGAAGGCAAAGCCAATTGCCTGAGCGACGTGTGCATTCACCGCGGTGGTTCCCTGTCTGGCGGTAAGTGCATTGATGGCAATGTAGCCTGCCCCTACCACGGCTGGCAGTTTGACGGTGAGGGTAAAGTGCAGTTTATTCCCTCTGAAGGTCGCGATTTCCGCATTCCGGATCGCGCCCGGGTTGACGCCTACCCCACTGAAGAGCGCTACGGCATGATCTGGGTGTTTCTGGGTGACTTGCCAGAAGAAGAGCGTCCGCCGATTCCGCCTTTTCCCGAATACGACGATCCCAAGTGGCGCGCTATTACCGACGAGTGGGTATGGAAGGCAGAAGCAGCCCGTGTAATCGAGAACGGTATCGATCTGGCGCATGCCTCCTTTGTACACCCGGTGTTTGGTACGCCTGACACGGCCGGTGAGAACAAAATCCTGAAAGTGGAAAAAGACGACCTGAACGGTATGTCTTGGAATATCCAGTATCCGCCGCAGTTGAAAGGTGATTTGGGGATTCGCCGGTTTATCCGCAAGGAGAAACAACCCACCGAAACCATTCCCGGCTATCACCTCTCCGGTTACGTAGTGCGTATTCAGATCAACCTGAACAGCTGGATGAGCATTCTGATGTTTGACTGCAATACGCCAGTTGACGAGCACACCACCAAGACCTTTGCGACCCAGTTGCGTACCTTCTTCAAGATTGGTCTGTTCGACGGCGGTTCGCGTAAGCGACTGCGCAAGGTCTTTAAAGAGGACGCCGAAGTTATCGAGCGCGCATCCCCGAATTACCTGCCAGAAAATCTCGCCAATGAGCTCTCGGTGGCTGACGACAAGTTTATGAGTTCCTTCCGTCAATCGCGCCGCAAGCTGATTGAAAAGGGCTACCAAATTGATTCCTATACGGTGAAACAGTATGAAGGCCGCAAGGTGTTTGCGATTCCTTCTCCGTTGCGACGCGAGCGTTCCGATCTGAAATGGGTGCTGGAAGAAATTCCGCTGGTGCAGCCGGTGGCGAGTCTGGCTGTGGGTGAGCAGGAAGCCGTTTCCTGAGTTTGGCGCCCATGTCATTTCAGCACTTTTCGCCCTTGGCGGCCTGGTTGCGGGCCTATACCTATTTTGTAGTGTGCGGTCTTTTTGCCTGGACGACAGGGGCGCTAACGCCACTGTTGAGCAGCCCCATGATTCCCGCTGTAGCCGACAGTCTGTGGTGGCTGTGCACAGCAGGTTTACTGGTTTTTATCGGTTTCGCCTACGGCAAGCTATGGGCCGGCTGGACCCTGCGTTTTAACCGCAAGCTCGATGTGCTGCCGCAGCTGGTGTTTGGTTTGAGTTGGGGCCTTGGTTACGCGCTTTGCTTTTTAGGATTCTGGCATCTGTCGCTTTCGCTGGCTCAGGGTTGGCCGATATGGGCGGTTTTTCTGCTGGCTTACATACTGATTTCCGTCTGGCAGATACTGTGGCAGGACCTCGTATGGGACATTTACATTTCCCCCGAGCATGACACCCCCTGGACAACCAAGGTCAAAGTACCTTTTACCCACGTACCCAATGTGACGCTATCACTGCTGTATTTTGCGTACTTCGATGCCTACTGGGGGTTTGTTGTCTCGCAGATGCTGGCGCTGACGCTCTGCAGTTTTGCGATGCGAATGCCGGCGCCCTGGAGCCGGGAAGTAACGCCGGCGGCAACCCGGCACCCTTTCGTGTTCGGTCTGGTTCACGGCGGCGGCTATGTGTCGAGTGATCCTGCCAATGATCCACATCTCAAAGCCATAGGCGCCCCCTATTGAAATGGAGAGAACCATGAGTAAAAGCGTTGTCATTACCGGCAGCACACGAGGCATAGGGCGCGGCTTAGCCGAAAATTTCCTGAAGCAGGGTTGCAACGTCGTGATCAGTGCCACCCTGCAGCCGGCTGTTGATCAGGCGGTTTCTGAGCTGGCGGCCCAGTTCGGTGCGGATAAGGTTGTAGGGCAGGCCTGTGATATCAGTGAGCATAGTCAGCTGGAAAACCTGTGGAGATTTGCAAAGGCGCAGTGCGGTACTGTCGATATATGGATCAACAACGCCGGAATCAGTCTGCCGCGTAAGCCCATAACTGACCAAAGCGCCGAGGATCTGGCGCGCATTACTTCTATCAACCTCAACGGTGTGTTGTTTGCTGCCAATGTCGTGCTCGGGGGCATGAAAGCGCAAGGCGGTGGTCAGTTCTGGGTCATGGAAGGCTTTGGCAGCAACGGCGCTGCACAACCGGGTATGGCTGCCTACGGTGCGACCAAGCGCGGTGTGAACTATCTGGCGAAAGCGCTCCGCAAAGATATGGCGGGTAGCAATGTGCAGGTGAATGTACTGAGCCCCGGTATTGTGGTCACCGACCTGCTGATCGGCGATTACGATACCAGCTCGCCCGAATGGGAAAAGGCCAAAAAGATTTTCAATATTCTCGGCGACAAAGTGGAAACCGTTACCCCTTGGCTGGTTAACGGTGTGCTGAAAGCGCAAAAGGATGGTGCCCGCGTAGAGTGGCTGACCACCGGCAAAGCCTTTCGCCGCTTTATGACCGCCGGCTTTAACAAGCGCGACCTGTTCGCCGAAACCGCTTAACTGTTACGAGATTCCATAATGCAAAACTATCAAATCGCCCGCCGTGCCCAAATCGGTGTTCTCATTCCCTCCACCAATACCGGCGTGGAATACGATCTGCAAAAATTTGGTCTCGATGGAGTTACCTGGCATCCCTCGCGTTTTCTGATTCGACTGCGCAATTGGGCGGAAGAAGGTGAGGCGACCGGCGACGATGCAAACACCGTGTTTGAGCGTTTTCTCGATTTGATGCGCGAGGATATGACGCCAGCCATTGAAAACGTGATGACCGCGAAAATCAGTCACCTGATGTTGGGTATGTCCGCCGAAACCTTTTGGGGTGGTATGGCGGGCAATATCGAGTTCGAAAAAAATATTCAGGATCAAATCGGTGATCTGGGTATGACGACCGGCGCCGGTGCAACGCGCATGGCCCTGGATAATTTTGGGGTGAAGAAAATTTCGGTGATTACACCCTACCCGCCAGTGGGTGATGATAACGTTCGACAGTTTTTTGATGAAATCGGCTACGAAGTAAAACACGTGGTCGGCCTGAACTGCGCCTCTGCAACGGCGATTGCCGAAACCCCGATAAAAGATGTGATTGAAGCGGTTAAAAAAGCTGACGGCGATGATGTTGAAGCCATTGTGCAGTGCGGTACCAACCTGTCGACAGTTGATTTGTTCCCGACGCTGGAGCACTGGCTGGAGAAACCCATGCTGCCGATCAACGTCGCTACCATCTGGCACGCGCTGCGCGCCTGTGGCATCAATGACAAGATTACGGGTAAAGGGCGTCTCCTGGAGGAGTTCTAAAGCCCCGTCACCCTGTAGTTGCCCAACCTTTCTCTCAGGAGGAAGGTTGGCTTTGTGTTGCTTGAACTCGTGTTTCTACAAGTTTCTTAAAGCGCTTTAGCATCCATTTGAGACCAAGGCCCATCAGTGGCGAGAACAGTGGCATGGTCACGTTGCCAATGCCTTTTGCCTCCATTGCCATCGTCCACTGCACTCGAGTTTTACCGTTGTCCAGCGGCGTCACAATATAGTCTTCGGCAAAGCTTTCGGTCATGGATTTTGAGCATGCCGTGAAGCAGAAGGCCATCCGCTTCGGATAATCCCATGCGATAAACACCTCATCGCCGACCATGCCGCCCGACATGGATACCGTCCGTGTGGTGCCAAGGCCAAAGGGCTTGGGGGATGTCCACTCTACCTTTTGAATCGGCGGTGCCCATCGCGTCCAGTCGTCGGCGTTTTCAAACGACTCAAAAATCTGTTCGGGGGTGGCATCGATTTCTACTTCAGCTTGGAAGCGATTTCGAGCTGTCTCCAAAAACGTTAAATCTACAACTTTGCAGTCAAACATGAGGCTGTGCTCCGATTAGTCTTGCCGCTTTTTCCGGGCTCTGGTTAACAAGTCGTAACAGAGAATGGCTTGCTCCCGAACGTCATATCCTACAATAATTTTACACACGCGTTACCTTTTTTGCGAGCACATTTATCCTACGGAGGAACTCTCGGCGTGCAGGAATTAGCGGGAAAAACAGCGGTGATTACCGGGGCGGCAAGCGGTATCGGTTTGGCGTTGGCGAGGATCTTTGCCGAACAAGGTATGAATATCGTGTTGGCGGACATTGAACAGCAGCGTCTGGATGCTGCCGTAACGGAAATTTCTGCACTGGGTGTCGAGGCGATAGGCGTCGTCACCGATGTTGGATCCGGTGAATCCGTCGCGTCCCTGCGTGATGCGGCGGTGGAGCAATTCGGTAGTGTGCAAATCCTTTGTAATAACGCCGGAGTCTACACGGGCGGTAATTTGTGGGAGCAGACAGAAGACGACTACGAATGGCTGATCCGGGTAAATCAGTGGGGCATCATTCACGGAGTTCGCCAGTTCGTACCGCAAATGATCTCGCAAGGCGACGCGTGTTATATCGTTAATACGTCTTCCATGGCTTCCATGTGCACCTTACCCTTCGCCGGGATTTATCACATGACCAAGCATGCTGCGTTAGCGTTGAGCGAGTGCCTTTACCACGAGCTTTCAATAAGTGCGCCGCAGATCAAGGTGTCTTGTCTGTGCCCTGAATTATTCAATACTGGAATTGCCGCTTCATCGCGCAACCGCCCGGAGGCCTTGCGCGAAGAAAACATCACCGATATGCACAAAATGTCGATGGATGCGATCACCGATGCGACCGCAAATTCCCTGTCACCGCGCGTTGCTGCAGAGCGTGTCTTGCAGGCGATAAAAGACGAGACTTTCTATATTTTGCCGCCAGAAGATAATCCCTGGTCGGCGACTGCAAACAGTCGACTGGAAGACCTGCGCTTGCGTCGCAATCCAACAATGGCGCCACCGGCGATATAGCTATACAAGCCCCATCAATTCGACGATACCGTGGCGGTGCCCGGCGGTGTAGCCGCCATCGACAGCCAGACTCTGGCCGGTGACAAATGAGGCATCGTCCGAGGCGAGGAACAGTGCAGCGCCAGCAATTTCCTCCGGTTTGCCCAGTCGACCTACTTTGGTTTCCCGTATCACATCCGCTTTGAATTCCGGCATGGAATCCATGATGCCGTGGAGCATCGGTGTATCGATAAAGCCGGGGCAGATGGCATTGCTGCGAATGCCCATGCGGCCATAATCAATCGACACGTTTTTCGTTAGCAGAATCACGCCACCCTTGGAGGCATTGTAGGCGCTGCCACCCTCGGTGCCGTTGATACCTTCCACACTCGATACTGTGATAATGCTGCCGCTGCGTTGGGCCATCATGGTGTCGAGTACGGATTTTATCGACAGGAAAGTACCTTTTAGATTGATATCAATGACGCGATCCCAGGCAGCGTTGTCGATCATGCTGACGGGGCCACCATCGCCCACACCGGCAGCGGTCACAAGAATATCGATGCGGCCATGTTTTTCCGCGGTCTGTTTGGCAACTGCGTTTTGCGCGTCACCGTCGGTCACATCCAGTGTGCTGAACCAGCTTTCCGGCGAGGCGCTGGTGACAAGGCTCCAGTCTTTAGGTTCGTTGAGATCAGTGCCGACAACAATGGCACCTTCCTGCGCGAAGCGCTCGGCGCAGGCCAGACCGATGCCGGAAGCGGCGCCGGTTACGATAGCTACTTTTCCTTGCAATCGCATATTTTTTCCTTGTTGTTGAGTGTTTAAGCGAATTATTTACAAAATCTGCGGCATGGTCTCGTCCGCCATGATCATTTCACCGTTTTTCATCGGTAAAAACCCGGCGCAAACGTATTCTGAATGGCCGGTGCCGCTGCCAAATTGCCAGGTAATAGCCCCCTTCGACCTTTTCGCCTGTTCCATTGGGGAAGAAGTGGTTGTTGATCCGACTTTACAGAATAACAATACGGTCGTATAGTGAATTTTCTGTAGTAATTGCTTGCCAGGCATAGTGTCAGACTGAGTGTGCCGATTGATGTGGCCGCCGAACGTGACACTCAACTTTATAAAAACGACGCGAATACAACATGCCCGAAATTTTAACGCTCAAGGAAATCACCGATCAGGCGGTAGGCGGCAAGGCCGCCGGTCTGGCTGAACTCACCCGCCACGGTCTCAATGTGCCACCAGCTTTTGTTGTTGTCGCCGCCAGTGCCGAGCATTTCCCCGACGATCTGGAGGCACAGTATCAGGCGATTGGTGGGGGCAAGGTTGCTGTCCGTTCATCTGCCATTGGCGAGGATGGGGAAGACAGCTCATTCGCCGGGCAGTACGAAACCATTCTCAACGTGGAGGGGCTGGACGCCTTGAAGGCTGCTATCGCCCAGTGCGTTCAGTCATTGGATAGCGCGCAGGCCACAGCCTACAAGAGTGAGCACGCGAATCTCGGGGAGGTTGAAATGTGCGTGGTGGTACAGCGCATGGTGGATGCTCACTCGGCCGGCGTGTTGTTTACTGCCGACCCGGTAACGGGGCGGCACGATCGCTTGGTTATTGACGCAGTGCGCGGGCTCGGCGAAGCGCTCGTTAGTGGTGAGGTGACCCCGGATCACTACGAGTTGGATCGCAACAACCACGTGGTACGCCGTGAACTTACCGGTGAATCTCCCATTCTCTCCGACGCGCAGATTCAGGCCTTGGCTAAGGGTGCGCGCGATGCAGCTGTCAGTATGACGCCCTTGTTGGATATGGAATGGGCGATCGATGCCAGCGGTGATCTGTTCTGGTTACAGGCTCGACCGATTACCACACTTGGATCGGACTTGAACGAGCTGGATACTCCGATTCCCGATGATCACGTGATTACCCGCTGCAATGTTGGCGAAATGATGCCGGGTGCCGTCTGTCCGTTGACCTTTTCTGTGCAGGGGAGGGCGATCGAACACGGCATGCAGCATATGCATGTCTGCTATGCGAATCGTCCGGCAATTAATCAGGAATGGACCCAGATTAATCTTTTCTTCGGTCACATGTTTATCAACATGACCGGAGGCCTGCAGTCGTCGCGCTATGTGTCGATAAATACCGTTGAGAGTATGGGGCAAAGCCTCTGCGGGCGCCCAGTGCCAGAGTTGAAACCGTTAAAAGACCTGGCACCATTCTGGCGCCGTTGGTACGGCACCTGGCAATTCGCTCGGTATGTGATGCAGTCTCAAAAAGTGCTCACCGAATTCGAGAGTCGCTTCAAGCACGCTTACGTATCCTATACCAACGATAGCCTCAGCATGATGAAGGAAATCAATCGCTACTTCCCGTGGATCTGTGAGACGAATGAAGTGCATCTTCGATCTTCTGCTTTTTCCGGTGTGATGGAAGGGATTGTGCAGAGTTTTGTAGCGGGAGGAAGTCAGCCGCCAGATGCGGATCAGCAGGCCGAAGCCGCACGTTTACTGGCTGGTGCCAGTGATGTTGAAAGCGCGGTGATGGTTGATCGTCTCGATGATGTTGTCGATCTGATTGCAGAACACCCTGAGGCGGTAACCAGTTTTCAGAAGGTTGATCCAAGCGAGGCGCTGGCCTGGCTCACAAGTGAAGAATCCGGCGCAGCCCGCTACCGTTTCGAAGAATTCCTGGCGGCTCATGGTCATCGCTCAATTCGCGAGCTCTGTGTGCGTGAGGCAGGGTGGGTAGACGAACCCGAAAAACTGATCGTCACTATGCAGGCCTCGCTTGCGTCTCGCTTGCAGGGCGCTTACAAACCTCGTCAGGTAGAAAAAGTCGATATCAGCACACTATCGCGCGGCTTGAGATTCATGTTGCCGGTTGCTCACAACGCAATTCGTCGTCGCGAGCACACCAAGTCGTTGCTGGTTTTGGTAACGCATCGCCTGAAGCGGGCCTATCGCCATCTTGCCAATTTATTGGTGAGTGAGGGGCATCTTCCCGACGCGGATCTTGTGTTCTTTTTTACCCACGAAGAATTGAATGAATTTGTCGAAAATCCTAGTTCCGATGGGGTGAGCCGAGCCGAAAAGCGGCGTATCGCACTTTCATTCCATGAAAAGATGGAATTTGACGATGTTTACGTTGGTAAACCAGAACCCCTTGTCTGGGAGCCGCCGAAAGATGCGGCTGAAGGGGAGTTAATTGGTCGCCCGGTTAGTCGGGGTATCGTAGAGGGTGCGGCCCGCGTAGCCCTGACAATACAGGAGGCGGCCGAGCTGCAGCCAGGTGAAATTCTGATAGCACCGATTACCGATATTGGGTGGACGCCGTATTTCAGTTTGATCGCAGGTTTGGCGACCGATGTGGGGTCTGCGGTTTCCCATGGCGCGGTTATCGCTCGGGAGTACGGATTGCCCGCGATTGTTAATTTGCGGCAAGCGACACGCTTGTTCAAAACCGGGGATCGCGTTCGATTGGATGCGGATAAGGGTGTGTTGAGTCGTTTGTAGAAATCTGTCATTGCGAGCGTAGCGAAGCAATCTTTTTTTGTTGTGGCATAAGCAATTGGAGATTGCTTCGTCGCTTCACTCCCCGCAATGACGAATTAACCAGAAGTGCTCTAGGTGTTATCCACCGGTGCTACCACCTTATTGCGAACCAGCAGGGCCCAGATCATTACGCCGAAGGCGATCAGTCCGAAAAACACAAAGGGCCCGGATTCACGCCAGCTATCAAATAACTGGCCGCCTACTTTCGCCGCCACCAGAATGCCGATGGCGCCGCACAGGTTAAAGAAGCCGTTTACCGCGCCGCGAATGGCAACCGGCGCCTGCTGCGACAGCAAAACGCCGCTGGTGATAATACAAGCCACTTCGCCCATACCGATAAGAATGGCACATACAATCATTGCGCCACTGAACGGATCGGTTACAAAGTACGTGCCGCCGTAGCCCAAAAAGGAAATAAACAGAGCCAGTGCGACGGCACTGACGCGATTCATCTTGTCCGACAAAATGCCGAAGAAGGGGGCGCTAAGCAGCGTCATGGTTTGCGCAATGCCGACAATCATGCCGGCGCGTGCCAGCGCATCGGCGCGGGACAAGCCCATTTCGCTGGTGCCGTAGTTGGCAATCCACAGGGTGAAAAAGGTGCCAACAATGGCCAGGTTGCCGCGTGAAACAAAGGCAGCGCCATAAGAGAGGGCGATACCGGGATCTTTGGCGGCGAGAAAACCCTTGCGGGTGATTTCCCAAAAGCTTTCATTTTCCGTGCTGACTTTCTGCGGAGTTTTCTTCAGTCCCAGCCACATCCACAGGGCAAAAATACCTGCCAGCGCTGTCACAATGGCGTAGGTGGCAAGGCCGGCGGTCTGGCTGTCCATGCCTTGTGCCTGAAATACCGAAGGCAGACGCAGTAGCAAAAACACGGTAATCAAAGCGCCAATGCCGTTGGCCATGCCGAGGAAGCCGGTGGCTTTGCCGCGACTGGAATCTTCGGTGTAGTCCGCCATGATCGCAAAAATCATGCAACTGAAGGCCGCGACACCCACCCCAAACAGCACCCGGTAAACCAGCAGTTCGCCGTAGCTGCGTGCGAAGGGATATAGCGCAACGGCAACCGCCATAATGGCAAAGCTCATGGCCATTACCGGTCGACGACCGATCTTGTCCGACAGTGAACCCCATACCCCCACGGCGAGGATAATCGCAATTTCACCCCAGAAGGCGATATTGCCGCTGACCACGCCCTGTTGTTCCTGGGGGATGTTCAAAAACTCCGACAGCAAAAACGGCTGCATTTGCGGCATAAAAGTGGAGAGCAAAATGCCCGCCATACACGCCACATAAAAGGTGCTCATATGAGAGCGCTGAACGCCGGGCAACAACTGAACGCCTAGCAGTCGATTGGCAACAGGGGTAGTCATCGGATTGGATTCTCCACTAAACGTTTGTTCAGGCGCAGGCTGCCGAGGAAGAAAAGGCCTTGTGCGACAGCGTTAATACTTTCTTCTATCCACTGCAATGCCGCAGTTTGTTCTGGAATGCGTGCAAGGCCGCTTAATGAAATCGTGCCGACAAAACTCAGTATATATAGAAGGCTGATAATACCGTCGCCAGCAAACCATCCGGTGCGCGCCAGCATAAAAATTGTGGCGGTGTTGGCCAAGGTAACCATCGCGAGCAACCAGAAAAACCACAAACGCTGATCTGGATAGGCAATAGCAATGATGAAAGCAATCAGCGGGACAAGTGATGTCAACAGCACGGCTATCCGTAATCTAACGAATAGACTTTGTCGGGTAAACAAGGCATAGCTTAATAAAGTGAAACCTGGCGCCATGAGGATGAACAAACTGTTGTTCATCCAGACAATATGTTCGCCTGTGCTCGCAACTATGAGTTTCCAACTGGCCTTCAGCAGTCCACCGCTGATAATCAGCGCGGCACCCGCGATAGCCAGTTTCCTAACTGTCTGATTTCCAAACAGTTCAGAGCGGCACAGCCAGTACATGCCCAATGCGGTAAAGGCAATGGGTACATAGTCAAAGAGGGCCAGCGCTACCGTGTAATCCTTCATGATTCTGAAATGCTTCTGTTGTTGTTCTGAAATGTCAGTATGCCGTCTTGTTGACTTAAAAGCTATAATGATATTAGATTATAACAAATGGTGGTTTTCAGGCTGGTAAAGCTGTCGTCATCATCAGGTGTGCCGGGGGGAGGGCACAGGTTATTTGGCTTAGGCCAAATCGTGGTTTGAAAAGCAGCGCGTGTGGGAAAACACTATGAACTTAACGAAAAAATCGACCTGGTTGCTCTCTGGTTTGATGGGATTGCAGTTAGCCGCCATGCCTTTGCAGGCCCAACAGAGCGGTAGCACCAGCAAGCGGGTTCAGAAGTCTCTTGAGGAGATTGTGGTCACGGCCCGTAAACGGGAAGAATCCATTCAGGACATTCCGGTATCGGTGACGCCGTTTACCGCAGATTCGCTGGAACGACGCGGGTTTACCGGTCTGGACGATATTGCCGCTTCTACCCCTGGTTTTACGTATGAAGGCTTTATCACCGGCGGTAATCACGGTAATGCGGTTATTCGCGGTCTGGCGCAGCAGTTCACAACCTCGCGAATTCAAAACGTTTCTTTCTTTATAGACGGTGTTTACTTGCAGCGTCAGAGCATGCTGAACTTGGGCATGATTGATATGGAGCGGGTAGAGGTTATCAAAGGCCCGCAGAATGCCTTGTTCGGTCGCAACGCCTTTGCCGGTGCGGTTAACTACATAACTGCCAAGCCTAAAGCGGAGCGCGAAGCTTATGTCGCTGCAACCATGGGTGACAATGAGCGCTATGACCTGAAGGCTAGCTTTAATGGTCCGTTAGGCTTTGATGGTCGCCTCCTCGGTAAATTGACCATTGGTTTTACCGAGTATGATGGTCACACCGAAAACGATCACCCCATGGCTGATGCCGATCCTACGGGTCCGTCAACCACAGGAAATTTGGGTGGTTGGGACGATGAAATTTATAGTCTTCTGCTGGCTTATGAGCCTACAGATACGCTGATGCTCCGTACCAGTTACTACAAAAACAAAGCCATTAAAGAAACCGGTGCTGGCTACAGTATCTCGGGTGTCAACGCCGCTCGATTTGGCTTTCGTCGTGACGATCAGTTGGATCTTAACTGTAACTGGCGCACCGTTAATGATATTGGCAACCCCTCGCCCAGCGCGGCGCATTCGGGTTTCTCAGCCTGGTGTGGCGAATTACCAGAGACTGCGGCGGGCGCGGAGGGGCCGAGAACCTTCGACGGTATTCTGATTGATCCTCGCGGCATCGGTCAGGTGGCAAATACCGAAGTTATTACTTTTACAGCTGACTACGAAATCAATGAGGCCTGGAGCGCGCATTACCTGTTTGGTTATGCCGATCACGATACTTACTCCACAGGTGGTCCCGGCGGCGAAGACCCCATGACCGGGCGCGGTATTGCCGCCGATTTTGTACTGAATGCTGCGAATAACCAGGACCCCAACGGCTACAAATACGCAAATACTTTCAGTGGTCGACCAAATTCTGTTTTAGAGGCGTTTTCGCACGAAATTCGCTTCGATTTTGATAATGGTGATCGCTTCCGCAGCAGCTTTGGTGCCTACTACGCCAAAACAGAAGATCGCGAGCATTCCACCGTATTTATCAGCGATCTCTGTACGCCATTTACTGAGGAAGAGCGTCAGAACTGTAACGAGCCGCTGGAAACGCCTTCGTCTGCAGTACCCGATCCGGGTCGCGTCACCAACGGTATTGTTTACGACCAAGTAACGCGTCAGCACGCGAAAACCCGCCTCGAAGATACCGAGTTTGAAGATGAGATCATGGCGCTGTTTTTCTCGACGTCTTACCTGATTCGCGACAATCTGGAAGGTACCTTCGAAGGCCGCCTGACTCAGGAAGACAAGTCTGTTTTCCGGCACGCCGACGCATTTGGTCTCGCCTTTGGTCAGTCCATCACTTACGGTCCGCCGGAAGATCCTGTATTTCCGGGTGTAGCTGATACCGTAAGCAGCAGCATCATTGTGGTAGAAGACAGTGAGACCTTTGTGTATTTCACCCCTCGCGCCATCCTTAACTGGACGCTCAATGATGACCAGATGATGTACTTCTCTGTTGCGAAGGGTTTGAAGACCGGCGGTTTCAATAATGCCGAGAGCGAGAACCAGCTGGTGTACGAAGAAGCAACTAACTGGACATACGAAGTAGGCAGCAAGAATGCCTTCTTTGATCGCGCACTGACCTTGAATGGCGCCTTGTTCTACATCGACTGGTCTGGGTTGCAGGGCTCTGTTCCGCCCGAAGAAGCAACACTGTCTTCCTCTGATGTTGTAACGAATATTGGTGACGCCACCAGTATCGGTATCGAACTGGAAGCCGCTTACCGTTTCAACCGCCACTTCTCTGTCGACGTTGGTCTGACCTACAACGACGCAACTTATGATGACGGCGTGAAGTACTCACCAGGACGCAGCGACGCCGCTACCGGTGTTGGCTGTGATGGTGTTACCTGTAACGCGGATGGCGAAGTCGGTGGCAATCAATTGGCTCGGGGCTCCAAAGAACAGTACTCCATCGGCTTTAACGCCCAGAAGGACTTTGACTCAGGTTGGATGCTGAGCGGTCGCCTCGACGCCAACTATCAGTCAAAACAGTTCCTGACGCCGCTGAACCTGGGCTGGGCGCCGGATCGCATTATCACCAACATGTCGATCAATGCGCTGGGTCCAAACGATCACTGGGATATCAGCCTCTGGGGTAAAAACATCACCGATGAAAATTACCCGGCTAGTGCCTTCGTGATCGGTGTATTTAACCAGTATATGGTCGGCATGGGTGCGCGTCGCAGCTTCGGCGCTACCATCAAGTACACCTACTTCTAAGAACAGGCGCGGCATTGGTCGCGCCCCAGCTGGTATAGGACGCGGACGTGAAACAACGCATTAAAGCCGCTGCCGCCCAGATTCATGTGGGTAGCGATATCGAAACCAACCTGTCCAGTTGCCTTCGGGTGCTGGACAAGGCCGCCGAGCAGAATCCCAATCTGGTGGTATTGCCGGAATTCTGTAATCACCTGTCTTGGTACGACGATGCGGATCATTGCTATCGCGTGTCCTTGCAATTGGACGGAGATTTTCTCAAGACGATTGCCGCCAAGGCGCGTGAGATCAAGGCGTATGTGGTGATTGGAGTCACCCTGCAGCGTGAGGGCGGCAAAGTCTCGGGCAGCAACCTGCTTTATTCCCCCGAAGGAGAGTTGCTCGGTTTGAGTGACAAGCAGGTACTGATCGGTCATGAAAATGACTTTCTGGAGCGGGCGACTGAGCCAGGTGCAGTTATCGACACCGAACTTGGTCGCGTTGGTCTGTATATGTGCATGGATGGCGTGATCAATGAAACGCCGCGCTGTCTGGCACTTCGCGGTGCCGATATCCTATTGAATAGCCTCAACTCCTTTGCGCCCGATGAGGGCAATCTGCATATTCCGGTTCGCGCAGCCGAGAACAAGGCCTTTGTGGTCGCCGCCAATAAAGTCGGACCGCTGGTGCCTGAAGCAATGATGGAAGGTATAAGTGCTGCGACGAATATACCGGTGGAGTTTTTGAACGGTGCTGGTGAAAGTCAGATTGTCGCGCCCGATGGCACGGTGCTGGCCATGGCTGAGACCCGGGAAGAAGAGGTTGTTTTCGCGGAAATCGAGGTCGCGCAGGCACGCAGTAAACAGCGCCCGGATGGCACGGATATTTTCAAAAGCCGCCGCCCTGAACTTTATGGTGTTCTGGGTGAAAACCCCGCTTCTCATGAACCATTGACGTTCAAAGGGGCAACAGATTTGCCCTCTGCCCTGATTCAGCTCGACGATATCAGCTCACAGTCAGAAGCCGTGTCTGCGGTAAAGAGTGCGGTTGAGTCTGGCGCGAAATTGGTTGCCCTGCCCGGGCTGTGTGGTATCTCCAACGCTGAGTCAGAGCAAGCCTTACTGGAGTCTAAAGCGGTCATAGCGGCGTTGGCAGAGGTGGCAGGCGAGGCATTGATAACTACCTCGCTGGTGCTGCCTGCAGAAGGCGGCCGACAGCATTGCGCCGTCGCGATAGGTGCTAGTGGGCTCGTTGCCCAGCAGGGGCAGGTGCATTTCAGCGAGCGCTTCAGCTGGTCGGTGCTGAGTGATGGCTTCACCGTGGCAGAAACTGAATTTGGTTGTCTGGGCTTGTTGTGCAGCGATGACTCCATTTATCCGGAGGCTTTCCGCTTGGTCGCGATGCAAGGCGCTGATGTGGTTTCAGTACCGCTTATACCTCTGGAGCGTTGGGAACTGACCACCGGCCTGATCGAACGCGCCGCTGAAAACCGCGTTAATCTGCTTGCTGCTATGCAGCCGTCTGATCTTGGTGTCGGCTTTGGCGCCGCCCTGCATGAAGACTTTACGATTTTCGGCGAGTGGAAAACCCGCACGTTTGATGGCGTTCTAACGCGTCCCATGCTGACTCACGCCAATAAGAGTTCAGCGGTGACCCCGGTGGTTCTGCACCCCAAAAACGCAGAGAACAAAGTGGTGTCTCATCGCACGCACGTAATCGACAATCGACCTTGGCACTTGCTTGAGCCGATGCTGGCAAGCGCGCCAAACGTATAAGGAATTGCAATGACCTCGCTACCCAAAGCTCTGCACGACCACGTATTGAATCGCATCGTCGATACCTTTGGCATGACCGAAGTGACCAACGAAAACGGCGGGCCTTTTTTGCCGCTGGAAAGCAAATTGCCCATGCACGAGGGCAGTGTGGGCGGTATGCGCAAGTTTACCGGCGGCCCTCTGTTTCAGGTGCTGACCTCCAGCATTGTGGTGCCGGCTATGCAGCTCGATTCCCACATGATTTTCGCGTTTATGCCCTCGGATTCTGCAGTGCCGCATTACACGGTAGATTCCGTGCAGGCCGGCGGTCATCACGCCTTTCACCTGGATCTGATTCCGCGTGTGGATATCGGCTCGCGCCTGAATTACCTGAATGAGGTGTATCAGCCGCTGACCGAAGCCTGCGAAGAAGCCCGCAAGATAGAAGGGCTGGAAGCGGCCCACCTGTCGCCTCGTCAATACGCCATCATGTCGCCCTGGATGCTGGCCAATCGCGCCACGGCGGAAGCGTTTGAGCAAATCATGAAGCCTGTGGATACCTATCTGGATCACTGGTTTGGATTGGTAGAAAAAGGTATTTCTGCCGAGGCACTGGAAGACGTAACGCCTGCCGAATTGGCGGCCCGCGACAAGCGCAACAAGTTCGCCATTTTCAACGCAGAAGTTGACCCGGTGTGGCAGCGCATCGGGCCCTTGGTGGGTCAGGAAGACGCTGACAAACAGATTGCCTATTTGCGTGAGGTGAGTGCCTAAAAGCCCCTCACCCCAACCCTCTCCCCGTGGGAGAGGGGGCGTCAGATAAAGTTAAGAAGTAACAATTCCCTCTCCCTCAGGGAGAGGGCTAGGGTGAGGGTGAGTCTCGCCCCGCAGAGTTTTGAGGAATACGTATGGGTAAAATGATTTCAGAACTCCTCGTTGAGGACATGACCGCCGAGGAGCGCGAACGCGCCGAGCGCGTCGAGAGCATCCTGCCGACACTACGCGAGCGTGCGACGGCAACCGATAAACAAGGTGAGTTCAATCCCGACAACGTAAAACTGCTGGCCGACGCGGGCCTGTTGGGCTTGGTAGTACCAAAAGAATACGGCGGTCTCGGTGGCGGTCTGCGTGACTGGGCGGCGGCCTGCTTCGCTATCGGCACCGTCTGTCCCTCAACCGGTCTGGCTTACTTCTTCCATAATACTTCAGCCTCACGCGGCACACTGGCGTTGTCAGCGCTGAAAGAAGGCTTGTTTAACGACGAAGAAGCCCCACAGGTACAAGCCTTCGCCGAAAAAGTCCTGTACACCATGGGTCGCGATGCGAAATGGCTGGCCAACTATGCCAGTGAATCGGTGAAGTCCGAACACTCGGCCATCACCATTACTACTCAGGCTGAGAAGGTTGACGGTGGTTGGATTCTGAACGGTGAAAAATCCTTTGGTTGTGCCACTGGCGTAGCCGACCAGTATCTGGTCACCGCTGCGCTTAAAGGCATTAACGATGCCAGCGCGCTGAGTACCTTTATCGTGGATCGCGATGCCAAGGGCACCCGTGGCCGTATTGAGTGGGATGCCATGGGCATGCGCGGTACCGCCACTGAAGGTCTGGTGCTGGAAGACGTGTTTGTTTCTGACGAGAACGCGCTGGGTATTCCCGGTGCCTTTGCCCGTAGCTGCCAGATGAGCCGTTCCAGCTTTGTCGGCAATCAGGTGGCAGCTTCGGTGATCTATATGGGCGGCGCTGTGGCGGCCTACCAGTCAGCCGTGAAGCTGATGAAGGACAAGAAGTTTGTCGACACCGGCAAGCCCGTGGGCACCGGCCCCTATCAGCAGCAGATCATTGGTGAAATGTACGCCAACCTGCAAACTGCGCTTCTTTGGGCGCGTCGCCAGATTCAGATAGAAAGCAGCGAGCCGCCGATGGTTTCCAAAGACGAGGTGGTGAAATTCTGGCGTACCTGTAAGGGCCAGATTGCCGAGCACAGTTTTCAGGTGGCTATTGCCGCCCTGAAATGTGCGGGCACCTCCGGGACCATGTTCAGCACGCCGTACTCACGCGCACTGCGCGATCTGGCGATGGGGCTGGTACAGGCCTTCCCCGCTGAGAAAGGTCGTTTGGATACTGCGAGCCTTGTGATTGAAGGCGAAGAACAAAACGCCTTTGGCAAAGGCTGATCGCATGTCGCTGCAGAATTACATTAACGATACGTGGCAGCCCCCGGCGATTACGCTGGAAACTCAAGTCTGCCATGCCAGTGAAGGTAAGGCCCTGTTTAATCAGGTGGCCAGCGATGCCGCGCAGATTGAAAGCGCGATCGCTGCTTCACAGACCGCTCATTTGAATGGCGAGTGGGCGGGTTTGTCTTCCGCTGAGAGAGCGGAAAAAATGGACTCCATCGCCGAGGCTATTGCCAAACGCCTGGATGGCATTGCCGATGCCGATGCGATTTGTACCGGTGTGCTGCGTAAAACCACCGCTCAAGTTGCACAGATTTGTGTGCTGGCCTTTAAAGCCGCTGCAAACTTGTTGCGAAACCCGCCGGTACGACAGCCCTTTGAAGGCCCGCACGGAGATGTAATTGTCGAGCGTTTGCCGCTGGGCCCTTCTGCCATTATTGCCCCGTGGAATGCGCCCTCAGGTATTACCTGTCACAAGTTGGCCTCGGCGCTGGCGGCGGGTTGCCCGGTGATCGTAAAGCCCTCTGAATGGGCACCCGAATCCGGCCAGCTGATTGCCGAAGCGGTGGTGGAAGCCGGCTTGCCCGCCGGCGTGTTTCAACTGGTGCACGGCAATGGCGACACAGGTGCGGCGTTAGTAGAAGATTCCCGTATTGCGGCAGTGTCGTTTACCGGTGGTTTGCACGGTGGTCGAGCGGTGGCTGCGGCTTGCGCCAAAGATATCAAGCCGGCCCAGCTGGAGCTGGGTGGCAATAACCCGATTGTGGTACTGGAAGACGCCGATATTGAGGCTGCTGCCGATGGCATTATCGCGGGCTTGACCACATTGAATGGCCAATGGTGCCGCGCGCTCGGTCGTTTGCTGGTGCATGAGTCAGTCGCCGAGGCGTTGTTGAGCGCTGTTAAGCAACGTCTGGCTAGCATCAAGCTAGGCCATGTGATGGACGAGGCGAGTACTATGGGCCCGGTGGTTCACCAAGGGCACTACAATCTGATCAAACAGGCTGTCGCCCATTACGAATCCTTAGGCGGCCAATGCCTGCAGGCGACCGAAATGCCAGAGCTGGATGGCTATTTTGTTGTGCCCACGCTGATTACGGGTTTGAAAGCGGAGCAGGCAAGCGAAGAAATTTTTGGCCCTGTGGCGACGGTCCACACCTTTGCCAGTGATGCCGAAGCCATTGCGCAGGCCAATGGCACACCCTTTGGTCTGGCGGCTTATGTGTTTGGCGAAGAGCAACACGCCTGGCGCGTGGCCAGCGGTATTCGCGCGGGCAATATCAAGATCAACGCCGTAAGCATGCTCAACCTGAATCCGATGGCGCCGCGCCCGGCCTGGGGCCTGAGTGGTCTCGGCGATGAAGGCGTAGTGGAAACCTTCGAGTTCTTCCGTGGTACGCGCATTATTGGCGTGGCGGGCAAGCCCGGCAATGGGGAGTCTGCGCATGGCTGATTTCTACAAAAGCGAGCTGCTGATTGCCGGTGTTGAAACGAAAGCCCAAGGTGGTGAGTACTTTGATGTACTGGCGCCTGCTACCGAACAAGTGATTGGCAAAGCCGCCCGTGCCGGTGCAGCTGATGTGGATCTGGCAGTCGCAGCTGCGCGCAAGGGTTTTGCCAGCTGGTCGGCCATGGCGCCGAAGGAGCGGGAAGCGATTCTGCTCCGCGCTGCTGAAATTATCGCCAGCACCGGCGAGCAGCGGTATCTCGATCTCTTAATGGATGAAAGCGGCTCCGTGGTTAACAAGGCCCGCTACGAAATCCATTACACGGTTGATCTGCTGCGCACCGCTGCCGGTGAAGTGCGCCGTCTCTATGGCGACACCTTCCCCAATGATAATCCTGCGCGAATCAGCATGGTTTTTCGTGAGCCGCTGGGTGTGGTGGGCATTGTTTCTCCTTACAACGCTCCCTTGGCCCTGTTGGCCAAGATGACCGCGTTTCCGCTGGCCGCAGGCAACAGTGTGGTGATCAAACCTTCTGAAGAAACCCCGCTGATCGCTGTCGCCTTTGCCAAATTATTAGTCGAAGCGGGCGTACCTGCTGACGCCGTTAATGTGCTGACAGGATTCGGTCAAGAATGCGGCGCACCGCTGGTAACTCATCCGGATGTTGATGCTATTGCCTTAACCGGTTCGACGGCCACAGGGCAGGCCATCGGTGCCAGTGCGATGCAACAGATGAAGCGTGTGCAGCTGGAACTGGGCGGCAAAAGTGCATTGGTTGTACTGAAAGATTTCGATCCTGTCGAAGCGGCCAATATCGCCGTACAAGGCATGTTTAATCACGCCGGCCAGATCTGTATGGCCAACTCTCGCATTGTGGTGGAAGCCCCGGTATACGATGCCTTTTGTGCGGCCATGAAAACAGCCTGTGAAAATCTCAAAATTGGTGAACAGCGCGACACCGAGAGTGTGTATGGCCCCCTGATTAATCGCCGCGCGGTTGAGAAAGTGGAAGGCCATCTGCAAGACGCGCTGGATCGCGGCGCAAGCCTGCTCACCGGCGGCAAGGTAAAAAATGGCTTGGTGTTTGAGCCAACGGTTCTATTGGAACCACCGCGCGACAGCACCGCTTGGCGCGACGAAAGCTTTGGCCCCATGACCAGCATCGTGAAAGCGGCGGATTTTGATGAAGCCATCGTGCTGGCCAACGACAGCGACTATGGTCTCTCAGCCGGTGTGCTGACTCATAATATCCAGCTCGGTTTTAAAGCGGCTAAAGCCATTCGCAGCGGCGCGGTGCATATCGGCATGCACGCCTTTCAAAGCAATGCGATGGCACCGGTTGGCGGTTTGGGTCTTTCTGGCATGGGCCGCAGCGGCGGTCACTACAGCACCGAAGAATTTACCGAGCTGAAATGGATCAGTGTGGAGCTGGGGCAGTGATTCGTCGCGCTTACTGTGACATCGCCAGTGGACAGATACATTACCGCTACGCCGGTGATGCGAGTAAAACGCCACTGATTCTACTGCATCAAAGCCCCAGTAGCTCGATCATGTATGAAACCCTGATGCGCGAGCTGGGCAATGACTACTGGCTGCTGGCGCCCGATACACCGGGTTTTGGTCAGAGCGATCCACTGGCGGAGCCGGTTTCCATTGCTGCTTACGCCGATGCGATCCAACAGTTTTGCACAGCGTTGCGTATTGAGCAGGCCCTCTTGTTTGGCCACCACACCGGCGCCTCGGTGGCGGTGCAACTGGCTTACGACAATCCCGAACTTTCTCTGGCAATGGCACTCTCCGGCCCCACGCTGTTAAGCGATGCCTTGAAAGCCGCCTTGCCTGGAAAAGCCAAGCCTTTTCCGCTGACCGAAGACGGCAGTCACCTGTTGGGTATGTGGCAGCGAATGCGCGACAAGGAGCCGGATGCCCCCCTGGCTTTGAGTCTGCGCGAAACCTTGCTGGGTCTGGAGGTAGGTGATGCCTATCCGGAAGCCTATCGTGCGGTAATTGATCAGCCCTTTGGTGATCAGCTAAAGGCATTGGAATGCCCCGTACTGGTTTTTGCCGGTACCGGCGATCCGCTCTACGGCATGCTGGATGAGGCCGCCCAATTACTGAAACACGGTGAGAAGCAGGAAATTGACGGCGCCCGAACTTACGCCTGCGATCTCCACGCCAAAACCATTGGCGACATGTTGAAAGACTTTTTTCGCCGAAATGCAGGGAAGGCCTGAGATGGATTTGCAGCGCAACAGTGTCGGCATTGGTCAGCGCCCCGCGCTGATTCTGGTCGATATGATTAACGGCTTTACCAGCTCGGCCTGCCCGCTGGGCACCGATTGTCCGGAGGTGGTCGAGGCCAATGCCCAATTGCTTGCCGCGTTCCGTGAACAGAAACTGCCGGTGTTTTTTACCACGGTGGTGTATCACAACGATGATCAGGCCTCGGTTTTTCGCAACCGTATTCAGGCTCTCAACTGCCTGACGCCAGACTCGGAGTGGGTACAGGTTGACCCTGCACTCGCCCCGGTCGAAGGCGAATCCCTGATCGAAAAGCAGTGGGCCAGTAGCTTTTTCGGCACCGATTTGAACGCTCAACTGGAGCAGGCGGGCGCGGATTCACTGGTGGTTACCGGCCTGACCACCAGCGGCTGCGTTCGCGCTACGGTGGTGGACGGTCTGCAACACAATTTCCCGGTGGCGGTGCCACGTGAAGCGGTTGGTGACCGCAACCCCCAGGCGCACGAGGCCAACCTCCACGATATGCACGCCAAATACGCCGATGTGATGGCATTGCAAGATGTGTTGGCGTCGTTGAGAAGTTTGTAAAAAAGGACAGGCGAGATCAGAATGTCTTCAAGCTATAATGATATAGCTTTTGGGTGAGGCGACATTGGCTGCCGCACCCTCCGGGAGACAAGGAGACGCAATACCATGAGCGCAGTGGAACCACTGTTCAGCAAACGCGATCTGGAACTGATGCAGGGCGATACACCCACGCCCCTGTACCACCAGATGTATACCCTGCTGAAAAGCCGGATTATGGACGGCAGTATTGCTCACGGCACCCAGATGCCGACCGAGCAGCAGCTCGCCGAGATGTTTGGTGTTTCGCGGATCACCGCCAAGCGTGCGATGGATGAACTGGCCGCCGAAGAACTGGTTGAACGTCGTCGCGGTAAGGGCACCCATGTCACCCATCACTACGAGCCAGAGCCGGTTCAGGCCCCGCTGGTGGGCATGCTGGAAAAGCTCGCCAGCATGGGACGTCACACCAAGGTCAAGGTGATGGACGTGGAAAAAATGGTGCCGCCCGGCGATATTCGCGCCGAGCTGAAGCTGGAGCCCGGCGAAAAGGCTCATCGCATTATCCGCGTGCGCAGCAGCGAAGAGGGTGAACCTTTTGCCTACTACATCAGCTGGACGGTGGGTATCGAAAAAGGTTTTACCAAGCGCGAGCTCGAGAAAGCGGTGCGGCTGGATATCATCAAGGAAAACGGCCTCAACCTGACCAAGGTGGAACAGTACCTTGGCGCAGACAAGGCCTCACTGGAAGTGGCTCGTGAGCTGGAGATGAAACCCGGTGAGCCCACACTGACACTGGTGCGACATTCCTACACCAGCGACGGCAAATTGGTGGATATTCTTTACTGTCAGTACAACCCCAAGCGATTCCAGTACCGGATGAGCTTGAGTATGGATGAGTACAAGGGCGATTAGATAACCACCCTCACCCCGGCCCTCTCCCAGTGGGAGAGGGCTAGGGTGAGGGAGCAGCACTTCCCAAGGCAGGCGGGGGCGGCCACCGGGAAATGCTAAAGCGAACAACCAACGAGAGAGTACAATGCAACACAACAACCCGATTATCGTTGCCGGTTCAGGCCCCGCCGGCTCGCTGCTGACCCTCTATCTGGCGCAGCACAATATCCCCGTTATCCTGCTGGAAAAGGCAGACTCCCTGCCCATCGATCTGCGCGCCTCAACCTTCCATCCGCCCTCGCTTGAAATGCTGGCTGACGTCGGACTCACCGACGATATGTTCGCCAAGGGCCTCAAGGTAGATAAATACGCCTACCGCGATCGTCGCACCAATGAAGTGGCCGAGTTCGATATGAACCTGATTGCCGACGAAACGCCGTTTCCGTTTCGCCTGCAACTGGAACAGTACGAAATGACGCATATTGTAGGCGAAAAGCTGAAGGCCTTTCCCCATGTGGATGTGCGCTTCGGTCATGAAGTGATTTCCGTGCAGAACGTCGATGGCGGCGTTGAAGTGGGTGTACGCACGGCCAAAGGCCTCGATACCCTGAAGGGCGCCTATTGCGTTGGCACTGATGGCGCCTCCAGCAACGTACGTAAATCCGCCGGTATCGGCTTCGGTGGTTTTACCTACGACGAAAAGTTTCTGGTCGCCAGCACCTCCTTCCCCTTTGAAGAGGTGTTCGACAATCTGGCCTATGTGAATTACGTCTCTGATCCCGATGAGTGGTGCGTAATCCTGCGCACCGAGAAAATCTGGCGCGTGCTGTGGCCCACTGAGCCAGGCGATACCGACGAAAAACTCCTCTCTGACGAGTACATTCAATCGCGCCTGAAACACCTGTATGACAAGGGCAGCGACTATGAGATTGGTCACCGCACCCTGTACAACGTGCATCAGCGCGTCTCAGAAACCTATTTTAAAGATCGCATCGTACTGGCTGGTGACGCCTGCCATATCAACAACCCGCTGGGTGGTATGGGCATGAACGGCGGTTTGCACGATGCCTATAATCTGGCCCAGCGTTTGGTGCGTTTGATGACAGAGGGTGGCGATCACCTAGCGGAGTTTGGTCAGTACGACCGACAACGCCGTGAGCTGGCGGTAGAGTTCGTGCAGAAGCACACCATTGAAAACAAAAAGCTGATGGAATCTACCGATCCGGATATTCAGCAGAAGCGTCAGGCCATGTTGATGGAAACCGCTGCCGATCCGGAGAAGGCCAAAGCCTTCCTGATGGAGCGCGCCATGCTCAACTGTCTGCGCGACAGCCTTGCGGTTCAGTAACGGAGGGGAAGATGGAAACGACAACGAAAACTGCCAAAGAAATCTATCAGGAAGTCAAAGCCAACCCTGCGCGCAAGCGCTTCGGCTTTGGTGAGAAAGCCATTCTGGTCAACATCGATCCGCAAAAGGCCTACACCCGCACCGACCTTTTTAAAACCGCCTACGAAACTGACCCCCGCCAAATGGAATACATCAATACCTTGGCAAAAAAGTTTCGCGCCATTGGCTGGCCGGTGGTTTGGACCCATGTAGCGTATATGGAATCTGGCGAAGACGCTGGCATCTGGGGCACCCGAACGGATACGCCCGATAGCCTGCAAAATATCAAGTTTGGCAGCGAGCGCAGCGAGTTCGACGACCGTCTTGAAATCGACAAGGTCAAAGACGTTATCTATCTGAAGAAAATGCCCTCGGCCTTTTTTGAAACCCAACTGCAATCCCTCTGTGTATGGCACAAAGTGGACACGGTCATCCTGACGGGTGGCTCCACTTCGGGCTGTATTCGCGCCACCGCCGTGGAATCCCTGTCCCGCGGTTACCGCACCATCGTGCCGGAAGAGTGCGTAGCGGATAAGCACGAGAGCTATCACTACGCCAATCTTACCGACCTCTCGTTGAAGTACGCAGACGTGCTGGATGTGCAGGAAGTATTCGACTGGCTGGATTCACAAAAAGGCTGAGCCATGAAGGAAGATCCCGGATTCTACGATTACTGGGCTTACCATAACCGCCCGAAAATTGAATGGCCCAACGGCGCTAAAGTAGCGTTCTGGGTCGCTCCCAATATCGAGTTCTACGAACTGAATCCGCCGGATAATCCCCAGCGCAAACCCTGGCCACAAGCCGCACCTGCGGTCGCCGGTTACAGCATCCGTGATTACGGCAACCGCGTCGGCCATATGCGCCAGATGCAGGTGCTGGATAAATACGGGGTGCGCGGTTCGATTTCCCTGAGCACGGCCTTGTGCGAACACCACCCGGAAATTATCGAGTTGTGCAAAGAGCGCAACTGGGAGTTCTTCAGTCACGGTATCTACAACACCCGTTATACCTACGGTATGAGTGAGCAGCAGGAGCGCGACATGATTCGCGACTCCATGGAAACGATCTACAAACACACCGGCCAGAAATGTGCCGGTTATCTGGCGCCGGCGCTGTCCCATTCCGAGTTAACCCTTGATCTATTTGCCGAGGTCGGTACTGAACTGTTTGGTGATGAGGGTGGTATTTATACCTGCGACCTCTTTCACGACGATCAGCCCACGCCGATTCATCTGCGCAGCGGCAAAAAGTTTGTGTCCATTCCCTACTCACTAGAAATGAATGACACCATTGCTTACGTGGTCAACAAGATCGAACCGCGTCGCTACGGTCAGAATATCAAGGACAACTTTGATCGCCTGTACCAGGAAGGCGCAGACAGTGGCACCATCATGTGCATCCCCACCCATAACTATCAGGTCAGCTGCCCTCACCGGTTGAAAGCCTTTGAAGAAGCGCTGGAATACATCACCGGTCACGACGATGTATGGGTCACCACCGGGCGGGAAATTGCCGAATACTTTTTAGAGAATTATTACGATAGTGCGTTGGCTGATATCGCCAAGCAAAGCGGAGGTGAAATATGAGCCTCGACAAAACATATCTCGAATATCCCGAGCGCAGCTACGGTATGGATCACGACCGCTATGACTGGTCCATGCTCACCGACCGCAAACCCGTTGAATGGCCCAACGGCAATAAACTCGCCCTGTGGGTGAATGTCGGTCTGCAGTTCTTTCCGCTGAACCAGCAAGGCAAGCCTTTCAAAGTCCCCGGTGGCATGACCATGCCGTACCCGGACCTGCGTCACTACTCCCTGCGCGATTATGGCAACCGGGTTGGTATCTACCGCTTTCTGAAGGCCTTCGACCGTTTCAACATCACGCCGACTTTCGCGCTCAACAGTCGCCTCGCCGAGCGCACGCCCTATCTGATGGATGTGCTGAAAGAACGCGGCAATGAAATTCTTTGCCACGGCGAACATATGGATGCTCTGCACTACGGCGGGCAGGATAAAGCTGAAGAAGCCGCACAGATCGAGCGTGCGTTGGAAAGCTTGCGAACGCTTAGCGGACAAAACGTACGCGGCTGGATCTCGCCGGCCAAAAGCGAATCCGCCAGTACACCCGATCTGCTCGCCGCCAATGGCATCGAGTATTTCTGTGATTGGGTAAACGATGATATGCCTTATCAATTCCGTACAGAAAATGGTGAGCTCACGGCCATGCCACTCTCCACGGAGCTAGAAGATTTCTTTGTGATCCAGAACAACGGTCACTCGGAAGATAGCTGGGTGGAGCAGGTGTGTGATGCTTGCGATTTTCTGCTGAACGAAGCGAAAAAGCAGGGCGGGCGTATTCTAGCGTTGAACATTCACCCCTGGCTCTTGGGTCAGCCGCACCGGATAGCGCGACTGGAAAGAGCGCTGGACTACATTACGTCACAGGATGGTGTGTGGAGTGCGGGGGCGGGTGAGATTCTGGATTGCTGGAAGGGGCAGCAGTAACCAAGCTCTCAAGTAATCCCCGTCATTGCGAGGAGCGCAGCGACGCGGCAAGCTCGTGATGCCGCTGCGATAGTTGGAGATTGCTTCGTCGTACCTCCTCGCAATGACGGTGGTTTTATGACCCAGTCGCAGCCACAAATCCCTTAGGCAACCCAGCCTCCGGCGTAAACCCATACATTTCCTCTTCCGGCAGCGCCTTTTGCACCAACTCTCTCACCGCCAGCAATTTCTCAATATCAATCCCGGTCTTCAGCCCCATCGCTTCCAGCATAAACACCAGATCTTCCGTCACAATATTGCCACTGGCACCCGGTGCAAAAGGGCAGCCGCCAATCCCACCGAGCGAACTGTCGATTGTCGTCAAGCCAATATCCACAGCCGCCAGCGCATTCGCTAACCCCTGACCGCGGGTGTTATGCAAGTGCACGCCATTCAGCTTCTCGCGGCCGCAATTTTCCCAAATGCGTTTGGTCAAACGCTTCAACTGGGCAGGGTTACCATAGCCGGTGGTATCGGAAAGACCGACTTCATCCACACCCAGCGCCACAGCTTTTACCGCCAACTGAACCACCAAATCTTCCGACACCGGCCCTTCAATCGTGCAGCCAAAGGCCGTCGAAAGCCCCACCTCAAACTTGGGGCGCTCACCTTCGGGCAGCTCGCGAATGCGCTGTACGATTAGGTCGATTTCTTCCAGCATCTGCACATGGCTGCGCTTCACATTCTTCAGGCTGTGGGTCTCGCTCACAGACAGCGGAATGGAAATCTTGTGGGCGCCAGCGGCAATCGCATTCTCTGCCCCGCGCAGGTTCGGCACCAACGCCGCCACAGCCAGACCGGGGATAGTCCGGGCATAAGCCACCACTTCGGCGGTATCCGCCAATTGTGGAATCACGCTGGGTGGCACAAAGGAGCCCACCTCGATTTCCGGTACGCCAGCGGCGGCTTCGGCGGCAATCCAGGCCTTTTTGTCCTCGGTGGACATAATGGTTTTGATGCTCTGCAGGCCGTCGCGGGGGCCCACTTCACTGATTTCAATATCAATATTTGTCATCGGAAAACAATGTGCTCGGTTGAATCAAAAGATATAAAGATATAACATAATAGCAATTGTAGCCCTTGCGGCAGGCAAATGCCACCCGCAGGCCACTCAGAACAAGACAGGTGAATCGCGTGACAGAACAAGCCACTCTGCCGTTGTCCGGTATCAAAGTCGTAGAATTTACCCATATGGTCATGGGCCCCACCGTCGGCCTGATACTGGCCGACCTCGGCGCCGAGGTGATCAAGGTTGAACCCCTCAAGGGCGACAACACCCGCCGCCTGATGGGCTCCGGCGCCGGTTACTTCCCCATGTACAACCGCAACAAGCAGAGCCTGTGCATCGACCTGAAAAACGAAAAGGGTCATGTGGTGGCGGAGAAGTTGATCGAAGGCGCCGATGTACTGATCGAGAACTTCCGTCCCGGCGCCATGGATAAACTCGGCTTTGGTTATGAGGCCATGAGCGCGAAAAATTCCGGCCTGATTTACTGTTCCCTGAAAGGCTTTCTGGATGGCCCTTACCAACACCGCACCGCGCTCGACGAAGTTACCCAGATGATGGGCGGCCTCGCCTATATGACCGGCTTGCCCGGCAAACCCATGCGCGCCGGTTCCTCGGTAATTGATATAGCCGGCGGCATGTTTGGCGTGATCGCGGTATTGGCTGCGCTGGAAGAGCGCCACCGCACCGGCAAGGGGCAGGAAGTAAAAAGCTCCCTGTTTGAAAGTACCGCCTTTATGGTCGGGCAGCATATGGCCCAGCAGGCGGTGAGCGGTAACGAGCCCCAGCCCATGTCGGTGCGTACTTCAGCCTGGGCTGTTTACGACATCTTCGACAGCGCCGACGGTGAGCAAGTGTTTGTCGGCGTGGTCAGCGATACCCAATGGCGCCTATTCTGCGAAGCCTTTGAGCTTACCGAATTCGCCGAAGACCGTTCACTGGACGCCAACACCGAGCGGGTAAAACAGCGGGACCGTATCCTGCCGGTAATCCGCGAGCGCTTCTCGGCGCTAAGCAAAACCGACCTGATGGCGAAACTGGACCAAACCGGTTTGCCCTTTGCTCCCATCAACAAACCCTCGGATCTGTTTGACGATGTGCATCTAAATGAATCCGGTGGCCTGCTGGATCTCACTCTGCCGGGCGGCGAGAAAACCAAACTTCCCGGCCTGCCCGTGAATATGGCGGGGCGCCGTTTTGGTGTGCGTCAGGATTTACCCAAAGAGGGCGAGCATTCAGAAGCAGCGCTCAAGCTTGCAGGACTTTCGGAGGTAGAGGTTCAGGAGTTGATTGAAGCCGGTGTAATCCGGCGCGCCTGAGCTGCGGAAATTTTCTTAACAGCTCAAGCGGCTTCTGGGAAAATTGAGGGCGGTTAGCCCTCATAACTCTCAATCGGTGGGCACGCGCAGAAGAGGTTGCGATCCCCATATACATTATCGATGCGGTTAACCGCAGGCCAGTACTTGTAGGTTTTCAAACCGGGTACGGGCGTGCCGGCTTGTTCCCGCGTGTAAGCACGGTTCCAGTCTGCATCCAGCATATCGGCCATGGTGTGTGGCGCGTTGACCAGCGGATTGTCTTCCAGTGACCACTCGCCGCTTTCCACTTTGGCGGCTTCTTCGCGAATGCTGATCATGGCTTCGCAGAAGCGATCCAGCTCTTCCTGGGCTTCACTTTCCGTAGGCTCAATCATCAGTGTGCCGGCAACCGGGAAGGACATGGTCGGGGCGTGGAAGCCGTAGTCCATTAGTCGTTTGGCGATATCTTCTTCGGTAATACCGCTGCTTTCCTTCAGCGGTCGCAGGTCGATAATGCACTCGTGGGCAACGCGGTCATTGCGGCCGGTATACAGCACCGGGTAGTGGCCGCTGAGGCGGTTGGCAATGTAGTTGGCATTGAGAATTGCCACTTCGGTTGCACGGGTCAGACCACGTGCACCCATCAGTGCGATGTAAGTCCAGGAGATTGGCAGAATACCTGCGCTGCCGTACGTGGCGGCAGATACGGTAACGTTGTCTTCACTCAAACCATCGATATCCAGCACCGGATGGTTGGGCAGGAAGGGCGCGAGGTGGGATTTCACACCAATCGGGCCCATGCCGGGGCCGCCACCACCGTGGGGAATACAGAAGGTTTTATGCAGGTTCAAGTGAGAGACGTCGGCGCCGAATTCACCGGGCGCGGCGAGGCCGACCAATGCGTTCATATTGGCGCCATCCACGTAAACCTGACCGCCGTGTTGATGAATGATGTCGCAGATTTCGCGAATACCTTCTTCAAACACGCCGTGGGTTGAGGGGTAGGTAACCATCAGCGCGGCCAGCTCGTTGCTGTGGCGCTCGGCTTTTTCACGCAGATCGTCGATATCCACGTTGCCCTTGTCGTCGCAGGCAACAATCACAACCTTCATGTCGACCATCGCTGCCGAGGCCGGGTTGGTGCCGTGAGCGGATTGGGGGATCAGGCAGATATTGCGCTGATGATCGCCATTGCTGTCGTGGTATTTCTGAATGGCTAGCAAGCCCGCGTATTCCCCCTGAGAGCCCGCGTTAGGCTGCATGGAGAAGGCGTCGTAGCCGGTACACTGAATCAGTTGTTGCTCCAGCTCATCGATCATCGCCAGATAGCCCTGCACCTGCGACTTGGGTGCAAAGGGGTGAATGCGACCGAATTCGGGCCAGGTCACCGGAATCATTTCGGCGGTGGCGTTAAGCTTCATGGTGCAGGAACCCAGCGCAATCATGCTGTGGTTCAATGCGATATCACGGCTTTCCAGCTGCTTCATGTAGCGCAGCATTTCAGTTTCGCTGTGATGGGTATTGAATATCGGGTGAGTCAGATAGGCACTCTGACGCTTCAGCTCAGCGGGGATAGCGGGGTCTTCATCCAGCTCAGCATCAATCGCCACAAGATCCGGTTTGAAGTCGTTTTCCAGTAAATCCCACAGGGCTTCTACATCTGCGCGGGTAGTGGTTTCATCAAAACTGATGCCCAGCGCCCCGTCGAGCTTGCGCAGGTTGATGGCGCGTTCCTGAGCGCGTTCGAAAATCATATCGGTGTTGTCGCCGGTTTCGAGCACGATGGTGTCGAAAAAGCTGTCAAAGCGCAGTTTCAAACCGAGCTGTTCAAAACCCTTGCCGGCAATGGCCGCCAGACGGTGGCAGCGGGCGGCGATAGTGCGCAGACCTTCCGGACCGTGATAGATGGCGTAAAACACAGACATGATGGCCAGCAGAGCCTGCGAGGTACAAATATTGGAGGTCGCTTTCTCTCGGCGGATGTGCTGCTCGCGGGTTTGCATCGCCATGCGCAGCGCCTTGTTGCCGCGCTTGTCGACGGAGACACCGATAATGCGGCCGGGCACCGAGCGCTTGAAGCTGTCTTTGGTGGCAAAGAAAGCGGCGTGTGGGCCGCCGAAGCCCATGGGTACGCCAAAGCGCTGGGCGCAGCCGACGACCACATCGGCCCCCATCTCGCCGGGCGGGGTGAGCATTGTCAGACTCAGCAGATCAGCCGCAACCACCACCAGTGTGTCGGCGTTGTGGGCCTTTTCAATCAGAGAGGTGAGGTCGACCACTTCGCCGGTGGAGCCGGGGTATTGCAACAGAGCTGCAAAGGCGGGTTGGTCGGCCAGCGCCTCACGCGGGCCTACAGTAATTTCCAAGCCGAGCGGGCGAGCGCGGGTTTCCAGTACTGCGATGGTTTGCGGATGACAGTTTTCATCCACAAAGAATACGTTGCTTTTGTTTTTGCGCGCTGAGCGCTTGCACAGCGTCATGGCTTCGGCGGCGGCAGTGCCCTCGTCCAGTAGGGAGGCGTTGGCCAGCTCCATGCCGGTCAGGTCCATCACCATTTGCTGGAAGTTGAGCAGGGCTTCGAGGCGGCCCTGAGCGATTTCCGGCTGATAGGGGGTATAGGCGGTGTACCAGCCCGGATTTTCCAACACGTTGCGCAGAATCACGGGCGGGGTGATGGTGTCGTAGTAGCCCATGCCGATATGGGTGCGCGCTACCACATTTTTCTTAGCCAGGCTTCGGAGGTAATCCAGAACCCGCGTTTCCGACTGAGGTTCCGGCAGATCCATGGGCTGGCGGCGGATGCTGGCGGGCACGGTCTGGCCGATCAGGTCTTCCAGGGTGCTTACCCCCAGAGTCTCCAGCATGCTTGCAATCTGCGCGTCGTCGGGGCCAATATGGCGGCGCAGAAAATCGTCCTGTTGTTCAAGTGCGGACAGTGTTGCCATGGATGATAAATCTCCGAAATAGCGCAGTCTGAAAAGGCGCGTATTAAAGCATATTGGGGGCCGATTTTCCTTGGCTGACAAAGGTAGCAAAGTTATCGCCCGTGATACCGGCCATAAGCTGGCTAAATTATTGGCAGAGGTTCGGGCCTGCAATCTCTGCGAGGCGCAGCTGCCGCTCGGGCCTAACCCGGTTGTTCGCGCCAGCACCACAGCGCGGCTACTAATAGTGGGGCAGGCGCCCGGAACCCGGGTGCACAATACCGGCATTCCCTGGAATGATCCCTCCGGTGACAGGCTGCGCGACTGGCTGGGCTGGAGCCGCGAGCAGTTCTACGACGAGTCACTGGCCGCCATTGTCCCCATGGGGTTTTGCTACCCCGGCAAGGGGAAAAGTGGCGATCTGCCGCCGCGCCCGGAATGTGCACCTGCTTGGCACGATAAACTGCTGGCGCTGATGCCGCAGATTGAGTTAGTGCTATTGGTGGGTCAATACGCGCAGAAATACTATCTGGATGCACCGCGCCCGACCTTGACTGAAACTGTCAGGCAGTATGCGGATTATGGTCCTCGCTTCCTGCCGCTGCCTCACCCCTCGCCTCGCAATCAGCTCTGGTTAAAGCGCAATCCCTGGTTTGAGCGCGAGGTGGTGCCGGCGTTGCGCGAACGCGTGAAGCACTTCTCTTAACCCCCGTACGACCGATTCTGACTACACTGTATTTAAGTGCCGTCGCCTTGTGGAGGTGTGAGTGATTGTCGGTTTGCCTAAGGAAATCAAAGCTCAGGAGCATCGCGTTGCGCTGATGCCGGAACAGGTCGAGCGCTTGCGGAAGGTCGGGCATCAGGTGCTGGTGCAATGCGGGGCCGGAGTGGGCAGCGGCTTCAGTGACGAAGATTATCAAGCGGCTGGTGCAGAACTGCTGGCCACGGCTGGCGAGGTATTCACGCGCGCGGAGCTGATTGTCAAGGTCAAGGAGCCTCAGCCTGCTGAATGTGATTTGCTGCATGAGGGGCAGATTCTCTTCACCTACCTTCATCTGGCGCCGGATAACGGGTTGGTGAATCGCCTGCTACGCAGTGGCGTTACCGCGATAGCCTATGAAACCGTGCGCGACGGCGAGGGTCGATTACCGCTGTTGTTCCCCATGAGTGAAATTGCCGGCCGCGTCGCGGCTCAGGCGGCAGCCCGGTGTTTGGAGAAAACGCTTGGCGGACGGGGTGTGCTGCTGGCGGGAGCAACCGGCGTTGGTCCTGCCAGCGCGCTGGTCCTGGGCGGTGGCGTCGTGGGCGTAAACGCGGCGCGTATTCTGGCGGGAATGGGGGCAAAGGTTACGGTACTGGAGAGTGCAGAGCAGAAGCGAGATCAGCTGCGGCAAGACTGGGCAGGGGTGTTTGATGTTGAGCCCTCGACGGGGCGGGAGTTGGAAACGCATTTGCCGGAGGCGGATGTAATTATTGGAGCCGTGCTGGTGCCGGGTGATGCCAGCCCCAAGCTACTCACGCGCGCCGATCTGACTAAAATGAGAGCTGGCGCAGTGCTTGTGGATGTGGCGATTGATCAAGGAGGCTGCTTTGAGAGCAGTCGCCCCACCACCCACGATCAGCCCACCTATATAGAGCAAGGTATCGTGCATTATTGCGTTGCCAATATCCCGGGGGCTGTGCCGCGGACGGCAACGGCGGCCTTGTCCCGGGCTACTTTCCCCTTTATTGAAGCAATTGCCAGCCGGGGCTGGCGGGCAGCCCTAGCCGCCGATGCCGGGCTGGCTGCAGGTCTCAGTGTAAGTGAGGGCAAACTTTATTGCCCTGCGGTGGCGCGGGCGCAGGATAGGAACTGCACGCCTTTGCCCTTTTGAGCACTTTAGGTGGGGCTTATAGCGCCAAATCGTATGAGAATAGTGATCAATATACGCTGATTGTATAAAAATGCGTAAATATCATCCCTTGGGATTACGCATATTGCTTGCGAAAGCCTTTTCCCCTGACTACACTTAATGCCCAATTCTTCTGGCAGAGCACGTGAATCAGGCATGTCACAGAGCCCATCACTCCCGTTGAGTCTGCCCGCGCTAATAGCCTGGGCGGCCGACGAATACAACGATAAAACAGCGATCAAGGAAGGGGATCGCCGGGTCAGCTATGACGAGCTGGCCCAGCTGGGTTGCCGTGCGGCCGCAGCCTTTGTAGCGGCTGGCATCGAGAAGGGCGACCGGGTTGCCATCTGGGCGCCCAATATGACGGAGTGGATTGAGGCGGCTATTGGCCTTGAGTCCGTCGGCGCCGTGCTAGTGCCGCTGAACAATCGGCTGCAGGGCAATGAGGCGGCGGATATTTTGCGTCGCAGTGGTGCCCGCATTCTGCTCACGTATACCCGCCTGGAAAAAGGCGAGCCATTGGCTATGTTGGCCAGCGAAGATCTGCCAGCGCTGGAGCACCGTGTGCTGTTGCGTGGCAGTGCTGAACGCGCCGAGAGCTGGGATGCTTTTTTGGACCGCGCTGACGGTGTAGATATCGAGGTGTTGGAAGCGCGCTTGGCGAGCGTTGAGCCCGACGATGTCGCCGATATGCTGTTTACCTCCGGCACCACCGGCAAGCCCAAGGGCGTGCTCTGCACCCATCGCCAGAATATTCAGGTGTTCAAAACCTGGGGCGATACGGTTGGCCTGCGCAGCAGCGACAATTATCTGATTATCAATCCCTTCTTTCATACCTTCGGTTACAAGGCCGGCTGGCTGGCGGCGATTATTTTCGGCAGCACCATTTTGCCGGTGATGGCTTTTGACAAAGAGGCCGCGATGAAGCAGATCGAGGCCGACAAGGTCACCATGCTGCCCGGTGCGCCCTCGCTCTATGAAATGCTGCTGGCCGATCCCGCCCGTGACAACTACGACCTCTCCAGCTTACGCCTCGGCGTAACCGGCGCGGCCTCGGTGCCCGTCAAGCTGGTAAAAGACATGCGCGACGTGCTCGGTTTTGAAACGGTCGTCACTGCTTACGGACTGACCGAATCCACGGGTGTGGTGAGTATCTGTCGCCCCGACGACGATGCGGAAACCATCGCCACTACCTCTGGTCGTGCGATCGAAGGCGTTGAAGTGAAATGCGCCAACCCGGAAACCGGGGATGAAGTGCCTCGCGGCAGCGAAGGAGAAATCTGGGTGCGCGGCTATAACGTGATGCTCGGCTATTTTGATATGCCTGAGGCCACGCAGGAAACCATTACCGAAGAGGGCTGGCTGCGAACGGGCGATATTGGGGTGATGGACGAGCGCGGTTATTTGCGCATCACCGATCGCTTGAAAGACATGTACATCATGAACGGCGAAAACGTCTATCCGGCCGAAGTTGAGAAAACGCTCTATGGTTTGGAAGGTGTTGCCCAGGTTGCCGTAATTGGCGTCCCTAAGGCGCCTCAGGGCGAAGTGGGTATGGCCTTTGTGGTGCTGAAGCCGGGAGCTTCCTTGGATAAAGACGCGGTGGCGGCCTATGCCGCTGCCAATCTCGCACGCTACAAAGTGCCAATGCACGTGGCCTTTGTCGACTCACTACCGCTGAATGCCTCGGGCAAAGTGGTTAAGCCCGAACTGAAAAAGCTGGCCAGAGAACAGGGCCTTGGCTGAGGGCGTATTGAAAGACGCGGTGGCCGAACGCATCCCCATGCACTCGCTGCAGATGGATGAAGCCGACCACAAGCTGGTGTCACTGCTGCGGCAGGATGGGCGAATGCCTTTCAAGACACTGGCAGAAAAAACCGGGCTGACCGAAAACACGGTTCGCAGTCGGCTGCGCCGGCTTGAAGAGCAGGACCTGCTCAGAGTGGTTGCAGTCACCGATTTCGAGGCGGCCGGGTTTTCACTCATGCTGGCCGTGGGTGTGCAGGTAGAAGGGCGCAGTGCTGCCGAGGTAGCGGCAGATTTGGCTAACTTCCCGGAAGTGTTTTCCGTGTGTCAGGTGGTGGGTAGCCACGATATTGAGTGTCTGATGGTGGCGGAAGATCAGGAAGCGGTATCGCAATTGATCACTCAACGCCTTGCCGCGGTACCCGGTGTGCGAAGACTACTGCCGGCGATGGCGATCGATGTGCTGAAAAATCAGCCGAACTGGGTGTTGTTCGACAAGTCGCGAACTGCCGAGGGGAAGGACGCATGAGCAAGCGTCGCCTCGATGAACTGGATCAGAAGATTGTTGAGGTGCTGGCGGAAGATGCCCGCACCAGCAATCGCAAGATAGCTGCAGAGTTAGGTGTAACCGAAGGCACCGTGCGTGGCCGCATCAAGCGCATGGAAGATGAAGGTCAGATTCGCATTACCGCGGTGACCAATATCGATCACCTGCGCAATCCGACACTGGCTTACATCTGGATTGAGGTCGACAGTGCCGCCGAAGTCAAAGCGGTAGCGCAGGCCTTGGCCGACACGCCGCAGATTGGTTTTGTGGCGGTAACGCTGGGGCGTTTTGACATTCTGGCGATCACGCTGGTGCAGAACAATGGCCAGCTGGCGGATTTTTTGAATACGAAAGTTAGTGTGATTCCCGGTGTGCGAAGAACGGAGTGCTCGCTGGGAGTGACCTTTGTTAAACACGATTATCGGATGTCGAAGATACTCGGATAGACCGTCATTGCGAGCGCAGCGAAGCAATCTGTTCAAATGTGGCAGAGGCTAATCGAGATTGCTTCGCTGCGCTCGCAATGACAGATGGATATTAGAGAGGAAGGAGAATTTATGAACAAGCAAATGAGCCTGCAGGACGTGGTCGGCCAATTGCGCGATGGTATGACCATCGGCATTGGCGGCTGGGGCCCGCGTCGTAAACCGATGGCGTTGATCCGCGAAATCCTGAAGTCCGATCTGAAAGATCTGACCATTGTCGCGTACGGCGGTGCCGATGTGGGCATGCTGTGCGCGGCAGGCAAAGTGAAAAAGGTCGTGTTTGCTTTTGTGTCACTCGACTTTATTCCGCTGGAGCCTTACTTCCGTCAGGCGCGGCAGAACGGTGACATCGAAGTGATGGAAATTGATGAGGGCATGATGCTGCTCGGTCTGCGCGCTGCGGCCTGGGATTGCCCCTTTATCCCGACCAAAGTCGGTCTGGGCACCGACGTTATCAAGTACAACGCCGATATCAAAGTGATCGACAGCCCTTACGATGACAAAGAGTGGGTGGCGATGCCGGCGCTGAAACTCGACGCCGCGCTGATTCACGCTAACCGCGCCGATACCCGCGGTGTCTGTCAGATCACCAGCCCGGACCATCATATGGACGATTGGTTTGCCCGCGCTGCGGAGAAAACCTTCGTGACGACCGAAGAAATTGTCGACACAGAATTCTTCGCCGACGAAGCAGAAGCTCGCATGGTGTTCTGGGAGCGTAGCCAAACCACAGGCGTCGTTCACGTGCCCGGTGGTGCCCACCCGACGTCTTGTGCGCCGAACTACGGCTTTGATGTGCCGCACTTCCAGGAATACAACGCGTCAGCGAAAGACGGTGGCTTCGCGGCTTACGCCGATAAGTTCATCACTGGCAAGAGCGAAGACGAATACCAGCAAGCAGTTGGTGGACTCGACGCCATTCAGAAACTGCCGAAACCGGTTTACTAAGGAGACGACAATGGCTACGCCTGCAAAAGACTACACTCTGGCGGAACTGATTATCTGCGCCAATGCCGCCGCCTACGAAAACGACGGCGAAGTACTGATCACCGGCATCGGTGTGCTGCCGCGCATTGCCGCCAGCTTGGCAATGAAAACCTGCAACACCGATATCATGATGACCGACAGCGAATGCTGGTTGTTGTCCGAGCCGAATCCGCTGACTCGCGGCAAGGACTATAAACAGATGAATGAAACCTGGATGGGTTTCTCACGCATCTTTGACAACGTTTGGAGCGGTCGTCGTCACCTTACCGGTGGTCCAACTCAGATTGACCGCTTTGGTCAGACCAATATTTCTGCTCTGGGCGGCACCTACGAAAGGCCGAAAGTTCAGATGCTGGGCACCCGTGGTTTCCCGGGTAACTCCATTTCGCATGCGAACTCCTACTTTGTGCCTTCACACACCACCCGTGTATTTGTAGAAGGTGAAGTGGATGTGGTCTGCACCATCGGTTACAACCCCGAGCGCATGCCGAAGGGATATACCAACGACGATATTGATCTGCGCATGATATTTACCGATCTATGTGTGATGGATTTCGGCGGCCCCAACAACCAGATCCGTCTGGTCAGTTTGCACCCCGGCATTAGCGTTGAGCAGGTCGTTGAAAACACCGGTTTCGAAATCTGCATTCCGGATAACGTGCCGACGACGCCGGCACCGACGGAAGAGCAGCTCGCGATCATTCGCGAAATCGATCCGAAGGATCTGCGCAGCAAGCAATTGAAAGATAACCCTCCGGGCGACCGGAGCTGATGCGGCAAACCCTCACCCCAGCCCTCTCCCCAAGGGAGAGGGGGCGCACAGGGCTGACTAGTCGGTACCCTCTCCCGTTAGGAGAGGGACAGGGTGAGGGTGGTTTTCAGCAAAACAGAGCAAACTATGTCTAATCCATTAAAAACACGCATCACCGACCTGCTCGGCTGCAAATACCCAATCATTCAGACCGCGATGGGTTGGGTGGCTGATCCGCAGCTGGTGGCCGGTACCTGTAACGCAGGTGGTTTTGGTTTTCTCGCAGGCGCGACGATTCCGCCCGAGGAAATGGAGCGCGATATCCTGCGGGTGAAGGAACTCACTGATAAGCCTTTCGGTGTGAACTTTCATATGTATCAGCCCAACGCCGCCGAGATTGTCGAACTCGTGATCAAACACGGTGTGCGTGCGGTCAGCTATTCCCGCTCGCCCGGCCCTGAGTTTATTAAAAAGCTTAAGGACGCCGGTGTGGTCTGCATGCCGACCGTGGGCTTGCCCAAGCATGCCATCAAAGCGGTTGAGCTGGGTGCCGATGCGGTAACCGTTCAAGGCGGTGAAGGTGGAGGTCATACGGGCTCTGTTCCCACGACGCTGCTGTTGCCACAGGTTGTTGATGCCGTTGGCGACAAGGTTCCGGTGTTAGGTGCGGGTGGTTTCAAGGATGGTCGAGGTCTGCTCGCTGCGATGAGCTACGGTGCAGATGGTATTGCCATGGGCACGCGCTTTTTGCTGACCAAGGAGAGTCCGGTACCCGAGGCCACTAAAGCGCGCTATATCGACTGCAAAAATCCGGGCGATATTGTGGTCTCGACCGCAATGGATGGTCTGCCGCAGCGCATGATCATGAATAAGGTTTTGAAGGAGCTGGAGTCTGCCAGCGCCCTGAAGAAACTGATTATTGCCCTGCGCAACGGTTTGGCCTTTCGCAAGTTTACTGGCGCCAGTTTGTTTGGCCTGTTGAAGTCTGCCATGGCCATGACCAAGTCCGGCGATCTCACACTGGCCCAAGCCATTATGTCGGCGAATGCGCCGATGATTATTCAGAAAGCGATGGTTGACGGACAGCCGGAGGAGGGGGTTTTGCCCTCCGGTCAGGTGGCCGGTGTCATCGATCAGTTGTTGAGCTGTGAAGAATTGATCAGCCAGATTATCAGTGAGGCCGAAGCCGGCCTGCAGAAATTTCAGAAGGATTGAGGACAGGAACATGAGCAAGCCTTTTAGCCTGAATATTTCCGAAAGCGGTATCGCGGAAATGATTTTCAACAAACCGCCCGTCAATGCTTTTGATAGTGCAGGCTGGTTTGCCATTGCCAATGAAATTGAAGCGCTCGGCAAAAATGACAAGGTGCGCGTGATCATTATCGCCGCCGAAGGCAAAGGCTTCTGTGCCGGTGTGGATATCAAAGAGCTGCAGGCGGATGCCGGCAAGATCACAGCGGTTAACAAAGGCAACTACGACACCTTTAAAGCGATCCATCGCAATGAGAAACCCGTGATCGTTGCTGTTCACGGGTTCGTGTTGGGTGGTGGTATCGGTATCAGCGGTGCGGCTGACATTATTGTTGCCTCCGAGTGTGCGACCTTTGCAGTTCCGGAAGTGGATCGCGGTGCGATGGGCGGTGGCGCTCACCTGCAGCGCATGTTCCCGGTACAGAAAGTCCGTTACATGTACTTTACCGGCGAAGGCATTGATGCACAGGAAGCTTACCGACTGGGTGCAGTAGAAAAGGTGGTTCCGCGCGATCAGCTGCTCGCCACAGCGCGCGAGATGGCCGAGAAGATCGCCGAAAAATCGCCGCGCATGATTCAGCTCGCCAAAGAAGCGCTGACGGGTATTGAAGACGGCAATCTCGAAGATAAATACCGCTGGGAGCAGGGTTTTACCCAGGAGGCCTATGCTTCCAAAGATTCCCAGGAAGCGCGTGACGCCTTTGTTGAAAAGCGCGACGCCAGTTTCTGATTTGAGTGCATGCACGCATAAAACACAGGTAAAGAACTATGCAATTGGAATTTACTGCCGAACACCAAGCATTTCGCAAGGAAGTCCGCGAATGGCTGGCGGCTAACGTTCCCGCCGAGCCGCTGAAGACTTTTGATACCGAAGAAGGTTTTCAACAGCACCGCGAGTGGGAAAAGAAACTCTACGAAGGTCGCTGGGGCATGATTACCTGGCCAGAAGAAATGGGTGGCCGCGGTGCCGACCTGATTCAATGGCTGATCTTTGAAGAAGAATACTACGCCGCGCGCGCCCCACTGCGTGTTAACCAAAACGGTATTTTTCTGCTTGGCCCGACCCTGATGGAGTACGGCACTGAAGAGCAGAAGAAGAAATTTCTGACCGGTATGGCGACAGGTGAAGATATCTGGTGTCAGGGGTGGTCTGAGCCCAATGCCGGTTCGGATATGGCTGCTATTCGCTCCAAGGCGGAACTGAGCGACGACGGCAGCCACTACGTGATCAACGGCCAGAAAACCTGGTCGACTCGCGCCGTCTGGGCGGACTGGTGCTTTGGCATGTTCCGCACCGAGCCCGATTCACAGCGCCACCACGGGCTGACTTTTATTCTGGTGCCGCTCGATCTTGAAGGCATTACGGTGCGCCCCATCCCGCAGTTGGATGGTCTGCCCGGCTTTGCGGAAATCTTTTTCGATAACGTGAAAGTGCCTGCCGAATACCGTTTGGGCGGTGAAGGCGAGGGCTGGAAAGTGGCGATGGCCACGGCTGGTTTTGAGCGTGGATTGATGCTGCGCTCGCCGGCACGCTTTCAGGAAACCGCCAAACGTTTGGTTGAGCTGTATCAGGCGAACCGAGAATCGGCGGATCGTGACCCAGCGAATCGCGAAGCGGTATTGCGCGCTTATATGGATGCGGAAGCCTACACACTGACGACTTATCAAACCGCGTGTCGTTTGATTAAAGGCGGCAAGATTGGTGCAGAAGCCTCGACCAACAAGATTTTCTGGTCTGAGCTCGATCAGCAGATGCATGCCACCGCGCTCAGCATCTTGGGCGCTCGTGCCGAGTTGCAACCCCACGCGCCGGATGCCGCTGGTGTTGGTACCTGGCTCGATGGCTGGATGTTCGCCCAGTCGGGCCCGATTTATGCCGGTACCAACGAAATTCAGCGCAATATTATCGCGGAACGCATGTTGGGTATGCCCCGCAAGTAACCCCTCACCCCGACCCTCTCCCCAAGGAGAGGGGGCGCAACGAACGCGCAGCTCCGTAGCCTCTCCCGTTGGGAGAGGGACAGGGTGAGGGAAAGGTAGCGAGAGAAATGATATGGATTTTACTTTTTCAGAAGACCAACTCCTTTTTCAGGAATCCGTCCGTGATTTTCTGGTCAATGAAATCACGCCAGAAAAAATCCGCGAGCTGTGGGAAACCGACAGCGGTCGCAGTCCGGAATTATGGTCGCAACTGGCAGAGTTGGGCTTAACCGGTATTACCGTGCCGGAAGACTTCGGCGGTCTCGGCATGCACATGCTGGACTTTGTGCTGCTGGCTCAGGAATGCGGTTATGTTGCGCTGCCCGCGCCACTGGTTCATACCGCCATGGTTGCTGTGCCGCTGATCGTAAACAGCGCAAATGACAACTTGCAACAGACCTGGCTGCCGAAAATCGCTTCGGGCGAAGCGGTGGTAATGGTCGGTCTCGAGCAGAATATCTTTGTCGAAGATGCGCATATTGCTGACCTGTTGATTCTTGAGAAGGCTGGAGCCTTGTATGCGGTAGAGCCGGGCAACGCGACGCTTCGTGCGAATGAGTCTGTGGATCTGTCTCGCAAACTGTTTGTGGTTGAGTTTGATGAAGCCAAGGCCGACAAAATTGCCGAGGGTGATGCGGCGCAATCATTGATCGACGCGGCATTGAACGGTGGTGCTTTGGGTGTCGCAGCTGAAGCCCTGGGCCTCGCCCAGCGCATGGTCGATATTTCGGTTCAATACACCAGCGAGCGCAAACAGTTTGGTGTGGCGATTGGTACTTTCCAGGCGGTTAAACATCATATGGCTAACATCGCCTACCGTCTCGAATATGCCAAAGCCCCGGCTGCGCGTGCGGCCTATGCGATTGACCACGGGCAGGACAAAATTGCGATGGCGGTAAGTCATGTGAAATTGGCTGCCAGTGAAGTTGCGAATCTTGCGGCCAAAAATTGCATTCAGGTGCACGGCGCGATGGGTTACACCTGGGAAGTGGATCTGCATATTTACATGAAGCGCGCCTGGGCCTATGCCAGTACGTGGGGTGATGCAGCTTTTCACAAGCAGCGTGTTGCGGATTATGTGTTGGCGAATGATGCCAAGCTGGGGGCGGGGAATACGTTCTAAAAAATAACCCTCACCCCGTCTCTCTCCCAAAGGGAGAGGGTGCGCACTGAGCTTGCCGAGAGGTTCCCTCTCCCTCAGGGAGAGGGTTAGGGTGAGGGAAATTTTAAAGGGAAAACAATGTCACGGATGACAAAATGCGCCCGCTTACTGCGGCACAATCAGACCGATGCGGAACGGTTGCTTTGGTCGAAGTTAAGAAATCGACGGCTGCTTGGCTATAAGTTTCGACGCCAGCAACCGATTGGAAATTTCATCGCAGATTTTGTCTGTGAGGATATGAAGTTGATTGTCGAGCTGGATGGCGGTCAGCACAGTGAACAAGTCGGGAGCGATGAAAGCCGCACTCGAGTTTTGGAATCGCGGGGTTATGCCGTGGTGAGGTTTTGGAATAACGAACTACTGGATCAGACAGATTCGGTGCTTCAATCCCTCACCCTAACCCTCTCCCAGAGGGAGAGAGAACTGGACAGAACTCCGTAGTGAAACGTTACGCCCCCTCTCCCTCCGGGAGAGGGCCGGGGTGAGGGTAATCCCTCCCAATAAATCGGAGGCAACCATGCCAGAAGCTTACATAGTAGACGCAGTAAGAACGCCAACCGGTCGTCGTAAAGGCGGTTTGGCCCATGTACACGGTGCTGACCTTGGCGCCCACGTATTGAAAGCCATCGTTGAGCGCAACGGGATTCCCGACAACGAATATGACGACGTTATCTTCGGTTGTGTCGACACCATCGGACCGTTGGCCGGTGATATTGCCCGCACCTGTTGGCTTGCCGCTGGTTTGTCTGATGAAGTGCCGGGAACAACCATTGATCGTCAATGTGGTTCTTCTCAGCAGTCGGTTCACTTTGCCGCGCAGGCAGTCATGTCCGGCACCCAAGACGTCGTGGTTGCGGGTGGTGTTCAGACTATGACCCAGATTCCGATTTCTTCGGCCATGACCGCGGCGATCCCGATGGGCTTTAAAGATCCTTTCTCGGGTTCCACTGGCTGGGTTGAGCGCTATGGTGCCGAGCCGCCGACCCAGTTCAAATCCGCGCAGATGATTGCCGATAAGTGGGGCTTCTCTCGCCGTGATCTGGAAGTGTACTCGCTCGAGTCTCACACCCGCGCATTGAAGGCCATCGAAGAAGGACGCTTTGATCGCGAGATCATTCCGCTGGAAGGCGTAACCATGGACGAGACCCCACGTCAGTCCACGCTGGAAAAAATGGCCGAGCTGGATTTTCTGTTTGGTTGCGACAAGGTAACCGCCGCGGTGTCCAGTCAGACCTGTGATGGTGCGAGTGCCATGCTGGTCGTCAGCGAAGACGCGCTGAAGCGCTACAACCTGACCCCGCGTGCCCGCATTCACCATATCAGTGTGCGTGCTGAAGATCCGATCTGGATGCTGACGGCACCGATTCCGGCAACGCAATATGCCCTCAAGAAAGCGGGCATGACCCTGAACGACATTGATGTTGTTGAAATCAACGAAGCCTTTGCCTCGGTGGTGATGGCTTGGTTGAAGGAAACCGGGTATGACCACGCCAAAACCAACGTCAACGGTGGAGCGATTGCACTGGGCCATCCGCTGGGTGCGACTGGTACCAAACTAATGACGACCCTGCTGCACGAGCTTGAGCGCAGCGGTGGACGCTATGGTCTTCAGACCATGTGTGAAGGCGGTGGTCAGGCGAACGTAACGATTATTGAGAGGTTGTAAACCCTCACCCTGTCCCTCTCCCAAAGGGAGAGGGGACCTATATAGCGGGTTCCCCGCGCCCCCTCTCCCAGTGGGAGAGGGCTGGGGTGAGGGGTCGCGAACTTGATTCGGAGAAATAACATGGGAATTCTGGATAACAGAGTAGCAATCATCACCGGTGCCGGTGGTGGCCTCGGTGCGGCGCACGCCCGCGTTTTTGCCAGCGAAGGCTGCTCGGTGGTGGTGAACGACATCAATCAGGAAGCTGCACAGAAAGTGGTCGACGAGATAGCGGCCGCTGGCGGCAAGGCCATCGTCAACACCTCGGATATCACCAACTACGACGACAGCCTCAACGCGGTAAAACAGGCTATCGATACTTTTGGTGACCTGAATATCGTACTGAACAACGCCGGTGTTAACCGCGACCGCATGTTTGCCTCCATGACCGAGCAGGAATGGGACACCATTATGGCGGTTCACCTGAAAGGGCATTTCTGCATCAGCTCTCATGCCGTTCACTATTGGCGTGGTCAGAGCAAGGAAGGCAAACTCGTCTCTGGTCGCATTATCAACACGACTTCCGGTGCCGGCCTGCAGGGCTCAATTGGTCAGAGCAACTATGCCGCGGCAAAAGCCGGTATTGCGGCACTGACCCTGAATCAGGCCGCAGAACTGGGCCGCTACGGCATTACCGCTAACGCTGTTGCGCCTTCAGCGCGTACAGGCATGACCATGGGCGTACCGGAAATGGCCCAACGCATGGCAGCGCCCGAAGATGGCAGCTTTGACCACTTTGCCCCGGAAAATGTGTCGGTATTGCTGGCCTGGCTGGGCTCTGAGGAATCCTCCCACGTGACAGGGCGTGTATTTGAGTCAGAAGGCGGTAGAATCTGCATAGCCGATGGCTGGAGAACCACTGAGGGCGTTGATAAAGGCGCACAGTGGAAGCCCGCAGAAATCGGCTCTGCGATGGAGGAGCTGTTGAAAAAAGAAGTCCCCGCGCAGAAAGTCTGGGGAACCTGATCCCCGCCAATTTTTGATTTGCACAGGGGTAACACCATGAAGAAAGCGCTTTTCCTGCTGGCAGCAACGGCAACTCTGACGGCACCTGCGGCCTTGGCCAACGATGTCAGCTTCCGCTTCAGTGATGATGTGGCGGGTTTGTCTTTCAATGCCAATTCACCGGATGGAAAAGCGTCGGTGGAAATCGGGGCAAACCACAATGAAGACGACGACGTAGAAATCTACAACGCCGGATTCTATGCCAACGGCAAACGTGGTCGTCTGCAAGGTCGCGTCGGCGTGAAAGGCTTTTATGCTGATCTGGATGGGGTAGAAGGTCCCGGTTTGGCTTTCGGTATCGATTTGAAGGTTCCGACCAGCGATGTCTTCAGTTTGGTGGCTTCTTATTTCTATGGCCCGTCTTCTACGTCATTTGACGATATGGATGGCTACCGCGACTGGAAGATTGGTGCCCAGTTGATGTTGTTTGAAAACTCCGCGCTGGAGTTTGGTCTGTCGGATATTGAAGTTCAGATCGAAGACGTGCGCGGGGACTATGATTTTCAGGATGGCGCTTACGTAGAGCTGAAACTGCTCTTCTAAAACTGCTTTTTCCGGCAGGGCGCCTTTAATCGAGGCTGCGAATGGATTTTGTATTTACCGAAGAACAGCAGATGATCCGCGATACTGCGGAATCTTTTCTGGCTGAGGTGTCGACCAGTGAAGCCGTGCGCAAGGCAATGGCTTCCGACACCGGTTTTGACGAGGCGCTCTGGCAGCAGATTTGTGCCGAGATGTACTGGCAGGCCATCCATATCCCCGAGGAATTCGGAGGTATGGGGCTGGGCTATGTCGAGTTGGTTGCCATGATGGAACAGATGGGGCGCTACCTCTTGTGCGCACCTTTCTACTCCACGGTCTGCCTCGGCGTAAATACCTTGTTGCTCGCAGCGAGCGATGAACAGAAAGCGGAATACCTGGCGGCTATCTGTGAAGGCAGTCTGACCGCAACCCTGGCCTACTGTGGCGCTCGAGGCGGTCGCACGGCTGATGCTATAACCGCGACGTGGCGCGAAGACGGCGACGGTTTTGTCCTCAATGGCGACAGTAGTTTTGTCGTAGACGGTATGACCGCTGGCTTGATTTTAGTTGCCGCTCGCGGTGAGGGCAGCAGCGGTGAAGAAGGTATCAGTCTGTTTGCGGTACCGGTGGATTCCTCGGGCCTTGAACGCAAGGCGCAGCCGATGCTGGATCAAACCCGCAAAATGGCTTCGCTGTCTTTCAATAATTTCAAACTTTCTGCTGCTAGCCTTCTTGGAGAATCCGGCAAGGCCTGGCCGGTATTGGACAAGGTGCTGGATCTGGCCTCTATCGCGCTTGCAGCCGAACAGATGGGCGGCAGTCAGCAATTGCTGGATAGCACGGTTGAGTACACCAAGGAACGCGTTCAGTTCAATCGTCCCATTGCCAGCTTCCAATCTATTAAGCACAAGGCGGCCGATATGATGCTGCGCGTGGAAGCTGCACGTTCCGCTGTTTACTACGCCGCCTGTGTTGCCGATGAGGCCTTGCAGGGCGGTGGTCTGGCGGACGAGCTGTCGGAAGCTGCGAGCATTGCTAAAGCCTATTGCTCTGATGCCTACTTCAAAAATGCCGGAGAGAGCATTCAGATGCACGGCGGCGTCGGTTTTACCTGGGAATACGACGTGCACTTGTACTTCAAGCGTGCCAAGGGTTCTGAACACATGCTCGGCAATGCAGCTTTCCATCGCGAACGTCTTGCCGGCGTGATTTTGGATTAAGTACTGGACTGAGGAGATAGACGATGAAATTAAGTTTCAGTCCGGAAGACGAAAAATTCCGTGAGGAAATTGCCGGTTGGCTGAAAGCCAATCTCACCGGTGAATTTGAAAAGCTCAAGTTTCGTGGCGGCCCCGGTGACGAGCACACCTATCCCGACGAGCGGGTAAAGTGGGAGCAGAAACTGGCCGAGGGCAAGTGGACCTGCGTGGGGTGGCCGAAAGAATACGGCGGCCGTGGTCTGTCCATCGAGCAGCAAGTGATCTTCTTCGAAGAATACGCCCGTGCCGGTGCGCCGGGACGTATGGGCCATATTGGCGAGGGCCTTGCCGGCCCAACCATCATTGCCTTTGGCAGTGAGCACCAGAAGCAAAAGTACCTGCCGGGCATTGTTGCGGGTACCGAGCTGTGGTGTCAGGGCTATTCCGAACCGGGTGCTGGGTCGGATCTGGCTAACGTCAAAACCAAAGCGCGTTTTGATGAAGCGAAGGGCAAGTGGATACTCAATGGTCAGAAAGTCTGGACCTCTCTGGCCCACGAGTCTCACTACTGCTTTGTGATTGCCCGCACGGACCCCGAATCCAAGGCCCATAAAGGCCTCGGCTTCTTTCTGGTAAAAATGGATCAGCCCGGTATCACCGTGCGTCCGATTGAACAGATTACCGGTACCTCGGAATTCAACGAAGTCTTCTTCGATGACGCCGAGTGCGACGCCGAAGATATTGTCGGCGAACCCGGTGATGGCTGGAAGGTCGCAATGGGCCTGCTCGGCTACGAGCGCGGCGTCTCGACCCTTGGGCAGCAAATGGCTTTCCAGAATGAACTGGATGAAGTCGTTAAGGTCGCCAAGGAAAACGGTGCAGCCAAAGACCCGGTGATTCGTCAGCGCATAGCTGATCTTTACCTGCGTTTGAAGATCATGCGCTACAACAGCATGCGCATGCTCAGCGACGATGCCGGTGATGGCAGCCTGCAAAAAGAGGCACTGATCTACAAGCTGTACTGGGCGACCTGGCATCGAGAGCTGGGCGAGTTGGCTGTGGACGTACAAGGTGAAATGGGGCAGGTGATTGCCGCGGAGCCCTATGAGCTTACGCGCTTGCAGTCCCTGTATCTGTTTGTGCGTTCAGATACGATTTATGGCGGTACTAACCAGGTTCAGCGGAATATTATTGCTGAACGGGGATTAGGTATGCCCAAAGAGCCCAAATGGTAGTGGATTTTTAGTCTGTCATTGCGAGCACAGCGAAGCAATCTTCTTCCAAGTGCGACGCACAAGATTGCTTCGCTGCGCTTCGCAATGACGGAAAAAGTGAATTAAAGAGAACATTATGGATATCAAAAACCCAAGCTACGTCCCCGGCCACGGCCTGCTGAAAGACAAATCAGTGCTGATCACCGCCGCTGCAGGTGCCGGTATCGGTTTTGCAGCCGCCAAGAAGGCTGTTGAAGAAGGCTGCCGGGCCATCGTTATCAGCGATATTCACGAAGGTCGTCTCGATGCTTCGGTTGCAAAGCTGAAGGAAGAAACCGGCCTGCAAAACGTGTGGGGCAAGACCTGCAATGTGGCGGTCGAAGACGATGTGCAGGCGCTGATTAACTTCGCCGAGAAAAAACTCGGTGGTGTGGATATTCTGATTAACAACGCTGGCCTGGGAACGTCCAAACTGCTGATCGAGATGGAAGACGATGAGTGGAACAAGGTCATCGACGTGACCCTGAACGGCACCATGCGCATGACCCGTTACATGATGAAAGTCATGAAAACGCGCGGCACCGGTGTGATTGTAAATAACGCCTCCGTACTTGGCTGGCGCGCCCAGAAAGAGCAGGCACACTACGCTGCGGCCAAAGCCGGGGTGATGGCTCTGACTCGCTGCGCAGCCGTAGAAGCGGCGGATTTTGGCGTTCGTATTAATGCGGTATCGCCGTCGCTGGCGGTTCACCCCATGCTGAAAAAATCAGCACCGGAAGAATTGCTGGCTGAACTGGAAGGTCGCGAGGCCTATGGTCGCGGCGCAGAAGTGTGGGAAGTGGCCAATGTGATGATGTTCCTCGCGTCGGATTATTCGTCTTATCTGACGGGTGAAACCATTAGCTGCAGTTCACAGCGTTCGTAAAAACTCCCGTCATTGCGAGCGCAGCGAAGCAATCTACATCGAAGTGTGACGGAACGAGATTGCTTCGCTAGGCTCGCAATGACAGTTACATTCAAGACATTAAGGAAGGGAAAAGATCATGAAAGAAGCCGTAATCGTATCAACCGCCCGTACCGCTATGGGCAAAGCCTTTCGCGGCGCCTTTAACGACACCGATGCTCCAGTGCTGGGTGGCCACGTTATTCGTCACGCCGTTGAGCGCGCCGGTATTGAAGGCGGAGAAGTCGACGACGTATTGATGGGTGCCGCTGCGCAGCAGGGTAACCAGGGCTACAACATCGCGCGTCTGAGTGCGATGGCGGCAGGTTTGCCAGTGACTGTGTCTGGCGCGTCGCTGGATCGTATGTGCTCTTCCGGTCTGATGACGATCGGCTATGCCGCCAAAGCCATCATGACCAATGAGATTGATGTCGCTGTGGCTGGTGGTCTGGAGTCCATCTCGCTGACCCAGAACAAGCACAAAAACAGCTACCGCAATGTATCCAAAGCGGTTACCGATCACACGCCTTACATGCACATGGCGATGATCGAAACGGCTGAAATAGTGGCCGATCGCTACAACATCTCCCGCGATGCCCAGGATGAGTTTTCTTACCAGAGCCAAATGCGTACGGCGGCAGGTCAGGAAGCGGGTAAGTTTGATGATGAAATTGTGCCGCTGACCACCACCAAGGCGGTGTTCAACAAGGAAACCAAGGAAACCACTTACGAAGAAGTGACCCTGACCAAGGATGAAGGCAACCGTCCTTCGACGACGCTGGAAAGCCTGCAAGGTTTGGAGCCCGTATTCAAAGACGGCATGCTGATCAAGGAAGGTAAACACATCACGGCCGGTAACGCGTCGCAGCTGTCCGACGGTGCCTCTGCGGTGTGTCTGATGGAAGCCTCGCTGGCTGAGAAGAAAGGTCTGCAGCCGCTGGGTGCTTACCGCGGTATGGCTGTGGCCGGTCTGGCGCCTGAAGAAATGGGCATTGGTCCGGTCTTCGCAATTCCCAAACTGCTGGATCGTCACGGTTTGAAAATGGACGATATCGGTTTGTGGGAGCTGAACGAAGCCTTTGCCTGTCAGGCTTTGTACTGCCGCGACAAACTGGGCATTCCCAACGAGCTGATGAATGTGAATGGCGGCGCCATTTCTATTGGCCACCCCTTCGGTATGAGCGGTGCGCGCATGGTGGGTCACGCCCTGATCGAAGGCAAACGCCGCGGCGTGAAATACGTGGTCGTGTCCATGTGTGTGGGCGGCGGCATGGGCGCTGCGGGTCTGTTCGAAGTACTGTAAGCTTGGTATAAGCAGCACATTTAAAAGTGCTGTAAAATACCGCATCTTGTTTCAGACGGGGCCAATTGGCCCCGTTTTTCATTTCTCGGGAAAGCCACAGGCATGAAAAGCCTCGATCCTCAATCGCGCTGGACGCTCTGGCTAATGTCGGCTTTTGTCGCCTTTGGTCCGCTTTCCACCGACATGTACCTGCCGGCGCTACCCTCATTGGTGGCCTACTTCGATACCACGCTGCCCGCCGTGCAGTGGACTTTGAGTGCCTATCTGATTGGCTTTGCGGTGTTTCATTTGGTCTGCGGGCCGCTGGCTGACCGTTTCGGGCGCAAACCGATTTTGCTCGGCGGTATTGGCTTATTTACCGTCGCCTGTGTGGGTTGTGCCTTGGCGGAGTCGGTTGAGTCGCTGGTGATATGGCGCTTTATTCAGGGTGTGTCGGCCTGTGTTGGTCCAACCCTGGGACGGGCGATGGCGCGCGATATTTACGGTCCAACTCAGGCCGCGAAAGCGCTGGGTTATATGGCGGCCATTATGGCGATCGCGCCGGTTATTGCTCCGCTGCTGGGTGGCTGGATGATGACCTTTACTGGTTGGCAGGCAATTTTCTGGAGCCTGGCGGTTTATGGACTGCTGGCCTTTACCACCGTCTGGCTGGTGCTCCCGGAAACGCTGGTAAAACCGACTGAGCTGAAGCTGGCCGTGATCCTCGCCAACTATAGGGTGCTGTTGACCCATCGGCATTTTCTGGTGGCGGCATTGGGTATCGCCACAATGTATTCCGGCGCGTTCGCCTTTATATCCGGTAGCAGCTTTGTGCTGATCGACTTCATGGGCGTACCCCCGGAGCAGTTTGGCTGGTGGTTTATGCTGATCGTTGCCGGGTATATGGGAGGCAGCCTGTATACGGCGCGGATGGCCCATCAGCTGGATCCGATGCAGACCATGATGGGCGGCGCACTGCTGGCGGGTGTGTCGGCGGGAGTGATGGCCTTGCTGAGCGCACTGGGCTGGCATCATCCGCTGGCGGTTGTTTTACCGATGGTGTTCTATACTGCCGCGGTTGGCATTACCATGCCGCAGGCCATGTCGGTCGCGCTGGCGCCTTTTGCTGATATGGCCGCGACCGCCAGCGCCTTGCTGGGATTCCTGCAAATGGGGACGGCGGCTCTGGCTGGTGCCTTCGTGGGCATTCATCTGGATGGAACGGCCGCGCCGATGGCGCTGACCATGATGCTGGGCGGCCTGATAGCGGCGTTTGGGTTCTGGTTGTTGCGGCGTCGGATGGATTGAAGCTTTGCTATGATTAGGGCAGCTCACGACTTCCCTGTATTAAACGCAGATGATAAAAAGGTTTTAAAATGAAGTGGTTACGGCGATTGGCCTTTGTTTTTGTGCGGATTCTGCTGCGTCCAGTGCTGTGGGCCGTCAAACCGCAGGTCATTCCGGAAAACCTCGATGCCTTGCGTGAGCGCCTTCAGGGGCAGCCGGTCTGTTATGTTCTGCGCCAACACAGTTGGTCCGACCGCATTGTTCTGGAGCGGCTCTGTCGACAGCTGGATCTACCACTTATCACCACGCCTTCGGGAGATTTGCCCTCAATCGAGCGGGCAGCCTGCCTTTACTTGCCGGTGATTGCCGAGGTGGACGAGCAGAACTCACCGCAACAGTTGATTCAGTTAATTGCTGGAGCTGCGGAAGAGCACGATGTTGGCATTCAGTTTCTGCCGGTTTCCATTTTCTGGGGGCGTGACCCCGGCAGTGAAACCTCCATACTGAAACTGCTGGTGGGTGATGCCGAGTTTGCTGGCGGGCTGCGCAAGTTACTGATCATGTTGGTTCAGGGGCGCTCGGCGCTGGTGAATTTTGCCGACCCGGTCGACTTTGATTCCATTCTCGAGCGCCAGACCAATCACTTGCGCGCAGCAGAACTTCTGCATCGCGGCCTGTCGTTTCACTTTTTGCGGCAAAAAACCGCTACGCTGGGGCCGAGCCTGCTGTCGCGCCAGCACATGATTTATACGACGCTGCGACGACCACTGGTACAGCAAGCGCTGGACGAGGAGGTCCAAGAACAGAATATCAGTCGCGATCAAGCCTATAAGCGCGCCCGAAAAATGGCCAATGAGGTAGCGGCCAACTTTGACCCGCGCATGATCCGTTTTCTGGATATTGTACTGAGTTGGGTGTTCCGCAAAATTTTTAGTGGCGTGAAACCCTACAACGTAGATCGCCTGCGCTCGGTGGCAAACAAATACCATGTTATCTACATGCCGTCGCACCGCAGCCATCTGGATTATCTGCTGATTTCATGGACGCTCTACTATCAGGGCCTCGTGCCGCCGCACATAGCTGCCGGGGTAAACCTGAATTTCTGGCCCGTGGGCGGTTTGCTGCGTCGTGGCGGCGCTTTTTATATCCGTCGCAGTTTTGCCGGGCAGCAATTGTATTCGGCCATTTTCCGATCTTATCTGGATGTACTGTTGGGCCGCGGTTACCCGGTAGAGTTTTTTCCGGAAGGTGGTCGCAGCCGCACCGGTCGCTTGCTTCCGGCCAAGCGCGGCATGCTGAGCATGGTGGTGGAAAGCTTTCTGGCCCAGCCCAGTCGGGCCGCAGCGCTGGTGCCGGTTTATGTGGGCTATGACAAGCTGGTAGAAGGCGGCAGTTACGCCAAGGAGCTGCGCGGTGCGGGTAAAAAGAAAGAGTCCGCCGGTGAGCTGCTCAAGGCCCGTAAAATTTTCAAATCCTCTTACGGCAGCCCGCATGTTGCGTTTGGTGAACCCATTATCTTGTCAGAGGCTTTAAACCGGCTTGAGCCTCAGTGGCGAAGCCGGTGGCAGGAGGGTGATAAAACCTGGTTGCCAGTGGCAATTGAACGTCTAGCGCGCATGAATATGGAGCGGGTGAACCAGTCCGCGGTAGTGAATCCCATCGGGTTGGTGTCTGCTATTCTTCTGGCCAGCCCGCAACGAGCGATGGCAGAAAATGAACTGCTGGAACAGATCGAACGCTTTCTCGGTCTGATGCGAAAACTGCCCTATAGCCGTGACATCGTCTTGCCGGAACAGTCGGCTCCGGAAATCTTTGAAGCCGCCGCCCGCACCGCAGGTTTGTCGCGAATCGAACACGCGTGGGGACCGATTATCACCGTGACCGGTAACGAAGCGGTGATGCTGACCTACTACCGCAATTCCGTCATGCATGTGCTGGCCCTGCCGTCACTGATCGCACGCTTTTTACGGCATACCGAATCCATAGAGGAAGAGTTGCTGGTGCAGCGCTGCGTGGGGCTTTATCCCTTCCTTAAGCGTGAGTTGTTTCTGCATTGGCCCGTTCGCGAAGCCGAAGAACGCGTGCGTGAACTGATTGGCGGTATGGTTGAGCTTGGCCTGTTGAAGCGTGATGGCAGTAAATTGAAGCGTCCGGAAATAGGTACGTCCGAATACAGTGCCGTGATTGGTCTTGGGCGGTTGCTGCGCGAAACCCTTGAGCGCTACACCATGTGCAGTCTGCTCCTTGTATACCAACTGAGTGAGCGTCCCACCCAGCGCCCGGCGATTGAGCAGCACATTATTTATATGGTGCAGCGACTGGCAATTCTTACCGGCCGTGAAGCGCCGGAATACTTCGATAAAACTCTGTTCCGAATCTACATTGATGCATTGGTGGATCAAGGGCTGCTCGAAGAAGAACGCGTCAACGATACGATTCTGTTGCGGGTAAATCCGCGTTTGCAGGAACTTGCGGAACAGTGGGTCTGGCTGCTGGGGCCTGCGGTACAGCAGGGTATGCAGCAATTGGTGCGCGATCCGCGCCTGTCACTGCAGGAACTGGAAAACGGTGAGAGCAAAGACTGATAAAGTCTGTCTTCCCTAAACCACTAGCTGTCATAAAACTGTTGCACAACTGACTTTTGGCTGTCACCGCGGCTGGTTAGTCTGGCTCCGTGTTAGAGCATGGAGCCAAACCCTTGAGTCCTCCACTACTGCAATACAAGACAGTATGGTTGTCTGATATCCACCTCGGGTTCCGAGATTGCCGGGCCGATTATCTACTGGACTTTCTCAACAGCGTCGAATGCGAAACCCTTTATCTGGTTGGCGATGTTGTTGACCTCTGGGCGCTGAAAAAACGCTTCTTCTGGCCCGCCGCGCACTATGACGTACTGCGCGCCATTCTGAAAAAATCCCGTCATGGCACCCGCGTGGTTTACATTCCCGGTAACCACGACGAGCCCCTGCGTGACTACGTGGGTGAAACCGTCGGTGCCGTCGAGATTAAGCACGAGGTCATTCACCAAACCGCGGATGGTCGCAAGCTGCTCGTGTTTCACGGCGATGTGCTCGACCCCCATATCCGGCTCAACAAACTGGAACATCTGGTGGGTGACGTCGCCTACGATTTTCTGCTGTTCCTGAATCGCTGGGGTAACGTTATCCGCAGCCGCCTTGGGTTGGGTTACTGGTCTCTTGCCACCTACATCAAAAAGCGCGTCAAAAATGCGCGTCAGGTCATTGATATCTACGAACAGGCTGCGGCGGAAGAAGCGATGCGCCGGGGGCTGGATGGCGTCGTCTGCGGCCACATTCACCAGCCGGGCATGCGCATGATCGATGGCATTGTGTACTGCAACGATGGCGACTGGATTGAAAGCTGCAGTGCACTCACCGAAACCGACAGTGGCGAGCTTCAACTTCTGCACTGGAGTGATCGGCAGCGCGTGTTGCGCGAATTTGATTCACAGGTAGACCTTCATCAGGCGGAAGTTATTCCGCTGCGCAAGGCAGGGTAGGGTGTAGGATGATCTGCGTCGATTCCGTTGTTAAAGAGCGTTTTCCCGCGATTGCGGAAAAACACCCACATATTCGCAGCACGCTGGTGACCCTGTTTCGCTATCTGTTTCATGAAAGTGAATTCAAACAGTTCGAGCGCGATTACCCTCACCTTGTCGGCATCGATTTTGTCGACAAGGCTTTGGAGTATTTTGACTTTGACTACAGCATCAAAGCCTGGGAGCGAGAACGGATTCCGGTAAGCGGCAAGGTGGTGATTGTGGCCAACCATCCAATTGGTAGCTTGGATGGGCTGGCACTACTGAAAATGCTGAGCGAAATCCGCCCGGATGTAAAAGTCGTCGCCAACGAGTTGCTCTACAGTCTCAAGCCCCTGCGCCCACTTTTATTGCCGGTCGATAATATGAACGGCAATACCCCCAAGCAGAATCTGAAGAATATTGAGGGCCATCTCAACGAAGGCGGCGCGCTGATTATTTTCCCGGCAGGGGAAGTGTCTCGACTGGGACCGACCGGTGTTAAAGACAGCCGCTGGCGCACCGGATTTCTGCGCTTTGCCAGCAAGACCTCGGCGCCGATTCTGCCAGTGCATGTGAACGCAAGAAATTCCCTGTTTTTCTATGCGCTTTCCCTATTGGCCAAGCCGATCTCAACCCTCTGGCTGATTCGCGAGATGTTTAAGCAGCATCATCGCAGCGCGCGCCTGACGATCGGACCGATTGTGGAAACCGCCAGCTATGAATCCCTGCCGCTGACACCGCGCGCTAAGGCGCAGCTGTTTAGACGGCATGTGTACAAGTTGGGTGCTCGGCAACAGCGCGGCGAGAAACATTTCATGCCGCAGATGCAATCTGTGGCCCACCCGGAAGACCGCCGCTTGCTTCGACAAGCGCTACGATCCAGCGAAAGACTGGGAACAACCTGCGATGGTATGGAGATTTTTTGCTTTCGGGCCTCAGGCGATAGTGTGATTATGCGTGAGCTCGGTCGTTTGCGGGAAATCAGTTTCCGTGCGGTGGGGGAGGGCACCGGCAATCGCCGGGATACCGATATCTACGACACCTACTACGACCACATACTGCTGTGGGACGATAATCAACTTGAGCTGGTAGGTGCGTACCGTCTTGCGCGCTGTGCGGCACTGAACGCTGACCAAACCTTGTACACGTCTACGTTATTTAACTTTTCTGATCAGGCCGCGCCGTATCTGCAGCAGGGCGTGGAGCTGGGTAGAAGTTTTGTTCAGCCCCAATACTGGGGCAAAGCGGCGCTGGATTATCTTTGGCAAGGCGTCGGAGCTTACCTTTCCCGCTACCCGGATGTGCGCTATCTGTTCGGTCCGGTCAGTATCAGTAACGAACTGCCCTCTGGGGCGCGTGAACTGCTGGTTGAATTTTACCGCAAGCATTTTCCGCCGGCGTCCGACTGGGCGATTGCGAAATTGCCTTACGCGCCGGGCACAGGGAATACCTTCGAAGGCAGAGACTACTCGCAGGAATTTATCGAGTTAAAAGCGCGACTGGCTGAGATGGGGGCTAGCGTTCCGCCTTTGTATAAACAGTATTCAGAGCTGTGCGAAACCGGTGGCGTACAGTTTGCCGCCTACAATATTGACCCGGATTTTGCGGATTGCGTGGATGGTTTGGTGCTGGTGGATATCTCCAAAATGAAGCCCGCCCGCCGTAAGCGTTATCTGGGCGCCTCAACGATAACGACAACTGCATCGTAACAATGGGCAAGCCTGCCCCTGTAATACCAATAATAAAAATACGGATAATAAAAATAGACTTGTGACCGAGGTTGGCTGGCGGGATTGGGTAGGGAAGCCTGATCAGGCCAGCCGGGTTTTCTTCCAGAGGTCTTTGCTGAGCGACTCGGTATTGTGCCATTCACCGGATAGAACCCAATCTACCAGTGCTGCAGCAACGTCGGGGTAGGTCACGGGTGTGCGCACTGGGAGCGCATTTAACCAGTTCGCTATTGGTTTATGTTCCAGGCTGTGCAGGATATCGGCGTAGTTCAGTTGCGACAAAGCCATTGCGTTCGCGATCTGTTCGCCTTGCCCTGTCACCGGTTTGGCCAGCACGGCCTTGCCCAGATAGAGGCATTCGCTGATCAGTTCGAAACCGGCATTGCAGATGACGGCGCGGCTGGACTGCAGATCTTGTTTGAAACCAGCAAGGCTGGTTTTGCGGGTGTCGACATTGTCGTCCCGCCCATCGACAAGATCCGGTGAATACTGAATAAAACGGGTGTCGGGTATCTGTTTCAGCAAGCGGGTAACGCGGCTCTGATCCTCGAAGGGCAGATAGACAAGCACGCTGTTACCGACTCGACTGGAAACGGCGGGATTAATGATGGGCGGTACAATGGGCCCACCGAAGTCCGACCAGTGCAGACCGAGCCCGGTGGTCACAGGCGCAAAACAGCGCAGTATGAATCGGCTCAGAATGTCACCCTTGCTGCGCGGAACACCGGGATGGTGGAAGGCGTACTGATGACCAATACCAATTACCGGACGGTTTTGCAGTTTGCCCGCCCAGGCGGTGATCGGCTCAAAGTCGGTGAGGATAACGTCGTACCCGGACACATCCAGTTCACGAATTTCCTGCAGAAAGCGTATCGGGTGACTTTGCGCGACGGTGCGCAGGTAGCTGATAGAGCCCTGATGGCTGACGAAGCTGAGGCCGGTGCGAGTTTGGTAGTGGCCGAAGCACTCCATATCAAAGTAGCGCTCGGGCGCACGCCCCGAGAATAGAAAGTCGACCTGAACGCCGCGCCGAGTGAAGTGGCTGGCCATCATACGGGCACGGCTGACGTGGCCGTTGCCGGTGCCTTGCACGCCGTAGAGAATCTTCATATCACAACGATACTGAAGCTCGCATAGGCCAGCGTTGCACCGAGTGTGGCGCCCGCCAGAATATCGGTTGGGAAGTGAACCCCGAGAATCACGCGCGAGGCGCCGACCATCGCTGCCCAGATCATCAAGGGCAGGGCGACCAGTCCAAAGCTCAGGTAGACCAGTGTGGCCAACATCACCGCAGCTGCGGTGTGTCCGGAGGGAAAGCTGAACTTGTCCGACGCGGTGATAACACTGGAGAAACTGGGTATGGCTTCAGGTGGTCGGCGTCGCTGAAAACTGTTTTTCAGCACCCAATACAGTGGCAGCTCGATAGCAAAGGCCAGTAAAGTAGCCAGCAGAAGGTGCTGTCCTGCTTCCCCAGCGATCAGGGCGAGCCCGACAGGGATAAGAATTTGAAGATAACCGTCGCCGCTGCGGGAAACCTGCTTCGCGGTTTTGGCCAGCACGCTCTGGTGGCGACTGTTGACACACCAGAGGAACATGCGCGTATCGTATTGAGTAAGTGTCGTAAGTATCTGCATAGTGTTCTCCTGACTATGCAGTCTGTGCCTGATGCGTGTACTAACTGTGACAGTATTGTGATTTTTTTATGACAGCGTCCGATCCGAAGCCGGCTCCGAGCCGCAGTATTATTCAGTGCCCGCTGTGCGGATTTAAGGTGACTGAGCGCTTGCCTGCCGGCAAAGCTCCTTCGACAGCGGACTGTGTTGCCTGTGGCAAAGCGATGCAGGCGAGAGGCTGTTGTGTGTTTTGCGATTTTGGTTCAGTGCGCTGCCGGGCGGCTAGCTGTTCTCTATAACCAGCGCAGTGCCGGTAAAGCGACGCGGTTCTATCGTTTCTATCTGAAAGGCTTCGGCAAAGTGTTCCTCAACGCAGCGGTCAGCCAGCGCGTTAAAGGGTGGGCGTTGGGGGTCTGTCAGAATGATGCGACTGACGCCGGCCTCAACCGCGCGGTCAATCAGGTCGGAAACGTCGTTGGCCAAGGCGTCCCAGAAACAGATATCGGCGCCAATAATCACGTCAAAGCAGGCCAGATAGTCGGCTCTCAGTTCGTCAAAGCGTGCAACCTGTTCAGTGATCTCGACGCCATTGTGCTCTGCCAGCAACTGCAGGAAGGGAAAGACCGCCGGGTCTGCGTCCATGGCGGTTACCTCGGCGCCAAAGGTTTTAGCGCAATAAATACCGCCCAGCCCCCAGCCGCAACCGATATCCAGTATTCGACACCCTTTGGGCAGCGGAGCCTGTTCCAGATAGTCCATTAACAGATAGCAAGCGCCCCAGAGTTTGTTGCCGTGGATATTGGGGGTGGCCTGCTCGCGCTTCAGTCGGCGCAGATCGGGATGGCGGCTGGTGAGTGCAATAACGCCGTAGGCTTCTCTTATCTGTGGGTTCGGAATTGGCTTGGGCATTGTTTTAGCGTTCGGGCATCCTTTTAAGGCCCCGGGATTCTACACAGCGAACGACAGAAAGTCCCCGGATGAGGTAGAATCCATTTTGCTTGTTGTCAACGACGAGCAAGGGGGGGGATATGATGATCGAAGCCGTTTTGCTGTTTCGAAGTAGAATCTTGTCCCGGAGAAAGTACACTGTATGACTGAATCCCATTACGACCTTTTGGTGATTGGCAGCGGCCCTGCTGGCGAAAGTGCGGCGCTCAATGCCGTCAAACACGATCAGCGCGTAGCTATTGTCGAACAGCAGCGCTGGGTGGGTGGCGCCTGCACTCATCAGGGCACAGTGCCTTCCAAGGCCTTGCGTCACACTGTCCGCCAGGTCATGCGCTTCAATCGCAATCAGATCTTTCGTGATCTGGGTGACCCCAGAACCCTGACCTTTCCCAGACTACTGACCGCCGCTGACGATGTGATCAAACGGCAGGTCACCATGCGCAGCAAGTTCTATCAGCGCAATCGCATTGAGGTGATTATTGGCCGGGCGCATTTTGTTGACGCTCACACCTTAGCTGTTAGCCACGAAGGGCGCGAGCACCGCCTCACTGCTGACCAGATTGTTATCGCGACCGGTTCAAGACCCTATCGTCCAGAGAATATCGATTTTTATCATCCACGGGTGTACGACAGTGACACCATCCTCAAAATGTCACATACCCCGCGCAAGATCCTGATTTATGGTGCGGGTGTAATTGGCTGTGAGTATGCATCGATCTTTTCCGGATTGGGTATCAAGGTCGAGCTGATCAATACGCGAGATCGGCTGCTGGAGTTTCTGGACGACGAGATTTCCGATGCTCTTAGTTATCACCTGCGCAACCTCGGCGTGATGATTCGTGACCGGGAGGAATATAGAGAGGTGAAAGCCTCGGACCGTGGGGTGGAAGTGACCCTCGAATCCGGCAAGAGGCTGCGCGGCGATGCCTTGTTGTGGTGTAACGGTCGAACCGGCAATACCGATCAGCTCGATCTGGACGCTGTGGGCTTGCAGGCGGATCACCGGGGCCAGTTGGAAGTCGATGAGCACTATGAAACCAGCGTAGAGGGCATCTTTGCCGCCGGCGACGTTATCGGCTGGCCGAGTCTTGCCAGTGCCGCTTATGATCAGGGCCGCTCTGCCGCAGCTTCGGCCCGCGGAAAGGAAAATTGCCGCTTTGTCGATGACGTGCCCACCGGCATTTATACCCTGCCTGAGATCAGCTCAGTGGGGGCCACCGAACGCGAACTGACCCAGGCGCGAGTGCCCTACGAAGTCGGGAGGGCGCTGTTCAAGGATACCGCTAGAGCCCAGATCAGTGGCGAGACCGTGGGGATGCTCAAACTCCTCTTTCATGTTGAGACGCTGGAGATACTCGGTATTCATTGCTTTGGTGCCGAAGCCGCCGAGATCGTTCATATCGGCCAAGCCATTATGAAGCAGAGGGGCGAAGGCAATTCCCTGCGGTATTTTATTACCACGACCTTTAATTACCCGACTATGGCCGAGGCCTATCGAACCGCCGCATTAAATGGCATCAATCGGCTTTAGGTGAGTTTAGAGGTAGGGTGGAAAAGTACTCACCTGTTACATAGGGCCGCGTCACTAATTTTGAATAACTGAGAATTAAGGGTTGACGCTTGGATATATACAGATATACAGTCATCCCTCGTTCAGAAGGAATCTGTAACGTAAGCCAAAGGGATTTGGATGCCACTTCTTCGACATTCTTCCCCCTGCAGATTTCTTCAGAACGCGTCAACGGCGCCGGTTCGCTGTCGTCCGTAGACAATCTGCAATGGGGCTTTCAGGGATGAAAGATTTGGCGAGGGATCGCCTTTCCCCACCCATTCCAGCGCGGCGGTGGAGATTGCACCCCGCCGTCGCGCTGATCATCATTTGTTAATGTTTTTTTTGTTGACACCCCCCCCAATAAATCATAAATAGGCGCTGACGAGCCGGTTCCGGCAAGTCGTTATTTCAGGTTTATCTCTATCGCATTTAAGAGGAGTGATAGTTATGGCGAAAGACCTGTCTGACGCGGCGACTGACGATTTCGACGATGCCTTCGAAGACGATTCCCAGGATTCCGACGGTTATGACCGCGGCGTGTTTATGGGAGGTCGGGATAACTCCATCCGCAGAAAAATCGAAGAGCGCATGGAGCGCCGACGCCTGATGGAAGATCTCGGGATGGATGATATGGAGTTGGATTTCTGAGTTCAGGGCGCATGGGGTGACAAATTGTGTCACCCTTGGGGGCGAGGATTGTCAGCTTTGGTTTGAAGTTATCTTTCGAATTGCGACGGATTATTCTTAAGTTATTGAAAATAAATAACTAATAATAGCTTGTGGGTGTTGGCACGCCCTCTGCATTACTCCAAATGCACAAAAGCGGCTCTCTGTGAGAACCGCTGAAGCACATAAAATGATCTGGAGATTATCATGAAGAAAGTTCAACAAGGTTTTACTTTGATCGAACTGATGATCGTTGTGGCGATTATCGGTATTCTTGCCGCGGTGGCTCTGCCTGCTTATCAGGATTACACCACGCGCGCTAAAGTTTCAGAAATCGTACTTGCTGCCTCTGCCTGTAGAACAACTATTACTGAAGTTTATCAATCTGGTACAAATGCACCAGGAGCGGACGGTTGGGGTTGTGAAAGTAGCACTGCTTCCTCTCAATACGTAGAAAGCATAGCTACTACTGCAAATGGCCGTATCGTTATTACTGGACAGAATATCGCTCAGCTCACAGACGGTTCTGCCGATGTGCTGACCTTGAGCCCGACTACAGATGGTTCTACCGAAATGACTTGGGCTGCCAACCAAGGAGACGCGGTATTTGAATGGGTTTGTGGTGACTCTACTAAAGGAACTACTATTCCTTCTCAATATCTGCCAGGTTCTTGCCGCGGCTAAGTTTCGGGGCAGTAAAAATAGGGCGCTCAATTGAGCGCCTTTTTCATTTCGGAATGCTCAGTTGGTGAGATTTTTGAGTTACTTAGGGAAGCATTTTTTATACGCAATCCTTGCTTTTTCAGTGATCGCTGGCTTTTCTTACTTTGGGGCGTTAAACCCTCATCCCTCGGGTCTGCTGAGTAGTCTGCATATTCTGTTTGGTAGTTTGATTTTATTGCTTTTAGCTAGTTTTATAAGCTTTAAAGTGTACGCTACTGTGCTGATCTCTCTTTGTATCTTTTCGCTTTCGTTAACAGTTTCTAACTGGTGGTATTTCCAATATTTCCAAACTTATTTTAATTATGAAGTACTTGCGCTTGCATTTGAGTCTCTCGATAGTTTTCGCTCATTCTCTACATTTGAGTCAAAAACGTCGGCAGTCACTCTGGCACTAGCAAGTTTTTTGTTAGCGTTGTTGTCAGTTTTTAACTATAAAAAAATAGAATTTCCTAGTAAGTCTGCAAATATAGGCGTTGTTTTTTTGCTGTTCGCATTTGTGACTAGCGGAGCCATTCTTTCCAAATCGTTCAATCACTATCGGCAATTGTCGATGTTTACGCTCGCTCCTTCTTATGTCAGCCCCATACATGCTTTTTTTGTATCGAGTCAGTCGACTAGTCCACGCGGAACCGAAGGTCAGAGTAAGGCTGAATTGTTGTTTGAGAGTCTTAATCGCGTCTCTATTGATGATGGTGATTTCGAAGCCGACAAGCCAACAACAAGAAACAACTTTAATGTTGTTGTGATTGCGATCGAATCAATGCGCGCATCACTCTTAGGAATGTACGGTACATTACCTAGCGTCACTCCAGCATTAGATAAGTTCGGCGAGCAGAATATTTCTGTCCGAAACTTTTATGCGAATACGAATTTTACGGTCAAAGGAGAGACTGCAATTTGGTGCGGAATCTTTGATCAAAGTGTCAAGCCTCCTTACTCGAAATTTAGCTCTGAAATAAAAAATCTTAGGTGCTTGCCTGAAATTCTTGCCGAAAATGGATATGACACACTCTATTTTCATGGGAATAGCGGACGTTTTTACAGTCGGAATGAGTATCTTCCAATCGTCGGTTTTGACACATTGGAGTTTTTCGATTCGGATCGACGTGCTCTATTGAACATGCCTGAAATAGGATGGGGTGCTTCTGATGAATCTATATACAAGTATATGTTGGAGGAACTTAAGAAAAGGGATGGGGGTTCTCCATTCTTTGCTCACTTTACTACTATTACAAGTCACTACCCTTTTCATTGGGATTGGGGCGTAGATACCCCAAATTTTATTGATCAATTAGATGAAAGTACCCTGTATAAAAATTATCTTAAGTCCGCGAGCTATAACGATTATGCGTTTTCGCAATTTTTAAAAGCTTTTCAGGAATCGCCTTTGGTTGAAAATACTATTCTTGTTGTGACTGCAGATCATGGTATTTGGTATTTTCCCGAAAGCCTTCAGTCCTCCTCTATTGTCAAAAGAAATGAAACTTTCTTTCGTATGCCGTTGTTTATATATCACCCTGATATAGTGGGTGGTGTTGAAATCGATCAGGTGAGCAGTCAAATTGATATTCCTCCGACTTTATTGGGGCTGCTGGGAATGGATCAGTACAAAGATCAATTCATTGGTAAGGATATGATGCGGCCAGTAGCAAAGCCTTGGGCTGTAATGATGAAGAGCGGTGAATTAACAATTCGGGTTGGTGAGCAGCTCTGCTCGATGAGTGTTGAAGACTGTTCGGGGGCGCATCAAGAGTGTGCAGCGAAGAATTACGGAGAGATATTTTTAGAAGATGTTTCTGATCTTGAATACTGTGAGCGCGTAAAGGGGGATATCCTTCTGGGGGGTGTCGTTGAGCCGGTTGAGAGTCAAAAAGGATGGTTGGCAGCCGGACTTGATTTAGTGGCGTCGCATAACGCAAGAGTGTTTGGTGGCCCCGAAAGTGGTCGGGTCGACTTGGAGTAGCTTGTGGATTTCTTGTTAGGTCAAAATTCGGTGGAGGGTAAAATATCTGGTTATTTGGATAGGTTTGCATCACTTTTGATATTGTTGGCTATCTTGTTGCCGTTTCTCGCGACCATTTCTTATATTTCCGTAACAGTTAATCGTGTCGCATCGTTTATTCAGTTTCTGTTCGTGCTTGTTTATACCCTGCCGACGATTCACTTTTATAAGGAATTATATTCAGTAAGTATTACAGCGAGAGTAGTTGCAGTCTTACTAGTAATTACCAGTATTGGCTGGCTAGTCAATTACATTCCGGTATATGGGATCTATCAATCTTGGTTCTACGCAGTTCAGGTCTTATTTGTGGGTGCGGCTGTAGTCTGGTTTGAGCGGTGTGGAATTTCTTCTTTTAAGTGGCTTTTCTTTTCTAAAATTATCATCTTCGGAATAACGCTAGCACTATTTGTAATCTATTTTTTGTCTTTGGGAGAGGGGGGTAATCCTGCGGCCATAAAAGGCAATCCTCCGGTGTTTCGTCATTTACGTCACTTTAATTACGAGCTGGCCTTTCTCTCGATGTTGGCTGTCGGCATGTTCTTTGTGTGGAGAGTGAGGTCAGTACATTATAGTTTTTGGGGTGGGTTATTCCTGGTGCTTGGCTTCGTTTCAGTATGGTCCGGTGGCAGGGGGCAATTGCTGGCGTTGTGTTTTTTTCTTTTATGCTTGGCTGTGTTCTCTCGCAAAATATTATTTGATCGCTCGGTTTTAATTTCTGTGCTTTGTTTTGTTGTCGGTGGATTGTTGGTGTTCTGCACTGATTGGACGTATCTTGTCGACTCGCCTCTTAAAAGAACCGTAGAGTTCTCATCAGTAAATAGCGTGTCTAGCGGGCGAATAGCGATCTGGACGGAGGCTATTCAGCATTTGGAGCGATCTGTGTTTTTTGGTTTTGGCCCAGACGCATTTTTAAGGCTGCCTATGAAAAGCGGTCCGGTACAGCCGCATAGCTTTTTATTTCAATGGCTTCTTGAGTTCGGAATAGTTGGCTCTTTGGCCTTATTTATTGCTTTGTATAAGATCGTACGGCACTGTTTGCGGGTTTTGCGGGGAGATGATTCCTTGGCAGTTATCACAGCTGCATCTTTTCTATCAGGTTTAGTGTTTGCGCTTGTAGACGGGATTCTCTATCACGCTTTGCCCTCGATTATGATGGGGTTGCTGCTGGCATTTCTTTATTCCAGCCGCTGCAACCCACGCCGTGATAAGACAGTGAATGGTGGGTAGTTCTTAGATCCTCATCGACAAATCCACAGCCCGGCAGTCCTTGGTTAAAGTCCCCAGCGAAATATAATCCACGCCAGTCACCGCAATCTGCTTAAGGTTCGCCGAGGTAATCCCCCCAGACGCCTCTATCTTGGCCTTGCCAGAGTTCAGGGCTACAGCCCGCACCATATCCCCGGTGCTGAAGTTATCCAGCATGATAATATCGGCCCCGCCTTCAAGGGCTTCATCAAACTGCTTCAGGTTCTCTACTTCAACCTCAACCGGCTTGCCGGGGGCGATTTCGTGAGCGGCTTCAATGGCTTGGGAGATGCCTCCACAGGCGGCGATGTGGTTTTCCTTGATCAGGAAGGCGTCGTACAGGCCGATGCGGTGGTTGTAGCAGCCCCCCTGGGTCACGGCGTATTTCTGGGCGGTGCGCAGGCCGGGGATGGTTTTGCGGGTGTCGAGTAGTTTCACGCCGGTACCTTCAACCAGATCTGCGTATTGGCGGCAGGTGGTGGCGGTGCCTGAGAGCAGTTGCAGGAAGTTGAGTGCACTGCGCTCGCCGGTCAGGAGGCTGCGGGCGGGGCCTTGCAGGGTAAACAGTGGTTGGTTGGGCTCAACCTTGTCGCCGTCTTTTACCTTCCAGCTGACTTCAACGCGCTCGTCCAGCTGGGCGAAGACTTCATTTACCCAGGCCTGACCGCATACGATCGCATGTTCGCGGGTGATGATCGTGGCCTTGGCGCTGGCGCTTTCGGCCACTAGCATGGCGGTGATATCGCCGCTGCCAACGTCTTCTTCAAGGGCCTGCTTTACGCTGCGGGTGATATCGGCTTGGAGGGTTTCCTGATTTAACATTGAGGTCCTGTTGGGTTTGCAGTGCGCGTTGCGCCTTCAAAGGTGATCTGTGTCACAAGTCTGGTTTGAGTCGGGCTTTTATCCGTATATTCACTTATAGGCATAACAATGTAGGCACGACGTCACACTGTGCGATTTCTTACTGGAAAAACCAGCTGCTTTTCAGTAATTTAAAGGGAAATAGTCACGCTGTGGCGGGTCGCTATGTGACGCTATTCTCAATTTGCGAAATAGTTGACCCGCTGCAAAGGCTTGGATAACCTGCTCCGACAGGTTTACGGCAAGTGACCTTTAGTGGCGTATTGTCCTGCACCGATTGATTCGGAGCAAGGGCTGTTTTGCGTGTTTGCGGTTGCCACGATTAACAGAGATGTAGCCAACAATGAGTAACGATAACAAGGTAGTGCCTTTGCGAACCGGCCGTGTAGCGCCCGGCGCTTTACCGCAGGTTTTGGCCGATTTGCAGAATCGTGGCTGGCTGTATCTCTCTGATTGTGCTCAAAAATTACTCGACAACGCCGACGATGCCCTGTTTGAGCTGGCAGATCGAGCGCTCCATGCAAATGAACAGAATCTGTATTTTGAGGCGATGCGGGAAATCCGCGTTCACCGCCGCCGTATTGAAGAGGCCTTCCGCATTCAGTTGGGCAGTCCCTTTCAGGCCTTGATCCAAGCTGATCGCAATGCCCGAACTTCAGCACAGCCCCTTGAACTGCTCGACTACGAGGATATGGAAGAGCAGGTAGCGGTTGAGTCGATGGCCAGTAAGGCGAGCAAGCGCTATGCTCAGGCCCTGTCGGCGCTGACCGCGAGTTTTCAGGCTTGGGCTGATTCTCAGGGTGTTGGCCTGACCGCGAATGAAAACCTTCTTCCTTTTACCCCACTAAGCATTTGCGACGCCTTTGCGCAGTCGACCCGTGATATTGAACTGAATATCAAACCCAAGCTGGTCTTGTTCAAACTGTTCGACCGGCATGTTGTTTCCGAGCTGGGTGGTCTTTACCTCGAACTGTCCACCGTGCTGAAGTCAGCAGGCCTTTATCGCGAAGGCGATAGTGTGTTGCGGCCGCGGGCTGATGAGCTTGATCCTCCCGCAGAAGCACCAGCGGCGGTTGAAGCCGAGTCTGAGCCTGTTGATATCGAAGAGCTGGCCCAACAGACCGGCGGTACCGTATTTGATGTGCTCAAGGGCCTGCTGGCGGCGGGGGGTGACAGCGGCGGTAAGATCCAGTTGTCCCGTGGCTCGCTATTGAAAGTGTTGCAGGAACTGCAAGGCTCGCAGCTTGAGCGCATGAATGTGGTTTCGCTGTCATCGGCTTCGCCGGTGGCGCAGCTTCCCCCTGATCTGGCTGACCGGCTGCGCAATGTTCAGCGCGACGTCTTGGATGAGTCAGATGAGACCGTCGCCCAGCGTGACTTTGATGTGATCAATCTGGTTTCGCTGCTTTTTCAATATGTACTGGAAGACGATAGCCTTGCCAGCCCGATGCGGGCCCTGATCGCTCACCTGCAAATTCCCGTGTTAAAAGCGGCAATGCTCGACAAGCGTTTCTTCAGCAAGGAAGGTCATCCTGCGCGCCTTTTGCTTAATACAATCGCCGATGCCTGTATCGGATGGCAGCCCACGGGTGATTTGGACAATGACCCGCTGTATGCGGAAGTCGATAGTCTGGTGCGCGATGTGCTGGCAAGAGCCGATGGCCAGGCGCGGGTTTTCCAAGAAGCCCTGGATGATTTTAAAGCCTATCTGGAGCAAGAGCGCCGGCGGGCCGATTTGGTTACCCAGCGAGTACTGAATGCGGACGACAGTAAGCAGGTTGCCGCACAAGCGCGCGAGCTGGTCGATAGCCTGTTGCAGTCCAAACTTAAAGAAGTTGAGTGCCCGGAAGTATTGACCGCGCTGTTGACCAATGGCTGGAGCAAAGTGCTTTTCCTGCAGTATATCCAGCAGGGCGAAGGCAGTGATGCATGGAAAGACGCGGTATCTGTGGTGGACGACCTGCTGTGGAGCGTACAACCTGTCAGCAGCATTGCGCACCGTGATAAGTTACTGACTGATCTGCCCTCCATATTGGAGCGCCTGCGCGCAGGCCTTAATCAGATCGGTTACAACCCCTACGATCTCAAGGAACAGCTACAACAGCTGGAGACCGTACACATGGGCCTGCTTAAAAAGAGCAGGGACGTGAACAACAATAATAATCAAGCTGTGAAAGAGCCCCCGATGAGTCCGAAACCGGTGGAGAGTTTCCCGGAAAAGGATATCGATTTGGATGCTCTGGATGCCTCGCTGGCGGCATCACTGGGTGAGGGGCCGACGGCGACAGATTCTGAGTTGGCCGATGCCGAGCGTCGATTGTCACGATTGCAAGTGGGTAACTGGGTGGAGTTCCTGCAGGACGACGGCAGTCGTTTGCGCTGTCGTCTGGCCGCGGTGATTGCCAGTACCGGCCGTCATATCTTTGTGAACCGTTCCGGCATGAAGGTCGCTGAGCACGAGAAAGATCACCTGTTGCACAAGCTGGTCGATCAAAAGATGACGATGCTGGACGATGGCATGTTGTTCGACCGGGCGCTGGAATCCGTGATCAGTAATCTGCGTGATATGAAAGACAAGCCGGTCTGATCTGGCCGGCTACCTGCTGTGAAGTACCCTTCATTCAATCTTGCTTCAGATGGCTGGCTGTCTGATGTGGAGGTCTGTGCCTCACCCAACTTCAACCAGCGTCCGGCGGGAGCCGAAATCAGCTTGCTAGTGATTCACAATATCAGTTTGCCGCCTGGCCAGTTTGGTGGGCGTGAGGTGCATAAGTTTTTTACCAACTGTCTCGATTGCAGCGCGCACCCGGCGCTGGCTGATCTCCACGGTGTGAAAGTCTCCTCTCACCTTTTGATTGATCGCGAGGGCGCCGTGACCCAGTTCGTACCGTTGACTGAGCGTGCCTGGCATGCCGGGCAGTCCTGTTTTGAGGGGCGCGACAACTGCAACGATTTCAGTATCGGCATTGAGCTGGAAGGAACCGATATTGAACCCTACACTGAAGCTCAGTATGGCGTGTTGGCTGAGGTGACAAAAACCCTGCTGGCACACTATCCTTTACTATCCCCGGCGCGGATCGTCGGGCACAGCGATATCGCGCCAGGGCGCAAAACTGATCCAGGCCCGGCATTCGATTGGCATAACTACAAAAAACGGCTGAGTTAATGGAATTTCTGGCAATCATCACGGTACTGATCGCGCTGCAGATCTGGGGCTATGGCGCCATTCCCCAACAGGACGATTGGCTGGCGACCATGCATCAGCGGGTTTCCTCCATTGGTAATTTGCGGCTGCGGCTCGCACTGCTGATCCTGTTGCCAGTGTCTGTGGTGCTCATCTTGCAGGTTGTTCTGGAGGGTGTGCTTTGGGGATTGCCGCTGCTGCTCTTTTATGTGGCGGTGCTGCTCTATAGTTTGGGGCGCGGAGATTTTCGTTCTCACATTGCCCTGTATACCGATGCCTGGCACCGGGGTGATTTGCAGGCAGCTACTGAGCAGGCCCGCGAACTGGAAGGCTTCGATCATTCAGCGACGCCCACGAATGCGTCGGAGCTGCACGCGCAGGTGCGCAAGGCGGTTTTCTATCAGGGTTTCGAGCGCTGGTTCGCGGTGGTGTTCTGGTTTGTCTTGTTGGGCCCGGCCGCTGCGTTGGCCTACCGCTTGTTCCGTTTGCTGGGCAGTCGCCCGGAAACCACAACCGAAGAACAGGTCCTGCTCGATCAGGGCGTGCAGTTTCTGGAATGGCTTCCCGCTCGCTTGCTCGCCTTTACCTTTGCCGTCGTGGGCGACTTTGATCGAGGTATCAGTGCAGTAAGCCCCCACCTAACAGAATCCACACCCGCGGCAGATCTGCTGGGCGACAGCGGTCATGCGGCCTTGGCCGAAACGATCAGTGCCGATTGTACGGCAGATAAATTTGCCGGGCAGGCCGAAGCGGAACTGAGCTGTGCGCAGAAACTGATCTCGCGCAGTGTGGTGTGCTGGGTTGCCGTGCTTGCCGGTCTTCAGTTGTTCTAGCCCACCTGCCGATGCGCATTGGTGTTGATCTTGGCGGGACCAAAATCGAAGCCGTGGTGATGGATGACCACGGCAGCATTCTGACTGCCCGTCGCATTTCTACCCCCGTCAACCAATATCCTCAAACGCTGCAAGCGATTGCTGATTTGGTTCAATCGCTGGAATCTGATTGTGGTTCGCCTTGTCTGGTGGGTATCGGTACGCCGGGCTCGCCGCAGCGCAATGGGCTGATGAAAAACTGCAACAGCACCGTATTGAATGGCAAGCCGCTTAAAGCTGACCTTGAGAAGCGTCTGCAGCGAGAAATCCGAATGGCGAATGATGCTGATTGCTTTGCGCTGTCGGAAGCAATGGATGGCGCCGGCGCGGGCTTTGAAACCGTATTTGGCGTGATTTTGGGCACAGGGGTTGGGGGTGGGTTGGTGATTCATCAGCGCTTACTGTCTGGTCCCAATGGTCTTGCCGGTGAGTGGGGTCATAATCCCTTGCCGACATCTAATGAGCAGCGCCCCTGTTATTGCGTTAAGCGCGACTGTATCGAAACCCACCTGAACGGCGCAGGGCTGATGAGCTTGGTGCCGACCGATCAACAAAAGCAATGCCAAAGCGCCGCTGACTTGAGTGAACTCGCGCTACAGGGTGATGCGCAGGCTGAAACTATCTTGCGTCTTTATGCGAGCAAGCTCGCGCAAGCGCTGGCGACCGTGATCAATGTTGTCGATCCCGACGTGATTGTACTCGGTGGTGGCTTATCGAAAATCAAGCCGCTATACGAATGGCTGCCAGCGCTGTTGCCGGAGGCAGTATTTGGCGGTGAGTGCACAACGCCGGTGGTGCCGGCGCGTTATGGGGATTCTAGCGGGGTTCGAGGCGCAGCGTGGCTGTGGCCTGCAGGGGTTTAAGACTTTGCTGGCTGCCAGAGCACTTCTTCGCCGCCATCGCGGCGCGCGATCAGTCGGGCCATTACAAACAATAGGTCCGACAAGCGATTCAGGTATTTACGAACCGGCGGGTTCACCTCATCGGTTTTGCTTAGCGTAATCACGCAGCGCTCGGCGCGTCGACAGACCACCCGCGCCAGATGGCATTGGGCGGCGGCCATGCTGCCGCCGGGCAGAATAAAGTTTTTCAGAGGTGGTAAGGATTCGTTTAATCGATCCAGCTCTTCTTCCAAGGCGGTAATGCGTTCCTCGCTGATTAGGGTATAACCGGGAACTGCCAGTTCACCGCCCAAATCGAATAGATCGTGCTGAACCTGCGACAGCAGCGCTTCGTATTCATCGCCTTTGGGCAGGGCCGCAATCAGTACGCCCACATGGCTGTTGACCTCATCTACGGTGCCGATGGCCTCCATGCGCGGCGCATCCTTGTCGATGCGGCTGCCATCGCCCAATCCGGTGGTGCCGTCGTCGCCGGTGCGGGTGTAAATTTTCGAAAGGCGGTGCCCCATAGTGTCCTCTTTGCCCTGATTTGCGCTAGGTGCTGCGGTAGAATAGCCATTTTGCCAGAATCAGCGGCGCGAGTTGAGCCTGAATTCCGCGCTGGTAAGGAATCAAGCCAATGATAGAATTCTTTCTCGGTGGTGCCCGTTCGGGTAAAAGCCGGCTGGCAGAGGCGGCTGTTGAACGCAGCGGGCTGGAGAAGGTCTATTTGGCGACCGCGCAGGCCCGCGATGGCGAGATGTCGGAGCGAATAGCGCGCCATCAGAATGATCGGGGTAATCAGTGGCGGACGATTGAGGAACCCTTGGCGCTGACAGAAGCCTTGCGCAAACAGGCCTCAGCGGAGCGCTGCATTCTGGTCGATTGTCTGACACTTTGGCTAAGCAATTGGCTGGAAGCCGACGAGGCGGGTTGGACAAAGGTTAAGCAGGAATTTATCCGCACATTGCCCGAGTTGCCGGGCCACATTGTGCTTGTGAGTAACGAAGTGGGGCAGGGGGTTGTTCCCATAAACACGTTGGCGCGCCGTTTCGTTGATGAAAGCGGCTGGTTGCATCAGGAGTTGATGCCGGTCTGTCAGCGCGCGGCCTTTGTCGTGGCCGGTATACCAATAACACTTAAGGAGAAATGAGGTGGAAGAAGCGTGGTACCTGGAAGAGGCTCCAGCACCTGACGAAGAAATTTTGGCGCAGGCTCGCGCACGGCAGGATAACCTGACCAAGCCTAAAGGTGCGCTGGGGCGACTTGAGGAAGTCGCTATTCAGCTGGCCGGTAATCAGGCCACATTGACTCCATCGATTAGCAAACCCGCGATTGTGGTATTTGCTGGTGACCACGGTGTCGCTGCCGAAGGCGTTTCGGCCTATCCACAATCCGTTACCGGTGAAATGGTGCGTAATTTTTCTGCTGGCGGCGCGGCGATAACCGTATTGGCACGCAACTTTGATATTCCCTTCCGGGTGTTCAATATGGGAACGGTGGACTCACTGGAAGAATTGCCCAACGTAGAGGACCGTCGCGTTGCGCCCGGCACGCAAAACATCTGCAATGCGCCGGCCATGGATGCGCGTCAGTTGGAAGACTGCATGACCGCTGGTAAAGAGGCGGTAGAGTCGGCCGGCGATATTGATTTGTTTATCGGCGGCGAAATGGGGATCGGCAACAGCACCATCGCCGCAGCTATTGCGGTGGCGCACACCAAACTCGCAGCACAGGCAATGGTCGGGCGGGGCACCGGTATCACGGATCAAGGCTTGGCGAAAAAGTCAGCGGTGGTAACGCGAGCTCTGTCCAAGCATCTTCCGCATATGCGCAACGGTATCGATTACCTGCAGCGCATTGGCGGCTTTGAAGTCAATGCCTTGGCTGCGGCCTATATCCGCGCGGCGCAAAAAGGGATTGCGGTGCTGGTCGATGGTTATATTTGCACGGCGGCGGCGATGGCGGCAGTGAAAGTTAACCCCAGCATTCGGCCCTGGTTGTTTTTCTCGCACTGCTCCGCAGAACCCGGGCATGAAAAACTGTTGAACAAGCTCGATGCCAAACCACTTCTTTCACTCGAAATGCGATTGGGCGAAGGTAGTGGTGCGGCCTTGGCGCTGCCGATTTTGCAGTCAGCCTGTGTATTGCACCGGGATATGGCCAGCTTCGATGAAGCGGGAGTCAGTCGCAGTGACTGATTTCAAAGTCACCACCATTGATCTGCTGCGCCACGGTGCCTGTGAGGGCGGTGAAATTTTTCGCGGCAGCACTAATGTCGCGCTGAGCGACAAAGGCTGGGAGCAGATGCGCGCCGCTGTGGCGGATGAAGGTGGCTGGTCGCAGATTGTCAGTTCAGACCTGAAGCGCTGCCGGGAATTTTCTGATTGGTTAGCGCAGGATCGCGGTATTTCGGTTGAAACGGATGCCCGCCTGCGCGAGATTCACTTCGGCGACTGGGAAGGCAAACTGATTTCCGAGGTGCGCGAACAGTACCCGCAGGAATGGAAAACTTTCTTTGGCAAACCGTCGCAGGCCGTTGCCCCTAACGGCGAAACCATGGCTGATTTTCATCGGCGGGTAACGCCGGCCATCGGTGAATGGGCGGAGCAGCTGCGCGGCCAGCATTTTTTGGTGGTGGCCCACGGGGCGGTCATTCGCTCTATTATGGTGAATTGGCTGCAAATGCCGCTGGATGCGATCACCAGCCTTTCAGTGCCCTATGCGGGCATGTCGCGGTTCAAGATTTTTGAAATGAAGGGCAGTGAGCCTTGGGCGCAGTTGGTGTTTCATCGAGGGTAGACCGCCCTCACCCTGTCCCTCTCCCGGAGGGAGAGGGTACCCTCCATATCGTATTGCCGGTGCTGCTCCCTCTTCCTCAGGGAGAGGATTGGGGTGAGGGGGGTGCGAGCAGCGACATAATTTCATCAATATCCAAATGCTCTTCCAAACAATCTGCCAACCTGTCCAGATTGGTTTCCAGCAGGGATTCAAAATCAAAGTCGCATTCCTGCGTTAACCCTGCCCACTGCAAAATAGCATCGCGCGCAGATTTCTTATCAAATACGCCGTGCAGGTAAGTTCCCAGTACCTGCCCGTTCGGTGACAGGTGGCCGTCCTTACCGTAATCCACATCAGCCGCCGCATGTTGCTCCAGCGCTTTGCCGGTGCTGATACCGCAGTGAATCTCGTAGCCCTTTGCCGCTGCGCCTAATAGCGTGCCTTGGGTGTGCCGCAGGATTTTGGTGTCGGTCATGGTGGTCTCGAATTCTGCGAGACCCAGAGCTGCTGTTGAGCCGGCTGTGCTTTCAATGCCCTTTGGGTCGTGAATCGCCGAGCCCAGCATCTGAAAACCCCCGCAAATGCCCATCAGCTTTTTGCCACGAGACAAATGCTTTTGAATCGAGGCTTCCCAGCCTTGTGCGCGCAGAAAATCCAGATCGGTGCGCGTATTCTTGGTGCCGGGGAGAATAATCAAATCGCATTCTGGAATAGCCTGACCCGGGCGAACGTATTGAAAATCCACCAGCGGATGCAGCCGCAGCGGATCGAAGTCTGTGTGATTGCCAATGCGTGAAAAGACCGGTACGCAGACTTTCAACAGGCTTTCATCCAGCACCTGGCTGCGATCTACTGCATCCTCGGCTTCCAGATAAAAATCCTGTAGGTAAGGAATGACGCCAAGTACCGGCTTGCCGGTGTAGTCTTCCAGCCAATCAAGTCCGCTTTGTAAGAGGGCGATATCACCGCGAAAGCGGTTGATGATAAAACCTTTAACCCGCGCTTGTTCGGATTCGCTGAGCAGCGCAAGGGTGCCGACCAGATGAGCAAACACGCCGCCGCGATCAATATCGGCGACCAAAACAACCGGGCAGTCTGCTGCTTCGGCAAAGCCCATATTGGCGATATCACCGGCACGCAAATTGATTTCTGCCGGGCTACCTGCACCTTCGACAACGACGTAGTCGTATTGCGCCGATAGCCGCTGGTGGGATTCCAATACCGCTTGCATCGCCCGGGGTTTGTAGTCGTGATAGACGGCCGCATCCATATTGCTGAGGGCCTTGCCGTGGATAATCACTTGCGCGCCGATATCAGTATTGGGTTTAAGCAATACCGGGTTCATGTCTGTGTGTGCTTCCAGTCCAGAGGCCCGCGCCTGAACGGCTTGGGCCCGGCCGATCTCGCCGCCATCCACGGTGACCGCACTGTTTAACGCCATATTCTGGGGTTTGAAAGGCGCGACCGAAAAACCACGGCGTTTCAGCAGACGGCAGAGGCCTGACACCATGACACTTTTGCCCGCGTCCGAGGTGGTGCCCTGCACCATCAACGTTTTCGCTGTCACCTGGTCTGCCATTGGTTTTCCATCACAAAGTCTTCCAGCGGGGCGCGTTCTGCCCAGTGTTCCTGTTCCAGCATCGGTTTGTCGTAAAAGGCATTTACCGGGCCAAGGCAGAGGATCGCCAGCGGTTCGCTGTCTTCGGGGAGTTTTAGCAAGTCTTTTAATGCATCGGGTTCAAACAAAGACACCCAGCCCATGCCCAAGCCTTCGGCGCGGGCGGCGAGCCACAGATTCTGAATGGCGCAGGCGGTGGAGGCGATATCCATATGGGGCATGGTTCTGCGGCCAAAAATATGGGGCTCGCGTTTGTCCATGAGGGTAACCACCAGCAATTCCGCGCAGTCGCGGATACCCTCGACCTTGAGAGCCAGAAATTCTGATTCCCGTTCACCCAGAGCGTTGGCCGTTGCCTGCCTTTCACTTTGAACCAATGAATATAGTTCTTCTCGCAATGACTCGTCGGATATGCGAATAAAGCGCCAGGGTTGCATCAAGCCCACGCTGGGGGCGGCGTGGGCTGCACCGAGAAGGCGTGCTAGAACGGTCTTATCAACACTGCCACCACAAAAGTGACGCATATCCCGACGCTCGTAAATTGCCCGGTAAACGGCCTGCTTGTCCGCGTCGTTATAAGCCTCAGTCATCGATACGATCCGTTGCGGGCACAAAGTAGCGACGGCCATCCACTTGGGTTTCGGTTAGCTGCTGACGATAGAGCTTTTCCAGCGCGGAGCGTTCCAGCATTTTATCGGCAGCACCCCAACAAGCTCTGCCATCGGGGTACAGCAACAAAATATGAGTACACCAGCGCGCCGCCAAATTCAGATCATGGAGGCAGAGCAGCACGGCACGCCCTACGTCGGCTTCATTGGCAAAGAGCTTCATAGCCTCAACCTGATGGCGAAGATCCAAATGGTTGCCCGGCTCGTCTGCCAGCCAGATCGCCGGTTGCTGACACAGTGCTGTGGCCAATGCCAATCGCTGACGCTCACCGCCGGACAGCGTTGAAACCAGTCGATCTTCCAGCGCTGACAGTTGTGTGCGCTCTAGCGCTGCGCGGGCGAGTTCAAGGTCTTCGGCGGTTTCTACATCCCAAGGGGCCATATAAGGGTGGCGACCGATCAGCACGGTTTCCAGAACCGTGGCCGGAAAGCCATCCTGTCGCTCCTGAAACACCACGGCAATTTCGCGAGCGATCTGTTTCCGTCGCAACTGGTTTAGCGACTGATCATTCAGCGCGACTTCGCCTTTGCGTGGGGCTTTTAATCCCGCCAACGTATGCAGCAGCGTGGTCTTACCGGCGCCATTGGGGCCGAGGATGGCCCAGATTTCGCCGGGCTGAATGGTAAAGTCTAAAGGCGTGCCGTCTTCCCGCTCGGGAATATCGATCACCAGTTGTCGGGCTGCGAGCGTCGACATCAGCGGCTCCGATACAACAAATAGAGAAAGGTCGGCACCCCGAGCAGGGCGGTAATCACCCCGGCAGGTAATTGTTCTGGCGCAATAATGGTTCTAGCCAGTGTATCGGCCAGCACCAGCAAGGCACCGCCCGTTAGCGCGGCGGCGGGCAGTATCAGACGCTGATCGTTACCTAATACAAGGCGCAACATATGCGGTACCACGAGCCCAATAAAGCCGATACTGCCAGCGGTGGTTACCGCGCTAGCGGTTAGCAGGCTGGCGCTGCCATAAATACTCCATTCCAGTGGTCGCACAGCAACACCGAGTGCAGCGGCTTGCATAGGGCCGCGCGCCAGCACATTCAAACTGCGCCCTAAGGGCAATAGGATTATGCTGGTGAGGGCAAGAATGATCAGTGCGGGCCAGGGGCTGCGTGCGTAGGCGAGATCGCCCATCAGCCAGTAGAGCATGCCGGGCAGTTGTTCGGTGGGACCGACAGCGAGCATAAAGGTAATGACGGCGCCCCAACCCGATGACACCACCACGCCCGTTAACAAAAGGCGGGTTGTTGTCCAGCTGCCGCGACCATGGGACAGGCCGAAGACGAGAACCGCTGAACCCAGGGCTCCGCCAAAGGCGGCAATCGAAACGATAAAGGGAGGTAGTCCGCTGAGCATGCTTAATAATGCCGCGACTGCTGCGCCACCGGATAGACCGAGCACGTAAGGGTCGGCCAAAGGGTTACGCAATAGTACCTGCATCAATGCTCCGGCTACCGCGAGCAATCCACCGGTCGCAAAGGCCGCCAGTGAACGCGGCAGACGCAGTTCCATAATCAACGTTTGGTGAAGTGGCTCGCCGCCACCGCTAAGTACAGCCCAGAGATCGCTGGCTGAAATAGCCACACTGCCGACGGTGACGCTTAATGCAATACAAAAAAGGGACGCAGCCGACAGGAATAGCAGCGGCACGCTACGACGGCGCAGTGCCTCAACGGCGGCCACGGGCCGTCTCCAGATGCTGGCACAAGAGATCTATACCATCGAGCAGACGCGGGCTTGGACGCTGCAGCGTAGAAGGTGGTACAAAAAACAGATTATCTTTTTGCACCGCCACAATATTGGAGTAGGGGCGCCAGGCATTGAGCCAGCTAGGATCATCCTCGCCCATACCACCCGCAATAATCACTTCGGGGTTTTCCGCTAGTACCGCTTCGACACCAATTCTGGGCGTCAGCCGATCGAGATCCGCAAAGATATTGTCGCCGCCACAAAGCGTAATCGCGTGACCAATAAAATGATTGCGATTGGCGGTCATTAATGGGTTGACCCACACCTGATAAAAAGTGCGTACCGGTGCCTTGGTTTGAAACTGATCGCGATAATGGGCAATACCGTCAAGGAAGCGCGTGGCTTCTGTATTTGCAGATAGTTCTGTGCCCGCAAGGATACCCAAGCGCTGGATAGTGGAAGCGATATCCAGAAAATCGCGTTGATCGCCGTGATAAACCGGAAAGCCCAACTCGCGCAGTTGCTCCACCTGCTCACGCGGGTTTCCTTCCTTCCACGCAATAATCAAGTCGGGCTGGGCGGCAACGATGGCTTCCATATCAAAGCGGTTGTAACTGCCAATGCGGGGCAGGGCTTTGGCTTCTTCCGGAAAATCAGAAAAGGTGACGGCTGCGATCACTTTGTGTCCGGCACCTGCGGCAAACAGGAGTTCAGTTGCGCCGGGCGAGAGAGCGATTATGCGCTCGGCGGGTTTGGGCAGGCAGACAGTGTGTTCTATATCGTCGACGACGCAGCGCTGATCGCTTGCTTGCGCTGAAGAAAGAAGCAGAGACGCAAAAACCGCAGCTGCCAAACGCCATCCACCGTCATTGCGAGCGTAGCGAAGCAATCTCCGGCTGTTGGCGCCACTTTTTACGAGATTGCTTCGCTGCGCTCGCAATGACGGGGGGAGTGAGAGTCGCAGCATCACCACTCAATGCCTTTACGCGCCTTGATGCCCGCCTGAAAGGCGTGCTTTTCAACATCGACAACTGACACCGTGTCCGCCAGCTCACACAAGGCTTTAGAGGCTGCTCGACCGGTAACAATCACTGACTGTTCGCGGGGGCGATTCTTAAGAGCTTCAAAAATACGTTCCTGAGTGACCCAGCCGTACTTTAATACGTAGGTCAGCTCGTCCAGTAGAACGAGGTGGAGGGACTCATCCTTTAGCAAGGCCTCGGCTTTTTCCCAAGCCTGACTTGCCGCTTCCATATCCCGTTCTCGGTCCTGAGTTTCCCAAGTAAAGCCGGTGCCCATAATATGAAAGGGCACCTCGGGGCAGCGCTCGAGAATAAAATCCCGTTCGCCGCAATCCCAAGTGCCTTTAATAAACTGCACAATGCCAGCTTTGTAACCGTGGCCCAGACAACGGATCACGGTACCAAAACCGGAGCTGGATTTTCCCTTGCCGTTGCCAGTGAGCACAATCAGCACGCCGCGCTCTTCCTGAGCCTGGGCCACTTTTTCATCCACCAGCGCCTTGCGGCGTTGCATGGCTTTTTTATGGCGTTCGTTACGATCTGTGCTCATGGCAAATTCCCTTAGTAGCGAGACGTCAAAGGATACGTTCCTTAGCGTGGCTCGTAAACGAGGGTCAGCATAGAGGTCAGACCTTCGTTGTTAAAACCACGCGCGGTTTCGTAGTTGCGATCAAACAGGTTTTTCACGCTGAGCTGGGCTGAAAGACTGGCATTGATCTGATAGCGGGTGCGCAGATCGATCAGGCCAAATCCGGAAAGCTCGGTATTGTTAGCGGCGTCTTCATAGCTGCGACCCTGAATGCGAACCTGGATGCCATAGCTGAGGCGATCCAGCTGCCGATCCGCGCTAAAGGTTGCCGAGCGGCGCGCACGACGGCGAATATCGAGTTCCGAGGCTTTATCGATCGGTCGCAGTACGGTGTAGTTGCCGTTCAACATCCAGTCGTTGACGCGCACAAAGACGGTCAATTCCGCACCGCGGATTTCAGCTTCGCTGATTTGATCGGTGGTGAAGGTCGAGGGGTTATATTGAATCAGGTTTTCCACATCGTTCTCAAAACCAGAGAGGGACCAGCCAAAAGTATTCTCGCTGTAGCGTACTTCGACTTCGGTATTTTCGGATTCCTCCGGAACGAAGTTGGGATTGCCAAAGCCGGGGAAGTAGAGCTGGTTAAAGGTAGGCGCTTTAAAACCGGTACCTTTTGACACGATCAGGCGAGTGCCTTCAAACAAATCCACGCCGTAACTTGCGGTCCAGGTTTTGAATGAGCCGAATTGCTCGTTGTCTTCGTGGCGCCCGCCAAGGGACAGGTCGTGGGCGCCGAAGTCGCTCTGTACTTGGGCAAAGCCCGCCTTGTTATAGCGCTCGTCTACGTCGTAGTTGGTGGTACTGTCGACAAACTCGTCATAGTACTCGGCACCAATCGACACGATGTGGTTGCTGATGTGCAGGTCATTCTGCCACAGAGCGCTGTCGCGACGTGTGGTGAAACGCGTGCGAGTCGCCGGATTGAGGTCATTCAGATTCAGGCTGTCGTCTTTGGACTTGCCCACACGAAGGGTGCTGACCCAGTTATCAAGGGCCTGAATGCTGGCTTCAGCGCTGGCGCTTTCAATGACGGAATCGCTGTACAGGAGAGCATTCGGTGAAAACGCGCTGTCGTATTCATTTTCGGAGTCGGTGCGCTGGTAGCTCAGGGCAAGATCTGCGATACCAACCTTGGCGCCACTGCGCAGACTCATACCGGTAGTGCGATAGGCATCGTCATCACCGTTAACGCCGGCATCGCTTTCAAGATTGTCTATGCCCTGGGTATCAAAGTGGGTCACCATCAGGTTGGTGTAGGCCGCGTCGTCACCTATCGAAAGGCCCGCAACCGCTTTGCTGGTGTTCTTGTTGCCGTAACCCGCTTTCAGCAGTGGCGATACACCACCATTCAGGCTTCCTTTGCGGGTAAAGATCTGAATCACCCCGCCAATGGCATCGCTGCCGTAAAGGCTCGAGCGCGGGCCGCGCACGATTTCAATCCGCTCGATCTGCTCTGGTTCGAGCATGGACAGATTCGTGCTGCCCAAGGTGGCGCTGCCAACACGCTGGCCGTCGATCAGTACCAGTGTGTGAGTAGAGGCATTGCCGCGGATAAAGACGCTGCTTGAAGCACCCACACCACCGTTGCGGGTAATGGTTATACCTGTGGTTGTACTCAACAGTTCCAGCACATCGCGAGCCTGAGCGCGTTCGATATCTTCACGCTCGATGACGGTGACCGGCGCCAGCGTGGCGTCGATCGTCTGCTGGGTGCGAGAGGCAGTCACCAGTGTGGTTTCCATTGTAGTAGGGCTGGCAAAAGCAGCGGCACTGCTGATGGCGAGTGCAGTTACAGTTAGTTTTTTCATGGATTTCCCCAAAGCATTGTTGTGAACGCAATGAGGGAGGGGTGGGGTGATATGCAAGATATGACCCGATGAAGCCCTCCGCGTCATCGTTATATCTGCAAGGGCCGGTTCCGGGCTTTCAAACGTCTTTGTAAAAGACAATGATTACCGTTGCGGGGGCAGCGCTGGACTGGATGCTTCTGCACCGTCACCAGACTTCCCGTTTAACCCGTGCCAGCACTGACGTCCAGTCAGGCCCACGGGCACCCAAGGCAGGTGCCGCGCACTCTACTGACTACGCGCCATGCTGTCAATGTGGTGAGTGGGTGCTAACAACCTCTTGGAAGAGGGATTCATTGACGGGGGTGGGAATAGCGAGGCGTTTGGCTTCACGACACAGGTAGCCGGTAATGGCTTCTATCTCGGTGCGCTGACCGGCTTCGACATCCTGCAGCATGGATGAACGATTGTTACCGGTTTGTTCGGCGACCTGTGTGACGGTTGCCAACAGATTTGGCACCCAGTCTGCTCGCCCCAGCGCCTCGCTGACCTCGGTAAATTCGCTGCAGATGGCGGCCATGTCCTCTCGTGCAGCCTCAATATCGAGTAGCTCGCCGTTGTGACAGCGATAGCGCACCGTCAGCGGGTTGATTGCGCAGTTGATGGCGAGCTTACGCCAGAGCAGAGCTTGAATGGTGTCGCTTGCGGCAACCGGAAATGCTTCGCAGGACAAACTGTCGGCTATCGTTTTTAACTCTCTGACCGATCCGTCAAAAGCACCGATCAGGGTTTCACCCTCACCCGCCGGGCGGATGGTAAAACGATCAAGGCGATTGGCGCCGGCGGTGGTGGTGCCGCAATAGAGCTTGATACGGGGGTATAGGGCTTTGATTTCCTCGGCAATGCCGAGGCCATTCTGTACCAATACCAGCGAAGTCTCGTTGTGAAAGTAAGGTGCCAGTGGCGACAGGGCATCAAGTGTTTGATAACTCTTGCAGCATACCAGCAGGCGATCAATTGGCCGGTTCAGCTGTGAAGGTGTGGCAGCGGCTACCGGCACTATACCTTCGCCATCAATCGTCAGGCCACGATAGTCGGCAAAGGCGTCTTCCTTTAGCAGCAGTGTCGGCGCACGCAGCGCCTGATGTAAGCGCGCGGCCCACAAGCCTCCAATACTGCCAGCACCGAGAATCAGCCACTGCTCAGCCATGACAAGCTTCTCGCGCCGGTGCTACCATTTCGCCCACATGTTGTTTGCCGAGAGTATGTGCCATGCCTTCCTTTGATATCGTTTCTGAAGTGGATTTGCACCAGTTTACCAATGCGGTGGATCAGGCGCAGCGGATCATTGATAACCGCTTTGATTTCAAGGGCGTCGATGCGGCCTTCAAACGGGAAGAGCTGGGCGTGACGATGTTCGCCGAGGCGGATTTTCAGCTTAGCCAAATGGAAGACATGCTGCGCGCGGCCCTGATCAAGTGTGATATCGACCCGCAGGCGATGGAAGTGGGTGAGCAGGCCACAGCGGGCAAGCAGGTTAAAGTCACTATCACCATGAAAAACGGCCTAGAAACGACACTGGCGAAAAAGATTGTCAAATTGATCAAAGAATCCAAGTTGAAAGTGCAGTCCCAGATCCAGGGCGATCAGGTGCGAGTGACCGGCAAAAAGCGCGACGACCTGCAGCAGGTGATGGCGCTGTTGCGAGCCGAAGATCTGGAGCAGCCCCTGCAATTTAACAACTTTCGCGACTGATTTTATGGGGTAAAAACACTTGCCTCAGCCAAGTGAGCTGTAGATCATTGGTGGCCAGATAAATAACGTAAACTGACAGGAGAATTCCATGAGCGATGCTGTTCTGACTGAAGTCGCCGATGGTGTAATGACCATCACGATTAACCGCCCGAATGCCAAAAATGCCGTTAACCTCGACGTGGCGAAGGGCATTGCTGCCGCCATGGACGAGCTCGACAGCAACGACGGTATTCAGGTTGCGATTTTGACCGGAGCCGAAGGCACCTTCTGTTCCGGTATGGATCTGAAAGCCTTTGTCAGTGGCGAGATGCCTTTTATCGAGGGCAAGGGTTTTGCTGGTCTGGTAGAAGCCCTGCCGAAAAAGCCGCTGATCGCGGCGGTGGAAGGCTTTGCCTTGGCCGGTGGTTTTGAGCTGATGCTGTCGTGTGACCTGGTGGTGTCTGCCAACAGTGCCAAATTCGGGATTCCCGAAGCCAAGCGTGGACTGGTTGCCGCTGCCGGTGGCCTGATGCGTCTGCCCCGTCAAATCGCGCCGCGTATTGCCATGGAGCTGGCCCTGACCGGTGACTTTATCGACGCCAATCGCGCCTACGAACTGGGACTGATCAATCGCGTTGTGGAGCCGGGTACGGCGCTCGAAGGCGCCAAGGCGCTGGCGAAATCCATCGCCACCAACGGCCCGCTAGCGGTGATCAAATCCAAACAAGTGATTCTGGAGTCTCAGGACTGGGCACTGGATGAGATGTTCCCCAACCAGCAGAAGCAGGTCGATGTGATCTTCAGGAGTGAAGATGCCATTGAGGGTGCAACCGCCTTTGCCGAGAAGCGTGCGCCGAACTGGAAGGGCCGTTGAGATTCTGCGGATAAAGCTTCACACGTAAGCTTTGATTGTGTTTGATCCTGACACTCATTGTCAGGATCAAACAGTGAGCACGCCTTTTCTTGCTCCCAAATCAGCGCTTTTCAATTCCTTCAAACAGGTCGCCTTCGAAGTCCATCGCTTCCTGCGGTGGCGTAGCCATGTTTTTTACATGGTGAACGCCATTGGCCTTCTCTTGGTATGTGCCTGCGTTTTCAGCTTTGTCGTAGAACTGTTTATACCAGCGGCGACCGGTGGCAAATGGGCCATCGGTTTGAATCTGCAGAATGCGGGTGGCTGAACCCTTGTTTTTCCAGACGCTGAAGTCCGCTGCGAAGGCCGCCAGTGCGCCAGCCTGGATTTGCTTGGCCGCTTCGATATCTTCCGCGCTCGGCGTGTCGCTGGAGCCTTGGGCCAGTGCCGCGTGCCAGACTTTGGAAACGCCGTCATCGACTGGTGTGTTGGCGATCAGTTCATAGGTAATCACATCGCCGAAGCTCTGCTTGGAAAGCAGTACGCCGGGGCCGGTATACCAGGTGGAGCTGCGGAGCATGCTGTTGTAGCCCGCGTGCACGCCGCCCTGACGTTGAATGTAAATGTGGTCGCGGAATTCGTTCTCGAAGTACTCACAGGGGGCGCCGTGGGTCGGTCCCAGATGGTGTACATCGGCCATGTTGTCGAGGATTTCCTGGGGATGCATTTCCAGCTCGCCCAGGTGATCCAGCTCCCAGCGAACCCAGCTCGGATCGTCCCACTCCTTTAGTTTGGGTGGGGCGTACTGGGGCTCGCCACCTTCAGGGTCGTGCCACATCATAATGCAGCCCATGACTTCCTCGACCGGATAGCTGGCAATTACGGCGCTGCGCGGAAAAGTACCTTCAAAGTAGGGGATATCGTCGCACTTACCGTCGGGGCCAAAGCGCCAGCCGTGATAGGGGCAGCGGATGGAATCGCCCTCTATCTGCTTGCACTCTTGAACGATAGCTGTGCTGTCGCTGGCGGCTAGGTGGGTTTGCATATGCGGGCAGTAGGCGTCCAGCATGATCGGGCGACCACTTTCACCACGGTAGAGGGCGAAATCCTTGCCGAAGAAGCGCAGCGGGATGGCGCGCCCCTGTGGCAGTTCACTGGCTTCGGCAACGATAAACCAGCCGCGAGGGAAGGTATGCGGGCCTAAGCCGTAATCTTCTGCTTTTGCCATGAGTCTGTCCTGTCGTTCCTGAGAATATGGGCACTATAGTACTGCCGGGGCAGGTAAGCAGTGTATACACCATTTGAACGATCAGTTTAGTCCTAGTATTTAAACCGCTATCGAGCTGGCTCAACCTCTGACGTGGGCGGTTCGGGCTTCTTTGTGCTTGAGCGTGCCCAAACGCTGATATGGATGAGAATATCTCGTGATACCCATTCTCCTGCAGGGTCAGATTCCATACCCATATCAACATCCGCCCGGTCCAGTGTGAGCTCGCCACGTATGTGGATCATGTTGTCGACGATCTCAAGGGAGAGTGGAGCCATGCTAAGCGGGTGCTGCTTTATGGTTAGTGTCCCTTGAATTGAGTGGCCCAGCTCCGACTTTTCGAACGAATCAGCAAGATAAGTAGCAAAAGGGTAGGCGGCCACATTAAACCATTCTGCCTGGGGTAGGGTTCGGTCGTGCATGGGTACGCCGTCGGTTGCTGCCCCCGTATCAATAACGACTGCGACCGTTCCGACACCTGTTGATTCATCGAAGCGCAAGTCCGCCTGCCAGCGGGTGAAGCGACCTTTGAAGGGCTGACCGGCATGGGTGCCGGAGAATTGGATATGGCTCTCCTCGGGAATGATGTTCCACTTTGGAAGGTCGGTGTCTAGTGGCTGGCTCAATGCCGCCAATCGTTCCGCTAAGGCCGAGCCCTCATCGTCAGGCAATGGTTTAACCGGCGACGCATCGTGGCCTGTCAGGCCGACGACTAGCAGAACGCTGGCGGCGACCACAACTAACAGAGCTTTTGTGGGGTGTCCTTTCCCGGCAAAAACCTTGGTATCACCTTTGGTCAGTGCCGGAAACATGCGCAGCAGTACATCATCTTTTAGCAGTGCGTGATGACGCAAAGCGGCGCCGATATGAAGAGCCAGCAATACCGTAAAAGCCCAGCTCAACGTTTCGTGAGTGGGCATCAACCAGCCCGCCAGAGTTTGCCGGGTTTCTGCAGGCAGCGTGTTCAAGCCGAACAGGTGAGGCACCTCGAACAGGCCAAACCAGATCGTCGGCACATTCAAGGCATTGCCGCCACGCCATTGCGCCGACACATACAGCCAGCCGCTCAGCGGAATGGCGATCATCAGCAGGTAAAACAAGCCGTGGGTCAACGCAGCAACGCGATGCTCCCAAGAGGGACTGGATTCAGGTAGCGGCGGTGCGGGATGCAGCAGTCGCCAGCAGAGTCGCAGCAGGCTGAGAAACAGGATCAACAGGCCAAGGGATTTGTGCCATTGAAAGGCATCAGTGGCCAGACTCTGGGTGGCTTCATTCTGCAGGGCATCGCCCATCCACCAGCCAAGTCCGAGATTGCTTATCAGGCAGAGGGCGATCACCCAATGTAGGGTGATCGCGATCGCGTTGTAACGGTAGGTCATGAAAGAGGCTTATTACTTGTTGACGACCTGATGCAGCTCCCCGTCAAAGTCGATGGTCACGGTATCGCTGACCAGCGGCGGGTTGGTGAGGTGAGTCATACCAAACTTGGAACGCTCAAAGGTACCGGTAACCGAAAAGCCCAGCGCGCCGAAGCCGAAGAAGGGGTGTTGTGCGGTTTGCCCCGTCAGCTCGGCATGCAGTGTCACCGGGTGGGTCTGGCCGAGCAGGGTCAGGTTGCCGTCAATTTTCAGTTTGCCGTCCTGCTTGCTAATGGAAGTTGACTCATAGGTAATGGTCGGGTGCTCGTTGGCATTCAGAAATTTCGGGCTCAGCGTCAGATCTTCTTCCCAGGTTTTGAAAGAAGACTGTTTGTGCGTGGCCTGATAGTCACCTTGGTAGTCTGTATCAATGCCGGTGGCATCAATTGTCACCTTGATAGAAGACTGGTCGAGGTTGTCTGGGTCGAGATCAGCTGCGATATCGTAGTCGGTAAAGCGCATTACATAATTCGCCAGCCCAAGGTGGGTAACACTAAAGGCAAAAGTGGAATGCGTTGGATCGTGCTTGTACTGGCCGGCAGGCACCTCAAGTTGCAACGGTGCGGCCTTGGTTTCTTGTGTCGGTGTATGAGTGCCGTTATCGCAGGCGGCGAGAACTAGTGCAGTTGTGCAAATGGTCAGCAGGCCTTTTAAACGAGTTTTCATTGTATGCCTTCTCCTTTCAGGGTTTTGATCGGTTGAAACCAAGGTATGTGCAGCTTGAAGTGTCATGTATATAGCGCGTTGAACTCAAGTAAGGTTACTTAAATTAAATGCAAGCCTGTTAGGCTTTTTCGCAATCACTCGGTTGACTGTAGTGTTGACGGCGCCCAAACTTATTATTAGTAATCACCATTGATGATAACAGGGGTTTGGGATGGGGCGTAGGAGAGACAAGGCGGCGACAAGAGAAATCATTCTTGCGGCTGCGCGCACGGTGTTGGCAGCTGACGGGCCGGATGCTCTCAGTCTTAGCAAGGTTGCCAATCTGGCCGGGGTCAATCGAGGTACAGCCTATCAGCACTTTGAAACCCGTGCGGATTTGATCGACGCGACTGTGGAATGGGTGAGTGATCACTTGGCAAGTACAATTTTCGGCGAGATTGAGGCGGCAGCTACAAATTTCGGGGAAAAAGAAATGGGCGAGAATCCGCTGTTTTCAGCGGTGGATGGTCTGGTGAATTTTGCAGTCGACAATCCTGCTCTCTGTCGCATCTGGTTGTTTGAAGTGCTGGCGTCCAGGAATCCCGGGGAAGACAAATTCTTCCGTCAGTTTAAACAGTCGATTCAGCAGGTGGCCGAAAGTGAGTTAGCGCAACCATCGATTGATGTTGAGGCGTTGTCTGTCATTTTGTTGGCTGGCTATTTTCTTTGGCCAGTTTGGGTGGGCTCACAGGCGAAGTCAAAGAAAGAGCGAGAGCATATGAAATCCCGGATGCGTCGTGAGGTATTGCGGCTCTGTCTACACGGGGTCGTGGATGTAGAAGACAATGGACACATTCTCAAATTCATCCGAGAAAGAGAAAAGCAGCGTTCTGGCGTGGCAGTTGACTGGTAACGTGCCTTTGGCACTGCGAGTGTGAGTAGTCTAACAATAAGAGTAAAACTATGGGTTCCCAGACAAAAAACCAATATTCCGCCGGGTATTCCAACTACGTGCTGGGCGTTCTCTTTGTTGTCTATGTCGTAAATTTTATTGACCGTCAGGTTTTATCCGTCTTTATCGGACCGATTAAAGAAGAATTCGGCGCATCGGATACGGAGATGGGGTTGCTGGTCGGTTTCGCCTTTGCTCTGCTCTATACCATAGCCGGTATCCCGATCGCGCGTTGGGCGGACAAAGGTAATCGGCGCAATATTATAGCCATTGGCTTGGCCGTCTGGAGTGCTTTTACCGTCCTTTCCGGTGTGGCTAAAAGTTTTTGGCATCTCGCGTTGGCCAGAGTGGGGGTCGGCATCGGCGAAGCTGCCGGTTCACCGCCGGCGCACTCACTTATCTCGGATTATTTTCCCGTCGAAAAGCGTGGAAAAGCGCTGGCAATTTATGCGGCGGGTGCGTTTGTTGGTGGAGCCATCGCCTTCCTTGGTGGCGGCTATCTGCGCGAATACTTTGACTGGCGCACGGCTTTTATTGTGGTGGGCGCTCCGGGGCTATTAATCGCTTTGCTGGTGCGTTTTACGGTTTCGGAGCCACCGCGGGGTTACTCGGAAAATAGAGTAGGTGAAGCCCAGACCTCCACGCTAAAGGAAACACTCGCGTTTCTCGGTGGCAGCCGCGCCTGGATAATCATGATGACGGGCTATTCACTGCTGTCGCTTACCGGTTACGCCATTCTCATGTGGGGCTTTGAGTTTCTTGTGCGCGTCCACACAATGAGCTCGATCAGTACTGGGCAGATCATGGGGCTGGTTATTGGTATGGGTGGTAGTTGTGGTTCGCTACTGGGTGGATATCTGGTCGATCGCGCTGGTCGGTCGAAGGTGTCTTATGCCGTGAGCGTTCCTGCATTGATGACCCTTGCAGGTATCCCGGTGGGTATTCTGTTTCTTTTATCCCAGTCCCCGGTTTTTGCTGCCTGGTCGTTTTTCGCTTTTTTTCTGATGCTTAATGTTTATTTGCCGGCCATGTTCAGTGCGAATCAGAATCTGGCGAGGTTGGATATGCGAGCGACTGCATCGGCGATCATGTTGTTTATCGTGAATATTGTCGGCGCGGGTATTGGTCCTCTGCTTGTAGGCGCACTGAGTGACCTCTTTGCTACCGACTACGGTTTGCAGTCTATTCGCTACGCACTTCTGGTTGCCGTTGGTTTGGGCGGGCTTGGTGCGGGCTTGTTAATTTACAGCGCCCGCTTTTTGGAAGACGACCTCGAGCGTGCGCGCGGAACCGTCTTGCAACAATGAGTATTCGCCCCATTTGGAAGGTGGAAAATAATGCAAATTTCTCTGACTAAAGGACTCTGAAGTGAAAGCGATTGTTATAGAAAAAACCGAGAGTCGGCAACATAGCGGAATCAAGAACCTCGATGCCAGTGAATTGCCGGACGGTGATGTAAGTATTCGAGTCGAGTATTCAACCATTAACTATAAAGACGCGCTTGCCATTACGGGAGCGTCTCCAGTTGTTAGAAAATGGCCGATGATTCCTGGGATTGATTTGGCAGGCACGGTTGAGCAAAGCAGTCATCCACGATGGAAGCAGGGTGACCGAGTGATACTCAACGGTTGGGGAGTTGGTGAGGTTCACGAGGGTGGACTGGCGCAACGTGCAAATGTAAAGGGCGACTGGCTTATTGCGTTGCCGTCAGTTTTTACTACTCGACAAGCGATGATTATCGGTACCGCCGGCTACACCGCGGCGCTCTGTGTTGATGCGCTTGTGCATCATGGCATTCGGCCCGATGATGGCGAGATCCTCGTTACGGCTGCCAGTGGTGGCGTCGGCTCTATTGCAATTGCTCTGCTGGCTGAGGCGGGATACACCGTGGTGGCATCGACCGGCAAAACCTCAGAGGAGCCCTATTTGAAGGGATTGGGAGCCACGCGAACGATCGATCGGGCTGCGTTGTCGGAGTCCGGGAAGCCTCTTCAAAAAGAATTATATGCGGGGGCAATCGATGCGGTTGGCGGGAACACTCTGGCAAATGTATGTGCACAACTACGCTATCGAGGCGCTGTCGCTGCCTGTGGCCTTGCGGAAAGCCCCAAGTTTCCAACGACGGTCATGCCTTTTATCTTACGTGGCGTGACCCTGTACGGAGTCGATAGCGTTATGGCCCCGATAGCTATACGTGAGCAGGCATGGGAACGACTGGCGCGCGATTTGAAAGTCGATATTCTGGAGTCCGTGGCCACGGATATTACTCTGAGCGGAGCTCTGGAATTGGCCAACGATGTCTTGGCAGGGAAAATCAGGGGGCGATTGGTCGTAGACGTTACTGAGTAAGCTTATTGTCAAGCGAACATTCCTGACTAACCCAGCGGTGCGACGCTTTTCAGAATGAGACTGACGAGCTGGGTCTGCTGATTGACCCCGGTTTTGGAAAAAATCGACCGCAGGTGGGCGCGTGCGGTATTGCGGCTGATATGCAGGCTGGCACTGGCGTCATCCAGACTGAGCCCGTTCGCCAGCGCAGTGGCCAGGCGACTTTCCGCCGGAGTCAGACCGAACAGTTGGGTCAGGGACGTCTGTGGCGCCTCTACGCGAGCGTTAGCGTCGCTGACAAAAATCGCGATAACCGCCTCGTTGTCTGTTTCCCGGTGACGCTTTATCGCAAGTGGGCGCACGGTAAGCCCTAGCTGGCAATCACCGCTGTGATCGTAAACGGGCATGGCCTGAGCGAAAACCGTGTCACCGCGCAATCGTGCCTTCAAGGCAGCGTCGATAGCGGTTTTAAGTTTTTGGGTATCGACTGAACGCTCCAGCACCAGTTTGCCGGCGCTGATAGACAGCCCCCGATCTGCTTCCAGCAGGCGTTCGCCCATAGGGTTGGCTTCGATAAGATGCCCTTTGTCATTAAGAAAGTAGGTCGCCACCGCCAATTGCGACACCGCCTGGGCGTAGAGTTCTTTTTCGCTGCTGACGCTTTCCAGCCGGCTGTGTATGCGCAGCGCGCGCTTCAGGTGAGGAATCAAGCGATTGAGCAGCTCGCGCTCCTCCTGGTTGAAGCCGGGTTCTCCCTTGTGCCGGGTAAGCCGTAGACTGGCGTCAATATCGCCGCCGCTGGTGAGCTCAATGCCGGCAATATGATAAATACCGAAAGGCTCCAGGCTCAGTTGGTAAAACTCGCTGGTCACCAGGTCGTCCATATCCAGATGTTCATCCAGCGTTACGGTGATGTTGTCCGGGATGTTGACGAAAGGGTCCATGCTGTAGAACTGCTTGCTGTACGGGTTGTCGCCAATTTCGCCCTCAAGGCCGGGAATGCCGTCGGCCAGAATGACGCCCCGCTCCTGTTCCGAGGGCAGGCGCAACAGCAGCACGGCACCCTGAGCATTCAAGCTCAGACGCAGGGTTTTCAGGCAGTGGGACCAGACCGGTTCGGTCAAGGGGGCTTCGTAGATGGCTTCAATCAGTTCTTGTTCGCGCTGGTCCATGTGAGTATCCGCGAGCTGTTTCGAAAACATGCTACAGGAAAGGGTCGAAGGGCTGATAGTCCGGGTAGACGATGCGGGCCCGGTTTTGATTTGGGATAAAAGGCTTTGGGATAAAACGTTCTGGGATAACAGAGAAAGTTAATATCAGCGAGGCACAGCGGATGAAGGATTTTACCGGCAAGGTGGCAGTGGTGACCGGCGCCGCCAGTGGTATTGGCGAGGGTTTGGCTCGGCATTGCGCGGGCGAGGGGATGAAGGTCGTATTGGCGGATATCAACGCCGATCGCCTGTCTGCTTTGGCCGCGGAGCTGAACGCAGTGTGGCGAAAAACGGATGTTTCCAGAGCCGAGGAGTTGGAAGCGCTGGCCGACTTTGCGTTTGAGTCTTTCGGGCAAGTCGATCTGCTGTTCAATAACGCCGGTGTCCTGATCGGTGGCACGACCTGGGATGTGCCCTTGAAGGACTGGCGCTGGATTCTGGATATCAACCTGATGGGCGTGCTGCACGGTGTGCAGGCTTTTGTGCCACGCATGTTGGCGCAGGGCACACCGGCTCACATTGTTAATACCTCATCGCTGGCGGGGCTGTTGGCGGCACCCCTGATGGGCCCTTATACCGTGGGTAAGCAGGCGGTACTGGCCCTGACCGAGACGCTACATTATGAGCTGCAGGATAGCCCGATCGGGGTGTCGGCGCTGTGCCCGGGGCCCATTGCTACCGGGATTACGGCTTCCGGCGAGGGGCGCGAAGCCCAGGCCGCTCAGACGGAAGGGCAAAAACAGTTAATGCAATTCCTGAACGATGGCATCAGTCAGGGCATGGCGCCGGCTGAGTGTGCCGAGTTGGTATTCGCTGCGATTCGGGAAAACCAGTTCTGGATTTTCACCCATGAGGATTTCAAGCCGGAGTATCAGCGCCGGATCGATGAGCTGCTGGCCAACCAAAACCCCAGCTACGCACAGTACACCGTCGATGAGTAATCAGTAATGATTGACGATTGAGGGTGGGTGCTAGACTCCAAAAACGTTCTACCAACAATAAATGCAGGGTCACTATGGGAACTTATGCGATGACAGGCGGCGCCACTGGGATTGGTGCGGCCATTAAAAACCAGTTGCGCGGTGAGGGTCATACCGTGATCGTGGTTGATATTAAAGATGCCGATATTATCGCCGACTTGTCGACAGAAGCCGGCCGTCAGGCGGCTATCGAAGGGATTCGCGCTGCCGCACCCGATGGCCTCGATGGCTTTGTGCCCTGCGCCGGGCTGGGGCCCGCAGCTCGGCCTTACTCGCTGATCACGCGCGTGAACTACTTCGGCGCCATTGCCACCACCGAAGGGGTTCAGGATCTGCTGGCAAAGCGAAAAGGCAGTATTTGTATGATTTCCTCGAACTCCGCCCCCATGTTGCCGGACGACGAGTACACGGAAATGTTGCTGGCTGGCGATGAAACCGGTGCCTGCGAGTTTATCGACGGCAAGGACGCCAACCATGCCTATGCCGGCAGCAAGCGCGCGGTCAGCCAATGGTTGCGCCAGAAAGCGCCGGAATACGCAGGGCAGGGCATACGCTTGAATGCAGTCGCCCCGGGGATTACCCAGACGCCCTTGGTGGATGCCTCCCACGCAGACCCCGAAGTGGGCGAGGCGATGAAGGCGTTTGCGGCCAGCGTCCCGCTGGGTCGGGTGGGTGATCCAAAAGATATTGCCGAGGCGGTCTGTTTTCTGTTGAGTGACAAGGCCAGCTTTATCAGCGGTTCCATTCTGTTTGTGGATGGCGGTCACGATGCCTTGTTGCGCGCCCGGCAGTTCTAAAGACTTCATTCTGTAATCATTTTGGCGTAGCCTCGCGGCTTTCTGCTTTTGCTCAGAGCCGCGAATGTTCGCCACTATCACGCCCGTTATTGTCCCCATCGTTGTCTGCATCGCGCTGGGCATCTGGTGGGGGCGCAGTCAGCCCAATTTCCCCAGTACCTTTGTCGGTGATCTGGTAATGAAGATCGGCGCGCCGGCGCTGATTATCGGGACCCTCGGCACGACCGAGCTCCAACTGAACGCGCTGCTGGAAGTCGCCGGTGCCGCCTTGGTACTGCTGGGGATCACCGCAGTCTTTGCGATCATTGCCTGTCTGATTTGTCGTTGGCCTCTGCGCGATATCGGGGTGCCCTTGGTGGCCGGCAATTCCGGCAATATGGGCTTGCCGCTGTGTCTGTTCGCCTTTGGTCCGGAAGGCTTGGCCCTGTCGCTGGGTGTGTTTGTTCTGTTTAGCTTGACGCACTTTACCCTCGGAAGTGCGGTGCTCACCGAAAAAGTGCCCGGCCCGACACTGCTCAAATCTCCCGTCGTGTGGTCGGGCTTGCTGGCCATCGGATTGGTGGCGGTGGACTATGAGTTTCCGGTGACCCTGAGCAATACCCTTAACCTGCTCGGGGGTATGGCGATACCGCTGATGCTGTTGACGCTGGGTGTCTCGCTGGTCGAGCTCAAGTTGAAAGATGTGGGTACGGCGCTGTGGATGGGCGCGATGCGTATCGTGGTATCGGTGTCTGCCGGGGTGCTTACGGTGACCTTGCTGGATCTGGACGGCGTGCTGCGCGGGGTGATTCTACTGCAGGCCGCCACACCGGCTGCCGTATTCAACTATCTGCTGGCGCACCAATACCGGCGCAGCCCGGAGGCGGTGGCCGGGCTGGTGATGGCCTCGACCCTCATCAGTTTTGCCACCATTCCGTTGGTGCTGGCGTTTATTGTCTAGCTACTGCCAGCCGCGCTTGTCCTGAATTTCGTCGATAAGCTTGACGGCATTTTCGTAAACCTCGCGGACTTTGACGTCAACGCCGGCTTCTACGCGCCGTGAGATCATGGTGACCGGAAAGACGAACTCCCGTTTACCGGGAATCTCTAGGGCGCGGCTGCGGCCCAGCTTGTCCGTGTAAATGGTCCAGTAAAGCCCTTTTTCCTTGCGCAGCAGCTCGCCGATAACAATTCCCATGCCCTGCAGTCTGGCCGTTTCGTGCTTTTTGACCAAGCCTTGATCCAGAAGCCGCTGCAACACTTCAAGGTCGTTCCACTTGGTCCCGTTAATGCGGCGTCCAAACTCCAGGCTGGCGATCTCGTTCAGCTCCTCTATTTGGGTTTCCATAAAGCGTCGATCCATCTCCGACGGCGCCTCGGTGCGAAATGTCTCGGCTGCCAGCAGGGTGGGCAGCAGCGCCAGAAATACGCCAATCATCATTCGCATGGCTGACCTCCTCAGGGTTATAGGCTGGTGTTCTACAGGGTTTGACCAGATTTTAGGGGCAGAGTTTAGTCACTACCAGTCTGCAGGGGTAGCGGATTCTGCCCCAGACCAGCAAAGTCGCGGCCTGCGCCGCAAAAGTCGCTTGAGCTTGGGCAGACCCGCCATTACCATTAGCGCCTTGCGTAATTTGGGAGACGTTTAATGATTACCGGCAGTATGGTCGCGCTGGTGACACCCATGCTCGAAGACGGCAGTCTCGACTGGCAGGGCTTGGGTAACCTGATTGACTGGCACATCGAAAGTGGTACCGATGCGATTGTGGCAGTGGGCACCACCGGCGAATCCGCGACACTGGATATGGACGAGCACTGCGAGGTTATCCGCAGTGTGGTGGCCCGTGTGGCCGGCCGCATTCCGGTGATTGCCGGTACCGGAGGCAACTCAACCACTGAGGCCATTGAGCTGACGGTTTCTGCGAGCAAGGCCGGCGCCGATGCCTGCCTGCTGGTGACTCCCTACTACAACAAGCCGACCCAGGAAGGCCTGTACCGCCACTACAAGACCATCGCCGAGGCGGTCAACATTCCCCAGATTCTGTACAACGTGCCGGGCCGTACCGCCTGTGATCTGAGCAATGACACGGTTTTCCGGCTGGCGGATATCGACAATATCGTCGGTATCAAGGACGCCACCGGTGATATGGTGCGGGGCAAGGCCCTGATAGAAGGTGTTGCTGGTCGTCTCGCGGTTTATTCCGGCGATGACGCAACCGCCATGGAACTGATGTTGCTGGGTGGGGTCGGAAATATCTCCGTAACCGCCAATGTGGCGCCGGTGCAGGTGGGGGAAATGTCGCGGGCTGCCATTGCCGGTGATCGTGAAACCGCCGAACGTATAAATAAGATGATAGAAATTCTTCATCATAAGCTGTTTCTCGAGTCCAACCCGATTCCGGTTAAGTGGGCCCTCTATGAAATGGGGCGTATGGAGTCTGGTATCCGCCTGCCGCTGACACCGCTGGGCGAATGGGCGCGCGATGAACTGCGCGAAGCACTGAAAGCGGCTTCTGTTCTGTGAGTATACGCATGTTGATTAGCCGTACCGCGGTCGTACTGTTGAGTGTTGTTTTGGTTAGCGCCTGTACCTGGCGCGACCGCGCCAACGATTACCGTCAGGCGCAATTGTCAAAACCGCTGGTACTGCCGCCGGGCATTGAAAGCACCGCGCTGCACGACAGTTACCGTGTTCCCGGTATCGAATCCCACGTGGTATTGCCGGGCGAGTTTTCTGTGCCCCAGCCCGATCCTCTGATCAAGGATGTAGAGCAGGGTGTGGTGCGCATTCAGAAAATGGGTGATGACCGCTGGGTACTGCTCGACGGTTCGCCCGGTCAGATCTGGCCGCGTCTGCGAGGTTTTCTAAATCTGGCGGGTTTTCCAGTGGCGCGCACTGATGCGGTTAACGGCATTATCGAGACAGGTTGGGTTCAGCCGCGCGGTGAGGAGCTGCCCCGCGAGCGATTCCGTTTTCGCATAGAGCAGGGTGTACAGCGTGGCACCAGCGAAATCTACGTGCTGCAGTCGGTGGTTGAAAATGATCAGGGTCGCTGGCCGCGGGGTTCCTTCAGTGAACAGCGCGAGCAGGAAATGACCATGGCGCTGGCTCAGTATCTGGCGGATTCCGAGGCGGCTAGTAGTGTGTCGATGCTGGCGGAGCGCAATGCCGAGACCGGTGGCAAGATTTTTCTGGAAGCTGGTGATCCTCCATACATTCGCCTTTTGCTGCCCTTCGATCGGGCCTGGGCCTCACTTGAGAATGCGCTGGGCAAGGCGGGCTTTACCGTCGATGACCGGGATCGCAGTCAGGGGCGCTACTGGGTAAGCATCGACGAAGATAATGACGATGCACTCTGGTTCCGCCGTCTGATGAAAGACAAGGATCTCGACGGCAATGCGTTTATTGTGCAGATGATCAAAATCACTGATCAGGAAATGCAGATTCGGGTCGCTCCGCAGGAAGGCGAAGAGAGCGATGCGGATGTGATTGATCGCGTGCTGAAGCAGATCAAAGGATTTATTTCCTAGCTTTTAATTTATAACAACGCCAACAGAGCAATCATGCGTTTTGCCTCTCTGGGAAGCGGCAGTCGCGGCAATGGCACACTGGTAGAAAGCAACAATACCTGCCTGCTGATCGACTGCGGCTTCACCATCAAGGACACTGAACGACGGCTGGCGCGGCTCGGTCGTCGCGTCGACGAGTTGAATGGCATTCTGGTCACTCACGAGCACTCCGACCATATCAAGGGCGTTGGCCCTCTGGCCCGCAAATACAATCTCCCGGTTTTTGCCAGTCACGGCACGGCACTCTATGAGGGCTTGGGCAATGTGGCGGTTTTAAATGAAGTGAATACTCACGGCACCTTTACCGTGGGGGATATCGAAGTGTCAGCCGTGGCCGTACCGCACGATGCCCGTGAGCCTTGCCAGTACGTGTTTGCCCATCGGGATCGCCGTCTGGGTTTGCTAACTGATCTTGGCAGCATTACGCCCTTTGTCGTCGAACAATACCGCCAGTGCGACGCGCTGGTGCTGGAGTTTAATCACGACATCGACATGCTGGCCATGGGCCCGTATCCCCCCAGCCTCAAGCGCCGGGTTGGCGGTGATTGGGGGCATTTGAATAATCGCCAGGCGGCGCAACTGCTGTCGATGGTGGAGCAGGCGCGACTGCAGCACGTGGTGATGGCCCATATTAGCGAGAAGAACAACACGGTCGCGCTGGCTGAGGCTGCGCTGCAGACGGTTTTGGAGCGCAGCGAAGCCGCGATATCAGCGGATCAGGATGGGGGTTTTGACTGGTTGGCGATTGCCTGAAAATCAGGCAATCAGGTCGAACTGGTCGCGCAGAATATCGATAATCTCGGCCTTGGGGTTATCTGACAGCACAAGCTTTTCACCGGTAATTTTTTCCGCAATGTCGACATAGGTTTTCGACACTTCCAGCATGACTGATTCCGGCAGGGCATTGTTCCGGGCCAGCGCATAGCGCTCTTCCATGCGGTCTTTATTCAGCAGAATGTCTGGGTCGGGGAAGTGGTTCAGCAGCAGCTGACGGAAGCCTTCCTTGGAGTTCTCGATAATCTTGCCGTTGCGGTAGGCTGCACCGTCCCAAATGCGTGAGGAATCCGGTGTGCCCACTTCATCCATGTAGATCAGCTTGTCGTTGCCGGCCGCGTCAGTGACGTAGCCAAACTCAAACTTGGTATCCACAAAAATCTGGTCGAGCTTGGCTAGCTCGCGGCTGATGACCGCAAAGCCCTCGCTCAACAGTTTTTCGTATACGTTGATATCGTCTTGGCTGGCGAAGTTGAAAGCGCCGAAATGCTCTTCGATATTGCGCCGGGTGATATTGACGTCATCCTGTTCGGGTACGCCGGGCAGTCCTTTCAGAATGCCCTTGGTGGACGGTGTGATCAGCAGCTCTGGGAGCTTCTGGTCTTTCTGCAAGCCATCCGGCACTGCAATGCCACAAAACTCTCTTTCCCCTTTGGCGTAGGCACGCCACATGGAGCCGGTGATGTACTGGCGGGCGATGGCTTCGATCATCACTGGCCGCGCTTTTTGCACGATCCAGACAAAGGGGTGGGGGATGTCCAGAATATGGCTGTCCGCCAGACCTTCCTCGCGAAACAGGCCGAACCAGTGATTGGCAATGGCGTTCAGCGCGGCGCCTTTGCCGGGTATGCCCTGCAGGCCGCCCTCACCGTGCCATATGCATTCAAAGGCTGATATCCGGTCGCTGATCACCATTATGGCCAGCGGGGCGTCGGGCGCGACGTTGTAGCCCTTTTCCTGAATCAGCCGGCGGCTGTCCGCTTCAGTCAGCCAGTAAACAGAGCGGACCTTGCCGCTATGCACTGGCGCATCGGTGCGGATGGGCAGATCGTTGTTGACCGCCAAAACGGTGTCGGCAAGGCTCATGGTGGTGTCCCGTGTCGTGCTGACTGCAGCAAAACATCCCGCTCACCCGTGAATTGGCAGGGCGGCAGCATGGAGGTTAAAAGAAGGCGCCGATTCTAGCAGATCTGCCTGAACTGGCCATAGCGCGGGGAGCGGCTCAGGCTTGCTGCGATATCTCTTCTTCCCAGGGCTTGGGTTTTTTCCACTTTTTGTTGCTGAGCCACCAAGTTTCGGGCTGTTCGCGAGCAGAGCGTTCGCAAGCGTCGATAAAACGCTCGAGAATGTCTGTGCCGCCGTTTTCATGGGGCGGCTCTGCGAGGATTTCCCAGCGAATACTGTAGTGGCCGCGGCTGATTCGGCGAGGGTGGACAAATACCACTACTGACTGACCTGCTTCAGCAATGGTTTGGGGGCCGTAGTAGAAGGGGGCCGGCACACCGAAAAATGGGTGCCAGAAGCGCTTTTCCCGGCTGATGGGTGATTGATCGGCCGCCAGCAGCATGGCGCGAAAGGATTTGCGCTGGCGCAGTACTTCCCGGGCAACTTGCTTCATGGGCACTGGTTTGCCAAAGCGGGCGCGGCCGGCTTTGACTAAACGATCCATCTTTTCGTTGTGCAGAGGTTTGTAGACGCCTGCTACTGGGCAGGGTAGAGCCAGACAGATGCGGCCTACCAGCCACTCAATATTGGTTTGATGCAGGGTGAGAATCAGCATGGACTGCTGTTTCTCTATATAGGGCGCGAGTAGTTCCGGGTTTTCGACCGTGACCCGCTGGCGCAATTCCTCTTCGCTCATACTGAAACCCTTCAGGGTTTCGATGGCGGCTTCGCTGAAATACCGTTGAAAATCCCGGCGAATACGCTTGCGCTCGGATTCCGGGGCATCCGGGAACATTATGCGGAGATTCTTATCTATGACTTTGCGTCGATAGCCGATGATATTGAAGGCCAGCACCCTGAGGCAGGCGGCCAGGCCATACAAAAGTGGCATAGGGACGCGGGACAAGACTGTGATCAGGGCGTTCATAGGGCTGTACTGCGGTGCTGGAGCGCGTATAGTAACGGAAAATTCACAATCGCACTTTATAATAATCGGCCGATGTTGTGATGCTTGCCAGCAATCGGCCGCCAAAGGGGCCCGGTTTTTCCTGCCTAATGAGCCGGTGCCGGTAAGAGATACAGGTTTTATGCAAACAGTTCAACGCTATATTCCGCTTGCGAGCACGCTGCTATTTGCGCTCGCCGGTTGGTTGGCGGCGCTGGTGATTTGGGAGCTGGTACTGTTGTTCACGCCAGCGAAAGTCGATCAGAGCGCTGCCGCTCCGGTTGCCGTCTCGGCGCCGGAGCCTGCAGCCTATGATCTCAATGCGCTGCTTGCAGTTCCACTTTTCGGTGAGGCGACTCAAACTGCTGTGGCCGCGCCGCTAACTGAAGATGTTAAGCGCAGTAACCTCCGTATTACTTTGATGGGCGTGGTGGCTGGCGGCGAGACCGGTGTTGCCATTCTTAAGCACGATGGTCGCGAACACGCCTACAAAGTGGGCGACCAGCTGGATGTGCGTGAGACTATCACGCTGGCTGCGGTTGCGCCGGAGTACGTGATCATTTCCCGTGCCAGCGGCAATGAAAAAATCGAGCTGGAAAAGCTCCGCCAGCGCAGCGGTCGCGATGATATCCGCGTGGTGCAGCGCAGTAGTACTAACAGCAAGACGGTTAATCTCAATGATCCCTCCATTCGCCGTCTGGTCGGTGATCCAAGGCAGACCCTTAACAGCAACCCCCTGAGATTGACCCGTTATATTTCAGCCCAGCCCTATGTCGAAAACGGCAAGACTGTGGGCTTCCGCGTACAGGCCGGTCGAGACAAACGCCTATTTGGTCAGCTCGGCCTTGAGGCGGGTGATGTGGTGACCGCCATCAACGGCCTGCGGGTGGGTGAAGCGCCGGTGAGCGATCTGTTAAACTCCGTCAACAACAGCCAATCCGTCGAGGTGGAAATCCGCCGCAACGGGCAGCAGCAGACTATAAGACTGAATCTATGATGAAAATTTTCCGGCGGGCAGGCAGCGTTCTGGTTCTGTCCCTGAGTGTTGCTTTGCTTCCAATGCCCGCAGTGGCCGAGGAGACCTTTGAACTCGATATGCGCGGTGTGGATATCCGCGAGTTCATTAGTACGGTTGCCAAGCTGACCGACAAAACCATCATTATGGATGATCGCGTCAAGGGTGATGTAAACATCAAGAGCCCTCGCGAACTGAGTGCATCAGAGCTATACGAAGTGTTTCTGTTGCAGCTCGGCGTCAGCGGTTTTGCCGTGGTGGATATGGGCGGCGGCATTCTCAAGGTTATTCCTAATCAGGCGGCCAAGATCGAGGGCATCCCTGTTCAGGTTGAAGGTGATGAGTCCCAGCAGAGCGAATCCATCATCACCCGGATTGTTCAGGTACAGAATGTCGATGTCGATAAACTGATTCCGTCCCTGCGACCACTGATCGATAACCGTACGGGTGTGATCACGCCCTACAGTGCCTCCAACGTTATTTTGATTACTGACCGCGAATCCAACGTGCGCCGTCTGTTGCAGATTATTCAGCAGGTAGACAAGGCGGATTCCCAGTCCATGGAAACGGTGCCGCTGCAGAATGCGTCTGCCAAAGAGCTTGAGCGTATTCTCACCAAGCTCATCAACGATCAGGCGAAAGAGCAGGGCACACCCAAGCCCATTATTACCTCTGATCTGCGCACGAACACGCTGGTTATTTTTGGTGACCAGAATTCACGGGCCTATCTCAAACGACTGATCCGCGACCTCGACAGTGAAGTCAAAACCTCCTCCAACGTGCGTGTGCACTACCTGCGCTACGCCAAGGCAGAAGAAATGGTGCCGGTGCTGAAAAGTGTCAGCGAGGCCATGCTTAAGCAGGAAGGCGAGAAGGAATCCGCCAGTAAGAGCAATATCAATATCGAGGCCCATGAGCAGACTAACGCTATCGTGCTGTCGGGCAGCCCTCACATTATTCGCAATCTGGCGGAAGTGATCAGCAGCCTCGATATTCGCCGCGCTCAGGTATTGGTAGAAGCTATCATTATCGAGCTCACCGACCGCCGGGCGAAAGAACTCGGCGTGCAGTGGCTGTTCCGCGGCGATCCGAACGGTACCGCACCCATCGGCGGAATTAACTTTGGTTCCACTGCGCCAGCCGGCATCTACAATGTGGCAACGGCTGCGAGTGCCGGTGGTGAAGTCCTCGCCGGTGCCCTCGGTAGCCTGCAAGGGGTATCACTGGGCGTAGGCAAGATCCGTGATAACAGTTTCAGCTTTGCCGCGCTGATGACCGCATTGGCAAGCGATACCGAGTCCAATATTCTGTCGACCCCAAGCCTCTTGACCCTCGACAATCAGGAAGCCTCGATTTTGGTGGGTAGTGAAGTGCCGGTCATCACCGGATCCACTGCCAGCAATAACAACAGTAATCCCTTTCAGACCATTACCCGTCAGGAAATCGGTATCAAGCTGACCGTGACGCCGCAGATTAATGAAGGTGACGCGGTGCAGTTGAGTCTGGAGCAGGAAGTGTCGTCGCTGAGCGGCCTGTCGGCCTCTGACATCATTACCGACAAGCGAACCATCAGCACCTCGGTGCTGGTCAACGACAGCCAGACGATTGTACTGGGCGGCCTGATTGATGATGACATTCAGGAATCTACCGAGAAGGTGCCGATACTGGGTGACATGCCCATTATCGGGCGTCTGTTCCGCGCGGATCGTACCCAGAAAGTTAAGCGCAATTTGATGGTCTTTATTCGTCCGACTATCGTGCGCGATTCCGAGACCCTGCGCGGTCTGTCGTCGGAAAAGTACAACTACATTCGCGCCCAGCAAATCATGATGCATGAGGGTGGTATCAATCTATTCCCGGCGGCGAAAGCGCCCGTTTTGCCGGCTTGGACTGGGCTGGATCCTTCACCGGCCGGTGTGATGCCAGAGCTGGAAGCCGACATAGATCCCTCAGCGCAGCCAGAGGAATAGGGCAGCGCCATGCTGAGCTATACCTACGCCAAAAAACATCAGGTCTTGCTGGAAGATGACGGTGAGACCTGCACCCTGCTGATCTGCGAGCAGACACCGCCGGAAGCCCTGACCGAAGTGCGTCGCGCGCTGGGCAGACCATTGACGGCCAAGCGTTGTGACGCGGCGATTCTCGCGGAAAAAATCAACGCGGAATATCAGCAGCAGTCCGGTGCCGCGGGTATGGAAGCGATTGGCGATATCAGCAACGAAGTCGATCTCGACAAGCTGATTGAGGACATACCCGAGTCGCAGGATCTGCTCGAATCCCAGGACGACGCGCCGGTTATCCGCTTGATCAATGCCCTGTTCGCAGAGGCTCTGAAGCTCGGCGCGTCGGATATTCATATCGAAACCTACGAAAAAACCATGTCCGTGCGCCTGCGGGTAGATGGCATCCTGCAGGAAGTGCTCAGTCCCAACCGCCGCTTGGCACCGCTACTGGTGTCGCGGATCAAGGTAATGGCAAAGCTGGATATCGCGGAAAAACGCGTACCACAAGATGGGCGCGTATCGTTGAAGATTGCCGGGCGCTCGGTGGATGTGCGGATCTCGACGATTCCTTCCAGTTACGGTGAGCGCGTTGTGATGCGTCTGTTAGACAAACAGGCGGCGCGAATTGACTTGGCTCATCTGGGGATGCCGAAGGGTACCCTTGAAAAATTCACCCAGCTTCTGAAAAACCCGAACGGCATTATTCTGGTCACCGGCCCGACGGGTTCCGGTAAAACCACCACGCTGTACGCAGGGCTGCAGCTGCTAAATGATCGCATCCGGAATATTCTGACCGTCGAAGACCCGATCGAATACGCGGTCGATGGCATCGGTCAGACGCAGGTAAACAGCAAAGTTGGGATGACCTTTGCGCGCGGTTTGCGGGCGATTCTGCGTCAGGATCCAGACGTAGTGATGGTCGGTGAGATTCGCGATGGCGAAACCGCCGAGATTGCTGTGCAGGCGAGTTTGACCGGTCACCTGGTCTTGTCGACCCTGCACACCAACAACGCCGTTGGTGCGATTACCCGTCTGGTCGATATCGGTATTGAGCCCTATCTGATTTCTTCCAGTCTGAAAGGTATTCTGGCCCAGCGACTGGTGCGTCGCCTGTGCAGTGAGTGCCGCGAACCTCACCCGATGGATGAGGCGGAAGCCGCCCTGTTGGGGGACCGTAACCTTACTGGCAGTACCGCCTATCTGGCGCGTGGTTGCGAATCCTGTCATCACACCGGTTATCGCGGTCGCAGCGGTATTTACGAACTGCTCACCGTAGACCGGAAAGTCAGCGAGCTGATCCACAATGGCGCCGGAGAGCAGGCGATTGTTGATGCGGCGCGGGGGCAAATGACGCGCCTCTTGAGTGAGGGTCGCCGCTTGGTGCTCGAAGGCGTCACTAGCATTGACGAAGTGCTGCGCAGCGTGCGCGAGGATTCCGACGATGCCGGCCTATGATTATGTGGCGCTGGATGCCAGCGGCAAGCGCCAGCGCGGCATTCTCGAGGCAGACTCCGACCGCTTAGCCCGGGCTCAGCTGCGCGAAAAGCAACTGATCCCGGTCGAGGTTAGCGAATCTCGAAAAAAACAGTCCGGTTCAGATGCAGGTTTTTCCCTGTTTCAGAGTGTCAGCGTTAACGACCTGTCGCTATTTACTCGCCATCTGGCAACCCTTGTGCAATCCGGTATTCCGCTGGAAGAAGCCCTGCACGCCACCGCGCGCCAGACGCGTCATCGCCGGCTACAATCGGTGGTAATGAGCCTGCGCTCGCGCGTGTTGGAAGGCCACAGCCTGGCCGATGGACTGCGCGACTTTCCGCGGGTGTTTTCGCCGGTATTTCGTTCGCTGGTGGCTTCCGGTGAGCAGTCCGGTGATCTCGGACAGGTGCTGGATCAACTGGCGGATTACACCGAAAATGCGCAGAAATTGCGCTCCACCGTCACTCAGGCCATGGTCTATCCCATTGCCCTGACCGTGGTTGCGATTCTTGTTATTGGCGTGTTGATGGTCTACGTAGTGCCCAAGGTGGTGGCCCAGTTTGATCACTACGGTCAGACCTTGCCACTGCTGACGCGGATACTGATTACTATCAGTGAAGCCATGGCCAATTACTGGATGCATGCGCTGGTGCTGCTGGGTCTTTTAATGCTGGCCGGGCGCTGGTGGATGAAAGACGAAGGTCGTCGCAAGCGGGTGCATAAACGCTTGCTGCGTTTGCCGGTGGTAGGCGACGTTCTGCTGTCGGTAGATTCTGCGCGTATGTTGCATACGCTGGGCATTTTGTTGGCGAGCGGAGTTTCCCTGATCGAAGCCATCAAGGTAGGTTTGGGCACGCTCAACAATTTGCACCTGCAGGAAGGCATGGCTCAGGTTGCCAATGATGTCCGCGAGGGCAAGAGCTTCAGCTTTGCCCTCCAGCAGATGAACGAGTTGCCGCCGATGGCGGTCTATATGATTACCAGCGGTGAGCAGAGCGGTGAGCTCGATACCATGGTGCGGCGCTCGGCCGATAACCTGGCCCGCGAGGTTGAAGCGCGGGTCAGTATTATGACCAGCCTGCTGGAGCCGCTGCTGATCGTCGGTATGGGGCTGGTCGTGGTCACCATCGTGTTGGCCATCCTGCTGCCTATTTTGCAGCTGAATAATCTTTCCGGTTTTTAACGCATTGAGAATCAAGAGGTGAGTGTGAATACAGTCAGACAACATCGCGCCGCGGGTTTTACCCTGCTGGAAATCATGGTCGTCATCGTTATTCTCGGTCTGCTGGTGTCTATCGTGGCGCCCAATGTGTTGCAGAACCAGGATCGGGCCATGGTTGAAAAAGCCCGTGCCGACATTGCCATGCTGGAGCAGGCGCTGGACATGTACAAGCTCGATAACCACACCTATCCGACGACCGATCAGGGATTGGATGCGCTGGTGAATAAACCGACTTCGTCACCGGAGCCTCGCAATTACCGCAGTGACGGCTATATCAAACGCCTGCCGCAGGACCCTTGGGGTAATCAGTACCAGTACTTGCAACCGGGCGAGCACGGGCCCTTCGATCTCTACTCTACAGGCGCCGATGGCGATGAGGGTGGAGAGGATCTGGCCAGTGACATCGGCAACTGGTAATTCCCGCCAGATCTTATTGAGCCGCCAGCGGGGACTCACCCTGCTGGAAATTTTGCTGGTGGTGCTGATCATCGGCCTGCTGAGTACCGTCGCGGTTCTGACCCTGCCCTCGGACAATGGTCAGCGCGATGTACGTACCATGGCGGAGCGTATGGTCTCGCTGTTTCGCTATGCGAGACAGGAAGCCGTCTTTAGTGGTGTAACTCACGGCATTGTCTGGCGCCAAGGCCGCCCCGAATTACTGCGACGCGGTGCAGAGGGCTGGGATAGCGTGCCGGACAGACGCCTTGCCTCCCTGCAGGAAAAAGCCACTCAATTCCCCATGTTTCTGGAAACCGGGTCGCAGCGACTGGATCTGTCCCAAGACTACGAGGCGCCGCAGATTCTGTTTACCAACGATGGACAGGTCTCCCCCTTTCAATTACTGATTACCCACCGTGAGCGCGAGGCGGAATTTACCGTCACCGATACGCTGACGCTGGAGCCGCAGGCTTGAGATGCCCAGTCTGACTCGCCCACAGCGAGGTTTTACCCTGCTGGAAATTATGGTGGCTCTGCTGCTGTTCGCGGTGGGTGCCGTGTCGCTGGCAAAAGTGATTGGCAGCAGCGCGTCCCATGTGGACGAGCTGGCCCGTCGCCAGTTTGCCATGCTCTTGGCTCACAACCAGATGGCCTTGGCTCAGCTGGAAGGTCGCATCGCCAACGACAACGGCAAAGCGGTTCAGGGGCCCTACCAATACCTTTGGGAATTGCAGGTTTCCAAGACCGATACCGACGCGATTCTGCGCCTTGATCTCGATGTCAGAGACGATGCGGATGAGCCACCGCTGGCTAGTCTTAGCGCCTTTGTCGGGAAGCCCGGGCCATGAAAGTTTCCCGCCGTAAAAGTCGTGGTCTGACGCTGATCGAGTTGCTGATCGCCATTGCCATTCTGGCGGTGCTGGCGGTACTGGCTAGCACGCTGTTGGGTTCGTCGCTGGAAAACCAGAAGCACCTGCGCAGTAGCAGCGCCAACCTCGAAGAGCTGGGTCTGTCGCTGACCTTGGTGCGAAGAGACCTAGAGCAGACCCTGAATCGAAAGGGGCGGGATCTTTACGGTGAACGGCAGACGGTCGCGATTCAAAGCTTTGCCGAAGGTGAGCAGTTTCTGCTGGAATTTACCCGTGATGGTCGCCGTCAGTTGCCGGGGGAAACGCTGGTCAGCAGCCTTGAGCGGGTTCGCTATGCCCTTGAAGACGGTGAGCTGATTCGGTACAGCGCGGCGGTGCCAGACCCTGTGGATACGACCCGCTGGCGCAAACAGCGCTTGGCCAGCGATGTGGTGGACGCCAGCTTTGGGTTTTTCTCAGGTGAAAAATGGGAGCGCCAGTGGCCGCCTGAACAGAGTGTCGGTCTCGGTGATGTCGCATCGCTACCGCAGGCCGTATCGCTGCGGCTGGAAACCAAGCGCTGGGGTGTGGTGGAACTGATTATCTTGCTGACCGGAGGTGTCGATGAGGCGGGCTGAGCAGGGAGCGGCAATGATCTTCGTTCTGCTGGTGGTCGCGACGCTGTCGATTGTCGCGGTGCAGATTACCGAGCAGCTACGTTTCAATGTCAAACGCCTCGACAATCAGCGCCAGAACACCCAGGCCTATTGGTACAGTCTGGGCGGGGAGCAACTGGCGCGGGTGCTGCTTGAACAACTGGAAACGGGTAAACCGGTACACCGCGGTCAGCCCTGGGCAACCGAGGATGCAGTGTTTCCTATCGACGGGGGCATGCTGCAGGGCAATATCCGTGACGCGCAGGCCTGCTTTAACGTCAACAATCTGCTGGTATCTCGCACACCAGGTGAGGCGGAGCCTGCGCCAACGGCGAGCCAGCAGCAGTTTGTTCTGTTGCTGGAACAGGTGGGTTTTGAACGCCCGCGCGCTGAACTCTTGCGCGAGCGCATACAGGATTGGCTCGACAGTGATTTTCAGCCCCACGGTTTGAATGGCGCAGAGGACTTGGTGTACAGCGATCGCGATCAGCCACTGCAGACCGCTAACCGTTTGATGGTCAGCTTGAGTGAGTTGAATCTGATGGTGGAGTTGAGTGCTCAAGAACAGGCGCTGCTCGACGACATGCTGTGCGTTCTCCCGGTCAGTGATTCCGCCGTGAACGTGAATACCCTGCGGCTTGAGCAAGCGCCGCTATTGGTGGCTTTGCTCAACGGCACCATTACACCGGAAGACGCGCGGCAAATGCTGCAGCAGCGGCCGGAAAATGGTTGGGAGAGTGTAGCCCAATTGCTGGATGATCCGCTGCTGGTCGATAAAGAGATTCCCGAAGACTACCGCACAACGCTGGCTGTTCAGTCCGCCTTCTTTCATGCCACAATTAACGTTTTATACTTCGACACGCGGTTCAACCTGCAGTCCCTGATGAAACTCGATAACAACAAAGCCAGCCTCGTTGCGCGGCGATATGGAGAATTGTTTTGAGCGCCGACCTGATACTGGCCCTGCGCGGTGACAACGAGGGTGACTGGTTGCTACGCGAAGACGGCCGTACCACCGAACACGGCCGCCTGCCCGCTGACCTCGAGCACCTGCGCAACCTCAGTCGGCAGACACCGGTAACCGTTTTGGTGCCGGGTGAAGACGTTGTGCAGTTCAGCGTCTCCTTGCCCGTAGCGGGAGCCGCCGCCACGGCGGCCCTGCCTTACCAGATTGAAGACCGTCTTAGCTGTGACCTCGACGCAGTGCATTTCACCCATGAGCGTATCCGCGCCAACGAGCCTTGTCGTGTCTGGGTAGTCGAGCGCGAGCGCATGGCGGATTGGCACCGCTTTCTGCAGGACTCCGGCCTGCGGGTTCGCGCTGTGATGCCGGACTATGCCTTGCTGAAACCCGGTGTCCTGCTGTCGATGCCAGAGCATATGATTGCCAACTTGCCCAGCGCGGCTGCGACACTGGAAACCGCGCTGGCCGAAGACTGGCTGGCTTTGCAGTCGCAGGATGACACAGAACTGACGCGGCTGACTTGTGATGACAGTGCGCGCAGCAAGCTTGAGAAGCTGGCGAGTCATCGCCGCAGTGAGGGTATAAACCTCTGTCAGGGCGCCTTCGCACTGCACGACCCGTTCAAGGATGCGCTTGCACTCATGCGTTGGCCGGCGATTGCCGCTTTGCTGGTGTTGGGTTTGCACTGGCTCTGGCTGGCACTCGGTGCCATGCAGTTCGGCGCGCAGGCGGACCAGTATGATCAGGCCGCTGAGGACTTGTATCGCAAAACGTTTCCGGAGGCGCGTCGCGTTGTAAATGCCCGCAGCCAGATGAAAAGCCAGCTCAATGCCTTTGAGGGCCAGCAAACAGATGGCGGTTTGCTAACCTTGCTGGCGCCGGTGGCACAAGCTTTCAGCGGACAGTCCGACATTCAAATTAGCCAGCTGCTTTATCAGGCGGATGGCGGCAGTTTGCGCTTGACCGTTGATGCAGCCAACTACGGCGCCATAGATAGTTTCAGCAATGCGCTGCAGGGCCAGGGCATTGCGGTCAGTCGAGGGACCTTTCGCCAGAATGGTGAGCGCGTTGCCGGACAGCTCAGCTTGAACCGGGAGGGTGGCTCGTGAACCTGAACGAGAGACTGAATCAAATCGATTGGCGCATGAGCGGGCGAACGCCGCGCGAGCGTCAGATTGTGCTTGGCGCGGTAATTATCGGAATTCCGCTGATAGTCTGGGCACTGATCTGGCAGCCCCTGCTGGATTGGCGAAGCAGCGAACAGCAGCGACTTGAATCGCGTCAGCGCACGCTGGAATGGATGCAGGGCGCTGCAGCAAAAATTGAAGGCTATCGGCGCAGTGGCCGGCAGTCGACGGGCCGCAGTGGCGGCTCGCCGGAACAGTCGATTACCCGCACCGCAGCAGCGTTGGGTCTGTCCCTGTCGCGTATGGAGCCAGGTGGTGATCAGCGTTTTAACGTGTTTTTCTCCGATGCGGAATATAAAAACCTCCTGCGTTTTCTGCATCAGTTACAGGAGCAGGGGCTGGTCATTGAGTCGTTGACCATGGGCCAGCTGCCGCAAGCAGGACATGTTTCAGTTCGAATGACCCTTGGAGCCGCCCTGTGACGGTCAAGCGTGCATTACTCGCCTTTGTCGTTGCCTTGCTTGTCGCCTTGCCGATGACCTTTCCCGCGCAATTGATTACGCGTCTGGTACCGTTGCCGGCTGGGGTCAGTCATGCGCCATTGAGCGGGTCATTGTTGAGCGTGCAATCTGACTGGCTGCAAATAAACGGTGTGCGCGTGAGTGAGGTAAGCGCGAGCCCTTCGCTGTTGGGCTTGTTTCAGGGCACGCCACTGGCCGTAGCGGTAAAGGCGCCAGTGGCAGCCAGTGCTCATGTGGGGGGCAACGACACACGTCTGCAACTGTCAGCGCTGGAAGCCCAGTCCCGGTTTGAAAAGCTGCGTCCCTTAACGGGCTTGCCGGGGCTGGGAATCGATGCCGCGCTGGCGCTCTCGCTGGAACAGGGCGTGATTGAAAACGGTCGCTGCGCCGAACTGGACGGTGCGCTGACACTGTCGGACTTTCAGGGGGCAGAGTTGCCCGCCATGAGTGATATCACCGGCCGCTTGTCCTGCGACAAGGGCAGCGTGTTGATATCCATAGAGCCTGATAACAGTTTGCGTCTGAATGGTACGGTCAGGCTCACCTTGCAGGGGCGAGCGGTGGTAGATCTTAGCGCCGAGCCACCACCCGGTCCGCTGTTTGAATTATTTGTCGACTTCCTGGGCCAGCCACGCGATGGCAAACGCTTCCAGATCCGCTTCCGCTCCTGAATTTCTTATCTGCTCCGAGACAGTGCCGCCATCCTGTGCGGCATTGGCAGAACGCCTTGGCTTAACAATACTGCCTGAAGACCAATCTCTAGAGGCAGGGAGTCTCTGCCTTTACTGGAAAGAAGACGTTTTAAGTCTGGGCCGGGCTGGCAGTCGCGAATACCCGGTTGCCGTGGATTTTGTCCGGGCCTTGCAGCAAAGAAGGCAGGGGCCGGAGCTTCTAATTAAAGCGGTTACCGGCAATCTTTCGGTCAAACTTGCGGTGATTGATGCTACAGCCGGGCTTGGTCGCGACAGCGCCATTCTGTTAGGTCGCGGTTTGGCTGTGACAATGGTGGAGCAAAACCCGGTTGTTGCTGCTCTGCTGGAAAATGCCATCGATAGACTGAAACTGCAGGATGCGGAAGCCGCCGGACGGCTGTCGCTGAATTCCGCCGATGCCGCTGACTATCTGGCGCAGCACCGGGCCGATGTGGTCTATCTTGATCCGATGTTTGCCGCCTCAGGTAAATCGGCTCTCGCCAAGAAAGATATGCAGTTATTCCAGCATCTGCTGGGACACGGTGATGAGGACAGTCGCTTGCTGGATGCCGCGCTGGCAAGTGCTGAGTATCGAGTGGTTGTAAAGCGCGCCCTGAAAGCACCACCGCTGGCCGGACGCGAGCCGGGCGTTGCCATCAAGGGCAAGGCGGTGCGTTTTGATGTCTACCCTTTAAAAAGTCTTAAACAACTGAATGCCTGAGTTCAGCCGCAGAGTTCTTTCAGAATTTCCGCATAGATGTCCGAAAGCTGCTCGATGTCCGAGGCTTTGGCGCACTCATCCACTTTGTGGATAGTGGCGTTAACCGGGCCCAGTTCCACGACCTGACTGCCGGTGGGGGCAATAAAGCGGCCGTCGGATGTGCCACCGGCGGTCGACAGGCTGCCTGTGCGACCGGTCACGGCGTTGATCGCCTTCAGGGTAGCGCTCACCAGTTCCCCTTCCGCGGTCAGAAAGGGCTGGCCGCTTAGATTCCAGTCCAGTTCAACCTCCAGACCGTGCTTCGCCAGAATCGCTTCCGTGCGCTCGCGCAATTTTGCGTCGGTGGTTTCCGTGGAAAAACGGAAGTTGAAAATCACTTCCATCGTACCCGGAATCACATTGGTTGCTCCGGTACCCGCCTTGATATTGGAAATCTGAAAACTGGTGGCGGGGAAATGATCGTTGCCCTGATCCCATTCAGTCGCGGCCAGCTCTGCCAGCGCAGGCGCTGCGAGGTGAACTGGGTTTTTGGCGAGGTGAGGGTAGGCCACATGACCCTGAACACCGTGAACCAGCATTCGGCAACCGAGCGAGCCGCGGCGTCCGTTTTTGATGATGTCGCCAACCAGCTCGGTGGAGGAGGGTTCACCCACTAGGCAGTAATCGATATGTTCGCCCTGCTGTTGTAGCCACTCCACAACCTTTACGGTGCCGTTAACAGCGGGGCCTTCTTCGTCGCTGGTAATGAGAAACGCGATGCGGCCGGAATGATTCGGGTTGTCGGCTACAAACTTTTCACAGGCTGTAACCATGGCGGCGAGGCTGCCTTTCATATCAGCGGCGCCGCGACCGTGCACATAGCCATCAATAATCTTGGGTTCGAAGGGTGGATTGCTCCACTCTTCGGCAGGGCCAGTGGGCACCACGTCCGTATGCCCGGCAAAGCAGAACAGGGGGCCGGATTCTCCGCGTACCGCCCAGAAATTCTTGACCTCGCCAAAGTTCACCTCAGAGCAGCGGAAGCCGATGGCGCTCAGGCGATCCATCATTAGCTGTTGGCAATCGGCATCTTCGGGCGTGACAGACTGGCGGCGAATCAATTCCAGGGTGAGATCGAGGGTGGGAGATGTGGACATGGGCTTACCTTCAAAACAATTGGCGGCAGTTTATCAGGTTCGCAGGCGAGAGTGACATTAGCGCTCACTGCTGCTGAGTAATTTGACAAGAATCGTCATGGTCGGCTTTCAGCCCCTTGGCTACCATGATTCCCCTGCCTACTTACTGCTTCTATTCAAAACGAGGACATCATGAGCACCGATTTCGACGTGGCTGTGGCGGCAGCGCAAACCGAATTTGCCGATCAGGACATTCCCCAGCTGCTGCGCCACTGGGCGACTCACAAACCGGATCACCCGTTTTTTATCTGGGAGCCGGTCTCGGGAGAAGACAAAACCTGGACCTACAGTGCCTTCGATCAGGAAACCTCGGCACTGGCGGCGGGCCTTTATCAGAAAGGCATCCGTCTCGGTGACAAGGTGCTAATCCATACCGAAAACTGCCCGGAAATGGTGCTGGCCTGGTATGCCTGCGCCAAGATCGGCGCTGTGGCAGTGACCACCAACACGCGCAGCGTGGGGGGCGAGATTGAGTATTTCGCCAATCACACCGGCGCTGTGGCGGCGATTACCCAGCCCAAGTTTGTTGATCAGATTCGCGACAACGCCAAAAACGTCGATTGGATTGCGGTGACGGAAGATAACGCTGGCGAGGCTGCCGAGCCGGCGTCATTGAATCACGGCCTGACGCCCTTTGCCGATCTGTTCGGCAAAGCGGAAGAGCTCCCTTCTCGTCCTGCCGAACCCATGCTGCCCGCGGGCATTATGTTTACCTCCGGTACCACCTCATTGCCGAAAGCCGTAGTGCATACCCACGCTAATGCCTTGTGGGCCGGCCGCATGGGGCCACTCAACCTGAATATGACGGGTGACGATACTTATCTGGCCTTTCTGCCGTTTTTCCACGTGAATGCGCAAAGCTGGGCATTTTGGTCAACGCTGGGGTGTGGCGGTACCGTGGTGCTGCAACCAAAGTTTTCTTCCAGCCGATTCTGGGAGGTAGTTAACAAGCACAAGGTGACCCATGTGTCGCTGATTCCCTTTGTGTTCAAGGCCATCGGTGCTCAGCCGGTGCCCGAACATACCCTGAAAGTGGGTGCCCTCGGCATTATCTGGAGCGAAATCAAAGGCTGGCTGAATATGGATATCCTGGCCTGCTGGGGTATGACCGAAACCGTGATTCATGCCACCCGGTCGGATTTCTCCCAGGTTTGGCCTCAGGGTTCCATCGGTAAGCCGACGCCCGGCTACCGCTTTGCGGTAGTGAACCCGGATACCGGGCAGCTTTGTGAAAAAGATGAAATCGGAGAGCTTTGGATTCACGGCACCCGCGGTGTGCAGCTCTTCCTTGAGTATTACAACAACCCCAAGGCCAATGCCAAAGCCTTTACCGAAAATGGCTGGTTCAAAACCGGCGATATGGTCAAGATAGGTGACGAAGGGCATTTCTATTTCTGTGACCGGGACAAGGATGCGCTGAAAGTTGGCGGTGAAAATGTGTCTGCGCGACAGGTTGAGGAAACCTGCATGCAAGTGGGTGGCATCGGCGAAATTGCGGTGGTCGCCAAGTCGCACGATATGCTCGACATGGTGCCGGTTGCCTTTGTGATCAAGGGTTTTGGCGCTCCCGAGGATAACGACACATTCGCCAAGCAGATTATCGAGCACTGCAAAGCCAATCTGGCGGATTTCAAAGTGCCGCGAGCCGTGTATTTTGTGGATGAGTTTCCGCGGGCGACGCTGGATAAAGTCGCAAAGAACAAGCTGCGCGAAATGGCGGATGCCATGCCCGCAGTCTGAATTTCGGTAAACATTCACTCTCAGAAACGGCGACATATTTGTGTAACAGGCATGTCGCCGTTTTGTCATTTCAAGTTCTTACGCTGGCAGCCTCAAATCAACACGCGAGGATGCATGTCATGTCAGCACTTACTGTCTCACCCAGCCGTCAGCAAACCTCTCACGAACAATTGCGCAGGGAAATTCAACAGCAGGTCGAGCAGTTTCTTGCGCGCGGGGGCGAGATCCGGTCGCTGGCATCGCCGGTATTTCAACCGCAGCGAGTTGTTTCGGTACGCGGCGCTTTGGCGATGGATTAGTCCGATGCGAATATTGAGGCGTTTTCGGCCCGACCGATGAAAATTACCGCGAAGTTTCAGTCAGTCGTGCTAGGCTGTACCCTGAGTAGATTGAAACAGGACTTGGCTGGAGCGGTAAATGCAGGCGGACTGGCAGGCGATTATCAAGCGGGCGACAGAACTTCGGCATCGTTTGCATCGGCGCCCTGAAATTGCGTGGTCTGAATTTGAGACCGCAAAAACCATTCGCGATTTGCTCGATGAATTGACTATTCCTTGGCGCGCCTGCGCCGACACCGGCACGGTCGCCTGTCTTGCTCCCAACGCACCTGGACGTCATATCGCATTGCGTGCGGACATCGATGCGCTGCCAATTTCTGAGTGCAGCGGTGTGCCCTGGCAGTCTGAAAATGAAGGTTTTATGCATGCCTGTGGCCATGACGGTCATACCGCTACGTTGTTTGCTGCGCTATGGTGGTTGCGTGCCCATGAGGATCAGCTGCCCGGCCCAGTGACTCTACTATTTCAACCCGCCGAAGAAGGCGGCCACGGCGCTCGCCGGATGGTCGACGAAGGCGCGCTTGAGGGTGTCGAAGCTGTGTTTGGCTGGCACAACTGGCCGGCGATTCCCGCCGGTAAAGCGGTGTGTCCTGATGGTGCAGTGATGGCTGCCAACGGCACGTTTCAGGTGGAATTACGCGGGCGAGGTGGTCATGCCAGTCAGCCTGAACTGTGTCGTGATCCCGTGCTGGCGGCTGCTGCGGTTGCCCAGGCCTTACAACAGATTGTTTCCCGGCGGCTTGCCGCACAGAGTGCTGCGGTGGTCAGCGTTACCTCCATTGATGCGCGCAGCGCCGAGACCGTCATTCCGGATACAGCTCGCCTCGCAGGCAGTATTCGTCTGCAATCCTCAGACATGCGTGAACAGGTTGAAAATCTGATTCGCGAAATTGCGGTTGCGCAAGCCAGCGCCTATGGCGTGACTGCCGAGGTAAAGGTGATTCCTCGATACGGCGCTACCACCAACCATACTAATGAAGCGGCTGAAATGCGCACGGCGCTTAGTAATGTACTCGGCAATGACTGGCAGTGCGAAAAAACTGCCGTGCCGATTATGGCGTCCGAAGATTTTAGCTACTATCTTAATGCTGTGCCCGGTGCCTTTGCATTGATCGGCGCCGGCGATGGTATTTCCGGGGATTATCCCTGTCACAATCCGCATTACGATTTTCGTGATGCGCTGATACCCGATGTCGCGCGGGTTTTTCTGCATCTGGCCGGCGCGCCCATGCCCACTGTCAACCGCTGAGAGCGTTAACTCCCGGTAAAATTAACAGTTGGCAAAATTTCACGCTCTAACGGTCGAGCTTTGCGCTCGTCCGGCAAACATGTTGGGATAGAGAAAGACACTACCTGAGGAATCTTCAACGGGTCGCGAGCCCATTCCTGAAGCCACGCGTTTTTTTTACAGTCGAGGAGAACGGAAAATGAAAACCTTTGAACAATGGGAATCGAATATTCGCGGTTATTGCCGCAGCTTCCCCACCGTTTTTGCATCTGCCAGCAACGCGCGTCAGGTTGATGAGCAGGGCAAGTCCTACATTGATTTTTTTGCCGGCGCCGGGGTGCTTAACTTCGGACACAACAATGAGCGAATGAAAAAAGCGCTTATTGAATTTATCGAGTCCGATGGCGTGGCCCACAGCCTCGATATGTACACCACGGCAAAGCGCGATTTCATCGAAAAGTTTGCCGATACCATTCTTAAACCGCGCAAGCTCAACTACAAAATGCAGTTTATGGGGCCGACCGGAACCAATGCGGTTGAAGCCGCGCTAAAGCTTGCCCGTCGGGTAACCAAGCGGCAGCACGTCGTGGCTTTCAGTCACGGTTTTCACGGCATGACTCTCGGTTCGCTGGCGTGCACAGCCAATGATTATTTCCGTCAGGCGGCGGGGGTGCCGCTGGATCATGTGGTTCGTCTGCCTTTTGAAAACGCGCCCGGCGGCGGGATGGAAAATCTGGCCGAGCATGAGCGCGCATTGGCCGATCCATCGAGCGGGGTAACCCCGCCAGCCGCTTATATTGTCGAGGTGATTCAGGCCGAGGGTGGGGTCAATGTCGCGAGCGAAGCTTGGTTGAAGGAAGTTCAGCGCATTGCCCACGAAAACTGTGCACTGCTGATCGTCGACGAAATTCAGGTCGGCTGTGGCCGTACGGGGACCTATTTCAGTTTTGATGAGATGGATCTGTCGCCGGATATCATCTGTCTGGCAAAAGGTATCGGCGGTTTCGGTACCCCGCTGGCGATGAACCTTATCAAACCCGAATACGACCAGCACTGGTCGCCGGGTGAGCATACCGGGACCTTCCGTGGACAGGGTTTTTCCTTTGTCTCTGGTCGCGAAGCGCTTGCCTATTTTGACGACGACGCCCTGATGACAGAGGTTAAGGAGAAGGGCGCGCTCATGGCGGACCATTTGCAAAAGCTGGCGAAGCAATATGCCGGGCAGGGCTTTACGGTTCGCGGTAAGGGCATGATGCAGGCGCTGGATGTGGTTGACGGTGGCAAGGCCAAAGAGATGGCCGCGGCCTGCTTTGAGCACGGTTTGCTGCTCGGTCCCTGCGGCAGTGGTGGTCGTGTGCTGAAACTGATTCCGCCGCTCACCATTCCCGACGCTGACCTGAAAGAAGGTTTGAAAATTCTTGAGGATGCGGTCAGCAGTGTCATGGAGGCTGCCGCATGAGACAGCGCGATGACATGACGTTTCCGTTTGAGGAATACGAGCGCCGCTTGACCGAGCTGCGCCAGCGTATGTCTCAGCGACTGCTGGATGCGGTGGTTATCACCGACCCGGAAAACCTGATGTATCTGACTGATTATCAGACGACCGGCTATTCCTTCTTTCAGTGTCTGGTGGTGCCGCTCGAAGGCGAGCCCTTCATGATTACCCGGCAATTGGAAGAGTCCAACGTACACGCCCGAACCTGGGTGGAGTTGACCCGGCCCTACCCGGATACCGGTGATGCTATTCAGATGTTGGTGCAGAGTTTGCGCGAGTTTGGTCTGGCCAATAAGTATATTGGCTATGAGCGGAACAGCTATTTTTTCCCGGCTTATCATCAGGATTACATTCACACCACCTATACCGACGGCAAGCTGCTGGACTGTTTCGGCATCGTCGAGCAGGGGCGGGTTAAAAAATCTGTGCATGAAATTGAAATCATGCAGAAGGCTGCGCGAGCAACCGAAGCCGGTATGCGTGCGGGCTACGAGGCTTGCCAGCCCGGCGTGACCGAAAATGAAATTGGTGCCGCCATATCCGCAGCGATGTTTCGTGCCGGTGGCGAGCCGCCGGCGGTGATGCCCTATGTAACATCGGGGCCGCGAACACTCATTGGTCACGCGACCTGGGAAGGGCGAGAAGTGAAGGCCGGCGAGCATGTGTTTCTGGAGGTGGGCGGCTGCTTTCGCCGCTATCACACCGCGATGATGCGTACGGTGGTGCTGGACGAGCTTTCGCCCTCGATGGAAAAGGCGCAAGACCGCATGAAGTTGGCCTTGAAAGAAGTCAAAGCGGCTATGCGACCGGGCCTGACGGTGTCGGACGCCGACAATCTGGTGCGCAATATCATTACCGACAACGATGTGGGCGCGAGGTTGGTCACCCGTTCTGGCTATTCCATCGGTATAGCCTTCCCTCCCAGCTGGGATGAGGGCTACATCATCAGTCTCAAGCAAGGCGAGTCGACCGTGCTCGAGGAGGGGATGACCTTCCATTTGATTCCGTGGATGTGGGCTGTCGACGGTGACAAAACCTGCGGCATTTCCGACACCATCCGCATTACCGCAACGGGTTGTGAGTCTTTCTTTAATTTTGAAGAAGAATTTCTGAGCAAGCCTGTGGCCGAAGCGGCCGACAAGGCGCCGCGAAAATTGAAGCTAGCCGGCGATGCGAAGGGGCAGGAGGACGTTAAAGGAAGGGAGGACAAGGAATGCTGAAGGTGATCAACCCGGCAACGGGTCAGCAGATCCGGGAATACCCGGCGGCGACGGCAGAGGAATGTGATGCCACGATGGAGCGTTCCGAGGCTGCCTACCGGCAGTGGCGTCATACCAGCTTTGCTGAGCGGGCTGAGCTGCTGCGCAAAGTGGCCACCCACATGCGTGATAACGTGGAAAGCCTAGCTCCGCTGATGACGGAAGAAATGGGTAAGCCCATCAAAGAGGCGCGGGCCGAGGTGATCAAGGGGGCGTGGTGCGCCGAGCACTACGCCGAGCACGCGGAAGCTTATCTGGCCAATGATGAGCTGGCGTCCGATGCGAGCCATAGCTATGTGCGCTATCTGCCGCTGGGCCCGGTATTGGGCATTCTGCCCTGGAATGCGCCGTTCTGGCTGGCTTTCCGATTTTGTGCGCCGGCCCTGATGGCGGGCAATACCTGCGTGATGAAGCATGACCCCCATGTACCGGCCTGCGCAGAGGCCATCGCCGGCGTATTTGAGGCAGTGGGGGCGCCGCCTGATGTCTTTCAGAATCTGCCGCTGGCCACCCCGGATGTGGAGGCGGCGATCCGCGACAAGCGTATTCGGGCTGTGTCGTTCACCGGGTCTGATCGCGCCGGTGCCAAGGTTGCGGCGGCGGCTGCGTCTGAAATCAAACCGGCAGTGCTGGAGTTGGGTGGTTCCGATCCGGCGATTGTGCTCAGCGATGCTGACCTCGATGCAGCCGCCGATGCCATTACGACCTCGCGTATCATCAATGCGGGGCAGAGTTGTATAGCGGCCAAGCGGATCATTGTTGAGGCTCCTGTCTATTATGAATTTGTGGGCAAATTGAGCGAGCGCCTGCAAAGACTGAAAGTGGGCGATCCGTCGCGTGAGGACACCGATGTGGGCCCGATCGCGCGCGAGGATCTTCGTGACATCCTGCATCGGCAGGTCTCCGAAACCGTCAAGCAGGGCGCTACGCTGGAAATGGGTGGCGAGTTGCCCGAGGGTGATGGCTACTTTTATCCGGTGACCCTGTTGACCGACGTCAAGGCGGGAATGACAGCCTCATGCGAGGAAACCTTCGGTCCTGTGGCCGTAGTGATGAAGGTCGATTCCGCTGAGGCTGCTGTAGACCTGGCCAACGACACGGATTACGGCCTAGCTGCGAGTATCTGGACTGAGCAGGGGCGCGGTGAAATGCTGTCGCTGAAGCTGGAGGCGGGACAGGTTGTTGTGAATGGGTTGGTGAAAACCGATCCGCGGCTGCCGAGTGGGGGCATCAAACGCTCCGGCTACGGTCGTGAGTTGGGGCCGCACGGGATTCATGCCTTTGTAAACGCCCAGCAAGTGTGGGTCGGGCCCAAGCAGGAATAGTGCGGCCTCAAGGTCCCGCCACCGCCGGTATTCCTTGACCCTACGCGGGCACAGGCCTATAATCCCGCGTCTTGATTGAAGTGGCATCGGCAGCTTTGAGCTTGCCCGAGTCCACGCAGTTGCGGTAACGGAGTCAGGTTGCCGGAAGGACGTCGAAAGCCCCTCTTTAGGGGCTTTTTAGTAACCGCTTTTGCTGACGGCAAAAACAGTTACAAGACAGTAGTTTGATTAGTGGGCCTTGTGCCCATTTTTTGTTGGTGGGTCATAAATTTGTCGGCAAAGTCGCGACAGTTACAGGACATGCTCGAGCCCTCGGTAACCGCCCTCGGTTATGAATTCTGGGGTCTGGAGTATCTGGCGCAGGGGCGTTCCGCTCTGCTGCGGGTCTATATTGATGCCGAGCAGGGTATCAATGTGGACGACTGTGCCCGCGTTAGCCGCCAAATCAGCGCAGTGCTCGATGTCGAAGACCCGATTTCCGGCGAGTATCGGCTGGAAGTGTCTTCTCCCGGTATGGATCGCCCCCTGTTTTCGCTGGCGCAATTCGCTGCAGCAGCTGGCGAGACCATAAAGGTCAAGCTGCGTATGAACTACGAAGGTCGTCGCAATTTCAAAGGACGTCTGGTTGGGGTGGAAGAGGACGATGTGGTGATTCTAGTGGATGACCACGAATACCTGTTTCCGCTGGTGGATATAGAAAAAGCGAATGTTGTTCCGCGGTTTGACTGAAACGCGCGGGCTCTGGTCAATCGCCGGTTTGCGCCGGCCAGTCGACGAGGCATAGAGGAAGGATGAGCAAGGAAATCTTACTGGTAGCTGAAGCGGTCTCGAATGAGAAAGGCGTTTCGCGGGACATTATTTTCGAAGCTATCGAGCAGGCTCTGGCGACCGCTGCCAAAAAGCGCTACGACGAAGAGTCCGATATTTATGTCGTGATTGACCGTGCGACTGGCGACTACCGCACCTTCCGCCGCTGGGAAGTGGTGTCAGATGATGAGTTGGCGCTGCTGGGTACCCAGTTCACGTTGGAAGAAGCCCACGAGAAAGATACCGCTCTGAAAGCCGGTGACGTGTACGAAGAAGAGATCGAGAATGTTGGTTTCGGTCGTATCGCCGCGCAGACTGCCAAGCAGGTTATTGTTCAGAAAGTTCGTGAAGCCGAGCGAGCGCAAGTGGTCGAGCAGTACGAAGGCCGCGTTGGTGAGCTGATCAACGGCACTGTAAAGAAAGTGACTCGCGACAATATTATCGTAGATCTCGGCAACAACGCCGAAGGCCTGCTGCCCCGTGAAGAACTGGTTGGTCGCGAAGTTTTCCGCATCAACGACCGGGTTCGCGCGGTACTGAAAGAAGTGCGCGCCGATGCTCGTGGCCCGCAGCTGCTGCTGAGCCGCGCCTGCCCGGAAATGCTGATTGAATTGTTCAAGATTGAAGTGCCGGAGATTTCCGAGCAGGTCATCGAAATTCGCGCCGCCGCCCGCGATCCGGGTTCACGCGCCAAGATTGCAGTAAAAACAAACGACGGTCGTATTGATCCGGTCGGCGCCTGTGTGGGTATGCGTGGTGCGCGTGTGCAAGCTGTTTCCGGCGAGCTGAGCAACGAGCGCGTTGATATTGTGCTGTGGGATGATAATCCCGCCCAGTTGGTTATCAACGCCATGTCACCGGCAGAGGTTGAGTCAATCGTTGTTGATGAAGATGCCAAGACCATGGATATCGGTGTGGCTGAAGACAACCTGGCTCAAGCCATTGGTCGCGCCGGTCAAAACGTGCGTCTGGCCAGTGAACTGACGGGCTGGGAAATCAACGTCATGAGCGTTGAAGACATGGCCGAGAAGCACGAGCAAGAATCCGGCCAGGTCATGGAAATGTTCATGGAAGCACTGGACGTCGATGACGACGTTGCCGGTGTGCTGGTAGAAGAAGGCTTCACCACACTGGAAGAAGTGGCTTATGTGCCGCTGGAAGAAATGCTGGGTATTGAAGGCTTCGATGAAGATATCGCCGAAGAACTGCGCGCCCGGGCCAAGGATGCCCTGCTGACTCAAGCCATTGCGAGCGAAGAAAAGCTCGACGCGGTAGAGCCGGCAGACGATCTGCTCAACATGGACGGTATGGATCGCCACCTGGCCTTCCTGCTGGCAAGCCAGGGCATTGCCACCATGGAAGATCTGGCGGAGCAGGCAGTAGAAGATTTGTTGGATATCGAGGGGATGGACAGCGAGAAGGCTGCCCAACTGATTATGACAGCGCGGGCACCGTGGTTTGCGGATGAAGAATCATCCGATGATGCCCAGTAAGTAAAGAGCCTGTAGAGAGATTAGGTCGCTGTCGGACGGAGTAAGGGAGAATTACGAATGGCTGAAGTAACGGTAAGCCAGCTTGCAGAGGTGGTGGGTACGCCCGTCGACCGTCTGCTCAAGCAGATGAAAGAAGCCGGTTTGAATCATCAAGCTGCAGACGAAATTGTGTCTGACGATGACAAGCAGGTGCTGCTGGCTTTTCTCAAGAACAGTCACGGTGAATCGACCGCGGCGCCCAAGAAAATCACCCTGAAACGCAAGACGCTCAGCACCCTGAAAACCGGTTCTGGCGCGGCCAAGAAAACCGTTAGCGTGGAAGTGCGGAAAAAACGCACCTACGTGAAGCGCGATCCGGCTGAGCTGGCCAAAGAGGCGGCGGAAGCGGAAGCTGCGGCCAAGGCCGATGCAGAACAGGCGGCTGCAGAGGCAGCGAAGGCGGAAGCCGCAGCCAAGGCAGAAGCCGAGAAACAGGCTGCAGAAGAGGCTTCGCGTGTAGCGGCTGAGAAGGCGGCTGCAGAAGAGGCTGCCAAAGCCGCAGCTGCGGAGCAGACCGCTGAACCTGAAGCCAAGGCGGAAGAAGCCGAAGCCCCGGCGGCTGAAGAAAAACCGGCGCCGAAAGCCATGCCGAAGCCCAAGGAAAAGGTCGAAATCGACCCCGAAGTCCTGCGTCAGCGCGCCGCGCATCGCCGTATGGAAGAAGAGGCTAAAGAAAACGAACGCCGTGAGGCAGCGTTAAAGGCCAAGCGCGAGGAAGAAGAGCGCGCGGCGATTGCTGCTCAGCAGGCTGTAGAGGCGAAGAAAGAGTCCGCCCAGCCACACAAAGACAAAGACGCCGACAACAAGGTCAAGGCGAAAAAAGCCCTGCGCACCACCGGGCGTGAAAAAGATGATGACAAGCCGCGTGGCAAGCGTGGCAAAGCGGCGGCGAAAGGTCGCGGTCGCGTCGCGGTAACCGCTGACTTCGAGGAAGATGATGGCAGCTACCGTCGCGGCAAGAAGAAAACCCTGAAACTGCCCGACGATCACAAGCGCCACGCCTTCCAGGCGCCTACGGAGAAAGCTATCAAAGAAGTTGCCATTCCCGAGACGATTACCGTCGGGGAGCTTGCTCAGCGTATGAGCATCAAGGCCGGTGAAGTTATCAAAGAGCTGATGAAGCTCGGCGTGATGGCTACCATCAACCAGGCCATCGATCAGGAAACCGCCCAGCTGGTGGTTGAGGAAATGGGCCACACCTCCAAGCTGGTGTCTGACGACGCGTTGGAAGAAGCGCTGGAAGAGACCCTGCTGTCACACGGCGAGGGTACTCTCGAACCCCGCGCGCCGGTTGTGACGGTGATGGGTCACGTCGACCACGGTAAAACCTCACTGCTGGATTACATCCGAAAAACCAAGGTAGCCAGCGGCGAAGCCGGTGGTATTACCCAGCATATCGGTGCCTACCACGTAGAAACCGAGCGCGGCATGGTGACCTTCCTGGATACCCCTGGACACGCGGCCTTTACCGCTATGCGTGCTCGCGGTGCCAAGAGTACCGACATCGTTATTCTGGTCGTGGCAGCCGATGATGGCGTGATGCCCCAGACCGAAGAAGCGGTTCTGCACGCCCGCGCTGCCGGCGTACCGTTGGTGGTTGCGGTCAACAAAATGGACAAGGAAGGCGCCGATCCGGATCGCGTCAAGAACGAGCTGTCTGCCAAAGACGTTATCCCCGAGGATTGGGGTGGTGACACCCAGTTTGTGCCAGTTTCTGCGCACACCGGTCTTGGCATCGAAGATCTGCTGGAAGCGGTACTGCTGCAAGCCGAGCTGCTGGAACTGAAAGCTCCCGCCGATATTCCCGGTCAGGGTCTGGTTATCGAATCGCGTCTGGATAAAGGTCGCGGTACGGTTGCCTCGGTTCTGGTGCAGAGCGGCACCCTGCGCAAGGGTGACATTGTGCTGGCTGGCCAGTTCTATGGCCGTGTGCGCGCCATGATCGACGAGACCGGCAAGCAAATTGATACCGCTGGCCCGTCTATTCCGGTAGAGATCTTGGGTCTCGACGGCACGCCGGATGCGGGTGACAGCTTTGTTGTCGTCGAAAACGAGAAGCGTGCTCGCGAAGTCGCTGACTACCGTGCGCATAAAGACCGCGATCAGAAGCTCAAGCGTCAGCAGGCGGCGAAACTCGACTCCATGTTCGATCGCATGGGCGAAGGCGCCGACCGTCAGTCTCTCAATATCGTATTGAAAGCCGACGTGCGCGGTTCACTGGAAGCCTTGCAGGCCTCTCTGGTGGATCTGGGCAACGACGAAGTTCAGGTGAATGTTGTTTCTGGCGGCGTGGGCGGTATTACCGAATCCGACGTCAACCTGGCGATTACCGCCGGCGCGGTTATGTTCGGTTTCAACGTGCGTGCTGATGTATCCGCACGCAAACTGGCTGAAAATGAAGGTGTAGACCTGCGCTACTACAGCGTTATCTATGACTTGATCGACGATGTGAAATCTGCGCTGTCGGGCCTGCTGTCACCGGAAATGCGCGAAGAAATCGTTGGTATCGCCGAAGTGCGCGACGTGTTCCGCTCGCCGAAACTGGGCGCTATTGCTGGCTGTATGGTTATCGAAGGTACCATCTACCGCAACAACCCGATCCGGGTGCTGCGCGACAACGTGGTTATCTACGAAGGCGAGCTGGAATCTCTGCGCCGCTTCAAGGATGACGTCGGCGAAGTTCGTCAGGGCTTCGAGTGTGGTATCGGCGTGAAGAACTACAACGACGTTAAAGCAGGCGACCAGATCGAGGTCTATCAGGTGAAAGAAGTTGCCCGTACTCTGTAAAAGGGAGAACGTGTGAGCGATTTCAGCCGTACCCAAAGGGTTGCCGACTTTCTGAAAAAGGAGCTCGGCAGCCTGATTCAATTCCAGATACGCGATCCGCGTGTGGGCATGGTGTCGATTACTGATGTTGAAGTCAGTCGCGACCTGTCCCACGCTCGCGTATTTGTCACCGTCATGGGCAAAGACACCGAAGAGGAAGCAAAAGAGTCTCTCAAGGTGCTCAATCGTGCCGCCGGTTTCCTGCGCAGCAAGGTTGCCAAGAGTCACAATGCCCGCACCACACCCGCGCTCAAGTTTGTCTACGACAGCAGTGTGCGCCGGGGTGAATACATGTCCCGTCTGATCGACAACGCGGTCGCCAAAGACCGTCAGCGCAGTAAAGACGACTCGGAGTAAGTTGCGTGGGTCGTAAGCGTCGCGGCCGTCCAGTGGATGGCATTCTGATATTGGATAAACCTGCCGGTCGCAGTTCCAACGGTGCCCTGCAGGTTGCCCGCGCCATATTCAATGCCGCCAAGGCTGGACATACCGGCAGCCTCGATCCGCTCGCCACCGGCGTTTTACCCGTTTGCTTTGGCGAAGCCACCAAGTTTTCCCAGTATCTGCTCGATGCCGACAAGGCCTACGACGCCACCGTTGTGCTCGGGGTAACTACCGAGACCGGTGATGCGGAAGGTGAGATCACCGCTGAGATCGATGCCTCCGAGGTGACCGAGGATCAGGTTCGCACCGCGGCGCAGGCCTTTATCGGCGAAATCGACCAGGTGCCCTCCATGTATTCGGCCCTGAAAAAAGATGGCAAGCCACTCTATGAACTGGCTCGTCAGGGCATTGAGGTGGAGCGCAAGGCGCGCCGGATTACGGTTTACGCCCTTGAAATCAAAGCTTTCCGCCCCGGTAAGCAGGCCGAAGTGGATATCAGTGTGCGTTGCAGCAAGGGCACCTATATCCGTTCGCTGGCCGAAGACCTGGGCAAGGTGCTCGGGGTTGGTGGCCATGTGGCCATGCTGAGACGCACCGGCGCCGGACCCTTTTCCCTGGATCAGGCGGTGACGCTGGATTCTCTGCAGGTGCTGCGCGATGCCAATGATTTCCCCGGTCTGGATGCGCTGCTGCTGCCGATTGATCTGGCGCTGCATCAGCTGCCCATGATCGAGCTTGGCGATACTACCGGCTACTACCTGCTGCAGGGCCAGCCGGTGCAGGTGCCCAATGCGCCCACTGAGGGACTGGTGGGGCTGAAACTCCAATCTGGCCAGTTTGTTGGCGTCGGCGAAATCCTCAGCGACGGGCGCATCGCCCCTCGCCGTTTGGTTTCGAATGTGCGACAATAGGCGGCTAGTCTGAGGCTCCGTCTAGGCACGGTGCCGAGGGCAAAACGAACCTGTCTGTAAATATGCACGGGCAGGCTCGATCCGAGAGTGGTCTGCAACCTATAAAAAGCAGTGTCGCTCACGCATATTCATAGTGAATGAGGAAAGTACAATGGCATTGTCTGCCCAAGAGAAAGCTCAAGTCGTAAAAGAGTACCAACAGTCTGAGACTGACACCGGCTCCCCCGAAGTACAGGTTGCCCTGCTGACAGTCAACATCAACAAACTCCAAGGCCACTTCGAAGCAAACGGTAAAGACCACCACTCACGTCGTGGACTTATCCGGATGGTTAACCAGCGTCGTAAACTGCTGGACTACCTGAAGAAGAAAGATGCAGGGCGTTACACCACCCTGATCGGACGTCTCGGCTTGCGTCGTTAATACAAAGCATAGTGTGATTGGGGCCGGTTTCGGCCCCAATACATTTATAAGACCTCAATGGAGGAAAACTGAGTGATAAATCCCGTTCGTAAAACATTCCAGTGGGGTGGCCATCAGGTCACTCTCGAAACAGGCCGTATCGCCCGTCAGGCGACCGGTGCTGTACTGGTGTCGATGGACGATGTATCGGTTTTGTGTACCGTCGTTGGTGCCAAAACAGCCAAAGAGGGACAGGACTTTTTCCCCCTGTCTGTGCACTATCAGGAACGTACTTATTCAGCCGGTAAAATCCCCGGTGGCTTCTTCAAGCGTGAAGGCCGTCCTTCTGAAAAAGAAACCCTGACCTCGCGTCTGATCGACCGTCCCATCCGCCCGCTGTTCCCCAACGGTTTCAAAAACGAAGTACAGGTTGTCTGTACCGTTATGTCGTCTGAAAAAGACGTTGATCCCGATATTGCAGCGATGATCGGTACCTCTGCCGCTCTGGCGATCTCCGGCATTCCTTTCGCCGGTCCGATCGGCGGTGCGCGTGTTGGCTACAACGCCGACAAGGGCTACTTCCTGAACCCGACCTATTCCGAGCTGGAAAGCAGCGAGCTGAACATGGTTGTTGCCGGTACCGAGCAAGCGGTACTGATGGTTGAATCCGAAGCCTCCGAGCTGACCGAAGACCAGATGCTGGGTGCGGTACTGTACGCCCACCAGGAAATGCAGGCGGTTATCAAGGTGATCAACGAGCTGGCTGCTGAAGCTGGCAAGCCCAAGTGGGAGTGGTCTGCGCCGGAAGAAAACACTGCGCTGATGGCTGCGGTTGCCGAGGGTTACAAAGCGGCCCTGGGCGATGCCTACCGCATCACCGATAAGATGGAGCGTTACGGCAAGGTCAGCGAACTGCGCGATCAAGCCGTTGCGACACTGGCCGGTGAAGGCAGTGAATTCAGCGCCGATGAGGTTGCCGGTGTATTTGGTAAGCTGGAAAAGAACATTGTTCGCCAGCGCATCCTGAACGGCGAAGCCCGTATCGACGGTCGTGACAATCGCACTGTTCGCCCGATTTCTGTTGAGGTTGGCGTACTGCCCAAGGCACACGGTTCGTCACTGTTCACCCGCGGTGAAACCCAGGCGATTGGTGTGACCACGCTGGGCACCACCCGTGATGCACAGCTGATCGATGCTCTGGAAGGCGAGCGCAAAGACAACTTCATGCTGCACTACAACTTCCCTCCCTACTCGGTAGGTGAGTGTGGTCGTATGGGTGGTACTGGCCGTCGTGAGATCGGTCACGGTCGTCTGGCCCGTCGCGGTCTGGCTGCGGTTCTGCCGACTGCTGAAGAATTTCCCTACACCATCCGTGTGGTTTCCGAGATCACCGAATCCAACGGTTCCAGCTCTATGGCCTCTGTCTGCGTAGGCAGTCTGTCCATGATGGACGCTGGTGTACCGCTGAAGGCACCGGTAGCCGGTATCGCTATGGGTCTGGTCAAGGAAGGTGAGCGCTTCGCGGTTCTGACCGACATCCTGGGTGACGAAGATCACCTGGGCGACATGGACTTCAAAGTAGCCGGTACGGCCAACGGTATCACTGCCCTGCAGATGGATATCAAGATCGAAGGCATCACCGAGAAGATCATGGAAATCGCGCTGGAGCAGGCCGAGCAGGCCCGTTTGCACATTCTGGGTCAGATGAACCAGGTGCTGGAAGCCTCGCGCGAAACCGTTTCCAACAACGCCCCGAGCATGACCACGCTGAAAGTCGACACCGACAAGATCCGTGACATTATCGGTAAAGGTGGTGCGACCATTCGCAGCATCTGTGAAGAAACCGAAGCTCAGGTGGATATCGAAGACGACGGTACCGTGCGCATTTACGGCGCCAATGCCGAGTCTCGCGATGCCGCGGTTGATCGCGTTCTGGCGATCACGGCGGAAGCCGAAGTGGGTGCGGTTTATACCGGTAAGGTGTCTCGCATCGTTGATTTCGGTGCTTTCGTTACCATCCTGCCTGGCAAAGATGGTCTGGTACACATCTCTCAAATCGCTCACGAGCGTGTCGAGAATGTGTCTGACTACCTGAAAGAAGGTGACGACATTCAGGTTAAAGTTCTGGATGTTGATCAGCGCGGCCGCATCAAACTCTCTATCAAGGAATTGATCGAGAAAGAAGAAGTGGCTGAATCCGAGGGTAACTCGGACGACTGATTATTCAGTTGGCTTGATAAGAAAGGAGCTTCGGCTCCTTTTTTTGTGCCTGTTATTTGTGGCAAAAGGTCGAAATTGATCCGGCGTCGAGGCACCTGCGTATCAGGCCCATACATCGAGCGAGGCATCTACCGTGAAGGTTACTCTCAAGGAAACTATCGTTGTTCGTCGCAGCCTGACCGACTGTTACCGCTACCTCAAGGATTTCTCCACCATTGAGCAGTGGGATCCCGGCGTCTACCGCGCTGAAAAATCCACGCCGGGTCCGGTGGCGGTGGGCAGTGAATTTGAACTGGTACTCAATCTTTCCGGCAAGCGGGTCCCTATGACTTACCGTTTGCTCGAGGCGGAAAACGAGCAGTCGCTGGTGCTTGAGGGGGTGAATAAAACCCTCCATGCGCTCGATACGCTGACATTCAACGCGATCGAAGCAGAACTGACGGAAATTACCTACGAAGCCCGCCTGACCCTCAAACATGTCCCCCAGCTAGCGCGGCCGGCGATGATGCCGGTGCTCAATCGAGTTGGCAAAAAAGCGGTGAACGGTCTCAAGGCTGCGCTGGAACGTCCGGCGAGACCACCTCGCTGGCGGGCAGGGAGCTATCTAAAAGACCGTTTGGTCCTGCCGGCGGCCTTGGATTTTACCGAGCGGGGATACCTGAATCAGGCCAATAGAGGTTTGAGTCAGTTTATGGACGGAAAAACCGTGGTGATTACCGGTCCGACTTCAGGACTGGGATTGGCGGCGGCAAGTGAATTCTCGCGCCTCGGAGCGAAGCTCGTTTTGGTGGGGCGCAACAGTGAGCGCTTGGAGCAGGCCTCGCGAGAGATTCAGGATTTTAGCGGCAGAGCGGATGACCACGTCGAGATTGTTGAGGCCGAGCTATCGTTGCTGTCCGAGGTATCAAGAGTCGCAGATCAGATTCTGACCTCACACGACCGTATTGATGTATTGGTTAATAACGCCGGCGTGCTGCCCTTGGAGCGGCAGGTTACCGAGGAGGGTCATGAGCTCACGCTAGCCGTGAACCTACTTGCGCCGGTGTTGTTGATGAGAAAGTTGGCACCGGTACTGGCCGATGGCGGTCGCGTGGTTAATGTCGCCTCCGGCGGCATGTATCTTAGCGGCGTCAATCTGGGTGATATGCAGTCAGAGCGCAGTTTCGATGGTTCTCGCGCCTACGCTCAGGCCAAGCGTGCCCTGGTGACCTTGACCGAGCTCTATGCACTGGAATGGAAGTGTGAGGGCATCGACTGTAACAGTATGCATCCGGGTTGGGCGGCGACACCGGGGGTTGCCAAGTCTCTGCCGGCGTTTAATAAAGCCCTGTCTTCACGTCTGCGCGATGCCAAAATGGGCGCGGATACGATTGTCTGGCTGGCCGCATCGGCGGAGCTCTCAGGTTCTACCGGGGGCTTCTGGTTTGATCGACAGCGTCACCCAATCAGCGTGTTGCCGGGCACGGAACTCTCTCCGCGTCGGGCGAGAGCACTACAGGTTTGGGTAGAAGGGGTCTTGGCCCCCTTTATCGAGGCGTCGTCACGTAACGGTGATGGAGAACTTGTTTACGGCTGAGCCGATCAGGTAGATGCTTTGATAATCCGCCACAACAGGCCGGGCGAGAAGCGACGCAACCAGGTCAGAATCTTGGCTTCCGCGCCGGGGTAGAGAAATTCCTTGCCCTTGGCGATCGCCTTTTCCACTTCATCCACAATAAAGTCCGGGCTCGCCAGTCGGCCTTTCTCCCGCGATTCGCGAATATTTTTGGTCTGCACAGCCTGGTCTATCAGGGGGGTGTTCACCATGGGTGGATTCACCGCCAGAATGTGGACGCCGCTGCCCCGATTTTCGTGAATCAGTACTTCGGCATAGGCATTCGTTGCCGCCTTGGTGGCATTGTAAGCGCCGAGCTCTGGTGCCATGACATAGCCGGCGATTGAGCCGTAAATCACAATCAAGCCGCGTTTGCGCGCCTGCATCAGCGGCAGCACAACTTTGGTCAGGTGAACCGTGCCGTTGTAGTTAATCGCCATCATTTTGGTGATCAGATCGGCGGGCATATCGATCAGGGGTGCGCTCGGCATAATGGCGGCGCAGTGAGTCAGTTGATCGATAGGGCCGAGGCTCGTTTCAATTTTTTCGATCACCCCTCGAACCTGTTTCAGATCCGAAACATCGCAACGAAAGGGCGTGAGATTGTCGGATTCTGAACTGGTGCTGGCCAGCGCTTCTTCATTCATATCCAGAATGGCAACCTTGACGCCGCGCTGTGCCAGCCGCAGTGCGGTCCGTCGGCCCATACCGCTGGCCCCACCGGTAACAACGGCGATTTTCACATCCGTACTCATGTTCGCTTCGACTCACTCTGTTTCATATGCAGTGCAGTCTGCCACAGGCTAAAGGTGGCGCTAAATGAAGATTTATCCACCTCTTTATGACGTTTCCCATTCCGCTTGTGACTGGTCATAATGTAGCAAAGGAGAATACATCGCATGCGCATAGATCCCGAAGTTAGTGAATTGCTTGCCAGTATTTACGAGGGGCCGCTAGAGGCGGAGCCCTGGCAGTCGTTTCTGGGCAAGCTGCGCAGCCTGATGGGCGCTAATTCTGCAACGCTGGTGCTGAAGCCACCTTCCAGTGGTGATCGCGGCGTGCTCCGTATTGATGGTGGCAGTCTGGAGGGCATTTCCCGCTATCAGGAAAGTTTCTTCGCCATGGACCCCTTCCTGCATATTCCCCCCGGCGAAGTGAAATCCCTGCTCGAGTTGATCCCGGAAAAAGAGTGGGTAAAGAGCGAGCTCTACAAGGTCTGCATGGAGCCTGCGGGCCTCTATGACAGCTTAGGTGTCGACATGGCTATTCCCGGTGAAATGGAAGGCGGTCTGCGGGTGACCCGCGACAAGGCCTCGCCGCGTTTCACCGATGACGACAAAGCGCTGATGTCAGAAATTGTCGAGCATCTGGTGCGGGCGATTCGCATACACGTTCGGCTTAACAAGATTGAATCTGAGCGCGCGCTCTATGCCGGTGCGGTGGATCAGTTGTCGCTGGCGACCATCCTGCTGGATGAAAAGGGTGCGGTCTTGTCCTGCAACCGCATGGCCGAGCAATTGCTGGCGCGGGAGCCAGAGCTGAATGTGGTAAACGGCTACCTTCAAGTGGGTGATGAGGCCACAACCTCAGAGCTGCAACGGCTGATTGAGCTGGTATTGAAACAGCAGCAGCACGGTGGCCCGGCAGTGATTGAGGCCATGCGCATCCAGCGCGACGGTGACTACGCTGACCTTGGCGTGGCAGTGCGACCGGTGCCGATGAATGAGTGGTCGGAAGGGCGCTCGGTACCCACGGTGGCTATCTTTATCAGCGATCCGGATTTCGGGGCGGAAGCGCCGGTGCAGGTAATTACCCGCCTGTTTGGGTTTACCCCCACCGAGGCCCAGCTGTCACTGCTGCTGGCCGAAGGCCTGAGCCTTGACGAGGCCTCGCAGGCGCTGGGTATCAGCCGCAATACCGCCCGAACCCATCTGCGCTCAGTCTTTAATAAAACCGGGGTCAGCCGCCAGACTTTGCTGGTAAGATTGATTCTGAAGAGTGTTGCCCAGCTCGCCTGGGAGGGCAGTTGACGGCAATGTGAGTGGGGAGTACATTCCTCGGTTGGGGCTTGTGGTATGGTGCCAACAGCCTGTTAGTATGGAAGTAACAATGCGTAAAATAATAATAACGATGGGCCTGATGGCTCTGTGTCTGGCGCTTTCCGCGTGTAACGACAGCAGCACAACCAATACCGGCACAACAAGAACCACAGATGTCGTTGTTGAATCCTTTGCAAACGATTCAAGGGCCGTACTGTCGGACTACACCTTGGCGGCAGCACTCGAACCCCACTGTGAGCCGAGTGAGGTCTTTGACGCTGAGATCCCGGAAGCCTATCTGGTTTATCGCCGCAGCGAGCCCAGTCCGACCCGTCTGGTGGTTTTTGCGCATGGCATCGGACATGACGCCGGCGAGTCCTGGGTGCCGCACATGCGTAGGCAGATCTTTGCCGCGGCAGGATTGCAGAATCAGCCGGGCAGCGTCGTCTTTCTCAGTACCAATTATCGCGATAACGGTGGCTTTCCAACCTTGCATGGTGCTCACGACACCATCGCGGCAACGCTGACGGTACTGCAGCGCTTTCCGACCATCGAAACCGTGTATTTGATGGGGGTTTCGATGGGCGGCGCGGTCTCCGGAACCGCCATTGCTGAGTCTATCGACCTGACCAGTGGGGGGCGCTTCAAAGATGTGAAGGAGCCGCTGTTCGATTACTGGCTGACCGTCGAAGGGGTCAGCAACATTGTGGAAACCTATGCTGAGGCACAGGCCGCCTTTCAAGCCGTAAACAACGGTACAGCGAAACAAGCAATTGACGGTATGGAGCGCGACAATGGCGGTTCACCGGCAGAGTGTCCTTTTGCCTATCAGCGCCGTTCGCCCATGTTTCACGCAGCAACGATGAAAGCGGGCGGATTGCGTGCCGCCACGGTTATCCATCCGGTTAACGACGGCTTGGTGCCGCACAACCAGGGGCGGCAAATGGCTTCGGCCTTAACGACCGCGCTTATCCCTACGCAGTTTTACACCGTGACTCGTGTGCATCCGTGGCAGGATTCGGGTTCAACCGGAACCGGTACCTTGCAAGTTGGTGCGGTAGACCCTTACTTGAACCTCGCGGGACATGCCTCGGAAAAAGATCCCATTCATCCGGTCATGGTTACCGCCTTCCAGCAACTGATGAAAATGCTGGACGGTAGCTACAATGAAACCGTACCCTATTTCGAATGTATCATTGACCCCGAAATTCCCTCTGATAGCTGTCAGGTTGATCAATTTCAACTGCCTGAATAGCGTCTGATTTAACATGCTGTTGGGGTCATAGTGAAAGGTTTTAATCTATGTCCCCACATCGGGTGCACTGGCATACCGACGCCGACCGAGTTGTCGACAGTCTGATCGAAAAACTGGGAAAGAATCTTGTGGTGGCCTTGCCGCTCGGGCTTGGCAAGCCTGTGCCCATGGTGAACGCCCTCTATGCCCGTGCCAAACAGGATCGAAGTCTTAAACTCACCTTGCTGACAGCGCTCAGTTTGGCCCGCCCGCCGGTATCAGACGATTTGCGTGGCCGCTTTCTAAAGCCCGTACTCGACCGTGTCTACGATGGCGTGCCCGACCTTGATTATGTTGCGGATCTGGATAGCGGTTCTCTGTCTTCGAATATCACGATCAAAGAATTCTTTTTCCAGCCGGGTAGTCGCTTGGGTAATTTCAACGCCCAGTACCACTACATCAGCTCCAATTACACCCATGCGGCCCGGGACGTTTTCGACAACGGCTGCAATGTGGTTTTGCAAATGGTTGCCAGCCGGGACGATCGCGGATCGACGAGGCTCAGCATGAGCTGTAACCCTGATACTTCGCTTGAGCTGCGTCAGCGATTGCGTGATTCCGGCCGACCGTTTGTCAGCGTCGGGGTGGTCAATGAAGAACTGCCGTATATGTGCGGTGATGCGGAAGTCAGCACCGCTTTCTACGATCTGTTGCTGCGCGGCGAGCCCCATAACCACCGCCTGTTCAGTGTTCCCAAATTGCAGCCGGTAGGTGGCGTAGATGCTCTGATCGGCCTGCATGCCAGTGCGCTGGTTCCCGATGGCGGTACCTTGCAGATTGGTATTGGGAGCATGGGTGACGCGGTCGCTCACGGCCTCTGCCTGCGACAGAAAGATAACGCACGTTACAAAGATGCCCTGATTCGCAGCGGTGTTCTCACGCCGGACAAGCGCGACATGCTCAAGACAATCGGTGGTACGGCCCCCTTTAAGACCGGTTTGTACGGTGCGACCGAAATGCTGGTGGAGGGGTTTCTGCATCTGTGGGATGCGGGTGTCCTGAAAAGAGAAGTGTATGATTTCTGGGCCTTGCAGCAATTGATCAACGAAGGCCGTTGTAACCCGCAAAAACTTGATGAAGACGTACTGCTGGGAATGGCTGAGTTAGGGGTGAGAGAGATCCGCGGTAAGGATTTCGCGATCCTGCAGTATCACGGGCTGTTCAATAATCACTGTAGCTATCGCGATGGCTATATCACAGCCCCCGACAGCACCAGTGTAGCCGCCAATGTTGCGAACCCCCACTCGCGACGAGTGCTGGCCAGCCAGTGTTTGGGAGAGCGGCTGATAAACGGGCGCCTGCTGCATGGTGGATTCTTTCTCGGCAGCGCAGGTTTTTACGAGCGCTTGCGACAGCTCCCGGATGATTTGCGTAAAAAAATCGACATGACCAGCGTCGAAAAAATCAATCAGTTGGACTTCAATCCACGTCTATACCGAGCCCAGCGTATCAATGCCCGCTTTATCAATACCGGCCTGAAAGTGACGCTGAACGGTGCGGTGGTTTCGGATACCTTGCAGAACGGGCAGGTGCTTTCCGGTGTCGGTGGGCAGTTTAATTTTGTCAGTATGGCCCACCAGCTGCTGACCGGTCGCTCGGTGATCATGATTCGCTCGGTGCGTGAAGGCAATGGGCATGCGGAGTCGAATATTGTTTGGGAGTACGGTTCCTGCACCGTGCCGCGTCATCTGCGTGATCTGGTGGTGACTGAATACGGTATTGCCGATCTGCGCGGAAAATCGGACGGGGAAGTGATCAAGGCGCTGTTGAATATCGCGGACTCCCGCTTCCAGCCCAATCTGCTGGCGAGGGCGGTAGCCGACGGTAAGGTCGAGCCCGAATATGCGATTCCACCCCAGTACCGCGATAACACGCCAGCGCGAATTGCCCAGGTGATCGGTGAACTGCGTAAAACCGACAGTCTTCCCGCATACCCCTTCGGAACGGATTTCAGCGACGAAGAGTTACTGGTCGCAAAAACTCTGAAGGAGCTACAGGCCAGCGGATCTGGCGCCCTTCTTGACATACTAAAACCCTTGGGCAAACTGCCGCCGCAGGTTCACCACTGGCTTGAGGTGCTCGGGCTTTCCGGAACCGGTTCAATCAAGGATCGATTGCTGGAGCGGGTGCTGGCTCAGGCACTCAAACGCGCTTTCAAACAAGCCGCCTGATTCGCCGTAAACATTTCTTGTCCGGTCGTGAGCCGGTTCACGCTTTTGTCGCCTGACTTTGTGACCTTGGTCAGAACAGGCAAGCCAGCCCTCCCTAGAATCGGTCTGGTGCGCTCAGGCGCCTGACTACGCAAATTCTGAATAACAATGGCCTAACGCGAATTGCGCTTCGTTCGGAGTCCCTTTATGAAAAAAATAGTGTTTCCACTGGTCTGTGTCTCGCTGCTTGCGGGCTGTCAGTCCGAGTCGGATGACGCCGCAGCCGAGGCGGTGAATACAGCCCCTGAGTCGGTGCTGGAAACGGCAACATCACAGGTTGCACGGGTGGGTGAGGCGGTTGACGGCCGCTACATTGTGGTATTGAACAAATTGGATGTACTTGGGCTGAGCGATCTCACCGAGCAGATCAATACCCTGGCGACGAGCTATGGCTTCAGTGTGGATACGATCTACGAGCATGCCCTGACCGGTTTTGTAGCGGAAATGACAACCGATATCGCCGCGCTGTTGGCACAGAATCCGCTGGTGAATTACATCGAACAGGATCGCATTGTTGGCGCGACCACTGTGCAGGCGAATGCAACCTGGGGGCTGGATCGCGTTGACCAGCCTTCACTGCCGCTGGATGGTAATTACAGTTATGCCGCGAATGGTAACGGTGTGCATGCCTACATCATTGATACGGGTATTCGCGGTACGCATAGCGAGTTTAGTGGCCGTATGGGCGCGGGCTTTAACACCGTTGGTGGCGGCGGTTTTCTCGGTATCGGTGGTAGTGGTGCCGATCCGGATGACACCGGTGATTGCAATGGTCACGGCACTCACGTGGCAGGCACCGTTGGTGGCACGGTCTACGGTGTTGCCAAAAATGTCACCCTCTATCCGGTGCGAGTGCTGGACTGCAATGGCAGCGGCCTGAACTCCGGCGTTATTTCCGGTGTGGAATGGGTTATGTCTAACCATCAGAAGCCGGCGGTTGCCAATATGAGTCTCGGTGGCGGTAATAGCACCGCTCTGGATAATGCGGTTCGTTCGGCGATCAATGCGGGCGTGACCTTTGTGGTCGCTGCCGGCAATGACAATGCCGATGCCTGTAACGGCTCGCCTAACCGTGTCGCTGAGGCGCTGACGGTCGGGTCGACAACCTCCAGTGATGGTCGTTCTTCCTTCTCGAATAAAGGCACCTGTGTAGACGTGTTCGCACCGGGCTCCAGTATCCGTTCGGCAGGTATCAACAATGACAGCAGCACCGCAACCATGAGCGGTACCTCGATGGCGGCTCCTCATGTCGCGGGTATTGCGGCGCTTTATCTGAATGCCAACCCGCAGGCCCAGCCGGGTGAAGTCTTCACTGCGGTGCTGAATGCGAGTGCTGCGGGTCAATTGAGTGGGCTCGGTGCAGGCTCGCCAAACCTGTTGGCACAGAATACGGTTGCGGGCGAAGGTGTTGATTTGCCACCGGTGGCGCGGATGAGCGTGGACTGCACAGAGCTGGTCTGTCAGTTTGATGCGACTGCAAGTGCCGACGACAACGGGGTTTCTTCTTACGTCTGGGATTTTGGTGACGGCGCGAGCAGTGTTGCGGCTCAGGTCAGCCATACCTACGCGGCTGCAGGCAGCTACACCGTCAGCCTGCAGGTATTGGATGCCGCTGGTCAGAGCGACACCCAAACCCAGACCATTGCGGTAACCGAAGCGAGTGCCGGCCCTTGCACGGACTGCACCTATCAGGGCGGCACCCTGAATAACGGTCAAGTGGTCTATATCCCTGCTCAAGGCTTCAGCAGCAACGGTGGTCGCTTCCAGGCCTGGCTTGAAGGGCCGGCCAATGCCGACTTCGACATTCGTCTGGAGCGCTACAGCTGCAGTCTGTTTTGTGGCTGGAGTAGTGTGGCCCGTTCTGAAAGTAACAGCAGCAGCGAGCAGATTGATTACAACGGCGGCTCGGGCAACTACCGCTGGCGTGTCAGCAGCTACAGCGGCTCCGGAGATTACGATTTCTGGTACAGCAACCCCTGAGCTTGATCTCCCTCGGCGGCGGGTGGGGCGATTGTCCCGCCCACTGCCAATCCTACCTACTCTTGCACTCGCCCGATCACTGCCTCACCCGTTCGTGTCATTGCAAGTTCTCGCCTCCCTCTTTACTGTCCAGACTGTTCTCATAAAAAGAAGAGGGTGGTTCTATGGGCAACGCCTACAAAGCGCAGGAAGCGAGTTTTCAGTCTGGTAAATATGTTATTGCGGGTGATCGCGAAGGCTGGTTGAGTCTGTTTGCCGACGATGCGGTTGTGCAGGATCCGGTTGGTGAATCCCCCCTCGATCCCACCGGCAAGGGCCATCGCGGCAAAGACGCCATTGCGGCGTTTTACGACATGGTGATTGGCCCCGGTGATATGCAGAAGTTTGAGATTACCGGCTCTCACCCGGCGGGCGATGAGTGCGCCAACGTAGTTGAAATCCGGAATGTGCTGGGTGATACGGTGGTGGAGATGCAAATGGTGGTGGTGTATACCGCTAATGACGAGGGCAAATTGACCTCGCTCAAGGCCTACTGGGACTTCAATAAAACCATGGGTTGATTGCGGTTTTGGTAAGTCGCGAGGCCCTTCGGGGCCCCGCTGATCACTCCCGACCGATGCGCCGCTGACCGGCGTAGCGGTAAAATCCCGCTGCTTCTTCCTGTCGAATCAGCGCAGCATCATTACCAAATACGCTCTGTTGCAGGGCGTACAGTTCTTCTTGCTGGCGGCTGCCATCGTAGCGGCTGAGAATATCTTCGCGGCGGGCCATATAATCCTGCCCGGTACTCCAGGCCTGATCACGCTGGTTATCCAGCGCCTCCCAGCGATCCAGCGCCTCCTCATCCATGCCCAGCGATTGTCGCAGGCTGCGCAATTCGGCACGCCGCTCGGTCGCGGGTAACTCGCGCAGGCTGGACTGAACAGACGGCAACTGAATGAACTTGTTCATCAGCTCTGTCTGGCGACTCTGTATGAATGCCTCGCTGTGTTCTCCGTAGTTCTGCTCGATCACGTTGACTAAAGAGCCAAGCTTTTCCTGCAGGTTGGAGCTGCTGGATTGATCCAGTTCAATTAGTGCATCGGAAATGTTCTGGTTGCGGATTTCTGCCGCCCAGATCACCTCGGCGTCCTCGCCGAAGGCCGCGTAGCGTTTATCCCACAACGCCTGTCGTCGATCTTCTGGCGACATTTGCTGCAGTTGTTTGCGATCAGCCAGCAGCCATTCGTTGTAGCGCTCCAGTGAGTCGAATTTGTTTAGCAATTCGTCGGCAAGTTCGGGGAAACTGGCGCCCAATAGGGCGGCAACACGGCTGCGCCAGTCGTCAGGGTAGTGTTCGCGCAGATAGGAAATCACCTGTTCGATCAGGCGAATCTGAGCGTGCTGGATATGAATATGCGGTGCAAAGCGCCCCTGCATGTCAGCGATAAAAAACGCGTCGCGTTCTTGGTCGCTGTTCCATTGTCGGGTGCTATTGGTGTCTTTGGATGGCGCGCTGGCGTGCGCGTCAGGTTTGGCATTGATGCTTGCCACAGGTTCAACAGTTGGCTCTTGCGAAGGCGAATCACGCTCTGGCCAAAAGGTGAAAACCAGTGCAGCAAGCGCTGCACTGGTTCCCAGAGTGATGGAAAGTTTCTTCGTCACAACAACCTCCGCTTAAAAGCCGTTGTCGGCAATAAAGTCGGTGATCGCGGCGTAGAATTCCATTTCGTCAAAGGTGTCCGGCGGTACCCCGATGATGTCCAGATGGTCCTGATTAATCTTCCAGGCATGGGACGTCATTTGAGTGGCATCCGGTGCATTGAGGTCAGCGACATAGCCGGTATTGGTCTGGGTCCAGACATAGTCCAGGCAGCCGTAGCATTCCCAGTACTCTAGCCGGTAGCCCATCTGCTGGGAATTGATACCCACTAGGCCGTCGTCGTCGTGGTCGCTGGCATTGCCGTCACCGGTACCCAGTGCGCCGTCGCCGTTGGCATCGTAGGTGGCGTAGCCGTCACCATCGATCTCGGTCCAAAGCTCTTTGAGCAGGTAGAGGGCCGGGTTCATGTTGCCATTGTCCTGACCGGTCAGCAGGCTGCGGCTGCGCTCAATGTTGGCTGTGCCCGCCGGGTAGGCCTGGTTAAAGGCGTAGGTACCGGTGGTGACACCATCATTGGGGTCGTAGTCGTGATTGACCAGCTGCTTCAACGCTGCAATGGCATCGTTGCCGCCGCCGTAAATCACGTTGCCGAAGTATTCAGCCAGAGTCTCCAGAATGGAGGTCACGCCGGGCTGCATATTCAGCACATATTGGGCAATGGGCGAACCACGGTGGGGGGATGAAATACTGATGCCGTATTTCACAACCCGGTAGCCGCGATTGTCGTTCAACAGTTTGGCCGCCTTGCGCAAGTCGAGACCGCCCTGAGAATGGCCAATGATGTTGACGTGGCTGTGACCGGATGAGGCCAGATAGTTCTGGATATCCTGGTACAGCTCGTAGCCGCGCTGCTCGGAGCTGGCGAACGGTGTTACCGATGCGACAAATGATTCCTGTCCGGAATTGATGTCGTGGTTACAGTAGTACTCGCCCCAAGAGCAGGTATCGAGGACGTAAACACCGTAGTCGTCGCCCCAGTAGTCATAGCCGAGAATATCGTCAAAGCCACCCATACCGTGGGCGAAGACAATGGGGTAAGTGGTTCGATTGGCATCCCTTGCCATTGCGGGTCCGGTGAGCAGACTGCAGGTCACCAGCAGGGCTGTTGCCAGCCTTGTTCGCATGTTCATACGTTTCTCCTTCTTCGTTATCGCTTGTTATCTTGGCCCTGAGGCCGGAGCGTGTATGACAAACTGCGTCAATGATTGCTTACTGCCTGTTTTCCTCCCTTTCGATAATTTTGAATGTGAATAAAAAACGCCGGCACAAGGCCGGCGTTGTCCGTTCTTACTTCACCAGTTCGCGACCGATGATCAGTTTCATGATTTCGTTGGTGCCGCCGTAAATGCGCTGTACGCGCGCATCTGCCCAGGCGCGCGCTACTGGGTATTCCCACATAAAGCCGTAGCCACCGTGGAGTTGCAGACACTCGTCCATTACCTTGCCCTGCAGATCGGTGCTGAGTAGTTTGGCTTTGGCTGCGGTTACTGCATCCAGTTTTTCTTCGATGTGGAGTTCCAGGCAGCGGTCGATAAAGACCGTGGCCGAGGTGAGTTCGGTCTCCAGCTCTGCCAGTTTGAACTGGGTGTTCTGGAAGGTGGCAATCGATTTGCCAAAAGCCTTGCGCTCGGTGACGTAGGTGATGGTCTGTTCCAGAATGCTCTGGGCACTGTGGATCGCAAGGATGGCGATGTTCAGGCGCTCCTGCGGCAGATCCTGCATCAGATACACAAAGCCCATGCCTTCTTCGCCCAGCAGGGCATCCTTCGGTACGCGTACGTCTTGGAAGAACAGCTCAGATGTATCCTGAGCCTTCAGGCCGATCTTGTTCAGGTTTTTGCCTTTCTCGAAACCGGGGGTGCCGGCTTCTACCAGAAACAAACTGGTGCCCTTGGCGCCTGCAGAGGGGTCGGTTTTAGCCACCACGACCACCAGATCAGCGTGCTGGCCGTTGGTGATGAAGGTCTTGGAACCGTTGATGACGTAGTCGTCGCCATCTTTGATCGCGGTGGTTTTGATGCCTTGCAGATCCGATCCGGCAGCGGGTTCAGTCATGGCAATCGCGGTAACGATTTCACCGGTCACACACTTGGGCAGGTACTTCTGCTTTTGTTCCTCGGTGCCGTAGCGGACGATGTAGGGAACCGCGATATCGGAGTGCAGACCCCAGCCGATGCCGGTCAGGCCGGAACGGGCACATTCTTCATCCACAATGGCGTTGTAACGGAAATCAACACCGACGCCGCCGTATTCTTCCGGAACCGTGGGAGCCAGAAAGCCCTGCTCGCCAGCCTTGTTCCACAGAGCACGGTCGACTTCGCCGTCTTTTTCCCACTGCTCGTGGTAGGGAGCGGCTTCCGTCTCCAGAAATTTCCGTACAGACTCGCGGAACATTTCGTGCTCGGATTCATAAACGGTACGTGGGATCATGCTGTCTCATCCTCTAATGTTGATACTGCTTACTTGAGTTGTAGCTTACTACGGGAGCAAGCGCCAGTGGATCACGTAGCTTAATAGTGGACATTCACACGGAAAAGCCGACATGAAATGTCCGGTCTACGGGCATTCTGCCGTTCACAGCCCCCGGCACTGCGACTATCATAGAGCGCTTTGTGGTAAAGGAGTGTTGCCGTGGCCATCAGCTACCGCGTCAATCAGAGCATTCCGGTGGTGAAGTTTATTGATCTGCTGGAACGATCCGGGCTCGCTGAGCGCCGCCCCGTTGAAGACCGGGAATGCATGCAGGGCATGCTGAATGGCGCCAATCTGCTAATCACGGCCTGGGATGGCGTGCAGCTGGTGGGGGTATCCCGCTCGCTGACCGACTTTCACTATGCCTGTTATCTATCGGATATCGCCGTCGACCGGGAGTATCAGCATCAGGGTATTGGCCGCGAACTTATACGCATGACCCAGAAGCAACTTGGCAGTAAAGCCCGCCTGATCCTGCTGGCAGCGCCGCTGGCGCAGGATTACTACCCCAAATTGGGCTTCCGTCTTCACGACAGGTGCTGGGTTCTGGAAGCCGGAGACGAAGTGCAGTGACACCGGAACGCAAAGCTCGTATTCAGCGGGTGCTGAATAGCCGTCAGCCTGATTTGTGTGTAGTCACCGACTATGTTCACAAGGGGCGCAATCTGTCCGCCATTGTGCGCACAGCCGATGCCGTCGGGGCCATGGACCTGCACTGCGTGATCGGTGACAAGGAGTACAAGGCTTTTCGTGGTACCGCCAAGGGCAGTCATGGCTGGGTCAAGGTGCACCGCTATACCGCACTGGCTGACGCGGTGCAGCCACTGAAGGCGCAGGGTGTGCAGATTGTTGCGGCGAATCTCTCGGCTCACTCGGTGGATTTCCGCGAGATCGACTATACTCGTCCCACCGCGCTTTTATTGGGTGCTGAAAAGGAAGGTGTGAGCGTTGAGGGGCAGGCCCTGTCCGATGCGGAAATCACTATTCCCATGGTCGGTATGGTGCAATCGTTTAACGTCTCGGTCGCGGCGGGTATTATTCTGAGTGAGGCCCAGCGTCAGCGACAGCTCGCCGGGCTGTATGATGCGGTGCGGATAGACGAAAAGACTTACCAGCGTCTGTTTTTCGAGTGGGGCTACCCCAAGCTCAGGCATTTCTGCGAACACTATGCGCTGGCTTACCCGCCGTTGACGGCGGACGGGGATCTCGAGGATCCGTCGGGCTGGTACGCGTCGATTCGTGAGCAGTTCGGTAACCGCGAACTGGATTTTAGCGAGGTGAACAGTTGAATCGAGGGAGCTTGATGGTGAGGACAGCGCAGCCATGGAATTAAATTCGATCACCATTTTCTGGTTTACCGTGGCGATTATCACCGCTTTGCACACGCTCTGGACGGTTGTGGCCGCGGTGGTAAAAGACCGGTTGCCGCCTTTCCTCGCCCGCGACCCCAAACAAGCCGCGCCCTTCGTCTGGGGCGGTGTGTTGCTGGGCGCGCTCTGCCACGCAATCTATCTGTTGGTAATGCTCTGATTGTAAGCTTCGCTTAAGCGTTCACCTGTCTGGGTGATGACCCGCGCAGTCGGATCAGTGAGAATTTTCTCATTGAATCGATAATAGCGAGAGTCAGCCCATGTCCGATCAGGATCTAATTCGTTCGGTGGAAGACGGTTCCGCCTGGGACACCTTCTGCGACACCCTCAAGGCCAGCGGCAAGCAAATTATGCGCCCCGAAGCGCCCGGCGATGCGTTTACCCGAGCCGAAGGTTGGCGCTATCTGACTCGCCTGACCCGTATCGCCCTCGACATGTTTATGGAGTGCAACGATCGGGATTTTCCGACCTTTTACCGGCCCTCTCATGAAACCGCAAAAATTGGCGCCGATAACCCCGACAACCTCTACGAGCGCGCCGAGATCAACGGCCAACACGACTACCGGATTACCGGCACCCGCGGCACTGTGGCCTATCTAGGGCTGATTGCGATTGCCGGTGGCTACGAAGACGAAGATGCCAATATGCGCTCGGTGGGTTCAATCGACACCCACGGTGGGCTGCAGGTCAACGACGACGGCACCATCGAGTTTATTCTAAGCCGCGAGCCGAAACCCGGTAACTGGCTGAAAATCACCGAAGACACGGTTGCAGTGCTGGTGCGCCAGACCTTCCTGGATCGCAAGGGAGAACAACCCGCTGATCTTAAAATTGAGCGCATTCGCGAAGAGGGCGAAGTTCCAGCCCCCCTGGCGCCTGAACAGCTGGCGGAAAACCTGCTGAAAACCGCCGGTTTTGTGCAAGGCACGGCCACACTGTTTGCCGACTGGGCCCAGTCCTTCCTGGATAAACCCAACGAACTGCCGCCGGCGGATCAGGCCTACTGTCAGAAGCTGGGTGGTGACCCTAATATTTTCTATTACCACAGCTATTACGATCTGGCAGAAGACGAGTCGCTAGTGATTGAGCTCCCCAAGGTGCCCGCCTGTGACAACTGGAACCTGCAGGTGGATAACTACTGGATGGAGTCACTGGACTACCGCTACCTGAAAATCCACGTCAACAAGCATACGGCACACTACAACGACGACGGCAGCGTTCAGATCGTTATCGGCGAGCATAACCCGGGCCATCCGAACTGGTTGACCACAGCAGGGCACCGGCAGGGCACGCTGGCCTTTCGCTGGATTGGTGCCGACGAAATTATTCATCCGACGACCCGTGTCGTAAAAACCGACAGTTTGAAGTAAGCCAGACCGCAAAGATTAAGGAAGTAGAGACAATGTCAGAACAGGAAATTCCGCAGGTCGAACTGAGTGTAGAGGGCCTGTTGCAAGCGGCGCAAGACGCGACCGGACTGAGCGATTTTGGTGACGAGTCCTTTCGTGAGCCCTTTGAAGTGCTGGTTAAGGCACTGAATGAAGAGGCGAACCTGAATGCCGTTGGTCGCTTTACGCAATACCAGCGGATTCTCAATATTCTTTGCAATCGGCTGCGCACCGAGGCCTGGATTGCCCGTCACCCGGAGATACTCGATGAGGAAATCAACGCGCCAGTGGTGATCATCGGTCTGCAGCGTACGGGTTCGACCATGTTCCATCGGGTGCTGGCCAGTGACTCCCGTTTTTACGCGCCACTCTGGTACGAAGTCCGTAATCCCGCGCCTTATCTGGATTGGCAGGCCGGCGGAGTCGATCAGCGCAAGACCGAAGCAGAGCAGGAAATTGCGGCGATGCTTGAGGCTAACCCGGAGCTGGCTGCGATTCACCCGATGGATCCGGTCGCCCCAGACGAAGACATCATGCTGCTGGAGCACAGCTTCTACAGCACGGTGCCCGATGCCTTCTGTAATGTACCGAGCTATGGCAAGTGGAATGATACCCACGACAATACGCCGGGCTATGAATACCTCAAGCGCCAGTTGCAAAGCTTGCAATGGCAGAAAAAACAGCAGGGCCAGCAGGCCGAGCGCTGGTTGTTGAAAACCCCGCACCACTTGCATCACGTCGCCACGCTGCTGCGGGTGTTCCCGGATGCCAAGATTATTCAGACTCACCGCGACCCTTTGCAGACCATTCCGTCGGCGGCGAGTATGAACTACAACCTGTGGATCATGTGCGCCGATGACCCCGACCCCAAAGTGGTGGGTGAACAGTGGGCAGCCAAGTACGCGCGCGGCATGGCGCACACCTTGGAGACCCGCAAACTCAAGCCGGATTCCTTTATCGATGTCTGGTACAAGGACACCGTCGTGGATCCAACCGTGCCGGCCAAGGCGGTTTACGAGTTTATCGGTATGAGTTTTACCGCAGAAGCCAAGGCAGCCATGCAGCACTGGCGCGAGGTTAACAAGCGCGAAGACCGGCCCAGCCACGAATATACCCTGGAGCAGTTCGGCTTTACCGAAGAAGGTTTGAAACATCAGTTTGCGGGATACCGGGAGCATTATCTGAATTGAACATGGTGGGGCCGGAGCCCTGTTGACGCGGCCTCCGGTAACTCTTCGCCTTTTCCCGAAAAAGCGCAGGCAAAGCCCTATCGGCTGCTGTTACTATCGGCATTCGAGCAGCCTGATGCTCGTTTCCTGAAGGGTGAGGCCCGATGATGAGTGGTCCGTTTTTGTTTGAATACTCCAGCGTCACCATAACGCTGGTGCTCTTTTTGCTGATTATTGTTGGCAATGAGGCGGGATTTCGAATCGGCCGTTTTGTACAGCGTCAGACCGATGAAGAAATCAAAACGCTGACGGGGGCAATCCAGGCCAGTATTCTCGGTCTGTTGGCGCTGTTATTGGGCTTTACCTTCAGTATGGCGATGCAGCGCTATGACGCCCGCAACAACGCCTTGATCAGTGAAGCTAACGCCATTGGAACGGTGCAGCTGCGGGCGCAGCTTTTGCCTGAGCGATATCAGGCTAGCGCCACCGATTTGCTGAATGACTATGTCGAGCTGCGTATTTCAGCCGGCAAGATAGATCTGACACAGTTCGAGCAGCGTAAAGTTTATAACAGCGAGGTGGCTCGGCTGCAGAATGCCCTGTGGCAGCTGGCGGTTGAGGCAGCCAATGAAGAGCCGCTTGCGGTGAAATCCGGCGCCTTTATCAACTCGTTAAATGGCATGATAGATGCTCAGGGTAAACGCAACGCTCTGCTCGACATGCATGTGCCGGAAGTGGTCATCCTGCTGTTGTTTGTGGTGTTTCTGTGTTCCGGTGGAATACTGGGGTATTCCAGTGGGCTCAGCGGCCGGCGGGTGATGGCACCGACAGTTATGGTGTCGTTCCTGATCGCCCTGATTGTCTTCATCATCATTGATCTGGATCGACCCCGACGAGGTTTGATTCAAGTGGATCAGAGCAGTTTGGAACTGCTTAAACCCTGAGCGCACCGTTTTTGCAATTTTAATAATAATGACGGCAGCCTGATGGCTGCCACGAAGAGGATGTCATGCGTCGCCTTGTTCCCGCAGTACTCTGTTTTCTCGCAACCCCGGTGTGGGTGTCGGCGCAATCCGAAGATCGCAATGTCGTTCGCGATATTATTGAGGAGGTTGTAGTTACCGCGCGTAAGCGGGAAGAAAACATTCAGGAAACACCCTTGGCGGTGACGGCGCTCAGCGGTGATGATCTGCGTGAGGCGGGTATCGACAATGTGGCGGATCTTTCCAAAAGTGTGCCTTCCCTGCAGATCAACAAGGGGCAGGGCAATCAGATTTATATTCGCGGCATCGGTGAGCGAACGGGTTTTGTACGGGTAGACCCTACCGTCGGTGTGTATCTCGATGGCTTGTTTCTGCCGCGCGCGGACGGTCAGCTGCTCGATACGGTTGATGTTGAAAGCTTGCAGGTATTGCGCGGCCCCCAAGGTACCTTGTTCGGCAAGAACACGACGGGCGGTGCGTTGGTGCTGACCTTGGCCAAACCTCACGAAGAGTTTGAAGGCTACGTAGAGGCTGGTCTCGGCAGCTATGAAACCCGTAAGTTGCGCGCCGGTGTCAATCTTCCGGTGACCGATACTTTCTTTACACGCATCGCGTTCAACGGTGTGTATAACGAAGGTTTTATGAAAGATGTGGGTGACGATTCGCGCAGCAATTCGGAAGAGGGCTTGTCGGCCTTGTTCCAGACACGCTGGGATGCGAGCGCCACGCTGACTCAGGAGAACCTCCTCTTTATCGGTGACTCCAGCGGCAAGCTAACCAATACCAACTGCAATATCGTTCGCGACGAGGCCTTGTTTGTCGACGGCCTGGCGCTGTTGTGGGCGGGTGATACCGACGCTTCAGAGGGGCGTGCCTACCGCGAGAATTGCGAGTCCAACAGCCGCGAGCGGCAGGGTGATCTCACCGCGGACAAGGGCCCCAACCCGATGTTGGAACAGAATTTTGAATCGGTTCTGTTTGGCTCCACCACCACCTGGGATTTTGCTGAAAACTATACACTCAAAGCGATTCTTGGGGTGCGTCGCGCGAAGGAAGGCCCCATTCAAACCGCCGACAACGATGGCGGGCCGGCGGAGTACTCTGAGGCCTACAACAACGAAGATAGTATTCGGCGTTCTTACAGTCTTGAGCTGCAACTTAACGGGTCGGCACTGGATAATCGACTTAATTTTACGACCGGGCTGTTTGCCGCCGCTGAGCGCAATACCGAGACCTTTACCCTGCTGACAAACCTGATCGGTATCGACAACAGCAGTCTGCTGCAATTGGGTGCTGGGCAGGACCCAACTCGGCCAAGCTCTCCCCTCGGCACAGCGCCGGTGGTGGGGGCGCTCACGGGTGATCCACTCCTGCAGTCAGACTTTGAACTGGACAACGCCACCTACGCGGCCTTTGTACAGGCATCCTACGATCTCACCGAATCTCTTCAGCTGACCTTGGGAGTGCGCTACACCGAAGAAATTCGCAAATCCGAACTGAAAGTTATCGGCACGGATCTGCAGGACTTAAGCGCCAGACTGCAAGCCGCGGACCCCCGATTCACGCCGCTAACCCCGCCCGGCCCCTTGGGCCCATTGGCGGGTGGTCAGACCGACGGCCTATTTTCGTTTTCCGGCTCCTGGCTGGAAGACCCGGTGGGTATTGCCACGGAGGTTTTTCGTGATCGCAACGGTGACGGTATCGTCGATTACAAAATGGATACCGATAACCCGAGCTTCTTTGAGGCCGACGAGCGCTTCACTCAGGTTACACCGATGCTGTCGCTCAGTTATGTGTTTGACGAGTACCAGCTGGAAAACACCCCCTTTGACGCGCTGACCTCGTACTTTACCTACAGCGATGGTTTTAAATCGGGTTTCTCGGAGCCGCGGGGCGTGGATGGTTTGGCCCGTATTGAACCGGAAGAAGTCTCCAACCTTGAACTCGGTCTGAAAATGGATTTGCTGGATCGGCGCATGCGTCTGAATATGGCGACCTACAACATGGGTTACCAGAACATTCAGTTGGTGACGGTGTCTCAGGACAGTGCCGGCAACCTGATTGTGGTCTTTACCAATGCCGGTGAGGCGACCATTCGCGGTTCTGAAATGGAACTTAGCTGGCTGCCATTCCCCGGCGCGCTGGTAACGCTGAACTACAGCAACAACAATTATTTTTACAGCGAGTTTGACGATACCAACCTGAAGGAGTTGGCCCTGCGCAACAATGTAGTGCCGGTAGATCGCAGTGGCGAACCCTTCCCCGCCTCGCCGGAAGAGAGTGCCTCGCTGGGATTGCAGATGAGCTTCCCGACGGCCATCGGCATACTAACGCCTCGACTAGATATCAGCTACAAGGGCGACGTGTTCTTTGGCCTGGATGCGACCTCCGCCGAGATTTATCGTGAAGACGATGACAAGTCCGGTGCCGATGAGTATGTACTGGTTGACCTGCGTCTGACCTGGCAAAACGATGCGGGTGACTGGCGCGTCACCGCCTATGGCACCAATATCCTCGATGAGCGCTACATTAACAGCACCGTCGCGGTGACCGATTCCATTGGTACTTTTAATCAGGGTTACGGTAACCCGCGGGTGTACGGTGTCGATGTAACCTGGGCTTTCTGAGCGTCCCTCCGGGACGCGATTAACGGACCTTTCACGTCGCTGTCACATTGGGGCGATAGGATTCGGCGCAACGTGAAGTGGAGTTGTGTCATGTCCTCGTCTGAGTATTCCCGCCGCCGTTTTCTCGCTGCCAGCGCATCGTCTCTCGCGTTGATCGCCTGTGGAGAAGACAGCGACAGCCCGTCGCCGATCAGTCTCACTGACCCCGGCCCGCAAGAACCGACGAATCCGCCGGTCACACCACCGGCTGCGAGTCATCCGCCTCGGGGAGCTCATGTCAGTTTCACCGGTCACGCGCAAACCAGTCGTAGCGTGACCTGGTTTACTGACGGGGATCAGGCGCCGATTTCCTTTCTTGAGTTCGATAGCGTGGAGTCGGGAATGGATGAGGAGGCTATCGCTAACACGCCGTTCAGACACCGTATCGAGAGTCGTGTTGAGCCTACCACGGGCGTTGAGGCGCTTACGCATCGGGCCAGTGCCGGGGATCTCCCTGCAGACAAAGCGTTTCGCTATCGTATCGGCTCGGATATCGGGGGCTGGTCACCCGTTCGCGTGGTGCAGCCAATACCGGGCGATTCCTGGAGCTTTATTCATTACGGTGATCAAGGTACCGGTCCACTTGCTAAGCTGGTGACCGACGAGGTTTTGAAAACCCCATCGGATTTAGTACTCATTGCGGGCGATTTGTCGTATGCGGATGGTACCCAAACAGTCTGGGATACCTGGTTTGATCAGCAAGAAGCGCTGCTGGCTCAGCGTCCCATGCTGGCGGCACCCGGAAATCACGAAGAAAAGGATTTCGGTGGCGATGCCTTCAAAAACCGGTTTACCCACCCCGGAAAACCTTTTACATCAATAATTACCGGCGACAATCCCGGTAGCAGTTTTTACTCCTTTGATGTCAACCGTGTGCATTTTCTGGTGACCACGGCGGGCGCACTGATCAATGACGGCACGCTGCCGGAAGAACTGCTTAATATAGAGGCAGATTTATCGCTGGCGGCAGTGCGTCGTGCCGCGGGCGAGATTGATTTTATCGTGGTGATGCAGCACTTCCCTATCTGGACCGATCAGGACGGTCGCAGCCCGGCGAATCCTGCGCTCGTCGCGCTCGAAGAAAACATCATCGTGCGCTATGGCGTCGATCTACTGCTGGTGGGACATGATCATATCTATCAGCGCTCTCAACCCATGAGTTTTGGGCAAGTCAATCCGCTTGGCTACCTTCAGGTGATGGTAGGTACGGGAGGCGCCTCAATTCGATTGTTTGATGCCGACGGCCCACAGGCGTGGTCTGTCAGTGAATTTGTCGGTATCGGCTTTGCGCGTTATGAGGTGACGCCGGGCAAGATTGCAGTCGAGTTTGTCGGCGCGCCACCGCTAGGGATGTCAGATAAGGAGCGCCGCGAAAGTACCGGCGAGTTCAAGGTCGAAGACCGGTTTGAAGTTACTGCCCGCGATTGGCTAGCTTGCCGCGACTGCGTTCAGGTACCCCGCACGCGAATGGAGCTGGTCACTTTGTTACGAGATTACACTCGGAGGCTGGGTGGAATTCGTCCTCACTATCACCACCATCATGGTTGATTTTCGGTTGTGATGAATTGGTTAAGGTAAGCCATGATTGCCCGCTTGCATTCGGCCCGGTAGGCATCGGTGATTCGGCCGTGCAAAAACCAGGAGAGCCTAAGGCAGGCTGTACCCAACTCGACAGTCAATGATTTTGCATCCAGTTCGCCACTGGGCAGCCTGACGCCAACCGTACGCATCAGCCTATCAACATAGCGTCCGAGAGAGAGCACGGTAAGCTGGAGGGCTTTGTGGCTCTCTGTGCTGGCGGCACTGCCAAGTATCAGAACGCCTGCGACAGGGTGGGTGTTGTAATAGTTGCTTACTAGGTCAGATACCTCCCCAATCACGTCCTGCCACGCTTTGTCGGCCGTGTTTTGGCTCATGATTTCTATTTGCGCCTCAATGGCAGACAGGTGTCTTCGTGTCAGCTCATTGAGAATAGCGTAGGGGGTAGGGAAGAAATGGTAGACGCTGGTGCGGGTATAGCCGAGCGAACTGGCCAGCTCGGGGATGGATAGTTCGCTGGCGCCACGCGCCAGCAACTGCGCTTCGGCAGCCTCCAGTATGCGCTCAAACCGCTCTCGTCCTCGGGCTTGCTGAGGCGGGCGGGCTTCGGTAAGAGCGGTGCTATCTGACATGGCTACGAATAGTAGCACTCTGGTCTTTAAGTGTACAAGTGTACGTAAATGGTGCCGGTTAACCACGCAAGCGATTAAGCATTTAGCCTTCCGGTGGCGGGTTATTAACCAGCATCCAGAATAAACCGATATTGGTTACCGACTGCGCAAATTGATCGAAGTCGACAGGCTTGCGAACGTAGCTGTTGGCAGCCAGCTCATAACTGCGCAGCAGATCCTCCTGTTCATCGGAAGAGGTCAGCATGACCACGGGCTGCATCTTGGTTGCTTCGTTTTCGCGAATTCGGCTGAGAACCTGTAGCCCGTCAAATTTCGGCAGATTGATATCAAGCAAGACCACCTGAGGCGCTGGCGTTGTTCTGTCCTGGAAGGGCCCGGTCCTGAATAAATAGTGCAGGGCTTCTTCGCCATCATTTACCACATCAATAGGATTTGCGATGTTGATCTTTTTGAATGCGCGCCGCATCAGCATTTCATCATCGGGATCGTCTTCAACTATCAGGATGGGTCTGTTCATAAAAAGCGCTCCTTGCTGTCCATGGTAAAATAGAATGTCGCTCCTTCGTCGAGCTGGCTCTCGGCCCAGACTTCACCGCCATGACGGTTGATAATCCGTCTGACAGAGGCGAGACCGACGCCGGTTCCTTCGAAATCTGTTTTCTTGTGCAATCGTTGAAAGGGCGTGAATAGTCTGTCGGCATAGGTCATATCAAAACCTGCGCCGTTATCTCTGATGAAATAGACGACTGCATCGTTTTTCAAGGTCTTTCCAACTTCGATCCTTGGCTGCTCGCATTTGCCGGTATATTTCCACGCATTACCGATCAAGTTTTCCAGCATCACGCGCAGCATTCTGTCGTCGCCGACAACCGTCATGCCATCTTCGATCTCAACGTCGACGGAGCGTTCAGGTTGGGTGTTCTGTAAGTCGCTGATAATGCTTCGCGCCATTTCCGATAGATCGATAGGTCGCCGTTTCAGCTCTCCCTGAGTGGCTCTGGAGAGGGTCAAAATCGCTTCAATCAAATCGTTCATTCGCTCGCTGGCGCGGCGTATGCGGTTCAGATAGTCGCGACCCATGTCGTCAAGCTTGTCTTCGTAGTCTTCGAGCAGGGCGCGGGAAAAACCATCCATACTGCGCAGCGGCGCCCGAAGATCGTGCGAAACAGAATAACTGAATGCGGCAAGCTCTTTATTGGCGGCCTCCAGTTCTTTGGTGTGTTCTTCGAGTGAGCGGTTTAACTCGTCGGCGCGGTGCTCGGCCGCCGAACGCTCGTTAATCTCAATCGCGAGCGCTTCATTCTGTTTTTGTATCACACCGAGGTAATTCTGCAAGCCGGCGCCGAGGCGAAGCGCGGCAACCAGAAGCAAGGTAAAGAGTAGGCAGGCAACGAGCACGACATCTGCCCAGGGTGAACGCATGTCTCGTATAAGTTCCGGGCTGGGCCATATGGTGATTGACCAGGTGTTGCCAATTGCCGAAACGGTCGCCGTTTGTTTGTACGGCGATGAGCTAGCCTCTATACCGTGTTTTTTTTCGTACAGGGTGGTGCCGTCTTGCTTAATGACGAAGGAGAAGCTTCCTTGTATGTTTTTTGGCAACAGGCCTTCGAAAAAACTATCGTAGTTATAGCCGCCGGTAACGACGCCCTGAAACGTATCGCCGACAAAGAGCGGCGAAAAAATGGCAAAACCGAAGCCGCCAATTCGAAGCGAAACCGGTTCGGTCAGGGTCGTGATTCTCTCATCACGGGCCTTAACCAGACTTTGCGTCATGGCCTCATTAAATGCCAGCGTTAGCCCCTGAATCTGATCAGCAACGCGATCGGGAATAACCCATTGGGCTGTAAAGCTGTCGTCTGCCCAAGCCATGCCAAACATGCCAGATTCGTCTGAGACGTAGTTTTGCCCATCTGCGGCGAATTCCTGTTTTGGGGTTCCTCCTCGCATTTCCCAGCGCTGGCCAAGCCTTTCTAAAATTGAACGTTGGTGTTTTACGGCGATATCCGTGGCAAAGACAAAGTTATGAAGCTCGCTGGCCGTGAGTTGGGTGATGTTTTCACGATCCACGTTTTTAAGTTGTATCCACACAAAGATCGACATGATGCACATCAGTGCACCAACGATAATGTGTAGCCTCGCCAGCGGGATACTACCCGCTGGTTGAGTTAACTGCGGGTGAGTCATGCGGTGTAGTCGGTTCGGTCAGACAAATCCATCGTTGACTTAATCTGGCACGCAAAGTCCTGAAACGCTGCTGGCAGCATTGGCTCGCCGAAATAATAGCCCTGAGCGTGGCTGCAGCCCTTTTTGCGCAAGAACTGCATTTGGCTTGCGGTTTCAACGCCTTCGGCTATCACTGCCATTCCCAAGTTTTGTGCCATCTGTAGAATAGTAGTTGCTATCACCACATTTTTCTCTTCTTGATAGAGACCTTCAATAAAGGATTTGTCAATTTTGAGCACATTGGCAGGGAGTTGCGGCAAATAACTTAACGACGAATAGCCGGTGCCAAAATCATCGATATAGATAGAGATTCCCATATTCCGGAACGTCTGGAGTACCGAACCCACTTTGTCGGGGGCGCTCACCATGGTGCCTTCGGTGATCTCCAGGGCCAGAGCTTCCGGGGGCAGGCCGGTTTTTTCAAGCACGCCGGTGATCCGCTCGACGATGTTGGGTAGGCGTAGTTCGCGCGCACACAAATTGACGGCGATTCTCCCATCAAAAATCTGGTTTTTTCGCCATTCCACACCCTGTAAGCAGGCTTTTTCCAGTACCCAGTCGGATATCTGGCAAATAAGGCCGAACTTCTCTGCCAGCGGAATGAATATTTCGGGCGAGGTGTAGCCAAATTGCGCGTTTGGCCAGCGGATCAAGGCTTCGACGGATTCCACCAGCCCAGACTGAAGGTTCATCACCGGTTGGTAGGCAATCTTAAATTCGTCGTTGTGAATTGCACTGTGAAGTGCGTTTAACACATTCAGTGAATTTGAGCCTTTCTGATCATCTTCTGCGCAATAAAAGTTGATGGTATTGCGGCCCTGACGCTTGGAGGAATACATGGCCTGATCAGCACACTGCAATAATGCTTCCAGGTTGTCGGCATCGTCGGGACACAGCGCTACGCCAATGCTGACGGAAATATGTGTTTGATTATGAGGGCTCAAAAAGGGCTCTTGAAAGGCATCCATTAATTTATTGGCAGCCTGCATAGCGCCTTCTCGACATTTCACGGATACGATTGCTGCAAATTCGTCGCCACTAAGGTGGGCGACGATATCGCTGTTTCGAAGGGCATCCTGCGCTCGTTCGCCGATTTCTTTGATAAGTTCGTCGCCGACACTGTGGCCGAGTGTGTCGTTAATTAACTTGAAGTTGTCCAAATCAAAGAAAATAACAGCTTGAACGTGATTGGGGTTGTTGGTGCTTTCTCGTTTTTCCTGAAAACATTTTTCCAGTAGTCTGCGATTCGGCAACCCGCTGGTTTCATTGTGAAAGGCCAGGAAGTCGAGTTTTGCCTCGTAATCCCGAACTTGAGTGACGTCGGTTATCGTGCCGATAAGTTTAAATATCTCGCCGTCTTCGTCGCGCATGGCGCTGATACTGGTCAACTGACGGTATAGCTCTCCGTCTTGGCGGTGATTGTTGAATTCTTTTTTAAATGAGCCCTGACTCGCTAAACTCGCCCAGAGATCGTGGACAAAATCGCCGGTATAGCCCTCGTCGAACACTCCTGTGATCGGATTGTTGATCAACAGGCTGGCGTCGTGCCCTGTGATTTCGCAATAGGCCTTGTTGACATAAAGCACCTTCAAGTCAGGTGTGGTTATAAAAACGCCTTCGGTGGAGTTTTCAAGGGCCTGATGGGCGAGCATTGCACGCATTTCTGCTGCTTGCTTGGCTCGTCGGGACTTAGCTTCTCTAAGCTCTCTTTCCACCGCGGGGCCCAGTCGAGAAAGCGAGGAGTCTTTGAGTAAGTAGTCGCTAGCGCCAGTACGCATAGCCTCTGCGGCAAGCTCTTCGCCAATTGACCCGGAAACCAGAATAAACGGTACCTCAGGTGATTGATTCTTGAGGATTTTCAGGGCCTGTAAGCCATTGAATTTGGGCAGGTTATAGTCGGATATAACAATATCAGGCGCAGTGGATAGGGCTTTTGCGTATTGCGCTTCGGTTTCAACAATTGTGTGCTGCAGGTCGAAGCCATGGTGTTTAAGTGCGCGGAGGACGAGCATCGAATCGTCTTCGTTGTCCTCAACGAGTAACACCTTGATAGTCTGCTGGGGTTCGCCCACGCTATGTTCTCCGTGTGTACGTCAGATATTGCAACGCTCCCCCCCCCTCAGGTTCCTTGTGGAGTTGGTAAAGCACCTACTACTGCACACAGTATTGTTCACAAAGTCACACTCAGAAATCCGTGGTTCTACATAGTCGTGTAGGGGGAACGCAATACGGTTGCTTTGTTGGGGTAAGGGAGGACTAACTATATTGAGGGATGAGTCGGATGCTCTAACCAGCTTTTGGAAAGGGATTGGTGGGCCCGGACAGACTTGAACTGTCGACCTGCCCCGGTTTTGGGTAGAAGGATGAGTCGGATGCTCTAACCAGCTTTTGGAAAGGGATTGGTGGGCCCGGACAGACTTGAACTGTCGACCTGCCCCGGTTTTGGGTAGAAGGATC
>NZ_JACHWY010000002.1:758559-822858 GCF_014191715.1 Litorivivens lipolytica
TGAGTCGGATGCTCTAACCAGCTTTTGGAAAGGGATTGGTGGGCCCGGACAGACTTGAACTGTCGACCTGCCGATTATGAGTCGGATGCTCTAACCAACTGAGCTACGGGCCCGGCGTGGGAGAGTCGGGCATTGTATAGAGCCTCGCAGCTATCGTCCATAAGGCCTTGAAATTTAAGTCTCGTCACCCCGCTACATTACTGGGTATACTCCTAATCATGAGCCGATGACATAGCGGGAACGGAGCGGCGGTGGAGCACCCAATAACAAAAAATCAGCAGGACTTGTGCGCTGCACTGGGATCTGCCGTAGAGCTGATTATTCGTCACGCGACCGAGCTGACCCGCCTCTTTACTGACAAGCAGCAGCGCGAGCACAAAGAAGATGCGGAGCGGATTCTGGAGGCGGGGCGGGAACTACAGGTTTTTGTGGTTGATATGCTGGGGCTGCTGCAGAACGGTGAGAGTTTTGCGCCGCTAAGACACGATATCCGCAATACCGTGGGTTTGGTCAGCGGGTATGCCGAGATCCTTGAAGACGAGGTTTCCCACCAGCCGCCCTGTTTGGCTGAACTCCGTGGCATTCAGAAATCTACCAGTCGTTTTCTCAATAGTCTTGATGAACTCACGGCCCTTACCAGCGATGAGGAAAAGGCACCTTCGGTTGATGAGCTAATCAGCAGCCTGAGCACCACAGCCCGCAGTCGCAGTGAAGCCACACTGGGGCGCAAGGTACTGCTGGTGGACGACAACGACGACAACCGGGAGCTGGTCTGCCTGCAATTGAACCGTCTCGGTATCGAAGTTGCCGAAGCCCGAAACGGTCATGAAGCGCTGGCGGCGTTGGCAACCAAGTCCATCGATTTGGTGCTGCTTGATCTGATGCTGCCGGATATCAATGGCTATGATCTCCTCAAGCGCATTAAACAGGACAAGAACTGGCGTCATCTGGCGATCATCGTTATCAGCGGTGTGAAGGATGAGCAAAGCGCGCAACGCTGCCTTGAGGCCGGAGCCTCCGATTACATCGTCAAACCGGTCAACGCCACCCTGCTGCGGGCGCGGGTAAGTTCGCTGCTGGAACGCAAGGCGTGGGAGGACAAGGAATCGGCCTACCTGTCGAATCTTGAGGCCAGCTATGACTTTATCCGTAAAGTCTTCGGGCGCTATCTGTCAAACGATGTCATGCAGCGGCTGTTATACGACGGCGACGGCCTGAGTCTGGGGGGAGAGCGGCGTGAAGTCACCATTCTGCTGGCGGATATCCGCAGTTTCTCGGTGATCAGTCAGCAGCTCAGTCCGGAAGACTGTGTGCGCCTGTTGAATAATTATTTTGCGGTGATGACCGATATCATCATGTCCTATCAGGGCACGGTCGATGAGTTTATCGGCGATGGGATTCTCGCGATTTTCGGCGCGCCGCTGTCCGATGCCCTGCACAGCGACCATGCGGTTGCCTGTGCGCTGGCCATGCAACAGGCCATGCCCCACGTCAATGAATACAATGTTGAAAGCGGTCTGCCGGCGATTGATATCGGTATCGGCATCAACACCGGGCCGGTGGTGGTGGGCAATGTCGGCTCCGAATTGCGCACCAAATACGGGGTGGTGGGCCACCACGTAAACATTGCCTCGCGGATCGAATCCTGTACTGTCGGCGGCCAGGTGTTGGCGTCGGCAGATACCTTAGCGAGCATGCAGGCAACGCCGCAATGGCGTAAAACCCTTGAGGTGAATGTGAAGGGCAGCACAGAGCCGCTTCAGATTTACGACCTGACTGGCATTGGTGTGCCCTTCGATATTATTCTGCCCGAGCGCAACGCGCCGATGGTCTTTTTGACCGAGCCGGTCGCGATCTCGGTGCGCCTGATGCAAGGTGAGCGCTTGTCACAGAGCGCGGGTTTAGGGCGCGTTGTCGCGTTAAACGGCCGTGAGCTGCTGCTGGAGCTTGATCTCACGCTGTCCTCTCTGGAAGAGGTACAGTTAATGTTGCCGGAGGTCGGCGAAGAATCGCTGGCTTACGCCCGAGTGATGGGAGCTGATGAAGCGAATCGCTACCATGTCACGTTGACATCGAGTGTCGGCGTATTGCGAAACCTGCTTGAACAGCGTCTGGCCTGATAATTCTGATAGTTTCCCAACGGAGGTAACAGCTTGGCGACTATCCTCTTGGTTGAAGACAATGAAATGAACCGGGATATGCTGCGCCGCCGTCTGGAGAAACGCGGCTATACCGTGTTGATCGCAGAAGATGGTGCTCAGGCCCTGGAGTCTGCCTGCGCCGAGCTTCCCGATCTGATATTGCTGGATATGAGCCTGCCCGTGGTTGATGGCTGGACTGCTGCAGCCAATCTGAAGGCTGATGAGCGCACCCGCAGTATTCCTGTTATTGCCCTGACGGCGCACGCAATGGACGGTGATCGACAGAAAGCCATTGCTGCCGGTTGTGATGACTACGACACCAAACCGGTAGACCTCAAACGCCTGCTGGTGAAAATCGTTGCCCATCTGGGCGAGGAGGGTAGTGTATGAGTCTCAAGCGCCGTCTTGCCCTGTCTTTTGCCCTGCTGCTCGTGCTCGGGCTGGTCAATATCGTCACCCATACCTGGGGTAGCTCGGTTCGCTCCGAGCTGTTCAGTGAGCTGCAGGTCGTCATGCGCGATCAGGCTGGTGTGAGAGACCTTGAGCAAAAGCTGGATGCCATGCACAAGAAAGTGCGGGTGATTCAGACTTTGGTCGAGGCGGGTAACGCCCAGCCCGTCACTGAAGCCGAGGCCATCGAGCAAATCAACACTCTGAACACCATGCTGAGCCGTGCCGACATGTTGGCGCTCAGGGCTCAGGAAGTGCTGGATACTCCCATCGATTTTTCTGCAAGCCGTAACCTGCTGAATAACTGGAGCAACTACCTCAGCCAGTTTGCCGGGGGGCAAGCAGAGAGCGTTGTGCTGGAAGATACAACGCCGGTATTTCGCGCAGCGATGCAGTCGCTGGTTACCTATGAGCTGGCCTTGGTTGAGCGGTCATCGCGAATCAATGAAGAGCTAAACAGCGCGGTTGAAACGACCAACCGCATGACCACGCTGATCTTTCTCGCAACCCTGTTAGCAACGGTTCTGCTGGCCTGGCATATCGTTACCTTCACCTCGCGTTCCATTCGTGCTCTGCACCAGGGAACCCAGCAGTGGGGGAACGGTAACTTGGCGTATCAGGTTCCGCCGCTGGAAGGTGAGCTCGGCGAGCTGGCTGAGAACTTTAACCACATGGCGCGCAATCTGCGGGTTGCGATGAACGAGGTTAAGGCTGCCAGTGCACGGGCCGATGCAGCCAATCAGGCGAAAAGCAGCTTTCTCGCGAATATGAGCCACGAGCTGCGTACGCCGATGAATGCGATTATTGGCTACAGTGAAATGCTGATTGAAGAGGCTGGCGATGATCCCACACAGGAAGTAGGCGATTTTGTGCCTGACGTGGAAAAGGTGCTGTCGGCGGGCCAGCATCTGTTGGCACTGATTAATGATGTATTGGATATTTCCAAAATTGAAAGCGGAAAAATGACGGTGTTCCGCGAGGTGACGGATCTGTCACAACTGTTGAACGAAGTGATTGTCACCGTTCAGCCCATGATTGATAAAAACGGCAATAAGCTCAATTACACTAATGAACTCGCTGACTCTCGCACGGCGACAGACGTAACGCGGTTCCGCCAGATCGTGCTCAATTTGCTGAGCAATGCAGCCAAGTTTACCCGCGAGGGCGAGGTGAGTCTGACCGTTCGCGAAGCGATCCACGGTGGCGATGCCTTTATCGAGGTTGCGGTTCAGGATACCGGTATCGGTATGTCTGAGGAGCAGATGGCGCAGGTGTTTGAGGCCTTTATTCAGGCGGATCTCTCTACCACTAAAGAATATGGTGGCACCGGCCTCGGGCTGACAATATCGAAGAAATTCGCGGAGCTTCTCGGCGGCAGCATTGAAGTGGAGAGCGAGCTGGGTAAAGGCTCGTGTTTTACGCTGCGACTGCCAAAGTTGACTGAGGGCGCGGAGAAAGGCGTTGATCAAAGCAACGGTGGTCCGAGCCCGGAAACCGTTCAGGTTCTTATGGTGGACGATAATGCTGAAGCGCGCGATATCTGTTCGCGTCATCTGTCTCAGGCGGGTTATCGTGTGACTTGCGCCGAATCCGGTAGCAAGGCGTTGTCGCTACTCGATGAAGTAGAGCCCGATTTGATCCTGCTGGATGTCATGATGCCGGAGATGGATGGCTGGCAGTTTATCGAGGCCTTGCGACAGCGACCGGCGTCGGTCGACACGCCAGTGGTTATTCAGTCGATGGTGAATGAGCGGGAAATGGGTGATCTAATGAAAGTTAGCGCCTATCTCGTAAAACCGGTCGATAAACAGGCGCTCGTGACAACGATTAATCAGGTGTTGGGCATTGCTGCGGAAGAACTTTGTAGCGAGTAACGCTGGCGCAAATTACTCCAGAGACAGTTCGCGCAGTTTGGTGACTGTCTGCTCGAGCAGGCGATTTTCCGTTAGCGCCTTGCTCAGTTCGCGCTCGCATGCACTGGCTTCACTGGAAGCCCGACTGTTTTGGCGCGTGTTGTTGTAAGCGATCGTCAAAGCACGTTTCAGCATAGTGTGATCCGTGTTGTCGCCTTCCTTCAGTTTTGGCAGCAGTTTGCCAGCTGCGCTCAGGTTTTCCCCTCGACCACGCTCCAGGTGAATTAGCACGGCAAGCGCCAGCGCGTCTTGTTGTTCCGATTCAGCTGCGCCTTCGTCGCCATAAACTTTCTCGAGAACACCCAACGCCTCTTTCGGATTGCCCGTAAAGTAATATTGCAAGGCCATTTCCATCAGGGCTGTGGGTTCTTCGCCCTGTTGCGAGCGGATGGCGGCGCAGCCACTCAGCAGGGACACGATGACGATCAGTGAGAGAAATCGTTTCATGGGTTTTTAATTGCTCCGCTTTTTACGGCTTTTTTATCTTCAGTGCTCTGAAGTGTTAGTTGTCGCATTCGCTAGCGTTAAAAAAAAGGCCCGTTTCCGGGCCTTTTGCTGGCCTGGCTGGCCTTACTCGTCGAGGAAGCTGCGCAAGTGATCCGAACGAGTCGGATGACGCAGTTTGCGCAGGGCCTTGGCTTCAATCTGACGGATCCGCTCGCGGGTAACATCAAACTGCTTGCCGACTTCTTCCAGCGTGTGATCGGTATTCATATCAATGCCGAAGCGCATGCGCAGAACCTTAGCTTCTCGCGCAGTCAGACCCGCGAGTACATCACGGGTGGATTCACGCAGGCCTTCACCGGTTGCAGAATCTACGGGCGAGGAAATGGTGTTGTCCTCGATAAAATCGCCCAGATGCGAATCTTCGTCGTCGCCAATAGGCGTTTCCATGGAGATAGGCTCTTTGGCGATTTTTAGCACCTTGCGAACCTTGTCTTCCGGCATGTCCATGCGTTCGCCAAGTTCTTCTGGCGTCGGCTCGCGACCCATTTCCTGCAGCATTTGCCGGGAAATGCGGTTCAGCTTGTTGATGGTCTCAATCATGTGGACCGGAATACGGATAGTGCGGGCCTGGTCGGCAATGGAGCGGGTAATGGCCTGACGAATCCACCAGGTGGCGTAGGTTGAGAATTTGTAACCGCGGCGGTATTCGAATTTGTCGACCGCTTTCATCAAGCCGATGTTGCCTTCCTGAATCAGGTCCAGGAACTGCAGGCCGCGGTTGGTGTACTTTTTGGCGATGGAGATAACCAGACGCAGGTTGGCTTCTACCATTTCTTTTTTTGCGCGACGGGCGCGCGCTTCGCCGATGGACATGCGGCGATTGATTTCCTTGATGTCGGCGATGGTCAGGTCGTAACCAGCCTCTACCAGTGAGATCTTTTTCTGCAGCTTGATGATGTCTTCGCTGATTTTTTCCAGCTCAGGGTAAGCCTTGAAGTGACTCTTGAGCCAGTCGGTGTTGGTTTCGTTGCCCTGAAAATCGCGAATGAATACCTTGCGATCCATTTTGCCGTCAACAACACACATGCGCATGACTTCGCGTTCCAGCACGCGAATGTCGTTGAGCGTATTACGTACCGATGCGGTCAGCGGCTCGAAAATCTGCGGTGTCAGTTTCAGGTACTTGAAGGACTCGGCCAGCTTGGCCAGTTCCTTGGCAGTCTGCTTGCTGTAGCGACCGTGCTTGTCGACAGACTTGGCGACTGCATTCATGTGCTTGCGGATTTCACCGAAGCGGCGGGCGGCTTCTTCGGGATCCGGGCCTGAATCCGTGTTGTCGTCATCGTCGTCGCTGTTACTCGCGGCAGCGTTGGCAGCAGCGACTTCAGCCGGGGTTGGTACATCGTCGGCAGGGTCGAGATAGCCGCTGATAATGTCGGCCAGACGGCGCTCTTCGGTGGCGACTTTGTCGTATTCAGTCAATACGCTGTCAACGGCGCCGGGGAAGTAGGCAAGCGCTGACATTACTTCGCGAATGCCTTCCTCAATACGCTTGGCGATAACAATCTCGCCTTCACGGGTCAGCAGCTCGACGGTACCCATTTCGCGCATGTACATGCGCACCGGGTCGGTGGTGCGCCCGGCTTCTGATTCAACGGCAGCCAGTGCGGCGGCAGCTTCAGCAGCGGCGATATCATCTGGTGAATCGCTGCCGGCCATCAGCAGGGTGTCGGCGTCCGGCGCGTTCTCGAACACCTGAATACCCATGTCGTTGATCATCTGAATGATTTCTTCCACCTGATCCGGATCAGATATATCCTCCGGCAGGTGGTCATTCACTTCGGCATAGGTGATGTAGCCCTGTTCTTTGCCTTTGGCGATCAGGTGCTTGAGTCTGGATTGTCGCTGAGAGTTGCTCATTAGTCCTCGGTGCCCGTTATTTCGTGCTTGCTGGTACTGACTGCTTACGCTTGTGAACTACTTACACACGCTTACGTTATGCAATTTCGCGGCCATTCTCGGACTTATGTCGAAACTGCTGCTGCGCTTTGGCGATGGCAGCACGCACACGGCAAATAGCCGCGCATTATACCCGAACGACACGGCCACCCACTAGTGCGAATGCAGACTTTCTCTATGGGGCTGGCGACCCGGAAATTCAATCCCCTTGCGCCTTTTGCTGCATCAGGGCGCGCAGGTTTTCCTTGTCTTCGTCGCTTAAATCAGCGTAGTTGGCATTGCGCAGTTTGTCGACTGCGCCCTGAAAGGAGCGCTGGGCATTCTGCCGGCGCAAATGTTGCAGGCTTTCCTGCAGGGCGATCTGGGCTTTCTCCGCGTCGTAGCGCGGTTTGTCGAGGCTCAGGGCGAGAGTAAGCACTTCGCCTTCGGGCTGGCCCTGCCAGTGCCCTAGCAGCATGGCTGTGCTGGATTCAGGTCGCTTGCGCAGCAGCTCGAGCAGGCTGCTCAGGGTGGCTAGGTAGGGGTTGTCGGTTGTCGGCAGCGCTTCTTCAAACAAGGCCGCCGCGCTGCTGGGATGCAGGAGCACCAAGCTGATCATATACAGCACCGGATCGCGTTTTGACGCGGGTATTGGCGGTGCGCTGACTTTCTGTTTCGGTGGCGGCGCGGCTGGTTTGGTGTCTGCTTCGGCTTTGGGTGCCGGTGTGGTTTGCTCCAGAATATTTTGCAAGGCGCCTGAGCTGAGACCGGTGCGCTGCGACAGGGCGTCCATCATCAGTTCGCGGTACACGCCGCGCGGCAACAATTGGATCAACGGGGCGGCGAGCTTGCTCAGGCGAGCCTTGCCTTCCAGTGAGTCGGTGTTCAGCCCGCTACTGAGGGTGTTAAAAAAGTGCTCCTCCAGCGGTGTGGCCTTGAGTATCTGCTGCTCGAAGAGGGTGGTGCCGATGGCGCGCACCTGGGTGTCCGGGTCTTCGCCGTCGGGCATAAACAAAAAGCGCGCCTGACGGCCGTCTTCCATTAGCGGCAGTACGGTTTCCATGGCACGGCGAGCGGCCTTGCGTCCGGCCTCATCGCCGTCAAAGCAGAACACGACCTCCGGGCAGTAGCGAAACACCTTGCGCAAGTGGTCTTCGCTGGTGGCGGTGCCGAGGGTTGCGACCGCGTAGGGGATGCCGTGTTGGGCTAGCGCGACCACGTCCATGTAGCCTTCGACGATAACCAGTCGCTCGAGATTCCGGACGGCTTTGCGCGCCTGGTAGAGGCCGTAGAGTTCGCGGCCTTTGTGGAAAATATCGGTTTCCGGGGAGTTTAGGTACTTGGGTTTGTCGTCCCCGAGCACGCGGCCACCGAAGGCGATGGTCTGGCCGCGGTTATCCAGAATCGGGAACATAATGCGATCGCGGAAGCGGTCGTAAAGCTTGTTGTCGCCGCTGACCAGCATGCCCGCATCAATCAGTAATTGGCGCGATTCCTCATCGTCGCCTAAGGCCTTGAGCAGGTTGTCCCAGCCGGGTGGAGCAAAGCCGATCTGGAAAGCCTTGGCGATCTCGCCGGACAGGCCGCGTTTAATCAGGTAGTCGCGCGCCCTAATACTGTTGTCGTGTTGTTTGAGTTGGCGCTGGTAATACTGAGCGGCCTGTTCCATCAGGCTGTGGAGGTCTTTGCGGCGGCTGACTTTTTCCGGGTTTTCGACGCGTTCGCGCGGGACTTCGAGCCCGGCAACCGTGGCGAGGCTATCGATCGCCTGCGGAAACTCCAGTCGCTCGTACTCCATCAGGAAACCGATGGCGTTACCGCCGGCGCCACAGCCGAAGCAGTAGTAGAACTGCTTGTCCGGGTTGACGCTAAACGACGGTGTTTTTTCTTCGTGGAAGGGGCAGCGGGCGGTGTAGTTTTGACCGGTTTTTTTCAGGGGAACCCGGCGGTCTACCACTTCAACAATGTCGACGCGGGACAGCAGTTCGTCAATGAAATGTTGTGGGATCAAGCCCTTCATGGTGCCCGCAGTTGAGAGTTACCGGAGCCGCAGAGAATAGCACAGCGGGGCGTAATTGAGAGGGTGTGGGCGGTGCAGCTTACTGCAGTCGCGCCTTGATGCGCTGGCTGACCTGACCGACGTCGGCCCGGCCCTGAATCTGCGGTTTGACGATGGCCATTACCTGACCCATGGCCTTGATAGAATCCGCGCCGCTTTCGCTGATTGCAGCATCGATCAGGGCGTCAATTTCGTCGTCGCTTAGCGGTTGCGGCAGGAAGGTCTTGATAACCTCGATCTCGGCCTGTTCCTTGGCGGCGAGCTCGTCGCGGCCGGCCTCGGTAAACTGCTTGATCGAGTCACGGCGCTGCTTCACCATTTTATCAAGCACAGCAAGGCCGCGAGCATCATCGACTTCGATGCGCTCATCGACCTCTATACGCTTGAACTCGGCGAGTATCAGGCGGATGGCAGCCAGTCGTTCCTTGTCTCTGGCTTTCATGGCGGCCTTCATGGCCTCCGTGAGTTCAGCCTTCAAGGTTGTGTCTGCCATCGCGGGGAGAGAACTCAGTAGAGGCGCTGCTGTTTCTTCATTTCGCGTGACACCTTTTTGGCGTGACGCTTAACAGCGGCTGCAGCCTTGCGCTTGCGGACGGAAGTGGGCTTCTCGTAAAACTCGCGGCGACGGACTTCTGCCAGGACGCCAGCTTTCTCGCAGGAGCGCTTAAAACGTCGCAGGGCGATATCAAATGGTTCGTTGTCTTTGACTTTAACAAAAGGCATTCAAAGTACCTGTGTGGTTCGATCTGTTTCTGCTCCTCGCCAGCACCCGCTTGGTGTGGAAATTAGCAGTCCTTAAGGGCGGGGGATTCTAAACGCAGAGACCGCAAAAAGCAAAGCAAAACTGGTTCTTATGCCCCCGAGTCAGTAAGATGCGCGCATTCCATGGCCGCGAGGCCGATGAGCGGGAGATCGGAGTGGCAGTCAGACGGGTTTTGGGTATTGAAACGTCCTGTGACGAGACCGGTGTGGCGGTATATGACGCCGACCGGGGCTTGCTGGCGCATCGGCTCTATTCCCAGATTGCCCTTCACGAGAGTTTTGGCGGCGTTGTGCCCGAATTGGCCTCCCGCGATCATATTCGCAAACTGTCGCCGCTGGTGAAGGAAGTGCTCTCAGCCTCTGGCTCCAAAGCCGAGGATATAGACGCTGTGGCCTATACTCAGGGGCCCGGCTTGGTGGGCGCGCTGATGGTTGGCGCCTGCTTTGGCCGTGCGCTGGCCTACGGTTGGGGCGTGCCGGCCCTCGGTGTGCACCATATGGAAGGCCACCTGCTGGCGCCCATGCTGGAGTCTGACCGTCCCGAATTCCCCTTTATTGCCCTGTTGGTTTCCGGCGGTCATACCCAGTTGGTCAGGGTGAATGGTGTCGGCGATTACCATTTATTGGGTGAATCTTTGGATGACGCCGCGGGCGAGGCCTTCGACAAAGCCGCCAAGATGCTGGAGCTGGGCTACCCTGGTGGGCCAAAGCTCGCAGCCTTGGCGGGGCAGGGGAATCCCGATCGTTTTGATTTTCCGCGCCCGATGGTGAACCGGCCGGGGCTGGATTTCAGTTTCAGCGGCCTGAAAACCTATACCCTCAATACCGTGACCGCTTGCAAAGAGGCCGGTGAGCTGACCGAGCACGACAAGGCCGATATCGCCTGTGCCTTTCAGGATGCGGTGGTCAGCACGCTGGTCATTAAATGCCGCCGCGCTCTGCAGCAGGAATCCCTGAAACGCTTAGTGATTGCCGGTGGTGTCAGTGCCAATACCCAGCTGCGCGCGGCGCTGGGTGCTGAGCTGGACAAACTGGGCGGCCGCGTCTATTACCCGCGCCCGGAGTTCTGCACCGATAACGGGGCCATGATTGCCTACGCCGGTTTCTGCCGTTTGCGAGCGGGCTTGCATGATGATTTGGGGATCAAGGTGCGCCCGCGCTGGCCGATGACGGAACTGGAAGGGGTAGCTTGAATATGGACAAGATCCTGATTCGCGGCCTGAAAGTTCGAACCATCGTCGGTATTTTGCCTTGGGAGCGGAAAATTCCGCAGCTTCTGCTGCTCGATGTGGACTTGGCGACCGATATTCGCGCCGCAGCTGACAGTGAAGATATCAGCCAAACCGTTGACTACAGTGCCGTTGCCGAGCGCCTGACGCGCTTTATTCAGGAAAGCCAGTTTTTGCTGATTGAAACCCTGGCCGAACGCTGCGCCGCCTTGATTTTGGAGGAATTTGGCGTGCCGGAAGTGCGTTTTCTGGTCAGCAAGCCAGAAGCGGTTCCGGCAACGGATACGGTGTGCATCGAGATTACCCGGTCGCGCCATGCCTGAGGTGTATATCGGTATCGGCAGCAACGTAGATCGCGACCTGAATATTCGTCGTGGTCTGGAGGTGCTCGAGCAGGAGTTCGGGCGGCTCCGCTTGTCGCCGGTCTATCTCAGCGAGGCGATTGGCTTTGCCGGGGATGACTTCCTGAATCTGGTTGCGGCCTTTGACACCCAGCTGAGTGTTGCGGAGCTGAGTACCCGTCTCAGACAGATTGAGCGGGATCACGGGCGACCGGATCATGCGCCCAAATTCAGCGCCAGAGCGCTGGACTTGGATATTCTCTTGTACGGTGACGCCTGCGGCTTGGTCGACGGGATCGAACTGCCTCGTGGCGAAGTGCTCTACAACGCCTTTGTGCTCAAGCCGCTGGTGGATTTGGCTCCGGAGGGAGTGCATCCCGGCGAGGGTCAAACCTTTCATGCGCTGTGGCAGGCATTGTCGGCACGCACGGAGCAGCGCCTGACCCCTTACCCCCTCGAACTCTGATTTATTTTCGAAAGATCACTGAGAAAGAGTTCTACCGCCGTCAACGGCCAGTATCTGACCGGTAATATAAGGCGCATCGCACACCAGAAACGCAATGGTTCGGGCGATGTCATCGGGCTCGCCGATCCGGCGCAGTGCCACCCTCTGTTCGATATTCAATTTTTCCTGACTGACAAATGCTGATTCTTCGGTGGGCATCAGAATGGCGCCCGGTGCTACGCCATTCACCCTCACCGCCGGTGCCAGCTCCAGTGCCAGCGACTGGGTCAACATGGCGACACCGGCCTTTGCGCAGCAGTAGGCAGTGTGTTCCGCCAGCGGCCTTTGTGCGTAGATATCCACCAGATTGACTATGCAGCCATTGCGCGCGGCCAATTCCGAGGCGAGTGCTTGTGACAGAAACAGCGGTGCGCGCAGGTTGCTGGCCATCAGGCCATCGAAATCCTGCTCGGTAATGCGGCCAACCGGCGTCGGGTAAAAATCGGACGCGTTATTGATCAGGGCGTCGACCCGGCCAAAGGTGTTTATAGCTGCCTGTGCCAATGTTTCTGCTGCTCCGCTTTGGGCAAAATCGGCACTGAGAATTGCCGCAGAGTCCGCTCGCTGATTGTTCAGCTCGCCCGCCAATTCCTCGGCAGCATCCGTAGAGCGGCGGTAGTGAATCAGAATGCGGTAACCGCGCTGGTGCAGGGTCTTGGCAATCTGTCGGCCAATGCGTTGGGCGCCACCGGTAATCAGGGCGACGGGAGATTCGCTTCGCAGGGGAGAATCGCTCATGGTCTGGCTTTATCCCTTTGTCAGTGCGTTTTTTATGGCGTGCAGCCGCTGCTCGCGCAAGGCCTGGCCGAGCGCTTTGCCGCTGAAACCCTCGGCAATCAGCGCATCGCTAGTCACGGCTTGCATCGCAGCCGCTGCGCTTAATAGATGTTTGTAGTCTTGTCCGGTTCGCAAGGCTTCCACGGCGCAGAGTTGTTCGATTAATTCCGGGCGGCGCAGGACATCAGCTTTTTCCAGCAGCGCTTGCGCTGCCTCAGGTGAGCAGTCATCAACGTGGGGCAGTGGCAGTACGGTGGCGTATAACTGGGCCAAGTGTCCCGGCACCTTGGGCACGGTGAGTTCTGTGCACAGGCATTTAACGACCTTGTGCGACAAGCCAGAGGTCGACAGCGCAAAGCGACAGTCGACGGACAGCGCCGTACTGTGGCTGAGCAGATCCAGTAGCGATGGCTCAATGCTGTCGGCCCACTCGGGGAACAGGGTTGGCAATGCCTCGCAATCCTGCAGTGTGCTCAACATGACCTGAGGCGATTGTTCACCCAAGCCTTTTTGTATTTCCTGCCAGACACGCTCTTTGGCCAGTGTTGCAAGTTCACCGCTGCGGCTGAGCTGGCGCATCAAGGCCAGTGTTTCCTCGGCAATGGTAAAGCCCAGATAGTGATAGCGCGCCGCAAAGCGGGCGGTGCGCAAAACTCTGAGAGGATCTTCCGCAAAGGCCGGTGATACATGCCGCAGCAGGCGGGCCTCCAGATCGTGCTGCCCGCGATAGGGGTCGATAATATCGCCTTCGTCGGTCATGGCCATAGCGTTTACGGTCAGGTCGCGCCGTTGCAGATCTTCTTCCAGCGTGACATCCGGGTGCGCATCTATCTCAAAGCCGTGATAACCGCGCCCGCGCTTGCGTTCGGTACGGGCGAGGGCGTATTCCTCGTGAGTGCTGGGGTGGAGAAAAACCGGAAAATCCTTGCCCACCTGGGTAAAGCCGGCAGCAAGCATGGCTTGGGGGGTGCTGCCGACCACGACCCAGTCAACCTCTTTTACGTCGCGCTTGAGCAGGTAATCACGAACGGCGCCGCCGACCTTATAGCACTGAGCTCCGTCTGCAAGTTTCATTGGGCGGGTTCGCAGTGGCAGCGGTGGAATTCTCGACTATCCATATCAAGCAGAGTCATATAACGCCCCCACACACAGCCGGTATCCAGCGGGATATAACCGGGTTGATCCAGCTTGCCGTCGAGGGCAGCCCAGTGCCCGAACAATTGGGTTTCCCGGCGCGGGCTGGCGGTGGGCCAGGTGAACCAGGGCGCGTAGCCGTCCGGGATATCTTCTATCCGCCCCTTATATTTCAGGTTGAGTTCGCCATTTTGGCGGGTTACCCGCATGCGGGTGAAGGTATTGGTAATCATCCGCAGCCGATCAAAACCCTGCAGGCCGTCGTTCCAACAGGCGGGTTCGTTGCCATACATATTCTGCAGAAAAGCGTCGACCTGTTGATCTTCGCTCAGCACGGCCTGAAGTTCTGCACTGTAGCCCAGTGCGTCTTCCGTCGACCACTGGGAGGGTACACCTGCATGACTCATTAGATATTCGCCGCAGTTACTGCGCACGCACAGCGGTAATTCGCGAAACCAGTCCATGTAGGCGGGAAGTTGGGTGGAGCTGAGCAAAGATTCGAGGCTGGCATGGCGACCCTGCGTGGTTGCGCCGCGCGCGAGTGCCAGCGTATGCAGGTCGTGATTGCCGAGCACGACGGTTAGCGCATGGCGTATGGGGTAGAGAAAATCGAGAACTTCCAGCGAGTGGGGGCCGCGGTTGACCAGATCGCCCACCAGCCACAGTTCATCCTGAGAGGGGTTGAAGGCGACTTCCTCAAGCAGGCATTGCAGTGGTTCCAGGCAGCCCTGTAAGTCTCCTACGGCGTAACGGCCCATACGGTGCGCCTTAGTGCAGTGAAGAGGGTTCGACCAGCGAAAAGGCGCTGACAGGCGCGATAAAGGGGCGGCCGGATTCGCTGATCATTTCGTAGCTGCCTTCCATGGTGCCGACAGCGGTTTCGATTATGGTGCCGGAGGTATAGCTGAAGCTCTTGCCGGGCTCTATCAGGGGTTGTTTGCCGACAACCCCTTCGCCGCGAACTTCGGAAATGCGGTTGCGACCGTTGGTGATGATCCAGTGGCGATTCAGCAGACGCACTGCCTCGCGGCCGCTATTGGTGATCGTAATGGTGTAGGCGAAGGCGTAGCGGTCTTCGCCCGGCGCGGATTCGTCCGCGAGGTATTGGGTGGCGACTTGAATGTCTACCTGATCTTGGTCGTTTGCGGTGTGCGTCATAGATCCTCAGTGTGCTGGCCCGATTCAGCCGGCAGAGCAAGAGGCTCAGCCGCTCGGGCAAAGTGCGTTCGACAAGCGCACGAAGTCAGCCAGTTCCAGTGTTTCCGGACGCGTGCCCGGATCGACACCGGCGGCTTCGATCTGTTCTGCGCTGGCCTGAGTCTTCAGTCCGTTGCGCAGGGTTTTGCGGCGCTGATTGAAGGCATCGCGAACCAGCGCCTGCAAATGCTCGGCGTTGTTGGCCGGGCAGGGCAGCGGGTCGAACGGGGTCAATCTTACCACGGCAGAGGTTACTTTTGGACGGGGCGTGAAGGCCTCGGGCGGTACTTCAAACAGGGATTCAACCTGACAGTAGTACTGGGTCATCACGCTGAGACGCCCGTAAGCCTTGGTGTTGGGCTTAGCGGCGAGCCGGTCTACCACTTCTTTTTGTAGCATGAAGTGCATGTCTTTCACGCGGCCATGCTGAGCGAGGAGATGGAAGATCAGCGGCGTGGAGATGTTGTAGGGAAGATTGCCGACAATGCGCAGTTTTTGTTCCGGGTAGAGGCTGGCAAAGTCGGTTTTCAGGGCGTCGGCCTGCAACAGGGTGACGTGTTCATGGCCTGAAAACTGACCTTCCAGAATCGGAATCAGGTCGCGGTCCAGCTCAACCAGAGTGAGCGGCGCACCGCTGGCCACCAGCTGCTCGGTCAAGGCCCCCTGACCGGGGCCGATTTCCACCAGCGCGTCGCTGGCCTGCGGGCGAATGGCCCGACCAATGCGGTCGATAATGCCTTGATCGCGCAGGAAGTTCTGCCCGAAGCGCTTGCGTGCGCGGTGTTCTGTCATGTGCTTGCCTGTGCCATAAGGATGGCTTGATTGAGGGCTTCTTCGAGGCTACCGGTATCGGCCTTGCCGCTACCGGCCAAATCCAGGGCGGTACCGTGGTCAACGCTGGTGCGGATGATGGGCAGGCCAAGGGTGATATTCACCGCGCGACCAAAACCCTGGTATTTCAGTACTGGCAGGCCTTGATCGTGATACATGGCCAGCACAGCATCGGCGTCCGCCAGATTTTTCGGGGTAAAGGCGGTATCGGCGGGCAGGGGTGCGCTTAGGTTCAGGCCTTCGCGGCGCAGGGTGTCGAGTGTAGGAATAATGACATCCAGTTCTTCACGCCCTAAATGGCCGCCTTCGCCTGCGTGAGGGTTTAGACCCAGGACCAGAATGCGCGGCTCGGCAATCCCAAACTGCGTATGCAGGCTGTGGTGGGTAATTCGCAAGACCTGTGTGAGGCTTTCTGGCGTAATGGCGTCGGCGACCTCTCGCAGCGGCAGATGCGTGGTGGCCAGTGCAACACGCAACTCACGGGTAGCCAGCATCATGACCACTTTGCTTACCTTGCAGCGCTCCGCCAGAAATTCCGTATGGCCACTGAAAGGAATGCCGGCGTCATTGATGACGGATTTCTGCACCGGCGCCGTCACCACGCCCTGACAATGGCCGTTGAGGCAGGCATCGGTGGCGGCTTTTAGGGTGTCGAGTACATAGGGCGCATTGGCGGTATTCAGCTGGCCGGGTACGGCGGCTTCCGCCAGTGTCACGGGCAGCACTTTCAAACTGCCCGCGCGCTGAGTTTCCGCTGGCGTCTGAAAATCGACAGGTTCTAGGGTAATGGTGAGCCCAAGCTGCGCGGCGCGAGCTTCGAGCAGGGCTGGATCGCCGACGGCCACCAGTTCGGCGGGCCAGTCGCGCTGGGCCAGTGCCAGCACGATATCCGGCCCGATACCGGCGGGTTCGCCGGGGGTAACCGCGAGTCGCGGAATACTCATGAACTTATTTGATATCGACGTAGGCTTCGTCGCGAATCTTGCGCAGCCAGATATCCAGCTCTTCGCCGAACTTGCGCTCGTGCAGGATATTGCGGGCCATATTGCGACGCAGATCCATGGTGACGTCCTGCATGCGGCGGTCTTCCACTTTGACAATGTGCCAGCCGTAGCGGGATTTGAAAGGCTCGCTGATCTTGCCTATAGCGGTGGCTTCCATGGCGTCCTGAAATTCGGGTACCAGCTGGCCGGGATTAGTCCAGCCCAAGTCTCCACCTTCCTGTGCCGAGCCGATATCTTCGGAGAAAGACTTGGCCAGCTCGTGGAAGGATTCGCCTTGCTGAGCGCGTTTGCGCAGGCTGGCGGCCAGTTCGCGGGTTTCTTCCTCACTGCGGATTGCCGAGGCTTTCAGCAGAATATGGCGGGCGCGTGTCTGGGCGATGACTTCGTTGTGACCGCGGCTTTCCAGCAGGCGGACCACGTGGAAACCACTGGCGCTCTCCATGGGCGGCAGCACTTCACCGTCTTGCACCAGACTGGCCTGATCGGCGAACAAACTGGGCAGGTCGGGCTGTTTGCGCCAGCCGAGATCGGTGGCGCGCACGTTGTCTGCTTTCAGTAGGGCATCGATGGCTTTCTGTTTGCCGCCTTGCAGGGCGCTGTATATTTTGTCGGCTTGCTGGCGGGCCTGCGCTTTCTGGGCGCTGCTGGCGTCACTGGGCAGAGCGACCAGAATATGGGCGAAATGGTATTCCGGGGCCGTGCGATTGCGGCCTTCTTCGGATTCCAGGTAGTTTGCAATTTCCTGATCGGTGATCTGGATGCGCTGGTTGACGTTACCGCGCTGTACCTGCTGCAGCACCATTTCCCGGCGAATCTGCTCGCGGGCGGCGGCATAGGAGGTGCCCGACGAATTCAGGGCCTCGCGGAACTGCTCCAGCGACATATTGTTCTGGGCAGCGATGCGGGCCATGGCGGCGCTGAGCTGCTCGTCGCTGATGCGCAGACCGACGCGTTCAGCCATCTGCATCTGGATATTTTCCAGAATCATCATATCCATGACTTCGCGACGAATCCGTTCTTCAGGAATGTCCTGGCCGGATTGGGCGATATTGGCGCGCACCTGTTGCAGTCGGGCGTCCAGTTCGCTGCGCAGAATAATATTGTCATCGACGATAGCGACGATTTCGTCCAGTACTTGCACGTCTGCGACGGCGGTAAAGGGAAGGGTGGCCAGTGTCAGCAGGCCAAAAATGCGCTTGAAAAACGGTTTATTCATCGCGGTAACCAAAAATACTCTCTTCCAGGACGCCGTTAAGTTTGTCGCCAAGACCGCCGAGGCCCTTCAGCTGAAATTCCAGCAGGATGGCCTCGTCGTGTTCAAGATCGTTAGACAAGGTTTCGTCGTCGGGTTCCAATGCGCGCTGATATAGCGTGCGTACTGCCCAGCAGCAGCTCTCATAGGCTACGCCGAACAGGGTTTCCAGTGATCGTTCCAGTTCCATGTCGTAGTGCCAGCGGCCAAACAGCTTCCACTGCCGACCAAAAGGCATACTGAAAGAGGCATCGAGCTGTTGCAGTTCAGGGCGGTCGTCGCTGTCCACCACGGTCAGGCGGCGCTGGCTGTAGCCGAAATTGTACAGGGTCTGTCGACCATCGCGATAGTGCCAGCCTAGATGACTCTGATTGACCCGGCCATCGTCCCGGTCGATAACCACGTCGGCTTCCAGCCAGTGATTGTCGGCGGCGCGCCAGCGCAGCGTGGTGGCCACATCCGAGTATTTTTCCTCGCGCTGCTCCTGAGAGCCATCCGCGGCGGCGGTGGCATTGCCGGGATGGCGGTAGCTGGTGGTGCCGGGTATCACAATGCTGCTGTCGAGCAGGTTGGGGTCAGTGGTCAGGGTGCCGGCGACGACGGTGTCGGGCAGGCTAACCAGCCGGTCGTCGAAATAAAAGGCCTGCCCGATACCGAGGCTGAGCTTTTCTTCACCAGTGAGCTGGTCATAGAAGCGACTGCGCAGGCCAAACGAGACGTGCTTGGCGTCGTCGACCCGATCGTAGCCGGTGTAACGAGAATCCCGGAACAGCTGGTAGTAGTCGAAGGTGCGCAGGCTGGTGTCGAAAATCGGCTGATCTTCCTGTCCGGCCTCGTAATCGCTGTAAAGGTAAAAGAGGCGAGGTTCTATGGTCTGACGCCATTTGCCGAGATTGCGCTCGAACACCAGTTGGGCGTCGAGGCTGGCCTGCGCGGCGGTCACCTCGGGCTGATCGTTGATGACGCCGTCGTCGAGTTCATAGCTCAGGTGGCGGGCTTTTGCCGTGCCGATGATATGCCCGGCCCGGCCAATATAGGGCAGTCGAAGGCCGGCTTCACCGTAAGTGCGGCGACCGGTGATAAAGAGGCCGCCGTCCTGTAGGTTGTCGTCGTGGTCGAATTCGGTGATATCGGCCCGGAACAGGGGTTGAGGCCTTAAATTGCGCACCACCGGCAGGTACTCCATGGACCATTGGGGCATCTTGCGGTAGGTATCGTCCAGATTGGCCAGCGCCTGATACTGCTGCACATTGAGCTGAGAGCGCCAGCGCTCGCTCTGGTAGTCGATGCGGGCGCGCTGATCGAGATAGGTTGTGCGGCGCACATTGAGGGAGGCCACACTGAGGTCGGAAAAGTAGTCGTCGTCGCTAACCCGGGTGTAGTCGACTTCGGTGCTCCAGCGCTCGCCTATAGAGCCCTGTTCCGTGACCCCGATCAGCCAGCGGTCGCGGTCGGCCTCGCGGTCATTGTTGAGGTAGGCGGTGGAGAGCTGCCATTCGCTCCAGGGGTTTAGATAGCGCGCCTCGGCTTCCATCATGTTGCCGCGTGCTTCCAGAAAGCGAGGTGTCAGGGTCAGGTCGTAGTTCGGTGCCAAATTGAAGTAGTAGGGGACGGAAATATCCAGACCGCCGTCGGTGCTGGCAAAGCCGGGCCACAACAGACCGGTGGCGCGGCGGTCGTCCACGGGGAAATCCAGCCAGGGGCTGTAAAACACGGGCACGCCTTTGATCTTCAGACTGGTGTCCCGGGCGACACCGCGGCCGGTTTCAAAATCCAGATGAATGTCTTTCGCATGCAGGGCCCAGGCCTCTGAGTCCGGCGGACACTGGGTGTATTCGGCGCCCAGCAGGTTCAGGGTTTGTGGCGTGGGGCGTTCAATTAGATCGGCGCTGGCGCGCACGCCGGAGTCAAAAGCGACAAACCGGGCCTGTTCTATGCGACCTGTACTGTCGGCGCCGCTGAGCTGGGCGCTTTCTCCGTGCAGCATCATTTCCGGCAATACGATATGCACTCCGCCGTCGAGGGCGAAGGCTTGGCTGGCGCGATCAAAGTGGGCGCTGCCGGCATTGAGGCCAAGCGGGCCTTTGTACACCACCACATCCCCACTCAAAGAAACCGCATTGCCCTGCATGCTCGAATGGTCGGCGCTGGCATGTAAGGGAGCCTGCTGCAGCGGAAGATCAGCGCCCGGCCAGGTGCGAACTGGAGGTAGATAGCGGCCGTCGCAGCCGGTCGCCAGTTGGCACTGGCTCATTTCGGCGACTTCTTCGGCGGAAAACCAATACCATGGGCGATCGGCACCCACGGGCGCGGTGCAGGCGGATTGGGCCTGTACGGCAGCGGGGGCCAGCACGGTCGTCAGCAGCGTTAGTGTGCGTAAAGTCGGAAGCTTCAAAAGGTCTGTTATGGTCTGTCTGGTTAAATGCAGGTGGATGATAATGGATTCTTTGATAGGATGCGCGCCTGCAGGCGCTGAAAAGGCAGGGAAATATGTTCGACAGTCTGCGGCAGTGGTGTGCCGCTGAGCTTGATTTGCCGGAGTCGGCGCTGGGCGAGCTCGAAACCGTCGCCGGTGATGCGAGTTTTCGCCGCTATTTTCGCCTGCATCCAGAAGGGCATCCGCCGGTTGTCATTATGGATGCTCCGCCCGAAAAAGAAGACAGCCGCCCCTTCCTCGATATCGCCGAGCGCCTGCGGGCCGTGGGTATTCATTCGCCCGCCATTCTTGCCCACGATCTTTCGCGAGGTTGGATTCTGCTCGAGGATCTGGGCGATACCCTGTATAAATCTGCCTTTGAAACTCGTCCTGGTGAAGCCGTTTTCGCCGAGATTTTGCCGGTACTGGTCAGTCAGACCACAGTTGAGACTCAGGGGCTGCCAAGCTACAGCCGCCAGCGCCTGCTGGATGAACTCAATCTCTTTGTCGACTGGCATATTCCCCGTGAAACCGACCAACCCTTTTCGGAGGCTGAGCAGCGTCAGTGGCTGAGTCTGTGTGAACTGTTGATCGATAGCGCGCAGGCCCAGCCGCAGGTGTTTGTGCACCGGGATTTTCACTCCTGCAATCTGATGGTGTGCGAAGGTGCGCCGGGGGTTATTGATTTTCAGGACGCGGTGCTAGGTCCTCTCACCTACGATCTGATGTCGATTCTGCTAGACCGTTATATCACCTGGCCTCGCCCCCAGCTGGAAGGCTGGATGGAAGCTTTCAGACAGCAGGTGGCCCCTCAGGTTGCCGTGGCCGACTGGCAGCGCTGGTGCGACTTTATGGGGCTGCAACGCAACCTGAAAATCATCGGTATTTTTGCAAGGCTGGCCCACCGAGACGGCAAATCGGGGTATCTTTCTCTGGTTCCACGCTTTGCCGACTATGTTCGCGACGTGCTGCATCACTATAACGAATTGAAGCCCTATAAGGCGCTTCTGGAGCCGCGACTATGAAAGCCATGATTCTCGCTGCCGGCCTCGGCAAGCGGATGCGCCCACTGACCACGGTCAGGCCTAAACCCCTCCTGAAAGTGAACGGCAAGGCTTTGATTGACTACCATCTGGAGCGACTGGCCGCTGCCGCGATCACCGAGGTTGTGATCAATCACTATTGGTTGGGCGAGCAGATCGAGGCCCATATCGGCGATGGCTCTGGCTACGGGCTCAAGGTCGTCTACTCCCGCGAAGCAGACTTGCTGGATACCGCTGGCGGTATGATCAATGCGTTGCCACTGCTGGGTGATAAGCCCTTTTTGCTGGTAAATGGCGATGTCTGGTGTGATTTTCCCGTGGCCAGTCTGGTCACGCGACAACCTGCCGGCGCGCATCTGGTCATGGTGGATAACCCCGAGCACAACCCTCAGGGCGACTTTGCGCTGAACGGCGAACATCTGGCGCTGTCGGGCAAGCGGGCGCTTACCTACGCCGGCATTGCCGTGGTCAATCCGGCGCTGTTTGCCGGTGCGGATCCCGGCTGTCTGCCCTTGAAGCCGTTTTTGGTAAAGGCTATCGAGCGGGGCGAGGTGACCGGCGAGCACTACGATGGTGAATGGGTCGATGTCGGCACGCCGGAACGCCTGTCTGAACTCGATGCCCGGGTATCGGCAATACCCGCCTGATACCCCTGCCTGAGCGCGCTGCCCGAATGGCCCCCGGCAGCCGAAGTCGGTAAACTACGCGCTTTCAAAATTCCACTACGCGAGTTTGTCGTCAATGTCTGATTTCTGGATTGCCCCCTCCATCCTTTCCGCCAATTTTGCCCGCCTTGGTGAAGAGGTGGACAACGTGCTCGCGGCGGGCGCCGATGTGGTGCACTTCGATGTGATGGACAATCACTACGTTCCCAACCTCACGTTTGGTCCGATGGTCTGCAAGGCCCTGCGCGATCACGGTGTCACCGCGCCGATAGATGTGCACCTGATGGTACAGCCGGTGGATGCTCTAATCGGCATGTTTGCGGAGGCGGGCGCCAGCTACATCACCTTCCACCCCGATGCCTCGACTCACGTGGATCGCTCGCTGCAGATGATCCGTGATGCGGGCTGCAAGGCGGGACTGGTGCTGAACCCGGCGGTTTCCCCGGACTGCCTGCGCTACGTAATGGACAAACTCGACATGATTCTGCTGATGTCGGTGAACCCCGGTTTCGGTGGGCAGAAATTCATCCCCTCGACCATCGATAAAGTGCGCGAAGTGCGTCAGCTGATCGATGCCAGCGGCTACGACATTCGCCTGGAAGTGGACGGTGGCATCTCTGCGAAAAATATCGCGGAAATTGCGGCTGCGGGTGCGGATACCTTTGTGGCCGGTTCGGCAATCTTCAATGCCGATGACTACAAAACGGTTATCGACGATATGCGCACTCAGCTGGCATCGATCTGATCGTGTTACTAAACCAGCTGCTTGGTCGCCAGCCCCAAGCCCTGCTGTTTGATCTGGATGGCACGCTGATAGACAGCGTGCCGGATCTGGCCAGCGCGGTGGATCACACCCTGAAGCATGCCGATCTGCCGCCGGCGGGCGAGACCTTGGTGCGAGGCTGGGTCGGGAATGGCGCGCGCAAATTACTGGAGCGTGCGCTGAAACATGCGCAAAGCGATGCCGATCTGGATGCACTCCTGCCGGTGTTCTTTGAGGCCTATGAAGCCTGTTGCGCGGAATATACCGTGGCCTATCCCGGCGTCGAGGCCGCTCTGCAGCACTGGCACAAGCAGGGCATTCGACTGGCCTGCGTCACCAACAAACCCGAGCGCTTTGCACTAAAGATTGTCCGCCATTTTGGCTGGGATAAGGTCATGCCGGTTGTGCTCGGCGGCGACAGCCTGCCTCAGCGTAAACCCTCTCCCGAACCCCTGTGGGAAGCTTGCGAGCGGCTGGGGGTTGAGCGCACTGATGCGCTTATGGTTGGGGATTCGGTCAATGACGTAGAGGCTGCCAGAGCGGCGGGCATGCCGGTGATTGCGGTGCCTTACGGCTATAACTACGGCAGCGATATCCGTGAAGCGAAGCCGGATCTGGTGGTCGAGCAGCTCGATGAGCTGATCTAGTACGTTGCTTCAGTTTTCATCCGGTCGACGATAGGCAAAACGCCGGCTTTGTTCGCGCCAAGCATTAATCAGACATTCTTCTTCGCCGGTCAGCATGTCCGGCACAATTCCGGTCTCATCCAATAGGCGCCGCGCCAGCTCCGATTCGCTTTCCAGCGCGCCCTCATGATCGATGTGGGCAATATCCAGATTGTGTTCGCGCTTTAAAAACTGGGCGATCAGCAAGCTGCGATGGCAGACCGCCGGATCTTTTTCTGCGCAGGTGAGGGCAATGCGAAAGCCCTTGTCGAGACCGTCCAGTAGGCGTTTGATGCCGCGTTGAAAGGGTTCGGATCGCTGCAAGCGCTCGAACTGCACCTGCCCGTAGTCGTAGTGCTCGTCGCAGGGGGAGCGCGGGCCGAGCTCCTCGCCCAAATAGACGTAGCGGATCTTCGCTTGCCGCAAATGCTCTATCAGCCTTTCCCGGTGATAATCGTGAAAGGCCTTGCTGTAAGGTACCGAGCGCACGTCGGCGACCACATCAATGCGGTGGGCCTGTAGTTGTTTGATAAAGGTTTCGATGGGTTTGGTGGCGTAGCCGATGCTGAAGAGCGCTGCCATAGGTGTTCCCGTTTTGACGAGGCCGCTAGTCTATCGGCGTCATTCATGCCTCGCAAATCCGCAGTTTTACAATACCGGGCACTGGGGTAGAATGCGGAGCTTGACTAATCCTTTCATCTGGAGAAAACGGTGATCTGCTCCGCTCACACAGCGCTGCAATCTGATACCCGCCGATGGCGATGGTAGGCCCCTGCGTACTTGCAAGCACGCCCCCGAACATCGTTATTCACCGTTTTTGAAGGAAAGACCTGTGACTCCCGAACATTTTGCCGAACTGGCCCAGCAGCCCTATAACCGTATTCCGGTCTACCGCGACGTGCTGGCCGATCTCGATACGCCTCTCAGTGCCTACCTGAAACTGGCGCGCGGCCCCTACAGCTACCTGTTTGAATCGGTGGAGGGCGGTGAGAAGTGGGGGCGCTATTCCATTATCGGCCTGCGGGCGTCGACGGTACTGACCGTGCGCGGCAATGACATCCGTGTCAGCGAAGATGGCCGTGACATTGAAAGCCTGAACAGTGACGATCCGCTGGATTTTGTCGAACAGTTTCAGGCCCGTTACAAAGCGCCGGATCTCGATGCACTGCCTGCTTTTAATGGCGGTCTGGTGGGCTACTTCGGTTACGACACGGTGCGCTACGTCGAGAAAAAGCTGGCGGCGACTTGCCCGCCGGATAAACTCGGCAACCCCGATATTCTGCTGATGGTGTCTGACGAGGTTGTGGTTTTCGACAATCTCGCCGGCGTGATCACCCTGATCGTTCACGCTGATCCGGCTGAGACTGATGCCTATCAGCAAGCCCAGCTGCGTCTGGACGAGCTGGAAAGTCTGATGGCTGGTCCGGCCCCCGAGCTTGCGCGGCCGCGCACCGTGCCTGGGGAACTGCCCGAATCCGCTTTCGAATCGGAAGTGGGTGAAGACGGTTACAGCGCGATGGTCGAGCGCGTGAAGGAATACACACTGGCTGGTGACGTGATGCAAGTGGTGCCATCCCAGCGGCTTTCTACCCCGTTTGATGCCGAACCGATCAATCTTTACCGCGCGCTGCGCCGCCTGAACCCCTCGCCCTATATGTTCTATCTGGATCTGGATGATTTTCATATTGTCGGCTCCAGCCCGGAAATTCTGGCGCGGGTCGAAGACGGTGAAATCACGCTGCGGCCGATTGCCGGCACCCGCCGTCGCGGTCACACCGAAGCCGAAGATCGGGCCATGGAAGAAGAATTGCTGGCCGATCCCAAAGAAATTGCCGAGCACCTGATGTTGATTGATCTGGGCCGCAATGATGTGGGCCGGGTTGCCGAGACTGGCAGTGTGGTGGTGACCGATCAGATGGTGGTTGAGCGTTATTCACACGTGATGCATATCGTTTCCAATGTGACCGGCAAATTGAAAGCGGGGATGAGCGCGATGGATGTGCTGCGCGCCAGTTTGCCTGCCGGCACCTTGAGCGGTGCACCAAAAGTGCGGGCCATGGAAATTATCGACGAGCTGGAGCCCGTCAAACGCGGTGTTTACGGCGGGGCTGTGGGCTACCTCGGTTTTAACGGCAACATGGATACGGCGATAGCCATTCGCACGGCGGTGATCAAGAGCGGTCGACTCTATGTACAGGCCGGTGGCGGTATCGTGGCCGATTCCGTGCCGCGACTGGAGTGGAAGGAAACCATGAACAAGGCGCGCGCCATGTTTCGTGCTGCCGCCATGGTGCTCGGCGGCGAGCGCGACGGTAAGGGAGGGCAATGACATGTTGTTGATGATCGATAACTACGACTCCTTTACCTACAACATCGTTCAGTACCTAGGCGAACTGAAAGCCGATGTGAAAGTGGTGCGCAACGATGAGGTAACGGTGGCCGATATTCGCGCCATGCAACCCGAGCGCATTGTGGTGTCGCCCGGCCCCTGTACGCCCAACGAGGCGGGTATTTCCATGGAGGCCATTCAGGCTTTTGCCGGTGAGCTGCCCATTCTCGGTATCTGTCTGGGGCATCAGAGTCTGGGGCAGGTTTTTGGTGGCAAGGTCGTGCGTGCACGACAGGTCATGCACGGCAAAACCTCTCCCATCTACCACGCAGACAAAGGCGTGTTTTCCGGTCTGAAAAATCCCTTGATCGCAACGCGCTACCATTCACTCGTTGTAGAAAAAGATAGCCTGCCGGATTGTCTGGAAATTACCGCCTGGACACAGACCGAAGATGGGGCGGTCGATGAAATTATGGGGCTGCGCCACAAAACGCTGGACGTGGAAGGCGTGCAGTTTCACCCGGAATCCATTCTGAGCGAAGAGGGCCACGCCATGTTGGCCAACTTCCTGAAACGCTGAAAGGAATATCGACATGGATATAAAAACCGCACTGGGCCGCGCCATTCAGCATTTGAGCCTAAGTACCGATGAGATGGCCGATGTCATGCGCGACATCATGACCGGTCAATGCACCGACGCGCAGATTGGCGCCTTTTTGGTGGCGCTGCGAATGAAAAGCGAAACCATCGATGAGATCGAAGGAGCCGCCCGCGTTATGCGTGATCTGGTGACGCCGGTGGATATTGCCGATCTCAAGCATGTGGTGGATATCGTCGGCACCGGTGGGGATGGCGCCAACCTGTTTAACGTCTCTTCTGCCAGCACCTTTGTGGCAGCCGCCGCCGGGGCGGTGGTGGCCAAGCACGGCAACCGCTCGGTCTCTTCAAAAAGCGGCAGTGCCGACCTGCTGGAAAGTGCCGGCATCAATCTGGCGTTGAGCGCCGCGCAAGTCGAGCAATGCATTCGTGAAGTGGGCGTCGGCTTTATGTTTGCCGTCAATCACCACAGTGCCATGAAGCACGCGATTGGCCCACGCAAGGAAATCGCCCAGCGAACCATCTTTAATATTCTGGGGCCGCTGACCAATCCTGCTGGGGTTAAACGTCTGCTACTCGGTGTCTTCAGTGCCGAGTTGTGTCGGCCGCTCGCCGAAGTACTCAAGCGTCTGGGTGCGGAGCATGTGATGGTGGTACACGCCCTTGATGGGCTGGATGAAATCAGTCTCGCGTCGGCAACGGAAGTGGCTGAGCTGAAGAATGGCGAGATCAGCGAATACCGCATTACGCCGGAAGACTGCGGTCTGAAAAGCCAGTCGTTGGTCGGGCTGGATGTAGCCGACAGTACCGCATCACTGCAACTGATTCGCGATGCCTTTTCCAATCAAGACAGCGAAACCGCTCGCAAAGCCGCCGATATGGTTGCGCTGAATGCAGGTGCGGCGCTTTATGTGGCTGGCAAGGCCGATTCTCTCTCTGATGGCGTTGCTCTGGCACAACAGACGCTGACGAGTGGCGCTGCATTGCAGAAAATGCAGCAGCTGGCGGATTTCTCGCAGGGTTTAAGCTAATGGCTACACCGACTGTTCTGAAAAAAATACTCGATCGCAAGGCCGAAGAAGTCGCCGAGCGATCGCGGAAGGTGTCGATCGAGGTATTGCGCGAGCAGGCCGCAAGCGCGTCTCCGGTGCGGGGCTTTGTCGCATCGATGGAACGCAAGCTGGCGGATGGTCAGTCGGCGGTTATCGCCGAGTGCAAAAAGGCGTCACCCTCGAAGGGGGTTATTCGTGCCGATTTTCAACCTGCCGATATTGCTCGCAGCTATGAGCAGGGCGGTGCGGCCTGTTTGTCGGTGCTGACCGACAAGGACTTTTTTCAGGGCAGTGAAGCCTTTCTGCAGGAAGCGCGAGCAGCCTGCTCTCTGCCCGTGATCCGCAAGGACTTTATCGTCGATTCCTATCAGGTGGCAGAAGCGCGCGCTATCGGTGCTGACTGCATTCTGCTGATTGCCGCGGCGCTGGATGATGCCCAGATGCAAAAGCTCTACGACGAAGCGCTCGCTTTCGGTATGGATGTCCTGATCGAGGTGCATGATGAGGAAGAGCTGCTGCGCACCCTGCCCTTAGGTGCCAAGCTGGTCGGCATCAATAACCGCAACCTGCACAATTTTGAAACCTCTCTCGACAATACCTTTAATTTGCTCGACAAGATTGGCGACGACCGCATTGTGGTGACTGAAAGCGCCATTCATACGCCGGCTGATGTAGCGGCCATGCGCGAGCGTGGTGTGAATGCCTTTCTGGTTGGGGAAGCGTTTATGCTGGCGGAACAGCCTGGCGAGAAGCTGGCGGAACTATTTTTTAAGTAGCTAAGTAGAAAAGTAGGCAGGGCGACGCAGTGTTGTCGCCCTTAGCTGTGGTGTCGAATCAGCGCGTGCCGAATACCACCATGGTTTTACCTTTCACAGACACTAAGCCCTGTTCTTCCAGCGTTTTCAGGACTCGACCTACCATTTCCCGTGAACAACCGACAATGCGACCGATTTCCTGACGGGTAATCTTGATCTGCATGCCATCCGGATGCGTCATGGCGTCGGGTTGATTGCACAGATCGAGCAGGGTGCGGGCAACGCGACCGGTTACGTCGAGGAAGGCTAAATCGCCGACCTTGCGCGTTGTCTGACGCAGGCGCTTGGCCATCTGGGTACCCAGCGCAAACAGCACTTCCGGGTATTGCTCGCGCAGTTCGTGAAACTTGCTGTAGCTGATTTCGGCCACTTCACACTCGGTCTTGGTTTTTACCCAGGCGGAGCGGGTTTCTTCGTGGTCGAAAACTCCCATCTCACCGAAGAAATCGCCCTTGTTCAGGTAGGCGACGATCATTTCGCGACCTTCATCGTCCTCGATCAGAACGGTCACCGAGCCCTCGATGATGAAATACAGCGCATCGCTGTCATCGCCCGCATAGATGATGGTGCTCTTGGCGGGATAGCGGCGGCGACGGCAGTGGCTTAGAAATCCATCGAGATTCGGAATCGCGGGCTTTGGTGCACTGATCACAATGGGTCCTCTTTGACGAAGGTCTTTTAACATTTATTCGAGCTATTATGCCGCGTGCGGCCACCAATGGCGACCCCTGCGAGCCTTGCGGCGCTTGTGGTAGGATGCGCTTCTCAAAAATATTCGCAATAGGGTAAAGGAATGGAAACTACCGTTAAATGGGTGGACGGAGTCAGTTTTGAGGCGACTTCCGGTTCCGGGCACAGCGTGGTGATGGATGGTCCCCCCGATCTCGGTGGTCGAAACCTCGGCCCACGGCCCATGGAAATGCTGATTATGGGCATGGGCGGCTGCGCCTCATTCGATGTGTTGACCATTCTGCAGAAGTCACGCCAGAACGTGACCGGCTGCGAGGCGAGCATCAGTGCCGAGCGCGCCGATGCAGTACCGGCGGTGTTTACCAAGATTCATATGACTTTTCGGGTCAGAGGCGAAGGTCTGAAAGAATCTATCGTTAAACGCGCGGTGGAGCTGTCAGCAGAAAAATATTGCTCGGCGTCGATCATGATGGAGAAAGCTGGCGTAGAAGTGACACACAGCTACGAAATTGTTGAGGCCTGACCGTGAAAAGACCGCGACCCACCGCTGGCCTGCGCCATGTGGCCCTGTTTGTGGAACGCTACGAGGAAGCGCTGCACTTTTATCAGAATCTGATGGGGATGGCGCTGGAGTGGCAGCCCGACGAGGACAATAGCTACCTCTGCTCCGGCAATGACAATCTGGCGCTGCATCGCTACAAGGGTGAAGCGCGCAACCCGGCGGCCCAGCGTCTGGACCATATCGGTTTTATTATCGATACCTTGGACGAGGTGGATGAGTGGTTTGCTTTTTTGACGGCGGAAGGGGTGAAAACCCTGTCGGAACCCCGCACTCACCGCGACGGAGCGCGAAGCTTTTACTGTCTTGATCCGGACGGCAATACGGTTCAGATCATCTATCACCCGCCCATCAGCGGGATGATCTTTTCTCGCCCCTGACCAAGGCTGTTATTCAGCGTTTCGGCAGACGTATTTTTCAGAAATAGCGTTTAAATGTAGTAGGTCGATCCTGTCATGACCTTCGAGGCCAGCGTCATCAGGTCTTTAACCCCGGGGGCGAAATCCTGTCCTCCCGCTTCAATGGCCTTGCTGGCGTGGGCAGATTCGTCAGCGAGCATCTGCTGCAATATCGCGCGGGATTTGCCGTCTTCCGGTGGCAACTGTTCCAGATGGTCCTGCAAATGTTTGCAAACCTGTTCCTCCGTTGCCGCCACAAAGCCGAGACTGATCCGGTCGCCCAAGGTGCCGGCGACAGCGCCCAGCGTAAAAGACGCTGCGTAAAACAGGGGGTTGAGCCGGCTGGTATGGCTGCCGAGCTCATTCAAACGCTGTTCGCACCAGGCAAGGTGGTCAATCTCTTCGTCGGCTGAATGCTGCATGGCTGCGCGCACCGCAGGATCTTTCGCAGTCAGCGCCTGACCGTGATAAAGCGCTTGCGCGCAGACCTCCCCCGTGTGATTGATTCGCATCAGGCCTGTGGTATGACGTGGACTGTCGTCCAGCAGGGCTTCGCCGTAATGGTCGGCAGGGCTGTTGCGACGGGGGCTGGCGCTGCCGGGAACCAGGGTTTTCAGGCCCCGGTCGAGTGAAATGACGAGCTGATCAACCAGTGAAAATCTGCGATTCATGGAATCCTCCTCCGCCGGCCATTTTACCGTAAATCGGCAGCTTCGGCGTGTTGCGGATCGGTTTCTACGCTTTCCAGCAGCTCAACGATCAGGCGTTTTAGCGTCAGCCCGGCCGAGGGCCGGGCCATAACCCGGAAAGGCGCTCGAGCGGTGGCGGGGAACTCGCGGCCGCTGTCCTGAAGGAAAATTGTAGCGGGGGGTGGAAGCTGCGTGGCTGCGGCCTCGTCATGCAAGCGGTGATTCAGGCTGATGGGATCGTCGATGGTATCGCTGAGCAGCACGACATCGATGGGCGTTTTAAACAGACATTGATTGCGGCTGAGCGCAATCGCCTGCTGTCTGTTGTGCGCCACAAACGCGATCATTCCCCATTGTTCACAAAGACGTTTCTGCTGCATCGCGAAGGTGCGGTTAGGCTCGACAATCAGAATACGACGCGAGCGCAATTGCAGTAGTTTTGGTAGTCGTTGCTGGTGTTCCCAGATCGACAGGGGCAACGACAGTTCGATGAATTGTTCCTGCCCCAGCGAATGCAACCGAAGTTCACCGTGCAGTGTCTCGACTAACTGGCGGGCTAACTCGGCACGGGTATGTATGCCGGCGTCGCTGTGCTTGGCCGAGTCTCGACTCTCGACCAGACTAAGCGCTTTCTTGCCACGATAGCGCAGTTCCAGCCAGAGCCCGTTGCGCCACTCAAGGTGCAGCGCAATGCCGGTTTCCTGACTGTGGTGGCTGGCGATCATGATCAGATGAAGCAGTAATTGCCGTAATCGACCGGGGTCGCCAATCACTTGCTGGGGGAGCGGCGTTTCTGGATTTTGCCACAGCAGTTCGGCCTGATAGGAATCAAAAATATCTTGCAACAGCGGGCGCAGATCGTAGAGCAGTTCAGGCGTCGTCGATAACTCGCCGGCTAATGGCGGGTGTGAACGCACGTTTTCAATAAAGCCGAGCATTTCCTGGCTGGCGGCCTGCAGACTGCTGACATACTCCCGCTGCTGCGGGGTGAGCTGTGAGTTCTTTAGCATTTCGGCGGTTCCGAAGATCGCACTCAATGGCGTCATCAGATCCTGATTGATACGGCGCAGGGATTCATTGCCGCCACGACTTTCTGCCTCCAGAGTGGCGACCTGCAGGCGACGTTCGAAGCGCTCGTTGGTCTTGTGTTGCCGATAGGTGCTGTAAATAACGGTCAACATCAGCACCTCAATGGCGGTGCCCAACAGGAGAATGAGATTGATCGTCTCGAGACCGGCGTCTACATGCAGATAAATCAGTGCAACCAGTGCCACGAACAAGGTCAGCCAGGCCCGGCTGAACAAATAGTGGTAAGTCACTGTCTCCTGAAATTTCAAGTAGGTCTGCAGTGCTCGCAGGGTTACCCAGAGTGAGCTCAACCCAACCACGATGAGCATGATTGGCATGCTGGAGCTAATCGGTAAAAACACCGCGGTCACGCCGGCGCAGACATTGCTGACGAGTATGCTCCAGAAACCCAGATCTGCACCTTGTTGATGCTTTCGGCGTGAGGGCTGAAAGTACTCTGACAGCAATAAGGCAATCAGCATGCTGAGGTGAGTGAGAACGACAAAGGCCGGATTTTCAAACAGAGAGGCCACGTGGCGGTGCAGGGCGATATAACCCCAGGACGCGGCGATCGTCAGCATGTTGCAAATGGCATAGACGCCGAGCAGGAGGAATGCCCGAGCGTGGGGCAGGACCAGAGCCATGGTGAGATTGGCCGCTGCGATAGCTAGTAGCAAACCAATACCAACACCATTGCCGAACAGTTCAGCGCGAAACTCGATCAAAAACGGATGCAGGTCGGTTAGCTTCGGATTAAGCAGCAGCTTGCCATGACCTGCCAGCGAGAGGTAGTAAACCTGCTGGCTATGGGGTTCCAGATTGATGACGAACAGCTGGGGGGCACGCAGGATGCCGCTGTAATCGACCTGGGCAATCTCAGTACTGTCATGGCGAAACAGCCGTACGGAGTCAATGTGGGAGGGCGTCAGGTGGAGGATGGCATAACGCTGCTCAGCCTGATCGTTAGCGATAGCAAATCGCAGCCAGTAGCGTCCTTGCGTAAAGTCGAGTTCGAAATCACGGGTTCTGGCCTGACGAAAGTAGCGGCTGTTCGCCGTCAGGTCAGCGACAGTAAGGGAGTGCTCGGGGTCGAGTAGTATGTCGACATGCTCGCGAATGGGCAGGTCAAAATTGCCCGAGCCCAGACGCAAAACATCAGCGGTCTGAGCCGGAGCAGGCAGTAGTAGAAGCAGGCAAAGCCAAAAAAAATTAGCTTTGCTGCTCCCGAGCAATCGCCCGATAGGCGATATCCTTGCGGTAGAAAACACCATCCCAGGCGATCTTCCCGGTCAGTTGATAGGCTTTTTGCTGGGCTTCGGTCACGCTGGTGCCCAGTGCGGTGGCGCAGAGTACGCGACCGCCGCTGGTGACCACCTGATCGCCCTGCAGGGCGGTGCCCGCGTGAAAAATCTTGGCAGTAGACTCATCGCTTTCATTGGGCAGCGAAATGACTTTGCCTTTTTCGTAGCTGCCGGGGTAACCACCAGCCGCCAGTACCACGCCTACCGCCTGACGCTTATCCCAGTCGGCGGTGGTGGAGTCCAGCTTGCCGGCCAGCGCCTGTTGGACCAACTCAACCAGATCCGACTGCAGTCGCAGCATGATGGGTTGGGTCTCCGGGTCGCCGAAACGGCAGTTGAATTCAATCACCTTGGGTTCGCCCGCGGCGGTAATCATCAAACCGGCGTAAAGAAAGCCCACGTAACGGTGACCTTCGCTGGCCATGCCTTTTACGGTCGGCATAATCACCTGATCCATAATGCGATCATGAATCTCTTGCGTCACCACGGGCGCGGGGGAATAGGCCCCCATGCCACCGGTATTGGGGCCGGTATCGCCATCACCCACACGCTTGTGGTCCTGGCTGGTGGCCATCGGCAAGACGTTCTCGCCGTCGACCAGCACGATAAAGCTGGCTTCTTCGCCTTCGAGAAATTCTTCGATGACTACCCGGCACCCGGCTTCGCCAAAGGCATTGCCTGAGAGCATATCGCGCACAGCTTCTTCAGCCTGCTCCAGGGTTTCGGCAACGATAACGCCTTTACCCGCCGCCAGACCGTCGGCTTTCACCACGATAGGCGCACCTTTTTCGCGCAGGTAAGCCAGTGCCGGCTCAACCTCGGTGAAGTTCTGGTAGTCGGCCGTGGGAATATGGTGGCGCGCCAGAAAATCCTTGGTAAAAGCCTTGGAGCCTTCCAGCTGAGCCGCGCCCTTGCTGGGCCCGAAACAGGGCAGGTTGCGGGCTTCAAAGAAATCGACCACACCGCCGACCAGCGGCGCTTCCGGGCCAACAATGGTCAAGCCAACCTGATTCTGCTCGGCAAAATCGGCCAGCGCCGCAAAATCCATTACGTCGATGGCGACGTTTTCCATATTGGGTTCACGGGCAGTACCGGCATTGCCGGGAGCGACAAAGACGGTTTCCACCTTGGCAGACTGGGCTGCCTTCCAGGCGAGGGCGTGTTCACGACCGCCACCGCCGATAATCAGTACATTCATTCCAGTTGTTCCTGTGAATAGTTCCTGCGAATCAGTGGCGGAAGTGGCGCATGCCGGTAAAGACCATGGCCATGCCGTGTTCGTCGGCGGCGGCGATAACTTCCTCGTCGCGGATGGAGCCACCGGGCTGAATGACGCAGGCAATGCCCACTTGCGCAGCATTATCAATGCCGTCGCGGAAGGGGAAGAAGGCGTCTGAGGCCATTACGGAACCTTTGACTTCCAGCTTGGCGTGCTCGGCCTTGATGGCGGCAATGCGGGCGGAGTTAACGCGGCTCATCTGGCCGGCACCGACGCCGATGGTGCGACCGTCACGGCCGTAGACGATGGCGTTGGATTTGACCATCTTGGCCACTTTCCAGGTAAACAGCAGGTCGCGGATTTCGGCTTCAGTGGGCTGACGTTTGCTGACCACTTTCAGGTCGGCAGCTGACACCATGCCCAGATCGCGATCTTGTACCAGCAGACCACCGTTTACGCGTTTGTAATCGAGGTCGGCCTGGCTGTCGGCCCACTGACCGCACTCCAGCAGACGCACGTTTTTCTTGGCGGCGACTGCGCTGACGGCATCTGCCGCAATGCTTGGGGCGATAATGACTTCCACAAACTGACGTTCGCAAATTGCGGCCGCCGTGGCAGCATCCAGCTCGCGGTTAAAGGCGATAATGCCGCCAAAGGCCGATTCGGGGTCTGTTTCGAAGGCCTTGTCGTAGGCTTCCAACAGACTGCCGGCAACGGCTACGCCGCAGGGGTTGGCGTGTTTGACGATAACGCAGGCCGGTTCGTCGAACAGTTTGACGGTTTCCAGCGCGGCGTCGGTATCGGCGATGTTGTTGTAGGACAGTTCCTTGCCCTGCAGCTGTTTTGCGGTTGCGATAGAACCCGCCGCGGGATTCTTTTCAACGTAGAAAGCACTGCGCTGGTGGGAGTTCTCACCGTAACGCAGTTCCTGTTGGCGGATAAAGTTGGCGTTGAAGGTGCGGGGAAAGCCCTCGCTGCCGCCCTCTACTTTCTGGCCGAAGTAATTGGCAATGGCGCTGTCGTAAGCTGCGGTGTGTTCGTAGGCCTTGATCGCCAGATCAAAGCGGGTGTTGTAGCGGGTGCTGCCGTCGTTGGCATCCAGTTCGTCAATCACGCGTTGGTAGTCAGAGGCGTTAACGACAATGGTCACATCGCGGTGGTTTTTAGCCGCTGCGCGCACCATGGTCGGGCCGCCGATATCGATATTCTCAATGGCGTCTTCCAGCGAGCAATCGGGCTTGGCCACGGTTTGCTCAAAGGGGTAGAGGTTGACCACAACCATATCGATGGCATTGATGCCGTGCTCGCCCATAATGGCTTCGTCGGTGCCGCGGCGACCGAGAATGCCGCCGTGAACTTTCGGGTGCAGGGTTTTCACCCGACCGTCCATCATCTCCGGAAATCCGGTGTAATCGGATACTTCAGTGACATCGAGGCCATTTTCCTGCAGCAGACGGAAGGTGCCGCCAGTAGACAGGAGCTCAACGCCGCGCTGGCGCAAAGCGCTGGCGAATTCGACGATGCCAGCTTTATCGGAAACACTGATCAGGGCCCGTTTCACGGGGCGAGGTAGTTCGGCTGTGCTCATTGAGGCTCAGATACCCTTAGCTTGATGATGGAAGACGTGGTGTAACGGAGAAAGCGGAAGGCTGTATTACAACAGCCCGTATTTTTTCAATTTCTTGCGCAGTGTGCCGCGGTTCAGACCGAGTACCTGAGAGGCGCGGGTCTGGTTGTTGCGCGTGTAGGTCATGACTTTTTCCAGCAGCGGTGCTTCCACTTCCGACAGGACCATTTCATAGACATCGGTGACGTCTTGACCGTCGAGCTGGTCGAAGTAGTTTTTCACGGCAACTGCCACGCTCTCGCGCAGGGAATGCGTCTCGGCGATGGTGGCGAAGGATTCGGTGCTGGCGGGTGTTTCCACCAGTTCCAGTTTGGTTTCTGCACTAGCGTTCATGCGGCTTGTTCCCCTGTTGTATAAGCTGACCATTCCGCCGCGAGCCGGTGAATGGCGTCAATCTGTGCACTGGCGTCAGTCAGACTGTTGAACTGCCTGCGTGTGTCGTCGCTGTCTGCAATATGCTGCAGATACCACGACACGTGTTTTCGGGCAATTTTCAGGCCCTGACGTTCGCCGTAAAAATCGTGAAGGGCTTTAACGTGGCGGAGCATGGTGTCAAACCGCTCTGCCTCGGTCGGGCCTTCCCGCAATGTGCCGGTGGCGAGGTAATGATTGATCTCTCGAAACAGCCAGGGTTGGCCCTGGGCGCCGCGACCGATCATCACTCCGTCTGCACCGGTGTAATCCAACACTGCCTTGGCCTGTGTCGGCGAGGTGATATCGCCATTGGCAAAAACCGGCAGTGATACGTTCTGTTTAATGGCTGCAATGGTGTCGTATTCCACCGTGCCGTGATAACGGCAGGCACGGGTTCGACCGTGTACCGCCAAAGACTGGATGCCACTGTCCTCGGCAATGCGTGCGATCTCGACGCCATTGCGGTGTTCGGGCGACCAGCCGGTGCGGAACTTGAGGGTGACGGGCACCTCAACTGCGGCGACCACGGCTTGTAGAATTTCTTTTACCAGCTGTGGATCGCGCAGCAGGGCAGAGCCCGCATCCCGCTTGCAAACCTTTTTCGCCGGGCAACCCATATTGATATCAATAATGTCGGCACCCAGCGTGTCGTTGTAGCGTGCCGCCTCGGCCATGGCTTCGGGAATGGAGCCAGCAATCTGGACCACCCGAATCTGCTCAGACTCGTCCTGAGCCAGTCGCAACTGAGTCTTGCGGCTGTCGCGCAGCTCCGAGTTGCTGATGACCATTTCCGACGCCGTCAGGCTGGCACCGAACTCCCGGCACAGTCTGCGAAAGGGCATATCTGTCACGCCGGCCATTGGCGCAAGAACAGCGCGCCCTGCCAGTGAGAAGCGGCCAATGCGGATCATGGTCGGGTCCCCTGGAGCACAAAGTAGACAACGAAAAGTGAGGCGCAATCATACTCTCTTGCGCGGGGGCATTAAAGGCTTGTGTTTATCTTTTGATCAATGTATGCGCTGTTCGCTGATGTCGGGTTTTTACGACTCAGCGGCGGGCAGAAACTGCATTTCGTAGTTCACCGCGGTGCTGCCCGGGTCGGCAATACTGATATTAATACGCACGCTCTGGCCTGAGGGCATGAACTCGATTCCCTTTAGTTCCCCGGCGAGGTATTCGTGGGGGGAAAAGGCGCGCCGGGCAACAATATTGCCGCGATCATTGCGGAAAATAAGCTCAATAAGGGGGAAAGGCTGCTCAAAACGGGCGCGGTTCAGAATAATGGTATCCACCAGCAGGCTATCGGCGTAGCGGGGGTGGGACATGATATTCAGGCCGAGCGAATCGATTTGCGAGAGGTTGCGCGGCGGCGGCAGCACGCAGCGCTGGCTGCCCCAGGCCCAGTTGATAACCTTGCAGGTCTCTACCAAGGCATTACGGTGCTGGGATTGAGCCAGGCTATTGAATTTGGCGTAGACAATCTGGCCGGCCAGGCAGGCGGCAGCCAACAGGCAGAGCAAGGTCCAGCCAACGTGCCGGCGGCTGATTTGAATCCGGCGCCGCTGATGGGCGACCAACTCGTCGAATTCATCGTGTTCTACATCGCGGTCGGGCTCGGACGGTTCGATTTCCTGTATGGGCGATTCAGCCTGCGGTTGCTCTTCGCTTGTCCCGATTTCTTCCTCTTCGGGAGGGGGCGCTGAGACTTCCTCCGATTCTGCGATATCCTCTTGCTCAGTGCGGTCTGCCCATTGCACAGAGGTGTCACTCGAGTCTTCGCTTTCTTCGCATGGGTCAGAAAAGCGCGCGGCTTCCTCGTCGTCTGAATCACTGTCTAGCGCGCTGAAGCGATAGCCGTCAGAGGTGTGGTCTTCGGCCTCGTCCTCGCTTTGGGCCATCTCTTCCTGATCGGGCTCGGCTTCATTTTCCGTAGGCTGAGCAGCCGTATCATTTTGCGGGTGTGTTTGCGCTTCCGTGTCTTCAATTGAGGCCGATTCCTGCCCGGCGTCATCCTCGGGAAAGGGCGTATTGTCGTCGTAGCGCGGTTCCGGCTCGGGAATGTCTGGCTGGCTGGGCGCGGGATCAACCCAATTGGTGGTGGCATTAAACACTTCAAGGCAGGCACCGCAACGCACCCGGCCGCGCGCTGTCGCTAACTGCGACTCGGTAACGCGGAAGCTGGTCTGGCAGTGGGGACAGCGCGTGGCCCGATTGGCCATGGTGGCTCCTGAAGTGTTTAATTTTTCGGCAGTTTAAGCGATACGGAGTGTAAGCGAAACTGAGTTGTTGTGTCAGATAACAGGTTCAGCTTTTCTGTTGAAAACGCGCATTGCGCACACCGGAAATGCAGCACCAGTCATCCTTGCTGACAATCGCCAGATTATCGAACCACTCGCTGTAGTGTTTGCGCAGGGTCTCCGCCTGTTCTGTGAGGATGCCGGACAGGGCGATTCGGCCGCCGCTGTCCAGATAGGCTGCCAAGCGCGGTGCCAGCTCCATCAGTGGGCCGGCCAGTATATTGGCGATCACGACGTCGGCCTTGCCGGTTCGATCGGCCTTATCGGGCAGGTGGCAGTCCAGCCGTTCTTCGGTCAAGTGGTTGCGTTCCAGATTGTCGCGGGTGGCAATCAGGGCTTGGGGGTCATTGTCGATGGCGGTGACGTGGCGGGCGCCGAGCAACAGGGCTGCAATACCCAGAATGCCTGAGCCACAGCCGTAGTCGACCACGTGGCAGTCGCTTAGGTCCTGGCTGTCGAGCCACTGCAGGCAGAGGAAGGTGGTGGGGTGCGTGCCGGTACCAAAGGCCAGACCGGGGTCGAGCAACAAATTCACTGCGTCCGGGTCTATGGGCTCACGCCAACTGGGGCAGATCCACAGTCGCTCGCCGCACTGGATGGGTTGAAAGTGAGTCATCCACTCCCGTTCCCAATCCTTGTCTTCAAGAATTTCAATTCGGTGGGCAGGGAGGGGCGCTGGGAATTTTCGAGTCAGGCTTTCCACCAGCGCGTCCATGTCTTCGGCGGCGTCGAACAGTCCGGTAACACGGGTCATATTCCATACCGGGCGCTCATTCAAGCCGGGCTCGTAAAGGGGCTGGTCGGCATTGTCTTCCAGCGTGACCGCGGCGGCGCCGAGCTCCAGCAAAACATCTTCGAGCGGTTCGGCATTGTCGCGGTCGGCGTCAAGTTTGAGCTGCAGCCAGGGCATGGCGGGACTCCTGCACAAAAGCGCGGATTGTAGCAAAAGAAAAGGCCGGACTCAGAGAGACCGGCCTTGATCGCGCAAAACCGATGGAGATCAGTCTTTCAGTTTTTTCTCGAGGTAGTGAATGGTGACACCGCCTTTGCGGAATTCGCCATCGCGTACCAGATCCTTGTGCAGATCAATATTGGTGCGAATACCGTCGACCACCAATTCCTCCAGTGCATGCTGCATGCGGCTCAGGGCAATTTCCCGGGTCTCACCGTAGGTGATTACCTTGCCAATCATGGAATCATAGTGTGGGGGGACGGTGTAACCACTGTAGAGGTGGGAATCCACCCGCACTCCGAAACCACCGGGGGCGTGGTAGTGTTTAACTTTGCCGGGACAGGGCATAAAGGTTTTCGGGTCTTCGGCGTTGATGCGCGCTTCGAAAGCGTGACCTCGAACGATCACGTCTTCCTGTTTTACGGTCAGCTTCTCGCCGCCGGCGATACGCAGCTGCCATTTGATCAGATCGATGCCTGTGATCATTTCGGTCACTGGGTGCTCAACCTGAATACGGGTGTTCATCTCGATAAAGAAGAACTCGCCGTCTTCATACAAAAACTCAAAGGTACCGGCGCCGCGATAACCGATCTTGATACAGGCATCTACACAGGCCTGCGCGGTTTTGTTCAGGGCTTCCTGATCGATGCAGGGCGGTGGCGCTTCTTCCAGAACCTTCTGGTGGCGGCGCTGCAAAGAGCAGTCGCGCCCGTTCAGGTGAATGGCATTGCCCTGGCCGTCGGCCAACACCTGAATTTCCACGTGGCGAGGCTTCTCGAGGAACTTTTCCAGATAAACCGTGCCGTCACCGAAGGCCGCTTTGGCTTCGGATTGGGTGACGAAAACGGCGTTCAGCAGGGCAGCTTCGCTATGAACCACGCGCATGCCGCGACCACCGCCACCGGCAGCGGCCTTGATGATAACCGGGTAGCCGATCTTGCGGGCGATTGCCTGGGTGCGTTCACCGTCGTCTGTTAGTGGTCCGTCGGAGCCGGGAACCGTTGGCACGCCGGCTTCCTTCATGGCTTTGATCGCTGAGACCTTGTCGCCCATCAGGCGGATAACGTCCGCTTTCGGACCGATAAAAATAAAGCCGCTGTTTTCCACCTGTTCGGCGAAATCGGCGTTTTCCGCGAGGAAGCCGTAACCGGGGTGGATGGCAACGGCGTCGGTGACTTCCGCGGCGGAAATAATGGCCGGGCCGTTAAGGTAACTTTGTGGGGAGGGAGCCGGGCCGATACAGACCGACTCATCTGCCAGGCGCACGTGCATCAGGTCCTTGTCGGCCTGAGAGTGCACGGCAACCGTTTTGATCCCCATCTCCTTGCAGGCGCGGAGAATGCGCAGCGCAATTTCACCGCGGTTGGCAATAATGACTTTCTTCAACATGAGGTGTTTGTCCTGTCGTCGCGCGGGATGGCCTTAAACGATAGTGATCAGCGGTTGATCAAACTCGACCGGTTGCGCGTTGTCGACCAGGATTGCCTCTACGACGCCGGATTTGTCGGCTTCGATCTGGTTCATCATTTTCATGGCTTCGACGATGCAGACAACGTCGCCCGCTTTCACGTGTTGGCCAACTTGAACAAAGGCGGGTGAGCCGGGAGACGGCGCACTGTAGTAGGTGCCAACCATCGGTGACTTGATGACATGGCCGTTGATCTTGGTGGGTTCTTCTTCAGCGGCAGCAGCAGGTGCTGGAGCCGCCGCAGCGGGTGCTGGTGCTGCAACGGGCGCTGGTGCCGGTGCGGCGTATTGCGGAGCATAAGCCATTGGCGTTCCGGAGTTGCGACTGATGCGCACGGACTCTTCGCCTTCCTTGATCTCGATTTCATCGATGTTGGATTCTTCCAGCAGTTCGATCAGTTTTTTGACTTTTCGTATGTCCATGAGTGCTCTCTAAAAGTGGTTTTAATCGTGTTTGAGTTGTGCCATTGCCGCGTCCAGCGCCAGCAGGTAGCCCTTGGGCCCTAGGCCGCAAATCACGCCAACGGCGATATCGGAAAAATAGGAGTGCTTGCGGAAGTCCTCGCGAGCGTGAACATTGCTCAGGTGAACTTCGATAAACGGAATGCCGGTCGCCAGCAGGGCGTCGCGCAGGGCAACGCTGGTATGGGTGAGGGCCGCCGGATTGAGCAGGATGAAGTTGATACCCTCATGCTTGGCATCGTGAATGCGCTCAATCAGCTCGTATTCCGCATTGCTCTGCAGGGTTTGCAGATGATGACCGGCATCAGTTGCGGCATCGACCAGCTGCTGGTTGATCTCTGCCAGCGTGCTGGAGCCGTAAATGCCGGGCTCGCGAGTGCCCAATAAATTCAAATTGGGGCCATGTAGTACGAGAATGGATGCCATCGTCTTTAAAAACAGCCAGTTACCAGTTTTTCTTTTGATTTTGCCTGAAACACTCAGGCCGAACCGTGAACTGGAGCCATTTTTTCAAAAATAACGACCAATTGCCAGCGCGTTTTAAGAAGTTATTATGAATTTCGACGCATTTAGTGTTTTCGGTGTTAACACTAGGGGGCGGGTTTTAAGGTCTCAAGCGCGTCGAGAATCAGGCCCTCTGTGAGAATCTGGGGCAGAATGCGAGCGCGATCCTCTCCCGGCACATAAAGCAGGTAGAGAGGGATCCCGTTGCGCTGGTATTCGCTCAGCAGGGCGGTGATGTGCTCGTCGTAGCGGGTCCAGTCCGCGACCACATAGGCCAAGTTGTGGCGTTCAAAGGCGGCTTCAACGGCGGGTGTGTGCAGGGCAACCGCCTCATTGACCTTGCAGGTAATGCACCAGTCGGCGGTGACATCGACTAGCACGGGCCGGCCTTCTGCGCGAAGGGCGTCAACGGTGCTGCGGCTGTATACGATCTGGTCGTCGCTGGTGGCGCCTAAGGCCGCTGTGTTAGCTGATGTAATCGGTGGGCTGAAAACCAAGGCCACGGCGATTCCTAAAAGCAGCAATGCAATCAGCCCGGCGATGCGTCCGCGCAGCCGCCAGCACCACACGGCCAGACCCAGTGCCAGCCAGGCCAGCAGGGTGGCCCCCATGCCGTCGCTGCCAACCTGACGGCCGGTGACCCAGCACAACCAGATGGCTGTTGCCAGCAGTGGAAAGCTGAGGAATTGTTTCAGGTGGTCCATCCATTTGCCCGAGCGCGGCAGGGCTTTGAGTGCGCGGGGGTAGAGTGTCAATAGATAAACCGGCAGTGCCATGCCGAGTCCGAGTGCGGCAAAGACAAGCAGTGCAGTCGCGGCCGGCTGGGTGGCGGCAAAACCGAGAGCGGTACCCATAAAAGGCGCTGTGCAGGGTGTTGCCACGATGGTGGCCAGTACGCCGGTGAAGAAACTGCCAGTGTAGTCGTTGCGCTGGCTCAGGGCCTGACCGGGGACGTTGCCGGGCAGGCGGATTTCAAACAGCCCCAAGAGGTTCAGGGACAGTAAAAAGAAGATGCAAGACAGCAGTGCGACAAACCACGGCGTCTGAAGTTGAAAGCCCCAGCCCACTGCTGCGCCGGCGCTTTTCACTGCGATCAGTGCCGCTGCCACTGCCAAAAAACTGCTAATCACGCCCAGGCTATATATCGCGCCGTGACGAGCGGCTGTGCCGCTCGGGCTTTGTGCAAAGCTCAAAACTTTTAGCCCCAGTACCGGGAACACACAGGGCATCAGGTTGAGAATGGCGCCGCCGGCCAGTGCAAAGAGCAGCATGAGCCAGAGCGAGCTATTGCGTTCAAGCGGTGGTTCCTGCCCTGAACTAACGGCCTGCCAGCGTGCTTCATCCACCGCTTGTACAGATGCGGATGCGATATCAACACGGAAAAACCAATCGTGCGGTGGGTAACAGAGGCCGGCATCAGCGCAGCCTTGAGCGGTCAGCTTCAGCAGAAAATCCGATGAATCCGGCAGCGCAATTCGGGCATTGGCGAAGTTGTAGTAGACCGGGGTTTCGCCGAAGTAGGGGTCGTCTTTGATCTCGGCCTGACCGTAGTTGAGCTCTAGCGAGCCCTTGTTCGACGCGCCCTGCCAGAGCGCAGCAAACTGCTGTTGGTAGAGATAGTAGGCTTCAGTGATTTGCCAGTTCACCTCCAGCGCGCCGTCGCTAAGGCTTACCAGCGGCTGGTAGGCTTCTGTTACGGGGAGAAATTGCGTGGTCTCTTCCGCGAATGGCGAATCACTGGCGAAGTCACTGAAAGCATTACTCAGAGCAGGTGCAGCGCACAGCGTGCTGAGCCACAGTAGGGTAAACTGTAAAAAATAGCGCATATTTCGTTGCCGAAAATGGGTAGAATTCCGGGCTCTCAGTGACCCGAGCGTGTTGTGCCAGTTTGACAGCGGCGGCGTCATTGTACTGGATATCAGGCGACAGGTTGCAGTCGCAGCCGCCATTAAACAAGTAGTCAGGAGCAGGTCGTGCTTAAAAAGATCGCTACAGCGCTGTTATTGCTCGCTAGTGTTGGACCGCTGGTCGCGCTGGAGTTCAATGAGGGGTTTGTTCGAGGGCTGCCGCCCACGCAAACCACCACGGCGGCGTTTTTTACCGTGACCAATCCAAGCGACGAGGTGTGGTCGCTGACGCGAGTGCACAGCCCGGCGGCAGGCAGCGTGGAAATTCACGAACACATTAATCGCGGCGGCACCATGCAGATGCGTCAATTGATGGCGCTTGATATTCCGGCCGGGGAGTCGGTGGTTTTTGCGCCGGGTGGTTTACACTTGATGTTGATTGGGCTGACCAAACCTCTGCGTGAGGGGGATGAGGTCAGTCTGCAGTTTGAAAGCGAGAAGGGTGCTGTGGTCGAAATCGTTTTTCCGGTGATCAGTGTGGTGAACGAACACCGCCATCACCACCACGCGCATCACTGAAGTAAGCAGAAAGGGGAGTAGTAGCATGGCAGCTGGCTGGTTGAAGGAGCGCTGGCAGATTCTGCGCGAAAACAGTGAAGACTGGTTTGGCAGCAGGCGTTCAATGACGTGGGCGGCACTGGTACTGGGTGTTTACCTGCTATTGGTTTGTATGCTGGGTATCTACTGGAGTCGCGAGCCCGGCAACATACCCGTACAGCAGACAGCTTCCGGTCCGGTTGTTATCGGCACGGTTACCACCAATACCCTGATCGCCGTCAGCGAAACGCTGCTCGACAAGCCCGGTGGTTTCCTGACCAATGACATTACGCCACCGGGGCTGCTCTTGGACAATATGCCGGCCTGGGAATACGGGGTGTTGATTCAGGTTCGCGACCTGACGCGGGCGATGCGAGAGAGCTTCAGCCGCAGTCAGTCCCAGTCCACGGAAGACCCTGACCTGGCGAAGGCCGAGCCGCGTTTTAACTTCTCCAATAACAGTTGGGCGGTGCCGGCATCTGAATCCGAGTATCGCGACGGTATTGAGTTTCTGAAGGCGTATCGAGACCGGCTTGCCAATACTGATGACCCACAGGCCCAGTTCTATGCCCGCGCCGATAATCTGCGCTACTGGCTGGCGAGCGTGGAATCCCGGCTGGGCAGCTTGTCCCAGCGCCTGAGCGCCAGTGTTGGCCAGCGCCGTCTGAATACGGATCTGGCCAATGAAACCGGTGCCCGTCAATCAACGGCGGCGCCCGGCGAGATGGTCGTGAAAACCCCGTGGCTGAAGATCGACGATATTTTTTATGAGGCGCGCGGCGGCTCTTGGGCGCTGATTCATTTTCTGCGGGCGGTTGAGCGTGATTTTGCCGATGTGCTGGCCAACAAAAACGCTCAGGTTAGCCTGCGCCAGATTATTCGCGAGCTGGAACAGACTCAGCAGCCGATCTACAGCCCGATGGTGCTAAACGGTAGCGGCTTCGGTCTGCTGGCCAATCATTCCCTGGTGATGGCGTCGTATATCTCACGCGCCAATGCCGCCATTATCGATCTTCGTGAACTTCTCTCTAAAGGATGAACCATGCGTGTACTGTCGTTAACTCAACAGCGTTTTGTCACCGTTTGTCTAGCCTTGCTGGTCAGCGCTTGTGCGCTCAGCCCGCAGCAGGTCACCATCAATCCGACCCTGGAATCGAGCAAAAGCAATATCGGCGAGGGCCGCACGATTTCGGTTGAGGTGGTGGATGCCCGGGAGCAGCAGGCCATCGGTTCGCGCGGCGGAATGTACAAAGACACCAGTTTGATCACGCCGGCCAACGATCTGGCCATGGCGATTCGCGAAGCCTCGGTGCGTAAATTCCGTGAAATGGGCTTTGTGGTGCAGGCGGGCAAGGGCGCCAGCGCCGATATCACCATTTTCGTGGATACCTTGAGCTACCGCGATCCTGATTCCAGCGTTGGCTTTGAGGTGGAGCTGGAAAGCATTTTGCGTGTGGTCGCCAATCAGAATAACGACACCTATACCGGTCGCTATCAGGTGAAGAACAAAAAGACCTACGCTACGGTGCCGGGGCGGGATCGCAATGAGGAAATGATCAACGAGACACTGTCGGATTCACTGCAGCGCTTGTTCAACGACCCGAAATTGCTGGCGTTTACACTGCGCTGAGCTATTAGTTTGCAGGGCTAAAAGCGCGGGCGACTCCGCCCGCGCATTACTTATCACAGAGCGGCCAGTAACTCTCCGTGCCGCGCCGCTGGCAACCTGGGGCCGTAATGGCTAACCACTTCAGCCGCTGACTGGCTGGCCAGTCGACCGGCTTCCGCAAAACTTTTGCCTGCGGTAATCGCGTAGAGGAAGGCGCCGGCAAACATGTCGCCTGCACCGTTGCTGTCGATGGCCTTGACCTGACGTGGCGCAATCTCGATCAGCTCATGACCATCGAATACCAGCGCGCCTTTGGCGCCCAAGGTAATGGCAAAGGTCTTGGCGACTTTCTTCAGGGCCGCGACCGCTTCATCAAGGCTGCGGGACTGGGCCCAACCCAAGGCCTCTTCCTCATTGCAGAACACCATGTCTACGCCATTGCCCAACATTTCCTGCAGGCCGTCGCGGAAGAATTCCACCATGCCGGGATCGGAAAAGCTCAGCGCGGTTTTGACGCCGTTTTGCTCTGCGACTTCGCGAGCGCGAATGGCGGCAGCGCGACCGGTCGGTGAAGTAACCAGATAGCCCTCCATGTACAGATACTCGGAATCTGCCAGAGCGGCTTCATTAAGCTCGGCCGTGGAGAGGGTTTCGCTGATACCGAGATAGGTGTTCATGCTGCGTTCGGCGTCGGGAGTAATCATCACGAGGCAGGTCCCCGTCACACCTTCAGTACTTTTCTGGCTGTAGTCGGCGTCCACGCCTGCCGCGCGCAGATCGTTCATGTAGAATTCGCCAAGTGCATCGTCGGCAACCTTGCAGGAATAAAAGGTGCTGGAACCGAAGTAGGTTGCCGCGATGATGGAGTTGGCAGCGGAACCGCCACTGGCTTGTTTGGCGTGTACCAGATGGCCGTCGAGGCTTTGCATGATGGCTTCCTGGCGCTCGCGATCTACCAGCGTCATAAGACCCTTGTCGATGCCGAGATTGGTCAAATCGCTATCGCTCACGTCGATTTCTGTGTCGACCAGTGCCGCGCCGAGGCCATAGATGTGGTATTTGCTCATGTTGATTCCGCTGTTGATGAAAAGTGACGCCGCATTATCCGGTTTGAAAACCGTTTTGCAAAGTAAGCTGGCCGCGCCTGACCGGCCCTGTCATTCCGCTACCATCCTCTTTGGAGCCTGCTAGACTACGACGATGCCAAAAAAGAAATCTTCGGCCCGCAAGCGCCAACCCAGACGTTTTTTCCGCTTTCAGACGCTATTCAAGCTGTTCGTTGTTTTCAGTGTGGTGGCCTTTGCCTTCCTTATTTACTGCGATATTCAGGTTCGCTCCGCTTTCAGCGATGTGCGCTGGCAGCAGCCGGCCAAGGTTTACGCCCGGCCGCTGATCCTGGCCCCCGGCGTGCCGCTCACGCCGCAGGAACTGGAATACGAGCTGGGTTTGCTCGGCTACCAGAATGATTCGCGGCTGCGTTATCCCGGCAGCTACTACCGCCAGCAAATGACCTTTGCGCTGCACTACCGCGATTTCGCCTTTCCGGATCAGCAGCGTCAGGCAGGGCGGGTGCTGGTGCATTTTTCCGGCGACAGCGTGCGCCGGGTAGAAGCCATGGGCGGTGAGCCCCTGGAAGAAGTCGTGCTGGAGCCCACAGTCATCGGCGGTATTTACCCGAATGTGCAGGAGGATCGCCTGCTCGTGCGGCTGGAAAATACCCCGCGTATGCTGGTGGAAGTGCTCCTGCAGGTTGAAGATAAGCAGTTCTACGAACATTTTGGTATTTCACCGCGCGGTATCGCCCGCGCCATGCTCGCCAACCTGAAAGCCGGACGCACGGTGCAGGGCGGCAGCACCATTACCCAGCAGTTAGTCAAAAATGTGCTTTTGACCCGCGAGCGAAGCCTGTGGCGCAAGTTCCAGGAAATGGTAATGGCCTTGCTGCTGGAGGTGCACTACAGCAAGGATGAAATCCTCGAGGCTTACATCAATCAGGTCTACCTTGGGCAAGAAGGCTCTCGCGCGATTCACGGTTTTGCGCTGGCTGCGCGCCACTACTACAACAAGCCTCTGGAAGAGCTGAATCTGGCCCAGACCGCCATGCTGGTGGGTTTGGTCAAAGGGCCGTCCTATTACGCGCCCTGGCGTCACGAGCAGCGCGCAAAAGAGCGCCGCAATCTGGTACTGGCAGAACTGGCTGAGGCGGGCTGGTTGTCGCAGGCGCAGCTAAAAGTCCAGCAGGCGCAGTCTCTGCAATTGGCCAAGAGCAGTGCGCTGGAAGGGGTCTTTCCCGCCTACGTCGACTTGGTCAGAAGGCAGTTGCGCCGGGACTACCGCAATGCCGATCTGGCAACCGAAGGTCTCAGAGTGTTCACGCCGTTCGATCCGCTGGTGCAGCGTCACGCCGAGCAGGCGCTCACGGCAACGCTGGATGGATTCGGTTCGCGTCAATCCGAACTTCAGGGCGCGATGACGGTGACCTCTGTCGACAATGCCGATGTGATTGCGATGGTAGGCGGGCGGCGACCGCGCTTCGCCGGTTTTAATCGTGCCCTCGATGCGCTGCGACCGGTGGGTTCGCTTATTAAGCCAGCGATCTACCTGACCGCCCTGCAGGAGCCCCACAGTTATACGCTGTCGACCTTTATCGATGACAACCCGATTGCGGTGAAAAACCCCGATGGCAGTCTGTGGAAGCCGACGAACTATGACGAGGAATTTCACGGGCGGGTCATGCTTCATGAAGCGCTGTCGCGTTCTTACAATCTCGCGGCCGCGCGCCTCGGCCTGGAGCTGGGCATCGACAAGGTGCTCCTCACACTGAAAAAATTGGGGGTTCAGCGTCCTCTCCCGGCCGTGCCGGCCATGCTGCTCGGGGCGGCGGAACTGTCACCTATTGAAGTGCATGCCATGTATCAGACGCTGGCGGCGAATGGCCGACTACAATCCCTGCGAGCCATCTATGCGGTGACTGACAGTCGCGGTCAGCTGCTGGCCCGTTACCCACAGAAGCCGCGGCAAACTGTGGATCAGGCCGCTGTGCACCTGCTGCAGTATGCGATGATCGAAACCGTGCGCGAAGGTACCGGCAAGGCGGTGTATCAGTCCTTGCCGGCAGATTATCGCGTTGCAGGTAAAACGGGCACGAGTAATGATTTTCGCGATTCCTGGTTCTCCGGGTTTGCCGGGGATTACGCCGCCACCGTCTGGCTCGGGAATGACGACAATTCGCCCACCGGTTTGACCGGCTCGGCGGGCGCGCTCAAGGCCTGGCGACAATTCATGGCCGGTGCCAGTCGCCAACCGATGCCCTTCCAGCCAGTTGAGGGTGTAACGTATCGCTGGATTGATCCGGAAAATGGTCGCGGCAGTCATGCCTGGTGTGAAGGAGCGCGGCAGATGCCCTTTATCGGCGGTTCCTGGCCCACGCAGGAATCCCCGCGCTGTGTGCGCACCCTCCCCAATATTTTTCAGTGGTTCCGCAATGTCTTCGACTGAGGTCTTCAAAACCCTGAATCAGGTGCAGGAAACCCTGTCACCGTTTCGGCCACGCAAGCGCTGGTTTCGCCGTTGGGTTAAACGATCGGCCGTGGCCATGCTGGTGCGCGATGGTAAGGCAGGGCCTGAAGTGTTGATGATTAAACGCGCCGAGCGGGAAGGCGATCGCTGGTCCGGTCATATGGCTTTTCCCGGTGGCCGGATGGAAACCGACGATCAGCACAGCAAAGCCACCGCGGAACGGGAAACCCGCGAGGAAATCGGGGTCGACCCCGCTAAAGTGGGCCACTGTATTGGCCGCTTGTCAGATATTATGACCCAGCCCCACAGTGGCCTGCGGCCCATGGTGATTACGCCTTATGTCTACGCCTTAAAGCGTTTTCCGGAACCGCGACCCAATTACGAAGTGGACGAGGTCATCTGGGTGCCGCTCAATTTTCTGGCGGATGAAGGCAACCGGGAAAAGATGATCTGGGAGAAGGGTCGGCTGAAAATTGAGCTGTCCTGCTACTGGTATCAGGAGCGCCGGATCTGGGGCTTGTCGCTGGCCATGCTGGACGAGCTAGTGAGTCTCTTCCAGTGATTCCAGTTTTTCGCGCAGATGCTGTTCACGCATCTGCTGCTCAAGAAATACTCGCGTATTCAGCTGCAGCGCTTCCTTGCCTTCACGGGGTGCAGCGGCTTCCGCCAGCAGCTCCTTGTCCGCGCGGCCATCAATAAAGGCTTTGATCAGCTCGAGACTCACCGGAGACTTTTTCCGGTCGAGATAGAACCAGCGACGCGCGTCATCTACATTGCCACTGAGATAGCCATTGTGGTGTTTCAGCCAATACACACCGCAGCGGCTCAGCTCGAAATCGCCGACCCGGCCATAGCTGAAGTTGGGCGTGCTGGGGTTGAAACCCCACTCCGGTGTTTCTTCAATACTGTCCAGCACCATCAGCCACTGACTGCCTTTTTCAAATTCCTTGACGTCCGCCCGACACAGATTGCCGATGGCGCCCCAGACTCGGATCTGTTCCTGAAACAGTTTGCCGCTCAGCACTTCCATAACGGACAGATCCATGGAGTTGCCGGCGTGACTCTGCACCTCACCCAACACGATGGTGTGTTCTTCAAGATCCAGTTCAGTGAAATTGCCTTCCCAAAGGCAGCGACAGGCTTGGGCAGGCAAAGCCGCCAGTAGAAAAATAAGGGGAATAAGAGTTGTGATTCGAAACATACGTCACCTTGCGCACTGCGACCAGAGACTACTTAAAGGCGGCGTTTTGCTCAAGTGACAACAGGCACAAAAAAGCCCGGCAATGCCGGGCTTTTTGCGTGGTACTGTGGCGGTCGATCAGATATCAACGACTACACCGAGGAAGGCACCTTCGACGGTCATGTTGAATTCCGCGTCGTCGTCTTCCGCGTCAATTTCAAAGGAACGAACGCCCGCTTCGAAAGCGACAATGCCGATTTCGTAGCCAATGCCCAGTTTAGTATCGATGATAGAGTCGTCATCGACCTTCAAGCCGTGGATCTCACCAGTGGCGTAGAGGCCGGTCAATGGCAGGTCAACACGGGCGCCGACATACAGCAAAGGAATGGTGAAATCGATGTCTGAGGTACCGGTCTGGTTGCCATCACTGATGGTGGCGTCCCCATCGAACATCCGTGCGGTCAGGCCCACATCGACTGACACGATATTGTCGAGGATTTCGTAGTACAGCGTGGCATCGATATGGCTCAGGTCGAAATCTGAGGTAACTTGGCTGTTTGCGGTATAGGTTTTACCGTCGTAGTTAAACGAGCGCGTCAGAGTCCCCGTTTCTTTAATTTCCATCTCGGTACTGGCAAGACGGATATTGGGCAGCACGGGAATCGGATGCTCCAGCGCGACGAAAATGCTGTTGGCGCGCTCATCGTCAAAGCCCAGATCATCCTCGAGATCAATCTTGTCATCGCCCGTCTCCTCGCCGCGCAGATCACCAGACCAACCTTGATTCCAGCTGTAGGCCCCAGCTGTTGCCCCAATAATGTCTGCCTGTGCACTGAAGGGCAGAGCCAGCGCCAGTGCGGCGCCCAGAAGTTTCTTATTCACGTTGTATAGCCTCTTTTGTTATGAGCGTGATGGGTCGAGTTTATGCAAAAACAGTGACGTTTCCTAGCGTTTGCCCCTATTTGGCATGGTCACGCAGGATGATTGCCGCCGCTTTTGCGAAGTAGGTCAATATGCCGTCGGCGCCGGCGCGCTTGAAGGCGAGCAGGGATTCCATAATGACTGCCTCGCGGTCGAGCCAGCCTTTTTCAAAGGCGGCGCAGTGCATGGCGTACTCGCCACTGACCTGATACACGTAGGTCGGCGCGGCCAGTTCATCTTTTACCCGGCGCACAATATCCAGATAGGGCATGCCGGGTTTGACCATAATCATATCGGCGCCTTCCTGCAGATCGAGGGCGCATTCGTGCAGGGCTTCGTCGCTGTTAGCCGGGTCCATCTGGTAGCTGTATTTATGGCCCTTGCCCAGATTGCCCGCCGAGCCAACCGCATCGCGGAAAGGTCCGTAATAACTGGAGGCGTACTTGGCCGAGTAGGCCAGAATGCGGGTGTTCACATGACCGGCGGCTTCCAGTGCCTGGCGTACGTCGCCGATGCGGCCGTCCATCATGTCTGAGGGAGCGACGACATCGGCGCCTGCGCGGGCATGGGACAGGGCCTGTTTGACCAGCGTATCGACGGTGCGATCATTCAGCACATAGCCCTTGTCGTCGATAATGCCGTCCTGACCGTGGGTGGTATAAGGGTCGAGGGCGACATCGGTGATGATGCCCAGCTCCGGGTATCTGTCCTTGAGGGCGCTGACGCAGCGTTGAACCAAGCCATTGCTGTTGTAGGCTTCTTCGGCCAGCTCGGATTTTCCCGCCGCATCGACCACCGGGAACAGGGCAATGGCGGGAATGCCCAGCTCGACCAGCTCCTTGGCTTCCTGCAATAACAGGTCGACGCTGAATCGCTCCACGCCCGGCATGGAGGCGACGGCCTCACGCTGGTTTTTGCCATCGAGGACAAACATCGGATAAATCAGATCGTCCACCGACAATCTGTTCTCCCGCATCAGGCGGCGCGAGAAATCATCCGCCCGCATACGCCGCATTCGGGTGGCGGGGAAGGGGCCTCGGGATAGGGATTTGCTCATGCCTGACTCCTGCTTGCTTTTAGGTGCGTAGAGTTTTAAAGACACGCTCGGCGGCCGCCAGCGTGTCGTTGATATCCTGATCGCTATGGGCTGCCGACAGGAAGCCCGCTTCATAGCTTGCCGGGGCCAGGTAAACGCCTTCATTCAGCATGCCGTGGAAGAATTTATTAAAACGATCCGTGTCGCAGGCCATGACCTGCTGATAGTTGGTGATGGTTTTTTCTTCGGTGAAAAAGACGCCGAACATGGTGCCCACATGATTGCTGGTCATGGGGATGCCAGCCGCATCGGCGCGTTCGCGCAGCCCTTTAACCAGCGCATCGGTTTTGGCAAACAGCGGCTCGTAAAAGTCGTTTTCCTGAACCGCTTTCAACATGGTTAAACCGGCAGCCATCGCCAGTGGATTGCCAGACAAGGTACCGGCCTGATACACCGGGCCAGCCGGTGCGAGCTGCTGCATGATGTCACTGCGCCCGCCAAAGGCCGCAACCGGCATGCCACCGCCCATGACTTTGCCGAGGGTGGTGATATCGGCGGTGACACCGTAATAGCCCTGAGCACCCTGCGGGCCGAGACGGAAGCCGGTCATGACCTCGTCGATAATCAGCAGGGCGCCGCTGTTGTCACATTGCTCACGCAGAGTTTCGAGGAAACCGGGGATGGGGGGCACGCAATTCATATTGCCCGCGACCGGCTCCACAATCACGCAGGCCACTTGATCGCCGATTTCTGCAAAGGCCTGCTTTACGCCTTCGATATCGTTGTAGGTGAGGGTGACGGTGTGATCGGCCAGTGATTTGGGAACGCCCGGCGAGCTGGGTACACCGAAGGTGAGCGCACCGGAACCGGCCTTGATTAAAAGGGAATCGGAGTGACCGTGGTAGCAGCCTTCAAACTTGATGATCTTGTCGCGACCGGTGGCGCCGCGCGCCAGACGAATGGCGCTCATGGTGGCTTCGGTGCCGGAGTTAACCATGCGCACCTGGTCCATGCCGGGCACGAGTTGGCAGAGAGTTTCGGCCAGTTCTGTTTCCAATGCGGTAGGCGCACCAAAACTCAAGCCCTTGTCGAGCTGTTTGCGCACGGCGTCGAGCACTTTGGGGTTGGCGTGGCCCAGCAGCATCGGCCCCCAGGACAAGACATAGTCAATGTAGCGTTTGCCATCGACATCAAACAGATAGGCACCTTCGGCCCGGTCGATAAAGACAGGCGTACCGCCGACGGCCTTGAAGGCGCGAACCGGAGAATTAACCCCGCCGGGGATGCGTTGTTTGGCGGCTTCGAAGAGGGTTTCTGAACCTTGCATACTGTCTCTCTTGTTTCTCTCTTGTAACTACATTGACGAAAATAATGGGCGGGATTATCCCTGATTGGGCCTGACTTTACAGGGGGCGCACCACCACCAGTATGACGGCGCCGAACAAGACCAGCACCGGTGCCTCGTTAAACCAGCGGTAAAAAACATGGCTGCGGACGTTTTCGTCCTGTTCAAAGCGCTTGACCAGCACACCGCAATACAGGTGATAGGCGACCAGTGCGGCTACCAGTGCGAGCTTGATCTGCATCCAGACTTCGCCGAGGTAGTAGCTCCAGTTTTGGGAGAGCAGGATCAAACCGAACACCACGGTCAGCACCGCAAAAGGGGAAATAAAACGGTAGAGTTTTCGCTCCATGATTTTCAGGTGTTCGCGGGTTGCGCTTTCTTCGGCCATGGTGTGATACACGAACAGCCGCGGCAGGTAAAAGATGCCGGCGAACCAGCAGACCATGGCGATGATGTGCAGAGCTTTGATCCAGAGCATTGTCAGTCCTGTGCGCGCTAAAAACGAATGGGTAGGTTGTAGTGGTCCGACAGGGCCTCACGGGTCAGAATCCCTTCGTCCGGCGGCCCGCGTCGCTGACGTCTGGCGGTCACGAATAAACTATCTAGGCCTTCCTGATTCATGGTTTCCAGCGCTTCCATCAGGGTGCCGTTGATATCAAACGCAGCGGTCCGGCGCCGGTTTTCCAGTGCAGCCAAAAGATCGAGGCTGTCGAGCTCTTTCTCATCTACCTCACTCAATACCGGAAACCAGTGCTCGCGATGGACGATAATACGTTGCCCTTCGGCGTTAGTGATCACCAGCCAGCGCACCGGATTTTCAAGCAAGTTGGCGAGCGTCTCGGCGTCGGGCTTCTGCGCCACATGTCGCAGGTTGCGATCGATCAGGGCGGCAGCGCTGGTTCGCAGTAGTGTTAGCGTTACCGGATTGGCGCGCACCGCCTGCTGGGTCGCCAGCAGGGTTGTCTGGTGCGCAGACTGCAACTTGAATAGTTCCCGGTGTACGAGCTGCGCTGCAATCACCGCCAGCATTGCCGGGAAAATGATGTTCAGGTTGTGGGTCAGCTCAATAACCGCCAGTAATGCCGCAAGCGGGGCATTGAGGATGGCGCCCATCACAGCAGCCATCCCCATCAAAACATAAAAATTGTGTTCCGCTGCCAATGTCGGCACCGCCATGGCGCCAAGCTGGCCTATCGCGCCGCCGGCAAAAGCGCCGATCAGAAGGGCAGGACCGATAATGCCGATGGGCATGCCCATGCCACAAGACACCGAGGTGGCAATGAGTTTCAGCAGCATCAAGATCAGCAATAGTTGCAGGCCGTAGCTGCCGTCCAGCGTTGCCTGAAGGCTGTCATAGCCAATGCCGAGCACTTGCGGTGCGGCCAGTGCGCACAGACCGGTGACAAATCCGGCGATGCCCAGTCGCAACCAGACCGGGCGATTGGCCCAACGCAGACAGCGACTCTGAATCAGCACAAAAACACTCGACAGCACGCCGCCAAGGCAGCCCAGTAGAGCGATAAAAGGTAATTCAAGCAGCGAACTCATATTCACGTCGCCCGCCGGCAAAAAGACGATGGCGCCGAATACCGCCTGCGACAGGGTGGTGGCAATCACGGCCGCCAGTATGACCGGCACAAAGCCCGCCACGGTGTATTCCATCATTACCACTTCCATGGCGAAGATGACGCCGGCAATCGGGGTGTTAAACGATGCTGCAATCGCCGCTGCGGTGCCGCAGGCTGACATCACCCTCAGGCTGTTGTTCGGCAGCCGCAAGCCGGCACCAAACAGGCTGCTGGCAGCGGCGCCAATATGCACGGCCGGGCCTTCGCGCCCGCCGGACTGACCGCTCAACAGAGCGACCAGACCGCCTATAAACTGGGTGATCATATTGCCCGGTGGCAGGCGGCCGCGGCCATTGTGCAGGGCGGCAATTACATGGGGAATCCCGGTAAAGCGGTGGATAGGGTTTACAAATTGAAGGCCCATACCGAGTAGCAGTGCGCCACCGAACGGCAGCGCGAAGTGCCACAGGCTGCGCAAACCTTCGAAATTTTCCGCCGAACCCCCGGGTAGCCAGTAGGCGAGTGGCCACTCTAATGCCAGCCGGAAAAGGATCATCAGCACGGCGGTAACAGCGCCAGCGACGATGCCAAGCACTGCGTAGGGCAGCGCGGCCTCGGGGCTAGCCAGACGACGTCGGAAATGGGGCAACAGGTCGCGCATCATTTCGGCGTGCCGGAGAATTGGCGGCTTGGTGGTGTTAGTTCGGTCATCCTGCCTTCGCGTGTGCGCTGTAAATCCAGTATTATACGGGGCCTTATCACCGCAGGCCTAATGGCTGTGCTCTTGTGGTTTCAAATAGTTAAAGAACTTGGCAGGGACTAAACAGTGTTAAAGGTAGGTATTGTTGGAGGCACCGGGTATACCGGCGCGGAATTGCTGCGGATTCTGGTTGATCACCCGGATGCGGAAGTGGCGATGATTACCTCGCGCGGTGAAGCGGGGGTGGCCGTTGATGAGCTGTTTCCGAGCCTGCGCGGCCGACTCGACCTGAAATTTACCGAGCCTGACACCGAGCAGCTCGCTGCTTGCGACGTGGTGTTTTTCGCCACCCCGCACAATGTTGCCATGAACAGTGTGCCGGAGCTGTTGAAAGCTGGTGCCCGCGTTATCGACCTGTCGGCGGATTTCCGAATTCGCGACGCCAAGCTCTGGAGCGAGTGGTACCGCGAAGAGCATGTCTGCCCCAATCTTCTGGAAGAAGCGGTTTATGGTCTGCCGGAAATTTTCGGTGACAAACTGCCGCAAGCGCGGCTCGTAGCTTGTGCCGGCTGTTACCCCACGGCCATCCAGCTGGGCTTCTGGCCCTTGTTGGAACAGAAACTGGTAGATTTTAATAGCCTGATTGCCAGCGCGGCGTCGGGCGTCAGCGGTGCCGGTCGGCAGGCCAAGGTGAACAACTTGTTCACCGAAGTGTCTGAGAACTTTAAGGCCTACGGCGTGTCCGGTCACCGTCATATGCCGGAAATTGATCAGGGCTTGTCCTGGGCGGCGGGTGAATCGGTTTCTGCGGTGTTTACACCCCACCTGTTGCCGATGATTCGCGGCATTCACGCGACACTGTATGCGAAACTGCGCGACCCGGCGGTGGCCATCGACGAACTGCAATATCTGTTTGAAGAGCGTTTCCAGAACGCGCCCTTCGTGGATGTGATGCCGCTGGGCAGTCACCCGGAAACCCGGAGCGTGAAAGGCAGTAATAAACTGCGTTTGGCCCTGCATCGACCACCCCAGAGCGATATGGTGGTGGTGCTTGCTGCGGAGGACAATCTAGTTAAAGGTGCGTCTGGTCAGGCGATTCAATGCATGAACTTGATGTTCGGGCTTGAGGAAACTGCCGGTCTCGGCGCCATTGCCGTATTGCCGTAAACTTGATTGATTTAGTCGGTTATTTGAAAATTTCACTCAGTCGTTGAGTGAGGAGTTGTATGTCCAGCGTTGAGCAGTTTACCCCGACCGTGGTCAGCCTGACCGAGCGTGCCGTGCATAAGGTGCGTTCGTTGAAGGAAGAAGAGGACAATGAGGAACTCAAGTTACGGGTATTCGTAACGGGCGGCGGTTGCTCGGGCTTCCAATACGGTTTTACCTTCGATGAGCTGGTGGCTGACGACGACACAGCCGTCGCTATTGAAGACGTTACCGTGTTGGTTGATCCGCTCAGCTACCAGTATCTGGCCGGGGCCGAAGTCGACTATGAAGAGGGCCTGGAGGGCTCGCGCTTTCTGGTCAAAAACCCCAATGCCAGCACCACCTGCGGCTGCGGCTCGTCCTTTTCTATCTAAGTACTTGTCTATTTAAGTGTCAGGCGCTGTAGAGGGCGCCTAGCACGACTTCTTTTGAAGCCCCAGTGACACTCGGCAGATTTCCCGACAGAGCGTTTAGTCGTCGCCAAGCCAGCCAGGCGAAGGCGACTGCTTCCACGTGCAAGGGGTGCAGCCCGAGACTTTCCGTGCTCGCGACCAGTGTGGGGTGAATCAGGGTTTCCAGGCGTTGCATCAAGGCTGTATTGAAGGCACCGCCGCCGCAGACAAAAAGCTGCGAGGGCATTTTCGGCAGGCGGCTCAGACTGTCGCTGATTGTTTGGGCGGTCAGTTCGAGCAGTGTCGCTTGTACGTCTTCCGCGCAGGGTTGCGAGGCCAGTGATGCCAGTGCCCATTGCAGCTCTCCTGCATCAAAATCTTCTCGCCCGGTACTGCGTGGGCCTGCTTGGTATTGGAAATAGGGGTGGTTCAACAGCTTGGTCAACAGCTCGGGAATCACGCTGCCTCTGGCAGCGATCTGCCCCTTGTCGTCAAAGGGTTGATCAAATGCCTGTTGTACCCAAGTGTCCATCAACACATTGCCCGGGCCGGTATCAAAACCCAGAGCCGCATCGTTGCCATCCAGCCAGGTAATGTTGGCCATCCCTCCGATATTGACCACTGCCCGGCAGGTTCCGGTTTTCGCGAACAGCGCCTGATGCAGTGCTGGGGCCAGCGGCGCTCCCTGACCGCCCTCGGCAATGTCTCGGCGGCGAAAGTCGGCAACAACCGGGATGCCGGTCTGGCTGGCAAGGGTATTTGCATCCCCAATTTGCAGGGTGAATGCCTGGTCGGGGTGGTGCGTTTCAGAAGGGGGGCGGTGGCGTATGGTCTGGCCGTGGCAGCCAATCGCGGTGATGTCTTCTGGCTTGCGCCGGGTCTTTTTCAGCAGCGCATTAACGGCGCTCGCATATTCACTGCCGAGCCAGCGGTCCAACCTGCCAAGTTGTTCGATCTCATTGTCGCCGGGCTGGCAGAGGGCGCGCAGTTGGTTTTGGAGTTCGCTGGGAAAGGGCTGACTGTAATGCGCCTCCACCTGTGGGAGGCCTTCGGCATTGAGTGTACAGAGAACGCAATCTATCCCGTCCAGACTGGTGCCGGACATGATGCCGATAAAGCGCTCCATGTCAGCCGGCGTCGACGCTGGCGTTGCTCGGACTGCGATAACCTGCCTGCACGGCATAGGTAGACAGCTGCAGGTGCATACCGTGCACGGCTTTTCGGTACTGGCTCATCTCCGTAGCAGTAATCTTCTTGGCTTTGGGGAGCTTGTCGAGGATGGTGCGGGGGTTGCGATGTACCCCGTTGAGCAAAAATTCATAGTGCAGGTGGGGGCCGGTGGCATAGCCCGTCGAGCCAACCCAGCCGATGATCTGGCGCTGGTCTACTCGCTCGCCCTTGCGCACGGCCTTGCGATCCAGATGCAGGTATTTGGTGATGTATTGGGAGCCGTGCTGAATAACCACGTAGTTGCCGTTGGCTCTGGTGTAGCCGGCTTCAATAATACGGCCGTCGCCCGCCGCGTAAACCGGGGTGCCTCGTGGTGCGGCGTAATCAATGCCGCGATGAGGTCGTACGGTTTTGAAAACCGGGTGCAGACGATTGGGGTTGAACTGGGATGAAATACGCGAGAATTCCAGCGGTGCGCGAAGGAAGGCCTTCTGCATGCTTTCGCCATTCAGCGCGTAGTAGCCGGTTTTGCCCAAGGTGTTGGTATAGCGATAGGCCTGATAGCTGCGGCCGCGGTTGACGTATTCAGCGGCCAGAATCTTGCCGGCTTTGTAGCGCTCGCCATCCAGATAGAGTTCTTCGTAGAGCACAATAAAGTGATCGCCGGCCCGCACGTCGTACACAAAGTCCATGACCCCGCCAAAGATATTGGCCAGTTCCATGATGAGGCGCTCGGGCATGTCCGCATCTTCGGCGGCTTTGTAGAGCGAGCTGGAGATTGTTGCGCTGGTCACACGGGTACGAATTTCGGGTTCGCGATTCAGCTCGGATACCTGAAAACCATCCGGCGCGCGCTCGTAGAGCAGGGTGGTCATTTCACTCTTTTTGACCTTCAGGCCCAGCAGCTTGCCGTGTTCGATATGAAACGCCAGTTCCTGACCGGGCCGCAGCCGGGTCAGCGGGCGGGTCAGTTCGGTGCCGGTCAATAGTTCGTGTACATCCGCCGCGGAGAGGCCGTGACGCTGAAAAATGATGGAGAGGCTCTCGCCACTGCGGACTTTGGTTTCCTGCCAGTGATTCACCGGCGCAATGACTTCCTCGGCAGCCGGGCTAAAGCGATCAACCTCGGCGGGGGTAATGTCGAGCGGTAAGGGAATGGCGGTGCGCTTGGCCTCGGCCTGTTCGCCGGGCAGCAATAACAGGAGTAGAACAACCGCAACAAAGGTCGACGCGGCCGCCGCGAGTTGCTTGCGCGGTGGTCTGCGCTGCTCGAGCCTTTCCTGCCTGTACACTGATATTGGTTGCATGAATCCGACGCGTCTTTTTTTATGTACCACTATAACCCGCCAACGGACGAATGAGAACTGACAGTAAATGTAGCGCTTTTAAACACTTATTCAGGAAACCTATAATAGAGCATCAAACGCTGGCGATAAAGTGCTAGCTTACCCCCGAGCGCTTGCAATTCGGGGCCTTTACTGTATTGTGCCAGCTCTTTTTTCTGGGGCTATAAGAATTTATCCGGAGTGTGATGGTGGTAAACAATGATCTGATTGCGGACTTGCAGGCACGCGGCCTGATCGCCCAGATGAGCAGCGAAGACGAGCTGGCGAAGCATTTGAGCGAAGGTTCCCGCACCCTGTACTGCGGCTTTGACCCCACCGCAGATAGCCTGCATATCGGCAGCTTGGTTCCCTTGCTGACGCTCAAGCGTTTTCAGCTCGCGGGGCATAAGCCGCTCGCTCTGGTCGGTGGTGCTACCGGGCTGATTGGTGATCCCAGCTTCAAGGCTCAGGAGCGTCAACTCAACACACCTGAGGTTGTCGCGGGCTGGGTCGATAAGATCCGCGCCCAAGTCAGTCAATTTGTCGATTTTGACTGCGGCCAGAATTCTGCCGAAGTGGTCAATAATCTCGACTGGATCGGCAAGATCAATGTGCTGGATTTTCTGCGCGATGTGGGTAAGCACTTCGCCGTCAATGCCATGATCCAGAAAGAGTCGGTCAAGCAGCGCATCGAGCGTGAAGGTGAGGGTATTTCCTTTACCGAGTTTACCTACATGATTCTGCAGTCCTATGATTTTGCCGAACTTAACAAGCGCAATGACTGCACCCTGCAGATCGGCGGCTCCGACCAGTGGGGCAATATCACAGGTGGTATTGATCTATCGCGCCGCCTGAATCGTTCGCAGGTATTTGGTCTGACCCTGCCGTTGGTCACCAAGGCCGACGGCACCAAGTTCGGTAAGACGGAAGCCGGTACGATCTGGCTGGATCCGGCCAAGACCTCCCCCTACGCCTTTTACCAGTTTTGGCTCAATACCGCAGACGCAGATGTCTACAAGTTTCTAAAGTTCTTTACCTTTCTGTCGCCGGCTGAGATCGACGAGATCGAGGCGGCAGACAAGGCTGCCCAAGGGCGCCCGCAGGCGCAGGCTATCCTGGCGCGGGAAGTGACACGCCTGATTCACGGTCAAGGCGGCCTGACGGCGGCCGAGCGCATAACCGAAGCCCTGTTCAGTGGTGATGATGAGCAATTGTCTGCTGAAGATTATGCCCAGCTGCAATTGGATGGTCTGCCCAGCTCGGTGCTTGATCCGTCAACGCTTGGCGAAACGCCGTTGACGCAAGTGCTTGCTGATGCCGGCATGGCTGCATCGGGTAAACAGGTAAAGGATGCATTGGGTCGTAATGCGGTATTCATCAATGGTCAGCCAGTCGGCTTGGACGATATGATGAACTCACCGGCGGTGTTTGCGGCGGACCGAGCGCGGTTCGGGCGGTATTTCTTGGTGAAGCTGGGCAAGAAAAAATACCACTTGTTCGCAACCGCGGTGTAGGTTCAGTTCGCCGCGGCCAGCCTTTTTCCGGCAGCAAGCCACTGTAAAAACTTGTCTTCCGGCAAGGGTTTGCTGAATAGATAGCCTTGAAATTGGTCGCAGCCCATTCGCTTCAGCGCTTCCATTTGGCGCTGGGTCTCCACGCCCTCCGCCACCGTTCCCATGTTCAGTGCTCGGCCCATTTGAATAATAGCGCGCACCAGCTGTTCACCCTGCGGCTCTTCCATATTATCGACAAAGCGCTTGTCGATTTTCAGTACGTCCAGTGGCAGGTTCTGAAGATAGGACAGTGAGGAATATCCCGTCCCGAAGTCGTCGATGGCAATGCTGACGCCTAATTCTCGAATGGATTCCAGAAGTTCCTGGTTGGCGGCCGTTGTCTCTACCAGGGCAGACTCTGTTAATTCCAGTTCAATCCGGCTGGCCTCTAGCGCAAACTCCGCCAGACAGTCGGTCAAGGTGGCTTTCAGGTTGTCATCAGCGAGCTGCAAGGGGCTGATGTTAATGGACAGTCGATCGGGCAAACGTAGTCCGCGATCCTGCGCGCGGCGCAAAAAGCGGCAAGCGTCGCGAATAACCCAGGCGCCAAGATCAGTCATAAAGCCGGATCGCTCCGCCAGACTGATAAACTGAATCGGCGGGATGATGCCCTCTTGGTGATGCTTCCAGCGCACTAATGCTTCTGCGCCAAGGCAGATACCGGACGGGTTTACTTTGGGTTGAAAGTGCAGTTCGAATTCACCGTAGGCCAGGCTGGTTTTGAAGTCAGCCTCAAGGCGACGGTCGCGGGCAAGCTGGGCCGATAGCGTATCGTTGTAAAATACGCTGCGATTGCGTCCGAGCTGTACCGCTTCATTCAGGGCCTGTTCGACGCGGTAGAGGAGGTTTTCGGCGGTGTCTTCCTTGCAGGCGTCGATAATGCCCACGTTGAAACTGATTTCGACTCGCTGACGCCCCAGGAAGAAGGGTTTGATCAGATTGTCATTGAGGTAGCTGCCACTGTCGATGTTGTTAATCTGTTGGAAAAAGGCCTCGTTTATGGAGCTCACTACCACGCAGAATGTGTTGTCATGGACGCGTGCAATAACGTCTTCCGGCCCAAGTGTTTCCTTGATGTGCCCTGCAATCGTATTCAGAAGCTGGTCGGCGTTAGTGTTACCGAAGCGCAGGCGAATGCCCCTGAAGTCTCGAATCTGAGCCAGCATCACCACGCGGCAGGGCGCCGCCCCAGCGAACTCTTTGCTGAGGTAGTCGCGCAGCCACAGCTCATTGGGTACGCCGGTCAACTCGTCGAAGTAAGCCTGTTTGCGCAACTTTGTTTCACTCTGGGTGCGGCGGTCTATTTCCTTGCGCAGCCTCGTGCTTTGGGATTCGAGTCGCTTGACGGCGAGCTGGTGTTCTCTGCCGTAGCAGATCGAAATGATGGCAAGCAGCCAGAGTAGTGGGACCCCGGTTGGAAAGCGGCTGTCGCCTATACCGAGATCATAAGCTGTGCGAACGATAATCGAGACGATTTGTATCAGAATGTAAGACAGCAGGCACAAGGTGGTTATCCGATCGCCACGTCGGATGGTCGATATCATAGCGGTGAGGCACCACCCGTAAATTGCCAGAACGAGCATATTTATGGCGGCACCCATCGGCGATTGGGGGTTTTCTATTAAGAAAACGTTCTGCAGTAGATAAGTTTTTTTTCCTACCAGCTCCAGACCGGGTAGTAGGCTTTGTGCGGGGGTCGCGATAGTCAGTAGAACAATAGCGGCCAAGACCGCCGATGTTACCCAGAGGCCGGTGCGGACGTAGCGGTGCCTGATTTGGCCTGAAATCAGCGCTATCAGCCAGGCAAAGGCCCCAACATTGCCAAGCCCGCCAAGGGTTTGCCATTTCGCTGCGCTGTAGGACTGGGCTAGTGAATCTGCGTTGTACCAGGCTGCTGAGGCCAGCAGGAAAATTGCATTAAACCCGCATATAAAGGCAAATGCCCGAAATACACGGACATTACGGCTTAAGTGTCCTAGCCAGAGGGCCTGAATCGCAGCAAAAATGGATACTGCGGCGGCCGCGTTGAGCAGCGAGATCATGCGAGTAACAATGGCAGCCGGTTGTTGGGTTATTCGATCATAGCAGTGCGCTTTTTGAGCGCCAGTCAGTATCCTTACCTATATAAGACTGCGGCAGGGTGGTTGTAGCTATTGAGCAATAAATAACCACCTGAAATTCTTTTACATTTTTTTTGAAAAAGGGCTTGCAGTGAAATCCGGCATCTATATAATGCGCATCCTCGCTTGGGGGAACACACCTACAGCGACATCGAAAGCCCTGGCGGCTTCGAGTTATTTAACAAATCGAGATTAAGTAATTTGTGTGGGCACTTGTGTGGTGATGTGACGACAATCAT
>NZ_JACHWY010000003.1 GCF_014191715.1 Litorivivens lipolytica
CAGGCAAAAAAGGAAAAGCTGCGCCATAATCTGGCGTAATCGGGTGGGTCAATTTTAAATGCAATTCCCGGGTCAGTTTTAAGTGCAAATCAACAGAAGGTGATCAAAATGATAGAGCTTAAAAAAAATACGCTTATATTTCGTTTCCCAGAAGTTCACAGCGATGCAGTGTGTCAAATCGGCTTCCAGCGTACCCTACGGATACCTGACGACAATAACTCATATCCACTTCCCCCTGGATTGGGAGGCTTCCATCTCGAGCATGTCGAAGACCATGCCGAGAAAGTATCAGACACAATGATCAAAAGAGGCGGCATCATGCTGCCAATGCATCAATCCGAAGCTATGTGGATGTACTTTCCACCCCGTTCAGAGGGATACCCATTCGCCATCAAAATCGCAGCAGGAAAAATCAATGCGATTACGGGAGATTCTTGGTCTGAAACTCTTGATAGCGATAAACAAGACTATGTGGTAATACCTCGCCAGCCATGGATCGATGGATTTTGCGTCGACGAAGGATTGATTCGACAATTCGTAGCCATGCCACTCGGCGAAGGATACTCCGTAGAAGAACAAATCACCGGTTCTAGTGAGTTTGGGGGGCTACAGATAATAGCTTTTCCTATGAAAAAGTCGTTCTACGATGAAATGCAAAGAAAAAAACAAGCTGAAGTATTTGAAGAGCGAATACTTTACTGCAGAGCCGGTGTCGAGGAGGACGCAGACACTATGGGGCTCGCGCCCGGAGGGCTAATGCATCAACAAATCTATGACGATGAGTATGGAGCTGAAGCATGGGATACGGAAAATACAAGCCGATGCTTTATCCATATCATAAACTCGAAGCAGTGGGGAAAGATAACAAGCCAGCCAATTCCGATACCACCGCCAACAGCCAAAGATTATAGCCGAGCAGGTCTTCCGTGGTTTGAGTACTACAACGACAGTAAGAAATCAGTCAAAGGATCTAAAATCTTGTCTCAACTGGACAGCTTGGCAACTAAAATGTTCAAAAGTGGCAAAGGACAACTCGGTGACAATAAATCTGTTGAAATTCCGAAAATCATCGATGTCTCACCGAAAAAGCCTGAAGTCAAAGACGGCTCCTGGTGACAGGAATGGAAAAACGCAGAAAAACAGCGAGTTGAAATTACTGACTGCCTAGCCAATGTACTTAGCCAAGGTCAGCTGACAGTCGCTGTACTGCTAAGTACAGATTGCCAACAATAGATATCACAATAGGATAGAGCTTATTGACTGTTCAACAGAAATCCGAGATTTCTCTTTGACATGCTTTAACATTCCCTTTGCAGTCTAGGAAACCTTTTTAACGATAGTAATTTGGTCATCGATAACGAAAGTCTCGAGCTCGTCGCTAGGCATTAGACCGACAGCCCCTCTTTGGCTTGCTGGTATGGTTACCTGTCCTTTTGCATTGATTTTTGGCATTGGCCGCTCTCTCCACAAACTCCACCCTTAGGTCAAAGTTTGGGCGGAAGAAGTTGACCAAGTCTCTACTAAAATTAGCAGAATGTCCGAAGAAACGCTGAAGAAAGCTCATCTTTCCGGAGAATTGAAATCAATTGAATCGTTACAACTATCCTACAGACTTTAACTCGACTGACGTATTCTCAGCGAGAGATGATACAAAAAATCGTTACAACGCTCGGCATCACTAGGATCCAATTGCTTCAGTTCGGCAATAATTTCAGCTAGCGCTTGATGCCTCTGTAGGGCAGGAACCGCGCGCCGCTCTACTTCTGTCGGCAGCACCTTTCTAGACCATTCAATCCAGTCGGAAAATCCCTCTATATTCTCAAGTCCACTATGTGATTCCACCGCGGAATAGAAACGACGATTTTCCTCAACTTTCATCAACTGCAATTTGAACGCTTCGAGATTGTCGACTTGATGCTTCTCGAGATCCCTTACTACGGTTTCTATCTGTTCTTTCCTACGTCGCGTCTCGTATTTCTCAGCCTCTATTTTTCGCTGCCGAGTCCGCACGATTTGCATTTCATGCGCTTCCACAAGCTTGCGGTATATCTCTCGCATCTTATCTTCAAGCGGAAGTGATTCTGTTTCTCGAATATTTACTCCTGAGCCAATCGTGACTGAAAGCCTACCCGTGTCTACATACGTATACTTATGAAAGTCCCAAATGCCGTCATGATCATCCCTAGCAATCTGTCTCACAGATGATTTGATGCGGACAGATATCGACACATCATTACGACAAACCCAGGAGCTCATACTCCATCTATTGTTGGAACACTCCTCATTACTCCCAACAGAAAAACCTGCAGCCTCACACACTCGAAATATGTACTCCATGAGGCATAGAGCTCGTTTCAATGAGGCCTTGGTAGCGATTACCTCGTGCTTTGCTCTTTTATACCGGGGACGACAATAGCCATATTGGTCAGGCTCTCCCTTCCGCAACTCGGTATATGTTGCACCCAAACCATGGGCAAGCCGCGTCGGCACTCCCTTTGCAATGACATACTCTACTTTCTCAGGAAGACAAGTCTCGCTAACAGAGGACACTGCGCGATCATCGAATTTCTCACGCGCACGTATCGATATTTTTTCCATATACTGCGGGACAGCTGGAAGCGATTTAGGTTTACTCCTAGGTCTCGAGGACGCCCAATGTCCCTGCGGCGGGCGAGGAATCTTGTGTTTTACGCATATTTTACGCACTGCGACATCAGATATTCCTAGATCCTGGCCTACGTTTGTCATTGGCTTCTCCCAAACAAGATCGAATAGCTCAGCCCTCGTAATGGTCGTTTTATGCGCACTTATCACTCGATTACCTGCCCAACTAATCTTATATCACCTGATCTTTATAGCTGAATTTTCATTACCATGCGGCAAGGGCCATGGCGAAACGCATTGCGCGCACTTTCGGTACTTCGCAATATGGGCTAATGTATCGCCCTAGGGTGGTTACAGGGGCTTCATTGCCGCACCCCGTTGCCGGAAACGGTTAGTCCATGACTAGGTAACAACGACCTGCCCGCGCAAGCGGCTGAGGCCCCGCACCTTGATGCGGGGCTGCCATTTTCTAGTCGGGTATTATGGTCTCTGCTATCCAATAAAATGTTGGCGTAGTAACAGCGTCTTTAGTGATAACTAATGTAGCGCACGCGTCATTTGTCCCGCCCCACAACTGGCCACCCTAGAAACCAATGACTTTAGTCTTTTCCAACCTCGTTAAAAATCCACCTAAACGCAAGGTAGGCTATTGGGCCGAGTATCGCTAAAGCGAATAGCGTTAGAGCAAGATCTTTATTTGCCTCAGAAAGATATGCGAGAAGTAGACCAAAACCGATATAGGAACCTACCCCAACCAATGTACTTAGACCAGAATTATAATCCGGATCAGTGGGCGGCTTGCTCTCGTCTTCTTTTTCTAACGCGACAGACGAAATTGCCCATGGCAATACCTCTACAGCTTCGCTTTCAGAGTTTCGCTTCCTGTATTTCCTACTAACCACATGACTGGAGAATTCATTCAAAAACTGTTTTGACTCTGAAGCTAAATTGATGACCTCTTCGAGCTTGCCAGGCTTTATTAGATAACAAGGACGATATCCTACAGGCGCATACTCGACAAACAGGGATTCTCCGTCTTCGGTTAGACAATGCGTTCGCGACCTGCCCCACAAATATTTATCCAACCACCCCATCGCTCTCAGCATAACGATTTCGTCTTCCCTTACGTCACCAGAACTCATAATTTTGGGAAAATATTTAGGGATCTTCATCAGGGCCTCAGAAACGAGTTTATAACCGCTATCAATCAAATCAGCCTCGGAACGTCGATTAAACTGCTGACTCGCCTCCTCAGCTCTACGATCTTCCTCTTGTTTAATTCTTCGCGTTTCGGCATTTGCCCACCCCTTATTTAATGCCGCAATAGACCTCTCATCATTCAGCAATACTTCACGCAACTCAGCTAACTTTCCAGGCTTGACAATCAAATTCCTACCAAAAATAAAAGCCTCACTATAGACTAAGTAGCGTTCTCCAGATTGCGTTATGGTCTGCCGAGGAGGGGCCGTGATCAATTCATTATTACGGGTTTCGACATACTCGATCGCATGCAAGGCCATATCGATCTCGGAATACGCCAACTCGGGGAACAGGCAAGTCAACTCTACGTAACCAGCTCTTCTTTCATCTTCGGTTATAAAATCGAACTGTGCACTCATGAACTACCCCAGAATCTAAGCCAACAGCGGCTTAGTAAAGCCAATTAATGCGATCGCATATTGATCGATTGATTTTGACTTATCACCCTGTTCCATATGCCGCTGTGAATTCCAACGGCGTGTAATACCCGCTTGATGAGCGAGGTCAGTTTTCGTTATCTCCAAGAACGCGGTTATCTATGAAGCGTCTTGAATAGGGCAAAAATCTATAAACAAGTGTTCCTGCTAGCTCTCGCCCCAGAATTTGCTCTTGAATCTTTCGGCGTACATATTCTGCGCGGGCTTACCGGGCTGAATCAAGCGAAGCTCTACACCGTTGTCATACCCTCCATTAATCAAGTGCCTCGCTGTTAAATTCAGGGCTATGATCCTCCCTGATAATAGCCGGGTAGCCGCGCCCCGTTGCCGGGAACGGTTAGTCCATGACTAGACAATAACGACCTGCCCCCTCAAGCGACTGAGGCCCCGCACTTCGATGCGGGGTCGCCATTTTCAGTTCCTGTCTCTTTCGTCTCCGCGATCCAAAAAAATGCATCTGCGATAACAGCGATTTTATTGAGTGCCTATATTGGAAAATCTCACCGAGGCTAATAATGAGTCACATGTGAATCATTAACTACATAACGATTCCCACATGAATCATTTTTGGTTGATTTTTATCTACTGCCATGGTGTACTGACTACACATCAAGAAGCTCGTGCCGATAAACATGCCCACCAAGACACATGTACGCACCTATCTACCCGCCACCCAGGAGGCTCTTGAACTTATGGGTTTGGAGATTGCCGCCGCGCGTAAGGCGCGTAAGTGGTCAGAAACCACTCTGGCTGAGCGTGCAGGTATCTCCCGATCATCTGTACAGCGAATTGAGAGGGGCAGTCCAAAAGCCGAAGTGGGGATGGTTTTCGAATTGGCGAGCTTGCTGGGCATCCCGCTGTTTGGTGATGATCGCCGAGCCCGACTTGCCTCATCCCGCGAGAAGGCGCCGCTACTCCCGCAGCGCATCAGAACCAGCAAGCCAAAGGTAAGTGATGAGTTCTAAGATAGAAGCGCTGTATGTCTGGATCTGGCTGACCGGTCAGTCCGAGCCGGTAGTGGCTGGTGTCATTGCGCCGGCCGGCAATGTCCTTACCTTTCAGTACGGTAAAAGCTACCTCGCTCGTAAAGAAGCTGAGCCCATCTTCATCGATGAACTGCCACTGTCTCCCGGGGTAAAGGAGCCATCAGCTCCCAAGCTGATGGCCGGCTGTCTGCGCGATGGCGCCCCTGACTCTTGGGGACGTCGCGTAATCCTATCTCGAATCTACGGAGATAGAGCCCGCGATATGGATGCTGGTGACATCTCCGAGCTGGTTTACCTAGCGGAGTCGGGTTCTGATCGTATTGGTCGACTAGACTTTCAGCTTTCTTCGACCGAATACCTCCCGCGGGAGAAAACAGCCACATTGGATGAGCTTCACGCTGCATCCGATTTGCTTGATCGACGGCAACCTTTGACCCAAGGTCTAGCTGAGGCCCTGCAACACGGAACCGCGATCGGCGGTGCAAGGCCCAAGGCACTCATTGATGGAGATGACCGCAAGTACATCGCCAAATTCTCATCTTCCACAGACCTCTATCCTATGGTGAAGTACGAGCACTTTGCCATGTCACTTGCGGCGGCTTGCGGATTGAGGGTTGCCCCGGTTCACCTGGAGCAAAGCCTTGGACGTGACGTGCTGCTGATTGAGCGCTTTGATCGAGAGCTCGGCAAAAACGGATCATGGTTGAGGCGTGGCATGGTGTCCGCGCTGACGGTGCTGGGCTTGGATGAGATGGAGGCGCCCTATGCCAGTTATGCGGATTTTGCGCAGTGGCTTCGCGCCAACAGCGATGATCCTAAGGCGGAGTTAAAAGAGCTTTTTTCTCGAATGGTTTTCAACATTCTCTGTGGCAACACTGATGATCATGCGCGAAATCATGCCGTTTTTGTCGACCATAAAGAGATTCGCCTCACTCCAGCCTACGATATTTGCCCGCAGGTACGCACCGGCGGAGAAGCCTCTCAGGGTATGATCCTCGGTCGAGGGCAGCGCCTTAGCAAGGTGGCGAACACCCTGGCCGTGGCAAATGACTTTTTACTGTCTGAATCCGAAGCTCTCAATATTGTGTCAACTCAATTGGATATCATTCGTTCTCAGTGGGAGGCAATAGCACAGTCATCAAAGCTTTCGCCCACCGATTGCAACACCCTTTGGCAACGCCAACTCATCAACCCGTTTGCCCTCCAGGATCTTGGCTTGGAATGATCTAGAGCAACCGGGCCTACATCTATTCTATATAGGCTTATAACGGAGCTTGAAAAAGTATCCACAAAAAGGTACTTTTCGCGTTAATATCTTAGTATCTAGCGATACAAACCCGATTACTTCACGCACATTTCTGCGCGTCGAAATCGTGGTATTTTGTGAATGTGGCGAAAATAGAGAAGAGTCCTAACCTATTGTTTTTAAAATGAATTGTTTGCCATTCTCACCACTAATGAGATATCGTTCTCATCTCTAATGAAACAAGCACCAAATTTTCCAACAAAACCAAGGGATGCGCTCTCATCACTAATGACATCGACTGCCAGTCAGTCAATGTCATTAGTGGTGAGATTGTGTCACTAAAGATGAGAAGGCCTCGCCAGTAGCGCGAGGCCTTTTTGTTTAGGTCATAACTCGCATACAAGCTAAGAAAATCAATACTTAAATCCTCCAAAGATGCACCGAGACAATGGAGCCAACTACCCCGTGACACTAAACGTCTACCTCTCCGGCGAAATCCACACCGACTGGCGCAATCAAATCATTGAAAGCTGCCGCGAGCAGAAACTGGATATCGCCTTCACCTCCGCCAATACCGACCACGAATCCAGCGACGCCGCTGGCGATGTACTCGGCCCTGAGGAAAACGGCTTCTGGCGCGACCACAAGTCCGCCAAGGTCAACGCCATCCGCACCAAGACCTTGATCGAAAAAAGCGACGTCGCGATTATCCGCTTCGGTGACAAATACAAACAATGGAATGCCGCCTTCGACGCTGGGTACTGCGCCGCCCTCGGCAAACCCTATATCACCCTGCACGCCGAAGAGATCATCCACCCCCTCAAGGAAGTAGACGCCGCCGCAATGGCCTGGGCGACTACAACGGATCAGGTGGTTGAGATTTTGAAATACGTAGTCAACGATCTATAGGACAACGATCATGGAGAGGAAAGGCGCGTCCAAAACAATCGACTTCTACAACCGCAACGCCACCTCTCTATACAATCAATATCAAAGCTTAACTACGGAACAGGTTCATGGCGCGTGGCTTACTGACTACGCACCAAGTAAAGGAGTCGTATTGGATGTCGGCGCAGGCAGTGGACGAGACGCCAATTACTTTGCCGACAAAGGCCTTGATGTTATTGCAGTAGAACCTTCCACGGAGCTCGGAGAACTAGGCAAAAGCCTTACGGGGACCGGCTCTGTAAAATGGCTGAACGATCATCTTCCCGACATGACCTCTGTGATCGGGCTTCAACTCAAATACGATCTAATCCTCGTAAGCGCTGTGTGGATGCATATTCCACCGAAAGATCGGCCGCGCGCTTTCCGGAAACTGGCCAACTTACTAAAAGCTGGCGGCAAGCTGGTAATTTCACTTCGACACGGCCAGCCCGATAGCGAACGCCCCATGTTCGATGTTTCCGCTGAGGAGCTGGAGCGACTGGCAAGACAGCAGGGTTTGGCTATAGAACGCGTGATCGACGCGAGCGATGAGCTTAACCGTTCAGACGTTCAGTGGCAGACTGTCGTCCTGCGATTACCCGACGATGGCACTGGCGCCTTTCCGCTGTTACGGAGCATCTTGATCAATGACTCCAAATCCTCAACCTACAAGCTGGCACTACTGCGCTCATTGATGCGGATCGCAGACGGCAACCCCGGCGCCGTACTCGAACGCCACGAAGGCCGAGTGACGCTGCCACTTGGCCTTGTATCACTCTACTGGGCACGGCAATACAAACTGCTACTAGATGCCAATATTCAGCAGAGCAGCAATCCGAACAAAGGGTTGGGCTTTGTCACTGACAGAGGTTGGGAGCGCATATCGCACTTCTCCAGTTTGGATTTCGCTGTGGGCAACACTTTTCACGGCGATGATGCGGCGGCGCTAAACACCACACTGAAAGATATCTCTCGCACCATCCAGAAGATGCCAGCCAGATATATAACGTTTCCCGGCTCAGACAGGGTCATCTTCGAAGTTGAAATTCCACGTTCGACACATAAGCCCGACAATCTTCATTTAAACCTTGAAACTCTGGCACGTTACGGCAGGATTTCGATACCTGAAAGTATCTGGGACATGATGGCGAGATATTCTTGCTGGATTGAGCCGGCATTGATTAATGAGTGGGTCAATGTGATGAGGGACTATAAAAACAATACCGCCCTCATGAAGCATGAATTGATAAAGCACCTGGAGTGGCAAGACGCGGTTCGAACCACACAACTCGTACGGGCCAAAATTCAGGAGCTAAATAGAACCGCAAGTGTTCGCTGCGTATGGAGCGGTTCAAAGCTGACAGGGAAGTACGATGTTGATCACTGCCTTCCATTCGCTCGCTGGCCAAATAACGACCTGTGGAATTTACTCCCCACCAAAACCACTATCAACGCCAGCAAGCGAGACAGAATACCAACAGAAACGCGCTTTCGAGATTCAAAAAACCGGATACTCGAGTGGTGGGGCGAAGCTTGGGAAGGGGAAAACAGTGAGCGTTTTTATACCGAAGCGAATCTCTCACTACCCGGCCTAAATCACTCAACGCATTCAATAAATGATGTGTATGAAGCGCTGACTATGCAAAGCATGCGATTGGCGGAATTTCAAAGTATAGAGCGGTGGTAACCTTGGCTGGCTACAAACTAGACGCGCACCTGACGCAGCTGAAACAGGTCGTAGCTGGCCTGCATGCCCAACCAGAACTCGGCTTTGCCAGCACCAATCAATTCCAGCGCCAGCGCCATCTCAGGTGTAAGCGAAGCGCTGCCGTTGATTACACGGTTTAAGGTATTGCGGTGACAACCCAGCTGATCAGAGCAATACTGCCAAGCTTCTGCCCGGCCTCATCTTCAATCAAACGGTGGCGAAGAATCTGACCGGGATGCGAGGGGTTATGCATAGTCATTATTAAGGTTCCTTCCTCTCAAATTCCAACCATTTCTGCATACGCTTCTTTGCGGCATCTTGGGTGAGTACATCGCCTTGCAATATCGCTCGCTCACCCTCGGCCAGCGCATCCTGCAGAGCTAATCGGCGTTTTACTAAATCGGAATCGTTTGTATCAGGCATATTTACTCCAGCGCCTCATGAAATCAATGGGGTTAGAGTCGATTGATCCGCGCCCAAATAAAAGCCATGGAATCACGCCTTCGACGCTGGTTACTGCGTCTCTAGTTGATCCCTCTTAACCGACAAGCCAATGCTGCAATTGCGCGGTAACTCGCTCATCGCCCAGCATCGCCAGATGCCCCACATCGTAAAGAATATGCGTATTGGCTTCGGCAAAATTCAGCTGCTTCTCTGCAAGGCGATGCTTTCCCAGGCCACTGCAGGGATGAACCAAACCGTCACTGCGCAATTTTTCCATACTCGCGGCCGGCTGCTTCGATAAGGTTGCGGCGATGGCGTAGTGCTCGATAGCGTCGGGCAACGGTGCCAGCTGACGGTAGTCCGCGTTGTCTTCGTGCTCATCGTGATTCTGCCAATCGGCATCCAGAACGTTGCCATGACGCAAATCGGTGATGCCATCACTGCGGATTCGGCCCAGCGCCGACAGCGGCTCGGTGTAGGGGCTGAAGGTCGCGGAACGTTGCAGCCAATAGCCCCCGCGCTCCAGTGACGAGCCGTGGTGAGGCGTGCCGACATAGGCCACCTTGTCGACCTTATTCAGCCAGGGGAGGTTTTCGTCGTTGGCCATGTGCAGGGCACTGCGGGTGATTAGCCCACCCATACTAAAACCGATGATCGTTATAGACTCAACCGGCTCCGGCCAGGCGGCGACAAGGCCGCTGATCTGGTGAGCAAACGCTTTGCCATTTTCCGAAATATGACGGCCGCTGTTATAGCGCAAGAAGACAGGCGTACAGCCCCCGCTTTCTGCAATGGCCAAGCCGTGATTGCGCTGCTGGGCTGTCCACTCCAGTTCATTCATGCACAGGCCATGGGCCAGTATCAGCAAACGACGGGATGCTTTAAAACGCGGGTCGCCTTGCACCGCGTTGCGAGGATAGATTTCAACGGACTCGCGCCGGCTGTCGAAAAGGTTATTGATCATCGAAGGTGCAGTGTCAGACTCGCTGCTCTCACTACCGTCAATCGGATCCAGCAACAGGCGCAGGCTCATGGGAATGGCCAGCGGATTTTGGGTGCGCGCCAAATGATCACCGCACACACCGTTGAGTGCGGCGACTACCGCCGCACGGTGCGGGCCCGGTGGATAGTAACGGTCGAGGTACTGCGTCAGCGGCGCCAGCGCCAGCTCGCTAGCGCCACGCACGCCGCCATTGATACCTCGCACGACGGCGTGAACCAACCCCGCGATGCCCGGCGCCGGCCCCACAGGCGCGCGGCCAAATGGCAGCGGTGTAGCGGCAATATTACGGTACATGCCTTCGACGATATTGGCGACACCATCGACACTGTCAAAGATAAGGCGGGCGCTGCCGTGCAGTAGTTTTCCAGTTTCCATAGGGATCTCTCAATAGGGCAAGGAACTGCCGGCTCTGTTTGCCATCGCAAAATGACGGAGCGAAATAGGTCAGCTTTTTTTCTTTTCCAGCGAAGCAGCCCATAAAGCCAGGCGGTGCCGTATGGATTGCTGTGACACCTGAAGCTCCGGCATGGGCTGGATAAGCTTGTCCCGCACCAGCAACCGGTAGATGAATTCCAGTTTTTCATTCGTTGAATCGGTGGGCTCGAACAATGCCGCCCCACGGTTTTCGGCGTAGCGAGTACCGATATCTATGGCCTTGCGCACATATTCCTTTTCGTTTTCCAGCTTTTTCATCGTTATCCCCCGGGCAGACAACCTAAGCTACTCGCGGGCGATGCAAATAGCCACCTCCGCGATACTGCTGGGGAATCCGGCCGGGGATGCAAAGACATAAGATGCACTCAGCTCGCGACCGCCGGGCTCGCCGGTATATAGCGCCGCCCCAGATAAATCATCCCGATACCAAACACATACATCAGCAAGCCATACACCACGGAGGGCATCGCCATTTCCGCTGACTGCAGGAGGGTCATCGCGACCAGAATGCCGATGGTGGCGTTTTTGATGCCGATTTCCACGCTGATGGCGATGGCATCGGGGAGCGGGAGGTTTGCCGCGCGGGCGGCCAGCCAGCCGGTGGCGATGCCGAGGGCATTGAGGACGAGGCAGGCAAACCCGGATTGGGCTATCAGAGTCAGTATCTGGTCGCGCAGCGAGTAGCTGACCAGCACAATCAAAACCAGCAGCACCAGTGCCCCGAACAGGTTCACCACTTTCTCCAGCTTTGCCGCCAGCTGCTCAGCCTTGGCCCGAATCAACATACCGACGCCAACGGGAATCAACACAATCGTCATCAGCATGGAGATGGTTTCGAGAACCGGGAGCTTCACGTCGGCATTGGTGCCCATTTGCCAGCCCAAGGCCATATTCACATACAGGGGCAGCATAACGATGGTCGCCAGACTGGCAATGGCCGTAAGGGTGATGGACAGGGCCACATTACCGCGCGCCAGAAAGGTGATGACGTTGGAGGTAGCGCCGCCGGGACTGGCCGCCACAATCACGATGCCCACTGCGATCGCCGCCGACAAGCCCAAACCCCAGGCCACCGCAAAGCCCAGCGAGGGCATCAGAATTAACTGGGCCAGACTGCCGAGTATCACGCCACGGGGCGCCTTGGCTTCGCGAACAAAGTCCGCCGTGGTGAGCGTAAGTCCCATCCCCACCATGATAATAAAGAGGGAGATCGGCAGGCCGGTCTCGATCAGGGGGGTTTGTTCCATTGCACTGTCTCCGGTCGGTATGGTCCCAAGCAAGGGTTCTTATCGTTTTGAAGAGGTTGTACCTGATTGGTTAACAGAAAGCGAATGGCAATGCTCAAGCGCAGGCGGACACTGCACACCAACTAGCACGGGTGCCTGGCATTCACCTCCAAAACCACGCGCTTGAAGGTCTACTATACTGACCGCTCTAACCGCGAAAGTGCAACATTCTGGAGATCACCCCATGTTGGACGAATTCAAAAATTCCTGATGAAAGGCAATATGATCGATATGGCGGTTGGCATCATCATCGGCGCCGCCAAAGATCTCGGAAGAGATCGTGCTACTGCGCGAGATTCGAGACGCATTGACCAAGTCTTGACGCCACACCACAGAGGTCAAGACCGGTGCCTTCCGGGCACCGTGGTTCACCCATCTCGATAAGGGCTCACCCAATAGCACGATCCTGTCACGCCCCGCTCACGCCTTATCGTATTGATCTGCTACCGTAGAAATTGGAGCCGGCCGCCTGGTGTAAGATACTCAACACGAGCGGCTAGACCGCCCTCACAAAAAAGCATAAGAAGATGAAAGTTACACTGTTCGGTGCAACTGGCAATGTGGGAAAGGAGTGCCTGAAACAATGTCTCGAGAGCGGTCATGAGGTAACGGTGCTGGTGAGGACGCCGGCAAAACTCCCGGAGGAGTATCGTTCGAAGATTACGGTGATCGAAGGCGATGCGCTGACCCACAGCGATGTTCTCAGCGCCATCTCCCAGGGCACGGATGCCGTGCTCTTTGCCATTGGCGTCGACGAAAAAACCTCTCCCAAGGATCTGTGCACTGATGCCACCCAACATATCCTAGATGTCATGCGGGAAAATGCCGTTTCCCGGTTAGTCTGGTGCGGCGGCGGCAGCAATATTGTGCCCGCAGATCAGGTGAGCTTTGGTGCAAAGTTTGTACGCTGGTACGCAGAGCACTTTCTGAAACACCGGCACTTTGACAAGGAAAAGCAGCTGGAACTGCTGAACAGTCGCAAAGACATCAGCTGGGTTGGAGTTCGCCCCCTGCAAATGAAGGCTGGCCCAAAGACTATGAAATACCGCATCGGCTATGACAAATTCAGCGCCATGTCGAACATTAGCTTTGCCGATTGCGCCCACAGCATGCTGCAACAACTGAGCAGTGACCACTGGGTACACGAGGTGCCTATTATTCAATACTAGCGTGCTGAGATAAGCGCGAGCTAACAATCCGCAAGGTACTCACATGATAGAAAGGCAGAGAAATAGTAATGGCGAATAAATACTCCGATACCGCCATCAGAATGAATTTTCTGGTTAAACCCCTGTTGCGCTCACCGCTGCATTGGCTCATGAGTTCCAATGTTGCGTTGATACGTTTTAAGGGCCGCAAATCTGGCAAGGCTTTTGAAACACCGGTTGCCTACACCAAATTTGATAACGAATTTCTGATCGGGCTCAGCGAAACACACAATCGCCAATGGTGGCGCAATTATCGGGAGCCCTGGCCTCTGCAGCTAAAGTACAAACGCCGCTGGCTGGAGGGAGAGGCACACTGGCTAGAACCGGGCAGTGATGCGTACCGGCAAAGCTTTGATCGTATATTCAAGCGCGTAAGTTACTTACCTAAAATATACAAAGTCTACGATTTTGACGCAGCGCAGGGGCTGACCGATGCTCAGCTGCAAGTGCTGCTCGACAATGGCTCTGGCATGGTCCGGTTTCTGGCTAAGCCGGTTGCCAATTAATCTGACGCATATTGATTCGAAGGGCTTTAAGGGCCAAGCCAACCTCTCCAAGCGGATAACCCTCAATGACAAATCACGCCGATGATTACCACACCATTATGAATACCCTCGCACTGTTTCCCCGCGTGGTGGATAACAAGCAGTGGGATAAGGTCGGAGACGTATTTGCTGCTGAGGTGTGCTTTGACTATGGCGACGGCGGTGAAAAGCAGGGACTGGATGCGCTCGTGAAGCAGTTTAAAAAGTTCCACGACCGCTGCAGCGCCATGCAGCATCTACTGGGAAGCATTCACGTAGAGATCGATGGCGATACCGCATTAACCCGTGCCTACGTACAGGCTAGGCATCAGGGCATTGGTGACAAACGCAACGCAATCTTTGACACCCACGGAGAATACACCGATCAGTGGCAACGCCTCCCCGAAGGCTGGCGCATAGTACGGCGCGATGCGAGCTGGTCTGTCTTTGCCGGCGACGCCTCTGTATTATTTGACTGACAGCGGGACCGGATTAGGCACTATTCGTTCAAAACTCGCCATGTGCATCAGGGCCTTCCTGCGATAGTTTGTAGTATGATTTGGCGCATATTCTGAAAACGAGCCCATACTTATGATAAGAATAGCAACCATTGTACTTACCCTTTCATTTCTTGGTGGCTGTGCCTCCAGCACCCAATACGGCAACCACCATTCCTCTCGTGATTACGTGAACACCATGGTGCAGGTGGTACGGATAACGCCACAAGACCAAGCCGCAACAGAGTTGAAGGCCATGAGCCGACAAGAACTCAAGACATTTATTATCGAAAACGCGGAACCGATATGCTCCCAATTAGCGACTGAAAAGAATGGCGCTGAAGTGACGAAACTACTGACCGCACTGGAATTACCTAGCAGCGAACATGCCACGCACAAAGGTGTTTTGCAGCGCATTACCAACCGGAACACCAGTGAAGGAGCTTTCGCCGAGGAGATTCTCACTTACTATGGTAAACAGTAAAAGTATCTCGCTCGCGTAATGATACTTGGCCACAAAACGTCCGCCATAAATATAAACAGCAATAGTAGATCGCCGAGGCAACGCGAGGCTCTATGAAAGTAAGCGAACTTATTTCCTGGCTTATATTTCCGATTATTGTCACCGCTGTGCTAGGCGGCGGTGTGTGGGCGATTGAGGCCGGGCATGAACCAAGCGTGGTTGCCGGCATAGGCACCTTTGTTAGTCTGGCGTTGGTGGTCGTCTTGGAGCGCCTGCTGCCCTTTCGCAAAGAGTGGAACCACTCTCAGGGCGATCTGCTTGCCGACTTACTGTACCTGCCCAGTTACTTTGGTATTAACGCACTGGTACAGCCGCTAGTGGTAGCCGGCATCGTGCTGGGAGGCGGCTTACTGTCTGACGCTATGAATACCCCCCTTTGGCCGACCGAATGGCCGTTGCTTTTGCAGTTTGTTCTGGCCTGCCTTGCGGTGGAGTTTTTTGATTACTGGGCCCATCGCTGGATGCACGAAGTGCCGTTTCTATGGCGCTTTCACGCGATACATCACAACCCCAAACGCCTCTATTGGATGAATGCCACCCGCGCCCATTTTGGCGAGGTGATCTTTCGCGGCATATTAAATGCCGTTCCGCTGGCCTTACTCGGCGCAGGCGGTGAGGTACTGGCGCTGGTGGGTTTGGCCAACTCGGTACTGGGCTTGTTCCAGCATGCCAACATTAACTTCAAACTCGGTCCCTTAAGCTGGATATTTAGCGTAGGCGAAATGCATCGCTGGCATCACTCGGTGAGAATCGAAGAAGCGAACCATAACTACGGCAGTAATTTTCTGTTCTGGGATGTGGTGTTTGGCACGCGCTACCGCGAAGAACAGCGAGACAGCCCAGAACAATTAGGCATAGAGAATGACCAGATTCCCGCCAGCTGGTGGGCACAGTTGCGAGTACCCTTCAAATAAGAAGCCATCGCATTCCCGCTGCAACCTCCAGCACAGTACTAACTTATTTTAGGTATTGTTAACAAACTAAGGTTGCAGCATTAGTACCCTCGCCAATCACGCTAACGACTTATACAGGAGCGCTTAGATGGCCACTTGCCCTTATAAAAATATTCTCGATCCCGATATCTATGTGGACAGTCAGCACCATGCCATATTTGCAGACATTCGAGAACGCTCTAACGGTCTGGCCAAGATTGAAGACCCTATTACTGGGGTGCCCTATTGGGCGGTGACCAAGCGAGAAATCGCCGACTATGTATGTAAGGAACCGCTGCTCTTTTCCAGCGAAGCGAAAACCATCCTTCCGAAGGAGGTCCCCGAGGAAGAGGTTGCTCTGTCTCGCCTGATGCTCGTGAATATGGACCCGCCTCACCATGTGAAATACCGGCGCATTGTGCGCAACGCATTTACCCCCAAAGCGGTATCCGGTTACGAGCAGCGATTCCGCGAGGTTGCCCGCGAGACCATTGACCGCATTGCCCACAAGGGCGAATGCGAATTTGTTACTGATGTTGCGGCAGAACTGCCGCTTGTTGCCATCCTTTCGCTGTGCGGCATTCCGATGGAAGACAAGCAGCAATTCTTTGACTGGACCAACACCATGATCTTCAGTGAAGACGAAGATATGAGTGGCGAAGATGGCTTCGCCGCCTCGCAGGCTGCTGCAATTGAAGTCTATGCTTACGCAGCCGCACTCGCCGAAAAACACAAAACTGAACCGCTTACCGATATCGTTGGTGCACTACTCGACGGCACCGTGAACGACGAAAAATTAACACCGGAAGAATTCCAGTTGTTCTTTCTGATGTTAATTGCTGCGGGCAACGAGAGCACACGCTCAGTGATCGCCCACGGTATGCGCCTGTTGATCGAGCACCCTGAACAACATCAAAAACTGCTGGACAACCCCGAACTAATACCTTCAGCGGTAGAAGAAATTTTGAGGTACAACCCGGCGTTTGTGCAGATGCGACGCACGGTTATGAAAGATACGGAAATTCAGGGGCAGAAACTGAAAGCTGGCGACAAGATGGTATTGAATTGGCAAGCGATCAACCACGATCCGGCTATTTTCGACAATCCCGAGCAGTTTGATGTTGAACGCTTTGCACGAAACCCGGAACTGACCAGCCAGCATCGCGCCTTCGGCAAGGGTGAACATTTCTGCATCGGCGCCCATATGGCACGTCTGGAGATGCAGGTGATGTTTGAGGAACTGCTGCCCAGACTGAAAAACCCTCGCCTCGCTCAGCCGGTGGAATATGTTCGCGACTACTTTGTGAACAGTATAAAGCGTATGCACCTGCAGTTTGACCCTGAAGCGACGAGCCCATCCTGAACTCAATTCACTCCAAATACGGGAGGTTATAACAATGCACAACGAGCGCCCCCTCATCGGCAAACTGGTGTTTCACGGGACGATCAATATATTCATCGCATTTTTAAGTGGCTTTATGATCGCCGCAGCCGCCATGGGCCAAATTGACGGGCAAAAGCAGGATTGGATACTGGCCCATATGGAATCGCTCATCAACGGTATGATGCTGTTCATTGTCGCCGGCTTTATCGGCAAACTCAGCCTCAGCCCCAAGCGCGGCTTGATCGCTACCTACTGTCTGATTGCCATGGCCTACTGCAATACGGTGTTTGGCCTCGGGCGGGGCGTAACTGGCGCGTTGGGCTACGAGTTCAACAACGATCTCGGTAATAACATTACCGCGCTGGCCGGCCAACTGGGGGTGCCCCTTGCTGTTGTGGCTTTTACGCTGATTGGAATCGCGGCTTGGCGCACCCGGTAGAGTGAAATTGCTTCGTCGTTATACTCCTCGCAATGACGGGTAAACCGACCTTAGATCCAGCCAAGCCCCCACTTTACGGCACATTGCAAATATAACTGTATTTATATACAGTAATTATCACAATATGTGATGCGCCCTGTGTTGTGGAGGTGTTCGGCGTGGAGCTGATGCAAAAACTGGCCATTCTCGCCGATGCAGCGAAGTACGATGCGTCCTGCGCGTCCAGCGGCAGTATTCAGCGCGACGCGAAGGGCTCTGACAAGGGGATTGGCTCTACCTCAAGCGGCATGGGCATTTGCCACAGTTACGCACCCGATGGCCGCTGCATTTCACTATTGAAGATTCTGCTGACCAATCTCTGCGTTTACGACTGTCTATACTGCATCAATCGCCATTCCAGCAATGTGCCCCGGGCCCGCTTCACAGCCAGCGAAGTAGTTGATCTGACGTTGGGCTTTTACAAGCGCAACTATATTGAGGGCCTGTTTCTCAGCTCCGGGGTAATTCGCGACCCCGACTACACCATGGAGCAATTGGTAGAAGTCGCTCGCAGTCTGCGTGAGGATCACAACTTCGCCGGCTATATCCACCTGAAAACGATCCCCGATGCTGACCCTCGCCTGCAGGCGCTAGCCGGACTCTATGCGGACCGCCTGAGCATCAATGTCGAAATGCCGACCCAGCAAGGTTTGGCACAACTGGCACCGGAAAAAAATCACGTCGCTATTCGGCAGTCGATGCATTTCCTTAAAGAGCATATCGATGAGTCTAAAGAGAGTCGTCAGAAGGTCAACAAGACTCGATCTGATACCAGCGTGATTCCCAAGCGTCGCGCCACAAATCGCCTGCAGTTCGCACCCGCAGGCCAGAGCACGCAGATGATCGTAGGTGCTGACGACAGCAACGATGCCACCATTCTGCATAACAGCCACCGCCTGTATCGCAGCTACGGCATGCGCCGCGTGTACTACTCCGCGTTCAGTCCCATACCCGATGCCAGCGCCAACCTGCCCCTGCAGCCACCGCCGCTCTTGCGCGAGCATCGTTTGTATCAAGCTGACTGGTTGCTGCGTTTTTATCGCTTTAACGTGAACGAGCTGGTTAGCCCAGACCAGCAGCCCATGCTGGATCTGGATATCGACCCAAAGCTGGCCTGGGCCCTGCGCAACCGCGCCGACTTTCCGGTGGACATCAACCGCGCCACCCGCGAGCAACTGCTGCGAGTACCGGGGCTTGGGCCCGGTGGTGTAAAGCGCATTCTCGACAGTCGTCGTTTTCGGCGGTTGCGGCTTGCAGACCTCAAACGCATGCGTTTGTCGCTGGCCAAGATGAAGCCCTTCATCATTACTGCCGATTACCGTCCCGGCAACGAACCGGACAGCCTGATCTTGCGTTCTCAGTTTGCAGAGAAGAACCATGCCCAGCTATTGCTGTTTTAATTCTGCCTTCTGCATTCAGCAAGATGTATAACCATGCCAACGATTGAACTGGAAGAACACGCCGATTTTCAAGACTGGCAACCGCTTGCCCGCCACCTGCTCAGCAAGCAAATACCACCGGATGACATTCGTTGGAACGGCGCTGCAACCGGTAACTTATTTGGCGATGATGATGCACTTTGCCCCGACGATATCACCGACGCGAGTCATCGCCCCTCAAGCATTCGCATCTCGCGGCAGTTTATCGGGCTTGCTCGCTTTGCAGCTGCCCATAGGGACCCACAACGCTTTGATGTGCTCTATCGTTTGCTTTGGCGATTATTCACGGGAGAAAGAAAACTGCTGCAAGACGCCGCCGACCCGTTGGTTATTACCGCTAACCGACTAGCCAAGGAAGTCGGGCGTGATCGACATAAAATGCAGGCCTTTGTGCGTTTTCGGGCACTCGATCTGAAAGACATCAATAGCGACAGGGCACCAACCATATACACCGCCTGGTTTGAACCAGACCACTATATCCTTCGCCTCAATGCCGACTTTTTCTGCCGCCGATTTCACAACATGGATTGGACGATTGCCTCGCCCTACCAGAGCCTGCACTGGATAGAACGGAAGCTCTTTGTGGGCGCCGGCACCGACCGCTCCCAGTTACCCGATCACGACGACTATGAAAATTACTGGCGCTGCTACTTTGCCAATATCTTCAACCCGGCGCGGTTAAAGATTCAGGCCATGCAAAACGAAATGCCTAAAAAGTACTGGCACAACCTGCCCGAGGCGCCGCTGATTCAGCATCTGGTAAAAGGCGCCGGCCAACGCGAACAGGCCATGCTGTTGGCACCACCCAAAGCGGCGCCAAAGCTTCCCTCCAAAACGCGGTTTGATCGAGAGCGCTGGCTGAAGAAGAAAAGGCTCAACCCAGAGTGCTAACGCGGGAGATCGTCACCGCCCTGCAGCCAAGTCCGAAACTGTGCGGCCTCATCCCGATAGGTTTTGCGCTCTGCTCCGTCGAGTCTCAAAACACGCAGCAGGTTCATCAGATAGCGATCAACCGGCTGCGGCAGCAATGCAGGGCCAGGAGTACAGCAGATGTGGTGCCAGTGCAGGTGCTCACCATCCCAATGCAAGACTTCGCCATTGGGGTCAACCGTGTAGGCCAGCTTGGTGTTTTCCGGGAGTCCGGGCCCTTTATTGATAGAGCGAGCAACCACAACCGCCGTATCGCCGTCCGGCCTGCTAAGCGACACCAACTGGCGGTAGGCTCTGGGCGCTCCCAAGCCAAGATCGAAGCGCCCCAGGCAGAACTGATGCTTTTCAATGGTTGAGGCAGACGCTGCCTCACAGGGCTCGCTAAGGCCACCGAGGAACTGCTCGTACCACGGCTGACGCTCTAGCTCCGCGGCGTTGTAAAACAGCTCAATCGCCCATTTGAATCGCTCTCGAGACTGGCCGCTGACAGCAATATGCGTGTGGTAACTGTACGTTCCAGCAGACGGAACCCAGTAACGTTGAATGTGGGGTTTCTGCGGCACGACTGGAACACGCTGCGCCTGCGCAGCTGCCTGCGCCAACTGAGCCGCCGCAATCGGAGCTTGATCAATCGCTTCGCCTAGAGATAATTCCAGTGACTGAATCACTCCCACTGATAGGCGACCTCAACACCAAAATGCCGGGGCGGTAGCTGGGCCTTGGTGGTGGTACCAAGGTTATCCCCCAGCGCGACCCCGCCACCGAAATACACGGAATCTTTGATATTGTTGACGTAGGCCGCAACACGCCAACGATCCGAGGGAAGCCAGGTCACGCGCGCGTTATACAGTTCTTGACCACCCAACGTCGCGCCCTCGTACAAATCCGCTTTGGCATCGAGACCGACAAAAATTTCTGAGCGATAGCTGTAACTCAAACGCGGAATCACCAAACCGAGCGGTGTTTCCAAACGGTATTGAATCGACAGCGCACGAGTATGCTTGGGTACTACGGCAAATGGCTCATTGCTGCGGTCAAACTGGCTGCCGTCGGCCAGAAATACCGTGTACTCATTATAGTAAGCATCCGTATAACCCAGGCTCGCATTAATCAGGAGCTTATCCAGTGCCAGTGTGGTTTCCAGCTCAGCCCCCTGAACAATGGCCGAGCCGGCGTTATCCAGAAACAGAATAACGTCGGTCGGTCCACCGGGGCCGGTCTCGGCCTGCTGCACCTGAATCTGATCGTAATCCATGCGGTAAATCGCGCCATTCAAACGCCAGCGTGAATCCAGAGCATCAAACTTGAAACCGATTTCCGAGTTCTCAACAATCTCAGGTTCAAAGGTATTCAAGCGACGACCACGCAAACCAAGACCACCCGATTTATAGCCCTCACTGAGTGTCAGATACACCATAAAGCTATCCATCGCTAGCGCATCCAGTACCGCATCACTCGCCATATAGGTTGCAGTAAACGCCGGCGAGAATTGCTCAAAAGACAATTTCTCTTCGGTACTGACGGGATCAAGAAAAGGAATCGGCAACTCATAGTCAATATTGTCAAAGGTCTGGCGCGGTACCGGGTTGTAGATCCCCCCCTGCGCATGCACCAGGCCTTCCCGCCGACCAAAGGCTTCAAAATCTGCATTGTATAAAACAATTTCTCGCTGTTTATCGTCTTCGGTATAGCGCATACCCAGCGTCAGCTGGAGCTGTTCGTTGAGGTCGTAGCTACCCTGAATAAAGACCGCGCGGGTTTCATTCTCGATGTAGCTCAGGTTGGCCGAAGCTGATAGCAGTGGGAGTACAGAATTATTCGCGGCTGCCGCTACCAGATCAATTCCCGGAGGGGCGGCGCCGGGCGCGAGACTGCTCAGAAAGGTTGGCGGAATACCCAGCAAGCCGTTCTTGCCGATAATCTGCGGATAGGGGAAGGCATCAATCTGTTCAAAGGAATAAAATGCCCCAAAGGTCAGATCCAATCTGTCGTCAAATAGCCTGCCATTAAATTTTACTTCCTGACTCAGCTGATAACGCTCTTCGTCTTCCGGGAAAATACCTGAGGCATCCAGTGCCCGCTGCGCCAGCCGCTCACCGTTATGAACCAGGGTAATGTCGGTACCGTCGATATCTTCCTGCTTGCCGAGCGCGTATTGCTTGCTGTAAGCCGTAATCGACTCCATCACAAAGACCGGCAAGTTCCATTGCAGGTTGATCGCGTGCAATTGTGCCTTCTGGCGATACAGGCTCGCATTGCGGTCTGTATTGATTGCCACCTTGCGATCGTCGGGCAAATTCTCCTGATCACGACACCGCTCGGCATAAACGTCGGGCTCTTCCGGAATAAAAAAGGTGGCCGCCGCCGCATCGGCATTGATCACTTCGCAGTTATTGCCCTGCCCTTTTTCGTCTTGTGCGCTCCAGAAAGAAAACAGATCCAGCGAAACATTCTCACTGACATCCCATACCAGCCGCGACGACACCGCCCGTCGGTCTTCGTCGGCAAACATGCTGCCATCGACAATATTTTCGAAATAGCCATCCAGCCGTCGCACCGAGGTGCTGAGGCGCCAGCCCACTCGGTCTTCAATCAGCGGGATATTGACGCTGCCTTTGAAGTCCTTGCGGCCGTGGCTTCCCACCGTCACGGTGGTCGAACCCAGCCAGCGGTCCGACTCAGGCAACTGGGTGGTAATCAGCATCGCGCCGCCGGTATTGTTTTTCCCGAACAGCGTACCCTGTGGCCCACGGAGTATCTGGATACTGGCAACGTCCACGGCATCCAGCAGCTGAGAGTCCTGTCGGGCGATAAAAATGCCGTTCAGGTACTGCCCGACACCGGGATCGAGTTCCGGGGTAGAGGCTCGCTGACCAATACCACGGACAAAAATCGCCTGGCTTTTAGTGGCGGTTGGAGCAACCTGCATATTGGGAACAATATTCTTGATATCTGACAGCGCGGTGATGCCCGCATCCTCCAGCTGGGAGGCACTCACCGCCGAAACCGAGATCGGCGTATCCTGAAGGCTCTCCGCGCGCCGGCGAGCCGTCACCACAACCTCCTCCAGCTGGGCCACTGCCGGAGCACTCATTAACGGCACCGTCAATACCGCAAGTGCTGGCAGACTCGCACACAGCGCCGACAAGCTGATACGGATCAGTTTCACAATAGATTCCTTATTGTTATCCAACTGAATGGGGTTTTCATTACCTCAGACTAAACGAATCTGTTATCGACGAACTCATCCAAACGCAGGAGATCGATTCGGGATTTGAGCGTGAAAGATCCGATGGTAAAGCGCTAATCCAACAGGCCACCAATTCCAACGACAAGCAAGCCAAGCCCCGTAATCCAGACAGTACAGGCAATCAGGTCATAGCGTACGTAGCGTGCTACGGGCAGGCCACTTACACCGGTCATTATGGGCACAATACTGCGCACCGCCGGAATCAGACGCCCAAAAACAATGGACACTTCACCATGCTTTTGCAGCAGGTTTTCCGTTTTTTCCAATCGCTCGGCATAGCGTTTCGCGAAGCGGGTTTCGTGAAAAGTCGGGCCAATCCGGCGCCCTAAGAAAAAGCCCATATGATCAGCCGTGGTGGCGCCAATAAAGGCCAGCGGTAGCATTTGGTAGAGACTTGCGATGCCCTGAGAGTAAAGCATGGTGCAGAGGCTCAACAGAATGGCTCCGGAGACAAACAACCCGATGCCGACACTGGCCTCCAGAAAGGCGACAACAGGGACAATGAACAACACGTAGTCACCGTAGGCATCTGCCCATTCCAGAAAAATATCGCCGATCACGTTATCGCCTCAAATCTGCGGAAATCCATGCATATCCACGGTGATTCAAAAGTCGGGCGTGGTTTAATCTGTCTCACCCGCCCCTGTGGTTTGTGCGCCAAAAGTCGTTAGACTGCGACTATCCCTTCTGCCCCTCACACTAACTATAAAGTAATGAAGCCAGAAAATGCCCGATAATTTTGTCCAAACTTACGGCCCGTGGGCGCTCGTGCTCGGCGCCTCCGAGGGGGTCGGCTCGGCCTTTGTCGAGGCATTGGCCGCCAGGCAGCTCAACGTTGCTTTGGTATCACGACGCCAATCGGTTTTGGATGAGGTCGCGCAAGGCATCCAAACTCGCTTCGGAGTCCAGACTCGTACGATCGCCATGGATCTTTTCGATCACAACGCCATGGAGGTATTGCTCGGCAAGATAGGCGATCTGGAAATCGGCTTTCTGGTCAATTGTGCCGGCGGCGATGCGGCTTATGGCCCCTTTCTGGAGCGCGAACTCAACAATGACGAAGCGCTCCTGTTTCGAAATTGCACCCTGCTGATGCGGGTATGCCATCATTTTGGCCGGCAAATGGCAGAGCGTGGCCGCGGCGGCATCGTGACCATGAGTTCCGGTGCGGCCGTTGCCGGCGCGCCCGGGCTGGCCACCTATGCCGGCAGTAAAGCCTTTGATCTACTGTTCTCCGAGGCGTTGTGGGGCGAGCTCAAACCCAAGGGCGTAGACCTGATCTGCGTCATGCTCGCCGATACCGACACACCAACCCTGAGAGCGCAGATGGTCATGCGCGGAAAACTAAAATCACTGGACGAAAGTCCCAAGGGGGCCACGCCACCCGAGCAGGTCGCCGAAGAAGCACTGCGCTATATCGGCAAACAGCCGACACGCATTATTTCCCGCAAACTTCGGGTAGGCAGCAGGCTATTGGGCTTGATGGGCAGGAACCGGGCGGTTTCCGTCATGACGGCCGCCGCCAAGAAAATCATGGGCGACCAATAACGTATCCTTATAGCGAGGCGATCCTGTGGAACTGGTAGTGATTTTTGATATGCGGGCGCCGGAGATTGGGGCGCCCGCCGAAACGCTGTATTCCGCTGCGCTCGACATGGCGCAGTGGGCGGACGAAGCCGGTTTTGACGTGATCGGGCTGGGCGAACACCATGGCTCCAGCGATGGCTATAACCCGTCTCCACTAACACTCGCCGCTGCATTTGCCGCGCGCACCCAACAGATTCGCTTGCGCACCGCCGTTTTGCTCGCTGCCTGCTATGATCCGGTCCGCCTCGCTGAAGATCTTTCGGTACTGCAGATACTAAGCCAAGGGCGCGTCGAACTGGGGCTGGGCTTTGGCTATCGCCCCTCCGAATTTGCCATGTACGGCCGCGAGCTGAAAAACCGCTTCAACGATACGATGCAAACCCTACACACACTGAAGCAGGCCTGGACCGGCGAGGCCTTTGAGTATCAGGGGCGCCCCTGTCGGATTTCACCCACACCGAATAAACCCATCCCGGTACTACTCGGCGGCACCGCTCCCAAGGTTGCCCGCGCAGCCGCCGAACACGCCGACGGTTTTATTGTGCCGCTGTTTAACGAGAAGGTTTGGCAGCCCTACCGCGATGAGTGCCTGAAACTGAGCAAAACCGACCCGGGTGCGTATCCGAAGCAGGGCCCGACACTATTGTGGGTTTCAGAAGACCCGGACGCCGACTGGGAATGGCTCGCGCCCCACATTCTGCACGTACTGAACTCCTATGCAGAGTGGACCGCCGAAGCCTATGGTAAACCCATGGGGCCCTATGCTGGCGGCATGACCGCAGAGACGGTTCGCAGCAGCGGGGCCTATCAGGTGCTGACGCCAGAACAAACGATCGCATTGGTTAACGAGCTCGGCGATCACAGTTCACTTTATCTAACGCCCTTATTTGGCGGGGCAGCGCCCGAGCGTGGCTGGAAAATGCTGAAATTATTTGAAGAACAGGTGCTGCCCCACGTACCGCGCAACAGCATTCCGAACTGGCGCATCGGTACGTGATACAAGCCAAGGCGATCAATAAACCAAAGCGACCAACCTCATCTCCAGAGATTGTCGAGTAAGACGCTGGCGGAGCGCGCGAGCGTGCTCAACGATCAGGTCGGAGGCTTGCCCGCCTGCTTTGCTAAACAGCAGGTCGGCCTCTTCGAGCACGCTGCGCAGGCTCGAGGGAGTTTCCGGGGGCAAGTCAGGCAAAGGGGTAATAGGCTCTACGTCTTCACCGGCTTTAATCTGCAGCTCTAGTTTCTCAAGTGCCAGATAGCAAGACTCGGCAATATCTTCCCCCGGCAGCGTCGCGGCACCGTGGGGCGCACCCAGCGTCTCGAACACATAGGCTCGCTCGCTGTTCATTGCAGAATCGCAGTACCAATGTTGTTGCCTATCGTGCAGAAACAACCAGATATCATTTAAAGCCTGATCTTCATTTCGGTCGAGAAAATCACCAGTGGGCAGGGCGTAATGCAGTTGCTGGGTTGCAACATCAACGGTGCGGCGATCGGCGAGGGTTAGGGGTTGGGTACATTGCTGTAGTGGCAGCCAGAGATTCAACAAACACACAGGAGAGAGCCGATTGCGGCGACCCAACGTGTTGTGCCGGAATAACCAGGGCGCCGCACCTTTGAGCATCTGCTTCAGCGGGGTGCCATACACGTTTTGATCACCGTGCACCTGATCCGCAGCCTTGTGACCATTGCGCTCGGTCATCGCTTGCCCGGACGACACATCCAAACCATTGGGGCCTGAACGGCGCATGATAAAACCTTCGGGCGCAACAAAAAGCACTCTCAGGCGCCGACCATCGCTGAGCCTGAAACGCTTGCCCTGAATCTCTGAGCGAACAAGGCGCGCGTGCTCATCGCTGAGCTCTCCAGCCTCTCGCACTTTAGCCAATACGTCCTGAAGATTTTCTCGCCCCGAAAGGTCAATTTGATCAAAGCCGGCCGAAAGGCCGGGGATTTTTGAGCGATCTTCGGCGAGATCCGTGGCATCACACCAATGGGTTTCGGTCGCACCGCCGCTACCATCAACACCATAGCGGGTAGGTATTCGCAGACCTTGCCTTCCGTCCCGCACCACATCAGCGGCGCTCGAAAAACCCAGTTTGACTTTGAACGGATGCGCTTTGTTATTGGAATTCATAGCGATATCTGCAATCTGACTCAGAAGCCCTTCACGATACAGAAAAGCCGATGCGAGGCAAATTACGAGATTGACAACTAATGCCTTGCGATAAAGCCTAGCCCGCCATCAATCGACGGTAGCGCCGGCTCTGCAGCGCGATTTTCACCTGCCCACTCAATAGTGCCCACAGCGGAGATACGCTAGGATTGGGCTGATTGTTTTTGCTGAGCTTGGTGAGCTGGTATTTCACAGTTGCCATATAAGCAAGCGAGGCTAGGGTTTTGTTTTTCCAATCTGCGACCTCGATCATCGGTGCACTGTCTTCGCCCTTGCGCCAATCGTTGGGAAGGCGAGGATTAATCGCCAGCGCCGTGGCGATACCCACCATATCGATGCCGCTCTCGATAGCCTGCTCTGCAATGGGGGCGCGGCGGATACCGCCGGTCACCATGATAGGCATGTTAGCCGTCGCCTGAATCTCTTTGGCAAATTCCAGAAAGTAAGCCTCCCGCGCAATCGTACTGTCATCACGGGTGCGGCCGTGCATGGCCGGTGCTTCGTAACTGCCGCCTGATATCTCGACCATATCCACAGACAGCGCATTCAGCAGCTGCACAACCTGACGAGCTTCGTCGGGGCTGAACCCGCCTCGCTGGAAATCCGCCGAATTGATTTTGACCGACACCGAGAACTCCGCCGACACGACGGCGCGAACACCTTTCACTACTTCGAGCAGTAAACGGGCCCGGTTTTCCAGAGAGCCTCCCCACTGATCCTCTCGGCGATTGGTCAGTGGCGACAGAAACTGGCTGAGCAAATAACCGTGCGCCGCATGAATCTGCACACCCGTAAAACCCGACTTTTCAGCCAGCTGCGCCGTGCGAATAAACCGCTGAATAACATCCTGAATCTTTTCTTCCGACATGGCTTTGGGGGCATCAAAACGCTTGGAAAGATTGCCCAAGTCGATCGGCACCGCCGACGGCGCCCAGGTTTCCTGCCCCAGATTGTTCTGCATCTGCCGTCCCGGATGATTGATCTGCATCCAGAATTGCGCCCCTTTAGAGCGGCCTATCTCGGCCCAGCGCTTAAACTTGTCGAGCTGACGCTCGTCTTCCAACACCACGCCGCCGGGGCCGGTCATGGCCCGCGGATCAATCATCACATTACCGCTGATAAGCAGTCCGGCGCCGCCATCTGCCCAGGCCTGATACAGCTGCATCAGAGGTTGCGATGGCCCCATCTCGGCGTCAGCCATATTCTCTTCCATCGCGGCTTTGGCGATGCGATTGGGGACTGTCGTGCCGTTTGGTAGCGACAGCGGTTCGAAAATTTGCATGCCCGGGCTGCTCCTGATGTTGTTCTGACAGATTATTTCAGTGGAGTTTCAAACGGGGTCGCAACAGGCGATTGAAACGACCGGCCAGCAAGAGCATAAGCGTTCGCATCCAGCCGTACAACGCCGCCTGATGAAAACGGTAGAGACCGATATACATAAAACGGGCAAGCCAACCCTCGACAAAGATCGAGCCGCCGCGCAGATTGCCCATCAGGTTACCGAGCGCCGAATACTTGGACAGCGATACCAGCGAACCGTGATCTTTATATTCAAAAGGTATTGGACTCTCACCGCGCAATAGGCGCTCTATATTCGCGGCAGTGTGTAAAGCCATTTGCTGAGCCGACTGGGCGCGCGGTGGTACATTTTTGCCCTCACCCATATCGCAGGCACAGCAGTCGCCAATCGCAAAGATTGCATTATCCTCTGTGAGCAAGGTGTCAGTGACGGTCAGCTGATTAATACGATTGGTCTTCAAAGCCAGCGTGCCCAGTATCTCTGGCGCCTTGATACCCGCCGCCCAGACCAGCAACTGCGCCTCAATCCGCTGGCCATCCTTGGTAATAAAAGCCTCTTCTTCGGCGCGCTCAACCAGGGTATCGGTATGAACCTGTACACCAAGCTTTTTCAACTCGTCCTCAGCAGACTTTGCCAGCTTTTCCTGAAGTGCCGGCAATAAGCGCGGCGCCGCCTCGATCAGGTGCACATGCAGTTTGCTGCGGTCCAGCTGCTCGTGACCGTAGAGCTTGAGGACCGCAATGGCGTGGTGTATTTCTGCGGCGAGTTCAACACCCGTCGCGCCGCCGCCGACGATGGCGACGGAAACCGGCGTATCGGTGAAATTCGCGCGGTCGCAGTGGTTAAGAAAGCGTTCATGGAAGAGATCCGCCTGTTTTCGGCTGTCCAGAAACAGACAGTGATCACGAACACCGGCGGTATTAAAGTCATTCCCAAGGCTGCCGATAGCCAGCACCAGATAGTCGTACTCGAGCCGACGCTCGGGCAGAATTTCTTCACCTTGATCATCGTGCACGGGGGCAAGAATGACCTGCTTGGCCTCGCGATCAACACCGCTTAACCAGCCGCGAGCGAAGCGATAATAATTCTGACGGGCGTGGGCGAGGTAGTTTACTGCGTCCAGGTCGGCATCGATGGCGCCGGTGGCGACTTCGTGAAAGCGCGGCTTCCAGATATGGCTACCACTGCCATCGACCAAGGTAATACTGGCTTTACTGCGTTTACCGAGGCGACGACCGAGACGGGTAACCAGTGGCAGGCCGCCGGCACCTCCCCCAATGACTACTATCTTTGGTTGACGTGTCGTCTGCTGCATGGCTTGCCCTCTCTTTTTCGCGACAGCAGTCTACTTCTGCACCGAGAGGGACTCAATGTATTATTAGCGAATTGAGCATTATCGCTGAAACTACTCGAAATTCACCGAGTTAATATTAATCAACACTAACTCGGAAATTCATAAGCTCTATCAGACCTATGCGTTAGCCCCTCTAACCGACCAAAGACAAAGGCCTGTTTCTGCTAAGCCAGGTGATAAAGTCTTGTTCAGTTAGTGGCCTACTGAATAAATAGCCTTGAAATTGGTGGCAGTTCATATCAACCAGCTTATTGAGCTGCTCGCGCGTTTCAACGCCCTCCACCACCACAGACATCCCCAGGGCCCGCGCAATATCAACGATACCAGCAACCAGTTTTTCTCCTCGCTCAGTATCCATTTTGTCGACGAAACTTTTATCAACCTTCAGGGAATCAAGCGGGAATGACTGCAAATAGGACAGTGATGAATACCCGGTGCCAAAGTCATCAACAGCAATGGATACACCGAGATCACGAGCATATTGCAACTGTGAAGATGCCCGTCCAGCTTCCGTTACAAGTGCTGATTCTGTAAGTTCGAATTCAAGTTTTGACGCTGGTATTCTGGCCTCGATCAACGCCTTCTCTACATACTCTACAAAGTCACCGTCCATCAATTGCAGACCACAGACATTTAACGCGATACGCGCTGGAAAATTACAATCCTCACGATCTAATGTCTTAATGAAGGCTATGGCTTCGTTTACTACCCAAATACCCAATTCAGGCATAAACCCACAACGCTCGGCAATGGGGATAAACACATCCGGCGGGATAATGCGCCCTTCTTCTTGCTGCCACCGTAGTAGCGCTTCAGCACCCACACATCGCCCATGTCTATTGACCTTAGGCTGGTAGTAAAGACGAAACTCATTATTGAGCAAGGCCGAAGGCAAACGCTTTTCCAGCATTTTTTCGTAAGCAATTTTATTTGCCAAGGCCGCATCATAAAAAACCAGTCTGTTTCTACCTTGAGCTATCGACTCCAACAAAGCAGTCTCCGCTAGGTAGAGGCCTTCCTCTATCGGCCTTCCTTCTACCGGGCCAATCACACCTATATTTACCGAGTAGTCGACTCTCTGACTTTTAATGTATAACGACTGGGCTATCGACTTATTAATCTGACCTTCATTCCAGCTATTCTTCAACACAGAAAGGTCCTCTAAATCATCAACTTCCAGAGCTATACAGACTGAAGAGGAATCGAGACGGATGTGCTTGGCAGGCAGCGAGAACAAACTAATGACACTCTCACACGTCTTAGTCACTATTTTCTCAGCCAGGTCTTTCCCATAAGTACTGAAAAAGGCGCCGTAATCTTTGACATGCACCAAAACCAGAGCATATACCCTTCCCCCAGACAGTTGAGCGACAACTTGATTTCGCCCAAGATCCTGCTCCCATTCAATGGGCAGATTTAAATCTATAACCGGAGACTGTTGCGTGCCGACCATACGCACCGCCCGCTCTTGTAAGTTTTGACGAAAGCTTAAAAACGCACAGCATAGCAACACCAAACCAAGAGCGGATTTCTCCACACTGACCGGCAGAGGTTCATCAAGCCAACCCAAATCAAATAGCATGCGAAATCCGATGTAAACCAGCTGCAAGCCCAGACAAATGCTGAACGCCAGCGTCATCGGCAAAGGGCAAGAACCGCCATAATGCACTATCCGCCAACCACAGCAGGCATAAAGAATGAAGAAAACTGAAGAAACAATCACACCCGTTTTGGAAGCAGTGCCCTGGTAAATGTTGACCGTTTCAAATAACAGCTGCGTTTCGTGCTGGAAGGCTATACGGCTTTCGAAATAATATGAGGGCAACACGAGGACACCCACGCACATAAAAAACGCAACAGCAGCTAGCATTTTGGACACCGGCCGCATGGTTTTAGGCTGATCTGTTTGCGGGTACAGCACCCAGGATAAATACACAAAAGCGCACACCTGGGCCATTGACGTCAAGGTTATCCACTTGGCCGCTACAGCGGCCCCTTCAATTCCGGGCGATTTATACCACGCAATCGTCGCAATCAGCGACAGAGTGGTGGTTAAGCCCAGAAATAAATAGGCCCCGTTCACTTGTCGTCGCGGTTGAAAGCCAAGATTGACTGCTGAAAGCGCCACCGAAAGTAGCGCGATAAACGCCATTAATGTAAGGAAATAAGACATAGTCGTAAAGAGTCATTAAAGGACTCATATGTTTTAACACAATCGAGATAAACCGGCTCTAGGTGATTACCGAAGACAATGCGCTGGTTTCATAGGCTTGGACACAGAGCTTTCAAAAACCACAATCACCCTTACGAGATACCTACTATGTGGCTTCGGCTTTCACTTATGGATAAAACACCCGGCGATACGCCAATATGGCAACGGCCCCTGAAACTTGACCATCACGGGCTAAGAAAGCAATAGACTTGGTAAGTATTTACGAAAGGCAGGGTGTACATGGATCAGACAAGCCGCAATGTGCTAATCATTGATGATAGCTACGAAGATGCTACGTTAATCTCCCGGATGCTTGAGAAAAACCCAAATGTCCGCTATGAGATTGAAATCGTGAACAATTATTGCGATGCAGCGCTAAGACTAACCACCCCTTTCGATATTTGCCTTCTAGACCAAAACCTTGGCGGTGCGACCGGCCTTGATCTACTCCGCACCGTCGAGGGGACACTGCTACCGGGCCCCGTCATCATGGTGACCGGCAGCTCGAGTCAATGGCTCGACGAATCAGCACTGGAGGCCGGTGTATGCGACTATCTCCCTAAGCAAGAATTGACGCCTGCACTGCTCGATCGAAGCATACGCTATGCGATGACGAAGTTTTCAAAAGATAAAGAGCTCCGACGAATTGCCAGCCATGACAGCCTGACGGACGCTTTCAACCGACGTTATTTTTCAGAGCTATGCGATAGAGCACTGGATGATTTTAACGTTTGCGGCCGAGTGGATAACTTATCGATTGTGTATATCGACATCGATAATTTCAAGTCGATTAACGACACTCACGGCCACCAGGCGGGTGATTTGGTTCTATGTATTATCTCCAAGCGTATTGCCAACCGGATACGCGCTAACGAGGTACTCGCCCGTATCGGTGGCGACGAATTTGCTATATATATTCCAGACAGCAGCAAAGAACAGGTTGAAGCAGAGGTGACGCGATTGAGAAACACCATCGCAGAACCTATCGATATTGGCGACGGTAAAAAACTGATCGTTGAAGCGTCAATAGGCGTATCACGCTATCCCGATCAGGGAAAATCGATAGAAGACCTGCTTAAACAAGCGGACGCGGAAATGTATTCGGACAAAGAAGACCACCGTGCACCGCCCCATCCTGTTAGAGCTTCGGCCCATTAATAGACCCTACAGAATTGACCTTCTAGCGAGGGTTAGACTGAGCTAATTTCCTAGATGGGCAGGAAAAACTGTCTCGACTTTCTACGATACAGGCAGCAAGCTCGTCGAGCGTCAGGTAGTCTTTGGACAGTGTACTGCACGCGCCATTCGCAATCGCGTCACGACGCAATCTGGGGTTCCTATTCCCCGTTAGCAACGCAATAGGCCCTTGCAATGGGGCGCCACTCAACGCTCTCAAAACATCAATCCCAGTATACGCGCCCAGTGTGTAGTCAAGCAGACACAAATCAAAAGGCTTTTTTAGACACTCTATCGCATCATCTACCTTACCGATATGCTCCACTGTATGCTCAGAGTTGAGCTTTTTAATCATATGGGAAATCAGAACGGCGTCTTCGTAGCTGTCCTCGACGAGAACAATATTGAGTGGCTCGATTAATGCCATAAGACTAGCCACCTACACTGCGAGACAATGGGGATTGCACGGCTATTTTCGGACTACCTTCATTAATTGACATCCAATACTCTCCGAGTTTCGATGCGACATCTGAAAAAACCGAGAAATCCACCGGCTTTACGACATAACTATTTGCGCCAAACTCGTAGGCTCTGGCGATATCTTTTGTCTCCCGCGATGACGTCATCACAACAACCGGGATATGTCTGAACTCTACTTTTGTCGAGATCGCTTTCAAGATATCGATGCCATCAACTTTTGGGAGTTTCAGATCTAACAAAATCATTCTCGGATAATTCATCGTGTTGCGAGCAGCGTATTCACCTCGCCCAAGCAAGTAATCTAGCGCCTTCTCCCCATCGGGCAAGCGCAAAATAGAAGTAATGCTCTTACACCTTTTCAGTGCGCGTATCGTAAGCTCTGCGTCCTCATCTAAATCTTCGACCAAAAGGACTTCTACCACCGGATCATCCGCCGCGTTCATTTAGCCACTCCAAGCGTAAAATAGAATGTTGCACCCTTGCCAATTTTTCCGTCCGCCCAGATCTCTCCGCCATGACATTTCACAATGCGATTGACAATCGCCAAGCCGACGCCTGTTCCTGGGTATTCGGAATCGTTATGCAGCCGCTGAAACACGCCGAACAACTTGTCCCTGTGAGCATTATCAAATCCAATGCCGTTATCTTTTACGTAATAAACGACACGCCCATCTTGGCTTAAGCTTCCCACTTCAACTTCCGGGCTGTTCGATTTAGACGAATACTTAATGGAATTCTGCAGCAGGTTATTTACCATTTGTATCAACATCGCTTTATCGCCATAACAGTGAGGCAGTTCATCGACAATTTGAAACGTCACTTCTTGGCTGAAATCCTGCATTTGTTCCCTAAATGACACTTCGAAAAGATAGTTCATGTCTATCCTTTCGGTTTCGAGACTTTTACGGCCCAAGCGAGAGAACTCAAGCATGTCGTCGATAAGGTTCGCCATCTTGGTCGCATTACGGACGATAATATCGATAAAACGACTGGCCTCATCACCCAGCTGGTCACCGACCTCTTCTTCAAGCAAACCGGCAAAGCCAATAATCGCGCGGAGAGGCGCCCTTAGGTCGTGCGACACGGAGTAAGAGAAAGACTCTAATTCCTGATTGGATTCACTCAGCTCCTGGGTGCGTTCATTAACTTTGCTTTCTAAATTGTCCTTGGCATCTTTTAGCTGGCGGTTTACATCTTCCTTCCGTTCATTTTCTACCGCCAGATCTTCCAGTATATTGACCAATGCCCGCTGAAGGAGATCCAGCTTTTCTTGCTCAGCCTGCGTGTCCTCAAGAATATTGAGCATCGCGCGCTGAGTCTCTTTCATGAAATTTCGGTCAGTGTCCGTATCCTCGAGGATATTCAGAACCGCTTTTTGCGAGTCATCCATCCACGACTTGTCGTTCGCAACATCCTCAAGGATGTTCATCATTGCGAGCTGCAGAGCCTCATCCGACAAGGCATCAGATTCAGCCTGCGGCATGAGTGCAGCTTCACGCAAAGCTTTCATCTCCATCATAAGAATCGACATCGGGGTCTGCGCCCAATGCGACTAACCGAGCCTTAAGCGCCGCTATTTCTTGCTTTTGCTCAATCATCTTTAACTCACGCCCAACCGTGAGTTTTTGAAAACGCTCCAGCTCGACCAAGCGAAATAATTTTTGTTCTTTCTCAGCCGCTTCGCGTTCCGCGACACGCTGCGCAGAAATATCCCGCGCCGCAGCAAATACACCGGCCACATTACCCGATGTATCACGATAAACCGACGCGTTATACAGAACCTCTATGAGTTTTCCGGTTGCGTGACGAATTGTCAGCGGGTAGTCGGTAACCTTGCCCTGATCAAACACTCGCTGATAACCTTCGCGGGCTTTGTCCGGCTCGGTGAAATATATCGAGAAGTCGGTTCCTATCAGCTCCGTACGAGGCACACCCGTCGCTTCGATTGTTGCCTGGTTAACGTCGGTTATCTTACCCTCTGCACTGATCGTTACCAGAGGGTCAAGCGATGCCTCAATCAGTGACCGGGCATATTCTGACGCCTGTTTCTGCGCGGTAACATCGCGCGCAGCCGCGAAGACACCCAGCACTTTCCCCGCGGAATCACGATAAACCGATGCATTGTAGAGAACGTCCATCAAACGACCGTCACGGTGTTTAATGGTGAGCGGATAGTCGATGACTTGGCCTTGTTCAAACACGCGTTGGTAACCTTCGCGTGCTTTTTCAGGCTCTGTGAAATAATCGGAGAAATCCGTTCCAATCAACGTTTCACGGTCATAGCCCGTCGCTCGAATCGTGGCATCGTTAACGTCGGTAATCTTACCTTCGCCGCTAATCGTTACCAGAGGGTCAAGCGATGCCTCAATTAATGACCGGGCGTATTCAGACGCCTGCTTCTGTGCCGTTACGTCACGGGCCGCAGCAAAAACACCCAGCACATTACCGGAAGAATCACGGTAGACCGAAGCATTATAGAGAACGTCTGTAAGCCGACCGTTGCTATGCTTGATGGTCAAGGGATAGTCAATGACCTGGCCTTGCTCGAATACGCGCTGATAGCCTTCCCGCGCCTTTTCAGGCTCGGTGAAATAATCAGAAAAGTCCGTTCCGATGAGCGAATCTCGATCGAGGCCGGTTGCGGCAATGGTCGCGTCATTGACGTCGGTTATCTTACCGGTAGCGCTAATGGTAACCAGAGGGTCAAGTGATGCCTCGATCAGAGATCGTGCGTATTCCGACGCTTGCTTTTGTGCCGTAACATCACGTGCAGCCGCAAACACCCCTAGCACATGCCCAGCAGAGTCACGGTATACTGAGGCATTGTAGAGAACGTCGAGCAGCGTGCCGTTGCGGTGTTTTATGGTGAGCGGATAATCCGTAACTTTACCTTCGTCAAATACCCGCTGATAGCCTTCCCGCGCTTTGTCTGGCTCGGTGAAATACGTCGAGAAATCCGTGCCTATCAGCTCATCCCGGGAAATCCCGGTGGCTTCGATAGTCGCCTGATTAACGTCGGTAATCTTACCTTCTGCACTGATCGTAACCAGTGGATCGAGTGAAGCCTCGATCAGAGAGCGCGCATATTCCGATGCCTGCTTCTGGGCGGTTACATCACGCGCAGCGGCAAACACCCCGAGAACATTACCGGCCCCATCGCGATACACCGAGGCGTTATATAAAACGTCGGTTAAAGTTCCATTTTTATGTTTTATCGTTAGGGGATAGTCTGTTACATGGCCGCGCTCGAAGACCTGCTGATAGCCTTCCCGCGCATTCTCAGGCTCAGTAAAGTAGTCAGAGAAGTCAGTTCCGATAAGCGCATCTCGCGAACAACCGGTCGCCTGAGTCGTCGCGTCGTTAACGTCAGTGATTTTACCTTCAGCGCTGATGGTAACCAGCGGGTCTAGGGAGGCCTCAATAAGCGATCGCGCATATTCTGACGCTTGCTTCTGGGCGGTAACATCGCGCGCGGCGGCAAAAACACCGAGCACCTTTCCCGCATAGTCGCGATAGACCGATGCGTTATACAACACATCCATCAAACGACCATCGCGATGCTTTATTGTGAGTGGGTAATCGATTACCTGGCCTTGCTCAAAGACTCGCTGATAGCCTTCTCGAGCCTTTTCCGGCTCCGTAAAATAATCCGAGAAATCCGTTCCGATCAAAGCATCCCGATCAAAGCCGGTAGCACGAATAGTCGCGTCATTGACGTCGGTGATTTTACCTTCGCCGCTGATGGTGACGAGTGGGTCCAACGACGCCTCGATCAGCGACCTCGCATAATCCGAAGCACGTTTTTGATCCGTTACGTCACGGGCAGCCGCAAAGACACCCTGCACTTTCCCGGACGAGTCGAGATAAACCGAAGCATTGTAGAGAACATCAGTTAGCGAGCCGTTTTTATGCTTTATCGTCAGCGGATAGTCAGTTACCTGACCTTCTTCAAAAACCTGCTGGTAACCCTCTCGAGCTTTCTCCGGCTCAGTAAAATAATCAGAAAAATCAGTACCAACAAGCTCTTCCCGGCCAATGCCGGTAGCCTGAATGGTGGCCTTATTGACGTCGGTTATCTTACCTTCGGCATTGATTGTTACCAGGGGATCGAGCGATGCCTCAATCAGAGAACGGGCATATTGGGAATACCGCGCGCGACCGCCAATATCTCGCGCGATGGTGGACACACCAATTAGCTGATTGTTTTCTTCGATCGGCGATATGGTTAACGAAACATCGATCGTTTGTCCGTTCTTACACCGCCGCTTTGATTCAATGCCGGCAATAAAACGCTCGCCACTTCTTATTCGTTCGACAATGGTGTCGTGCTCGTTTATCCCATTGTCATCAAAGAGCTCGGCAATATTCTTGCCAACGATTTCCGAAGCGCTATAGCCAAACAGCGCCTCAGCCCCGGTATTCCAGTAAATTATGTTCCCATCCAAAGACTTAGCGATGATAGCATCGAAAGAAGATTCAACAATTGCGGCAAGATAGGCGGGCAAATGGGCAGGTTTTTCCGCAGTATTAGATACCGCTGCTTTCGGGTTCATGGCAAATTCTCGAGTCTGAAGCGCGCAGGATAAAAAGAAAACCTCAATTTAAAGGTCTAGTCCTAGTCCGCGCTTTTATCAAGATATTAGCTGCCTTTATCAAAAATACGGCATTTGTAGACACGCGCTCGTCACTAATCCGTGACTTTGCAGAAAATATACCCGCCAAAATAATTCGGGCGTTTTAACGCCGCAACTGTCGCCAAGTTGACACTCCGCTCGATAGGCTTTTGTTATTATTAATAAATTCTACGTAAACGGCCCTAGAGAACCCATCATGCGCCTGCTAAAAATGCTTTTATTGTCCCTGATGATAGCCATTGGCATTACCCTCTTTCTGCTCTCTCGCCCGCTAGCGCCTGTCGGGCCCAAGCTCGCACCTAATACGCCGGTAGATCCTGCAACCACTCAGCTCCACGACGCTGTTGTGGTGGGTAGCAATTGGGACGGCACTGCAGAGGTATTTGACCCAGAAACCTTCGAGGTACTCGCACGCTTTAATCTGGTCCCCGATATCGAGGAGCGGTTTGCCGAAATTAATGACAGCTTCTATCGACGCATCGCCGCCCGCTTTATCCGTCATATGATTGGTGAAGGCAACGATCAGCTGGTAGACGACCTCTTCCCCTCCAAAGACGGACGTTATCTGTACGTTTCGCGCCCCAGCCTAGCTGATGCCATTGCGCTGGATGTGTTGACCGGAAAGATCGCCTGGCGCACCAAGGTCAAGGGCGTCCGCTCTGATCACGCCGCGCTTTCCCCCGATGGCAAAATCTTTCTGATTTCCGCCTCCACTGGCGGCGTTGTTCACGCTATTGATACGGCCACCGGCGAGATCGTGGACAACTTTTATCCGGGCGATCAGCCTCACGAAAGCAACTACTCGAAAGATGGCCAACGCATTTACCACGCCTCCATCGGCCGCGTGTTTATACCCACTACCTCAGACTGGCTGGATTGGCTGAAAGGCGAGCGTCGCTTCGTCATCGCCGACGCGAACACCTATGAGGTTCTCAAGACGGTGGATATGCGTGAAAAGCTAGAGGAATATGGTATGGATTGGGTCGATTCTGCTGTCCGCCCCATGGCTGTAATGCCCGACGAGAGCTACGCCTATCTGCAAATTTCCTTTTTTCATGGCTTTTTTGAATACGACCTGAAGGAACACCGCATTACTCGTCATATCGACCTGCCGGTGCCGCCGCAAATTGCCGCGCTGCCGCTACGTAAATATCAACTTAACTCAGCCCACCACGGTCTAGCGCTGAATCATGCAGGCACCAAACTTTGCGTGGCAGCCACTATGTCGGGTTATGCTGCGATCGTCGACCGCAAAAGCTTCGAATATAAAGTCGTCACCCTCTCTGAGGAGCCTCTGGGGTCAAAGCCCTACTGGTCAACAGAGAGTGAAGATGGTCGCCACTGTTATGTGTCCAGCAGCGAGCAGGATCGGGTGGTCGTCATAGACTTTGAGACTGGTGAGCAGGTAGCAAGCGTGCCCGTGGGCAATCATCCGCAAAGGATCCGCACTGGCCAGTTGCTGCTACCACAGTAATCCCTTGTTAAAAGGGAATATCGTCATCCATCGAATCGAAGGGTGAATCGAATTGACCCGCAGGCGGTGCCGATTGATACGAGGCATCGTCTGCCACCACACCACCTTCCGGCTGAATGCGCCAGCCCACAAGATTATTGAAATAGCGCCCGTTGTACTCCCGGCCGCGAATATCAAAACTCACCGTAACCGTCTGCCCTACTGACAATGAATCCAGCAGGCTGATCTTGTCTTTCAGAAATTCCAGATTGATGTCCTGAGGGTAGTTACCCTCTTCCACTGTAACCACCATTTCACGCTTGGTGAAACCGCTGTTAAAGGTCTGGGTTTCCTGAATCAATTTGATTTTGCCAGTAAGTTCGTAGGACATAGCTCTCTCTGAGGTGCATTTCTTAAAGTCGGAAGGGTAGGGAAAGCGCCGTGGCTAATCAACTCCAAACAGGCCTCTGATCACTATTCACCCAACCGCTATCGACTTACTTTCATGATCCACCACTTCAACACCCCCGTAATAGCCAAGACACGTCACAACACGGACAGCACGTAATGAAAAAAAAGTTTCTCGTTGAAAGCTATGAAGTTGTTATGGACTCCAGCAAAAACCCCTTGCGCCACCTCGACTTAGCCTCGCAGCACTACATCATGCAGGCGCTGGCCTGGATGTGGAGTATGGTCTTCTCGCTGTCATTCCTGTCGATTTTCTATTTTCACTACGTGTGGGGCGCCCACCTGCTGGTTTTGGGCGGGATCTGCCTCACCGTCGGCATTTTTCGTCGGGCCGAGCGCAATGAGGCCAGAGCTTACGCCGTGCGGGTCTCTCCGGACGCGCGCAACTACAGCCATAGCTCTGCCTGCACCTGGAAGCTTGATAGAGAGGCTTGATCGCCACCGCAAGAAAACGCTGAAAGAGGTAAACTGTCCTCCATTGTTAGATTACTCCTGAGAGGACAGATGTTTAAATTTATCGGCGCGCTGATCGGCTTCGGCGTTTTAGGGTTTGTCGGCGCGTTTCTTGGCTTCTTTATTGGCAGTGCCTACGACCGTGTACGTGAGCTCGGTTTAGGCGGCGCAAACCCCTTCACTCGCGGCCAACGACAGCAGGTCTTTCTGCAAACGATCTTCACCCTGAAAGGGAAACTCGCCAAGGCCGATGGCCATATCTCCCAGGCTGAGATCGACCACACCGAAGCCTTTATGCAGCAGCTCAAAATGTCTTCTGAGCAGCGCAAGCAGGCGATTCAATGGTTCAAACAGGGCGCTGCCCCCGATTACGATATCAGCGGCATTATTCAGGAATTTCGCAACACCTGCGGTCACACAGCCAATTTGCCGGAAGTGCTGATCGTTTTTCTGATTGTCATTGGCTTGGCCGATGGCGACTTTGACACGCAGGAACAAGCGCTGGTCAGCTCCATCGCCCGCCAACTTGGCTTTAGCGAGGCGCAATTTCAGCACATTCTGGATCGCACCCTGAATCAAACTCACTTTGCGCCGGGCTATGCCAGTCAGACAGGGCTAGAGGATGCGTACAAAGCTCCTGGTGTCAGCGAGAACTGCACCGATCAGGAGCTAAAGCGCGCCTACCGCAAGCTGATGAGCCAGTATCACCCGGACAAATTGATGGGACAGGGCCTGCCCGAAGATATGATTGAAATGGGCAAGCAACAGTCACAGGAAATTCAGGCGGCGTACGAGCTGATTAAAAAGCACCGGCAGTCCACCTGACTGCCCGCTAAACGATCGCTGTTTAGTACACATCTCTGGGGTCGAAACGGCAGTCGGGTGTATTTTGCTGCCGAGTCGTTCTGAGCGATTTGATTTCGCGCTGGGCGGTCAGCCGCCACTGGGGATGGGCCGCGTTTTCTTTTGTAAAGTTTCGGCTTAGCAGCACGTTCTCAATAGCGGAAAGCGCTGCGTGGGCCAGCGCTCGCGACAAATAGGGCCCCTGTAGCTTGGTTCGCTCTGCCACCCCGCCCGATTTACCCGACAGGGCTACCAGACTATAGCTGTCGTCGTTGTTCTGCAGAATGTACATCTCCACACGCCAGCCATCGCTGTTTTCGAGCAACAACTGATCGTGTTCAGCAGAAACCAGTGGGTAGCGAAGTCGCACGGTTTATCTCCAGCTCAAACACCTTGCAGAGAGTCTACCGACTAATCAGCAACTGAGTCGAACCAGTGGCGAGTCCGGTTGGCAAAGGCCACCAGCGACAGCATCACGGGCACCTCAACCAATACACCGACCACGGTTGCCAGCGCAGCACCGGAATGCAAACCAAACAGAGAAATAGCAACCGCCACAGCCAGCTCAAAAAAGTTCGACGTACCAATCAGGCAGGCCGGGGCGGCAATGTTGTGGGCCAATCGAAGACGCTTGGCCATCCAGTAGGCGATGATAAAAATGCCGTAGGTCTGAATCAGCAAAGGGATTGCGATCAGCACGATAGCCTGCGGCTTGGCGAGAATGGTTTCCGACTGAAAGCCAAACAGCAGCGTAACCGTCGCCAGCAAACCGATGACTGACCAGGGTTTCATAGCAGCGAGAAAGGCATTCAGGCGAGAGTGATCATCGGACCGATCAAGCATCTTTCGTGTAAACGCTCCAGCGATCAGCGGTACGACCACATATAGCACAACGGACAATAACAGCGTATCCCACGGTACGGTGATGTCGGACACGCCCAGCAGAAAAGCCGCGATCGGTGCAAAGGCAAAAATCATGATCACGTCGTTAATCGACACCTGCACCAAGGTGTAATTGGCATCACCTTTAGTCAGCTGACTCCATACAAATACCATGGCGGTACAAGGGGCGACCCCGAGCAATATCATGCCGGCGATATATTCATTGGCGGTCTGAGGATCAACCCCGTCGGCAAACAGGCCTTTGAAAAACAGCCAACCCAGCAAGGCCATTGAAAAGGGCTTGATCAGCCAGTTGATCACCAGTGTCAGAATCAATCCGCGCGGTTTTTTACCCACATCTTTGATGGATGAAAAATCTACCTGCACCATCATCGGGTAGATCATCAGCCAGATCAGAACCGCCACCACCAGATTTACGTGGGCGTACTCCAATCCCGCAACGACCTCAAAAACGCCGGGGAAAAGACTGCCCGCAAACATGCCGGCCAGGATCGCCAGCCCGACCCATATGGAGAGATATCGCTCGAAAACACCCATGAAAAACAACCTTTAAAAAATATCTGTCATTGCGAGGAGTGAAACGACGAAGCAATCTCCAGAATAAGGCAGATTCTGTACGAGATTGCTTCGCGTTGTTCGCAATGACGAGACTGTTCGAAACTTAAAGCGACCGCTGATTTACCCGCTGACTGACCTGCTCAGCACTTTCGACCCGCTCGGAATAGCGATCAACAAAATAGTCTTTGTTATCGCGTAGCAGCAAAGTGAACTTCATCAGCTCTTCCATTACATCGACAATCCGGTTGTAGTAAGCCGATGGCTTCATCCGGTTGTTGTCATCAAACTCGAGAAATGCCTTCGCCACAGATGACTGATTGGGAATCGTCACCATCCGCATCCAGCGACCGAGAATACGCATCTGATTGACCGCATTGAATGACTGCGAGCCTCCGGAGACTTCCATCACCGCTAGGGTTTTACCCTGCGTCGGACGCACGCCACCCAGATTGAGCGGCACCCAGTCAATCTGACTCTTCAGAATGCCGGTCATGGCACCGTGGCGCTCGGGCGAACACCAGACCTGCCCTTCAGACCACATCATCAGCTCACGCAGTTCCTGAACCTTCGGGTGATCCTCTTCGCCCGAATCCGGCTGCGGCAAACCGGCAGGATTAAAAATCCGCGTTTCGGCGCCAAAGGTTTCCAGCAGTCGCGCACACTCCTCGACCACCATCCGGCTGAACGAGCGCTCGCGCAGTGATCCGTAGAGCAACAGAATGCGTGGCTTGTGGCTGGAATACTCGCGGGCAAACTCAGCAACACCAGGTGTTCTGAGTTGTTTCGGCTCAATGTTGGGCAAAGTGATATCGGACATTACTGCGCTCCCAGTGCTGCCAAGGCGTTTCGCAGTGATTCCCGATCGTGCTGCTCAACCGCCAGTGTTGCGAGCTTCGACACGCGACGCTCAATCTCATCAATACAGGCCATAAAGGCTTGCTCTTTTTCAGTCTCACTACCGTCAACCTTGGACGGATCTTCCAGCCCCCAATGCACTTTCAGGCTTTTGCCGAAGTAGACCGGGCAGGATTCGCCTGCCGCCGAATCGCATACGGTAATCACCAGATCCGGCGCGTACGCCTCGAAATCGTCCCAGGATTGACTCTGCAAACCCTCGGTGGCGTAGCCGCGCTGCTGCAGGTAGCGCAGCGACAGCGGATGCACTTCGCCCGCCGGCTGACTGCCGGCACTTTTTGCCTCAAGCAAACCCCGAGCATTCTGGTTGGTGATGGCTTCCGACAGAATGCTGCGGCAGCGGTTGTGAGTGCAGATAAACAGGATTTTCAAAACAGATCCTCAACAGCAGCGCGCGCGCAACAGGGGTTTGATCCGCTTCAGCGCGGTTTTGAAATAGGCGGTGTTGTGTTCGGCGGCGCTGGTCAGAACCTCGCGTGCCCATTCAGGAAGTGTGGGATGAATGCGGTAGTACACCCATTTACCCCGGCGCTCATCCTGTACGATGCCGCACTTGCGCAGCTCGGCCAGATGGCGGGATATCTTGGGCTGGTCCAGCTCCAGCGCCTCCATCAGATCGCAAACGCAGACCTCTTCCACCGCGCTGATCAGTAGCAGGGATTTGAGGCGAGTATCATCGGAGAGACATTTAAAAAAAGTTAGGGGCGTCACGGCAACACATACGATTTAACACATATGTTAATATTCGCATATATCTTCTGGCGAAGCCAGCCCTTTGGCGAGGGGCTAGGGTTCTAGCCTTCGGGCTGGGTATCGAGCTGACTCAGGCTATCGTCCAGACGCGTCCAGGGTGCTTTTTTGCTGACCCAGAAGTGAGCCTCGGGCACAAAGGCTTCGGGGTTGTCGAGGGTGCCGGGCGTGAACACCAGTGTTCCGGGGTAAGCATCCACGCGCTCACCCACAGGCGTGCCACATACCCCGCAGAATAGATGCTGTTTGCGATTGCCGGAATCACCGTTGGTTTCATAGATTGAGAGATCACCTGTCATCGAGGTTTGATCTTCCAGCACCACAAACCCGGCACCGACCGCGCCGTAAAGTTTGCGGCAATCCCCACAGTGGCAGAAATGCGGCGCAATCAGTTCAGAGCTGGTTTCAAAGCGAAACTGCCCACATAAACAACCACCGGTTGTTTTGTTTTCCATACTCACACCCCGCGCAGTAGATTTTAGGTTCTTTAGCTTAACTGGTAGTCATCCAGAGTACTTTGCTCCTGTATCTTTCGGTATTCCGCATAGTTTCCGGGAAACAGAAAGGGAGCATGGCCCGACGCATCACGATAGTAACTGTTGCAAGTGCTCGCGCCCCAGGAAAACCGGGCAAAGCGATCAGCCATCCACTCGTTGTAGCGCTCAAAGACATCGCGCTTCACCGCAGCCACCTTGCGACCGCTGCGTTGCAGTTCGCCCAGCAGACGCACAATGGTTTCAACATTCTTTTCTACCGACAGAAAATACGACACATTCAACACAACCCCGTTGGGGCCAACGGCAAAAAAGTAATTGGGGAAGTCCGGCACCGCAATGCCTTTGTGAGAGCGAGGATCGGCGGCCATCACCTCGCCCATGACTTTGCCATCGACACCACGCACATCAATACGATCAAAGTCCTGAATCCGATAACCGGTGCAGTAGATAATCACATCGGCATCGACGACCTTGCCGCTACTGGTAACGATTCCGGTCGCGGTGACTTCTTTCAAACCTTCCGCAATCAGGTCAACGTTGCCGCGATTCAAAGTGGGATAGAAATCGTCGGATACCAGACCGCGTTTACAGCCATAGGGCGTATCAGGAATCAAGGCTTCCTGAAGTGCAGGATCGTCTACCGAGCGACGGATAAACTTCTTCACCATCTCCTCGAATTGCCCTTGCCGGGCATGGCCGTTGGTGACGGCATACTCCACCTGCCCCATCAGCAAACCCTGCCATTTGCGCAGCAGCGTCAGCAGAACGGGGAATCGACGAAACAGGGAACGCTGAAAGGCCGAGTAAGGCTTGTTATTGCGCGGCATAATCCAGTTGGCAGAACGCTGCAGTACCGTCAGATGCCCAGCGACTTTCGCCACGTTTGGTACGATTTGAATAGCGCTCGCTGCCGAACCGACGACCACCACGTGTTTACCCGTCAAATCCACGTCGTGATTCCAGCGGGTGCCGTGCCAGCTATCCCCTTTGAATAGATCCCTTCCCGGAACATTGGGATACAAGGGGGTATGCTGGTTCCCCATGGCATTTATTATGGCGTCGAACCGATGACGCTCACCCTTCTCCGTGGTCAGCTCCCACACGCCCTCCTCTTGAAAGTGGGCGCTCACAATACGCGTATTCAGCTGCAAGTGAGGCTCCACCCCAAACTCTCTGGCACAGCGCGCCAGGTAGGCCTGAATTTCAGCGTGACCGACAAAAGTTTCTGACCAATCCGGGTTAGGCGCATAGGAAAAGGTATACGAATGAGCCCACACATCGCAGGCCAGACCCGGATAGTTGTGCAAGCGCCAGGTTCCACCGGGTGCATCCAAAGCATCAAACACCGTGAACTCGGAGAAGCCCTTATCGAGTAACTCCTTACCTGCCGCAATACCTGCGGGACCCGCACCAATGATCGCGATGCGCAGTGATTGCTCTTTCCCCATACAGCCTCTTCCAAAAAAAGGTAACACGTGTGTAAGATTCTAAACAGGAGTACCAATGTGCCACAAGTTACGCATTTGTCACCCACCTGGTGACAAGGCCCTCTAGGATGAAACCATAACGATAAAAGCTGACGCATCAGAGGTGCATCCCCATGGAGAAAGCGTTTCGCAATCTGAGCCTGATGGCGGCACTCAGCCTGCCGGCAACAGAATTACTGGCCGCAAGCGGCATACTGGAGGAGGTGCTGGTCACGGCGCGCAAGCGCAGCGAGAGCATGCAGGACATTCCCATTGCGGTGAGCGCTATTAGCGGTGAAGACCTGCGTGAACGCGGTATCGCCAACACCGCCGAACTAACCAAATCGGTGCCGAGCCTTGAAATCCGCAAGGGGCAGGCCAACCAGATTTATATTCGCGGCATCGGTGAGCGCACCGGTTTTGCCCGGGTCGATCCGACAGTCGGTGTTTATCTCGACGATCTGTTTTTGCCACGCTCTGATGGCCAGTTACTCGACACCGTGGACATTGCCAGCATTCAGGTTCTGCGCGGACCGCAAGGCACGCTTTTTGGCAAGAACACGACCGGCGGCGCCATGGTCGTCAGCTTGAGAAAACCCGATGACAGTTACGAGGCCTATGTGGAAGCCGGCATCGGCAGCTACAACCACCGCCGCTTCAAGGCAGGTTTCAATCTGCCAATTTCAGACACCTTTTTTACCCGAACCGCCGTACACGTGACCAAAGACGATGGTTACTTTGAGAATATCGGCCAGAACGGACGCGGCAATCCGAGCAACGACCGACAGGCCTTTCTGTTTCAGACCCGCTGGGAGCCCTCGGCCACATTTAGCCTCGACACCCAGACTTTCGTTGGGAAAATCCGGGAAAACCTTGCCGGCATCAACTGCAGCATCCCCACCAAAGACTCGCTCTATTACGAGGGCTTGTGGGTCGCTCATCCAGGGGACACTGATCCATCCAACCTTCGGGCCTTTGAAGAAAACTGTAACGCCAACTCCCGCGACCGACTGGGGGATTTAACGGCCAATCAAGGCCCCAACCCGCGTTTGGAAAAGGATCTGGATACTTACCTGTTCGGCACCACGGCCACTTGGGAGCTTAGCGAGAGCCTGCAATTAAAAACCATCGTTGGGCTTCGCAGCGAAAAGGAAGGTCCCATTCAAGCCAGTGATCCCGATGGCGGCCCGGCCTTGTGGAGCAGCTACATCAACACCGAAGACAGCGACCGCCGCTCCTACAGCCTGGAATTTCAGCTCAATGGCTCCAATGCTGACCAGAGTTTGCGCTACACGGTAGGTCTGTTTGGCATGCGTGAAACCAATAGCGAGAACTTTACGGTGTCCAATGTGTTTCGTGGTCTCGACAGCACCACACTGGGTGATCTGGCCGCCGGTAGGACACCCTCTCGACCACCGCCCACCGGAACGGTACCGCTGGTCGGCTTTATCGGCTCACCACTCGTGATCTCGGATTTCGCACTGGAGAACGAGACCACGGCGCTGTTCGCACAGGTCTCGTACGACGTGACTGCCCAGCTCGAACTCACCCTGGGCTATCGCTTCACCAACGAAAAACGGCACTCGGAACTGGATACCCTTGAAGCCGACATGGCCGCTATCGAGAGTCGATTGCTGGCCAGCAACGCGTTTGGCGCCCCTCGGAGTGCGGGCGCCTTCGGAGCAGGAGCGGGCGGCTTTTACCCCTACCTGGGCCCACTGCGCTGGCTGGATGACCCTGTCAGCATTGCTGCGGCGCTTTTCCCTGACGCCGATGGTGATGCTTTGCTCGATTATCCCATCGACCCCAACAGCGCTCGCTCAGACGAGCGCGAAGAAACCTTTCGACAGAGCACGCCTATGGTATCGCTGTCATACCACCTGTCGGATGACTGGCTGCAAGACTCCTTTTTCAGTAGTGCCCTGCTCTACGCAACCTGGAGTCGTGGTTTTAAATCGGGTTTCTTTGAACCCAGAGGGATTGATGGCTTGCAGCGCATCGAACCTGAAGTTGTTACCAATCACGAGATTGGCTTTAAGGTTGATGCGTTTGAGCGAAGTCTCCGTTTGAACGGCGCCATCTACATGATGGACTACGAAGACCAACAACTCATCGCGGTGGGATCAGACTCTGCACAAAACGTCGCCGTGGTATTTGGCAACGCCGGTCAGTCTCGCATTACCGGGTTTGAACTGGAAATGCTCTGGCTGCCAAGCCCAGCCTTGCAGATCAATGCCAGCTTCAGCGCCAACGACTACGAGTTTCTGGAATTTAACGAGCTGGATCTGGCAGCAGCCCTGACCGGACAGGAAAAAGTTGTGGATCGCACCGACGAAACCTTCCCGGTGTCTCCCGAGCGATCCGGTGCCCTCGGGATACAGTACCAGTGGGCGCCCGACTGGGGGGCCATCACCGCCCGCCTGGATGCCAGCTACAAGAGCGATATTTTTTACGGTTTCGACCCCGGTTCCTATCGCGCTTTCGAACGCTCGACCGAAAGCGCAGGTCAGCCGGCCTATACCCTGCTCGACGCGCGCTTTACCTGGCAAAATCCTGAGGGCGACACCACGGTATCGCTATGGCTGAAAAATCTGGCGGATGAGCGCTATCGTATCGGCGTTGTAGCGGTAGCCGATTCTTCCGGTACCTTTAATGAAAGCTGGGGCGAGCCGCGCATGATGGGCCTGGATATTCGCTACAGCTTCTGATGTCGCACCGGTCGATTAGGTCGTAAACTCACGCCATGATCGACATAAAAAGCAAAACAGACCTGCAGCGCCTGCAAAGGCTGGCGCTGAATCGTCAGGGGTTAACCCAGAGTCAGCCCTTTGGACGCGGCCTGCAGGGGGCGCGCAAGGCCGTTGAACACCTCGGCTATATTCAGATTGATACCATCTCTGTGGTTGAGCGCGCTCATCACCATGTCTTGTATTCACGCGTTCCGGGCTATCAGCCAGAGATGCTTAACAAGCTGCTTCGTGAACAGCATATTTTTGAGTATTGGTCCCACGCAGCGGCTTTTCTGCCGATTCGGGATTTTCGCTTTTCCCTGCCTTATAAACACGCCATCAAAAGCGGGCAGGTTCACTGGTTTAAAACACCCGACAAAAAACTGATGCGCGAAGTCCTCGCCCGGATTCGCAGCGACGGCCCTTTACGCTCTCGCGATCTGGAACAGGCAAGCGGCAAACGTGCGGGCTGGTGGGATTGGAAACCCGCGAAAAAAGCGCTGGAACAACTTTATATGCAGGGCGATCTAATGGTCGCCAGCCGCGAGGGTTTTGAGAAAGTCTACGACCTGTCCGAGAGAGTGCTGCCTGAAGGTATCGATACTCGAAACCCGACACCGGAAGCCTTCGCAGAACACCTACTGAATCAGCAACTGGCCTGCCACGGCCTCGTCACACTGAAAGGCCTAACCTACCTGCGCCGGGATACAGCCTTGCGAACAGCAATGAAATCACTGGTAGCAGCACGCCTGACGGAGGGGAGCCTTGACGAGCTGAGACCCCCGTCGGGAGAAATTTTCTTTGCTGCACATGATGCGCTTGACCACAAGTCGGCGCGTACTCGCTCCGAGCTACAAATACTTTCTCCGTTTGATAACGCGGTTATACAGCGCGACCGCCTGAAGGCACTGTTTGATTTTGACTATCAGATTGAGTGCTACGTGCCGGAGGCTAAACGACAGTACGGCTATTTCTGCCTGCCGCTGTTATACCGGAATACCTTCGTCGGGCGCATGGATTGCAAGGCCCATCGCAAAAGCCGCACATTGGAGATAAAAGCGCTACACTTTGAGCAGAATACGGATGATGCCTTGCTGGACGCACTCGCGGCCACCTTGAAACGCTTTAGTGGCTTCCAGCAGTGCGATGTCATCGAACTGACGGCACGCTCCGCGGTCACTCAGCCTCTGCGAGCGGCATTACAAGCCCTCGATCACTAAAACCAACTCGAATCAGCACGGGCTGGGCTAAACTGCTAGAATGCCGCCCCCGCGACCAAGGACCAGCCCGTGTCAGCCTCCAGCTTCAGCAATCTACCCCTGCACGCCGACCTGCTCGAAAATCTGAGCACTCTTGGCTATACCTCGATGACACCTATTCAGGCTCAAAGCCTGCCGCCTGTCCTAGCGGGCAAGGACGTGATCGCCCGCGCCAAAACAGGTTCTGGAAAAACTGCAGCCTTCGGTTTGGGCCTGCTGAACCGGCTGGAGGTGAAACGCTTTCGAGTGCAGTCGCTGGTACTGTGTCCGACGCGGGAGCTGGCAGATCAGGTGGCGGTGGAAATTCGCCGACTGGCGCGCGGCATCCACAATATCAAGGTGCTCACACTCTGCGGTGGCACGGCTTTCGGCCCGCAGCTGGGATCGCTGGAACACGGCGCCCATATTATTGTGGGCACACCGGGCCGGGTGGAAGAACATCTGCGCAAGGGCTCCCTGAAAACCCGCGACATCAATTGTTTTGTATTAGACGAAGCAGACCGCATGCTCGATATGGGCTTTGAGGAAACCCTCGACAAGATCATCGCCCAGCTACCGAAAAAGCGTCAGAATCTATTATTCAGCGCCACCTACCCCGATGCGATTCAGGCCATGGCCAGCCGAGTTCTGACCGAGCCGACGATGATTACCGTCGACACCGGCCACGATGCACAGAGCATTCCCGAAAACTTCTATCAGATTGAAAGCAATGACGAACGCCGTGCCGCACTTCGACTATTATTGCTGGAATACCAACCCCAGTCGGCGGTGGTGTTTTGCAACACCAAACAGGAAGTCCGCACGGTGGCGGAACAGCTTAAGAACTGGGGCTTTAGTGTACTGGCCTTGCACGGCGATCTGGAACAGCGCGAACGGGATGAAATGCTGGCACGTTTTGCCAACAAGAGTGCGACCGTGCTAGTGGCTACGGATGTGGCTGCACGGGGTTTGGATATTGATGACGTGGAAGTCGTGGTCAATTATCAGGTAGCTCATGACCCGGAAGTACACACCCACCGTGTGGGTCGCACCGGCCGTGCAGGTAGTCAGGGGCTCGCGCTAACGCTGTTCAGCGCGCGCGAGGCCCACAAGGTCGCGGCCCTGCAAATAGATGTTGATCCAATTGCCGAGGCCCGCCCGCTGCCGTCGTCATCTGTATTAAAGCGGGAGCCACCGCAACCGCCCATGGTGACTCTGCAGATCGACGGGGGTAAGAAACAGAAGCTGCGACCCGGCGATATTCTCGGCGCCCTGACCGGTGACGGCGGTATTGAAGGCAGCGCCGTGGGCAAGATTCAGATCTTCGACAACCGCAGCTATCTTGCGGTTACGCGCAAGCGGGCAAATCAGGCCTATAACCAAATTGCTCAGGGCAAAATGAAAGGCCGCAAATTCCGGCTTCGCAAAATCACCTGATCAGCCCTCTCGATCTTGCCGCGCTGCTTCCCAGCCGATCAAGGCCGATTTGCGCGGCGCTCCCCAGCGATACCCACCAAAATGACCGCTAGCCTGAATCACGCGATGGCAAGGGATTATCACTGCAACCGGATTGCTGCCTATCGCCGTTCCTACCGCCCGCGATGCCGAGGGCTGACCGATCTGGCTGGCCAGGGCGCCGTAAGTGGCGAGCTGCCCTTCGGGGATGCGAAGCAAACTTTCCCACACCTTCAACTGGAAAGGCGTACCTTTGAGGTGGAGTTTAATCTCTGAAGGATTCGCCAAACCCTGCTGAAAAAAGCTTATGGCGTTTTTTATATGGGCACTGCGAAACTGTTGGAAGCGAGCATTCGGGAAACGGGCTAGCAGTTCTTCAAGCGCCTGATCCTTATCGTCAAAGAACATTAAGTGGCAGATACCCCTTGGGGTGGCAGCTGCCAGCAGCGAGCCAAAGGGACTGGCTTCATAGCTGTAGTCAATCGTCAGTTGCTCCCCGCCGCGAGCAAACTCCCCCGGCGTCATACCCTCGATCGACACAAATAGATCGTGCAGCCGGCCGCTACCGGAAAGCCCCGCAATGTGCGCGGCTTCCATAACAGAAGCCCCTTGCTGCGCCAGTATCGCTTTGGCATGTGACAAACTCAGGTACTGGATAAATTTTTTCGGGCTGACACCGGCCCAGTCGGTAAACAAGCGCTGAAAGTGCGATGGACTCAGATTGACAATAGCAGCGAGCCTATCGAGTGAAGGCTGCTCTCGATGGTGAATCAGAAGGTATTCAATGGCTTTCTCTACCCGCTGATAATTCATCTGGTTGGAGTTTACTTTTACCGAACGAAGAGCAACCATAGCGACCCGTCTATACAGAAACTCCAGCTACTGTATACCACTCCAAAAATGTGGGCGACCCGGTTCTTGCGAACTCCGGCGTCTAAATATTGCCTCTGAACAAAACAGAAGGGTCTTAGTTATCAGAAAGAGCGACAAGAAAAAGGACAAGGCCATTCGGGAGGCGCTGACTGAGGCCTGTGAGCGTGCTCTGGAACGCGGCGATGGCTTTCAGTGGTTGACGCATACGGTCTACTACGACCGTTTCCCACAATCCCTGTCGGTACTGTGCGTGTACCAGAGCAATGCCGAACTGAAGGCCGCCGACACCGATGCGCTTGCCCGGATCATCGCCGAAGAGCTGGCCAGAATCGACATTCCCCTTAAGGATATTCGTCGCCAGCTATCCTTTGATACGGAAGAAAACTGCGAGGCTCAGCACGGCGGCCGCTGGAATCAGAGGCTGCAGTAAAAACCGTTCAGCAGACGGAAACTTACCTGCTAGAATAGCCGCCCTTTTCCTCCGCTCGGGTCACGCCAGTGGCTGATTCACTCACTTCCCCCTCCCTTCGCTGGGATATCTTCTGTCGGGTAGTCGATAACTTTGGTGACGCCGGCATCTGCTGGCGACTAGCCAGACAGTTGGTCCGCGAACAGGGGCAACAGGTTACGCTGTTTATCGATGATCTCGCGGTATTGGGGCGGTTGCTGTCCGAGTTGGACACAAATGTCGAACGCCAATCCCTAGACGGTATTGTGATTCAGCACTGGACAGAATCGGGAATTGAAACATCGGGCACCGACGTTGTGATCGAAGCCTTTGGCTGCACGCTGCCTGCAAACTACCTGTCACAACTTACCTCAATCACCCGCAGGGCACTCTGGCTGAACCTGGAATACCTGAGCGCCGAAAGCTGGGTAGAGGGTTGCCACCTGTTACCGTCCCCCGTCGAAGAAACCAGCGGCAGTAATTTGAAAAAGTTCTTTTTCTTCCCCGGCTTTACCGACAAAACCGGCGGCCTATTGCGAGAGCAAGACCTGCTTTCCCGACGCGACCGTTTTCAGCAGAGCGATAAGAACCGGAGTGCCTTGCTCAAACAATTTGGGATCAATATCAGACCCAATGACTTTCTGATCTCGCTGTTCAGTTATGAAAACCCGGCACTGGGAAGCTGGCTTGAGGAGTTAAGCCAGCACTCGACAAGGGTTCACCTTCTGGTTCTTGAAGGACCGGTAGTAAAGGATATTGCTTATTGGCTCGGCGAACCCACACCTCGTGCCGGGGATCATTTCCAACGCGGGCAGTGCCACCTTCACATCCTGCCTTTTGTCCGCCCAGATGATTACGATCAATTACTCTGGTGCTGTGATCTGAATATCGTACGCGGCGAGGACTCCTTTGTTCGGGCCCAATGGGCGGGGATGCCGAAGCTGTGGCATATCTATCCGCAGGATGACGGCGTACACCTTGAAAAACTGGATGCGTTTTTAACCCTTTACAATCAAGCCTTTAGCCCTGAGGCAGACAGCGCAGCCCGTGCCTTCTGGCAGACCTGGAACCGGGGTAAAAACTTGCCATTGGCCTGGCGCAATTTACTCGCTCACTGGCCAGCTATTCAGGCCGGTTCTCGCGCTTGGTGCGATGCCCTTTCCCGCCAAAAAAAACTTTCTGAGCAACTAGTGACCTTTGCGAAAAAACAGCTAATATTCGCGCCGCGAAATATCTCGTGACTGTATGCCGCCGGAGGCATCATGAAAACTGCTCAGGAACTCAAACCCAATAACGTCGTCCTGATCGACGGCAACCCCTGGCTGGTACAGAAGGCGGAGTACACCAAATCGGGCCGCAACAGCGCCATCATGAAAACCAAACTCAAGAACCTGCTGACCGGTTCGTCTACCGAAACGGTTTACAAGTTTGACGACAAAGTCGATGTAATTTCCCTCGACAAGAAAGACACAACGTTTTCCTACAAGGCTGACGGTGTGTACGTGTTTATGGACGAGGAATACAACCAGTACGAACTCCGCGAAGAAGACATTGAATCCGTACTGCCGTTTATCGTAGAAGGCATGTCGGACGTCTGCCACGCCGTATTTTTTGAAGGCAGGGTCATCTCGGTTGATTTGCCAACAACCATCGTTCGCCAAATCGATTATTCAGAAAATGCGGCCCGAGGTGACACCAGCGGCAAGGTTATGAAACTGGCTCGCCTGATTAATGGCACTGAAATTCGCGTCCCGGATTTCTGCAATACAGGCGACTGGATCGAGATCGATTCTCGCACCGCCGAGTACAAATGCCGCGCCAAGGCACCTGCCTGAAAACCTTCTACTAAAAGTAGCATGTGGGCGCAACTACGCCCACATGCTCCCCTAAAAACGCTGACAACACGTTCTTCAATCATCGTCGTACCAGTCATCGTCACAATCATCGTGGCCATGGCCGCGGGCATGGCGGTGACGGTGCTTATGTTTTTTGTGCTTCTTGTGCCGATACTCCCGATGCGAATGACGGTGGTAGGACTCGTAGTATTCATCATAGTCGTCGTAATCATCATGGACCTCATGGGCTGCGAACAGCAGCGAGGCACCGATCAACAGCGCAGCGATTGCTTCGTCCGAGTCGGCGTGGGCCTGTGCCGGTTTAAATCCAAAGGTCAGCGCCAGCACCAAAGCGATGGTGGTGATCAGCGAGCCAGATTGTCGTTGTTGACTTGTCGCCGTGGAAATTGAGTAGTTCATGGCCTTGTCCTCAGTTAAGCCTCACCTGCACCCTAACCCGATGAAACTGAACCGTTACTGAAGCGCAATTACACAGCCCGATCACGACTGTGCATCAAAGTCCGACTGTGTCACCATGCATCACATAACAACCGCGCGCTCAAAGACCATGACTACCGACACCTACACTCCCGCTGAAGACCTGGCCAACAGCCTCAGTCACGCACTGGGTGCAGCCCTCAGCCTTGCCGGTACCGTGCTGCTTGTTCTGATGGCCGTGCCCGAGGGCGATATCTGGAAGCTGGTCAGTTTCAGTATTTTCGGGGCCAGCCTGATCCTGCTCTACCTCAGCTCCACCCTGTATCACAGCTTCCGTCGGCCCAGCTTGAAACAGGCCTTCAAGATGCTGGACCACTGCGCCATTTACCTCTTGATCGCCGGGACCTACACACCCTTTTTACTAGTCAATCTGCGAGCCGGGTCGGGCTGGACAATCTTTGCTGTGATCTGGTCACTGGCGGTGGCAGGGATTGGACTAAAGCTTATCTGGGGCCACCGCCTCAAGGCGCTGCGCGTCATTATCTATCTAGTCATGGGCTGGCTGGCACTGGTAGTCGCCGGACCGCTGGCGGACACACTACCCACCACAGCACTGAATCTGGTGGTGGCAGGTGGTGTAGTTTATACCCTTGGTGTGGTGTTCTATCTAAATAAGCGCATCCCCTTTAACCACGCCATCTGGCACATCTTCGTGATCGGCGGCAGCGCCTGTCATTTTCTGGCGGTCTATCTCGGCGTGCTGCCGTTCCAGTCAGCGGCCTGAACGCTGCCGCCATTCCCGCGCAGTGGGATTATCCGGTTCGCGAGCGAGCCACTGTTGTAGAAATTCGTCGGCCTTTTTCCTTTGCCCGGATTTAAGCAGATACCGCAGCTGAAGATCACGGCTGCGCGTTGTGGCGTGACCTCTCGCTTCCAATTGCGACAACACGGTTAGTGCCCGATTTATTTGCCCGGTATTTTCCAAGGCAATCGCGTATGCGTAGGCAAAATCTTCTCGCGCCGGCGCGACTTTAAGTGCCTGCTCAAAGTCCGCTAAGGCTTGTTGATAATCACGCTGCCGCACATGGTAGAGAGCCCGCTGATAATCCGCCTCTCCACGTTGATCAACGGCTTTTGCCTTGTTTAACCAGTCGAGTTCTGCCGGGGTACCGGCAGCGAGTGCTGAAAGTTGCAGGTAGGGATACACAAAGCCCGGATCAAGTTTGATCGCGCGCAGGAACAGCGCTTCGGCTTGAGACGGGCTGCCTTGCGCCAGATGATAGTTGGCAAAATTCGCCGCAATTTGAGGGCTGTCGGTATTCGCACGCATCAACGCTTCATAGTCTTTGAACAGCTGGCTGAGCCGTTCGCGAACAGGCGCCGCTACTGCGCTCGGGACCGCACCGGCCAAGGCTGGCACAAGCTCCATCTGCACGGCCCGACTTCGATCGTTTACCAGTGGTGACAACAGATCCCATCGTTCTGCTGGAGGCGCCGACGCAAACGCCCGGATCGCGGCGGCACGCACTAGCGGCGAAGAATCTTTCAAGCGGCTGGTCAGCAACGCACGATCAGTCGCGATTCGGAGAGATAGAAGATGTAACAGGCTGGCTTCCCGCAGATCGGGAAAATAGTCGCTGTCCAAGCGATAGCGATCACTGTCACTAAAGCCCTGCCGCTGAACACGCGCAAAGGTCCGAGCGCGTTGCTGCGATTCGGTCACCGCTTCAGGAAGGCGGGCCTGCAAAACCTCAAGTGAAAGATCCGCATGGCAGCTTAAACACGGATCGGGGCTACCCAGTTGCTGGCTCAGCTCAGGGTCCGGCACACCAAAGCGATGGTCGCGCCGGGCATCGACTCCCATATAAACCGTAGCGGGCATATGGCAGTCGACACAATGCATATCGCTCACCTGGTGACGGTGATGCGTTGTCGCCGAATAGGTCGCGGGTTGATGACATTGCAGACAGACGGCGTCGCCCTCCGCGCGCAGTTCACCACTGTGAGGCTCGTGACAGTTGCTGCATACCACGCCGGCGCCATGCATGCGGCTTTGCAGAAACGACCCCATAACAAAAACCTCTTCGCGAATCTGCCCGTCGGCATGGTAGTGAGGCGGATTAGGCAAGGTCAACGTGGCGTGATCGGTGAGACGGGTATCCGGGTGCCACTCGCCAATGTTTTGCCGCAGTGAATGGCACTGGCCGCAGCTCGACAACTGCCGCCCGGCCGGTTCGCCCTGCCGCCGGGCGATAGTTTCCCCCTCAAGCCACAACCACTGTCCACGCTCTTTCAAGGTCGCCGAGAAACCCGCATGTGACTGTGCCGGTTGGCCCGCCGCCAGCCATTGTTGGTGGCCCTCAGACGAACCATGACAGGCAGCGCAGGTGATATTGACCGCGTCAAAGTGCGTAACAAAGGTATTGGAGTATGGCTGGTAGCCTTTTTCGAGCTTAGTCGAATGACACTCGGCGCAGGAGGTATTCCAGGTAAAGCCGGGGTGATCCCAGTTCAAATCCGAATCCAGGGCATACCAGCGCTGACCACCTTTCCCTTTAGGCCGCGTATCCCAGGCCACCGGAATTGCCTGATAACGCCCGCCCGGCAAACGCGCCAGATATTGCTGCAGGGGGACGAAACCGAACACGTAATCTATTGGGTAAGTGACGGCCTCATTGCCCTCACCCACGCGGACCTGATACTGCTCATTCTGATAAATAAACCGGAAAGCTTGCCCATTGAAACGCGTTACCGAACCGTCAAACTCCGCAAGAACGCTGTCGGCAGAGGCGGGCAACATGGCGCGAGCGTGATGGGACTGTTGCCAGTGTTTTGTTTCAGCGGGATGGCAGCTAGCGCAATCCTCGGACATTGCCTGCCCGCGCAATGGCACAAAGAAAAGCGACACTAAGAATAACAGGACAAGCCATAGCCTCATGGCTTATCTGCGCCACTCAAGGTTGAATACAGCGATTCACACAGGGCTTTCAGCTGCAGGGCCTCCTCGGGATTGCCGATCACCTGACAGGCCAGTGTTTCCGGAATCGATTCCGCTTTTTTTCTCAGGCGCCGGCCGGCCGCTGTCAGCTGAATCGATTTTTGCCGTTCATCTTGGTCTGACACGACCCGCTGCAGCCAACCCTTGCTCTCCAGCCGCTTCAGAATGGGTGTCAGGGTGCCCGAGTCCAGTCGCGTATGTTCAGCCAAATGCTTCACCGAGACACCGTCCTCCTGCCACAGGCTCAACATCACCAGATACTGGGGGTAGGTTAAACCCAGAGGTTCCAGCAGGGGGCGATACGCGCGGATCAGCGCATTCGTCGCCGAGTACAGGGAGTGGCAGATCTGAACATCAAGATTAAGATAGGACATAAACACACCGAAGACAGCACCTGCCACATTTTACTTTGTGCGCAAACAGATTGACAGCCAGCACCCGGTAATTTATATTGCGCACAAACTATTTGCCGTCAACCTAAATTCCGAGGCCGACCATGAACCGACATCTTATGCTTGCAGGACTGTTAATGGCGCTGCTGTCACCCTTGCATGCGCAACCGACGGCGCTGGATATTGAAGCAACCGACTTTGATTGCCTGAGCGAAATGACACCCGTGCGCGGCTTTTTTATCGATAACCTGAACGGTGACCTGGAGGCAACCCAAGCCGCCGCAGAAGCCCCCAAAGGTGCAACCTATCCCGCCGGTAGTGTGGTTCAGCTGGTTCCCACTGAAGTGATGGTCAAACACCCGAAAGGCGTCAGCCCGGCCACTAACGACTGGGAGTTTTTCGAATTGAAAGTGAGCGACGCGGGTAGCGAGATTGTGACTCGGGGCTTTGAAGACGTTAAAAACCGCTTCGGCGGTAATTGTCTGGAGTGTCATGCCAAAGCCGAACCCCAGTGGGACATGATCTGTGAGACCGGCCATGGCTGCGACCCTATTCCGCTGACTGGTGCGATGATAAAGGTAGTTCAGAAAGTTGATCCACGCTGCGAGCAAACTCAACCCCTTAGCGAAGCCGAGCGTCAACTGCTCGATCACCTCAAGCCGTTTCTACAGTGATCGAACTCCAACAGTAAAAGGCCAACACGGCCTTTTACCCACCGGCAAAGCCTATATAATTGCGGCTTTGTCGTTGAGCTCCGCTGGAGGATACGTTGGAACGTTTTGTTGAAAACCTGATGTACGGTGCCCGCTGGATTCTGGCGCCGATCTATATCGGTCTGAGTCTGGCCCTGCTGATGCTGGGCATCAAATTCTTTCAGGAAGTATTTCACTACCTGCCGATTATTCTGGAAACCAAGGAAGCCGATCTTGTTCTGCTGGTGCTGTCACTGGTCGACATGGCGCTGGTGGGCGGCCTCGTCGTGATGGTGATGTTCAGTGGCTACGAGAACTTTGTCTCGCAACTGGATATCTCCGACGACAAGGAAAAGCTGAGCTGGCTCGGTAAGGTCGACTCAGGCACCCTAAAAAATAAAGTGGCCGCCTCCATCGTCGCCATCTCGTCGATTCATCTGCTGAAGGTGTTTGTGAATACCGAGAATATCGACCCTACCTACCTGAAATGGTACGTGATCATCCACCTGACCTTTGTGGCCTCAGCCTTTGCCATGGGCTACCTCGACAAGATCACCCGCCACCACTGATGGGCTGATCGGCCAACGCCGCGTAGAACAACTGCACCGTCGCCTCCTTGGCCTTGGTGACTTCACGCGGCGCCATCCCCTTGTTAATCGCGTTGTGCACCAGCCATTGGGTGGCCACCAGCAGCGCGACAAAGTATTCCCGCGACGGCACACTCTGCTGATTCTGCCGACACCAGCGCTGCAGGCGCCGGGCGGCGCGATCATACGCCCGGTTGATTACTTCGGCAGCATGGGATTCCGGATCAGCAGACTCCACAAACAGGAACCGGGCAATTTTGTGCTGGGCCAGAATGCCGTCGACGGTGCGGTTACAGACCTCTTCCAGCCAGGCCCGATTGCTGTAGTCCAACTCCCAGCTTTTTAGCACGGACTCCACGTGGTCGTTGATGGAGCTTTGGTAGAGCTGATAGATAACGGCATCTTTATCCGCAAAGCAGCGGTAAAAGGTATCCCGCGAGACCGCAGCCCGCTGGCAGATCTGCGATACCGATACGCCTTTGGCACCGCGCTCGCCAAACAGCTCGACCGCCGCTTCCAGTATCACCTTGGCCTGCTCTTCCTGACCGGGGCGCTTCTTCGCCCTGGCTGATGTCTGCGCTTTTGCTGCCGGCACAATGAGCCTCTAAACCCAATTTGTTAAAACGTCGAGTATACGCGGGCAGCGCCCTGACGTCTTTCCACTTGACGATTATCTGATATGAATGTCAGACTAAATCAATCGTACACACATGTCAGATAAGCCACAGAGCGTGACACCTATGAGCACACCCTCACTACTCGACTGGCAGGCCAGCAGCCCGCACACCGGATTCAATATTCGCCACTCGGCCTATATCGCTTCCGCCATCATGGTCCCCGGCGCGTTTTGTATCGCCTGGACACTGATTCTCACCGGTGTAATCGCCCCGTCTCCCGCCGATAAATATGTATCGATCAGTCTGTTTATCGGCTACTGGGCAGCCCTGTTTGCCTTTGTCGACAACCCCGGCGAAACCCGAACATGGACGCAGAAATGGCATGAATTTCTGGTGATCTGGCTGATAACGAGCGGCGGCGCCCAGATTGGCTGGGAGCTTCCAGCGGTGTATATGAAGGTGGAATACCTCTACCAACTCGGGTCGGAACTGCAGCCAGACCAACTGATTTTCTGGCCCTGGTGGCTCTATTCCGTTGCCGACACACGCTATATGCGCCCTCACGAGGCGCAATTGGCTCACGAAGCGCTGCTGTCGCATTCAGGTTTCTTCGAGCTATTAGCAGCCTGGTGGCTCGCTAAAGGCAAGCGTTATAAAACCGCACTGGGCATGGCAATACTGGCGAACTGGGGCGCCTTTTACGGCAATACCTCGGTTATTTATCTGGGTGAGATATTGGTGGACTACCGCAATCTTGAGGATGGCGCCTGGGGCTTCTGGTTGAAATGGGTCGGGCTCAATCTGCAGTGGTCGGTGCTGAGTCCGGCCGCCGCCATCGGCGGATTGTGGTTACTGGTGCAGCGCGTCAAAGCGGAAACGCTCGCGTCAGGAGCACCGTAATATGAGTGCGACAAAAACGGCGCTGGTCACCGGCGCCAGCTCGGGTATCGGACGCGCCTTTGCGGTCGCACTGGCCGAGCAGGGTTATCAGGTGATCGCCGTTGCCCGGCGCGTGGAGCGACTACAAGCTTTACTGGATTCCCTGCCACAGCACGAAGCCGGGCATCAAATGCAGGTGGCTGATCTGGCAAACCCGACGGATCTTCAGAGTCTGCTATCGCGCTTCGACCAGCAACACATTAACCTACTGATCAACAATGCCGGCGCCAGTATTCTGGAGCCCTTTCATGAATCGGAACTGAGCACTCAACAGAACCTGCTCAACCTGAATTGTGGTGCCACCGTCACCCTGGCCCACCGCTTTTTGCAGCAGGCCGAAGCCGGTGACACCCTGATCAACGTAGCATCAATCGTCTCGTTTCTGCCCACTCCGGCCCAGCCCATGTACAGCGCCAGCAAGGCTTTTCTCGCCGCCTTTTCTGAGTGTTTGTGGGAAGAACAACGCCACCGGGGTGTGTATGTGATGGGCCTTTGCCCCGGCATCACCCGCACCGAATTTATTGAGCAGGCCACACGCGGCGAAGCCAATGGTGACAACCTGCCAGCCAGCTTAGTACAAAGCCCTGAAGCGGTGGTAAAGGAAGCCCTAGTTGCGCTGAAAAAGCGGCGCCACGCCATTGTGGTAACCGGGCGCAGCAACCGCATGATGATGCAATTGCCCCGCCTGCTAAGTCGTCATCGATTGTTAAAGGTATTGGCAAAGCTCGGCGACCCGGAAGCCGCACTCTGATAGTCACCTGACGCGGTTAGATCCGCCGGGCGTGCCAGAAAACCTCTCGCCAGTAGGGATTTGCCAAATCAGACAAGATCACGCCGCGCGACTTGGAAGCGTGCAGGAAGCGATTGTCGGCAACGTAGATACCCACATGCCGGGTTTTGCCCCCGGTTTTAAAGAACACCAAATCGCCGGGCTGCAACTGGGCGACCGATATCTGCTGCCCGACCCGGGATTGAAATTGGGTCGTTCGCGGTAGCGTTACACCCAGACGATCGCGATAGGTAAGATAAACAAAGCCAGAGCAATCCACTCCCGCTTTGCTCAAGCCCCCGTGCAGGTACTCGGTGCCGCGCCATTCCCGATGTTGCTGATAGAGCGCCAATTCAACTTCGCTAACATCCGATGGTCCAACCGGCTCGCGCTCATAGGCGACCTGCGGCGGCGTTGAACCGCAAGCTGCCAATAAAAGCACCAAAACGAAAAGTGTGCTGCGCAAAGGCCACAGTGTCACCGGCCCCTCCAGATCGTACAAAACTGAACAATTCCCGACTTTTACCCGAACGCTAAAGAGATGCAATGGCGGATTTCCCTTACAAATCTTTCGAGGCCCGCGATACCAAAAGCCTCCCCTTAGGTACATTCACGGCTATAACCAAGGCGTCGATGATCCTAAGGTGTGGTTTTCATTCAAGAAGAGCCATTGCGCGTGCGCTTACTTTTGATATCGCTGATTTTTTTTGGTTGCTCTCCTCTCTTCGCAAACGAGTCATTCATCCGCTTTCACAGCGCCAACGTTCAGGCACTGTACGGTGAGGGCTTTGAACCCGGGGATGACGACAAGCATATTTTTACCGGTGAGTATTTTCAGGCCAACCGTGTTGGCGATCTGTTCTTCTTTATCGACAGCAGCAAAGTCAGAGGGGGTGATTCGGGTTTTTACTCCGAGCTCTCACCCAGACTATCGCTACCGGGATTTGACTGGAACAACAGCAAGTACATCAAAAACGTTCTGCTGGCGCTCAATATCGAGAAACCGGAAGGGCTTACACCGCGCCGTCTGTACGGTTTTGGGGTAGACCTGAAACTACCCGGGTTTCAAGTTTTCAACACCCACCTCTATCAGCGCGACGACCCTACCTTGAAGGGCAATACCTTCCAGTTCACGCTGGTGTGGAAAGCAACATTCAGCGGCTTCGGTGCTTATTGGCTCGCGGAAGGTTTTGCCGATCTGGCCGGCGGCGAGGGCCCGGGCCGAGTCAGTCATCAGCTCGTTGTGCCGCGCCTGCTGCTGGATGTCGGGCAATGGCTCAACATATCGCGCGGCCGGCTCTTTGCAGGCGTTGAATACAGCTACTGGCACAATAAGTTCGGTCTGGACGGCGTCACCGAATCCGTCCCCCAGCTGCAGCTAAAGTGGGTCATGTTCTAAACCACAGCCAATTCATCGAGATAGGCCAGCGTGTCTCGCAGCTGGTCGTTCAACTCACCCTCATGCAAACGCCCCGCGTCCGTATCGAAATTGTCGTAAAAATTCGGCACGGACAGTGAAGCCAGCACCTCACCGCTAAAAAAGTGCGCAGAGTTCACTGCGCTGCCCAGCACACTGCTCGCGCCGCCGGGGCCCGGAGAGGTCGCCAGCATGACCACGGGCTTGTTTTGGTAGACATCGCGATTGATGCGCGTCGCCCAGTCAAACAGATTCTTATAGGCCACGGCGTAACCGCCGTTGTGCTCCGCGAAGGAAATCAGCAGCGCATCAAACTCCGCGATTTTGGCGAGAAAGTCGTGAGCCGCTTTTGGAATACCCTGTTCTGCCTCCAGATCCTCGCCATAAATCGGCAAAGGAAAATCGTTGATATCCAGCAGTTCAACCGCGTGCCCATCAAGCAGGGTCGCAGCGTAGGTCAGCAGCTGTCGGTTGATGGATTTGCGGCTGTTACTGGCGGGAATGGCAAGTATTTTCATGTCTGTTCTCCTCGTATCGAAGAGCCTGCCTTTCTGAATGATGCGGGCTCGGGTTGCATTCAAAACCATGAGGAGAATTTATCAGCAGAACGATAAGCCTGAAAATAACCATAAGCAGCAACTTGCGTTCTATAAATAGAACGATAAAGATAAGGGCATGATTGATCTCAACGACTACTTCTATTTTGTGTACGTGGTGGAACACCGGGGCTTCGCGCCGGCTGCACGGGCTCTGGACATCCCGAAATCCCGTCTCAGCCGTCATATCCAACAACTGGAAGAGCGCCTTGGCGCGCGCTTGCTGCAGCGCACCTCCCGTCGCTTTGCCATCACCGACGTGGGGCAAACCTTTTTCCGTCACGCCCGCGCGATGGTGGATGAGATGGAAGCAGCCGAAGCGACGGTTAATCGTCAGACCACCACCTTAGCCGGACCGGTGAGAGTTTCCTGCTCGGTAGCCATGGCCCAGTGGGTGTTACAGGATATGTTCCTCGATTTTCTCAAACTGCACCCCAAGGTCTCACTCATCGAGCAGGTGACCAACCAGCATGTGGATCTGCTGGAATCCGGCATTGATCTGGCGATTCGGGCCCACACCGGCCCCTTGCCGGACTCTAATTTGATTCAGCGTCAGCTGATGCCAGCACCCTGGCACCTGTATGCCGGTTACCGTTACCTGCAGGAATTCGGCAGCCCCGAGTCACCCCAGTCACTGCATGAACACAGCGGCTTGAAGCTGGGCTGGAAGCCAGCCAGCGGGCAATGGCAGTTACGCAACACTCAAGGTGTGAAAGCCAGCATCCCCTTCCAGCCTCGACTCTGCAGCGACGATATCGAAACCCTGAAACGGGCCGCGATAGACGGGCACGGTATTGTTGCCCTGCCCGCCTATCTGTGTCGGCCGGAAGTAGAGCGTGGCGAGCTGATACGCCTGCTACCGGACTGGACAGCCGGTGATGCAGAAGTCTCCCTGCTGCTGCCCTCCCGTCGCGGACTGATGCCAGCCGTGTCAGCGCTGGCAGACTATCTGGTGGAGGCCTGCGCGATCTACCGATGAAATGCGGACTGTGCCCACTTTTTTACCTGTGCAAACGCGATGAAATTGCCGATGATTTACCGGCGCAAATAACTCAAGAGGACATTACATGGCTGACTTCATACGTATCTTATTTTCCGTACTACTGCCGCCCCTCGGCGTTTTTCTGCAAGTAGGCCTTGGCAAGCACTTTTGGCTCAACATACTGCTGACACTGCTCGGCTATCTGCCCGGCATCATCCACGCGGTTTATATCATCGCCAAAAAATGACGGCATCCAAGCAAGACCCGCTGCGCGGCGTCCGCCAGCTCGCCGTGCTGCTGGACGGCGCGTGGCAGGTACCCTTCACGCGCTGGCGTATTGGCCTGGACCCTCTGCTGGGTTTGATACCCGTGGTGGGCGATCTGCTGAGCGCCCTGCTATCACTAACGCTGGTATGGCAGGCGCGCAAACTTCAGGCACCTACCTCGCTACAGGCTAGAATGCTGTCGAATATTGCGCTGGATTTTGCCCTCGGCAGCATCCCGGTCATTGGCGATCTCGCCGATGTCGCCTTGCACCGCAATTTGAGAAACCTTGCGCTGTTAGAGGACTGGCTACACGCATCCCCTCACCCGGAGAGTAGTGCCGAAGCTGGCAGCCTTGAGCCAGAGCCGGTAAGCTGCCGGCAAAATTCAAGGACGCCCGTTATGCCCATTCTGCCCCAATCCAAGCTGCGCACCGCCGCCCTGCTGTTTGTTTTTCTCTGGTTCTTCGCCGGTGGGCTCGGGCACTTTTTCAGCCCGGATTTCTTTGCCAATATCATGCCGGACTACCTGCCCTGGCATTACCCGGCGGTGTATATCAGCGGCGTGTTTGAGCTGATAGGCGCACTGGCGCTGCTGTATCCGCCCCTGCGGCGTGCGGCCGGTATTGGTCTGTTCGTGCTGACGCTGGTGGTAACACCGGTTAACGTGCACATGTGGCTCAATCCACAGGATTTTCCCGATGTATCGGAAGCCTTCCTCTCGATACGCTTGGTGATCCAGGTATTCCTGCTGTATTGCATCTGGTGGTCGACCCAAGCCGAAGCACCAAACACCCGGCCAGCCTGACAAACACAAAGACGCTGCCAAGCCGCACAGGATTTGCTATTGTTACTTAAGGATAGCTAGGGAGCAGGCATGATCACGTCTGCACTGCTTAACAATAACGATGAAAAGCCTATTTCTTCACAGGCACCGGTGGCGTTGTGGCTGTAAGCGTTTATCTTGAACACTTTGAAGGCGAGAACCGGACTCCGCGGCGTATCGACGTGACTGATTTTCCGGCACGCGTGGGCCGTCTGCCCGAATGTACTATCGTTCTTACAGACTCTCAGGCGTCACGCATTCACGCCGAACTCACGCTCAATGACGAAGATGTGATTCTGACCGATCTCGGCAGCACGAACGGCACCTTCGTCAATCGCGAGCGCATTTCCGCTCCGACCATCATTTCCAACGGCGATGTGCTGCACTTCGCACAACAGGAATTTCTGGTTCGCACCAGCGAAAAAACCACATCCGCCAGTGAATTTTTTGGCGACCAGACCATGGTGGGCAGCAGCACGCTACCGACCAACTTCCCGACTCAGGCTCGCGAATTTGGCGAACTGCTCAGCAAGCGCCTTGTCTGTGGCTTCCGCCAGATTATTACCCGCAATAACGGCGAATTTTACGGTTACGAGCTGCTCGGTCGAGGCACCCACCCAACCCTCGGCTCCAGCCCCTATGAAATGTTCAACCTCGCCAAATCGCTGGACATGGAAGTTGAACTGAGCGAACTGCTTCGTGAACGCAGTTTCGAGCAAGCGGAAGCCGCCGGCATCACCGCTCCGCTGTTCTTCAACTCACACCCAAAAGAAAATCACGAGCCCGACCGCCTGCTGGAAGGACTGTCTCGCCTGTCGAAAAAGCACGCCTCGCTGAATCTCGTATTTGAAGTGCACGAAGGTGCGGTGACCGACCTGAAAATGATGGCGGACATGAAGGTGGCGTTGCGGGAGATGAACATTCGGCTCGCCTACGACGATTTCGGTGCTGGTCAGGCGCGCCTGCTAGAGCTGGCAGAAGTACCACCGGATATTCTCAAATTCGATATCGGCCTGGTGGCCGGCATTGCCCCCGACACCCCTAAATACCGACTGCTGGCCTCCCTCAACAATCTGGTTCAGGAAATGGGGATTCCTACACTGGCTGAAGGTATCGAGACCGCCGAAGTCGCCGAATCCTGCCGCGAGATGGGCATTGATTATTTTCAGGGCTATTTCTTCGGCAGACCTGAGCCCATTCCCACCTCGTAAAGTCAACCCTCAAACAGGGCGCGTACAGCGCGCTGATCTACCTTGTATGACATAGCGGTAATATCGATTCACCTGCGCCTTGCTATGCTCAGAATCACATGGGTTGGGAACGAGCGGCATGGCGACAACAACTCCCAAGTGGCACGACGAATACGACTTTATTGTCATCGGCAGTGGTGCCGGCGGCATGAGTGGCGGCGTTGCTGCAGCCGCACTCGGCCTTAAAGCGCTAGTACTCGAAAAAACGGATCAGTTCGGGGGCACGACTGCCCTGTCTGGCGGCGTCATCTGGATACCCAACAACGCTTCAATGAAGGCCGGCGGCATCAATGATAGCGAAGCCGAGGCACTCGACTATCTTAAGCACGTCGTGGGTCCAGATGTTCCTGAGGAAAAACTGCGCGCGTATATCAGCGGCGGTGTTGAGATGCTCGATTTTTTTGATCAACACGCTGATCTAAGATTCGACGCCGCGCTCAAGTATTCGGATTACTACCCCACGGTTCCGGGTGCAAAGCCCGGCGGCCGCTCTATGGAGCCGGAACCGATCAGTCGCCGTCGAATCGGCAAACATGCCGCAGAACAACGATTCCCCGATTTCCTCAAAAGCGGTGTCATGCGCTTCGCGATAACGGTCAAAGAAAGCCGAGAAGTCATGGATATGACATTCAAAGGCAAGATGCTGATGCTGCGGAATATCCTGCGCTACTACCTGGATATTCCTAGCCGCCTCAAAGGGCTACCCGACAATCGACAAACACTCGGCCGAGCCCTGGTGGTTCGACTTCGGCGCGCGTTGCTCAGCTGGCGCGTGCCTCTTTGGTTGAATACCGAAGTGCAGCAATTGCTCACTGAAGAGGGGCGCGTGGTCGGAGTGTCTGTTGTTCGCGACGGCAAACAGCAAGCACTGCGAGCGCGGCACGGCGTCTTATTCGCCAGTGGCGGCATGGGACAGAATGTCGCCTTGCGCCAGCAATTCGGGCAGCTGCCCACGGGAGAAACCTTCAGCAGCGACGCTCCCGGGAATGTCGGAGACGCCGTCAGACTGGGGCAGGCAGTCGGCGCCGATTTGGCCTTTATGCAGTGTGCGTGGTGGACGCCCTCGGTGAAGTTCCCCGACGGTTCCGTTCTCGCCTTAATCTCGGGCAAGGCCATGCCCGGTTCTATATTTATCGACAGTCGCGGCAAACGCTTCTGTAACGAGGCGGCGCCTTACGAAGACGTGATAAAGATGCTTTGGGACAACCACAGCAAGGGCAATGATTCAGTCCCATGCCACATGGTGTTCGATGCGAGAGCCCGCCGCGAGTACATGATGGGGCCCATACCGCCCGGAAAAATTCAGAAAGATAGCCGCTTGCCTCCAGAATGGTTTGAGTCCGGCTTCCTGAGCAAGGCTGTGACACTGGATCAGCTTGCTGAACAGATTGGCGTACCGGCCCAGGTATTTAGTGAAAGCATTGTGCGACACAATGACTATGCGCTCCGCGGTGAAGACCCGGACTTCCAGCGCGGAGCGAGCGCTATCGATCGCTACTATGGCGATCAGTCAGTACAGCCGAACCCGAGTTTAGCCCCCATTGCAGAGCCACCATTTTACGCATTGAAAGTTTATCCCGGCGATCTAGGCACCAAAGGCGGCCTGAAAACCAACGAACATGCACAGGTTATGGATGTTAAAGGCTCGCCAATCCCCGGACTCTACGCAACCGGCAACTGCTCCGGTGCGGTAATGGGGGATAGCTACCCCGGCGCCGGCTCCACCATTGGCCCGGCTATGACCTTTGCCTATCTAGCCGCTCGGCACGCAGCCCGTCGTCACACCGCAAATGCACCAGAGAGGGAGAGTACTCATGCCTGAAAGACGTTACGCCTTTGAGGAGAACGGACGGTTTGCTCGCGGCTGGCACATTGTCGCGCTAAGTCAGGAGCTCGGCCCGGAACAAATAAAAGCACTGCACTATTTCAACGAAGAGCTCGTTCTATTTCGCGGTAAAAACGGGCAAGTGGTCATTCTTGACGCCTATTGCCCACACCTCGGCGCTCATCTGGGTGGTACCGGCAGTCGGGTCGTTGGCGATACTATTCGCTGCCCGTTTCACGGCTGGCAATTTGATTGCAGCGGTTCCTGCACCGCCATCCCCTACGCCAACAAAATTCCCGAGCGAGCGAAAAATGCGCTTAAAAGCTGGTCCGTGACTGAAAAAAACGGCTTTATCGCGCTGTGGTATGACAGCGAGGGGGGCGCACCCAATTGGGAGCTCCCAGACATCCCGGAGTGGAACTTGCCCGGCTGGGGTGACTGGCGCTTTAATCGCACGATCATCAAATCGCACGGCAGAGAAATTATCGAAAATATCGTTGATGCCGGCCATTTCCCTTCGGTACACGGCGGCTACCCCCTGCAGTTCGACAACCGCTTCACTCCTTATTCGGTCAGTCAGGAATCGCGCATACAATCCGATTTGGAACTGGATATGATTCAGCCCCGCGGCATTGATTTCGATATCAATGCTGCCAGACGGGAACGCGGGGTCGACGCTGAAAGCTGGGGCGTTGCCACCTATCACGGCCCCAGCGTTATGTACTACTACACCACCTCAAAAAGTCCTGAACTGTCTTATGCAAGCTGGTGGCTGAATTACCACACGCCGATCAACGACGACGAAGTTGAGCTCACCTCAGGCGTCATCGTCGCCAGCCTAACCGACGACCCGCTTCCGCAAGATTTTGTTGATCAATACCCGCTATCTGCCATCGCGGCGTTCGGCTCAGATGTCGAAGTCTGGGAAACCAAAAAATATCGCAATGACCCGATTCTTTGCGATGGCGACGGTCCAATCAACAAACTCCGAAAATGGTATGACCGTTTCTATCGCCCGCGCGCTGAGGAAGCCTGGGACGAGCCTGAGCGCACCATCAGCAGCGTAAGACATAGCGAAACACCAGACGCAAGCTAGGCACGGAAATCCATTAGCCGCAGTCGAGCCAATCCAGAGCCATATGAATACTCAAGCCCAGCCCCACCAGGCGGGTTTTGGGAAAGAAGCAGAGCGCGAAATAGAGCAGGATAAAGCCGGATTTGTGCAGCGGATGAAAACCGATACTGCAGCGCTCAGGGTCGTAGATAGGGTTTGCCAGCAGGTGATCCACATCTACCAGCATGGTGGCCAACATGATCAGTAAGGCGTGTTTCCAACGCTTACGAAAAAACAGCAGCGCCACCAACAGGGGAACTGCCGCGTGTAGAAAGAGATGAAACACCGACTCAGTTGGCGATCGCGCTGCGAGCGTGATCGCTGATCAGCTCAACGAAACGCGACCACAGGGGCTGGGGCAAATCATGCCCCATACCCTCGATCAGTTCGAGGCGGGCACCGGGAATCAGCTCGGCAGTGTCGATACCCGCTTCCACCGGCACTAACGGATCGTCTTTGCCGTGGATAACCAACGTTGGCGCGATAATGGTTTGCAGCTCTCGTGCTCGACTGCCGCAATCAGCTATGGCCGCCAGTTGCCGCGCCGTGCCGCCGGGGCAGTAGCTGCGACGATAGGCAAAGCGCAAGCGCTCACGCAGCTCATTGTCTTCAGGCGGATAAGCCGGACTACCAATCAGCGCCCAGGTCTTTATCGCATTTTTCAGATAACTTTCTTCATTGTCAGCCGCTGGTGTCATCAGCGTGGCCAGAATCACTGGCCGAGGCTGCGGCAATTTGGGATTGCCGCTGGAAGACATAATCGAGGTCAGACTGCTGACGCGTTCTGGATACAGCGCGGCTACCAATTGGGCGATCATGCCACCCATCGAGGCGCCGACAATATGCGCAGCATCGATGTCCAGAGCCTCCAACAGGTTGACCACATCGGCAGCCATATCGTGCAATCGATAGGGCACTTTCACCGGCAGGCGAAGCTTGCTCGCGGCCAACAACTTGATCGGACCGGGGGCGCGCTTACCGTCGAATTTCTGCGACAAACCCGCATCGCGATTGTCGAAGCGGATAACGCGATAACCCTCGGCAGCCAGGCGTTTGCAGAAGATTTCCGGCCAGGAAATCATCTGCATGCCCAGCCCCATGATCAGTAAGAGGGCAGGCTGTGAAGCATCACCAAATTCCTGCACATTGAGTTCGACACCACCGGCATCGATCAGGCGTTCTTCGGATTTTTTGCTCACAACCGCTCCTTAACTTACCGGTCAGACAACTTCAAACAGACCGGCTGCGCCCATGCCACCACCAACACACATGGTGACTACGACATACTTCACGCCGCGACGCTTACCTTCGATCAAGGCGTGCATCACCATACGAGCGCCACTCATGCCATAGGGGTGGCCGATGGAAATAGCACCACCATTTACGTTCAGGTTTTCGTTGGGAATGCCCAGTTTGTCGCGACAGTAAACAACCTGCACTGCGAAGGCTTCGTTCAGTTCCCACAGGCCGATATCATCCATTTTCAGGCCGGTGCGCGCCAGCAGTTTGGGTATCGCGTAGATCGGCCCGATACCCATTTCGTCGGGCTCGCAACCCGCAACCGCCATACCGCGATAAATGCCCAGCGGCTCAACATTGCGTTGCTCGGCCAGCTTGCCGTCCATCATCACTACGGCGGCCGCACCATCAGACAGCTGACTGGCGTTACCGGCAGTAATAGAGCCACCTTCGCGCACCGGGTTCAGACCCTGCAGGCTTTCCAGCGTGGTCGACGGGCGGTTGCCTTCATCCTTGCTCAGAGTCACTTGCTCTTCACTGGTCTCACCGGTTTCTTTATTCATCACCAGTTTGTTGGCAGTCACTGGCACGATTTCATCGTCAAACTTGCCCGCTTCCTGAGCAGCGGCGGTGCGTTGCTGGCTTTGCAGAGCGTACTCGTCCTGCGCCTCACGGGAGACGTTATAGCGATTAGCGACGACCTCAGCAGTGTCCAGCATCGCCATGTAAATGTGCGGCGCATTGCCGATCGACAAGGGGTCAACCATGCGATGAGCATTCATGTGCTCGTTCTGCACCAAGGAGATGGATTCACAACCACCTGCAACCAGCATTGGCGCGCCGTCCATCACAATTTGCTTGGCACCGGTCGCGATGCTCATCAGGCCCGAAGAGCACTGACGATCAATCGTCATACCGGAAACGCTGGTTGGCAAACCTGAAGCCATGGCTACGTGGCGGGCCAGGTTCATGCCCTGCGTACCCTGCTGCAGGGCGGCGCCGATAATACAGTCATCAATTTCAGCCGGATCAATACCGGCGCGCTCAACCGCGGCCTTCATTGCAAACGATGACAGCGAGGGCGCTTCAAGATTATTGAAAGCCCCTCGGTAGGCTTTGCCAATGGGAGTACGGGCGGCGGATACGATAACAGCGTCTTTCATGTTCCCTTCCTAAATCGATTGAATTGTGTAGGCGTGCCCCTCCCCTTGGGAAAAGGACGGAATAAAAGGCAGTACTGCTGTTGGGGGCACTTCCATTCCGCCCCTCTCCCAAAGAGAGGGGCCTGTGATTAATTACTTCTGGGATTCAAGATAAGCCTGAGCCTTGAGCAAAAACTTTTCGCTTTGCTTCATACCGGCTTCAATGGTGGCCTGGCGGCTGGTGTCGTTAATGGCATCCCAGTTGGCCAGCACACCTTCCGGCGTCTGATCCGCGGGCGCCAGATACACACCGTCGGTTTCAAAGACACGCGCGCTGGCGTAGCCACCGCCGCCGGCCGCGAGAATCATGCGGTTTGGAGCCTCTTCAGTTACCAGTGTCAGCGCACCGGCGGTTACCGCTTCCGGAACCAGCATATCCAGCACTTCCTGTGGCAACAAATCTTCAGTCATCCGGGTCGCCGCGGTCGGCGCCAGCGCGTTGCAGCGCACATTGTATTTAGCACCTTCCAGACCAAGGGTATTCATAAAGCCCACCACCGCCATTTTGGCAGCACCGTAGTTGGTTTGACCGAAGTTGCCGTACAGGCCACTGGAAGAGGTGGTCATCACGATGCGGCCGTACTCTTGCTGCTTCATGATTTCCCAAACAGCCTTGGTGCAGTTCACAGAACCCATCAGGTGAACATCCATCACCAATTGGAAGTCCGCCAGTTCCATTTTTGAGAAGGACTTGTCACGCAAAATACCGGCGTTGTTGATCAGAATATCAACGCGACCCCACTTATCCATGGCCTGCTTAACCATGTCTTCGACTTCTGCCATAACGGCAACGTTGGCGCCGTGAGCAAAGGCTTCACCACCCTTGGACTCTATCTCCGCAACAACCGCCTTCGCCGCATCCGACGAAGCACCGCTACCGTCGCGGGCACCGCCCAGATCGTTGACCACCACTTTAGCACCGCGCGCGGCCAGTTCCAGCGCGTGAGATTTACCCAGACCGTTACCGGCACCGGTTACAATGGCGACTTTGCCATCAAAACGTACTGACATGATTTTCTCCTTAACTGAACTTTTTGGATGTCTGAAAAACTACGCGACAATCTGAACCGTCAGCCACTCGGCAATCAAGGCGGGCTTGTCTTCACCTTCGATTTCCACAGTAACTTCAGACTTCAAGCGAAACTGTCCGGGACGGGTCTCATCAATCGACATAACTTTGGCGGCGGCACGCACTCGCTTGCCAACTCGTACCGGCGCCAGAAAGCGAACCTTGTCAAAACCGTAGTTAATGCCCATCTGAAAGCCATCAATCACAAAACTGTATTGCTCGGCAAAATGTGACAGCAGTGAAAGGCTCAGAAAACCGTGAGCAATCGGACCACCGAAAGGTGTCTGCGCGGCGCGCTCGGGGTCAATATGAATAAACTGGTGGTCCAGCGTGCAGTCCGCAAACTGGTTAACGCGATCCTGCGTTACTGCCAGCCACTCCGAAGGCTCGGAGGTTTTGCCAATCATCGATTGCAGGTCTTCTTTCTTAACGGTTTGCATCGTATCTCTCCTTATTAATATCGAATCAGAACCACGCGTCTTGCATTTCATAACAGGTGCCGTCGAGGTCGGTCAGAATTTTTGACCAAACCTCAATCAGCGGCAATTCATAGCGGAAGAAGTAGCGCATAGCCTGCAGTTTACCCTGATAAAAGTTCGCGTCTGCCTCCAATTTGGCCGCCGCAATCAAGCCCTGCTTCAGCCACAGCCAGGCAATGACCACGTGACCAAACAGATCCAGGTATTTCACTGAATTCGCCAGTGCCAGATCAATGGGTTTCTCCATCATCGCACCGAGCAGGCTTTCAGTGGTGCGCTGCAGGGTCGCCAGCGCAGCACTCAACTGCTCGGCCTCGGCCGCAAGCTCGCCGCCTTGGGCCGCATCGATGGTCTTCTGGATTTCCGCCAGACAGGCCTTGTAGCCTGCCAGATTTTTCATCGGCACTTTACGCGCCAACAGGTCCAGCGACTGGATGCCGGTGGTCCCTTCGTGAATCGGGTTGAGGCGGTTGTCGCGGTAGAACATTTCCACCGGGTGCTCGTTGATATAACCGTGACCGCCCAAAACCTGAATCGCCAGATCGTTGGCTTCCGGGCCGTATTCCGAGGGCCAGGTTTTGATCATGGGAGTGAGGAAGTCCAGCAGCAGGTGGGCCGCCTTGCGTTCCTCTTCAGTGGGAGCCGTTTTCTCATCATCTGCCAGTTGAGCACCGAGCAAACACAAGGCAAATGCACCTTCGGAGTAGGCCTTTTGCGCAAGAAGCATCCGTTTTACATCCGCGTGCTCAATGATATTCACCGGCGGTGAAAGTGGATCTTTCTGCGAAGGCACACGACCCTGAGGACGCTCGCGGGCATAGTGCAGGGAATACTGATAGCCGGTCAGCGCCGTAGCCGCGGCGCCAGTGCCCACCATAACCCGCGCTTCATTCATCATGTGGAACATGTAAGCGAGGCCTTTGTTTTCCTCGCCCACCAGATAGCCGACGGCGCCGTCTTTTTCACCGAAGCTGAGCGCGGTGGAAGTCTGACCGCGACCTCCCATTTTGTGGAACAGGCCAGAGAGTGCGACATCATTGCGATCGCCCAGCGACCCGTCTTCGTTAACCAGGAATTTGGGCACAATAAACAGGGAAATTCCCTTCACACCCTTGGGCGCTCCTTTTACCCGCGCCAACACCAGATGTACGATATTTTCGTTCAGGGAGTGGTCACCACCGGAAATAAAAATTTTGGAACCGGTAACACGGTAGCTGCCGTCTTCGGCTTTTACTGCCGAGGTTGTCAGGTCGGCCAAGCCCGAACCCGCACCGGGCTCGGTCATGGCCATGGTGCCCGCAAAGCGACCGGCCCGCATGGGTTTAACCCATTTTTCAATCTGCTCCGCCGAGCCGTGGGCTTCAATCAGGTTGCAATTCGCCGAGGTCAGCCACAGGTAGCCCGTGGTCGTGCTGCCGGCCGCCGACAGGTAGCTGTTGGCCACTGCCGCTACGACTAGGGGTAACTGCATCCCACCGAGCTCGTAGTCGGCAGTTGCCGATACAAAGCCGGCTTCTGTTGCCGCATCCACTGCTGTCTTGATTTCAGGAATCAGGTGAACCTCTTTGCCATCAAAAGTCGGCTGGTCGGTATCGACCTTCTGCCGGATCGGCACCAGATACTTCTCGGCTATCTGACGCGCGGTATTAATGGTCGCATTGAAGGTTTCACGACTATGATCCGCGTAGCGCTCGCGGGCGATCATAGCTTCGGCATCAAACAGCTCGTAGAGCATGAATTCCAGGTCGCGTTCACAAAGAATTGGAGCAGCCATATCGATCTCGTGTCTTGCTGAATTTGCAGGTATTCTGGCGACGCGTACACGCGCAGGCCATGACATGACATGTCCTGAATCTGAACTTTTTAACTTTCCACGTTGGTAACACGCGCTATGGATCCGGTTTCACAAGGAGTTTTTGGCAGTCTTTGGGCACAGGCGGGTAGCCGCCGGGCACCATTGAAACAGACTGTCATCGCGGGCTGGTTGGCGGGCATGGCGCCCGATCTGGACGTATTGATCCGCTCCTCTGACGATGCGCTGCTGGCACTGGATTACCACCGTCACTTCACTCATTCCATCGCCTTTGCGCCCGTTGGCGGGCTAATCGTTGGCCTCGCCCTGTCGCCGCTGATGAAACGCACTATGGGCTTCGGTGCACTCTATCTAAGCTGCTTTCTCGGCTACCTCTCACACGGTCTGCTCGATTCCTTTACCTCCTATGGAACCTCGCTTTATCTACCCTTCAGCACCGAACGGGTGGCCTTTAACTGGATCAGTGTTATCGACCCGCTGTTTACCCTGCCCCTGCTCATACTGCTGGCCATCGCAATGCTTACCAAGCAGCGAAGCTGGTTATGGGGCGGCGCGCTGTGGGCCACGCTGTATCTGGGCGCCGCCGGCTGGCAGCATCAGCAGGCATTGGAGGCAACCAAGCAATGGGTTCACTCCCGCGGTCTGCAAGTTGAACGCATCGTCGCCAAGCCCTCTTTCGCTAATATCATTTTATGGCGCGGCCTGATTGATACCGGCAGCCATTTTCAGACGCTCGCCATTCGGCTGGTGCCCGGTCAGGATCCCTCGATTACCCCCGGTGACAGAGTCACGGCCTTGCGCCTGGAAACACAGGCGCCAGCCGGCAGCAGACTGCGCCGCGATCTGGAGCGGTTTGATCATTTTTCTGCGGGCTGGTTGTTCAGCTACCCTCCCGCAGCTGACAGCGATGACGTCTTTGTAGGCGACTTCCGCTACGCCATTGATCCAGCCAGTGCGCGCCCGTTGTGGGGAATTACCTACTCGCCGACAAAGCCACAGTCCGGCGTCGACTTTGTGCGATTGAGACAAATCGATAAAAGTGCCCGCGAGCAATTCTGGAGCCGCCTGCTGGGCCAGACTCGGTAATTGCGAATAATTCTCATTAAAAATACAATGACGCGCTATTTCGACACGCCTGCACACTGGGAGCCCGCCTGACCATGCCTGTATTCCTGCGCTTTTTCGCCCTTGTTCTCTTATTCAGCGCCTCACTGGTGCGCGGCGAAAACCTGAATACCACCTATATCACGCTGGCGTCAGCGGTCTATGAAGACTCCCTGATCAGCGCCCGGGATCTGCAAAGCCACATCGACGCCCTGCTGGCACAGCCCTCGCCCAAGACCCTGAGCGCCGCTCGCGATGCCTGGCGCAAGGCGCGCGTGCCCTACCAGCAGAGCGAAACCTTCCGCTTTGCCAACCCGGAAATTGACGACTGGGAAGGCGCACTCAATGCCTGGCCTTTAGACGAGGGGCTGATTGATTACGTCAGCGACGACTACTTTCATGAAATGGGCAACCTGGGCGCGCAGCTGAATATCATTGCCAACCCCACGATCCAGCTTGCCGGGCAGGAAATCGACGCCAGAGAGATCTCCCCCGAACTGATTCAGTCTTTTCACGAATTTGCCGGTAGTGAAGCCAATGTGGCGTCCGGTTACCACGCCATCGAATTTTTGCTTTGGGGGCAGGATCTGAACGGCACCCAAGCCGGTGCGGGTGAGCGCCCCTATACCGACTTTGTCGTGGATGATAACTGCAGCAACGGTCATTGCGAGCGTCGCCGCCAGTACCTGAAGGCCGTGACCACCTTGCTGGTCAGCGATCTTGAGGCCATGGTCGCTCGCTGGCAGGCCGGCGGTGATCTACACAAGAAATACAGCACGATGTCTGAGGAAGCAGTGGCCAACAGCATTGTGTTCAGTATCGGTTCCCTGTCACTGGGAGAACTGGCTGGCGAGCGCATGAAAGTGCCTCTGGAAGCCAATTCCACCGAAGACGAGCACGACTGCTTCAGCGACAACACCCACTGGTCGCACTATTACAACGCCCTCGGCATGCAGAACCTGTTTACGGGACAGTATCAGCGTATCAATGGCGACAGCGTCGGCGGCCCCTCGCTCGCAGACTTTGCGCGCAAGCGTGCACCGGAAGCTACCGAGCATCTGCGACGTGCCATGAATGTCAGCGTAGAAAAAACTCAGGCTCTGGTGAAGGCCGCCGAACACAAAATAAAACCTATGAAATTTGACCAGATGATTGCCGAAGGCAACCGCGAGGGTCGCGCACTAGTCATGAACGCGATTGACGCGCTGGTTGCACAGACCACCGCACTGGAAGATCTGGCCCGCACCCTGGGACTGGGCTCAGAGAACAGCGATGCCTCGCACTAAGCCTCTTTTCGTTACGCTTCACCTGTTTGCTCTGACCGCCCTGCTATTGCAGGGCGCCTGCCAGTCGGTCGAACAACACTTGCCCGCCAATACCCTCGGCGGTGCACTCACCTCGTCAGCGCCGCCCCATCAAGTGTCGTCCACTTTCACTCCGGAGGAACGCCTGCAATACAGCCTCGGCGCCTCCTTCTTCAACAAACCTTGGGTAACAGCACCTAGCACCACCCACGACCGCGACGGCCTCGGCCCCCTGTTTAACGCCCATAGCTGCAGCAGCTGCCACCCCCGCGCCGGGCGCGGGCTATTGCCGGGTGCCAGTACTGCCGAGCGCGGCGGTCTGCTGTTTCGTTTCGCGAATACCGGCGGCCCGTTTGGCGCACAGCTACAAACGCGGGCGCTGCCGGGCTTTATCGCAGAGGGACAGGTGGGCCTGTCCTACAAAGAGCAGACGCTCCGCCTAGCGGACGGGGAAACGATTGCGCTGAGAAAGCCGAACTATCTTTCCGAACACCCGGGACTGTCTCCCAGGTTGGCGCCGCGACTGATCGGCATGGGCTTGATCGATGCGATACCGCAGAAAGCGCTCGCGGCTAATGCCGATCCCGACGATCGCAATCGCGACGGCATCAGTGGTCGCTACGCCGGTCGCTTTGGCTGGAAGGGTGAACAGCCCACGCTGCGCGACCAGGTGGCCAAAGCCTTTGCCGAAGACTTGGGCATCACGAACACCCTGTTTTCTCACACCGCAGGCTGCGAGCAAAACCCGGCGCGCTGTGAAGCGATCAGCGGCGGCGATCCGGAACTGAGCGACGAGGGCCTGGAGCAAGTGGTGGGCTATCTCGCTCGACTGAATGTGCCTCCAGCTCGCCTAAGTGATGAGCACCGCGAAGGCTGGACGCTATTTCAAATCGCCGGCTGCGGGAGCTGTCATACTCCCTCATGGCAAACCGGGCAGCACGCCGAGCCCCAACTCAACGAACAGACCATTTACCCCTTCAGTGATTTTCTGTTGCACGATATGGGTGAAGCGCTGTCTGACCCTGCCAGCGCAGATGCCCGAGAGTGGCGCACGGCGTCGCTGTGGGCGCTGGGTGACGGCCCGTATCTGCACGACGGTCGTGCCCGCACTGTATTGGAAGCCATTTTCTGGCATGGCGGCGAAGCCCAACAGAGTGTGGATGCTGTAAGGCAATTCACCGGCACGCAGCGCGCCGCGCTGATAGAATTCTTACGCGCGCTCTAGCAAATCGTTTTCAGGGGCAATCCATTGACTGGCAAAAACGCAATGACACACACTTTTTCCCGAGTCAGCCTGAGTCTGGCCTTCTGTTTTCTCGCCGCCTGCGGTAAGGCGCCGGAGCAGCAATTGCTCGACGCCACCGGCAGCGAAGCCATCCTGCCCTTACATGAAAAGTTTCTGGCGGAGTCCCTGAGCCTGTCGCAAAACACCAGTGCCTTTTGCGCCCAAAACTCACGTTCGGCGGAAGATCTCGCCGCCCTGCGCGATCGCTGGGTAGCCGCCATGAACGGCTGGGAAGGCATTCAAAGCATTCAGTTTGGCCCGGTTACCGACGACAACCAGGCTTGGAAAGTACAGTTCTGGCCCGACCGCAAAAACCTGATTGCCCGCAAAACCGAACAGTTCGTCATCGGCGACGAAGCCATCACCCTGCCCGCCCTACAGGATTCCAGCGTGGTCATTCAGGGCCTTTCGGCCATGGAATATCTGCTCTACGACAAACCCGCAGCCAAACTGATCGGCCCCGACGGGCAAGGATATTGCGACCACCTGAACGCCGCCGCCAGCAATCTGCAGCAGGTTGCGGATTTCCTGCATGAAGGCTGGCACCCGAGCGGTAAAAACTACCTCGGCACGTGGCAGTCACCCGGCCCGGACAATCTGGATTACCCGGATGAAAACGCAGCCATCGGCGCCTTGATCGAAACCATTGTCTACGGCCTAGAGCGCATCAAGCGCGACAAGCTGCAGCGCCCCCTTGGCCTTGAAGGCGGACAAGCCAACACCTTTCTACTGGAGTGGTGGCGCAGCCAGCAATCTCGTGAAGCCATTCTGATCAACCTGCACAGCCTGCAACTACTTTACAGCGCGGGAAATGGCGCCGGTTTGAACGAACTGCTGCAAGCGCGCGGCGCCACCGAACTCAGCGACACTGTGACCACCCAGTTTGATCGCGCCATCAGTGCCATCGCCAGCCTTGAAGGCAGCCTCGAACAGAACCATGCCAAAGCCGCAAACGCCGAGTCTTTAGAAACGCTTTACGCAACACTCACTGATTTGCTGGCGGCCTTTAAACGCGAAATCCCGTCGACTTTAGGCATTACCCTGGGCTTTAACGCCAATGACGGCGACTGAGTTTTCCCGCCGTCAGATTCTGGGCGGCTGCCTCGCCGGGCTTGCGCTGAGCCTGACCGGCACGGTCGCCGCAGGCAGCAAGCGCCGGATTTATTCGGCGGCCAGCGATCGTAATAATCGTCATTTTCTGTGCTGCTGGGCAGAGGGCGAATTGCAGTTCAAAGTAGCCAGCTCCGGTCGCGGCCACGATGTCCTTCTGAATGTGCACACCAATAGCGCGCTCTATTTTGCGCGCCGCCCGGGTACCTGGCTGACGGTGCTCGATGCTCACAGCGGTGAACTTCAGGCGAGTGTCACCAGCCCGGCCGGCCGACATTTTTATGGCCACGGCACCTTGATTCAGCAAGGTGAGATTTTGCTGACCAGCGAAAATGATTTCGCTAATGGCGGTCAGGGTGTGATCGGTATCTACGATTGTCGCGATAACTATCGGCGTATCGGAGAATTCGCCAGCGGCGGAATCGGCCCGCATCAGATCGCCACGATGCCGAATGGCCGAACTCTGGTTGTCGCCAATGGCGGCATACTGACGCTACCGGGATCAAACCGCGACAAATTGAATCTGGATTCCATGCAACCGAACCTGAGTTATATCGATAGTCGCACGGGGCAATTGCTCGGCCAGTATCAACCGCCGCACCCACAATTAAGTCTGCGCCACCTGGATGTAAACAACGCCGGTGAGGTGACCGTCGGCGCTCAGTTTGAGGGTGATACGGCACAAACCCTGCCGCTGTTATTTCGTCATTGGGGCGAAGACACACTGCAGCCACTCAGCGCCAGTGACACGGTATGGCGAAGCCACAACCACTATATCGCCAGCGTTGCCAGTGCTGGCGATACGGTTATTGCCACCTCGCCCCGCGGCAACTGCATCAGCCGCTGGCGCAACGGCCAATTCGAAAAACTCGAACATTTGAATGATGTCGCCGGCGTCGCTTTCGACCCGCAGCGCAATGCCTTTGTAACCAGTAACGGTCGCGGCCAGTTGGTACACGTAGATCAGCAAGGGCTCAGCTTGACTGGCCGCGTTGCCGATCTGCGCTGGGACAACCATATGGAATTGAGCACATGAAGCGACGCCGCTTTCTACAGCACTCACTGCAGGCCGCCGCAGCGGCCACTCTGGCGATGAGCCCGCAGCTCAGTTTGAGCCTGTCACGACGCCCGGACTACGACTACATTCTCACCGCTGAAGAAAAGCCCCTGTCTATTCTGCCGAATACTACCAGTCCGGCACTCGCCTTTAATGGTGAATTTCCGGCGCCGGTAATTCGCGCTCGCCAGGGCGAAAAGCTGCGCGTTCATTTCACCAACAAATTGTCCCAGGAAACCACCATCCACTGGCACGGCATCCGGCTCGACAACGCCATGGACGGAGTACCTTACCTCACTCAGTTACCGGTAAAACCCGGCGCCAGCTTTGACTACGAATTTGTCTGCCCCGACGCCGGCACCTTCTGGTACCACCCCCACATGCACAGTGTCGAGCAACTGGGTAAAGGCTTGGTGGGCGCCTTAATTGTGGAAGAGAAAAACAAACCGGCCTTTGACGCGGATGTCATTGTGGGTTTTAAAGACTGGCGCCTGAACAAAGACGGCAGTTTCAAAACTCTGTCAGAACCACGCCACGCTGCGCGCGCCGGCACCCTTGGCAATGTCGCGACCGTTAACGGCGAATTGCTGCCAGAAATAGAAGTGCCCGCCAACGCAACCGTTCGCGTGCGCTTACTGAATATGGATAACAGTCGGCAGTTCGCTATCAGCCTCGGCGAGCATCTCGGGCAAGACAACGCCAGTATCATAGCGATCGACGCCATGCCGGTACCGAACAAAGCGCTCGATATTCATCAACTGGGCGTGGGTATGCGCCTCGACCTGGGCTTGCACACACCTGCCGACGCAGGTGTAGAAATTCCGATTTACGATGTTAAAGGTCGCTTCTATCAAAAGGTCTGCAGCTTGCGCACCACCGCGCCGATTCGAAGCACGGCGCCGCCAGCCATCCCAACCTTGCCACCCAACCCGGTTTCCGAGCCCGACGTGAGCAAGGCCGAAACTCACCGTTTTGTATTTGAGTGGGCCGGCGCCATGACACCGGTGTCAGCCAGCGGTCACACCCACCACGAGTTCTGGACCATCAACCGCCGCGCCTGGGCTGGCATGCACAGCGCCAACCTGCCCGAACCACTGGCGGAACTTGAGCTGGGCAAGAGTTATATCTTCGAGTTGCACAACGCGACGCCGCACGGGCACCCGATTCACCTGCACGGGCTGATCTTCAAAGTGTTAAGTTCAGACAAGAAAAACATCACGCCGTTTTTTACCGACACGATTCTGCTCGAAAAAAATGAACGCGCCACCATAGCGTTTGTCGCTGACAACCCCGGCGGCTGGATGTATCACTGCCATGTGATTGAGCATATGAAAACCGGCTTGATGGGCTATATTCGAATTTCCTGACACCCGCAGAACGCGCGAATTGCGCTTATGAATAGGGGCGAATAATTCGATTGGCAAACTGCTCCATCATTCGCTTTTTGTCATCGAGACTGGAGCCTTTACCGAGCGCGTATTCAAAGGGCATATTCAGCCCGGAGCTCATACCGTGTTCGGCCAACCGCTGAAACATTGCAAGATCGGGTTCAGCCATTAAACCAATCAAGGTATCAAAGGGGCGATCGGCTCGACCGTAGTCGCTGCGCAATTGATTGAGCTCCGCAAGCACTTGCGGAACCTCCTCGGGCGTATTGCCAGCGCCAATCCAACCATCGCCATAACGCGCAGCCCGCCGCAGTGCCAACTTGTTAGCACCCCCGATATAGATTGGAATGTCATTCTTGGGTGCTGGTGCCAGTCGGATGGGCGGGAAGTCGATGTAGTCACCGTGATACTCGACAAGTTCAGGCTTCCACAATACCCGCAGTGCTTCGAGACATTCATCCAGCCGCTTGCCGCGGGTTTTAAAATCAATGCCGTAAATATCAAACTCTTCCCGCATCCAGCCTGCGCCCGCACCCAGGACAAAACGGCCGTCACTGAGAATATCCAGCGTGGCGCATGCCTTGGCGACTTCGATGGGATTACGCAGTGGCAAGACATACACGCCGCAGGTAAAGCGCAGTGTTGTGGTGGCCGCAGCCACAGCCCCAAACAGGGCCCATTGATCCGGGTATTCCGAGTCTTCGGTCTGGGGCGGGTAACCGCTGTCTGAATAGGGATAACCCGCCTCCATCACGCCGGGGTAAAGCGCGTGGTCGCCACTCATCACGCCGTGAAAACCGACCTCTTCCGCAAAACGGGCAATCTCAATTAACTGATCGGTCTCGGCCCAGGTGATAGGTTGCCAGAATTTCATACAGCCTCCGCAACAGTCTTTACTGTTGGCAATCGATGAGTACTTTAGCGGCAGTGCTGATATCTCCAGCCAGCGCCAAGGCCTCGGTAAATTTCGACAGAGGAAGGCAATGACTGATCAACGGAGAAACGTCGATGTCACCACGACTCAACATCGAAATGACGTCTGAAAACTCGTTGTCGTAAGCCATCGAGCCCGTGACCACCAGCTCACGCATCAGCAGATTGACGAGATCGAAGGAAACCGGCGCCTTATGCAAACCGAGCACAACAACGCGCGCCCCGGTTTTAGCCAGTGAGGTAATTTGTTCGAACACCGGACCGGCGCCAGTGGTTTCCAGATAGAGATCGGTGTTCGGGACCGACATTCCCATCAGATCAGTACGACCTTGGTGTTCCATCAATGCCGCTGCCAGATCGGTCTGCGCCTGAATCGTGGTCGCGCCCAGTTGGCGGGCAATCGACAGCCGGAACTCCGAAAGATCGACTGCAACAATGTCGGATACACCCAGGTAACGCAGGGCAACGATGGCGCTTAAGCCGATCGGCCCTGCGCCAAAAACAACCACTCTGTCACCTTGTTTGGCCTGCCCTTTGTGACAGCCGTGAAGCGCAACCGAAAGCGGCTCGACCAGAGCAGCGTGCTCCGAAGGCAAGGTATCGGGCACTTTCAACAGGGCGCGAGGATCTCGCGCTACGCCGCGCACCTGCAAAAATGGCGCAAAACCGCCTTCAGGACCGCCGTTGCCAATGGCATTGGCGTTCGCCATCGGATTGATAACCACCCGATCACCCGCCGACAGCGAACCTACATTTTCCCCCAGCGCGGCCACCGTCCCCACCAGCTCGTGTCCGAGCGGCATGGGTTGAGTACCTCCCAAGCCCCCCATTCGGATATAACCAAGATCCGAACCGCAGATGCCGCACAGTGACACCTTGACCAGCACGTCGTCGTCACCGGGTTCAGGGATATCAACCTGATCAATCCGAACATCGTCAGGGCCATGTACATTAACCAGGGGCATTTTCATGGCATCAGTTTTCCTTGTTGGCGGCTTCGGCTTTTTCTGAAAGCAGATCAATCTGATGGCGCAGCCAGGACGATAACCAGAAATTTTCAGATTGCTTTAGTAGCGCCTGATGGATGTCGCGCGCCAAGGCATAACTCGCGCTCGTCCCCGACCTGGCATTGTGAATCAAATCCAACAAATGCAGCGCCTGCTCATAATGGCCGCCGCGATATTTTTCCTGCGCCCGCGTCAGCAGATTATCGACGCCCGCCAGCTCCACAATATCCGTATGCACACTGTTTGCCGGAACGCTGTAAAGCTCGGTGGTTGACTCGTGATGAAACCAACCCGCGTAGCTTTCCCAGATGGCACGAACACTCCAGCTCACCTTGCCGTAACCTTCTCCCACATGAAGCTCGGGAGGAATACGGATTTCCTGCATCAGTTGGTGGACTGTTTTACCGCTATTCATTCCCTTCACGGTTTCGTCGTGCACATGCAGAATAGCGCCATGCAAGGCCTTGAGTTCGTCTTGAATTATCGCGCTGCCGACAATCGGACCATGATGACCGTAAAGAATCATCTTGGGCTCCAGTTCTCGCACTACCTCGACAGCGCGAGCCACGACCAAAGCCTCCCGATAGCGATCGCCACGAATCGTGACCAGATTGGGGAAATGCCCGAAGGGGCAACCGAATAAATTGCCGGTGAAACAGATTCGCTGCTTCGGCAACCAGACAATCACAGAGTCATTAGTTTCGGCGCCCGGCACCGCAATAATCTCGAACGCTATACCGCCCAGCTCAAAGCTATACCGCTCATCAACCAGCAGGTCTGGCACCGGGGTGTCCTGCGCCGGATACTCGGTATAGCCGTGCTCCTGATAATGCGCAAAGGCCTTCATAAACTTACTGGTAAACGCAAAGGCAGAACGGTTACCCCGAAACGGCCCCAGCCTTCCATCATAGGCTTGATGCTCCGGGTTATTCGCACCCGCGATAACCCTTAAACCAGGATTCTTCTCGCGGAAATAGGCCACGCCGCCTACATGATCCACATGCCCCTGCGTCAAGATCAAGGTGTGTAAGGGCTGCTCTGAAAAACTCGCAAGATTGGCGTCGATAACCGGCGCCTCCATGCCCATACCGGCATTGAGTTGCACGATGCCTTCCGACGTTTCTATGCGATACACATTGGAGAAGGCTTCGCTCAGGCTTATAAAATCGTTTATTCGTTTTCCGCTATCAAAGCGCGACGGATTCGGTTCAATGGGACGTTCTTTGTATATTGCCTGACGCATCACTTGCGCTCCGCCTCAACTGGGAAAGCCTTAAAGTAAAATTCAAAACGCTCACGCAAGGCGTCGGGGTCAATACCAAACTGCCCTTGCAGGTCGTAGACCACCTGGCCGTGTTTGCCACGGGGATGGTTATCCATAAACGCCTTTAGCTGCTCGCGCGCCTCGGCCGTCATCGGCAAGTCAGCCTTGGTGTAGATTTTCTCGACCATGCCGATGTCGTCTGCCATAAAACGATGAAAGGGCACATCAATACTTTGCGCCTGCGGAAGGCAGTCGCGGTCGCGCACGCAGGCCTGCAAAAGGTGTTCAATGCGATCGATCCAGTAATCGGCCAGCTCAGCAAGACCAATTCTTGTACGCGACATACGCTGCCCATAGGCAAGCATGGTGATGGCCGATTGAATAACCGCGACCGGATCGCGGTGGGTAACCGCTACGGTGGCATCGGGAAATACCTTGTTCAACACCGGCAATTGCTCCATGTGCTGAGGACATTTCAGCACCCAGCGGGTGTTCTCGCCGGAGAGATCACCATCCTGCCAAGTGAGAATCTTGAGCACCGTCTTCATGTAGTCGTAGTGAGGGGTTTGATCGCTTTGGTAATAGTGGTCGCGCCAGCGCGGCTCATGGCAGAGCCACTCGAAGTTGTATGAGGCGAAATCCGGCCCCATCAATTCCAGCTCTTCGTGAATATGATCAGGCTCCATGGGGTGCATCGCGGCGAGGTGGGGCACGGTCTGCTGCATCGCCGCCCACTCGTCAGCGCAGCGCTGGTAGCGGGGATCGGTTCCATCGGGCAGCAAGGCCTCTCCAGGCGTCGGCACAGGTTCATAGGACTCCCACAGGGGTAGCGCCCGCAACCTGTGGTCCGCCGCCATCAGATTCAGCAGATGCGTTGTTCCCGAACGCGGCAAACCGGCAACAATAATCGGCTTGCTGATTTGCACCTGGTGAATTTCCGGGTGGCGTTTTAGCAGGTCCTGAATAAGCAGGCGGTTCTTGGCGAAGACCAGCAGCTTGTTGCGAAGATTGAACTTACCGAGGGAATTCAAGCTTGGGTTGCGGTTCCAGGCATCACAGAGAAGATCCAGCCGTTCGCGAAACTCGTCGTCGCCAAAATCATCCAGCCCCAACGCACTTTTGGCCTCACTCAGGATATCGTCACCATCCAGAGTTACCGACAGGGTGTTGCCGAAATCGAGAATCGCACGCTGCTGCTCGGTGTATTGAGGTTGCGCCAGATCCTGAAGATAAATCCTGCTCATCATTCGCTCGCCGTATTTTCGTAAAACTCGATAAGCAGAGGGTCGCCATCGCGCTCGAGATAGGCGGCGGCAATCGTATCGGCAAAGCGTTTGGTCCAGATGGCGCGGTAACCCAAGGCTTCGGCTTCGCTGACTTTGGCTTCGAGATTGGTCACGCGAAAGCGCAGGTGATGCAGCCCTTCCCTGCCTGCGTCCAGAAACTCTTTGTGGGGCGTCTCACCCTCCAGCCATTCGATCAGTTCGATTTCAATGTCGCCACTGCGGGCGAACGCCAGTCGCAGCGAACTGTTTTCCTGACGACCACGATAATTCCAGTCCATATCCGGCGCTTCCATTATGCTGAAGTCGCCAAACAGCGGCCGGTAGCGCTCCATGGCCTCTTCCAGATTGCTCACAACAAAACCGACCTGATCGATTGGACCGAGATTAAGTGCTGCTTGCAGGGTCGCTGACATGAGAAACTCCCATCAAATATAACTTGCGGTCGCGGACACGCGTTGACCAAAATGTAATTCACCCATATTATTAATTCAAGCATATTAATTGATGCGCGTTTTCGGAGGCGGCGATGTTTAAGGGGATTTCGTTCGACTACACGGGTGCCACGGTGCTGATTACCGGCGGCTCCAACGGCATCGGCCTCGCCTGTGCCAAAGCCTATCGCGACGCCGGAGCAGAGGTGATCCTTACCGGTCGTCGGCCCAAGGCTGAAGACTACGACCACGATCTAAGCGGCTTTATCTACACCCCCCTCGACGTATCCGACCGCAGCGCCCTGATCGATCTGGCAAACAGCCTCGACACCCTCGATATTCTTATCAATAACGCCGGGGGGACTCAGGCGGATGAGTGGGAGCACGACGGCTTTGATCAGTCGCTGGCAATCAACTTGAACAGCGCCTTTCATCTCAGCACCGCCTGCCGCCCACTGCTGGAAGCCAGCGAGTGGGAAGGCGGTGCCAGCATTATTGGCATCGCCTCCATGACCTCCTACTTCGGCAGCGCGTGGACACCAGCCTACGGCCCGGCCAAGGCCGGGATCGTGCAATTGATGAAGACCTTTGGTCACAACTGGGGGCAGTACGGCATTCGCGCCAACGCTGTGGCCGCCGGCTTGACCCGCACCAATCTGGTGGCACCGGTAATCGAACATATGCCTGACATGGTGGATGAAACCCTGACACGACAGGGCATCAAACGTCTAGGCGAAGCCGAAGACATTGCGGCCGCGGTTCTATTCCTGACCTCGCCTGCCGCAAGCTGGATTACGGGGCAAACGCTGCCCGTCGACGGCGGTTTTACCGTGGGCATGTAATGGCGATGACCGCAGCCAATAAACACCAGCAGAACTCCCAAGCCACGCGCGACCGACTTATAGAGGCGGCGGAACAACTATTCGGCTCAAGGAGCATCGACGCCGTTTCGATAAGTGAAATTACCGCAGCGGCCGGTCAGAAAAACCGCAATGCCTTGCAATATCACTTCAAAAATCGCAGCGGCTTATTGCAGGCGATCGTCGAAAAACATGCGCACCACGTTGCAATCTTGCGGGAAGACTACTTTCAGCGCGCCGAAGCCGGCGAGTGGCGCGCAGCCGAGGCCGCCGCGCGCTGCTTGATCATGCCCCTCGTTGACTACGTCAGAGACACCCCAAAAGCCGTCAACTTTGTGAAAATCGTCTCGCAGCTGTCGGCCCTGAATAAGATCCAGGGAAACAGCGAGAACGCCTTGGGCATCCAGTTTCCGGCAATACCAAGACTCCGCGAACTGCTCGTCGAGGCGATGACCCATCTGAGCCGAGCGGAGCAGGAACAGCGCATCTTTCTGGCGGTGAATATCACCTTCCACGGCATTGCCGATATTTATCGTGCCTCGGCCCAGGACAAATCTAACAAGCGCAAACGACCCGATGCCGCTATGTTTGAACAGTTGGTTTGCGCACTGGAATCCTTTCTTGCAGCGCCAGCCATTAAAACCCAATAAGGTGGCCTGGCCGCTATATCCAGAGCAATAAAAAACCCGGCTGCGACTTCGCAACCGGGTTCTAATGAAACACCTTTCGCAAGACTTAATGCAGGGCGTTATCCTTTCGCTTGTCATCGCTCTCGGCGAAGATCGACGACACCGCCTGCCCACTGCCTTTTACCTTCTGAACGGGCGCTTTCGGCGCCGGTTTGGTTTTGGGGCGCTCGGCCGTTTTAGCCACAGCGGCAGCCTTGGCTTCGGTCGCCGCAACGTACGCATTGTCCAGCTCAGAGGGGCTGGCCTGCTTGCGTTTGCTGGCAGAGCTTTTCACGGCCTTGGCCTTGCGCGGCGGTGCCTTCGGCGCGGGTTTGGCGACCTTCTTGTTTTCGGTCGCAGCGCCTTTGGCACTGGCGGCCACTCGCTTTTTCGGTGCCGGCTTGGCCTGCACCAGCGGCTTCACATTACTGGGTTTGGCCGCTTCGCCTGCAGCCAGTTTGCTGGCCGCCTCTTTCATCTCTTCGAAAGTTTCGTAGAGGAAGCCGACGTATACCGATGGATCGTTCATGGTGTCGCGATCCGCCAGCACCGACAGAGTCAGCAGACCACTGGAGCTGAAAGCCAGATTGAACATACCCATGCCCGGCGTCAGTAGGCCCATGCCGTAGTAGCGAACCATCTTCGCGCCCGCGGAATACAGAGGGAAGGGAGGCCCAGCCACGTTGGAGACCACACCTGAAATATTGGCCGGTACGTGCTTGCACAACTGATTGTCGATATACATGTTGATGAGCGGCTTGGTCAGCGCCGGCGAAAACATGCCGGTCACTTTCAGCACATCAACCAGCGGCGAGGCTTCACCGTAGGATTTCGCTTCGTCCGCGCTTTTCATTACGGCCTTGATGCGCTCGATCGGGTCCTTGATGTTGGTATGAACATCCAGAAAAACCGAACCGATCTGATTGTTATCGTCGGTGACACCGCGGCGAGTGCGCATGTTCAGGGGAACGGAAACCGCCAGACTCTCTTCCGGCAGCTCACCAATGCTTTCCAGATAACCCCGCATGCCACCGGCGACAATGGCCAGCACGACGTCGTTGATCTTACAGCCCACGGCATTTTTGATCGCCTTGATCTCGTCCAGCGGAAATTCGGCCGCATCAAACGCCCGGTAAGGCCCCACCGGCGTATTAAAGCGGGTTTTCGGGGAGTTGATGGACGGCACCGGGATTTCCTTGCGGGCAACACCGAGGGCAAATTTGCCGATATCCTTGGCCAGACCAACCGCGCCTTTCGCCATGGAGAAGGTGTTCTTAACCTGATTGACCGCCGTTGCCGCAGCCAGGTAACCCGCGCTAGGCGGCGTGTCGACCATGATCGTGGTTCGACTGGTGTCCGGTTTCGGGTCGGGCTCGAGATCGTGAATGGCTGACATAAAGGAGGCGCCACCGGCACCATCCACCAGCGAGTGGTGCATCTTGGTGTAGATGGCGAACGCGCCTTTGGGAACGTCGACAATATTATCAAGCCCTTCAATGATATAGGCCTCCCACAGGGGGCGTGTCATATCCAGCGGGCGGGCGTGCAGGCGCGACACCAGAATGCAGAGCTGACGCCAGTCACCGGGCTTGGGCAGGGCGATATGGCGAATATGGAATTCCACATCGAAGTTCGCATCCTGAACCCAGTAGGGTCGATCCAGATTGCCCGGCGTTTTCACCAGCCGCGAACGAAAGATCGGCTGCTTCATCAGGCGCTGTTCAAAGTTGGCAATCACCCCCTTGAAGCGAACCTTGCCCTCGGGCGCCGTAGACTGGTCGTAAATACCGAGACCACCAATGTGCTGGGGAGTGAGTGGGTGTTCCAGGTTTACAAAGGCTGAATCTATAATGCCTAGCTGTTTCATCGTGTTACGGCCGTCCTATCCGATCTTAATCCCTTGAAATGCTGCAAGCGCGCGATTGTCATAATCGTGGCATACCGTGAGTATACGGCGGGAGTGTTACAGCAAACTGAGAGAACTATTCTACCGGATCGTTCGGCCAAGGTTTGTCAGAAATTGCCAAGACTTGCAAAATATTGACTAACGTCAATACTTAATGGCGACGCGGGCTGGTGGCGCACCGCCACGATGCCCGAGGCACCACGGCGGTGCGTTTTAGTCCTGTGTTCCAGTGATATGTTTGGCCGCTTGATAGGCGAAGGTCATGGCCGGGCCCAGCGTTGAGCCGGGGCCGGGATAGGTCGGAAGCACCGCCGCAGAACAGTTACCCACCGCGTAGAGCCCTTCGATAGGACTCCCGTCCTCACGCAGTACACGGGCATCCGGGTTGGTCGCCAAACCACCCTGGGTACCGAAGTCCCCAGCATCCAGCCGGATCGCATAGAACGGCGCTTCATCAATCGCACCGAGGCAGGGATTGGGCTCAAAGCGGGGATCACCGTAGTAACGGTCGTAGGCCGAATCGCCGCGCTGGAATTCCGGGTCCTTGCCGTCTTTGGCGTAGGCGTTCATATTCGCCACGGTCTTTTCCAGATTATCCGGATCAATGCCCAGCTGCTCAGCCAGCCCGCGCACGGTGTCAGACTTCCCGACCAGTTTGGTGTCGTACCACTCTTTGGGGATGGTCCAATCGGGTTTGAGCGAGGCCGTCATCAACGGGCCGACGATGTAGTCGCGACGAAAACGGGCGTCGAACACTTGATACATAGGTGAACAGGGCGTTTCATCCGTGTGCACCTTGTACAGGTCTTTCTGGAAAGCCATATAGTTCTGAGACTCATTGGCAAAGCGCTCGCCGCGCATATTGACGATGCATGAACCCGGATAGGACTTTTCCATTACGCTCAGGCGGGGAGCCGGCTCGCCGGGCACCGAAATGGTGGTACACCACCACGCGCCGTCCATCAGACGCGTTGCCGCGCCCAGACGCAAACCTTCCTTGATCGCGTCGCCGGTGTTGGTAGCGACGCCGCCGCTCCAGTCGGTACTGGTGGGCGCCGGCAAATACTCTTCCCGCATGCTCTGGTTCTTTTCAAAACCACCAGCCGCCAGTACAACACCCTTGCGAGCCTGCACCCGCAGTGTCTTGCCATCGCGCTTGATGACCGCGCCGACCACCTTGCCGTCCTCGTCGATCAGCGACTCCATTGCAGTTTCAGTCCACAACGGCATGTCGCGTTCTTTCATCGAGTACCACAGTCGGGCGACGCCCGCCGCCCCAGTACAGATCTTTCGGCTGCGCGGACGACCGCGCAACAGCCAGGGCAGATCCAGAAAATAGCTGGCCAGCAGTTTCATCGTCAGTTTGATCCAGCCCGGTCCCTGCACCGTGAGCAAAGCCGCTTCCACCTGAGTGAAATAAATGCGGTTAAACAGTCGCATCATGTGGTGGGTCGGGCGCAGACGCTTTACATCCTCACCGAGCAGGGAGGAATCGAAGCGAGCGGGCTCCATGGAGCGATGCCCAGTACGCGAACCCTCTACGTTGGTGTAGTAGTCGGGGTAGTGCTCCAGCGACTCGTAGCGCATATGGGTGCGCTCGTGCATAAAGTCGACCATCTTGGGGCCGTTGGTCAGATAGGCATCGACCATTTCTTCCGGCACGTCACCTTCGGGGGTGGTATTGAGCAGATACTTTTTGGCATCTTCGAAAGAATCCTGCGCACCCTCGGCTTTTGCATAGCGGTTGCAGGGAATCCAGACACCGCCACCGGAGCTGGCACTGGTACCGCCGACGAGATCTGATTTCTCAATGACCAGCACGTCCCGGGTGCCCATTTCGTAGCAGCTGAGTGCCGCCGTCAGCGCACCGTTGCCGCTGCCGACAACCAGTACGTCAACGCTGTGATCCCATTTCTGTTCAGTGCTCATGCGCTTACCTTATTCTGATGGTGTCGACGCCAGGAATTGCAAAACCTTCTGCTGGAAAACCTGCGGTGCCTCTCGGTGAACAAAGTGTCCTACGTCAGGAAGACTTACCAGTTCAAAGGGGCCACTGCAGGCCTTGGCGGTATCGACAAAAACCTCCGGGCCAATACTGCCGTCAGCCTCACCCACAAACCAGAGCGCGGGCACGGAGGTGGTTTTTGACAAAACATCATATACGTCACGGCTGGCACCCCGAATCATCCGTCTGTAGTAGCCAAGGGCCGCACGCAGACCACCCGGCGCCGCAAGTGCAGCCTTGAGGGGAGCCAGCTGAAATTCGGATTCCGGCCAGTTGGGTGACCAGCTGCGATACAGGCGATCAATAAAGTGAAAGTTGCGCTTGCTCACCAAACGCTCCGGCAACCATGGCAGCTGAAACGTCCACACATACCAGGAACGGCGCAGTTGCGCGAAGGAGTTCCGGGACGCCCCCATATGCGGTACCGCAATCACCACCAGCTGACGGACTTTCTCGGGTGCAAGATTGGCAGCAGCATAGGCGGTAAAACCACCCCAGTCGTGGCCGATCAAAACCGCCTCGTCTTCTCCCAAGGCCTGAATGAGACCGAGCACATCGGCCGCCAGCGTGGTCACCGCATAATCCCCGTCGGCGGGAACAGCCGTGGGATAGTAACCGCGCATGAAAGGAGCAACCGCCCGAAAACCTGCCTTTGCCAGCACCGGCAACAGGCCATCAAAACTGTGGGCGGTATCCGGAAAGCCGTGCAGGCAGATCACCAGCGGCCCCTCTCCGGCTTCTCTATAGGCCATATCCAGCAGCCCCACCCGGATGGTGGCGCTGGAAATCTCAATCGTCGACATGCTTATTCTCTGTTCTGAATGTTCTTGACCTTGCGGGCCCGCTGTTTTTTCGGAGGAACCACTCTTTTAGTGCGGGATTTTCCTTGAGCGGCAGCGGTTTTTTTACGGGGTCGACTGCGGTCGCGCTGGATCAGCCAGTCTGCGGCCTCACTCCACACCGCCTCCTGTGCGCGACTGCCGAGAATCACCCCCATGTGTCCGCCGGGCACCACATAAAAGGCTTTGTCAGTACTGGGGACGATATCCATGATGCGCTCGGCAATACTCGGCGGCACCAGCGAGTCAGTTTCACCGGCAAATACCAGCATGGAACAGCTGATGTGATTGAGGTGGGCGATCTTGTCGCCAATATCAATTTCGCCGGTGGCCAGTTTGTTATCCACCGCGACCTTTACCGCCATGTCCTGCACCACGCCACCCGGATACAGCAGCATATTGTTGAGATAGTCAGACGTGGTGGAGTGAGATTCCACAAATTCCCTGTCCCACAAGCGCGTTACCAGATCCCAGTAGGTGGTGACGCTGCTAAGCGGATCGGTGAGCTTAAAGGCCAGCGTGGTCAGCCACGGCGGTGCCGACAGCGCCGAGGGATTGAGCAAATGCAGGCGAAAATCCGTATAGCGCCGAATCAGCTGGGCCGGCACATTCAAAGCCTGCGCCACACCGGTGGCAAGACCACCACCGCGAAGGTCAATCGGGCTGGCAACGGTGATCAGGTTTTTCACCTTCGGATCTTGAGTAATACCCATATAAAGCAGGCTGATCAGGCCGCCCATACACCAGCCCATCAGCGACACTTCTTCCGAACCGGAATGGCGCCGCACTTCCCCCAGCGCCTGCGTCATCATGTGCTCGGCATAGTCCTGCATACCGAGGTGGCCGTGCTGCTTCTTCGGCTTGCCCCAGTCAATCAGGTAGGTTTTAAAGCCCCGCGCCGCCATGTACTTGACCAGACTGCGCTGGGGCAGCAGATCAAAGGTTTCCGTGGTCACGCCCAGCGGCGGCACCAGTATCAGCGGTCGCCGATGCTGCTCGCGCACGATCGGCAGACTGTCACCGTTGCTGAGTTCGATCTCGTCTTCGTCGGGCAGTTCGTAGTAGCGCACCGCCATCGGGTCGCCGTCGTACACCAACTCAAACCAAGTGTGCCCGGACTTCACCAGATTGTTTCTGCGAAATAACCAGTCAAAACCATTGCCGGCCGCCTGCGCCAGACGCTGGTTGGCCGCCAGCCCCTGATCCAGTACACGTTTAGCCAGTGGGTTCACTTGGCCTCCTCCACTTTACGATTCTGCTCACTACTCCGGGCCTGCACGGCCACCTCCAATTGCTCCAAAGCCTGCCCCATATACACCGCAATACGTTGCAAGTGCGGCAGGGTATCGCGGGCTCCGGTGAGACCGATGTTAAAGCCTTCGTGACAAGGCACGCAGCTGACGGTTAAGGCAGAACCCGGCATCAACAGCGATAAATTGTGCAACGATTCCAGCTCGGCCCCACCGAGATAGCGCGGGCCGGTTGGGCCGGGCATGGTGATAAAACTCAGATTAAACATGGCAGGCATCCAGGGCTGGGCGCCACTGATCTGAGCCGCAATAAAAGGAGCACTGGCGGCCAGACTGTAGGCCATGCGCAACTCGGGCGCGACCGATTCCAGGTGCGCAATGGCTGCGGCATAGCTACGCTGCACCGACTGAAAACGTGTCAGCGGATCGGCTTCATCACTACCCAGAGCCACAAAAGCGAGATTGAAATCTGACAGATGCACCCGACTCTGAGGCACCGCCGCGATCAAGGGTTCATCCGGCAACGCGTTGTATTCCTTCAGGAAGCGGCGCAATGCGCTGCCACAAAGATAGAGCAGCACCACGTTGTCGTCGGACTCGCCCAGCGCCTCGCCAAGCTGGCGGATTCGTGCGCGCGAATAATGCTGCGTGGCAAAGCGGCGCTGCCGATTAACCGGACCATTAAGCGCCGTGCGCGGCGCCTTATACGGTACCGCCAATTCGCTCTTGCGGCGCAAACCCGCGCCCACCAGACGGCTGACCGCCTTACCCAAATTGCCGGCGGCGGCCAATGGGCTGGGCCAGCTGCCCTGCTCACCGCCCATGACTTCGCTGTCGATGGCACAGGTCCAGGGCGCTTTGATCGTGTCGTCAGCATCGCTGGCGCTGAGAAACGCCTGCAACACTTCGGCCCCGCCGGCGGCATCAACCAGCGCCCGGTGCACTTTGAAATAGAGGGCAAACCGGCCGTTTTCCAAGCCCTCGATCAGATAACACTCCCAGGGCGGACGGCGCGAATCCAGCAGCTGACTGTGCAAGCGGGAGACGAGCACACCCAATTCGCGCTCACCGCCCGGCGAGGGCAAACCCAGCTGGCGAAAGTGATGATCCAGATCCACCTGCGCGCATTCCTGCCACTGGGGTTTGAGGCCAGAACGCCCTTTGAGGCGCCAATGCCACGGAGCGTTCAGCGCACTCTGCTGTCGGAAGGCGGCGGCAAGCTCAGCCACAAAGTGCCGATCGCCGCCTTTCGGTAGCGCGAACCGAAATAACATCCCAATGTGCATAGGGGTGTCGTCGGATTCCAGCGACAGCAGACTGTTGACCACAGCCGAAACATTTCCCCGACTCATGGCACCATCCCGAAACTGCGATCAATAAAGTTGTGCATATCCTGCAGGTAGTGCACCTGCTCCAGATGCAGCAGATGGTTGCCGGGGAACCAGTGAATTCGGCCGCCCTGCCAGTGCTCATGGAGCAGACGCACAAAGCGCGGCGAGGTAAAACGATCGCCGGCACCACTGATGATAAACAGGCGGTCGTTGTCGATACGCGGCTGATAGGTCAGCGGGCTGTGCAGGGCCATGCAGTGCCGCAATTCGGCCATCGTCAGATCGCCCAACGCAAACATCATTTTCGACATCGGCGCTACCGGCTGCCATTGCAGCGCCATATCCACCGGCGCCACCACTGGCGAATTCGGGATAACAAAAGACAGACGATCATCCACACAGGCCAGCAGGGCTGACAGGTATCCGCCCAGCGATACGCCCGACACACCAATCTGCGGCACACCGCGTTCAAACAGGTAATTCAGCCACGATCGCGCGTCACTGATGGATTGCAGCATGGCCTCATTAGTGCCGGCCAGCCCGTTGGTGTAAAAGCCAATGCCGCTAACCGGGTGCGATGCGCCGGCACGCTGACCATGGTGGGGCAGCGTTATCAGAAGCACGTCGTAACCCTGATCGTAAATCTGGGTCAGGGAGAACCACCAGTTGTTGATCCGATAACTGTCCACCGACTGACCGTGAATAAAAAGCAGGGTCGGTCGCGGTTTGTCACCATGCTCGAAGTGTAATGCGCGAGCAGTGCGATTGGCGTTGTGAGCCAGATAATCCTCATTTAAAGCCGGATTCAGCGGAGTGAAGGGCGACTGAAAACTGAGGTAGCGGCAATTCACACCTTTGGGCGCGAAACGGCGATGGCGTGACAACAGCGAGGGCGCCTCCTCTACCACGTTAACCGGAGGGGGCGCGACAAAGGTCTCTTCGATATTGGCGGCATCGGCAAAGCGGGCATAAAAGCGCAGCTTTTCAGCCTCGCGCTCCAACTTGCCACTGCCAAGCAGCATCGGCGCCAGCGCCGAGCAGACCATGGCCCCGAGACCGGTACGAGCCACCCGGTCCATGGCCGCTGTTGCGGCAATACTCAACAGGCGTTGCCGACTGATATCGGTCTGATCCGATTGCCGATCAGCCTCGGCCTGCAGCTGATCCCACCAGGTATGTGCTTGATTAACGGCCACCGATTACCTCGCGCTGTAATGTGTTATTTGAACACACTCTAGCATGACTCACGGCCCGATTGAGCAGGAGAATGTGCCGCCAGCGCCCTCTGGTCATATTTTAGAGAAGCGGGAGTAAGCTACTGAGGCGATGAGGTTTTTTGCTCATTTACCCGCCTTGCAAGCAAGTGGTCGGCAAAAAACTGTCCGCGCAAGGCGGCGATCAGCGCATACACTCCCATCAACTTGCGCATCACATAGAGAAACTCTTTCGGCGGCAAGGCAAAGTATTTACTGATGGATGCCGCCAGCGCTCGCTTGGCAATGCGTTTGGGCAGCTGGCTCTGCTGCCAGTCGTATTGACCGTCGGTCAGCGCTGACTCCGGAATACTGTCCGAGCGGGGGCGCAGCGGTTCGAGAATATCGATCCCGATTTCGGCAAAGTTTTCCAGCACGCTTTCCGGGAAGTGGGGCTTCATAAAACCGAGCTTGATCGAGGCATCGAGAAAATCGACTTTGTCGCTGCGATAGGCCGCGTGAATCATGCGCTGAAAATCCGCAACAAACGCATCCGGCAAGGGTCGGATCGCGCCGAAGTCAAGCAGCACCAGCTGAGCCTGCTCGCCGTTCAGCCGCACCCGGTAGTTGCCGAAGTTAGGGTCGGTCTGCATCCGCTGCCAATCGTAGAGCTCGATCAGAAACAGTTCGAGAATCGCCTCACCCAGTTCATTGCGCGTACCCTGAGGCAGCGCCGCAACATCGGGATGCTTGATCGACACGCCCTCTTCCCAGGACATGCACAACACCCGTTGCGAGCAGTAATCACCGTAGACCGCCGGCACAATAAAGCGCGAATCGCCGTCCAGATGACCGCGGGCAAACTCCAGCTCCGCGCGCTCGTTGGTGTAATCCACTTCCCGGCGCAGCAAGTTGCGAATATCACTGAACCATTCATCCACGCTGCGGGTGGATTCAAGAACGCGCGAAACTTTGAACAAACGGATCAGATCATTGAAATCCGCATCGATGGTTTGATCCACCCCCGGATACTGGATTTTAAGGCAGACCGACTCACCCGTACTGAGGAGCGTCGCCCGATGCACCTGCCCCAGCGAAGCCGCTGCCACCGCCTCGGTTTCGATATCCAAATCCGCCAGCCGGGCTTCGCCCAATTCTTTTTTCAGCTGCTTTTCTATGGCAGACCAGTGCATGGGCGGGGTGTTGTCTTCGAGGCGGTGCAAGGCAGTTACCACCTCTGGCGGCATCAGGTAGTCGCCATATGTCGCCATGATCTGACCAATTTTGACGATGCTGCCCTTGAGCTTGCCGAGCTCCTGCACAAAGGCGTCAATATTGGCTTGCCGGGCCGCCTGCTGCGACTCCTCACTGGCACCCAACCGCGAACGGATCGCGCTACCCATGGCGCGGCGCCCATACTGCATACTGGCACGGGACAACTGCCAGCGCCGAGACAGGGCACTGGTTTTCAGGCGTTTTAATGTATCCGGGGGCGTTTTTGAATCGTCACTCATAAAGGCAGCTTACTGGTTCAGGGGGGGCGATTGTAAGCCTTAGAATGACGGAAAAGAAAAATCCCCGCCCGCAGGCGGGGATGGGGTAGGGAGCAATTATTCCTCAGCTTCTTCGGTATCTGCGCTAGCGCTGCCACTGGCGCCGTCACGGTCAGCGGAGAAACGCGCATCACCACTGGCCTGACGATCGCGCTCACTGGCCGCCCGATCGGCTTCATTGATAGAACCGCGATCCGCATGGGGTTTGCGGTTGTCCAAGTCTTCCCGTTCTTCCATCATGGGATCGGTGTTGCCGCGATTCTGAGCGCCGTCGATAGAGCTATTGTCCACGCCGCCCGAGGTCGCACCAGAACCCGAACCGTTCAGGCCACCAACGGCCAAAGCCGGTGCAGCCACCAGAGACATTGCAAGAACCAGTGCTGCTGAATTCATCGTACGCATGGAATCCTCCTTTCGCTGTATTCCGTGAATTCGGATACAGGTTTATCAGGGTATTCAGCTCGATGACTGCGAAAAACTACCAGCGCACTCAGGCGGCGTTATTTTTTACGTTTTACCCGGTAAAAACAGACAAAACCTGTTGGCTATCAGCAACAATTTCCAGCGCTAGCCAAGTGCAAACGTCGTCGCATAAGGGAATAAATTTTTTCAATTCGGCGCCCGCGATATTGCTTTATTTTTCGGGAAGGCTAATCTTTGCTTCATGAACGTCACACCGTCATTCATTTCTGTTTCGCCCTCTAGCACACAGGTTAACCCAGTTAGTGCCTTCCTCACTATGGGCGGTTAAGTCGCCGTTTACTTAACCGCCACAAACCCAATCCAACACTGACTGCTTCGCGCTATTCCGCGGAGTTTTTGTATTCGTTCGACGGCCATTCGTCGCATGAGGATTTCGTATGCCTATGGAAATGAACAACGGACTGATTGTGTCTGAATCTGATTACCGCAAACTTGCCCATCTCGTAGAGGTGAGCCGCTCCACCGCGACCTATGATCTGGATGTGGAGCTGGCCAAGGCCGATATCTGCCCGGACGACTCGCTGCCGGAAACCGTGGTTGCCCTCTACGACACCGTGGTCTTTCGAGATTTGAAAACCGATGCTCGCCGCACGGTTACCATTGTGATGCCCTGGGAATCCAGTGTAGCCCGGATGCATATTTCGATTCTGTCACCGGTGGGTACAGCCCTGATCGGCGAGCCGCTGGGTGCCACGATCACCTGGCCGCTCTTGAATGGCCGGTCGGCGCAGTTGCAGGTGGTTGAGATCAAACGTCGCCATCATCCGGGAACTTGAGCGAGAACCGGGCTGAACACACGGTAATTTGCAGCAAGACCAAAATGTTATAATATTGCATTTTTACCCAAGCCCGAGTTCCGTCGTGCCCGGATACCGCCCTTACAAGTCAACTCTGCTCGCGTTGCTGGTCAGCCTGTTGCTGATTGCCGGCAATGCGGCAGCAGTGCACGTGCACCAGGACGGGCTTCCGCACTACAGCGATTGTGACAGCTGCCTGCAGATTCAAGCCCAGACCGGCGCGCTGAGCGGCGGGTCGGCTCAAACCTTGAATCCGGGCTATCAAATCTGGACACCTCAGTCGCCCGCTTCCGCCCTGCTACCCGCGATCAATGCCTTCGCCGCCCGCGCTCCACCGGCAAACACTCTCTTAGCCTGATTGTTAAATAACCGAATAAACCTCGGCGTCTGCGCCGTACCTGTAGTATTGAGAGTGACTTATGAAAACCAAATCCCTTTGGGCAGCGTCCCTGATCGCCTCCAGCCTGCCAGTGTGGGCGGGCGACAAACATATTGAAGAAATCGTAGTTTCTGCCCCGCTGGGCAAAGCCGCCGCAGACACCGCCCTGCCCATCGGCGTCTTGAGTGGCGAGGCCCTGCGTCAGGAAGCCGCCGCCAGTCTCGGCGAAACCCTGAGCAATGAAATCGGTGTGCACAGTGCCAGCTTTGGCAGTGGCGTGGGCAATCCGGTGATTCGCGGTCAGGGCGGTAATCGGGTACGGGTACTGCAGGACGGTATTGGCACGCTGGATGCCGCCGACGTCAGCCCCGACCACAGCTACGCCGCTGAACCTCTATTGGCCGAGCGCATTGAAATCATTCGTGGTCCAGCCACCCTGCTCTACGGAAATGGCGCCATCGGCGGCGTGATCAATGTTATCGACAAGCGCATTCCCGAATCTGTGCCAGCCACCCTAAACGGCGCCTTCGAGGTTCGCCACGCCACCGTCAATGATCAGGACAGCAGTGTCTTTTCACTCGATGGCGGCGCAGGTCAGTTTGCCTGGCATATGGATGGCCTCTACCGCGAAAGCAACAATCTGGATATCCCCGGCGTAGCCATTGATCTGGATGCCCTGCGCGCGGCAGGCGAAGAAGAGCTACCGGAAGAAAATACGCGCGGCTACATCGGCAACAGTGACAAACGATCCGATGCCTGGACGGTTGGCGGTTCGTGGATTGGCGAGCGCGGTTTTGTCGGCCTGTCTTTCAACCGTGCAAATAACAATTACGGCTTGCCACCGGGTGCTCACGAAGAACATGAACACGATGCGGGTGCCGGCGCTGGAGCCGGAGCAGGTGCCGCGGAAGAAGAACACCACGAATCCAATATCCGTCTGGATATGGAGCAGGATCGCGTCGACCTGAAAGCTGGCCTCGAACTGGATGGCTTCTTTCAGCAGCTGGATTTGCGCCTGAGCCACAACGATTACCAGCACAAGGAGCTGGAAGAGTCTGACGAAGGCACCGAGGTCGGCACCGTGTTTGAAAACAAGGCCCATGAAGGCCGCTTGGTCATGCGCCACCAACCGCTCGGCAACTGGCGCGGCGCCATTGGCCTACAACTGGGTGATCGGGATTTCTCGGCAGTGGGTGAGGAGGCCTTTATTCCCCCGGCAGACATTACCCATCACGCCCTGTTTCTGGTTGAAGAGCTGAGCCTAGACCGCTGGACTTATGAATTCGGTCTGCGTGGCGAGCAACAGCGCATTGATATTGGTGACTGCAAAGACGAACGCGACACTCTGTCAGCCAGTGCATCGGCCCTTTGGAATTTCCGCGACGACAGCAATGCCATGTTCGCCCTGAACCGCTCCGAACGCGCACCCACAGTTGAGGAGCTCTACTCCAACAGCCAGAACTGCGCTCGGGCCAGCAACCTCAATGAGGCCGTTGAGCACGCCGCCACCGCGCGCATTGAAGTGGGCGATCCGGAACTGGACAAAGAGCTTTCCCATAACTTTGAGCTTGGCCTGCGCAAAACCGCCGGCCCGGTGACTGCCGAGTTAAGCCTGTACTATAACGAAATTCAGAACTACACCTACCTGCAGGACACCGGCGCCGAAGTGGACGAGGTTAAAGTCGCCAACTTCAGTCAGCGCAATGCCGCGTTTTCGGGTTACGAGTTCCAGATTGGGCTGCCACTGCCCCTGATCCATAAAAATTTGAGCGTCGAGGTTTTCAGCGACTATACCCGTGCGCGATTTACGGAAGGCGATGGTGATGTGCCGCGCATTCCGGCCCAGCGCTTCGGTAGCGCCCTGCACTACCACGCAGGCAACTGGTCAACTCACTTGCGTCTGACGCAGGTACGCGAGCAGGACCGCGTCGCCGATAACGAAAATGCGACCCCCGCTTATACGCTGCTGGAATTTGCCGGCGACTATCACTTGAGCCTCGGCAAGGGTGAGATGACCTTGTTTGTGAAAGCGCGCAATCTGCTGGATGAAGAGGTCCGGAATCACACCTCGCTGCTGAAAAACTTCGCGCCTGAGGCGGGCAGAAATATCGAGAGCGGCGTCAGATATACCTTTTAAGCAAGCTCACGCAGAGCTCTGCAAATCCTGCTGGTCAGGCCGAATACGCTTGCGCATGGCCAGCAGATACTCAATCCGATTCCGACCGACCTCTTTCGCGCCCTGTTAAATTACAGTTTTCAGCGAATTCAACGACTTGCATACCCGCTCCAAATTTTTTGATGAAAACCTGATCGGATACAGCGCCTCAACCGTAAGCAACCTTTCACATGCCACCGGCACCGAGGGGATTATGCAAACAAATATTAAGTTAACGGCCGCGCTGCTCAGCCTGGCCTTCGCTGCGGGCAACCCTGCCCACGCATCCAGTCACCGGGAAGCACCTTTTCTCACCCACTCACCAAAAGTCGACGGCACTGACTTCTATATGTTTCGCAGCTACGGCAGCGAAAGCGATTCCACAGTTACCTTTATCGCCAACTATCTGCCGCTGCAGGACGCCTACGGCGGCCCCAATTATTTTGATCTCGACACTGAAGCCGTCTACGAGATTCATATCGACAATGACGGCGACGCGGTTGAGGACATTACCTTTCAGTTTGATTTTAACGACGTAATCAACGACCTGAAGGTACCCGCTGGCGGTGAAATGGTGTCGGTGCCACTGAAAAATATCGGCGCCATCGGCCCGCTGGCTAACGGCACCGACAATGTCACTTCACGCCAGACCTATACCGTCACGCGCATCAACGGCGTTCGCCGCTCCGGCAATTCCAGCTCGGTTACGAACAGCTCAGATGGTTCGGCAACCTTTATGAAGCCGCTGGACAATATCGGGAACAAGTCGATTTCCGACTACGCCGCCTACGCCGCAGATCACGTTTACAGCATCACCATTCCCGGCTGCACCGATACCGGCAAAGTGTTTGTTGGTCAGCGTCGCGAGGGTTTTGCCGTTAACTTGGGTGAGATCTTCGACCTCGTGAATACCAACCCGGTGGGTCCCCGCGACGGCGAAACCAATACCATCGCCAACAAGAATGTGACCTCGCTGGCACTGCAGCTTCCGATCAGTTGTGTCACTCAGGGAACCGAACCGGTGATCGGTGCCTGGACAACCGCCTCGCTGCGTCAGGCCCGAATTCTCAACCCATCGCCTACCGCAGATGCCTTCACCGGCGGTAACAATGGCAAGAAAGCTTCCGTACAGGGTGGCGCCTTTACGCAGGTATCGCGTCTCGGCATGCCGCTGGTCAATGAAGTAGTTATCGGCTTGAAAGACAAGGACCGTTTTAATGCGAGCCATCCATCCGCAGATGGCCAGTTCGCAACCTATGTCACCAACCCCGCGTTGCCGGAATTGCTGGAGATTTTGTTTGGGGTAACCGCGCCGAACAAATTCCCGCGCACCGATTTAGTGTCAGTATTTCTGACCGGTGTAACAGGATTGAATCAGCCTGCGTCTGTCACGGCTTCTGAAATGCTGCGTTTGAACACCAGCACTCCAGTAACCGCGACTGCCAGTCAGGACAGCCTTGGTGTATTGGCAGGCGACAACGCTGGTTTTCCGAACGGCCGTCGCCCCGGTGACGATGTGGTGGATATTGCACTGCGCGCCGCCATGGGTGTGCTGCTCGGCAACGACCCGGATGCTGGTGATAACACACTGCCTTACACCGACGGCGCTATTGTCAGTGCAAGCGACTTCGACGAATCCTTCCCCTATCTGAAGACGCCGATAGCGGGTTCACCGGCTAACTAAGGAGACGAAGATGCAACGCTCCACAGTGAAAATGTTCGGGCTAGCGGTAGTAGTAACCGCTCTGGTTGGCTGTAACGGGGACAGCGACGGTTTCGAGCTGCAGTTCGTGCCAACCGCCACGAACTTCTCAAGCTTTGTGAAAGACTTGTTCGGGAAAGATCCGACCACGGCAACGCCGACGGAGATTAATGACGTGGATTTCACCTTCCTCGACAACACCAACCCGAAGGCCTTTGACAGTCAACTGCAATGAAGGCTGTTCTTCGTCTGGATACGGCTGGCGCCTTGGCGCTGGCCGTTTTTATTTGCGCGGCATTCGGAGCAGCCCCCGGTTCCGCGTTCGGCAATGTTGCACCAGAAGTTCGGCTACCCGAAGGCAGCGATATTGTCTGGCGGCGCACGCTTCACAACGCACCACCAAATCGCGACCTGCTTACCAAGGTCAAACGCCTGATCGAACACTCACGAGAACAGGGTGACCTGCGCGCTCTGGGACAAGCAGAAGCGCTACTCGCCAAGCCAACTGAATCCACAACTGAAATTGCAGTACTGAAAGCCGTGATTGCCCAGCGCAAACACGCGTTCTCTGAAGCCACTGTGATGCTGAAACAGGTATTGGCACAAGCACCTCGGCACCCGCAGGCAAACTTCACCCTGCACAACGTGGCGCTGGTGCAAGGCAACTATGCGCTGGCGCTAAGCACCTGCAACCGACTTGGGGAAATCGGCTACCGCTTGATACAGGCAAGCTGTCACTACAATCTTATCGGTCTTGAAGGCCAGCCTGAAAAAGCGTTCACCGGATTACAGAGCATTTTGCAAAACCCGCCAGCCCACTCCGAACTCGAGTCGGCCTGGGCGATGGGAACACTGGCGGAACTTGCCGCCGCGATTAATCACCCGGAAACCGAGCGCTATTATTCGGCAACACTCGCCCTTTCGCCAAAAGACCATTACAGCGCCGCGGGATTGGCTGACTGGCATCTGCGGCAAGGGGCACCTGACAAAGCGCTGACAGTACTCAGCGGAAGACCTTCTACTGACCGACTCGATTTGCTGCGCTTGATTGCCTTGCGTCAGAGCAAGCGCCCTGGGTCGGAGCCATTGCAGCGCGAGTTACAGCAACGCTTTGAACGTGCCAGCCAGCGCGACGAAACCCTCCACCTTTATGAACGCGCGCGCTTCCTGCTTGATGTGGAAAATAACCCACGAGCGGCACTAGAACTCGCAGAGCGCAATTTTGCGATTCAGAAAGAACGCGCTGATCTTCAACTGTTGCAACGCGCGCGCAGAACACTGGAGCAAATGCCGTGAAGGGCCGCTGCGCGACTCTGACACTGCTGCTTAGTCTTGCCCTCAGCAGCTACGGCCACGAAGCCAGCACCGCCTACCTGTATTGGCAGGACAAGGCCTCACCCAATCTGCGACTGGACATTGCGCTAACGGATGTTGCCTTACATCTGCTACCCGATACCCCCGACGTATTAACCTGGGAAGCGCTACAGCGCCAGTCCACGACGATAGCTCGGCAACTCAACGACGGGCTGCTTATCCGCCGGGGTCAAAGCCTCTGCACATTGCGCGCTGATCTCAAAGGGCTAAGCGATTATGAGGATGAAATGTTCACCAGCTGGCAAATCGATTGGCAGTGTCCGGAATCGTTAAACGCGCTTAAACCGCTAACAATCGAATACAAGCTGCTGTTCGCCAATGACAGTCTTCACCGGGCGGTGCTGACACACCCCCCAAAAATCACGGGGCAATCAGACATTATCCTGCTCAAACCCGAATCGCCCGAGATCACGCTGACGAGACCGCTTTGGCAGCACCAAGGCGTTTGGCTACTGGGCATAGCCACTGTGGGATTAGTCTTTTGGGTATGGACCCTTCGGCGCAAGCGGTTTTCTAACTGCCCCCCTTTAAGCTCGCACCGGTAAGTGATCCGCCAACCACGCCTGAAGATCGCCTATCACTTCGTCGCTGTTCGTTTCATGCAACAAATCATGCCAGGCTCCCGGATAGAGACGGTGAGTGAGATGCTTTAAGCCCGCCGTTGAGGTGAGTTCACTTACCAGACGCAAGACGCCTTTGCCTTCGTGCCCCACCGGGTCCTGATCACCGGAAAATACATACACCGGCAAATCAGAGCGCAACTGCTTCAGGGAATCCGTTTTATAAAGCGTATTGAGAAAGCGAAACATATCGCGCCAATAGCCGTTCGCCACCTGCATGCCGCAGCGCGGGTCCCGATGATAGGCATCGACAAATTGCGTATTTCGAGTGACCCAGTCAAAGGGCGTCCGCGGATTCTTTATTCGACGATTGAACCCACCGAAGGTCAGCGCATACAGCAGGGCGCTGCGACCATTTTCGCCTTGCCTGAAGCATTCCAGTGCGGCAAGTCGACTGGCAATGGCGGTAAGCCAGCGCGGCTCAAAGGAACTGCCTTCCAGCAAGAGTGCATCCAGCTTTTGCGGATGCTGCTGAGCGAAGCGATGAGCAATAAACGAACCCATGCTGTGTCCTAGCAAAGCCAGTGGCAGATCTGGATAGCGCTCCCGAATCATCGTATTGATTCGGAGCATATCTGCGTGAATATTGTCCCAGTTCTGGGTTTCACTGAGATTACCCAACTCCGCCTCAGGCACGTTGGCACCATGGCAGCAGTGGTCGTGAGCAAAGACGCTGTAACCCGCGGCATTTAATTGCGGAGCAATATCGGCATAACAGCCCGAGTGCTCCGACATCCCGTGCACAATATGAATCACCGCTTTCGGCGATGAAATCGGCCACTGTCGATAAGCGATCTGCCGACCGGCATCCTCAAGAAATTCAATCTCAGTCATATTTTCCATGGCGCTATTCTTATTCTAAACCGTGTGCGCGCAGTATAGCCTCCAAAGGCTATAACCAAGAAATAGTACAGAGATTATGCTGACAACAGCGCCGTGGTGCGCTCCGGACGCGACGGCAAGGCATGCCGGAAAATGCGATACACCACCTGCCCGAACTGGGAGAGCAGTGAACCGGTGTTGTAGTGCTGACCATATTTTTCGCAGATGGCCTTCACCTCCACCGACAATTCGCGGTAGCGTCTGGCCGGCACCGTCGGGAACAAGTGGTGCTCGATCTGGTGACTGAGATTCCCTGACAGAATGTGGAACAGTTTGCTACCTCGCAGATTAGACGATCCGCGCAACTGGCGCAGGTACCAATGCCCCTGGGTTTCATTATCCAATACGGAACGCGGAAACACTTCCGCTTTCGCAGTAAAGTGACCGCAAAAGATAATCATAAACGTCCACAGGTTGCGGATCAGGTTGGCCACTAGATTGCCGCTCAGCACGGTCAGAAAGAAGGGGCCGGCCAGCAGCGGGAAAAACAGGTAATCCTTGAGCAACTGGTATCGGATTTTTTTCTTCAAGGGCTGCCACTGAGCATTTAATTCGGCTTTTGATTTCCTGCCGCTAAATACTTTACCCAGCTCCAGATCCTGAATCGCAACGCCCCACTGAAACAGTAGCGCCAATAACGCCGCCCACAAAGGCTGTAAGAGATAAAATGGGCGCCAGCGCTGCTCCGGAAACAGGCGCAGCAGGCCGTAGCCAATATCGTTATCCATACCGCGGATATTGGTATAGGTGTGATGCTCATAGTTGTGGGTTTTCCGCCACATATCCGAGGTGCCGACGATATCCCACTCATAGGTTTTACCGTTAAGCGAAGGCTCGTTCATCCAGTCGTATTGACCGTGCATCACGTTGTGGCCAAGTTCCATGTTCTCAAGAATTTTGGACACACCCAACAGCAGGGTGCCCAGCACCCAGGCCGGAGGAAAGATTCCGACGAACAGCAGAGCGCGACCCAGTAACTCGGTATAGCGAACGGCTTTAACGACCCGGCGAATATAACGCGCATCCGCCTCCCCGACATCGGCCAGAGTTCGCTGCTTCAAGGCATCCAGTTCTTCCCCTAAACGGGCAACTTCTTCAGAACTGAGCGCGCGGCTGAGTGAAGATGTCATATCTCGATTCTCTCGTGTTAATTCAGGTTAAAGATCTAGTTGCAGGTTACTGACGGGCTGACTCACACAGAGTCGCGTCGCAGGGCCATCATTGAGTTGCCCGGTGCTGATATCGCGGGTCTGACCTTCGGTAACCGTACAGGTACAGGTGTTGCAGATACCCATGCGGCAGCCCGACTCAACCGCAATACCCTGCGCTTCAAGGGCATCGAGCAATGTGTCCTGATTCGAAACCGTCAATACCTGACGGCTCTTGCGCAACGTGAGCGTGATGGATTCCACCACCGCGTTTTGTGGCGCCCTTGCTGGCGGCGAAAAGGATTCCACATGGCAGGTTGAAGCGCGCTCATTCATCAATTGGCGTGCGGTTTCGACAAACTCCGCGTTGCCACAAATAAAGGCTCGGGGCGCACTGCTGTCCGCCCCGAGCACCTGCTCCAGCTGCTCGGAATGAATACGGCCGGCCAGGGGCTGCCCCACAAAAGGCTCTTGCGTGGTCAGGCGGTGTACACGAAAGTTGGGATGCGCGTTCAGTAGCGCATTGAGCTCATCATCGAAACAAAACGCTGAAGGGCGGCGGCCCCAGTACAGCAGGGTCACAAGGCTGCTGACACCCTGCGCTAGGCGCGCTTTGATCAAACTGATCATCGGTGTAATGCCGCTGCCCGCCGCCAGAAAAACCAGATCTTCGGTCGCTGCCGGCTGAATCTCTTCCAGCGTCATCTCACCGAAGACGCCGCCGATTTCCAGTACCGTACCCGGCTGCGCATGACGGTAGAGCCAGTCGCTCATCACACCGGCGGGATCGCGGCGCACAGTGATCGATACGCTTTCTTGCTTCGAATCGGCACAGGGCAAACCGGTAAAGCTGTAGCTCCGCGTTACCCGCCGGCCCGCAATGATCGCCGACAGGTTCATATGCTGGCCGGCACGGAAACCGGCGAAGTTGGCATTGGGCTTCAACGTCAGACTGATCGTATCGTCCGCTTCCTCGCAACGGCTGACAACGCGGGCAAAACAGCGCTCCCAGGCTGCAGTCGAGCCCAGCTGCTGCGCCCAGAAGTCGAACTGATCACGGCTGACAATCGCCCCTAGCCAGCGTTTTTCGGTATTGACTCCCAACATGACAAGTGCCTCTCGAGCATGGTTATTTTTTGCACTATACACGTGTATATACATACGTCAATACAATTGTCTTTGCGATTGTCTATGCATCCACATATACACGGCACGGAGGCTGCGCTAGGCTAGACGAAACTAGAGGCACATCAGGCAGTTAAAGCCCGCCTCGGCAATGGGATGAAAGGAATGAGTACCGCCGTCAAAACCGCCGTCGCAAAGCGGAAGAAAGCGATTACCGCGCAGGACTTGATGAATGCAGCTGTAGAGCTGCTGGATTCCCACCGCAGCGTTTCGTCATTGAGTTTGCGGGAAATCGCCCGCGCTGCTGGCATTGCGCCTAACTCCTTTTATCGACATTTTCGCGATGTGGACGAACTGGCCGTGGCGCTGATCGACCAGGCCGGTCGCAGCTTGCGCGGAGTAATTCGCGAAGCGCGCCAACGCCTGTCGCCCGAACGCAGCGCCATTCGCACCTCGGTTGAAGCGTTTATGGACCAGCTCGATGCGGAGCAGAAAACGCTGCACATTCTGCTGCGGGAAATGTCGATTGGATCAGTCGCCTTTCGCCAAGCGGTTGAGCGCGAGCTCCGTTACTTTGAAGATGAGCTGTGCGACGAACTGGTTCGTATGGCGGAACTCACCGGCCACGATACCTTTGAACCCGCGCTGGCCTCCAAGGCCATCACCCGACTGGTGTTTACCATGGGCGCCTCCGCCGCGGAACTGTCTCCGGAAGCGCGGGGCCCGATCATCGAAGAGACCGTCATCATGATCAAAATGATTATGGAAGGCGCCCAATCGCTGGCGCGAAAGGATCAGACCAAAAAGTCCTAAGCCTTTTTCTGCGCCGCAAACCATTGCGTAAAGGCCTCACTCATAAAGCGAACAAAGCAGGTCAGCCGCGCATTCTGACGCATATCCGGATGGTGCAGAATCCAGATACCGGTATCGAAGTTTTTAGCCGGATTGGCATGTCGCACCAAGCCTTCGGCGGCTTCACTGGGCAATAGCGCCAAGCCCAAACCCTGTCGCGCCAATGCCGCTGCAGCGCGCAAGGAACCGGCGCGGGCGCTCACACTAAAGCGGGGCAGCTGTTTGTCGAGCCACTGACAGGCCGGGACCTGCAGCAGCTTGCCTTCGGGGGCAATTACCGACGCAACGCTGCTGGCGGGTAGTGATTCCGGAAATTCGCCCAGCGACGGGATGCCGTAAAACCCCCAGTCCATTTGCCCAAGACGCTTGCCAATCAAATACTCGGGCGGCAAATTGGTGGCGCGCAGGGCGATATCCGCTTCGCGACGGGCCAGATCGAGATGCTCCTGATCGGCGCGTAATTCCACCGTAATCTGCGGGTACTGCCGACAGAATTCGGCGATCAGCCCCGGCACGATCCAGTCGAGAAAGGTATCCGGGCAAGTCAGGCGGATCGAACCTTCCAACAAGGTATCACGGCCCGCTACCTGCCGCTCTACATCGTCCATCACATCGGCGACCTGGCGCACGCGCTCGTATAATTGCAGGCCGAGGTCGGTCAGCTGGTAGCGATTATCCAGTCGATCGAACAGGCGGGTCTGCAAGCGCTCTTCCAACTGATTAATGCGGCGAAACACCGTGGAGTGATTTACGCCCAGCGAGCGACTGGCGGCACTCAGTGAGCCACCCTCGGCGACCGCATGAAAGAAGCGCATATCGTCCCAGTCTTTCACAGGCTTTTCCCCGCCGCGTTTACGCCGGCCATCAGTCCACGCGTATGCGACCGTTTGAAATCAATGTCGGGGCCAACGGGGACAATGCCCGTCGGATTGATCGTGCCGTGGCTGCGGTAATAATGCTGTTTGATATGGTCGAAATTCACGGTCTTTTCCACCCCCGGCCACTGATACAGCTCGCGCACATACTCGGCAATTGCCGGGAAATCTTCCAGCCGCTGACGGTTACATTTGAAGTGGCCGTGGTAGACCGGATCAAAGCGAATCAGCGTGGTGAACAAGCGCCAATCTGCTTCGGTAATTCGATCGCCGACCAGAAAACGCTGATGCACAAGCTTGCGCTCTATCGTATCCAGCGCCTCAAACAGGCTGTTATAGGCTTCTTCATAGGCACTTTGGGTGGTTGCAAAACCCGCTTTGTAGACGCCGTTGTTGATACGGTGGTAGACAAACTCATTGATCTCATCAATCTCGGCGCGCAAGTCTTCGGGATAATAATCGTCATGATTGCCGGTGACCTCGTTAAAAGCCGAATTGAACTGACGAATAATCTCCGAGGATTCGTTGTTCACAATGCATTCCCGCTGAGCATCCCAAAGGACCGGCACAGTAACCCGCCCCGTGTAATCGGCTTTGTGGCGGGTATAAATCTGATGCATTACGTCACTCTGATAGAGCGCATCACCCGTTGAACCGCTGCGGGCATCAAAGGTCCAGCCCTGTTCCAGCATCAGCGGACTTACCACGGATACATCGATCAGATCTTGCAGGCCTTTTAACTCCCGGAAGATCAGCGCGCGGTGCGCCCAGGGGCAGGCCAGGGAGACGTACAGCTGATAGCGCCCCTTCTCAAGTGGGTGCTCACTGTCGCCAAGAGCACCGCGAAACTGGCTCTCTTCACGCACAAACTTGCCGCCGCTTTTGCTGGTGTCATACCACTTGTCTTGCCATTTGCCTTCTACCAGTAAACCCATGTGCCGCTCCTTTCGTGGTCAATACCGACAGCCATCTTTACGCAGGCAGCCGGAAAGGTGACCAGTGAAACATACCGCAGAGTCGCCCGCCTTTTGCATTTATGCAAATTGAATTAGCGATTATCGCTAATTTTATTTCTTCTTCGCAAAGGCAAAAATGCACAGCGTTGTCACCCCAAACCCTATTTCGGAGAACGATTATGCAAAGCATCAACCCATCTCACGCAGGCACCGCCCTGCTCCGCATTAGCCTCGGCGTTATCTATCTGGCACACAGTGTCTACCTGAAATTGTTTGTATTTACTCTGCCCGGCACCGTGGCTTTCTTTGAATCCCTTGGCCTGCCGCCCTTTATTGCCTACGCCACTTTTCTGGCTGAAGCGGTGGGTGGTTTCGCCCTGCTGATTGGCTTCCAGACCCGCGTTGTTGCACTGGCCCTGATTCCGGTCGCCCTCGGCGCCACCTGGGCCCACGCGGGTTTTGGCTGGGTGTTCAGCGCTCAGGGCGGTGGCTGGGAATACCCCTTGTTTCTCACCGTCGCCACTGCCGTGGTAGCGCTGCAGGGCGAAGGGGCCTTTGCGGTTGATCGCGAAGCTCAAGCCCGCATCGCTCACGCCTGAAACTGAGATCCCCCTTGCGTCGGCGGCTGTTTGGCCCCGGCGCTTTTTTATTTTAGGGATCACCCTTTATCCTCACGTAGCCACGTCATTGCGAACCCAGTGAAGCAATCCCGACCAGTGTGTCACCCACGCCCATGAGATTGCTTCGTCGCCGCGCTCCTCGCAATGACGACCTTCCGAATCAGCTTTTGCTTGTCAGCACTCGCAGCTCTTTTACTTTAGGAACCACTTTTTTACGCCCATCTATCCACGTCATTGCGAACGCAGTGAAGCAATCTCGACCAGTGCGTCCCCAACCCCATGAGATTGCTTCATCGCTACGCTCCTCGCAATGACACCCTAGCGAATCAGCTTTTGCTTGTCAGAATCCGCAGCGCCGCTTATGTTTGTCGCCCATGAATGACGCTCATGATCTGAATCTAATACTCGAAGCCCGCACACCGCTGGTGGTGCTGGAGACCTTTGAAGAAACCCGTGCGCTCCAATTGTTAACGCGAGTCGCCGTCAAACGCGCCTGTGCCTTGCACTGCTGGTCAGCGACCGAAGGCATCAACTACCTGGGCTTTGGTCACAAGATTGAGAGCGATGACGATCTCGCAGACCCGGAGCGGGCCTTGCGAGCGATCAAAAAACAAAATCAGCCGGCCATCATTGCTCTCTGCGATTTTCACCCCTACCTCACCAATCCGTTGATCGTGCGGCTGGTCAAAGACATTGCCTTGGGCGATGAAAAAACGCGCCCCACGCTGGTGCTGATCAGCCACAGTCTGAAGATGCCGCCGGAACTGACGCGGCTCAGCGCCTACTTTCGCATGCGCCTACCCACAGAAGCCCAACTGGAAGCGGTTATTCGCGAGGAAGCCCGCCTTTGGGCCGGCGAGAATGGCGGTCACCGGGTGCGTACAGACCAACAGACCTTGTCGCAGCTGATGAACAATCTGAAGGGCCTGAGTTTTGACGACAGTCGCCGCCTGATTCGTAGCGCCATTCGCGACGACGGTGCCATCGATGAAAGCGACCTGCCGGAAATCAACCGCGCCAAGTTCCAGCTGATGGATATGGAAGGCGTGCTGAGTTTTGAGTACAACACCGAAAAGTTTTCCAGTGTTGGCGGCCTGCACGGATTGAAGCACTGGCTTGAGCAACGCAAAGGCGCCTTCCTCAATGGCAGCAGCAAGGACACACCCAAGGGCGTCATGCTGCTCGGTGTGCAGGGCGGCGGCAAAAGTCTTGCGGCCAAGGCCATCGCCGGTGTCTGGGGCCTGCCCTTGCTGCGCCTGGATTTTGCGGCGCTCTATAACAAGTACATCGGGGAAACCGAAAAGAACCTGCGCGAAGCGCTGGAGCTCGCCGAATTAATGTCGCCCTGCGTGCTGTGGATCGATGAAATCGAAAAAGGCCTGGCGAACGGCGGCAGTGATGACGGTACCTCCCGCCGCATTCAGGGCACGCTGTTGACCTGGCTGTCGGAGCGCAGCAAGCCGGTTTTTGTCTGCTGCACCTCCAACGACATTAGCGGACTGCCGCCGGAGCTGGTGCGAAAGGGCCGTCTCGACGAGATCTTTTTTGTGGATCTGCCCGATGAAGCGGTGCGACGGGATATTTTTGAAATACATCTAACAAAACGCGACCAGAGTCCAGGCCTGTTTGACCTGCCGCTGCTGAGCGCGGCGAGCGCCGGGTTTTCCGGTGCCGAGATCGAGCAGGCCATTGTGTCTGGCCTCTATACCTGTGCCGCACAGGGCACAGACCTGACCACGGAAACCCTGCTGCACGCCATCGCCAATACGCGCCCCCTGTCTGTAGTGATGGGTGAAAAGATTCAGGCGCTGCGCGATTGGGCCAACGACCGCACCGTGATGGCCTGACGGCCACTATTGCGGAAAGTACTGACCCTATTTGTCCTTGACCGCCGCTGCGGCCAATTCGACACTGAAGCGACTCGTCGACCAAGAGGAATCGCTGTGCAGCCTGTCCACCCGGAACCCCCTGAGCTCTGGCATTCGCTGTCCGAGGGCATGCGCGCCCTGATGGAAGTCAATCAGCTCCTCCTTTCACGCCCACTGCTGAAACGCATTCCGCGCGGTGACGGCCATCCGGTGATGACCTTGCCCGGTTTTGGCGGTGCCGATGGCAGCATGGCGCTCCTGCGCGGCTGGCTCAATCGCTGGGGCTACGATGCACGGCCATGGAATCTCGGCCGCAATTTTCCGAAATACCGCATGGACTCCCTTGACGCGGCCATGGTGTTTCGGGAAAAGATGGTAATGCGCGCCGGTCGCGAGCTGGAAAAGGTTTTCAAGGAGACCGGCCAGAAAGTCAGCCTGATCGGCTGGAGCATGGGCGGCCTTTATGCCCATGAACTCGGTCAGAAACACCCGGAATGGGTGCGACAGGTTATCACTCTGGGCACCCCTCACGGGGATCCGCGCGGCACCGCGGCCTGGGATATTATGCGCCGCCTCTACAACAGTGAGGTCCCGGAAGAAGTACAGGATGTCTCCGGCTGGCTTGGCACCAACATGGAAGCCGTGACTGTGCCGGTGACAGTGATCTTCAGCCCGACCGACGGCATCGTCAGTCAGGAAGTCGCCACGCTACGCCATGCGGATGTAAATCATCTGGCGGTCAACTCGAGCCATTTGGGTTTTGCAATGAATCCGCGTGTGTACCGCTTGATTGGCCGGCAATTGGCGCGCAGCGTTTGAATCACCAGAAAGCAAAAAGGGCCCAATAGGGCCCTTTGGAAAACGCGCAGTTCATCACCTACAAACGGGTGAAAGGCTTCAGCAGTGTCGGGATCAACGCCCGGAAGCGCAAGCCACCGTCCATACCCGCGAGGCAGATACAGGGCTCATCGGCGAAGGCCACCGGCTGGTGTTCCACGCTGCCATCCAGATCGGCAATATCTCCGACATTGAAGTCGCCTAACGCATCGCTATAGCCACCCTGCATGATCAGCGTCAGCTCGGAGGATTTGTGCGTATGCACCGGCATGCTTTTGCCTTCCGCGATACGCAGCATAAAGGAACGACCTTCACTCAAGGGCAGCTCAAGCTTTTCAATCCCCGGCGCCAGTTTCCGCCATCTCAACTGCTCGTAAGAGTCAGCCTGCAGCAGGTTCTTCAGGGCATTGGGCATGAAAATACCGCCTTTAACGGCAGACTGCTGAGCGGAAGGTGCCGGACGCGCAGGCGCTGCAGCCGGCTCGGGCTGGCTGTCCAACAATGCCAACATGGCGTCCCGGGCCGAAGCCGACACCGGCTGCAGCGGCAGACGCTCCAGCATATGACCACCCAATGCTTCGGCGCGCCGCAGCTCACTGCGACAGCTTGCACATACTTCCGTATGGCAAGTCACCACCAGCGCCATAGCGGCAGGCAGTGAGCCCGCAGCGTAAGCCGCCAGCGTATCCGCCTGTAGATGGTGTTCTACGTTCATCCTTCCTCTCCGTACTTCTTGCGCAGGGCCTGCAGGGCCAGACGCAAACTTGACTTAACACTTCCCAGCGGCATACCGGTTTCACCGGCAATTTCGCTGTGGCTCTTACCCTCGAAGTAAGCCTTGTAGACCACTTGGGCCTGATTCTGGGGCAAGGCTGCCAGGGCGTCCTGAATGCGATCGGCATCCAGTTCGCCGCTATCTTCCTCCGGATCTTCCGCCCCGACGCCCGCTTCCAGATACTCATCTTCGAGCTCGTAGACCTTCGCCCTCTGCTTACGCAGACGATCGATCCATAGATTTCTTGCGACCCGAAACAGCCAGGTACTAACCGCGGCCTTTTTGGGCTGGTACAGGTGCGCCTTGTTCCACAAGGCAAGCAGCGCCTCCTGAGTCAGGTCTTCCGCCATTCCGGCATCAACCCCCTGCCCCAGCAAATACGCATTTACCCGTGGAGAAAAGTAGTCAAACAGGGCCATAAAACTCTGTTTATCCCTACCTTCAGCGACCTTGGCCATGCACTCGATCCAGTACTTGGGATCGATACTTTCGCCGAGGCTGTCTGTCATTCCTACTCCTTAGTGCCGCTCTTACGCGAGTCTGCGGCAAATGGATCAACTTTTATTCAAGTCCAAGTAGAGCATATTTGACCGGCCAGCGACTACAGCACAAGCCACCGTAGTCGTTGCCATCGCCTGCCGCACAGCGATACCATAAAAGCCTGCTGTCAGGAGATCTTCATGCCCCACCAAGCCCCCGCCCAGACCCGCCAATTTGCTGATCTTATTGGAAATACTCCGCTGATCTACCTGCGTGGGGTCTCTGAAATGACCGGCTGCCACATTTACGGCAAAGCCGAGTTTCTGAATCCAGGCGGCAGTGTAAAAGATCGTACCGCGCTCGGCATTGTACGCGCCGCGGAAAGCAGCGGCGAGCTGCAGCCCGGGGGCACTATCGTCGAGGGCACCGCCGGCAACACCGGTATTGGCCTGACGCTGCTGGCCAACTCACTGGGCTACAAGTCGGTTGTCGTCATGCCCCAATCTCTGAGCAAGGAGAAAATCGAGCTACTGGACCTCTATGGCGCAGATCTGCGTCTGGTCAAGGCCACCAGCTACGACGACCCAAATCATTACATTCACACCGCCGAGCGTCTCGCCAAGGAGCTGTCCGCCAAAGATCCTAACGGCGTGGTGTGGGCGCGACAGTTTGATAATACCGCCAACCGCGACATCCACTATCAGACCACCGGCGCCGAAATCTGGGAGCAGACCAATGGCAAGGTCGACGGTTTTATCTGCGCCGTTGGCACCGGCGGCACCTTGGCCGGTACGGCAATGGCATTGCGAGAGCGCAACAGCGATATCAAGATTGGTATCGCCGACCCACAGGGTTCTGCCCTGTTCAACCACTACGTCAATGGCGAACTGAAAGCCGAGGGGCGTTCCATCGCCGAGGGTATCGGCATCAGCTTCGTCACCGGCAACCTAGAAGGCATTGATATTGATATGCCTTTCCAGATCTCTGACGCCGAGGCGCTGCCTCACATATTCGACATCCTGCGCCATGAGGGGCTATGCCTAGGCGGCTCATCGGCAGTCAACATCGCCGGCGCCGTGCGCATGGCTAAAGAGATGGGGCCGGGACATACTTTGGTCACCATCCTCTGCGATTACGGCGATCGTTATAAGAGCAAACTCTATAACCCGGTATACCTAGAGCAGGTCGATCTGCCAGTACCGAACTGGCTGCGGGTCTGAAGGCCCCAGTTCAACAAGAAAATACATAACAACGGGGAAACTTCATGGACATGACCAGCATCATTACTCTGGTAGTGGCAGCCTTTCTGCTGATGTACGCCGTTACCATTTACAACAATCTGGTGGCGCTCAAACATTCGGTGTCCAAACACTTCTCCAATATCGATGTGCTGCTCAAACAGCGTCATGACGAGCTGCCCAAACTGGTAGAAACCTGCCGCCAGTACATGCAGTACGAACAGCAAACATTGGAAAACGTGATCGAAGCCCGCTCGATGGTGGCCAAGGCGCAGGCCCGGCGCGACGTTAAAGCTCTGGGCGAAGCGGAAACCTCTCTGCGCGCAGGGCTCGGCAACCTGTTTGCACTGGCCGAGAATTACCCGGAGCTGAAAGCCGATAAGTCCTTTCAACATCTTCAGCAGCGCATCTCGGCACTGGAAAACGGCATTGCCGATCGCCGCGAGTCCTATAACGAGGCTGCAAACAACAATAACGTGCGCATCGAGCAGTTCCCCGATGTACTCATCGCCCGTTTTATGAATTTCGAAGCTTTCGATTTGCTGGAATTCAGCGAAGAAGAGTTAAAAGACGTTGATATGAAAGCGCTGTTTCGCTGACAGCGCCGCTCACCGTATTCGATAGTTCACCATGGATACATTCAGCGACTACCTGTGGGTGGAGCTTTTCACCCTCGGCTTTGGCCTGTTTGCCTGGATAGGCAGCTTCAGCGCGCTCAAGAAGGCGCGCCTGATCGAAGATACTCCAACCTCGAAGATTCGCTCGGCGCCGCAGGGCTACGTAGAGATTATCGGCCTGTGTGAAGTGCACCCGGAAAACGGACCGCTGCACGCCAAACTAACAGGCAACCCCTGCGTCTGGTACCGCTATAAAATCGAGCGTTATGAATCCAGCGGCAAAAACAGTCGCTGGCGCACACTGGAAAGCCAGTCCAGCAAAACCCCTATCGTGCTCAACGATCAAACCGGACGCTGTTTTGTGCACCCGGATGGCGCCGATGTCTCGCCGCGACACACTCGTACCTGGCACGGCAATTCCCGCTACCCAAGCTCACCCAAGAATACCAGCAGCCTGTTTGGGCGCCGCTACCGTTACACCGAAAGCGTGATCGAGCCCGGCCAGATGCTCTATGCGCTGGGCCACTTTGAAACCCTGCATCCACCTTCGATGGAGAGTCAGGCTAGGAGCAATACCAATGCGCTGATCACGGCGTGGAAACGCGACTACGACCAGCTTATTGAACGCTTCGACACCAATACTGACGGTGAAATTGATTTGCAGGAATGGGAAGCGGTGCGAGAGGCAGCGCATCGGCAGGCACTGCAAGACGCCTCTGACAACTACGACAATACGCCAGTCAATGTCATGAGCTATAGCCCGGTGAAGCGCCAGCCCTTTCTGATCTCAACGCGTGAGCCCAAGGCCTTGAGCCGTCGCTATCGCTGGCAATTTATCGGCCTCGGTGTGGCCGCAATCGGCTGCACACTGACCTTTTTGTTCTTGTTGCCTGGCGCGTGGCAGGCCTGGCAGTGGTTGTAAACCCCGCCCCATTTTAGTGATGCAGTCGGCGTAAACATTTTTCCACCCGTTGCTATAATCGTTTTTGTTAATAATTCACTAAATAACAAAAGCGACTGAGCGGTAACGCAGGCTATGGGCAAAACAACTGACACACGCGAGCGCATTCTCGATACCGCCGAGCAGCTGTTTGCACGCTACGGCTACGCTGCCACGTCGATCACCGATATTGCCGACAAGGTGGGGATTCGCGGCCCCGGCGTCTACAAGCACTATCGCAACAAACTGCATATTTACGAGTGCGTGCTGGCACGCCTGTTTGACCCGCTGCACGATGTGATTGAAAAGCTCAGTCACGGCGATACACCTGAGGATATGATGCGGCAGATTGAGGCGGTACTGAGTAACCACGCGGAACACCCGAACATGGCCAAACTCATTCAGCATGCCACACTTGCCAATGACGAAACCCTGAAAATTTTGGCCGACAAATGGTATCGACCTTTCTTCAGTTATATCTCACAACTGGCGGAAACGTCGGAAAAAAGCTGGATCAACATTCCCTCTGTCATGACCTTTCACTGCATGATTCTCGGCTATATCACTCTGGCACCGCTGCATGCGCGAATTTTTAATCTCGACCCCTTGTGTGAAGGCGAGGTGCAGAATCAGCTCGACTTTCAACAGAAGCTTTTGGACATGATTGGCAGCGAATCCGTTGCCTGAACTGCTCAGACTCACAAACCACTTTTCATAAAATAAAAAAAGCCCCGCGATGCGGGGCTGTGTTTTTGCGACTGATATCAGCTAACAATTACTGATTTTCAATCAGGCGCTGGCGCAATGCGTTAGCCAGCTTACGCGCATCGTAAGCGTTGGCTTGATCCGGCATCGGATTTTTGCGCATCAAAACTTCCAGGCTGTACTTGTACGACGAACGGCTCGTTGACGTCGACAAGCCAGAGCCCGGAGAAACAACGGTACCACCCGTCACGACGGTGTCGCAGTTACCCAGCATGTCGCAGTTGCGATAGTAGGTCTGACTCTGCTGATACGTCGCACCAAAACCTGAGTCGGTTGTCGTAGTGCGCGTTTTCTTGTCTTCGTTGCGATCTACCGTTTCGAACCAGTCATAACCTTTGGCCATGGTCAGTTCGGCAGCACGCAGCAGCGCATAATCTTGCACGGTTTCTGAAGGCGTTGAACTGTTACCTTCAAAGGTAACGCGATAACGGTTGTCACCCAGCGATGTTTCCGTGTAACCGTAGTCCCCTCGTCCTTCGGCTGGCTTGTACGGTGTATCCGATGCGCAAGCCACCAGCAAAGCCGATGAGAGCACAATCAAACCTGTAAGCCACGTTTTCACAATAACCTCCTTCAAGCGAGTTGGTCGTTTGACCTTGTTGTACGACGCTGAACATTCAGCGGATGACAGCAGTCTAACGGGAGCAGCTTAACAACAGCTTAATGTTCCAAAGCCGCGCTGTACCGCGCTTACAAGGGTGGTATAGTCATACCCAAAGCGCTTAAATCAAACAAAAGCGCATTATTAACAACAAAAACACGCAACACGGGGAACGCGCAGTGGAATTTCCAATTATTCCCGGCTACACCATCAGTCGCCCCCTGGGCAAGGGCGGCATGGCCGTTGTTTACCTCGCCACACAGGACAGCAGCGGGCGCCAAGTGGCCCTTAAGTTGATGGCCAAGCATTTGCAAGCCGACCCCAGTTTCAGCGAACGTTTTTTACGCGAGGCTCGAATCTGCGCGGAACTGGAACACCCAAATATTATCGCCATCTACGATGTAGGCCAGCACGAGTCTTACCGCTATATGGCCATGGAAGTGTTGAGCGGCGGCGATCTGAAAACCCGAATGAAAAAGGGCATACAGATTCGCGACGGCCTCGACATCGTGCGCGGGGTCGCGGCCGGTCTCGATTACGCTCACAAGAAGAATTTCATTCACCGGGATATCAAACCCGAAAACATTCTGTTTCGCGGAGACGGCAGTCCGGTGATCTGTGATTTCGGCATCGCCCGCGACACGGACTCCCAGACTCAAATGACCAAGACAGGCACCGTCATCGGGTCGCCTCATTACATGAGCCCAGAGCAGGCGGAAGCCGCCCAATTGGACAGCCGCTCAGATCTCTATAGCCTTGGCATCATTCTCTACGAGATGCTGACAGGTCGAGTACCTTTCAAAGGCGAATCGGCGATCTCCATTGGGATCAAACACATTACTGCGCCACCTCCGGCGCTGCCGCCACAGGTTGCCCACTTTCAAGCATTCATTGACAAGGCACTGGCAAAAGACCGCGACGAGAGATTCCAGACCGGAGCTGAACTCATTGCTGAACTGGAAAAAGCGATTGAAGGCTTTAGCGAGGAAGTAGCCGCCACCGTCGTGCACAGCGGTAACGACGCAGATCAACCGCTTCCCGCAACCGTCCATGATGACGGCAACGAAACACTGATCAGGCCCGGCGAAATGCGCAAGGCGAAAGCGAAACGTACCTTAGGCGCTTGGATTGCGGCCGGGGTCGCGGTCGTCGCCTTGCTGGCTGGCGGCGGCTGGCACTACCTGCAACAGAATCCGGGCGCCGCGAGCGCTCTGACCAGCTCACTCAGCAGCGCCGAGCAGCAACTCCTGAACAATGCCAACCTGGCTGCCAGCGAAGGCCGCTTCTACTCGCCGCCAGGGGACAACGCCCAGTTTTATCTGACGTCACTGATGGCCCGAAACCCACATTCGCCGGAAGCCAAGGCCGCAATCACGCAATTGTTCGAGACTTACCTGAATGAAGCCGAACAGGCCATCGCCAGCAGTGACCTTAAACGCGCGGACGCCTTTCTGAATCAGAGTTCGCAGATTACGTTTTATATTGAGAACCAGGATCTGATGGACAGGCTGCGAGCCTTGCGCGCCAGCGCCAACGCTGCGCGCTATTAAACGGCGAAAAGGATTTAAGCTGAGGGAGACAGTCCGAACACCAGTTCGACATCACCAAACACCAGCTGGTCACCATCGCTCAGGTGAGCTTCGGTGACACGCTGACCGTTGTGCTGCGTGCCATTGGACGAATCGCAATCGCGCAGCAACCAGCCCCCGTTTACACACTCGATTTCTGCATGCCTGGAAGACACCGCTCGCGTATTAAGCGTAATGTCACAGTCGGCCTCGCGACCGATGCTGGTCAAGCCGTCATTCAAGGTAAAACGTTGGCCTGCCACCAGCCCGCCACTCACCACAAGAGATGCCACCGGGCCACGCGTTTGCGGGGCTTCTTCTCGCAGACTGCGGTTAACGATAACCACCCCTTCACCACGGCTTGAGAAGGTCGCAGGTGGCGCCTTGGCTGGCGCAGGCTTAGCCGCCACGCCTTTCACTGCGGCCCCCGCGTTTGCTTGCGCCACAGGCTTTCGCGCTGTCGGTTTCTGGGCACTCGGCTTCTGGGGCATAGATTTTTGAGCTATAGGTCTCTGGGAAAGCGACTTTTCGGAGATCGCCTTCTGCACGACTTCGTAATCCATAGAGTCGAAACGGACCAGATCACCCGGCTTGAGCACCGTCACCGTGATGCGCTGGCCGTTAACAAAAGTCCCGTTGGCCGAACCCGTGTCCTGCAGGTAAAGCTTGTCTTCTTTGACCAAAAAGGTGGCGTGCTTGCGCGACACATGAGGCTCGGTCAGCACCAGATTGCACTGGCGCTCACGCCCCACGGTAAATTCATTTGTCAGTGATATTACGTCGGCATCAGCCTGATGTGGCCGCAGTCCCCAGGCTGAAACAGCGCGAGCACCTTCGGTCATACTGAGCCCTGAAAAAAATAATATAAGGCACCGAGCACCAACAGCCCGGCAACCAACAATAGAGACTGCCGCGACGCTGACTTACCGCCGGTGGCGACGTTTTCGGCCTGCTCTCGCTCACGACGTTCGGTTTCGGAAGGTGCCTGTACCAGCACCACCGTTACGTTGTCTGCGCCGTTGTTGGCGAGTGTTTTTGCGACCAGACTGTCGGCAATTTCATCGACGTCGTCGGATGCACGAAAGCTGGCAACAATATCGTCGTGTGGTACGTAGTCGTTAAGACCATCGCTGCACATAAGAAGGATCTGACCGGGCTCGAAACTGTCACGAATAGCATCAACCTGCAGCTTCTCGACATTATCCTGACCGAGTGCTTGCAGCACGATATTGCGCCCCGGGTGATTGGCCGCCTCCTCCTCGTTGATGTGCTGTTCTTCGAGCAGCCGCTGCACCAGAGAGTGATCGCGAGATATCTGCTCAAGGCCGCGCTCCTCGCTCCACAAGTAGCAGCGGGAATCGCCGACCCAGGCGACTTCAAAACCGGAATCATCAGCTGTCAGCGCAACAACAGTGGATGCCATGCCGGGCCGACCATGACCTTTTTCCGGAGCGGCAAGAATGGCTTCGTGAGCCTTAACAATCGCAACTTCAAGATCGTGGCCCTGTGCCACCTGATCACGAATCACCTGACACGCAATCTCGCTCGCGATTTCACCGGCATCGTGACCGCCAACACCATCTGCAAGAATCCAGAGATTGTGTTCAGGCGCCGCGGCAAAGTTGTCCTCGTTATTACTGCGACGACAACCAACATCCGATCGGGCTGCGTATTTCAACATGCCTTGCGTTTACCTGTAGTTATTAATTTTACAACGCTGTAGCTCGGCCCCTGTCGCTCATAACACATAAGGCGCACCGCCTCCCGGCAGCACCTACGACACTATGAAATGAGTATAAGCGATTCACCGCTAATAGCCAGTCAGCGGCGGATCGACAGATCGCGCATTTTACCGCTGTAGCGACGGCAGTTTCGCCACAGCCAGTCGTTGCGCTCACGCAAGGCTTCGCGCATGGCACTGCGATCCGGATAGCCCCGCAGCATGTGACCTTTACGCAGTGCCTGTTCCAGCGACAGGGCATCAAGTTTGCCTCGCCGGCAATCCGACCAATCGACGGCCTGTGCCAGACAACTCCAACTCAATAATCCAATTATCAGAAACCGCTTCATCATGACCTCCCTGTCATTTATGCAAGCATTTCAGTTTACAGGAAAAACTCCAGACCGACAGTCACCAGATCGTAGTCGGCCACGACGTCCGAGCCATTGTCTTTGAACTCGAAGCGGTCGTATTCAATCTTCAGATTCATCCCCGGTGCACCACTGAATCGAAAGCCTACACCCCAGAAAGGATCAACGCCGTCTTCGTAGTAGCGGGTCACGAAGTTGGCGCCTGCCTGATGCTCATCGGTAACTTGCTCCCAGCTCAGAATGCCGCCTTTGACAAAGAAGCTGCTGTACTCGCTGAGAGGCAGTTCCATTTGTACATCAAATCCGATGCCATAGGTTTCAGCTTCCGCCGAAGCCGTGGGTGTCGCGACTGCCGATTGGCCGAAGTTAATATAGGAAATGCTGCCGCCCAACAGACCGGAGTGAAAACCGACACCACCACGAAAGGCGATATCTTGGTCGTCGATATCCGTACCGGGCGGGAAGTCGGCGGGATCAATATCTTGCCGCGCCTGCCCCACATCCACGTGAAAATTCAGTGTCGGCGAGCGGTAGTGGTCGGCAAGAGAAAGCGAGCTTAGCAGGGGGCACAGTGCCCCGATCAGCAGGATTCTGTTCATGTGAGCAAACCTCAGACGGTGTGATCACATGCTGCACTTTCGCAACTGAACCTTAACTGAACCGATCGAGCGCACTACGCTCATCGAGGTAAGCGATCAGGATTTTAAAAAGCTGTTTAAGGTCAGCCGTTTAACTTCTTCAATCCGTTCAATAACCGGGTAGGACGTATCATGGACCCAGTTAATGATCGTGGCATTGATCAGACCAACGATCATCTCACCAATAAAGGCGGCGCTGTACTGGGGCGACACATCTCCCAGTCTTACACCAGCGCCTACCAGTTCACCAAAGGCGGCGTTGAGATCGCCCAGCCGTTTGCCAATCTGGCTATTTTCACTGGATAGATCCAGCAGCGTCTGGTGCACCAGACAACGTTCCAGCTCAGCGTAACGCTGAAGATTGTCGGCCATGATGCCGTAAATATATTCAATACGTTCGCGCGTGGTATCAAACTTTTCCAAGGCCAGCTCTATCACGTTGGAGGTTTCGTCATAGAGCATGGAATCGCTCAAATCACGAATCAAATCCTGTTTTGAGCTGTAGTAGTTGTAGAAGGTCTTGCGGGCCACCTCCGCCGCTTCACAGATCTCCTCAACCGTCGTTGACTCCACCCCCTTGTCGGCAAACAGGGTCAGTGCAGCCTCATTGATGCGGCCACGAACTTCCAGCTTTCGCTGCTCACGGCGGCTAAGGCCTGGCTCGGCCGCCGATTTGATTGCGGATACGTTGGTCATAAGTCTCTAATTACAAAACATTCGGCGGCGCCGGATTGACCTGATTGATTATACCCTCTGTTCGCTCGCGCAGGGCCTGATCGGATTTTTCCGTGCTGGGACGAATCCAGAATTTGTCCTCTTTCAGCGCCTTGAGCGCGTAGTCAGCCACCTCGTGAGGTGACGTGGTTTCCAGTTCCATGCCGAACTGCTCCATCATTTTCTTCATATCGTCGACCGAGCTGATACCCGACGCTTTCACACCTGTGCCCGGCAGATCTTCCGGACGTACGCGCTCGGAGTTGAACAACCCGGTGTCTACCACGTGGGGGCCGGGGAAAAGAGCGTTCACCTTGACCGGCGACTGTTTGGCGAGCATCTGGTAATACAGGGTTTCCGTGATCGCCATGACCGAGGCCTTGGTGGTGGTGTAGATCGGCGCATCGGGCAGCATCAGAAAGGCGCCGTTACCGGAACCTGTGACCACAAAATGCGCTTCTTCATTCTGCTCCACGAGGCGCGGCATAAAGGCATTGATAGAATGGATAACACCCCAGATATTCACTGAAAAAGCCCACTTCCAGTCGTTGAGGTTGTAGTCCCACATGTCGCCGGCCTCACCGGCACCAATGCCGGCATTGGCAAACATCAGGTGCACCGCACCGAATTCGGCGAAGGCCTTGTCAGCGAGGTTGTTCAGGTCTTCCTGCTTGGAGACGTCGGTCTTCACCGCAATGGCCTGTGTACCGCGCTCTTTCAGCGCAGACACGGCGACGTCGAGTCCCTTGGCATCCACATCCGCGAGTACAATTTTCGCCCCCTCAGCCGCCAGCGCCTCACCGAGCGCCCGACCGACGCCGCTCGCGCCCCCGGTAATGACAGCCACCTTGTTATTGAAATCTTTCACAGGACACCTCTTACACAGTTTGGGTTTATGCTCTTTGCAAGGACTCTAGTACAGCCGCGAAAATTTTTACACACTTGTTACCTTTTTTTAATTTCGACGGGACCACTTCCCAGCGACGGCGTCCAACTGGAGCCCCAAAGCTGCAGATGGCATAATGCGCCGCTTTCCCCCACAGCCACAGGACACCGCATGAAAACGCTGGACGCGTTCCTCCAAGACAGCGCCATCGATAGCGACCTCGCCAAGGTAATCTCAAAATTGGCGCACTGCTGCGAAACCATCAACACCCAACTGCAGCGCGGCGAACTGGCGGGCATCCTTGGCAGCGCCGGCGCAGCCAACGTGCAGGGTGAAACCCAGAAGAAGCTGGATGTTATCGCCAACGATTTGCTGAAGGAGGCCTTGAAAGCCTGCCCCTCGGTACGTGGAATTGCATCCGAAGAAGAGGATGAAGTGGTAGGTGCCAATGCCGACGGCCGCTTTCTGGTGACCTACGATCCGCTCGACGGCTCCTCCAACATTGATATCAACAGCATGGTTGGCACCATCTTCTCAGTGCTGGGCAGCGAGGCCAGCGGCCCGGTGACAGAGGCCGAATTCCTGCAACCGGGTCGCGACCAGAAAGCCGCAGGCTACGTTCTCTACGGCCCCTCGATGATGCTGGTATTTTCCACCGGCGACGGCGTCACCATGTTTACCTTTGACCCGGAGCAGAACAGCTGGCTGCAAACGGTGGAGCGGGTTGAGCTGGCCCCAGACACCAAAGAATTTGCCATCAACATGTCCAATCATCGTTTCTGGGCCGAGCCAATGCGCGCCTACATTGATGATCTGCTAAAAGGCAGCGATGGTCCACGCGGCAAGAATTTCAATATGCGCTGGGTCGCGGCGATGGTCGCCGATGTACACCGCATTCTGTGTCGCGGCGGCCTGTTTACCTACCCCTGGGATTCACGCAAGCCGGATCAGGCCGGCAAACTGCGCCTGATGTACGAAGCCAACCCGATGGGGCTATTGGTAGAACAGGCCGGTGGTGAAGCGTGGACAGACTCGGTCAGGATTCTGGATATCCAGCCGGAGCAGATTCACCAGCGAGTGCCGGTGATTCTGGGCTCCGCCAATGAAGTGAAGTGCTGCGTGGAATACCACCAGCGTTGAGATAAGAAAGCGACTGTCGTCATTGCGAGGAACACCCTCGCAATGACGTCGTTGGCTTAAAGCGAAAAAACCCCGTCCTTCAGCTGCACGCGGCGACCGACAAATTCCTCCGTCATCATCGCGTTCATCAGCTCGGCATTTTCATTGTAGGCAATGGTTCGCTTGCCATTCGGCAGGGTGACAACCACCACTGCGCGCCAGGGATTGTCACCCTGAAACAGAACAGTGCAGCCGACAATTTCACCCTCACCCTGATCAACCTTGACCATCTCCAGCGGCGGCGCTTCGGCGCGGGCTTCGGCGGTCAGATCGGCGAAACCAAAACCATTCGGGCCGGGTTCGGTGGACCAGACGCCAAAACCTTGCTTGGTCAACATACCGGATACGGACGTGATATAGCCTTTTTTGCCCGGTTGTTCGCGCAGCAATTCAGCCATGCGCGCCGTGGATTGCAGCACATAGTTATTCAGCGGGCCGCCGCCAAAGGTCATGCCGCCGGTAACGGTAATCTGCTGATCCAGCGAAATACCAATCTCGCGGGCGTAGATCTGAACGGCGGAGGGGAAACAGCTGTAAAGCTCGAGCACGTCGATATCGTCGACGGTCATATTCGCCAGTTCCAGCGCTTTTTTACCCGCCAGACGCGCGCCCGGACAACCGGCGAGATCGACACGCTGGGAGGTATTCACCATAAAATTGCTTTCTGTGCTGGCCCAGGGAAAGACCCACTTGTCGCGCGGAATACCCAGCGCCTCGGCCTTGGCCACGGAACAGAACAACAGGGCGCCGGCCTGATCCACGTTCCACTGACTGTTGTGATACTTGGTATAGGGGAAGGCCAGCATTTTGTTTTTGGGTGAGGCATTGCGAATTTGCTCAGCCGCCATGCCATCGCGATTCCAGGCGTGGGGATTTTGCTTCGCTACGTCCGCCATGCCCTCGTAGAGCTTCGCCACGCGGTCGCGGTGACTTTCCAGATCTTCACCCTGAGCGTGGCGTAGCGCACTTTCCATCAGCGCATAAAACCCCACCGGCATACCGAGACCGGCGGCGGACTCCACCTCAGACCAGATTTCCTGCTCCGGCTCCAGGTGTACGTCGGGCGCTGAATCCTGTTGGGTCTCAGGTGCTTCGAGGCCCTGTATCGTAGCCTGCAGAGCGCGGAACTTCGCTTCGCCGCCCACGACTAAGGCGGCCTCAATTTCCCCACCGTTAATACGCTGGCAGGCATCTGCAAACAGGCTTTGCTGCAAAATACCGATCTCGGCAAGCAGGGTAGTTGCGTTAGGCGCACCGATGGCTTCACCGACGCGCTGCGCCGGGTTGGCATAGGTCCAGACCCCCTTGGGAACACTGATCCGCTGCACATCTTTGAGCAGCCCCGGCACACCGCAGTCCTCTCCGGCTGCGCGCGCCGCGCGCACCATCAACTCAACGGCCTCGTCGGCTTTGGCCGGGTCGGCCTCGCGCTGGTTAATCACACCAATGCCAACCAATACCGGAGTATTGGGGGCCAGTTCCGGGTTGTCGGATCTCTGAGTCATGCCAGCGGCTCCTTTCGATTTTGTGCGTGGTTTCGCGGGTGTTCTATTCGATCAATTGGCCCTGATCACCATGGACGCAAGTCCGCCTTGCCCCCACACAGCCAAAGCTACCGGGCCTTGAATACTCGTCAGCCCTTGCGGCAGCTCCATCATCGCATTTTTGACCTGATCGGTAAGCGGGCTCAGCGCCGGCAGTTTCTGTACATCGGCTGCCGACACACCCAGAGACTGTAACTGATCTGCACTGATGGCAACCAGCTCTACACGAGTCAAATCTGCCGCCAGCACATCATTAATGTCGATCAAGTCTGTCGTTTTGCCAACATCATTGCCAATACGCGCTTGCAGGCGCGTCAGCTCAATGCCGCTGCTGCCACCGCCACTCAGCGTCAACAGCTGGCTGTAAAGGGCCAGCATGGAATTGAGCATGGGCGACAAATCATCTGTCGAGGCCAGCTCGATACGGGCAGCCGGATGATGGGGCGCAGGAAGCCATTCCACGCGAGGGAGAAAGTCTTGGAATTCGTTTACCTCTGAGGCCGATGCAAGCGGACAAACAGAGAGCGTCAACACGGCCAAAACGGCGCGCGCACAATGGGATTTAAGCATCTCAAAATCCAAATATGAGGAGACTGTATCAGGCCAACCCGCGATAGCCTTTTCTTAGTGTTTTAAACGGGTTAACAGCAAATAACCCGGCGAGGCCGGGTTATTTGCGGGGGGAAGTTTACCCATTCAGTCGCTTTAACACCATAGGCAAATCGTCAGCGGGCTTGGGCAGGGGAACCGTCTGCATTTCCGTGCCGAAATTAGCCGGCAGTTCGAAGTCATAACGCGTCAAGAACTGGTGCAGGAAGTTCTTGGTCTGCATCAGTGCAAAGTGCATACCGATACACTTGTGGGCACCGCCACCAAAGCCAACAAAGCTGAAGGAGTGACGTTTGTGCTCGTTGCGCGGTTCCAGCCAGCGGTCCGGATCGAACTTCTCGGGCTCATCCCAGTACTCGGGCATGCGATGCACATACTGCGGTGCCAGAAACAGAATGGTGTTGGCAGGAATATGGTAACCACCGATCTCGCAGTCCTTGATGGTGCGGCGTTGCATCATCATAACGGACGGGTGCAGGCGCAGCGCTTCGCGTACAGCAGCATCGGCCAGCGGCATTTTGTCGAGATCTTCGTATTCGAGGTAGTCCTTGCCAATCGCCTGAGCTTCTTCACGCAGGCGCTGACGCAGCTCGGGGTTTTGGCCCAAGTGGTACAGCATGTGGCTCAGGGCCGAGGTTGTGGTGTCGTGAGCCGCAAACAGCAGGAAGCTCATGTGCGCCACAATATCCTGATCGCTGAAATACTCACCGTCTTCATTCAGCTCTTTGGCAAAGTAACTGAATGTATCCTTGCCGTCGTTGTTACGACGATCCTGAATCAGGCTGCCAAAGAATTCATGCAGGTAGCGCTCGCCTTTTTTACCTTTGGCATGGAGCGTACCCGGAATTTCCTTGGTGACTAGCCCCATCAATCCGTTGGCGACATCAGTAAACGCCTGGTTTAGTTTTTCCGCGCGATCATCATCTTTTTCCAGACCGACGAAAATCGTCGCGGCGACGTCCAGCAGGGCCTGCTTGATGGCCGGGAAGAAATGAAAATCTTCCTGTCCGTCCCAGCTCTCTACCGCCTCAGCCAGCATCGGACCCATGGTATCGATGTAGCCTTTCATCGCATCGTTCTTAAACGCCGTTTGCATCATGCGGCGCTGAAAGCGATGTTCTTCGTGGTCACGCAACAGCAGCGCACCTTTATAAAAGCGCCCCAACGAGCCCATGTAGCCCATCTCGGCTGAAAAATTCTTTTCCTTGTCGAGGTAAACCTGCTGGTACAGATCCGGACCACATAGAAGAACACCCTTGAAGCCCGCCAGACCGAACTTGGAAACCGGCCCAAATTCCTTGTACTGCTTGTCGATGGTGCCGTACAGGTCTTTAACCAGCGAAATGGTGTGGCCAATCAGCGGCCAGCCAAATGAGCCGGGTATGTGCGAGAGCTGGTGGTTGTCTTTAGCCAGCTTGTAGTTGGCGACTGCTTCAGTCATAGGTCCCTTCCTCCTGCGGTCGTTGCCGAGGTTCATCGGTTTATTTTGAACAGATGATATGTAATAGTTTTTTACATATCAAGCGTTCGATATGAAAAAGTCCCGAACCCGGGTATACTGTCACAGTTGATCAAAAAACATGCTGGAGTAAAGGCAGTGCGGAAAGTAGACCACGACAGTCGCCGGGAGGAAGTCGCCTCGGTAGCATCCAGATTGATTGCCGAAAAGGGTTTGGAAGCACTCACTACCCGCGCACTGGCGAAAGAGCTGGGCTGCTCGATCGGTGTACTGTCGCACTACTTCAATAGCAAGGAAGAGATCGTGATGGCAGCCTTCAAATGGGCTGACCAGCGCATCGACCAGCGCATGCAGAACGCCATTGCCGAGCTGGATGAGATCTCACTGGACTACTTTATTCCCATGATCACCGCCGGCCTGCCGCTGGATGAGGCTTCAGACCGGGAGTGGCGAGTGCGCTTTAACCTCTACCATTACTGCCTGACCAAGGGCGGCAAGGGCCTGAAAGAACAGATCGAAAAGATCAGCCAGTTCCGGGTTCTGATGGATGAATTTATCCGCACCCTGCAAAAGAAAGGCGAAGTACGCCGCGATATCGACCCGGAGCTGATCACCAAAATGGCCTTCGACATGGTCATGGGCGCCGCCCAGAACCTGCTGATGGTGCCCATGCCCGAGCGTCAGTCTCACGCGGCCTACCTGTTTGCTATTGTCGAGAAGCTGCGGCCCGTCAAAACACCGACCATCACCGCAGTCCCCGCCTGAGGCGCTTAGTCCGGCAGCCCCGCCGCTGCAGGCTCAGCCCGCAGAAAGGCCCAGATTAAATCCGCCGCATCCAGATCCCGAATATCGCCACCGAGTATGCCAAAGCGCGCATCCACACTGGGCAGCACATGACCACCACCCTGCATGGTAAACAGGCCCACCCGATGCGATTTGCCATACCAGAGCTGGGCGGTGATGTAGCCTGAATCACTGGCATCGGTGTCGGCCAGATCGAAGGGTTCCGGCCCCTCCCCGTAAACCACCAGACCCGCAAAGTATTGCGCTGTCGCTGCCGCTGACAGCACCTCGCCCCGACTCTCATCCCACAACAGCTTCACCAACCCGCCGTCATAGGGGTTTACCGGATCATTCGTGCCTTCAATCAGCGCAATATTTACCGGCGCGCCACGCTTGTCGCAATCCAGGTTGGCATCGACCGGCAGGTTGGCCACGATCGGCGCATAGCCCGCCAGCAGTTCGGGCGTTTCCAGCGCGAGTCGCAGCACCATATGGCCGCCATTGGACAGTCCGGTGCCATAGACCTGCTCAGAATCTACGCCGTGACGCTGAATCAGCTCGGTAATCAGTTGTCGAACAAAACCCACATCATCAATGTTTTGTCGATTGGCCTCATAGCTGGCGGAAGCGCGGCAGTCATTCCAGTGCCGATCGAATCCATCCGGATAAACCACCAATAGCCCCTGCTCGTCGGCCAAGCGATCAAACTGCCTGGCAGACATTTCGCGCATGGATTCACCCGAGCCCATCGAGCCGTGAAAGACGAGCAACAACGGTGGATTTGGCGGCAGCTTGGCCGGTTTATAGAGGTGATAGTGGCGTTCAATGCCGCCATGTTGCAGGGAAAGTGATTGCAGTTCACCGCTCAGTTGCGGCAGACGGACAACGCCGGGAGCGAGAAAGGAACGCGCTGCCAGCAAGGCGATCACCAGCAGCACGAAGGTTGAACCCAGCCAGATGCGCTTCTTCATTACCCCCACCCTTTACTATTCAGCGTGGAGGCATTGTAGGCGCTTACTGGGCAGACTTGGCAATAACCTCGTCGGCAAACCATTTCATCATGCCGATTTTTTCTTCGACAGACTTATCGTCAGGCTCGGCGTCGTAAACGTTGCGGAAGGCCACCAGCACTTCATTAATGCCGATCTCTTCCAGCTTCTTGATGCCATCCGGGCTGTAGGCGTCCTGAGTCATGGCCTGGAACTCGAAGGGCAGGTGGTCGCGACCGTATTCCTTACGGAACTCATTGATCTGGTCGACCATCACCTTGATGGATTCCGCATCACCACCGGCGGCGATCCACCCGTCGCCCAGACGGGCGGCGCGGCGCAGGGCCGGCTTGGAGTGACCACCTACAAAAATGCGCGGACGCTCTGTGGGCACCGGGCAGAGTTTGATGGCCGGCATCTGGAAGATCTCGCCTTCGTAACCGAAGTAGTCGCCACTCATCAGGCCGTTCACGATTTCAATAATTTCATCCAGACGCTTGCCGCGCTTTTCCCAGGGGGTGTTGGTAACGTCGAAATCCTCTCCCCAAGGGCTGATACCCGCGCCATAGTCAAAGCGGTTGCCGCTCAGCACGGCCAGACTGGACATCATCTTGGCCAGCAGCGCCGGCTCGTGTACGGCAGTTTTGTGTACAGACGTGGAAAACCGGATCTTGGTTGTGATTGCCGCCAAATGCGACATCAGCAGGAAGGGCTCAATAAAGGGCACACCGTCCAGAAACTCACGGCTGCCATCAGCATTGTAGGGGTACTTGGAACTGGCTTCTTTCGGGTAGCAGATGCTGTCGGGGAAGGTGACTGTGTCAAAACCGATTTCCTCTGCCGCCTTGGTCAGGGGAATATACTGCTCGGGCGGACACATGCTGTGGTGGTAGGCGTATTTCATGGAATGCTCCTTCCTAAAATTCGTTGGGTGGCGGCGTTTGCTCGCCCCCTGTTACGGAAATCCAGCCAGATCAGATACCCCTTCCAGACAAAAAGGGTTCCGATTTATCGTCTATTTAAGTTGGTCATCTTAAAACTGTGCACCATAATATGGAATCTGATATCCGGCGCCTCACCCGTATGTAGGGGGGGCTTTCGCCGCAAACACCCCGCACAGCCAGCAGGACTCCGCGTGACCCAGGGCGATAATCGCAGCAACCGCACCAAACAGGCCATTATTCGCGCGGCGGAAAACCTGTACGCCCGCCACGGCATAGACGGCGTGTCTCTCAACACCATTACCCGCACCGCACGGCAAAGCAACCGCAATGCCATTCAATACCACTTTGGCGGCAAGAATGGTCTGCTGCAGGCAATTTTCGACAAGCACTCACCCGGCGTCGCGGGCCGTCGCGCTGCCATCATTGACGAGCTGGCTGATCAGGGAGAGGCCACCGAAGTCATCGTCGCAACGGCCATGGTTCAACCACTGATTGAAAAGCTGAGCGATCCGGACGGCGGCGAAGCCTACGTTCATATCAGCGCCGAACTGATTTCGGCCAACACCCTCGGCTATCAGTCGCCAGAGACTTACCCGCTGCAATTGGTGCGAGAAACCAAGATCGCGGAATTCACCGCGCGGCAATTTGCCAACCTGCCGCAAGCCGTGGTGGAACAACGCATACTGCACATGAACATACTGGCCTACCACGGCGTATCGGATCACGCCCGGCTGCGCAAAATGAAGCGATACACCGCGGCTGATACGGAATTTATGGCAAGCAATCTGATCGACAGCATTGTCGCCGTGCTCTCAATGGCGCCGTCAAAACGCACCCATCACCTGCTTAACAACAGCGACGCCAAGGTTTCGTAAGCGCTATACTTGCAGCATGCAATTTACATTTCTCGGCACTTCAGCCGGTGTCCCTACCCGGCAACGCAACGTCAGCGGCTTTGCGCTTTCCATCGACGATCACCGCGACTGGTATTTAGTGGACTGCGGCGAAGGCACCCAACACCGCTTACTGCAAAGCCGCCACAGTCTGGCGCGACTGCGCGCGATATTCATCAGCCATGTTCACGGTGATCACTGCTACGGTCTTCCCGGCGTGATTGCCAGCGCCAATATGAGTGGTCGTACCCAGCCGCTGACCATCTGCGCACCGGACGGTATCGAGCAGTTTGTTACCGCCGTTCGCCAATACACTGATCTGCACACCCTGCGCTATCCGCTGCACTTTGTGCGCTCGGATCTGGAAAACGCCGTGTACGAAGATGAGCTGGTTCGCGTGAGCGCTCACGCCCTTTCACATCGGGTGCCTAGCTTTGCCTATCGCTTTGAAGAGAAACCACCGCACACTCTGAATCAGGACAGCCTGCGTGAACTCGGCGTGCCTCGCGGGCCGCAGTGGGGCGAGCTTCAGCACGGCAACCCCGTGACACTGACAGACGGCCGGCAGGTTACCCCGGAGCAGGTCTGTGAACCGGCCTGGCGAGCACGGGTCATCGTGGTCGGCGGCGATAATGACCAGCCAGATCTGTTGCTATCTGCGCTTAAAAACACTGACCTTCTGGTACATGAGTCAACTTTTACCGAGGACATACTGCAGCAGGTTGGCCCCCAGTATATGCACAGTACCGCCGCCATGCTGGCCAAGACGGCCGAGCGCGCGGGCGTGCCCCATCTCGCTCTCACCCATTTCAGTCAGCGCTACCGGGAAAAATCCTCACCCGGCAAACGCCATATCGATGAGCTGCGCGCCGAAGCCGCCGAATACTATCGTGGAAACATACTGGTTGCGCGGGATCTGGACCGCTACGAAATCAATCGTAAAGGCGAATTAAGCAAGCTTGATAGCGAATAAGAAAAAAGAAAACGCGTAGAAATTCGCGTCGAGAAAGTACGGCAGATAGGGAAAATCGCCGCCTCCACAAAAAACCAGTATGCCGGCAAAAAAACGCGACGTGAAGCGTTTTATTCGCATCTTTCCAAAAAACAGCAAAATCGGATACTACTTATCCCACGTAGAGAAAAACTGTGCTAGAACAAACTAAGAGTGCGGAAAAACCGCGACGTTTATTTGAACCCCCGAAGGGATTCTCCGCTCTAAGCTGTTAAGAGCCACAAACTCAAAACGCCGCCTTTCCGTGGTCGCTTTCACACCGGCGTTGGCATGGAGGTTCTCATGGCTAGCAGCAATGGACACGATGCATTTGTTCAGTCTCTGCAATCATTCACCCACCAGCACCGTTCCCGCCAGTGGGAAGGAACCTTTGCTGACTACCTGGAACAGGTTGTTCAACCCAACTCGGCGCTAGCCACCCGCAACAGCCACCAGTACACCTGGGATATGCTGCGCTGGATGCAAGCGCGAGAGGAAAACAGCGACAGTAAAACCCCCAAGCTTTTTTCCCATGAACTTTACGGTATAGACCCCGCCCTGCGCCGCATTGTCGATTACTTTAAAGCTGCGGCTGCCGGCTCCGAAGTTGGCCGCAGACTGCTGCTGTTACTGGGCCCACCTTCTGGCGGCAAATCCAGCCTGGTGATCCTGATGAAACGCGGCATGGAGGAATACAGTCACACGGACGAAGGCGCGCTGTACGGCCTGAAAGGATCACCACTACACGAAAACCCGCTTACGCTGGTGCCACACACGCTGCGCGCTGAATTTCGCGAAACCTACGGCGTGGATATTCAGGGCGAACTGTCGCCCTACTGCCAAGCCCTGCTGGAGGAAAAATACGAAGGCGACTTCATGCAGTTCCCGGTGGAGCGAATTTTCCTGTCGGAAGCCAAACGCGTCGGCGTCGGCACCTATGCGCCTCATGACCCCACCACCGCCGACATTGCGGACCTGATCGGCTCGGTAGATCTGGCCAAAGTGTCAGAGTTCGGTGACGAAGGGGATCCGCGCGCCTGGTCATGGTCCGGCGCAGTGTACTCTGCCAGTCGCGGCCTGCTGGAAATGATCGAAATTCTCAAAGTTAAACGGGAGTTTCTGTATCTACTGCTCACCCTGACTCAGGAAAAAAACGTCAAGGTTTCGCGCTTCCCGCTGATCCATGTGGATGAAACCATTGTCGCCCACACCAACCTCGCCGAGTTTAAAAAATTCCTGCAGGAAAAAGAAAACGAGGCCCTGCTCGACCGCATGGTGATCGTGCAGGTGCCCTACACCATGAACTATCGGGACGAAGCCAAGATCTACAAGAAGTTGATTGCCCAGGCACCAACCTTCCGCGACGTTCACCTCGACCCCCACGCCTTGCGACTCGCCGCTTTGTTCGCAGTACTGTCGCGACTGAAAGCATCAGAACGCGAAGACCTGGACCTGTCGAAAAAAGTAAAACTCTATGCCGGCGAGGATGTAGAAGGTTTTTCCCGCAACGAGGTCGACAAGATTCGCGCCGAGTATCCGGACGAGGGCTTAGCAGGGGTATCGCCGCGTTTTGTGGTGAACGCCCTGTCCAACGCGATCTCCCGTTCCGAAGCCAAAAGCCTGACCAGCATGGAAGTGCTAGTCACTCTGAAAGATGCCATCGAGAGCGATGCGCGCATGGACGCAAAACAGAAACGCGAGTGGGTAGACTTTCTGGTTACCGCCCGCAAGGATTTCTACAACCATTGGGTCAAGGAAGATGTGCACAAGGCGCTGTTTGTTTCCTTCGAGGAAGAGAGCGAAAACCTGCTGGAGAAATACCTCGACGAGGTGGAAGCAGCGCTCGACAAACGCGAAGTAAAAGACCCGATTACCAGCGAAACCCGCGATCCGGACGAGCGCTTTTTGCGCGCTGTTGAGGAAAAGATCAACGTCTCCGACGCGGGCAAGCAGACCTTTCGCCAGGAAGTGGTTCGCAAGGCCATGGTGGCCTACAAGAACGGCGAGAAATTCACCCTCGATTCCCACGCCCGTTTGAAAGAGGCGATGGAAAAATACCTGTTCGAGGAACGCCGCGACGTATTGCGGTTGGTCAGCTCCATTTCACGACCTGATGACGAAACCCAGGAAAAAATTGCTGCCGTAGAAGAGCGCCTGATTCAGGACTATGGCTACGACAGGCACAGCGCCCGCGAAGCGCTGAACTATGTAACAACGCTGCTCTCGCAGGAATAGCGAGCCAGCGGTGCGGCCTGCCAGCCGCACACCATATGCCCATTACGGGCCGGGAGGAGGCATGTTTCTGCAGGATGGTGGTCAGGGAAACAGCCACAAGCACTGGTACGATCTGTTTTCACGAGGCACCCGCGACTGGCTGCGGCACAATGAAAAAGTGCGCGAAGCTGTACGCGAACATCTCCCCGAGATGATCGCAAAATCCGATGTCTTATCGAAACCTGAAAACCGCACGGTACAGGTCCCGGTCAAATTTCTGGAGCACTACCGCTTCACCCTTCGCAATAGCGACGAACAAAGTGGTGCCGGACAGGGCAAAGCCAAACAAGGCGATACTCTGAGACAGGGAAAACCCGGCCAGCCCGGTGGTCAGGGGGAAGGCGGTGGCGATGGTGAAGGCGCTTTTCAATTTGTGCTCGAATTCAAAACCGACGAAATTCTCGACTGGCTCTGGGAAGAACTGAAACTTCCCAACCTCCAGCCCAAGGAAGGCAGCAACGTCGACGTGGACGAGTATGTGCGCGAGGGCTGGGATAAACGCGGCGCCCGCTCGCGACTCGACCGCCGCCGCACCATGAAAGAAGCAATCAAGCGCCGTACCGCCATCCCGGACACCCCCGTCCCTATCAGCAATGACGATCTACGGTTCCGCCAACTCGCCCGCAAGCGGCAACCGACAACCAACGCCGTCGTTATTTTCCTGCTGGATGTCTCATCGAGCATGGACGAGCACTGCCGCAAGCTCGCCAAAAGTTTTTTCTTCTGGGCCTTGCAGGGTATTCGACGCCAGTTCAGCCATATCGACACCGTGTTTATTGCCCACAGCGTCGAGGCCTTTGAATTTGAGGAAGAGGAATTCTTTCAGGTCAGCGGGCAAGGTGGCACAAAATCCTCCACCGCACTCGAACTGGCGGAGAAAATCCTGCAGGAGCGTTTCGACAACTCCCAGTACAACAGCTATCTGTTCTACGCCACCGACGGCGAGAACTTCAGCAACGACCGGGAGCAGTCGTCGGCCAGTCTGGCCCGGCTGGCACCGCTGCTGAATTTTGCCGGTTATGCGGAGGTTTCCCACAGCAACACCCGTCGATTGAATACGGAAGTCGGTCGCCTGTGGCAACAACTGGCCGATAACGGTCACCCCAGTGGCAGTTATTCCCTGTCCAATGACAACGACATCTGGCCAGCCATTAAAGCGTTTTTTACCGATCAGGCCGCGCAGCAACAGGTGGACGTATGAGCGACATGAGCCACTCTCTGGCCGAAACGATTCCCCGCATGGAAGCGCTGGCGGTTGAGCAGGGCTTGAAATTCTTTCCCGTGGATTTCGAGCTGGTGCCGCCCAGTTTTATGATGGAGGTTGCGGTTTACGGCCTCCCCGTTCGCATGCCGCACTGGTCCTTCGGACTGCGCTGGATTTACCAGATGATTCAGCACCGTATGGGCCACTCCAAAATCTTCGAAGTGGTATTCCCCGGCAACCCCAACCGGGCCTATCTGGTTAACACCAACAGCCTTCACGAAAACACCCTGGTCGTGGCGCACGTATTAGGTCATGCAGATTTCTCGCGCAACAATATCGCCTTTGCCCGCAGTCAGGATGAAGTGGGCTATCACATTGTTGAACAAGCGGCATCGCACGCCCATCGCATTGAAGAAGTAATCAAGGAATTTGGCGAACAGCGGGTGGAGCAGGTGCTTGATTGCGCCCTGTCACTCGAACCCCACATTGATACTCAGCAGCCTTTTAACCGCAAGGAATTTCCCCGCAAACATGTGGTGGAAGACAAGCCAGCTGCCGAAGGTTTTCATGCCCGCTATGCCGACCTCCCCGGCGAGGAAAGCGCGCCGAGCGAACCGCGGGTCAGCAACGCGCCGATTCCGCCCAAGCCGGAAAAAGACCTGTTGTGGTTTATCGCCCACTACGCCCCGGAAATGGAGGAATGGGAGCGGGATATCTTTCTGGCGGTGCGCAAGGAAGCCTGGTACTTCCAGCCAGTGTTTAACTGCCAGATCATGAATGAGGGCTGGGCCAGCTATTGGCATTCTCGCTTGCTACGCGAGGCCGACTTTCTGCCCTCCTCCATGTACGTGGACTGCATGAAAACCCATTCCGATGTCGTCAGCCCCTACGCCGGCGACCAGCAGGTCGCCCTCAAGCTGAACCCCTACCATGTGGGCTATGTCATGTGGGAAAAAATCATCAAGGAACAAGGCGTCGAGTCGGCACGCCGCATTATGGAACAGGAAGACGACTTCGGTTTTATTCGCAACCACCTTAGTCGCGAGCTGGCCGACGATATGAAGCTGTTTTCCTTTAACGCCAAACGCAACGGCGAGATTAAGGTCGCTGAAAATAGCCTCGATGCCTTGCACGAAAATATTCTCGCGCCCAAATTCAACTTCGGCGCGCCCCGCGTGTTCGTCGAGGAATTGAAAAACGATGGCACTCTGATCCTGCGCCACGAAAGCGGTATTGACGGGCGCGGCTTGGAGATTGAGCGCGCCCGAAAGGTGCTTCAGTACATCGCAGCGGTGTGGAAACGCCCGGTCAAACTGCTGACGCTGGATGGCGAGGATAACGAGGCATGGATTTCCTCGGAAGCCGAATCCAGCTAGCTATTCACTCATCAACTCCATGCAAATCTTAAATCCAAGTGCTACGGAGACCACTCCATGGCTATTGCAATGATTGATGGACTTCTTGTGAATTACAAATCTAGTCTCGCATCAGAAGAAACTGGAAGTGCGGACTGCTAGCCCAAAAACTACATTGCCTATTTTACTTAGTAAATTTTCCGTCATCTCTTGATAGGCCGGAGTAGGAGACACTGCCAGCATTGGCGGGCTCAAGTAGAATGACTTGAGCTCGTTACACTATATAAAAACGAGAATATGTGGTGATTAGTTATGCAGATCAAGTTCGGAGTGTTTTATATTTCATTAGCTTTGGCTTTTTTGCCTACTCTTCCCCTTGAGGCAGAACCGTATCAGAAGACGGAAAGCCGCTCGCCCTGTCTTCATCACAACCCACTAAAGATACCCTTATTTGGCGACACCCACATTCATACTCGCTACTCACTTGACGCAAGTACCCAGGATACCCGGACTACGCCCAAGCAGGCCTATGATTTCGCAAAGGGTAAAACTTTGGGAGTGCAGCCTTGGGACAAAGAAGGCAACACACTGAGGAGCCTGAAACTCAATCGACCACTCGACTTCGCAGTGGTCACTGACCACGCTGAACTCTTTGGCGAAACGGCAATCTGCAACTCTCCCGACATGGAAGGTTATTCAGCCTGGCAATGCAAGCTATACCGCAAGTACCCGCGAGCGGCTTTCTTTATGTTTAACTTCAAAGCCGGTTCGCGTTCGGGGCGATTGGGTTTTTGTGGTGAAGATGGCAGCCTGTGTCGGGACGCCGGTAGTGGCCCGTGGCAAGCAATGCAAAATGCCGCTGAGGACGCCTATGACCGATCGGAGCACTGCGAATTTACGTCCTTTGTCGGCTATGAGTGGACGGGGCTTGGCGCCGGCGATATGGCGAACCTACACCGCAATGTGATTTTCCGGAATGCGTCTGTTCCAGACCAGCCCTTAAGTTTTGTCGATTATCCCTCAGCCGAAACGCTGTGGTCCGGGCTCGACAAAGAATGCCTTGAGCGGCAAGACGGCTGTGACGCCTTAATCATCCCCCACAACTCCAACCTCAGTGCGGGAAAGATGTTTTCTGTCGCTGATTTGGACGGAAACCCCGTAGAAACTGGGACACGCAGCAAAAGACAGCAGTACGAGCCGATCGTAGAAGTTATGCAGCATAAAGGAAGCTCGGAATGCTTTTTTAGCACAGGGCAAACCGAAGACGAACTGTGTGCCTTTGAGCAGCTACCGTACAGCAGGTTTGCCGGTAAATTCTTTAGCTTACTGCAGAAATCCCCAAAACCAACGGATGGCTTTCTGAGAGACGTACTTAACAACGGTCTAATACTAGAACAGGATACCGGCATAAATCCTTTTCAATTTGGCTTTATCGCCAGTACCGATACACATATTGGCGCAGCCGGGGGTGTAGCGGAGGACAACTACCTGGGGCACGGTGGCGCCGGTGCGCCCGCTAGTGAGACAACCATGCGCGGCCTTCCAGATGACATTGAATACAACCCGGGTGGTCTTGCGGTGGTCTGGGCGGAAGAGAATAGCCGGGATGCCATATTCTCTGCGATGCGTCGCAAGGAAACTTACGGTACCAGTGGCCCGCGTATGGTAGTTCGCTTTTTTGCCGCGAAAGAACTGGATAAAGACCTCTGTAGCTCTAGCAATTATGTTGCCGAGGCCTATGAAAATGGTGTTCCCATGGGCGGCGTACTCCCTCCTCTGAGCGACGGGTCCGCGCCGGCCTTTCTCGTATCTGCCGCCATGGATTCCGGCACGCCCGCCAGCCAAGGCACGCCCTTACAGCAGATTCAGATTATCAAGGGCTGGATCGATCAGAAAGGCAACAAACGCCAGAAAGTGCATACGGTGGCAGGCAACCCAGACAACGGCGCCAGCGTCGACCTCAAGTCATGCAGGCGCGAAGGCGATGGATACAAGCAACTCTGCGAAGTCTGGAAAGATCCGGAATTCGACGCGAGCCAGAGGGCCTACTACTACGCGCGCGTGGTTGAAAACCCAAGCTGTCGCTGGAGCCAGTATATCTGTGCGGCCAACCGGGTAGATTGCAGCAGCAGCGCGTCTATTCCCGCAGGTCTGGAAGCCTGCTGTGCTGACACGCATCGCCCGGTGATTCAGGAGCGAGCCTGGACATCACCCATCTGGTATTCGCCGGAAGGTGACAACTAAATATATACAATAATTAATGAGCGGCCGGCTTACTGGCAGGCCTGTTTCTGATAGGGTTTCAGCGAAGTAATTGCTCGCTTCAATATTACCCATAACCAATAACAGAATGTGAGACAAAAAGAATAGCCTGCTCTGGCGAAGCATTCAAAAATGGCATTCTATCTCGTCCCAGAATATTGAAAGCGGCGTTTTTCGCAGTGCCGACGAAATCTCAAGCGCCAGGCCGAATCATTCCAGCCAGGCGACAAGCCTCTGCTGCAGCGCATCGAAGCAAATACGGCGCTTCTTACTATAACAATAAGTTTTACTGGAGTTCCTCATGACAAGAAAGCTAACGCTCGCCACCGTGTTGCTGACTCTGCTACCGCCAGCGGCCTTAGCCCAATCCGGTTCAGGCATGCTGGAGGAAGTGGTGGTCACCGCCCGTAAGCGGGCGGAGAACATTCAGGAAACGCCGGTTGCAGTCACTGCGATCACCGGCGCCGATCTGCGCGATCGCGGCATCGTCAATACGGATGAGCTGGCCAAGTCAGTACCAAGCCTGCAGATCAATAACGGTACCACGGCGCAGATTTTTATCCGCGGTATTGGCCAGCGCTCGGGGCTGGCGCGCCAGGATCCTTCCGTGAGCGTCTATCTGGACGGCATTTTTATCCCGCGCGCCGATGGGCAATTGCTTGATACGGTGGATATCGAGAGCGTGCAGGTATTGCGTGGCCCCCAAGGCACACTGTTCGGCAAAAACAATACCGGCGGTGCGCTCGTCTTTACCCTGGAGAAACCCGGCGAAGAGCGCGGCGGTTATGTGGAGGGCGGACTGGGCAACTACAATGCGCGACGGATTCGGGCTGGCTACAGCTTTCCGGTGACGGATCGCTTCAGCACCCGGGTGGCATTTAACAGCAATCAGCGCGACGGCTACCTGGAAGACTTGTCAGGCCATGATAATCAGTCAGTGGACCGCATGTCGGGCATTTTACAAACCAACTGGCTGGTGAGTGACAGCCTGACGCTGGATACCTTTGCTTTTTTCGGGAAGATCCGTGAGCGCTACCCGTCGTACAACTGCGAGCTCGTTAACGAGGACGCATTGTTTATAGACGGTCTTTATCTGGCGTGGCCCGGTGACACCAGCATCGAAAATCTGTCCGCGTATCGCGACAACTGTGCGGCTAACAGCGCGGACAATCTGCCAGACCTGACAACCAATCAAGGCAATACCGCACAGTTCAACAAGTACATCAACAATCTGATGATAGGCGCAACACTCAACTGGGAGATTAACGACACGCACAGCCTGAAAACTATCGTTGGCGCACGCAACGCCTACAAGCGAGGCCCTCAGACGCAGAGTGACGAGGGCGGCCCCGGAGAATTTCAAGTGGGCTATACACTGGGCGGCGCCGACCAAGACTCCTACACCTTTGAATTCCAGCTCAATGGCGAGTTGTTTGACTCGGCTGTTGAGTACACCGCTGGTTTTTTCTGGCAGGATGAGTACAAATCCGAACGCTTTATGACCGGCGATGCCCTGGTGGGGGTGGACGCCTCGGTGCTCACTGCCATTCTGGCAGGACAACAGCCTGACAGGCCGCCACCGGGCTCGGATGCCAACCGCCCGATCATTGGCGCGATTCTTCCACTGAACACGGTTCAGGACTTCGATATCGACGGCGAAACGGCGGCGGTTTTTGCCCAGGCTACCTGGCATATTACCGAAAATCTCGAGTTTAGCTTTGGCGGCCGCTACACGGAGGAAGAGCGGGATTCTACTCTGACCACCTTTAGTGCCGACAACGCCAAAGTCGCCGCCATGATTCAAATGGCCGACCCGCGGTTTACCCCAGTGGACAATGCAACGCTGCCGATACTGGGCACATTGCCCGGGGGCGGTGCCCAGGCGCGAGACTCCCTGGCCATCATGCAGTTCTCCGGTGTTTGGGCTCAGGACCCTGTAGGTATTGCCAACCGAATTCTCGGCTCGCGCAACGCTACCAATGGTTTTATTAATACCCCCCTGTTACCGGGCCAGGAAGACGAACGCGAAGAGACTTTTCGAGCGTTCACACCGATGGCGTCTCTGTCGTGGTTTGTGCCGCCGGAGTTGCTCGGCGATGGCTTCTTCAATTCCATGCTGGTTTATGGCACCTGGAGCAACGGTTTTAAATCTGGCTTTCTGGAACCCAGCGGCGTGGACGGACTGGTCGCAATAAAACCCGAGCTACTGGAAAACCGTGAGATCGGTTTCAAAATTGACGCACTGCAACGTTCGCTGCGAATCAACCTCGCCCTGTATTCCATGATTTTTGAGGACATGCAGCTGATTACTGTGGACGTCGATTCCGCCAGTTCACTTGTGGTTACTACTGACAATGCCGGCGAATCCATGATTGAAGGCGGCGAGCTGGAAGTTACCTGGTTGCCCTCGCCCAACTGGATGCTGAACTTTAGCTACAGCAACAACAACTACAAGTTTGAAGAGTTCATGGATCAGGATTTGGCGGCACTCGCCATTGAGGGGAGACAGGTTTCGATAGACCGTTCGGATGAAACGTTTCCGGTCTCTCCGGAGGTTACCGCCTCCTTCGGCATTCAATATACGCTGCCGACGACGCTCGGGCTTTTCTCACCGAGGCTAGACATCAGCTACAAGGACGAAATATATCTAGGGTTTGACGATGGCAGCTGGGAATTGCGTCACACCAACCGTGAGGCGGTATACGCACCCAGCCGCGCTTTGGTCGATTTCCGTCTGAACTGGCAGAATAGCGAAGGCGACCTGAATGTCGCCGCTTACATTAAAAACCTGACTGATGAGAGATATTTCATTGGCGCAGTCGCCACAGGCGATTCTATTGGTACTTTCACACAAGCGATCGGCGAACCACGCATGTACGGCATTGAAATCCGCAAAACACTCAACTGAGGCTATTTGAGCAACAGAATTCAAAGGAACAGACCTCGCAAAGCAAGGAGAACGACCCTGAGCATCGGTAGCCAAGGTGGATAGATACCGCCTTTGAGACGGACTGAAAATTCAATTAACAGCAGGCGTGTCAACGCCTGCTGTTAACCCACCTTAATTAGACTGAACAAGCGCCCGGTTATTCTCGCCCGCCACAAACACCACCGGACCACCATCATCCAAGGCCTGAAGGCTTTCACTCACGACTGCATCGACGCTCATCCACATGGATTCCGGCGTCGCGCTTTTATCGAAACCAGTAAACTCATCGCGGCCGTGAAAATCGGTGTGGGTAAAGCCGGGGCACAGGGCCTGCAATCGAATATTGTCCGATGCCACTTCCTGCTGCAGAGATTCAGAGAAGCTGTTGAGGAACAGCTTGCTCGCGCCATAGACCGCACAATCCTTCATATGAAAGAAAGCGCCGAGGGATGACAGATTGATAATAGCGCCACCACCGGCCTCTTTCATAAAGGGAATAACAGCGCGGGTCAGGCGCAGTGTGGTGGAGATATGCAGATCGACCATTTTCTGTTGCAGGTCAAAATCGGTCTCCACAAAGGAACCGTAGGTGCCAAAGCCCGCGTTGTTCACCAGAATGGTGACTGGGCCCTGCTGGCGGATTTTTTCGACCACTTCGGTAACACCCAGCTCGGTGGTGAGGTCCTCAGCGATAACGACGGTCTCGAGCCCCTGAGCCTGCAGTGAAGCGGCCACCTCATCCAGCAGTTCTCGGCGGCGCCCCACCAGAATCATTTTTCGGCAGCGCGGCGCCAGTTGACGGCAAAATTCGGCTCCGAGGCCAGACGATGCGCCTGTTACCAAGGCAATGGCTTTTTCTCCCACAGGAAATCTCCACTCGTTACGGATGTGTGGCCGCAGTTTACACCCTTGGTAAGAATCTGCACGGCGAGCCCACTACTATGTTACGCCGGCCACTATGTTAAACTCGCGGAAAATTTCCAACGCGACGGGGCGCCCGATGGCCAAAGCCAAAAAGCAAAGTTTTGAAGAGTCACTCGCCGAACTGGAAGCCATCGTGGAGCGCATGGAATCCGGCGAACTGAGCCTCGAAGCCTCGCTGGAAGCCTTTGAAAATGGCATGAAGCTAAGCCGCGACGCGCAGGCGGCCTTAAGTGCCGCGGAGCTGAAAGTTCAGAAGCTCACCGAGCAGCAGGGCGAACTCCACCTCGACGACTTTGATCCCGAAGCCTGACATTGAATCCAAAGCCTGATACCCCGTCACGATGAGCCGCCCATTCCCCGATTATTTGCGTCAGTGCCAACAGCGCATTGACGATGCCCTGCCGCGCCTGATTGGCAAAGCAGCCTCCGAATACGCTGAGCATGCGGCACCTCATCTGGAGCGGCTTTTCGAGTCGATTCACTACAGCACACTCAACGGCGGCAAACGGGTGCGCCCGGTACTGGTGTACGCGGCGGCTCGCGCTGTTAATCCGGGCTTTGCCAATGACGAGGCACTGGATCATGTAGCGGCTGCCGTGGAATGCATACACGCCTATTCACTGGTGCATGACGATCTCCCCGCCATGGACGACGATGATCTGCGCCGGGGCAAACCAACCTGTCATATTGCCTTTGACGAGGCCACGGCCATTCTCGCCGGGGACGGTCTGCAAAGTCTGGCGTTTGAATTGCTGGCGTCGGTTCCCGATTTGGCCGACAACCGCCGGCTGGCGCTGATTCGCACACTGGCAGCTGCCTCTGGCCCACGCGGCATGGTCGGCGGTCAGGCCATTGATCTTGGCGCAGTGAACCAGTCGCCCACGCTGGAAACGCTGGAAGCCATGCACCAGCTCAAAACCGGCGCCTTGCTGCGCGCCGCAGTGCGTCTTGGCGCTCAATACGCTGGAGCCAACAATGACCAACTGCGCCGACTCGACGATTACGGCCGCGCCATCGGTCTAGCTTTTCAGGTTCAGGACGACATCCTCGATATAGAGGGCAGCACGGAGAAGCTCGGTAAAACCCAGGGTGCCGATATCGCTCGCAATAAGCCCACCTACCCGGCCCTGCTGGGTCTGGAGGGCGCCAAACAGCGTGCTCAGGCCCTGTTTGAGGAAGCCATGGCGGCTATTGCCAATTTTGATGATCAGGCCCAGCGACTGCGGGAACTCGCCGAGTTTATCGTCCAGCGCGAGCACTGATCCGTCGCCGCACCCCCGATGGGGACACTCAAGATGAACTTTCAGTTACAATAGCGCCCACTGGCCTCGACCCGGCTCCTGACTCAATACACGACCCACAACGGTGCTCATGTTTAAAGAAATTCCCCTACAGCGCCCCAACACACCGCTGCTGGATCGCATTACGGCTCCCGCTGACCTGAGAGGCCAGAGCGAGGAATCCCTGAGTGCCCTCGCCAAGGAGCTGCGCGAATACCTGCTATACACCGTCGGTCGCACCGGCGGACATTTTGGCGCCGGTCTGGGCGTGGTCGAGCTGACGCTGGCCCTGCATTATGTCTATAACACCCCGGAAGACCGTCTGGTCTGGGATGTGGGCCACCAGTGCTACCCCCATAAAATTATTACCGGCCGCCGCGAGCAAATGCACACCATGCGCATGGCCGATGGTCTGGCGGGCTTTCCGAAACGCGCCGAAAGTGACTACGACACCTTCGGTGTGGGTCATTCCAGCACCAGCATCAGCGCTGCGCTGGGGATGGCACTGGCTGCACGACAGAAGGGCGAAGATCGCCGTACCGTGGCTGTAATCGGCGACGGCGCCATGACCGCCGGCATGGCCTTTGAAGCCATCAACCACGCCGCCCACTGCCGGGCCAATATGCTGGTGGTGTTGAACGACAATCAGATGTCGATCTCCAAAAACGAAGGCGGGCTTAACACCTACTTCTCGAAGATTTGGGCCTCCAAGGTCTACAACAATATCCGCGATGGCGGCAAAGAGATTCTCGCCAAACTCCCCGGCAACCCGAAAGAACTCGTAGGCCGGCTGGAAGAATATATGAAAGGCATGGTGGCCCCTGCCACCCTGTTTGAAGAGCTGGGCTTTAACTACATCGGCCCCATCGACGGTCATGATCTCGATGTGCTGGTACCGACCATTCGCAATATGCGCGATCTGGAAGGCCCGCAACTGCTCCACATCATCACCCGCAAGGGCAAGGGCTTTGAGCCCGCCGAGAAAGACCCGATCGGCTACCACGCCATTACCAAGATCGAACCAAAACCTGCCCAGCCCAAACCGGTCACCAAGCCCAAAGGCCCGAAATACCAGAAGGTATTCGGTGACTGGCTGTGCGATACCGCCGCTATCGACCAGCGTTTGGTGGGCATTACTCCGGCCATGTGCGAAGGCTCGGGCATGGTGGAATTTTCCGAGCGTTTTGCCGACCGCTACTACGACGTCGCAATCGCCGAGCAGCACGCGCTGACACTCGCTGCTGGCATGGCCTGCGAAGGCCTGAAACCTGTCGTGGCAATTTACTCGACCTTCCTGCAGCGCGGCTACGACCAGCTGATTCATGATATTGCCCTGCAGAATCTGGACGTCACCTTCGGCATTGACCGAGCTGGCCTCGTCGGCGAAGACGGGCCGACGCACGCAGGCGCCTTTGACCTGAGCTATCTGCGCTGTATTCCTAACATGCTCATCATGGCGCCGTCAGACGAAAACGAAACCCGGCAACTGCTCTACACCGGTTTTTGTTTCAATGGCCCCGCCGCTATCCGCTATCCTCGCGGCACCGGCCCCGGCGCCTTGATCGAGCGCGAAATGCGCGAGCTGCCGATTGGCAAAGGGGTATTGAAGCGCGAAGGCAAAAGCGTTGCGATCCTCAGTTTCGGTACCCTGCTGCCCGCCGCCTTGGAAGCAGCGGAGAAACTGGATGCCAGTGTGGCAGATATGCGCTTTGTTAAACCACTGGATGAAGAACTGATTCTGCGACTGGCCGACAGCCACGATCTGATTGTGACTTTGGAAGAGAACGCCATTGCCGGAGGTGCCGGCAGCGCCGCTAACGAATTCCTGCACGCTACTTCACGCAACAACCCGGTGTTGAATCTCGGTTTGCCCGACGAATTTACCGATCACGGTAACCACACGGAAATGCTGGCAAGCTGCGGACTCAGCAGCGAAGGCGTGTATAGCGCTATCTGCGAACGCCTGCAGCAGAGCGATTTGAAAGCGGCGGTTCATAAATCCTGAACTACTCTAGTCATTGCGAGTAACGCGAAGCAATCTCGTAAATATGGCGCCTACTGATGGAGATTGCTTCGCTGCGCTCGCAATGACGGACTAACTCAAAAACTGCTTATAAGCCGGGTTATCCGTTTCTTCATGATAGGGGTAGTGCAGCTTCTCCAGAAATTCCCCGACCTTGCGCCGGTCTTTTTCTTCGATCTGCATGCCCACCAGCACCCGACCGTAAGCCGAACCGTGATTGCGATAGTGGAACAGGGAAATATTCCAGGCCTGAGGTAGGGTTTTCAAAAACTTCATCAACGCGCCCGGGCGCTCCGGAAACTCAAAACGGTAGAGCCGCTCATTCTTAACACTGCCCGGCGCGTGACCGCCAACCATATAGCGAATATGCAGCTTGGCCATTTCGTTATCGGTCATGTCCCACACCGGATAACCCAGTTCTTTCAACTCGCGCACCAGATCTTCCCGGTCGTTATTTTCCGGTGAAATCTGCACGCCCACAAAAATCTGGGCGTCAGTAGTATCGCTATAACGATAGTTGAACTCGGTGATATTGCGCTTGCCCAACGCTGCGCAGAAACGCTTGAAGCTGCCGGGCTTTTCCGGAATTTGCACACTCAGAATGGCCTCGCGCTTTTCACCAATTTCGGTACGCTCTGAGATATAGCGCAGGCGATCAAAATTGGTATTGGCACCGCTGTCGATGGCAAGCAGAGTCTGACCTTCGCAATTATTTTCCTCGACATATTTTTTCAACCCCGCCAGCGCCAGCGCGCCGGCCGGCTCGGCAATGGAGCGGGTATCGTCGAAGATATCCTTGATCGCCGCGCAGATCTCATCGGTCGACGCAGTGATCACCCCGTCGATGGTTTTCTTCAGCACGCGGAAGGTTTCCTTACCGATCTGGGCCACGGCCACGCCGTCAGCAAACAGACCGACTTCCTTCAACGTCACCCGGCGATTGGCCTCCAACGCCGCCTTCAAACAAGCCGCATCTTCCGGCTCCACCGCAATCACTTTCACGTCTGGACGAACATATTTGATGTAGGCTGCGACACCGGCCGCCAAGCCACCTCCGCCTACCGGCACAAACACCGCATCCAGCGGTCCGGTGTGCTGGCGCAGGATTTCCATGCCGATGGTGCCCTGCCCGGCGATCACTTCCGGATCGTCGTAGGGGTGAACGTAGGTCATGCCCTTTTCGGCGGTCAGTTTCTTGGCGTAGGCCGAGGCCTCGTCGTAGACATCGCCCTGTAGAATGACCTTGCCGCCGCGCGAACGCACCGCGTCGACCTTGATCTGGGGCGTGGTGCGAGGCATGACGATGGTGGCCTTGACCCCCATCTTGCTGGCGGCCAGCGCCAGACCCTGAGCGTGGTTACCGGCCGAGGCCGCCACCACACCGCGCGCCAACTCCTCTCTGGAGAGGCTCGCCATCTTGTTGTAGGCCCCGCGCAGCTTGAAGGAAAACACCGGCTGCAGGTCTTCGCGCTTCAGCAATACCCGGTTGCCGATACGCGCCGACAGCAGCCGGGCCTCGTCAATCGGGGTCTCGATCGCCACATCGTAAACCCGGGCTTCGAGAATCTTTTTAATGTATTGCTGAGGCACAGTGGTTCCTTACAGGTAAATGCGCGTGAATAAAGGCGCAGTCTACCGTGAACCCCAACAGGCTCGCTACCCGGAGCCCGAGCTTTTATAATGCGCGCTTTTACCGCGCAGGTGCCCCCATGACCCAGGACGAACTCAAACAGGCCGTAGCCGCTGCTGCCATTGAAGAAGTGAAACAAGCCATCCTCGACGGCGAAATTATCGGCATCGGCACCGGCTCCACCGCCAATTGTTTTATCGACCTGCTCGCTGAATACCGCGACGACATCAAAGGCACCGTCGCCAGCTCGGAAGCCTCCGCCGAACGCCTGAAAAAACACGGCATCGAGGTCTATGACCTGAATGCGGTCGACAGCATTGCGGTTTACGTAGACGGCGCCGACGAGTCTAATCACGCACTCGAACTCATCAAAGGCGGTGGCGCTGCGCTGACCCGCGAGAAAATTGTCGCGGCGGTCGCCAAGCGTTTTATCTGCATCGCCGATGAAAGCAAACTGGTCGATCAGCTCGGCGCCTTCCCCCTGCCTATCGAAGTACTCCCCATGGCCCGTAGCCATGTGGGGCGTGAACTGGTGAAACTGGGCGGTGATCCCGTATACCGCGAAGGTGTAGTCACCGATAACGGCAATATTATTCTGGATGTGTACAACTTCCCGATTGCCACGCCGCGCAAGACTGAAGAAGCGATCAACAATATTGTGGGCGTGGTGACTAATGGGATTTTTGCTAACCGGGCAGCGGATGTTTTGTTGTTGGGGACACAGAATGGTGTGAAGACTTTGACGCCTAAAGGCTGATCGAAAAAGGCTCTCAGGATCAGCTAGGGAGCCACTTCTTCATTATTGTCTTAATGTTTAATTGCAGGTTTCGCCCTGCTGGGCGAGTGACTTCTTTTTGCATGCCCAAAAAGAAGTAACCAAGAAAAAGGGCACCCTGTTCCGCAGTCGGTCTCCGCTGCGCTCCAACCGATCCCTTGCGCGCTTCGCATCCGGCGGCGCAAACGGAAACTCGCCCTATCGGGCTCAGACACCCGTTTGCTTCATCCGCCGGCTACTCCAGTGCTCAGCTGCTCCAAAGGGACTCGCCGGGCTGGAACGAACGGTGCCACCGAACTTGCAGCTGGCACCCGGAATCCCCTTTGGAGGCGCCGAGAAGCGCAGAGCAACAACGGGCCAGAGCGAGCACTGTTCGAGTCCCGAAGCGGCGATAGCCGCGGAGGTCGAGTTGCGCAGCGACCGTTGTTGATCGAGCATCGCAGGGAACCCGAAGGGCGCCGGAACAGGGGTGTCCTTCTTTGGGTTACCTTTCTTGGACAAGCAAGAAAGGTAACTCGCCCAGCAGGGCGAAACCCGTGCTCTCAGTCACAAGAACAAGGCGACTCCCGCCAACCCCCTACAACCACTGTTTCCTCCGAAACAACAACACCTCCCAAACCACAACCGCCACACAAATCCCACACACAAACCAAAACGCCCAGCCATTATCGGCCCCCGGCATCCCACCCACATTAATCCCGAGCAAACCGGTAAAAAATCCAAGAGGCAGAAAGATCGCTGCAACTATCGACAGTACATACATCCGCCGGTTGGCTTCTTCCGATATCTGGTTATTCAATTCTTCCTGCGCGACACCCGCGCGTTCACGCACGCTGTCGAGCACTTCGATGTAGAGGGTCAGCCGGTCGGCGGTCTCGCGCATTCTCAGCTTCTGCATATCGTCAAACCAGGAGGGCGCGTCGAGCTGGATGCGGTTGAGGGCTTCGCGCTGGGGGGCGATGTAGCGGCGCAGGGCGATCAGTTCACGGCGCATATCCGAAAGTTCGGCGCGCATCGCCTGCCGGCTTTCGGTTAATACCTGCTCTTCCAGCTCAGCCACCTGATCCTCAAGCTCATCGATAGCGTCATGCATGCGGGCGGTTAACTGGGCCGCCAACAACGCGATAAACTCAGCGGCGGTTGTCGGGCCCGTTCCGTTGCGAATCTTGCTGATAATGTCATCGACCGATAGCAGCCTTCGGCGGCGAGACGAGATAATGCGCTTGCCGTCACTCCACAGCCGGATCGAGACCATATCCTCGGGATCGGCACCGGGGTTCATATTCACACCGCGCAAGGCCATCAGCAGCGTCTTGCCAGCGACCGAGGCCCGCGGCCGGGTTTCTTCGGCTAAGAGCGCGGAAACCGCAATGGGGTCGAGATCACTCTTCTCGGTGATCCAGTGCTGGGCTTCGGCTTTACTGTAGTCGAAATGCAGCCAGAGCAAGCCCTGATCCGGCGCCCACCCCTCAATCTCCTCGGCCTGCAGCTCCTTCGCTCCACCGTCGCCGTCAAACAGAAACGCATAGATCAGTCCGTCGAGCATCCTTCATCTCCTCGTGTTCACTACCGCTATAGAAACCTGAGCAGGGGTTCTAAGGCAATAATTCGCCATTGATGAGTACAATGAATCATACTTTTTCACAGCATTTGGCCTGACGCTCTCGCCCTGCCGCGAAGCCCGCCTACAATGCGCACTCTGTTGCACAGGAGCCAAGATAAGCATGAAAATCGGTATCTGCATTCCCTATATGAAACGCGGCATTGACCGCAAAACCCTGTTGGATTGGTGCCGCGCCATCGACGACGGCCCCTTCGACAGCCTCTCCTGTGGCGAGCGCATCACCGGTTATACCTATGAAATGCGCAACTTTCTGGCCGCGGCAGCGGCAGTTACCGAGCGCGTGCGCATCATTCCCTCGCTTTACGTGCTGCCGATGCACAATGCCGTGTGGGCCGCCAAGGAACTGGCGACGCTGGACGTTATTTCCGAAGGCCGGGTTACCGTGACCGTTGGTGTCGGCGGCCGTGAGGATGACTACAAAGCCGTGGGCGCTTCGTTCAAAAACCGCTTCCAGCGCATGGATGATCAGATTGCCGAAATGAAACGCATCTGGTCAGGCGAGCCCCCCTTCGAGGGCGCCGATATCGTCGGTCCCGATCCGGTGCAGGCCGGCGGCCCGCCAATTCTGGCAGGCTCCATGGGCCCGAAAAGCATCAAACGCGTCTCGAAATGGGCCGACGGTCTCTACGGTTTTGCGATGGATGGCAACGCGGACCTGATCAAACACTTCTTCGATTCAGCAACCGATGCCTGGGCCGAATCCGGTCGTAGCGAAAAGCCCTACCTGATGGGCGGTTTCTGGTATTCTCTCGCCGATGGCGCGGAGCAGTCTCTGCAGAACTACGTGTTCGACTACCTTAAGATTTTCGGGGAAAAGGAGGCCACCTCCATCGCCAAGACCATGAAGATGCACACCCCGGAAGCCATCGCCGAAGGCATTAAAGCCATCGAGGCACTCGGCGCCGAGGAAATCCAGCTGGTGCCCGCCACCGCTGATATCAAGGAAGTGGAGCGCCTCGCCAAACTGTTGTCGTAACACTTCATTTGTAAAGAGAAAGAATGCCCGAACTGCCTGAAGTCGAAACTGTGCGCCGGGGGATAGAAGCCCCCCTGCGCCAACAGCAAATCACCCGCATGATCATTCGCGACCCGCGCCTGCGCTGGCCGGTGGATGAGGCGCTGCCGGCACAGATCGCGCAGGCGACGGTGTCCGGTGTCAGCCGCCGCGCCAAGTATTTGCTGGTAGAAACCGATCGCGGTCGATTGATGGTGCACCTGGGTATGTCCGGGCGCCTTTATTTTGTACCCGCGGGCACGCCAGCCGGCGTACACGACCATATCGACTGGGAGCTGGGTAACGGTCAGGCGCTTCGCTACACCGATCCCCGCCGCTTTGGCTCGGTGCACTGGTTGCTGCCGGATGCCAGCGGCCATGCGCTGCTCGATCATCTAGGGCCGGAACCCCTGTCCGAGGATTTCAGCGGCGAACTCCTCTACCAGCGTTCGCGCAAACGCAGCAGCGCGATAAAAACCTTCATTATGGATGGCCGCATCGTCGTGGGCGTGGGCAACATTTACGCCAACGAAGCGCTGTTTCGCGCCGGCATCCACCCCAAACTCGCAGCCGGCAAAGTATCGCGACCGCGCTATGAGAAGCTCGCTACCGAAATCAAACAGGTGCTGGCGGAAGCCATCGCCCAGGGCGGCACCACACTCAAGGATTTTCTCGGTGGCGACGGTAAGCCCGGCTACTTCAAACAGGAATTGTCGGTGTATGGTCGCGGCGGTTTGCACTGTCTGCGCTGCGATACCCTGCTCAAGGAAATCCGTCTGGGCCAGCGCGCCACTGTATTCTGCCCCAGCTGCCAGAAGCGCTGAGTTTTGGCTGAAGGCTGGCCCGTGCTACCATTGCCGGCCCTTGTTACACAGCAGCAGACACGCAGATTATGGCGGGAATCATCTACCCTGGCACCTTCGACCCCATTACTCTGGGCCACGTTGATCTGGTACGCCGTGCCAGCAAACTGTTCGATCGCATCATCATTGCGGTGGCGCAGAGCGACAAGAAAAACCCGTTGTTTTCTCTCGAAGACCGCATCGAACTCTGTCGTCAGTGCTTCTCGGATATCCCGGGCATGGAATATGTCAGCTTCAAAGGCTTAACCATTGATCTGGCCGACCGCCTCGACTGCCACACCTTCCTGCGCGGTGTTCGCGCGGTCTCTGACTACGAATACGAGCTTCAGCTGGCGCGCATGAATCGCGCCATGAACCCGAAGGTAGAAACCCTGTTTTTGACGCCGGGCGAAGGCCTGTCGCATGTATCATCGTCGCTGCTGCGCGAAGTCGCCTCCATGGGTGGCGATGTATCGCGCTTTGTACCGCCTCACGTTTTGGAAGCCCTGAACGGCAAGTTCAACTAATCATGGCGTTATACATCACCGACGAATGCATCAACTGCGACGTATGCGAGCCGGTGTGCCCGAATAACGCTATATACATGGGCGAAGAAATCTACGAAATCGACCCGGATTTCTGCACCGAATGCGTCGGCCACTTTGACGAGGCCCAGTGCGTAACCGTATGCCCGGTCGATTGCATTCCGGTTGATCCAAACCACGTGGAAACCAAAGAACAGCTGCAAGAAAAGTACATCGCTATCCAGCAGTTGTAGCCGGTTATTGCCTACGGAGCCGCGCCATGCGCTTTCTGCTTATCGCCCTCACTGCCACACTTCTTGCCTGTTCGGCTAAGCCTCCACAAGAGCCCCCGGAAGAACCCAAAACGGATATCGTTCCCGAAGCTGCCTCAGGATTCTCTGATGTAAAACGCGCCACCGCCCGCGAATTTATGGCGGTGACCGCCAACCCCCACGCCAGCAACGCCGCCCGCGCGATTCTCGAACGCGGGGGCAGCGCCGTTGACGCCGCGATTGCCGCGCAACTGGTATTGGGATTGGTAGAACCACAATCCTCTGGCATCGGCGGTGGTGCTTTTGTGCTGCACTGGGATGCGGATCAGAAAAAACTCAGTAGCTGGGATGGCCGGGAAACAGCGCCTGCTCGCCTCACCGACGAGCATTTTCTGAAAGACGGCAACGCCATGTCGTTTTTTGAGGCCGTGATCGGCGGCCATTCTGTCGGTACGCCGGGGGTTATCGCCCTGCTGGAAGACCTGCATCAGCGCCACGGCAAGCTGCCCTGGAAATCCCTGTTTCAGCCCGCTATTAAACTGGCAGAGACAGGCTTTGAGATTTCTCCCCGCCTCCACATTCTGCTGGAAAGAATGCCCAAGGTTGCGGTGAACCCCGCCATCACTGCGTATTTTTTTGAGGCCGACGGCACAACGCCGAAACCGGTGGGCTCGCTGCTCAAAAATCCCGAGTACGCGGCCAGCCTGAGATTGATCGCGCGGCAAGGTCGCAACGGCTTTTATAAGGGCAAGCTCGCGAAAGCGATGGTTGCGGCGGTCGCGAACGACCCTAACCGTGCCGGCCTGCTAAGCGAATCCGATCTGGCAAACTACCGCGCCATTGAACGCCCGGCAATTTGCAGCAGCTTCCGACAATACCGCGTCTGTGGCATGCCACCGCCATCATCGGGCGGCACTACCGTCGGCGCCATTCTCGGCACACTGCAGCACGTCACCTCAAAGCGCGACCCGCTCTATCAGCAGTGGCACAACTTCGCGGAAGCCTCTCAGCTGGCCTTTGCGGATCGCAATCACTACGTTGCCGACCCGGACTTTGTATCAGTGCCCACCAAGGGTCTGGTAGAGAATGACTATCTCAAGCAGCGCAGCCGCCTGATTCAACACGATGCGCCGATGCGCAAAGCCCCGGTAGGCCAGCCGCCCGGCGCTGGCAACAGCCGACTGGTCAGCGCCAGCTCGCCAGAGTTACCTTCGACCACCCACGTTTCCATTGTCGACGCCGAGGGCAATATCGTCAGCATGACCAGCAGTATTGAAACCGCGTTCGGCTCGAGGGTATTTGTCGGCGGCTTTTTGCTGAACAACCAGCTCACGGATTTTTCCTTCGAGCCGGATAACGCCAAGGGCTTGATCGCTAACCGCGCGCAGGGCGGCAAACGGCCGCGCTCGTCCATGTCGCCGACCATCGTGTTTGAAGGCGAGCAGCCGCGCCTGGTTATCGGTTCCCCCGGCGGCTCGCGCATCATCAACTATGTCGCCCGAACGATCTGGGATATTCTGGAAAACGGTCAAACCGTCGCCGACGCCGTCGCAGCGCCCCATATCATCGCGATGGGACGGGGACTTGAGCTGGAAAAAGGCCGCGTTAAACCACCCTTGGTAGAGCAGTTGGAAGCGCTCGGGCACAACGTTCGCCTGAAGGATCAAACCTCAGGGCTGCACGCTATTCAGATCAAGGAACAGAGCATTGAAGGCGGCGCCGATCCGCGCCGGGAGGGCACAATTGCCGGGCGCTGATTCACCGGCCACAGCGCCGGCTAATGCACTTCTCGCTCTGCCAATACCCGCTCCACGGTATCGACAATCACCTGAGTCTGGCGATCCACTTCGATATTGACCCGATCGCCAAGCTGCAAATCAGACAGGTTAGTGACGCGCAGGGTTTCGGGGATCAGACACACAGAAAAGCGCCTTCGCTCCCGATCAAAGTCCGCCACCGTCAGGCTACAACCGTGCAAGCCGATAAAGCCCTTTTTAAACACGTATTTGACCAGCTCCGGCGGCAACTGAAAGGTCATGGTGCAATTGTTTTCCGGCGTTTCCAGCGCGATCAATTCGGCCGTGCCATCCACATGACCGGATATCAGATGGCCACCGATTTCGGCGCCCTGATTCGCCGAGCGCTCGACATTCAGTAAATCGCCTTCACGCAACTGGCCCAGCGTCGTCAGCGACAGGGTTTCCTGCATCGCATCAAAGTGTACCTTCACGCCGTCGATGGCTGTCACGGTCATGCAGGCACCGTTCAATCCCACGCTGGCGCCAATGGTCAGCCCAGCAACCAGCGCCTCATTCAGCTCGACTACCAGCTGGCTCAAACCCGGTTTTTGGGTCAGTTCCACCAGCGGAAACGCGCCGGCGACAATTCCTGTGTACATAAACTATCCAAATTCGTTTTAAATGCCTTACTTGGTCACAGACTCAAACCATCACAATGGTCGCGGCGATAACCAATTGCGAGGCGAAGTAGAGAGGCAAGCCCCACTGCCGATTGAACAGCCCCGGCGCCACAAAGCGATTGCGAGCCACCGACAGGTCAGACACGGCAAAGGCAATGGCACCAATAATGACCCACGAGTGCCCGGTCGCCACTGCCAGACACACCATGGCCGAGATCACCAACACATAGGCCACCACCGCCACCTTGAACTGGGCATCGAGGTAGGCCCACAGCCAACGCAGCACCAGCGCCGCTGCCAGCCCCATTCCAACGACAGCGCCCAGCAGTGCGCGCATATCCAGCGGCAACTGGAGGAAGGCTATCGCATAGCCCAGGTGCCCGAGCAAAAAAGCGGCCATGCCGGCGAGAAAGGCGGGCCCTTGCCCGCGCGGAATCAGCAAGACATCCCCCGCCATGCAGAGCACCAGCCCCATGAGAATCCACTGACCGTAGACACTGTCGAGCGCACCGCAGGCGAGGCCAGCCCAGATAAAGGCCAGCGCAGCCAGCGGTTTAAATAGCCACTCGGCGCGGCGCAGGCCCTGCCGCTCGAAGACGAGCAGCAAGGCTACACTGAGCAAACAGATCAGGGCAGGAAGTTGAACCGGAGTGGGCAACATGGGGCATCCTGTCTTGGGTAAAGAAGGAATATTGTTTACCATGCCCCACCGCATAACAAGCTCAGCCTCGGCAAATACATCGCCGGGCACATAATAAGGATCACATCATGGGAAACACTCTGGGCAAGATTGCCACCTTCGCTTTCTGGGTTGCCGCGGTTATCAATCTGATCACTCCCTTTGGCGCCGCTGCTCCGTGGGTCACTGGCATCGCCATCGCACTTTTGGTCGCACACGCCATTGAATGTATTGTCTTTCGCAAGCATATTCAGGCCGATCCCAAGGTGCCCGCGTTTCAGGGCTACCTGCTGGTCCTGCTGTTCGGTGTGCTGCACAGCGGCCAGTGGATGAATAAATCCAAGGCCTGAGCGCGAAAGATCAGGCACCAGACTCACCGCCGCGATGGAGAACGCCACCGCATATTGGTAGGATTGCGCTTTTGACCCAGTAAGAATTGAGGCTGTCAATGAAGCGAGTCGTATTCAACCAGAAGGGTGGCGTCGGCAAGACCAGTATTACCTGTAATCTGGCTGCTATCAGCGCCTGGAAGGGTTACAAAACCCTGGTGGTGGACCTAGATGTGCAAGGCAACAGCAGCGAGTATCTGATCGGCACCCAGTTTCGGGAGCTGAACGACAACGCTGCGGATTTTTTCCGGCAGAAGCTCTCCTTCTTCGGCAAGGGCAAAGAACCCCGTGATTTCATCTACAACACCGAGTTCGAAAACCTTTTCCTGATGCCTTCCAGCCCGGAGCTGGCCAGCATCGAGCGCGATCTGGAATCCCGCCATAAGATCTACAAGCTGCGTGACGCCCTCGACAACCTCTGCGACGAATACGAGCACATCTACATCGACACACCTCCGGCGCTCAACTTTTATAGCCGCTCAGCGTTGATTGCCTGTGATTCGCTGCTGATTCCCTTCGACTGCGACAGTTTCTCTTCCGGCGCCTTGATGGGGCTGCTCGATACCGTCGCCGAGATCAAGGAAGACCATAACCCCAAGCTGGAACTCGAAGGCATTGTGGTCAATCAATTTCAGGCCCAGGCCTCACTACCCGCCCAGCTCACCAGCGAACTGACCGAACAGGGGCTACCCCTGTTTGAGACTTTCCTCAGCAGTTCGGTGAAAATGAAGGAATCGCGTACCCGCCAGACCCCCCTGATTTATATGGCGCAATCCCACAAGCTGACGCAACAGCTGCTGGCGATTCACAGCGACCTGGAAAATAACAGTAAGAAAAAAGGCCGCAAGAAAACGGCCTGAGCATAGACAAAACAACCGGAGCGCTAGCGCTCCGGTGTCAGTTTGATAGTGGACTCCTTGCGGATCTTCATCAGACCCAGCCCGAAGTTAGCCACATCCGCATCCACTTCCAGACGGTAGTCCAGCGCATCCTTGGGATTGCGCAGCCATTTCTCCGCCAGTTTTAATCCACTGAAGAGATTCAACTCCACCGGCACCGTCAGGTTGACGCTGTCATTGGCCGGCACCGACAGCAATTCATCCCGGCGACCGAACGCCAGCTCGCTGTCTTCGAGAAAAATCCGGTAGTTGAGCTTGTTGATATTCAATGCAAAACCGTTCGGATTGCGCACCCGCACACCCACATTCAAGGTTTGGGAAAAGCCCTGACGCGGTTCCAGCGACAGTGAGGTCAAGCTGACCTCGGGCTTAGCGGCATCGCGCATCCAGGCACAGCCACTGGTGAGCAGGGCCAGGGCGAGCACAAAAAAACCGCTCGTCTTGGCGAGCGGTTTCAGGATCGAACGCAATGACATCTTACTGGCCGGTCGGGATCAGGCTCAGTTCAACCCGACGGTTCTGGGCGCGGCCCGCCGCAGTGTCGTTGCTGGCAATCGGGTCACGCGGCCCCATACCGGCGGTGCGCACGCGACTGGCGGCTACACCACTGTTCAGGAAGAAGCGAGCCACACTTTCCGCACGCTGCTCAGACAGGTTCTGGTTGTACTCAAAGCTGCCGGTTGAGTCGGTGTAACCATTAATCTGTAGCAGGGTCTTGTCATATTCCTTAACCACCATAACCACGCTGTTCAGCACGTCAGTGAACGAAGGCTTCAGCGATGAGCTGCTGGTATCAAAGGTAATGTTGCCGGGCATGATCAGCTTGATGGTGTCACCGATTCGCTCAACGCGAACACCGGTCGATTCAAGCTGCTGACGCAGTTTGGCTTCCTGGGTATCCATGTAATAACCCGCACCTGCGCCCACAGCAGCACCGGCCAGAGCACCTTGCTTGATTGCCTTGTTTTTGTCTTTACCTGCGGTTGCGGCACCAATCGCCGCACCCGCCAGCGCACCCAAGCCAGCGCCTTTCGCAGTGTTACTGGTTTTCTTTTCACCGGTGTACGGATCAATGGTACAACCGGCAACGATCAACGCCAGCGCAATGCTAGCTGCGCGTACAAGCCATGTTGATTTCATAGGAGGACTCCCCTTTTTGAGAAATTGTGATTAAAAATTACCGACACAAAGAACAATATGCGAGTGTAGAAACTGTCGCCTTTCCATTCTGCGTACTATTGCCGAATTTTTCACTCTGCCTTCATAGCGCCCGCCTTTTCTCACACCGCAAAATCGGGCGACTAAATTCTGCGACTTACAAGCCCGGTGCAGTCCATCGACCATCGCCATCAGCATCGATATACACCGGGTTGGCCAGTGCTATCGGTTCCAAGCCCGGCAGCAGCTTGCGGTAGACTGCTGTCGCGGGGCCTGTCACTTCAACGACCACGACGCTATCACGACGAACATGAATCGATTCTGAATAGGCCTGGTTCGCTTCAACGTTGCGGGAGCTGTGCAGGCGGCCGTTGACATAGACATTCAGCGTATCCACAGCGACCCACGGCGCCGCCGCGATCGCAATATCCAGCGACTGCTCCGCGCCCGTCAATTGCTCACCAATAACCGACCCACCCGACTGGCTGACGCTCAGCAGGGGGCCACTCGACAGGTAGAGGGCGCCCTTGCGTATCGCCTCGACCACCGCCGCATCGGTGCGCCCCTGACCGCGCTTGGGCACATCCAGATAGTTGCGCGGAATACCCACGAATTCCGCAAGCTCATGGGAGTCACTGTTACCGGTGGCGCGAATCCGATAGCCCTGATTTAACAGCGCCAACCAGTCGCGGAGAATGCGATGGTAGGCCGCCACTTCGTCACCGTTAAGAATTTCCATGGCATCGAAGTCGATATCGCGAAAGCCGCTCGGCCCGCTTTCAACCAAAGGCAAGTTGCGCGAATGCGTAATGGGCAGAGAGGGCTCAAAGGGCATGCCTTGAGACAGGTGATCAAAAAAGGCCAAGTCGTCGTCCAGCGCACCATCGGAGCGCGGATGGTTCAGTTGAAAAATTGCCGCGGGATAGCGGTAACGGGTTTCTGCGATCAGGCTTCGTAGGCGGCGATCTTCCACTTGCGGCACACCGCCGGCAAACAAATCCGAACGCTCCGACACCGGAAAGATATTGCTGTGACCGATAGAGCTTGGCACCGTCGTTGTGCGCGCCATGCCGGTTAGCTCCGAACCTGTAATCAGGTGCAGTGCCTCTTCGAGGCCACTGCCTTCGAGTATCGCCTGTCCGTCAACAATGCGGTTGTGTTCGGCGAGCACCAGAATATCCGCATCCTGCGCGACAAAACTGCGCATCTGTTCCAAAAGAGGCAGAGTGGAATCAAAGCTGGCCTCCGCATGAACATGAAAATCCGCTGACGCCCAGTCATTGTCGAGCACCCGTTTTGGCGGTTCGATGTTTAACCGGGAGACTTCTCCGGGACGCACGGCCACGCGCAACTGAGAAACGTCGTACTCCAGCCCACGACTGGCAAGCACCTCGTAATCACCCGGCGGCAAGAATACGGACGGTGGGTCAGACTCAACACCTGCGAGCGACACGGTTTGACTGACCAGCGAATGCTCAACCGGCTGACCATCTTCGCGAAAATTCAGCAGGTCATCGCCAATACGGGGGTTCGGCGTGCCGTTCACGCCATGAAAGGTCAGCTTCATCGGCGAACCGCTGGGCAGTCGCAATTCACTGCGCTGGGTAAATGTAAGCGCGCCCAGATCCTGCCCCTGACTGAGGTCCTGTTCGCGCTCAAGTATTTCGCCCCAGGGACTGCGTGCAACCAGCTTCACCCGCTCAAGCCCTTTCGGCAGACGCAGGGAAAAACGCCCCGGCTCGGAAACTCGGCGCTGGCTCAGCGGCTGGCCTTCGGCATTAAACAGGGCCAGCGAAACCGGAGCCGCGTTGACACTACCTTCCAGCAATGCACCCTGATACATCTGGTCGGTAACCGCCGCCACATCCGCGTGTTGGCCGGGCACCACGCGCAGGTGCACAACCATCCGCTCGCCGACTTTCAGATCCATAAACTGGCTTTGCAGCATCTGCCACATACCCGGCTTTTCACTATCCCACCACAGCGGGCGCGTCATCCAGCCGTGCAGGTTGTATTCCGGCAAGGTAATCAGAAAACGGGGCAAGGCGTGATCGTTACCCTCAGTATCCGTCAGGTAGGCTGACACCATCTGCAGGCCATAACTGATCGGCGCGTCGGCAGCATGACTGCCCACCAGAATGCTCCAGTCCGCCGGCATCATGCCGCTCACCAGCGAAAACACATCGTTGCGATCTATATAAGGGTGATCAAAGCCGAGACTGTATTCTGAATTGCGGGTAGACAGGGTGTAGGCCGACATGGCGCGGTGAGGGTAAACGGTCAGCAGGCCACTCATGGTCACGGCGCGGCCGGGTGCGACGCGCTCGATATCAATCCACATCGACAGCGCGTCGGGGTCTTGCTTGTCCAACACATAACGCACCGTTTGCCGCAGACCACTATCTTCACCGGTAACAGCAATTTCGGCCCGCCCTTTACTCTGGGTAGCGGCAATATGCTGGGCGCGAATTGCTTTTTCCTTGGCCAGCCCGGTCAGCAGGTTGGTGTAAGTCCATTGATCATCGGCGCGATCACAGAAGCCGAAATCAATCAGGGTACCGCCACCGGCCACAATACCCGAATCGTGCTCTACGGCACTGACCGCGGCACACAAATGGCCGTCACTCAGCCACCAATCACCGCGCCCGGCAATAGCATCCGGCCCGGACCGCGGCACGGTGTCAACGTTAGCACCATCAAGCTGAAAGGCTCGGTAACGCTCTGCCAAACCCGCGCAAACATTAGCCGTAGCGCCCAGAAAAACAAGGCCGAGCAAGAATGCCCGGCCCCGGTTTGCGTGCTGTCCTGTCATACTGACCACCGCCGACAATTACGCTCCCATAATGAAAATACAGATCACGCTACCCAGCGCAACCAGATACGACAGTGAACGCAGCGCGTCGCGATCCGCCAGATAAAACACCGCGTGCAGCACACGCGCCACAACAAACACGATAGAAACCGTCGCCAATTGTTCCTGCGGCACACCGGAAACAAACGCGGCGACCAGTGCAGCGGTGAACAACATCAGGCCTTCCCAGGCATTTTGCTGGGCGGCAAATGCCCGGGACACGACGCCGGTTGCCTGCGCGTACTGTTGTCGCGGATTTTTGTTGTCGGCACCACCTAATTCCTTGTGGCGCAGAAAGCCGCCGATAAAAGAGAGCAGCGTGGGAATCAACGCGGTAATCATCAGGCACCAGAGTGCAGTTGTCATAGCAAGTTCCTTTTTTTGGTTAGTGTTATTTTCAGTTTGCTGTATTTTTGGAAGCGGAATCGTTACCGGATTGAAATACCCGCTCAGTTATTATTCATGGCAATGCTGACCTCGGCAATCTCGGCCGGCAGAGTTTGCGTCAGATAGCGCAAACTGGCTGCGCGAACGCTGGGCTCTTTCGCAAACTGTGCGTCAAAAAAACTGGCGACCGCGAGCTGGGTCAGCCACTGCTGACGAATCGGGTTCATGCTTTCTGGCAGCGGATCCATTTCACACAGCGGCGGCGGATCGCGTGGCACAACACCCTCGTCTGGCGTACCAATCGCCTCAAACCAGGTTTCTTCGCTGGAACTTTCGAGATTAGCCTTCACCTGATCGCAGCCAATCTTGTCGGGGTTTTTCATCCAGCGCAGAAAGCGAGCCATATCGGCAAAGCCAGTATGAGAAGCACCCTCAATGCTCAGCAACATGGCACCCGGCACCTTGAGCGTGGGCAAGGCGTTGGCCTCGTAGTCGACCAGCGCATCGATCTCTGAGGCAATCATCAGGTAGGGCAGTCCGCGCTGGGCATAAAAGCGTTCGGTAAAGGTAAAACTCGGCCCGGCAATCGATACCGCAGCATCGACGCGAGGGTCGTGCAGCCGCGGATGAAAGGCGGCCATGGTGGTCGTCATGCCGCCGAGAGACAATCCAAACAAGCCGATGCGTGATTCATCTACGGCGCCTTCAAACAGGTTACCGGCTTCAGTATGCCAGCTCAGCAAATGATCCAGTAGAAAACTAACATCGCCCGGCTGATTCACCACATCCACCACGTAAGGCTCATACGGTGCGTTGTAGTTGGTGAGCGGATAATCCATGGACGCCACAATATAACCCTTGCTCGCCATATGTTCGGCCATATAGGCACCTCCTGTGCGCATGGACATAAAGCCGTGGCTGTAGATCAACAGTGGCAGGGGATCTGCGGCCGGCCGCCCTTCTTTTAACAGGTCGGCCGGATACCAGATCCGCGTTTTCAGTGTGCGCGAGTCCCGCCCTGCGAAGTCGCCGTGGGGCTGGCTTGGGCGCGTTGTGTCTTCGAGCGTGATATCAAAACTACTTACCGGGTGGGGACCATCCTGCAGACGCTGGGCACTTTCCAGTGCGGCATCGAGCGGTTCAGGGCGCTTGGAAAAGGTCAGCAGTAAACCCAAGGCAACAATGACGACCGCAACTACCAGCAACAGACGTTTCACACGCATCTCCCCTAAACCCGCAAACGTTCGATAAAAAATATGCGGCTTAGCCTACCACTTGCGCGTACCAAAACAAAAAAAGGGCGATTACAGCCGCGCGCCGTAACCGCCCAAGAGCATTGAAACCTGTGACTTACTTTTCAGTCTTTACTTCTCAACAAATGCCCGCTCAATCACATAGTGGCCGAGGTAGCCGTTGCGGGATTCGCGGAAGCCGCGCTCGTCGAGCAGGGCCGTCATTTCTTTCAGCATCGACGGACTGCCGCAGAGCATAAAACGATCATCTTCAAGGTTGGGTTCTGGCAGCCCCACATCTGCGGCCAGCTGACCGCTGACCAGCAGGTCCGTCAGCCTCCCCTGATTGCGAAAGCGCTCGCGGGTCACCGTGGGGTAGTACACCAACTTCTCTTTCACCACATCGCCGAAAAACTCGTTCTCCGGCAGTTCATTGTTCAAGTAGTCGGCATACGCCAGCTCGCTGGCATAGCGAACCCCGTGGCACAGAATGATTTTGTCAAAGCGCTCGTAAACCTCCGGGTCTTTGACAATGCTCATGAACGGCGCCAAACCGGTGCCGGTGGAGAACAGGTACAGGTTGCGACCGGGCAACAGGTGATCCGCCACCAGTGTGCCAGTGGGCTTGCGACTGACAAAGATCTCGTCACCCACCTGAATGTTCTGCAGACGCGAGGTCAACGGGCCATCTGGAACTTTGATGCTGAGAAACTCCAGCTCTTCGTCGTAGTTGGCGCTCACGATACTGTAAGCGCGCAGCAGAGGCTTGCCGTCGACCGGCAGACCGATCATCACGAAGTGTCCATTTTCGAAACGCAGCCCGGTGTCACGACTGGTCTTGAAACTGAACAGCGTGTCGTTCCAGTGGTGAATATCCGTTACTCGCTCTGTAACAAGGCTGGTCATGGCGATCCATCTCTCCTCGCTGAATGTGGGAGCCACTATAGACCCGCCACCAAACATCGGTAAAATGGGTTATTCAAATATCTCTTAGCGGTTTTACCGATTATGAAATACACCCTGCGCCAGCTTGAGGTCTTTCTGGCCGCCGCCCACACCGAGAACATCACCCGCGCGGCAGGACTCCTGTCTATGAGCCAGTCCGCGGCCAGCGGCGCCCTGAAAGAGCTGGAACAGCAGTTCGACGTGCAACTGTTTGACCGAGTTGGAAAAAGATTGCAGATCAATGAGCTTGGCCGCGCCCTGCGCCCGGAAGCCGAGCGGCTGCTGGAGCAGGCCAAGGCCTTTGAGCAGGCGCTGGCACAGCACACGGATATCGGCCAGATCAAGGTGGGCGCCACCCTGACCATCGGCAATTATCTCGCGGTGGAAATTGTCGCCCGCTACATGGCCGAGCAGCCCGGCGCCCGGGTCCATCTGGAGGTAGCCAACACCGAGGCCATTACCAGCAAGGTTTTGGATTTTGAGCTGGATATTGGCCTGATCGAGGGCGACTACCACCACCCGGATCTCGACATCGTGCCCTGGCGCGACGATGAGCTGGTAGTTTTCTGCAGCCCGGATAACCCCCTAGCCAAGCGCCGCCGAGTCAGCGATGCGGAGCTGATCGCCCAGCCCTGGATTCTGCGCGAACGCGGCTCGGGCACGCGCCAGGCCTTCGACCGCGCCCTGCACGGCCTGCTCCCGCAGTTGCAGATTGCGCTGGAATTGCAGCATACCGAAGCGATCAAGCGGGCAGTGGCGGCCGATCTGGGGCTAGGCTGCCTGTCGGCCATTACCCTTGAAGAGGCCTTCCACCGCGGCCGACTGGTGCCGCTGCAGACCGAACCCAAGGATTTCCGACGTCACTTTTATTTTGTGCTGCACAAACAGAAGTACCGCAGCGCCGGTATCCAGCGCTGGCTGGATCTGTGTCGCGAAGGGTAAACTCCGCCCACAAGTTCATAACATCAAAGGAAAACCCATGATTACCTCGCTCTACGCCGCCCTCAGCGGCATTCTGCTATTGGCCCTGTCATCGCGCGTGGTCAACGGTCGTCGCACCCACAAAATCGGTTTGGGCGATGGCGGCAATGAAGAACTGCAACGCCTGATCCGGGTGCAGGCCAACTTTGTCGAATACGTACCGATGATACTGGTGCTGATTCTGCTAGTGGAAATGAACGGTAATAGCGCCGAGCTGGTACACGGCTTGGGCATTGCCTTAGTAGTTTCGCGGGTACTGCATGCCGTCGGCCTGACAGGCACCGCTGGTGTCAGCATGCCCCGCTTTATCGGCACCCTCGGCACCTGGATGACGCTGGCGATTGCCAGCGCCGTATTGCTGATGGATACCCTGCCCCAGTAAGGGCAGGTCAGCCTGCGTCGCCCGCCTCTGCGGCGGGTTTGACGCCCGTGCCCAGCACTCGGGCCTTGGCGATCTCGAATTCCTCCTGCGTCAGCGCACCACTCTGCTTCAGCTCCTGCAGGCGCTGGAGCTTCGCCACCGGATCGTCCGTTTCCACCGCAGCCGGTGGCGAATCTTTATCCACCACCCCTAACCACTGCCCCAGCTTGCGCAGCACCAGCATGGCGCCGCGCCAGAGCTTCGGCAGCATCCAGATCAACAGCAGGATAAACAGCACCAGCAACACCAAAAACAGCACCGGGTGATTGAGGGCCGCCCACAGACCGGCAAAAACCGCCACATCCTCACCGATAGAGGCGCCCCAATTGGTAAAGGGCTCAGGTGAGGTATTGATCATGACCCGGGAGCTGGCCTTGGCCGCGTGGGTGACCGTGGTCAGCGAACCGCCAAGCACCCCGGCCGCCACCTGCAGAGCCGGCGTCACATCTCCCACACTGCCTGCGGCGAGCAGTGCCCCGGCGGGTATACGAATAAAGGTGTGCAGAGAATCCCAGGCGGTATCCACCCCCGGGGTTTTATCGGCAAAGAATTCCACACCGTACATCAGGCCCGCCGCCATCATCACCATCGGGTCCTGCAGGACTTCCAGGCCCGGCGGCAGATCGATATTGCCGGTACTGCCGGCAAAACCGAGCACCAGCATGGCCGCATACAGGTTCAGGCCGGATGCCCAAGCCACCCCCATACTCAGCGAGATAAGTGCGGCAACCTGCTCAAATTCACTCACGGCAATTCCTTGTTTTAATTGATGAAAGGTGGATCAGGCGGTTTTCGGCCGGGCCCTCAACGCCGCGACACACAGTGCCAGGGTCAAGCCCTCAAAAGCCAGCGCGCCAAGGGTGTAGCCACTCGCATCGCCACCGACCAGCAGGCCAATCAAACGGCCACCGCCAATACCGCCAACCGCAACCACCTGCACCCACAGCGCTCTTTCAATATAGTCGCTGCGCAGAAATCCGACGAGAGCCGCCAGTCCCACCGCTATCTGAAGACCGCCATACATGGCTCTCAGTTCCGCGACACCGGTAGCCGCTGTAGCCTCAACGCCGGCTATCGGACCAAGAAATTCGGGAAAAACCAGGCAGTACATGCCATAGGGTGTCCAGCCGACGGCGAGTACCAGAAGTAAAATGCGAATTGCCATAAGCGCTTAGCTCCATTCAAAACGGGATGTGCACAATGACGCAAATCTTAACCGAGCGTAAGTAAATCACCAGCCCTGACAGTGTTAGCCTGTGGACACTCTTTACGCTTGTGTGAGATTCCATGTCCGAAAACACCTACACCAACGTCGATCGCGAGTTTGCAATCAACCCAAACTACGGCAAAGGCTGCTTTCGCCGCCAGATTCTGTTGCGCAACGAACCCGGACAGGTTGTCGCAGCGCTGGAAGATGATTGCCACGGCTTTCGCGTTACGCTGCGCCACGACGGCACCCTGATAACCGACGTTCAGGGCGAAACCCTTCGCGTTCCCTACACTACCTGCCCCGGCGCCACCGAGCCACTGCGCGCATTGCGCGGCGTCGCCGTGGGCAGCGATGCACGATCGATCAACAGCCAGGTCAGTCCCTTCAGCAACTGCACCCACCTGTTCGATCTCAGCGTGCTCGCGATTGTGCACGCGGGCCGCCGGGAGACCGAGCGTCTGTATGAGGTACAAGTCGACGATGAAGTTGACGGCCAGCCGGCCCAATCCGTCGTCTGGTGCAACGGTGAGGAAATGCTGCGCTTTACCACTCAGGAATGGCAGATAGTGGGCCCTGAGTGCTATGCCGGGCGCCCCTTGTTCAAGGGCTTTGCCGCATGGGCCAACGAAACCTTTAGCGGTGACCTCTGCGAGGCGGCTTTCGTGCTACACAAAGGCTACTTCGTGTCTTCAGCCCGGCGCTATGACGCAAGCGCCATGGCAGGTACCCGCGGCGACGAATTGCCCTATATTCCGGGCGCCTGCCACACCTATTCGGAAGGCCGGGTACAGCAAGCCATTCGCCTTCCCGACACCAACAGGGACTTTACGGATAGACCCGAAGACCTTCTTCAGTTCAAATCTGCGTAATACGGCCCCCGGCGACCTTGTAGGTATAAATACGAATACAGCGGGCCGGATCGAGCCACTAACCTAGTTCTCAGTGTTCATCCATGGTCTTTATCACAACCGAACCCCCTCTTAGCACCCTTTTGGGTGCTTTTTTTTGCCCGCAATTTGCGACTCATTTCCACCCAGAATCTGTCAATATCGCAAAATACCTTTGAATTACAGTCTCTTATCGCTATCCTCAGCAAGTACTCCAATCATTGAGGTAGGCGTGGACAAAGACATTATCGGCTGGCGCGAATGGGTTGAACTGCCCGAACTCGGCCTCGGCAAAATCAAGGCCAAAATTGATACCGGCGCGCGCAGCTCGTCTATTCACGCCTACGATATCGAAGAGTTCGAACGCGACAGCGAAACGTGGGTACGCTTTGCCATCCACCCGGATCAGCACAGCGACGAAAACGTGATCAGCTGTGAAGCGCGCGTTAAAGATTACCGCAGTATTACCGACTCCGGCGGCCACAAAACCATGCGGTACATTATCGAAACTCAGTTTAAAATAGGCAAAGACACCTTTCTGGCCGAGTTGTCGCTGTTCAATCGTTCGACTATGTTGTTTCGCATGCTGATCGGACGCACGGCGTTAAAAGGTCGTTATGTGGTCGACCCGGCCCGCTCCTACTGTCTAAGTACATCCCCCGAAATCGCTGCCAGCGAATAAGGATCTGTAATGAAAATAGGTATTCTGTCGCGCAACCGAAAACTGTATTCCACCAGACGACTGGTTGAAGCTGCGAAACAGCGCGGTCACGAGGTGCATGTACTCGACACCCTGAAATGCTATATGGAACTCAGTTCCGACGAGCCGGCAATCTGGTACAAGGGCGATAAACTGGAAGGCTATGACGCCGTGATTCCACGCATTGGCGCCTCTATTACCCAGTATGGCCAAGCCGTTATACGTCAGTTCGAAATGACCGGCTGTTACAGCCTTGTTGAGTCCGTCGCGCTGGTCCGCTCGCGTGACAAACTGCGCTCACTGCAACTGTTGTCGCGTAAGAAAGTCGGCATGCCACGCACCAGCTTCGCCCACGAAGTTCACAACACTAAAGAGCTGATCAAACTGGTTAACGGCGCGCCCTTGGTCGTCAAACTGCTGTCCGGCACCCAGGGTAAAGGCGTGGTACTGGCAGAAACTGCAAAAGCGGCGGAGTCGGTTATTGAAGCCTTTCGCGAATTGAAGGCAGACTTTCTGGTACAGGAATTTATCAAGGAAGCCGGCGGCTCGGATGTGCGCTGTCTGGTCATTGGCAATCGCGTGGTAGCGGCCATGCAGCGTACCGCTCAGGATGGCGACTTCCGCTCCAACCTGCACCGCGGCGGTGTCGCCCAGCTGACCAAACTGACTCCTTCAGAACGCGCCACGGCGGTGAAAGCGGCGAAAATCATGGGCCTGAATGTCGCGGGCGTCGACCTGTTGCGTTCATCCCGCGGCCCGCTGGTGATGGAAGTGAATTCCTCACCCGGCCTGGAAGGCATCGAAACTGCCACAGGCAAGGATGTGGCCAGCGCGATCATCGAATTTATCGAAAACAACTCGGCACCTTCCAAGACCCGAACCCGCGGCAAGGGATGAACGTGAAAAGTGATCCGTTTGATCTCTCACCCGGCAGTGGCGAGCTAATCCACCTGCCGGTCGCGCGGCTATACACCCACAACGATTTATCAATTGATGTACAAGCCATTCGCGGCAAACGCAAAGGGCCAACCCTCTTTGTCAGCGCCGCCATTCACGGCGATGAAATTAACGGCGTGGAGATCGTACGCCGCCTGCTGCAACACCCGGCGCTGAAAAGTTTGCGCGGCACACTGTTGGCTATCCCCATCGTCAACGTGCACGGTTTTCTGAATAACTCACGCTACTTGCCCGACGGGCGCGACCTCAACCGTTCCTTCCCCGGCTCACCCAAAGGCTCACTGGCCGGGCGCGTGGCACACACCTTCATGAATGAAATTGTGACCCACTGCACCCACGGCATCGATCTGCATACCGGCGCGCGACATCGCGGTAACCTGCCGCAGATCCGTGCCGATATGAACGACGAAGCCACCCGAGAAATGGCTGAAGTGTTCGGCGTACCCGTCGTCATGCACTCCCGTCTGCGCGATGGCTCACTGAGAGAAGTCGCGGCGGACAACGGCATCCCAGTGGTGACTTACGAGGCCGGCGAAGCACTGCGTTTTGATGAAGTCGCCATCCGCGCGGGTGTGAAAGGGGTGATCAATGTGATGCGCCACATTGGTATGCTGCCAGCATCTCGCAGCAAGCGTAAAAAAGCGGCACCCATTGTCTCTGACGAATCCTATTGGGTGCGAGCACTGGAAAGTGGCATCTTACGCGCTCTGGTACCCAACGGAGCCAAGGTCGAAAAAGGCGAAGTTCTGGCGCTGGTATCAGACCCCTTCGGCAGCAAAAGTCAGGAGATCACCGCACCGACTGAAGGGATCGTTATCGGACGAACCTATCTACCCTTGGTGCATGAGGGCGAGGCGCTGTTCCATATCGCCAAGTACAACACACATATCGATCGGGTGTACTCGCGGGTTGAGGCCTTTAATGAGCAGCATGAGCCCGACACTGAAAAATCAGACTCCAGCGAAGAAGCAGAACCGCCGATCTATTGATCCGGCAGAGCGTGTCGGGGGGGGCTAGGGCCTGGTGGCAATCAACAGAAACTCCCGATTGCCATCGCCACCTTCGATGGGGCTGTCAAAGAAATCGACTATTTTCAGCCCTGCCGCTTCGGCGCAGTTGCGAATATCAGACTCGACAATCGCATAGCGCGAACTATCGCGCACCAGCCCACCCTTTCCAATATAGTCCCGACCAACCTCAAACTGCGGTTTAACCAGACTCACTAACCAGCCACCCGACTTTATAAATGCAGGGAGGCCGGGCAATATTTTGGTTTGGGAAATAAACGACACATCCATCACTACCACATCAAAGCCATCGTTTGAGTGTTGCAGTAGTTCAATGGGAAGTTCGCGGGCATTAATGCCCTCATAGTTGATGACACGCGCATCCGACCGAATTTTCTCCGCCAGCTGATCGTGACCCACATCGACACAGACCACCCGATCGATTCCGGACTGCAGCAAACAGTCGGTAAAGCCGCCGGTCGATGCACCCACATCCAAGGCAACGCCGGTCACAGGAAAGTAGTTTTTCTCAAGGGCAGCGGCCAGCTTCAAGCCACCGCGAGATACAAAGCGATCCTGCTCATCGCGACGAACGGTGAAGGCAACGTCCGAGGCAAACTTCTGACTGGCTTTGGTAACGGCTGCTCCACCTGCGCTGACCTTGCCTTCACTGATCCAGCGCTGAGCCTGGACACGTGATTCCGCCAGCCCGCACTCAACCAGCAAGACATCCGCGCGTTTAAGGCCCATTCAACATGACCCGGGTTGCCAGTTGAATCTCGCGCAGAAACCCCGTCAGGGAAATAATCAGACAGACCATCGCCAGAATAAAGAGCACCGCAATCGATGTATCACTGTGCCAGCCCATCACCGCGTTGATAAACAGCAGGGCAATCACCACGCAAACCAATAACGCACTGCCGGTACTGAAACCAATGGCGCGATGCACCACCCGCCCGCGTCGCGTCAGGGTCTCCAGTTCCTGCCGAATACCGTCGGCCCGCTCATCGGTAGCGTGTTCGAGTCGTTGATAAAGAGAGCGGCTGCGATCAATGATGCGCGCCAACCGGCCAGTCAAAACATTGAGAAGACCGCCAATGCCCGCCAACAGAAATACCGGCGCCACTGCCTGCTGAATCGCCTGCGTGATGGTAATTATCGAAATGTCCGCGGCCATTAATGACTCCGGCTAAAGCGCAGCAGATCAAAAAAGGTATGGGCCGGATCCTGTTCACAGCGCGAACCCACTGGTGTGCCCTCCACCATCGGTGAATCCCACTGACAGGTGGACTCCTGAATCTGATTCCAGTCCATCACAATCTTGCGATGACTGAAGCGCCACACACCATCGCGACATTCGTACTTGTCGAGATAGCGGCCGCCGATAATGATCTCAATATCATTGCCATTTTCATCTTGGGTCAGGTGATAAGAAACCATCACCACCTCACCCTCTGCACGCTGACCATCCACCTCTATCAAATGGTTTTGCACCATATGCGAGGTCACCGTCATGGTCTCCAGCATCGAAGGCAACCACTCGAGATAGCCCGCCGCACTGCCGCAGTACATGGGCGAGTGATCATCTGTCGCATCCTCGTGATAGAGAGCCGCCAACGCTCCATAGTCCCGCCGATCGATCGCCCGACAATAGCGTAGTACCAGATCGCGAATGGCATCCTTGGCCAGCAGGGTTTCCAATGACATGGTTTGCTCCCATCAACAAGTTGAACACAGTTTACCCGATTCTTGCGCCCATCCCGAGTGGCGAGCATGCCACATTCGGCGGATCATTCACTTAGCGAATACGCACTATTACACTGCTGTCGAGCTGCACGCACGGGATTACCCGCTTCCGCCTTGTCGCGCTGTTGCAGAAATGTCATATTCACTGCTTACACTCGCCCAGGTTCATCCGCCGGCACGTTTACGCGCCGCGCTATAAACAATAACCAGCCCTATTGGCTGCACGAATAAACGGGATATCCGGGAAATGAAGCGCTCTAAAACCCCAAAAACCAAGCTCATGAAATCAGCTCTTCGCTGCGGCACGGTAGCTGTGTTAGCCGCATCAACACTGCCCTTGCAGGCACAGATCGAGGAAGTGATTGTCACGGCCCAGAAGCGTGAACAGTCACTGAAAGACGTGCCCATCAATATCAACGCCATGAGTGGCGATAAGTTGGCAGAGCTAAATATCCAGCAGTTTGATGAGCTGGCCAACTTCATTCCCGGCCTGGAAGTACAGGAACAGAGCGCCAACAACCCAGCATTTGTTATTCGCGGGATCACTTCGGACAGCGGTGAATCCAATATTGAGCCTCGCATCGCCGTGTTTCAGGACGGCGTGCCCTCCTCCCGCTCGCGCGGCTCCTTTTTTGAATTACATGATCTGGAGCGGGTCGAGGTCGTCAAAGGCCCACAAAGCACCCTTTTCGGCCGCGCTGCATTGATCGGCGGCATCAACGTTATTCAGCGCAAGGCAGATTACGAGACCGAAGCCCAGATCAAAGTCGGCTACGGCGAAAGTGTACGCGACACCAAGTACAAGGAAGTCAGCGGTCACTTGGGCGGCGCCATAATTGATGAGCGACTGGCTGGCCGCGTCGCCTTTGTCGACAAGGAGCGCGACCCCTACATGGAAAACCTGCTCGGTGGCGAAGGCTACAACGGCGCCGATGTTCAGGCCTACCGCATCGCCCTGCGCGCCAACCTGATGGAGACACTGCGCTGGGACATTATCGCCAATCACCAGAAAGACACGCCTCCCGGTACCGGCTTTAAGAACAATCGCTTTGCACCTCCCGGCGGCGACACCAGCCCCTTCACCGGCGCGGCCCTAAAAAGCTCGCCCAGTTACCGGGGCGGCAAAGAACTCGGACTGGAGCGGGAACTGGACAGCCTGACCAGTATTCTGGTGTGGGATATTAATGAAGACTGGTCATTCACCTCCATCTCGGGCAAGCGCGACTTTGAGTCCGATGAAGTGTTTGACGGCGATGGCTCACAGTACGACATCCTGATCGCCTCCGAGATTGCAGAAGGCGAACAGTTCAGTCAGGAAATTCGATTCAACTACGATGCGGGCGGCATGCTCTCAGCTTTCTTCGGCGCCAATTATCTGGAAGAGGAAGGTGAGCAATACGTTCCCGTCGCAACGGACAAACAGCAAGGTCTGCCCTTCTTCCTCGAGTTTCTCGCCAGGGGCGAAGGCAGCGAGCCCAGCAACCCACCCTCCGGCGAGCTATATATGGAGGAGTTTGCCAACCGCAGCGATACCACCTCTGTGGATTTATTTGCTGATGCGACCTACCACGTAAACGACAAGCTGCAACTGACCGCCGGTATCCGCTGGACCAAAGACGACAAGAAAACGTCGTACTTCGGCCGCACGCTGGGCAGCCCTGTGCCCGGTCCGATCCCGGTACCGAACGACCCAGGCAATACCCTGTTTATCGCAGCGTCTCCCGGCGGTGAACTGGTCAGCGCCAGCGACACCTTTGAAGGCTTCTCCTGGCGAACCGTGGCGTCCTACGCCTTTTCCGAAGATCTTAATGGCTGGGTCAGTTACTCACGCGGCCGCCGCCCGGAAGTTATTGCGTTTAACACCCCCGAGGGCGAAGACTTTGTGGCGCGAGAAACTCTCGACGCGGAGGAAGTCGACTCCTACGAGATCGGTGGCTTTTACAGCCTGATGGACAACCGCATCAACATCAGCGGTTCCGTGTTCTATTACGAATACGCCAACTTCCAAACCACCCTGTTTGCACCGGGTGAAGCTGCGGTGATCGTGCTGAATGCGGGCTCGGCAACGGCCCACGGTCTGGAGCTGCAGATTGACGCCCAGCCGCTGGACAATCTGCAAACCTTCTTCAGCTACGGCTACAACTACGGTCGTTTCAGCAGCGAAGATGAAGATGGCAACCCTCAGGAATTTGCTGGCAATAAATTCCGCCTGAGCCCGGATCACAGTGTCGCGATCGGCGCGACCCTGAGCTTCCCGACTGACGTCGGCTTGTTCTCGATCACCCCGTCTTACACCTACAAGTCTGAAATCTTCTTCGACGATGACAACGACCGTCCGGACCTGCAGGAATTCGATGACACGCAGGATGAAACGCAGCCAGGCTACGCCATCTGGGATCTGTCACTGCGCTATGAATCCATGGGCGGCAACTACGTGGTCGAGCTATACGGCAAAAACATTCGGGACGAGGACTATCTGCTCGACGCCGGCAACACCGGAGACAGTTTTGGCCTGCCAACCTTCATTCCCGGCCCGGACCGCTTAGTGGGCATTACCTTTACCGCCAAATATCCCTGAGGTTTTAGCAGCCACAACGCAAAAGGCCCGCCAAATGGCGGGCCTTTTTATTTCCGATCGCGTTTAGCGATCAACCAACCACTTCCGCCAGATCGCCCTTGGTCTCAAGCCACGCCTTGCGATCGGAAGAGCGCTTCTTGGCCAGCAGCATATCCATCAAGGTGGCGGTATCGTCGCCGGGCTCAACGGTCAGGCGCACCAGCCGGCGAGTATCCGGATCCATAACCGTTTCTCTAAGCTGCAGCGGATTCATTTCACCCAAGCCCTTAAAGCGGGTGACTTGTACCTTGCCGCGCTTTTTCTCGGCCTCAATCCGATCAAGAATGCCCTGACGCTCGCTGTTATCCAGCGCGTAATAGGTTTCCTTGCCGATATCCACCCGGTACAGAGGCGGCATGGCTACGTAAACGTGCCCCGCCTGCACCAGCGGCTTGAAGTGACGAACAAACAGCGCGCAGATCAGGGTGGCAATGTGGGCACCATCGGAATCCGCATCCGCAAGAATGCAGACTTTGCTATAGCGCAAACCGCTCAGATCATCGGACGCCGGATCAACACCAATCGCCACCGAAATATCGTGCACTTCCTGCGAGGCGAGAATCTCCTGTGAATCCACTTCCCAAGTATTCAGAATTTTACCGCGCAGCGGCAGTATCGCCTGAAACTCGCGGTTGCGACCCTGCTTGGCACTACCACCTGCCGAATCACCCTCTACCAGAAACAGTTCGCCGCGCTCTGGATCATCGCCGGAGCAGTCCGCCAGCTTTCCGGGCAGTGCCGGACCGGACGTAACTTTTTTGCGCACCACTTTTTTCGCTTTGCGCATACGGGTCTGGGCATTGGAAATACACAGCTCCGCCAGCTTTTCCGCTTCGCCGGTATGCTGGTTCAACCAGAGGCTAAAGGCATCTTTAGCTACACCGGAAACAAAGGCCGCTGCTTCACGCGAACTGAGTCGCTCTTTGGTCTGACCGGAAAATTGCGGGTCTTCCAGCTTGGACGAGAGCACATAGCTGCACTTGTCCCAGATATCTTCCGGCGTCAGTTTGACGCCGCGCGGCAGCAAGTTGCGAAATTCGCAGAACTCGCGCATGGCTTCCAACAAGCCCGTGCGCAATCCATTAACGTGGGTTCCGCCCTGAGCCGTCGGAATCAGGTTTACGTAGGATTCCGTGGTGGGCTCGCCGCCCTCCGGCAACCACTGCACCGCCCAGTCGACCGCTTCGTTGTGACTGGAGAATGTACCCACAAAGGGTTCCGCCGGCAGGGTTTCCCAACCGCGCGTGCTGCTTAGCAGGTAATCGGTCAGGCCGTCTTCGTAATACCACTCTTCACTGGCATCGCCGGTTTCATCCTTGAAGATAACGCGCAGGCCAGAGCACAGTACCGCCTTGGCGCGCAGTACGTGCTTCAGGCGCAGGATGGAGAACTTGGCCGAATCGAAGTACTTCGGGTTCGGCAAAAAGCGCACCTCAGTGCCCGTATTGCGCTTGCCGCAAGTATCAATAGCCTCGAGTTCGGAGGCCTTTTCGCCATCCTTAAAGGTCATCCGGTAGACCTGACCGTCGCGACGGATGGTCACTTCCAGCGAGGCCGACAGGGCATTCACCACCGACACGCCCACGCCGTGCAGACCACCGGAGAACTGGTAGTTCTTGTTGGAGAATTTACCACCCGCGTGCAGGGTGGTGAGGATAACTTCCACCCCCGGCTTGCCCTGCACCTTGTGGATGTCGACCGGCATGCCACGGCCGTTGTCGACACAGCTCAACGAGCCGTCCTTGTGCAGGGTGACGGTAATTTCACTGGCATGGCCGGCCAGCGCCTCATCGACACTGTTATCGATGACTTCCTGTGCCAGATGGTTGGGGCGAGTGGTATCGGTGTACATGCCGGGGCGCTTGCGCACTGGCTCTAGCCCCGTGAGAACCTCAATCGATTCAGCGGTATAGTCGCTCATAAACTGTTATTTTTCCGTCAATTGCAGAAACGTGACGATCTCGGGCAGATAGGATTCAAAGGTCGTAAAAGAATGATCCCCGCCCTCTTCGACGGTCATTCTACACGCACTGTAGTAGCTTTGCGCGTCCCGGTAGTCGAGGGTTTCATCACCGCTTTGCAGCAACACCCAATAGCGCTCCGGCGTGACGCTGGCAGGCTCCAGCTGTTCCAGTTCCCGCGTGTGCGCAGGGGTGATCTGAAAGTGCTCTTCCGTGTAGGGATTGAAATTATCCCCTATGTAGTGAGCAATCAAATGGTAGGGGCGCACCGCCGGATTCACCAGCACCGCCGGCAACGCATATTTTTCTGCCAGCACGGTCGAGAAAAAACCACCCAGTGAACTGCCGATTAAACCCACGCGCTGGTACTGGCCCAGCATGTCCTGCAACACAGCCTCGACCCGCTTGAAGGTCGCACCCGGCGTATTGGGCAGATCGGGTATGACACAGTCGATACCGAGCGCTTCGGCGTAGGCCTTGCTCTGCTGGGCTTTTATGGATTGGGGAGAAGAAATAAAACCGTGAATGTAGAGAATGGCCGAAGACAATCAATAACCCTTAGCGGCCAGATCTACATTGAAGCGCACATCGGCAACGCGATGGATTCCGGTGTCGATGCGGCCATCAGGATGCAGTTCCAGCCAACGAAGCCCCGGCGCCTCACTGCTGACCAGAAAATCCGCGCTGTGCTGGGCGAACTGAATGCAGGTAGAGGGCGTACTCAAAAAGCGCGTGCCCTGATATTCCACGTCCCGTGCCTGATGCACGTGGCCACACGTGACCGCCTTCACCTGAGAGTAGGCCGATACCAATTCAAGGAACTCGGACTGATTGCTCAGCAATTGCTCGTCGAGCCACTCGCAACCCACCGGCAGCACATGGTGATGGAGCGCAACAAGGGTGTATTTATCCGGGTGTTGATCCAGCTGCTGACGCAGAAAATCCAGCTCTGTCTGAGCCAGAGTGCCGCGCGGGGTATGGGCCACAGAGGAATCCAGTGAAACCAGCTGCCAGTCACCCAGCTCAATGCGAGGGCGATACCAGCGCCCACCACAGACCGCTGTCATGGCCTCAATGCTGTCATGATTGCCCGGCAGCCAGACCACATTGCTGCGACCATTCATCATGGCGTACAGGCGCTCGTAGGCCTCGGCATAGGCGTTGTTCGAAATATCACCGCTGAACAGAAAGATATCCGGTTCCGACAGGGTTTCTGCCAGGCGCAATACCTGCCCCAGGCTATGGTCAGTATCCATGCCCAGAAGCTCATATCCCGGATTTTGCCCGAGATGAGTATCGCTGAGTTGAAGTATCCGGATTGGCTCCATCGGCCCGTTCAGTCCTGCTTCTGACAATTGCATTGCGAGAATCGCTGTATTATCGCGATTGAGACATACTCGAGGGAAGGCTGCCAGCTACCAGGTCGCATTTTTACCAGAGTAAAACCGGCAAGACACTAAAGCGTCAGCAACGCGGCGGGATCGCCCAAGCTATGGCCCTGCGCCAGACAGTGCTGCAACCACTCGCCGAGAAAGCGGTTCCACTGCTGCTTCTCGTCGCGCTGGTGCATCCGTCGATTGGGGTATTCGTTCTTACCCAACACCCGATAACAGCCGGCAAAACTGGCCACTTCGGCCACTCCGGCGTCGTGATAGACCCGCACGGTCATTTCGTTATTCAAATCAGCCAGTGCGCGGTGCTCCTGACAGATCTTAAGCAGGCTGGTGTAGGGCGTACGCTCGCTAACATCGATGCGCACCTGCAAACCCTCACCAATACCAAACACGCGCTCGTCACCCGCCTCCATGCGCGGAAGCAATCTGCACAAGCGCACAAAGTTGAGTTCACACTCAGCCAGGTGCGCCGAAAGATCGACGTTATAGACGGATTTTGCCACGTGTTCTACCGCGATTTCCTGCTGTTTGCGCCAAGCGAAATTGCCTGCCAACGCCTCATCATACCTGCTGCCGCCAGACTTAAAAATACTTAATTAATGTGAATTCGGATGGGGGTTTTGGGGCCAATTTGCTAAACTCGCTGCCAATTTCGGGTGTAGATGGGATGGAATTCCGCATGAAACAACGCGCACTGCCTCTGGCGCTGGCCGGGCTTTTCAGTCTGAGCAGTTCTCTGGGTTTCGGTGAGAGCCTGAGCCAGATATACGAACTGGCACTGAAAAACGATGCCACCCTGAAGGCTGCGGAGGCGACGTATCGGGCCAATCTCGAAACCGAAAAACTATCGCGCTCGGCTTTGCTGCCACAGATTGGCGCGACCAGCACCTACCGCGACACAGAGTTTGAAGGCGAGAGTTTTGGCATCACAAACTTTCAACCCCCCCAATACGGTAAAGTCCCCAGCGAACGCGACACCGACACATTGACCCACAGCGTCACCCTGTCGCAACCCCTGTTCGACCTTTCAGCCTGGTTCAGCTTTCGCGCCGGCAAGGCCACCAGCAAACAAGCCCGCGCCCAGTTTGCTGCTGACCAGCAGGATCTGATCATCCGCACCGCCGAGGCCTATTTCAATGCACTACGCGCCAATGAAAACCTTGAAGCGGCGCGTGCAGAAGAACGTGCGGCCAAGCGCCAACTGGAACAAACTCAGCAACGCTTTGACGTCGGCCTGATCGCCATTACCGACGTTCATGAAGCACGCGCGGTTTTTGACAACACCGTCGCACAACGCCTGAGCTTTGAGGCCCAACTCGGCACAGCATTCGAAGCCCTGTCGGTACTGACCAATCAGGGCCATTCCTCGCTGAACCGCCTGTCGGAAGAATTTCCTGTAACACAGCCGGTACCAGCGGATCGCGCGGAGTGGGTCGAATTCGCTATTGCCAACAATCATCTGCTGACAGCAGCGCGATATGCGACCCAATCGTCCTACCAAAACGCACGCTCGAAAAAAGCAGAACACCTGCCCACACTGAGCGGCAGTTACAGCTATTCAACCGATGACACTGAAGGCACATCAAAGACCAGCAACCCTCTGGCTTCAGACATTGTTGACGAACACGCCAATACCGAAACGATTCAGGTTCAGCTTTCCGTACCCCTGTTCTCCGGTGGTGGTGTTAGCGCCTCTCGACGCCAGGCTTACAATCAATATCTCGCGGCTGAGCAAAACCGCATTGGCACCCAGCGTCGCGTAGTACAACAGACTCGCTCACTTCACCTGACCGTTGGCACCGATGTGCAGCGTATCAAGGCGCGCAAACAAAATATTGTTTCGGCGCAAAGCGCACTCGATGCCACCAAGGCCGGCTATGAAGTGGGCACACGCAATATCGTAGACGTGTTGCAATCCCAGCGTTCGCTGTACGCCGCGATTCGCGACTATGCCAACGCGCGCTTCGACTACGTGCTGAATATGCTGAAACTGAAGCAGCAGGCCGGCAACCTGAGCCCGCAGGATATCTACAATCTGGATAAGTGGTTGATCGCTGACAAGGCGAAAAAACAGGATTTGTAAAACCCTGCCGAACGACTAAAAAACGCTGCAACGGCAGCGTTTTTTATGCCCGTAAATCAGTGATGCAAGCGATCGATATGTTCGAGCAGACGCTCAAGTGCTCCGCGATTCTCGGCCACAACCTGGCGCGCCAAGGCACCCCGTTGTTCTCTCAGTGCTTCGCTCTTCAACAGTTCAGCCACCTCACTAGCAAGGGCCTCAGCGGTATCGACTATGGAAAGCGCCCCGGCCTGCTGCAACAGCTCTGAAATAGCCGCGAAGTTGAAATCGCTGGGGCCATTGACCAGCGGCAAACCCCAGGCGGCCGGCTCAAGGCTGTTGTGACCACCGCGCTCAATCAGACTGCCGCCCACGGTAGCCACATCGGCGCAACCGAATAGCAGCATTAACTCACCCATGGTATCGAGCAGCAGGATGTCTGCGCCTTCCGGATGATCACCGGAACTACGACGCACCATTGACCAGTTTCCGCTCGCAATCAGGGCGGCAACTTGATCAAAGCGTTCCGGGTGACGCGGTGCAATTAACAGGGCCGCCTCTGGCACCTGTTCCCGGATCTGCGAAAACGCCTTTAAAATCAGGGTTTCCTCGCCCTCATGGGTACTCGCGCACAACCAGACCGGGCGCCCAGCCAAACCCAGCTTCCTGCGCTCATCCTGCGCCTGCTGGCGCAAGCTTTCCGGCACATCAATATCAAACTTCACACTGCCCGATACACTCAGCTGCGCGTCGGGCACCCCCAGCGAACGGAAGCGCTCGGCATCACTGCGATGCTGGGCGACAACCATGGAAATAGCCGAAAAAACCCGCTTTGTCAGTGCCGGCAAACGCGCGTAACCCCGCGCTGACTTTTCTGACAACCGAGCATTGGCCAGCACCACCTCAAGCCCTGCCCGGCGCGCGCAGCAGACCATATTGGGCCAGATTTCGGTTTCCATGATCACTAGCGTTTGCGGCCCTGTTCTGCGTAAGAAGCGCCCAATGGCATCGGGCATATCGTAGGGCGCGTACACATGAAACACGCTGTCACCCAGCATGGCCTGCACCCGCTCGGAACCGGTTGGGGTCATGGTGGTGACGGTAATCGCCTGCTCCGGGTAGCGCTCTTGCAGGACTTTTATCATCGGCACCGCGGCGATGACTTCCCCCACGGACACCGCATGCACCCAGATGCCACCCCGCTTTGGTGGCGCGGTAAAAAAGCCAAAGCGCTCAGCCATGCGACGCCGGTATTCCGGTGCTTTCACTGAACGCTGCAGCAGCCGCAGCAAAAGCAGCGGTGAAATCAGATAGAACAGGCAGGTATAGATGAACAGCGGCATGACAGTAATCGGGTGGGAATTGTGCGGCCAAGCATAGCGAGCAGCCCGAAACATGTGAAGCTCTTTGCTATACTGCGCCCCTTGAAGGAGAACCTATGACAGACTCTCGCCTGCGCGTGGATACAATCATAATCGGCGGTGGCGTCGCCGGCCTCTGGCTGCTTAACCGGCTGGTAGCAGAGGGCCGCAATGCGATCCTGTTCGAGCAGAATGATCTCGGCAGTTCGCAAACCATTGCCTCACAGGGGATGATTCACGGCGGCATCAAATACGCGCTGGGCGGCGCACTGACCGGCGAATCCGAGGCCATTGCCGCCATGCCCGAGCACTGGGCGCGCTGCCTGGAAGGTAAGGGCGATGTGGATATCAGCGCCTGCAACGTGCTGAGCCGCCACTTCTATCTGTGGTCCACCCGCTCGCTGACCTCTCGACTGTCGTCTTTCTTTGCCAGCAAAATGCTGCGCGGCCGGGTCGACAGCGTCAAGGCTGATGACCGCCCCCCGGCCTTCGACAGCTCGAAATTCAAAGGCTCGCTGTATCGACTGGCCGATCTGGTATTGGATGTCCCCTCCCTGCTGCATACCCTGTCGGCGCGGCACAGTGATCGGATATTCAAGATCGACTGGTCGGAGGCGCAATTGCAACGCGAAGGCAATCGTGTGGCCGCGCTGCGCTGGAACAATGGCCTCAGCATCAGCGCCGATAATTTTATTTTCTCGGCTGGCGCCGGCAACGAATCCCTGCTCGCCCAAGTTGAGTTACAACAACCTGCCATGCAGCGCCGGCCGCTGCAGCAGGTCTTGGTGAAACACGATTTCCATTCACCTTTATATGCGCATTGCATGGGCACCAACCCCTCGCCCCGGCTGACCATTTCCAGTCACCGCTGCAGCGATGGTCGAAGCTGCTGGTATCTGGGCGGTGATCTGGCCACCGAAGGTGTCGGCATGAATTCCGACGCTCTTATCGACAAGGCCAGAAAAGAGCTGTTTGAGCTATTCCCCTGGGTCGATTTCGGTCGCACGGAATGGGCGACCCTGGTAGTGGATAGAGCCGAACCCAAGCAGAGTCAATTGATCAAGCCGGACAAGGCCTATGCCGAGCGCGCCTGCGACAACCTGCTGGTGTGCTGGCCCACCAAACTGACCCTGACCCCGGATATGGCCAATCAGGTAGGCGAGCTACTGGCACCGATCAATACTGACAACGGCATTCAGGCGCCGACGGAACTTCAGTCGTTGCCACGACCCGAGATCGCCACCCCCTGCTGGGAAACCCTGTTTTAAGGAGTGGATATGGAGAGCGCACTAAGCCACCGCCGCTTTGGCAGCAGCGACCTGATGGTCAGCCCGCTCGGGCTCGGCACGGTCAAACTGGGGCGCGATAAAGGCGTCAAATACCCCAAGGACTTCACCATTCCCGACGACAAGGCCGCTGCCGATCTGATCGCACTGGCCCGCGACCTTGGCATTAACTTGATTGATACCGCACCAGCCTACGGGCGCAGTGAGGAACGCCTGGGCAAATTACTGCAAGGCCAACGACAGGACTGGGTCATTTGCTCCAAGGTCGGCGAAGAATTTAATAATGACAGCGGCGACTCACACTTTGATTTCAGTCATCGCCACACCCGCCAGAGCATCGAGCGCAGCCTCGACCGGCTGAAAACCGACTATATCGATATTGTGCTGATTCACTCCGATGGTCGCGATGAGCACATTATCCAGCACGAAGGCGCACTGGAAGCCCTGCAGCAATGCAAGCAGGAAGGCCTGATCCGCGCCATAGGCATGTCCACCAAAACCGTATCGGGCGGATTGCTCGCCGCCGAGCTGAGTGATGCCGTGATGGTGGCCTACAACCCTGCGCACCAGGAAGAATCGCCGGTGCTGGACTACTGCGCACGCCACGGCAAGGCCGCCATCCTAAAAAAAGCGCTTGGTAGCGGCCACCTGATCAGTGAGCAGGATCCTGCCCAAGCAGCGATGCACTTCGCGCTATCGCATCCCGGAGTCACCAGCGCCATTGTCGGCACGATTAATCCCGAACACTTGCGCGAGAATGCGGAGGCTTGTCAGCGGGCATTGCTCCAAACCTGATACTAGCTCCACTCATCGCTTTGGAAGTGAATCATCAATCTCGACGACTCGCCGATCATAGAAAAAGTGCGCATTGGGCTGAAAGGTCTCGGGAAGCTCGTTCTCATTACTTTTGAGAAACAAAAGTTGTGAAACCAACTTCCAGCCCATCGCATTCGTGTTGTACAGCACCTCACCGCATTCCAGACAAAAGACGCGCGTCATATTTTTAGCGGGATGCTTGAAGACTTTTATCTTCGACTGCCCCCGGGTTACTTCAACCTGATCAACCTCCCAAGCCAGCACTGAGCGATACGGCACCTGAAGAAGTTCTCGACAATCTTCACAATGACAGTAGGCATGAACCTTGGGTGAACCCGTCATGGCGACTTCCACTCCACCGCAATCACAGCGCACCTGATACTGTTCTTTCATCGCCCTCTCCTCTCGGAAACCGGAGCAGATCGCTCCAGCCTTGCTCGCCAAACATTTTAGCTCGGCTTTGATTCGACAATGATTGCTACCACCACATTACCACCAACATTTTTCACTTGGTGCGCCCAGGCTTCATGCCACATCACATGCCCATCAGGAACATCTACGCGCATCCCCTCCCCGTTTGACAGCGTGATGTTGAGACTACCGCCTCTCTGGAAGTAGACCGTTTCATTGTGATGCCTGTGCATCGAATCTGACTCGCCCGGCTTTAATACCATCTTCAGTACTAACACGTGTTCGTTTTCGTGAAGCACGGTGTACTGCCCCGGCGAGGCAATATGGGCGGCGCGGTGCTGTCGGGCTCCTGCGATAACGCTAGCGCTGACAGCCAGACATACCAAAAACGCGAGAACCCGATGCAGATTCTTGAACAACATGGCTGACTCCTTTTATCCCGTGATGTTCGCTTGGAGATGCTGAATGAAGCGCTGAAAGTCTTTCTCTACCTCAGGGTTTTTCATCACGTCGTAACAGGCAAAGGTTTCCAGTAGCGTCATACCGAAGAAACGGAAATTCATGTGCATGGGAAAGAGCAAATCATCAACACTCTTACCCCGGAAGAGATACTCGTCCGGATTGCTGAATGACTCCTCTGGTGCATTAAACGTTAAGGAGAGCATGTACTGCTTTCCCGTCAGCGTACCGCCACCGCCGTAATTGGCCTTGGGTTTTTCTTCCGTGCGACCGTCACCGTTGCACAGCGCGCCACTCATGCCTGCGGTATAAACTTCATCCATATACTTCTTAAAGTTCCAGGGCACTCCCATCCAATTGACCGGAGTTTGCAGTACAACGATGTCTGCCCACTGGTGATTTTCCAGTTCTTGCTCAACATCCCAGCCCTTGTCCACTTCGACGATACGCGTCTTGTGACCTTTAGCCCTCAGCAGCTCATCCGCCATATGGACCAAAGTGCCGTTGAGTTTCCCCTCGGCGAAGGGATAGTAATGGTGTGCGTTAATAATCAGGATATTGCTCATTAAGGGCCTCCGCCTGCTTTTGCTAGTGGTTGTATGTCAGTCGGCGGTATACTATGGTTTTCAAGTCACCATTCTCAATTAGTATACTTTTAGTAACCTATATAGGATTGAGTCCGAAAGAATGAAAAGCCGCGTAGAAACAGACAATTACGGCAGGAAAAAAGTTTTTGATGCCTGCATGGAACCCTGCGCGATTGAACGCGGCATGCGCATCATCGGCGGGAAGTGGACCGGCTCACTGATCTACCACCTGAAAGATGGTCCGGTTCGCTTTAATGACCTAACGCGCATGCTGGGCGGCGCCAGTAAGAAAATGATTGATCAGCGCCTCAAAGAACTCGAAGCCCGCGGCATGATCGTGCGAACCGTCATTAATGATCGCCCCATAGCCGTCACCTATGAACTGACAGAGTTTGGCCGCAGCGCGCTCAAGATTCTTGATGATCTAAGGGTTTGGTCCGAGCAACACGATATTCGTTAACCGCCACCTCAGCCATCAACGCAAAGAAAGCTACTAGCACGCATTGATCCAAGCTCGACACTGGCTGCGTAAACAGCGCATCGTGGCCCCAACCGCTGATGACTACAGGTTGTAAGCATAGAGCGTTTGCGTCTTTCGCACGCTCAGAGGGTCTATGCTATTATCGCCACCCTGTAATTTCAGACCGTCATTTGAAACATTTGGAGAACTCTTATGAGTGACAACATTACCCACGTCACCGACAGCAGTTTTGATTCAGAAGTCCTGTCGTCCGACCTCCCCGTGCTGGTGGACTTCTGGGCGGAGTGGTGCGGCCCCTGCAAAATGATCGCCCCCATTCTGGATGAAATCGCCACGGAATACGCTGGCAAGGTAAAAGTGTGCAAGATTGACGTCGACGCCAACTCTGACACACCGGCCAAGTTCAGCGTGCGCGGCATCCCCACCCTGATGATCTTCAAGGACGGCAATGCCGAAGCCACCAAAGTTGGCGCGATTTCCAAGAGCCAACTCGCTGAATTTATTGATTCAGCCCTGTAATTCCCTGATCTGCTGTCCCCGCTTGCCATCCCCGGCAGGCGGGGTTATAGTGCAGACAGGGCTGGACGCTCCGGCACCCAAGTGCTAGATTGTTTCCATCGCTTCCCGTAATCCTTCTTTACTTAACCATCGAATCCCGCGCTCGCACTTCTGTGTGCTTCGCACGTACTCCAACTTTTCTCACTAGTCACCTCCAAAAAAACTATGAACCTTACCGATTTAAAGACCAAATCCACCCAAGAACTATTAGATATCGCCAATGAAATTGGCCTGGATAATGTCGCCCGCTCCCGCAAACAGGACATTATTTTCTCCATCCTGAAGCGCCACGCAAAAAGCGGCGAAGACATTTACGGCGACGGCGTACTTGAAATCCTGCAGGATGGCTTTGGTTTTCTGCGCAGCGCGGATTGCTCTTATCTGGCCGGCCCCGATGACATTTATGTGTCTCCCAGCCAAATCCGCCGCTTTAACTTGCGCACCGGTGACACTATCGCGGGCAAGATTCGCCCACCCAAGGAAGGCGAACGCTACTTCGCCCTGCTCAAGGTTAGTGACGTTAACTTCACCAAACCCGAGCAGAGCAAGAACAAGGTTCTGTTTGAAAACCTGACGCCGCTGTTCCCCAACGAGCGACTGGTGCTGGAAGCAGGTAATGGCTCAACCGAAGATTTGACCGGCCGCATCATCGATCTCTGCGCTCCGATCGGTAAAGGTCAGCGCGGTTTGGTGGTTGCACCACCGAAAGCCGGTAAAACCCTGATGCTGCAGAATATGGCCAACGCCATTATTCGCAACAACCCCGAGTGTTATGTCATCGTTCTGTTGATCGACGAGCGCCCGGAAGAAGTGACCGAGATGCAGCGCTCCGTAGGTATCAAAGGTGCCGAAGTAGTTGCATCAACCTTTGACGAGCCGCCCTCGCGTCACGTGCAAGTTGCAGAGATGGTCATCGAAAAGGCCAAGCGTCTCGTAGAGCACAAAAAAGACGTCGTGATTTTGCTGGACTCCATTACTCGTCTGGCTCGCGCCTACAACACCATCGTACCCAGCTCCGGCAAGGTACTGACCGGTGGTGTCGATGCTCACGCTCTGGAGCGCCCGAAGCGATTCTTCGGTGCCGCCCGTAACGTTGAAGAAGGCGGCAGCTTGTCCATCATCGCGACCGCGCTGATTGATACCGGCTCGAAAATGGACGAGGTTATCTACGAAGAGTTCAAGGGCACCGGCAACATGGAGCTGCACCTTGATCGCAAGATCGCCGAGAAGCGCGTCTACCCGGCCATCAACATCCGTCGCTCAGGCACTCGCCGTGAAGAGCTGCTGACCGGTGAGGACGAGCTGCAACGCATGTGGATTCTGCGCAAGCTGCTGCACGGCATGGAAGATACACCAGCTATCGAATTCCTGTTGGATAAGTTGAAAGACACCAAAACCAACAACGAGTTTTTCGATTCGATGAAGCGTAAGTAATTACGGCGTGTGGGAGCGAGCCCACTCGCTCCCACAGGAAATACAGAAAGCACCGATGAAATACCGCGACCTCAGAGAATTTATCGCCTATCTCGAATCCATCGGTGAGCTGAAACGCATCACCCAGTCCGTCGATCCGAATCTGGAAATGACGGAAATCAGCGACCGCGTTCTGCGCGCTGGTGGCCCCGCCCTTCTGTTTGAAAACCCTGTCGGCTATGACATGCCGGTGCTGACCAATCTGTTCGGCACGGAAAAACGGGTGGCACTGGGCATGGGGCAGCACTCCATCGACGCGTTAAGTGAAGTTGGCGAAGTGCTCGCCTTTCTGCGCCAGCCCGATCCGCCCAAAGGTCTGCGCGACGCCTGGAGCAAAGCGCCGATCTTCAAACAGGTGCTAAATATGGCACCCAAACAATTGCGTAGCGCACCCTGCCAGGACGTGGTGATCGAAGGCGACGCGGTCGACCTGTACAAGATTCCCATTCAAACCTGCTGGCCGGAAGACGCCGGCCCTTTGGTAACCTGGCCTCTGGTCGTTACGCGCGGCCCCAATAAAGAACGTCAGAACCTCGGCATTTACCGAATGCAGCTGATCGGCCGCAATAAGCTGATCATGCGCTGGCTGTCACATCGCGGCGGTGCGCTGGATTTTCAAGAATTCAAACAACAGCATCCGGGCGAGAATTATCCTGTCTCGGTCGCACTGGGCGCTGACCCAGCCACCGTTCTCGGCGCGGTGACACCGGTTCCGGACACCATCAGCGAATATGGGTTTGCCGGCCTCTTGCGCGGCGGCAAGACCGAGGTTGTAAGGTCACTCAGCAATGATCTGCAGGTGCCTGCCAGTGCCGAGATTATTCTGGAAGGCTACATCGCTCCCGATGAAATGGCCGATGAAGGCCCCTTCGGTGATCACACCGGTTATTACAACGAAGTCGAGCGCTTCCCGGTATTTACCGTCACCCATATCACCCATCGACCGAACCCGATCTATCACAGCACCTATACCGGTCGACCACCGGATGAGCCAGCGGTGTTGGGCCTCGCTCTAAACGAAGTGTTCGTACCGATCATCAAGCGGCAATTCCCGGAAATCGTCGACTTCTATTTGCCGCCCGAAGGCTGCTCCTACCGCATGGCCGTGGTCACCATGAAGAAGCAGTATCCCGGTCACGCCAAGCGCGTGATGTTCGGCGTCTGGTCCTTCCTGCGGCAGTTCATGTACACCAAGTTTGTGATCGTGACCGACGACGATGTGAATGCCCGAGACTGGAAAGATGTAATCTGGGCGATGACAACCCGGATGGACCCGGCGCGCGACACAGTCATGGTCGAGAATACCCCCATCGACTATCTGGATTTCGCTTCACCGGTCTCCGGGCTGGGCTCCAAAATCGGTTTTGACGCCACAAATAAATGGGAAGGCGAAACCACCCGCGAGTGGGGGCGCACCATCGCGATGGACGACGCCACCAAGCAGCGCGTCGACGAACTGTGGCAACAGCTGGGATTGTGAGTGCGCTCACGCCACCGCCACTTTCGCTCTACATCCATGTGCCCTGGTGTGTTCGCAAGTGCCCCTATTGCGATTTTAATTCCCACGAAAAGGCCCAAGCCCTGCCGGAGACAGCGTATGTCGACGCGCTGATCGAAGACCTCCAACCCGATCTTCATCTGGCACAAGATCGCACGATTGAATCGGTGTTTATCGGTGGCGGCACGCCGAGCCTGTTTTCCGGCGAAGCCTACCAGCGCCTCTTTGACTTGCTGCGACAGCAGCTTCACTTCAGCGCGAACTGTGAAATCACCCTTGAAGCAAATCCGGGCACGGTAGAGCAGGAGCGATTCCTTGGCTACCGCGAGGCCGGCATCAACCGTCTATCCCTGGGCGTGCAAAGTTTTCAAAACCGGCAACTGGAAAAGCTTGGCCGCATTCACAATAGTGCCAATGCGGTCGCGGCGGTTCACACTGCTCGCGAGGCTGGATTCGAGCGCATTAATATCGACCTTATGCACGGTCTGCCCGACCAAACCACACGCGAAGCAGTCAGTGATATTAAAACCGCGCTCCAAGTCGGCGCCAGCCATCTCTCCTGGTATCAACTGACCATAGAGCCGAACACCCATTTCCATAAACAGCCACCACTGCTGCCAGTAGAAGACACGCTGGCCGATATCCAACAGTGCGGTCTGGAAGCTATCAGCGAGGCAGGCCTCAAGGCCTATGAAGTGTCGGCCTACGCAATACCCGGCGAGGAAAGCCGCCATAACCTGAATTACTGGCGATTCGGTGATTACCTTGCACTGGGCGCGGGCGCCCACGGCAAGATTTCCATGGGCGGCAGCATTCTCCGCTATCAGAAAACCCGCCTGCCAGAGCACTACCTGCAGCGCGCAGGCTCCCGCACAGCCCAGCAGCATACGGTTAACACAGAAGATCTGCCCTTCGAATATCTGATGAATGCCCTGCGCCTGCACGAGGGCTTTACACCACAGCATTTCGAAGCCCGCACCGGTTTACCTTTCAGCACGATAAGCGGCACGGTGCATGCGCTCTATGAAGAGGGCTTGCTCGAAGAGTACGGTGATCGATTCCGCTGCACCGAAACCGGCCGCCGATTCCTCGACGATGTGGTCGCTCGTTTCCTGCCCTGAAACCCGCGCTGTGGTAGACTATTGGCCCTCAAATTTCACGTAACACAGGTGTACACCCATGGCTGATTTCCGGTCAAAAACCTCTACCGCCGGACGCAATATGGCGGGTGCGCGTGCGCTCTGGCGCGCCACCGGCATGAAAGATGAAGACTTCAAAAAGCCTATTATCGCCGTCGCCAACTCCTTTACCCAGTTTGTGCCCGGCCACGTTCACCTCAAGGATATGGGCCAACTGGTCGCGCGCGAAATTGAACGAGCCGGCGGCGTTGCCAAGGAATTCAATACCATTGCCGTCGATGACGGCATTGCGATGGGTCACGACGGCATGCTCTACAGCCTTCCCTCGCGCGACCTGATCGCCGACTCGGTGGAATACATGGTCAATGCCCACTGCGCCGACGCGCTGGTGTGTATTTCAAACTGCGACAAAATCACTCCCGGCATGCTCAACGCCGCCATGCGGCTGAATATTCCGGCTATTTTCGTTTCCGGCGGTCCGATGGAAGCCGGTAAAACCAAACTAGCAGATCACGGTCTGGACTTGGTCGACGCGATGGTGATCGCTGCCGACAGCAGCGTCAGCGACGAAGTCGTCGAGGAGTACGAGCGTTCCGCCTGCCCTACCTGTGGTTCCTGCTCGGGCATGTTTACCGCCAACTCCATGAACTGCCTAACCGAGGCCCTGGGCCTGTCATTGCCCGGCAACGGCTCGCTGCTGGCAACGCACGCGGATCGCCGCGAGCTGTTTCTGGAAGCCGGTCGACGCATCGTGGATCTTGCCATGCGTTTTTACAAAGACAACGACGCCTCGGTACTGCCCCGTAACATCGGCAGCTACAAGGCCTTTGAAAACGCCATGAGCCTCGATATCGCCATGGGCGGCTCGACCAACACCATTCTCCATTTGCTGGCAGCCGCACAGGAAGCCGAGCTGGAATTTACCATGCAGGACATTGACCGCCTGTCGCGTAAAGTGCCCCAGCTTTGCAAGGTCGCGCCCAACACCCAGAAGTATCACATGGAAGACGTGCACCGCGCCGGTGGTGTGGTGGGCATCCTGTCTGAACTGCATCGCGCCGGCTTGCTGCACGGCGACTGTCCGACAGTACACAGCCCGACAATGGCGGAAGGCCTGGCCAAGTGGGATATCGTCCAGACGCAAGACGACGCCGTTAAAACCTTCTACAAAGCCGGTCCCGCAGGTATTCCGACACAGGAAGCCTTCAGCCAGGCCACGCGTTGGCCGAGCCTCGACAGCGATCGTGCCAACGGATGCATCCGCTCCATCGACAACGCGTTTTCGCTGGAAGGTGGATTAGCGGTTCTGTTCGGAAACATTGCGGAGAACGGCTGTGTAGTTAAAACCTCGGGCGTCGATGAAAGCATTCTGGTCTTTGAAGGCCCGGCGCATATTTGTGAAAGTCAGGAAGATGCCGTCGATGACATTCTGAATGACCGGGTTAAAGCGGGAGATGTTGTTGTCGTTCGCTACGAAGGCCCCAAAGGCGGCCCGGGTATGCAGGAAATGCTTTATCCGACCAGCTACATCAAGTCGAAAGGCCTGGGCAAAGCCTGTGCTCTGCTGACTGATGGCCGCTTTTCCGGCGGCACCTCCGGCTTGTCGATTGGCCACGTCTCACCGGAAGCCGCTTCAGGTGGCGCGATCGCGCTGGTAGAACAGGGCGACATTATCAAGATAGACATACCAAACCGCAGCATCAATGTGAAGCTGAGCGACGAAGAGCTCGCGACTCGACGCAAGGCGATGGAAGCGAAGGGTGATGCTGCCTGGAAGCCGGTTAAAGTGCGACCGCGCAAGGTATCTACTGCACTGAAAGCCTACGCATTAATGGCAACCAGTGCCGACCGCGGTGCGGTGCGCGACCTGTCACAAGTGGGCGGCTGATACGCCCTGCCCGCTTTTTCACAAAAAAACGAGCAACAAAAAAGGCGCCTTGAGGCGCCTTTTTTAATGGAAAGAGAAACTCACACTTCCTGTGCCAGTGCCTTCTCTCGAGCCAGTTCGCGCTCCATAAACTGCAGCCACTGTTCGGCATAGGTTTTGGAGCGATCGCTCTTCTTGGCTTCTTTAAAGGCCTTGCGGGCTTCGTCGTAGTTCTTCAGGTTGAACTCAGCCATACCGAGTACCAGCTGGGCGCTGTCCGGACGCTTCACACCACCTTTCTTCAGGCCGTTGCGCACCGCCTCGGCAGCCTTCTCGAACTCGTCGTTATCAAGGTAGATATTACCCAGACGGGCCCACAGCTCGCCTTTGTCCGACTTGCTTGCCGCCGCACGCATTTCGGGAATGGCGCGCTTGATTTCCTGAGCCTGACGCCAGGAGTTAGCCAGCAGTTCCAGGTTCTTGGAGGTCGGGTCTATCTGCTTGGCCTTGATACCTTTGTCGATAACCTTGGCCGCCTTGTAAGGCACCTCAATGGAAAGGAAGAGATAGGCCATATTGATCAGCTCTTTCTCTTTTTCCAGCAGCTTCTGCACGTAAGCCGTTTCCATGGCTGAAACCATGTCCTTCTCACGCTTGAGCTCACCATACATTGCAGCCAATTGCTGCCAGTAGGCCTTCTTCTGATAGTACTTCAGCGTCTCTTCAAGAATCTCGACCACTTTCTTAACGTCGTTTTTCTCGAAGTAGAGGTAACGCTGCAAGCCCCACCACTGCTCCTTCGGAATCTTGCCCTTCGACTTGTAGTCGTTGATGGCAATCTCGATATGCTGCAATGACTTGCGCAGATCCTGAAGCTGATAATAACCCTGACTCAACAGGGCGTGGGCGTTGGCACCCACCGGCTCACCCAGCTCTTCTTTCAGCTTGAACCAGTTCAGCAGCGTGTTAACGCCCTTCTTCCAGTCTTCTTTTACAAAGTAGAGCTGAGCAATTGTGAACTTGGTGTTCACTTCCATTGCGTAGGGGATGTCGGGCTGCTTGATAACTTGTTCGTACGCACCCAACGCCTTGTCGTAATCTTCCTTGGTGAAGTAGATAAAGGCGTACAGGTTGTACAGGTTGGCCATCTCGTAGCTGTTCAGCGCGCCACGACCTTCCTTGTCACGCAGTTCATTCAGCTTGCCGAGCGCTTCGTTGTACTTCTTCTCTTCAGCCAGTACCTGCGCTTCATTAAGCTTTTCAAAAACCTTGGCGCGAATCGCCGGCGTACGGCGAGTCTGCTGCTTTTTCTTTTCCTGCGCCTGAAGCTTACCCAAGGCAGATTGACCCAGCAGCGGCTCGACCGCAGTCGTGACCAGGGGCACCGAAAAGGTGACGGCGGCCCCCAGCGCGGCCGCTGACAGCCAGCGACCGACTGACTGAACACGGCTACACGGTTTGCTCTGTATCATGTTGTCAGTCTTCATTTATCCAACTCGTAGGTAAAACGGTTCTGGATGCCGGGCACTTCGATCGGATCACCATCCACAACCCGCGGCTTGTACTTGAACTTCTCTGCAGCTTTCACAGAAGCGCGCTCAAAATAGCCCGGCGGCGAACAGTCAACCGGAGTAATGTCCCGAGTGGTGCCGGATTTGGTTACGGTGTACTCGACCGTACAGTAACCTTCCACACCACGGCTCTGGGCGCGACGGGGGTAGATCGGCGCTACCTTAACGATAGGCAGATATTCACCGTCTGACGCTGACAGGCCGCCCTGGGCATTGGTCAGGGAGATCTGCTGACTGGGCGCCATGTTCACGGCTTCCACGTCAGGATTAACATCTTCCATTTCCGGCTGTTCCATATCCGGCGGCGGCTGTTCCGGCTCCGGTGGCTTGTCCGGCTTGCGGTCGATATTGGTTTCAATATCCCGGTCCGGCATATCGATATCGGCGATGCGGGTGGCCGGCTTTTCATCCAGCGACTTGTCGGCTGTTTCGATCAGCGTCGGCATCAGCACGAACAAGGCGGCGGTTACGACAAAGCCAAGCGCAGCGCCTATGAGTAGTCTAAGTCTATTCATAAGCCTTTAATCATCATCAGTGGCCAGTGACACGTCGTAAACACCTGCTGCCCGCGCTGCGTCAATTACCGCAGTCACGGTTTCGGTGTTAGAGGCCTTGTCGGCCTGCACGACAACCGCACCTTTCGGGTTCTCGGCGTGCATACGCTCGATCACCGAACGCACTGAACGCTTGTCCACGCGTCGCTTGTCAATCCAGATCTCGTTGGTGCCGTTTACCGCCACCAGGATGTTGACGTTCTCTTTCTTATTGGCTGTAGAAGCCTCCGGCCGATTCACCTCAATGCCCGCCTCTTTGATAAAGGACGCGGTCACAATGAAGAAGATCAGCATGATAAAGACCACGTCGAGCATCGGCGTCAGGTCAATTTCGGAAGCGTTTTCTTCAGCTCCAGCTCTATTCATTCTGCGCATGTTGGAATCTCTTAATGATCTGTGGTCAGGTGGTCTTTCAGCAATTCACTTTCGCGCTCGGCAATTCGGGTGATATAGGTATTCCCGAATACGCCTGACAGCGCTGCAACCATCCCGGCCATGGTCGGAATTGTTGCTTTGGAAACACCGCCTGCCATGGACTTGGCATCGCCACCGCCGGTAACGGCCATGATGTTGAACACCTCGATCATCCCGGTCACCGTGCCCAGCAGACCCAGCAGCGGACAAAGCGCCACCAGAGTCTGAATAAGCGGCAGGGATTCGCGAATCTTGAGATTCACCTGGGAGATCAGCAATTCGCGAATAGCGTGGGCATTCCACGACTTCCGCTCGCTGCGGCCCTCCCAGACCTGCATGACCTGGTCAACTTCGCCGCCGAGGCCGAACCGGAAAAACCAGAAGCGCTCAAACAGCAGTGTCCACATCAGGAAGGTCACGGCGGCGATCAACCAGAGTACATCGCCACCGGCATCCATGAAGCGCCGAATGATGTCTGCCCATTCGTACAGCTGATACATGGATTATGCTCCCTGTTTACCCTCGGTGTGCTGAGCAACAAGACCTGTGCTCTGCTCTTCCAGGATGTGGATGATCTTCTTGGAACGGCCACTTACTACGGTGTGCAGCAGTACCGTCGGGATCGCAACACACAGACCCAGTACGGTAGTTACCAGTGCACCGGAGATACCGCCTGCCATCGCTTTCGGATCACCAGCACCAAAGATGGTGATCGCCTGGAAGGTGATGATCATACCGGTAACCGTACCCAGCAGACCCAGCAGCGGGGCGACCGCAGCAATGATCTTGAGTAGGTTGAGCGACTTCTCGAGGCTCGGCAGTTCTTTCAGTACCGCTTCAGACAGCTTGAGCTCAAGGGTCTCGGAATCCATGTTCGGATTCTCTTCGTGAACTTTCAGCACACGACCCAGCGGGTTGTTGTCGTTCGCAGAGCCAGACTTCAGCTGTGCGTTCACTTTCGAACCTACCAGGCTAAGGGCAATCAGACGCCACAGGGCAATGATCAGCGCTACCACACCAACACCGGTGATGATGTAACCAACCACGCCACCTTGGTGCCAGCGCTCGGTCAGAGTCGGGCTGTCGATCAAGGCAGACAAGAAGGTACCGCCTGTCGGGCCTGTCGGGTCAACACCAAAGGCGTGGATACCTTCGTTGGCGTTCGCCAGCTCTTCAGCCCAGCCAATGAAAGGACCACTCGGCTGACGCGGCAGCACTTGCAGGCTTTCAGTTTCGGGCTCGTACTTCAGGTACATGCCGTCGCTGTTAACGATGTTGAAGGTACCGACACGGGTAACTTTCTGAGAGGTAGTTTCACCAGAAGCGTCAGTCACGTCGGTTTCAAAACGCACCACTTTGCCTGATTCAGTCATTTCGACCATCAGGGCGTGCCACATTTTCTCGATCTCAGTGATGCTTGGCAGCTGCTCTGCGCCAGTCATCTTCTCGATCAGCTTGTTTACGAACTCTTCACGCCCAGGGAATTGAACGCTGACCAGTGAGTTCTGGTAGTTGGAGCGCAGATCACCAGCGGTAGAAGTCAGGTGACCAAACAGTTCGGTCAGGGTACCCAGACGCTCTTTCAGCTGACGCTGCTTGTCGGTCAGGATCAGCTCAAGCTCTTCAAACTTGCCTTCCAGAGCCGCTGAGCGCTTTTCTTCGCTCTTCAGCATCTCACGGGCTTCGTCGAGCATTTCTTTCTGCTGGTAACGGGCAGCTTTGAAACGCTCTTCACGAGCACGGTTTTCCTGGGCTTCCTTGACGCGACCCTGCTCGACATAGCGGAGCAGTTCATCAAGGGATTTCGCTTCCTGGGCGACAACCGGCGCGGACACAATTGCCAGCGCGCTGCCCAGAGCGATCAATGCGGATTTCAACATTGTCTTTTTCATTACTGAACATCCTCCGGCGCAGCGATCGGCAGTTTCATAATATCGATAGAGGCTTGCTTACGGGCGATACGCAGACCTTTCAGGATTGCGCTCTTATAGTCGTTGCCCAGAGCCTGGAATTCACGAGCCTCGTTGTTCCACATGCCGGATTTCTCAGTATCAGTTGTCTGGTACAGGAGAGCGATACGGCCGATTCGAAGGAAGTTCACGTCACGCTCGACGCCATCAACCTCGGCTTTACCCGCATAGGTGTCGATCTTGCGACCGTACTCGGTTTCGATTTTGTAGGCTTCCAGCACCTGACGGAATTTCTCCGCAATAGACACATCGGAGCGATCCAGGTTGGCGCGCAGGAACTCAATGCGCTGCTCACGCTCTTCCTTGTGAAAGGGAACGTCGAGACGCACAAACTCTTCCAGACCGTCGATCATCTTGATGATGGTCGGCATCATCTGACGCTGGATAACCGTTGCCTCACCAATTGATGCCTCAAGCTCTTTGATGCGACGAATCTGGTTGGTGATCTGCTTCTCAAGGCGGGCGTTGTATACCTTGAGGCCATCAACCTGCTTCATGACCGTTTTGTAGTCGGTCAGAAGATCGCGGGTCTCAGCGGCGATTTTGTCAATGCGAACCTGAGACTTGCGCGCGGCTTCGTTTTTCTTGTGGCCGACCGACAGAACCTCCTTAACGGTGGTTTTCGGCTCTGGCGGCGCAGCCGCTGCCTCCTCGCCTGCTTCTTCATCAGACGATGCAGCATGAACTTGTGCGGCAGACAGAGTCAGCATGGTTAGCGACACTGCCAGCGCGACTGATTTCAATCGATGCATATTCATGGGGATTGCTTTTCCTATTAGGGACATGTGTGTAAAGCAGACCGTTTTATTCTAAAAAAGAGCTGCAAGTTACAAACCTGTAATTAGTCACAGCGAACCACATTTTAATCACGAGCATTCTTAAGAATCAACGACCCGGCCAGCGCGGCCCCAGACTCCAAAACTTCGCGACGCAACGTGTACTCAAGTTACGAAAAATCCACTTTTCGGTAACACTTTATCAACCTGACACAAGTACCTGACCACTTTTCGAGCAGAAGTCGCAGCTTTTGCTCACTTATTAAACAGGCGCCTACGGTATATGACACAAATAATTCACGTATCTAAGCTTTTCGCTCCTGATATTAGGCTAGGAAAGCTTAAGGTTTTTTTGCGGTAACACCTTTTAAGAGAGATTTGTGAACAATTGCCTAACGAATTTTCTGCGGCTCAGCCCCGGCGCTGGTACTCCACAAAACGGAATCGCCAGCCCGCTTCTTCACCGGATTCTTCACTGACAGGAACCCAGCAAGACTCAAGCTCAGGGAAAAAGGCATCCCCCTCTACCTCCGCATCCACTTCCGTCAGGTAGAGGTGATCTGCATGAGGCAGCAGGGAACGGTAAAGCTGCTCTCCGCCGATCACCATCACTTCCTCGGCGCCGTCGGTCACAGCCACTTCTTCGGCCAGCGCCAGCGCCGCCTCGGTGCTGGTGGCCACGCGAACACCGTCGGGTTGATAGCCTTGCTGGCGGGTAACCACAATATTGGTGCGGCCCGGCAGCGGCCGACCGATGGATTCATAGGTCTTGCGCCCCATCACCACCGGCTTGCCGAGCGTTGTCCGCTTGAAGTGCTTGAGGTCAGCCGAGATATGCCAGGGCAGCGCATTGTCGCGCCCGATCACCCGATTGCGTGACATGGCTGCGATCATCGCCAGGCGCAGGCCGCTCATACGGCAATCGGCGCCTTGATCGCCGGCTGCGGGTTGTAGTCGTCAAAAATGAAGTCTTCAAACTCGTAGTCGAAGATGGATTCCGGACGCCGGGCAAAACGCAGGGTTGGCAGCGGACCGGGCTTGCGTTTCAGCTGCTCGTAGACAATGTCATCGGTCAGATGATTGAGGTAAAGGTGGCAGTCACCAAAGGTGTGCACAAACTCACCCACCTCCAGATCACACTGCTGAGCGACCATATGGGTCAGCATGGAATAACTTGCGATATTGAACGGCACCCCAAGGAATAGATCGGCGCTGCGCTGGTACAACTGGCAGGATAAGCGCCCCTCCGCCACGTAAAACTGGAACAGGGTATGGCAGGGTGGTAGCGCTGCCTTGCCGCGGCGCGCATTTTCCTGCGGGCTGAGGGTTTCGTCCGGCAGATCTGCCGGGTTCCAGCCGCTAACGATCAAACGCCGGGAGTCGGGCTTGGTGCGAATCATCCGAATCAGTTCACTGATCTGATCGATGGTAGAGCCATCAGGGCAGGCCCAACTGCGCCATTGCTTGCCATAGATCGGTCCGAGGTCGCCGTCTTCCAGCGCCCACTCATCCCAAATGCTAACGCCGCGCTCGCGCAGCCAGTTATTGTCGCAGCTGCCGTTAAGAAACCAGATCAATTCATAGATAACACTGCGCAAATGGACTTTCTTGGTCGTCAAAAGTGGAAAGCCCTGACGCAAATCGAAGCGCAACTGACGCCCGAAAACCGATCGCGTGCCCACACCAGTGCGGTCCGACTTGTCTACGCCGTTATCGATCACATCCTGCATCAGATCGAGATACTGTTTCATGCTTTTCCTTTACCTTGCTTCGATAGCGCCTGCACAGCCGCCGCGCGGCGATACGCCCAAACCAGAATAACGATTCCCGCCACAATCATCGGCAATGACAAGAGTTGCCCACGAGTCAGCCACCCAAAGGCAACAAAGCCGATATGCGCGTCCGGCTCGCGGAAAAATTCCACCATAAAGCGGAACAGCCCGTAAAACAGGACAAACACCGCACCCACCGACCACTCCGGGCGGGGCTTGCGCGAAAACCAGAAAACGATGGCGAACAATATTACCCCTTCAAGGGCGAATTGATACAACTGGGACGGATGCCGGGGCAATTGCGAAGGGTCGCGCGGGAACACCATGGCCCAGGGCACATCACTGGCCCGCCCCCACAGCTCCTGACCGATAAAGTTACCGAGCCTGCCGAGCCCCAGACCAATGGGCACCAATGGCGCCACGAAATCCATCAATTCGCCAAAGCGCAATTTTTGGCTGCGCGCATACCACCACTGCGCAACGATCACCCCGATCAAGCCGCCATGAAAGGCCATGCCGCCCTCGTTTACCCGGAACAGCCACAGGGGATCCGCCAGCAGGCGATCAAAGCCATAAAACAGCACATAGCCAAGTCGGCCGCCGAGGACCACGCCCAATGCACCGTAGAAGATAATGTCGTCAACCTGATCGCGATTGACGGGTCGCCAGGACTGGGCGCTGCGCTGACGCGCCAGCCACCAGGCGGCGGCGAAACCGGCCAGATACATCAGGCCGTACCAGTGAATAGCGATTGGCCCGAGCTGAACAGCTACCGGGTCAAAGGCAGGGTGAGTCAACATTTACAGATTCCTGAGAATAAACTGAAGGCCGATGATACCGAGAAACAGCGCAAATACACGCTTCAGGTGCCGTTCGGGCAATCGCTGGGCCAAACGGGCGCCGGCGCGGGCAAACAGGGTACTGGTTGACACGATGCCAAGAAAGGCCGGCCAGTAGACAAAACCGGTGCTGTAGGTGGGCAAGCCCTCTCGACCCCAGCCCGCCCAGATATTAGTGGCAAAACCCACCAGCGCAATCGGCAGGCCACAAGCCGCCGACACACCGACCGCTTGCTGCATCCGCACATTGGACCAACTCAAATAGGGTACCGTCAGCGAACCCCCGCCGATGCCAAACAAGGCCGATACATAACCAATCACAGTGCCCGCAAGGGACGAACCCAAACGCCCCGGCACCACCCGCCCGGGCTTGGGTTTAAAGTTGAGCCCCATCTGCAAGGCAACCAGCAGGGCGAACGCACCAAATAACAGCTGCAGCAGTGCCCCTGCCATACCCGCTGCTGTATGCACCCCCAATATGACGCCAAGGGCGATGGCGGGCGCCAGTTTCCAGAATAGGGGCCAGTCCACATTGCCATACAGATGATGGGCGCGAACCGAACTGATCGAGGTAAACACAATGGTCGCCAGCGAGGTACCAATGGCGAGCTGCATCAATATCGCCGCAGGAAATTCCAACAGGGTAAAACTGAACACCAGCGCCGGCACAATAATCAAACCACCGCCGACCCCAAACAGCCCTGCGGTTAGCCCGGCAATCGCTCCGACCAGAAGATAGCTAACTAACACCATGACTTAGTTCTGTAAATTTCGACGAAAATCAGGACAGATACCCGAGAAAACTTGCTCTGTTTCACACTTTGCCTGCTATCATGTTTTTAAATGGGCGTGAGTAAACTGTTCTTATGTGCCTGATTATTGCAGCTTGGAAAAGCCATCCCAAATTTCCGCTGATCATCGCCGCCAATCGCGATGAGTTTTTTCAGCGTCCCAGCATTCCGGCCCATTTCTGGAAAGATTCCCCGTCGGTGCTCGGCGGCCGCGACATGGAAAAAGGCGGCACCTGGCTGGGCGTCAATCGCCATGGTCATCTTGCTGCCGTGACCAATTATCGCGGCGGCGACCTACCCGCCAACGGACGCTCCCGCGGCGAACTCGTGGCTCGCTATCTACTCAGCGACACGCCCTGCGAGGTATTTCTAAAACAGATTTCAAAGGAACAGAGTCTCTACAATCCCTTCAACCTGTTGCTGTTCGACGGCGAGCAATTAGCCTTTACCGCCGACAATAATCCTCAAAAGAAATTACTGGACCCGGGCATTCATGTAATCGGCAACTCCCGCATCGATGCCGATGAGCGCAAGGTCGATGTCGCCCGCGCGGCAATGGCCCGATGCCTGCACAAGTCCCCGACGCCTGAGCGTCTGATCGAGCTTCTGGGTGACAGCGAGCCCACCTTGAGCTCTGACGACAAACGAGAACAGGCGCTATCCGCCTTTTTCGTCGACCTGAGAGAGCATGGCTACGGCACCCGTGCGACAACCGTAGTGCTGTTCGATACGCTCGGCAATATCAGGTTTTTCGAGCAACCCTTCGACGAGCAAGGCAAGCCCGGTCGCGCCGTCGATATCGCCTTTAATCGCTTTGATCTGGCCGCCGCCGAGAACGCCTGAACCAAGCTTCAACGCTTGGCGCGCAACTGATCGCCCATGGACGGCTGCAGCATCTTATCAACGCCGGCGGCTGTCATGGCCTCGCGTACCAGGTCTTTGACGTCCGCCGACGACTCCTGCTCCAGGGCCTTTTCCAGCAGTTTCTTGGCATCTGCCAGACTGTGACTGCGGATAACCGATTTCACCTTCAGCAGGCTGCTGGCATTCATCGACAGCATGTCGTACCCCATGGCCAACAGCAGAATCGCCGCGCCCGGATCACCCGCTAACTCACCGCAGATACCCACTGGCTTGCCTTCTGCCTGCGCGGCGTTGGCCACCTCATACAGAGCGCGCAGTATGGCCGGATGCAGGGAGTGATACAGGTCCGCCACCCGGGAGTTGTTGCGATCAACCGCCAGCAAGTACTGAGTCAGGTCATTCGAGCCAACAGAAAGAAAATCGACCCGCCGCGCCATTTCACGCGCCTGATAGACGGCCGAGGGCACCTCGACCATCACTCCGATCGGCGGCAACTTGGCCTTGATGCCTTCATCCACCAGCTCGTCGTGAGCCCGGTAAATCAGTTCCAGCGCCTCCTCCAGTTCAGGCACATTACTGATCATGGGCAGCATGACGCGCAGGTTATCCATACCGACGCTGGCCTTGAGCATGGCCCGAACCTGTACCAGAAAAATTTCCGGATGGTCGAGGGTAACCCGAATACCACGCCAGCCGAGGAAGGGGTTTTCTTCGTCAATCGGGAAGTACGGCAGGGATTTGTCTCCACCGATGTCGAGCGTGCGCATGGTGACCGGCAGCGGCGAAAAAGCCTGTAACTGCTCGCGGTAAATCACCCGCTGCTCTTCCTCACTGGGAAAACGCTCGCGCAGCAGAAAAGGAATTTCCGTTCGGTACAGGCCGACACCCTCGGCGCCGTGGTCGATCGAGCGCGCCACATCCGCCATCAAGCCGGTGTTGACCCAGAGCGGCATCCGGTGACCGTCCAGCGTTTCGCTGGGCTTGTCGCGCAGGGTTTCCAGCCCCTTACTCAGCTCCTGTTGCTCGGCGTAAATCGCCTCGAAGCGGGCATAGAGCTCCTTCGCCGGATTGTAGTGAACTATGCCGTTGTAGCCGTCGAGCACCAGATTGGCACCCTCGACCTGAGTGAACGGCAGATCGACCGCGCCCATGATGGTGGGCACACCCATTGCCCGCGCCAGAATGGCGACGTGAGAATTGCTGGAGCCGCGCACGCTGACCAGACCGGCCAACTTCTCGCGCGGAACCTCTGCCATAATCGAGGCGGTCAGTTCTTCCCCAACGAGAATGGTGCGCTCGGGGTATTCAATATCTCTCGTATTAGCAGTCTGCAGGTAAGCAAGCACTCGCCGACCGAGATCTTTCACATCGGTTGCCCGCTCCTTGAGATAGGCATCTTCCATACCTTCAAAGGTGCGAACGTGCGAAATCACCACCTGTGCCAGCGCGCCCTGAGCCCACTCGCCCTCGCGAATACGGCTCTCAATTTCCATCCCCAGCGCGCGGTCATCGAGCATGCTCAGGTAAACGTCGAACAGGGCCCGCTCTTCCTTCGCCAGCTTGTCCTGGAGCCGGTTCTTGATATTGGTAATGTCTTCCCGCACCGCCTGCAGACACTGAAAGAAGAAGGCGACCTCGGCCTCAATATCCTCGCAAGGCCGGCTTGGCACCGCATAGAGATCCGCTTCCGGAATCACCAGTACAGCGGTACCCATGGCAATACCGGGCGCACCGGCAATACCGGTAAATTCTGCACTGCGCGACGCATCCCGCTGACGGTTCTTGCCACCAATCGCACCGGTCGCCTTGGCGTGCGCGATGACGCCAGCCAACTGGGCCGACATGGTGACCAGAAAGGCTTCTTCGTCTTCATCAAAGCGGCGGCTGTCTTTCTGCTGAACAACCAAAACCCCGTGCAGACGACGCTGGTGGATAATCGGCGCACCGAGAAAGGAGTGGTAGAGCTCTTCGCCTATACCCTCGAGGTAGAAGTAATTCGGATGCTCTTCGGCGTTGTCCAGATTGAGGGGTTCTTCACGCCGGGCAACCACACCAACCAGACCTTCGTCTTCCGCCAGGCTGACCACACCCACCAATTCGGGGTTAAAGCCCTGGTTGGCCATCATTACCAGACGGCCGGTTTCGAAATCCTTGAGGTAGACCGTGCAGACTTCAACGCCCATCACCTGGGCAATGCGCTGCACCATGATATCCAGCGCCGATTGCAGATCGTCAGCCGTATTGACCGCCTGAACAATCCGCCGCAGGGCGTCGAGCATCATCTGCCGGACCTCCCTGCCTCACCACTGACCAAACGACTGTGACGGGGACAGAGTTCTTTCATTGCCCGGCGATACACATCGCGCTTGAAGGTAACCACCTGATTGACCGGGTACCAGTAACTCACCCAATCCCAGGCATCAAACTCAGGCTTGGCGGGATCACCCGCAAGATGGACGTCGCTATCGGCGCCGAGAAATTCCAGCAAGAACCATTTCTGTTTCTGGCCGATGCACACCGGCCCATTACCGTTGCGACGCACCAGACGCTGCGGCAGGCGATAACGCAACCAGCCTCGCGTGGCTCCTAACAGGCGCACATGCTCGGGCTTGAGTCCGACCTCTTCCTCCAGCTCCCGAAACAGGGCCTGCTCGGGGCTCTCGCCCTGCTTGATCCCGCCCTGGGGAAACTGCCAGGCATTCTGCCCGGCACGACGCGCCCACAGCACCTGGCCCCGGCCATTCGCCAGTACCATGCCGACATTGGGTCTGAATCCTTCCGCGTCTATCACTCGAACTCTCTCGTCAATTCTTCCGTAATTTATTGTTAGTGCGACATTTTTGCTACTGTCGCAGACATTTCATTGTTCCACAATTCCCGGATTCAGGGAATCGGGACAAATCCCGCTGGCAACCCCGTGAAATGCGCGCCCGCAATCGCTATGCTAGCGCCTCCTTGTAAACACAGTGGCAGACACAGCGTGGCTTTGGCAATTTTTGATCTCGACAACACCCTGCTCGGTGGCGACAGCGACCATGCGTGGGGCGAGTTTCTGGTTGATCGCAAACTGGTGGACGGAAACGCCTTCCGCGAAGCCAACGATCGTTTTTACCAGCAGTACAAGGATGGCAATCTCGATATTCAGGCCTATCTCGAATTCGCCCTGCAGCCATTGACGCGATTCAGCCCGGAAGAGCTGACCGAGCTGCACCGCGATTTCATGACCCACTATATTGCCCCCATGCGCCTGCCGAAGGCAGACGCCTTGATCGCCAAACACAAGGCCGCGGGCGATCACTGCATGATCATGACCGCGACCAACACCTTTATCACGCGACCGATAGCCGAAAGCTTGGGAATACCCGACATTATCGGCTCGGAAGCAGAAGTGATCGATGGCCGCTATACCGGAAAACCTGCCGGCACACCGTGTTTTCAGGAAGGTAAGGTGATTTTGCTGAAGCAGCGAATTCAAGAAAAAGGCTACAAACTTGCCGGTAGCACCTTCTACTCAGACTCACACAACGATCTGCCGCTACTGCGACTGGTGGAAAACCCGGTGGTGGTGGACCCGGACGAAAAACTGCTGAAGGAAGCACTGCGCCAGGGTTGGCCAGTGATATCGCTTAGAGATTAATTATCAGGCCGCACAGACATCCGCCGACAGCTTGCGACTGAAAAAGCAATTTCTGCCGCTGCGCTTAGCTTCGTACATAAGCTCATCTGCAGCTTTAACCAGCTGCGGCCCGCTAGCGCAGCCGTGGGTTGCCACGGCCACCCCCATACTGAGCCCAACGTCGATAGACTGCCCCTCGAACTCCACTGGCTGCACAAGGGCCTTGTGCAGTTTTTCAGCCACCTGCTCGGCCTCGGCTTCCGACTGAATACCAGGCAGGGCAACCACAAACTCATCACCGCCGATGCGGGAGATTGTATCGCCGGAGCGCAGCAGTTTGCCGGCTCGCTCCACAACCGTTTTCAGGATCAAGTCGCCGGCCGCATGGCCGTAGGTATCGTTGATCGGTTTAAAGCGGTCCAGATCAATAAACACCACGCCGACACAGGAGCTCTCCCGCTCGCTTTGCTCAATGGCGCCTTGCAGCTTTTCTTCAAGCACATGCGGGCGAACCGCTCCGGTCAGCGTATCCACGTTGGCAAACTCACGCAGTTTCTGCTGGGCCTTGGCGGTGTCTTCTGCGAGCAGCGCAATCAACTCAGAGTGCTTAAGGAAAGCACTAAAAATAACCATCGGCAGCCAGGCCGCCACTAGGATATAAGTCGCCCACGTGCTGTAGGTGGACATAAAAGCGTCGAGGTTGATGCCGAGCGTGAGCAGACCGCTGGTAAACCCTCCTGCGACCAGAACCAGCAGCACCAGCGCGCAAGCCCCCAGAATCGTCCCCAGCCGCAATGAAATCGCCATGCCGGCGATCAGGGCGCTGGCCGCCAGCCACCAGGTACCGGCGCCGAGCATCCCCAATGTAAACACACCCAGCAGACCAACTGACCACATCATGGCAATCAAAGCGCCACAGCGAACTTTAACCGGGAGTTGTTTGCGGAAGAGCCAGAGGCCCACAGCGGTCAAACCAACTAATAGGTGAAAGCCATAGACAGGCATCCACCCGGTCACAGACGATCTCATCACGGAGAGCGGCGCACCGACCGCCCCTACAATGGCCATCCCCGCCAGCACTCGGTCCAGCGCCTCTTCGCGCGCCCGAGCTATAAAGGCTGAAGGATCTAGAAACTCATCGTCTGGCACAGCTCAATCCCCACATTGAACGTGAACTAGATCACGTTTTAGCGCAAGACACACAAAAATTACTTACGTATTTTTACGCATGTTGGGGAAAAGCAGCGAGCCATACGGCACCGCGCCAAGCGCAAGACAACTAAAATAATGCTTATTTTTCTAATGGTTACAAACATCCCGCGGAAATTTAATCGCCCCTCACGAAATACGGGTAATTACGCGAGCCTCTCGCGGGCCCAACCCGCGCACAAAAAAGCCGGCTCGCAGCCGGCTTTCTGAAAACCTTCACACCTGTACTCAGCCTTCGTACTCGGCGTCGATAGCCGAAAGCTTGGGAATACCGGACATTATCAGCTCGGAAGCAGAAGTGATCGATGGCCGCTATACCGGGAAACCTGTGGGCACACCTTTTTTTCAGGAAGATAAGGTGATATTGCTGCGGGACTGAGCCCCCATCCTTGTAGATTCCTGTTATGCGGCGAATGTCCTATCCAGTTTCTGGCAAACCAGATTATTTGTGCCGCTGCGTTTAGCCTTATACATCAGCTCGTCGGCGATTTTCATCAAACCTGCACAGTCAACTTTTTCCTTCGCACCGATGACAACGCCCATACTGAGACGGATTTCAAGCTCGTGACCATCGAAAGTAAATGGCCGAGTAATAGCCTTGCGCAGCTTGCGCGCCACAAGCTCCGCTTCTGAATCCAAGCTCACCCCAGGTATCACCACCACAAACTCGTCACCTCCCGCACGAGCGATCACATCGCCAGAGCGCAACACCGTGCGAGATCGTTCAACAACAGCCTTGAGGACGGCATCCCCCGCTGCATGACCGTAGGTATCGTTGATCGGTTTAAACTGATCCAAATCAATAAAGATCACCCCGATCGATTTTTTATTCTCATCACGCGTGGATAAGGCGGCGCGCAATTGCTGTTCCAGCACATGGGGGCGGACGGCGCCGGTCAGCATATCGGTATTGGCAACCTCCTGCAGCGCAAGCTGGGCGCGAGCAGTCTCTTCTGCCAGTTGAGTTACGATATCGGCGTGCTTCACAAAGGCGCTAAAAATCACCATGGGTAGCCAAGCTGCCACCAATATATAAGTTGCCCACGTAGAGTAGGCGGCCATGTATGTGTCGAGCTCCAGAGAAACCGTTAGAAGCCCCTGGGAGAACGCCGCCGCCACACACAACAGGAATACAATCGCCGCGCAGCCCAAACCCATCCCCACGCGCAAGGACATGCTCATTCCGCCCACCAGCGCGCTCGACGCCAGCCACCACGTGCCAGCGCCCATCATGCCAAGAGAGACCACACCCAAGGTGCCGATCAGCCACATCAAGGCGATCACCATCCAAAACCGAGCTTTTTGTGAAAACCGCGCGCGAAACAGCCACAGCATCACCACGGCAAAGCCCATCAAAAGGTGGTAGCTGTACATCGCTTGCCAACCCGTAACGGTAGCGCGCATAGCTGACAATGGCGCACCAAACAAACCAACAACAGCCAGACACGCCAATACCTTATCCAGCGATTCCGCTCTCGCAGTCGCTATCATCGCTTTTGGATCGAGAATTCTCTCTTGCTGCATAACAAGCCTCAGGCGGCTCTATTTAAGACTTGTTTATAGCCGAATTACGTGCAGAAGGGACTAAGTACATCCCGCAGGCATTTTTAGCTATCTGAGGTAATTCAAAATGACTGCAACAGAATGAAATTATTATCTTTTTATAATCAAATAGTTATAAGACAGACACAAAAAAAAGCCGGCTCGTGGCCGGCTTCTCTCAAACACGAAGAACGATCAGTCTTCGCACTCGGCGTCGTAGGCTTCCGCGTCCAGCAGGTTTTCCAGCTCACCCGGTTCACTGGGCTGCAGCTTGAAGAACCAGCCGTCGTCGTAAGGCGATTCGTTGATGACTTCCGGCGACTCTTCCAGCGACTCGTTAATGGCAATGACTTCGCCACTCACCGGTGAGTAGATGTCAGAAGCGGCCTTCACCGATTCCACTACGCCAATTTCTTCGCCGGCGGAATAGGTGTTGCCGATTTCCGGCAGTTCCACAAAAACCACGTCACCCAATGCGTCCTGCGCATGGTCGGTTATACCTACCGTGATGGTTCCGTCGGCTTCCAGACGCGCCCATTCGTGGCTGCTGGCGTATTTCAGTTCGCTGGGCGAATTGCTCATGAGATTTTCCCGCTGCTGGCAAAAGGCGCATTCTAACGCCGCTTGTTTCAAATAAAAACAATCTAAGCTGATAGCGGCTATTTCAGGGTGCGCTTGATGCTGATGATCACGGGAACCAGCCCCAGCAGCACAATGGTCAGCGCCGGCAGCGCTGCCCGCTGCCATTCCCCTTCCGAGGTCATTTCATAAATTCGAACCGCCAGCGTGTCCCAACCGTAAGGGCGCAACAGCAAGGTCGCCGGCATTTCCTTGATGACATCGACAAAGACCAGAATGGCGGCGGTCAGTAGCCCCGGCCTCAACATCGGCAAATAAATCCGCCACAGCACTTCCAACGGCCGTGCACCGAGGGTGCGCGCCGCATCGGGAATGGACGGGCGAATACGCAGCAGGCTGGCATCGATCGGCCCGCTCGCCACCGCCAGAAATCGAATCCAGTAAGCCGCGAGCAAAGCCAGCACGGTGCCCACCAGCACCGAGCGCGCCTCCATGCCCAGCCACGCCTGCAAGGGAAACAACAACTGCTGCTCAATGCGGGAAAAGGAAATCACCACGCCCACCGCCAACACCGACCCCGGCAGGGCGTAACCCAATTGCGCAAGGTCAAAAAAAGCCCGCTGCCGGGGGCCCGCCCGCCAGCGACTGAAGGCCAACAGGGTGGCAATGGCGACGGTCAGCACCGAGGCCTGCAGGGCCAGTGAAAGGGAATGCCACAGCAAGGCGCCAAAGCGTGCATCCAATTGCGCCGCGCCGACCTCAAAGGCCCAGATCAGCATCTGCAACACCGGCAGGAAGAAGGCCACACTCAACACCAGTAAACAGTAAGCGGTAACCGCCCAGGCCCGAAGCCCGGTCAGAGGGTGGCGAAAGTGATGGTGCAACTGCGAGCCCTGCACATAGCGGCGGCGACCGCGCAGGCGCTTTTCGGCAAACAGGGTCAGCGCAACAAATAACAGCAACAGGGAGGCCAATTGGGCCGCTGCCTGCAGGCTGAAAAAGCCAAACCAGGCTTTGTAAATGGCGGTGGTAAAGGTGTCATAGTTGAACACCGCGACCGTACCGAAATCGGCGAGTGTTTCCATCAGTGCCAGTGAGACGCCGGCGATTATGGCCGGTCGGGCCATCGGCAGAGCGACCCGAAAAAAGGCGCCCCAGGCACCGCTGCCCAGGCTGCGTGCAGCCTCAATGGTGTCACTGCTCTGGGAGAGAAAGGCACTGCGCGCCAGCATGTACACGTAGGGGTAGAGCACCAGTGACAACACCAATACCACCACCGCCTCATGGCGCACGTCGATCAGTGGCAGGCCCAACTCCCGCGACAGAAAGCTCTGCAGCGGGCCACTGAAATCAAACAGCCCCAGCACCACAAACGCGAGGACGTACGCGGGCACCGCCATCGGCAACATCAGCAGCCATTCAAACTTGGCGCGCCCGGGAAAATCGCACATCACCACCAGCCACGCCAGACTGATACCGAGCACCGACACACACAGGCCGACACCCATCAGCAACACCAGCGTGTTGCGCAGCAGGGAGGAGAGCTGGGTGGCGATCAGGTGCTGCCAGATTTCGGTTTGATCCGATCCCCAGCTGAAAATCACCACCAGAATAGGCGCCAATACCGCCAGCACCGCAACCGAGGCAGCGATGCGCGATAGGGGTCGCAGGCTTTTCTGACCTGCGCTGATCAGGCGGGCCGCCGGCGCCTCATTCACGGGAGATCAACCGGCTTAGCGATAACCGGCGCGATCCATCACGCGTATGGCCTCACCTTGCAGGCGGCCCGCTTCGGCAACCGGAATATCGTCACCCTCAAATTCACCCCAGCGGGTAAGTGGCTCGGGCAGGCTGACCTGCGGGTTGACCGGATATTCCTGATTCAGCAGGGCTAGCTGCAACTGAGCATCAGTACCGGACAGCCATTCGATCAACTGTTGGGCCTCGGCCACGTGCTGGCTGGCGCGAGTGATACCGGCCCCGGAGATATTCAGATGCACCCCGCGACCATCAGCGCCCTCACCCTGCTGGTTGGGCCAGAACATGGTGACCGGAAGGCTTGGGTCATCGGCGACCATACGCGCCAAATAATAGGTATTCACAATGCCCACGTCGCACTGGCCAGCGGCAATGGCTTCAACCACCTTGTTGTCATTGGAGAAAGGCGGTACCGCCAGGTTCTTGACCCAGCCACTTACGATTTCTTCGGTCTCGGCTTCGCCGCGGGCAGCAATCATGGTGGCAACCAGTGACTGGTTATAGACCTTCTTCGCCGTGCGCAAACAGAGCCGACCAGTCCACTGCTCATCAGCCAGCGCCTCGTAGGTGCTCAGCTCAGAGGGCTTAACCCGCTCGGTGGAGTAAATGATGGTGCGCGCCCGAATACTCAAACCGAACCAGCGATTGCCTTCATCGCGCAGGGCAGAGGGAATATTGCTGGCCAGAACGTCGGATTCAATGGGCTGCAGCACGCCCGCCTCAGCGGCCTGCCAGAGATTGCCCGCATCAACCGTAATCAGCAGATCGGCGCGGCTGCGCTCGCCTTCGGCCTGCAGGCGCGCCAACAGGGGGCCAGCGGCGTCGGTGACATAGCGTATAGGGATACCCGTCTGCGCGGTGAAGCGATCAAACAGAGGCTTGATCAGATGCTCCTTTCGCGCGGTATACACTACCAGCCCTTCGTCAGCCTTCTGGCTTTCAGGGCCCTCGCCACAGGCGGCGAGCAACAGCGCCAAGCCAATCACCAGCACGGAACGCATGAACATCTCCTCGAAATAAGAATAGTAAGAAAGAAAGTGTCGAATGATAATTATTATCATTTCAGATAACAATGCCCGGCTTACTCAAAACTACCGTCATTGCGTACCCAAAGCACTTCGTGGGGCATGCTAAGCACCGCGAAGCAACCTTTCTGAAATGGCGGTGAAGTTAAAAGATCGGCGCTGCGCTCCTCACGACAACGCAGGCCACCTTAGAAGCCCATGGCCTTGCGAATCAGCTGACGCTTAAGTGGTGCCGCCTGATTGACCAGCTTCATACCGGTATTACGCAGCCAGCGCACGGGCAAAGCGGTCTCGCCAAACAAGCGCTTAAAGCCATCCATCGCCGCCATCGCCGCCAGATTGTCGCCCTTGCGACGGCGCTGATAGCGCTGCAATACCGTCAGCGAGCCAATGGCCTCTTCTCGCGACAGCGCGCGACGGATTTCGTCCTGCAGTGCTGCCACATCTTTAAAACCGAGATTGATTCCCTGCCCGGCCAGCGGGTGAATGCTGTGAGCTGCATCGCCCACCAGTGCAACGCCGGGTTTGACGTAATTAATTGCGTGGCGCTGGCGCAGCGGAAAACTGAAACGACGACTGACGTCCTCCACCGCTCCCAGTCGCCCTTCGAAGGCCTCTGCCAACGTGATCTTGAACGCGTCATCATCCAGCGCCTGCAACTGCGCCGCGTAATCGGTATCGGCAGACCAGACAATGGAGCAGTAACGATCGGGCGCATCACCGGCGGCCAGCGGCAGAAAGGCCAGCGGCCCGGTCGGCAAAAAACGCTGCCACGCGGTGTACTCATGGCTGGCCGACATTTTCACCGTGGTCACCAAAGCCTGCTGCTTGTAACTCCATTCGCGAGTCGCAAAGTCCGCCCACTGACGGACCCGAGAATTGGCGCCGTCGGCGGCCACCAGCAGATCCGCCTCGAGGCGATCACCGTTTTCCAATACAAGGGTTGCCACGGCACCCGCGTAACTCAGGCTCCCAACCGGGCTGTTTTCAAACACGCGGACATTGGTCGCGTTGTGCACCTGATCGGCCAGTGCGGCCAGCAAAATGCGATTTTCGACGATATGACCAAGGTTATCGACATTGACCTCGCCGGCCTCGAAATGCACTTCACCGGTACCTTCGGCGTCCCACACCTGCATATCGGTGTAGTGACAGATGCGCGAACTGGCAATCGCCGGCCAGGCCCCCACCTGTTCAAGCCACCGCTGACTGGCCGCCGTAATCGCACTGACCCGCGGATCGTAGTCGTGAACGCCATCCCCCAGTTCGGGCCACTCCGCCGTGACACTGCCTGCTTCTACCAGCGCTACCCGCAAAGGCAGATCGACAAGCCCTGCCGCCATGCCCAGCCCGGCCAAACCGCCGCCCACAATCACAATATCGTAGTGCCGGTTGCGACTCATAGCGAAGTGCCTCGTGATCTATCTCCCGCCTGGCCACGGGCATTGCCCGGCGCCAGCCCCGCCGCCTGTTCGACAAAGCGACGCTTCAGGCCCGGCAGTACATCCAGTGCCAGCAGGCCGAGATTGCGCCCCAAGCTGAACGCAGGATTTTTCTGGGCAAAGAGTTTCGGCAGCTGATGCGAAAACTGAACGGTGGATTGCTGATCTTGCCGCTGCTGTTCCAGGTAGGCGCGAAGTTGCCCCAGACTGCCCAAAGTCTCTGCAGTCTGGCCGGCCAGATGCTCCGCTAGCCGCGCCACGTCGCGCAGCGCAAGGTTGAAGCCCTGCCCGGCCACCGGATGCAAAGCGTGAGCGGCGTTACCCACCACCACCACATTGGGCCTCACCTGCTCTTCAGCCTCAACCAACTGCAGCGGGAACACGGCGCGCTCGCCGCAGCGCAACAGGCGACCCTGGCGGTAACCGAAGCGCTCCTGCAGGCGACGCAAAAAATCTGTTTCCGAAGCCGCCAGCAAGTCATCCGCATCCTCCGGCGACAGCGTCCACACCAGCGCCGCACGCGCCTGCCCCTCTTCACTATCGGCCAGCGGCAACAGTGCGAGCGGCCCTTCGTCGGTAAAGCGCTCGTAGGCAATGCCTTCATGCGGGTTTTCGAAAGTGACGTTGGCTATCAACGCTGACTGGCCGTAGTCGACCGTATGGCTGGCAATGCCAAGCGCACTGCGCAAACCGGACTGGGCGCCATCGGCCACCGCCAGCAGGCGACAGCGAATCGACATCGCCTCGCCCTCTTTCGGCTGCAAGCTCAGGGCCGCCAAGTCCTCAGACTGCTCAACGCGACCGACCGTGGCCGGCGACAGGCAGGTCAGTCCCGGCGCGTCTCGCAGGGCATTTAACAGCACGCTGCCCAACCAGGCGTTTTCAACCACATAGCCCAGTGCGGGCCAACCCTGCTCGCTGGCTTTCAGCAAGCTGCTGCCGATATGGCCGCGATCGGAGACGTGAATCCGATCGATGGCGGTCAGGTGTTCCGTGAGATTTTCCCAGACGTCAATGCTCTGCAGAATCTGCTGGCTACCATAGGACAGCGCCGTGGAGCGGGCATCAAAACTCGGCCGATACACCGGTGCACTGCCCGCCTTGGGAAAAGGAAAACTCTCCACCAGCAGCACCGACAGGCGACCCTCAGCATAGCGACTGAGGGCCAGAGCCAAACTGGCACCGACCATGCCGCCGCCGGCAATAACCACATCATAGTCACGCTGAAGTTCGAGACTCACTCAGCTAGCCTCCGCCATCAGCGCTTCAATCTCTTCGACCGTTTTGGGAACATCACTGGTCAACACATCGCAGCCGTCTTTGGTGACAACCACATCGTCTTCAATGCGAATACCGATACCGCGCCAGCGCGCTTCAACGTTCTCGTTATTGGGCGACACATAGATACCGGGTTCCACGGTCAAGGCCATACCCGGCTCCAGCAGGCGCCACTCGTCACCCACCTTGTAATCACCTACATCGTGCACATCCAGCCCTAGCCAATGCCCGGCCCGGTGCATGTAAAAATCGCGATAGGCTTCACTTTCAATGAGCTTGTCGACACTGCCCTTGAGCAATCCCAGCTCGACCAGCCCTTCGGTAATCACGCGCACGGTTTCGTCGTGAGGCTGATTCCAGTGATTATCGGGTTTTACCGCCGCAATGGCGGCCAGCTGCGCTTTAAGCACAACGTTATACAGCACTTTCTGCTCTTTGCTAAAACGGCCGTTGGCGGGAAAGGTGCGCGTGATATCGGCCGCGTAACCTTCGAGTTCGCAGCCGGCGTCGATCAGTATCAGATCGCCATCTCGAATCTGGCTGGCGTTTTCAACATAGTGAAGAATACAACCGTTGGCGCCCGCTCCCACGATGGTGTTATAGGCGGGGAAGCGCGCCCCGTGGGTGGCAAATTCATGCAGAATTTCCGCCTCCAGCTGGTACTCGAACATCCCGGGCTTGCACGCCTGCATCGCACGCAGGTGGGCGCTGGCACTGATATCGCCGGCGCGTTTCATCACGCGCTGTTCCGCCGCACTTTTGTATAGCCGCATGTCGTGAAGGAAATGATCGAGGTCGATAAATTCGCCGGGGGGATGGGCGCCGGTGCGCGCCTTGGCGCGGATGGCATTAACCCACTGCATCAGGTGGGCATCAAAGTCGGCGTGTCGCCCCATGGCGTAGTAAACACGTTCCCGACCTTCGATAAGTCCGGGCAGAATCTCGTCGATATCACCGATGGGAAAGGCATCATCGGCACCGAAATTTGCGCATACACCTTCCGGCCCCTGCCGGTACCCGGTCCACAACTCCATGGTGGGGTCGCGGTCGCGACAGAACATCACAAACTCACCGTGCTCGCGACCCGGCAGCAAGACCATGACCGCGTCCGGCTCGACAAAGCCGCTCAGATAATAAAAATCACTGTCCTGACGAAAGGGGTATTCCGTATCGCGGCTGCGCACTTTTTCCACCGCGCCCGGAATAATGGCAATACTGTTGGGTTCCATCACCGCCATCAGGTTGCTGCGACGACGGGCGTATTCCTGCTTGGTCACCTTCATGGGGTCTCTCATACTGAACGACGACTGCTACCGCTCAGCAGGTTAGCAAAAAAGTGGCAACAACACCGCTCTGTAGTGTGGACGATGCCGCTCAGTGCACCTGTTTCGGCGCCGGATGCTCGCCCGCCCGACGTGCCTGACTACAACACTCAACAAAGACCGAAACCACGGCCATTTCCAGATAGCTCACCAGTTCGGAAAACTGCCGCTCGGCTTCTTCGCTCTGCTCGGTATCAAGTCCGGCCTGGGAGATGGCCGCAATATCGGTCAACACCTCCGAGACCGTGGTGCTGTACTGCTGCGCACCTTCGTTTTTTTCACGCTGTTTACCGGCCATGGCAAACCCCGTAAGAAAACCCTGACACCAACTGCCCACTGCACTGACTCGCTGATCGAGATCGACATCGTCGCCGGGTAAAAAGAGAGTCATGGCACCGATATCGCCGCCTAGCTGCTCAACCGCAACCTGATAAAGGCGCAGCAGGTGAGGCCAATCCGCGTCGCCAAAACTGTCGACATCCAACAGCTGCGCCGCCTGCTCACGCAATTGTTTCTCATCGATGCGCTCACCGACAACCACCTGCCCCACAAAAAAACCATGCAACTCGGCAGGGGGGTAGAGCGCGCCGAGGCGAACAAACAAATCGGCGATATCGTCGTGATCGGGTAGTGCGGTTGCCATTGCCCTGCAAGTCTCCTGTTAAAGCAAGCCTTATAAAAATCAGCTGCGCATAGTACCCGCCCCCTTGGCCAAAATCGATCACTTAGGCATTTCGCGACTTTTAGCCACCCATTTCAGAGCTTTCTCAAGTGATAATGGCAGGCATTTGAAATACTGCACTATTTGGGCAATTGACCCCCCCTGCGAGCAGCTCTAGACTAGCGCAATCATTACAAACACCCACGAAACACTCGCAGGGGAAGCTCATGCCAGACCTATCGATCAAGTCGGTTGAACGGAAAATCGACGAGCTGATTCAGCTCTGCGAGCAATTAAACCGCGAAAACCAGATGCTTAAGACCAACACCGAAGCCTGGCAGCGCGAGCGCGAGACCCTGCTGGAAAAAACCAATATCGCCCGCAATAAGGTGGAATCCATGATTCAACGCCTGCGCGCCCTGGAGCAGGAATCATGAGCCAGAATACCGTTGTGGTCCGCATTATGGACAAGGAATTTCAGGTGGCCTGCCCGCCCGACCAGGAGCCGGGCCTGCATCAGGCCGCAGCCCGTCTCGACAAGCAAATGCGTGAAATTCGCTCCAGCGGCAAGGTCATCGGCCTTGAGCGCATAGCCATTATGGTGGCCCTGAACACCACCTACGAACTGCTCAATGGCAGCAACGAGCCGAGCAAGGCCGAGCAAGACAGCATTAAACGCGTGAACGAGAAACTCGAAGACGCCCTTCACAAACTGCGCCAGCTCGAAATCAACTGAGTCGCTACCCCTGGGTAGCTCAACGCAGGCTGCGCAGAATATTCAGCAAATCCGGCAATAGCTGCACGTAAGTGCCCGCATAGGCGGCGAGGGTATAGCCGTCGCTGCCGGGTGACTGCAACTGGCGCTGCACTTCATCAATCAGTCGCAGCAAGGTGCGCTCGGCCCGAAAGCGATTAATACCGCATTCCACCAGCGGCGCCACCACAGGCGTCAGTAGAATCAGCGCCATAAAACCCACCGCGCCACCGGTCACCGAAACCCAGCCGGGCAAACCAAACCACTTGGCCCACAGCGCGGAAAAATAGGATTGCTGGGACAAGTAGAGCGAGCTCGCCGCCGTTGCCCCGAGAATGCCGGCACTGCCAAAGGCGATCTTGTCGCTGAGCAGACGCCCGGCCACCCCTAGCGTGATAAACAGAATGATATCCCGACTGCCCTCGTGATCTACCGCCAGGCGCGCTACCGCCGCGCGCACTCGCCGCTCCAGTTCGGCAGGGGAATAGCGTGCGAGCAAGGCCTCCACTTCGCGCTGCTTGGAGGGGTCCAGCTCCGGGTGCTGCCCCAGATGCTTCAGCAGGGATTCCTCAAGAGAGGCCAGATGCAAAAGCTCTCCCGCAATCACCCCGGCCAATGCCAGCTCCTTGGCACTGTAGCGCGGCTCAGTCGCCACCTTGCGCCCACCCAGACGGCGCAGCGCGCGCCAGGTGAACCGCGGAATGGTTGCGAGATCGCGGGGAATATCCCGTCGATGCTGCCAGTGACGCTTGGCTACTCCGCCCAGAGAATGAAAGTGGCGCGCGCAGACGTCCGGCACACGTTCCCTCGCCGCCGAGAAATGCGCATCCAGCATGGCATTAAGGCGAGATTCCCATTCGTCACGGGTCAGGCGGGGTGGGCTGGTGTCAGGCATGCTCAATGTTTGCGGGTCGACGAGGGATCAGGCAGACTGAGTCCGAAAATAATCAGGGAACACATTCGATGGCCACCACTATACATCACCGAACCTGCAATCTGTGTGAAGCGATATGCGGTCTCGAGATTGAGCACGATGGCAGTCAGATCCTCAGCATCAAGGGCGACAAGCAGGACCCCTTTAGCCGCGGCCATGTCTGCCCCAAGGCCGTAGCTCTCAAGGATATTCACGAAGACCCGGACCGCCTGCGCCAACCCCTGAAAAAAGTCGACGGCCAATGGCAGAGCATTAGCTGGGATCAGGCACTCGATGAGGTCGCCGAAAAGCTCGGCGCCATCCAGCAAGCCCACGGCAAGGACAGCGTCGGCGTCTACCTCGGCAATCCCAACGTACACAACACCGGTTCCATGCTGTTCAGCCGCCACTTGCTGCATGCCCTGAATACCCGCAACCGGTTTTCGGCGACGTCGGTAGATCAACTGCCCCACCACCTGATTGCCCACAAACTGTTCGGCCACCAGCTTAAGATTCCGGTGCCGGATATCGATCACTGCGACTACTTTCTGGTATTCGGCGCCAACCCCATGGCCTCCAACGGCAGCATCATGACCGTGCCCGATGTGCGCCATCGGCTTAAGGCCATTAACCAGCGGGGCGGCAAGATTGTGGTGATTGATCCGCGCCGCAGTGAGACCGCCGAAGTCGCCAGCGAGCATCTGTTTGTCCGCCCCGGCAGCGACGCCCTGCTCCTTTCAGCCATGATTCACGACCTCTACGCTTCCGGCAAGGTGGCCACACATCGACTGCACGACCATACCGACGAACTCGAAGGCCTCGAGGCGCAGTTTAGCCCCTTCAGCCCCGAAGCCGTCGCCGAAGCCACCGGCATCAGCGCGCTGGAAATTCGCCGTCTGGTGAGTGAATTCACCAGCGCCAAAAACGCCGTTGCCTACGGTCGCATGGGCGTCTCGGTGCACCCCTTTGGCACACTTAGCCAATACCTGATCATGCTGTTCAATCTACTCTGCGGCAGACTGGATGAACCGGGCGGCCTGATGTTTACCCGTCCCGCCATCGACACCCTCTCGGTTACCGGCCCCGGCAATTTTGACCGCAGCCGCAGTCGGGTGCGCCAATTGCCCGCCTTTTCCGGTGAATACCCGGTGGCGACACTGGCCGAAGAAATTCTCACGCCCGGTGAAGGACAAATCCGCGCCCTGCTGACCGTCGCCGGCAACCCGGTGCTGTCGACACCCAACGGGCGCCAGCTAGACAAAGCCCTCGAGCAGCTCGACTTTATGGTCTGCATCGACTTCTATCTGAACGAGACCAGCCGTCACGCAGATATTATTCTGCCGCCCGTGAGCCCGCTGGAGCGCGAGCACTACGATGTCATCTTCCACCTGCTGGCAGTGCGCAATAGCAGTCGCTACGCCGACGCCCTGTTTGAAAAACCCAAGGACGCCAAGCACGACTGGGAGATTTTCCTGGCATTGGCAGAAAGGCTATCACCGGCCCGCGGCCTGAAGCAGAAGTTCAGCCACTTGGGCCGCCGCATTTTGACGCCGAAGCGAACACTGGACGCCCTGCTCAAACGCGGCCCCTACAAACTCAGCCTGAAAAAACTCCGGGCCCAGCCCCACGGTATCGACCTCGGTCCGCTGCAGCCACAGCTACCCGAAGGCCTGCACCACAAAGACAAGCGGATTCACCTGAACACCGAGTTTTTCCTGTCGGATCTTGAACGCCTCAAGACTCTGCTGGCCGATACGGAGCGCCACGAACAGGTTCTGCTGATCGGCCGCCGCCATGTGCGCAGCAACAATTCCTGGCTGCACAACAGCCAGCGACTGGTCAAAGGAAAACCCCGCTGCACCGCCCAGATTCATCCTCGCGATGCGGCGCGGATGGGCGTTAACGAGGGGCAAAATGTGCGCATTACCTCGCGGGTCGGCTCACTGGTAGTGCCGGCCGAGGTAACCGACGAAATCATGCCCGGCGTGGTCAGCGTACCCCACGGTTGGGGCCATCAGCGCGAAGGCGTACAGCTATCGGTGGCCAAAGAACACGCCGGCGTGAGCGTCAATGATCTAACCGATGAACAAGCCATCGATGCCCTGTCAGGCAATGCAGCACTGAATGCGCTGCCGGTTCAGCTCAGCGCGGCCAGCTGAGCTGACCAAGGGACTCACTTAAAAAGCGCTTGTATCCCCTTGTTACTGTGCGCAAAATAGCTCGGAAACAAGGGATACCCATGGCCGACGATACCCCCTACATCAAGTGGTTCCGCAATTCCGCGCCGTACATCAACGCGCACCGCGGCAAAACCTTCGTGCTGATGATCAGCGGCGAGGCCATCGCTCATCCCAATTTTGACAATATCATCCACGACATCGCCCTGCTCAATAGCCTCGGCGTTAATCTGGTGCTGATTCACGGCGCCCGCCCCCAGATCGAAGCGCGGGTGCAACAACAGGGCATTGAAAGCCGCTTTCATCAGGACTTAAGGATTACCGATGCCGGCACCCTGGCCTGTGTCTGCGACGCGGCGGGTTCCGTGCGCGCCCATATCGAGGCCTTGCTGTCGATGGGCGTAGCCAACTCTCCCATGCACGGTGCCGCCATCCGCGTGGTTTCCGGCAATTACGTGACCGCCCGGCCTATCGGCGTGATCGATGGCGTCGATCTGGAACATACCGGTCAGGTGAGACGAGTAGACGCAGAAGCCATTCACCGGCAGCTAGCGCAGGACAACGTCGTGCTCATTTCGCCGCTGGGCTACTCCCCCACCGGCGAGATTTTCAACGTCACCCTCGAGGATGTGGTGGTGGAAACCGCCGCTGCCATTCGCGCCGACAAATTGATCGTGTTTGACGAAATGGCCGGCGCCATCGATGACGGCGAGTTGATTCGAGAATGCGAATTGAGTGAGGCCAGGAGTCTGCTGAGCCGCATCGATAACCCCTACGGTCTGCATACCATCGTCCGCGCGGCCGAGCGAGGCGTTCCGCGCTGTCACCTGATCGGATATTCCGAGGACGGCGCGCTGCTGGAAGAACTCTATACCCGCGACGGTGCCGGCACGCTGGTTTCCACCGATGACTACGAAGAACTGGCCACCGCGACCATCGACGACGTCGGCGGCATTCTCGAAATCATCGCCCCGCTGGAGCAAGACGGCATTCTCGTGAAGCGCTCGCGCGAAGTGCTGGAAACCGAAATTCACTGCTTCCGAGTGATCAAACGCGATGGTGTGGTTATCGCCTGCGCGGCCCTGTATCCCTACCCGGAACAAGGCAGTGGCGAAATCGCCTGCGTGGCCACCCACCCGGACTATCGCCGCTCGGATCGCGGTGAGCGGCTGCTGCGTTCGCTGGAAAAGCAGGCCCGGCAAATGGGGCTGAGTTCGGTGTTTGTGCTGACCACTCGCACCGCTCACTGGTTTCAGGAGCAGGGGTTTGTGCCGAGCAGCGTCGATGCGCTGCCGCCGGGCAAACAGCAGCTCTATAACTTCCAGCGCAATTCCAAGGTGTTTGCCAAAACACTCTGAGCGGCCCGCGATGCGTATCCCGAGAATCTACACAGACCAGCCATTGAGCAAGGGCGCAGAGCTGCAGCTCGACGACAGCGCCTCGCGCCACCTCTGTCAGGTATTGCGCCTGAACCGTGGTGATGTGCTGGTGCTTTTTAACGGCGACGGCTGCAGCTACCCGGCGCGCATTTCACACGCCGACAAGAAAAAAGCGCAGGTCACCGTGGAAGACTGCGATCAGCGCGCTCTGGAATCCCCGTTTCCGATTCATTTGGGCATTGCCTTGTCCAAGGGCGACCGCTTCGACTGGGTTTTGCAGAAAGCCACCGAGCTGGGGGTTACCGCAATTACCCCGCTGCAGACTCAACGGGTCGATGTAAAACTGAACCGCGAGCGGGCCGAGAAAAAACAGCGTCATTGGCAGCAGGTGATCATCAGTGCCTGCGAACAATGCGGTCGCAATCGTCTGCCACAGCTAGCGGAGCCACAGACCCTGCAGGACTGGCTGGGGGAAGTGGAAGCCGATCAGAAATGGGTGTTATCGCCCGCTCATGAAGGCGGGCTAAGACCATCGCAATCGGCGAGTAGTGCCGCCTTGCTGGTGGGCCCCGAGGGCGGCCTGGAGGACGATGAGGTGAAGCTGGCGCTCAACGCAGGCTTTGAAGCGCTGCAGCTGGGCCCCCGCATTCTCAGAACCGAAACCGCACCGCTGGCGGCAATCAGTATTCTGCAATTTTGCTGGGGTGATTTCGATCAGGGCTGAAGCTGACTCACTGCCCCATCAGAACGCGCGCAATCTGGGCTTCGATAATTTCCAGATCCGGGATCACCGCCGGGTCACCCGCCAATTCAACCTGTGAAAGTTCTACCCGACCCGGCTGGGCTTCGTTGTCGGGTTTCAAATCTTCTTTGACGATACGGGCCTGACGGGGAATACCGAAGCAGCGAATCCCGTAGAATTTCAATTCTTCCCGGTCACTGATGCCATTGAGAATCGCCACCTGACCACTGCCCCGAGATGTGGGATCAATAGCGTCCCCATTGAGCTGCTCAAAAGAAATCAGCGGAACGCGCTGGCCGCGCCACTCCATCATCCCCAGCAGCCAGGGCGGCGCAGAATCGAGGGGCTCGATCACGGAGGCCGGCACAAACTCCGCCACATTCACGTTGGGCAGTAACAGGTTTTTACGCTGGATGGGCAGCATCAGTACCGGCACGGTATCGGTGAACTGCAGTTGCTTGATATCCTGTTCCATGATGAACGCCTTCTCTATTTTTTCGCCTTGCCGCGCAAGCGACTGCTCAGTGTTGCCGCCAGCTGTGCCGGCGTACCACTCACACTGACCACGCCGGTACGATTCACCGCCTCCGGCATGGTATCGCTAACGCAGGTCTCTATGGCTTGTGTCCACACCTGACCGCCCGCCTGACGCACCCGCAGTGCCGCCTGCTCGCCATCGTTGCAGGTGCCGGTAAAAATCAGCAGGCCTAGGCGATTCCGATACTGCGCCACCAACCCTTCAGCTACCTCGTCGATGCAGGGCCGATAACCGCTACGCCACCCCTTCGAGGAGGCGATGACTCGCCCAAAGGGCAGAAAACGCGGCTTGGTTTCCGGCGCTATGATCAGCACCTGCCCAGCCCGCAGTCGCGCCTCGCCAGTAAACATCGCAATGTTGTGGGGCGTCTTGCGCTGCAGCTGAGTCGACAGGGCCTTATCGAAGGCCTCCTCGATGTGCTGCACGTAAACAAACCCCACGGGCAGCGATACTGGCACGGCCGCAAGAAACTCGGTGACCGCTTCCGGCCCACCCAGCGATGCGCCCAGCAGCCAGACCTGCTCCAGTTCCGCGACTTCACTCGGCGCAGATCGTGGCAACAGCGCCGCGTCGAGCTTGCCTAGGAGCTGGGTGTACCAGCGCACCAAGTGATCGCGCTCGCCTGGCCAGTCATCCAATACCAGGGTCGGCGCACTGGAAACCGCACTGATATAACCCAAGGCGCGCTCAATGCGTTTAGCTGAGAGCAACACCAGCCAAATTTGCGGCTCTTCCTCCAGCCCACCGTGGACAGCTTCAAGCTCGTCGGCAGAGCAACTGAGCAGCACGTAATGCGACGCCTTGACCAGCTGATTCTCTAACCAGTGCCGCTGCCTGACGTCGTCGACGACCAGCGCCAAATGCGTCATTGGCTAAACCTTGCCCCTTGCCCGCCTCGATAACTCAAGGTGTGGCCGTCTCTCCCATTACCTCGGAGATCACCTGCAGCAGAGTAATTTCCTGATAGGGCTTGCCGAGGTATTTATTAACGCCCAGGTGGTGCGCACGCTCCCGGTGTTTATCACCAGTACGCGAGGTGATCATGATGATCGGAATATCCTGCAAACGGCTGGTATGGCGTACCCGGCTCGCCACCTCGAAACCGTCCATGCGCGGCATTTCGATATCCAGCAATATCACATCTGGCAGTTCCTCGATGGTCTGCAGCTGAGTCACCGCATCGACCCCGTCTTTTGCCAGCAGCACGTCGAAGCCCTGACGCTCAAGCAGTCGCGAGGTGACCTTGCGCACCGTGACCGAATCATCCACCACCATCACCAGCGGATTGTTCTGCTCTACCTGCTGCGGTTTGTTTTCCAGCAGACCGTCGCGACCGCGCTGAACTTCTGCCCGCACCAGCGCCGGGATATCGACGATCACGACCACGCTACCGTCACCGAGCACCGTGGCACCGGACAGACCGTGTACGTGACTGAACTGGGGTCCGAGCGCCTTCACCACAATTTCGCGGGAACCGAGAATACTGTCTACCTGAACGGCAATCGGCCGGTCGGTACCGCGCGCCAACAACACCGGTCGCGGTTCGGTCTGACCTTCGAGATGCGGCACGGCCTGAGTGCGCAGCAGCCCGCCCAGATAGCGCAGCATGTAATTCTGGTTGGCGTATTCAAAGGGCGGCGCGTCGTCCTGATAATAAACTTCCAGTTCGTAGGGGCTGACCCGCACCACGCCTTCCACGGTGTTAATCGGGATCGCAAAAATATCGCCACCGATATTAACCATGAGAGCGCGGTTAACCGACACGGTGAACGGCAGACGGATAGTAAAACGGGTGCCCTGGCCGCGCTTGGAATCAACCGCAATACTGCCGCCCAGCTGTTTGATTTCGCTGTACACCACATCCATGCCAACACCGCGGCCGGAAATCTGGGTGACTTCCGAGGCGGTAGAGAAGCCGGCTTCAAACAGGAAGTCGCTTAACTGCTCCTCGGTGACCGAATCGTTCTCGCCGATCAAGCCCAACTTGACGGCCTTGGCGCGCACCGCACCAAAGTTGATGCCGCCGCCGTCGTCGCGGAGCTCGATCAGCACATCGCCGCCTTCGCGGCCGAAACGCATATGGATATTCCCCACCGGCGATTTGCCCGCAGCGCGGCGCGCTTCAGTGGTTTCAATACCGTGGTCGACCGCGTTGCGCAGCATGTGTTCCAGCGGCGGAATGATGCGCTCGAGCACCTGCCGGTCGAGCTCGCCTTCGGCGTTGAACACCTTGAACTCAACCCGCTTGCCAACTTCCAGACTGACCTGCCGTACAATCCTGCGCAGCCGCGGAATCATGCGGGTAAAGTGCACCATGCGCGAGCGCATGAGACCTTCCTGCAGCTCGGTGTTGATACGGCCCTGCTGCAACAGCAGGGTCTCCATATCCCGGGTGCGTTCACCGAGCGTATTGCGAATATCCAACAGGTCCGAGGATGATTCCATCAGCGAGCGCGATAGCTGCTGCAACTGGGAATAGCGGTCAAATTCGAGCGGATCGAAACCATCTTGGCCCTCACTTTCCACCTGCTCCTGACGGAACAGAATCTGGGCTTCGGTTTCAATGTCGAGACGTCGGACCTGCTCCTGCAGACGTTCAACGGTCATCGCCATTTCATCGAGCGAGCCGGCCAGTTCGGCGACCTGCTCCTCGGCCCGGCCGCGGGAGATCGAGGTCTCACCCGCCAGGTTAACCAGGTTTTCCATGAGCTGGGCGGAGACTTTGATCATCTCCTGCGGCATCTGCGACTCCATCGTCGCCGGTGCCCGATCCCCCGAGCGCAAGGGCATCGCCTCTTCCGCGTCGATCAGCTCAGTCGGAGGCTCATTGTCGTCGGTCGGCAGTGACGGCAGCAGCGGTTCGCTAACCCAATTGCGGTTACCTTTGCGCACCGCATCCAGGCCTTCATTGATACGATCCTGATAGGACAGCATTTGTGCCAGAAAACCATCGTCGCGCGCGGTCGTCTGGGCAACATAGGATTCGAACTCGTGGGAGATATCACCGAGCCCGGCCATCCCCGCTCGGCGGGCACCACCCTTGAAGGTATGCAGGTGGCGCTGCAGCAACTCAAGATGTTCAGTATTGCCGCGATCGCCCGTCCAGTACTGAATGGCGTCATCAATCGCCTCAATCAGATCCTCGGCTTCTTCAAGGAAGATGGACGCCACTTCGGCTTCCGGCTGACTGGCTTGCAGATTGCCTGAGGGCGCTGGCGCAGCGTCTTTCTTACGCCCCGAATCGGCACTGGGCACAACCGCGTTAAAGGCCTCGCCACGACGCACTGCAGCTAAACCAGAGACAAGACTGTCTTGAAAGGCGTGCAGGCGCGGCAGGAACTGATCGCTTTGCGAATCGCCATTGGCAATCGCCGCCTCCACGAAGCTTTCAAATTCGTGGGTATAGGAGCCCAGTGAACTGAGACCCGCCATGCGCGCACCACCTTTGATGGTGTGCAGATGGCGCAGCAGGTTATTCAGGTCGCTCTGGCTGCCATCGCTTTCCGACCAGGCATTGATGGCTTCATCAACGCCTTCCAGCAACTCGTCAGCCTCTTCCAGAAAAATTGCCGCGACTTCCGGGTCAACATCGTCCTCTTCCAGAGGCGGCGAGGACAGCGTTATCTCCTCAGCGCCGGCGTCTCCAATTTCCGCAGGCGCGACGGTGGCCGGCTCTGGTTCTGGTTCTGGTTCTGGTTCTGGTTCTGGTTCTGGTTCTGGTTCTGGTTCTGGTTCTGGTTCTGGTTCTGGTTCTGGTTCTGGTTCTGGCTCTGGCTCTGGCTCAGCCGGCAGGCCAATCTCGATCGCGTCTTCGACCAAAGGAATCTCGTCATCCCCCGGCTCTTCGTCATTAGACTCATCGTCGCCGGACTCATCGTCATCGGCTTCGAGCTGTTCCGTATTGGCCGGCAGTGCCGTGCTGTAGTCAAAAGCGCGCAGGCGTTCCAGCAGTTCCGCGTCTTCCACCGGTTTCTGCTCTGCAGCGAGCTGGTTGAGCATGCCGTCGAGGGCTTCAGCGCTATTTTGACAAAGCTGCACCGCTTCTTCCGGCACTGGATTGCGGGCCTCGCGCATGACCTCAGCCAGCGCATCCGCCAGCTCGGCAATGGCATCCAGACTGGCGATACTTTCCGCTCGCCGGGCAATCTGGCCACAGGTATCTGCAAGTCGGTGCAGGCTAGCCGCATCCGCGTAGTTGGCGAGTGTGTGCTCAACCGCCGCCAGCGTTTCACCGGTAGCTACCAGAAAGGCGTCCAGTTCACCGGGCGCCAACTGCTGCTCGGCCGCATTCACTTCACTGTCCTGCGCATTGAGCAGCAAACGTCGGTGCAGGTTTTCTATTCGCTGCAGCAGCACATCGAGATTGGAGACCTGCTCGGCCTGCCCCAGTTCAATTCGATCAATGGCCGCAGACGCCGCGCCGCTGGCATCACGCAGCAGCATCAAGGCGTCGACATCCGCCGGATGCCGCAGCGCTCGCATCTCCTTGATGTAACTCTCCAACGGTGAGATCAGCTTGGCGATCTGTTGCATCTCGGCCATATTGGCCGCGCCCTTGAGCGTATGCAGGGAGCGCTGCACCGAATCTGGCACATCGATGGGTGCCTCAGCATGGGCCAGAAAGTTCTCCAGCATCTGCAGATGGATACGGGCTTCTGAGACAAAAATGTCGGCCAAGGTATCATCCGGCTCTGCGGGTGCCGCAGGTTCCGGCGCATCACTACTGCTGGCAAATGCCGACAGGTCTGGCGACTGCTCCACGGCCAGCGCCTCGGCCTGAGCGGCCAACTGGCCAGCCGGTTCGGGCGCACCGGCCTTACCTCGCTTAAAGGCGTCGATCAAGGAGGGCAACTCCTCCATGACCTGATCAACCAGATTCAGCCGCGCGGCATCCAGCTCAAAGCGACCTTCAACAACCCGGTTGAGCATATTCTCAACCGACCAGGCCAGCTCACCAATGCGGGTCGCCTGCACCATGCGACCGCTGCCCTTGAGCGTATGGAAGCCGCGTCGCACTTCAGCGCGGGCCTCCTCATCGCCCGGCTTCTCGTCGAGTACCGGGCGGAACTCGCGCAGGGTATCGAGTACCTCTTCGGCTTCCTCGACAAAAATTTCGACCAGCTCATCGTCGACTTCGGGAAGGTCTTCAGCGTCGTCGTCAGCTTCTGCCTGGGCCGGTTCAGGTTCTACAACGGGGACGACCGATAGTTCAGGAGTGGCCGCAATTGTCGGTGCGGCGGGCACACCTTCCACCGGGGCAGTCTCAACCGCTTCCGGCGCGACTTCTTCTGGAACAGTCTCTTCCGCAACCGTAGTTTCTGTACCGGCCACCGGGTATCCCAGCAGACCGACACAGCGCTCGGCCAGGCTCAGCACCTCCGGGTCCGAGTGACTGAAGTCACTGGCGCAGCGCTCCAGATAATAATCTACCGACGTCAGTGCATCGGCCAGTGCGTCAAGGGTCTGCCAGTCCGGGGTATGGGGGTCGTCCAACAGCTGTTCGCAGACGAACTGGCGACAGGCATCGAGCACATGCGCCGCCCGCTCCAGTTGTGCGACTCGCAAACTGCCACTGATGCTGCCAATCAGATCCGGCAGCTCCTTGAGATAATCGGTGTGCCACTGGTTCGCGACAAAATTAACCACCGCTTCCTTGGCCAACTCCAGACCGTTGCGCGACTCGCGCACCACCGCCAGATGAGCGCGATCCAGCTGTTGCTGGGCCTCTTCGCTGTCGTTAAACAGACCACCAGAGGCTGCCTCCGGCGGCAGTTCGCGCAACGCGGCCGCCACCTGATTCAGTTCCGCCGCCAGACCATCGTCGGCGCCGGGATCCTCCGGCAGCCGCTGCTGCAGGGCTCTCAGGGTTTGGTAGTCCTGAGTCAGGCCAAGTACGGCGACGCTTTGGCTCAGTTGATCAAAGTGATGGCGGCTGTCGGTATCGAACTCGCCCGCAGCCAGCTGGGTCGCCAGCTGATTCAATTGTTTCGCCAGTGATGCGCGAACGCCGGCCAGCGCTTCGCGATTGTCGCCACTGTCCAGCGCCGGCAGACTGGCGCTGGTGTTGTAGCGTTTTTTGACATCGCGAATGTAGTTTGAAGTGGCCTTGCTGTTGGCCACGTAAAACAGCATGTCACGCAGCAGCGCTTCCGGCAGCGGCCGCGCCAGCACCGCCGGCCCAGCCTCAACAAACAGGCGAATCTCGCGGTCAATCCTGCGCAGCAGCGAGCGCACGGCAAAGCCGCTGTAGATGGAATTGTTCAGCAGGCCTTCGAGCAGGGCGATGCATACCACCCACATATCCTGCACCGGATAGCCCCGGCAGATTTTCGCTGCACGAGCGCAGACCTTGGCCATGTAATTCAGGTTCTTGCGCTGCTCGTGGCCTCGGTAGTAGCCCAACAGGGCCACCTGATACATCTGACGCAACTTTTTCGCCACGTCGAGAAACTCTGCATCACCAAGCTGCAGCGGCGATTCTTTTGGCTGGGTGCCACCGGCCAGGTCCGGCGAAAAAATACCGCTGATCGCCATCAGGGGCTGACCGCGAACCGCGCGCAGCTCGTTAAGAGCCAGGATCAATTCGGCGGGAAATTCGCGATGGGCATCGCGTACTTTTTCAAGGTAGCGTGGCATCTCACCCAGAGCGCGCTTCAGTGCCAGCAGAGCGTCACTGAGCAGTGAATCGGGAATCGCGCGGTCCAGAACCGCGTTGACCAGCCGCTCCATTTCATCGGCCAGCAACGCGATGCCAAAGAATTCAACCATCTGCAGGCTGCCCTGCACCTGATGGATATGCGCCAGACAGAAATGCAGGCGGGTACTGTCGTTGGGGTCGTCCAGATAGGCCTGCAGGGCCGTTTGAGCCGCCTGAAGCGACTCCGCAATTTCACCGGCGACCCAATCCAGGCCTACGTAATCGCGACGTTCAGTCATTATTGTCTCATCTTATTCGTTGCCGTCGCGGCGGCGCTCAAACAGTTGTACATTGTCGCCCCCTCTACGAATCAGCGCGGGGTGCTTCCAGCCCGAGCCTTCACTGGGCCCGATCAACAGAATGCCCCCCGGCTTCAGTCTGTTAACCAGACTGTCGAGAACCTGGCGCTGACGCCAGGCCCGGAAATACACCAATACGTTCTGGCAAAAAATCACGTCCATGGCCGAGCGCGGGGTGCTGTTTGGATCCAGCAGGTTGGACTGGATGAAACACACCCGGGAAGCCAGCTCTGGCGTCACCTTGTAATTCAAGCCCTGCTCAGATTGCATGTAGCGCTGACGCAGGGTTTCCGGCAGCTCTTGAATGCGCCGCACGTGGTAACTGCCCTGGCGCGCAACCTTAATCGCCGCGCTGCTGACATCGCTACCCATCACGCCAAAATACGCCTGCTGCCCTGAGCCCTCAATCAAGTTACTGGCGATCATGGCCATGGTATAGGCCTCCTCGCCGGTCGAGCAGCCCGCGCTCCACATATCCAGCGCCAGCCTCCGCTCTTCCTTCTGCGCAACATCCAGCCGCTTTTGCAGATAGCGGGCAAGAATTCGATAGGCAGACGGCGTTCGATAGAAGCGGGTTTCCTTGACGGCTAGATGATCGATCAACCACTCGCCCATACCGTGCCAAGGTCGCGTTTCAAGTGAGGCCAATGCCTTTTCCGCCTCGGCCTCGCTCATGTCCTGCAACCAGGGCTTCAGCCCCTTCCTCAGGATGTGCTGGTGCTGATTCAGGTTAATACCGGTCTGCGCTTCCAGCACGGCCTGCCAACGCCCCAACTGCTCCTGCTTTACCTCAGCCATGATGTTTTTCTGCGACCACATTACGCCCGCCTGCGTCGAAATCAGGCTTCCTCAGCGATACCGTCCTGCTCTTCTTTGGCTTCAACCTCAGCATGCTGCTGCGGCAGTTTGAAACCGGCTACCGAGCGACGCAGTTCGTCTGTCATCTCGGACAGGTTACCAATCGAGCGCGCCGTTTCCGTGGTACCGGCAGAAGTCTGCGAGGTAATTTCCTGGATAACGTGCATCGTGTTGGAGATGTGGCCCGCCGACGCCGCCTGTTGGCGTGCCGCGTTCGAGATGTTCTGGATCAATTCCGCCAGTTCCTGCGATACCTTCTCGATTTCTTCTAGTGCCGCACCGGCGTCCTGGGCCAGACGGGCACCACGCACCACTTCCGTAGTGGTTTGTTCCATCGAGATAACCGCTTCGTTGGTATCCGACTGGATGGTTTTTACCAGCGCTTCAATCTGCTTGGTCGCACCAGAGGAACGTTCCGCAAGGCGCTGTACCTCGTCCGCAACAACCGCGAAGCCTCGACCCGCATCACCGGCCATAGAGGCCTGGATCGCGGCGTTCAGTGCGAGGATGTTGGTCTGGTCGGCGATGTCGTTGATCAACGATACGATATCCCCGATCTCCTGCGACGATTCACCCAGTCGTTTGATCCGCTTCGAGGTTTCCTGAATCTGTTCGCGGATGTTATCCATACCCTTGATCGTGTTCTGTACCATTTCGGCGCCGGTATTCGCGATGGATACCGAGCGCTTCGCAACCGCGGCCGATTCAACGGCGTTCGACGATACCTGATCGATGGTCACCGCCATCTCGTTAACCGCTGCCGAGGCACCGGCAATTTCCTGGGCCTGATTCTCGGAGGCCTCGGCCAGCGTCAGAGCGGTTTGCTGAGAGTTCTGGGCCGCGGTGGATACCCGCAGAGCCGTATCGTTAATCTGCGAAACCAGCACCCGCAGCTGGTCAATGGTGTAGTTGATAGAGTCAGCGATCGCACCGGTAAAGTCTTCCGATACCGTTGCCGTCGTGGTCAGGTCACCGTCTGCGAGGTCAGCCAGTTCGTCCAGCAGTCGCAGGATCGCGTTCTGGTTTCGCTCGTTGGTTTGTGCCGTTTCCTGCAGTCGGCTCTGGGTGTTACGGAATGACTGAATACCGAGCAGGGCCAGTGAAATGGGGATCAGAATCACAAAGCCGAGAATGGTGGTGGTCGACAGCAGGCGCTTGCTTTCCAGATTGTCGATCGCCGTGGATAGCTGGTTGGTCGCGTCCTGTACTTTTGGCGCGTCAACAATGATGGATTCAGCTGCGGTGGTTGCCTCCAGCAGGCTGGGCGAGGCCTGGAAGATATCGTCAACCGAGCTGGCCACGAATTCAAACAGCTGGCTGATTTCCTGCAGACTCTGCTGGGCCTCGGCGTCGCGCACGCGGCTGACCTGCATCGCCGGGTTGCCTTCAATCATGCCGCGCAGAACCGTACCGAAGGTACTCGCATCGATGTTGAACTGGTCGGCTGCGATCGGCGCATCCTGTCCACCCTCAAGCATCCGGTCGACGTTTCGGGCGATCCGTTCCGCCAGCCAGGACTGGCGCTGGGCCACCGCCACCTGATCGGCCGGCGCGTTGCGATCGAGCAGAATTTCCACGACGTTGTTGTATTCCTGCTGGAGTACAGGAATCGACTCGTTAAGAGTCAAGGCAACTTCGTGCAGGAAGATGATCCGCTCTTTGTTGGTGATGATGGTCTGGGCTGCTTCACTGACCCGCTCCCACACACTATCAACCGCGGCCAGCTCGCTTTTCAGCAACTCGCGCGGCGAGGGCAAATCACTGCTGCCGCGCTCCAGCACGGTCTGAGCCTGCTCGAAACGATCGTGGGCTTCCGCCAAAGCCTCAAAGGCTTCACCTTCACCGGCAGCGGCCTCACGCGAACTGGTTTCAATCTGCTGGGTATACAGACGCAGATCACCCGCCAGTTCCAGGTAGCGCTGGTCGTAACCGGCATCCCGCAGAACGAAGTAGGCGTTGATGCCGGCGCCGACAAAGCCGACCAGCATCAGAACCACAAACACGCCGATGGAGCGATTGCCGCGCAGGCGCGACATGCCGCTGTCTTTACTCAATTTCATTATCCGGACTCCAGGCCGTATAGACTCTAGCTTTTGTTGCTTTTGTGTTTCCCCAATAACGGCCGTCAGGCCGCCACGTTATAAAACTTGTCGTCCTGAATCAGTTTTTCAGGACTGAATACCGCGCGCACCCCATCTTCCTGGACGTAGGAACCATCGATGTAGGGCTGCAGTACTTCGGGTATTCCGTCAGGCATTTCCGGGCTGTATTGGTCGACCGGAAAGGTTTCCATGCCGCGCACACTACTGACGATCAAGCCGCTGTAGAGCTCGCCCATTTCCAGCACCAACACCCGGTGAGACTTGCGGCTGCGATCCAGGCTGCCGCCGAGAAAGGCCTCCATATCCATAAGCGGCAACAGACGACCACGCACATTGGCGACGCCGCGCACCCAGTCCTGCACCGAAGGCAAGCGGGTATAGGGTGGCAGCGTCAGAATTTCGGTGACCTGACCCATGGGCGCCACCAGACGGGCACCGCCGAGCTCAAACGAGATACCGGTCCATTCCGGCACGATCTCTGTCTGCTGGGGCAGACCACTGGACACCGCGACACTGCGGTTGGCAAGTGCGACCAGCTGATCGAAGGGTTCGTCAGGCAACTGCATGAATCAACTCCGCCGCTCAGGCGGTCATCACTGACTTGATCGTCTTAACCAGTGTACTGTCATCCACCGGCTTGGTCAGATAACCCTTGGCGCCCTGGCGCTTACCCCACAGGCGGTCGGTTTCCTGATCTTTGGTGGTAACGATGATAACGGGAATGGCACTGGTCGCGGCATCGTTGGTCAGCTGACGGGTAGCCTGAAAGCCATTCATACCGGGCATGACAATATCCATCAGTACTACGTCGGGTTTTTCAGATCGGGCCAGCTCAATGCCTTTTTCACCGGACTCGGCGGTGAGAACTTCATAACCGTGCTTGCTGAGCATTTGGGAAATCTTATAGGTTTCCGTCGGCGAATCGTCGACGATCAAAACTCGAGCCATCTTACTTCTCCATTTACCGATTTATTATTGTTATGCCGCAGCCACGTGTGACTGAATCGCATCCAGCAGCTCGTTCTTGCTGAAAGGCTTGGTCAGATACTGATCAGAGCCGACAATGCGCCCCTTCGCCTTGTCAAACAGACCATCCTTACTGGACAGCATAATCACCGGAGTTTTCTTGAACTCACTGTTATTTTTGATCAACGCGCAGGTCTGGTAGCCGTCCAGGCGGGGCATCATGATATCCACAAAGATGATGTCCGGCTTTGAGTCGGCAATCTTTGCCAGCGCATCAAATCCGTCTGTAGCGGTAATTACCGCACAACCTACCTTGCTGAGCAAGGTTTCCGCGGTGCGACGTATGGTCTTACTGTCGTCAATCACCATGACTTTCAGGTTTTCGAAGTTTGCTTCCATTGGGTCACCTTGACTCATCGCCCAATGCCTTCAGCGAGCAGTGGGCCTTATTATTGTTGCTGTCTGATCTACTTGCGGCCTGATATCGTCACAGCCAACCATTCGCCCTGACAGCTTTTCCAAACAGCGTTCCTGTTTAACACGGATTCCAGCTTTAATCCATAACTTGAGCCCGGCCAGCACTTTATCCGGCCCGTATTACAGGCTGGTTTCAGCCCCGCACGGCGATTATGACTTGCCAGCCCGACGGCGAGGCCGTAAGTTAGCCCACCGGCTTCCGACCCCCTCAAAAAGGCAGGCGACAGTAACCATGACGATACACCTTGGCGTGGTGATGGACCCCATCGAGCGCATCCACTACAAGAAAGACTCCACCCTGGCCATGCTGTGGGCCGCCAGCCGCCGCAACTGGCAGCTGCACTACTTTACGCCCGATGCCCTCTACGTGGCGGACGGCAAAGCCTACGGATCGTCGCGCCAATTGCAAGTCTTTGAAAACCCGGACCATTACTATGAGCTGGGCGACACGCAGGAAATCCCACTGGGCTCCCTCGACGCCATTCTGATGCGCAAGGACCCACCCTTCGATAACGAGTTTCTCTACAGCACCCACATTCTGGAACTGGCGGAAAAACAAGGCGCCCTGGTGGTCAATCGCCCTCAGAGCCTGCGCGACTGCAATGAAAAACTGTTCGCCGCCCAATTCCCCGAGTGCATCCCACCCCAGGTGGTCACCCGCAGCGCCAAACGGCTGCGTGCCTTTCATGCCGAACACGGCGACGTGATTCTGAAACCGCTGGACGGCATGGGTGGCGCCTCCATCTTCCGGGTGGGTCCAAATGACCCCAACCTCGGTGTCATTATCGAAACCTTGACCCGCCACGGCGAAGAAACGGTGATGGCCCAGCGCTTTCTGCCGGAAATCCGCGACGGTGACAAACGGGTGCTGCTGATCGATGGCGAACCCGTCGACTACTGCCTGGCCCGCATCCCCGCCCAGGGTGAAACCCGCGGCAACCTGGCCGCCGGCGGCACAGGACGAGCCCAGCCACTGAGCGACCGGGATCGTTGGATTGCCGCCCAGGTGGCGCCTGTACTGAAGGAAAAGGGGCTGATTTTTGTCGGCTTGGATATCATTGGCGACTACCTGACCGAAATAAATGTGACCAGCCCCACTTGTATCCGCGAAATCGACAGGGCATATAATACCGGCATAGCCGACCGGCTGATGGATGCCATTGAAGCCAGACTACCGACGCGGGATTAAAACCATAAGATGAGTGCTGTGGCTACAACAGCCCCCAAGCCAAACGACAAACTGGGCTTTTTCTTCTGTCTGGCTGCGGCCCTTCACGCCGCCATTATTCTCGGCGTGGGTTTTACCGAAGAGCTGCGCCAGCGCTCGGCGCCACGCCTGGAAATCACCCTCGCCAAGCACAAGTCCGACCCCAACCCCGACGCCGATTTTCTCGCCCAGCAGGACCAGCAGGGCAGCGGCACGCTGGAAGAAAAAGCGCTGCTCACCACTGACAAGCAGCGCCCGATGCGCGACACCCTGCACTCCAATCCGGAAACCCTGACGCTGGCCAAGCGCAAACTGGCCGCGGACAACCAGAAATTGCTGAGCACCAGCGCCAAAGCCGACCGGCAGACCGCTCAGGCAGACAAGGAAAAGGAACAAGTACCGGAAATTATCGACGGACCGGCCGACAGCACCCGCCTCAGCCGCGAAATTGCCAGCCTGCAGGCCAAGCTGGATCTGCAGCGCCAGGCCTACGCCAAACGGCCGCGCATCCGCACTCTGACCTCGTCATCCACCAAGCGCGCCATTGAGGCCGAATACCTGCACAACTGGCGCACCGAGGTCGAAACCATCGGCAACAACAACTACCCCGAGCAGGCCAAACGACTGGGGCTGGAAGGCTCCCTGCGACTGATGGTGGCACTGCTGCCGGACGGCAGCGTGCGCGAGGTAGAAATCCTGCAAAAATCCGGCCACCCGCTGCTGGATAATGCTGCCCTGCGCATCGTGCGACTCGCCGCCCCCTTTCCGCCCTTTCCCCCCGAACTGAAGCGGGAAGTGGACGTACTGGAAATCATTCGCACCTGGCGCTTTGAGCAGAGCACACTGACCTCGGAAGGCTGACTCCCCCTGTTAGAACCGGGGTGAGAACAAGTGCCTTGCCTTCCCTTGGAACACGCCCATAATTCCGACAATGAGCGACTCACCCGACAGCCTGAAAAACCACCTCCTGCTGGCCACCCCCCAGTTAAATGGCGGCTTCTTCGCAGGCAGCGTGACCTACGTCTGCGAACATGACAGCGACGGCGCCATGGGGCTGGTCATCAACCATCCGATGGATGTACGGGTAGAGGAAATCCTCGCGCAGCTCTCGCTCGCCAATGAAGCACACCCCCACAACGAACCTGTGCTCGCCGGCGGGCCACTGCACACCGAACGCGGTTTTGTCCTTCACGGCTTTGACCGGCGCCGACGCTGGCAGGATTCGGTGGCAGTCAGCGGCGACATCCAACTCACCACCTCCCTCGACATTCTGACCGACATTGCCCATAACAGCGGCCCCAGCCACGCACTGATTGCACTGGGCTATGCCGGCTGGGCGCCGGGACAGCTGGAGTCAGAACTGGAAGAAAATGTCTGGCTCACCGTGCCCGCCGACCTGCACCTGCTGTTTGAAGTTCCCCACCACAAGAAGTTTGATGCCGCCCTAAGCAAGCTGGGCATCGATCTCGGCAAACTGGCCCCCTATACCGGACACGCGTGAAAACACAAACTATCATTGCTTTCGACTACGGCACTCGCTGGATAGGTTGCGCCGCCGGACAGACCCTGACCGGCACCGCGACAGCGCTCCCGGCACTGCGCGCCCGCGACGGCATTCCCGACTGGGAGGAGCTAGGCAAACTGCTGGAAGAATGGAAACCCACCGCCGTGATCGTGGGCCTGCCGCTGAATATGGACGACAGCGAATCAGAACTCAGCGCCCGCGCCCGCAAGTTTGGCAAGCGCATTCACGGCCGTTTCGGTCTTCCTGTGGAACACTGGGATGAACGCCTCAGCTCATTTGAAGCAAAGGGCGAAATTATGGAAAACCGCCACAGCAAGCAGTTCAAGCGTGAAGGGGTCGACAGCCTCAGCGCGCAGCTCATTCTGGAATCCTGGCTGCGCAGCCAGGACTCCTGATTCCGTCGATATCAGCGGCGGCGCATGCCGCCGCCACGATTATTGTCACTGCTATCGTCTTCCATAATCGACAGCTTCTTCGACATCTCGCCGAGTTCTTCCGCATCGGCGCCGCCCATCTTGATCATCAGGCGCAGATCATTGGGCGAGTCGGCGTGGGCCAGCGTATCCTCATAGGTAATCTGACCATCGGTGTAGAGCTCAAACAGGGCCTGATCAAAGGTCTGCATCCCCTGCTCATTGGAGCGTGCCATCAGGCTCTTCAGCTCATGCACCTCACCCTTGCGGATCAGATCCGACGCGAGCGGGGTATTTAGCAGCACCTCCACACAAGCGCGTCGACCTTCACCGTCCGGGGTCGGGATCAACTGCTGGGCAATCATGGCCTTCAGGTTAAGCGACAGATCCATCCACAACTGACCGTGGCGTTCCGCCGGGAAGAAGTGCTGAATCCGGTCCAGCGCCTGGTTGGCGTTGTTGGCGTGCAGGGTGCACAGGCAAAGGTGGCCGGTTTCGGCGAAGGCCAAGGCGTGTTCCATGGTCTCGCGGGTTCGCACCTCGCCGATCAGGATCACGTCTGGCGCCTGACGCAGGGTATTTTTCAGGGCGACTTCAAAGGACTCCGTATCGATCCCGACTTCGCGCTGGGTCACGATACAGCCCTGATGCTTGTGGATAAATTCAATCGGGTCTTCGATCGAAATGATATGACCCTTGGAGTTGCGATTGCGGTGGCCGATCATCGCAGCCAGGGATGTGGACTTACCCGTGCCCGTCGCACCCACAAAAATAATCAGGCCGCGCTTGGTCATGGCCAGATCCTTGATGATCTCCGGCAAGCCCAGATCATCCACTTCGGGAATATTGGTCTCAATGCGCCGTAGCACCATGCCCGCAAAATTGCGCTGCTGAAAGGCGCTGACCCGGAAACGACCCACTCCGCGCGAGCTGATCGCGAAGTTGCACTCGCGCTTCTGCGCAAATTCCTGCCGTTGGGCGTCGTTCATAATACCCAGCACCAGCTCGCGCGACTGATCCGGCGACAGTGACTGGGTCGAAATCGGGGTCATCTTGCCGTTCAATTTGATCGACGGCGGCACACCGGCCGTTATGAACAGGTCCGACGCGCCCTTATCGGACATGATCTTAAGCATCTTATCGATAGCCACAACAAATCCTCAGAGGCTGATCAGAAGTTTTCCGGGAAGCGGGCTTTCGATTTCGCCGCTTCGCGAGTGACAACCTTGCGCTGCACCAGACCTTCCAGACACTGATCCATGGTCTGCATGCCGAGGTCACCGCCGGTCTGAATGGAAGAGTACATTTGCGCCACCTTGTCCTCGCGGATCAGGTTTCGAATCGCCGGCGTACCCAGCATGATCTCGTGAGCCGCGACCCGGCCACCGCCCTGCTTTTTCAGCAGCGTCTGGGAAATAACCGCCTGCAGGGATTCCGACAGCATGGAGCGCACAATAGCTTTCTCTTCGGCGGGGAATACGTCAACTACCCGGTCGATGGTCTTGGCCGCCGAGGTGGTGTGCAAGGTACCGAAAACCAGGTGGCCGGTTTCGGCCGCAGTCAGCGCGAGGCGAATGGTTTCAAGGTCCCGCATCTCACCTACCAGAATGATGTCGGGGTCTTCCCGCAGGGCCGAGCGCAAGGCCTCGTTAAAACCGTGGGTATCCCGGTGAACTTCCCGCTGGTTAACCAGACATTTTTTGGATTCGTGGACAAATTCGATCGGGTCTTCGATGGTCAGGATGTGCTCAAAGCGATTGTCGTTGATGTAATCCATCATCGCCGCCAGTGTGGTCGACTTACCGGAGCCCGTCGGCCCGGTCACCAGCACAATACCGCGCGGGTAATTGGAAATTTTCTTGAACACATCGCCCATACCCAGCTCGTCCATGGTCAAGACCTTGGACGGGATAGTCCGGAATACCGCACCGGCCCCCCGGTTCTGGTTAAAGGCGTTAACCCGGAAACGGGCAACACCGGGCACCTCAAAGGAGAAGTCCGTTTCCAGAAATTCTTCAAAATCGCGGCGCTGCTTATCACTCATGATCTCGTAGATCAGACCATGGACATCCTTGTGCTCCAGCGGCGGCAGATTGATTCGGCGCACATCACCGTCTACCCGGATCATGGGCGGGAGACCCGCCGACAAATGCAGATCCGACGCGTTTTGCTTGGCACTGAAGGCCAGTAATTCTGTAATATCCATGACTTTCCCTACTGCAATGCGCAGGCTTTACTGCCCGACGTTGTTATAGCTAACTGAAAAATCTGTTTATTCTTCTGACGTTGGCACACAGACTTTTCGTAGAATAGAGCCCCATGATCGACGAAGCCTCCATAAAGGGCAATATAGCAGAGCTGTTGGAGCGTATCCGCACCTGCGCCCAAGAAAGCGGACGCAGCCCACACTCTGTCAAACTCATGGCGGTGAGCAAGACGCGCCCCGCCAGCGCCATCCGCGCCGCACTGGCGGGCGGTTTGTCCGATATCGGCGAGAACTACATCCAGGAAGCCCGGGCCAAGCAGGAAGAGCTGAGCAGCGAAGCGATCTGCTGGCATTGCATCGGTCCGATTCAATCCAACAAAAGCCGCACGGTAGCCGAGCACTTCGACTGGGTGCATACGGTCGATCGGCTGAAGCTGGCCAAACGCCTCAGCCAGCAGCGCCCACCCGAGTTGCCGCCGCTCAATATCTGCCTGCAAGTGAATATTGATCGCGAACCGCAAAAGGCGGGGGTCGCACCGGAACAGCTTGCCGAGCTGGCCGAGGCAGTCTCCAGCCTGCCCAACCTGCGCCTGCGCGGCTTAATGGCCATCCCGGCGGCACGCAGCGAGCTGGCAGAGCAGCGGGCGGTATTTGCCGAGGTGCGACAGTGTTTCGAGCAGCTCGCCAAACAGCACACGTATATGGATACCCTGTCGATGGGCATGTCGCGGGACTTCCCCGCCGCCATCGCCGAAGGCGCCACCATCGTGCGTATCGGCACGGAGATTTTCGGAGCTCGCGACTGATGCTCGATATTGTGCTGTATCAACCGGAAATCCCGCCCAATACCGGCAACATTATCCGCCTCTGCGCCAATACCGGCATGCGCCTGCATTTGATCAAACCGCTGGGGTTTGTGCTCGACGATAAACGCCTGCGCCGCGCCGGGCTGGACTATCACGAGTGGGCACAAGTCAAAACCCATGCCTGCTGGGAGGATTATCTGGACAGCGAGCAACCACAGCGGGTGTTCGCCTGTTCAACCAAGGGTAAGCGCCTGCATAGCGAGGCGAACTTTCAGAAGGGAGACTGCCTGGTCTTTGGACCGGAAAGCCGTGGCTTACCCGCCGACTTTTTAGGCGCCTTGGACAAAGAGTGCATCCTGCGATTGCCGATGCGCACTGACAGCCGCAGCCTGAATCTATCGAATGCGGTCAGTATTTTTATTTACGAAGCGTGGCGCCAGCTGGGCTTTGAGGGTGGCACTTAGATAGCTAACTCTTACGTCATTGCGAGGAGCGTAGCGAGGAAGCAATCTCCCGAATCATGCTGCGAGCATCAGGAGGTTGCTTCGCCGCTTTGCGGCTCGCAATGACGGGGGGCTTAGTGCTTGGCTTCAGAAGCTGCCGGCGCAGCGGCTTGCGCCTGAGCCTGTTTCTGGGCCTCGCGAAACAGGGCTTCAAAATTCACTGGCTGCAGACCGACCGCCGGGAAGCCACCCTTCAGTGCCAGCGAGTCAACGGCTTCGCGAGCGTAGGGGAACAGCAGGTTCGGGCAAGCAATACCCAGCACCTGCTTCAGGGTGTCACCTTCAATGCCTTCGATAGCAAACAGACCGGCCTGCTGCACTTCGATCAGCAGCACCTTCTCATCATCCAGCTCAGCGGTCAGAGTGACAGTCAGAATAACCTCGTGGCTTTTCTCCGCAATGTGCTGACTGCGGGTATTCAGATCCACCTTGAACTTGGGCTTCCAGGCCTTGGTAAAAATCATTGGGCTGGCTGGAGACTCCAGCGAGCAGTCTTTCAGGTAAATGCGTTGCAGGGCAAAGGTCTGTGGTACGTCAGCCATGAAAAATCCTGTTATTAGTGCGTTAAAAATTTATTGTGCGAGCAGTGCGTTTAACTCGCCGCGCCGTTCCAGCGCCACCAGTTCATCGCAACCACCCACATAGGTTTCGCCAATCCAGATCTGGGGCACAGTGGTGCTGCCGCCACTCATCTCCACCAACTTGGCGCGCATGGCGCGATCGCCGTCGACGGGAATTTCCTCAAAGTCCGCGCCCTTTTGCTGCAGCAACTGTTTGGCATGAATGCAGTAGGGGCAAAAGCGGGTAGTGTAAATACGCGCACGACTCATGTTGGTTTCAGCCTTTAACAACCGGCAGCTGCTGAGCCTGCCATTCCATCATCCCGCCACTCATGCGGCGCACCCCGGTAAAGCCATCGGCCGCCAGCTTTTTGCCAATGGCACTGGAGTGCTGACCGAGGCGACAAACCAGAATCAGCGGCTTGTCTTTATGCTTCTCCAGCTCGGTCTTGCGTTTGTCGAAGCTGTTATAGGGAATATTAACGGCATTCACGATGTGACCCGCTTTGAAGTCCTTGGCCTCGCGCAGATCCACCACCAACGCATCTTCCTGATTGATCAGATTGACCGCCGCCTGCGGACTGAGCGCAGCCCCCGCACGCTTGGAATCGTGAAATACCAGCATCATCACGCATACCAGTAGCGCGCCAACCAGCATCCACTGCTGGCCAAGGAACAGAATGAAAGACTCCATGCCCGATACAACCCTCAAATTCGGCAAAGCGGCGATTATACACGAGCCGCACCGGTGTGACCCAGCCGCGTGGCGACGGCCTGCCGGAGCCGCTACAATAGGCGCCCCTACGAGCAACCACAGCGACGAAACCGACGTACATGACTGCGAAAAAACCCATGGTACTGGTCATCCTCGATGGCTGGGGCCACCGCGAAGCGCCGCAAGACAATGCCATTTATCACGCCAACACCCCGACCTGGGATCGACTGTGGGCGGAACGCCCGCACAACTTGATTTCGGGCTCGGGTCTGGATGTCGGCCTGCCAGACGGCCAGATGGGCAACTCCGAAGTCGGCCATATGAGCCTCGGTGCCGGCCGCATCATGTACCAGAACATCACCAAGATCGACAAAGCCATCGAAGACGGCGACTTCTTCCGCAACGCGGTGTATGTGGAAGCGGTTGAGCGTGCGGTGAAGCACGACAAGGCCGTACATATCTTCGGCCTGCTGTCGCCGGGGGGGGTTCACAGTCATGAGAATCATATTCTGGCCGCCGCTGAACTGGCGGTCGCCCAAGGCGCCACCAAGGTCTATGTACACGCCTTCCTCGACGGCCGCGATACGCCGCCGCGCAGCGCCGAAGCCTCGCTCAAGCGGGTGGACGAAAAGTTTGCGGAACTTGGCCAAGGCCGCATTGCCAGTCTGGTTGGTCGTTATTACGCCATGGATCGCGATAACCGCTGGGACCGCGTACAGGCAGCCTACGACATGCTGACGCTGGGCGAAGCCCCCTATCAGTCCACCTCATCAATCGAAGGCCTGAAAGCGGCCTATGACCGCGATGAAGACGATGAATTCGTCAAACCCACCCTGATTATTCCCGAGGGTGAGAGCGCGGTGAAAATCGAAGACGGCGACTGCATCCTCTTCATGAACTTCCGCGCCGACCGCGCCCGGGAAATCACCCGCGCCTTTACCGATGCCGAGTTCGACGGTTTTGCACGCAAGGCCACCCCGAAGCTGGCTGACTTTGTCGCCACTACCGAATACGCCTCCAGCCTGGAAACCAGCATTGCCTTCCCCAACGAAGATCTGCACAACACCTTTGGTGAACTGCTGGCGGCGCAGGGCAAAACCCAGTTGCGCATTGCAGAAACCGAAAAGTACGCCCACGTAACCTTTTTCTTCAGTGGCGGTCGCGAAGAATTATACGAGGGTGAAGAGCGGATTCTGGTACCTTCGCCGGATGTCCCCACCTACGATCTGAAGCCAGAGATGAGTGCGCCGGAAGTCACCGACAAACTGGTCGAGGCCATCAAGAGCGGCAAATACGATGCCATCATCGTCAACTACGCCAATGGCGATATGGTTGGCCATACGGGCGTGTTTGAGGCAGCGGTCAAGGCGGCCGAGGCCATCGACGAAAGCCTGCGCCGGGTTACTGACGCCGTGATGGAAGTGGGCGGAGACTGCCTGATCACCGCCGATCACGGCAACTGCGAGCAGATGCTCGACTACGACGCCGAGCAGCCACACACCCAACACACCACGGAATTGGTGCCCTTTATCTATGTCGGCCCCCGTCAACTGACTCTGAAGCCGGGCCGCTTGCCGGACGTTGCGCCTACCATGCTGGCGCTGATGGGCCTGGATCAGCCTCCGGAGATGACCGGCCAATCGCTCGTTGAAGTAGCCTGAAACGGTGCTGGCGCGGCGCCTTGTTCTGATACTGCTGATTGCCTTTGGCGGGCAATCGGCAACGCTGGCCGACGCCGACAAGCGAGAACAGCTTAAAAACCTGAAAAGCCGCATTGCCAGCGTCCAGCGCGAACTGAACAGTCAGCGCGAAAAACGCAGCAGCGAACAGAAAGCCCTGCGCACGATTGAAACGCGACTCGGTGAGCTGCAACGACAACTGCGCAACACCCAGAACGATCTGGACAGGCAGCAGCGCAAGCTCGATGAGCTCGCCACTCGCAAGCGCAGCCTCAACCGCCAGCGCGAGCAGCAGGAAAAACTGATCGAGCAGCAAATTCTCGCGGCATACCAGCTCGGTCAGGAAAAGAAACTGAAAATGCTGCTGAATCAGGAGTCACCCGATACCCTCAGTCGCGCACTGGTTTACTACGACTATTTCAATCGCGCCCGCGCCGAAGAGATTGAGTCCTACCGCAGCACCATCGAAGAAATCAGCGCGATTGAACCGGCCATCCAGAAAGAAACCGAAGCACTCGAAGCCAGCAAAGAGCAATTGTCAGCTCAGCGCAATGAGCTGGCGGCAAAGCAGCGCGAACGCGCCGCTACCCTCGCCGCCCTTGACGCCCAGATCAGCACCCGCGACCAGAAACTCAACGCCATGCGCGCTGAGCAGGACGATCTGTTGAAACTGCTGCAAGCCATCGAGGAAGAAGTCGCCAATATCAGCCTGCCCGACTCTTACAGTCCCTTTCACACCCGCAAAGGCAAAATGGCCTGGCCAGCCAGCGGCAAACAGCTCCATCGCTTCGGCAGCCGCCGCGACGGTTCCAGCCTGAACTGGAACGGTGTTGTTATCGGCTCCACCAAAGGCAGCCCGGTGCGCGCCATCCACCACGGTCGGGTAGTCTTTTCCGACTGGCTGCGCGGCGCCGGCCTGCTGATCATTGTCGATCACGGTGGTGGCTATATGAGCCTTTACGGTCACAATGAGTCCCTGCTGTTCGATACTGGCGACTGGGTGAAGGCCGGGGAAACGATTGCTACCGTTGGCAACAGCGGCGGCCGTAGCGAGGCTTCGCTGTATTTTGAAATCCGCAAAAACGGGCGGCCCACCAACCCCTCACAGTGGTGTCGCGGCTGACAACCTTTCGTCTTTTCACTGTAGAGCCTTGCAAGCAGGTACACTTACCCCAGTAAAATGGTTTGGAAATGCCTGAAACACTGCATGCAAGCGGAGTGATACCCACGCAATGAAGCGACTATTTTCGACCCTAGCCCTGGCGGGCTGCCTCAGCCTGAATGCCGGCGCCCAAGAAGCGCCAACCGAGACCGAACTGCCGCTGGAAGATCTACGACTGTTTGCGGACGTGTTTAATCAGGTGCGCAGTGCCTATGTGGACGAAGTCGACGACCGCGAGCTGCTGGAAGACGCCATCCGCGGCCTGCTCAACGGCCTCGACCCGCACTCGGCCTTTCTCGACGCCAGCTCCTACGACCACCTGCAAACCAATACCACCGGCGAATTCGGCGGCCTGGGCCTAGAAGTGGGCATGGAAAACGGCTTCGTCAAAGTTATTTCGCCCATCGATGACAGCCCCGCCCAAAGGGCCGACATTCGCGCCGGCGACCTGATCATCGAACTGGATGACAAGCCAGTCAAAGGCATGAGCCTGCAGGAAGCAGTGGACGCCATGCGCGGCCGCAAGGGTACAAAAATCGTGCTGACGGTAGTGCGCGAAGGTGTCAACGCGCCCTTTGATATCACGCTGACCCGCGACATTATTACCGTCGCCAGCGTGCGCTCCAAAACTCTGGAACCGGGTTTCGGTTATATCCGTATCGCCCAGTTCCAGACCAAAACCGCCAACGACTTCCGCCGCGAACTGGATAAACTCAAGCGCAGTAATCAGCCGCTGAAAGGACTGGTGCTCGACCTGCGCAACAACCCCGGCGGACTGCTGCAATCATCCATCGAGCTGGCCGATATCTTTCTGAACGAAGGCACGATTGTCTACACTGAGGGCCGCATTCCCAGCTCCAAAACCATTTTCGAAGCCAGTGCCACGGAGCCCGCCGACGACACACCGCTGGTGGTGTTGATTAATGGCGGCTCAGCTTCGGCGTCAGAAATTGTGGCCGGCGCCCTGCAGGATCACAAACGCGCGTTGATTGCGGGCACCCAGAGCTTTGGCAAGGGCTCGGTGCAAACCGTATTGCCACTCAGTCGCGACCGCGCGATCAAGATCACCACGGCGCGCTACTACACACCCAATGGCCGCTCCATTCAGGCGCAGGGCATCAGCCCGGATATCGTACTGGAACGTGCGCGGGTGCAAACGCTGGGGCAAGGCGATGAAGTCACCGAGGCCGACTTGCACGGCCACTTGACCCGCGCAGATGGCAATGAAAGTTCAAGCAGCACACGACGGAAAGTTGAAGGCGGCAACTCACTAGCCGAAGACGACAATCAGCTATTTGAAGCGCTGAACCTGCTGAAAGGGATTTATCTGATGGGCGAGCGCGTCAGACCGAAAGGCTAAGCGCGACTGTGGTCTTGGGTTGCCCCTTGGGAGCAACCCGCAAACGAGCTTATTGGGCGTATCCGCGGGGATTCCCGCTCTGCCAGCGCCAGGTATCTTCCATCATCTTGTCGAGCGGTGTGTCCGCTGACCAGCCGAGCTCGCGCTTGGCCTTATCGGCATCGGCCCACACCGCTGCCAGATCACCTTCCCGACGCGGCGCGATCCGATGCGCTACCGGCTGACCGGTTACCCGCTGGAAGGCCTCAACCATTTCCTTCACCGAATATCCACGGCCGGTACCGAGATTGAATACATGGTAACCCGGCTTGGACAAGGCTTTGAGCGCCTTAACGTGTCCGTCAGCCAGATCCGCCACATGCAGATAATCGCGAATACAGGTGCCGTCGGGCGTATCGTAGTCATCACCAAAAATCGCCAACTCCGGCAGCTGCCCCACGGCGACCTTGCTGATAAAGGGCATCAGATTGTTGGGTATACCCTGCGGATCCTCGCCAATCAGGCCCGACTCGTGGGCCCCGATGGGATTGAAGTAGCGCAGGGCTGCCACAGACCAGTCACTGTCGGCGGCGCACAGATCATCAAGTATGCGCTCGATCATGGCCTTGGAGGCGCCATAGGGATTGGTGGCGCGGCCCAAGGTCATATCTTCGCGGTAGGGCACCTCCGCCTCTGAGCCGTATACCGTGGCCGAGGAACTGAAGATCAGATTTTTCACACCCACCGTTTGCATGGCTTCGCACAACACCAGGGTGCCGTTAACGTTGTTGTCGTAGTATTTCAGCGGCAGCTCAATGCTCTCGCCCACCGCCTTGAGCCCGGCAAAGTGAATCACCGCCTCCGCCTTGGAATGCTTCAACGCGCGTTCCAGCAGCGCCCGGTCACGGATATCGCCCTCGATAAAATCCGGCGACTGACCGCTGATGGCCGCAATGCGCTCCAACACCACCCGATGACTGTTACTGAGGTTATCGACAATCGTCACCTCACAACCGGTCTTGAGCAGCTCCACCACCGTGTGACTGCCGATATAACCGCTACCACCGGTTACCAGAATGCGCTTCATGCCTGCTGCCACTGTTAAAAATCCCTGAATTTGAAAAAGAAGGCTATTGTTCAGCAATCGCCACGGGCAGGCAACCGCCGGGCTTTTCGGTATAATGCCGGCCTTTTACTTTCAGCGGCGCGTTCTTGCGGGAACGCCCCCACAATCAGGCTCAGTACCATGCGTGTTTTCTGCCTCTTTTTTGCCCTGATACTGCTTGCAGGCTGCGGCCAGAAAGGCCCGCTGCGTCTGCCCGATGACAATTCCAATGGGAACGCCGCCGGCAATACACAGGAACAGGCCCAATGAGCGCTGAATTTACTTACCAGAACGGCGAGCTGTTCGCCGAAAATGTGGCCCTGAGCGACATCGCCGGCACCTTCGGCAGCCCCACGTATGTCTATTCCCGCCGCCATATCGAAACCGCCTACCGCAATTACACCGACGCCCTGGCAGGTATGGATCATCAGGTCTGCTATGCGGTCAAAGCCAACTCCAATATCGGTGTGCTGAACGTACTGGCGCGCCTCGGCGCCGGCTTTGATATCGTCTCTGCCGGTGAATTGGCGCGTGTACTGGCTGCCGGTGGCGATGCCAAAAGAGTCGTATTTTCCGGCGTCGGCAAAACCGAAGACGAAATGGCCGAGGCCCTCAAGGCCGGGATTGGCTGCTTCAATGTGGAATCCTCATCGGAATTGGAACGCCTGAATCGCGTCGCCGGCAGCCTGAAACTGCTGGCGCCGGTCTCCATCCGCGTCAATCCGGATGTCGACGCCCAGACCCACCCCTATATTTCCACCGGTTTGCGCGACAATAAATTCGGCATTGATATCAAGGAAGCGCCACAGGTCTATGCCCGTGCCCGCGATCTTGAACACATCAATGTGATCGGCGTGGATTGCCATATCGGCTCCCAGCTCACCGACGTCAGCCCCTTCCTCGACGCCCTCGACCGGGTACTACTGCTGATTGATGAACTGGCCGGACTCGGCATCAGCATCAGCCACCTGGATCTGGGCGGTGGTCTTGGTGTGAAATACCGTGATGAGACGCCACCCACCCCGGCCGCGTACATCGGCGCCATCCGCGAACGCCTCGGCGAGCGCAAGGTAAAGCTCCTGTTTGAACCGGGCCGCTCACTGGTCGCTAACGCCGGCGTGTTGCTGACCAAGGTCGAATACCTCAAGCATAACGAGCACAAGAACTTCGCGATTATCGACGCCGCCATGAACGACATGCTGCGTCCCGCGCTCTACAGCGCGTGGATGGATCTTCTGCCGGTCAGGCCGCGCGAGGGCGGCGCCAATGCTTATGATGTGGTGGGACCAGTGTGCGAAACCGGCGACTTTCTGGCGAAAGACCGGGAGTTGGTGATTGAAGAAGGGGATCTGCTGGCACTGGCTTCCGCCGGCGCCTATGGATTTACCATGAGTTCCAATTACAATAGCCGAGGACGCGCCGCAGAGGTCATGGTCGATGGCGACCAGGTTCACCTGATCCGGGCGCGGGAATCACTCGCCGACCTGATGCTGGGCGAACAGCTGCTCCCCTGATCCCTCGTCGCTCAGACAGGGGTCAACTTGGAGTCCAGCGCCGGCATCAATCACACAGCGCGCCAACGGCGAGGCGCACAGGTGCCGGATTATGCTGCTCAAATTTACCAAGATGCACGGGCTGGGCAATGACTTCGTCGTCGTTGACCTGATCACCCAGCGTTTCAACCTCAAACCCCATCATGTGCGCAAAATTGCCGACCGCAATTTCGGCGTCGGCTGCGACCAGTTGCTGGTTGTAGAGGCTCCCAGCCGGCCGGATGTGGATTTTCGCTATCGCATATTCAATGCCGAGGGCAGCGAAGTGGAGCAATGCGGCAACGGCGCACGCTGCTTCGCCCGCTTTGTACGCGACAAGAAACTGACCGGCAACAACCCCATCCGGGTCGAGACCGCCGGCGGCATCATCAGCCTCGAAATCGACGAACAGAAGCGGGTGCGCGTGGACATGGGCGCCCCCATTCTCGAGCCCGACGCGATTCCCTTTATTGCCGACGCCCGCGCCACGACCTATACCCTCGAAGCCGATGGCAGAGACTACACCGTCAGCGCCATCTCCATGGGCAACCCCCACGTAGTGCTGCAAGTGGACGATACCCGCTACGCACCGGTGGCCACGCTGGGGCCCATTCTGGAAGCTCATGGCCGGTTTCCCAAGCGCGTGAATGTCGGCTTTATGCAGGTGCTCGACCGCCAGCGCTTCCGGCTACGAGTGTTTGAGCGCGGCGTGGGCGAAACCCTGGCCTGCGGCAGCGGCGCCTGCGCCGCTATGGTAGCCGGCGTGCAGCGCGGCCTGCTCGACAGCAATGCCACCGCCGAACTCAATGGCGGCGAACTGATCCTGAGCTGGCAGGGGGAAGGCCATCCCGTTATCATGACCGGGCCAGCCACCACCGTCTTTGAAGGCCAGGTGCGCATATAAATCCAATAGACCGGGTGACAGGTAATCTCGACGTGGATACATCGACCGATAAAAAGAAAGACAACCTGACTGAAGAAGATGTCGCGCGCTACCTGCGCAATCACCCCGGCTTTTTTCTCAAGCATGAAGATCTATTGGCAGATCTGAAGCTGTCCCAGGACAGGGGCAAGGCCGTGTCGCTGACAGAACGTCAGGCGAGCATTCTGCGCGAACGCAATATGGAAATGCGCACCCGCCTCAGCAGCCTGCTGGAAAACGCCCAGCGCAACGACGTGCTATTCGAAAAAACCAAGGCTCTCATTTTGGCGCTGGTCGATGCCCGCCGCGCCGATGAACTGTCCAATGCCTTCTGCCAGCACCTCACCGAAAATTTCCAGATCGATGCCGCCAGCGTCATCGTCTTTGGCAACCCCGTAGTAAGTAACTCGCGCCTGCGCGTTACCACCGAATCCGAAGCCAGCGCCCATATCGGTAGCATCCTGAAAAACAACAAAGCCATCTGCGGCAACCTCCGCGAATCAGAAATTCAATTTCTGTTCGGCGAGCGCAATGTCGACAAGGTTGGCTCCGCGGCCGTGGTTCCCCTGCACCGTGACCGACCACTGGGCGTAATCGCCATCGGCAGTCGCGACCCACAGCACTTCCAGAGCAGCATGGACACATTGTTCCTCGGCTATATCGCCGAAGTCATCAACCGCTGCCTGCCGCGGCTGCTGAAAGCGTGATATGCACCTTGCCGCGAGCGTCAGTGAGTTTCTCGACTACCTGCAATCCGCTCGCCGCCTGAGCCCGCACACCGTGAGCGGCTACCGCCGCGACCTCACCCAGTTTCTCGACTTCTGCGAACAGCAGCACTTTCGCCGCCCGAACGACATTGATATGGCGGCGGTGCGCCACTTTGTCAGCCAGCGCCGCGCCGGTGGTACCGGTGGCCGCAGCTTGCAGCGCCAGCTCTCAGCCCTGCGCACCTGGTTCAATTACCTGGTAAAAACCGGTGTCTGCGAAAACAATCCCGCCACCGGCATCCAGGCCCCCAAAGCGCCCAAGCGCCTGCCCAAGGCCCTGAGCCCCGAAGATATGGAGCAGATGCTGGCCAGCCCGGACGACGACTGGCACAGCCAACGCGATCAAGCCATAGCCGAACTGTTTTATTCCTCTGGCCTGCGTTTGTCGGAATTGGTCTCGCTGAACAGCGACGATATTCAGTTTCAAAGCGCGTTGGTCACGGTCACCGGCAAGGGAAGCAAGACCCGCACCGTGCCCATTGGACGCCTCGCGCTGCAGGCACTAAAGCAGTGGCTCAAGGTTCGGCCGCTGCACTGCAAAGACCGCAGCGAACCGGCCCTATTTATCAGTCAGCGCGGTCAGCGCCTCAGCACCCGCAGCATCCAGCTCCGCTTGAAAAACATGGCGCAGAAGCAAGGTATTTATCAGCCGGTGCACCCGCATATGCTGCGACACTCCTTTGCCAGCCACCTGCTCGAATCCAGCAGTGACCTTCGCGCCGTACAAGAACTTTTGGGACACGCCAACCTGTCGACAACCCAGGTGTACACCCATCTCGACTTTCAACACCTGTCCAAGGTATACGACAAGGCTCACCCGCGAGCAGCACGACGCAAGAAAGAGCCTTCAGCGGAATAGGTGGAGAGCCCTCAGCGGATTAGGTAAAGCGCTTTCAGCGAATTAGAAAGCTAACCAGAAAGAGTTCATATGAGTATTAAACTGATCACCCTCGACCTGGACGACACCCTTTGGCCGGTGGACGATGTGATCACCCGCGCAGAGGCGATCTATTACGATTTTCTCTGCAAGCAGGCCCCGGAGCTTTTCACAAAGCTCGACAAGGAAGACCTGCGCAATTACCGATTACAACACCTGAAGAAGCACCCGGAACTGCAGCACGACATCAGCCGTTGGCGACTCGACAGCCTTAGCTGTCAGCTACAGGAAGCCGGGCTCAATGCCGTACAGGCACAACAGTTATCCGAGCAAAGCTTTGAGGTCTTTCTGGAAGCACGGCAGGACGTTGCACTATTCCCCCACGCCGAACAGGTACTGGCTGAGTTATCGGGAAAATATCGACTGATCGCGGTAACCAATGGCAACGCGGATGTGAATCGCATGCCTATCGGACCTTATTTTTTCGGGGCGTTTCGGGCGGAGGATCTAAAAATCAGCAAACCCGCCCCGGAACTGTTTGAGGCGGCACTGGAGGCGGCGGGAGTAACGGCGGCACAGACACTGCATATCGGCGACGACCCCTACTACGATATCGAACCGGCAATGGCTTTGGGGATGCACACCCTGCAGGCCTGCATCACCGACAAACACCCGGCAACCGGGCCTGCCTTTTCAGACTGGCGACAGGTGCCGCGACAGATCCAGCAACTGGATCAGACCGAACGCTGAAAAATGCGCCTAAAAAAGATCGTTATCGCCAACCTTTTCCGCGTAGTTTTCCGCGTGAGCCGTGGTATCCAGATGTTGAATCTGTCCACCCTGGGCCAGAAACGCTTCAACGTCTGAAGCCAACTGGCGGCGGATGCGCTCGCGCGCGGTCAGTGTATGAGTATCGTTAGTGCTATCCCACGGTTCTTCTACACTGTCGGTAAAGTCGTCATCAAACGACCGGTCTCTTCGACTACTCCCCATGATGCAAACCTCGCTTTTTGCCTACATCACCACATGAAGCTTTTTCGCGCAAATTGCCCGTTCGCGGCACAAAACACAATAGGCAAATGTCGCGCGCGCTAGTTTATTTTGTTCTATTCGAAGGTGCGCTTATATCAAGCTAAGAAGTACGGTTGCGGGGAGAGATAAAACAACAGCCCGCCAGGACAGGCGGGCTGGGGGGAACACTTTAAATAGCTTCTTCGCCAGTTTCGCCGGTGCGGATACGAATAACCTGCTCCAGTGCGCTAACGAAGATTTTGCCGTCACCAATTTTGCCGGTGTTAGCCGACTTTGCGACCGCTTCAATTACGCGCTCAACCTGATCGTCAGATACGGCGATTTCCAATTTCACCTTCGGCAGAAAATCCACCACATATTCCGCACCCCGGTAGAGCTCGGTGTGACCTTTTTGCCGACCGAAGCCCTTCACCTCTGTGGCAGTAATACCCTGCACGCCCACTTCAGAAAGTGCCGCGCGCACATCGTCCAGTTTGAAAGGCTTGATGACGGCCGTTACCAGTTTCATTCAGCTTCCCCCTTACAGGAAATCATTGACCAGAGAACGTTAGCCCAGCGCCCTGCCGGTTGCAACTTTTGCCTCCCAACTCAGGGTTCACGGGATATTCGCAGTGACTGCAAGCCGCGGTTGAGGGTGGCCAGATGCTCACGCACCGACGGCCCCTTGGCTCGCGATACGCCCACCGCCAGAATATCGATCACCGCCATATGGGCGATGCGCGACGGCAGCGGCGTGTAGTTTTCATTGTCTTCTTCCACGTCGATATGGATAGCAAGATCACAGACTCTGGCCACCGGTGTGGCACTCGGCGCCAAACCAATCACGGTGGCACCGGTTTCACGCACCAGATGAATCGCGTCGATCAGGGCCTGAGTCCGACCGGACTGAGAGATTGCCACTACCACATCACCACGCCGCAGCGACATGGCCGACATCGCCTGAATATGCGGATCGGAATAGGCGCTGGACGAAATCTGCAGCCGGAAAAATTTGTGCTGGGCGTCGGTAGCCACCGCACTGGAGGCACCAAACCCATAGAACTCCACGCGATTGGCCGAGCCCAGCGCATCCACGGCTTTTTCAATGGCCTTCACATCAATGTTGTCGCGCACCCGCTTGAGGGTTTCCATGGTGGCGTCAAACACCTTGAAGGTATATTCGTGAGCGGAGTCCTGCTCGGTAAAACGGTAATGCTGATAGCGTGGACTGTGAGCTACGTGTTGGGCCAACGCCAGTTTGAAAGACTGAAACCCGTCGCAGCCAATCGCCCGACAGAAGCGCACCACGGTCGGCTCGCTGACATTGGATTCCTGCGCCAGATCCACAATCCGCATATGAATAACATCCTCGGCCTTGGCCAGCACAAAGTCCGCCACCTTGCGCTCGGACTTGCGCAGCTCGTGGCGGCCATTTTCGATGGCGCGGATGATATTGCGGGGCTTCATGTTGCGGTGTCTCGGCTTGAGCGTCTGCCTGATGAGCGGATTGTAGCGGAAAGCCCGGCAAGGTTCCTGAAATCGTACGACTCCGCCCGGATTGAGGCTGCCGAGCCCTGCTCGCCACGGGCAAAATCCGCTAGAATGCTCCCCCATGGACGTATCTCATATTCTGAACCACCTTAACGATGCTCAGCGCCAGGCCGTTGCAGCCCCACCCGGCAACGCACTGGTACTCGCAGGCGCCGGCTCAGGCAAAACCCGGGTTCTGGTGCATCGTATCGCCTGGCTGATTCAGGCCGAGGGCTACTCACCCCATAGTATTCTGGCCGTGACCTTCACCAATAAGGCCGCCCGGGAAATGCGCGGCCGCATTGAAGAGCTGCTGGGTCACAGCTATGCCGGCATGTGGGTGGGCACCTTTCACGGCCTCGCACACCGCCTGTTAAAAGCTCACAGCAAGGAAGCCGGGCTGCCGGACAACTTCCAGATTCTCGATAGCGACGACCAGCTGCGCCTGCTCAAGCGCATTCACCGCGAGCTGGAGCTGGATGAAAGCCGCTGGCCACCGCGTCAGTCACAGTGGTTTATCAACGGCCAAAAGGACGAGGGCAAACGCTCACAGCATATTGAAGACTTCGGCCACGACCTGTTTATCACGACCATGCTCAAGGTCTATCGCCGCTACGAGGAAATCTGCCAACAGCAAGGCGTGGTGGACTTCGCCGAGCTCCTGTTGCGCGCCCACGAAATCTGGCTGAACCACCCTGCCTTACTCGGTCACTACCAGAGCCGCTTCCGCCACATTCTGGTCGACGAGTTTCAGGACACCAACACCATTCAATACGCCTGGCTGCGCGTGCTTGCGGGCAAGCAGGTGCCCATCACGGCCGTAGGTGATGACGATCAGAGCATCTACGGCTGGCGCGGTGCCCGCATCGAAAACATCCAGCAGTTCTCCCAAGATTTTGCCGGCGTTGAAACCATCCGCCTCGAGCAAAACTACCGCTCCACCCAGACCATCCTGAAAGCGGCCAATGCGGTAATCGCCAACAACCGCGACCGTCTCGGCAAGGAACTGTGGAGTCAGGGTGATGAAGGCGATCCGATTCAGGTTTACGCCGGCTTTAACGAGCAGGATGAGGCGCGCTTTATTACCGAGCGCATCGACAGCCTCACCAGCGGCGGCGATTACAGCCGCAGCGACACCGCCATCCTCTATCGCAGTAACGCACAGTCACGGGTGCTGGAAGAAAACCTGATTCGTGCCGGCCTGCCCTACCGCATCTACGGTGGCCAGCGCTTTTACGATCGCCTAGAAATCCGCAACGCCCTCGCCTATCTGCGCCTGAGCCTGCACCGCGACGATGACGCCGCACTGGAACGGGTAATCAATACACCGACCCGCGGCATCGGCGCTCGCACCGTTGAGCAACTTAGACTGATTGCCCGGGAGCAGGGCTGCTCACTGTGGGCCGCCGCTCAGTTTTGCCTGCGTGAAAAAGTCTTGCCCGCCCGCGCCAGTGGCGCCCTGCAGGCCTTTGTGGATCTGATCGCCGGTATCGAGCAGGGCATCGCCGAGCTGCCGTTGGACGAACAGGTCGATCACGCTATTGAAGCCTCAGGACTGATCGAGTTTCACAAAAAGGAAAAAGGCGAAAAGGGTCAGGCGCGGGTGGAAAACCTGCAGGAACTGGTCAGCGCGGCCCGCAGTTTTGAAACCGACGACGAAGATGTACCGCTACTACGCGCCTTTCTCGATCAGGCCGCCCTCGATGCAGGCGAGCAACAGGCCGATGAATACGAAGACAGTGTGCAGATGATGACACTGCACTCGGCCAAAGGCCTGGAGTTTCCGGTGGTCTTTATCGCCGGCATGGAGCAGAACCTGTTCCCCCACCGCATGTCGATGGAAGAGCAAAGCCTCGAGGAAGAACGGCGCCTGTGCTATGTGGGTATTACCCGCGCTGAACAGCAGCTCTATTTAACCTACGCTGAAACCCGACGTCTGCACGGTCAGGACAACTACAACTCGCCGTCCTGCTTCCTGTCGGAAATTCCCCGCGAGTTAATGAGCGAAGTGCGCGGCAATACCCAGATCTCGCGGCCGGTCAGCTTTGCCAATACCAGCATGCACAGCACCGACGAAGACAGCGGGCTGACGCTGGGGCAGCGCGTGCTGCACTCCATCTTCGGCGAGGGCACTATCCTGAACTTCGAAGGGCAAGGCGCCAGCGCGCGAGTGCAGGTGAACTTTGAAAGCGAGGGCAGTAAGTGGTTAGTGCTGGCCTATGCCAAGCTGGAAGCGATTTAATCAAACAAAGAATAAAAACCTATGAATTCACGCAAGCAATCGATCGTTATTCTGCTGCTGGTCGCCGCACTCGTCAGCCTGTTCTGGCTCTATGTTGGCGAGCAAGCGGAAGATTTCAGCAGTGACACCCTAACGGCCTCCGGCAATCAGCGGGTCTACCACTGGAAGCTCGTCACCAGTTGGCCCAAAAATTATCCCGGCCTCGGCACCGCGCCGGAAAACTTTGCCAAAGCGGTAAAAGAAATGAGTGGTGGCCGCTTGCTGATCAAGGTCTACGGCGGCGGCGAGCTGGTACCACCGCTGGGCGTGTTTGATGCCGTGTCGCTGGGCAGTGTCGAAATGGGGCACAGCGCGGCCTATTACTGGAAAGGCAAAATGCCCGCCGCGCCGTTCTTCACCTCCGTACCGTTTGGCATGACCGCTCAGGAGATGAATGGCTGGCTGCACTACGGCGGCGGTCTTGAGCTGTGGCGCGAGGTCTACGCGCCTTTTAATGTGATTCCGCTCGCCGGCGGCAATACTGGCGTGCAAATGGCCGGTTGGTTCAACAAGGAAATCAACTCGGTGGACGATTTGAAAGGCCTGAAAATGCGCATCCCGGGTGTGGGCGGTGAAGTGTTTTCACGGGCCGGCGGAACCGCGGTGACGCTGCCCGGCGGCGAGCTTTATACCTCGTTGCAAACAGGAGTGATCGACGCCACCGAGTGGGTCGCGCCCTACAACGACATGGCGCTCGGTCTGCACGAAGTTGCGCGCTATTACTATTACCCGGGCTGGCACGAACCGGGCCCGACACTGGAAATCACCGTCAACAAGAAAGCCTTCGAAAGCCTGCCGAAAGACCTGCAGCGCATTGTCGAAATCGCCGCGCGCTACGCCAATCAGGATATGCTCGACGAGTACACCGCGCGCAACAACGCCGCGCTCAACCGCCTGCTTGATCAACACGATATTCAAGTCAAGAAGTTGCCGAATGATGTACTGCGGCATCTGCGGAAAGCGGCCTACGATTATTATGGCGAGGTGACGGAAAGCGACCCGACGGCCAAAAAAGTGTACCAGAGCTGGAAAAAATTCCTCGATGGCGCCAGCAATTACCACCGTATTTCCGAGCAGGCGTATATTAATACCCGCGATTTGGAAGAGTAATTAAGGAAGCCCCATGATCCGTCATTTTGTATTGCTGAAGTGGAATCAGACTCTCAGCGAAGAACAGCTCACCACCTTTAACGCCGCCTACGCAGCGCTGCCCGAACAAGTGACCAGCATTCGCAACATCGCCCACGGCCCGGACAAACAGTTTTATCCGGGTAATTACGACTACGTGCTGATGCTGGATTTCGACAACAAGGCCGATCTGGACGATTACGTCGCCAGCCCGGCCCATGCCGAGCTGCTGGAAAAAGTGGTAGGACCGTTTCTGGAAGGCTGGGCGATTGCGCAGATAGAAATTTGATTGATACCCGGGGCGGCTTCAGCCAGCCCCGTCAGCTCAGTCGTGTTAATTGAGCCCTGTCAGTTCGCGACTCACATCCCACAAGCGTTTCGCTGCCACATTGTCCTTGGCCCAGGGCTTCGGTTCTAACGGCTTGCATTTGGCGAAGTATTTGCCGGTCACACCCTCCACCTCAGGTGAGGTCGCCAGATACACCGAGGTCGAGGCGCCCTTCTCTGGCGTCTGAAAGAACGGTGCCACGATGGCCGTCATCAATTTACCCAACAGACCATTCTGCTTGCCAAGCCCTGAGCGCACCGCTCCCGGATGCACACAGTTAGCGGTTACACCCGTGCCTTCGAGTTGCCGCGCCAGCTCCCGCGTCCACAGAATATTGGCCAGTTTGGAATGGCCGTAGACTTCGAAGGTTTTGTAAGCGCGACGCTCATAATTGAGATCATCAAAATGAATCTCTTTGCAGAATGCGTGTGCGCCTGACGCCACGCTGACAATGCGCGCCGGCGCGCTCTCGACAATGCGCTCACGCAGCAACTCTGTAAACAGAAAGTAGGCCAGATGATTAACCGCAAAGGTTTCTTCCAGACCATCGGCGGTAATCTTGCGCTCGGTGTAGATCACACCCGCATTATTGATCAGCAGATGTAAGGGCTTACCGGTTTGCAGAAATTCCTCTGCCGCGCGACGCACATCGGCCAGCACACTGAGGTCGGCCACAATCTTGTTGAGCTGAGTGTTACCGGTCTTCTGCTGAATCTCATCCAGCAGCGCCTGACCCTTGGCGGCATTGCGACAGACGATAAATAATTCCGCACCCTGAGCCGCCATGGCTTCGGCGGTCGCCGAACCGATACCGCTGGTGGCGCCGGTGACCAGCGCGACTTTACCTTTCAGATTCATAGCCATTCCTGATTATTATCACTGTGGGAAAGCGCTATAAGACTACAGCGGCCGGAGCCGCCGCATTACGAAGTTGTAAACTCGAAGGTCACTCGTCTTCGTCGGGAACCACACGGGTGTGGCCGCGGTCATCGATCGCGACGAAGACAAACTCGCCCTCGGTGACCTTAACCGGGTTTTTGTGGGGGTTAATCCAGACTTCCACATTGATGCGGATCGAGCTGCGACCTACTTCGAGAATATCGGTATAACAGCTAACGACCGAGCCCACCTTTACCGGTGTCAGAAAAGCCATGCCAGTTACGGCAACCGTGGCGGTGCGCCCCTGCGCGCGTCGTGAGGCCGTAATAAATCCTGCCAAGTCCATCTGTGACATCAGCCAGCCGCCGAAGATATCGCCGCTGGGGTTGGTATCAGCGGGCATGGCCAGCGTCTGCAACGCCAGCTCACCCTTGGGCAGGGGGGTATCGTCTATATCACGCATCGGTGATTCCTTCCGTACAGAGAGCTTTCCATTGGAAAAGGCACGGTATGTGCTTCCATCAGCCCTGTCAATCAGCGCCAACCGAAATCGTTAAGCAATCCCTGTGCCTTTTTATAACAGGCACTAGGTGGATTCGCACATTGCCCTCAACGCAGGGATCGCACCCAATCCGGCAGTGCGGTGGCAAGGTCGGGCCACAGGGCCAACATGCCGAGCATCAGCAATTGCAGCACAATAAAGGGCGCAACGCCCCGATACAGGTCGGTCGTGCGCACCGAATCCGGGGCTACACCGCGCAGGTAAAACAGGGCAAAACCGAAAGGCGGGGTCAAAAAGGAGGTTTGCAGATTAAGTGCAATCATAATCCCGAGCCAAACCGGGTCGACGCCCATTGCCAACAGGATCGGGCCAACAATAGGCACCACCACAAAGGTGATCTCAATAAAATCGAGAATAAAGCCCAACAGAAAGATCGCCAGCATCACCACAAATACGGCAACGCCAACACCACCGCCAAGCTGCTCAAACAGGGACTGAATCAATTCGTCGCCGCCGTAGCCGCGAAAAACCAGTGAAAAGACCGCCGCACCGATCAGGATCATAAACACCATGCAAGTGACTTCGAGGGTCGACTCGCCCACCTCGCGCAAGCGGCGCAGGGGTAATTCGCCTTTCATGCGCGCCAGCAAGGCGGCACCCAACGCCCCCACTGCAGCAGCTTCGGTTGGCGTAGCCGCACCGATCAGAATGGAGCCAAGCACCGTCACAATCAGCGCGACCGGCGGCAACAGATTGGCGATCAGCCGGGAGGTGGGCACCTCCCCAATATTCGTTGCCGGCGGCACCCGCTCGGGGTCACGCAGCGCAATCACGATAATGTAGATAAGGTAGAGCCCAACCAGAATCAGCCCCGGCACCAGTGCTCCCATAAACAGGTCACCCACGGAGACCGTTTCCGGGTTGCTGACATTCATTTTAAGCTGCGCCTGCTGATAGGCGGTCGATAGCGTATCACCGAGCAGTACCAGCGCAATCGAGGGCGGTATAATCTGGCCGAGGGTGCCAGTAGCGCAGATAGTACCGGTGGCAATGGAAGGTGCGTAGCCGCGGCGCAGCATGGTCGGTAGTGACAACAAACCCATGGTCACCACCGTCGCCCCCACGATCCCGGTACTGGCCGCCAGCAACGCCCCCACCAGAATCACGGAGATGCCGAGCCCACCGGGCATGCGCCCAAACAGGCGTGCCATAGTATCGAGCAGTTCTTCGGCGATGCGGCTGCGTTCAAGCAAAACGCCCATCAGAATAAACAGCGGCACCGCCATCAGCGTTACGTTATTGATGGTGCCAAACAGGCGTGCCGGCAGGGCTGACAGGTAACTGGGATCAAACCAGCCCGCGATAATGCCGACGCCGGCAAACAGCATGGCGGTACCGGCCAGAGAAAAGGCCACCGGATAGCCCGCGATTAACGCCAGACAGACCGCGGCGAACATGATCAAGGGAATCCATTCAATCATGGGCCGGTGCCTCCAGCAGAACCGCCAGCGACTTGCAGAACTCCGAGATGCCCTGCAGGGCCAGATTCACCGCCATCAGCGGGATCAGCGCTTTCAGCGCATAAACTGCCGGAATACCACCCGGCTCAGCCGACCCCTCACGAATCAGCCAGGCATGCTGCACAAAGTCCCAGCTGCTGATCAGCACGTAGCCACATAGCGGCAACAGAAAGACCAATGTGCCGATGGCATTCACCCAAGCCTGTCGATAAGGGCTCATGCGGCGATAGAGCACATCCACTCGCACGTGACCATCGCGCTTAAGGGTATAGCCGGCCCCCAGCATAAAGACGGTTGCATGTAAGTAGGTCGACAGTTCCTGCAGATAGGTAGAGCCCAGCTCCAGACCATAGCGGAGAAACACCACCACACAGGTATTTAGCATCAGCAGCGGCAAAAGCCACGCCAGCAATCGGCCGACGGATTCGCTGTAGGCGTCGAGTGTTGAGGACAGGGCTGTTATTATTCGCATGCGCTGAACCGGCTAAAATCGAGACCCGGCATTATAGCGTAGTAAATCATTTCTACACGGCTCGCACGGACACACAGTATGCTGACGGTTATTTCACCTGCCAAAACCCTGGATTTTGAATCACCTCTGCCCACTGAAGATTTCAGCCAACCGGGCTTTCTGAAGGAATCCCGACAGCTGATCAAGGAGTTGCGCGAACTCTCGCCGGAGGATATTTCCAGCCTGATGAAAATCAGCCCGGCGCTGGGCGAACTCAACCATAGCCGCTTTATGAACTGGAAAACACCTTTTAAGCCCAGCAACGCCCGACCTGCCGTACTGGCCTTCAAGGGCGACGTGTATCAGGGACTGAGCGCCGAGGATTTTGGCAAACGGGATTTCGACTTTGCCCAGAAGCACCTGCGCATTCTATCTGGCCTTTACGGCCTGCTGCGCCCGCTGGACCTGATCCAGCCCTACCGCCTGGAAATGGGCACCCGCTTTGAGAACAGCAAGGGCAAGGACCTCTATACCTTCTGGGACAGCAAAATCACCGAAGCCGTGAATGAATCCCTGAAGGCAGTTAAATCAGACACGCTGGTCAATCTGGCGTCCAACGAATACTTCAAGTCGATCAAGAAGAAAGAACTCAACGGCGAGATTGTAACGCCGGTATTCAAGGATCAGAAGAACGGTCAGTACAAGATCATCAGCTTCTATGCCAAAAAGGCGCGCGGCCTGATGAGCGCCTACATCATTAAAAACCGGGTAAAAACCGTGGAAGGGCTGAAGGACTTTGACTGGGAAGGCTATCGTTATCAGCCGGATCAATCATCGGCTGGGGAGCTGGTTTTTACCCGCAAAGAAATTGCCTGATTTTTCTCGCAGGCATTTCACATCACACCATAGCCAGAATAGCGTCGAACTCCGACGCTGCTACCGGCATCACTGACAAGCGGTTGCCCTTGCGCAGCAACTGCATTCCTTCAAGCTGAGGATTCTGCTTCAGCTCCTTCAGCGTCACAGTGCGTTTCAGTTTTTTCTTGTACTGAATATCCACCATAAACCAGCGAGGCTTTTCTTCGGACGATTTGGGATCGTAGTACTTTGACTCGGGATCAAGATCCGTGAAATCCGGATACGCTTCTTTTACGACCTTGGCCACGCCAACCACCCCCGGCTCGGGGCAGCTGGAATGATAGAACAGAATCTCGTCGCCTTTTTTCATCTCACGCATAAAATTACGCGCCTGATAGTTGCGCACACCATCCCAGTGTTCGCGCTTGCCCGGCCGCGCGACAAGGTCATCAATGCTGAAGGCATCGGGCTCGGATTTCATCAGCCAGTAATTCATTCGCCTGCCTCTTGTTCATGTAAAAACGCCGGCAATGGCACCGCGTTACCCGCCTGGGGATGAGTCGCTGCAAATTCACGCACCGCCGAGATACGCTTGCTGCTCAGTGGATGCGTGCTGAATAGTTCCGGCGGTTCACCGCCCTCAAACAGGGTAAAGATCTGATCAGCACCCTGCACGTTGCCATAACGTGCCTGCAGCATTTTCAATGCCATGGCGTCTGCATCACGCTCCTGTTCGCGGGTAAACCCGGAGAGCGTTGCCACCCCCATCTGCTGAATCAACCAATCGGCCGCGCCGCTATTGCCAAGCCCCGTGAGACTGGCCAAGGCCAGTGACACAGTGACACCCCGCCCCATCGCTACAATCGGGTCGCGATTAAGAATATGGGCGAGCTCGTGAGCCAACACCATCGACAGCGCATTCTCACTACCCATCTCTTGAATCAAGCCCTTCATGATAAACACCCGCCCACCGAGCGTGGCGAAGGCATTCGTCATTGGCGAATCCACGTAGGCAACTTGCAAATTAAAACCTTCAGGCAATTTTTGACCGGAAAGCAACGACTCAGCGAGCTCGCTCAGATAAGCGTCAATTTTCTGAGCGCGCTCGCTTTCGGCAGGCGCTGGTAGCGACGAGGAGAATTGTTCAACCAGCCGGTTTTCCACACTAAACGGAATCAGCGGTGCCAGTTTCTGTGCCGCCAGTGACAGCGAAAACAGCAGCACCGCCAGCGCGCCAGCTAGTGCCACACAGAGCAATAGAAATTCTTTCAGCGGATTTTCCCGGCTGTAGTTTATGCCTTCGGGAACCGGGCGGTTTTCGTAGTCGGCCATGCGTAATCAGGTCAGCGCTTGTTCGATCAATGCGGTGCCGTAGGCGTACACCTCCACCGCTCCCACCTGACCTTTGTTGCCCTTGGAAATGGAGGCGGTTTCGAGTTTGACGTTGACGACCATTTGCGCCCCCAGATCACGAGCTTCCTGCTTCATTCGCAGCAGCGCTTCCCGGCGAGCGCGCTCGGTTAGACTTTCAAAGGCGCGAACCCGACCGCCAAACAGACTGCGCAGACCGGCGGCGATCATTTTGAAGTAGTCCACCGAGATCACGACATTGCCACCGACCAGCGCCACCTCGCGATGCGCCATAGAAGGCGGCGGCAGTCGCTCGCTGAAGGCCAGCACACCGGCAAACTCCTGCTCGCGCTGCTGGATGGATTTGAAATGACGGGATTCCGCAAAGCGCCCAAACACATAACCGAGCGCCAGCAAAACCAGAAAGACAATCAGATCAATCACGCGTCTACTCCAGAATAACGGCTGTCCCGTAGGCAAACAGCTCCGCGGCACCGGCCGCAACCGACGAGGTGGAGAAACGCACGTTGATGATCGCATTGGCCCCCATCGACTCCGCCTGCTGCATCATGCGCTGCACCGCTTCTTCACGCGCATCATTTAACAGTTCTGTGTAACCCTTGAGTTCACCACCGAAAATATTTTTCAGGCCCGCCATCAGATCGCGCCCCAAATGCTTGGTACGCACAGTGTTGCCCTGCACCAGACCAAGATGTTTAGCGATACGCTTACCGGGAATGATTTCGATATTGCTGACCAGCACGTGACACGTCCTTGAACTTTGATTTATGGTTCTTGTGAATTTATGGTTTTGCTGCTTTCCCCAGAGCAAAGCAGCCTCCTTTATAGTCACTTACGACAATTACTGGCAAGCATTAATTCATGAGCAAACCCTTTTCACAGGCCTGCGAAAACAACAAGCAACCCATTCTCAGCGTGTTGCACGACGCTTTCGCGAGTGTTGATTACGTGCTTGAGATCGGCAGCGGCACCGGCCAACACGCTGTCCACTTTGCCGCCAACCTGCCCCACCTGATCTGGCAGCCCAGCGACCAGCGCGAATACCTCGACGGCATCGCCGCCTGGTGCGACGACGCCAGACTGGAAAACCTGCGCCGCCCGCTGGAGCTTGACGTCTGCGCGACCTGGCCAGTGACCCGAACGCCGGCCGTATTTTCGGCCAATACCGTTCACATTATGCAATGGCCTATGGTTGAAGCTTTTTTTGAGGGGCTTGGGGCGGTGCTAACCGAGGAGGGCGTGTTTTGCTTGTATGGCCCCTTCAACTTTCAAGGCCGCTATACCAGCGATAGCAATGCGCAGTTTGATCGATTTTTGCGGGAACGGGATCCGGGTAGCGGTATCAGGGATATTGAGGCGATTGTTGAGTTAGCGGCTGGCGCCGGGCTGGTTTTGAGGGCGGATCATACTATGCCAGCAAATAATCGGTTGTTGAAGTTTGTGCGGGGGTAGGCAGGGAGCGGTGCGCTCGGTTAATTGTGTTTTGGATTAAGCATGGGTTTCGCCCTGCTGGGCGAGTGACTTCTTTTTGCATGCCCAAAAAGAAGTAACCAAGAAAAAAGGCACCCTGAACCCCCTTTGGAGGTGCCGAGAAGCGCAGAGCAACAACGGGCCAGAGCGAGCACTGTTCGAGTCCCGGAGCGGCGATAGCCGCGGAGGTCGAGTTGCGTAGATTGTTGATCGAGCATCGCAGGGAACCCGAAGGGAGACAGGGGTGTCCTTCTTTGGGTTACCTTTCTTGGACAAGCAAGAAAGGTAACTCGCCCAGCAGGGCGAAACCACTGCCCGCTATAACCTCACACCTAAAACCCAACCCCACAACCACTATCTGAAAGCCAAAAAAAAGGCCCTCCAAAGAGGGCCTCTTATAACCAGTAAAAAGGAGCGCGCTTAACGCTCCTGAATCACCTTCATCTCTACCCGACGGTTACGCTCACGGCCATCTTCACTACCGTTATCCGCAACCGGCTGACGCTCACCGTAACCGCGCGCCACCATCGCATCGGCGTCTACGCCTTTGCTTATCAGGTAGGCTTTTACGGCGCCTGCGCGATCCTGCGACAGGATCAGGTTGTAGGCATCGCTGCCGACGTTGTCGGTGTGCCCCTGGATCTCCACCACAAAGTTCGGCGACTCTTTCAGAGACTTGGCTACCAGATCCAGAATGCGCTGCGCATTGGGTTGCAGGCGGGCGCTGTCGAACTCGAAGTTCACACCTTCCAGCACAACACTCTGCTGCACGCCGCAGCCGTTGGACATAACCGGTTTGTTAGGCACTGAATCCGGGCAGGCATCGACACGGTCAGTGACACCGTCACCGTCGACGTCAGAACAGCCATTACCATCAACCTGCGTACCTACCGGGGTACCGGGGCACAGATCCTGACCATCCACCACGCCATCACCATCCAGGTCTGAACAGCCGAATTCGTTGACAGGTGTGCCGGGCGGAGTGCTCGGGCAACGATCTAGATTGTCGGCTACGCCATCGCCATCGCTATCGGAACAACCGAATTTGTTAACCCGGTCACCGCGTGGAGTGTGCGGACAGCGATCATCGGCGTTGCGCACACCGTCGCCATCGGAATCCCCGTCGGCACTGTCTTTGCCTTCAAAGTTGTAGCGGAAGCCCAGTACCAGTCCGGCGCCGTGGTATTCGGCCAGAAAGTTCTCGTACTCGGGCTTGTCGGCTTCGAAATAGCGGGCACCGAAATCCATCATAAAGCTGTCGGTTACGACGAAATTCATCCCAAAGCCGGCCTGAGCAAACAGGGTGGTATCATCAAGATTGTTGGCTTGAGCACCGGCCAGCTTCATTTTAGCCGCGCCCACACCCAAACCCACATAGGGCTGCACCACACCGTCTTCGTTAAAATCGAACCACAGGTTGGTCAGCAGGGCTTGAGCCTCCTGAGTGAAGTCCACATCCTGGCGGGGGCCACCATCGATGCGCACGTAGTCAGCTTCGTTTTTCATCTGTTTCGCTGACAGGTCAACCCGTACCGGACCTTCAAAGTTATAGCCCACCGACAGACCAAAGCCATCGTCATCATCGTAGTTATGAATCCGATCATCAAACAGACTTGGGTTACCACAATTACCCACACCTGGAATAGCGAATGCGCCACCCAAGCAGGCGCCTGATGGCGCTGTAGACGGCTGATAAACCTTGTCGTCTTCGGCGGCAAAAATACGCTGCCGGCCGTATTCGGCACTGATGTACCAGTTATTTTCTGCCAGTGTCGGCAGAGTCGTACAGGCCAGCACAGCACCTGCAGCCCAGGTGCGCCAGCGCGCCCACTGAATTGACGTAGTCATTGAAAACCCCTAGTTAGGCAGTCATTGTTCTTGTTGCGCGTACCTTCGCACTATCTGCGTTTTTTTTCAATTGCGCAGCACCGTCAAAATGTACGCCACAGGCGGCTTTGCGCCTCGTTTTGTGACTCACGGCCACGATCAATCGTCTATTCTATAACCGAGGCTAACAGGAAAAGGAGACGTTCTGATGACAGTACGACAGATCCATATATTGCGGGCCCTGACCAGTACGGCACTGCTCAGCCTGCTGCTCGGTGCCGTACTGACAGTGATGAGCGGCCTGTTCAGCACCTTCTACAGTATAGTCGTGGGCGTCGGCACGGTTTTGATTACCCTCTACTGCTACCGCCGCGCGGATCAGAAAATCTCCGCCAGTCGCGAGTACTATCTCTGGCGCTATGTACCGACCTTGGTGTTCGTGTTCGGACCACTGATTCTGATGGCCCTGTCCGCCACGGAGGGCGACTGGTCGATCAGTGGCTGGTTACTGTTTCTGCGCTTCAGTGTGAGCTTTCTGATCCCCATTGCCTGCTTGATGATGCTCGAACGCGTGCTGAAACAGGCCCTGCAGAGTGCGCGCGCCGACCCCGTCTGACCCTCGTCTACTCCGGGGTCGGCATTTCAAAGGTCGGCAGGGAATCCGGCATTCCCCCCAGAGAGACCGCAATTTTGGAAAAGCCCATAAAGAGCGCTAGCCCCGCCGTTAGCTCAACCACCTCCTCTGGACTGAATTCTTCAGCCATCGCAGCTTTTAAGTCGGCATCGAGGCCGCCGGGGTCTGTTAGAAAACAATCGGTATAGCGCAAAATCAGCTTTTGCCGATCTGACAAGCTGCTGTTTTCATAGTCATCCTGAATCTGCTCAACTTGCGCTTCACTCAAACCCTCAGCGCGTGCGGTCGCGAACCTCACATTACGGCAGAACACACAGTTGGTCTTGCGGGCATTGCGCAGCCGCGCCAGTTCCTTGCTCGGGTGGTCCAGCACGCCGCGACTCCAGAGCGTGCCATAGAGTTGATTAAAGGCTGACAGCGCTTCCGGCTGTAATGCCAACGCGCTGCCACTGATGGGATCATCGCCCGCTGACTCCGGCAGACGCACGCGGGAAGCACTCATGCCGCCTCCTCCACCTGCAGCATCACCCGAAAACGCGTAAAGCCATCGCAGAGTGCCAAATATTCCAACAAGGCAACCAAGCCCTCGTCACCGATCTCGTCTACCACCGCAGCCGCCATGGCATCACTGATACTGTGTGGGTCGAGGCAAAAGCATTCTGTTAGCTGGAGGGCGGCCTTTTCCAGCGATGTAAACTCCGCCCGGTTATACCACTGTGGCAAGGCTTCAATCTGCTCGTTCGATAGCGAAGCAACCCTGTGCGCACTGCGATGCAGCTGAGCACAGCGCTGTTTACACAAGGCCATAAGCTGCTTGTCCAACAACTTTTGCTCAGAGAAAACACTTTCGAAGGCCTGATAGTCGCGGTACAGGTTCTCGCGCAAGGCAAAGACCTCTTCGAAGGTGCGGCAGGAATCGTCGATCCAGCTCATCCGGGGGACCCTCACTTAGCATTTTTATAGTCTCAATACACGCTCGCACAGGGCTTGGTGGCGCGCAAGCAGGCTGGTTCAAGCTTCTGAATCAATCAGGCTTTTGTGCACTTGAAGGGCAATAACTGCCGGGCTTCCGCTAGGTAGCGCTCGATCGCTGGTGACTCATCACCAAGGAAGCGCTCGACGGCTTGCCGGAAGCGCGGATCAACTATCCAGTGTCGCGAGCGGGTTTCAATGGGCTCAAAGCCGCGCTGGATTTTGTGTTCACCCTGTGCACCGGGATCAAAGCGTTTCAGCCCCTGCTCAATACAGTATTCGATGCCCTGGTAGTAGCAGGCTTCAAAGTGCAGGAACTCCACCTCTCGCACACAGCCCCAGTAGCGCCCGTACAGGGTATTGGCATCCTTGAAATTAAGCGCGCAGGCAATCGGCTCCCCGTCCCGCTCGGCCAGCACCAGCAGCAGGCTATCCGGCATAGCCCGGCCGATGACCTCAAAAAAAGCCTGATTGAGATAGCCACCATGACCACTGCGCTTGGCGTAGGTCATTTGATAACAGTGATAAAAATGGCGCCAGAGTTGTGGCGTGATATCCGGACCTTCAATGCGCCGCAGGCTTACGCCAGCCTCATCAACCAGTCGCCGCTCCCGCCGCAGGCTTTTGCGCTTGCGGGAACTGAAGGTGGCGAGAAAATCGTCAAAGCTCTCATATCCTCGATTAAACCAGTGGTACTGAGGTGCGATCCGCTGCGCCAGCCCCGCCTGCTGCCAGGCGGCATCTTCCTGCGGGGTTGTGAACAAAACATGCAAAGACGAGGCGCTGGCCTCTGTGTGCTCACACAAAAAGCGACCGATTTCGACGCGCAAGGCCGAAGTATCCCTTTCCGCTGTCAGCGACAATCGAGGTCCGGTGGCCGGCGTAAAGGGTATCGCGGAAAGCAGCTTCGGGTAGTAATCGAGACCATTGCGATGCCAGGCATCAGCCCAAGACCAATCAAAGACATATTCACCGTAGCTGTGATATTTCAAATACAGGGGCAAGTGACCAATCAGTTTGCCCTGATCTTCAATAACGAGATGATGAGGCTGCCAGCCGCTTTTACGTTGGGTCGCCCCACTGTGCTCCAGCGCCTGCAAAAAGCTGTGCCGTAGAAAGGGGTAGTCACTGCCGAGCACGTTGTCCCAGTGCGCCGCAGGCACCGCATCAATGGAATCCACAAACCGGAAATCGGTCATGCAGGCGCGATCAAATAATGTGCCACGATGCCTACAAACACCGCCATACCCACATAGTTATTATTGAGAAAGGCCTGAAAGCATTGCTCGCGTTGGCGATGACGGATCAGGCGCTGCTGATAGACAAACAAACCCGCAGCTACTGCCACGCCGACAAAGTAGATAAAGCCCAAACCAAAACGCGAGCCCATCAGCACAAGAATAAAGGCCGCGCTGCCCTGCAGCATGCCCGTCATCAGCCGATCTTCGTCACCAAAATAGATCGCTGTGGATTTCACCCCGATCTTGAGATCATCGTCGCGATCCACCATCGCATAGAAGGTGTCGTAGGCGACGGTCCAGATCACCACCGCCAGATACACCAGCCACGCCTCGGGCGGCACCGTGTTCTGCACCGCCGCAAAACTCATCGGTACGCTCCAAGCAAAAGCCGCCCCCAACACGACTTGAGGGAAGTGGGTATAGCGTTTCATAAAGGGGTAGGTCGCCGCCAAGGCCACCGCACCGAAGGACAGATAAATTGTCAGTCGATTGGTAAAAAGCACCAGAATAAAAGACAGCATGCACAGCCCGACAAATAGCTGCAGCGCTTCGCGTGAGTGCATCTCCCCAGTCGCCAACGGCCGCGCCTTGGTGCGCTCAACATGCCCGTCGATCTTCCGGTCGGCAAAATCATTGATCACACAGCCCGCTGCTCGCATCAAGATCACCCCGGCCACAAAGATCGCCAGCGTCGACAGTGGGGGAATGCCCTCCGCCGCCAACCACAGCGCCCACAGCGTGGGCCACAGCACCAGAAAGGTGCCGATCGGGCGGTCGAAGCGCATCAAGCGAAAATAGATGGGTAGTCGTTGTTTTATCTGCATGACGCTACTGTAAAAAGGTCAGGCTTGAAAGTATATCAAGCAACCCCAATTTATAAGCATGGTTCGTCAAAACGGCGATTCGGGGTTTCAGTTTATAAAGAGGAAAAGATGAACACCGCCATCCTAAAACACAAATGTCTGGCCACTGGCATCCATTTAAGCCTGTCACTCGCTGTCTTTGCCGTTGCGCTCTATCTAATCCTCGCAGTCTGGTACCCCGGACTACTATTTCATATTGATGGCGGCTGGCAAGGCGTCAGAATCATGATTGCCGTGGATCTGGTGCTCGGTCCACTATTGACCTTTATCGTTTTTAATCCGTCGAAGCCAAAACGTGAGATAAAGCTCGACCTCTCGCTGATCGCATTGGTTCAAATCGCCGCGCTTTGCTGGGGCTTCTGGGCGGTAAATCACGTGAAACCACTCGCACTAGCCTACGGCAACGGCGCCTTCCAATCCGTTGTCGCCGAAGAATTGGAAATTCAGGAGCAATCCCCGGCCGATATCGAAAACTTTGGTCCCTCCCCCGTGCTGATCTTTGGCCGTGAGCCCGCAAACGGGGAAGAGTCCGCTGGTGTTGCGGCCTACGAAATGCTGGAAGGCATCCCTCCAAGCAAGCTCGTCTTTCTTTGGGAACCACTCACAGACAACATGGACGCGGTAGAGGCGCTTTCCGCCGATGCGCTAAAACAGGAATTTCCGGACAAAGCCGATGCTATCGAGCAGCTACCGGGCAAACTGGTTCGCTTTCAGGGCCGCTACGGCTATGGAGTGATGGCCTTGTCTGAAAGCGGTGAGTGGCTGGATTCTCTAGTACTGACGACCTATTAAAGGCAGAACCTAAGGCCGAAACGCCGGCAAAAAGATTTCGCTGACCATCAGCGGCAGACCGCTGAGGTAAAAACAGGAGCGCCGCCCCCAGAGGGTGGCATCGGCTTGCTGGTCTGCGGGAATAAGCGGCGACAGGCCGTCGATGGCGGCAACTTCATAAGAGGCGCGCCGCATACTGGGGTCGCTGAACAGGAGGGCGCCGAGGGCTGAGTCGCGCAGCTTTCGCAAATGACGAAGGCGTCCTTCAAGACTCCGGGCCGGCAGCACACTGCGGGCATAGACCCAGGGCTCGCCTCGGCAAATCAGTAGAACTTCCCGGATTATCCCCTGTTCGCGGTCACCCATTTCGAGTAGGCGCCTTTCGGTCAATCGGGGGCGCTGCCAGGACTGCTCCAGCACCTGAACCCGAAAATCTCCGCCGCTAGCCCTTACCAGCCGGGCTGTCAGGGACCCCCGGTCAAGCAACCAGGGACGAATCGACTGGGGTAGTTCGCTGGCGGTGAGGCACCGGTGATCCCGCCACTGTGGCTCGTCAGGCTGGTATCGGCAGTGGCGAACAGCGTACAATTACCGGCTCCCTGAATACTGCAAAACCCTGATTTCAGGCGTCCACGGCTCGCTTTTAAGCGGTCGACCGCACAAGAGACGCCCTATTGAAAGTGGCGGCAGAATGCGTGATTCCCTCACAAACTGCAAGCGCCACGCACTGACTATGAGGAAGGATAAGTAATGAGTAAGTGGGAATGTATTGTCTGCGGCTGGGTCTACGACGAAGAGAAGGGCGATCCGGATTCCGGCATTGCGCCGGGCACCAAATGGGAAGATATTCCCGATGACTGGCTGTGCCCCGACTGCGGCGTTGGCAAGGAAGATTTTGAGCTGATCGAAACCAGCGAGCCGGCAGCTACGCCTCACCACGAAGAAGAAACCGCCGACGAAACCAAGGCGCCGATTGTGGTACTCGGCACCGGTCTGGCGGGTTACGGTCTGGTGCGCGAATTCCGCAAACACGATCAGGACACCCCGGTGATCATGATCACCGCCGACGACGGCCGCTCCTACTCCAAGCCGATGCTGTCGACCGGCTACACCAAAGACACCACCGCCGACGATCTGGCTCAGGCCGATGCGGGCACCATGGGCAAGCAGCTCAAAGCCAGCGTCTGGACCATGACTCACGTCACCGCCATCGACACCGAGAACCAGACTATCAAGCTCGGCGATGCGGAAACCCAGATTCACTACGGCAAACTGGTACTGGCCCTCGGCGCCGACACCATTACCCCGCCGATCAAGGGTGATGCACTGGAGTACGTCTACTCTGTCAACGATCTACTGGACTACGACGACTACCGCACCGCGATCAAAAAGAACGATGTGAAAAAAGTCTGCATCATCGGTGCCGGCCTGATCGGCTGTGAGTTCACCAACGATCTGATCAACGGCGGCTTCTCCGTGGAAGCCGTCGACCCCATGGGTTACTGCCTGCCCACCCTGCTGCCCGAGCCCGCCGGTCGCGCCGTGCAGCGCGCGCTGGAAGAAAAAGGCGCCAAGTTCCACTTCGGGCCGCTGGTTACCGAAGTCAACAAGGCTGCCGGCGATGTTGGCCTGACCGTCACGCTCAACAACGGTGACACGATCGACTGTGATCTGGTGGTATCGGCTGTAGGCGTGCGTCCGCGCACCCAACTGGCCAGCGATGCCGGCATCAATGTTAACCGCGGCGTCACCACCAACCGCTTGCTGGAAACCAGCGCCAAGAACGTTTACGCCATGGGTGACTGCGTGGAAGTAGACGGCCACGTGCTGGTCTACGTTGCACCGCTGATGGCTCAGGCCCGCGCGCTGGGTAAAACTCTGGCCGGCGAAGCAACCGAGGTCAGCTACCCCGCCATGCCGGTGACCATCAAAACTCCGGCCTGCCCGGTGACCGTCAACCCGCCGCCACGCGATATGGAAGGCGACTGGGATATTCAGGAAGACGGCAACAACGTGGTCGCCACCTTCCGCGACAAGAGCGGTCAGTTGCAGGGCTTCGCCCTGACCGGTGACGGCATCAAGCAGAAGATGGCTCTGCAGAAGGAACTGCCGCCACTGCTGGGCTAAACGTCGAAACCGTTGCGTTCGCTGCATTGGCGGTGAACGCAACGCGTTCTGACTTTGTTACGGAACCTCCTTGGAAAACCTCCTCTCCTATCAATACTTACTTATCGGCCTGATCTTCATCTGGAGTGGCTTTGTCCGTTCCGGGCTGGGCTTTGGCGGCGCGGTACTGTCGCTGCCCTTTCTGCTGCTGGTACACAACGACGCGCTGGTCTTTCTACCGCTGATATCCGTCCACCTGCTGGTGTTCGCCTCGATCACCGTGATCCAGAACAACCGCAAACCGTCGAGCGAAGGCGGCACAGTAAACTGGCCCTACCTGCGCTACCTCTTGCTGATCATGCTGATTCCGAAACTGATCGGGGTGTTCGGCTTGGTGACGCTACCGTCCAGCCTTATGAGCGGGGTGATCTTCACCATCGTGGCGGTATATTCGCTGTCCTATATTTTCAACCGTCCCTTCAAGAGCAACAGCAAGGTGGTGGACACTCTGTTTCTGTTGCTCGGCGGTTATATCAGCGGCACCTCATTGATCGGTGCTCCACTGATCATCGCGGTGGCGGCCCAACATGTGGCACGGGAGCAGTTGCGCGACACCCTGTTTGCCTTATGGCTGGTCTTGGTCGCCATCAAGATGGCGGCCTTTGTTTATTTTGAGGTAGACCTGCAGCTGATCCATCACCTGTGGCTGCTGCCCTGCGCTTTTATCGGCCATCTCATTGGCCTGCGCTTTCACCGCCACATGCTGCAGACCGATGCGGCGGTGTTTATGCGTTTTCTGGGCACTGCGCTGCTGGTGATCAGTCTGGTTGGGCTGACGCGGGCGGCGCTGGGTTAGGCGGTTCGGCCGCGGCTTCCGGGTCCACGTTCAAACCCATCTGCCGGGCCCGGCGCATCCAGCGCTCGCGCGCCAGTTTCTGCATATCATCGACGCTGTCCATTTCATCCACGATCTCCATCCCGATCAGGGTTTCAATCACGTCTTCCATGGTCACGATACCGGCGGTCCCGCCATACTCATCCACCACCAGCGCGATATGTTCCTGATTCTCCAGGAAGCGGCTGAAAATATCCGGCAGCGGGCAGGACTCGTGGATGGTGATAATCTCGCGCTTGAGGTCGCGCAACAGCTTTTCGCCGTGGTTATCGACCAGTTCCACCAGGAACTCATCCTTAAGGATGTAACCCACCACCTTGTCCTTGCTGCCCTCTTCATGGATCGGAATCCGTGAGAACACGATATTGCCTTCACGCTCGTGAAACTCCTGCAGACTCAGGCTCATGGGCGCAGCTTTAACGACGGTGCGCGGGGTCATCACATCCTTGGCGCGGATATTCTTGAATCGCAGCAGGTTGGCGATAAAGGCAGATTCGTTCTTCTCGATTACCCCTTCCTTTTCACCGATCTCCGCCAGCATCAGAAAATCGCGGCGGGAGAATACACTGCGGCTTTTATCCTTGCGCAGGATGGCGGTGAGCTGCTGACTCAACCACACCAGCGGCAGCAGCACGGTAATGATCACTTTGAGCGAATACACCGTGAACGGCGCCAGTTCTTTCCAGTAGTTGGCTCCCAACGTTTTGGGAATGATCTCCGACAGAATCAGGATCGCCAGTGTCAGCGCCACCGGAATCACCACCCCGGTAATCATCGGATTGGTCTCGGCCCAGAGCAGGGTCGCCTGTTGGCCGACACCGATCGCGCCCGCGGTGTGGGCCACTGTGTTGAGAGTTAGGATAGCCGCCAGCGGCCGGTCGATATTGTCTTTGAAGCTTTTCAGCTGACGGCCAATCCCGGCCCCCTCCTGAAACTTGATCTGGGCATAGGCCGGGGTAATGCTGAGCAGCACCGCTTCCCACAGGGAACATAAAAAGGAAAAACCAATAGCCAGCACAAAATAGGCAATCAGCAGGGTGAACATGGCGCTCCCGTCTCGCGTTGAATTAGGGCCTACCATAACGGTTTTCACAGCCGTGTTCATGGTTTTCCAGCGCTGGCCCACCGCAATTACGTCGCTTTATTGAGGTTTTCCCGGTGCGTCCCGGTCGGCGAGGTCGCCTGGCACGCGCACCGCGCCTAGTGTGAAGCTCCCAAATAACAACAACCGGGAGTATTCCATGCTGAAACGGATCACCGTGGCGGCGCTCTGCCTGAGCACCGCCAGCCCCGCCCTGCTGGCCGAGCAGACTCGTGGCGGGCTTTATATCGAGGAAGTGATTGTCACGGTCAACAAGCGGGAGGAATCCCTGCAGGATGTGGGCGCCTCAGTGACCGCGCTGGACGCCGACATGCTTGAAGCCGCCAATATTGAAGACCCTTTTAATCTTGCCGAAATGACCCCCGGCGTGGTTACCCGGGGCCGTGAAAATATGACCATCCGCGGCATAGGCGTGGATCTGATCGGGGTGCCGCCGGTAGCCTTCCACGAAAACGGGCTGTTTATCCCCAACAACAATGTGGGGGGTAATTACTACGATCTCGCCGCCATAGAGCTACTGCGCGGCCCCTCCGGCACGGTCTATGGTCGCAACGCCACCGCCGGCGCCCTGAATCTACGCTGGAATCCACCGGTCGACGCGCTGGAGTTCAAGATCGATACCCGCGCCGCCAGCCTTAACGAACGCCGCCTGCGCGCTGCCGTTAATACTCCGATCCTGCCGAATAACTGGCTCAATGCCCGACTGGTGATCAGCGATCATCGTCGCGACGGTCTGGTAACTAATCTGCTGGCGGAAAAGGACCGCTTCAACGGCGACACCAAGGACGACCAGATGGCCCGGCTGTGGCTCCAGTCCCAGCCCACCGACGCCCTCCAGCTAAACCTGCGTTACAAATATTTCCAGCGCGACCAGTACCGCATTTCCAGCCCCTCGGCGCTGACCCGTCGCAATGGTTCGCTGCAGGAATTTGGCGCCGAGCCGCTGCCCGAGGATCTGACACTGGTGAAAGCCCGCGCCCACCAGATGGTGTTCAGCGATCAGGCTCGCGAACTGTTTGGCGACGTGGACTACAGCGATTACAAAATTGACGTTGAGCGAGTGGACGCCGAGATCGTCTGGGCGCTGGAAGACCTGCCCGGGTTCGGCAACGTGGATATGACCTTGCTGGTCGGCAAAAGCTCTGACTACGCCTTCCGCCCGCTGGATATCGATGGCACTGAAGCCACCATTGTCGATGTGCTGCGCGAGGAGCGCGACGACGCGGTGATTCAGGAGTTTCGTCTGGCCTCCCAGAACGACAGTGCCTTTAACTGGATCTTCGGAGTGTTTCGCGCGGAGCAGGAAGCTCGCCTGACAGCCCTCAATTTCGTCAAAGCCAAAATTGATCTGGCCGGCGCGGTCACCGGCATCCCATCTCCCACCGGCGGCAGCGTTTACGACCTCGACACCTCCACCCCGGACAGCGACGTCACCTTTACCAGTGAAGCCGTCTATTTCAACGGCACCTTCCGCCTGAAGCAGTGGCTAAGCGATCTCCCGGATGTAGAAGTATTCGGTGGTCTGCGCCAGAACCGCGACAGCCAGGAGCTGTTTGAGGTGAACGACGTCGCCATTGTGCTGCCCGACCGGGAAAACCGAACCCGCGCTGCCAGCATCTCCGGAGGCACCACGAATTTTGACGTGGACTTCAAAGAGCCCACCGGCGAGTTCGGTGCCAAGTGGTTTATGAGCGACGAGCACATGGTTTACGCCAAAATCGCCCGGGGCTATAAAAACGGTTTCGGTGAGGTGAAGGACGACGGTAGTCTGAACGAGGTTGAGGCCGAGCAATTGGACGCCATCGAAATCGGTAGCAAGAACCGCTTCTTCGACGGCCGCCTCCAGCTCAACGCCGTAGCTTTCACCTACGACTATCAGAACCTGCAGGTGCAACAGGTACGCGACACCACCACCGTCACCGAAAATGCCGCCAGCGCCAGCCTGTCCGGACTGGAAATCGATATGACCGTGGCCGCCACCGAAAACCTCTACAGCGTGATCTCGCTCGGCTACCTGAAAGGCACCTTTGATGAGTTCTGCTCCTCCGACCCCGCCTTTCCCAGCCTGTCGGACCCCAGCTGCCCCGAGGGCGAACAGGATCTGACCGGCAACGACCTGCAGGATACCCCGCGCTACAAGGCCTCGCTGCTCGTAAACTACCAGCGCCCGCTGGGCGAATGGGGCTCACTGCGCGCGGTGTTGAAAACCACCTGGACCGATGACTACTTCTTGCGCCATTACAATCGCGAAGACGTAGACCATTTTGCCAGCTACACCAATACCGATATCCGCCTGAGCTGGATCAGCCCCAGCACCTCCTTTACGGTGGATGCCTTTATTGAAAGCCTTGAGGACAATGATCAACTGTTCTTCCGGCCGGTACCGCTCGGACTGGGCGTTGAAGGCGTAATTACCAACCTCGGGCCCAACTCCCCACGCACCGTTGGGATCAGTCTGGCTTACCAGTATTAAGCGGACATAAAAAAACCGGGGCGACTTTCGTGGCCCCGGTTTTCCAATCTATGTGACGCCTACAATCGCACTTTCTGAAACAGCCAGGGCAGCAGTCCGACAATCACCGCGCCAAATACCGCCATGAGCACAAAACCGTCAACAACCGAAGGCAGCTGGCTCCAAGCCGCCGCTTTCTGCAGCAACATCATCAACCCGAACATGGCCGCCACCCCGATGCCATAGCGAACACCTCGCTTAAGCAGGCTGGCTGCCGCCACATCATCGCGCACCCACAGCCCGTATAACCCGGCCGCCAGCCCCATGCCGACACTGCCATAAACCATCTCCGTTGAACCCAGCAAAAAAGCCAGCCCCGTCATCGCCGCGCAGGCAAGCAAAAGACCAATCAGTCGCTGACGGGTCGACCAACGCTCCAGCGCTTCGCCCCAACGATGCCAGGCCCACAAGGTCAGGCCTCCGAACAACCAACCCACCATCACATCGGTGGGGTAGTGAACCCCCAGGTAAGAACGCGACAGACCGGTCAGGAATATGACCAAGAGACACACACCGGTAAACCAGCGTCGACCGACCTCCATCGCGAGCAGGCCCCAGAACACCGCCACCAGCTGGGCATGACCACTGGGAAAGCTGAAGCCCATTTCGCCCTCGGAAATAATCCGGGTATCCACCTCGAAAGGGCGCGGCAGAGCAAACCATTCCTTGATCACCGTATTGAGATACATGGTCAGTATCACCATCAGCAGCAGACGCAAGCCCAAACGACGATCGATACACCACAATACCAGCGGTACGGTGAACAGGTAACCTATGCCTCCCAGCCAGGTGAAAAAGCGCAGCACCCAATCCCAGGGAGCGAAGGTAAATTGCTGCAGAGCGACGATAAAATCCGCGCCCCAAGCCAGAATACTTTCAATCACGGAAAACTCCTTACATTTATAGCTGTACGCCCTACTCTGCCCGGAAACCCCTCTCTCAGGCGACCTCGCCGACCGGCGCGACCCCGCGCACCCCTATTTTTCTGTCGTTTCGGGCGATAGCAGCGCCGCGCGATAGGCTCCGGGAGTCTGCCCGACCGCCGCCTTGAAGTACTTGTTAAAGGTAGATTTGCTTCGAAACCCGGCTTCTTCCGCCAGATACAACAGGGAAGACTCGCGATAGTCCGGGTTTGCCATCAAGGCCTGCACCTCGCGCACCCGGTAGCTGTTAACGTAGTCGTAGAAGTTCTGGCCGGCGCAGGTGCTCAATACCTGCGACAGCTCCTGAGTACTGATCCCCACTTCCCGTGCCAGACTGGCTAGCTGCAGGCTGTCATCCAGATAGGGTTTGCTCTCTCGCATAATGCGCTCGACTTCCGCCCACAGCTGGCGGCAGGCGGATTCATCAAGCCCGGAACGCGCGTACTTGGTCGCGTTATCGGAAGAAACTTCATCTTGAATAGGGGTATCCGGCGCAGTGGCCGGTGTACTGGGCTTGTCCAGCTTCTCATCCAGCAGCGTGGCCAGCTCCGGCAGGGCGTAAAACAGCTGGGCACGACGAAAGCCGGCGATGGCCACGTAATTGAGCAAGATAACGGCAGTCGGGAGAATCACGTAAAGCACCGGATGCAGGCTGCCACCCACTTCGACCCGCAGCAGGGCAACCGGCGCCATCACCAGATTCATCACCCCAAACAGATAGAGAATACGCCGCAGCCAACGCAAACTGATGGCCTCCAGACTGGAAAAGCGATCGCGCAAGCCCCGCTGATAGCGACTCACCACGCGCAGGCTGGCAATCACATAAGCCAGCCCCCAGGCACTGCCGAGCAAGGCGATCAGACTGGTGAGCCACATCAAATGCGGGCTGTCATCGGTGGCAATCGCCACCCCCGCCTCCGGATCGGTCATCAATCCAAACACCGGCAGGCTGGCGATCAATACCAGTGCCACCGGTACAAAATGCAGCAGATCGCCCCGCCGCAGGCGAAAGCCCGGCTGCACCATGGCGCGGGTGTAAAGCAGCATCAGCGGAGAAATCGCCAAACCCGTGACCGCGACAACCCGCCGGTAATAACCGGGAAAGGGCGTGGTGCCCGTTTCTTTCCAAAAAAACAGCAGCAAACTGCTGCCAATGATCAGCAGAATCAGCGCCAACAAGCGGTTGGCAACACGCATGGCAGGCTCGGCAATCATCAGCAGCATGGCCACCAGCAAGGCAAGCTGGGCCATCACAATCAGGGCTGCAAGGGCGGCAATACTCATAAGGTCAGGTTCTTATTCGTTTGAAGCAGCATACCCTTTTTTATATCGTCGCCCCATCACCAAAAGGGTGCAATGACACGCGTAAGACGGTGGAACCCCTCATTTTCTGCCTGCGAGGCAAGCAAGACCGGCAAAGTTCTGCCAGAATCTATCTACTACCTAACGATTAGCCTTTCTCCCAATGCTAATTCTGTATTTCTCGGCCAGCGTTATTGCGCTGTACACCGCCATTCAAGCTCTCTGGCTGAGCCGGCTCGGGCCCAATCGGCATATTTATCGCGCCTATGCCGCGCTGAGCGTCATCATTACCGTTTTTCTGGTCAGCACATCCGTATTTACGATTGCGCCCACGCTTGCCGTAGCCACGCTGACCACCAAACTACAGGGTGCGGCAGCCTTCGCGTATCTCATCGCGCTCAACTGGTTGCTGGCACGCTACGCCAACATCCCCTGGCGCGGCGCCGCCCGACGCTTTCTGCTGACATTCTCCGTCACCGCAGGGGCTCTGGGCTTGTACAGCCTGTTTTTGCCGGCGGGCTTTTTCGCGGCGAGATTGTGGCCGATGGAGCCCGGCGGGCTCATCACCTTCGGCTTTGACTATCGTCCTGCCTCCGTTATTTTTCAGGTATTCGGCCTGATCGGTGTTGGCTGGTGCATATACTGCATTCGGGCATTGCGTCGCAAACAACCACTGGCCGCGCTGCTGTTTAGCAGCTTCATTGCTCTGCAGATCATTACCCATGTGTCTCAGTCTCTGCACTACTTTTTCGGACTGACAGCCATACCGGTTCTCCCCGGCGGCATGACCTATATCTGGTTTTTTGTGATCACCGCCATTCTGTTCGCCCGTGACCACGAAGATACGGTTCTCGAGCTGGTCGCGAAAAACCAGTCTCTGACCCGGGAAGTCTCCAGCCGCAACGCCGCTGAGCGCCGCGCCCGCCTGCTGGCACTGAGCGACGAACTAACCAAGCTGTCGAACATCCGAAACCTGAAAAAAACGCTGGAATGGTTTCCAAAAGAAATTCCTAACGCTCGACTTCTACTGCTCCAGATCGATTATTTCCGGGAACTGAAAAAAACCTTTGGTGAGGCTAAGACCGACCAGCTACTGCTGCAGTTGGCCGAACGGCTGTCCAGCGGTAACAGTGACTCGGAGCTGGCTGCGCGGATTTCCGAAGCCCAGTTCGCCATTCTCACCAGCGAGCCGGAGCGCTATTTGTACACAGCGGGGAAAAGCCACAGCCCAACCTCAGCGCTGACCCGGCCCTTTACCGTCGGCCAGCAGACCCTGGATCTGACTTACAGCATTGCACTGGTTGGTCTGGGCAATGAAAGCAGCGTATCGGACATGCTCTACCACGCCGAACTGGCACTGGAAGAAGCGATTACCAACGGTGGCAATCAGGTTATTCACTACGATGGCGAATTCGCCGAAAAAATACAGCACCGATTTTCGCTGGAGCGAGAGCTTGATCGCGCGATTGAAGACAATCAGCTCGCGCTGCATTACCAGCCCCAGGTGGACAGCACCGGGCACCTGATTGGTGCAGAAGCGCTGTTGCGCTGGCGCCATCCGGATCATGGCTGGATATCACCGAACACCTTTATCCCCCTTATCGAGCGGCGCGGACAGATGGTGTCCTTTGGCCAATGGGTTCTCGAACAGGCCTGTCGTGATCTCAAAGCCTGGCAGCAACGCGGCAGCTTTAACGGTCGCCTGTCGGTTAACGTCAGCCCCTATCAGTTGCAAGCCTACAACTACGGCCAGAAGGTGCTGGACACGCTAAAGGCCTATGACGTCCCCCCCTCCTCTATTGGTCTCGAGCTGACCGAATCCGGCATGGTGGAAGAGGCCAGCAGCAGCCTGGCCGGGCTGCCCCTGCTGCGCCGAGCCGGCGTGACCATCGCCATCGATGACTTTGGCACCGGCTTTTCATCTCTGTCCTATCTTGGTCGACTGCCCATCGATACGCTTAAAATCGACAAGGCCTTCGTAGATCAACTCGGTACGCGCAAGGGTGACGCCCTGCTAAAAGCCCTGATGAATATTGGTCAGTCGCTGGATTTGAAGGTCCTTGCTGAAGGGATTGAGCGCGAAAACCAACACCGGGCACTGCAGGAAATGGGCTGCCGCTACTTTCAGGGCTACCTGTTCGGCAAACCCGTTAGCGCTGACCAATTTGTGCTGGAGCAACCCAAAGCAGTGAGTGTTGGAGCCTCTGACTTCTAAGCGGTTGTGATACTATCAGGGGATTATGAGTAGCACCCCTTCCCTGATCGACCGTTTCGATCGCCGTATCGACTACGTCCGGCTGTCTGTCACCGACCGCTGCGATTTCCGCTGCGTGTATTGCATGGCAGAAGATATGACCTTTCTGCCCCGCAACCAGATTCTGACGCTGGAACAGTTGTTTGATGTGGGCAAGGCCTTCGTCGACCTCGGCGTGAAAAAGATCCGCCTGACCGGCGGCGAACCGCTGGTACGCAATAACGTACTGTCGCTGGTTGAACGCCTCGGCGCGCTCAACGGCTTGCGCGAACTTCACCTCACCAGCAACGGCGCCCAGCTGGATAAATTCGCAGCGCCGCTGAAGGCTGCGGGATTGACGGGCATCAATATCAGCATCGACAGCCTGCGGGCAGACCGCTTCCGACAGCTGACGCGCACCGGCGATCTGAACAAGGTATTGCGTGGTATCGACGCGGCCATCGACGCCGGGTTTTCCCGCATCAAACTCAATGCGGTAATTCTTAAAGGCCGCAACGATGACGAAGTGCTGGATCTGGTGGACTTTGCCCGCGACAAGGGCGTGGATATTTCCTTTATCGAAGAAATGCCACTGGGCCTGATTGACGAACACAGCCGCGCGTTGAGCTTCTGCTCCAGTGACGAACTGCGCCAGATCATCGAAACCCGCTATCCTCTGAGCAACAGCCATGAAAGCACCGGCGGCCCGTCGGATTACTACCGTATGGTCGACAGTCCGATTCGCGTCGGTTTCATCTCGCCCCACAGCCACAACTTCTGCCACCTGTGTAACCGGGTGCGGGTCACCGTGGAAGGCCGCCTCCTGCTCTGCCTCGGGAATGAACACTCGGTGGATTTGAAAGAGGTGCTCGACCAACATCCCGGTGATGGCGAGCGCCTGCAGCAGACCATTCGCAGCGCCATGGCAATCAAACCCGAGCGCCATTATTTCGAGCTGAACGACGATGAACCCCAGATCGTCCGCTTTATGAATATGACCGGTGGATAAACAGCTGCTGATCACCCAGCTGCGGCTGGAGCCTCACCCCGAGGGCGGCTATTTCCGCCGCACCTACGAAAGCAGCCAGGTACAAAAAGGCCGACGCCTGATGAGCAGCATTTTTTATCTGCTGACTGACGATTCGCCCACCGGCCACCTGCACCGCAACCGTTCCGATATCGTCCACTACTGGCAGGCCGGCTCACCGCTGCGCTACACCCTGCTGAGCCCGGAAGGTAAACGACTGACATTCACGCTCGGCCCCAATCTCGATGCGGGCGAGCAACTGCAACTGACCGTTCCCGGTGGATTCTGGAAGGCCTCTCAATTAGTCTGTGGCGAGTTTGGATTGATCTCGGAAGCGGTCTGCCCCGGCTTTGACTACGACGACCACGCCATGGCCCGCGCCGACGAGATAAAACAGCGCTACCCTGACCACTGGCCAGAACTCAAAGCGCTCTGCAAAGGCCCATAAGCAACACCCGAATAAGGAGCCACCACGTGCAACCTACTCCGGCCAGCACGGCCGTGACCCAGCTGATTGAAGGCTTTGCCGCCGCCGGCTATATCGCCAGCGAGGCCATTGCCACCACCGTCTTTCTCGCGCAACAACTGCAGCGCCCGATTTTGGTGGAAGGCCCACCCGGCGTTGGCAAAACCGAGCTAGCCAAAGCCACCGCCCTGCATAACGACCTGCCGCTGGTGCGCTTGCAATGCTACGAAGGCCTGGATGAAAGCAAGGCGCTTTACGATTGGAAATACTCCAAACAGCTACTCTACAGCCAGGTCTTGAAAGAACAGCTGCACGATATCCTGCAGGGTGCCAAAGGTCTGGTCGAATCCGTCGAGCGTCTGAAAACCTTTGGCGATATTTTCTACTCGGAAGAATTCCTCGAACCCCGGCCCCTGCTGAAAGCCCTGCGCGAACCCAATGGCGCGGTGCTATTGATCGATGAAATCGACAAGGCCGACTACGAGTTTGAGTCTCTGCTACTGGAAATCCTGTCCGATTTTCAGGCCTCCATCCCCGAGATCGGCACCGTCAAAGCCACCACCAAACCGGTGGTGATTCTGACCAGCAATAACACTCGTGATCTGAGCGATGCCCTAAAGCGTCGCTGCCTCCACCTCTATATCGACTTCCCCAGCCGCGAGCTGGAGCAGCGCATTGTGCATACCCGGGTGCCTGAGATTCCCGAATCCCTCAGCCAGCAACTGGTCAGCTTTATTCAGCAGGTGCGCGAGCTGGATCTGAAAAAGGCGCCGGCGGTGAGCGAAACCCTAGACTGGGCCCGCGCCCTTCTGCTGCTGCACGCCACCAGCCTGTCACCGGAGCTGGTGCAGAGCACCCTGAATGTCATTCTCAAATTCGAGGAAGACATTCAGCTGGTCAGCCCCGATATCCGTCAATTGTTGAAGGACCGCTAGAGGCCCGGCATGGAACAGGCCCTATTGGGATTCATCAACACCCTGCGCCAGCACGATGTGCGGATTTCCACCAGCGAAACGCTGGACGCCCTGCACACCGCCGATGTGGTGGGTTATGGCGAGCGCGAGTTACTGCGCAATGCGCTGGCCGCCGCCCTGACCAAAACGCGGGAAGAAAAGGCCACTTTCCACCGCTGCTTTGATTTGTATTTTCTGGCCAAGGGCGAGCGCCACAGCGAACAGCAACAGAAGCAGCAGGAAAGCGCCCACCCCACCCAGTTCGAACTGCCCGATGCGGTCGCGGGCGACGCCGCGGTGCAGGCAGCGCTCAGCGCCCCCATGGTTCAGGCGGCCATCGACGGCAATCAGGACGCGGTGACCATGGCCATTGAGGAAGCCGCCGAAGGCGTCAGCCTAGACACCATCCGCTTCAACACCCAAAAGGGCATTTTTCGTCGCCGCCTGGCCGAAGCCGCCGGCACCGGGGAATTCGACAAGGCCATTGAGGTGCTCAAGGCGATCGATGAGGAGGAACTGGCGGGGCCAATTGAATGGCTGGAACAACAGCGCAATACCCTTGATATGGCGGCACGGGATGAGGTGGAACACCAGCTGTTGCTCAACGCCAATGCCGCCGGCCGCGCCATTCAGCAGCAGATGCTGCGCAATACCAAACTGTCGGCGCTGGAAGGCTATCACCTCAAGCAGCTACCTACCCTGATCCGGGCGCTGGCCAAAAAACTCGCCACCCGTCACCGCCAGCGCCGCAGGGTAGACCGGCGCGGTAAGCTGGATATGGCCAAAACCCTGCGCCGCAATCTGGCCTACGGCGGGGTGCCTTTTCACACCTACTGGAAGCAAAAACGCAAGGACCAGCCCAAACTCTATGTGCTGTGTGACGTGAGCGGCTCGGTCTCTACCTACGCCCGCTTCCTGCTGCTATTCCTGTACAGCCTGACCGACGTGATGCCGCGCATCCGCAGCTTCGTATTCACCAGCGAAGTCTATGAGGTCACCGAGTTGTTCGACCGCCACCCGCCCGAGCAGGCGGTCGAGATGGTGAATCAGAAATGGGGCCGGGGCAGCAGCGACTACGGCAACAGCTTCAAGCACTTTGTGCGAGACTTCGGCGCCCAGATCGACCGAAATACCACTTTGATCATTCTCGGTGATGGCCGCGCCAACAGCGCCGACCCGGGTCTGAACGAGCTGCGCCAGCTATACGATAAAAGTAAGTACTTACTATGGTTCAATCCCGAGCCCCGCAGCGCCTGGAATACCGGCGACTCGGAAATTAAACGCTACCAGAGCGCCTGCCACTTTGTGGCTGAGTGCAATTCACTGGCCAAACTGGAACGCCTGCTCGATCGTTTACTCACTGTTTTAAGGTGATTATTTCACCCTTTTGGAAAGTTCTTCCCGCTAGCGGCCGATCATCACCTAAACTGGGTTGGTAGGTAGAAGTACGGGTAGCTGTTTTAGCCCTGCGGATTACAGTGAAGATCTGAACAAGTGTGGTAACCAACAATGGCAGACAACGCAGAAAGTCGCAGCGAACCCAGGTTCGATACCGTGGAAGCCGATTGCCTCGATATCTATCAGGACGGTGAAAGTTTCCGGGTACTCGCCAGCCGCGAGGAGTGTGAGATTACTAACATCTCAAAACACGGCCTGATGGTGCGCTGCAAAACAACGTTGGCTACCTTTGAGCGTTTCCGCTTGCGCATGCATCTTGATTCCGGCAATGATTTGACGCTCTACGGTACGGTTCGCTGGAGTGTGCCCGACGGCTCCGGCAATTACCTGCTTGGTCTGCTGCTGGAAGATACCCTCGGCACGGACTACCTACTTTGGCAAAACCGCTTAAGCAAATTGCTGCTCAATCAAGCCCGGGCAGGGCTGGATACCAGCCGACTGACTGCTTCAGTGTAAGGCCTGATGCAGGGCGGCCATGACCTCTGGGCCGCTCGCAAATCAGGCGCCTTACGCTAAGCCCCGCATTCCGTTTGGTGTTTCTCTAGCCAGCCTCTTTCATGGCGCGGTAACCGCGTGGCTGGTGCTTGCGACTGGCCTTGTGGTAACCGGCGCAGCTTGGTACACCTCGGTCCGAGCCACGGAACAGGCCGCGCACGAACGACTGCATCTTCGCAGCGAAGAAATCGCCAACGCCATCGAATCCCGCATGATTCTCTATGAGCAAGTGCTGTGGGGTGGCATTGGTTTGTTCAATGCCACCGGCGATGTCAGTCGCAGTGCCTTTCGCGCCTATGTCGACACCCTTGATCTGGACACCCACTGGCCTGGCGTGCAGGGCATCGGCTTTTCCCGCGCCCTGTCGCCTGACCTGCTGGTCCCCCATACTCTGGCGGTGCGCGCAGAGGGCTTTCCCGACTATCAGGTAAAGCCAGCCGGGCCGCGCGATTTTTACAGCGCAATTGTCTACCTTGAGCCCTTTGACTGGCGCAATCAGCGCGCCTTTGGCTACGACATGTGGAGCAACCCCGTGCGACGCGAAGCCATGAAGCGGAGCATGGAGAGCGGCAAGGCCCACACCTCTGGGGTCATCACCCTGGTGCAGGAAACCAGCCGGGACAAACAGCGCGGTTTTCTTACCTACACTCCCCTCTACGCCAAAGGTGCACAGCTGGACACGGTTGAACAGCGGCGCGCCGCCATCGTCGGCTGGGTCTACGCCCCCTTTCGCATGAACAATCTGATGCAGGGCATTCTGGGCAGCACCCGGGACGATATTGGTTTTCGCATCTACGACACGGCCATCGACAACGAAAACCTGCTCTACGACAAGCCCACTTCAACAACACCCGATCTGGAAACGGTAAGGACGTTAAACCTGCAGGGGCGTCGCTGGCACGTGGTTTTCGGCAGCACGACCACCCAGCTACTCGGTGAGGCGCGAAGCCTGCAGCCCAGCCTGATTGCGCTGGCCGGCCTGATCGTCGAACTGCTGCTGTTTTCCATCTTGCGCGCGCTGCAGACTTCACAGATCCGCGCCGAGCGAATCGCCGCCGAGCGAACCGCGGAACTGCAAGAGGCACAACAGGCGCTGAAGCAGAAGGTCATTGAAGGTGAGCGCATGGTGGAGGTGCTTTTCAAGGCCAACGAGGAGCTGTCGCAGTTCGCTCACATCGCCTCACATGACATGAAAGAGCCGCTGCGCATGGTGAGTAACTTTACCTCACTGCTGGAAGAAGACTACGGTGGGCAGCTGGACGAAACCGCCACGCTGTATATCCGCACGGCCCGGGAAGCGGCCGAGCGCATGCAGGCCATGGTCAGCGATCTGCTTGAGTACGCCCGCCTTGATCACGAAGCTGAGAGCAACCAGCTGGTCGACCTCAATCAGACGTTTAACGCTGTCTGCGAGGATTTACGCACGGCGATTAGCGGCAGCAAGGGCACCGTCAGTTTGCTCAACCCCCTACCCAGCCTCAGCGGCAATCCGACCCGCCTGCGCAGCCTGTTCCAGAACCTGATTGGCAATGGCCTGAAATACCAGCAACCCGATCGCCCCCCTGAGATTACCGTCAGCACCAGAGAAACCGACGAGCAGTGGCAGATCGCCATATCCGACAACGGTATTGGTATTGATGAGCGCTACCACCAGCGCATATTCCAGCCCTTCAAGCGCCTGCATAACGCCGAGGAATACCCCGGCACCGGCGTTGGTCTGGCCATCTGCAACAAGATCGCCACTGAGCTCGGCGGCTCGATCGAACTGGAATCAACCCCGGGCCTTGGCAGCCGATTTACGGTCTTTTTACCCAAAATTCAGCCCGAAATGGGTGCCTAATGCTGTCCTATACCCCACCAAAAGCAAAAACGGGAAAAGTTCACATATTGAGACCATTGGTATATAGTCCGGGAGCTGTTTGATTATGTTGAGTAATAATAATATGACGATTGAACGCCGACAGGACGCCCGCTTTGACGATCAATCTCTTGTCTTTGTAGAAACCGAATCCGCCCAGCCGGGCACGCTCGCCCCCACCAAACTGGCGCTAGCAAGAACGCTGGATATCTCAGCCAAGGGGCTGCAGATTGCGACTCAGGAAGCCCTGACCGCCAACCGCATACTGCGTATTTTTGTGGATAACGGCGAAGACTACCCGCTGACGCTGGTTGGCGAAGTAAAGTGGACGCGTCAGGAGGGTGAGGAGCACCTTTCCGGCATTGAGCTCTACCCCTCCCGGGAAACTGCCCAGAAACAGTGGGCGGAAAAGGTTCGCCACAAGCTGGCGCTCGACGCCGCTGGTGGCGAGGAAGCGCTGCGACAGGCCGGCTAGCGAGGCATCAGCCGCACTGGCAGGTCTTTAAAGCCATTCACCAGATTCGAGCGAATCCGCTTGGGTTCGCCAGTAAGCTCGGCGCCGGCAAACAGTTTGAAAAACTCTTCGAAGAAGATTTTCGCTTCCAGCCGCGCCAGGTTCGCACCCAGACACAGGTGAATACCGTGGCCGAAGGCCAGATGGGGGTTGGGGCTGCGCTCGATGTCGAATTCCTGTGGGTTTTCAAACACCCGCTCATCAAAGTTGGCCGATGAATACAGCATCACCACTCTGTCGTTCTCTTTGATCTGCTGGCCGTGCAACTCCGTGTCGCAGGTTGCCGTACGGCGGAAATAGTGCAGCGGGGTAGACCAGCGCAGCATTTCCTCCACCGCTCCCGGCAACAACTCGGGGTTGGCTTCCAGCTTGCGGTAAAGCTCCGGGCGCTTCAGCAGTTCGTACATGCCGCTGGCGATCATGGAGCGCGTGGTTTCATTGCCCGCCACCGTAATCTGGATAAACAAGGAAGCAAATTCCTCGGCGGTGACCTTATGGCCGTCCACTTCCACATTGATCAACAGGGAAATGAGATCGTCGGCATCACTGTTCTGGCGCTCGGTGGCTAGCTGATAGCCATACATGCCCATTTCCATGCTGATCTGCTGGGTCTCCTCCGGACTGGCGCCAAGGTCCGGGTCACCCGCCGAGGTCTGCATGTCGGACCAATGCCGGATTTGCCCCCACATATCCTTGGGCACGCCCATCAAGCTGCAGATCACCGCGGTCGGCAGGTTGCCAGCCGCATCGAAGACAAAGTTACAGTCGGGCTTTTCTCTTGCAGCCAACAGAGCATCGCGAGCGATCTCGCGCACCATGGGCTCCATCTGCACCAGCATTTTTGAGGTAAAGCGCTCGATCACGGCCCGGCGAATTGGCCCGTGATTGGGCGGGTCCATCCCCAACAACTGGCCCTGAGCCATACCGAGAATTTCAGGCGGCAGTTCATCCACCATCACAAAACCGCGTTGGGCAGAAAAGGTGGCGTGATCGCGGGAGACGGCGCGCACATCCTCGTAGCGGCTGATTACCCAGTAACCACCGCCATCGGGGTGTGCATGCCAATACACCGGCGCCTCATCGCGCAGCAATGTAAACTGCTCGTGGGGCACCGCTGCCACATAGTTGTCGGGGTTATAGATATCAATATCGCTGAGTTGCATCTTGCCTGCTCTTAGCCCGGAAAACTCGCATTATTCGCGATCTACAGCGCGCGGCCATGACGATTTTTTCACGTCGACATTCACAGCTCAGTCAAAGTCCGCCGCGCTGTGACGCTCTTTCACCTGCCGTTCTTCATCACCCCAGGTTCTGTTGACCCGGCGCCCCCGCTGCACCGCCGGTCGTGCACCAACCTCGGCAGACCAGCGGCGCACATGGGTGTAGGATTCCACGTCGAGAAACTCTGCCGCCTCGTAGAGCTTGCCCTCGACCAAACCGCCATACCACGGATAGGTCGCCATATCGGCGATGGTGTATTCATCACCCGCCAGGAACTTGCGCTCGGCCAGATTGCGATCCAGCACGTCGAGCTGACGCTTCACCTCCATCGTGAAGCGATTGATAGGATATTCCCATTTCTCAGGCGCATAGGCGTAGAAGTGACCAAAGCCCCCGCCGAGGTAGGGCGTCGCGCCCATCTGCCAGAACAGCCAGGACAGGGTTTCCGAGCGCAGCGGCAGACTCTTGGGCAGGAAGGCATCAAACTTTTCGGCCAAGTACATCAGGATGGCACCGGACTCGAACACCCGCACCGGCTCGCTGCCACTGCGGTCTTCCAGTGCCGGGATTTTTGAATTGGGGTTGAGGGCGGTAAAACCACTGCCGAACTGATCGCCCTCGAGAATATTGATCAACCAGGCATCGTACTCCGCCCCTTCATGGCCGAGCGCCAGCAGCTCCTCCAGCATAATGGTGACTTTCACCCCATTGGGCGTACCCAGCGAATAGAGCTGCAGCGGGTGCTCACCTACCGGCAGGGTCTTGTCGTGGGTTGGCCCGGCGATGGGGCGGTTAATATTGGTAAAGGCACCACCGCTCTGGGAATCCCACTGCCACACACGGGGCGGAACATAGGCTGACTGGTCACTCACGGGCAAACCTCCGACTGAAATGTTCTGGCAAAATTAAAGTGCCTTACCCTAGCAGACTTTTTCCGCGTGCGCGCCGCACAAATCCTCTGCCGATTTGCAACTTGTCCCTGTGGTAAGCGACGATTACACTTGCCTGCCGCGTCGTAGAGGACAATGCATTGACCCGCACAGCCCCAGAGATACTGGCCGCATTGAATGCCAATGTTGCCACCCTGAGTCGTATCCGACGCGGCATTGAAAAAGAAAGCCTGCGCATCAATGCGGACGGCGAGCTGGCAAAAACACCGCATCCAACCGCGCTGGGCTCGGCCCTGACCCACCCGGAGATCACCACTGATTTTTCCGAGGCGCTGCTGGAGTTTATTACACCGGTCAGCACCGACATCGATACCACCCTGAAACAGCTCGACAACATTCACCGCTGGACCTACGCCAACCTCGGCGATGAGTTGCTATGGCCGGGCAGCATGCCCTGCCTGCTCGGCCCGGACGACGAGATTCCGGTGGCCCAGTACGGCAGCTCCAATGTCGCGCGAATGAAAACCCTGTACCGCCTTGGCTTGGGGCAGCGTTACGGCCGTCGCATGCAGACCATCTCCGGCATTCACTACAATTTTTCCGTGCCGGACGAACTGTGGCAGTGGCTGGCCGAAGCCAGCGGCCGGGAGCTGAATCAGGATTTCATCACTGAGCGCTACTTTGGGCTGATCCGCAACTTCCGCCGTTTGTCCTGGCTGCTTATCTACCTGTTTGGCGCTGCACCGGCAGTTTGCCGCTGCTTCCTCGACGGCAAGGAGCACAAGCTCGACAGCCTCAACGGTGGCACCCTCTACCACCCCTTTGGCACCTCGCTGCGCATGGGGGATTTCGGCTACCAGAGTGCGGCCCAGAGCCCGCTGAACATTTGCTATAACACCCTCGATAACTATATCCAGACGCTGAAGCAGGCAATCCAGACACCCCACCCGGACTACGCCCGCATTCCGAAAACCGAACAGCTTTCCGGCGGCTTACTGCAGATAGAGAACGAGTTTTACAGCCCGATCCGACCCAAGCGGGTCACCCAATCCGGTGAGATTCCCCTTGGCGCACTCAAGCGCGGCGGCGTGGAATATATCGAGGTACGCTGCGTCGATGTAAATCCGGAAAGCCCCCTCGGCATCACCCGCGAGCAAATCCAGTTTCTCGATGTGTTTCTGGTTTACTGTCTCCTCAGCGACAGCCCCCTGTGCAATGAAAAGGTCTACGCGGAAATCGGTGCCAACCTTCACAAGGTAGTGGAACAAGGTCGTGAGCCCGGCCTGACCCTGAACGATCACGGCCAAGCCATCACATTAGGCGATTGGGCCCAGCGCATCTTTGACGATATGGCCGATGTTGCCGAAGCCTTCGACACCGCCATTGAGAGCGGCGAGCATCCCAGCTACCTACAGGTGCTGGCGGACTGGAAGCGCAGCCTGAGCGAGCCCGACAATACGCCCTCGGCAAAAATGATCGACACCCTGCGCCAGCGCGGCCTCTCCTATTACGCCTACATGATGGAACGCGCCGAAGCCCATCGCGACTGGTTCAGCAAACCGGCCTTAAGCGATTCACAAATTGCAGCGGCCAAAGCCACTAGCGCCACGTCGCTAAGCGAGCAAAAAGTTGTGGAAGAAAGCGACAGCCTCAGCTTTGATGACTACCTGAGCAAGTACTACAGCCAATACGACACACTGTGAATTATCTGGCCCATTTTCATCTAGCTGCCGTGGTCGCGGACACTGTTGACCACTCAAGAGACGAGATGCTGGTGGGCGCCCTGCTCGGTGACTTTGTCAAAGGGCCGCTCAAGGGCGAATGGGCGGAGGGGCTTGAGGCTGGCATTGCCTTGCACCGTCGCATCGACGCCCTCACCGATACCCACCCGGAGGTAATCGCGCTGCTGGAACAGCTTCCGGCAGACTACCGCCGCTACGGAGGCATCATGCTGGATGTCTGCTTCGACTATTGCCTGACTCACCAGTGGGGGAACTTCTGCAGCGAATCGCTGCCGGATTTTACCGGTCAGGTGTATGCGGTACTGGCCGACGCCGAAGAGCACCTGCCCTTCAAAGCGAAACAGCAGGCGCAGCGCTTGCGCCAGTACGATGTACTGGGCAGCATGCACCACTGGCAAACCGTAACCAATATGCTGGCCCGTATTGGTCAGCGGCTGCGACGCGAGAATCCGCTCGCCGACAGCGCCGAGGTACTGGCAGATTATCTGCCTGCCATCGAACTACATTTTTTGCGCCTCTACCCCGAGCTGATGGGTAGCCTGCGCCGGGGATAACACACATGCCGTTCAGCGCCCGACAACTTTACCTAGCCATCACTCTGGTGTGCGCCGCCCTGCTCGGCTACGCCCTGTACACCGAATATTATCTGGGCCTGATCCCCTGCGCCCTGTGCATGACCCAGCGTTTCTTTTACGTGTGCACGGGCGCGGTTGCCCTGATCGCCGCGATTCACAACCCCGCAACCTTGGGCCGCCGGATTTACTCCGGCTTGATGGTGCTCGCCAGCGGTTTTGGCGCCGGCGTTGCCGGACGCCAGGTATGGCTCCAACACCTGCCGGAAGATCAGGTGCCCGCCTGCGGCCCCAGCCTGGAATACATCCTCGACACGCTGCCATTGGCTGATGCCTTTACCACCCTGATGATGGGTGACGGCAACTGCGCCGAGGTGCAATGGACCTTCCTCGGTCAGAGCATGCCCACCTGGTCACTAATCTGGTTTGTGATTCTTATCCTGACTGCACTGGTTTCACTACGCGCCAAATGAAAGTCTCCGGCATTCTCACGCTGCTGATTTTTCACCTACTCGGTGAGGCCATTGTGCGCGCCACCGGATTGTTTATTCCCGGCGCCGTGGTCGGTCTGTTGCTACTATTTTTCACTCTGCTGATTCGTGGGCAACTGTCGAGCGGGCTGGAACAGTCCAGCAAAACCCTGATCGGTTTTTTGCCTCTGCTGTTGATACTTTCCTCTGCCGGTATCTTTTTTTTAGGTGAGGCCTTTAGCGATCAATGGCTCGCCTTTGCCGGTGCCATCGTCGCCGGTACGATTTTGACGCTGGTGTTCTGCGCCCTGCTGATGAAGCTGATGGTGAAGCCCAATGACTGAGCTGCTCACCTCACCCCTGTTCGCCATCACCGTTGTGCTTGGCGCTTATCAAGCCGCCGTCTGGCTCTATGAAAAAAGTGACCGACTGGTGTGGCTGCACCCGACCATCAGCGGTGCACTGGTAGTGGCGGCTGTGCTCGCCTTGCTCGATATCGATTACCACCGTTTCAGCGACGCCGCTTACTGGCTGACTTTCTGGCTTGGGCCGGCCACGGTTGCGCTGGCAATTCCGCTGTACCAGCAGTGGCATTTGATCCGAAAAATGGCAGAGCCATTGCTATTAACCCTTATCGCCGGCGCGGCCTTTGCCTGCCTGTCGGCGCTGGCTATTGCCTGGCTGCTTGGCGGCAGCGCAACGACGCTGCTTTCACTCAGCGCCAAGTCCGTCACCACACCGATTGCCATCGGCATCAGCGAAAGCATGGGCGGTCTTGCAACTATTACCGCCAGCGCCGTAATTCTTACCGGCATTGTCGGCATCGTGTTTGTAAATATAACGATGAAACTATGCCGCATTGACGACGATAGGATCTGGGGCTTCTGCCTCGGCCTCAGCGCCCACGCTATTGGCACCGCCCGCGCTTTTGAACGCAGCCCGGTGGCCGGTGCATTTTCCAGTCTTGCGCTTTGTCTGACCGGGAGTTACAGCGCGGTGTTTATTCCACTGGCGTTGCAGTGGTTTCGCTAATCCCTCAAAAATAAAAAAGGCTCCCGAAGGAGCCTTTGTCAGCAAGCTGAACGCTTATTGCAGGCGCGCTGCAGTATCCAGCAGATCACTTCGACCGAAGGGCTTATCGGTCAAGGCAGTCGGCAGGATGGGCGCGGTAGTGTGGGCGTTTTCCAACACCTCACCCAGTGCGTTAGGCATGCCGTGGGTTGTGGTCAGTGTAACTGCTCCCAGCGACAGTGAGCCGGCCACACCAGCTTCACGCAGGGGCAGACCGTAAACCGGCAGTTCCACCCATTGCTCGCCTTCACCCAGCACCGCAGCGGTTTGGGCAATCACCAGAGGCTCACCCAGTGGGCTGTTGATAACACCGGACAGATGCACTCGGCCCGCCTTCACAACGTCAACCTGCGCCGCAATCACCAGATTGCCGTTGACGATGCTGTCCGCGAACTTGCCGGTCAAGGTGGCGGCAGGATGGCTGTATTGAAAGCCGTTCATCGCCACGCGCTGCTCCTGGGCATCGTTTTCCGCCGTTACGCGAAAGCCGAGGCTGGTCGCCTGACCGACAGCGGGCTGCCCCGCTTCACCCAGGGTGTAGGACGCAGAGTAAATGCCGTCACCTGCGGTCTGATCGGCACCCTTGCCGTCATCGGCAAAGGTAACACTGGCCAGCGAATCGCCGCCTTGCGTGACCACTTCGCCAGTGACCGTCCAAGGACCTTTGGCATCAGCAGAGGGCGCCGTGAGGATGTCCTCGTCTTTCTGCGGCCGCGATTGCAGCTGGGCAAACAGCTCGACCGTATCGCCACGCTGATAACGGATTTCGCCCGCCCACACAGAGAGGGCCGGGCCAGCGCCATTGGGGCCGGGCCGGGTAACCGTGTCGGGCTCGCGCTCTGACAGAATCGGATTCGGCGCACCAGCGGGGACCGGCAGCGTCCACTCCGGGTATTTGGACAGGTTCCGGTATTCCGCCGCAGCCTGATCAGCTAGCTTGGGCGCGTCAGCCGCGCTCGCGACGGAAGAAATAAAGGGCAGTACCGACAGCACTGCAACTTTCGAAAACGTGTTCATCTCGTGTCTCCTTGGCAGTGGATCAGTACAAAATGCTGATGAATTTAGCAGTGGTCATGGAGCTCTGGACCGACGTGTTCGGCGAGCAAGGGCTGCCACTGCAGGTCCAGATACCATCAGGAATCTGGCGACGGGTATCCGAGTCGCTGTCATCGCGCTCGTCGCCATGATTTTCGTGGGCCGCATCGAGGTTACGGAAACCGGAGACTTCCTGTTTGTAGCTGTTATTACAGGCATTGCTGTTGTTGTAGCTCGCGCTTGCGCTGCCGTCACAGGCATAGATCGACGCGTACTGCACCACACCATCATCTTCACCGCTCAGACAGGCGCTGGCACCGAAGATTGCCTCATAGCCGCCAGTCAGGTAAATATTTTTCGCTGGCGCGCTGGCATAGGTTCGAACCTGTACGTCGTTAGAGCTGCGAAGCCAGTAGGTGGCGTCATCGCAGTCTTGGATCCAGCCCGCGAACCAGTTACAACCACCACTTGACTGGCCGCATACCGCATCGGCACCTTCAGAACCCCGGTGGGCGCCGCCAATGGTCATTGCCAGACTGACGCGCTGCGCAACCGTGTCATAGGGGCCGTTGTAGTTGTAGTTTGGGTCTGACGGGTCGTTGTTGCCCAAAATGTAGTCCGTGATGGTGCTGCCCATGCTGTGAGCTACGATCCAGAAGGTTCCGCCCTGCGCGTAGGTCTTGCTGCAGCGGTTGCCGCCCGCATCAGCCACGCCGTTAGTGGCCGCCACAATTTCGTTTGCCACTTCGCCGGCTGACTGGGATTCCCAGTAGGGGCGAGTGCCGTTGTAGCCAACCACATAGAAATCGGTGGCAAAGTTTTTGGTTGCAGTTCTGATGAAGTCCTTACTTCCATTTACCCAGTAATTTCGGGCGGCGGTGTAGCTGGTGTAGGTATTGGTATCCGTCTGTTTGCCGTGAACAAAAATCAGACAGTCGGCAGCGAACGATTGAGAGGCTGCTGAAAACAGCACCGCCCCAACCACCGCGCGCAACGCGGACAGGTATCGCATGATGATTCCCTCTTCAATTTTAATTTTTACTTATAGCGTTTCGGGTTGACCACTAGGGTCGCCAAAGCATCGTGCGCACAATGTTGGTGCTTCAAGTGAAGCTGAATGTGATCACTGTCACCAATAAGGGAAATGAATCGAGGGTATAGGGTCGCGAAATAGTCGCGCCGTTAGTGACACGCAGCACAACTAATGTAAATTAGTCGCATAAAAAATGTGACACGCATCACTAAAGATTGCGTCGTTAGCGATCAAATAATCGACAGCCACCCCTCAGGCGGGACGGTAGACCTTGATATTGGCAAAGCCTTGCTCCACCAGATGCGCCGCATGCAGACGACTCATCACCCCCTTATCGCAATACAGGAGGTAGGTGATGTCACTGCTCAGCTCGGAGGATTTGCTGTGCAGCTCGTAAAAGGGCAGGTTCTGCACCGTCACGCCCGCAAGCTTCAGCGGCGAGCGCTCGGCCTCATCCGGGTGGCGCACATCCAGCACAATGGCATCGGGCAAGGGCACCGGCAGCACCTCCACCTCTATCCGCTCCAGCTCTTCGTTAGCCAGCTCATCGATGGTGGTATAGCGCGCCTTGGCGAGCGCCGCCTCCAGCACCGCAAAGTCAAACTTCGCCTCCTGCTCGGCAACACGCTCCGGACGCGCCTTGGTGGTAGGCTTCACGGAAATAACGCCGCAATATTCCGGCATATTCGCCGCAAATTCCTCGGTACCAATCTCTGCGGCGGTACGGATGATGTCACCCTTGTCGGCGGCGATCAGCGGTCTCAATACCAACTTGTCGGTAACCGCATCAATCACCGACAGATTGGTCAGCGTCTGGCTGGACACCTGGGCAATAGCTTCCCCCGTCACCAGCGCCTGCACATTCAGCTCATCGGCCACCTTTTCCGCAGCGCGCAGCATCATGCGCTTGAGCACCACACCCATCTGCGAGTTGTCGACATTCTTCAGAATCTCGCCGACCACATCTTCAAAGGGCACGGTGACGAACTTCACCCGGTGCGAAGCGCCGTACTTCATCCACAGATAGAGCGCGACTTCCTTTACGCCGATTTCGTGATCACGCCCACCAAGATTAAAGAAACAGAAATGGGTGCGCAGGCCGCGCTTCATCATCAGGTAACTGGCAACCGGCGAATCAAAGCCGCCGGAAATCAATGACAGCACCGGGTCGAGGCTACCCAGCGGAAAGCCGCCCAAGCCGGGGTAGCGCTGATTGACCACAAACACCGTCTCGTCGCGCACTTCGATACGCACCACCACCTCGGGATTCGCCAGATCCACCCCTGCGGCGTCGGTATGCTGGTTAAGGCCGCCGCCCACATAGCGCTCCACATCCAGCGACTGAAAGTCGTGGGTGCCGGTACGCTTGCAGCGCACACTGAAACGCTTGCCCGCCAGACGCTCAGCCCACAGCGCCAGGGTCTTCTGATAAATATCGTCGATGCTGACCAGCGGGTACTCAGCCACATCCATGAAATAAGCAATGCCGGGGGTATTGCGCAACACCTCGACAAAGCTGGCGAGCGTTTCCGGGTCGGTACTGCGGGTCGCCACCACCATCTTGTCCCACTCCCGCGCCACGTGAACCTCGGGGTCGAGCGGCTGCAACAGACGCTTCACATTGGTGTGCAACTGTTTAACGAACTGCTTGCGAACCGGGCGGCTCTTGATGGTAATTTCGGGGAAAAACTTGACGATAAACTTCATGGCAGCCCAGACTTGGCGGATGACGGGAAAGAAAAGACGCTAGTATACCAGCCAATCCCCACGGTAGTGCGCCGCTCCGGCAGAATGGAAGCGCACCAAATCAGACCCAACAATGCACCACAATCGACCACCCATGGTCTATATTGGTGCATAGCAGGCGCGCGATGCGCGCAAATCGCCCACAGAAGGCATTTTTCAGCTCCCTGAGACGGTTTTTAGGTGGCACAGCTTTTGCTTTCAGTGTGGGCACAATCAGGGGAGCTATGCGCCTCTGAACGAACGGCATATAATCGCCCACTTTCGGCCCGGCCGATACAACCGACTCTCTATTGGAGGAAAGCCCTAATGTCAGAGAACACTCTGAAACTGATTAAAGACAATGAAGTCAAATGGGTCGACCTGCGCTTCACCGATACCAAAGGTAAAGAGCAGCACGTTACCCTGCCCGTCAAAGAAATCGACGACTCTTTCTTTGAAGAAGGCAAGATGTTTGACGGATCCTCCATCTCCGGCTGGAAAGGCATCAACGAATCCGACATGATCCTGATGCCTGACGACAGCGCATCGGTTCTCGACCCGTTCACCGACGATCCGACCGTTATCGTTCGCTGTAACATCGTTGAGCCTTCCACCATGCAAGGCTACAACCGCGATCCTCGCTCCATCGCTGCCCGCGCTGAAGAATACCTGAAGTCTACTGGCGTTGCGGATTCTGCCCTGTTTGGTCCCGAGCCCGAGTTCTTCGTATTTGACGACGTTAAATGGCACGCTGACATTTCTGGTGCCGGCTACGCCATCAGCTCTGACGAAGCCGCTTGGTCTTCCAACAAAGTCTTCGAAGACGGCAACTTCGGTCACCGTCCCGGCGTTAAAGGCGGCTACTTCCCCGTACCGCCGGTCGACAGCCTGCACGACCTGCGCGCCGCCATGTGTGACGCCATGGAAGCCATGGGTCTGGACATCGAAGTACACCACCACGAAGTGGGTACTGCCGGTCAGTGTGAAATCGGCGTTGGCCCCAACTCTGCCGTGAAGAAAGCTGACGAAGTACAGATTCTGAAGTACTGCGTACACAACGTTGCTCACGCCTACGGCAAAACCGCAACCTTCATGCCCAAGCCTCTGGTTGGCGACAACGGTAGCGGCATGCACTGCCACATGTCTCTGAGCAAAGACGGCAAGAACCTGTTTGCTGGCGACGCTTACGGCGGCCTGTCTGAAACTGCCCTGTACTACATCGGCGGCATCATCAAGCACGCTCGCGCGCTGAACGCCTTCGCGAACTCTTCTACCAACTCCTACAAGCGTCTGGTACCCGGCTTCGAAGCCCCCGTTATGCTGGCTTACTCTGCCCGTAACCGCTCGGCTTCTATCCGTATCCCGTACGTTTCCAACCCGAAAGCACGCCGCATCGAAGTACGCTTTGGCGATCCGTCTGCCAACCCGTACCTGATGTTTGCTGCCTACCTGATGGCTGGTCTGGACGGTATCCAGAACAAGATCCACCCCGGCGACGCTGCTGACAAGGACCTGTACGACCTGCCCGCCGAAGAAGCGGCCGAAATCCCGACCGTTGCTTCTTCACTGGAGCAAGCCCTGCAGGCTCTGGACGCAGACCGTGAGTTCCTGACTGCTGGCGGCGTATTCGACGACGACATGATCGATGCCTACATCGGCCTGAAGTCTGGCGAAGTTGAGCGCCTGAACATGACCACTCACCCGGTCGAGTTCGACATGTACTACAGCGTGTAATTTCCAGCGCTAATCGAAAGCCCGGCCCTGTGCCGGGCTTTTTTTTGCCCGCGTTTTGCACACAGGGCTGCGCTTGAGGTTTTGCTTAAGACTTCGCGTATTTTTCAGCGCAACTGGCCTATGATGAGAGCATGAAAACACTGACTGCCTTGTTATTCACCGCCCTACTGGCCTTCACGGCACAGGCTGCCCCCGAGCCCGAAGACGACGGCCCGGTCATTTATCGCTCCACCGATGCCCAGGGACGCCCCGTTTTCAGCGACCAGCCAAGCCGCGACGCCGAGCGGGTCAATGTTAAAGAACCCAACCGCACTCCCGCGGTCAGGCCACGCCCTCGCCCGGAACCCAAGACCTCAACACCAGACAACGACAGCAGCGGCTACGAGGTTCAGATAACGAACCCTTCCGAGGGCCAGTTCGTCCGCAACGGTTTGCTCGGTATCAATGTCAGCGCCAATGTCCACCCACCCATGCTACCCAAGCATCAGCTGGAGTTTCTGCACAACGGCAACTCTGTCAGTAAGGGATCCAGTTACACGGCCCGGATCGAGCGTCTAACTCCCGGTGGGCACCAGATCAGTGCTCGCGTACTGGATCGCGACGGCAACGTTCTGGGGCAGTCGGCACCCGTCTCTGTAACCGCTCAGTGGCCCGGCGGCAAATAAACCCTTCGCCATGCACCATTTTGGTGCTCGTGCGCTATACTGGATAGCGCGGAGCCTCATTTTAGTCACCCCTCCGCTCCTCCCGCCGCCCCGGGGCGCCAACGACGCGGAACAAGCCCCTAACTCCGCCCCACCCCGATGGCCCGGATATTGCTAGCACCGCTAGGATAGAAAGGAGTTCAAACACCCGCATGGCACCGGACAACCTGCACCACCGCATACTCGATAACCTCAAGACGGCGATCATTCTGGTCGAACCGAATCTGACGGTGAGTTACCTGAATCCAGCCGCAGAAGCCCTGCTGGCGGTTTCGCGGCTGCGCATGACTGGTCACTCGGTTACCAAGCTGTTTTACGAGCCGGAAGACGCCATGATCAACCTGCTCGACGCCATCAACAACTTCAACGCCTATACCAAGCGCGAAGCCCAGCTGTCACTGCAGACCGGCGACAAGATCACCGTCGATTTTGCGGTGACGCCGGTCTACGAGGCCAATGGCCGCAAATCCCTGATCATTGAACTGCAACCGCTGGACCGCCTGCTGCGGATAAGCCGCGAAGAGGGTTTGTTCTCCAGTCAGGAGCACGCCCGGGTACTGGTGCGCGGACTGGCCCACGAGATCAAAAATCCGCTCGGCGGCCTGCGCGGAGCGGCCCAGCTGCTGGCCCGGGAACTGCCCGACGAAAGCCTCTCCGACTACACCAATATCATCATTGAAGAGGCCGACCGCCTGCGCAATCTGGTCGACAACATGCTCGGCCCCAACCAGAGTCTGAAAATGGAGCCCACCAATATTCACGAGGTGCTGGAGCGGGTGCGGCATCTGGTGGAGGCGGAAGGTGCCGGCGGTATTCAGGTTGTACGCGACTATGACCCCAGCATCCCCGAGCTGGTTGCCGACCGCGAGCAGCTGATTCAGGCGACGCTAAACATCGTACGCAACGCCGTGCAGGCTCTGCAGCAACAGAACAACCAAGTCGACAATCCGCGCATCGTGCTTCGCACCCGCACCCTGCGCCAATTCACCATTGGCTCGCATCGCTACAAGCTGGTGTGTCGGGTCGACGTTATCGACAACGGCCCCGGCATCGCCGACAGCGTGCGCGAGGCCATTTTCCTGCCCATGGTCAGCGGTCGCCCCGAAGGTACCGGCCTGGGCCTGTCTATCTCACAGTCCATCATAAACCGTCACCGTGGACTGATTGAATGCTCGAGCGAACCCGGCAACACCGTGTTCACGCTCAATATCCCTCTGGAGTCCGCCGCATGAGCAAGCCGCATACCGTCTGGATCGCAGACGATGACCGATCAATACGCTGGGTACTGGAAAAAGCCCTCAATCAGGCCAGCATCACCACCCAAAGCTTTGAAAGCGGCGACGAACTGCTGACTCAACTGGATACCGGCATCCCCGACGCCATCATCAGCGATATCCGCATGCCCGGCATCGATGGGCTGGATCTGCTCACCAAAATCACCGAAAACTATCAGGGCCTGCCGGTCGTTATCACCACCGCCCACTCGGATCTCGACAGCGCCGTCGCCTCCTATCAGGGCGGAGCCTTTGAATACCTGCCCAAGCCTTTTGACGTGGACGAAGTGGTCGCCACGGTTCAGCGTGCGCTGGAACATACCAACAAACGGAAAGGCGCGGCCCCTGCCGCAGACAATTACGAAACACCGGAAATCATTGGTGAAGCCCCGGCGATGCAAGAGGTCTTCCGCGCCATCGGCCGCCTCGCCCACTCCAATATCACCGTAATGATCAACGGCGAATCGGGCACCGGTAAGGAACTGGTCGCCCACGCCCTGCACCGTCACAGCCCCCGTGCCGACAAGCCCTTTATCGCCCTGAACATGGCCGCTATTCCGCGCGACCTGATGGAGTCGGAATTGTTCGGCCACGAAAAAGGCGCCTTCACTGGCGCCGGCGCCCAGCGTCGCGGTCGCTTTGAACAGGCCAACGGCGGCACCCTGTTTCTCGATGAAATCGGTGATATGCCGGCCGAAACCCAGACCCGCCTGCTGCGCGTGCTGGCCGACGGCGAGTTCTACCGGGTTGGCGGCCACACCTCGGTCAAGGTGGACGTGCGCATCATCGCCGCCACCCACCAGGATCTGGAAAAACTGGTGCAGGCCCACAAATTCCGGGAAGACTTGTTTCACCGCCTGAACGTTATCCGCATCCACATTCCGCGGCTCGCCGAGCGGCGCGAAGATATTCCGATGCTGGTGAAACATTTCTTCAAACAGGCCGCCACCGAACTCAACGTGGAACCGAAACGGCTGCGTCCGGAAGCAGAAGAATACCTGATGAAACTGCCCTGGCCGGGCAACGTGCGCCAGCTGGAAAATACCTGTCGCTGGCTGACGGTTATGGCCTCAGGTCGCGATATTCACATCAACGATCTGCCGCCGGAAATGCTGGAGCAACCGGCCAAAGACGACGAAGCAAGCCCCGGCCTGCCCAGCGTGCACTGGCAGGACAACCTGCGACACTGGGCTGATCAGGAGTTGCTGCTGGGACGCGACCGCTTGCTGGACAGAGCGGTACCACAGTTTGAGCGCATCATGATTGAAGCCGCCCTGCACTACACTCAGGGCCGGCGCCGGGATGCCTCAAACCTGCTGGGCTGGGGCCGCAATACCCTGACTCGCAAGATCAAGGAACTGGGTATGGGCGGAGACGATCTGGACGACTGAGGGCGCAAAGTTAAGCCCTACAAAAACTCAGCCAGCGTAATGCCAACCAGATTGGCAATGGCGTAGCCAAATACGCCACAGAGAATGGCGGGGGTCACCAGCGCATGCCAGCCCCGTGCCACCGCCATGGCCGCCGCCGTTGGCGGGCTGAGAATACAGGCGTTGGACGCCACAGCCAGTTCCGCGCCGTTCAGTTTCAGCAGGCGGCCAAACACCGACAGCAGCACCAGATGCACCGTGAGTAGAATGGCGGTGAACAGCATGATCTCCGCACCTTCCGTCATCGCCAATACAAAATTGATCTGCACCCCAATCACCGCAAAAAAGCAGTAAATCAGAATTTGTCCCAGCTCGTAGTGGCCAGTCAGGCGCGCAGCCTGACGCGGCAGTAAAGTCGCAAACAGTACACTCAACAAGGTGATCATCAGAAACTTGGCGGGCCCGTAATCCAGCCACTGGGCGGTGATATCGCTCACCGCCACAATCACCGCACTCAAGGCCAGCGAGCTCGCCAAACTCAAGGATGTGATGCCCCGGCTGCTGACGCCGCCGCCCGCGCCCGGCAAGGTCACATGCTCTAAAGGCTGAGGGCTGAACAAGCGCCACAGGCGCGGCATATTGGGCAGACTGAGCAGCAAGGCGAGAAAAGGCACTGCCACCGCAAACACCGACGCGACCGCCACGCCCATCATCGGGTCTGAGGCCTTGTTCATAGCCACCGCCACCGAACCGGCATTGGCGCTGCCGCCAATAAAGCCCGCGGTCAGAATACCCACCCAGACGCCTTCCTCGGCCCCCAGGTTTACCAGCGGCAGTGCAATCAGGGCGCCAATAACCGTCGCCAGCGCCGCCCCCAAAAAGGCGATAATGACGCGTCCGGATTCGCGCCAGATACGACGCAGGTCCGCCTGAAACAGCAGCATCGGCAGCGACAACGGCACAAAGTCCTGCACCACAATGCCGTAGACCGTCGCCGCTCTCGGCAGTATATCCAGCGCACTCAACAGCGCCGGAAACAGAATAATAAAGAGCACACCAAACTGGCCGATGCGCGGCCGGTTTTCCATCGCCATGCCCAGCGCAACAATCACAAGCACAAGGGCGAGAACAGCCATGGAATCGGTGGGAGCGAGCAGCGTCATGGAACTACCTGTTGTTATTGTTTAAAGAGGTTTTAGACAAAACCGTCATTGCGCGCCCATTCTGCGCAAGGCACGCGCCCTTCGCAAGTAAGGGCCCTGAAATGGTAAAGTGATGCCTTCCATTTCCCGCATGAATTTCTATGTCAAAAGCGCCCGCATTTCAGAACTTATACACCACCCTCCCTGACCATTTCTTTCACCGTCAGGGAGCCGACACCGTTCCCGCGCCGGAGCTGATCGCGGTGAACGACGAGCTTGCAAAGTTTCTGGAGATAGACGCGGAATGGCTGCGCTCCGCCGCCGGTCTCGACATGCTCAGCGGCAAGGCCTTCCCGGATTCCGCAGACCCCATCGCGACCGTCTACGCCGGCTTTCAATTCGGCAACTGGAACCCCCAGCTCGGCGACGGTCGCGCCCTGCTGATCGGCGAAGTGATTGCGCAAAACCAGCAGCGTTACGATGTGCAGCTGAAAGGTTCCGGTCGCACGCCCTATTCTCGCGGCGGCGATGGCAAATCACCGCTCGGGCCGGTGTTGCGTGAATATCTGCTCAGCGAAGCTATGCACACCCTCGGCGTGCCCACCACCCGCGCACTGGCCGCTGTCACTACCGGCGAAGAAGTGTATCGGGATTCTGCCTTGCCCGGCGCCATCCTCACCCGCGTGGCCAGCAGTCATATTCGCGTCGGCACCGTACAGTTTTTTGCCTCGCGCAAAGATACCGACGGACTGCGCGCCCTGTGCGATCACGTCATCGAGCGCCACTACCCCGACTGCCGCGAATCTGACAACCCTACTCAGGCGCTGCTACGCAATATCATTGAGCGGCAGGCGAAACTGATCGCCAAGTGGCAGGGGCTCGGCTTTATTCACGGCGTCATGAACACCGACAATATGCTGCTCTGCGGTGAAACCGTCGACTACGGCCCCTGCGCCTTTATGGAAGCGTTTGATCCAGCCACCGTATTCAGCTCGATCGATCACGGCGGCCGCTATGCTTATGGCAACCAGCCACACATAGGCCACTGGAATCTGGCGGGGCTGGCTCAGGCGCTATTACCGTTGCTGCACGACGATGAAGACGAGGCAGTGAAAATTGCGCAGGCCGAAATCAATAGCTACCCCGACCTGCATGTAGCGGCCTACCAACATGTACTCACCCGCAAATTGGGGCTCAGTGACTACCGCGACGAAGACGATGCGCTGGTGACTGACTTACTGGAATTATTGAAAACCGAACGCGCTGATTTCACACTCGCCTTTCGCCGGTTGTACGAACGCGCCGCCGGCACAAGCAGCGTAAAAACCCTCTGGGACTTCAGCCCCGCCTTTGATAGCTGGCTGGCGCGCTGGCAAACACGCTTTGCTGACAGCACACAGCCAGAAAGCGAGCGCATCGAAACCATGCGCACCAGCAACCCCCTGTTTATTCCCCGCAACCACCGGGTAGAAGAGGCCATTCAGGCGGGCAACCAAGGCGACTTCTCTGTTTTTCACACATTGCGGGAGGTGCTGCGCGAGCCCTTCACCGACAACCCGGATAATCTGGACTACGCGCGCCCGGCAGCGCCACAGGAAGTGGTAAAGCAAACTTTCTGTGGTACTTAAGCCTTACCCTCCAGTCCGTCATTGCGACAAGGGCTGCCGCATACGCCAAATCAGCCGAACACCCAATAGTATGGCCGCACCACTGAGTCCGGCCACCAAACCAATCCAGAAACCACTCGGCCCCATCGCTGGCACCAGAATGTCAGTAAGTCCCAGCACATAACCCAGCGGCAATCCGATACCCCAATAGGACAGCAGGGTCAGCACCATCGGCCAGGCGGTATCTTCAAAACCTCGCAGGCAACCGCTGGCCCAGACCTGTATCGCATCCGACACTTGATACAGCGCAGCAAATATCAGCAGGTGGGCTGCCAGCGCATGTACCGCGTGGTTGTCCGTGTAAATAAGCGGAATATGATGCCGCGCCAGCAACAGTAATACCGACGCCAGCAAACCAATTGCAATGCTGACCTGCATCGAGGTTTTCACCGCCGCACGTAGCGCGTCGCGATCTTCCCGCCCGCGCGCTCTTCCGACTCTCACAGTTGTCGCTAGCGCAAAGCTCAATGGCACCATAAAAATCAGCGCCGTAAAATTCAATGCGATCTGATGACCGGCTACCGTCTCCGCGCCCAGACGACTAATCAGCAGGGCAATGACCGAGAAAATACTGACCTCGAAAAAAATCGACAGCCCCACCGGCAAACCCAAGCGCAACATGTAAAACAGAGTGCTCCACTCTAGGTGCCGCTCACGCAGACTCAATCGCGCCTGCTGGTAGACCCGGTTCACGGCGATATAGCCTGCCATCAGGAGCGCCATCAGCCACAACACCAGCGATGTCGCCCAGCCGCAACCGACACCGCCCAGCTCGGGAAAACCGAACTTGCCGTAGATCAGAACGTAATTGCAGGGAATGTTAACCAGCAGACCGATCACACTGATCCACAACACCGGCCGGCTATGCGACATGGCCTCGGTATAACTGCGCAACGCCAGCCACAGGGCCGCTCCGGGCATACCCCAGCTCAGGGCCTTGAGGTAATCATCCACCAACGGTCGAATAGCCGCATCGACATCCATGATGTTGAGCACCGGGCCCATGCTGCGCAGCACCAAAAAGCCCAGCGCCCCCAGCCCCAGCGACAGCCACAAGGCCTGCTGGGCCAGCGGATTAATGCGCTCGTGGCGCTCACCGCCCAGATGCCGCGACAGGATCGGCGTCACGCTCATCAGCACACCGGTCATAAATAAGTACAGGGGCACCCAAACGCTGGCGCCCACCGCCACCGCCGCCAGATCGTTGGCGCTGACCCGCCCCGCCATAACCGTGTCGACAAAGCCATTGGCCGTCTGCGCCAGCTGGCCACCGAGAATCGGCACGGCAAGAGCAAGCAGGGCGTTAAGTTCTCGGCGCGAGACAGTCATAAGGCAGGATTTGGCTTAAAAGCCCGGGATGATACCGGGGCCAATCCACAGAGGCCAGCACCGCTGCTGGCGCGAGGCTTTGCAGAAATACCGAAGCAGTTTTGCAAAAATCATGACTTCTTTCCGGGGCTCAGACGTGGAGAATTGCAAGGCAACAGAGGAGGCATTCCATGGCCACACGACAACTGCAAGCGATCTACCCCAGCCGGCCCAGCCGCGATGGGGACGGTGTTCGCATTCAGCGGGTCGCACCACCCGGTCAATTCGGCATCCTCGATCCGTTTCTGATGCTCGACGAAATTGCCAGCGACGATGCCAGCGATTACATCGGCGGCTTCCCCGAGCACCCGCATCGCGGCTTTGAAACCGTCACACTGATGCTGGAAGGCCGCATGCGCCATCGCGACCACCTCGGCAATGAAGGGGTGATCGAAGCCGGCGGGGTGCAATGGATGAGTGCCGCGCGCGGTATTTTGCATTCCGAGATGCCGGAACAAAGCGAAGGCCGGCTGCATGGCTTTCAATTGTGGCTCAACTTGCCCGCGCGCAACAAAATGGACGATCCGCAGTACCGGGAATATCAGGCACACGACATTCCGAACTGGCAACCGGAACCCGGCGTCAATGGGCGCGTCATTGCCGGCGCAGTCAAGGGCGTTCAGGGACCGGTGCAGGGCGTCGCCACCCACCCCCTGGCCATCGACCTGCACATTAGCGGAACAGTACAGGCCCGCATTCCGGTCAGCGCCAGCGCTACGGTTCTGGTCTATGTGTACGAAGGTGGTGTATCACTACCCGCCGCAGGGGGCGAGCGTGTTGTCGAACGCGGTGAGCTGGCCCGACTGCAAGGCGGCGACGAGATTGTGCTGAAAGGAGGTGGCGAAAAGAGCCGCGCACTGGTGCTGGCCGCCGAGCCGCTGGGCGAACCCATCGCCCACTACGGACCGTTTGTGATGAATACCGCCGAAGAAATCGAACAGGCGATTCAGGACTACCGCAGCGGCGCGCTGACCGCCTGAGTCTGATCGCCTGTTAACCGCGGACACACTCCGGCCGCGTAAAACAACTGGCTGTGTACTTCTACCAGCGCCTCAATGTCGCGCTGGTAACCACCACCAATCACCGCCGATACCGGCAAGCCAGCCGCTTCGCAGCGCGCAAATACCAAGCGATCGCGCTCATACACACCCTGTGTACTGATCTCAAAATGCCCGAGATCATCGTTCACATGAACATCGGCGCCAGCGTCGTAAATCACCGCCTCCGGCCTGAATTCGGTCAGCGCCTGCTCCAGCGTTGCTTCGACAGCAGCAAGGTAGTCGTCATCCGTCGTGCCTTTCGGCAGAGCCACATCAATATCCGACTGTTTTTTGCGAAAGGGAAAATTCTTTTCCCCGTGCAGCGACACGGTGAAAATATCCTCGCGCGCCTGCGCCAGGCTGGCAGTGCCATCGCCCTGATGCACATCGCAATCAAAAATCAGTACACGCTTGATGCCGTAATGTTGAATCAGGTTGAGCGCAGAAAGATAGAGATCGTTGACGATGCAAAAGCCCGCACCGTAATCGTAAAAGGCGTGATGATAGCCACCGGTCAAATTAATTGCGCGGCCGCGCTCCAGTGACAAAGCCCCCGCCAGAATGGTGCCACCCACCGCCGTGAAAGTTCGCTTCACCAACTGATCCGACCAGGGAAACCCGATGCGACGCATGGCCTGACGATCTAGCTCTCCCGCCACAAACTGCTGAATATAGCGCTCACTCAGTTCGTTACCAATCAACGCAGGTGCCACGGGCTTCGGCCGCATAAACTGTGAAGGCAAGGCACCACCGGCCAGCAGCGCATCGCGCAGTGCACGGTATTTCTCAATGGGAAAGCGGTGCCGATCCGGCAGCTCCAGCTGGCTGTAGATCGGATCAAAAATAAGCGGGGTCACAGGGTCAGCCGTATTTCTTCTCGTGCTTTTTCAAGGTTTTTTCTACGCGCCCCAATGCAGCACGGATCTGCCCGGCCATATCTCCTTCGCGCAGAATTGTCGCCGAATGGGCCGCGCACAAATTCTCTGCGTCGCCCCAGGCATAAGCCAACTGCTTTGCCCAATTTCTAAAATCAGAAACCGCCCCGGCACGCTTCTCAAGCGTCCGCGACAGGGTCGGGTGCAAACCCACCCTGGGCGCACGCAGCTTGCCAATCAAACCCGGCAGCGGCAGATACATCAGGGTGTCATCTACATGAATGGTCTTTGATGCCTTGTGATAGGCCAGTACTGAAGAAAAGTGCAAGTTTTCATTGCTGGAAATAAAATCCACACCCGCAGGAATGGAAAATTCAAAATCCTCCGCATAAGCCGCCGCAAATTCCTCAGACTCCACCCGCACAGGCTGCCAAGGTAAATCGGGAAATTTCTCAACATGGCGACGGGTGCCGAACAGCTTCGCCTCAGGGTACATCGCATGAGCTGCTGACACATGCACCGTATGAAAGGGGTGTAGGTTGATAATGGCATCCAGCAGCGCGCCTTTCTCGGTGATCTCATCCACCGTGGCTTTAATGTCACCACTCAGGGTATAGGCATCCAGAAAGACAAAGCGGCCATTCTGCAAACGCACCAGTGACGTGTGCGTACCGATATTCAAAACACCACCGATTTTGAAATCACCGCGGATGTTCCAGAAATCGTCAGACACCCTGATGATTTGTTCGGCCATTACGATTTCACCTATGCTCAAAGATTTTTTCAGTACGTGGCTGGCGCGATCCAGAAGATAGAACCCGAGAAACACGTCGAAGCGGGCACTTCCCGGGCTTGCACAAAGATCATGCTTTCAGCATGGTAAGCGATTACTGCTGTATATGCACATCCACCTGCGGAAAGGGAATACCGATACCTTCCTGCGTAAAGGTTTTGTACACCCTCTCGTTCATATCAAAGAACACACCCCACAAGTCACCCGCATTCACCCACGCGCGCACGGCAAAATTCACCGAGCTGTCTGCTAACGCCGATACAGCAATAAACACTGCCGGATCTTTCAAGATACGCTCATCCTCTTCGCACAATTTCTGGATCACACTGCGAACTTTGTCGAGGTCTTCACCGTAGGCCACTCCGATGGTCCAGTCGACTCTGCGCTTGGGCTCGGCGGAGAAGTTAGTCATCGAGGAGGTCGAGAGATCCCCATTGGGAATGATGATGGTTTTGTTGTCGGGGGTTTTCAGAATGGTATTGAAAATCTGTATCTGGGACACGGTGCCGCTGTAACCCTGAGCGTCGATAAAATCACCGACCTTGAAGGGTTTGAACAGGAGAATGACAACACCGCCGGCAAAGTTTTGCAGAGTACCGGACAAGGCCATACCAACTGCCAAGCCGGCAGCACCGAGCACGGCGATAAAGGAGGTCATTTCGATGCCCAGCATGCCAAGCACGCTGATCACCAGCATGACCTTCAATAACGTGCGGATTATTCCGACCAGAAACGGACGAAGGGAGGCATCAATGCCACTCTTTTCCATTCCCGCCTGCACACCGCGTACGAGCAAGTTAATGACCCAGCCACCGATAACAAAGACGGCGATGGCAGCGACTAATTTAGGGCCGTAGGTCAGAACCAGTTCGACCCCCTGATTAACGACTTCTTCCGAGTTCATAGATAGCTCTCCTTCTTCAGAATATTTAGACGTTAAGCATAGATCCGCCGAAACTAGTTCGACGGGAGAATCCCCGAAAATGAGAAGAATAACCGGCCAACGTCACGATTTCATTTCACATAACGCCGCTATGCACCAAACTATATAAAACTGAAACCCACATAGGCCGCATAGCCCAGCAACAGCAAGCCACCTTCCACCCGACTGAGCCGGCGCCCGGTATAGAGAAAAAGCAACAGGACCAGCGAGGTTCCAAGCATCACCCACTGATCAAACTGCAGTATCCGCTCGTGAACCGGCAGCGGCTGGAGCAAAGCTGAAACACCGAGTATACCGAGGAGATTGAATATATTGCTGCCCAGTACATTGCCTATCGCCACGTCTGCATGTCGGCGCAAAGCTGCGATGACTGAGATAGAAAATTCGGGTAGCGATGTACCCACCGCCACTATGGTCAAGCCAACAACAGCTTCCGACACGCCCATTGACTGGGCAATACCCACAGCCCCTTTCAACAACACCTGAGAGCCGGAAACCAATAAGACCAGACCCAGAAAAATGGCAGCCACAATCCAGAGCGTACTTTTTGGAAGAAGCGAGACTTCCTCGCCTTCTGCGATATGCAATTCCGCCGAGGGAGCCTCGCCGGAGCGCTCGGTCGAATAAGCCCAGATAAAATAAGCCGCTAGCGCAAGAAGAAAAATCGCTGCATCAAACCGGACCAGGGCCTCACCGCCCACCAGCACTACAAACAGTATACTGGCCATAACCACGGTCACCGCATCGCGACGCAGTACCAGCGATTTGACCGCCAACGGTGAAATCAAGGCACAAACGCCGAGTATCAGCAGAACATTGCCGATATTACTACCCACCACATTGCCCACTGCGATATCGGGCTGGGCACTGAGTGCGGCCTCAATAGACACCACCAGCTCCGGCGCCGAGGTGCCGCAACCTACAATAAGCAAACCACTCAATAAGGGCGAAATACCGAGGCGATTAGCCGCCGCGAGCGAACCTCTGATAAGTGCTTCGCCACCGGCGGTCAGCAGCAAGACGCCTATCAGCAAGTAGAGCAAATCCAACATCAATTTATCCTGTCGTGGCGAGGCCGCACTTCTAACGCAAATAATGTGGCGTGCGATTTGTGCAATTCCACCTCAAAGCGGCCACTCTTGTCTGCAAGAAAGTGGATGTCTGCTGGCTCGCTCGGTTCCAGTTTTACCTTCAGATCGTAGCCGTGTAGATGGACCTCATCTTTCCCACTGGCGAGGAAGCGCAGCGTAATCGGCGTGCCCTGAGTCAGGGGCACGGTGGCTGGCCCGCCTACGAGGTGTCCTCCTTCAACTGTGAAAGCAAAGGTTTGAGCGGGCAGCGGGGCTGCCAGGGTATCCGGTTGCGGGGCGGGCCTCAAGGCAAAGAACAAGCCTGCCAGCAGCAGTGCACCTAACAGAAAAATGAAGCCCGTCCATTTGTTCACAGCAACTCCTCATTATTGTTGCAGTGGCTAGCTAACGGGGCGCTCCAACTCCTGCACCAGATAGCCAATTTCCTCAGTCTTTTCAGCGAACAACGCATGGGCATCCATCAGACCGCGGTTATAAAAGTAAGGCCCCATCTCCTTGGCAATAAACTCCATCAGAAACTCCGCTTCAAAGGCGCCGATCTCCTGCCCTAACTCATCTTCAAAGTAGCGCTTGAGCTTGGCTACAATCCTGTCTGTCTCGTCCGGCGAGAACTTGATGTCTTCCATTATCTATCCCTAAAGGTAAATTAGCGGGTATCTGTACCTGCCTGCTGTTTCAATTTCTTGCTGACGGTGCGAAAACGGTAAATGCCAACCAGCAGCACGACCACCCCAAAAACGGCCAGCACCCACGCCAGCACAACGTAAGCCTCGACGCTCGCAAAGAACTGAAAAAGCACCGCCGCCCCGGCAATCAGCGACAGCGATGTACGCACATAGGCCAGAAAGGTTCTTTCGTTGGCCAGCTCGGTTCGCTCCATGGCGAGTTTATCTCGAAGCGTGTCCATCTTGGCTGCCTGAAAAGTAGGGTTTCATGAGGGATTAAGCCACACAAGATGCGTAATGCAAGCCCGATATAAACTCGGGTTAATAACCCTGACAGCCGCAGCCTGCTTGCTTGACTTGATAGGGGGGAAAAGGACACGATATACCGCCATGGGCTACCACGCCCGCCGTAACCTGAAGCCCTCCCTTGCAGCCCCACTTGATAAGATAAGGTTTACTTATGCGCTTCCAGTTCCCCATCATCATTATCGATGAAGATTTCCGGTCCGAGAACACCTCCGGCCTGGGCATCCGCTCACTGGTCAAGCCCATCGAGGATGAGGGCATGGAAGTGCTGGGCGTTACCAGCTACGGTGATCTGACGTCGTTTGTTCAACAGCAGGCCAGAGCCTCCTGTTTTATCCTCAGCATAGATGACGAAGAGTTCAGCGATGAGCACGCCGACACCACCCTGCAGCAGTTGCGCGACTTTGTAGCGGAACTGCGTCATCGCAACCCCGATATTCCGATCTTCCTCTATGGTGAGACGCGAACCTCCCAGCATATCCCCAACGACATACTGCGCGAGCTGCACGGCTTCATTCATATGTTTGAGGATACGCCAGAGTTTATCGCGCGCTATGTGGTTCGCGAGGCGCGCGCCTATATGAACAATCTGGCGCCGCCGTTTTTTCGTGCGCTGGTTGATTACGCGGCAGATGGTTCCTATTCCTGGCATTGCCCCGGCCACTCCGGTGGTGTCGCCTTTCTGAAGAGCCCGGTTGGCCATATGTTCCACCAGTTCTTTGGTGAAAACATGCTGCGCGCCGATGTTTGTAATGCGGTAGACGAGCTGGGTCAGCTGCTGGATCACACCGGGCCAGTCGCCGCCAGCGAGCGCAATGCGGCGCGGATTTTTCATGCCGACCACCTATTCTTTGTCACCAACGGCACCTCAACCTCCAACAAGATTGTCTGGAACTCGACAGTGGCCGCCGGCGACATTGTAGTGGTCGATCGCAACTGCCATAAGTCGATTCTGCACTCAATCATTATGACCGGCGCCATTCCGATCTTCCTGATGCCAACGCGCAATAACTTCGGCATTATCGGGCCTATCCCGAAAAGCGAATTCAACTGGGAAAACATTCAGAAGAAGATCGCCAAAAACCCCTTTGTCACTGACAAGAATGCCAAGCCACGGGTACTGACCATTACCCAAAGCACCTATGACGGCGTGCTGTATAACGTCGAAGAAATCAAAGAAGAGCTGGATGGCAAAATCGATACGCTGCACTTTGATGAGGCGTGGTTGCCGCATGCGGCCTTCCATGACTTCTACGGCGACTATCACGCCATCGGTGAAGACCGTAGACGCTGCGACGAGTCCATGGTCTTCGCCACTCAAAGTACGCACAAACTGCTCGCTGGCATTTCACAGGCCTCCCAAATCCTGGTGCAGGATTCCAGCAACCGTAAACTGGATAAAGACCTGTTTAACGAAGCGTATTTGATGCACACCTCAACCTCACCGCAGTACTCGATTATCGCATCCTGCGATGTCGCGGCGGCGATGATGGAGCCGCCGGGCGGCACCGCTCTGGTCGAGGAATCCATTGCCGAGGCGATGGAATTCAGGCGCGCCATGCGCAAGGTCGACGAGGAATGGGGAGCTGATTGGTGGTTTAAAGTGTGGGGGCCCGACTATCTAGCCGAAGAAGGCATGGGCCCGCAGGAAAACTGGACGCTAAAACCCAATGATCGCTGGCACGGCTTCGGCAATCTGGCCGATGGATTCAATATGCTGGACCCGATCAAGGCGACCATCATCAACCCCGGCCTCGACGTGGATGGGGATTTCGCCGAACAAGGTATTCCCGCCGGCATACTCACCAAATACCTGAGCGAGCACGGCATCATTGTCGAGAAGTGTGGCCTGTATTCCTTCTTTATCATGTTTACCATCGGCATCACCAAAGGCCGCTGGAACACACTGGTCACCGAACTGCAGCAGTTCAAGGATTGCTACGACCAGAACACCCGCCTGTGGCGCTGCATGCCGGAGTTTATTGCCAAGCATCCGCGCTACGAAGCCATGGGGCTACGCGATTTGTGCGATCAAATTCACGGCGTATATGCTCAGCATGATGTTGCTCGCCTAACCACAGAAATGTACCTCAGCGACCTGACCCCGGCCATGCGCCCCTCCGATGCCTGGGCGAAAATGGCTCACCGGGATATTGAGCGCGTGCCGATCGACGAGCTTGAAGGCCGCATTACTGCCATGCTGGTTACACCCTACCCGCCCGGCATTCCGCTGCTTATTCCGGGCGAGCGCTTCAATAAAACCATCGTCGAATACCTGCGTTTTGCGCGAACCTTTAACGAGCAATTCCCGGGCTTTGAGACCGACATTCACGGCCTCGTAAAAGAATCGCGCGATGGCAAGGTGGAGTACTTTATCGACTGCGTACGGGACTGACGTTTCAGGCTGGATTAGATCTCTCAATATCCGCAGGCCTTTGCTTGCGGGCATCGAGAGGAGACATCACTCTTGATAAAGCCCCAACGCTTTCCGCTTTACCTTACTTAAGCCCATCGCAACGATACGGTGAGACTCATCGATATAGTATTTGAGCTCGTACTCAAGCTCGCTTGACGTATCCGTCTGTTGAATCCACTTCATACCGCGTGACGCGAGATAAGGCGCCGGCTGAAACCCGCTACGATCTTTTAGCACTTCGTAGTTGTGCTCTGAAGCTTTGAAGGTGACTGCCAGCGAATCGCTCTTGCTCCAACCGCCAATCGCGAACACCTTTCCACCCACCTTCCACACATCCGCTCCCCCCCATTGAACGACATGAGTCGTCGACGATAGCGATGCACAGTAGCGATTAAACTCTTCGCGCGTCATAGTGGCAGATCCTTTATCGGCAATACTCAGAATTTTGTATTGCCTTCAGCTTTTATGTTGTTGATTTTGGATTTACCTAAAGTCTTCAACAACAAGTTCCGAAAGAACCTGAGTACAGGATAGAGAAATGTGGATACGGCCTTGGATTTAAACATCCAATAATTCAGGCGATTGAACGCACCTGACCGGCTACCCATTAAAGCCAAGGCGTGCAGAGCATCCGCGCCGTAGTAGAACTCTCCACCCACCTTAAGCACCATGCCCTGATCAATATCCAGTCCTAGCGCAGTGATCTCTTCCGTGACACGACTACTTTCTCGGGCATTAATTAGTCGAAGAGAGCCCATACTCTCACGGATATTCACAAGCTGGCAGTAAGCATGACAAACCGGGCACTCGCCGTCGTACACCAGGAGAATGTCTTCTCGATCCATTCCTTACTTCCCAGCACTGTCATTCGCCGTATTCCGATTACTTAGAAGTAGCAACACCAGTGCCAGAAGTGCGGGCAAGCCCTGAGTAAAAATAATGCTCGGCTTTGCCGTAAGCCCACCAAAAACGCCGGCCACCACAACGCAGCAAAGGAAGAAAACTTTGACATCAGTGCGAGACGCTATAAGCCCCCAGATCAAACCCGCCGCCAGAAACCCGTTATAGAGCCCCTGATTCATCGCAAGCACCGCTGAGGCTTGAGCCACATCCGGCGTCATACCGAATACCTTATGCCCGACGGGGTGATCCCAGAAGAACATTTCCAGAACCAAGATAGCGATATGAAATATCGCAACAAGAAAAGTGATCAGATTTGCCAACAAACTCATAATTTACTCCCCAATAGCTGCACGCCACCGGCCTTCCTTGAAAGATTGCAGGAGTTTCTTTGCACGTCCGTCATCCAGCTCGGTGAAACACCTGCCAGACTGGAAGAAATCGTTCAGACCTTCGATTTCAGAAAGCTGCTTGGTCGATACCGCAGCACGACCCATGCTCCAGTTCGCAAAACTCCTTGCCTCGATCGGTTCGAATATCAGTTTTATGAGTTTAGAATGCCGCTTATCGGCGCTAATTTTTTCGTAAAGCGGCCCCACCACCTCGGGGCGGCCTTCAAGTATCTGGAAGAACGAACCTTTTTCATACAATAGCATGCCGGTAACGCCAAGCTCCTCATTGTTCCACCTGGCCACCGACAAAAGCTCATCCAATTCTTCCGGCGTAAACTCTTCTGTCGCAGCACTCGCGTATATGTAGTGAACCAGATCTCCTACGGATTCGTCAGATGTCATAACCACCTCTATTTTTCCTCACAAAAGCCGCCAGCCCCGGCTGAACTGACCACAGAATCGCACCCTGCATAATTTATTAAGCTGGGCACCCTGCTGATTTACATATCGCTAGCTTTTGCTATTTAACGCTTAGATCTTTCAGGCAATCAGCGCGGTTTACTGCAGAATAACCGTCTTATCCCCATTCAACACAATGCGTTCTTCGCAGTGCAATCTCACCGCATGTGAGAGTGCAGTGGCTTCTATGTCGTGTCCGAGGTGTACCAGTTGTTCGATGGTAAAGGTGTGGTTAACCGGCTTCACTTCCTGAACAATGATCGGGCCTTCATCGAGATCGGCGGTGACGTAGTGGGCGGTCGCGCCAATCACTTTTACACCGCGACTGTGAGCCTGGTGGTAGGGTCTTGCCCCTTTGAAACTGGGCAGGAAAGAGTGATGAATATTAATGGCGCGGCCCTCGAGTTTACCGCATAGATCATCTGACAGAATTTGCATGTAGCGCGCCAGCACCAGCAGCTCGGCCTTTTCCTGTTCCATGAGGGCCAGGATTTGGGCTTCCTGTTGAGGTTTGGTTTCTGCAGTAATCGGCAAGTGATGAAAGGGAATGCCGTACCACTCAACCAAACCTCGGCAGTCTTCGTGGTTGGAGAATACACCCACAATCTCGGCAGGCAGAGCGCCTGACCGCCATTTGGTGAGCAGTACATTCAGGCAGTGATCGTCTTTCGATACCGCCAGCAGTATGCGCGGCTTTTGCGCAATAGGGCGTAGGCGGTAGTCCATGTTCAGACGCTGGGCGAGAGTTTTCAGCTCCTCGACAAAATCCTGCATATCGCAACCGAGACTGCGATCGTCGAACACCATTCGGGAGAAGAAGGCGTTGCTGTAGGGGTCAGAGTACTGTGCCACTTCGGTAATAAACGCGCCGCGCTGATACATCAGATTCGACACGCGCGCGAGTATGCCGAGCTGGTCGGGGCATTTGAAGGTGAGTACGTAGGGTGTTTCTGCCATGTGCTATCCGTGTACTGCAGTGGTTTATACGTGCTTATTCAAACGATCAATCATCAGGGCCAGAACGGCGTCCATCGCATGGTGGTCGGTGTCTATCCTGATCTCCGCGGCGCGCTCATACAGCGGCCAACGCTCGCGGTAGAGCGCTGAAAAATCCTGCCCAGGTTTTTGAACGATGCCACGACTCTCCATATTGTGAATGCGCTTGCTCAGAACGTCGAGGGGCACATCGATAAACACGATACGAGAGTGCAGCGCGAGGGCCTGCATGGCGGCTTCGGAATACACGGCGCTGCCGCCAGTGGCGATAACGCAGTTGTGGACAGAGAGATTACACAGCACATCCGCTTCTATAGCCTGAAAGGCCTCCAGCCCATGTTCCTGTTGGTAATCCTGCAAGGTGCGGCCCTCGCGCTGCTGGATCAGCACATCGGTATCGAGAAAGTCCTTGGCGAGCGCTTTGGCAAGCAGAATGCCGAGAGTGCTTTTACCCGCCCCCGGCATTCCAATCAGCGTGATATTGCTGCGCTCGCTCATGACTTTCTGATATAGCTCACTTGGTATTGCCTACTTGATATAGTGGTCTGCGTACTCTTCACGCAGCGGCACTTTCAGTAGCTTGCCAGTGGCTGTGTGGGGCAGCGAATCGCGGAACACCACATCGTCGGGCAACCAGAAGCTGGCAAGCTGCGGTTTGAGGTAGTCCAGCACCTCTTCTTTGGTGGCGCTGGCACCGTCTTTTAGTACGGCAAGTAGCAATGGCCGCTCCTGCCACTTCTCATGAGGAATGCCGATTACGCAGGCCTCGGCAATGGCCGGGTGACCCACGGCGACGTTTTCCAGATCGATGGAGCTGATCCACTCACCGCCGGATTTGATCACGTCTTTGCTACGGTCCACGATCTGCATCATGTTGTCCGTGTCGATGGTGGCCACATCCCCGGTATCAAACCAGCCATCTTCAGTCGCGAGCTTGTCGCTCTTGTAGTAACTGTTTACGATCCACGGCCCGCGCACCATCAAGCGGCCGTAAGCCTTACCGTCGCGGGGCAGCTCTTTGCCCTCATCATCGATAATTTTCATTTCAACGCCGTAGACCGGCTTGCCCTGCTTCTGCTGTTTTTTGTAGCGCTCCTCTTTGGGCAGGCTCAGCAGCTTTTTGTTGGGTGCGTTGACGGTGCCGATGGGCGACATCTCCGTCATACCCCAGGCGTGCAGCAAGAAAGCATCGTGTTTTTCATCAAAGGCTTTGATCATGGAGAGCGGCGCAGCAGAGCCACCCACGATGACCCGCTCAACGCTGTCGAGCTTTTGGTTGATGCTGTCGAGGTGATTCAAGAGGCCGAGCCAAACAGTGGGCACCCCTGCCAGCAGGGTGGGTGATTCAGACTCGATCAGCTCCCACAAACTGGCGCCATCCATCGCCGCACCGGGGAATACCAGCTTGGCACCGGTGATGGTTACCGCATAGGGCAGGCCCCAGGCGTTGACGTGGAACATGGGCACGACCGGCAGAATGACCGTGTCCGACTGAATATCCAGCACCTGTGCATGCAGGCTCGCCATGGCGTGCAGTACGGTTGAGCGGTGGGTGTACATCACACCCTTGGGGTTGCCGGTGGTGCCGGAGGTATAGCACAGCGAGCAGGGCGTGCTTTCATCAAACTGCGGCCATTCGAATTCTTCGCTGTGCGGCGCAATAAAATCTTCGTAGCAGATCAGGTTGTCGATCTTGCTGTCAGGCATGTGCTCCTTGTCGCTCATCACCACAATGGCCTGCAGGTGGGGCAGTTTGTCGATCAAGGGCTCAATGATGGGCAGGAGGTTGATGTCGATAAACAGCAGGCGGTCTTCCGCGTGGTTGAAGATGTATTCGAGCTGCTCAGGGAAGAGGCGCGGGTTAATGGTATGGCATACGCTACCGATGCCGGCTACGCCGTAATACACCTCGTAGTGACGCCAGGTATTCCAGGCCAGCGTGGCCACTCGGTCACCGGGTTTGATGCCCCAGTTGAGCAGGGCATTGGCGAGCTGGCGAGTGCGCTTGGCCGCCTCGCCCTGGGTAATTCTGTGAATACTGCCATCCTCAACCTTGCGGCTGACAATTTCAGCCTCCGGGTGGCTGACAACACCAAATTCCAGCAGACCTGAAATCAGCAGGGGGCTTTCCATCATGGGCGCAAGCATGAATGACTCCTTGTATTTCGCTGTTATTTTCCCCGAAACCGGGATTGCGTCGATGCCCTTCAAGGGCGTTCAGCCACTATAGCAGAACTGGACGATGCATCCCGCCTCGCGCAGAATGCTCACACACCCGTACGTATCAGAAGTTCATGAAGATCAACAGCAAACTGCCTCACGTGGGCACCACCATCTTCTCTGTGATGTCTGCGCTGGCCAATGAAAATAAGGCCATTAACCTGTCGCAAGGCTTCCCGGATTTTGCGGCCAGCGAGTATCTGCTGGAGCGTTTGAATTACCACGCTACCGCTGGGCGCAACCAGTACGCCCCCATGAACGGGGTGCCCGAGCTGCGCGAGGCCATCGCCGATCTGATTGGCGACTGCTACGGCAGAAAGGTGGATGCCGAAACCGAAATCACCCTCGCCTCCGGTGCCACCGAAGCGCTGTTTGTTGCGGTTCAGGCGATTATCCGCCCCGGCGATGACGTGATTCTGCTGGACCCGGCCTACGACAGCTATGAGCCCGCCATTACCCTCGCCGGAGGCAGCTGCACTCGCCTTTCATTAGTGCCGCCGCGCTACCAGCCCGACTGGCAGCAGATTGAAGACAGCATCAAACCCAATACCCGGCTGATTATGGTGAACAGCCCGCACAACCCCACCGCCACGGCCTTTACCGACAGTGACTGGCGGGAACTGGAACGCATTGCCGACAAGCACAATTTGCTGGTGATCAGTGACGAGGTCTACGAGCACATTGTGTTTGAGCGCGAGCGCAACAGCGCCCACCGCTATCCGGGGCTGGCCGAGCGCACCTTTGTGGTGTCGTCCTTTGGCAAGACCTTTCATGTGACCGGCTGGAAGCTCGGCTATTGCGTGGCGCCACCCGCTTTGAGCGAAGAGTTCCGCAAGGTGCATCAGTTCGTAACCTTCACGAGCTTTACCCCCGCCCAGTATGCGGTAGCGGATATGCTGACGGAGAAGCGCGACGAAGTGCATGCCCTCGGTGCGTTCTATCAACGCAAACGCGATTGCTTTATCCACGCCATGCGCGGCTCACGCTTTGAATTGCTGCCCAGTGCCGGCACCTATTTTGTACTGGCCGACTACAGCGCACTGAGTGACTTGAACGATGTGGACTACTGCCACCAACTAACTCGCGAACACGGCGTAGCCGCTATTCCCCTCTCGGTTTTTTACGAAACACCCCCGGAGAGTCGCATAGTGCGTTTCTGCTTTGCCAAGCGTGAACAAACCCTGATTGATGCTGCCGCGAGATTGAAAACGCTATGAAAGTCGCCGCTCTACAAACGGTTCTGTATTGGCAGGATGCCGAGAAAAATCGCGCTTATTTTAGCGAGCTGATCGCCGACAATGCCGACGTCGATCTGATTGTGCTGCCGGAAATGTTTACCACCGGCTTTTCGATGCAGCCAGAGCTGATTGCTGAACCCGCCGATGGCCCAACGCTGCCATGGTTGCAATCGCTAGCGGCGCAGCATGACTGCGCCATTACCGGCTCAGTGGCGGTAGCGGACAAGGGCCATTATGTAAACCGGATGTACTGGGTATCACCCGACGGACACTGCCACTACGACAAGCGCCATCTGTTTCGCATGGCGGGAGAACACGAACACTATCAGCCCGGCTCAGAAAGAAAAATTGTGGAATACAAAGGGCTGCGCTTTTGTTTACAGGTCTGCTACGACCTGCGCTTCCCGGTCTTTAGCCGCAATCGCAATGACTACGACGTATTGATCTACGTTGCTAACTGGCCGGAGCCGCGACGCCACGCCTGGTCATCGCTGTTAACCGCACGCGCCATAGAAAATCTGAGCTTCGTGATTGGCGTAAACCGGGTGGGCGAAGACGGCAACGGCATCCCCTACAGCGGCGATAGCGCGATTATCGACTTCAAGGGCCAACCGCTGGCAAGCAGTCGGCCGCATGAACCGGAGAGTTTAAGGGCTACGCTGGATAAAACAGAACTGATGGCTTTCAGGGAGAAATTTCCTGCGCATCTGGATGCGGATGATTTCAGCCTGAAGGGCTAACGAAAACTCCAGTATTTGTGCCCCAGAAAGCTGGTAAATACCGGAACGATTACGCCCACGCCGTGGGCAATTTCCGGCACAAACTGCTCCACACCCCACAGCGGCAGACTTTTCACCAGCACCATGCTCACCGCCCAAGTCTGGGCTACCGCCGCAACGTTGACCACGGTAAACCGGAAAAAGGATTGGCCGGTCGATTGGGCGCTATCTTTGAATACAAAAATTTTGGCAAGGATAAAGGCCGTTACCATACCGGTGAGGTAGGCAAGAATTATCGCCGGCGAAAATGGCATGGCCAGACTGTAGAGCATCCGGCTGCCAAAGTTCACCAGCGCCGCCAAGCCGCCGGTCAGCAGGAAAATCGCAAACTGACGATCGCGAAAACTGGAAATCACCGGGTCGCCTGTCGGGCCATATCGCGGCCAAAATCAATGCTTTCTGAAATACCCCGGTCTTCCGGGTAGTAATAAGACGTATCGGCCGCCCACAAACCTTCAACCGGAAGATCGACTGGTGGCAGACGCTCCAGAAAGCCCGGCTCACAGATGGGCTGGGCATAGCGATAGCGGTGAACATGGAAGGAAAGAAAATCGCTGTCCTGCAGTTCCGGGTTGATGCGCTTGAAATAGCCCGTGATCTTGTCGATAAACACTTCATCGCTATCGGCATAGACCGGGTGCTCACCGGGCACATAGTAGGGCACGTAAACGATGTGCTGACCTTCTCCCAGTGGCCGCAGGTTGGTGTACTCCACGACGCCCGGAATATCCATCTCGTCGTCATTCACGTTGAGCCAGAAGTGAGGCGTGAGTGCCTTGGCCAATTTCACCGTGATACAGACCACGGCGATGTTATTGACGCTGCGATAGCCGTTAACGATGTCGTCGGGCAAATCACGAAGCACCTTGGGCAAATACGGCAAAGGAATGGTGCTTATCACGGTATCGAAGGTTTCGAAGCCTTCACGAGTTTCTACGCCCTTGAGTACGCCGTCTTCAACCACCACTCGCTGTGCGGCGCAGTTCAATCGCAGCTCTGCGCCGTGCGCCTGCAGCTGTTCCTGCAATGCCAGCAGCAAGGTATCTGAACCGCCCTCAAGATAGCCAAGCTTTTCTTTCATCAAGTTGTAACGGCTCTGGCCAATGCGGCGCAATCGGCTCCAGATCCATGCCGCAGAAAGATTGTCGGCGTACTGATAAAACTTGTAATCAAACAACTTCTGCCACAAGGCATTCCAGGCTTCCATTCCCACCCAGCGTTTTATCCACTGGCTAGCCTCCTGATTATCAAGAGGCTTCCAGTCGCGGCGCTTGGTGGCGAGGAACACATGCAAGCCATAACGGAACTTGGCCACAAAGCTCAAACCGCGAAAGGTCAACAGTGCAATCGGATTGCCCCACTTTTGCACGCGCCCCTGAAAATAGTAGGCCATGGTGGTAACAGACCACTTTAGCTTGTCAGATAGCCCGAGCTCTTCCAGCAATGTAAAAAAGCCATCATCTGAGGTGCAGTGAAAATGGTAGTAGCGCTCTATGGCCAGACCATCCAGATCAAAACTGGCGGCCATGCCTCCGACTCGATCACCGGCTTCAAAAATCACCGGCTCGTAGCCATCCTGAACCAGTTGCCAGGCGGTGGCCAGCCCCATCGGACCAGCACCCAGAACGGCGATCTTGCGTTTACTCATAACTAAAATTCCAGAACCACATCGCTGTACACGGGGTGAGTGAAAGTTTCGCGTACAGCGTCTTCAAAAGATGTTGCTTTTACATTGAAAATTCCCGGCCAATCGATGATCTCAAAAGACTCATCAATGACCAGCGCCCGCAATTGATGCACCGTGAAGGGCGGATTCTTGTCGAACAGTGCCCACACCCACAGCAGACTGAAAAACACACTGTAAGGTATTGGCAGGATCAGTGATTTGGCTTTGGTGATCGACTTGATGGTTTTGATCAGATCAATATAGTCGATATGCTCCAAACCACTGATGTCATACACACCGGCGATCTCCGGCTTTTCCAGACAACGCAGGATGATATTGCAGAAATCCCCAGCATACAGCGGCTGGCGTGGATAGCGACCGAGCCCCGGCACGGGAAAAACCGGCACTTTCTGCATAAAGCGCGACAGCCAGCCCAGATGCTTGCGATCAAACCAGCCAAACATCAGCGTTGGGCGCAATACCACACAGTTAACGCCACTCTCCAATACACGCTGCTCCTGCAGGGTTTTACTGCGGGTGTAGAAATCGTCGGCCTGAGAATTCACCACCGACGAGCTGATGTGGACAAGATTTGGCACGTTGTAGCGCTTCATTGCATCCAGCACATGATCCGTCGCCGCGAGATTATTGCGCTCGAATTCTTCGTAGTAGATACCGCCGATCTGCGCCTGCAGCATGACCACCGCTGATGCATTGTCAAAGTGTCCCTGCCAGTCACCCGCTTTGGCCAAGTCGGCATACTCGGCAACCACACCGGGCTGCATATCTCGCAGTATGCTGAGGTTGGCTTTGTGTTTGTCGAGCACGACGAGCTCAAGATCATCGCGCTCGACCAAACGCGCCACCAGGTTCTGACCGACCAGACCTGCGCCCCCGGCGAGAATGATTTTTTTCATATCGCGGGAGCCTCTTCAGCATGAACGTCATGAACCGCGGGATCGCTTTGTTCCGCCTTGGGCTCAATTATGCCCTCATCTGCACCTGCTTCTGGTGTAAGCACTTCTGCGGGGAATTGAAAACTCGACAGGGTCAGTTGGTAGTCGCTCTGCCACAACACCCCAGCACCGTATTGCGCTTCGATGGTTATTTGAGCAACGCCGGTATCAGCCTCCCCCCGTTGCAACCAGTCAGCAAACTGCTCGCGATCCTCCAGAGTCGGCGAGAGCAAAAAGCCCGCCTTGGCAATTTCCGGGACCAAACGATAAACCTCCTGCTCCCCGCTTGTCTGCATCACCGTCATCATCAACTCCGGAGGCTTTATAAACAGTGCCCACAAACGCCCGAGAAAGGTAGACTTAAGTTTAAACTCGGCCCACAGATTGCCTCTATTTTCCGGCAGTACGACTACTTTACCCAAACGCGCCTCGCTGCGTCGCAGGCGCTCGCGCGTCAGTTCTCGCTTTGTGTCACGGCGCTCGAGCTTCAAAAACTGATCAAGGCTTTCAGTGACTTTAAAATGCTGCACAAATACTGGCCAGCTCAGCGATTCGTCCAAGCTGGGATAACGACCATCGATAGGCGCGACATCAAATAAAAGAGTATCCGGCGCCCGGCTGCTCCTCAGGTGATTCCGATTCAGCACCAACAGCTCTTCGGTATAGACGGAATAGCTCTGCAGTATCGGTCGCCCAGACCAATTTAAATCAGCCGCTATGGCACAGGAAATGCGCCACGGGTAGATATCCACTCGACCTTGCAGGTCAGAATCCAGACCACAGCCCTCTACAATCTTATCCAAAGCGGCGTGGTAATCCTGCCGCCACTGAGCATCCAGCTCATCGTAATCACGTATAACTTTTGACGTCGATTTAAACGCGTCTTTCAAATGCTGATAAAAATCGTTGGTGGAGGTTTCGCGATGCTGACGATCTATCGACATCCATGCCAGCAAGGCCAGCACGATCAAGCCCGCACTAGCGCCTTCAACGCGAACGAAACGCATCGATAAGACAGCGATCAACAGACTCAGCGCGGCAATCAGCGCATGGGAGTCATAACGAACAAAACCCGCCTTGAAGGCCAGAAACAGGAACATGCCGGCATTCAGTGCCAGAAACCAACAGGCACTAGCTGGAGTTTCTGAGCGGAACAAAAACTGCCAGCCCAATACAATGCAGGCGATTACATACAACAGCAGCGGTGCCTCGTTACCCGGGTCAGACATAGCCTGGGCGTAGCCTGAAATGATGGGCGACATCGCGCTAAAATAGTTTGGCAGATCAGCCACAGAATGACCGGACAGCATCCAGCCCGTGATTAGGGCCAGCAACGGCACCACACTCAAGGTGATCAGGAAAAAGCGATTGCGATGCCAGGCACTGTACCCAAGGCATAACACCACGCTCCCTAGACAGCCCACCAGGAACGAGCCTTTAATTAAAGGCAAAAGTCCGAGCGGCAAGAGCATAAGCACGAAGGCAACTTTGTTCAGCCAGTTCAAGCTGATGTGCAGTTCTTCTCGCTCAGCTTCCAAGGCGCGATTCAGAAACAGCCCAAGCAGGTAGGGGTACATAAGGAAAACAGGGTCGCCCATATAGTTCAGGCCGATTGGCACGAGCGCCACCAGCAGAATCCAGTAATAGCGAACACCCTGCTTCAGGTACGCCAGCAGGAGAAACAGCCCTAGGGCCAAAATACTGGCAGCGATCAGACTGAAGTGAAAGATCTCCGGCTGATAAGCCTTGGTATAGACCCCGGCAAAGGGGCCAAAGGTGAAAATCAGCTCGCGCCCGATAACCAGATTATTGGCCAACGCATAGGCCATACCCATTATCCAGGCCGGGTCGACATCATCAATTGGCATACTCGGCGCCGCTGGCAGATACATGGCCAGACAGGCAAGTGCCAGCAGTGACAGCAACAATGCCCAACCGAGGTAACGTACTGCTTGTATCAATGCGCTGGAGCCCATCAGAAATTCAACCGCTTGAAAATAAAGCCCGGTAGCAATCGAATCACCAGCATGATCAGCGCCCAATAACCGGGGGCGTACACCACGTCACGACGTTTGGTAATGGCTTTCTCAATACTCTTGGCCACCTGATCAGCACTGCTCACCAAGGGCCCGGGAAGGTCCATACCCGCCGTCATCGGCGTGGCTACCATACCCGGCTTGATCAGCAGAACCTGAACACCCGACGGCATCAGCCGCGCGCGCAATCCACTGCAGTAAGCTTCGACGGCCGCTTTGCAACTGCCGTAGGCAAAGTTACTGGCACGACCACGATCGCCGGCGACCGAACCAATCACAGCCAGAACGCCACGACCGGACTTTTGCATGGCGTTGGCCAGCGTTTGGGTGCAGAGAATCACCGATTCAGTGTTCACCTGCATCGCCTCGCGCAGATAATCGATATCACTTTCGCAGCGGACCTGATCAGGCAAGCTGCCCTGAGCTACCAACGCCAGATCAAAACCCTTTAACTGATCTGCCGCCTGCGCTACAGCCTCTGCAAACGCAACGTGATCGGCCAGATCGATGCAAACGCTACTGACATCGGCGCTGCTGCGAGCTTTAAAGTCTGCTTCAACGGCAGCCAGCTTTTCAGCGTTGCGCGCTAACAGAACCACATGGCTCGCGCGCTCGGCATAGCGATTCAATGTCGCTTGAGCAATCGCCGAGGTGGCGCCGCAAATCAGAATATTCATGCGTTTTTCTCTATGTCTGTTTTTTCTGTAAGAGCCACTCTGCGCCAGAAAGCCGAGAGCAGCTTAGGGTCACGCAGCGCCTCAAGATCTACCCATTGCGGATAAGCCTCTTGAAAATTATGCGCCTGCATATGGGAATCTTTTGCCGGGTAGAGTCGTCCACCGGCTTCGGAAACCATCGCATCGAGACGCGCAAATAAACGATAGTTTTCCTGCTCCCGACGCGGAAAATCCAATGCCAGACTGGTGCCTTTCATAGGAAAAGACAGCAAACCCGGCGAGGCGATATCGCCACATTTTTTCAGCACGGAAAGAAAAGAGCCCAAACCGCTGTCGGCGATCGCTTTAAGGATGGCGGGAATAACATCGCGCTCTACGGCTTCCGGAATCACGCACTGATACTGTTGAAAACCGCGACGGCCATACAGTCTATTCCAGTGACGTATGCCATCCAACGGATAAAAGAACGGGGCAACAGCGACCATTGAATCCACTACGCGTTTTTGCTGCCGCTGAAAATAAAGCTCATTAAACAGTCGCAGCGTTAAACGATTAACAGGCGAAATTGGCGGCGTCAGCGGCATCACCAAACGCCCTTCACTGGGTGCGACGCACTCACCTTTTGCTGAGTGGTTCGCGGCAATAAAGTGACCGCGACCGAGAGCGGAACCGGTTGCAAGGCAGTCAACCCAAGCCACGCTGTAGTCAAAGTCTCTGTCGTGCTGTTCGGCCAGATCAAAAAACTCATCCACGTGGTCAAAGCGCGTGCTGCGCTGATCCATCATCGACGACGCCACCGGAATCAGTTGCAACTCGACGGTTACGATCAATCCCGTCAAACCCAAACCACCGACGGTGGCCGCAAACAGCCGCTCATTTTCCTGCGCTGTGCATCTCAACAATCCCCGATCGGAACGCAACAATTCAAGTGCACGCACATGCCGACCGAACGTGCCAGCAACATGATGGTTCTTGCCGTGAACATCATTGGCTACCGCACCACCAACAGAAACAAAGCGAGTGCCAGGCGTAACCGGCAGGAACCATCCGCGTGGCAAACACACCATTAATAGCTCGGACAGCGTCATTCCAGCTTCGACTACAATGCAGCCAGTACTCCAGTCTGCCTCGATAAAGCGCTTCAGGTTTTCGGTGGAAACCACAGTTCCTGCATCAGCCAGACAGCTATCGCCGTAACTGCGGCCCTGGCCGTAGGGCAGTGCGCCATTCGGTAACTGCTGAAAAACATCCCCCAGTTCATGACGCCAGCTGGGCGTTATCGCAGACTGGGCTGAAGCAGGGAAACCTCCCCAATTGCCGTAACGGTTCACCACTACCAAACCGCCCCCGTGGCCAGCCAGAAAACAACCGCAAAACAGAACCCTGAAATCAGGCTGACACGATCTGCTACTGCAAACAGTACCGGGTCTTCATGGACCTCGCCTCGATGGGCGAGCATCCACATACGGCCTACCCAAAACAGTAAAATGGGGCAGGCCAGCCAGAGGATTTCGGGATGCCTATAGAGGGCGATGATATGCTCACTGTGAATATAGAGAGCCAGAATCAGCACCGACAGATAGCCTGATGCTGCGCCAAGGGCCGCGATCATTTCCAGATCGCCGGGGTAATAGGCCCGTCCCGGTGATTTCTCAGTGCGCCCTGCTTCGCGGCTACTATGGAGCTCTGCGTAGCGTTTAATAAGTGCCAGACTCAGAAAAATAAACATCGAGAACGCGAGCAACCAGAAGGTCAGTTGCAGTGCGAAGAGAAAGGCACCGCAAATCACTCGCATCGTATACAAGCCAGCCAGCGTCAAAACATCAACCAGCAATTGCTGCTTCAGGTAAAAGGTATAAAGCAGCGACAGCAGAAAATAAACACCGAGACTGATGGCAAAGCCGATGGGTAACAAGGCGACTGCCGTACCGAAGCTAAGCAGTAAACACAGCGGCAATAGCAACAGCGCTCGGCCGATTCCAAGGTCTCCGGAAGCCAGCGGACGAAAGCGTTTGACCCGGTGCTGACGGTCATCAGCCAGATCCATTAGGTCATTGATCAAATACACGCTGGAAGAACAGAGCCCATACAACACAAACGCCAGCACGCCGCTCGCCAATAGCGCGGCATTGTCTGCCTGATGACTGGCGAGCAAAGGAACAAAAATCAAGAAGTTTTTGACCCACTGCTTGATGCGTAGCTGTCGCAGATAGATCCGTAGACTGACCGCTGTTTTGAGGCGCGTCTCCACTACCGCCTCGCCAGCCTGGATCTTACGCTTCAAGCCATCGGAGATGTTGCAGGTATAGGCCGTGGCGGCCGAGCGCCAGACCGCAAGATCGTCGCTGCTATTGCCGATGTAGTCAAAACCCTGCTCGCCATAGCGCTCAACTAGCGTCGCTCGCTTGGTCTCCGACGAAAGATTGGCTTCGTCGCTGGCCAACACCTCGTCAAACAACCCCAAATGGTCAGCGATAGGCTGGGCCAGCATCTCCGTTGTTGCCGTCGCCAGGACTATCCGCCGCCCTTGAGCCTTTTCCTGCTTAAGAAATTCAAGGACCGTTTTGCAATACGGAAGGCTGGCCGCATCAATAGTCACCCGGGAAGCAATTTCCCTCTTGAGCCGAGCCTTGCCCGCCAGCAGCCAAAAAGGCAGCAGGAGACAGCTCCAGAATGACTGTTTAAGCAGGGCCAGAAAAGATTCCAGCAGCATGTCGGAGCGGAGCAGGGTGCCATCGAGATCGACCGCCAATACCCTGTCTTGTGAATGTTGCTGCACGAGTCCCCTGCCTTCCTGATCGAGTTGGATTTGTTATAGCGCTTCCCGGCGCCGAAACACGCTGAAATTGAGTCAGAAAACACGGGGAAAGCGGCCACATTTTGCCATATCAGCCTTCGGATGAGTACTTCCCGAGGCGCAGGCGTGGCAGGAGGGCGATAACAGGTGAATAGGGCCGGGGCTACCTCGCCCCTGAGGCCAAGCTTACAACGCCCCCAGCAAGTGCCCCCCATCGACCGGCAAGGCAACCCCCGTCATAAAGGAGCCAGCGTCGCTGGCTAAAAGCAGCAGCGGGCCGCTCAGCTCGTCGAGGTTACCCAATCGCTGGGGCGGGATTTTTTTGAGGTAGGCCTGCCCTTTTGCCGAATGGAAAAAGTCGCTGTTCATTTCGGTTTCGAAATAACCGGGGCACAGCGCATTGACACGAATATTCTTACGCCACAACTCTAGAGCCGTGTTCTTGGTAAGTTGCACCACCCCCGCTTTAGCGGTGGCGTAGAAGGTCTGATCAAGGCCGGGATGCAAACCCAGAATCGATGCGACGTTAACAATGCTCCCGCCCTGACCCACGGCGGACAGCCGCCGCGCGGCCTCCTGTGAAACCCGCCAAACCGCTTTCAGATTGGTATCCATGGTGAAATCCCAGCCATCTTCGTCACCATCGAGAAAACGACTTGGCGCGGCCACACCGGCATTGTTCACCACAATCGACACAAGCCCGAAAGCCTTCTCCGCAGCATCGAAGGCAGAGGTAATGGAATCCGCCGAGGTAACATCCATCGCCACCGCATGCGCAGCACCGCCGTCGACCTTAATAACGTCGACCAGAGCCTTCAGGCGTTCAACACGGCGCGCACCCACCACCACTTTAGCGCCGGCCTGTGCCAGCACCCGCGCAAAATGCTCCCCCAAGCCACTCGAAGCCCCGGTTACCAGCGCAACCTTGCCACTCAAATCAAATCGATTATCTGCCGACACTTGCTTATCCTTTCTCTATCGTTTGAAGGCCCAACTCCGCCAAAGGTCGGGCTAATGCGCCATAGGCTGTTGCCTTGTCGCTGGAGGCGTTGCCATCCAGCGCGCGTTTTTGAATACCTTGCAGGATCGCACTCAAGCGGAAGAATGCGAAGGCAATGTAAAAGGTCCAATGTGGAATCTCTGCGATACCCCGGCGCTCGCAGTAGCGCGCCACATAATCCGCCTCGCTTGGAATACCCAAGGCTTCACGATCCAGGCCACCGAGACCGGGAATGGCGGCATCGGTAGGAATCCGCCACTGCATGCACTGATAGGCAAGATCCGCATAGGGGTGACCGAGGGTCGACAGTTCCCAATCCAATAAGGCAACTACGCGATTTTCACTGGGGTGGAACATCATATTGTCGAGCCGGAAGTCCCCGTGGTTGATGCACACCAGACCGTCGCCCTCCGGTCGGTTTTCCTCAAGCCACTGTATGAGCTTTTCCATCGCCGGAATTTTTTCGGTTTCGCTCGCGCGATACTGTTTGGTCCACCGGGAAATCTGGCGCTCAAAATAATTCCCGGGCTTGCCGTAGTCCGACAGCCCCACAGCATCGACGTCTACACTGTGCAGCGCTACCAACACTTGATTCATTGCATCATAAATTGCGCTGCGCTCGCTGTTGCTCTGCTCCGGCAGGGCCGCATTCCAGAAGATACGCCCTTCAACAAAATCCATCACATAGAACATGGAGCCGATAATGCTGTCATCCTCACACAACACGCGCATTTTCGGCACAGGCACATCGGTAGCAGCCAATGCGCTCATCACTCGAAATTCCCGATCCACCGCGTGGGCAGATTTCAGCAGCTCGCCAGGCGGCTTGCGACGCAGCACATAGCTACCGCTTTCTGCACTCAGCAAATAGGTTGGATTGGACTGACCGCCGGCAAACTTTTCGGCCGTCATCGGCCCCTTAAAACCATCGATATGCTCGGCGAGATACCCTTCCAGTTTCGATGTGTCGAGTTCAAATGCAGACATAACAGATCCTATGCACTGTAACGATCGATGATTTTTTTACCCAGCGCCATCTGGTGAACCTGATCCGGACCGTCGGCTTGCCGACACCAGCGCGCGTAGTTGAAGGCTTCGGCCATAAAGTAATCTTCGGTCAGACCACCTGCACCATGCAACTGCATGCAGCGATCGATCAAGTTCTGCACCAGTAACGGCACGGTGGTTTTGGTGGCGGCAATCATATCAATGGACGCCTGCACGCCCTCGCGATCAATCTTGTCACAGGTTTTCAGAACCAGCAGGCGAGCCATTTCCACCTCTGAAAAACTTTTGGAAATATCTTCGCGCACTGACTGATGCTTGCTCAGCGGGCGACCAAAGGTGGTGCGCGCAACTGCGCGTTTGCAGGCGAGCTCCAACGCACGCTGGGCGGCACCGATCAAACGCATACAGTGATGCATGCGACCGGGCCCGAGCCGACTCTGGGCAATTTCAAAACCACGGCCTTCGCCGAGCAGCACGTTTTCCACCGGCACCCGCACATTGTCAAATACGAGCTCGGCATGGCCAATCGGCGCATCGTCATAACCCAATGTAGTCAGGGGGCGAATAATGCTGAGGCCTGCAGTGTCTTTCGGCACCAACACCTGAGTCTGCTGCTCATGGCGGTTCGGATTATTTGGGTCAGTCTTGCCCATCACGATAAATATTTTGGTGCGCTCATACATCGCGCCGGTAATAAACCACTTGCGACCGTTCAATACCCATTCATCGCCTTCACGCTCAATGCGCAGCTCGATATTAGTGGCGTCGCTTGAGGCAACCTGCGGCTCGGTCATCGCGTAGGACGAGCGAATCTCACCATTAAGTAGAGGCGTCAGCCATTGTGCTTTCTGTGCTTCGGTGCCGAAGTTCATAAACACCTCCATATTGCCGGTGTCAGGCGCGTTGCAGTTGAACACCTCGGGGCTCCACTGCACCCGCCCCATCACTTCAGCCAATGGCGCGTAGTCGGAAAAACTCAGGCCACCGTGATCGGCGTATTCACCGCAGTATTCAGCATGGGACGGGGGCACAAACAGATTCCACAGGCCCGCAGCTTTAGCCTTCTCTTTCAGCTCGTCCATTAAGGGCACAGCCGCGAAACGGTTTTCAGACGCGTGCAGCTGGCGCGCGTATTCCTGTTCGTTGGGATAGATGTGCTGGTCAAAAAAGCTCTGAAGGCGACCCAGCAGCTCTTGTGATTTTGGAGAGGGTAGAAAGTCCATTACGTTAGTCCCGTTTAGTAAATTTCGGAGCGCCCATCATCGCGAGGCGCAAAGCGACGTGGCGATCTTTTCCAGATGGCAGAGGCATATCGAGATCGCTTCTCTACATTCGCGATGACGGATTCATCTGCCGCGCATCAGGTATAAGTAATCAAGTGGCGATGCGGCGCCGGCTCAAGATGCGGCACCGCATTAAACATGTTCAGCCGCCAGTGCTCACGATTGCCGTAATAGCGCGTAATGCCGGTATTAATCGCTTGTAGATTGAGGTTCACCATCTGCTCTACGCCCAGCGACAAGACTTCCCGCACGACAGCACTAATTGGCCCGCCGGAACTGACTACCAGCACACGACCGCGCAGCGCTGAAATCTCTTCCAAGGTCCCACGCACACGAGTCTCAAAACCGCCCCAGTTTTCATTTAAGTCGCTTAGCTCGTCCCGACTCCAGGCGAGAAGCGCTTCGCGCAAGCAGCCGTAAAAGGCTCGCGCGTCGCTTACCTCGACATCGCTGTTCAAATGCTGACTGCGATAGGCCGATACGAGCGCGTGGAAATCAAATTCATTAAGGCCCGGCAGCTCATTCGGCGCCGGCAGTTCGGGAAGTACCTGCTGTATTCCCGCCAGCGTCTCGCGATGGCGCCGCAAGGTGCCGGTAAACACCGCATCGAAAGCCGGCTCGGTGGCGGCAAAGTGCTCACCCAGAATCCGCGCCTGTTCCCAGCCCAGTTCGCTCAGCCGGTCATAGTTATCGGTGCCAAAGGACGCCTGACCGTGCCGCACCATCAAAATTTCAGCCATGATTTGATCCCGCCTATTACTGACGAGACACACTACCGCTTTCCGAGCTATTATTTAAATTGATTATTTTTATTTATATTTATCACTATAGGTGATATCAGTGAATCTCTCCCGCATCGACCTCAATCTGTTTGTGGTATTCGAAACAGTATTTAGCCAACACAGCCTGACCCGCGCTGCCGAAGTGCTGCATGTCAGCCAACCGGCCGTGAGCAATTCCCTGTCTCGCCTGCGCAAGCTGTTTGATGACCCATTGTTTGTCCGCAGTCCGGGCGGCATGACACCGACACCCCGCGCCCAACAATTGATTTGCCCGGTGCGCGAAGCCCTCGGCCTGCTGGATAACTGCGTCAGCGACCGCCTGGCGTTCGACCCGAAAACCGCTCGCCAAACCTTTCGCATTCACGCCACTGAGCATGCGGAAACCCACGTACTACCCAAGCTGGTAAAAAAACTGGGCGAACAGGCACCGGGTATCAGTCTGGAAATTGTGTTTCTGAATCGACGGGATGCGCCACTGGCCATGGCGCGCGGGGAGCTGCATCTGGCGCTGGACGCACCGCTGCTTAGCCACCCTGAGCTGATTAGTCGCCCCCTGCTTAAAGACGAGTACGTGTGTATTTTCCGCAGCGGTCATCCGCTGGCGCGGCGCCGGTTAACCCTGAAACAGTATCTTGCGTCGGAACACGTACATGTTTCCAGTCGGGTTAAGGGAAGCGGTCACGTAGATCTGGCATTGCGCTCGGCGGGGGAACAGCGTCGCATTGCCCTGCGCTTGCAGCACTTTACGGCGCTGCCAGCGATTCTCGAACAGTCAGACCTGCTGGCATCAATTCCCGCCGGGGCGACCAGAGGCTGGCCGTTTCCTGTGCGCAAGCTGCCGTTCGAAACACCTGAGTTGGCACTGCAGGTGTTCTGGCATCGAAGCGTGGATCACGACCCGGCCAATCGATGGTTGCGTGAAGCACTGCTGGATTTATCGATCATGCGCGGATAGTTGCGATTGTGCTGAATAACAAAATCGATAAATTCTTCGCGGCAAAGCGCCCGTGAATAGTAAAAGCCCTGCAGGTAATGGCAGCCCAGCTGCCGCAAGATCGAGAATTGCCCGGGCGTTTCCACACCTTCGGCGACAACCAGAATGCGCAGGCTGTGCGCCATGGAGATGATGGCCTGTACCAATGAGCGCGCATCGCCACTGTTCTCAATATCGCGAATAAAGGATTTATCGATCTTGACCACATCGACCGGAAACTTCTGCAAGTAGCTCAAAGATGAGTAACCAGTACCAAAATCATCAATCGCAATTTTAATGCCCGCGCGGCGCAATTCTACGAGCTGATCAATAATTTCACTGCTGTCCTGCATTAGCAGGTTTTCGGTGATTTCTACGGTGATGTTGGGGAAAATCGACTGGTCATGCAGGACGTCCAACACGGAATGCTGCGTGCGGGATTCATCGAGAAACTCGCGGGTCGACCGGTTGAACGCCAGGGCAATATCAGTCCCGGTTTCGGCATTGATGATCGCCATGTCTTCGCAAGACTGGCGCATAACAAACTCACCCAGCTCGACAATCATGCCGGTGTCTTCGGCTAGCGGAATAAATTCAGCCGGCGAAACATCACCCCAGCGCACCAGCGCCTCACATTTAACCACCTGACCGCTAGCTGCATCGATTATCGGCTGATAGAACACGGACAGCTCTTTCTCTTTCAGCGCCGCAGCCAACTTCACATGAAGGCCATGGCGCCGATCAACATCTTCCTGCATGGAGCTGGTGAAATAGCGCACGGTGTTTCGGCCCGCAGCCTTGGCGGCATACATCGCCTGATCCGCATGCCGGAGCAGCGTTTCAACATCTCGCCCGTCCTGAGGATAGAGGCTGACACCAATACTCGCCGAGGTGCAAACCTGATGATCTCCAATCGTAACCGGTTCCTTGGCCAAGGCAATCAGTTGTTCGGCGACGCGAGAGCAAGCGCGCGCGCTGGCAACGCCCGGCAGCATCACCGTAAATTCATCACCTCCCAACCTGGCCACCATGTCCCGGCTGCGCAACAGATTATTAAAGCGCCGCCCCAAGGCCACCAACAACTCATCGCCAACACCGTGCCCAAGCGAATCATTCACATCTTTGAAGTGATCCAGATCGATAAACAGAATGGCGACGTGCTGCTCTTCAATACGCGGCGTCGACAACACCGCAGCGAGCCGCTCAGAAAATTGTATCCGGTTCGGCAGCCCAGTCAGCGGATCGGTGGTTGCTTGACGGCGAATAGTTTCATCGGCTCGTCGTATGGCAGAGATATCTTGTACCACGCCATGCAGATAGATGACCCGCTCCTGCTCTTTTACGGGCTCAATGATATGGCGCAGCCAAACAGCATCCTCGCCTTCTTTTTCAACCACAACTTCGAAAGTTTGAGACTTACCTTTGCTGACCGCCTCACGAATACGCTCTTTGATCAGATTCCGGTTGGTTTCGTCGTAAAAATCAAGCCAGCTTGTGGGTGACTGCCCCGCGGTGCGCGGCGGCATTCTGTGCAACGCAAATACTTCGTCAGCAACATGTTCGCAACCACTGCGAAGATCGAGCTGCCAACCACCGACGTCGGCAATCGTGCTGACTCTACGCAACATGCTTTCGTTGCGCTTGAGGTCACCACTCAGCCGAATGCGCGCGCCAAACTGGCGAAAGGCAATATGCACCGCCAGACCCAAGACCAGCCCAATGGCGATCGCCGCCGGCCAGAACCAAACCATCCAGGCGGGCGCGCTCTGCCAACCACCTTTGGGAGTCGCAGCAATATCCCATTCCACCACCCCAAGGGATACCCGCATACTGACCGGATCACGCTCAAACACGCCGATGTCACCATGGATTAATGGGTCACCTACCGCCCACGCCAATCGCGTATGGCGCATTGCCACATCCAAGCCCAGATTCGGCGCGTTAAGCCCGATATCATCCACCAGGCCATCAAAATCGACGGGGGCAGAAACAATACCCCAGAAGATATCCTCACCAGCCTTATCCAGGAAGACGGGTGCCCGCCCGATAATGGCGCGCCCTCCCTGCACGAGTTCCAAGGGTCCGGCAACGACCATGCGACGCAGGTCGCGGGCCAACTCAACCATGGGCATCTGTTCAGCGTTGGTGCGGTAGTCAAGACCAATCGCCTTGCGGTTCCCCGCCAGCGGATAAACATGGCGCACCACCAAGTCCGGCGCCGCCGCAATGTTGACCAACAGCGGGTCTTGATCAATCAGACCACTAACGAAGTCGGCATAGCGCTGTTGACTCAAGTCTGGTTCCGACGCGATCAGCCCCACCACGCCACGCAACAAGGCAAACTGACCATTGATCCGACCTTCCAGCTGCACCCGAATACTCGCCAGCTGGCTCATCACATCGTGGCGCTGCTGTTCGTTAAATCGGCCTCTCTGCTGCGCTTCAATAATCAGCGCCAAACCCATCACAACCCCGAAGATCAGCAAGGGCATGCCAAAGACCGGGGAAAGACGGGCGACTAATAACAGAAGCAGCAAGCCAGCAGCACCTGCTGCCATCAGGTACCAAGGGCTAGACGATTGCTTTGGCTGTGCCTGAACATCAGCCTGATAATGGAACCCCGCATCGAGGGCTTCGGACTTTACCAGCCCGGCGCTACGGAGCATCCGATGCACACTTTCCCAGCGCGTGGGATCATTAAAGCCCAAGGGTATATGGGGGTAATACAGCAGACTCGCCACATGCTTGGCGAAATAGCGGTTGTAGTCCTGCGCGGATTCGTAGTGGCTCACACTGCGGGGAATTTCCGAGATTCTTGTAGCCATCACTTCCGGATTTTTCATCGCGTAGTGCCAGCCCTGAATACTGGCCTCGACAAATTTACGCACCATCTCCGGCGAGCGTTTCATCACGCGTTCGTGCGTGTAGAGCGTATCCCCAAAAAAGGCCGGTTCTATATCTGAAATATTGAGGGTATGCACCTCAACGCCGGCCTCATTGGCTGCGAAATTGGCGGACAGACCATAGGTCAGGAGAACATCCGCCTTGCCTGACAGCAGGGTTTCAAGTTTCAAGGGTTCTGCAATGAGGATAGGTGCCGGTGCGCGGCTCACTCTCGACGCGATCAGCGACTGCAGTTCCTTGTTGATAAAATCATTGGGATTAACGGCGACGCGCAGACCAGAGATATCACGCAGAGATTGCAGCTTGCGATCACCGAGAGTGATCAGCGCGCCCGGACTGCGTTGAAACATGGGAGCCAACACCACCAGAGGATGCCCCTGGTCACGCCCCAGCAGAATATCGGAGCCGCCGATAGCAAAGTCAGCGCGCCCATCAATCAGCTCCTGTTGCACATTGCGAATCTTGCCGTTACCGTCGAATGCCGAGACAATCTCCACATCCAAGCCGGCGTCCGCGTAGTAGCCCTGCCACTTAGCCGCGTAGTAGCCAGCGAACTGGAATTGATGCTCCCACTTCAACTGCAATACGACCCGTTCTCCGGCCAGACTGAGTGAGGCCAGAGCAAATAAGAAAAACGCTCTCGCGATGTGCAACAACAATTTGTACTGCCTCGGACTATGTCACAGATATGCCATTCTACGGAGTGGCTATAAATTAGGCATCGCGACTTCTACCTACTCAACACCGGGCTTTATCAGCGGACGCTTTACAGGCACACTGCGCGCTGTTTGCTATAAGTTCCCCAATTATCATGCCGTTACTGTCCGCCAAAGCCCTTGAATTCGCCATCGGCCAGCAAGTTCTGCTGGATAAAGCCGACCTCCAGCTCGACCCGGGGGAGCGTGTTTGCCTGGTGGGCCGCAACGGCTCCGGCAAGTCCACACTGCTCTCAATCATTGCCGGCGAACTAACCCCGGATAGCGGCGAAATCCAGCTGGATCAAGGCGTTAAAGTCGCCAGCATGCCGCAGGCCCCCATTGAGGCCGCACCGGGCACAACCGTATTTCAGGCAGTTGCCGAAGGCCTGGACAGCGCCGGACAGCTACTGGCCCGCTACGAAGTGCTGGCCGCCGAGGGCAATCTTGACGAACTGGCCAAGGTGCAAGAGCAACTGGAGGCCGAAGGCGGCTGGGAATTCCACCAGCGGATCGAACAGACCCTGAGCCGCTTGAATCTGGATGGCCAGCAGACGCTGAGCGAGCTTTCCGGCGGCTGGCGCAGACGCGTCGCGCTGGCCCGGGCACTGGTTGCCCAGCCCGATATTCTGCTGCTGGACGAGCCCACCAACCACCTCGATATCGCCGCGATCGAATGGCTGGAGCAAGCGGTCCTCGGCTACGACGGCAGCGTACTCTTTATTACCCACGACCGGGCGTTGATCAACCGCCTAGCCACCCGCATTGTGCTGCTGGACCGGGGCAACCTGCGCAGCTACCCCGGCAACTTCGAAGAATACAGTCGTCGACTGGAAGAAGACCTGCGGATCGAGCAGGAACAAAACGCCCTGTTCGACAAACGCCTCGCCGAGGAAGAGCGCTGGATCCGCACCGGCATCAAGGCCCGGCGCACCCGCAACGAAGGCCGGGTAAGGGCCCTGAAACGACTGCGCGAGGAATATGCCCAGCGCCGCAACCTGCAAGGCAATGCCCGCCTCAACATTGATCAGGGCGAGCGCAGCGGCAAGCTGGTTGCCGAACTCGAGAATGTCAGCCATGGCTACGGCGACAAATGCTTGATTGATCGCCTCGACCTGACCGTTAGCCGTGGTGACAAGCTGGCCCTGATTGGCCCCAACGGAGTTGGCAAAACCACCCTGCTGCGCTTGATCGTGGGCGAGTTGAGTCCGAATGAAGGCAGCGTCCGCCAGGGCAGCAAGCAGCAGATCGCCTATTTTGATCAAATGCGGTCCGTGCTCGATGACAACAAATCCGTGGTAGATGTGGTCGGTCAGGGCCGGGAAAGCCTGACTATCAACGGCAAACAAAAGCATATCATCAGCTATCTGGCAGACTTTCTCTTCACCGCCGAGCGGGCGCGCTCCCAGATACGGGTGCTGTCCGGTGGCGAGCGGGCGCGGGTTATTCTCGCCCTCCTCTTCAGCCAACCCGCCAACATTCTGATACTGGACGAACCCACCAACGATCTGGATATGGAAACGCTGGAGCTGCTGGAAGAGTTGCTCACCGAATTTGACGGTACCGTGCTGCTGGTAAGCCACGACCGGGCTTTTGTGGATAATGTCGCCAGCGCCTGCCTGCTGTTTGAAGGCAATGGCCGGATAGATAACTTTGTCGGCGGTTACAGCGATATTCCCGCTCGCAAGTTAAAGGCCGCCTTTGCCACGGAACAGGAAAAACCCGCCGAACCCAAGCCCACGGCACCACCGCCGGCAGCCCCGAAGCCCGCGCAAAAGAAATTGAGCTATAAATTACAGCGCGAGCTGGACGCCCTGCCGGACACCATTGCCGCACTGGAAGCGGAGATCGAAGCTCTCAGCGAGCGTAGCCAGCAGAGCGACTTTGCCGACCTGCCCCACGAGGAAATAACGGTACACTGGGAGTCGATTTCGGCCAAACAGACCGCGCTGGATGAGGCCATGGAGCGCTGGCTCGAGCTCTCAGAGATGTAAGACCATCGTGGGAAGTACGCATGGTATTGCCCGCCCCACACGCTAGTCTGGGAGGGCAATTGAGAGCGTACTGCCATGAGCATCAAGATTTACCTGACAATTCAACGCAGGCGCGAAGCGCCGTGGGCCTCGCAACCCACCGGCAGAGAACCCACCCCCGAGGGTGAGTATCTCGTAAAGCTTCGTTCCGACACCCCTGAAAGTCGCCTGGCCAGCGCGGCCTATGACGCTGTACTGGTTTCTTACCCTCACGCCCAAGCCGAAGGCTACGACGTCAGCGTTGTCGACGAGAAAGGCCAGATTGTGCTGGACACCGAACTGCCAGCCTACGGCGAAATGCGCGGCCACAGCTTGAGCGTTACCCGCCTTCCTGAAATAGAGCCCTTCAGAGCAGTCGCTAACGGAGACTTCTACTAGAGCACCACCAGCGCTGCCTGAACGGCCATCCACAACAAGGCCAGGGTGCTGACCGCAAAGATCATCAGTCGCGGCATCACCTTGTTCACGGTCGCGTGAATCAGACTGTGAATAACACGCAAGCCGACGTAGGCCCAAGCCACCTGAACCATCAGCGTGCCTTCCGTACCGATAAAGGCCCACACCATTGCCGTGGCGTAAAAGATGGTGGGGTGTTCCATCAGGTGATTGTAGTTATCCGCCTTCCACTGAATCTGCTTGGGCATCAAGCCGGCCAGTTCAGCGGTGCGCTCACCTTTTTGCGGATGCACGCGGTTCTTAATCAGATAGGGAATGCGCGTACCCGCCATCCAGGCCAGCATAAAACAGGTCCAGAGAACGAGGGCAATGACGGGGCCGAGAATCGGATCGAGGGCAGTATTGAAATCAGGCATGAAAACTCTCCGCAAAGATTATTTTTGTTACGCAGGCGAGTGTAACCCAGCGCCGCGCGCAGCATAAGCGTGAGAGTGAATGGCCCGCGAAAGCGGGCCTATCGAACAATTAACCGAAGGGGTGGCGCAGAACGATGGTTTCTACGCGGTCAGGGCCGGTAGAAATAATATCTATGGGCACGCCCACCAGCTCTTCGATACGCTTGATGTAATCGCGCGCAGCCTGGGGCAGCTCTTCCAGTGTTTTCGCACCCAGTGTGGATTCACTCCAGCCTGGCAGATCTTCGTAGATCGGCTGCAGGGTGCCGTAATCATCGCAATCGATCGGCGCCGGGATTTCTTCACCAGCGGCGTTGCGGTAACCGGTACACACGCGCACGGTTTCCAGACCGTCGAGCACATCCAGTTTGGTCAGACAGATGCCGGAGATGCTGTTGATCAACACCGACTGACGCAGGGCAACGGCGTCGAACCAGCCGCAGCGACGGGCGCGGCCAGTAGTGGCACCGAACTCGTGACCTTTGGCCGCGAGGTGCTTGCCAACATCGTCAAACAGTTCGGTGGGGAAGGGGCCGGAGCCGACGCGGGTGGTGTAGGCCTTGGTAATACCCAGTACGTAATCCAGATACAGCGGCCCAAAACCGGAACCGGTGGCGGTACCGCCGGCGGTGGTGTTGGATGAGGTCACGAAGGGGTAGGTGCCGTGGTCGATATCCAGCAGCGAGCCCTGCGCACCTTCGAACATGATTTTCTGCCCGTTGGCTCGATAATCGTGCAGCATCTTGGTGACGTCTGCGATCATCGGCAGCAGCTGCTCGGCCATCTTCAGGGTTTCGTCCAGCGTCTTCTGGTAATCCACCGCCTCAACATTGAAATAGTTGGTCAGCACAAAGTTGTGATAATCCATCACTTCCTTGAGCTTGGCGGCGAAGCGCTCGGGGTGCATCAGATCTCCAAGGCGCAGACCGCGACGAGCGACCTTGTCCTCGTAGGCCGGGCCGATACCGCGACCGGTAGTGCCGATCTTGGCTTCGCCCTTGCGAATCTCACGCGCCTGATCGAGCGCGATGTGATAGGGCAGAATCAGCGGGCAGGCCGGGCTCAGGCGCAGACGCTCGCGTACCGGTACGTTTTTCGCTTCGAGCTCACCAATTTCTTTCAGCAGGGCATCGGGCGCCAGTACCACACCGTTGCCGATCAAGCAGGTAACGCCTTCGCGCAGCACGCCAGACGGAATCAGGTGAAGGACGGTTTTTTCACCGCCGATAACCAGGGTGTGACCGGCGTTGTGACCACCTTGAAAGCGCGCCACAACCGCGGCTTGGTCGGTCAGCAGGTCAACAATCTTGCCTTTGCCCTCATCGCCCCACTGGGTACCGAGCACCACGACGTTTTTGTTCATTGAATCCATCTCGAAAATTACGGAGTTAAACTATCAGCGCGACACGAGGTGCCAGTCGCCGTCTTTGAACACCAGCTCGCGATCGCAAGCCGATACCTGTGTGTCGCCCGGCAGGGCAAAAATTACCTGTTCGCCCGCAGCGCGCAGTGACTGCACTTTCTGCCACAGGGCGGCATCCTTGCTGTTGGGCGCCAGAATAGCGGCACCTTCCTCGCAATCGGGCAGAAGTGCCAGCAGGGCTTTCAGGTCGATACTGAAACCCGTGGCCGGTCGGGCGCGGCCGAAAACCCGGCCGATATCGTCGTAGCGGCCACCCGAGGCCAGCGCCCGGTCGCAGTCGCTGGACAGGGCGGAAAATACGGCGCCGGTATGGTAGTGATATCCGCGCAGTTCCGCCAGATCAAAATACAGGGCCACACCGGGGAAGCGCTCGCGCACTTCACCGGCCAGCTGATCGAGGGCCTCAATAGCGGCAATGGCGCGAGGGTAGGCTTTCAGCAAGTCACGCCCACGGTCCAGCACATCGTCGTTGCCGTGCAGCTCGGCCAGACCGGCCATCGCCTGTTTGATTTTGTCATCCAGTGGCAATTCCGCCAGCAGGCTGTCGAGTTCGGCGGCGGCTTTCCGTTGCAGAATCGAGAAATAGCGCTGTTCAGTGGCTTCATCCAATGCCGAAACTACGGATTCGTAGATACCCACATGACCGAGATCGAGGGTCAGGTTGCGGGCACCCGCCACCGTCAGGGTCTGCAGCATCAGGCTGATGATTTCGAGATCGCTATCGGTGCTGGAATCGCCGTAGAGTTCGGCACCCAGTTGAATCGGTGAGCGCGACGCCAGCGGCGCCTTGGGTCGGGTATGCAGCACACTGCCCGCATAACACAGCCGGGTCACACCGTCGCGCCCCAGACTGTGGGCATCGATGCGAGCGGCCTGAGGAGTGATATCGGCGCGCAGGCCCATCATGCGGCCGGTGAGCTGGTCGGTCACGCGAAAGGTGAGCAGATCGATGTCACTCCCGAGCCCTACCAGCAGGGACTCGGTGTATTCCATCAGCGGCGGAATCACCAGCTCGTAGCCCCAACTCTGATAAAGGTCGAGGAGCTCACGCCGCAGGTGCTCAACCTTGGCCGCATCCTTCGGCAGCAATTCCTCTACCCCATCGGGCAGCAACCAGCGGTCGGCAATGGTCATAATCGTCCTATCTTACCCAGTACAGCAGGGCCAGTCCGGAAAGCATACTGAGCAGCCCTATAATGCGAATCTGTCGGTCGTTGCTCTGTGCGACATTGAGGATAACTTCACGCCAGCGGCGGGGACTGATAAAGGGCATCAGACCTTCGATAACCATCACCAGGCTGAGGGCGACTGCCAGCTCCTGCCACATTGCTCGTTACCACTTACCCGTCTTGGCGCTCAAAACACGCACACACAAAAAAACCGCGCAGTTCTTATCCGTTTAACCGTAAAACGGTAAGCACTGCCCGGTTGCGTTATTGTAACATGATCCGGCGCGGATGTTAGCGCCGACTAGCCTTGTCTTCCTTCAGGTACTGGAAGAACTCCCCTTCTGAGTCGACCACCAGAATGTCGTCCTTGCCCTTGAAGGAATCGCGGTAGGCCGCGAGGCTTCGCAGGAAATTGTAAAACTCTGGGTCGCGGGTATAGGCCTGAGCGTAAATCTCGGCGGCCTTGGCGTCGCCGTCACCGCGAATGCGCTCGGCATCCCGGTAGGCATTTGCCTCAATGACCGTGCGCTCGCGGTCAGCCGCGGCCTTGATAAATTCCGCCTGCTCTTTACCGGTTGAGCGATGCTCACGCGCCTCGCGCTGACGCTCGGAGCGCATCCGGTCGAACACGGACTCACTCACCTGCTGCGGCAGATCGATGCGCTTAACCCGGATATCGACGACTTCGATACCAAATTCAGTGGTCGCGATCTCGTTCAGCTTCTGGGTCAACTCCACCATCAACAGGTCGCGCTCGCCGGACACCACTTCATGCACGGTGCGGTTACCGAACTGGTTACGCAGGCCGTCGTTAATACGCTGCGCCAACAGACGGTGGGCGCGGGATTCATCCCCACCCTGCGTCGCAGTGTAGTACTTGAAGGTGTCGATAACGCGCCACTTGGCGTAGAAGTCCACATCCAGCGGCTTTTTCTCCAGCGTCAGAAAACGCTCGGGAGAAGAATCCAGAGTCAGAATTCGGCCATCGAATTTGTGCAGCGAGTGCACAAAGGGAATTTTGAAATGCAGACCCTTGTCCAGATCAGGGTTGGCTACCTGACCAAACTTGAGCAGCACACCGCGCTCGGTTTCCTTGATCACAAACATCGTTTGTGCGCCCAGCATGATAGCGAGGCCGAGAATGATCAGAACGCCCATTCCACGGTTATTCATGATTAACGGCCCTCCCGACGGCGTGACTGGGTTTCGCGGCGCAACTGATCCACCACACGGTTGGTCAGCTCCTCAATATCAATATCGTCGATGCTGCCATAGCTGCCGCCAGCGCCACCTTTAGCAATACGGTCCAGGGGCAAATAGAGCATATTGTTGCCGCCCTCGACATCCACCATCACCTTGGTGCTGTTACTGTAGACGTCCTGCATGGCATCAATATAGAGGCGGCGGCGAGTTACTTCCGGGGCCTTCTTGTACTCGGTCAGCAGCTTGGTAAAGCGAGCGGCTTCACCTTCGGCGCGAGCGACCACCTGATCCCGGTAGGCGTTGGCCTCTTCCAGCTGACGCTGTGCCGCACCGCGCGCTTCCGGAATAATCGTATTGGCGTAGGCTTCGGCTTCGTTTTTCAAACGCACCTTGTCTTCCTTGGCCCTGGTTACATCGTTAAAGGCGTCCTGCACCTGCTCGGGTGCGCGGGATTCCTTGATGTTGACCTCCGACACCAGAATGCCCGTCTGGTAGGTATCCAGATAATTCTGCAGACGCTGTTTGACATCCACGGCCATTTTTTCACGGCCCGCGGTAATGACATCATCCATCGACGAGCCGCCGACAACGTGGCGCAGAGCACTTTCCATCGCCTGCTCGAGGCTGTGCTCGGGGTTGCGCACTTTCAGCAGGAAGTGGACTGGATCAGACACGGTGTACTGCACCGACATGGGCACTTCAACAATGTTTTCGTCTTCGGTAAGCATGGAAGCGCGGTGTTCAGCCTGACGCACGGTGGTGACGTTAACCTTTTCCACGACATCGATCAGCGGCGGACTCCAATGCAGACCCGCACCGTGGGTGGTGTTATAAACCCCCAGACGCAGAACCACTGCTTTTTCCTGCTCATCGACTTGGTAAAAGCCGAACACCGCCCAGATAAAGGCCGCGATGACGAGAATGACACCCGCGGAGCCAAACCCAAAGCCTGAGGGCGAACCACCCTGACCACCGCTGTTGCCACCGAAAATTCCGCCGAGCTGCTCTTTGAACTTTTTCAGCGCTTCGTCGAGATCCGGTGGCCCCTGATTGTTGCCGCCACCCCACGGGTCGTTGTTATTGCCACCCGGTTCATTCCAGGCCATGCGATTCTCCTAAACCAACTAATATGTCGTCGCCAAAAGCGACTCGAAGTCTACCAAACTTTGGGCTGCGGTTAACCCGTGCCACACTCCTCAGTGGGCGCGCAGGTTTTCCAGCTTTTCGCCTTCCTGAGCCAGCAGCCGCATCAGATCCGCCTTCGGCATGCGGATATGCAAGGTGCAGCCCTGCTCGTTATATTCTTCCGTTTGCACGCCGCCGAGGGCGAACAGGCGCGAGCGCAGCCGGGATTTGTGTGGCGGCAGTACCACATCGGTATCCACCACATCACCGGCCAGCAGTTCGCTGAGAGCTTCCATCAACTCGTCCAGCCCTTTGCCACGACGGGCCGACAGCCAGACGCGCGTCGGACGACCATCGCCGTCACGCTCAATACGTGGCGCCTGACCGATCAGGTCAATCTTGTTATAAACCTCCAGCATCGGCAGCTCGCTGGCGCCGATTTCCGCCAACACTTCGTGCACTTGCCGAATATGATCCTGACGCTCTTCGTCGGCGCAGTCGATCACATGGACCAGCAGGTCCGAGCTCACCGCCTCTTCCAGTGTAGCGCGGAAGGACTCCACCAGCTTGTGGGGCAGATGGCGGATAAACCCCACAGTATCCGCCACCACCACCGGGCCCACATCGGCCACTTGCAGCCGGCGCAGGGTAGGGTCAAGGGTCGCGAACAGCTGATCAGCGGCGTAGACCTGTGATTCGGTCAGCGAGTTAAACAACGTGGATTTGCCGGCGTTGGTGTAGCCCACAAATGAGAGCGTCGGAATTTCGGCCCGTTTGCGGGCCCGCCGGGATTGGTCGCGCTGCTTGCGCACCTTTTCCAGCCGCCCCTGAATACTCTTGATACGCGCGCGCAGCAGTCGGCGGTCACTTTCCAGCTGGGTTTCACCCGGACCGCGCAGACCGATCCCCCCTTTTTGACGCTCAAGGTGGGTCCAGCCGCGGATCAGGCGGGTCGACATATGTTCCAGCTGGGCCAGTTCGACCTGCAACTTGCCTTCGTGGGTGCGGGCGCGCTGGGCAAAGATATCGAGGATCAGGCCGGTGCGATCAAGCACCCGACACTTGAGCTCCTTCTCGATATTGCGCTCCTGACTGGGGCTGAGGGCGTGATTGAACAGCACCAACTCGGCTTCGTGCTCCACCACAATCTGCCGAATCTCTTCGAGCTTGCCGGAGCCGACAAAGGTCTTGGCGTGAGGCATGGGGCGCTGGCCGCGCACGAAATACACCGGCTCGCCTCCCGCGGAGGTGACCAGTTGCATGAATTCACCCGGATCTTCGCGCTCGGTCACACCGCTGAATTCGATGTGTACCAGCACGGCGCGCTCACCGGTATCGGGACGCTCAAACAGCAAGGGTGTCTCCTACGACGAAACCGCCAGATACCCACAGGCACCGGCGGCTGAAAGAGGAGTTCAGTTGTGTAAAGTCTGTACCGTTAAACGAGAGGAACTCAGCTCTCATCGTCTTCCGGCGGATGCTGCATCGGCAGCCGGACGACCCGCGAGGGGACAACCGTGGAGATGGCGTGCTTGTATACCATCTGACTGACCGTGTTTTTCAGCAACACGACAAATTGGTCAAAGGACTCGATTTGGCCCTGCAACTTGATCCCGTTTACCAAATAGATGGAAACAGGTACTCGTTCCTTACGCAGAATATTGAGGTAAGGGTCTTGTAAGCTATGCCCTTTTGACATGGTGTAGCCTCCTTAGGTGGCCAATGGCCAGAAAAAGCGACAGACGGCGACTTGCCCGAATGGAGACCGAGAAAAGCAGTTCTCAGGCGCCTACGTCTTCCGCAAGCGGAATCAAATAAGACCCGGATACGGTTTTACTTGAAGTTTAAGCTCTAGTATAGCCCATCCACTGGGAAATCAACATCTGCCAGCATTGCCAAAAATTCAGGTAGCACACTGTTTTCGGCATCTTTCCATAGAATCCAGTTTAACTCTGGCCACTTGCGCAGCCAGGTGAACTGACGCTTGGCCAGTTGCCGGGTGGCGGCCAGTGCGCGTTCGCGCATCTCGGTCTCGCTGACCTCACCTTCCAGATACTCCCAGACTTGTCGGTATCCGACCGCGCGAATGGCCGGAAGGTTCCTGTCGAGATCGCCGCGCTGATGCAACTTTTGCACTTCCTCGACAAAACCACCCGCAAACATCTGCGTCAGCCGCTGGTCTATACGCTGGTGCAGCGCCGCCCGATGTTCTGGCGCCACCGCCGCCTGAAAAATCCGGTAGGGCAGCTCCGCCTCACCCTGCTCCGCCCGCCACGCGCTGATGGGGCGGCCGGTGCCGCGCAGCACCTCCAGCGCCCTGCAAATGCGCTGGGAATGGTTGGGGTGAATCGTGGCTGCCGTTGCAGGATCGCCCTGCGCCAGCTCCATATGCAGGGCCGGCCAACCCGAGCGCTCCGCCTCGGCTTCGATGGCAGCGCGAATGCCCGAATCGATTTCCGGCAGCTCCACCAGCCCGTCGAGCAGAGCCTTGAAGTAGAGCATGGTGCCGCCGACCAGCAACGGGATCTTGCCGCTGGCGGTGATGTCGGCCATCGCCTCCAGGGCATCGCGACGAAAATCGGCGGCAGTATAGGGGTCAGCGGGGTCGCGAATATCTACCAGCCGGTGGGGGTAACGCGCCAGCTCGTCCGGGCTGGGCTTGGCGCTGCCGATATCCAGCCCCCGGTAGACCAGCGCCGAATCGACACTGATGATCTCGGCGTTGAGGTGATCACAGAGCTCAAAGGCCAGCCGGGTTTTGCCAGAGGCCGTGGGCCCCATCAGGAAAATCGCCGGCGGCAGCGAACCTCCCCTCAGTGAATCGTCACTGGCCACGCAGGAACCATTTATCCAGCTCTGGAAGAGACACCTGCACCCAGGTCGGTCGACCGTGGTTGCACTGGCCGCTGCGCTCGGTTGCTTCCATATCCCTCAGGAGGGCGTTCATCTCGGGAAGGGTCAATTTGCGGTTGGCGCGCACGGAGCCATGGCAGGCCATGGTCGCCAGAATTTCATCGATATGCGCCAGCATCCGGTCCGAGCTGCCATATTCCATAAAGTCCGACAGCACATCGCGCACCAGCTGCTCGACGTCGCTGTTGGCGAGCAGCACCGGCAACTCCCTTACCACCAGAGCCTCTTCGCCGACGCGCTCCACCCGCATACCGAGCTGGGCAAACATGTCACTGGAATTTTCCGCGCAGGCGGCTTCGCGCTCGCTCACCGCCAGCGTCATCGGCACAAGCAGGGGCTGACTGCGAATACTCTGACTGTCGCGGGCAGTCTTCATGCGCTCGTAGGTGATCCGCTCGTGGGCGGCGTGAATATCCACCATCACCAGACCGTGGGCGTTTTCCGCCAGAATATAAACGCCCTTTAGCTGGGCCAGCGCATAGCCCAAGGGGGGAATCTCGGCGTCATTGTCATCCATAACGGGCCGAGGGGCGGCCGACGGGAAAGCCGGGGGCGTTGGCGCGCGGGATTGCAGCGCGGTATAGCCCTGTAACTGCTCGCGCACTTCCCCTTCGCTGATCTGGGGCTGAGACTGGCCCGAACGGAAACTGATCGGCGCCTGCTGCGGCGCGATCTCGGCGGGCTGTTGCTGCTGCTCAAGACGAGCGCTATTGACCTGATCGTCGGGCCGCACTTCCGCCAACAGGCGATGCAGACTGCGGAAAATAAAATCGTGCACGGTGCGCCCGTCACGGAAGCGCACCTCGTGCTTGGTCGGGTGGACATTCACATCCACAATCGACGGATCGAGCTCCAGATAGAGCACGAAGGCCGGGTGACGACCGTGGAACAGCACATCCCGATAGGCTTGACGTATAGCGTGGGCGATCAGCTTGTCGCGGATCATCCGGCCATTGACAAAAAAGTGCTGCATGTCGGCCTGACTGCGGGAGAAGGTCGGCAAGGCGACCCAGCCCCAGAGCTTTAATCCGGCCGCTTCGGTTTCGATATGCAGGGCGTTTTCCAGAAAGGCCGGGCCGCACACGCGACTGAGGCGACGCTCCTGCTCCAGCTGGTTCGCCGCCGGCGGCAGGCTGTGCACCACCCGGTTGTTGTGACGGAGGTGAAAGGCCACATCGTAACGACTCAGTGCGAGACGCTTCACGACTTCTTCCAGATGACTGAATTCGGTTTTTTCCGTGCGCAGAAATTTACGGCGGGCGGGCGTGTTAAAGAACAGATCGCGCATTTCCACGGTGGTGCCGCAGGGATGGGGCGCGGGCTTGACCGAAGCCTGCATGTCGCGACCTTCACAGCTGACCTGCCAGCCGCTATTGGATTGATCCGTGGCCGAAGTGAGGGTCAGCCGGGCGACCGAACTGATACTGGCCAGTGCTTCACCGCGAAAACCGAGGCTGATGACCTTTTCCAGGTCTTCCAGCTCGCGGATTTTGCTGGTGGCATGTCTGCTCATGGCCAGCGGCAGATCATCCTTATCAATGCCACTGCCGTTGTCGCGGATGCGGATCAGCTTGACGCCGCCCGCCTCCACATCGAGATCGACCCGCGTGGCACCGGCGTCGAGGCTGTTTTCCAGCAGTTCCTTGACCACGGACGCGGGGCGTTCGACCACCTCCCCGGCGGCAATCTGGTTGGCGAGCCGGGGATTGAGCAATTGAATTCGAGACATCAGGACTCAGGAATAATCAATGTCTGACCCACCCGGATATCGGTGTGCGCCATTTTATTTTCACGTTGCAGTTGGGCCACCGACACATCAAAGCGGGCGGCGATTTCCGACAGTGTATCACCGCTGGCAATGGTGTACTGCCGCGGTTTGACTTCACCGCGCTTTAGGGCGGCGAGATAGGTGTCTGGTGGCGGGCTGCGGCGGAAGTGACTGTCGATGCCACTGAAAATTGCCTGCGCCATCTTCTGTCGATACCAGGACGTGGCCAGCTTCTTGGCCTCACCTGGATTCGAGATAAAACCGGTCTCGACCAGAATCGACGGAATATCAGGGGATTTCAGCACCGCAAACGCCGCCTGCTCCACCCGTTTACTGTGCAGTTTGGACATCTTGCCCATTTCACCCAGCACATTGCCGCCAACGCGCAGACTGGCATCCATACTCGCGGTCATGGACAGATCAGTCAGCACACCGGCCAGAATATCGTCCTTGTCCGACAGACTGACACCGCCCACCAGATCCGAATCGTTTTCTCGCTGGGCGAGGAAGGCCGCCGAGGCACTGGTGGCGCCGCGCTGGGACAGGGCATATACCGAACTGCCCGATGCATTGGGCGTTTTAAAGGCGTCCGCGTGAATCGACACAAACAAATCCGCCTGCATTTTGCGCGCAATATCCCGACGCTGACGCAAACCTACGTAATAGTCGCCGGTGCGCACCAGCTCGGCCTTGTAGCCTTTGGTATTGTTAAACAGCCGCTGCAGCTCTTTCGAAATTTCCAGCACCACCCGTTTTTCATAGAGGCGACCGGGGCCAATCGCACCCGGGTCTTCGCCGCCGTGACCCGCATCAATGGCAATCACCACCGGGCGACGGCCGCTGGTGATATCCACCGCTTTTTTCACGGTGCGGGCAGAGCTTTCCTTGTCGTGAAAATCAATCACCAGGCGGTCGTGCAGATCGCCGCTCGCCGCCAGCATAAAGCTGCCAATTTTCACTTCCCGACTGAGATCAAACACCACCCGCAGATCCTTGCCGTTGCGCACGCCGTGGCGCATACGACTGATCGGGCTGTCATCAAATTTAAGATCATCGGGGATTTTGTTCAGGGAGGTGCGACTGATGTCGACTACTAGCCGCTCAGGATTATTCAAAGGGAATACCTGATATTCAGCAGGACCACTGAGATCAAACACCACCCGGGTGTGATCCGGCGCCCGCCACAGGCGAACATCTTTCACGTCGGCGGCGAAACCCGCCGCGCTGAACAGCAGCGTTGCGATCAGAACCAGCAGGCCGTGCAATCTTCTCATTATGGCTTCAGTCCGCCTGAACGCGTTTTATCATCTGCTCGCCGCGCGCCGTTGCCGACGTCAGTTGCAGGGAGCGGCCAGCGCCGCTGGTTTCAATCCTAACCCGGATATCCGGCACAGGCAAAACACCGACGCCGCGCTGGGGCCATTCGATCAAACAAATACTGTTGTCGGAAAAATAATCGCGTATGCCCATGTATTCCAATTCTTCGGGGTCGCCAAGTCGGTAGAGGTCGAAATGGTAGATCAGACCCCGCGCCAGCTCATAAGGTTCCACCAGCGTATAGGTCGGGCTTTTAACCGCACCTGAATGACCAAAGGCGCGCAAAAAACCGCGACAGAAGGTGGTTTTACCCGCACCCAAATCGCCTTCCAGAAACCACACACTCCCGGGCGCGGCGATGGCGCCCAGCTTTTCACCGGCGGCGACTGTCGCCGCCTCCCCTTCCAGAAACTGCTTCACCCGTTGAGTACGCCTCTTAACTGTTCAATCACATCACTGGCCAGCATGCCCCGCTCACCGCCGAGTGCCGCTGCAGCATCGGCGGCGACACCGTGGGCGCAGACGCCAAGGCGCAAACTGTCGCTGGCACACAAACCCTGCGCCAGCAGCGCGCCCAGCACACCGCTCAAAACATCACCCATGCCGCCGCTGGCCATACCCGGGTTGCCATAGTGACTGACCGCCAGCCCCTGATCATCGGCAATCACAGTACCCGCGCCCTTCAGCAACACCGAAGCGCCCGTTATTTCTCTCAGTTTTGCTGCGGCGGCAAAACGGTCGCGATGGATATCCGCGGTCGTGCAATCCAACAGCCGCGCCGCTTCCCCCGGATGGGGCGTCATAATCGTTGCTGCTCTGCGCTGCAGCTCCGGCTTGGCACCCAGCAGATTCAAGGCATCTGCATCCAGCACCACCGGCAAATCACTTTTCAGAACTTCACTAAGCAGGGCTCTTCCCCAACGCTGCTGACCGAGACCGGGGCCAATGACCACCACCGAAGCCTTTGCCAGCAAAGACGCAAGCGCCGACACCGATTCAACACCATGCCCCATGACTTCCGGTCGGCTGGCCAGCAAACCCGGCAGGTGAGCACTGCGGGTCGCACAACTGACCAATCCGGCACCACTTCGCGCGGCGGCACTGGCGGCCAGCACAATCGCGCCCGCCATGCCTTCATCACCGCCCACCACCAGCACATGCCCGCAATGGCCTTTGTGGGCAGTGCGAGCGCGGGCGGGCAAAACCTCGTGCTGACACTCTAGCAACAGCCGTTTCACGGATGGCGGATCGCTCATTGCCGCATCGGGCGCTTCAAGATCGCTGAAATACAGATGACCAACACATTCAGCGGCATCGGCGGTAAACAAACCCTGCTTTAAACCAATAAAGCTCACCGTCACGCTGGCGCGCACGGCTGCGCCCAATATCCGACCGCTATCGGAACAGAGCCCGGACGGCACATCCACCGCCAACACCGGCAGGCCGCTGGCATTGATTGCGTTAATCGCCTCGGCAAAGGCTGGCCGCACATCGCCCTTTAGGCCGGTGCCCAGTAGGCCATCTACGATTACGCCAGCGTCCGGCAGCTCGCCACGCCAGGGTTTTGCCACAACACCTGCCGCCTCGGCGCGCTCGCGGGCCGTAAGCGCATCACCCGCACTCGGCGCATCGCCCACCTGCCACAGTCTTACCGTATAACCGCGCTCAACAGCGAGCGCCGCCATCAGGTAGGCATCGCCGGCGTTATTACCCTTGCCGCAAAAGACCTGCAGCGCATCGCAATCCGGCCACTGGGTTTCAAAGGTGGAAAACAGCGCCCGACTCGCCTTCAACATCAGCTGAATACCCGGGACGCCGAAATCATTGATAATCCGGGCGTCGAGGGCACGCACCTGTGCGGCGGTGTAGAGTTCTAGCGGCAAATTATCTGTGCAACGCAGCATGCGCAAACCCGATCTGGCAGAATAGCGCCTATCTTAACGCAAGCGCCATTTGTGCCACGAGCCCCATGCCAAGGATTCCACAGACCGATCTGAGTCACCTGGCCAGCGAAATCAAACGCTGGGGCGCGGAGCTGGGCTTTCAGCAAGTAGGCATTACCGACGCCGATATTCACAGCCACGCGGAAAAATTAAAAGCGTGGCTGGCCAAGGGCTTTCACGGCGATATGGCCTATATGCGCGAACGCGAGGGCCTGCGTGAAAACCCCTCAGAACTGGTGCCCGAAACTGCGCGTGTGATCAGCTTTCGGATGGATTACTTTCCCGATGAGGCCGATACCGCCGAGCGTTTGAAGCAACCGGAACAAGCTTATGTGTCGCGCTATGCCCTCGGCCGGGACTACCACAAACTGATTCGCAAGCGGCTTTCAACGATTGCCGAGCGTTTGCGCGAGGCAGGTGGCGAACACTGCCGCGCCTTTGTCGACAGCGCGCCAGTCTTGGAGCGCGGCTTCGCTGAAAAAGCCGGTCTCGGCTGGATCGGCAAGAACTCTATGGTAATCAACCCGAAGGCCGGCTCCTGGTTTTTTCTCGGCGAGATTTACACCGACCTGCCCTTGCCGATTGATCCACCGCAGGAAGCCTTTCACTGCGGTTCCTGCACCGCCTGCCTAGATGACTGCCCTACCGACGCCATCGTCGCGCCCTTTCAGGTAGATGCACGGCGCTGCATTTCCTATCTCACCATTGAACTGCACGGCGCGATTCCGGAAGACCTTCGGCCCTTGATGGGCAATCGGATTTTTGGCTGCGATGACTGTCAGCTGGTGTGCCCGTGGAATAAATTTTCGGAGGCAACACCAGAAGTCGATTTTTCGCCGCGCCACCAATTGGATCAAACCGATTTGCTGACTCTGTTTGCGTGGACAGAAAAGGATTTTGATCTCAAGACCCAAGGCTCGCCAATCAGACGCATCGGCTACGCGCGCTGGTTGCGCAATATTGCGGTGGCGCTGGGCAATGCTCCACACAACCGCGATATTATTTTAGCGTTAGAAGAAAAGCAGGGAACGGCGGGTGAGCTGGTAGACGAGCATATTCAGTGGGCGCTGAATCAGCAGCGCGCCCGGGCCTCAGCGAGCCCGGTGTCGTAGCAGCATCATAAAACCGAGCACGGTCATACCGATGCTGATGAGCAGCGTAACCACGATCAAGGCATCGCGCCCCTGACGCCCGGTTAATCCGGTCAGAAAATTCCACTTGTGCAGCAAGGCAAAAGACAGTCGCTCGATCCGGTCAATACGTCGGCTTTGATCGACCAGCACACCGCTCGCTGGATCGACAAACAGTTCTGTTGCCTCGTCGTCATTCAACGTCACTTGCCAGACTGGCAGTCGCTTATTGCGAAAATCGTAGCTGGGGCCAAAACGATAAACCGGAGTCACCGAATCAATCTCCGCACCGGGCTTAAACTGATTCGCGAGCCAGCGAGCATAGGTGGCGTCATCTAACTCAATCGCTTCACCCTGTGCATCCAGATACTGGGAGCCACCCGATTGCGCCCGGCCGGCAAAACGCGCTTCGCGATCAACGGCTTCTGCCTGTGCCGGCAATTCCACGCGATACCGCCAACCGGATTCGGTGGGCACAAGCGCAATTGCCGTTACCGGTTTACCGATTGCGCTGGCAGTATTCTGAATTCCCGCATCACCCTGAAAAACCATAGGCTGACCAAGACTCAGACCCGATTCCGGTTCGACATATTCTGATTGAATCAGATGATAAAAACCGCTCAGACTCCAAGCCAACAAAGGCAACCAGATACCGTAACCCAGCAGGCGGTGCCAGCGCCGCTTGCCGTCAGGAACTTTTCGCGAGGGCAACAGCAATACCAGCCCCAGTCCGGCACCGGCCAACAAAAACAGATTGACCATAAACAGGGCAATCAGCAGCACGCGGCCAGCGCCAAAAGCGTCCAGCCAGGCCCAGGTATGCAGCTGCACAAATACCGATTGCATCGCCGCTTTCGTGCGATTGTTCAGCGAGGCTAGCGCCGGGGTTTCAGTATGTATAAAGGCCGTAAGTTGATCGTCGCCGGCAAAGGTCACCCGATAAACGGGCAGCAGGCGATTTACCGAGGGGTATTCGCTATTAAATTCGGTTTGAAACTGAATATCCGCAATGTCACCTTGATCGCGACCGGTGTAGTACGCCGCCAACCATCGCGCCTGCCGTTCATCCTGACCGGCCAGTTCTGAACCAGAGTCCAGTGCAAAATAACGACGCGGCTTGTCTTCACTCTCGGCAACCTGCAACATGGCGCCATTGGCCGACGGCACAACTTTAACTACTCGCGCCTCTGCAAAGACGTTTGACGCAACAATCTCTGCAACCTGCCGCAGCGCATTGTCAGGCACGGTCGCCGACGGCGGAAACATCTTCGCGCCCTGAGGACCAAACCAGGCCATCAGCGGATGCAGCACGCCGGAAACCGCCCAACACAGAATCGCAATACCTCCGATCCACGCCAACCGGCGGTGCCACTGCATAAAAGTTTTCGTGGTCATACGATCAACACTCCGCCATCAGGCATCAATAACTCAGGCTGATACCGGCGAAAAATGCGCGGCCCTGACCGGGGGTATAGATGTTGGAATTCTCCTGAGACTGATCTGCCACGGTGGTGATATTGGCAATGTAATGCTCGTCTTCCAGATTCTCTGCTGACGCAAACAGCGAAATGGATTCGGATACTTGCCAACCCAGATTCAGACCCAGCAGGGTGTATCCCGGTGTACGCTCGGTGTTGGCAAAATCCACGTAGGGGCCGCTTGGCACCCGGCGCACACTCACACCCGCATACCAGCGCGCATGACTCAGACGCAGCTCGGACACGTAGAGCACATCCGGCACACCGGCCAGTTTGTTGTGACTGTAAGTATCGTCATCATCAAAATAGAAATCGTTAACCGTCAGCGCATTGCGCCAGGTCAGGGCCAGCCCCTGACGCTCCAACGCATCACGTGCGATGGCCACGTCCCAACCGGCTTCAAGCCCTTGGTGAATTGTGTCTTCCGCGTTATCGGTAAAGGACACAAAACCTCGCGCACCGGGTGCGCCAAAATCCAGCATTTCGTTATTGAGCCAGCTGCGATAAATCGCCACATCCCAGGACAGAGGACCGCGCTGGCCGCGCGTGCCGACTTCCAGTGTCCACGCACGCTGAGCGCTAAGTTCGGTAAAGGGCAGAGCACCACCGGAGGTTAGATCCGTCATCGAGGGCGGCTCAAAGCCACGACTGGCATTGACAAAAACCTGAACGTCATCCGCCGCATCCCAGAGCAAGCCCAAACGCGGATTGAACTGTCTGTGATCCACCTCACCGGCCGTTGCATTCAGAACCGCGTCGTTATCGCGAGTGGAACGCAGATATTGCAGTGCAGCAACAACCGACAGATCATCGCGCACTCTCAGGTCGGCCTGACTGTATACCACCGTGTTGCGGGATTCCTGATCCTGACGGGTACGCAGCGCACCCTCACGACCGCTATTGTTCTCGAAGGTTTTAGCGTCGTTATCGCCTCGGTTGTGGCGCGCGCCAACGACCCAATCCAGCGGCAGATTCGCCAACTGTGAAGTACCGGACAATTCGGAAAATACGCCCCACTCGGTTTCTTCGTGGTCAATAATGCCCGCAAAGCGGGTGATGGCGTGATCCAGTCCGCGATAGCTGTACCAGGCGCCCGCATCCAATTGGACATTTTCAAAACGGTAGACCGTGCGATTGGCAAAGCGCACCACTTCAAGATTGCGATCCCAGTCATCGGCCACAGGGCCGGGATCGAGCACCGTGACCGGACCACCGGGAAAGAAGGGGCCAATAATGACGGGCGAGGCGGTGGCTTCGCGGTCTTCCAGCGCGGTTTCCCGCGACAGGCTGCCCGCCAACTCAAAGGTGTCACGCAGGGCGGTGAAGTAAAAACGGCTTTCCAGCGCATCGCTCAGTTGCACGCCAATATTGCCGAACAGGTATTCGCTGTCGACCTCGCTGTGCTCGCGATAACCATCGCTGTTCAGGCGGGTCACGGTCAGGTAGCCGTCTACCTGTTCACCGGCGGCGGCCAAACTCAGGTTGCTGCGGCGGGTATCGTCACTGCCGGCTTCAACGCGCAGGCTGGCACCGGGTTCAACCGTGCGACCGGTGGCAGTGACGATATTGACTGCGCCACCCAATGAGGCAGCCCCATAACGGAGGCCATTGGCACCTTTGTAGACTTCCAGATAGTGAACAGACAAGGGGTCCATTTCTTGAAACTCGGTAGAGCCACTGGCGCGAGTGATGGGCACACCATCGCGCAGGACGGTCAGACCACGGCGCTCGTAACTGGAGTTCAGACCGGAACCGCGCAAAGAGATGCGGTTTTCGCGCTGCGCAGAAGTGTCAGCAAAAATACCGGGGGTGAAGACGAGGGTGTCGCCCAGGCTTTGGGCAAAGTCATCCAGAAAATCGCTGGATTCCACAAAGCCGATACCACCGGGGATGCGCTCCAGTTCGGCGCGGGCTTCCTGCAGGCTGGGGGCGGTGCGACTACCACTGCCCGCTACACCTGAGACTACGACTTCTTCGATAGCGTTGGTTCGCTGCCCCAGACCTTGTGCCACGGATATTTGTGAGGCGGCGAGAACTGCCAAACCGAAGATGCTTTTTCTAAGGACCATTGCCATTCCTGCATTGCCGGAACGTAAGGCCCGGACTCATACCATGATGGCGGTGCATCTTACGGATTTTCTTGCCTTGGAAAATGCGGCATAGCGTCGCAGGCTGGGCTTGCCGGGCATGGGTTCTGGATAGGGAGGGTTCGGAGTGTCGGCCCCGGTCCGGCGACTGGTGACTCTACCCAGACCGCCCGCAAGCCTTCCCAAAACCGCCTTGTCGCTGCGGAACTCGCGCTGCGCGCTCAGACAGTCCTCGCGAAACACAAGACGGTTTTGGGAAGGCTTAAACGCGGCCTGACTGGTCTGGGCAGAGCCCCCAGCCACCGGACCTACTCTTCTGCCAATACCCGTCATTGCGAACAGAGTGAAGCAATCTCCCGAATCCCGCGCCATTAATAGAAAGATTGCTTCGCTATGCTCGCAATGACGGGAGGGATACATACCTCCGTAAGAGGGCGGGAGGGGGAGGACCTTTCGAATCAGTCAGGGCATGTTTCGGCCAGCTGAAAAGGCCAGAGCCAAAAATTTACCGACAAAAGAGACGAGGACTGTCTGAGCGCTTTTCAGCGAGTTCCGCAGCGCTGGTCTTTTCAGCTGGCCGATGCCCGATTCGAAAGGTTCTACCCCTCCCGACCGAGCTAGTGGCACCCAACCAAACATCAATCCAAGCGAATAAAATGCTCACGATAATGCCGCAACTCATTAATAGAATCGCGAATATCATCCAGCGCCAAATGAGAGCCGTCTTTTTTCACCCCTTCAAGCACTTCAGGCCGCCAGCGACGGGCCAGCTCTTTCACGGTGGAGACATCCAGATTGCGGTAGTGAAAATAGGCTTCCAGACGCGGCATCTCGCGGGCCATAAAGCGGCGATCCTGACAGATGCTATTGCCGCACATGGGCGAGGCACCCTCGGGCACGTAGTTTTTCAGAAAGGAAATCGTCATTTCTTCGGCGTCGCGCAGGCTGTACTGACTGTTGCGCACTCGCTCGGTGAGGCCGGACTTGCCGTGCTGGCGGGTATTCCACTCATCCATGCCATCGAGCACCGAGTCGGGCTGATGAATGGCGACAACCGGACCTTCGGCGAGGGTATTGAGCTCGGCGTCGGTAACAATGGTCGCAATCTCGATAATGTGGTCATTGATCGTATCGAGCCCGGTCATTTCCAGATCGATCCAGATTAGGTTGTCTTCGTTTGCCATAGTGCCACCATTGTTTTTCGTCAGGCTGGATTGTAGCAAAAGCCCTGCGCGATAATAACGCTAACTCCCAGTCCGGCGGACGCATGGCAAAACGCAAAATCAATAAACAACAGCAGCGCAGAATTCAGGCTAAGCACCGCCAGCGCTCCCAGCGTGCCCGCGACGCGGACGTTATCGACAGCGATTCGCTTGGCCCGGAGCAAGTCGGCCAGGTTATTGAAAGCTTCGGCCGCCAGGTCAATGTGGAAAGCGAAGACGGCACCCTGACCCGCTGCCACCTGCGCGCCAACCTCGAAAACCCCGTCGCTGGAGACCGGGTGATCTGGCAAGCGGGTGATGAGGTAGGCGTGATTGTCGCCATCGAAGAGCGCCGCTCACTACTTAGTCGACCAGATTTTAACGGCCAGCCCAAATCCATTGCCGCCAATATTGATCAGATGCTGATTGTGGTGGCCGCCCAACCGCCAGCCTACGCCAATCTGATTGACCGCTATCTGGTGGCCGCCGAAGCCCACGGTTTAAAGGCAGTTATCGTGCAGAACAAATCCGATATCCCACTCGATGAGGCCACCGAGGCGATGCTGAAAAACTATGACGCCACCGGTTATTCCCTGTTGCGGGCATCCAGCAAAAGCGGCGATGGCCTGGACGAACTCAAAGCAAGCCTGAGCGGCGCCATCAGTATTTTTGTGGGCCAATCCGGCGTGGGCAAATCCTCGCTGGTCAATGCGCTGCTGCCGGAAGCCAATACCGCGGTGGGTGAACTGTCGCATGCCGCCGACAAGGGCCGGCACACCACTACCACCGCCCGCCTGTTTCACTTTCCGGACGGCGGCGATTTGATTGACTCGCCGGGGATTCGCGAATTCGGCGTGCAGAATCTGGATCGCGCAGCGGTCGAGCGCGGCTTTCGCGAATTTCAGCCCTATATTGATCAATGCCGTTTTCGCGACTGTCGCCATGAGAGCGAGCCCGACTGCGGCTTGCGCGCCGCTTATGAACGCGGCGAGATCAGCGAAACGCGGCTGCAGAGTTATCGGCAAATTATTGCCGAAATCGAAGGCTGAACGGCGCGGGCTCTGCCTGACGCGGGCGGTCAACACAGGTAGAATGCGCCGTCTACACAGGAGGATTGTCATGGCAGATCTGGAACTGCTGATTGAACCCGAACAGCTGGCGGAAGCGCTGGGCAGCGAAGAGCTGCTGATTATCGACACCTGCTCCGCCGACAATTACCGCACCCACCATATTCCCGGTGCGATCTACATTCCTCCGGCCGAGCTGCAGGCGGGCACAAAACCCGCCGTGGGCAAGATTCCCGAAAAGAAGCGACTCGATGCGCTATTCTCGGCGGCAGGCCTGAATGCCGACAAGCACGTGGTGGTTTACGACGATGAAGGCGGCGGCTGGGCCGGGCGCCTGATCTGGACGCTGGATGTCCTCGGCCACAGCAAGTACAGCTATCTAAACGGCGGCCTGCATGCCTGGCTCGCGGCTGGCTTGCCGGTTACCACGGAACTGCCCACCACCGTGCCCAGCAATTTCAGCGGTGAATGGCATGAAGACGTGATCGCCGAGGCAGTGGATGTGCTCGACGCAATCGACGATGAGGATCAGGCGATCTGGGATGCCCGTTCACCCGAGGAATACCGGGGCGAGAAAGTGGTGGCCCAGCGCGGCGGTCATATTCCGGGCGCCGTAAATATCGACTGGCTGGAGCTGATGGATCGCGAGCGCCAATTGCGACTGGTAGACCTTGAAGCCCTGCAGCAACGCCTGAACGAGTTGGGACTGACCAAAGACAAGACCGTGATCACTCATTGCCAGACCCACCACCGGTCCGGGCTGAGTTATCTGGCGATGAAAATTCTGGGCTACGACAAGATCAAGGGCTATCACGGCTCCTGGTCGGAGTGGGGCAACCGCGAAGACACCCCGATCAACACGGGCAATAAGCCTTAAAGCTTCGCGCGCAATGACGTGAATACAAAGAGCACTCATACACTCAAATAAAAGGACGAAGGCATTGAATACCCTGTTCATCATTGTGCAGTACCTGCTGCCCCAGCACCTGATTTCCCGGCTGGTCGGCCATCTGGCAGAGGCGCGCACTTTCTGGCTGAAAAACCTGCTGATCGAGCGCTTTATCAAGCACTACGGCGTCGACATGTCGGAAGCCGAAGAAGAAGATCCGCGGGTTTATCGCAACTTTAACGAGTTTTTTACCCGCGCCCTGAAAGCCGACGCCCGCAGCATCTGCAGCGGTGAAAAGGAAATTGCCTGCCCCGCCGACGGCGCTATCAGCCAGCTAGGCAAGATTGAAGAGGGCCGAATTTTTCAGGCCAAAGGTCACGACTATAGCCTGTACACCCTGCTCGGCGGCAACAACGAAGACGCCCTGCCTTTTAAAAACGGCCGCTTTGCTACCGTCTACCTGTCACCCAAGGATTACCATCGGGTACATATGCCAATGGACGGCAAGCTGATTGCCAGCCACTACATTCCGGGGCAGCTGTTCTCGGTTAACCAGACTACTGCCGAAAACGTCGACAAGCTGTTTGCCCGCAATGAGCGTTTGGTGTGCCTTTTTGAAACCGCGGCCGGGCCGATGGCGGTGATTCTGGTAGGCGCCATGATCGTAGCCGGTATCGAAACCGTGTGGGCCGGTCAGGTAGCGCCGCCTCCAAAAACTGTGCAGACCCGTCGCTTTGACCAACAACAGACCATCGAACTGAAAAAAGGCGAGGAAATGGGCCGCTTTAAACTCGGTTCTACTGTGATCCTGCTGTTTGGTGACGAAGTGATGGAATGGCTGCCGGGCTTTGATGCGGGCACCCCAACCCGGATGGGCGAAGCACTGGCGACCCTGTCCTGATTTTTTAAGCGCGCGGGTCTGATTCAGGCCCGCGCTGTCGGAAAGGCCAAGACCTCCGCCAGATTCTCTGCCCCCAACTGCAACATCAGCAAGCGATCAAAGCCCATCGCCACACCGGCACACGCGGGCAGACCGTGAGCCATCGCCGCTAGCAGCTTTTCATCCATTGGCGGGCACACCTGACCCCGCTCTTGGCGCAGTTTCAAATCCGATTCAAATCTGGACTTCAACTCACTGGCATCCAGCAATTCGTCGTAACCGTTGGCCAGCTCTATTCCCTCAACAAAAGCTTCAAAACGCACGGCGACCTCTCGCCCCTGCGCATCGCGCCCGCGTTTTGCCAAGGCAGCCTGCGAGGGGGGAAAGTTGCAAACCAGACTGTACTCGCCGCGGCCGAGCTTCGGCTCGATATCGTGACTGAATAAGAGATTGATCGCCTCGTCCCGATCCAGTGAAGCTGCTGGAATCCCGTGGCGCTGTTCAGCAAGCGCCCCTAATTCAGTCGCCTCCACGGCAAACAGATCAAGGGCGAACTCGCGCTCAAACAATGCCGCAAAGTCATAGCGCTGCACCGGGCGCTCACCCAGCACGGCACACAGCAGCTCACCCACCTCCGCCATCAAATCATCCAGCGAAAAACCTGGGCGATACCATTCCAGCATGGAGAATTCCGGATTGTGACGCCGACCGCTTTCGCCTTGCCTGAAGGCTTTGCAGAGCTGATAAATCGGGCCACTGCCTGCCGCCAGCAGGCGCTTCATGGCGTATTCGGGAGAGGTTTGCAGATAACGCTCGGCGTGAGCGAGAGAGAAGGCTTCGATGGCCGGATCGGTGACCGGAGCTGAGGCCAGCAGCGGAGTCTCGACTTCGAGCACGCCCCGCTGCTTGAAAAATTCACGCACCGTCGCGAGCAGCTCGGCGCGAGCCCGCAGCGCGGAGAGCGCTGCGGTGGGTTGCCAGTCAGACTGACTCAAGATTTAACGCGGTTCTGGTACTCGCCGGTACGGGTATCCACGCGAACCACCTCGCCTTCGCTCAGGAACAGAGGTACTTTGACCACTGCGCCGGTGCTCAGCTTGGCGGGCTTGGTGCCGCCTTGGGCAGTATCGCCTTTCAGGCCGGGGTCGGTCTCAACAATTTCCAGCTCGACAAAGTTCGCCGGAGCCACCGCCAGCGGGGCGCCGTTGTAGAGCGTCACGGTGGCCATGTCCTGCTCTTTCAGCCACTGGGCGGCATCGCCCACGGTAGCGGCGTCGGCCTGATGCTGGTCGAAGGTGTCCGGCTCCATGAAATGATAGAACTCACCGTCGTTGTAGAGGTATTCCATCTCGGTATCCATCACGTCGGCACCTTCCAGCGATTCGCCGGATTTAAAGGTGCGCTCCCAAACGCGACCGGTTTTCAGATTGCGCAACTTCACCCGGTTAAAGGCCTGGCCCTTACCCGGTTTGACAAATTCGTTGTCCAGAATGGAGCAGGGGTCGCCTTCCAACATGACTTTCAGCCCGGAGCGGAATTCGTTGGTAGAATAGGTGGCCATAACTTTCCTCAAAAACACGATACATTCGAAAGGCGCCAATGATACCGCTTAGCCAGCCACAATGGCAGTTAAAGGAAGGGCTGTTAAAAGACCGGCCTACTGACAGCGCAGCGACTGACTCCTGGCAGCAACAGCTGGCCGGCGCCTGTCGCGAGGTGCCGGCCCTGCTGGCGGCGCTCGGGCTCGATCCGGCCGAGGCTCCCTACCCGCTGGAAGCGCGCTCGGCCTTTCCATTGCGCGTTCCCCAGGCCTTTATCGACCTGATGCAACCCGGCAACTGGTTTGACCCGCTATTACTGCAAGTTTTGCCGCTGGCGCGGGAGAGCGAGCAGGCCCCAGGTTTCAGCCAGGATCCGCTCAAGGAGCGCGATACCAACCCGGTGCCGGGCCTGATCCACAAATATCACGGCCGGGTGCTGCTGATTGCCAGCCCGGCCTGCGCCGTGCATTGCCGCTACTGTTTTCGCCGCCACTTTCCCTACGAAGACAACACTCCCTCCCGGGCGGACTGGGATAAGGCGCTGGACTATATACGCCAACGGCCGGATATCACCGAAGTCATTCTCAGCGGCGGCGACCCGCTGGCACTCAACGACCGGCGACTGGCCGAGCTGGTGGGCGCCATCAACGCCATTGACCATGTCACCACGCTGCGCTTTCACACCCGGCTGCCGGTGGTGCTGCCCGACCGGATTTCGCCCGAACTATGCGACACCCTCCAAGCAATTGATAAGAAAGTAGTTTTTGTTATTCATTGCAATCACCCGGCAGAATTGGGAGAGGCGCTGGCGCGATCCCTTGGCAAATTGCGAGCGCTCGGTGTTACCCTGCTCAATCAAACGGTTTTGCTTAGCGGCGTCAATGACAACGCCGAGGCCCTGTCAGCGCTGAGTCGAGGGCTTTTTAATGTCGGCGTATTGCCCTACTATCTGCATCAGCTTGACCGAGTAGAGGGAGCTGCACACTTTGAGCTAACCGACGAGCAGGCACGTCAGCTGCACACCCGTTTGATGGAGCAGCTGCCCGGGTATTTGGTACCTAGACTGGTACGGGAAGACCCCAATATTGTTTACAAGGCACCTCTTGTCCAGGCCACCCCCGCGGGAAGCCAGTGAGGAAACAGACCATTATTAGACCCGAGAAGGCACTCGGGCGGGATATTGCCATGAGCGCGGCAAACTACACGGAAATTCACATTCCTCTGCCCCGGCAGAGTCTGGAACGTCACAGCCTGTTCGACCTGCACCCGGATGCGGTCGCGGATTGGCTGCGCACGCTGCCGAGCGCCAATCTCGGCGAAACCACCCGCCAGCTTTATCTGGCATTGGTGGAATTGAACAAGGTCAAGTGCAGCCCCAAGGATCGCCTGCTGATTCTCGAGCAAATCCGCCATTTAGCCCATGTCGCCAATCGCGGGCTGGAAAAACACTTTCTAAACCAGCCGGTGATATTGCCGGAACGTTCACGTAAGGTCGCTCAACTGGCCGACACCCTGAACAAACAAATGGCCATTGGTTACAGCCTCTGCGCGAACCAGTTTCTGTCCATGCATCGCCTGCGCCGGCCAAAGGACCAGCTGGCCATGGCCTTCCACCGGGCCATCACCGAACACAGCCTGGTTCTGCTGAGAAATTTTCAGCTCTACCGCAATGAAGAGCCGGGCTTTTGGAAAACCATCCACGAGCTGTTCTATCAGGCGTTAAAGCATAAAATCTCGCGGGAAAAAGTCGACGACGAACTCTGGGGCAACGGCACACTGGAGCAGTGTTACCTGCGCCCGATGCTGTTGTTTACCGCCCGCCCGCACCAGCTCAGACAAACCAGCCAGGCCGACGTATTCACCGCATTGAGCCAGTGGTCTCAGAACGCCAGGGTGCGCGGCGACCAGTTTGAGCAGTGCGTTTTCCTGTTCAAGCCCACCCGCGATGCGCCGCCGGTCTACCGCGAGCTGTGCGAGGACACCAGCGGCTGGCTGGGTATTGATGCCAAAGCCTTGTGCAAAGCACTGGAGCATCAACTGACAGCGGCCAACGAGCAGTCCAAGCCCGCCGCCGAAGAGCTGACCCCCACCCTGCTACAGCACCTGCACTCGGCCTGGAGCATGATGCAGGAGCGCAAGTCGGTGCGCGTCGATCGCAACGACGAGCTGCTGATTTCCCTTGGCTTGTTTTCAACGCACTTTTTCGCTTCCGGCGAGGAGCCCTTTAGCGAGTATATGCAGGAAGGCAGCAAAGCCTCGGAAATGGTGGTGGAAGAAGGCGACTTCCGACTGCGAAAACGCTTTGACCCGGACCGGGATGCGTGGGCCGAAGCCAATCAGCACGACGTGAACGACAAGGATCAAAAAGGCTATACGCCCCCGGCACTTTTGTCGAAAAGCATCGATTTCGAGCCTCGCAGCAAACAGGCGCCTACACCAAGCACTCGCAACTATCGCTACTATAAAGCCCGGATGGTCAATGCCAGCGAACGCGGCTACTGCATCAACTGGCCACCCGAGGAATCGGTAAAACTGCAGACCGGCGATGTGGTCGGCCTGCGCGAACGCAACGACCGCAATTGGGGCGTGGGCGTGATCCGCTGGGTTAAACAAATCAGCGCGACTGAACACCAACTGGGCCTGGAAGTCTTGGCCCGCGTGGCCGATACCTACAGCGCCAGATTGGTTCGCACCGGCTTGGCGGTCGGCGAATACCAGCGCGCACTCATGCTGCCACCGGATCGCGAGAGTGGCTTGCCAGAGCGAATTCTGATACAAAAGTCAGCCTTCAGGGAAGGCGACGCCATCGAGCTGCGGCGACCGGGACAGACCACCCGGATCAAGCTGCAATCCTGCGTGGTACAAACGCTGGGTGTGGGAACCTATCTGTTCTCCACCATGGTCAGGGCCGACAACAGTGAGACGGATCAGCGCCGCCAGGCTAGCCCGGCGGGCAACAAGACACTGGACCCGCTCAATAGCGGGCAACATAAAAACAAGCCTGAGTTCGATACGCTCTGGAAAGACCTGTAATCGTTAATCTCCATCTTATTGCGACGGATCACCGCATTGGTACACCGTCAAGATGGTAATCTTCACAGCTTTCCTGCAAATCGTAGCACCGTAAACTAGTGCGGCGGCCGGGCACCCGGAAGACTTTGGGCCGGCGATCGAACGTATGGAGTACTAAACAGCTGTAATGAATAGTAATACGCTCACCGCACTGCTTTTTGGGATCGATGCCAATCGCGCCGCCGCGCTGACCTCTGCCTTCCACAAGCTCGGCTACATCTGCCGACACACCTCGGTGGATGAGATGGGCCGCATGGGCAGCGCCATCCGCGACGACAAACCGGATCTGGTGCTGTTCGACGAACAGGGCTCGGCGATTGAGCTGAGCCACTGCCTCGACGCCATTGCCAGCCAGCAACTCGATTTGCCGGTGATTGTTCTCAGCGACAGCGAAAGCCTGATGCCGGACCACCAAGTCGCGGACGTGCTGCCCCCGGACCGCATAGAGCGCATTTCCCGAAGCTGTCTGCGCGAATTCTGGGCGCTCTATACCCGCCGCAACCTGAAAGCGACCGAACAGGAACTCAAGGCTGCCGAGACCCGCAGCGAGCAAATCCTGTCGCAGTCTGAAGAGGCCATTGCCTACGTCTCGGATGGCATGATTATCAGCAGCAACCGACTGTTCGCGGAATTCTGTGGCTTTGCCGATCCCGACGATCTGGATTTTCAACCCATCGTCGATCTGATCGCCGAGCAGGATCAGGATCGTCTCAAGGTCGCCCTGCGCAGCATCAGTGATGGCGAAAGCTCGCGCGTCAGCGTAACGGTGTGCCGCCAAGACGGCGAAGAAGCGGAAACCGGTATGAAGCTTGCGCCCTCGGTTGTGGACGGCGAGCAGTGCGTCCAGATCACCCTGCGCGACGAAGCGGGCGAGACCTCCGGCAGTAGCGTGGGCGCGATTGACCACACCACCGGCTTCGCCTCGGCCATGCGCTTTGTTCAGCAGCTAGAAGACGTGACCGCGCACGGCCTTGGCGGAGGCGGCGACGGCGCTTTTATGCTGGTCAGCCTTGATCGCTATTTAGAGCTGCGCAATGAGGTTGGCATCGGCGGCTGCGGCCAGATTGCCGCCGATATTGCCGAGCTGTTGATGTCTCACTTCCCCAAGGCCAGTTACGGTCGTATTGATGGCGATCTTTTCGGGATTATCCTCAACAACATAAGCGCCGACGACGCTCTGAAACAGGCTAAAAAAATCTGCAAAGAGGCCGCTGGTCGGGTCGTCACCGTCGACAAGCTCAGTATCAATTACACGCTCAGTATCGGCATTCTGCCCATCACCAAAACCAAACTTGCAGCAGCAGTCGATCTGCTCGACAACCTGGTAAGCGTCTGCGAACAGATACGCGAAGAAACTGGTGATAACGGTATGGGCAATGGCGCCGCCCTCTATGTGCGGGCTCGCCAGCAACTGGATCAGAAAAACGATCCGATGACGCTGTTTGAAGACGCTCGCGCCGACAACCGACTGCAACTGCTGTTTCAGCCAGTGGTCAGCCTGGCAGACGAAGATCGCCACTACTATGAAGTCACCCTGTCTCTGAAGGATCAGGAAGCCGACGAAATCAGCGGCGAGCAATTGCTGCGAGCGCTGGAAAGTCAGGGCAAGAGTACCGAGCTCGACCGCTGGATTATTGTCGAGGCGACCAAGCAGCTTACCCGCAGCAAGCAGGGCGGCAAGCCAGTCAGCCTGATCATCAACCTGACCTGCAACGTATTCCGCGACCGCAATCTGCCAAGCTGGCTGGGCGTGGCCTTAAAAGCGGCTCAGCTGTCGCCCGCGACACTGGTGCTGCAATTTGAAACCACCGCGACCACCCGCATGCTCAAACCAGCCATTGCGTTCAGCGAGCAGATGCGCAAGCTCGGCGCCGCCGTCGCCCTGAAGTCCGACTCAGCAGGGGGGGATGATCTGCAGGTAATTCGCCAACTCAACCCCTTACTCACCAAGCTGGGCGCCAGCCCCAAAGACAGCGAAACCCTGAAAGAGGCAATCACCAACCTGCAAGAGGTAGGCAGCAAGACGGTGATTCAGGGTGTGGATAGCGCCGCCACCCTGGCGACGCTGTGGCAGCTCAAGCCCGACTATGTGCAAGGCAGCTACGTGCAAGCCCCCAGCACCGAACTGGATTACGACTTCGGTGACGAATAGGTAGAAAGCTGCCTGGAAGGATCAGTCTTCCGTGTGGCGATCACTAATCCCCAGCAGGTAGAGAATACCATCCAGCCCCAGCGTGCTGATGGACTGTTTGGCGTTTTCGCGAACGATGGGCTTGGCGCGGAACGCGATGCCGAGGCCGGCGATGCTGAGCATGGGCAAATCATTAGCGCCGTCTCCCACCGCAATCACCTGCTCCAGATTAATACTTTCACGCTCAGCCAATTCGCGCAGCAGCTCCGCCTTGCGCTCCCCGTCTACAATCCGGCCTGACACCTTGCCGGTGACGCGCCCCTGCTCAATCTCGAGCTCGTTGGCGTAAACGTAGTCAATGCCGAGTTTGTGTTTCAGGTAATTGCCAAAGTAGGTAAAGCCACCGGACAGAATTGCCGTTTTGTATCCCAGCTGTTTCAAGGTAGACACCAATCGCTCGGCTCCCTCGGTCAGCGGCAGACTGCGAGCAATACTGTCGAGCACGCTGGCGTCGAGGCCTTCCAGCAAGGCAACGCGGCGGCGAAAGCTTTCCGCAAATTCAATCTCACCGCGCATCGCCGATTCGGTAATCGCCGCCACCTGCTCACCGACGCCTGCCGCGGCTGCCAGCTCATCGATCACCTCGGCCTCAATCAGGGTCGAATCCATATCGAAACACACCAGTCGGCGGGTGCGTCGATACATGTTGTCTTCCTGATAGGCGATATCAATATCCAGCTCACTGGCCAGCTGCATGATGGAGTTGCGGAAGGTCGCCTTGTCGTCAAGACTGCCGCGCACCGACATTTCCACCGAGGCCTTGGTCTGCTCGCTCACGCCTTCCAGCGGTACCCGACCGGACAAGCGATCAATGCGGTCGATGTTCAGCCCGTACTTGGCAATGATGGCGGTCACCTTGGCCAGATGATCGGCGGTGATTTTGCGCGCCAGCAGGGTCAGAATATGGCGCTGCTTGCCCTGACCGGCCACCCACTGACCGTAGCTGTCTGCGGTAACCGGCGAGAAGCGCACCTGAAAACCCAGCTCGTGGGTGCGGAACAGAATATCTTTGAGCACGGACGAGGAATCGGCGCTGGTCGGCACTTCAATCAGAATGCCCAGCGACAGCGTGTCATGAATGACCGCCTGACCAATATCCAGAATATTGACGTTGTGCGCGCCGAGAATACTGGTGATGGAACTGGTAACGCCGGCGCGATCATCGCCTGCGATATTGATCAGAATGATTTCGTTCACCCACAACCTCTGTCAGCCCGAGTGCGCCGACAAGACAACGCACGGTAAAAATTTCCGGTGGCTATTGTAGCGGCAGCGGGCAGTTCACACCATCGAACGGCAACTTCGGTATACTGGCGCCAGCCAAATAACAGCCGATAACATGCCTGATCAGATTTCACAGCTTTTCTCTCGCGCCCTCAGCGGCCTGCTGCGCCTATCGCTGCCGGTAAAATGCGCGTTATTGATTATTGTCGTGCTGGGCCTGCACAGCAGCCTGCTGCTGCTCGCCAGTGCCCGCGGCAACGCCCAGCTGATGAGCGAACAACACCAGGTGTTCGCCAGCCAGTGGGTCAAACAAGTGGCTTTTCAGGTTCAACAGGGGCTACTCCGCAATGATCGGGTCGCGCTGCTGAATGTGCTCAACCAACACCGCGACAACCCTCTGCTGGCCTACGCGAGCGTGACCGACAGCGACGGCGGCGTACTGGTTGAGATCGGTCGCAATCGCGGCGAGTGGCGCCGCTATTCTGCGCCGGTAATGATTGGCAATGACCTCGCAGGAAGCGTGACGCTCGCCCTGGACCCGGCGGCCGCTGAATCGGCCCAACTCAATCTCAATGCTCAGTTGCTGATTCTCGGCGCGATACTGGCCGCGTTGGCAGCCGCTCTAACACTGGGACTTGGACGCCGCATCGATCAATTGCTGCAGCGCGCCAGAGCCAACCTGTTACACCCGGGCGAACAGGCCGAAGCACTCCCCTATGCCGGGAATGACAGCCTCGGCGACCTGCTGCGCACCTTGAGTGATCCCCCGGTTGCTGTGCCACCGATGGCGAGCCTGGACGTTGAGTGGATCGTGGTGCAAGTATATTGGAGCAGTTATTCCCGACTGACCCAGCAGTGGGGCCGCGCTGAGCTGGAACGCCGATTGACCCGCAGCCACAGCACCGCCCTCGCCCTGTGTCGGCTTTACCACGGCGAACTGAAGGTTTATCGCCGCGATGGCCTGACCCTTCGCTTTGCCGCGACCGAGGGCGGCGACCCCGCGCTGCTGCGCGCCCTGTGCTGCGCCCACCTGATCCTGCAGCTCGACGCCAAACTGGGCGCCCGGCCGGCACTCGGCGTGATTCGTCATCGCGGCACCCGGCTGCAACTGGAAGCTACCGAGGCGGCATTGGCCGACAGCCTGAGCGCCCTAGACGGCAAGGGTATTCGCCATCAGTTGCCCCTTGATCTCAAGGAAGCACTGCCCGCCTGGGCCAGCGATAGCGGGAACGGGATTCAGATTGAAGCGCGCTTTCAGAGTCTGCTCGACCGCCAGCAGCGCAAGCTTGAGGAACAATTGAACGGCGGGGAATGAAGGGGCGCGGCTCACGCCGCGCCATTGCTTACGCCGGATTGATTACCAGACCATCCACCTTCTGGAAACCGCGTGGCAGTTTGTGGCCGCGGCGACCGCGCTCACCCAAGTAGTGCTCCAACTCTGAGAACTTCAGGTTCAGATAGCGCTTGCCGGAGAATACTCGCAGGACATCGGTCTCGTTGATCACCGCAACCGCCACTACGTACTCCTCACGCGCCGCTACCCGCGCCGACGGAATGCCAATCATCTTGTTGCCCTTGCCCCGCGACATTTCCGGCAACTCGGCCAACGGGAACACCAACATCCGGCCCTCGGTGGTAACCGCCACCACATGACCATGCGCATCATCGAGTGGCACCGGATTCAATACCTCAGCCCCTTTCGGCAGCGTCAGCACCGCCTTGCCCGCGCGGTTTTTACTCTGCAGGTCACCCAGCTTGGCCACAAAACCGTAGCCCGCATCCGAGGCCAGCAGTACGCGCTGATCATCGCTGCCCATCAGCATGCCATTGAACACAGCCCCGGAAGGCGCATTCAGACGGCCGGTGACCGGCTCACCCTGCCCCCTTGCTGACGGCAGGGTATGAGCCGCCACCGTGTATGAGCGGCCGCTGTTGTCGAAAATGATCACCGGCTGATTGCTGCGCCCCTTGGCGGCCAGTTTGAACTTGTCACCAGATTTATAGCTGAGCGCTTCGGCGTCGACATCGTGCCCCTTGGCGGCGCGAATCCAGCCCTTTTCAGACAGCACGACCGTGACCGGATCAACACTCATCAGCTCTTCTTCCGAGAAGGCCTTGGCATCGGTACGCTCAACCAGTGGTGAACGGCGATCATCACCATATTGCTCGGCGACTTCTTTCAGCTCCTTGCGGATCAGGTTTTTCATTTTGCGCGGCGAGCCCAAAGTGGCTTCCAGGTTGTCGCGCTCGGCGGCCAGCTCGTCCTGCTCGCCCCTAATCTTCATTTCTTCGAGTTTGGCCAAGTGCCGCAATTTCAGTTCGAGGATGGCTTCAGCCTGGGTATCGCTAAGTCCAAAACGCTCCATCAACACCGGCTTGGGCTTGTCCTCAGTGCGGATAATCGCAATGACCTCATCAATATTGAGGTAGGCAATCAGCAAGCCTTCCAGAATATGAAGCCGGGCAAGCACTTTATCCAGGCGATACTGCAAGCGACGACGGGTGGTTTCGGTGCGAAACTCCAGCCACTCGCCCAGCATGCCGGTCAGAGATTTGACCTGTGGCCGGCCGTCAATGCCGATCACATTGAGATTAACCCGATAGGTTTTTTCGAGATCGGTGGTGGCGAACAGGTGATTCATCATCGCCTCGACGTCCACCCGGTTGGAGCGCGGCACAATCAACAGGCGCGTCGGATTTTCGTGATCGGACTCGTCACGCAAGTCCGCCACCATCGGCAGTTTTTTCGCCTGCATCTGCTGGGCAATTTGCTCGAGCACTTTTGAGCCCGAAGCCTGGTAGGGCAAAGCCGTTACGATGACATCGCCGTCTTCCTTGTGCCATGTAGCGCGCATTCGCAGGCTACCGCGGCCCGTCTCGTACATCTTCTGAATGTCGGCGCGCGGCGTAATCAACTCGGCGCCGGTGGGGAAATCCGGCCCCTGAATATGCTCGCACAGATCTGCGACGGAGGCCTTGCTGTTGTCGAGCAAGGCAATGGTGGCGTTTACCACTTCCCGCAGATTATGCGGCGGAATGTCTGTCGCCATGCCAACTGCAATACCGGTGGTGCCGTTGAGCAGCACGTTGGGTACGCGTGCAGGCAGGACCGAAGGCTCATCCATCGTGCCGTCAAAGTTCGGCACCCAGTCCACGGTGCCCTGCCCCAACTCTGACAGCAGCACATCGGCGTAGGCCGTAAGACGCGATTCGGTATAGCGCATGGCCGCGAAGGATTTCGGATCATCCGGCGACCCCCAGTTGCCCTGACCATCCACCAGCGGGTAGCGGTAGGAGAAGTTCTGGGCCATGAGCACCATGGCTTCATACGCGGCCGAATCGCCGTGGGGGTGAAACTTACCAATAACGTCACCGACGGTACGCGCCGACTTTTTGAACTTGGCTGTCGCCTTCAAGCCCAACTCGCTCATGGCGTAGACAATACGGCGCTGCACCGGCTTCAAACCGTCGGCGATATTGGGTAGCGCACGGTCCAGAATGACGTACATGGAATAATCCAGATACGCCTTCTCCGTATAGGCCTTCAATGGCAGCTGTTCGACACCATCGTTGGCAATAGTTGTTTGATTTTCCATCAGTTATATCCAGATTGTGGCTAGTGACCGGCACGTATTTCAGCGGCCATTTATTAATATTTTCCCATGTGTTACGGGTATTTACCTAGTTTCTGCCGCCAACCTCGCCCCTATACTGAGCCTGCAAGTTAACGCTGAATAGATCACCCTTGGGGGGTGCAGATGATGCAGAAAAACGGAAATGTTGTCAGCCTGAAACAACATCAGACAGCAACTCAGCAAGCTGCTCTTGATGATATCAGTGCGCAAGCCTTTATGTTTCTACGCGAGCAAGCGCAGGAAAACAAGTTGCCCATGCGCGATGTGCTAATGGAACACCTGCTCGGCATCGCGCTTGTCATCAAAGCGGTAGAAGGCCAGGAAGAATCTGCCCGCGTGCTGAACGAGATTGCCCAGCAAATCGACGGCACAAACGCCTGACGCGGACTCCGCAGTGAGGTGAAGGCCTTACTGCGGAAAGTACGTATACGGCAAGCACTTTCCCTTAGTTTCAAACAGTTCCTCAAGACTTATAGTTAAGACACACTTTCAGACATTCGATTACTACACCCTTAAAGGGAGTCAGCCATGCGCACGCCCATCAAAATTGTACAACTGCAGGAATACCGGGAAACGTCCCGACAGGAAGTAATCGACGAAATCAGCACCGAAGCCTTTATTCTGGTCCGCGATGCCGCTCGCGAGCATGGTCTACCCATCAAAAAGGTGCTGGTCGAGCACATGCGCGACATCGCAACGATTCTAAACAGCGTTGACGGCCCAGAGGCCTTGGCCGAAATTCTCAACAGCATCAGCCGTCAAATCAAACACGACTGATATCTACCTCAATGCGCTGTGGTTTTCGATTTTCCACAGCGCTCACAGCGATACACCGTCACCAATTTCCCCTGCTTCACATCAAACCGGTTTTTCGTTTCCACCTTCCACCGATGATGCCCTTCCCGGCATAGCGTGGTTTTTCCCGAACCCGGTTTTTTCCGGCCCGGCCGGAACTCAAGCACATCACCCATAAACCTCTTTCCCTGCCACCCAGGCAGCGATTAGTATACGCGCCTGCCCACCGTAGCGCCTGCGGACGTGCCACCCGCCGAGGAATGTTTGATGAAAATCGAGAAAAACCGCGTTGTGTCCTTTCACTACCGATTGAGTGAGCAGGGCGGCGCCGAACTGGAAAACAGCTACAACGGCGAACCGTCACTCTACCTGCACGGCGCCCGCAATATTCTGCCCGCACTGGAAAAGGCCTTGGCCGGGCTCGGCGTTGGCGACAGTACGACCGTTGATCTGAGCGCCGCACAGGCCTACGGCGAACGTCAGGAAGGCCGCGTACAGCGCATTCCCGCCAAGTACCTCAAGCACGAGGGAAAAATGAAACCGGGACAGATTGTGCGCTTTCGCGATGACAAGGGTATACAGCAGGCCACCGTTATCAAAGTGGGCAAGTTTTCAGTGGACGTGGATACCAATCATCCACTGGCGGGCAAGAGCCTGAGCTTTGCCATTGAGATTGTGGATATCCGCGAGGCCAGCGCGGAGGAAATTGCTCACGGCCACGCTCATGGGCCGGGCGGCCATCAGCACTGAGCCGACGAGGTCAATCGGCTCAGCTGTCCTGTTCTAAAAAGAACTGGGCATTGCGGATCAGCAGATTGCGGCGATCGAATTGAAATATAGCGACGCCGCGCTTCTCGACCTTACCCTCGCGGTAAAACACCGTCGCGGTCGTTACCCGACCGGCTGACAACAGCTTTTCAACGCGCAGGCTGCCCGCCGGAATATCCCAAAACGCAACGCGGGCGTCATGGCCATAGGGCCAGGCGATCATGCCATCATCGGTAAACAGCCGCTCCAGCGCACGATTCTGCTTCTGGTTAAAGGCACTGACCAGCGTCTGCACCTTTTCCTTGCCGGCCTCACCGACCGTTTCCCGCGCCTGCAGAAAACCGGACAGGCCTGACAGGCCCATATGGCGCAGCATGCGCCAGAAAGAGGAAATGCCTGCCACGGCGCTCGCCAGACCGTACTGCATTTGCTGACGCAGCATGGGCTGAAGTTCCCAGTGGGCGGCCAGACGTTTGATACGAACTTCACCGTTTTCCGTAGTCAGTTCGTAAAGCAGATGCATCGGCACCCGAACCTTTACTTTTTCCGACATGCGAATCTCGATATCGAGATCACGCACAACCGCGCCGGAACAGACCACGTCGTAGTCCACATCAAAGCGGATGTCGTTGGCGGCAATAAAGGTTTCGTAAAATCGGCTCAAGGGGCTCTGACCACTGTCGTCCGGCAGATTGATCTGGGGTTTGGAACCCACCGGATCTTCCACCACCGCACAGTCTGCAAACAGTGACAGCCATTCTGGCTTGTTATGCACCGCAACCGCGGCCGGAGAGCCTTCAACGCAGGCGAGGCAAGCCTGCTTATCTCGGAGAAGCGTTCGCATTGGCATTATTCACACTACATTGGCAACGAGCGGAGAATAGGCAGCCCCCTGCACTGGCGCTGTGAAATTTTCACACTTTACCTCGGCAAATGCGCAAAACCGGCGCCAGATCACACAGCGCATGTAACCCGGTTCGATCCTTATTACTCAGCGCCACTAATATGTGTCGTTAGAAACACCAGCAATTGCTCCCGGTAATCGGGAAACACAAAGGTAGCGATGTGCGGTCCGTGGGTCTGATGGAATTGCTTGGGCCCACCGGCCTCGGCGTAAAGAGACTGGCTGTGGGAAAGGGGGATTACCGCGTCGTCAGGGCTGTGAAAATACAGCTGGGGAACGCCGGCCAAGGCACCAATCACAGGCTCGAGATCATAACCCGAAGGCATCAACCGGGATGCCAACCCGGAGAAGGGCCAGGTTAGCCACTGCCGCTCGGCCACATCGCGGGCAATACGCGGAAAGGAGGCCACCGCTGCATCAAGCACGACCGCCTCGGGCTTAGAAGAACTAGTCGCCATGGCATAGCCGGCAACCGCCCCGCCAATACTCTGCCCGAGCACTACCACCGGCAGATCATTGTCGGCGCGCAGCCAGTCGTATCCGCGTCTCACGTCCTCGATCACACCGGCCAGTTCCGGCGCGCCATCCGACTGCCCATAACCGCGATAGTCCAGCAGAAACACGTTGTAGCCCTGCTCCGGCAGCCACAGCACACTGTGCATGTGGGTGCTGATATTTTCCGCATTGCCGTGCAGAAAGTAGACGGTCGCCCGCGCCTCGCCTTCGGCGGGCAGCCACCAACCGTGCAAGGTCGGGCCGCCGTCTTTCAGCCAGACATCACGATAGGGGCGACCGTGATCCAGAGGCGTGGCGACCAATTCTTTCATAGGGTGAAACAAGAGGCTGGCGCAACCACTGAGGCAGAGGCCAAGCATCAATATCACCGCCGCCCGCATCAGGCGCCCCTTAGAAATACACCCGCCACTGCAGACTGACCTGCTCACCCCACTCTCCTGATTCACCTCTGCGCGCTGCCCTCAGGCGCAAGCCCTGTTGTCTCGTCACATGCCACTGAGCGCTCAGCGCGACATCATTACGTTCAACGCCATTATTAAAACGATAGTGGCTTGCCTCCAGCTCCAGCGCAATGCGCTGCCCCTGCAAACCCCAGCGCAAACTCAGGCCAGGCGCCGCCTGCCAATTATGATCAAAACTTTCGTTGTATTCCGCGCGCAGGGTCGCCAGCACGGAGCCCCGCCCCCCCAGCATTCGCCAGGTTCCACCGGCGCCGCCTTCAGCGAAGCTAGCGAGAAATTCGTCGTCCCACGCGCCGCGCTCAAGCCCTGCCCGAGCCTGCCAACTAACCGGTCGAAAAAAGCGATTGCGCGGCGCCAACGACCGAATGTCGACAACGTCCACCTCCTGTACTCGAAGCGATTCATCTTCGGTCTGACGCAGGGTAGCGCTAAGCATATTCAGTGAGGCATCTACGGGATAACCCGCGATCGGGTCCAACAAATCGTGATAGGTCAGTTTCAGCGTCAGCTCGGCATAATCCTGCGACTCCCATTGCCCCGCCGCCAAGGCCGCCAGCGCGGTGTCGTGCCCTGCATCGGGCTGCGGCGGACGATGAATGCGCTTATCGGGTTTGGCCTCTCGCGGCAGAGCATTGATGGCTTTCAGCAAGCGAAAGCTGTGGCGAGCAATCTTCGCATCACGCGCCTCGCGGTCGTGGCGATAACGCAGCAAGCGATAAGCGGCCAGTAGCAGTGGATACTGCTGCGAAGCACTTTGCCGCTGAAATGCCTCCGATGTCAGGTAGGCTTCGGATTCTGCCAGCGCAATCACCGCCCGACGCTCGCTGCGATCAAAATCCTGCAACAAGGTTTCTAGCTCCTGCTGACGCGAGGGCCGATAGGTCACCTCGTCGATCAGCTTGGCATCGCGCACACTGCGCACCGTATCCACCGGAATGGCGTGCAGGGGAAAATCGCCGGTCAGGTTTAATCCCGGCCGCGCTACCTCCAGCAGCTCAAGCAAGCGGAAGGAGCAGTTTTCATCCATGAAGTAATAATCGAAATTAATTGCCTGCAGCTCCCACAAATGCGCCAGCAGACGGTCGATTTCTGCGTCGGTCAGATTGAGCTGGTACTCCCACACATCGCGATTTTCCAACCGCGAATATTCCTGCAGTTTTTCTACATAGGGCTGCAGACTGAACTGCCCGGGGTAGCCGCCGCTCATGCCTCTCCAGGCGAACAACAGGCTGCCATCATTCTCCGGTACAAAGGCCGCGTAGTTCACCGCATAGGACAGCAGCGCCGACTCCGACCGATAGCCCTTTGGGTCCAGCCGCAGAAACGTGTGGCCGTACATGGACGAGGGGCTGTTCAAATAGCTGGAGGCAAACACCAGCGCCACCTGCCCAACATTTATCCGTTTGCGCCATTGCTGGTAATCACTGCACTGTTCTCTGCCACTCTCTGGCAACAAACCGCGCGCCTGCAGCCACTGTGTGCGCGCCATAAACCGGCAGCGCTCGGCTGGCACTTTTTCCAAAACCGCCAGCGTTTGCTTTAGCTCCGCTTCGGGATTAGAAGCACCCTCGGGCGCGAAAAAAAATTTGGAATCATCGACGTAACTGCGGGTGCGATAGTCATCCCCCGACCGACCGAAGTGCAGCAGTGCCAGCCACTGAGGGTCTTGCGCGAGCGCAGCAATGTTTATTTCGTTCTGCGCACTTGCGATACCGGAAACTAACCACAGGTATGCAGCCACGCAGAAACAAATCATGCAACGCACACGCGTTGTAGCATGTTGAAAAGAATCGTTCACTTTAGGTAAAACGGGTGCAGCAGAACGCTGCACCCTTATAGCTTAAGCGGCGTAGCGGGCCAGCTGCGCATCGGCGCGCATCAGGTCCAGCATGGATGCCATCACCTGTTCGGCGTTAACCGATTCACTGGGAAACAAGGTTTCGAAGTTGTTGTGCATCAGGGTTTTGAAATGGGCGCGATCCGAGTTTTCAACGCCCATGGAAACCGCAACCGCGGTCAGCGCCTCACCATCACCGCGCGCGACATCCTCGCTGAACTCATCGAGAATCGCCCCGAGGTTGATCAGCGGCTTGCCACCGTAAGTCAGGGTGCCGTTGGCCGAACAGCCATTGGTACCGGAGGTCATTCCCAGCGTGTTGTTACCGGAAGTACCGTTAGTGATTGAGGCCACCACATGCACGGGCAGGCCGGATTTTCCTTCAAACAGCATGTTTCCCCAGCCACAACTGTCGCCGCCAGGTACAACGGCAAAACTGCTTGCTGAGGCGGTTGCCAGTACGGACGCCATAAGAATTTTTTTCATCGTTCGTCTCCACCAGTAAAGAGTTGTCGGCAACCCAAACTGCCGCTCTTAGGTTTGCCTGACTTCAGACTAGCACAGGCGCCGGGGAATTTACTGAAATTCCAACAGAAAGGTGACTGGCCCGTCATTCACCAACGAGACTTGCATGTCTGCGGCAAAACGCCCGGCCGCTACTTTGTCATGTTTTTCTTTCAGCGTATCGAGCAGCGCGTTGTAGAGAAGTTGTGCGTCGGCCGGTGTCGCAGCGCTCGAGAAACCGGGGCGCAAACCTTTGCGGGTATCGGCGGCGAGCGTGAATTGAGACACCAATAGCAGGCCGCCATTGATGTCGCGCAGGGACGCGTTCATGCGTCCTTCTTCGTCAGCGAAAACGCGGTAGTTCAGCAGGCGCTCAGCGACCTTATCCAGCATTGCCGGGTTGTCATCGCGCTCAATCCCTACGAACACCAACATGCCCTGATCAATCTCACCGGTCACTTCTTCATCGACGGTAACGCTAGCGCGACATACGCGCTGAATTAACACTTTCACTGACTTTATTGTCTCAGGCAGATTTATTGGTCAGCCATTCCAGCATATCGTTAGTCGCGTGAACAAGCGCATCGGTCATTACCGGCTCAAACGGCGAGTGACCGCCCTCACGGATAATGCGTAATTCACTGTCGGGCCACACTGCGTGCAGGGCACTGGCATTGTCGAGCGGACACACCATGTCGTAACGACCGTGCACGATGATGCCGGGAATCCCCGCCAGCTTACCCGCCTGCTCAAGCAGCTGGTTTTCTGACAGAAACCCCTTATGCATAAAGTAGTGAGTTTCCAGTCGCGCCATTGCCAGGGCATTGCGCTCTTCCACGTCAGTGCGGATATCGTGTTTGTGCACACGCAGCGTCGAGCAGTGCGTTTCCCACGCCGCCCAGGCCCGCGCCGCAGCCATGCGCTGAATTTCATTGCTGGATTGCAGCGCCCGATAATAGCCCCCAATGATATCGCTTGGGTCCGGCGCGTTTTTCACTAAGGCCTCCCAGGCATCGGGAAACACGCGATTGGCACCCTCGCGATAAAACCAGTTGAGGTCGCGCTGCCGACAGAGAAACACACCGCGCAAAATCAAACCGCGCACACGCTTGGGATTGGCCTGCGCATACGCAAGCGCCAGCGTTGCCCCCCAGGAACCGCCAAACAACATGCACTGCTCGACGTTGAGTGAATCAAGCAAGGTATCGATATCGCGAATCAGGTCGGACAGGGTGTTGTTGTCGGTGCAGGCGTGGGGCTCGGACTGACCCGCACCGCGCTGATCAAACAAAATAATGCGATAGGCCTTGGGATCAAAAAAACAGCGGGAAGCGGAGCTGCAACCGGAGCCGGGCCCGCCGTGCAAAAACAGCACCGGAACGCCGTCGGGGTTACCGCATTCTTCTACATGCAAGGTGTGCGGTGGGTCGACCGCCAGCCGCGAGCTTCGGTAGGGCTTGATATCGGGAAAGAGGGGCAGCACAACAACCTCTGAGCAAAAGAAAAAGGCAGTGTCCGCGTCTGCGAACACTGCCTTTAGCTTAGCTCATGGTGAGGGCTTCGGCGAGCTTAGGCCTTGGCCGCAGCCGCATTGGAAGCCCGCTTGCGCTCGTGCTCTTTGAGCAGCTTCTTGCGCAGGCGGATACTCTCAGGCGTGACTTCTACCAGCTCATCATCTTCGATGAATTCCAGTGCCTGCTCCAGTGTGTGACGAACCGGCGGCGACAGGGTCAGTGCTTCATCGGTACCCGACGCCCGCACGTTGGTCAGCTGCTTGGCCTTGGTCGGGTTCACCACCAGATCATTGCCGCGCGAATGCAAACCGATAATCTGGCCTTCGTAAACTTCTTCGCCGTGGCCTAGGAACAGGCGCCCACGATCCTGCAAATTGAACAGGCCATAGCTCAGCGTTTTACCCTGCACCATGGAGACAAGCACCCCGTTGATGCGGCCACCCATTTCGCCCATTTTGACCGGACCATAGTGATCGAAAATACTGGTCAGAATGCCGGAGCCAGAGGTCAGGGTCAGAAACAGAGAGCGAAAACCGATCAGCCCGCGCGAGGGCGCTATGAATTCCAGCTTCACCCGACCCTTGCCGTCCGGCTCCATATTCGTCATCTCGGCCTTGCGCAGACCCAGCTCTTCCATGACCGCGCCCTGATGCTGTTCTTCCACATCGATAACGACTTGCTCGTACGGCTCCTGCACTTCACCATCCACGACTCTCTGGACGACTTCCGGGCGGCTAACACCAAGTTCAAAGCCTTCGCGGCGCATATTTTCAATCAGAACCGAAAGGTGCAGCTCGCCGCGACCGGAAACAATGAACTTGTCCGGGCTGTCACCTTGATGCACGCGCAGGGCCACGTTGTGTATCAGTTCCTGCTCCAAGCGCTCGGAAATATTGCGAGTGGTCACGTACTTGCCTTCTTTGCCGGCAAAGGGTGAATCGTTAACTTGGAAGGTCATGCTCACCGTGGGCTCATCGACGGTCAACGCCGGCAGGGCTTCTACGGCGTCCGGGGAACACAGGGTGTCGGAAATACTCAGGCCTTCGATACCGGTAATACAAACGATATCGCCAGCGCGCGCCTCTTCAACTTCGACACGCTCCAGCCCCAGATAGCCCATCACCGACAGCACGCGGCCCTTGCGGGTTTTGCCGTGGCGATCCACGACCACCAGCTGCTGACTGGGCTTGAGGGTACCGCGGGTGATACGGCCAACCCCGATAACGCCCACATAGCTGGAGTAATCCAGCGCGGAGATCTGCATCTGCAGCGGCGCTTCTACGTCTACATCCGGCGGGCTTACCTTGTCGACAATCATTTCAAACAGGGGGGTCATATCCTCGGCCAGCTCGTCAGCTTCCGGGCCGGCGTAACCGTTCAGCGCCGACGCGTAAACGATGGGGAAATCGAGTTGCTCATCGGTGGCGCCGAGGCGGTCAAACAGATCAAACACCTGATCAATCACCCAGTGCGGACGCGCGCCGGGGCGGTCAATCTTGTTCACCACAACGATGGGTTTAAGGCCGCGCTCAAAAGCCTTCTGGGTCACAAAGCGCGTCTGGGGCATGGGGCCGTCGACCGCATCAACCAGCAGCAGTACGCTGTCGACCATCGACAGCACCCGCTCGACTTCACCGCCAAAGTCGGCGTGCCCGGGGGTATCCACGATGTTGATGCGATAGCCATTCCAGTTAATCGCCGTGTTCTTGGCGAGAATGGTGATGCCGCGCTCGCGCTCCTGGTCATTGGAGTCCATGATCCGCTCGGCGCCTTCGCTGCGGCGGTCTAGGGTTCCGGACTGGCTGAGGAGTTTGTCAACGAGGGTAGTTTTACCATGGTCAACGTGGGCGATAATCGCGATATTGCGTAACTTTTCGATCATTGGGAGTTCTCTGGGGATGCGCGAGACCCACCTGGCCTCGTTGAAAATTCGGTCGTCGACGGGGGTGTGAAGGCCCGTCGGATTTTGAGCGGCGCGCATTATAGCCTATAAAACGCTCAACTGCCTTGGGTTTGATACACCAATACCGCTACAATCGGCTCAATCTAACGATAAGCCTCCCCTATGACACATAACACCACCGCCAACTGGACCAAACGCTGGACCTTTATTCTCGCTGCTACCGGCTCTGCCGTTGGCCTCGGCAATATCTGGAAGTTCCCCTACATTACCGGCGAATACGGCGGCGGCGCCTTCGTCATTGTCTATCTCGCCTGTATTCTGGCGGTGGGCATTCCGGTGATGATCGCGGAGATCATGGCCGGACGCGCTGCCCGGGCCAACCCGGTAGACGCCATGCTCGACCTGAGCGCACAGGCCGGCGCCCCGAAGATCTGGAGCATTGTCGGCCTCGGCGGCGTTATCGGCGGCTTGATGATCCTGATGTTCTACAGCGTGGTGGCCGGTTGGGCGCTCGACTACAGCTGGCAGAGCCTGACAGCCGCCTACCACGAGTCCAGCGCCGACACCATTGAAGCCAATTTTGGCGCGCTGACAGGCAGCTTCAGCCGGCAGTGGTTCTGGCAGACCCTGTTTGTGGTCTTTACCGGCGGCGTCATCGCCGCAGGCGTAACCGGCGGTATCGGCCGCGCGGTCGAAATTCTGATGCCCCTGCTGATGCTGTTTCTGCTCGGCCTGCTGATATACAGCTGGTCTGTTGGCGAGGTCGGCCCCAGCCTTTCCTTTATGTTTACGCCAGATTTTTCCAAGCTATCCACCGAGGCGGTGCTGGTCGCCCTCGGCCACGCCTTCTTTACCCTGAGCCTCGGGATGGGAGCGATCATGGCCTATGGCGCCTACATGCCGGGCGAGCACTCCATTGGTAAAACCGTCATGCTGATCGGCGCACTGGATACCGGCATCGCGCTGGTGGCGGGGCTGGCGATCTTCCCGCTGGTGTTTGCCAACGGACTGGAACCCAGTTCCGGGCCGGGCCTGATGTTTGTGTCCCTGCCCATCGCTTTTGGTCAGATGCCGGGCGGCGTGATATTTGGCAGCGTGTTTTTTATTCTGGTCAGCATTGCCGCGCTGAGCTCATCGATTTCGTTGATTGAACCCGGCGTCGCCTGGCTGGAAGGCCACGGTATTCCCCGCAAGCTGGGCACTCTGCTGGCCGCAGGCATTGGCTGGCTGGGCGGCATCGCCTGTATTTATTCCGGTGACTTTTTCAATGCACTGGACCATGTCACCGCCAATTACATCCTGCCGCTGGGCGGCCTGTTGATCGCCATCTTTGTGGGCTTTGTGCTGTCACGCGATCGCGTTAAACAAGAAGTCGCCTTCGAAAGTGAGCGCTATTTCGCCCTCTGGCATTTTGCCCTGCGCTATGTCGCGCCGCTGGGTATTTTGGTTGTGTTCCTGCACAGCGTTGGTGTGATCTGAGCCATGTTCAAACCGCTACATGCCTTTGTCGGCCTGTGCCTGCTGATTTTTGCGGCACTTTATTACTACGCATCAGAACAGGACGAGAAACACTCCCAGCAGGCCCGGTTTTATCTGGAAGATACCCTGGCCGATATTTCCAGCTGGCAGGCCGATGCGCTGCAGCGTCTTCTGGCACCCGAAGCGCGCGCCGCGGTCAGCAACGAACAGCTGTATCAGGTCGTGGACCAGTATCGGGAGCTGGGGCGATTCAAATCCATGGACGAGCCACAGTTTTCCACCTTGACGGCGGCACTCTCGGTGTTTGGTGAAGACCAACGCCTGAGTTACAGCTTTCCGGCGCGGTTTGAAGGGGGGGAAGCCTTGGTGACCGCCACACTGACGGTCACCGGAGGGCGTTACAGCCTGTACAACTTCAGTATTCGCAAGCAGTAGCGAGCGGCTTAGCCCTCGCCACCCTGCTCTTCTTCAATACCCAGCAACTCAACTTCAAAGATCAGCGCCTGATTCGGACCAATCGCGCCCTGAGTGCCACCGGGGCCGTAGGCCAGATCAGAGGGAATATAGAGTTCCCACTTGCTGCCCACGGGCATCAGCTGCAGGGCTTCAGTCCAGCCGGCGATTACGCCGCCGACGGGGAAGGTAATGCTCTCGCCACGAGCGTAGGAGCTATCGAACTCGGTGCCGTCAATCAGCGTGCCGCGGTAGTGAACTTCAACCACATCGTCGGCGGTTGGCGTGGCGCCGTCACCGGCCTCAACCACTTTGTACTGCAGACCGCTGTCCAGCACGACAACGCCTTCCTGCTCGGCGTTCTTGGCGAGAAAGGCTTCAGATTCTTTCTGGTTTTTGGTGGCTTCCTGCTCGGCCTCGGCCTGCATTTCCGCCATCTTCTTCTGCTGGTAGCCTTGCAGGGTCGCCATCATGTCTTCTTCGGACATGCGCAGATCACCACCCTCAATACCATCGCTGACGCCGGCACTGAACGCCGCTACGTCCAGCTCCATGTTCTCACCGATGCGCTTGCCCAGATCCACACCGAAGCTGTAGCTGACTTTCTGCATTTCCGAATCCAGCTTGGCTTCAGAGGAACCCTTGCCACCGTCACACGCGGCCACGGCAGCGGCCATTGTCATAACGGCGAAGACTTTTCTTTTCATTCCAGTACCTTCTCGTCTACTCTTAACAGAATTTTGCACCCGTAGCGGGTGCGGCAAAAACGACAGTCTGCCACACTTTGGGCAGCCAACAATAGATAAAGCGTCTCAAGTTTGTATAATGGAATTGGTGTTTTTTTAAACATTTTCGGAAGGTTAGAAAGCATGCCAGGCAATAATAAGAAGGCGGGCAGCGTGGAAGCTCTGGAAAACAAGCTGGCTGCACTACGGGACAAACTGCTGAACACACAGGAACAGCAGCTAAAAAAAGCCAAAGATGCCGCGGATAAGGCGGCAAATGACGTCAAAAAGCGAAAAGATGCACTGAAAGTCGCCAATCAGCAGGCGCGCGCGGCGAAAACCCCGGCCCAGCAGAAGAGCGCCGCCAGCGCCCTTGCCAAGGCGGAAAAGGCCGTGGCCGAGGCTGAAGCCTCGCTGGAAGCGGCAAAAGCTACGATCGAGCAGGTAAAATCCGACATCGCCGACGAAAAAGCCGCCAAGGCGGCAGAAAAGGCAGCTATTAAAGATTTACCCAAGCCGGCACCTGCCAAAAAGGCTGCGGCCAAAAAAGCGCCTGCCAAGAAAAAGGCCGCCAGCAAGTCTGAGCCCACAAAGCCGGATACCAAGGCTGCACCGGCCAAAAAAACTCCGACCAAGAAGACCTCTGGCGAGAAAGCCCCAGCCAAGGCAAAGCCTGCCGCGAAGGCAGCCGCCAAGCCCAAGCCTGAGGAACCCAAAGCGGCTGAGCCAAAACCAGCAGCAAAGCCTGCAACAAAAACAGCGGCGAAGAAGACGCCGGCTGCCGGCAAGCCTCAGCCCGCCCCGCCACGACGGGAGCCGGAGCCACCACCGCCGCCACCACGTCGCAAGGCAACCGTGCTGCCGGATACCATCAGTCAGCCCAAGGCCAAGTCAGATAAGGTGGCGTCGATTTTCGACGTGGATTAATCGCCCTCGGCGGGCGGCACCACCGTAATTGCTTCAACCAGCTCGCTCAGAAGGCCGTTCCAGGCCAGCTCCAGCTGATCGAAATAACGGTGCAGGTTCGTTTGCGCGCAGAGAGAAAATGACTGCTTCTTCGGCGAAACAGTCGCCTTCTGCCAGTAAGCGTAGATATCGTCCTGCTGCCAGCGCTCCAGCGCCATTTCGAAACGCTGCGCCTCTTGATAGATATTCGGCGGCGCGTGCTGCTTCATCTTGCGGCGCAGGGCACGCAGCTGCAGCAGGTAGTCGGAGCGGAAGGCTTGGCTGTGCTTGACCATATCGGCCACCTGCTCCGGTGACCAGACAATGCCGCGCTTGCCTAACCAGCAGGCACTCAGCAACAAATTAACGTCGGCACCGTATTCGTCCTGCAGTTTCTGGCAGAGCCGGTGTACCGGCGGCTGGGAATAAACCAGCAGACTGTATTGCCAAAGGGCATTGTCGGCCACAGAACCTCCGTTATAATCGCCGCCCATGATTGAATTCGAACAGTTAAGCTTACTACGCGGCGGTAAAACTTTACTAGAAAACGCCGACTTACGCCTGCACGACGGGGAGCGCGTCGCGCTGATTGGCGCCAATGGCAGTGGCAAGTCGAGCCTGTTCGCCCTGCTCCGCGGTGAGCTCGAGCCGGATACCGGCAGTGTACGAATTCCCCCCAACTGGCGCATCGCCCATATGGCGCAGGAGGTCTCTGCCAGCAGCCGCGCGGCCGTGGACTACGTGATCGACGGCCACGAGGAGTTTCGAAAGGTAGAAGCCGAACTCTCCGACTGCGGCGACGATATGCGGCTGGCAGAACTCCACGGCCAGCTCGACGCGCTCAATGCCTACGCCATTCCGAGCCAGGCAGAACAATTGCTGCTAGGCCTCGGCTTCAAGCCCGATCAGCTGCAGACCCCAGTGCGAGAGTTTTCCGGTGGCTGGCGTATTCGCCTGAATCTGGCCCAGGCACTGATGCGCCCATCAGACCTATTGCTGCTCGACGAACCGACCAACCACCTGGATATGGATGCCACCCTGTGGCTGGAGCAGTGGCTGCAGGCCTACAGCGGCACCCTGCTACTGATTTCTCATGACCGCGATTTTATTGATGCCACCTGCAATCAGGTCGCCCACCTGAGCAACCACTCACTAACCCACTATCGCGGCAACTATTCGGCCTTCGAACGTCAGCGCGCGGAAAAACTGGCGCAACAGCAATCGGCCTATGAAAAGCAGCAGGCCGAAATTGCCCACATGGAAAATTTTATCCGCCGCTTCAAGGCTAAAGCCACCAAGGCCCGGCAGGCTCAGAGCCGGATCAAGGCACTGGAGCGCATGACCCAGATCGCCCCGGCCCACGTGGATTCGCCATTCAGCTTTACCTTTCCGGTGCCGGAAAAAATGTCGGACCCGCTGCTGACCCTGACGCAAGCGACGCTCGGTTACGGAGACACCCCCATTCTCCGCGACATTAAACTGAGTGTTCATCCGGGCAGCCGAATCGGCCTGCTCGGCGCCAACGGCGCGGGCAAATCGACCCTGCTGAAGACGCTCGGCGGCGTGCAGCCACTCCTTGCCGGGCAACGCACCCGCGGCGAGCATCTGGCGCTGGGCTATTTCAGCCAGCATCAATTGGAAAGTCTGGACCTGGACGCCAGCCCGGCCACGCAACTCCAGCGACTGGCACCGAAGGCCCGCGAGCAGGAGATTCTCAATTTTCTCGGCAGCTTCAACATTCGTGGCGATATGGCCAGCGGCAGCTGCCGCAACTTCTCCGGCGGCGAAAAAGCACGGCTCGCCCTAGCCATTATTGTCTGGCAGAAACCCAACCTGCTGCTGCTCGACGAGCCGACCAACCACTTGGACCTGGAAATGTGTCAGGCGCTGACCGTGGCCCTGCAAGGCTTTGAGGGCGCGCTGATCGTGGTGTCCCACGATCGTCACCTGCTGCGCAATACCGTCGATGACCTGCTGCTGGTAAATGCGGGGCGCGCCACGCCCTACGACGGCGATCTCGACGACTACCGCCGCTGGCTGCTGAGTCGCGATAGCACCAGCCCCTCAGCCGAGACCACTAACGCATCTAAGGACGCCTCACAGCAGCCTTCGCCATCCGCTGACAAAAACAAGTCACCGGACAAAAAGCAGGCCCGTCAGGATGCTGCCGCCGCCCGCGCCCGCCTAGCCCCCCTGCGCAAACAAATCAAGGGCCTCGAGGCTGGCATGGACAAAGCCCAGCGCCGGCTGGCGGAGCTGGAAGAATCGCTGGCCGACACCAGTCTCTACGAGGCCGCCAACAAGGCTCGCCTGCAGGAACTGCTGAAGGAACAGGGTGAACTGCGGCAGCAACTCGAAAGCCAGGAAGAGGAATGGCTGCTCGCACAGGAAGAAATGGAACAAGCCCAGAGCTGAGCTGGCGCTCTCGAGCGAGCCGGGTAGAATGAGGGCAACCTTTCTGTTGGAGCTCTCAGATGATTCTGCGTTTAGTCCTGCTTGTTCTCTTCGCTACCGGCGTGCCATCCCTTAACGCCTTTGCCAAAGCCCTCACCGAAGAAAAGCCTGTTACACTCGCCGGCGACCTCGGCAGTGCGGTGCTATATACCCCTCGCAACGGCCAGATTAAAACCGGCGTGATTGTGGTGCACGAATGGTGGGGCCTGAACGACTACGCCCGCAGTCGCGCACAACAACTTGCCGAAGAGGGCTACGCCGCTATCGCAGTCGATATGTACGGCCATGGCAAGATCGCCGACCATCCCAAAGAAGCCACCGCCTTTATGAACGCCGCGCTGGCTGAGCCCGACAAAATGAACGCCCGCTTTCAGGCTGCGAAGGCAGAACTGGAGAAGCTCCCCCAACTCGACAAGGTCTATGCCATCGGTTACTGCTTCGGCGGCGCGGTGGTGCTGAATCAGGCGCGCATGGGTACCGATCTCGCGGGCGTAGCCAGCTTCCACGGCTCCCTCGGCACCGAAAACCCGGCTGAAGCGGGCAAGGTAAAAGCCAAGGTGCTGGTCGCCACCGGCGGTGCAGATCCGATGGTGCCACCGAAGCAAGTTGGGGATTTTGTCACTGAGATGGGGCAGGCCGGTGTTAATCTGGAATTACTGAGTTTCCCCGGTGTGTTGCACAGCTTCACCAACCCGGAAGCCACCGCGAAAGGCGAGGAGACAGGCCTGCCGGTGGCCTACGATGAGGCAGCAGACAAGGCCAGCTGGGCGGCACTGCTGCGCTTTTTGGCCGAATAGTCGCGGTTCAATGCTGCGCCAGCTGATCGGAGCTGCGCAGAAAGTCGAGCACCAGTACCAGGTCTTTTTCCTGAACCAATTGCTCTGCCGTTTTGTTCCAGAGCGAGGCGATGGGGTGCTCGACATACCACTGGTAAGCCTGATCTTCGGAGCCCGTCCACTCACACAGAGTTTGGGCAATCTCTTCAACCCGGGGCTGCAGGCCCGGCATTCCTGAATCCGACAGCATTTTTTCACGCAGACCCATCACACAGTCTCCCAAAGCTGGACAAAGGCATCACTCTGGCGTCAGGCAGATGCCGTATTAACAGTTTATAACTGTCCCAATCAAAGCGCCGGGATTTCTGTGCAAATAGTGGCATTATTTCTTCTGCCCGCTGCACCGTCCCCAGATAGGCCCAGTAATCAATTACATGAAAATCGCGCTGCTCGCCGCGCTCTTCCAGCGCCACCACCGGCCCCTCATAGGGCCAGGGATCGAGCCGCCGTTTCGACATCAACTCCTTCAACCGCAGGTTGTAGACAGTTTGTGATTCCTCACCAACACAGGCCCCGGCACAGCGTTTGAGCTGATAGCCAAAACAGGCACCTCGCCCCTTTTCAAGGCCCTTTTCCAGCCCCAGCCGACGCTGACACAGGCGGTGTTCGGTCGCTATTTTCAGCAGGGCTTCACGGGCCTGTTTGCGGGTTTTGTAAAGGCCGTAGACGGTTTCGGTGGAGCGCCAACCACCGTCCAACACCTGTTCCGTCAATACCGGCTGCAGGTAGCCGTCGACCTCTTCCAAGCGGAAATACCAAAGGGAACGCTGACGCCGCTGGCGGCGGTTAAACACCGGTCCCAGTTGTTTGATCTGTTCGTTTTCACGGAGCAGGGCGCCCAATTCACCGGCGGTCGTTTCCCATTCGAGGCTGCGCACCAGCTGGGCGAGCTTCATTTCCTTGGCACTCGCATGATCCGCGTTGAAGTGGGACAGCACCCGCGTACGCAGCTGGGTGCTCTTGCCCACATACAGCAGGCCGCCATTGTCCCCATAAAAGCGATACACCCCAGGCTCGTCCGGAATGTTGTCGATATCCGCCCGCGACAGATGGACGGGCAGTGAGGGTAATTTCCACTGCTGCCGCACCGCGGCTTCAACGGCATCCTGACCACAGTCCTCAATGGCGAATTCCAGAAAGGCCTTCATGGCGACCACATCCGCCATCGCCCGGTGACTCACATCCCGGTGGTAACCGATCTGGCGGCAGATATTGTCGAGGCTGTGACTGGGCCAGTCGGGATAGAGTTTGCGCGCCAAGCGCAGGGTGCAAAGTACCTTGGGACGGTAACTGTAGCCGCAGCCTTCAAAGGCGCGGCGCAGGAACGCGCTGTCAAAACGGGCGTTGTGGGCCACCAGCACGCAATCTTCGAGATAGCGGAACAGCTCGGCGGCAAGATCTTCAAAGCCGGGGGCATCGTCCACCATGCCTTGGGAAATACCGGTGATCTTGCGGATGAACTCCGGAATCACGGTATAGGGGTTCACCAGCGATTCCCAATACCACTCGCTGCCGTCGTCATGCCAAAGGCACAGCCCTACTTCGGTGATCCGGTCGCGCACCGGGTTGCCACCGGTGGTTTCCAGATCGAGCAGGGCCAGAGGAAGGTTGAGCAGCATGACAACTCCACATAACTGTATATTTACCCAGTATAGACTCGACAGCCTGCCGGTCAATAGGTGGCGTTACAGTACGGAGTTGCCTGCGCTTTGGTTCTCAGCTCGACTCAGATAAGCCGGGAAGCGGCGTAATTCAGCTCATCTTCGGCGCCGCTGGAGGTCTGCGACAGCACAAACTTTTCGACCTTGCCGCCAACCAGCGGAATCTTGGCCTTGCAGCTATGGCTGACGGTGTAAACCGAGCCTTTCTTTGAAGATTTGAGGGTAAATTCACCGCGAATCACGACCGGCTGCCCCTCCACGGTCATTTCGAAATCCCCTTCCCAGTCATCTCCGTCCGGACGCCAAGTCTCGGTCATGTTGATGGTCTGAACCGGGTTGAACATCTTGGCCAGAAACGCCGGCAATTCGCGGGTTACACGGCGCTTCAGCTTGATTACGGTTTCGTCTTCATAGTCTTCAACTTCGGCTTCACAGTCCTCGCCGAGTGCCACGCTGCGCTCGACCAGAAAGTCCGGGTCAGTCAGCAATTCATAGACAGAATCTACACTCGCGGAAAACTCATGGGATACGGCCATCGCACAACCTCGTTGTCGTTATTTGGAAGCGCATTATTTCATAACTGGCGCGCAGACATAGCCTGCGCTGCGGAACTATCACGCAATCCTTCCGCGTCAGTCATCCCCGGCGCGCTTTCTGAAACCAAACCCTAGGTTAAATTTGCGTAACGGTCTTGCAGGTGAAGAACGGCTTTACTAATTTGTACACACGTGTGTAAGTTTGAGCGCGTACGCAGTTGCTGATAATAAGGATTAAACGCCATGGCAGAACGCATTCCCGTCTGTGAATCCAAAACCACCACAACCCCGGAATTTCCGATGGGCTGGTATTCGGTCGCCCGCAGTCAGGAACTGCAGGTGGGCGAAGTAAAACGCGTGCGCGCCTTTGACCGCGAGCTTGCCCTCTATCGCAGCCGCTCCGGCGTGGCCGTCATTCAGGACGCCTTCTGCCCCCACCTCGGCGCCCACCTCGGGGTGGAAGGCCGGGTTGTCGGTGAATCGCTGGCCTGCCCCTTTCACGGCTGGCGCTTTGACACCAGCGGCAAGTGCGTCGAAATTCCCTACTGCGAAGAAATCCCCGACCGCGCCCGCATCCGCATGTGGCCCACCGATGAGGCCAACGGCGAAATCTATATGTGGTACCACCCGGAAAATACCGCGCCAGAGTATGAGCTGCCGCGCATTGCAGAGCTCAACGACGCCAACTGGGCACCACCGCGCATGACCGAGTTTGAAGTGCCGGCCCACATTCAGGACATCGCTGAAAATACCTGCGACCCGGTGCACTTTCAGTACGTACACCGCCAGCTGGAAACGCCGCCCTCCGAAGTCACCGTGGACGACGACGGCCGCCGCCTCTACCTGCGCGCCGATGCGCGCCATACCGCGCGCCCGCACCAGCTGGACGTAACCCTGCACCAGCCAGGCTTGGCACTGGTGCGCACCACCTACGCCCCGGGCGCGGAAATGATTGTCTACAACAGCGCCCAGCCCATCGATGACCGCACCACCCTGCTGCGCTGGACCCTGTCCGTGCGCCGCGAGATCGAAGATCTGGCCGGCGACGAGGTGATCAAGGGCATCATCGACGGCATCAAACAGGACTACCCGATCTGGGCCAATAAGGTGCACCGCCGCCGCCCGATATTCTGCAAGGAAGACCACACGCTGGTGACCTACCGCAAGTGGGTTCGCCAGTTCTACCCCGACGCCGCCGAGGCGTAATTCTGCTAACCGACATTCCAACCATAACAGTGGAGAAGCACCGATGAGCAACCAACCCCAGGGCAATCCGGGCGATATCATCAACTGGCCGATGCTGAAAATCGTGTACCGCACCGACCCGGACAAAATCGCCGAATTGCTGCCACCCGGCATCGAGCCCGGCGCCGACCCCCACGTCAATCTGACCATCTACAACTTCCCGGTGCCGGATGAGCCCGAGTACGGCATCGTCACCACCGTTAACGCCAACTACAACGGTATTGCCGGCGAATACACGCTGGGCTATGGCATCGATCAGGAATCGGCGATCTTTATCAGCCAGGAAACCAACGGTCAGCCCAAGTACCCCTGCACCACCGAATACTTCCGCCTTGGCCCGAGCGTTAGCGCGCGCTGCACCCACCAGGGCTATACCTTTGTCGAATTCAAAGGCTTGTCAAAGGGCGAGAACGTACCGCAAGACGAGTTCGAACAGCACGAGTGGTGGATCAAGGTATCCCGTGCCACCGGTTTGTCCTGGGAGCCCAGCGCCGGCTATGACTTCCCGCCCCACGTTGTCCATGTGCGCAGCAAGTACGGCACCGCCTGGCGCGAAGAAGTGGAAGGCGAGCTGGTCCTGCGCGACAGCCCCTGGGATCCGCTGGCCAGCCGCCTGCCCATGCGCGAGCAGATTTCTGCCCACCTGTGGTGGCCAATCTTCCTCGACCGCGAGATTAAACTGGCCGGTAAACTGGATCCAGAAGGCTTTCTGCCTTTTGCCGACACCATCTCTGGCTCACGCTGGCCCGGCACGTCAGGTGGCCCCAAGCGCGGCTAAAGATCAACGTTATTGAAACGTAAAAAAACGGCTCTCCACCCGCACGCGGAGAGCCGTTCACCAAACTCACACGCTGGAAGGTGTGCGAGTTCTCCATCGCGCTGACTGCAGGCAGCACTCAGAAGCCTTTCCTCAAAAATCGTATGAAAATTCCATACCTATGGTGCGCGAGGTGCCTTGCACCAGCGTTGCCGCGCCCAGCAGAGCACTCACCGCAAAACCGCTTTTGAAGTATTCTTCATCGGTCAGGTTGTCGACGTAGGCCGCCACCCGGAACTTCTCACTCGGAAAATAATTCAGGCGCGCATTCACCAGCGTCAACGCATCGACGGTTGATGACTCGTATTCCACCGCCAGAAAATCGATACCGGTAAACAACTCGTCGCGATGGTAGAGCGACAAGCGCGGCACGATTAGCCCGACCGAAGACATCCAGTTGTATTGAGCGGTAAAGGAATAGGAGGTTTCCGGCACCAGTGCGAAGGGCTCGTCGCTGCGATCCACCACTGACTCACCCTGCCCGGGCGTTACGATCGTTGCGGTGTACTCGTCGTAGGAGGCATCGGTGTAGTTGGCACTGGCACTGAACACCCAGTTGCCCAACAGGAAGGTAGTTTCCATTTCCACACCCTGAATCGTCGCCTCACCGGCATTGGTCAGGAACAAAAAGATATCGCTGATGCGCTCGCCCTGCTCAGCGACCCGCACGTGAATATCGGTGTAGTCCATTACATAGGCGGCAGCATTAAAACGCAGCGTGGAATCGAGGCTGTCCAGCTTCACACCCAGCTCGTAATTCACCACTTCTTCGGGATCAAAAGCCACCAGCTCCGGACCACGGGGCTCAAAACCACCGGCCTTAAACCCCTCGCTGTATGTGGCATACCACAGGGCGCTGTCGAGATTCATCACCTCAAGCCAGTCTTCACTGGCCTGCACAGACAGGGTGACGGCCGGCGTGAAGTTGCTCCATTCCTCGCTGCGCACGTCGGCATCTTCCCGTACATCCACCGGCAGATCCGGCAGATTGCGTCCTATCTGATCAAACTGGGCGCGGGTGATCGGAGTGTAGAAACCGGCCTGATCGATATAGCTCGCACCGATGCGCTGACCGTAGGTCTGCTCATCAATATCCACCAGCGTCAGAGCGCGCTCGCGCTCTTCAAAGGTATAGCGGCCGCCCATGGTCAGCTGCACCGTATCGGTAATGCTCCAGGTAAACTGGGAGAACACGGCCCAGCTTTTGTTTTCGAGTGAACTGAAGCCACCGAACAGTGTAGTCAGCGGAAAAACAAAACCGTCCCCCGCTGAAGGCAAACCCGGAATGATGGCATCCGACACCGTTGAAGGGTCAATACCCGCCAGACCTTTGGGGCCAATAACCTGCGCAAAGGGGTTGTCGTCAATGCGTTCAAGTGAGGCAAAAGCTCCGACGGTATAACTCAAGCGGTCATCGAAGGCGGAGCCGACAATCTGCAATTCCTGACTGAACTGATCGCGCTTTTCGTCGCGAATTTCTTCGCCATCGGCCCGCAGTACATCGTTGAGGGCGCGAGTCCCGTTGTCGATAACATGAATGCTCGTGCCGTCCTGATCATCGTTGCGCTCGATATCATATTGATGACTCCAGGCACTAATGCTTTTGATTTCGTAATCGAAAAAATCCCAGGTCAGGGTGAGCGCCAACATCGTGCTTTGCATGGCGATGATACTGTCATCGCTGTTGACGGTTATCTCGTGCTTGTCTGCGGCGCGCTCACTCGCCGCACAGGAATCACTAAAGGCCGGCTGATTGGGATAAATCAGCTGAACAATATTGGCTTCCGGGTTTTGCAGGATACAGTTGAGGGGCGTGCTGCGCTCACTCTGCCGGCTCCAGTAGGCAAACAAGTCCATACCGAATTGATCGGACACTTGCCATTGGGTACGCAGTGACAGCGCAAGGCGGTCTTCATCGCCAAAGGTCTCGCCGTCGGCGTTTTCAATATCGCCATCGAAGCGCTTGCTGCTGATTCCAAAACGGGTCGCCATTTTGTCTTCAAGCAGCGGCAGGTTGCCGTAAAGCTTCACATCCTGCCGACCGAAGTTACCCGCTTTAACAGTGGCGCCAAATTCCGATTCAAACAGGTTCGCTGCTCGCGTGTTCACCAGCATCGCACCGCCGGTATTGTTCTTACCAAACAGCGTTCCCTGGGGACCGCGCAGCACCTGAATCGATTGGGTGTCTACCGTATCCAGCAGCTGGGTATCCTGGCGCGCCAGAAAGATTCCATTGAGATAAACACCCACACCGGGGTCGAGCACCGCCGACGCTTCGCGCTGACCAATACCCCGAATAAAAATTGCCGGGGTTTTTGAGCCACTCTCGCCAAATTGCAAACCAGGCACCAGTTGCTGCAGGTCGGTAATCGATGAGACGCCCGCTTCTGCCAGCGCATCGGCACCGAGTGCACTGACCGCCACGGGCGTTTCCTGCAGGCTTTCTTCACGGCGCCGAGCCGTAACGTAGACCTCCTCCAGCGAGACCTTGGTTGAGGCCTCGCGACTTGCACCCTGTTCTGCCGCTGGTTGAGTCTGCGCAAGGGCCAGTCCCGACATCAGGAACAACCCTCCCGCCAGGTATAACGCCCTGGATGAATTGTGCATTCTGTTATCCGCCGTTTTTGTTATGTCTCTTGCCTGGGTCTCTTGTTCGTATCCCTTCCGGAAGCTCCCGACTGTTCAACGACAGCCTTATTATTGTGGAGCTGTGATCCCGGCAATTACATTTCACGTGAAATGTTTTTTCAGGCTATCGACGAATCAACTTTTCGTCAAGACCTGTTTTCACCTACCGCGGACTTCCATCAGCGCCCACACAAAAACATTGCACATGAAATATTTAACCCCTCAAAACATTGCTATCGAAATGTTTTGTTTTTATAGTGGTCTGTATTACAGGGGTAAGCCCCAACTTGAGAACTGAGGACAGGTTATGACATACAAGCCTAAGCGAATGAAATTCGGTGCTTTTTTTGCGCCCTTCCACAAAGACATTGTCAACCCGACGCTCGCTATCGAGCGCGATATGGAGCTGATACAGTGGATGGACAAGCTGGCCTACGATGAAGCCTGGATTGGTGAACACCACAGCGGCGCCTATGAATGTATCGCCTCGCCCGAGGTTTTTATTGCGACCGTGGCCGAGCGCACCCGCAATATTCGTCTCGCTACCGGCGTCAGCTCCCTCTCCTACCACCACCCGTTGGTGCTGGCGGATCGCATCTGCCAACTCGACCATCAGGTGCGCGGTCGCCTGACCTTTGGCGTCGGCCCCGGCCAGCTGGTTGCCGATGCCTATATGATGGGGATTAACCCGAAAGACCTGCGTCGCCGGATGAATGAATCCCTGACTGCGCTGGTGAAACTGCTGAATGGCGAAACCGTCACCATGCAAACCGACTGGTTCACCCTCAATGAAGCGCGCTGTCAGATCCTGCCCTACCAAAGCCCAACCGTAGATATGGCGGTGGCATCGGCCATCAGCCCCACCGGCGCCAGAACAGCTGGCGAACACGGCCTCGGCATGATTTCCGTAGCCGCCTCCAGCCCCGAGGGCTTCAAGCAACTGGCGAACCACTGGGATATCTGTGAAGAAAAAGCGGCTGAGCACGGCAAACAAGTGTCGCGCAGCAACTGGCGCATCGTCACGCCCTTCCATATTGCCGAAACCGAAGAGCAGGCCTACAAGGATCTGGAATACGGCCTGATGGATATGATGCGCTACTTCAAGAAGTTCGGTGGCAGCGCCTTCCCGGAAGCCAAGTCTTTTGAAGAAGCCATTGAAATCTGGACCACCGGCGGCCTCGGCGCTTTTGGTGTCGGCGTGGTGGGCACCCCCGAAACAATGGTCAATCACATCAAGAAACTGCAGGAGCAATCAGGCGGCTTTGAAACCTTCCTGGCACTGGCCCACAATGCGGCAGACTTCGATGCGACGAAAAAGTCTTATGAACTGTTTGCCCGCGAAGTGATGCCCCACTTTCAGCACTGCAATAACAACCGCCCCGCCTCACTCAATTGGGCGGCAGAAAATGCCGATCGCTTTATGGAAGAATACGTGGGCGGCATCAACACTGCGATTGCCCAGCACGAACAGGAAATGGCTGAAAAACAGAAAAAAGCCAGCAATTCCTGAGAGGTGAAATCATGAGCACACAAGCAGTCAACACGAGCAAAACCATTCCGGTGGCCAGCGGCGCCCAGACCGAAGGCGGCCACTATTTGGAGTTCATCAATACCCCGCTGGCTTTTATGAGACGGGTCTTTGAAGAGTGCGGAGAAGTCGGCCAGTTTGATATGGGCGGCCTCCCCACTGTCTTGATGATCGGACCCGAAGCCCACGAAGCCTTTTTCCGCGCACCGGATGATCAGCTAAGCGCCTCAGAAGCCTACCAGATGATGGTGCCGGTATTTGGCGAGGGCGTGCAATACGGCGCCGAACCCCATATCGAACGCCAGCAGTTGAAGATCCAATATCAGGGCTTGAAGCACGACAAAATGTCGAGCTACGCCGGCGTGGTCGCTCAGGAAGTCATCGATTTCACCAAAGACTGGGGCGATGAAGGCGAGATGGATTTCTACGAGGCCTTTACTGACCTTACCCTGCGCACGTCAACACACTGTCTGCTCGGATCCGTATTCCGCTATCGCCTGACCGACGAATTCGCCGACCTATACCGCGATCTTGAAAATGGCATTGATCCCTCGGCCCTGCTCGACCCAAATCAGCAGAAAGAAACCTTTAAAAAACGCGATATCGCACGCGAACGTCTGCAGGAACTGATCACCGAAGAAATTCACCGCCGCCGCGACGCCGAAGCCAAGGGCGAAGAGCCGCTGGACGACATGCTCAACATCTACATGACCGCTGAATATGAAGACGGTCGCAAGCTGACCGAGCATGAAATTACCGGCCTGGTGATCTGGTTTATGTTTGCCGGTCACCACACCAGCTCCAACACCTCTGCCTGGACGCTGGTGGAAATTGCCCGCCACCCGCAATATCACGCAGAACTGGTCGGCGAGATCGACAAGCTGTTCGATGGCGGTCAGGAATTGAGCTTTAACGCACTGCGGGAAATTCCGCTGCTAGAAGGTTTTATACGCGAAGCCTTACGCCTGCACCCGCCGCTCAATGCCATTTCCCGGCGAGTGATGAAACCCTTCCAATTTAAAGATTACCTGATCGAGCCCGGTTGCAATGTCATGCTCTGCCCATGGGTCGCTCACAAACTGCCTGAGTATTTTCCCAACCCGGAAACCTTCGATCCAAAACGCCCAGCACCGGACAATGTCTTTGCCGCAATCCCCTTCGGCGGCGGCCGCCGCAAGTGCGTCGGCAATGCCTTTGCCCTGCTGCAGGTGAAAGCGATTTTTTGCGAGCTGCTGCGCAACTTCGAGTTCGAGCTGACCATGCCCGCCGAGGACTATCAGGAGATCATGCCCGCACTGATTTTGCGCCCGAGCGATCCGTGCACGCTGCGCTACAAGCGAAGAAAGGGGGTGTAAGCTATGGGAAAACTCTGCATCAACATTGATCTCGATTTGTGTCAGGGTCACGGCGTCTGTCAGGCCGAAGCCGGCGAGGTTTTCGAACTACAGGAGACCGATGCGCCCTACCCTCAGACGGTAGTGATCAAGGAAGACATCAGCGACGAGGAAAAAGAAAAGGTATTGAAGGCAGAAAAATTCTGTCCCAACGCCGCTATCACCGTTACCGAAAGCTAAGGAAACCCAATGCCCCAAACCCTGCTCCGCTTTGATATGCGCAACCCTGACTTCGGGGCCAATCAGCGCGCCCTCTACGAAGCCGCCCTCGATATGGCCGTGTGGGCCGATGAGCAGGGTTTTGATTGCATTCAAATCAGTGAGCATCACGGCTGTGACGACGGCTACCTGCCATCGCCTATCGTATTGGCGTCCGCCATGGCGGCGCGCACCAAGCGTATACGCCTGCGCATGGCACTGATCATTCTGCCCTTTCACGATCCCATTCGCGTGGCGGAGGATCTGGCCGTGCTGGATATTGTCAGCAACGGGCGCCTTGAGGTCGTCGTCGGCGCCGGCTACGTGCCAGAAGAATTCGCCATGTTCGGCGTTGAGTTGAAAGATCGTGGCCGGCTGATGGAAAGCAAGATCAATGCACTCAAGCAGGCCTGGACAGGACAGCCCTTTGAGTACGAGGGGCGAAAAGTTCAGGTAACGCCGCGCCCGGTACAGCAGCCCCATCCACCCTTATGGATGGGCGGTTCCAGTAAACCGGCCGCGCGCCGAGCGGCGCGCATGGTCGATTACTTCTACACCGAAAATCGCGCCCTGTTTGAGGAGTTTAATAACGAGCGGCAACGGCTCGGCAAAGCCGAGATTCCCTTTGTCGACCTCGGCAGCGGCTTTTTTGTCGTTAGCGAAGACCCGGACGCGGAATGGGAGCGACTCAAACCCTACGTGCTGTACGAATGCAACAGCTATGGCAAGTGGCAGAACTCATCCGCCATGCAGGGTCAATATGTCGAGATGACCGACCCCGACCCCCTGCGCGAAACCGGCCTTTACCCGATTATTACACCCGAGGCAGTGCCCGCATATCTGGAATCTCTCGGCGATAAGGCCCAGCTCTGCCTGCACCCGCTTATCGCCGGACAGGCGCCGGAACAGGGCTGGCGCCAATTGCAGGATTTTGCGCGTCACGTGCTGCCTCACCTGAAAAACAGAACCTGAAAAACAGAACCTGGAAACCAGAGAATAATAATGCAAAAGAACGTTGCGATATGCGCCCTGACGCTTGCTCTGGCAGGCTGTTCCAAGCCGACTATCAACTTCAGCGGTCCCATTGCTGACTGGCCCGCCGTTGGCCAGAACAACAGCGGCCAACGCTACTCAGCGTTGAACCAGATCGATCGCGACAATGTCGCCCAGCTGAAACCGGCCTGGACTTACCACCTCAAGGATTATTCCAGCGGCGGGGAGAGCCACGGCGCCACGGCACTGCAGCTCACACCGCTGGTGGTAAACGGCGCCATGTATGTGTGCACGCCCTACAACAGAGTGATTTCACTCGACCCGGAAAATGGCACCGAAAATTGGGTACACGACCCGCAAGTCGACCTGACCGGCGTCTACACCCCGGCCTGTCGCGGCGTGAGTTACTGGCAAGGCGACGGTGCCGAGCAATGCGACCGCCGCATTTATGTGGGAACACTCGATGCCCGCCTGATCGCGCTGGACGCGGATACCGGCAAGCCCTGCACGAACTTTGGCGAACAGGGCGCCGTCGATCTCACCACCGGCTTGGGCAAGGTCAATACGGCCGAGTACTACCTGACCTCGCCCCCACTGGTGCTGGGCGATAAAGTCATTACCGGCGCCTTCGTCCAGGATGGTCAGCGGGTCGATGCGCCGAGCGGCGCCATTCGCGCCTTTGATGCAGTGTCAGGCGAACTGCTGTGGGCCTGGGATCCGGTGCCGCCAACCCGGACACCCGTAACCGCCGACGATATTAAGGCGGGTAAAACACTGACCCCGGGCACGCCCAATGCCTGGGGGCTACTGTCAGGCGACGAAGCGCGCAATCTGGTCTTCGTGCCAACCGGCAATCCCTCTCCCGATCACTACGCCGGCACGGCACGCAGCGACCTGGATTATTACGGCAGCTCGGTCGTCGCCCTGAATGCCGATACCGGCAAAGTAGTCTGGAATTTCCAGACCGTGCATCACGATATCTGGGACTACGACCTTGCCGCCCAACCGGTCAGCTTCAGCTTTCGGGGAGAGATTCCCGCGGTGATTGCCGCCACCAAGATGGGGCATGTATTTTTTCTGCACCGCGAAACCGGGAAACCCCTCTTGCCGATTGAAGAGCGACCGGTACCGCAAACCGATATCCCCGGCGAATTCACCGCGCCGACTCAGCCTTTTCCGATAAAACCGGAACCTCTGCATCCGGCAACACTCACCGAAGACGAAATCTGGGGTATTACTCCCGCCGATAAAAAGTACTGCCGCGAACTGTTCAATAGCCTTCGCTACGAGGGTATTTTCACACCACCCTCTTTCGAAGGCACGCTGGCTTACCCCGGTCTCGGCGGCGGCATCAATTGGGGCTCGGTCTCGGTCGACCCGGTCAAACAGCGCATGGTCGTCAATCTACAGGTCGCGCCTTTTACCATGAAGGTTGTGCCACAGGACGAGGTTACAGACGTTAGCGGCAGCGATCTGGTTGGCCTCGCGCCCCAGCGCGGCACACCCTATGCGGTAACTCGCGGTGTGTTTGCGACTGAGTACCCGGACATGAAGCCCTGCGTCGAGCCGCCCTGGGGCAAGCTGGTTTCCATTGATCTCAACACCGGGGACATTCTCTGGCAGCGCGAGCTGGGTAATCTTAATAAACTCGCGCCACTGGGGCTCGGCAAATTCTTCCCCTGGGGCACACCCAATACCGGCGGCTCCATTCAAACTGCCGGCGGCCTGATCTTTATCGGCGCCACCCTCGACCATTACTTCCGCGCTTTCGATAGCGACACCGGTGAATTGCTGTGGGAGCAGGAGCTGCCCTACGCCGCCCATGCCACGTCGATGACCTATCGCCTGCATAAAGACAGCAAGCAGTACGTGGTAATTGCAGCTGGCGGTCACGGCCCGCTGGGCAGCGCACCGGGTGACGCGCTGATCGCCTTTGCCCTGGAGGACTGATATGTCGCTCGACCGAAGCTTTTTTGAAAGTTACTACGCCACCTACAATAGCGAAGCCCCGGAAGCCCTCGCGGCGTTTTATGCCGACGACGTGCTGTTCACCAGCGCGCAAGGAACCAGCACCGGCAAGGAGGCGATTCTGCAAACCTATGGTTGGCTGATCAGCCAGTTCGAAGACCGGATGACGCCCGACAGCATTCTGATCGATGGCAACCGCGCCGCCATTGAGATCACCGATGTGTTTACCGCTCGCGCCGATGTCGCTGACTTTATGGGTGTCTCACTCAAAAAAGGCGAACAACTGACACTCAAGCTATGCGGCATTTATACCGTCGAAAACCAAAAGATTACTGAAGCCACCATTTACGCACGCTAAGGAGCCACCATGATTCAGCACCTCTGTCTGATCAACTTCAACCGCGAACTGGATGCGGCCACCCAGCAAAAAGTTATCGACGCCTACAACCAACTGCCAACGCTGATTCCCGGCATCAAAAGCTTCAACTGCGGTATGGATTTGAACCTGTTAGAAGGCAACTACCACTTCGGCATTGTCGCGGTATTTGAAAGCGAAGAGGCCTTTAAAGCCTACTCTGTGCACCCGGCTCAGGCCGAAGTGATTTTTCCGGTGGTGGGGGAATTGATGGCGGGTTATACCACGGCCCAGTTTGCGCTGTAAGCCCTGACAAACTGCGCGGCGGAGGATTGCCGCGCATCGTCGATTAAGCGATCAGATCAGAATTCCGCTTCCGGCAATTCGTAGTCGTAATCCATGATCAACGGGGCGTGATCACCAAACTGCTGGTTTTTGTAGACCACGCCGTATTCGATATAGGGCTTGAAGCGGTTGGACACGATCTGGTAATCCACGCGCCAGCCGTTGCTGTCCTGATTGCCATCCGGCCACCAGGTGAACTCGTCCGCGTCGCGATTGACCATACGGAAGGCATCCACGTAGCCCAGCTCGTGGAACAGGCGCTCCATCCACTGTTGCTCTTCACCGAGAAAGCCCGACAGCCCTTGAGCGGCATCCGGATCCTGCACGTCGATATTGCGGTGCACCATATTCCAGTTGCCACAGATCACGAACTCGCGGCGCTTGTTGCGGATCTTGTTCAGGTGGTTGTAGTACAGGTCAAAGAACTCGCCCTTGCGCGCCTGAGCCTTGGCATCTTTCGGATAGGCAGAGGGGGCCAGCAGGCAGCCGACGCTCAACTCGTCAAAATCGGCCTGTATGTAGCGGCCTTCCATATCGAAGTCGGTAAAGCCCAGACCGTACATGATGGCCTTGGGCAGGCGGCGAGTATAGATGGCCACGCCGTTGGAGTTGGGCTCGGCCGCATCAAAGAAATAGGCGTTGTACTCTGACGGAAAGTATTTCGGATCGCGCAGCTTATATTCCTGAATACCGATATTCTGGATACAGATGATGTCTGCGTCCTGCTCTTCGATCCACTCAAAAAACCCGCGTTCAAGGGCGTCTTCAATGCCATTGGCACAAAAGCTGATTATTCTCATTGATAATCCAAAAAAGCTCTCGGTCAGAAATAATGCTCGCGTTGCAGCGAAGCAGAGTCAGCAGCAGCCATTTATTATTGCCTGCATTGGGCTGCTACAATGTGCAGTTTAGCGCAGCTTGGGCGATCTGTCCGAAAATCAGCCAGCGCTGCGATATTGAGTCTGGGGCAAAAGGTTACTATGGAACTTTACCAACAACAATTTATAGCGCAGGCAATTGCCGCAAAAGCCCTCACTTTTGGTGAGTTTACCCTCAAATCGGGCCGCACCAGCCCGTATTTCTTTAACGCGGGCAAGTTTTATCAGGGCGCAGCGCTGGCCACCCTGTCGCGCTGCTACGCGGCGGCAATTGCAGCTAAGGCTCCCGAGTTTCAAGTGCTGTACGGGCCCGCCTACAAGGGTATCGTGCTGGCGGCCGCGACCAGTTGTGCGATGGCCGACCAGCAGGGCCGCGATATTCCGTACGCCTACAACCGTAAGGAAGCCAAGAATCACGGCGAAGGCGGTGTACTGGTAGGTGCACCGCTCGAGGGCAAAGTTCTTATCATTGATGATGTGATCACAGCCGGCACGGCCATTCGCGAGTCGGTGGATATTATTCGCGCGGCCGGCGCCGAAGTGGCTGGCGTTATCGTCGGCCTTGATCGGGAGGAGCGCGGTCAGGGCGAGCGCTCTGCCATTCAGGAAGTGGAGCAGACCTACGGTTTCCCCGTGCTCAGTATTGTTAAACTTGCCGATATTGTGGACTACCTGCGCACAAATCCGCTGGAAACTGCTAACCTGTCAGACATAGAGCAATATCGCCAACAATACGGTGTCTAACCCTAAACCCCATGCAGCCTCTTTACCCGTTAAATCATTTGCCCTTACGCCGTATTCTCAGCGCTTTTATGCTCGTAATGCTGGTCAGTGGCACAGCGCAGGCGGACAAGGTTCTGTATCGCTACCTGGACGATGAGGGGCGCGTGGTACTAAACGATACCCTGCCCGCCTCTGCGGCGGGGCGAGGTTATGAAATCATCCGCCCGGACGGGCGACTGCTGGAATCCATCGATCCGGCCCTGCCGGAAGAAGAAATGGAAGCTGAGCGCCTGCGGCAGGAACAGGAAGCAGCCCAGCGCCGCTGGGACGAATCCCTGTTGCTGCGCTACAGCAGCGTGGCCGACATTGAAGACGCCAAAAAGCGTGCGCTGGGTGATATTCAGGTGCGCATATCCATTTTGAAGGGCAACCTTAACTATCTGAAAACTCAGGTTGAGCGCGAGGAATCCCGTGCTGCAGAACTTGAGCGCCGCAATCAGGAAGTCAGCCAGGCTCAGAAAGACACCATTGCCACCTTCAAATCCCAGATCGCCGACGTGGAAGACTTGATCGCCATCCGCGAGCGCGAGAAGAACCAGACAGAAACCCGCTTTAACCGCGATATTGAGCGCTTCTCGGTGTTGCTTAAGGCTATCGGCCGCAAGCGCTAGCAAGCCTCTCTAGGATACCTCCCAACAAGCTCAAGCCATTGTTATGTATGGGCTTTTACAACCCTCAGCACTCCACCAAGGCCTGACAGGCTGGCAGGTACAAACCCGCGCGCACCTTCTCTACTGACAGTGCTTCAGCCAGCGTTTCTCGGTAGGTCTGCATTTTCTCGCCATAGCGCTCCCGTTGTGAGGCCAGAAAGGCCTCGCCACTGCCCCGCGCAGTTTTATAGTCGATGATCCAGCAGGTATCGCCGTCGACAAAAAATCTATCGACGATAAGTTTCTGCCAGCGATCGCCAAGCTGTCGGCGCAAGGCCTGTTCCGCGCCACTGGTGGCGTAGTGCTTCAGTATCCAGCGCCCCTGCTCGCAGCTCAGGGTATTTTCGACGAGTTCGCACACGTGCGCCGCGCTCTGCTCCAACCCGGCCTCCGGGTGACAGTAGTGACGCAGTCGCGTCGGCACGGCCCTGAAGAGCTGTTCCGCAGATTCTCCCCGCGCCGCCAGGCGCCGCATCAGCTCGTGATACACCAGACCGACACAGCGCTCTTCGATATTGGCTTCCAGTACCGCTTGCCGCTCCTGTCGCGCCAGCCGATCGATCGGGGTTTCCGATTCCTGAGGCCCCTGCCACTGCCGGTGCAGCACAATACGTGGCGGCGCACTCAGGCGCGGTGCACGAGGTACCTGCAAAGTATTATCGGCGACCACTTCCGGCAGCGGTTCCGCCCCGTCAAACAGGTAGGACACGCGTGGCCACAGGCGAGCCAGCATGGACCCGCTTGCTGGCCTTAGTTCGTCTTTGGCGTCAGGTTTAGCCACACCCAGCAGGTGTAGCTGACGTCGAGCGCGGGTCAAGGCCACATAGAGCAGTCGATCCAGTTCACGCTCACTGTCTCGTTTTTGCTGGGCTTTAAGGTAATCGTAAAAGCACTCCGCTTCCGCATCACCGCGCCGTGGCGCGCGCGGCGCAATCACCAATTCGTCATTCAAGCGGCGCCAGTGAAACAGCGGTGCATCACTGTTGCTAGCCGACTCGCCGAGCCCCGGCAAAATGACCGTATCAAACTCCAGACCCTTGGACTTATGAATGGTCATAATCTCCAGACGGGCGGGTGCAGGCTCGGCATAGAGCTTGTCGAGGGCACGCGAAAATTCCTGCCAGTCATTGAGAATACCGGCCGGTGCATGAGCCACCAGCAGACCATGCACCCGCTCGATATTGCGGCGCTCAACCTCGTCCACACAGGCCGGCCCACCGAGACTGTGCCACAGCGCCGGTATCGCCCAACGGCAATCCACTGAGCGCGCTTGAGAAGCTATCTCAAACCATACTGTTGAGAGCCACTGCACTCGAGACAGACCATCATTACTCAGCGCAAAGTCTCCAACAAAGCGCTCACGATACTGTTCGAAATGGAGCACAAGATCACTGAGCGAAAGGTCCGGCGCAGCGTTTGCCAGCACCCAGCAATCATCCCAGCTCAAACCCACAAAGGGTGCCCGCAGCAAGGCCATCCAACTGGCGCGGTCTGCCCGGTGCCACCAGGCGCGGAGCAATCCCAGATAATCGGCAACGGCCGGCTGACTGGCGAGCTTGTCGATATCCTGCCCGGCAAAAGCTATGCCTGCAGCTTTCAGGGCCGGAACGATTGCCTGCAGATGACTGCGACTGCGCACCAGAATCGCAATGGAGCCTTCAGGATTCTCTGCCTCGGCCTGCTGAACCAGAGTCACGATTTGCTCTGCCTCTGCCGGGCGGGCATTGAGCCTGTCGCCAATCAGCGGATGTACCGCCACCCTGCCCTCGTCCGCGCGCTGAGCAATCGCCGGGGTATAACCGCCGCCAAAAACAGACTCAAAAGCCCGGTTGACCCAGTTGACCAAAGCCGGCGCTGAACGGAAGTTCGCTTCCAGCTGCAGTTGCCTTAGCGGGTGCCCATTGAAATGGCCCATCTCAAGCAGGCGCTCAAACTCTCCCACCAAGGCGCCGCGAAACAGGTAAATCGATTGCTGCAGGTCGCCACACAAAAACAGACTGCGCCCATCACCCGGCTCCCAGCCCTGCATAAGATACTGCAGTAAAACAATCTGATTGACCGAGGTGTCCTGCATTTCGTCCACCAGCATGTGCTGGATCCGATCTTCCTGCAGTAGTGCATCGCCATAGACGCCTGCGGTATCCGGCAAGGGTTGCAGTGCCCCAATCGCGCGAAACGCCACCTCGGGAAAATCCAGAACACCACGGTCGTTAAATACCACGTGCAATTCGGCCAGCAGGTTTTTCAGAACCAGAACAAGATCGCCGATCAGCGCGCGTGAGGCTTCTGGCAATTGTGGTGACGGCAGCCCCGCAAGGCGGTTTAGATTGACCGTTAGCGTCTCGAGCTGCGGGCTGTCGTTGGCGGTTTTCAGCCAGTGCTTCAGGGTTTCTGTGGCCGCCTGCTTCGGTGCAAAACCGCTGCGCTTGTCGACGTTCTTGCGCAGTGTTCCACTGTTGGTCAACAGCAGTGAGGCCAGTTGCGCATGGGCCTCCAGATTCTCCGGCGCAGGCTCTGACAGATGTCGCAGATCCGCCGCCCAGCTCAGGCTTTCTTCAATGGCGGAATGTTCACAGACGGCCTGAATGACAGTCTGCAGATCGCAATCAGCCAGTGTGGTCGCAATCGACTGATACTCGTCCATAACGGCATCGGCGAGCGCTGCCTCCATGGCATCAAGGCGATCCGCCATAATACCTTCAACCCATTGGTCGCGCTTGGCGAGCAAATTCGACAACAGCGGCAACAGTTGTTCGAGGCGGTTGTTGGCATAGTCGAGCACATTGCCAAGCGCCTGACTCAACGCGTTATCGCCGTCCTCCAAGCGCGAAAATAGGCTGAATATTGCCTCGCGATACAGCGCGTCGGGATCATCGGTCGTTGCAATCTGGCCGAGCCCTGAGAGCAGCGGCAAGCGCCGCGCAATGCGCGCACAGAAACTGTCGAAAGTGGAAATCCGCAACCGCGACGGATTCTGCAGCAACTGCCACCCGAGCGCTTGATCACGCTCGCGCACACGCGCCGCAAGTTCCGCCAACTGGCCTTCGTATCCACCGGCCTGAGTATCCGCCAGATGCAATGCGTGCACAATGCGCTCGCGAATTTCCGCAGCAGCCTTGCGAGTAAAGGTAATCGCTACCACTGCTTCCGGCTGCTCAACCGTCAGCAGACAATTCAGAAAACGCAGCAGCAGCACGCCGGTTTTACCGGAACCCGCCGGTGCGCGAAGCAAGACCGACGCACTGGGGTCAATTGCCTGGTCGCGGTGAGGCTGATCGGGGATGCGCAGCTCAGTCATCGTCCACCTCACCGCCGCGCGCCAGCACCGGCACAAAGGGATCAAACTTGAAATCCGCATCCTTGCGCGTGCTATCGTGCCCTGCCTCTCCGCCCAGAAAACCCTGCGCGTAACCAGACAACACCCTTTCCCAAGCCTCGCATTCGGCCTGCCACTTGTCCGGGCTGTCGACCGGGTTGCGCGGTTTGCCCGGCACCAGCGTGGCACTCCAACTGGAGCGCATATGCGCCATCATGCCACGGGGATGAATCTGGGCCAGAACCACACCATCAATATCGGAGTTGACCAGATTGCGCCCCAACAGTGCGTACATGGGCAGCTGTGGCTCCAGTAGATTTTCTGCATTTAATTTATTCGCCGCGATCGATCCGGTTTTGTAATCCATCACCACCGTTTTCCCATCGATTTCGTCTACCCGGTCGATCTTGATATGCAGAGGCAATCCAAAGGCGTCTACGGACCCTGCCGCTTCGACGGCTTTGACGCGAAAGGCTTCTTCGCGATTGCGCTCGAAGTCCAGCCACTCTTTCAACAGCGATAGCAGACGACGTTTTTCGATGCGGCGCAGTTCGTCACCATGACCACCCTCCTCGCTCATGGCCTGATCGATAGCATCGTTCAACCGCGCCTCAATTTGATCGTCAGATTCACTCTGAAAAATGTCACTGCCGCCCGCCTCACGCCAGAACAATTCCAGCGCGCGGTGAATCCAGTTGCCCTGAGTCTTGGGGTCGAGCCCTTCGACCGGTTCCGGCAAAGCCTGCAATCCCAACCGATATTTCAGAAAGGCGTAAAAGGGGCTGAGAGCGTAGGCGCGAAACAGGCCCGTACCACCGCGCAGCTGCGATTTTTCTTTGGCGGAAACCGGGCGAATCTTTTCCTCCTCAGGCACTTCGACCGCGGCGTCGACGCTAAAGGCCTGCTCACCGTCTACAGGTTCCCAAAGTGGATAGTTCCAATCCAGCAGGGTACAAGGCGCCTGTGCAACGGCGTCGTCGGACTGGGCAGGGTAGGAAATAACGGCCTCCCCGGCGCTCGCCAGTACCGTCTTCAGCAGCGCTGTGTCTCGGCGCAGCGCATCGCTGTGATCCGCTCTCGGAACGCCAGCCGCCACCAGCAGCTCGCGCGGCAGGAAGGGTGATGGCGGCACCGCCTGTGGCAGCGCCGCATCGCTTAGCCCCAGCACCCAGATCGCATCAAAATGCTGACCACTGGCCTCCTCCAGATTCAGCAGCTGCAGGGGCGGCGCTTCATCGCGGCGCAACTCAAAGCGCTTGCCCTGCAACACATGCTGCAGCCAGCGCAGCGCTTCGCTGCGCCCGATCTTACCGAGCTGCCGATCCAGCGCACGCAGGGTATCCATGACCTGACTAAAGCCCTGCCGACACTGATCCACCACCGGGTCACCGGCGTCCCGGTTCGGCCAACCCAAGGCCAGCAATTCGGCGTCAAACCGCGCCACCCAGGTCGAGGGCTGGGCCCGACCGGCATGACCTTGTGCGGTTTCACACAACGCCTGAAACGCTGTGGTCGCCTCCTCGTCTTGCGATAAGGCCAAGGCTCGCGACAGGCTGCCGCGGTTGCCGAAACGCTCTCGCCAGCGCCAGTCCAGTTGCGCGCGGCTCGCCGCCTGCTCATGGGCACCGGCAACAAAGGGGCTGCGCAAGAGCCGACTGAGCTGCTCCAGCCCAACCTCGCCCTGCGCTACCTGCAATGCGTCCAGCGCGGACGCAATAATGGGGTAAGCCGACAGGCGGCCAGTGCCCACCCGCCAGGGTTCGCTCAACACCTCGGACTGACTGGCAGGAAACAGGCTTGCAGGATAGACAAAACGCTCCAGCGCCCGCTGCAGAGGCATTTCGTAGCGATTCATGTCACTGGCGATCAGCGCCAGCCGCGGTGATTCCGCGCGACGCTGCCAGGAAGCAACCCAGCGCGCCGCCGCTTCGACCTCTTCCTGCACACTGGCAAAGCTCGCCTGTTGGCAGGCGGTATTATCCCCGACATCGGCGGGGAGCAACTGAAACAAGGCCACCCCTGCGCCCTGCAAAGCTTTCAACAGCTGCTGTTCGGGCGGTGTCAGCTCCAATTCCTTACTCAGCACTAAGCGGACGGGTAGTTCCAGTGCATCCAGCCGCTTTGCCAAGGCCGAGATCAGCTGTCCGCCGGTCAATGCGCCCTGCTCTAGCAATCGCTCGCGAAGCCGCTGCCGCCAATCGCAAAAGGCGCGCTGCTCATTGCCGGCAAAGGGCCCCGCTTCCACGGTCAGACCAAAGCGCTCGGCCAGTTCGAAAGCATCCACAAACTGGCGGGCAATACCCTGCACCCCTATTACAGAGGGCGCCAAGTAGTCGCTTCCCTCAATACAGGCCTCCGCCAGCGCCAATACCTGCACCGGGCGCAATACCTGCAGTTCGGGAAAACTGTTATCCCAAAGCTCAACCCACCACTGAGCCTTGGGCAGCACCCTCAGGTATTCGAGGTAGGCCTGCCCCTGTGCCTCGGCAATCCGGCGGCGCAGATCAGCGGCCTCCCCATCATGATCGACCAGCACGATGGTCGATTGGCCATCCTTAAGCCACTCATCCCAATCCTGCGGCGTGACAGCCTCATATTGGTTTAGCAAATTATACTCCGGAGGCAATCAGCGTCCGCTCCTCGGCAATTACTTACAGGGAAATTATTTTATTTAAAAACAATAGCTTAAATCAAAAACGGGAAAATTTCCGTTTTGCACAGCACTTTCTGCACCGAAATTGTGCGCTCATGGCTTTGCATTATGTCAGGCAACTCGTTACTTTCATCGCAACATTGTCGCTGACATAGGCGTCAGGGAGTTACAGAGAATGCTCGATAAAAAGCCCAAGACCCTGCATACCTTACTGGAAAGCCGGATCGCTGTTGAGGCCCTCGCCCACCTTTCAAGCAAGCCCTTTGAGCGACTACTGCCCCGCGGCGATGGTCACCCGGTGTTAGTGATTCCCGCCTTCCTGACCTGCGATATTTTTACTGCCTCCCTGCGCAAATCCCTGTCCAGTCTGGGCTACGACGTTCACGCATGGCAGCAAGGACTCAACACCGGTCTGCACGATCAGAAACTGACCCTGCTGCGCCGCCGGCTGAAGGAAATCGTGCTCCAGCGTCAGCAGAAAATCACAATCATCGGCTGGAGTCTGGGCGGCATTTACGCCCGCGCCCTCGCCGCCGAGAACAGCGAGCATGTGCGTCAGGTGATTACCCTGGGTTCACCCTTCGGTATTCCGGCTGTGGAGTCCAGCGCCCGCGCGGTAACGGGTTTTGTCGGGCACGCCTTCAAACTGCTGAACAGTGGTGAAGAAGACGCGATGATTAGCAAGGCCGAACTCTGGCAGACCACACCTTCGGTTCCCTGTACCAGCATTTACACTGAGAGCGACGGCGTCGTGCACTGGCACTACTGCGTGGATCAGAAGCAGGAGCAAAGCGAGAACATTCGCGTGCCCGGGAGCCATGTTGGGCTGACTCACAACCCAGTCGTGCTGTACCTGCTGGCGGATCGTCTGCAGCAGCGTGCTGAAAGCTGGCAAGCCTTCAGTGCCCGTGGCTGGCGCGAACGCCTGTTCGATAATCGCGCCTGCGCGCGAGCGATAGAGTTGGCGGAAGCCGCCAGCACGATGCGTCCCAGCCTAGCCTGACGTCTTTCGGCAAAACCCAACTTCATATCTAACGGTTAGATTTTGGCGCGAAGTTCGTGCAGTAATTCCCTGAGATGCTCCCGCAGCGCCAGTGGCTGATCCAGCAATACGTGGTGATGGGCATCGGCAATCTCGATGGCCGGGCGCCCATTGCCCATAAAACCCACGGTTTGTTCAGCAACATCGCGCGGCGCGACAATACTGTGTTCACCGTAGATAAAGGCCGTGGGGCAGGTGATAGCTGGCAGCAGCTCGGCTTCGGGAATGTCTACCGGCTTGAGCGTCTGGGTGATGCGATCGTCAAACTTCCATACCCAACCGCCATCGACTTCCTGCAATGAGCCCTTTGCCACTTCCGCAAACAGAGCAGGGTGGGTGCAGTTTTCTTCCGGGATCAGACGGAAACGCCCCATGGCCTGTTCCAGCGTGGGATATACGCGCTTGGGCCTTAGCTCGCTAGCACCGCGAGAAGGCTGTTCCTCACCCGTGCGGGGCTGGCTGATCCGCGAATCAATGATGGTCAGGGTCTGAATTTTATCCGGGTAGGCCGCTGTGGTCTGGATGCTGACCAGACCGCCAAAGCTGTGGCCGACCAGATTCACCGGCGCCATGGCTTCGGCCTCGATAACCGCAATGATTTCCTTGCAGTACTGGGGGTGCGAGTAACTTTCGCGATGCGCACTGTCGCCCATGCCGCTGAAATCCAGCGCCACAATACGGTAGTGATCGAGCAGGGCGGGGACGGTGAAATCCCACCAGTGGGCGTGGGCACAGAAACCGTGGGCCAGCAGTAGGGGCGGCTTATCGCTTGCCTCCGGGTTCCAGCACAGATAGTGAATGGTGCAGCCGTCGACCTCGACGTGACGCGACTGGGGCTCAAAACTCAGCGCAGCGGCCAGCCAGGCCGGTGCGCTTGCGGAAGACGTATTCAACAGGAATTACTGCGCAGCTTTGCGCTCCTGCTCAACCAGATAATCAACCACTTCCAGCATGCCGCGCTGGCTGCCGGCCGTGCGGGTGCTGACCCGGAATTTACCGTTAACCACCATCTCTGGCGTGCCCTGGATGCCGTAGCCGCGGGCGCGAGCGTCCGCTTGACGCACCTGACTATCCACCGAGAAGGAATTGAAGACTTTCATGAACTTCGCACGCTCAACGCCCTGTTGGGCAAACAGCTCAGCCAGCGCGTCGGCGTCGCGCAGCATGTTGCGCTCCATATTGATGGCGTTGAAGATCGGCTGGTGAACCTTGTCGAGCACACCCAGCGCCTTGGCGGTGTAGAAGGCGCGGGCATGGGTTTCCATAATGCGGTTCCACATGGCAGGGGACTGCACAAAGACCACGTCGTCGGCCTGTTTCTCAGACCAAGCGTGGACCATGGGCTCGAAGTGGAAGCAGTGGGAGCAGCCGTACCAGAACACTTCGGTTACTTCGATTTTGTTGGGATTGACCGTGCGCACTTCGCTGTCGAGGCGAATATAGTGCTCACCTTCCACAAAGCGGTTAGCCGACTGATCGGCACAGGCGGCAGCGGGCAAAAGCAGGGTCAACAGGCTGGCGATCAGCCATCGGCGAGTCAGCATTCTCAGTCTCCTGAATAGTTGTTCTGTTCTGATTATTTTACCTGGCAAGGGTTCCGGCGAAATTGTTCTAGCAGACAAAAAAGGCGGCCAATGCCGCCTTTTTCATGGATCACTCTGAAATTCAGTAGAGACCCTGAATGTAGTTGGCCAGCGCCTTGATTTCGTTGTCGCTCAGCTGAAAGGCCACAGTACGCATGGTTTTGGTTTCTTCACCGTCGTTCATGCGGCCAGTCTCGTCACCATCAGCTGCGGCGCGGAAGGCTTTAAGCTGGGCTTCGGTGTAAGCGGCATGCTGACCGGACAGGGCAGGGAAGCCGGCCGAGGCGTTGCCTTTACCCGAGGGGCTGTGGCAGCCGCTACAGGCGGGAATGCCGCGCTCAATGATACCGCCGCGGTAGATCGCCTCGCCCTTGGCAGCCAGTTCGGCGCTGGCCTGACCAACAGAACCCTGTTGCTTGGCGTAGTAAGCCGCAATATCGGCCATATCAGCTTCGCTCATATTATCGAGCTGACCAGCCATAGTCGGCACCGAGCGGGCACCGGATTTAATGTCTTTCAACTGCTTGAGCAGGTACTTCTCATTCTGACCGGCCAGCTTGGGGAAGGTCGGCGCGGCACTGTTGCCGTCGGCTCCGTGACAGGCGGCGCAAGACTGTGACTTGGCTTTGCCCTTGGACGCATCACCGGCAAAGGAGGGTGCCGCGAGCAGCAGGGTGGACAGCATTACCAGAAGTGATTTTTTCATCGTTCCTACTCAATAATTTCTGAATTCGTTCGAGCTTCCCGCGAGGGCGCCTACGACTTGGGCTTGGCCATCAGCTCGATCAGGGCTTTAAAGTCCTCATCCGAGCAGTCGAAACACATGCCTTTGGGCGGCATCGCCTTGATACCATTTTTGGCGTTGGCCACCAGCGTATCCATGCCTTTTTCTTCTAGACGCTTGTTCCAGGCATCAACGTCGCCCGTGCGCGGCGCACCGGCAGCACCGGAGGCGTGGCAAACAGCACAGGTGCGATTGTAACGGTCTTCCAGGGCATCTGCCTGCACAAAGCTCATCAGGCCAGCGGAGAACAACAGGGCTACCAGTGATTTTTTCATAACAGCACTCACGATTGTAATGCGGAGTAAACCCGGGCAGGATGACCGCGAAAAAAAACTGCGGCATTATACACAAAGCCTGCGGGGGGAGGCCATCCCTGCGCGGGGCCGCACTATACCCCTTTCAGCAGCCACGTTCCAACAAGAGACTCCCATGGACCACATCCCGGCCATCAGCTATCGACGCGCCCGCTTTCTACAGAGCGCCCCCAGTCTGCGTGAATGCCCCGACGATATTGGCGCCGAAGTGGCCTTTGCAGGCCGCTCCAACGCCGGCAAATCCAGCGCCATCAACCGCCTGACCGAAAACAAGAAGCTGTGCCGCACCTCGAAGACCCCCGGCCGCACGCAATTGATCAACTTTTTCAGCCTGAGCGAGAACCAGCGGCTGGTGGACCTTCCCGGCTACGGCTTCGCCAAGGTGCCGCCGGAGGTTAAAAAGAAGTGGGAGCGCCATCTGGAGCAGTATCTGGCCGAGCGTCGCTGCCTGCGCGGGCTGGTGCTGATGATGGACATTCGCCACCCCCTGCAGAAATTCGATGAAACCATGATTCAGTGGGCGGCCCAGTGCGATATGCCCGTGCGTATCTTGCTCACCAAGGCCGACAAGCTAAGCACCGGGCAGGCCAAGAACACACTGTTTAAGGTAAGGAAGGACTTACAACCCTTCGGGGCGCTGGTACAAGCACAGTTGTTTTCGGCGCTGAACGGGCAGGGGCTGGATGACCTGAAAGAACAGCTGGATGTGTGGCTGGATGCGACCGAGGCGGATGAGGAGTTTGTTGAGGACGACGCAGGGATGTAGTTTAAAGGCTTGGCACTCCGAATCCGGCCACCAGTGGGCAGCGAGTTTAAAGAGATTGCTTCGCTGCGCTCGCAATGACAGCTAAACCTGTGAATCAGGCAAAGAAGCGCTGATCCGTCGAGCCGGGCCAATGGCACCAAACCCAACACCCAACCGAGGCCACATAAAAAAAGGCCCGGTACATGGGGGGGTACCGGGCAATCAGCTTCTCTGGGGAAAAACCGACTCATGGAGAAAGTCGGCCAACAGCATAGTGCTGTTGTACAAGCTTAGAAGGTTTCCCGAATCTTTAGTTCCCAAAATTTCAGAAATGGGAATATTCCCAAAACCCATCCAATTTCAGGGGCTTGCGCGCAATTACCGACTCGTTAGTGAGCTTCATCCCAGTTGTCGCCAATGCCCAAACCCACCTCCAACGGCACCGACAATTCGGCCGCATTGGCCATTAGCATTTCCAGCTTTTTGGATACGGATTCGACTTCATTTTCAGCCACTTCCAGAATCAGTTCATCGTGTACCTGCATAATCATGGCCGCGTCCACATCGCTGTTTTCCAGCCAGCGATCCACGTCAATCATGGCCCGTTTGATGATATCGGCGGCGGTACCCTGCATCGGGGCGTTGATGGCGATGCGCTCGGCGGCCTGACGGCGCATGCCATTGCTGGCCTTGATATCCGGCAGGTAGAGGCGGCGGCCAAAGAGCGTTTCCACATAGCCTTTTTCTTTCGCGCTGGTCTTGATGTCGTCCATAAACTTGGCCACACCGGGGTAGCGGTCAAAATAGCGGTCGATGTAGTCCTGCGCCTCGCCGCGCGGGATGTGCAGCTGGCGCGCCAGGCCAAAGGCCGACATGCCGTAGATCAGGCCAAAGTTAATGGCCTTGGCGTTGCGGCGCTGCTCGTCAGTGACCTCGTCCAGACTCGCACCAAACACTTCGGCGGCGGTGGCGCGGTGAATATCCTCACCCTCAGCAAAGGCCTTAATCAGCCCTTCGTCGCCGGACAGGTGGGCCATGATGCGCAGCTCAATCTGGGAGTAGTCGGCGGCGACCAGCTTGTAGCCTTTCTCTGCCACAAAAGCCTGACGAATTCGCCGACCTTCGGGGGTTTTAATGGGGATATTCTGCAAGTTCGGGTCGGTTGACGACAAACGCCCGGTCGCCGCCACCGCCTGATGATAGGAGGTATGGATGCGCCCGGTCTTGGGGCTGAGCATCTGCGGCAACTTGTCGGTATAGGTAGATTTGAGCTTGGCCATGCCCCGGTAATCCAGAATCAACTGGGGAAGCTTGTAGTCGTGGGCCAGCTCGACCAGCACTTCCTCGGCGGTGGAGGGCGCGCCTTTCGGGGTTTTCTTCACTACCGGCAGTTCGAGCTTTTCAAACAGAATTTCGCCGAGCTGTTTAGGGGAGGAGAGGTTGAAGGGGCCGCCGGCCTCTTCGTAAGCCTCTTTTTGAATAGCGTCGATCTTTCCCGCCAGCTCCTGACTCTGCTTCTCCAGCAGGGCGCGATCAACCTTGGCACCGAAACGCTCCATCCGCGACAACACCGGCACCAGAGGCATTTCGATGGCCCGATACACGTCGTCCAACTCCTTCTCAGCCGCTACCTGAGGGCGCAGGGTTTCGTGGAGTTTCAGGGTGATGTCGGCATCTTCGGCAGCATAGAAGCCCGCTTCTTCGATTTTAATCTGGTTAAAGGTGAGCTGCTTGGCGCCCTTGCCGGCGATATCCTCGTAGTGAACCGTGGAATGGCCGAGGTATTTGAGGGCCAGCGAATCCATATCATGGCGGTTGCCGGCGGCGTCCAGAATATAGGACTGCAGCATGGTGTCTTCGCTGATGCCACGCAGGGTAATGCCGTGATTGACCAGCACGTTGGCGTCGTATTTCAAGTTTTGACCGACTTTGGCCTTGTCCGGGTTTTCCAGCAGAGGCTTGAGGGCACCTAGCACCTCTTCTTCACTGAGCTGATCCGGCGCACCCAGATAGTCGTGCCCAAAGGGCACATAGGCGGCCTTGCCAGCCTCAACCGCAAAGGAGACGCCCACCACCCGCGCCTGCATATAATCGAGGCTGGTGGTTTCTGTATCAAAAGCGAAGAGGGGAGCCGCGTCGAGTTGCTTAAGCCATTGTTCAAAAAGGGCTTTATCCAGCACCACATCGTATTCGACCGGAATTTCTTCGGCGGGCGCGGTTTCGCCGCCGGCCAGCACCTCATCGATCCAGGTATTGAATTCCAGCTCCCGGTACCAGTGCAGCAGCTCGTCGGCATTTTCGTCGCCCTGCTGAATCTCATCAAAGGCCAGCGGCAATTCGACATCTAGCTTGATGGTTGCCAGTTCATAGGACAGCTCGGCCTTTTCGCGCTCGGCCTCCAGCTTCTCAGGGAGTTTCTTGGCACCGCGAATGGGTAGCTCGGGGATCTGGTCGAGCTTTTGGTAAATGTCCTGCAGGCTCCCCAGATTCTGGAGGAGGGCGAGGGCGGTTTTTTCACCAACGCCGGGAACGCCCGGAATATTGTCGACTTTGTCGCCCATCAGGGCGAGATAATCGATGATCAGCTCCGGCGGCAAGCCAAATTTTTCCTTCACCCCGGCCGGATCCATCACGGTATCTGTCATCGTATTAACCAGCGTGACATGCTCGTTGACCAGCTGGGCCATGTCCTTGTCGCCGGTGGAAACCAGCACCGACTTACCTGCCTCAGCGGCCTGAGCGGAGAGGGTACCGATCACATCGTCCGCCTCAACGCCCTCAATCGCCAGCAGCGGCAAGCCCATCGCCTTGATAATGGCGTGAATGGGTTCGATCTGCTCACGCAGCTCGTCGGGCATGGGCGGACGGTTGGCTTTGTACTCCGGGTAGATATCGTCGCGAAAGGTCTTGCCCTTGGCGTCAAACACCACGGCGATCGTGGCCTTGGGGTAATCCTTTTTCAGGCGCCGGATCATATTGATCACCCCCTTGGCGGCCCCGGAATTGCGTCCACTGGAGGTGGTCAGCATGGGCAGGGCGTGGAAGGCGCGGTAAAGGTAGGACGAGCCGTCGACCAGAACCAGGGCGGGATCAAGCGCAGTCATGGGTGTTTAGAGCCTGTTATTCGGGGAGCGCGGAAGTGTAGCACGGGGCCAAATCACGTCCCAACATGACCAAAACCCAACCGAATCATTACAGATGTGTTACCCGAAACACCCCTAGGTAACACTTTATGCATAACAGCACCGGCCTGGAGCAAAATTACACCGATTTAATGGGGACTTCTGATCCGCAATGTGTTACCTTGCGTAACATCAAATGTAACAAGGCATTTGATGAAGGGCACCAACGCCCAGTTAGGAGGAACCAAGCGATGAAAAGACTTGCAAGTGTAATCACTCTGATGATTGCCAGCACGCTGGCGACTGCCGCCGATTCGCAAGTTCGCGTCGACGAGTCGCTGGTACTGGCCTACAACACCACCGAAGCCAAAACGGTCTCCGCTGCCGAAGAATCAACCATCGCGGTTGAAGTGAGCAGCAAGGTAATGGACCGCACCCTGAATGAGGTTTCTGCCTCACTGGGCGCCGAGCTGGACGCTCGCATTGCCGACCTGATGACAGCGTCGGAATAAGATAAGAAGCTCTGCGGTCGTGCGATCTCGCATGGCCGCCATTGTTTCTGCTCTGCCACCGATCCCGTCTTTGGATCAACCTGATGTCAGCAACCCGCTGACCCGAAAGCTTACTTTGCCAGCCCCTGGCAGCGCGTAAAAGCGCCCCCCAGCTGACGGTAGTACTCGACGTACCCAGTCTCGGTAACATCGATATCTGCCCCCATTGGATCAAGCGCGATTTGCGGGGTATCAATGCCTTCGAGTAATCGCACCATCATCCGGCTCTCGTGCTGGGGCTCGCGGAAGACACAATCAAACTCCCCTGCCATCAGGCGACTTCGCAATTCGACCACATGAGCAGCACCCGGCATGGTTTCCGCGTGCGGCGCCAGCACTGCCGAGGCCTGCAAGCCATACTGCCGCTCAAAGTGGGTGTAGCCCTGGTGCGGCAGAAAGTAACGCGGTTTGGCAGCGGTAAACACCTGTTTCAATAACAGGTGCTCCTGTCGCAACGCCGATACCAAGCGGGCCGCCTGCGCATAGAAAAAGGCCGCCTGAAGAGGGCGCCGCTTGGCCAGCACCTCACTGACTTCACGCGCCATATCCGCCACGTTGTCGACACTCAGCCAAACGTGGGGGTCATCCGCCATGAACTTTTCATCCAGCACCGCACCGAGCGCCACAGCATTTTTATTGCGCGACAAGGCCGATTCCAGAAACTGCTCCAGCTCCGGGCCGACCCACAGCACGATATCGGCCTCTTTCAGCAGCTGCCAATGGGAAGGCTTCAAGCGAGCATCATGGGGAGAGAAACCGGCGGGCAGCAACAGGCGACTGTCGACCTCTTCACCCCCAATCGCGGTAACCAGCAGCTGCAGGGGCTTGATACTACTCACAACCAACAGAGGCTCGCGCGCCAGCACTGGCTGAACCACGGCCAGAAAAACCACCATTAACATGACTTTAGCGCGCTGCAACACGTGAACTCCCGAAAAAATTGCAATATTATAACATTTTTATTCTCAGCCGGAGCACGCCATGAGCGGGCCAACCGCCTACGAACGGCACGACCATCACCGCTGCATCGACGACGCGCTGCTGGCCGCACGCCGGATTTGCAAATCCAAGGGCGCACGGCTGACCGAATTGCGCGAACGGGTGCTGACCAAGGTCTGGCAGAGCCACCGACCGCTGGGCGCCTACGCTATCCTTGAAATGCTCGCGAAAGAAGGACTCGGGCATCCGGCGCCGCCGACGGTCTATCGCGCACTGGATTTCTTGCAAGAGCTCGGCCTGGTGCACCGCCTGTCGTCCCTCAACGCCTATATTGGCTGCGACGACCCCGGCAAACCCCACGACTGCCAGTTTCTGATCTGTCGCCAATGTCAGGTAACGGTTGAGGTCGCCGCAGCCGAGGTCAGCAAGGCGCTGTCCCGCTGCGCCGAAAAACGCGACTTCAGCATTGACCACAGCAACGTCGAAATTGTGGGCTACTGCCCCAACTGTCGAGACCACACCCAATGAGCGCGCTCGTGACCCTCGACAAGGTGACATTCCACGCCAGCGAGCGGCAGATCCTCGACGAAATTTCCCTGTCGCTGAAGGCCGGTGAAATAACCAGCCTGATTGGACCCAACGGCGCCGGCAAAACCACCTTGGTCAATCTGATTCTCGGCTTGAACCAACCGACCAGCGGCAAAGTAAAGCGCCAGCGCGGGCTGCGCATCGGCTATATGCCGCAGAAGCTGACTCTCAATGCCGGCCTGCCGCTCAGTGTCGACCGCTTTCTTGCGCTGACCGGCGCCCATCGCCAAGCCCGCAAGCAATCCTTGACCATGGCCGGCGCCAGCCAGCTTATCAACCACTCCATGCACGGCCTCTCCGGTGGCGAAACCCAGCGAGTTCTGCTGGCCCGAGCGCTGCTGGCCAAACCGCAGTTGCTGGTGCTGGACGAACCAGCGCAGGGCGTAGATATCAGTGGCGAGGAAGAGCTCTACGCACGCATATCCGAACTGCGAAACCAGCTCGGCTGCGCGGTGCTGGTGGTGTCTCACGACCTGCACTGGGTTATGGCTCAAACCGATTCGGTGATCTGCCTGAACCGCCATATCTGCTGTCACGGTCACCCGCAGTCCATCAGCAACGACCCCGGTTACCTCACCCTGTTTGGCGAGCAGAAGACGCCCGTGCTGGCGCCCTATGTGCACGAGCACGACCACGACCACTCCATGCACGGTGATGTGGTAGAGGGTGGATGCCAGCATGATTGATATTCTGCTCTATGCGTTTATTGCCGGACTGCTGCTGGTCATTCCCGCCGGGCCGCTCGGCAGCATTATTCTGTGGCAGCGAATGGCCTACTACGGTGACACGCTGGCGCACTCAGCTTTACTCGGGGTCGCACTCGGACTGCTGCTGGATACCCACGTCGAGCTCACTGTGCTCGGCGTCTGCGTCTTACTCGCCCTGTTACTCGGCCCTCTGCACCGTATTTCCGGGAATAGTCTGGACAGCCTGCTCGGCATTGCCGCCCACACTTCCCTGGCACTTGGCCTAGTAGCGGTTTCCATGCAGAGCGGCGCCGTCGATCTGAACGCGTATTTGTTTGGCGATATTCTCGCTGTGCAGCGCAGCGACCTGATCTTACTGACCGGCATTTCCGTACTGTGCTGCGGGCTGATGCTGTGGCGCTGGAATGCACTGGTCGCCATCGCCACTCATCGCGATTTGGCACAAGTGGAAGGCCTCCCTGTGGCGCGACTGGAAATACTGCAGATGGTGCTGATGGCCCTGCTGGTCGCGGTCGGCATGAAAATTGTCGGCGTACTACTCATCAGCGCGCTGCTGATCATTCCGGCAGCTACTGCCGGGCGGTTGAGCCGCACCCCAGAGCAGGTGGCGCTGGGCGCAATTGGCTGCGGCTGTATCGCCGTTGTTGGCGGCTTATTCAGTGCTTGGCAACTGGACACACCCGCGGGGCCCAGCATCGTGGTATTTGCGGCCGCACTGTTTTTTCTGCTGCTACCGTTTGGCAAGCGCACAAAGACTTGAAACAGCTTGTATTAGCCGCGCTCACAGTTTAATTTACCGCACACAAAATTATGATTTGTTAAATAGGCCATAACCGCTTTGGCACTAAAGAGGACAGCACACCTCTTTCCCGACCTGGCATTGAAGGAGCGTCTGCTGATCGCCGCGGAGAGAGATATCGCTCTGCACAGCCTTCCCGGGTCACGCATTCAGCGCGTTGTGAAGGATGCCGGCTCGGCCAATATTTCTGCCATCCGCTATCACTACGGCGACATGTCACGATTGCAGGACGCCGTATTTTTCTACCGCTATAAAGCCATCAATCGCTACGCCGATATCATCATGCAACGCTGGTCGGCGGAAGTCCGCGATCAGATGCGCGTACAACACTATGTGTTTGCCATCTTCGCCCCGCGCTGTCTGATCATCTACCACACTCTGCCTGCCGCGTTTTACTGCGCTTGCGCAGAACAGCTGGAAATACTGAAGCCCGACCGGATCAACGATCAGGACAGACACCCGTGGTTCGCACCACTGCGCAACTGCTTCGCCGGTCTGTTCAAACAAATGAGCGATCAGCTGGGTGGCGACCGCGCCCTGGAACGTCTGCAGTTAGTGGCGCCACTGACCGCCGGTATGCTGACCCAACAAGAACGCGAACTGCGCGAGGCCTTTGAAGACAGTCAATTTACTCGAGCCGACGCGGCGCAGTCCCTGACCAGCTTTATCTGTGAAGTAGTGGAGTCACTAACCGCCAGTCTATTGCGCGAACACTACCAGCCCATTGATACAGACTTCGCCACCGCATTCCATGACATGACAGCGATCCCGCCGGAGTGGTTCATTGATAGCGATTGATGACAACCCATCGGCCTTCGTCGCCCACTTCAAGGATCTGCCGATTCCGGAACGCATGCTGCTGTCTATCGAAAAGCAGGTGGCACTACTCGGACGGGATGGCGCACGCATTGCCGGCATTCTGGAAAACGCTGGCACCCGCAACGGCGCAGCGGTTCAGCACTATTATGGCGACAAAGACACTTTGATCTACGCGGCCTTCATATACCGCTATAAAGCCTATAACGATTGGTGTCGCCACTATCTTGAATTGCTTGAGCACCACGATTCCGCCACACCGAACTTAAACTATCGGGTACTTGGCTTAACCGGCGCCTGGGCCTACCTGTGCAAACACAGTCTGCCTTACTGCTATCACGCCGGCTTTATTCAGAAGATGGGATTGACCAACCCGGGTACCAGCGGAATTGCGTCGGACTACACCTGGAACGGGCCTACGCGGATCTTGCTGGACAGCGCACTGGCGGCACTGGAAGCGGTGCTCGGGAACGAGCTTTACACCAAACGCATTGGCTTAGGCGCGCTGCATTTAGTGAATGTTTGGGCAGCCAAGGAACGCAGTATACGCGAAGCCCTGTCCTCGCCCGGCGCCGAGAGGCAAACCATCCGCCACCAGCTGGATCATTTCAGCGTGGAAATGACGGAAACCTTGTGCGCCAACTTGCTGCGAGAAAAATTCCGGCCGTTTGAATCGTCACCGCTGGAACTGCTGCATCAAACCGACGCGCGTTGTGGCGAGCCGGTCTGGCATATTGAAAAGGTCAATCAGTAGGCGTTATCGCAGGGCCTTGAAGGTTGGCATCACCCGATTGATCTGCTCGACCGTAATCGGTGCTTTCAGAATTCCGACGAAATGCCCATTCGGATTGATCAATGCAACATTGCCGCTGTGATCCACCAGATAGTTTTCACCGCCGCCTGGCACTTTAGTGAAGGGTGCACCAAGGCCTGTCGCAAAACGATGAACCTCCAGAAACTCCCCGGTTACACCGCGGAAATCTTCGTGGAAAAACGCAAGATACTGACTCAGTTGACTGACAGTATCCCGCGCCGGATCAACACTCGCTAACACAATCCGGGTTTCCGACTGCTGCTCGGGCGTTAACTGATCATAGTACTGCTTTAGCAATGCCAAGGTGGTCGGACAGATATCCGGGCAGAAGGTATAACCGAAAAAAACAATATCCCACTGACCTTCGAACCAGCTCGCATCAACCGACTCACCGCGATCGTTAGCCAGTGTAAACGCGGGTAGCTTGCGCGCTTTTTCAAACAGCAGTGCGCCATTGGCCTGAAGCTCTTCCGCACTCAATACGCGCTCGCGGGTAAAGGCCCAGAAGAAACCGCCGACAAACAAGGTGGCCAGTATCACAATCGTTACCACCGTGATCTGAATGCCGCGTTTGCGCTCGCTACTCACTTCTTCAAAAGGTTCCGGATAGGCCACGTCAAGCTCCCAATTCGTAGATCGTAACCGCCGGCAGCAGGTAGTGGTCGGCCAGCATGATGACAAAAATCGCCAACAGGTAAATCAGCGAATACTTGAAAGTCTCCATCGGCGCCTTGGGGTTTTTGCCGCGCATCAGCACAATCGCCCAATAGATAAAACCGGCGCCGAATACCACTGCACCTAACAGGTACAGTGAGCCGCTCATGCCGGTGGCGAAGGGCATCAGCGAGACCGCAAACAGAATCAGGGTGTAAAGCAGGATTTGCAGGGCGGTGTACTTCACACCGTGGGTGACCGGCAGCATCGGAATATCGACTTTGGCGTATTCCTCTTTGCGGGCGATGGCCAGCGCCCAGAAGTGAGGCGGCGTCCATGCAAAAATAATCAGCACCAAGAGCAGGGCGTGGCCGTGGATTTCACCGGTAACGGCCGTCCAGCCCAGCAGCGGTGGGGCAGCCCCTGCGAGACCACCGATTACAATATTCTGTGGCGTAGCGCGCTTCAGCCACAGGGTATACACCACCGCATAACCGAGCAGTGACGCCAGCGTCAGCCAGGCGGTGAGGGCGTTAATTTTGATCAACAGCATGGCCATGCCGGCAAGACCCAGCACCAGCGCAAAGATCGATGCGTGCAGGGTATCAATGCGGCCCTGAGCGACCGGGCGGTTCTGGGTGCGCGCCATCACCAGATCAATGCGCCGATCCACCAGATGATTCACCGCCGCCGCCGAGGCGGCGCACAAACCGATACCGACATTGCCGTACAGCAGCACTTCCCAAGGCACCATACCCGGTACCGCCATAAACATACCGATCATGGCGGTGACCAGCATCATGTAAACCACGTTGGGCTTACACATTTCGTAGTAGTCTCGCCAGGTGGCGCGGCCTTTGGCCGTGCTGTCAGTCACGATGTTTGCTCCTGTGGCGCTGCAGTGCGCAGGCCGTAATTGAGGGTCACCAGCGTCAGCAGCAGCAGCGCGCCGCCGAGGTTGTGGGACACGGTCACCCAAAGGGGGAATTTTAGCAGAATGTTGCCGAGGCCCAGACAGACCTGTAGCACCAGCGCCGCCGTCACCACCACCGACATGCGCTGCAAAGGCGCGAGGCCAGTCTGGCGCAGACGCCAGGCCAGTATCAATAAAACCAGCGTGGTGATAATGGCACCGATGCGATGGGAAAAGTGGATCGCCACGCGCGCGGCATTGTCCATCGTGCCGCCCAGGTAGTTCGGGCCGATATGCTGGGTGATATTAAAGCCTTCGGCGAAATCCATTTCCGGCAGCCATTCATTCTGACAGGTCGGCAGATCCGGGCAGGCCACGGCCGCATAGTTAGAGGTCGTCCAGCCACCCAATGCGACCTGAACAATGACGACCAGCAAGGCCACCATGGCAAAGGGCTTGAGTCGCTCAATCGCCGTCAAGCCTGCCGCGGAAACCGCCCAGCGTTGGTTGCGCAAGCGCAGGGCCAGCAGCCACAACAGGGCAAATACCGTAAAGCCACCCAGCAGGTGTGCAGTAACGACCTGCGGCCACAACTTCAGGGTTACCGTCCACATGCCGAACAGGCCCTGCAGTATCAGAAAGCCCGCAATAAAGGCCGGCAGTTTAACCGGCTGTGACGGCGAGGTTCCGGTCTTGATCGCCAGCCAGGCCAACCAGCCAAAATAGGCGGCCACCATTTTCCAAAGATAGGGGTCGAGGCCGTCGCCATAAATAATGCGCGCCACAGTGCCACAGAACAGCACCGCGAGGAGGGCAACCGTGCCTTCCCAGGGCGTTCCTTCAGGGCGATGTTTAAGGCTCAAACCGAAAATAATCAGGCCGAGCAGCCCCAGACTCGAGGCAAACAGGCGGTGCACTTGCTCAGGCCAGGTCTTGTCGGTTTCAACCGGTGTCGCCTCAAATTCCGGATGGGCATTGGCGGCGGCAATTTCTTCCTGGCTGTCAGGCCACAGTACGTGGCCATAGCAGGTCGGCCAGTCCGGGCAGCCAAGGCCCGCATCCACCAGACGGGTAAAGGCGCCGAGACCTACCACCACAACGGCAAGCGCGCAGGCCAGCAGGGTCAGGCGATAGCCCGGTTTTGTTTGATTCATGCCCGTGTTCACAGAGTGCGTCTCCCCAACAAAGCCATTAGCGAAGCAGGCGCTTCATATCCTTGATCACCAGTTTACCGGTACTGGTCAACGTATCCTGCTCCAGATCCGGCAGCTGATAAAACATCATGACCCAACCCTTGGGATCGACCACATAAAAGCCCGGGGCCTCGTCTGCCAAGGGTAGTTTGGAATTGCGATAGGCATCGCCGTCGATAAACGCCGAGGTCAGCTTTTCATGCTCATCAATCAGCAGCTTGTCGAGCCCCGCACTGAATTCAGTGGAGGTATTCAAGTACATCCGCGAAACGCGGCCCATCTTCTTACCCAGCGCGGTGTGGGTCTGACGGGTCAGGTAGAGCATCGCTTCGCAGGTGCTTTCGCAGTAGCCGTCGCCGACCACCACAAACTGCCATTGGGAATCCATCTGATTAAACTGCACCGCTTCACCGTTGCGGTGCACCGGCTGCAATTCGCTGATCGCAAGCGGCGGTTGAATCAGGGTACCGTTATTGACGGTGCCCAGCGCCAGCATGTCGCGGTTGGCCATTTGATAGACCAGCGTCGAGAGGGCGATAACCAGCAGCGGGATGCCGATAATCAGGGAAAACACCAACTTGGGTGAACTGTTGTCAGGATTGCTCACGCAGATCTCCTCGGGATCGATTCTGATGCCAAAGTCGCCAGCCAAACAGGGCAACGATAACGGCAGCCATGCCAAACCATTGAACGGCATAGCCTGTGTGTTTTTCCGGCGGCATATTAACCGCACTATAGGTCTGTTCAAACATACCCGGCTGACCGCGCTCCAGTCGCAGTAACAGGTCGGGCAGAGCGGTACCCAATTCGCGCTCGGCGCGCTCGGTTGTCAGCCACTGCAGGCGCTTGGGCCAAGCGTCGGTAGACGCTTCCTCACCGAGCGTGAAGCCACTCGCGCTGCCACTGTCGATGATTCCGCTCAAGCTGAGTTCGCCGCCCGGTGTTTCAATATCCGGCAATTCGCGGCGACCGCGATCGCCCGGCACCCAACCGCGATGTACCAGCACGGTCTCGCCGTTGTTCAGCAGAAAGGGGCTGATCACTTCAAAGCCATAGCGCCCCTGGTAAATGCGGTTTTCCAGCAGCCAATAGCGCTCGCTGTCGAACTGTCCACGCAGAGTGACCGCACGAAATTCCGGCAAGTCACCCTCAACACTGTCAATTGCCAGCGGCGGCAAGGCCTGCTGCTGCTCTTGCCGGGCGAGCACTTCGCGCTTGTCGGCGGCACGCTCCAATTGCCAGAAGCCGAGCGTCAGCAAGACCGGCAACACCGCAGCGACCAGCAGGGCCAGCGGCCAATTGCTTTGCCAGAGACTGCGACTCATCGGCTCACCCCCGTCATGGGCGATTGTGTATACTGCCCGCTTTTAACCGGGGGTATTATCGCCATGGGGCTCAAAATTGCCATTGCCATCCTGTTTATCGGCGTCGTCATCAGTCTGTTTTCGGGGTTAACCTTTCTGGTGCAAGATCAGGGCGACGGCAAAAAACGCCAATGGTACGCCCTGGGTATTCGCGTGCTGCTCGCTGGCAGCATGCTGGGCTTGATTGCCTATGGCATTCAGAGCGGTCAACTGGAGTTTGGCGCGCCTTGGGATCAGCATAAGTTGGTGCCGGTGGAGGAGTAATTCTACCGTGCCACATAAAACACACCGTCATTGCGAGCAACGCGAAGCAATCTCCTGAATTCGGCACCTTACCCACCAGATCGCCGCGTCGCTGCGCTCCTTAGCATGCCCCACGAAGTGCTTTGGGTACGCGATGACGGGGTTTGTTGACTGCAGCTAAGCCCGAACAACCCTTCTCCACACAAACCTTCCCCATATAAACAAAGGCCCAAACACTCGCGCGTCTGGGCCCTGTCGAAACTACCTGTAATACGGCGGTTTAGAAGATGTAAACCACCAGCATCAGGAAGATCCACACTACATCTACGAAGTGCCAGTACCAGCTGGATGCGGCGAAGCCGAAGTGATCATCCTTGGTAAAGTGGCCCTTCATCACGCTGCGCAGCAGCTGAATCAGCAGCATGATCATACCCATTGCCACGTGGAAGCCGTGGAAACCAGTCAGCATGAAGAAGGTCGTGCCGTAAACACCGGTTTCCAGTGTCAGGCCGTAGTGAGCGTAGGCTTCGTAGTATTCGAGAATCTGCAAACCAACGAAGACAACACCCAGCAACACAGTCACAGTCAGCCACTGGTGGAACTTTTTGCGGTCGTCGTGCAGCAGGGCGTGGTGAGCCCAGTGAACAGTCACAGATGAAGTCAGCAGGATGACAGTGTTGTAGAAGGGCAGCCACTTGAACAGTTCACCGAAACCGGGGAAAGCCATGCTGCGCTCGGGACCCGAGAACACACCGTTGTTCGCCATCACCTGATTAGCCACACCACCGATCGCATCCTGAGGCGTTTGCATCAGCGGCCAGCTGTAGGAGAAATCACCCCACAACAGGTAGTTGGAGCGTCCGGCATCACCTTCACCGGCCAGCCACGGAGCCGCAAACCAGCGGATGTAGAACAGGGCCAGGAAGAAGGCGAAGAAGAACATCACCTCGGAAAAGATAAACCACTGCATGCCGATCACGTAGGAACGCTTCAGCTGAGCGCTGTTCTTGCCCGCCAGGTGTTCGGTAATAGCGGTTTTGAACCACACAAACAGGGTTGCTGCGAAGAAGGCCAGACCTACCCAGAAAATAAACCAGGAGTTGGTTGACTCATTCGGGTCGCCAAAAGTGCCGTCGTTGATGCCGCTGGCAGCACCGAAGATCGTCAGCACCAGGCCAATAGTCGCACACACAGCGAGTTTGCTGCTCTCGGGCACGTAATACACTTCGTGCCCCGTGTTGCCTTGACTTGCCATTTTGTTTCTCCGTTGTTCTCGTGTGAGAAAACTCGTTTTAACGCGCGGCGACAGAATCGCTCTGCGGCTGCGCCATTTCTGTTACATCAAAAATCGTATAGGACAGGGTGATGGTGTGTATGTCCTTCGGCAGATCCGGGTCGACAATAAACTGCAACCCCAGATCCGCTTCACCGCCGGCAACCAGAGGCTGACGGTTAAAGCAGAAACATTCCGTTTTGTGAAAATACTCCGCTGCCCGCGAGGGCACAACACTGGGAATGGCCTGAGCGACCATATCCCGGGGTTGGGTATTGCGTGCAAAGTAGGTGATGTTGGTTGCTTCACCCGGATGCACAGTCACCACGTTGGTGTTGGGCTTGAACTCCCACGGCATCTGCTCGTTGAAGTTGGCCACAAACTGTATTTTCACAGTGCGGCTGGTATCGACAACGGTTTCCGTTACCTCATACCGGCCGCCGGTCTTGCCGTTAATGCCCAGTACATCGCACAACACGTTGTACAGGGGCACCATCACCACAAAGACAAAGGCGAACATCGCCACACACACCGCCATCAACTTGGCGGTGGTGTAGAAAATACCCTTGTCAGTGCGTTCAGCCATGGGCCTCGCTCTCTTTCACTTCCGGCGGAGTGGTGAAAGTGTGGTAAGGCGCAGGCGTCGGTACAGTCCATTCCAGACCGTGGGCTCCGTCCCAAACCTTCGGATCGTCGATCTTCTCACCGTGGGTGATGGTGCGCACCACGTTGAACAGGAAGAGCAACTGGCTGGCGCCGTAAATGAAGGCACCAATTGACGACATCATGTTGAAGTCGGCAAACATCAGGTTGTAGTCAGGAATACGACGCGGCATACCGGCCAGACCCACAAAGTGCTGCGGGAAGAAGGTCAGGTTGAAGCCAACGAAAGATACCCAGAAATGGGTTTTACCCATGGTCTCGTTGTACATCTTGCCAGTCCACTTCGGCAACCAGTAGTAAACCGCCGCAGACATGGAGAAGATCGCACCCGCCACCATGGTGTAGTGGAAGTGAGCAACAACGAAGTAAGTGTCGTGGTACTGGAAGTCAGCCGGAGCAATCGCCAGCATCAGACCAGAGAAACCACCCACGGTGAACAGGAACACAAACGCGATCGAGAACAGCATCGGCGTTTCAAAGGTCAGAGAGCCTTTGAACATGGTGGTGATCCAGTTAAACACCTTGGCAGCAGTCGGTACCGCAATCAGCATGGTGGCGTACATGAAGAACAGTTCGCCAGCGATCGGCATACCTACCGTGTACATGTGGTGAGCCCACACGATGAACGACAGGAAAGCGATAGACGCAGTTGCGTAAACCATGGAGTCGTAACCGAACAGCGGCTTGCGCGAGAAGGTCGGGATGATCTGAGAAACCACACCAAAACCGGGCAGGATGATGATGTAAACCTCGGGGTGACCGAAGAACCAGAACACGTGCTGGAACAGAACCGGGTCACCGCCACCAGCAGCTGAGAAGAAGCTGGTGCCGAAGTGGATATCCATCAGCATCATGGTCACTGCACCCGCCAGTACCGGCATAACCGCAACCAGCAGGAAGGCGGTGATCAGCCAGGTCCATACGAACAGGGGCATTTTCATGTAGGTCATGCCCGGCGCACGCATGTTGACGATGGTGGCGATGATGTTGATCGCACCCATGATGGACGACAGACCCATGATGTGGACGCCGAAGATGAAGTACGTCACCGAAGGCGGAGCATAGGTCGTCGACAGCGGCGCGTAGAAGGTCCAACCGAAGTTGGGGCCGCCGCCTTCCATAAACAGGGTAGAAGCCAGCAGCGCGAAGGCCGGAGGCAGAATCCAGAACGACCAGTTGTTCATCCGCGGCAGTGCCATATCGGGGGCACCGATCATCAGCGGAATCATCCAGTTCGCCAGACCAACAAAGGCCGGCATGATGGCACCGAATACCATCACCAGACCGTGCATGGTGGTCATCTGGTTAAAAAATTCAGGCTCTACAATCTGCAGGCCCGGCTGGAACAGCTCGGCGCGGATGATCATGGCGAACGAACCGCCAAGCAGGAACATCGCGAAGCTGAACCACAGGTACATCGAGCCGATGTCCTTGTGGTTGGTGGTAAACAACCACCGACTTAAACCTTTAGCAGGTCCGTGGGCACCCATGGTGATTCCTCCTACTGACCTTTCTTGAAGTTGTAAATATCAATCGGCTGGACCTTGTCACCCATGTTGTTGCCAAAGGCATTACGGGAGTAGGTCACAACGGCCGCCAGTTCGACGTCGTTCAGCTGGCCACCAAAGGCCTGCATCGCGCTGCCGGGGACACCATTGATCATGAGGCCGATATGCTCGGAAACACCGCCAGTGGCGATCGGGCTGCCTGCGATAGGCTTACCAACACCGCCTTCACCGTTGGCGCCATGACAGGCCACACAGGAACGGGTGTATACGGCCTTGCCGCGCTGCATCAGCTCATCCATGGAGAAAGTCTGAGCCATCAGCTGCTTGATCTCGGCGGCTTCGGCTTGCTTGCCTGCCAGCCACTGATCGTATTCGGCCTGCTCAACAACGTTAACCACGATGGGCATGTAGCCGTGGTCGCGACCACAGAGCTCAGCACACTGCCCGCGGTAAACGCCGGTTTCCTCGGCACGGGTCCAGGACTCGTTGATAAAGCCGGGAATCGCGTCTTTCTTCACCGCCAGGGCCGGAACCCACCAGGCGTGCAGAACGTCGTTCGCGGTAATCAGGAAACGAATCTTCTTGTCGACCGGGATAACCATCGGCTCATCAACTTCCAGCAGGTAGTTGGAACCTTTCTCAGCGGTGTTGTAGATCTCGCTTTTATCGGTCAGCAGGTTGGAGAAGAAGGAGATATTGTCACCCTCGGGGATGATGTACTCGTACTTCCACTTCCACTGATAGCCGGTCACCAGAATGTCGATATCGGCGTCATCGGTATCGTAGATTTCGATCAAAGTCGTGGTAGCCGGCCAGGCCATCACAACCAGAATCAGGAAGGGAACAATCGTCCAGGCAACTTCCAGGGTGGTGTTCTCGTGGAAGTTCGATGCCTTGGCGCCCTGCGATTTACGGAAGGCAAAGACGGAATAAAAGAGGAAGCCGAAGACCACGACACCTACGATTACACATATCCAGAATACGAGCATGTGCAGGTCATAGATTTTCTGGCCAACTTCGGTCACGCTGGTCGTCATGTTGGTTTCCCAGCGCTGGCCGTTAGAGGCCCAGGCACCGGAGCTGAACAGGGTCAGCGCCAACAGCACAGGACTAAGCGCCAGCTGAGACAGCCGTTTCGCTTGTGAATACATTCTCCCGTGTCTCCATGTACAAAGGGTTTAATTTTCCCCATCGCGAGCGATAGACGGTGCACAATTTCATGGCAAAAAGCGGCCCTGGAGCCTGAGCAATCTCTTTTGGATTGTTGAAACGAAAGTACAAAAAGCCCTGTCGCCTGTACGAATACGAGCGTCAGTGAGAGTGTCTTCCCCTGCCATGGAACGGTCTGCGCACCGCCCAAAGTTCACTTTGGGTGCGGCAAAACGACGCAATTATAAACCCTTCTTCCAAGGCAGCGCCACTCCGGGCGCGCTAAAATGCACCACTCCCGCCTTGCCCGGGGCGGCAACTACTATTGAATGAGGTTCCATTGAGCCTGCACCACAAAATATGGCGGATCGCCGGCCCCCTGATTCTGTCCAACCTGTCCGTGCCTCTGCTCGGGCTGGTGGATACCGCCATTTTGGGCCATCTCGACAGCCCGACCTATCTGGCGGCCGTGGCTGTGGGCAGCAGTATTCTCGCCTTCTTTTACTGGGGCTTTGGTTTTCTGCGGATGGGCACCACCGGCGCGTCGGCCCAGGCCTGGGGCGCAGAGGACGAAGACCAACAGGCGCAGGTTCTGCTGCAGTCCACCGCGCTGGCACTGGGGCTTGGCCTGAGTGTGATGCTGATTGGCCCCTGGCTGGCACCCCTGGCGGTTTCGGCCATGCAAACCCCTGACAGCGCCCGGGAATTTGCCGCCAGCTACCTCGATATTCGCTTGCTCAGCGCTCCCGCTGTCTTGCTCACCTACGTGGCGGTGGGCTGGCTGATTGGCCAGCAGCGGGCGCGATGGGCACTAGTGGTGATGGTGGCGACCAACGCCCTCAATATTGTGCTCGACTACCTGCTGATACTCGGCGCCGGCCTGAACAGTGACGGCGCCGCCTGGGCCAGCGTGATCAGCGAATACAGCGGCCTTGGCATTGCCCTGTGGGCGGTGGGCCCCGCCCTGAGGGGCATTGCCCGCCAGCGCCTAGCCGGCATGTTAGTAAGCGCAAACTATAGAGCCATACTCCAGACAAACAGCGCTTTGTTTATTCGAACCGCTGCCCTGCTGTTTGCCTTTGCCTTCTTTACCGCCCAGAGCGCGACCTATGGCACGACGGTATTGGCCGCCAACACCATTCTGCTCAACCTGCTGCTGTTCACCTCTCACGGCCTCGATGGCTTTGCCCATGCGGCCGAAGCACTGGTGGGGGAGAGCGCCGGGCGCAAGCATCAGCAGGAATTCACCGCTGTGTGCCGGGCCTGCGGCCAGTGGAGTCTGGCAATGGGTGTACTGCTGTCGATCGGCCTGCTGCTGGGCCAAGACCCGATAATCAACCTGATGACCGACCTGCCCGCGGTCGCCACCAGTGCCCACGAACATTTTTTCTGGCTGGCGGCGCTGCCGCTGATTTCCGTCGCCAGCTACCTGCTGGACGGCATCTTTATCGGCACCCTGCAAACCCGCTGGATGCAGCACACCATGCTGTTGTGTGTCGCAGCCGTCTACCTGCCGGCCTGGCATCTTGGGCAGGGTCTAGGCAGCCATGGCCTGTGGCTGGCCTTCCTATTATTCAATCTCGCCCGAGGTTTGTCGCTGGGCCTGGTCTTTGCCAGGCTGCAGCATCGCCGAGACTGGTGGTAGTAGTATCCCTGATGCCCGGGAAAGCCCGGATCCGCTAGAGTTCAGGTGCCAAAAACCAGACACGGGTACAGAGCGATTCAGGAGCCAGATCCTAAAGGCAAACTTCTTGCGTGCGACGAGGACTGTGTATACCGCCAACACATCAAGGATTGGCGGCACCTCAAGTTGCGCTTTGAAGGCGCCCTGGAAACCGATTACCGCCGGCATCTGCTGCGGCTGTCGCTGCGCGCGCGCCTGCTGTTCGGCGGCTTGTTGCTGGTGATTTTTACCAGCTACCCTCTGCTGGAACTGACACTCTTCCACCCGCCCAACGCCTTTACTGAAAAGGTTCGCCCCTTGCAATTTGGGCTGGTGGTTCCACTGTTGTTGCTGTTAATTACCGCCTCACTCAGGTCCAAACTTCACCGCCTATCTACCAGCATCACGATGGTAACCATCTTCGCCATTGGCGCCTGTGTTATGTATCAGCGCCTGCTGGGCCACGAGCTGGGCTACGTCACCGCCACCAACTGGGCGAACATCACCATTCTGGCCTCCTTCTTCTTTTTCGGTTTACCCCTCAAGCGAATTTTGCCGCTGGCATCCGTGCTCGTAGTGATGAATATCGCCACAGAATTCCATATCGGGCAGTACACCCCTAGCGAACTCAACTTTATAAACAGTGTGTATGAAGCGGAAATTATCGTGATCTGTTTTGTGCTGGGTGTTTGCGGCTGTTACAGCATTGAAACCAGCAATCGACTGAACTGGCTCGAAGCCCGCGATCTGCAACGCAAGGTATTGCACGATGGCCTGACCGGCACCTTTACTCGCTTGGAGTTTCGCAGCCTCTATCGCCGACTGTTCTCGCTGGCGCAGCGAGAACAGCGTCCGATCAGCATCGCTATAGCGGACCTCGACTACTTCAAGAACTACAACGACCACTACGGTCATGCGGCAGGCGACCAATGCCTCGCCGCCATCGGACGTGTATTGCGCAAGATCGCTAAAAAACACGGCGGATTTGTGGCGCGCATAGGCGGCGAAGAGTTTGTCCTGTTGTTTTACGGGGCCAGCGAATTTGAGAATGCAAAGATTCTGCAATCGGTTCGCGCTGCCGTAGAAAATCTTGCCATTGAGCACACGGCTAGAGATGACGACAACGGCTATGTCACCATGAGCATTGGCTCGATCCACCTTGTCCCAGATGGCAGTATAAACCGATTTGCCGCGCTTAAAATTGCCGACCAGAATCTTTACGCCGCCAAAGAGCGCGGTCGCAATCAACTCGCACTGAGTGAGGCGCATCAATATGCCTAGTCTGGGCATCGACCCCACAATGCAGGGTGTTGGTGACCGACGGGCTACGCCGGTGGGCCGCATCGTCAGGCGGCGCATGGGCGAAGTCTATCGCGCACGCTTCAACGCCGAGGACGAAGAGCGTTTTAAAGTCTACTGCGATGAGAGCCGAGCGGTTTTCCGTATCATCTTTATGCTGGCCGGTTCGGCGCTCGCGCTAGGCCTGCTCGCCATTGATTATTTCCTGCCCGGCCTGCCCGCGGACTTTCTTCAAATGCGCGAACGCCAAGTCTTTGGCGTGATGGTGCCCTTGCCATTGCTGGCCGCCGCCAGCGCTTATCTGCCGCGCTTTCGTCGCCACTCGGAAATGCTGGTTACCGTTACGGTTGCCGCCTCTAGCCTCATGTTGATTATTCAACGCTATATCGGCGCATCGCTCGGGCTGGACGTTCCCCTGGCACTGATCGCACTGCCCATCTTTATCGGCTTGCTGCTGTGTCGCGTCCGCTGGAACATGATGCTTCCGTCTCTCGTCGGCACCTACCTGCTAACCGTTATTACTGAACTCGCGATTCGACAACCAACCGTGGAAGCGAGCGCGTATTTGTACTCCTACACACTGCTTGTCATTACCTTTGCGGGTGGCGCCTGGGTGGTCGAAGTACAGAATCGACTGACGTGGCTGCGACGTGATTATCTCCGCCGCCTGTCGAGCATTGACCCCCTGACCGGGCTTTTGAACAAGCGCGCGTTCAACCGTGAATACCAGCGCCTCTATTCGCTGGCGCAGCGCGAGCAACGCCCCTTGTGCGTGGTGCTTTTGGACCTCGACCACTTCAAGGCCTACAACGACCACTACGGTCACCCGGAAGGTGATCGATGCCTGAAGCAAATTACCGAGCTACTGCAAACGCAAACCCGACGCGCCAGCGATATCGTAGCTCGCGTCGGCGGAGAGGAATTTGCGGTTGTCTGGTTTGGCTTGGAAAAAAACAGCGCAACCAATATGGTCAATGCCCTGCTGGAAGATATTCGGCGCCTGAATATTCCACACGCAAAAACCGGCACCGGCGCCAACAGGGTCACAGCGTCGGCCGGAGCACGCTGGTTGTTACCCCAGCGTCAAAGTTCTCCCGCCGCCTTGCTACACGAAGCTGATGTGCTGCTTTACGCAGCCAAAAATACTGGTCGCGATACCTTCAAGCTCGACTAGAGCCGAACACCAATGCTCAGAACGTTTTGCGCACCATCAGCCCGAAGCGACGCGGATCGCCGTAGGTCTGATTAAAGGTACTGACCGAATCGGAGACCGATGCGGTACCGATGACATAGCGCTCATCAGTCACGTTTTTCACAAAGGCCGCTACGGTTGTATCGCCTTCGTTGTTCTGCCAGGACAGGCGCACATCCACCAGCGTATAGGCATCCGAACCGCCCAAGCCCTCACCGGTTCGCTGGTACACGTTGTACGAGCCTTCATCCAAGCCAAAGAAAATCTCGCTTTTATAGCTCAGATCAACACGCGGGATGATCAGCCCAAAATCGGTTGGCAGCATCAACTGCGCGCCGAATGAAGCGGTTGTTTCCGGCGAAGCGGGAAAGGTTTCATCGGTGCGATCTTCGGGCACAAAATTGCCGGTCGCAGCAGCCGTCAGCAGATCGTTGTCTTTAAATTCCTGAAACTCGTAGTCGTTTTTACTGAAAGAAGCATTCAGCATAACGATGGGCGAGGGCATCCAGGTCAGCTCCATCTCACCACCGGTAATGGTCGATGCACCGGCGTTGCGGAAAATCACCGCGAGGTTACCCGCTGAGTCGGTGGAGACCTGAATCAGCTGCATATTGTCGAAGTCCATATGATACAAAGCGACGTTAAATCGCAGGCTGCGCTCAAAGGCATCGATCTTGAAACCAATCTCGCGGTTTTCCACTTCTTCAGCCGCAACCTCCTGCAGGCCATCGAGCAGACGCGGTTCAAAGAAACCGGATTTAAAACCCGTGCTCCAGGTGCCGTAAATCATCATGCTGTCGAGCACGCTGTCATCCAGCCACTCGGGTGGCAGGTTGTAAGACACGGAGGCCATGGGCGTGACTTTGGAAAAGGTTTTTTCCTTCTTGTCTATGAAGGTGGGCGTATCGCGCATGGGGATATCAGGAATGCCGTCGCCATTGTTATCGAGGAACTGGTTTTGAAAGACGCGAACCGGGTCATCACGCCAGGTGCAGCCACCAAGACACTGATGAAAACCACCAGCACTCGGCCCAAAGGTGATGACGTTATTCGTCGCGGGCGAGATAAAGGGTTGCCCCACCACCCGCGCAGAAATTGCGTCTGTGTCGGCTTGGAAAATGGCCAGCTCGGAGGCCCGTTTTTCAGCCGTGTAGCGAATGCCCGCCGTGACCTGCAGATTTTCGGTCAGGTCATACGAGCCCTGAAAGAACGACGCGAAGGTATTGTTCTCCAGATCGAACTCGGACAGGGTGAAGGGCCCACTTAGAATGCCGACAAAAGGTGTCGTCCCACCCTGCGGCGGCTGACTGGGAATCTGACCCGCCGCGAGCTCACCCAAGGTGACCGCATCCACCCCCGCAAAATTGGTCAGCAAGCCAAAGGGCTCGAAGTTGGTTTCGCGCATATAGAACAGGCCGCCCGTATAGTTCAGGCGACTGTCGAAGGCTGAGCCGTTGACCTGATATTCCAGACTGAAGGAATCCCGCTCACCATCATCGGTATTCATCGCTTCGGACCAGTTTTCCGGGCCACCGTCGTTATCGCTGGAAGCAATCGGCCCCTCGGTTTCCTTGCGCGCACCGAACACCACCTTCATAGTGATATCGTCACTGTAATCCCACTCGGCAGTAAGCCCGAATAAAAAGGTGTCGAGGCGTTTATCCAGCATGGGGTTGGCCCCCATATTGGTTTCCAGATCTCCGACACTGCCCTTGGTACGAGAGTTGGCTTCACAGTTCTCGCGGTAGGCCGTTGGGTTAGACGGATCAGTATCACCCGCCCACATCACATAGAGCCCCTCACCAAACAAACCGTTTTCACTGGAGAAATCACAGTTGATGGCCGGGAAGGATTCATCAATCTTGCCCGCGTAGAAGAGGGTATCCAGCACCAGACTCTCTTCTCCCTCATAGCGAGTCTGCAGTACCAGCGCCTTGCGGTCATTGGAGGAATAGGTCGAGCCCTGAAACTTGTCCTCAAAAAAGCCGTCATCCTTGTCCACGGTAATGGCAAGGCGGGTGTAGAAATTGTCTGTGATCGGCATATTTAAACCGGCGCGGAAAGAGCGGGCGTTATAGTTACCCAGCGTGCCTTCTACATAGCCTTCGTAGGTGTCATTGGGCTTTTCCAGCGTCAGCACCAGCGCACCACCCGTGGTGTTCTTGCCGAACAGGGTGCCTTGCGGCCCGCGCAGCACCTGAATGCTGCGCACATCGACCGTGTCCAGGAGCTGGCCGTCCGTGCGCGGCAGAAACAGGTCATCGAGGTAAACGCCGACCGTCGGGTCGACCCGGGCAAAACCGGAGCGCTCACCAATACCGCGAATATAGATCTGGTTGGATTGGCCTTCGTTGATCTGCAGGCTCGGCACGCTCTTCGTCAGCTCGCTGGTGTTGACGATGCCCTGCTCACGCAGTGCTTCACCGCTGATCGCGGTGACCGCGATGGGCGTTTCCTGAATATTCTCCGCCCGCCTCCGGGCGGTCACAATCACTTCTTCCAGTGCGGTGGCCTTCTGATCCGACGACGGGGCAGCGCCGGACTCGGCGCTCTGCGCAAAGACGGGGCTTCCAACCAGCGACAACGCAGCACCGGCCAGCAAGGAGAACGGCTTTTTCATCTCGACCTCACTTATTATTTTTGGCGTATCGAACGAGCTATAACCCTGTAACCCAGTTTGGCAGTAAATTAAAATTTGTACAGAGGCTAAAGGCAGGCGTTAGGGCGCATGCCGCTGTTCAGTTACCTGCAGATATAGGCAAGTTGCCGACAATTAATCACTTTTTGCAAATCCGTGCGATTGCCTACGCCAAATGGACGAGGATCGCCGACACCAACCCTCAAGATTACACCACAAGCACGATTGACACATAGAAGCCAAAAATCGCCGCCTGCTTGGCAAATCCAGCCACCACGCCTTGCAGAGGCATCGGGCTTCAGGCATAAAGCGGCCTCCAAACCACACCGCACGCTGATAAATCATGAAATTACGGACTTTTTTCGCACTCGGATTGTGCTTTCTCGTCGCTGCCTGCAATGACTCGACAACCACCACGCCCACAGCAACCCGCAGCGTTGGCCCGCCGGAGTATCTGGGTAACAGCGGGCCGGCGGTTGCTCGCTCAGGCAGCTGGAGCGACGTTGGTCAGGCGCGCGCCGAGGATTACAACGGCGTCTTTGAGGGCCCTGAGCAGTTTATTACGATGGACGATGGAGTACGCCTATCCGCCAGGCTCTATGTACCCTCCAACGATACTGAAGGCACCAGCCCCGCCGCCGGGCGCTTTCCCTGTGTGCTGACGCAGACCGGATACAACAAGAACGCTCCAGCCATTCCCGCCCGCAACGAATTTCTGATCAGGCGTGGCTACATCCATATTTCCGTGGATGTACGCGGTACCGGCAACTCCGAAGGCAGTTGGGAAGCGTTTAGCGATCGGGAACAGGCCGACTACCTAGCGGTCATGCAGTGGGCAGCAAGCCGAGCCAACTGCGGCAACATCGGCACCTGGGGCGCGTCCTTTATGGGCATTACCCAGCTCTACACCGGCGCTCCCCAACACCCGGCCCACAAGGCCATATTTGCGATTGTGCCGATGGCGGATGCCTACCGCGATATCGTGATGACGGGTGGTCAGGTCAATATTGGTTTTATCCCCTTGTGGATGGGGCTGGTCAGCGCGCTGGGAGTTGTCCCAACTCAGGATTCCGCCAGCCAGGAGGGCTTTCAGCACTACCTGAACGTCACCGCGGAACATATCGTCAGCGCGGTTAACAATTTTCAGGTACCCACCATTGCCAACGTTGTTACCGGCCGGGAAAACAACTACGACAACGCCTTCTGGCGCACCCGCTCCCCCATTGAGCAGGTTGAAAACATTAAGGTGCCGACCTTTATCGTCGGCGGCCTGAACGATATCTTCCAGCGCGGCGAACCGTTGCTGTACGAAGAATTGAAAGATCACACCACCGCCAAACTCCTGATTGGCCCCTGGCAGCACGTGGCAGGCTCCCGTGGCATTGGCTTGCCTCGCGACGGCGTGCCGGATCTCAATACGCTGGCGCTGATGTGGTTCGATCGCTGGCTGAAAGATGAACCCAACGGTGCTGAAAACTTCCCCAACGTGACCCAGTATTACTACGGCGCTGAGCGCTACGCCACGGCCAGTGACTGGCCCCATCCCCAGCTCCAACCCCAGCGCTGGTACCTGCACGGCGATGCCAGTGTGGCGGATGCCGAGCTGAAACCCGGCCTGCCCACCGAAAACAACACCAGCGTGATTCTGCAAAATCCGGCCAATGGCATATGCTCAACCAGCACCGCCCAATGGACGGCGGGCCTGCTGGGTGCCACACCCATCGATGCGCCTGGCTGCCTTGCCGACAACAGTCTGAATGAAATTCCGGAGGCGACCTTCACCACCGAAGAAATGCCCGCAGACATGGCGATCAACGGACCGATTCAGGCCAACCTGTGGGTCAGCACCACCAGTTTCGATGCCAATGTAGTGGTGCGCATTACCGAGGTGGCTCCGGACGGCAGTTCGCGCGAACTGACCAACGGCATTCTCACCGCTTCCATGCGCGGCGTGAATCGCGCCCGCTCACGGATTGTCGGTACAGAAATGCTGCAGCCCTGGCACCCCTTCACTGAAGCGTCAGAACTCCCGGTCGCACAGATGACCCCAATGCTGCTTAACGTGGAAGTCTTCCCCAGCAGTTTTGTGATCAAGCAGGGGCATCGACTGCGGGTAAGCATAGGTGCCAGCGATTTTCCCCACGGCCTGCCACCGGCTCCCAATCTGGTCGAGAGCGCCCTGGGCGCCCTGACCATTTACAGCGAGCCGCTGCGGGCTTCCTATATCGCGCTGCCCGTGGTGCCGGTACCCGCAGTGATTCAGTAAGTTTGTTCAGCGGCGCTCAGGCCTGAGCGCCGCGATCCACTGGCGGCAGATCCCTGCGCACCAGCGCCCAGATCACCAGCGGCAATTCCAGAAATACCCCCAAAGCGACGAGCACCAACACCCCACCGCGCGCCACATCCGTTGCCAATTCGCCTGTCGGTAATTGGGTATAGAACAGCCACACGGCAATACCCGTCGGAATAAAACCGGTAATCGACATCAGCAAAAACTGCGGGCGATTATTGCGTTTGGAGTCGTAAATAAAATTGGAAAAAGAGCTGAGACTGGTACCCGAACGCATCGCACTGCGACCGAGCCAGCCACCGAAGATGTGACCCCATTCGTGGGCCGTGTGCGCACAAAAAACCAAACCGGCACCGAGCACGACACCGGTGAAATCTGCCAGCGGATCGACGCCCGCCGAATGATGAGAAAACAGCCACCAACCCAGAATCGCCAGCGTCGCCAACGCGGCATCGCGCAGCCCCAGTTTGCCAAAGCCTACTTCCTGCATCTGAATTCCCCTGTAATTAGGCTCACATCATAGGGGCAGGGGCACCCCGGTGGTCAATGTCCTTTCAGGTCGAGAAATGTGCTGCTTAGCGACACCCGCCGCAACACCGCCGATTCAAGCGGCCAACACCTGCTCCTCAACCAGCTGCAACAGATCATCGGCCAGCAGCGCGTCAGGCGCGCTCGCCTCATCACCAACGCGGTACTTGCCGGTTTTCACCAGACAGGCACGCAGGCCGGCACGCTGGGCACCGCTCACGTCGGACTCGACATCATCGCCAACCATGAGCACCTCATCGGCAGGCAGATTCAGTGAATGCAGGGCACTGTCGAAAAACGCCTTGGCCGGCTTGCCCAAGACCTTCGCTTGTTTGCCGCTGGCATATTCGAGCGCCTTTACAAAAGGGCCCGCATCCAGCTGCAAGCGATTGCGACTGCGGAAATAGCGGTTTTCACCGATGGCCAGCAGCTCCGCGCCGTCATTCATCAACACCTGAAAGGCCTTGTTTAAACCCTTGTAATCGAAGCGCTCCCCCGCATCACAGACCACCACTGCGTTGGGATTGGTGTGATTGAGACGGGCAAATTCAGTTTCAAGATTAGGGTGCATCAGGCAGTAGGGGCGCAGGTCTTTCAACTGCAGATAGTCGAGCATGGCCCGCGGTGCGGTATAGAGCTGCTGCTCGCTGATGGCAAAGCCCATGCGCTTGAGATCGTAGTAGATCGCTTCGGCGGTGCGCCGTGAGGTATTTGTCAGCAGCCGAAAATCAATCCCCGCCTGCTGCAGTTTCTGAACCGCCGCCACTGCGCCGGGTAGCGGCTCGTCGTCCTGATAAAGCACGCCGCTGATATCGAGCAACACACCACGCACCATGACTACCTCGCCCACCTGTGCCAAACCGTTTACTCAAGCTCAGTATAACTCCGCCAGCCCACGCGTCGACAATGACTTATGCGCACTCAATGGTCGCGCCGGCCGCGACCATCTTTCGGGTCCAGCAGATTAACCACTTGCACTTCGTCTTCATGGGGCAACGGCTTTTCGCCTATGCGCGGCTGATTCACGCGGGTTTGCACCTCTTCCGGCGACACATCGTCCTTGATGGTCTCCTTAAAGCCACAACGCACGCACTCGCGCACCTGCTCGGTGTCGTTCACCCGATACATCACGGTCTTGTCCATCTCCGCGCACTTGGGGCAAACCGCACCGGCAATAAAACGGCGCGGGCGATATTCGGTCGTCATGCAGCGTCCTCCAGAATACCGGCATCGCGAAGCAGCGGCTCGAGCTGGGGATCGCGACCACGAAAATCCCGAAACAGCTTCATGGGATCGTCCGAGCCGCCGCGCGACAACAGCTTGTCGACAAATTCCTGCCCCAGCTCGCGGTTCATCACACCTTCCTCCGCGAAGCGGGAAAACACATCCGCCGACAACAGCTCAGCCCACTTGTAGCTGTAGTAACCGGCCGCATAGCCCCCCGCAAAAATGTGGGCAAAACCGTGCTGGAAGCGATTAATGGTCGGCACCGGATACACGGCCACTTCGTCGCGCACACGATTCAACAAAGATTGAATATCGGCCGCTGACGCGGGCGCGGCTTCGGCGTGCAGCAACATATCAAACAGGGCAAATTCCAGCTGGCGCATCATCTGCAAACCCGACTGAAAGTTTTTTGCCGCGAGAAGTTTCTGCAGCATATCTTCGGGCAGCGGCTCGCCGGTTTCATAGTGGCCAGAAATCATCGGTACTACGCTAGGCTGCCAACACCAGTTTTCCAGCAACTGGCTGGGCAGCTCTACCGCATCCCAGGCCACGCCATTAATGCCCGAGACTGCCAGTACATCCACCTCCGTGAGCATATGGTGGAGAGCGTGACCAAATTCGTGAAAGAGGGTAGTCACATCATTGTGGGTCAGCAGGGAAGGGCGCTTGCTGGTGGGCGGAGTGAAGTTACAAGTGACAAAGGCGACCGGCAACTGGGTTTCGCCCTGTATTTTACGGCGTCCACAGAAGTCCGCCATCCACGCTCCACCGCGTTTGTTGGCGCGGGCGAAAAGATCGGTGTACACCGTCGCCACCTGCTTGCCATCGCGCAGCAGTCGATAGCAGCGAGCATCGTCATGCCATAACGCTGCCGCCGTGTCGCGCTCAAAGGTAATGCCAAACAGTTCGCCGGTGACCTTGAACAGGCCTTCCTGAACCACATCGACCGGGAAGTAGGGCTTCAGTTCTTCCTGTGAAATCGCATAACGTTCGGTGCGCAACTGCTCGCTGTAGTAGGGCACATCCCAGGCCTGCAAATCGTTGCAGCCTTTCTCGGCAGCAAAGGCCTGCAGTTCAGCAAATTCCGCTTTCGCCCGCGGCTGACTCTTGGCCGCCAGCTCACGCAGAAACTCGATCACCTGCTGCGGGCTGTCCGCCATTTTCGGCGCCAGCGAAACTTCCGCGTAGTTGTTGTAGCCGAGAAGACCGGCAAGTTCGGCGCGCAACTGCAGGATCTCAACCATGACCTCGCTGTTGTCCCACTCACCGGCCGTTGGGCCCTGATCCGAGGCGCGGGTGCTGTAGGCCTCGTACATTTCCCGGCGCAGTTCGCGGTTCTCGGCATATTGCATCACTGGCAAATAGGCGGGTACATCCAATGAGATACAGTAACCGGCCAGCTCCTTCGCCTTGGCAGCCTCGGCATAGCCCTCCAACGCCGAATCCGGCACACCGGCCAGCTCGGCCACATTGGTCACATGCTTGAACCAGCCCTGAGTCGCGTCCAACAGGCGGTTTTGAAAGTCGGTAGACAGCTCGCTTAAACGCAAGCGGATCGCCTTAAAGCGCTCCTTGGCCTCGCCCTCCAGCGCCACCCCCGCCAAACGGAAATCCCGCAGCAGGTGCTCCAGCCCGGTACGCTGCTCCGCCGTCAGCTCAATATCACTCGCGGCCAGCGCCTCGGCCCGTTCAAACAACGCCCGGTTCTGACCCACCTCATTGCCATAGGCCATCAACTTCGGCTGGCACTGGGCGTAGACCTCACGCAACTCCGGGCTGTTCATCACCCCGTTGAGATGGCTGATCACCGACCAGTACTTGTCGATACAGTCATCAATTTCTTCCAGGCTGCTCAAAAGCTCAGACAGCTCCGCCGTCTCCAGCCGCTTAATCTCCGCCCGCGCTTCGTCCAGCAGGGCATCCAGCTGGGGAGCGACCTTATCCAGTTCCACACCGGCAAAATCCGGCAATACACACAGCGACATACAAACCTCGTCGTCTTGGTGACAAAGGGGCATTGTAACGCGGCAAAGCCATACAAGCCGAGCCGATCGTGCGTTTTGCCTGACTTACATTTTGAGCCATGCTATATGACGACGTAGTTACGATATATTGGGCCAATATGATACGGATTATCGACTTGCCGGACGAACAGGTTGAGGCCGCCGAAGAAGAGATTCAACGTTACCAGAATCCATACATCAGTCCGAACATCTGGATGGAAGTCATGACCGGTGCAAATGGCGATGACGAAATACCGATTCGACAACTTTTTGAGTCAGTTCAAACAGGTAGCTATCGATGCCGAGATTGCAGAGCGCGCCGTTGTTCTGCGACGGCAGCATAGAATACGTCTGCCAGACGCAACTATATTGGCGAGCGCTCTGTGCTTTAGAGCGCTGCTGGTAACTCGGAATAGTAAGGATTTTATCGAAGCAGACCCTACTATAAGAGGGCCTTACATGCTATCAGGCCCTTAATTCTATTCTGAAATAACATTCTACTCATTGACCATAACCCAGCTAATTTTTGCTCCACTATTCTTTAAAAAATCACAGAGCTCCATCCATTCGAACAAAAAAAATGAGTTGCGAAATATCGTATGAACATCACCGTCGGAATTTATTAAAACTAACATCTTAGATGAAATTTCAATCTCCAGATGCTCTAAATCGCCGACAGAAATTTTGTGCCCTAGATGACCAGTGTAAGTTAAACGGCCTTCATCAATAAAATAGAGTGGATACCTCACCCTGACATAAGCGGGATACAAAAATATGACCATCATTACAATGGAGCCTATAAAGTACCAGCCAGCTGCCGAATACAAAGAATATATAAAAGGGCCGGGAATTAAGAGCAATAAAACAAAAAATCTAATGAAGAATTTCTTTCCCACCCGAATACAAGAATCCATATAAATCTCGAATGCTATCTATTGCGATACAATAAGGACAAACAAAATCGAGTATAAGACTCCAGAGAACAGCCCCAAAACTAGGAATTTTATATAATTCGCTACCCACGGCCTGATGACCGCCAGTTTCAGGTTGAAAGCTTATAGCTAGTCTTAGCGCGTGTTCGTTGATGGAAATAAATGAAGAAACACGTAACCGCTATTTTGGAATGCCCACTCATACTTGAATTGATGCTGCAGCGATACTGCTAACTCTTATCAATATTTCCAAGTAACACTATGGCCGTGGCGGCCTATAAATTCTCCGCCCGACTGACTCACGGAATTGCAGAAACTGGCGAGGCCGCCTTTCCTTGAAGCGACATCACCAGCAGAGTAATTACAGCCCATTCTAGGTCTGGATTTTCGCAGCGCCACTGAGAGACAATACCGCTGTGACCGGAATTGAGATTACGGTTTCTCGCGTTCGCGACAAGCACTCCATCATAAAAAATAGAGTTCGATCGATCTCTGTACAGCAACCTTCCGGAAATTCTGGTTGCGCACGATGAGTACTCTCCGAACTTGACGCCATCCTTAAAGAGCCGGATTTTTTTCCAAAAAAAAAGCCCTGTCGATCTAAGCTCGTAGAGTTCACCCGTGCTTGTCTCTGCCTGATATCCATAGCTGACAGGGAAGTTTGCAGGAAACTTCAAGCTACTCAGCAAGGACTCATTCTTGCGAACCTCGTAGTCACGCAATGAAAGGCGGACCAACTGATACTCCATCGCCAGCCTCCTTGGGGTCAACTTTGAGGAGTCGACTTTAACGCAAGCAAAAGCGCGAGCCCGACAAAGCCCAAGACCAATCCAATAAAAAACCACCGAACTGTTCCCATGCCCGACCTAGAAGCTATTAGCCCCGAAGATGAAGCAAAAAAAAGCATAGAGAACGCCACCGAATATAATCTTCCAAATTCAAAATAAAAATAAAATGTAACCAAAAAAAACAGTAAAGCTACAAATACAATCAAAGATAGTTTCTTAATATACTGAAGTAAGTCACTCATACTAACGACTGCCATTGGGCCTCCTACTCATCACAAACTAAATTTTCAGCATGTTCCAATGCCTGTCCAGCCGCGTAACTCGCAGCTAATAGTAAGAGGAATGTAAATATAATCGGAAGTGCCAGTAAGGCTGCTCCTGCTGCCGCCGCAATTAAAAGAACTGAAAATACCGTTTGCACAAGTATTAAATACCTTGCAGAGAAAACCGAACATCGTTCGTTCGAAGCGATATCAATTACTCCGACAACAAAAGTCAATGTAGTTAATGCTTTTGCCAAGCCTTTAAGAAACGCTCCAAATGGCCCCCCAGCTAATGCGTTCACAAGCCCGGCGACATCCACCGAAAAGCCCAAGAAGTTTAGCAGGCCTTGAACTACGGAGAGCACCAGCTCACCGCCATTAGCACCCCCAGAAATCTTATAAGCGCCCGCCCCAGTTGAGGGATCAACCAGCAAGTATCCGCTTCCCACCCAGCCATGGTAGTTAAGTCGATTTTCATGCGCCGTGGCAACATTTCCTGCCAGCACAGAATTCCTGATCTCATTTTCAACCTCCGTTCCGAGGTTCGTGTTATCTAAAGCCAGGTCAAGATTTTCTTTTGTTATTGTCCAAATTCTTTGTCCTTCGGCAGCCGCTATCGCGAGAGCTTTAACCGCTGAAATACCATGGGCCGGGGCATCAGGTGTACTAAACATCTGCTCTGGAACCAAGTGCTCCATGGCACTTAAGCGCGAACCATTTGCTTTTGTGAAGGCAATACGCGTTTCTTTGCTATTGTCCTTGGCTGCGCCATGAAACATAACGCGGTCTACGTCCATATTGAGGCCACTGAAACTGGTATTCCTCGGAATACCATACCAGTACTGAGGCTGCAGTGATGTAGAGAATATGCCGTAGCTGGGCAGGCGGTAAGTGACCATGTCCGCAGACTGGGCCTGTATTTCTTCCTGCACATCATTCAGCGCGAAGTAGCTCATGATGGTGCCGTAGATCAAATCACCTATTACATCGTGTTTGGTTAAGGTGAGTAGTTGATTGTCGTCACCGCTTTCCAGTTTTTGTTTTGTGGTTTCGAGATTGGTTTTCAGTTTGGCGGCCTGCGTCGGACTGATACCCTGCAAATCAAGGCCAATGGCCCGATATTCCCCCGCGATGGGGTGGTTATTGGAAACACCCCAACCGTGGGAGGGGCTATACAAACCCAGCGTTTCATGCAGCTCGGTGCCCATGGTCTGATTGCCACCACTCTGCTTGGTGACACCATCAATACTGAAATCAGCAACCAGATGGATCAGGTATCCTGGCAGGGTATCGGGGATGGCATTCGGGTCGATCTCTCCGGTTTCCGGGTCGGGCTCGGGGATATAGCTTTCGATAATGGCTTGATCGTCTTCTGTTGCGGTCCGAAAGCTCAGAGCGAGTTTTTTACCGGCGAGTTTTACCGTGGGTTCGTTGATTGAAATAAAGGGTGAACCGGGATAGCCGCTATTTTGGGACGCCAGCTCATACTTGAATCGATGTTGCAGCGATGCTGGTACCTTTGTGAAAGATTGCTGGGTAACAATATGCTCATAGGGTAATCCGGCGGCGAGGGGACGGGGCGGCAGTATCTTCACTTCTTGCAGACCCAGTACGTCACCAACAGTCGCGTCCGGGTTCTGGTTGTTGATGTAGGCTTCAAGCTGGCTTTGGAATTCCTGCAAGCTGTTTTCGATTTCCGCCTGGGGTACATTCTGGATCCAACCCTGCTCTTCATTGACAGTCGCGTTCTGTTCTATCTGGGTGACCAGGCCCTCGGCGTCGAAAGGCACTGCCTTCGTCAGATTCATGTCTTGCGTGAATTCGTATTGCTTGAAGGAAGCGTCCATAGGAATCCAGCGATCACCCTCGCGGTTTTTGAGCCCTCGCGAGGGCTCAAAGTCAACCCAGGCTTCAACCCAGGTATGTTCCAGGCGAATGCTCTTTATGGCGCCACCTTGGATCAGCGCGACATTGGGAATACCGCCCTGACCCAGCAGACTTTGGGCGGCTTCTGGCGCTGTTACACCGCCTACCCAGTTCATCACGTTGTCGACGGGAACCTCTACCGTGCCATAGGCATAGCGCGCCGGTATGCCTGCTGCGCGCAACAGAGCAATAAGGAGACTGGCCGTATCGACCGCGTTGCCTTTACCGGTTTCCAGTGTGTACTGCGCGCCTTGAATCGATCCATAACTCGGGATAAAGCGAATGTTGTTGTGTACCCAGGTGTAAATCTCGACCGGGTTGTTATTCAGGCTCGCGGCCAGCGCCTTTATTTCTTCAGTGAGATTTGCGTCCAGCGTTTCCGCCAGATCAGCGTCCGTGGGCTGTCCCATCGGATTCAGCATATCCGGAGTCAGGACGGTAGAGGCTATCTGGGTATAACCTTCCAAGGGGTCTATGCCCAGCGCCAACTGAATCTCACCCTTGCTCAGTTTTGGCTCCCGCACTTGCTCTGATGGTGAGCGCCAGGGAAGGTTCTGGGGGTCTACCGGTGTGTGCGTCGGTTTGAACTGCTCTTCGGATATTTCGTCGGCGAGTTCGTTCAGGATTTCTTCCTGCTCATCTGCGCTGTCGCTTGCGGTGAGGCGGCGTAGCTTGTCGTCGAATTTCTGATATTTCTGTTTGACCGTGTTCAGTGTGTTGGCGTGGCGTTCATCGACCAGCCGTTTGGCGGACTGCGGCAACTTTTTGGATTTCTTGAAGGGTCGATCTTCCTGCTCCAAGAGTAAGATCGCCTCGGCATAGGCTTCTCTGACCTGCTCAGTCAGTTCAGAGAGCTCTGCCAGTTCATCAGCGCTCAAGGGTGCACCGCCTAAACCCAGTTTCTCCAGCATGCGCTCCAGCCAAGAGCGAGACTGTTCACGCTGCGCGCGCGATTCCGGCAGTTCTCTAGCGAGCTTCTGTTGCAGTTTCTGCAAGCGATGCGTCAGCTTTTTCTCCGGCGTACTTTCAAGCTGCTGCTCTATATGTCTGGACTTTTCGTCGTCCTTGCCAACTTCTTTAGCTACCGCCGCACCTGTGGGAGAGAGGTAGAACACAAAGGTAAACATGCAGACCGTGAATAAAGAGATTCCCTTCGCGGCCCGGCCATTGCGGAAGACATCCAGTGTCAGCCCAATCATTGTTTTTTCCTCAATCATTCCATCGGCTAATTGCAAGAAGCCGGCTGTTTTAGGGTTATTCGTTAGCGAAAGAGATGCTCGATCGTGTGCGCTGCAACTGATACAGGACGCGATCAACGGCAAGCCTCAAGTCCAACGCTTGCGCTGAGACTTTCTTTTCCAGCCTGTCGGTCGCCAGCAGGAGCGACTTGATGGCGTTGTCGGTTTTCCCTTGGTGGATATCTGCCTCGGCACTGCGGAGTTTTTTATCGATGAAATCGTAGTCCTTGTCTTGTGGGTATTGATCCAACAAGGACTGCATAAGACTGATCGCATTGCCGAACGACAGTCCGGCGTCAATCGGGGCAAGCGACAGCGCAAATTCACTGTCATTCACCATCAGGGAGCGATTGATGCCCGCATGGATATCCACCAGTACAGGTAGCGAATCCGAGGAGCTTTCCGGTAGCTGGATATAAATAATTTTGTGCACGGCGGTGGGCGCGGAAAGATCCTGTTGCCATAACCAGGTGTCGTCGCCATGTCTATACACGCCGGTAGTGTCTACCACCTGCCCGCCATTGGGCAGCGTAATCACCACATCAAGGGCAGCACGTCGACTCTGGTTCTCAATGCTGATTTCCAACGGCACAATGCGACCGGGTGCCAGTGGCCAGGTCCGGGGCTGTATTGTCTCCAAGGCGGCCAGTAGCAACTGCTCGTGCAACCCTTGCTGCGCCGCGGCGGAATCGAGTGCATCGTAGGCGAAGTACGCGTGGCGACCCAGACCGTAGCTAGCCACTGTTACCGCCGCCGGCCCATCGAGGTTGGCGCATTCGTGACTGGCATTTTTCCCGACGGAAAATGCTGCCCACACTTGCGCTCCGCAATGCGCCAACGCGAGCCCCGCACTCACCGGCGGGCTATCTTCTGCAGCATTAGCCAGAACCCCCTCCATCACATCGATGGAATGTGCCTGGTTGTTTTTCCCCGTGAGCGCTATCCCTAAACTGCGCTCCAGCTGGCTATTGCGACGGTTCCAGCTACCTGAAATCAGCAGGCCTGTGGCGCTGTTCTGCGCTTCAGCCAGCAAGGCCTCCACTTGAGGATGCAGCGTTGTCGCTTCTGACAGTATGGCTATTGAGCTGTATCCGCCGCTATTGAATTCATTTGCGAAGCTTTCAGGCGTGCTGGTAAGGGTATAGTTCCAGCCATTTTCTGTGAGCAACCTTTCGAGGTATTCGCGCTGCAAAGCGGGTGCCACCGTATCGCGGGGTGCCTGATAGTCGTCCGCATCGAGCAGAACCAGCAAGCGGCCTTTCGAGGCAGCCTGAACCTGAACCTCCAGGTTCGGGGGTATGACCTGAAAGCCCGCAGCAGCAAGCTGGCGCAGCTCTTCGTCAATCTCAGCCATCAGGATACAGCCGTAATCGCCATAGGCTGGTGGGTCGGACAGAATCAGCGTGTAAGGGTGACTCGCTCCGGCTTCCAGTGCCAGATTGCCCTCGCGGGTTTGATAAAGCACCTCGCCACTTTCAAGCGCAATCACCTGATATATCAGTGTCGCGTTGTCGAGCTCCGATGAGCTGCGGTTGGTTGCCACAAACTGGCAGCTTTTCGGCTCGCCGGTCGGATAGTGCTCAACCTCGATCTCACCAATCAGTGATTCCAGCGCTGCGCGCTCAACCGTAAACTGGGTTTCACTTTCTGCCAGAATTTCTTCCGCCTGTTTGATTTGCCAGACAACCCGATAGGCTCCCGGCTCTCTGTCTTCAAGCCGCAGTATGTGCTGGCGATCTTCATTCGCAGACGGTGCCAGACTATTGATGACATAGGTTCCGGACTCCAACAGCGAGCCGTCAGGGCGATAGACAGTCATCACGCCGTTACCACCATTGAAGGTTGCATTGCTCGCATTATTAAGCGCTCGCAAATCAACAATGGCCTGATCCCACGCCCGATATACCGGCTTGTCTGTGCTCACAAGGGCTGAAATCGTCGCCAGCTCACCGCTCTGTGTCGTAACAGAAAAGGGGGCTGAGGCTTGACGCAGCACCTTGCCGCGCTCGTCCAGTATTCTCGCGATAGCGAGATAGCTACCGGCATAAACATCGGCGGCACTGAAATTCAAATTGGGCAGGCCACGCGTTTCTTGCGCCTGAAGCGCCTCAACATTGAAGCTGCCGAGATCAGCGGCAATGTTCTGTTGCGTATCAGTAACGATGATTGAAACTGGCGCATCGGTTTTCACGCTGGCCAGATTCATGATGGTGGAGCTGACGATCACTTGCTCGGAGGGTGTATAGCTTGGTTTATCCGTGGCAACCGATACGCTGGTCAAGGTGGGCGCTACCTTGACTCGCTGTTCACCGAGACTCTGGTGCACAGGGTTTCCGTCGATATCGATATAGGAAACCTCTAGCTGCTCGGTGACAACACGTATTTCACCCGGCTCAACGTTGTACAGCCGCAGATTTTTCGAAAGATTCTCAAGTTGATCCACGCTGAAGGTGGCGAACTCCCACGTAACGACCGTGCGATCACCTTCAATGCCGATTGACGATGGTGGTTTGGACAAGGACGACGTGTCGACATCGACATCATCTGCCGAGATTCTGCTCCTCACTCGAACGTCAGAGATGGCTGGCTTAATAACCTCAATGGTAACGGACACGGGTGACGACGCTCCTCCGCGATTGTCATTGGCTAGGAAGGTGACGATATGCTCACCAATGTCACTTTCAGTGGGAGTCCATTCAAGATGTGCAAGTCCGATCCGGCCACCGGAAATGCTTTGCTCGAAGGTAGCCCGATTCGGTAAGCCAACATGATTGAGATAAACGGTGTCGTTGCTGTCGGCATCGCTTGCCTGTACCGCAATACTGAGTGTTTGCCCCACGACAGCTTTGATACGAGAACCTGCTTCCGGTGTCGGCGGGTGATCAAAAGCCGGGGCAATATTCGCCCCCTGATCCTGCAGTCGAATCAAAAAGTCGATTGCCGCCGTACTTTTCACCACATCGTTGTCATCGCGGTCTTCAAGCGTCACCTGAACAGAATACAGACCATTTGAAAACGACTGTGCACCAGCCCAAGTAAATACGCCGGTGTCACGATCAACCTGCATACCACTCGGAATGGACGGAATTGCAGACTCTGAACGGGTAGACAAACGCCAGGTTATTTTGTCCCTATCTGGATCAACAGCCGGAATCAAAAATCGGCAGTCATATTTAGAGCAACTAACGATCGGCGGCAGATTGCTGAGCGGAGAAGAATTGCCACTGGTGAGATCAACCCGGGTATAGACGCGCCAACTTGCATTACTTGCATTGCGAATGCCTCCAATCTTGCAACAACTGGAGAACTGACCAAGCCAGGGGTTTCCATTGTTATCCACCGAAGGGTAGATATGCCTGATTAGGTCATTGCCTGAAGAATCAATCGCGCGACCAACGATCCAGTCTTCCTGAAGGTTTCGGGCAATCACCCGATAGTTCAGGTTTGCCGAACGACCATCACCAAAATTGTATCTGCCGGGCCGAAAGGTCTGGCCAATACCGGGGTGTCCAAAGGCGCTACTTCTAAATGCGACTGTCATCGCAAAGTCGGCAGCGGCCGGCGCAACATCCTGCCTTGACTGATAGGTAAAGTGACCAAAGCGGAAGTGACTGGCCTGAGTATGCACCGCACTCAGCAGCAGGCCGGCGACAACGAGTATGCGGAAAAAGCTCAAGCCGCCAACGGTTTTCATCAGACTATTCACCATCAACTCCTTTGATCTGAATATTGCTTGTCACACCGACACCTTCTAATGGCACAACCTCGTTGGGTGTTAGTAACTGCTGGATGTCGAGCCGAATAGAAGGGGGCACAAAAACGTTGCCCTCGGACGATTCAACAATATCCATGCCGGAAATATTGGATAGCTGAAGTGCATAGTCCCCGCTTGCCGTGAATTGATGGAGCAAGCGATCCAACTCAACAATGAGATTGGTTTGATCTGGCGAGAGCGCGATATTCCCCTGACCATCAATGAGCACCTGCCCACGCGGGTCAATCAGCTGATAATCGAAGGCTAGGACTGATGACACGTTGGAGCGATTAAGCAACTCGGCGCTCACTACAACTTCCGCATCACGATTCAGCAGCACATATCCGGGGATTGCGGCCAGACGCAGCGCTGCGAGTTCCCTCGTATCTTCCACCGTTACAACAAGGCTTTTCTCCGACACGAGATTGCTGGTGGCCGCATCAACTGCCTGCACCGTCACTACGTAGTCACCCGGTGCTGTATTCTCTGTATTCCACCACTGTTCAAGTTGCACATCGCGCTGTTCACCGGGCGTAAGGTGTTCAACGGACTCTTCAAGATGCTGCTGGTAGTGCACCAGCTCTTCCTCATCCAGAGCCGACTCCAGCGGCGGCAAATACCTAGCCGGAAAGCTCGCCACTTCCTCACCGGCGACGTTCTTCACCTTTACATACAGCCTCGCGCCCAGCGTCAGCGCGGTATTGTTCTCAAGGCTGGCCCTGATCAACACCGGCTCATAAGCACCATAACTGAACGCATTGCTGGTAACGGCCGCGACTTCAACGCCGCCCAGATCCGCTTTGCGGATGTTGATGTTGAGCGATAACTGGCTATGTTCGGTTAGGGATATATCCTTGTTTGTAAAAAGATAACCCGAGGCATTCACCTGCAGAGTGAATTCAAGTACCGGTATGTCGCGAAGACTGTAAAAGCCGTTGCTGTCGGTGGTCGTACTTGCCGAACCAACGGTAACGGACGCGCCCGCCACAGGCGCGCCTGTACTTAAATCCATTACCTGGCCGCTGATCGACGTGGCGGGCAAAACAACCTGTTCTCTGAGCGTGACCTCACCCAGATTGACCCGTGTTTTTTCGGGAAGAATCAATGTCGAGCTGAGTGTCTCGTACCCCGTCTTTGCGATTTCAATTCGCACTTCACCGGCCGACAGGTTTTCAAGCACAAAATAGCCATCGCTCTCGGTTACCACGGAACCAGCGCCAGCAAGGCTTACGCTAACTCCCTCTAACGGCTGGTTACTTTCGTCTAGGATGAGCCCCGAGATTGATGCATTGGCGGGCTGCGACTCCGCTATGGGCAAAAGCCCCGGCGAAAAGTTGACTGCGGTGCCCGCCGTCAGCGTCACCGTCGCCGATATGGCATGGTAGTCATCCGATGTAACGGTGAGCACCGCATCGCCCAATTCCGCCAACAACTGGTATTCACCGTTCGTATTACTGATGGCGCTGGCAGAAGTGCCACTAACGATTACCGAAACAATCGCACCCGCCACGGGTTCACCCGTGGTCGTATCGGTGAGCACACCGCTAACCAGTGAAGCGGTGGGCGCCACGGTTAAGCGAATGGTACCAACATCAGCAAACTGGCCTTTCTGAAGATTCAGGTTTTGGGAGGCAGACAAATAGCCGGGGGCTGAGTAAGAAACGATGTAGGCACCCGGATCGAGATTGGATAGTACAAACTGACCACTGCTATCAATGGAAACCGCTTCAAGATCGAAATCCCTCACATCAATCCGAGCATTCGTCAGCGCCGAGCCACCCACTGCATCAATGAGTCTGCCTCGCACAACCGCCTTTTCGGGGTCGGCCGGTACCTCCAGATTGGCCAACAGGTCTAATGTCGAAATCGCCAGAGCCGTTGAGTAAACTTGGTCCACCCAACTGCCTGTAGCACGTTGGTTGCTCTCGAGAACTGCGACAGACTCCTGATAGCGCGACACGTCGGTTGTTATGGGAATCAACGCTTGCAGAATCAGAGCGCTTTCCCAATCACTGCTCCAGCGATTACTCTCCTCTTGAATTGCATACAGAAAGTCTGCGGCCCGGCTAAGCACAGAAGAAATATTGAAGGTATAGAGATAGGGTTTGAGGGCTTTAACCACGAGCGCAGTAACCATTCCGGAAGACTGATCGGCGTAATAACCGAAACCGCCGGTCGTTAGCTGCGCGGAAGAGAGGTAACTTAATGCCCTGCCTGCCACTGCGGCATCACGCTGTACTTTTTGCAGGGCCAACAGCGCAAAAGCCGTATCAAGCGGGGTGCTATCGTAGCCAGGGTAATCTCCAAAGCCGCCATCTTGCCCTTGCCGAATTAGCAGTTCTTCGACGGCTCGGGTCGTGCTGCGCTCAGCACTCTGCAAGGCAATAATTAGTCGGGACAAGTTTTCGGTAGGTAACGCTGCGGGGGCGCTATCTAGAAAAGCCAGGACGTCACTGCTCTCAAAAATATCGCGGCCAACCGAGATTGCGGCATGAAATGCTTCGGCCGTTGCTTGGAAAGCTGAAGCCTCGTCCGATGCAGTAACAATTGCACCGCTTTCCAAACGGGAGGCTTCAAGCCATTGCAATGCCTGATTGATAGCTTCGGAGTTTTCGGAGGCCTGATGGGGTGCGCTTTCATGTGCGCTGGCATTGAAAATGGCCAGCAAAAAAACAATCAATACGGCTTTTACCGAGAATGCCGGGAACCGGCGCCCATGCTCACTCATAATCCCACCACGTCCTTGGGTTTTTGTTATCAACGTGGAAAGAAAGCCGAAAGAGAGGGCTGCAAATTCCTTTTGCATCAGCAACTCGGAGAAGAGTCACTGCCGGGCTTCCTTGCCACAAAGTCGTATAACTACGCTGCTGCGTAAACTACCGGATTATTTTTGGTAAAAACACCAGTTACGAATACACGGTATCAATTACACGAAAAATTGTGATGCAAATCACAAACAATATCAATCACTATCTTGGTCATGCAGGACAACTCTCAGCCGGCGATGTTCGATATATTCGCGCACTTCGCTATCATGGGCGCATCCCAATAGACCACGGAAACTAGATGCCTTACAAAGCCAAAAATTACATCCGCACCTTCGAAGGCAACACCCCGCAACTCGGCAAGGGCGCCTTTATCGACCCCAGCGCTGCGGTGATTGGGGATGTAACGCTGGGCGATGACAGCTCGGTCTGGCCCAACACCACAATTCGCGGCGATATGCATCGTATTCGCATTGGTGCGCGCACCAGCATTCAGGACAACTCCATTCTTCACATCACCCACGCCGGTCCGTTTAACCCGGACGGTTATCCGCTGACCATTGGCGATGATGTGACTGTTGCCCACAGCGTGACCCTGCACGGTTGCGAGATTGGCAGTCGGGTGTTAATCGGCATGGGCTGTATTGTGATGGATGGCGCGGTGATTGAAGACGAGGTGGTTCTGGGGGCGAACAGTTTGGTACCGCCGGGCAAGACGCTGGAATCCGGCAAGCTCTATGTCGGCAGCCCGGCGAAACCGGTTCGGGACTTAACCGACAAGGAGCGAGAATATTTTACCTACAGCGCCAACAATTACGCCAAGTTGAAAGACCGGCATATTGCGGAGCTATCCAAGTAAACGCGGTTAAGCGGTGTAAACCAGCAGCCCGAGATAGGAGAAGTACAAGGCGGTGAGTAGGCCGCCTTCCCAGCGCTCGATGCGCCGGCTGCCTTTGAAGCTGTAGGCGACAATAAACAGCATCACCGACAGGCCAATCATGATGGGATAATCCCGGCTCAGTACGGCGGCATCCACTTTCCCCGGTGAGATCACACCCGGCAAAGCCATTACACCCAAGAGGTTAAAGAGGTTAGAACCGAGCACGTTACCCAATGCAATATCGTGTTCGTTTTTGCGCACGGCGGCGACTGACGCGGCCAGCTCCGGCAGGCTGGTGCCGATGGCGACAATGGTCAAACCAATAACCAGCTCGCTCACTCCCAACGCCTGCGCAATATCCACCGCCGCCCAGACCATGACGCGGGCAGAAATCAGCAGCACCGCAAAACCGAGCGCCAGCCAGAACAGCGCTTTGCCAAGAGTCAGGTCTTTTTCCAGCGACTCTTCAAACTCACCCGCCAGCGGATCGTCGATGCCGTGTTTGGCTTCCCACAACTGACGCAGTATCACCAGTGCAAAGCCCACCAGCAAAATGCTGCCGTCTACCAGATTTAACTCGCCATCGCGCAATAGGAACCAGCCGCCAATCATTACCAGAATCAGCAGGGGGATTTCGCGGAACAGAATTTTGGAGCGAACCTCCAAGGGCGCCACCAACGCGGTGATACCGAGAATCAGTCCGATATTGGTGATGTTGGAACCCAGCGCGTTCCCCACCGACAAGCCGGCCTGCCCCTGAAAGGCGGCGATGGCAGACACCAGCATCTCCGGTGCGGACGTGCCAATGCCCACCACCAGAATACCGATGACGAGGGTGGACACGCCGAGAATGCGGGCGGTGGCGGAGGCGCCCAAAACGAATTTGTCGGCACTCCAGACTAGTGCCAGCAACCCGGCAATCAGGCCAACAATCTGTAACAGCAAAATGCGTTTCCTTATCCCGTGGGTTTATTCAGCGAGGCGCGAATCTGTTCGATGACCGGCCCGGTGTTGGGCCGGATGCCGCGCCAGATACAAAACGATTCCGCCGCTTGTTCAACCAGCATGCCGAGACCGTCCGACACAGCCCAGGCCGCTTCACTGGCCGCCCAGCGCATAAAGGGGGTCGGCTCGGCGGAATACATCATGTCATAGCAGCAGGCAGTTTCGCTGAGCAACTCCGGCGACAGCGGAGGAAGATCCCCCATCATGCTGGCGCTGGTGCCGTTAATCACCAGATCGAACTGGCTGCCAGCGAGGCCTTCATAGCTACAACCGCGGACTTCGCCCAGCTCGCTGAACTCACGAGCCAGTAGCCGCGCCTTTTCTACGGTGCGATTGGCAATCACGATGTGACGAGGGTTGCGCGCCAGCAAGGGGCTGAGAATGCCTCGCACCGCGCCGCCCGCACCGAGAATCAGCACCCGGCGATCGGTCATTTCCCAAGCCAGATTTTCCAGCATGTCGCGAACGATGCCCGCACCGTCGGTGTTATCACCGTAAATGGTGCCGTCGTCCTGCAGCGCCAGCGTATTGACCGCACCGGCCCGCCGTGCGCGATCAGAGAGCGAATCGGCAAACTGAAAGGCGTCCACCTTGCACGGCACGGTGATATTCAAACCCTTGCCGCCATTGTCGAAAAAACGTCCGGCGCTTTCGGCAAACATCCCGTCATCGACCAGATGAGTGCGATACACCATGTTCTGCCCGCTTTGGGCGGCAAAGGCGGCGTGAATTTCGGGGGACTTGCTGTGCCGGATAGGATTGCCGAACACCGCATACTGATCAGAACTGGACATTAGTTTACCTTCAGCCAATCCCGGGGCTTGAGATAGTTGTCGTAGAGGTCCGCTTCGGGGCTGCCCGCTTCGGGCTGCCAATTGTACTCCCATCGCACCAGCGGTGGCAGCGACATCAAAATCGACTCGGTGCGCCCGCCACTCTGCAAACCAAAATGGGTGCCCCGATCAAAAACCAAATTGAACTCCACATAGCGGCCGCGGCGGTACAGCTGAAAATCGCGCTCACGCTCGCCCCACTCGGTCGCTTTGCGGCGCTCGACAATCGGCACGTAGGCCTTAAGAAAGGCATCACCTACGCTGCGCATCAGACCAAAGCAGCGATCAAAGCCGCCTTCGTCGAGATCATCGAAGAACAGGCCGCCAACACCGCGGGTTTCGTCGCGATGTTTCAGATAAAAGTATTCGTCGCACCATCGTTTCAGGGCCGGGTAGACGTCATCGCCAAAGGGAGCGCAAGCGTCAAAAGCCGTCTGATGCCAGTGGATCACGTCTTCCTCGAAGGGGTAATAGGGCGTCAAATCAAAACCGCCTCCAAACCACCACACCGGCTCTTCGCCAGGTTTTTCAGCCACAAAGAAGCGCACATTGGCATGACTGGTGGGCACATAGGGGTTCTGGGGGTGAATCACCAGCGACACACCCATGGCCTGATAGGAGCGGCCGGCCAATTCCGGGCGGCGGGCTGTAGCGGTCGCGGGCATATTGTCACCCGCCACGTGAGAGAAGTTCACACCGCCTTTTTCAATCACTGCACCATCGGTCAGGATACGACTGCGACCGCGCTCCCAGGCATCTTCTACAAACTCGGCCTTGCCATCTGCGGCCTCCAGTTCCCGGCAGATGCGATCCTGCAGATCAAGCAGGTAATCTTTAACGGCCTGAATATCCACGCTTACTCCCGGAAGGCTTCGCCCGTCAGGGCATCAAGAATGCGGCTCGGACGGCTGGCGCCGCCGGTTTCTCCGACCAGATAGTAGTCCAGACGTTCCCCAAAATACTGTCTGGCTTTTAAGGCCGTGCGCGCCGGATTGGCGCCGGAGGGATTGGCTGAGGTGCTGATTAAGGGGCCGCCCACCGCCCGGCTCAAAGCGGACGTGAGTGGGTGCCCACTTACCCGAATCGCCACGGAATCATGGCTGCCACGTACCCACGGGGCCGCCCAGCCATGAGGATCTGGCACCACAAAAGTCACCGCGGCGGGCCAGGCATCCAGCATCCGTTGACGCACTTCAGCCGGCAACGGATCGATCAAGGGCGCGAAGCAGCTGGCATCGTGAGCCACCAGAATAAGCCCCTTGGCCGGGTGGCGCTGTTTGAGATCCAGCAGGCGGGCGGTCGCCGCGGGAAAGCTCGGCAGACAGGCCAAGCCCCACACCGCCTCGGTGGGGTGGGTAATCAGCCCGCCGGACAGCAAAATATCTGCGGCGCGCCGGATTCGAAATGCAGACAGGGATGACACCGGAAAAGCCTCCAGCTTGGGCCATCGGGGCCAAGGTCAGGAAATGCGCGGAAAATACCGGAGCGGGGGCGGTAATGCAAGAAAAGGGCAGCGGCCTGACTCAGTAGTGGTAGCGGCAGGCAATGATAGTAAGCCGTGAGTCGTCGACGACATAGACCAGTCGATGAGTGTCATCAATACGTCGCGACCAGAAGCCACTCAGGTTTTCCTTCAGTGGCTCTGGCTTGCCGATGCCCTCGAAAGGTGAGCGCAGCGTATCTCGAATCAGGCGGTTGATGCGCTTGAGTGTTTTTTTGTCCTGCCCCTGCCAATACAGGTAGTCAGCCCAAGCTTCTTTCGTCCATGAAAGCGTTTCAATCATCCGTGAGCGCGCGCTCCTGTGCGTCGCCCGCCCGATACTGATCTATGGATCGCTGCAGGTGAGCCGCATTGGCCGGGCTTTTCATGAGGTAGACCGTTTCCATCAGGCCATTAAAGTGATCCAGCGACATGACCACGGCGTCTTCCGCGTCACGGCGCGTGATAATGGCATAATCCGCATCGTTGACGACCTGATCGAGCAAGCTCTTGAGCTTGCTGCGCGCTTCCGAAAAACTGATCACTCGCATTGGAGCTACCCACTTGTACTGATAATTGTACAATTTTAACCTGTACAGCAAGTTGTTCAAGTGCTTCATTTACAACGCACCCAACACGCGCCCTGCTGCTCGACCCAACCCTCCAGCTCCAGCGCCAGCAATTCCGGTAACAGCTCGTCTACGGCAACTCGACACTGATCCGATAAACGATCGAGGGGCAGGGGGTCGAAGCCCAGCGCATTGAGCAGGTGCTGCTGGCCGGGCTCAAGAGTGGGTGGCTTTGCGTTGCTCGATTCCAGTTCCGCCAGCGCCGGCGGCAGCCAGCCGACCCAGGCTTCGAGAATATCTGCGGCGGATTCCACCAGCGCTGCCCCTTCGCGGATCAAGCGGTGGCAGCCTCGCGCCAGTGGATTGTGAATGGAACCGGGGATGGCAAACACCTCCCGCCCCTGTTCCAGTGCAAAGCGGGCGGTAATAAGGGAGCCACTGCGGGGCGCCGCCTCGACCACCAGTACTCCCAAGCTCAGGCCACTGATCACACGATTTCGCTGGGGAAACTGCTCCCTCCGGGGCGGGCTGCCCGGCGGGAATTCAGACACCAGCAGGCCGCGCTCGAGAATGTCGTGGTAAAGCCGGAGATTTCGCCGGGGGTAGGGCACATCAATGCCGGTACCTAATACCGCAATGGTATCGCCACCGGCTTTCAACGCGCCCTGATGACTGCTGGAATCAACTCCCCAAGCCAGTCCGCTGGTAATGCAGAGGCCGCGCCCAGCCAAGTCCGAGGCAAAACTTTCCGCCAGAGCCAAACCGCCACGCGAAGCATTGCGGCTGCCCACCACCGCCAGCTGGGGCTGCGCCAGCAATTCGGTGCGCCCGGCCACATAGAGCAACGGCGGCGGATCGGGGATTTCCCGCAGTAGGGCCGGGTAGCCTTCATCCATATAGGGAAGAATGCGGGCGCCCATACTAGCCAGCGCTTGCAACTGGGCATCGGCTCGGAATTCCGCGGCGTGATCGCGGCCACTCAGATAAGATGAACGGGCAGCCAGCCAACTCTGCCGGGCACCGGCCTCAAGACAGGCCGAATCACTCAGCATCAATAAATCAGTTGGGTTTGGTGCCTGCTGCATCAAGCGCAGCAGGGCACTGCGGGAAAGGCCGGGCCACTGGGAGATCAGCAGCCACTGCAGGCTGGAAAGCGAAGCAACATCCATGTTCTTTCTCCAGGCACATCCTGTGCCTGCGGGTTAGTTACATTATCAGGTGGGGTTTTTGACTTTGTCGCCCACGCGCAGAGCCTGAGTCGCCGACAATACCACCGCGAAAGACAGCTTTTCGTAGCTGCGGAAGACCATCAGCAGGCCAGCCTCAACGTCGGGCACGCGCACAATTTCTTCAGCAATATCATCACGCACCAGCACACCGCGCTGATAGATCGCCATCACGTCGCCGGATTTCACACCGTCGCGCTCGCCACGGTTCAGAATCACCACATCCATGCTACCGACCTGACTGACACCACCTTCGACGGCGATGATCTGGCCTTCGATTTCCTCACTGGGTGCACGCGGCTCAAAGCGCGGTTTCAGGGTCCGATCTTCCTGCGGCAACAGGCGATCGCCGCGGCGAATTTCCTGATTGCTGCGGTTAACCTGCAAAGTAGCAATGTCACCATCCACTGACAGGCGCTTGCCGGCGCCGATATCGCGGGCCTGAATGCCCAACAGCTCGCCGGTATCCGGATCGGTAAAGACCTGCGCCTGCCGGTAAATGCCGTAGACGCTCTCATCTTCAAACTTGCCACGGGCATAGAGGGTATCGCCGGCACCGGTCACAATATGGCCTTCGCGACCGCTCAACACATAAGGCGCCTCTTCCAGCAGGGCCTTATCGACCACCCGGCTATTGCTCAGGAAGGGGCCGATCACATCCAGCGATATGGCGGGAATGGCCGTAGTCACATCGGAAATGCGCATCTGCGGCGTCAGCTTAACGTCGCGGTTAACGGTGGTTTTCTTGACGATGTTCTTAACCAGCCGAGGCTTACCGTCTACCCAGATCAGGTAAAGAATATCGCCAGGGTAAATAAGGTGGGGGTCATCCAGCTGCTGGTTGTAGTGCCACAACTCCGGCCAGAGCCAAGGGTCTTCCAGAAAGATATTGGAAATGCTCCACAGCGTATCACCGCGTTTTACCACGTAGGTTTGCGGGTGATCCTCTTTCAATGCCAGAACATCAGCCAGCACAGCCGCAGTAAAGCTTACAGAGAGCGCCAGACCAAGCAGCAGTCGTTTCATCTTGTTATCCTCGGGTGGCGGAATGCCTTGCCACACTGTGTTGAACGCGCCGTTATACCGAAGTTTTTGCCGGACTTTTGCCATGCCTGCACGCACTGACGGGAGGGCGCACTGTGGTATAATCGACCGTAACTCTTACGTTAGCACAGATTGGGTCAATAATGCTTGTTGATCATAATCTTAGCAGCAACCGTTAAAATTTCACGACAACTCGGTCACAAACACTCGCAAGTAGCCGCTGCAACGACCGAGAGCAGCCCGACGGACACAGCATGATTCTGGACATACTCGAATTCCCCGACCCCCGCCTGCGCACCGAAGCCAAACCGGTTGCCGAGGTGGACGATCGCACCCGCAAACTGATCGACGACATGTTCGAAACCATGTACGACGCCCCTGGCATCGGTCTGGCGGCGACCCAAGTCGATGTGCACGAACAGATTATCGTGATCGACGTCAGCGAAGATCACAGTGATCCGAAAGTCTATATCAACCCGGAAATAACCGTTTTGGATCAAGACCTTGGCAGCTATGACGAAGGCTGCCTGTCGGTGCCCGGCTTCTATGAAACCGTCGAGCGCCCGGCCCATATCCGCGTTACCGCGCTGGATCGCGACGGCAATCGCTTTGAAGAAGAACCTCAAGGTCTGCTCGCGGTGTGTATTCAGCACGAGATGGATCACCTCAAGGGCAAGCTCTTTGTCGACTACCTGTCGCCGCTGAAGCGCAACCGCATCCGCAGCAAGCTGGAAAAACAGCATCGCCGGGCCGCTTCCTGAAGCCCCGTTAAGGACATACCGTGAGCCAAACCCTGCGCCTGATCTTTGCGGGCACCCCCGATTTTGCCGCCAGCCATCTCAAGGCCCTGATTCAGGATGGCCGACACGAGATTGTCGCCGTCTACAGCCAGCCTGACCGCCCGGCCGGGCGCGGCAAGAAACTGCAGGCCAGCCCGGTTAAACAACTCGCCATCGCCCACGACCTGCCGGTGTATCAACCGCTGAATTTCAAAACCGAAGACGCTGTGAGCGAACTGAAAAGCCATCAGGCCGACCTGATGATCGTGGTGGCCTACGGCTTGATCCTGCCGCAGGTGGTGCTGGATGCGCCGCGCCTCGGCTGCGTCAATGTACACGCCTCGCTGCTGCCCCGCTGGCGCGGTGCCGCGCCCATTCAACGGGCCATTGAAGCGGGCGATCTGGAAACCGGCATCACCATCATGCAAATGGATGCAGGTCTGGACACCGGTGACATGCTGCTAAAGACCACATGCCCGATTAATAGCGATGACACCGCCGCCAGCCTCCATGACAAACTGGCAGAGCAGGGCGGCCCGGCACTGATCGATGCAGTCAATCACCTCGCCGCCGGTACCTTGCAGGGCGAGCAGCAGAACGACGCCCTGAGCTGCTACGCACCGAAAATACTGAAAGACGAGGCCCTCATTAATTGGGCCGAAGACGCCGTGCTGCTGCACCGGAAAATCCGCGCGTTTAACCCCTTCCCGGTCAGCTATACCCAACTCGGCGATGAGCGCTTGAAAATTCAGCGCGCCACCCTTGCCACCGGCGAGGGCGCTCCCGGAGAAATTCTCGCTGCGAGCAAAGACGGCATTCAGGTTGCCTGTGGTAAAGGCTCACTGCTGCTCACCGAGCTGCAGCTGCCCGGCGCCCGCGCGATGTCGGCCCAGGATATGCTCAACGCCCGTGCCGATCGCTTTACTCCCGGCACCGTGCTCGGCGAAAACGCCGGAGAAGCCCATGCCTGAAGTTCGCGCGGCCGCCGCGCGCTGTCTGCAGGCCGTGGCTAACGGCCATTCACTGGCGCGGGAATTGCCGCGCTGGGAACAGAAGGTCAAGTTCGAGCAACGCCCGCTACTGCGCGAGCTCTGCTATGGCACCCTGCGTTTTTACCCGCTGCTCGACGCGGTGGTGCGCCAGTCCATCAAGAAACCGATGAAGGACAAGGACAGCGACCTGCATATGCTGCTGTGTCTCGGGATCTATCAGCTCGACTACATGCGCATTGCCGATCACGCCGCCATTAACACCACCGTCAACGCGGTGCGCAAGCTGAAAAAGGACTGGGCCAAGGGGCTCACCAATGCGGTACTGCGCCGTTTTCAGCGCGAGCGCGAAACCCTGCTGGCCGCACTGGACGAGGCCGAGAAAACCGCCCACCCGGCGTGGCTGCATCAGGCCATTCTCGAGGCCTGGCCGGAACAGGCCGAGGCGATTTTTGCCGCCAACAACAGCCATCCACCGCTGTGCCTGCGCAACAATGTGCTTCACCAGACCCGAGAAAATTACCTGGAACAGCTGGCGGGACTCGACATGGAAGCCAAGGCCTGCGCCTTTGCCGAGACCGGCATCCGGCTGGCAAAGCCCGTCGATGTCAGCAAGCTGCCCGATTTCGACGACGGCGCGGTCAGCGTGCAAGACGAATCTGCCCAACTCTGCGCCGGCCTGCTGCAACCACAACCGGGCATGCGGGTGCTGGATGCCTGCGCCGCTCCGGGCGGCAAGAGCGGCCACCTGCTGGAAGCCACCGGCGGCAACCTGAACCTGACCTGCCTCGATATCGACGATTCTCGCCTGGTGCGGGTGCAGGACAATCTGGAGCGCCTCAATCTCAGCGCCGAACTGATTGCCGGCGATGCGGCGCGCCCGGAGCAGTGGTGGGACAAGCAACCCTTCGACCAGATTCTGCTCGACGCTCCCTGCAGCGCCAGCGGGGTGGTGCGGCGCAACCCGGATATCAAACTGCATCGCCAGAGCGCCGACATTCGCGCGCTGGCCGACACGCAATTGCGCTTGCTCAAGGCCCTGTGGCCCACCCTGAAACCCGGCGGTCGCCTGCTGTACGCCACCTGCTCCATCCTGCCGACGGAAAACACCGAGGTCGTAGAGCGCTTTTTGGCCGAAGAGGGAAGCGCCCGTCACCAGCCCATTAGTGCAGACTGGGGGCTGGCACAGCCCTTCGGGCGACAACTGCTGCCACAGACAGACGGCCACGACGGTTTCTACTACGCTGTACTTAGCAAGGCAGACGTTTAATAGGCCTGAGAGGAAAATGTGCCTGCAATCAGGCACACGGGTTAACAAGCTCAGGTAATGCGCCTACAATCGCGGCTAAATTGAGTCAGGATTCCTGATGAAAATCATCATTCTGGGGGCAGGGCAGGTCGGCGGCACACTGGCGGCCAACCTCGCCAGCGAGCACAACGATATCACCATCGTCGATCGCGACGGCGAGCGCTTGCAACAATTGCAGGACAAGCTCGATATCGGCACGGTAACCGGCCTTGCCTCCCACCCCGATGTCTTGCGCCGGGCGGGCGCCGACGACGCGGACATGCTGATCGCGGTGACCAGCAGTGACGAGATCAATATGGTCGCCTGCCAGATCGCCTACTCCATGTTCCGCACGCCCACCAAGATTTCTCGCATTCGCTCGCGCGCCTATCTGCTCAACGACGGCCTGTTTGCCGACGACTCCATCCCCATCGACGTCATCATCAGCCCCGAGCAATTGGTCACCCGCTACATCATGCGCCTGCTGGAATACCCCGGCTCATTGCAGGTACTGGATTTTGCCGATGGCAAGGTGCAGCTGGTTGCCGTTAAAGCCTATTACGGCGGCCCGATGGTGGGTGTGGAGCTGCAGGAAATTCGCCAGCACATGCCCAAGGTCGACACTCGCGTGGCGGCCATCTTCCGGCGCGGCGAAGCCATTCTGCCAAAAGCCGATACAGTTGTTGAAGCGGGAGACGAAGTCTTCTTTATCGCGGCCAAGGATCACATCCTGCCAGTCATGTCGGAAATGCGCCGGCTGGATGAATCCTACAAACGCATCATGATCGCCGGTGGTGGCAATATCGGCGAACGCCTGGCGAGAGCGATTGAAAGTCGCTACTCGGTAAAAATTATCGAGCAAAGTTATCAGCGCTGCCGGGTGCTGTCGGAAGAACTCAGCAAGGCGGTGGTATTGCACGGCGAGGCCTCGGACCACGAATTGCTGACCTCGGAAAACATCGACAATGTCGATGTGTTTTGCGCCCTGACCAACGACGACGAAGCCAACATCATGAGCTCGCTGCTGGCCAAGCGCATGGGCGCGAAAAAAGTCATCACCCTGATCACCAACCCCGCCTATGTAGATTTGGTGCAGGGCATCGAGATCGATATCGCTCTCTCGCCTCAGCAAATCACTATCGGTAGTCTGCTGGCCCACGTAAGGCGCGGCGACATTACCAACGTCCACTCCCTTCGACGCGGCGCTGCAGAAGCGTTAGAGGTGATTGCCCACGGCGACAGCCGCTCCTCAAAAGTGGTGGGCCGCCGCCTCGATGAAATCGACCTGCCCGAGGGCGTAACCATCGGCGCCCTTACTCGCGGTGAAGAGGTATTGATTGCCCACAGCCATATTGTGGTGGAACCAGAGGATCACCTGATTCTCTTCCTCGTCGATAAAAACAAGATCAAGGAAGTGGAACGCCTGTTTCAGGTCGGTTTCACTTTCTTCTAGGGCGAGGCCTCAACATGCATTTTGCGGTGATTGCCCGAATTGTCGGTATTCTGCTGATGGTCTTCAGTGCCACCATGCTGATTCCGGCGATCATCTCCCTGCTCGCCGCCGATGGCGCGGTGATGGCTTTTCTGATCGCGTTTGTTCTATGTTTTGGTTGCGGCGGTATTGTCTGGCTGTTTGTCAGGCGCGCACGCAGCGAACTCAATATCCGCGACGGTTTTCTGGTGGTGGCGCTGTTCTGGACGGTACTGGGCTGCTTTGGCTCGCTGCCCTTTCTACTCGCGGAAGGTCTGCACCTGCCGCTGAGTGACGCCGTTTTTGAATCCATTTCCGGGCTGACCACCACCGGTGCCACGGTGATCACCGGCCTCGACGAATTGCCGGTCTCGATCCTGTTTTACCGTCAGTTTCTGCAATGGCTGGGCGGCATCGGCATCATCGTGATCGCGGTCGCGATTCTGCCGATACTTGGGATCGGTGGTATGCAGCTCTACCGCGCCGAAACTCCCGGGCCGGTTAAAGACAGCAAGCTTACGCCGCGCATCACCGGTACCGCCAAGGCCCTGTTTCTGATCTACCTCTACCTGACCATTGCCTGCACGGCGGCCTATTGGCTGGCCGGCATGAGTGGTTTTGATGCCCTTTGCCACGCCTTTTCCACCGTCGCCATCGGCGGCTTTTCGACCCACGACGCCAGCCTGGGCTATTTCGATAATTCAATGATTCTGATCATTGCGTCGGTTTTCATGCTGTTGGCGGGCATCAACTTCGGCGTGCACTTTTTTGCCTGGCGCAGTCGTCGTTTCTACCACTACCTGCGCGACTCCGAGACCCGCTTTTACCTGTTTGCGGTGCTGGTGTCCTGCGTCGTCATTGTCAGCTTTCTTGCCTACACCAAAACCTACACGGTGCAGGAAAGTGTGTTACTTGGAGTTTTCCACACCATTTCCATCGCCACCACCACTGGCTTTGCGGCGGCGGATTTTGCGGTGTGGCCCGCCTTTGTGCCGGTAATGCTGATTCTGCTGTCTTTTATGGGCGGCTGCGGCGGTTCCACTGCCGGCGGTATGAAGGTGGTGCGGGTGATGCTGATCACCAAGCAGGGCATTCGCGAACTCAAGCAATTGATCCACCCCCACGCCATCATCCCCCTGAAAGTCGGCAACAAGCGGGTGGATGCCAAAACCGTTAGTGCCGTGTGGAGTTTCTTCGCGGTTTACATGTTTTCCTTTCTGTTAATCCTGCTGGCGCTAATGGCGAGCAATATGGATTACACCACTGCCTTTTCTGCCACGTCCGCCACGCTGAATAACCTCGGCCCCGGTTTGGGTGACGTGTCGGCGCACTACGGCGATGTCAGCCGCAGCGCCAAATGGGTGCTTTGCTACGCCATGCTGCTCGGCCGTCTGGAAATATTCACCCTGCTGGTGCTGTTTACGCCAGCCTTCTGGAAGCACTGATGTCGCAGCGCGAGCGGTGGAATGCGCGCTACGCCAACGCGGAACGGCCCACCGTTGATCAGGCCTGCGAAGTCCTTCGGCGCAACCGTGCGCTGCTGCCGTCCGCCGGTACCGCGCTGGATTTGGCCTCCGGTGTCGGCGCGAATGCGCTACTCTTGGCCGAACACGGCCTGCGCGTATCAGCCTGGGATATCTCTGAGGTCGCGCTAGACCTGCTCCAGCAAACCACCGCAGCGCAATCACTAAGGCTGGAAACCCTCACCCGCAACGTCGAGCAGCAACCACCCGAGCCCGTCACTTTCGACGTGATTGTTGTCAGCCGCTTTCTCCATCGACCGACCTTGCCAGCACTGGCCACGGCGCTCAAACCTGGCGGCCTGTTGTTCTATCAAACATTTAATCGCGCCAAGCCTGAGGGCGGCCCCAGCAACCCCGACTTCTTGCTGGAGCGAGGTGAGTTGCTAAGGGTTTTCTCCAACTTGCGTTTGTGCTTTTATCAAGAATATGAACAGGTTGGAAACACCGGTCAGGGCAACCGCTTTGAAACCCTCTATGTCGGTCAGTCACCGGACAAGCCATAACAAGAGATCGCGATGAAAGAACTGGATGACCTCCGCCAAAGATTGCGACACTTCGCCGCCGAGCGCGACTGGGATCAGTTCCACTCTCCTAAAAACCTGTCGATGGCCCTCAGTGTGGAAGCCAGCGAACTCGTAGAGTGTTTTCAGTGGCTGACCGAAGAGCAGTCGTGCAACCTCACCGCTGAGCAGCTGGCCGCTGTCACCGACGAAATCGCCGATATCCAGCTCTATCTGGTGCGTCTGGCGGATAAATTGAATGTTGATATCCCCAGCGCCCTCAACCAGAAGATTGCGAAGAACGAGGCCAAGTACCCGGCAGACAAAGTGCGCGGGAGCTCAAAAAAATATACGGAATACTGAGCGCTATCGCGCTCATAGAGGCTTGCTCCCCAGCAAGGCCTGACGGCGAGAACCGGCTAAGCACTTGATTCTCAAGCAACCCTAAACCAGAATTAAGTATTAGCACCAGCAGCTATACTCGAAATAACAACATGCTCGCGTTGGGACCTCGCATCTGTCTCAGCTTCAAAAAGGGAGTCTATAGTGCGAAACCAGCAGTGGCTTTTCGCTGTGATCGCGCCCGTACTGGTCAGCGGGCTGGCACTGTGGCTGGTTGGCGCTTGGCTGGCTCTGATTATCGGCCTTGTTCCCCTGTGCGCCCTGGCGCTTCTGCTGCTGCGCAAACTACACACCGCACAATCTCGCGCTGCTGCCCTCAAGTCTGAGCTGAATAAGCTTCTGTTTGGCCTAGAGAAAAGCCCACAGGCGATCCTGTTTGTAGAGGCCGGCGGCGTCGTGGCTTACGCCAACAGCAATCTGGGCGAGCTAATCGGTATCCCGGTAAAAAAATTGATCGGCCGCAGCTTGCTCGAATACACCGACCTCGGGATACCCTCAAGCCTCTTCCAGGACATTTCGACAGCCGTCGGCAAAAAAGAAGAGTGGCACGGCGAGGTGTTCTTTGAAAAAGCCCCTCCCACAGGCCGCCATACCATCACGACCTGTAGCCCGATCTACGACGAGGGCGACAAGCTTATGTACATGCTCATCCTGATAGACGATATCAGCGATGAGAAAGTATTCGCCCAGCGCATGTATACAAACGCTCACTATGACGCGGTAACCGGGCTACCCAACCGCAGCTACAGTCTTGAGAAGCTGGAGCAGGCCACACTCGCAGCGAAATCCAAGGAGAGCACATTTACCCTGATTCACCTGAATCTGGATCGCTTTAAACTGATCAATGATTCGCGCGGCCACGGTCTTGGCGACAAGGTTCTGAATCAGATCGCCGGGCGCCTTCGCAACACCCTGTATGACGGCGACCTGCTCGGCAACCTGGGCGGCGACAAGTTCTTGATTCTTTTGCAGAATCAGCGAGACGAAAACGCGGTTCGCACAGCGCTGGCACTGAAATCTGCCGTCAACGAACCGCTGCTGATGGAAGAGGGCGAACTGACCCTGTCTGCCAGTATCGGGCTCGCCATTTTCCCCGACGACGCAAACTCGGCGCCTGAATTAATGCGCTGTGCGGAATCGGCTATGTATTATGCGCGCGAGCAGGGTGGCGACGGTTTTTACCGCTACCGCCATAAACCCGGTAACGGCGCGGCCAGTCGACTGGCCATTGAATCGCACTTGCGCCACGCCATTTCCCGCAATGAAATGTCCTTGGCTTTTCAGCCCATCATCGATATTGGGCACAACCGCCTGGTCGGTGCCGAAGCGCTGTTGCGCTGGCATAACAGCGAGCTGAAAAACCCGTCACCCGACAAGTTCATCCAGATCGCCGAGGAAACGGGGCTGATTCTCCCGATTGGCGACTGGGCGCTGGAGGAAGCCTGCCTGCACGCAAAACGCTGGCAAGCATACGATCCGGACTTTGTGGTGGCGGTCAATGTCTGTGCCCGACAATTTGAGAAGGGGCATATCCTTACGGCGGTGGAGCGCGCCTTGAGCAAAACCGGTCTGCCGCCGCGCGCCCTGGAACTGGAAGTCACCGAGCGTCTGCTGATGGGCAACGACAGTTTGACCAAGAGTATTCTCTACCGGCTCAAAAACATGGGCATTCGCCTCTCACTGGACGATTTTGGCACGGGCTACGCCTCCCTCAGTTACCTCAAACAATACCCCTTCGACGTACTCAAGATAGACCGCAGCTTTGTGGCCGACTGTCAGCACTCTGAGCAGAGTCGCCAACTGATTCAAGCCATCGTCAATATGGCCCACTCCCTGCAAATGGAGGTGGTTGGCGAGGGTGTGGAACAGCTTGAGCAGCGCCGCCTGCTGAGAGAGGCGGGCTGCGATATGGCGCAAGGTTACCTCTTTACGCCCGCCATTCCCGCCGACCGTTTTACCCATTGGGCCGATCAGTACCTGCAGGTTCAACCAGGTTGACTCCACGCCCTTTATCGCGACAACGGTAGCGGCGTTCCCCGCAATGACCGGAGCCTGTGCGTGTTGACACAGAACACCTTCGCGTAAGCCCCCGCCAGACGTTATAATTCCCGCCTTTTTGCGAAAGACAGGTGGGTTTTACGTGACCAAGGCAGACGTCAGTACATTTCAGGGGCTGATTCTCGCGCTTCAACATTTCTGGGCAGAACGCGGTTGCGTGATTCTGCAGCCGCTCGATATGGAAGTAGGGGCGGGTACTTTCCACCCCGGCACCTTCTTGCGCGCCATCGGCCCGGAAACCTGGAACAGCGCCTATGTGCAGCCCTGCCGCCGCCCAACCGACGGCCGCTACGGCGAAAACCCCAACCGCCTGCAGCACTACTATCAGTTTCAGGTGGTGATGAAGCCCTCGCCGCTGGAAATTCAGGAGCTGTATCTGGATTCCCTGCGCCACCTCGGTATCGACCCTGCCATCCACGATATCCGCTTTGTGGAAGACAACTGGGAATCGCCGACTTTGGGCGCCTGGGGTCTGGGCTGGGAAGTGTGGCTCAACGGCATGGAAGTCACCCAATTTACCTACTTCCAGCAAGTGGGCGGTTTGGAGTGCTACCCGGTGACTGGCGAGATTACCTACGGCCTTGAGCGCATCGCCATGTACCTGCAGGGCGTGGACAGCATCTATGACCTGATCTGGACCAACGGTCCCGACGGGCCTGTGACCTACGGTGACGTGTTCCACCAAAACGAAGTAGAAATGTCGCGCTTTAACTTTGAAGAAGCTGACGTGCCCGAACTGTTCAAGCAGTTCGATCACTGCGAAGCCCAGAGTCAGAAACTGATTGAAAAAGGCCTGCCGCTGCCTGCCTATGAAATGGTGATGAAGGCCTCCCATGCCTTTAACCTGTTGGATGCCCGCCACGCCATCTCCGTAACCGAGCGTCAGCGGTTTATTCTCCGTGTCCGCACCTTGGCTCGCGCAGTAGCGCAGGCTTATTTTGATGCGCGCAAGGCCCTGGGCTTTCCGCTGGCGCCGGAGACTCTCCGCAACGAAGTATTGGCCGCAGAGGAGGGCAAGTCATGAGCGCGCGTGATCTGTTAATTGAAATCGGTACCGAAGAGCTGCCGCCCGTTGCGCTGAAAGGTCTACGTGATGCTTTTGCCGATAGCATTGAAAACCAACTAAACGACGCTGCATTGAGCTTTGAAAGTGCCGAGCGCTTTGCCAGCCCGCGCCGTCTTGCGGTTTTGCTGCGCGCGCTGAACGAGCAGGCGCCCAGCCAGACGCTGGAAGCCTGGGGCCCGCCAGCAAAAGTCGCTTTTGATAAAGACGGCAATCCCACCCGTGCTGCAGAAGCCTTCGCCCAGAAAAACGGACTCGATGTTACCGACCTAAAAAACCACGTCGCCAACGACGGCAAGCAGGACAAACTGTTCGTGAAAAACGAACAGGCAGGCGCCAAAACTAGCGATGTGATTTTCGATATCATTGAAAAAGCCCTCGCTGCACTCCCGATTCCCAAGCGCATGCGCTGGGGCGCCAGCCGCGCTGAGTTTGTACGCCCGGTACATTGGGTCAGCGCCGTGTATGGCAGTGACACCCTGAACGGTGAAGCCCTGAACCTGAAGGCCGGCAATACCACTCGCGGTCACCGTTTCCACGCCAACACTGAGCTGACAGTCAAAAACGCCGGTGACTATGAAAGCCTGCTGCTCGAAGAGGGCAAGGTAGTCGCCAGCTTTGAAAAACGTCGCGAGATGATTCGCGAACAGGTCTCTGCCGAAGGTAAGAAACTCGGCGGTGAAGCGGTGATCAGCGACGACCTGCTCGACGAAGTAACCGCGCTGGTGGAATGGCCCGTCGCACTAGCCGGCAGCTTTGAAGAACGCTTTTTGAAAGTACCTGCCGAAGCGTTGATTTCCTCAATGAAGGAACACCAGAAGTATTTCCACGTAGTGGATGCTAACGGTGGGCTTATGCCGAACTTTATCACCGTGTCCAATATCGAAAGCCTCGATCCCGCGCAAGTCATCGATGGCAATGAAAAAGTCATTCGCCCACGCCTGAGCGATGCGGCCTTCTTCTTCGAAACCGACTGCAAGACCTCGCTATTTGATCGCCGTGAAAAACTGAAGTCCATCGTATTTCAGGAAAAACTCGGCACCTTGTTCGACAAGACCGAACGTATCGCCGCACTGAGTAAAGTGCTGGCTGAAAAAATCGGCGCCGATGTCGCTCTGGCCGAGCGCGCCGCGCTTTTATGCAAAAGCGACCTCGTGACCGATATGGTGTACGAGTTTGCCGATATGCAGGGCATTGCCGGTTTGTACTACGCCAATAACGACGGCGAGCCGGCAGACGTTGCCAAAGCGATGGACGAGCAATACCTGCCGCGCTTTGCCGGTGACAGTCTGCCCACCACTCAGACCGGCAGCGTGATTGCGCTGGCGGATCGCCTCGACACCATTACCGGCATCTTCGGTATCGGCCAGCCGCCGAGCGGTTCGAAAGATCCCTTTGCCCTGCGCCGCGCTTGTCTGGGTGTATTGCGCATTATTCTGGAGCAAAATCTGGAACTGGATCTGCGCGAACTGATCGCTCAAGCCGCAAAACAGCACAGCGCGGTCAAAGCCGACGACGAGCTGATCAACACCATCCTGGCTTATATGATCGAGCGCCTGCGTGCGGTCTATGACGAGCAAGGCATTGCAGCGGAAGTGTTTATGGCGGTCACCGCCAAAAACCTGAGCGTACCGCTGGATATCGATCGTCGCATCAAGGCCGTGAACAGCTTTACTGCCTTGAGCGAGGCCGAAGCACTAGCCGCGGCCAACAAGCGCGTATCCAATATTCTGGCCAAGGCGGAAGGTTTCACTGCCGGCAAGATTGACGACAGCCTGCTGCAAGAAATTGCAGAAAAAGCTCTGGCAGACGCATTGAACACCGCGAGTGCGGCCTTCCAACCGCTGATGGATAAGGGCGACTACGAAGGCGCGCTGAAATCACTGGCCAGCCTGCGCGCACCCGTCGACACTTTCTTTGACGAGGTGATGGTAAATGCCGACGACGACGCACTGAAGAAAAACCGCCTCAGCCTGCTCAGCCAATTGCGCGAACTGTTTTTGCAAGTAGCCGATATCTCGTTGCTGGTGCCCGGTAAAAACTGATGCCCCTGATATTGCTCGACCGCGACGGCGTGATCAATGAAGATTCGGATAACTATATCCGCAGCGCCGAGGAATGGATTCCTGTGCCGGGCAGTATCGAGGCCATCGCGCGTTTGAGTCAGGCCGGTTACACCATTGGCGTGTGTACCAATCAATCCGGGCTCGGTCGCGGCTATTTCAGTGAAGACGATCTGAGCGCCATGCACCGCAAAATGTGTGCGCTGGTAGGTGCCCACGGTGGCGTCATCAACGGCATCTTTTTCTGCCCCCATTTACCTGATGCGGAGTGCGACTGCCGCAAACCGCTGCCGGGGCTGATCGATCAGGCAGCCGCTGCCTTTAACGCCAAAGTTAAAGGCGTGCCCTTTGTCGGCGATTCCATAAAAGATTTACAAGCCGCGGTTGCCCGCGATTGCCAGCCAGTGCTGGTCAAAACCGGCAAGGGTGAGAAGAGTTTTGCACAGTTAGCGGAACATGGATCACTGTCCCACACGCAGGTGTTTGCTACGCTCGCAGACTTCGCTGATGACCTGCTAGCCGCACGGGCCAAACAATGAATCTCTCACTCACACGACCGGTACTGTTTGTTAGAACTTTGCTGTTCTATATTGGCTACGTGTTACTCACCGGTTGGTTCAGCACGACTGGCATTTTGTTTTTCTGGTTTACGCCCCTGTCGATTCGAGGTCGCTACCTGATTACCTGGAACCAATGGATACTGATCTGGTTGCGGTTAACCTGTGGCGTCAGATACAACGTCGTCGGCAGCGTACCCGAGGGCCACTACGTAGTCATGGCCAAGCACCAGAGCCAGTGGGAAACGTTTTATCTTCAGCACGCCTTTTTTCCCATCGGCATTGTGTTGAAACGCGAACTGTTAAAGCTGCCGTTTTTTGGCTGGGGCTTGAAACTGGTCGACCCCATCGCTATTGATCGCAGCAACCCGAAAGCCGCCCTGCGCTACATCATGGACGAAGGCACGCGCCGACTGAAAGACGGTCGCCGGGTGCTGATTTTCCCCGAAGGTACACGCACGTCCGTCGGCCAGAAAGGGACCTACGCCCGCAGCGGAGCCAATATGGCAATAGCCGCTGGCGTGCCGGTGGTACCCGTGTCCCATAACGCCGGCGTCTGTTGGCCGCCCAAAAAATTCCTCAAATACCCCGGCACCATTACGGTTGTGATCGGCGAGCCCATTGCCACCGACAATATCAGCAGTCGCGAACTCACTGCCAAGGTAGAGGGCTGGATAGAAGCGGAACTGGACGCCATGATGAAACCGGCGCCCACGGAAGCAAAACTCGCCTGAGTTATTCGCCGACCCACGCCCTTAGGGCAAGATAGTCTTTCAAGACCTGCTCGGGCTCAAAAAACTGCTGACCTTGACGCGTTCGGGTGGGAGACAGTGCCGCGCGCAGTTGCGCTTGCTCGTCGATCAGAAAGAGCAGAAAGCCGTGATTAACCTGGTAGTCTTCGTCACCCGGAACGCCGCTTACGCTGGCATTGATCCCCAGGCTTTCCTCAAAACCTTTGGCAGCATCTGGATCACGAGCACGCACGCCGATAAAACGCGGATCAAACCACGGCACGTAATTTTTCAGCGCGGCAACGCTATCGCGCTGGGGATCGACGGTATAAAACCAGACCTGAATATCGCGATAGGCCGGTTCACTCTCGAGAAGCGTTTGAAAGCGCTTTAGGTCAGACAGCAGGGTGGGGCAGATATCAGGGCAATGAGTAAAGCCATAGCTGACCAGATGCCAGCGACCGGTAAAGTCACTTTCCTTTAGCCCTTCGCCGTGATGATTGATCAATGCGATATTTTTTAGCAACTTGGGCTGAGGCAGAACCGCACCCTGAATGTTCGGCACAACCGGCTGGGATGGCCATAAAAGCAGTGCCGCCGAGATAAAACCCAGGAGCAGAAAACTCGCAAGCCACCAGCGCATCATGCTTCGCTCGGAGCTCATTTCCCCCCGGCAAGAAATTCCAGTCGATTGAGATAGATGTAATCGGCTTCAATCGCAATAAAAATTATGAAAACCACAATCGCCAAAGTCGGCAGCAAAAGCGCAACCTTGAGCGTAGCCGGCTCCCAAGCAAAGTGCATAAACACCGCAATGATTAAACCGGCTTTCAGAAACATAAATAACAGGATCAGCGACCAACGGAGCAGACCTTGAAACTGGAAATAGTCGACCATGTAAGACAGGGCACTGAGCACAAACAGCAGTGTCCAAACTTTGAAATACAGTCCAATCGGATGTTCCTGTCCGTCATGGCTTTCGGCAGCCTGTGTCGAATTACTCATGGCCAGCTCCTTACCAGAGGTAGAAAAACGCGAAGATAAATACCCATACCAGATCCACAAAGTGCCAGTACAAGCCGGTTATTTCGACAATCTGAAAGCCGCGCTGATCGTAATCACCACGCCTGACTTTGTTGGCGACAATGGCGAGATAAATTACCCCCGCCGACACGTGCAGCCCGTGAAAACCCGTCACCATAAAAAACACCGAGCCAAACTGGGCAGCGCCCATCGGGTTGCCCCAGGGCCGAACACCTTCTTCGATCAGTTTGCTCCACTCAAAGGCCTGCATACCCACAAAGCTGGCGCCGAGCAGGGCTGTTGCCAGCATCAGTTTAAACGTGGCGGACTTATTCCTCTGATAGGCACAGTTAACCGCCATTGCCATGGTGCCGCTGCTGGTAATCAGAATGAAGGTCATAATCGCGATCAGCAGCAGGGGCACACTCACCCCACCCACATGCAAGGCAAACACCTCACTCGCCAAGGGCCACTGATCGGTGCTGGCCATGCGCGCATTCATGTAACTGATCAGAAAAATACTGAAAATAAAGGTATCCGAGAGCAGGAAAATCCACATCATCAACTTGCCCCAGGAGAGCTTGAAGGTCTCCTTGTCAGCAGACCAGTCGTTGACCATGTGCTTCCAGTAAGTGAGATTTTCCTGGGTAGATGTGTTGGCCATTGGCTTACCCCAGTCCGCAGAACGCGGCAATGATTGCGTAGGTTTCCGGTGTGCGGGTGAGCATGAAAAACAGCACCAGCCACAACACAAATAAATAGTGCCAATAGGTAGCACAGGCGCGCAGTGCGACACCGGTGTCAGCGCCCGCAAGGTATTTTCGACCCACCAGCAGTAGTGCAAAGAGCCCGCCAATGATGTGTGTCGCATGCACGCCGGTCAGCATATAGAAGTAACTGTTGGCCGGGTTTTCCGCCAAGCCATACCCCAGGTTATAGAGAAACTGCCAGACCGAAACCTGCAGCACGACAAACAGGGCCGCAAAAAATCCACCCCCCAGCAAAAGCAAGATGGCTTGCTGTTTCTGCGAGGTTCTAACAGCCCAATGCAGACAGAGACTGGCCAGCAGCAGGACTCCGGTATTAACCCAGAGTCGCATAGAATCGGTGAAGGGTTGCCACGGCTCACCGGCCAGCGCGTGGAAATCCTGAAACTGGGAGCGCTCGATAAAGGTCACAAAAAACAGCAGGAAAAGAATCGTGATCGCGCCCAACAACATACGCAGCGCGATTTGTCCCGGGGCCTTCCCCGTATCGGTATCCGGCACTTCACCGGCCGCTTCAGGCAACCAGGGTTTATCGGTAAAAATCTGTGTCCAGCTCATACCGCCATCCTTTTTCCGAGGCTGTTAATCAGGTTTTGTGACTCTTGCGCCCACCCGGTTCGTAATCCACATCTTCTTCGGGCACATGCTGGGGAATAAAATCCTGACGCGCGCCGGGCACGCTATAGTCGTAAGCCCAGCGATACACGGTAGGCAACTTGTCACCCCAGTTACCCTGATCCGGTGGCACATCCGGCGTATGCCACTCCAGCGAAGCCGCACCCCACGGGTTGCGTTCGGATTTCGGGCCTTTACGCAGCGTCCAGATCACGTTGAAAATGAAGACCAGTTGGAACAGGGCGACAATAATCGCAGCGAGGGTAATGTCCTCGTTCATCGAATGCACCGAGTCGGGCATAAACGACGAGTCACCCAGCGCGTAGTAGCGACGCGGCACACCGAGGAAGCCGAGGTAGTGCATGGGAAGATAGATCGCGTAGGTGCCAAGGAAGGTTCCCCAGAAATGAATCTTGCCCATTCCCGTGTGCAACTGCTTGCCACTGATCAAGGGGAACCAGTGATAAATGGCCGCAAACAACACCATGATGGGGGAAACACCCATCACCATATGAAAGTGCGCTACCACAAAGAAGGTGTCGGACAGGGGTAGGTCAATCACCACATTGCCCAAAAACAGGCCGCTCAAGCCGCCATGGGTAAAGGTAAAAATAAACCCGATGGCGAACAGCATTGGTACGGTGAGATGAATATTGCCGCGCCACAGGGTAAGCACCCAGTTGTAGACTTTAATCGCCGTGGGCACCGCGATGATGAGCGTGGTGGTCGCAAAGAAAAACCCAAAGTAAGGATTCATCCCGCTCACATACATATGGTGAGCCCAGACGATAAAACTCAGGCCACCGATAATCACAATCGCCCACACCATCATCCGGTAACCGAAAATATTCTTGCGCGCATGGACGCTCAGCACATCGCTGATCATGCCGAAAGCGGGCAGGGCGACGATATAGACTTCCGGGTGACCAAAGAACCAGAACAAATGTTGAAACAGAATCGGACTTCCGCCCTCGTGTTCCAGCGGCTCACCCAGTGACACAATCGCCGGCATAAAAAAGCTGGTGCCCGCCAGCGTGTCGAACAACATCATAATGGCGCTGACCAGAAGCGCAGGAAATGCAAACAGACCCAGGATAGTCGCGGTGAAAATGCCCCAGATGGTAAGCGGCATCCGCATCAAGGTCATGCCGCGCGTGCGGGCCTGCAACACCGTAGTGACGTAATTCAGGCCACCCATCGTAAAGGCGACAATAAAAATCGCTAACGACAATAACATCAACACAATGCCGCTACCGACACCGGGCGTACCCTCCAAGATCGCCTGTGGTGGATACAGCGTCCAGCCGGCGCCGGTGGGACCGCCCGGCGCAAAGAAACTGGCGAGCAATACAATCACCGACAAAAGATAGAACCAGTAACTGAGCATGTTGAGGTAGGGAAAAACCATATCCCGTGTACCAACCATCAACGGAATCAGGTAATTACCAAACCCACCCAACAGCAAGGCCGTCAGCAAATAAATCACCATGATCATGCCGTGCATGGTCACAAACTGCAGATAGCTATTGGGATTTATAAAATCAAACTGATCCGGGTAGCCCAACTGCAGCCGCATCAATACAGACAGCACCAGCGCAATCAGACCCACAAAGATTGCAGTGCTTGCGTACTGAATGGCAATGACCTTGTGGTCCTGGCTCCAGATGTATTTGCCGATAAAGGTTTTCGGATGGTGGAGATGGGCTTCCTGATCGGCGATCGCGACGTGACTCATAGGCGGTCATCCCCGGTTGATGAAACGGAAAGTTCGGTCGATGCTTGCGGCGCCAGCGTGGCAATATAAGCCAGCAAATCATCCAGACGCTCAGGGTTCTGAATAGTCTGGGTCATAAAGCGCATCTGGGTGCCGAACTGGTCTTTGGGATGAGTTCCTCGCCACCCCATACTGTAATGCTTGAGCTGGCGATACAGATACCAGTCGGCCTGACCGGCAAGACGTGGCGCGCTCAGCAAACCTTTGCCCTGAGCTTCGGCACCGTGACAGGCGACGCAGACGTCATAAACTGCCGCCCCGGCTTTGGCGTTACCCCCTTCGCGGGTAGGAGCCGATGCGATTGCCGGCAGCGATTGAATATAAGCGAGCAAGTTGCGCTCGTCCTCGGGCTTGCTGACGATGCCCGCCATGCTCACCATCTGCTTTCCGATGTTGTCCTGCGGGTGAGCGCCGCGAATACCGTCTCGGTAGTAGCGAAGCTGACGCGCCATATAATCTGCGCTAAGAATGCTGAGGTTCGGCGCATTCAGCATTTCGTTGCCAGCGGCATCGGCGCCGTGGCAAGCCGCGCAATTTCCGTAAAGTTTCTTACCCGCCGCAAGATCCGCCGTTTTCTCTATCTGAGTTTCCGCGAAAGTTGGATACTCACTCAACCACTGAGCAAAATTCTCCTGTGACTCAACCACCACCATGCCGCGCATGGTGTAGTGCGCGAGACCGCAAAGCTCTTCGCAGAGAATGTCAAATTCACCTTCGCGAGTCGGCTCAAACCACTGATAGGTTTCGGTGCCCGGCACCAGATCCATTTTTACGCGAAACTGCGGTACCGCAAAGTTGTGCAGTACATCATTCGAGCGCAGATACAGTTTTATCGGTTGGTTCAGCGGCAGGTGCAGGCGCTGGCTGTTAACGAGAATGTCATCCTGACCCTCTGGGTCATCAGGGTCGAGACCAAAGGGATTTTCCGGCGTCACAAAACGCGCGTCGGCACCACCCAACTGATTGTCTTCACCGGGAAAGCGAAACGTCCATTGCCACTGCTGACCAATCGCTTCCACCACCTGCGCATCGTCAGGCGCATGAATAATTTTTCCCCAGGCAATCAAACCGGGCGTTAACATCGCGACCACACCAATGGTCGTAATGATCGTCAACCAGCTTTCAAGGGATTTGTTTTCTGGTTCGTAATGGGCTTTGTTGTTGCCGTGTTTACGGTAGCGCCAAACCACCCAGGCCAGAAACAGGTTAACCGCAATAAAAACGGCGCCGGTCACCCAAAATGAAATTTCAATTGTGGTATCGATGGCCTGCCAATTTGAGGCAATGGGCGTGAGCCACCAGGGACTGAGCAGATGGAACACAATTGTAACGACAACCAGCCCCAGAATAATCAGCGCTATAACCATGTCGCTTCCCTATGGCGTTTGGCCTGACGCATACCGGGGCACAGACTACAGCGAGGTATACCGACAGGATCGTTATTATCATTGGGCTGACATTATGACTACTTCGAGTTTGGGTAGCACAACGGTCAGCCGATCTGTCCTTGAACCAGCTCAAGTCACTATAGACGAAAATCGCAGGTTGCACAGACCCGATGTGCAGATTTCCTATAAGGCCGGCAATTAGGTTCAAAGAATCAGTCGCTTAATAATCAAAAGCACTTAAAAAAATCTTTTTGATGCTCGTCGGTAGTAACGCGCGTAATGGGCGCGGCGAACTCGTAAGACGAAAACCATCTAAGAATTAGATTTTATAGGTTTAATCGTTCATAGCGGGCAGCCCCAGTTGATGTAAAGTTAAAGAGCAATCTGATCTTTCAGATAATGCGTAGCAAAGGTTTCAGAAACGCAAAGAAAATGGAGGGTGTATGAAACGCCACTATTTCATCAGTGACGATCTGGACGAACTCGATCGCGTGGAGGCCGAACTGGAATCCGAGGGCCTAGATAAGCCTCAGATCCACGTCTATAGCGAAGACGACACCGGTGTGGACACACACGAACATCTGCACAACGTGGAAGCGGTGCTAAAGAAAGACGTAGTGCACGGCACCGAGCTCGGCGCCCTGATTGGCGTAGCCGCCGCAGCATTGGTTCTACTCATCGCCTGGATGAGCGGCCTACCCGAAACCGTAACCTGGGTTCCCTTTATTTTTCTCGCCATCGTCGCACTCGGGTTCTGCACGTGGGAAGGCGGATTGTTTGGCATTCAGGAAATGCACCACGACTTCAAACAATTTCGCGACGAACTCAAGTCCGGAAAGCATGTTCTTTTTGTCGACATCGAACCCAATCAGGTCTCAGCCCTGCAACGCGTTATCGCTCGCCACCCGCAGGTGAGAAACGCCGGCACCGGCTCGGCCACACCGGGTTTTGTAATCAAGGCACAGCGTAAATGGAAAGAGTTTGTGCATACCATGCCCTAACTATTCTTCGGAGCTAAACAAAAAGGCCGACATGATGTCGGCCTTTTTTATTGCCTTTTTAATTCTTAAAAACGATAAGCCAAATCCAAGCCGTAGCTGCGCGGATCACCGAATACCGCTGAAGGAAACAGCGCATTGAAGTGGGCGATGTAGTATTCCTCGTCGGCGATGTTGCGTGCCCAAAGCGCAACGTCAATTCCGCCACCCAAGGCGCGGATATCTGCCATTGAAAAGCGCGCGTTCCATACCCCGTAGCTGTCGACGATATAGTGTCCGTCCTTGATATTGCTGCTGGTGAATTTGTCGTCCTGCCAACTGTAATCAATCGACAGCCGGGCATCCGCAAACTGAATCCCGCTAAACGTGTAATCAAGACCTAGGGTGGCGCTATGCGTCGGCGCGTTGACGAAGCGGAATTCTGCGGTCACATCATTCCCTTCGGCGTCTCGCACCACTTCATAGTCTGTATCCAGATAACCGTAACTGAAGCTTAGCGTAGTCGCCTCGCCGAGCAGGACGGTCAGATCCATCTCTACCCCCTCGATAATAGCTTCACCGGCATTCAGCACGTCGGTCACGGTCGGGTCATTGGGGTCGGTTTGGACATTGACCTGAATGTCGTCGTAGTCCGCCGCAAACACCGCCACGTTCAAACGCAGACGTCGATCAAGGTATTCCCCTTTCAAACCCAGCTCGGTAGAAACCAGCTGCTCCGCATCAAACCCCGCATTAAACCGCTCCACCGAACTCGCGCGCACGTTATAGCCACCGGTTTTATAGCCATTGACCCACTTGGCGTAGATGTTGGTGGTTTCCGCCAGATCGTAGGCCAGCACCAAGGATGGACTGCTGTCGCTGAAATCCCGGTCACCGCGACCTTGCGGATCTTCCAGCACCACTTCCGTGGGCGTCGGGAAGGGCAGGCCACTCGCAGGCTGGATATTGCTCAGGCGATTGACGTTTTTCAGCGTTGCTTGCCGGCTGTCACGGGAACTGCGCCAGCCCAGCGTGACGTGCAGGCGGCTGTCCAGCCATTCCGGGGTATAGGTTGCCTGCCCGAAAATTGCCTGAGCCTCGTTGTCGATCGATACGTCGCGCATCGCGTTGATGGTGGCGCGGGCATCGTTAACGCCATCGCCGGTCAGATCAATATCGAACTCGGGCACTACGGTAAGATCATAGCTGTCGGCACGTTCCGTGAAAGCGTAGGCACCCACCACGTAGTCCAGGCGATCGTTAAAACCACTGCCTAGCAGTTGCAGTTCGTGGGTCGTCTGTTCCTGCTCGATATCAAACTCGGTAATAAAGGTGGCGTGCTCACCGCGCTCACCGGCGTGGTAGTTCTGGTGGGTGAAGTTTTCCAGCTCGCGATAGGCGCCGATATATTTCAGCTCCAGCGATTCGCTCAACAATCATTTCACGGTCAGGCTGTGGCCCTTGGGTGTTACATCATTGGCTTTAAGGCCTTCCACCGATTCGGAGCCGCGCTCAGGGCGATCCGGCTGCTCTGGGTGTAGCGGCACACGCTCCACAAACATTGGCGTATCTTCTATGCGGGAGGTGTCGTAGGCGTAACGCACTTCAACGGCATCTGTGGCATCCCATAACACATCAACCCGCCAGGCTTCGCGCTCGCGATCGCCAAAGCGCTCGACACCGGTCCCAGCGTTGTCGACAAAGCCCTCTTTCTGCATCGTCATATAGGCCAGCTTGGCGGCCAACCTATCGCTCAGCGGCAGGTTGAGACTGCTTTTGCTACGGAAATAATCGAAATTGCCCGCGCTGAATTTCTGGGTGAACTCCAGCGCTTCCGGTGAGGGCGCTTTGGTAATCACATTGATGGCACCGCCGGTGGCGTTTCGGCCGTAGAGAGTACCCTGGGGACCGCGCAGCACTTCAATGCGCTCGATATCAGCGACTTCCTGGGCGAGACCGAGGTTGCGCGCAAGATAGACGCCATCCATGTAGACCGCTACGCTTGGGTCCTGAGTCACCTGATCATCGTTATTGCCCACGCCGCGCATATACACACGCGCGGTGGTCGCACTGTTCGGGTGGGGAGTGAGCTGGAGGTTAGGCACGTTGGCGCGCAGATCCACCAGATTGGAAATGCCTTTCTTTTCCAGCGCATCTGACGAAAAGGCAGCGATCGAAATCGGCGCATCCTGCAGTGACTCTGCCTTGCGCTGGGCGGTCACCACAACTTCCTCAAGAGCGACACTCCCCACGGCCGCGCTCGGCAGCAGGGTCAAGGCGAGGCTAATCAGCAAGCCAGAGTCACGGGGTTTGTTCAGGGCAGTCGGCATTTTATTCTCCCGAATGGTTGGTCTACCAAGAAGTAGGCAAACTAACGATTCGGCGCCCATGTCATAACTGGCATGCAGACTAGTCCAGATGAGGTAAAAAGGCTTTGTCACCCGGAATAACAATCATAAGCCGTTGTAATTTATTAACAAGCTGAATTTTTATGACGTTCGCTGGCACACCGGGAAAACACCGTGGCTGGCAATAGATTTGGCAGTTAGGTTACTTTATATCCTACAAACCAGTAGGTTGTATAAGCTTTAAACAGCTTTTGATGATTATCGATAGAAAAAAGGATTGCCCATGAATCCACTTGCCAGCCCCGCCACCCCGGTGATCATCACCGGCGCTGCCTCCGGCATCGGTCTCGCCTGCGCCCGCGCCTTAACCGAGGTGGGACGCGCCGTCGCACTCTGGGATATCAGCTCGGACGTGATATCGGCCGCAGAGCAATTGCAGCGCCAAAGCGGTGTCGATTGCATCGGCCTGACGGTGGATGTCGCCGATATCGACGCCCTGCAACGGGCGGTCGGTGACTCACGCGATGCACTGGGGCCCATCGGCGGGCTGGTGCATGCTGCGGGCATTGCCGGTGTAGGGATGCTGGATCAGCTGGAACCTGAACTCTGGGATAGCGTGCTGAACATTAACCTGCGCGCCGAGGTGTTTCTGGCCAAAGCGCTGCGCGCTGATATGAAAAGCCTGCCCGGCTCGGCCATTGTTGGCATCGCTTCCATCAACGCGACTCTGGGCAACGCCATGAACCCCAGCTACAGCGCCTCCAAAGGCGGCATGCTGGCGCTAAATCGGGCTCTGGCCGACGATCTTGGGCGCGACGGTATTCGCATCAACAGCGTGTCGCCGGGGCAGATCCTTACCCCCATGATCCAGCAGGCGGTCGACCACGCACCAGGCCTGAAAGAAGAATTCGAACGCCGGATTCTGCTCGGCCGCATTGGTGAACCCGAAGAAATTGGCCGGGTCGTTCGCTTTTTATTGTCCAATGAAGCGAGTTACATCACAGCCTCGGAAATTGTGGTGGACGGCGGCAATATTTCCTCTCAGCGCTAGCGTTATCGCCGACGCAGCTTTGGCATAATGTCGCCTTCTGAACACGGAGCTTGTTATGCGACAGTTTGTGCTGATTGTTACGGTTCTTCTGCTGGCGCTGGTGTTGTTTAGCCAGTTCAACGAGTCGCCGCTGGTACCGCCCAAACCCCGCATCGTTGCGGTAGAAGGGCAGGGCGAGTTTGAGGTGCTGCCCGACATTGTTCGACTGCACTATAACGTGTCCAGCCTCCACGACAGTGACCCGGCCATTGCCAAGGCCGAGGTAGACAAGATTGCTTCAGCCTCGGTGCGCGCGCTGATGGAACTTGGTGTGGAAGAGAGCGACATCACCTCCTCGGCCCTGCACGTCAGCATTCAGGAAGATTACAACCGCAACGACGGTTCCCGCACTCGCCGCCACCGCGTACAGCGCAATGTCGAAGCGGTTTTACGCAACCCCAATGACTACAGTCGCGCCCTGCAGGTGCTGGTCGACAGCGGCATCTCCGAGATCACCCATATTCAGCCGGAAGTCTCCAACCTTGAAGAGCTGAAACAGAAAGCCCTCGCCGACGCCGCCCGCAAGGCCCGTCAGCAGGCCGATTTCCTTGCCGCCCAGTTTGATACGGAAGTAGAGCGGGTCCACCAGATTGGTCGTCAGGACGTGCAGCGCCATTTTGAGATGCGAGAAATGGTCGCCCACGCCGCCAAGGGTGGCGACGCGCCTGAGCCACCGCCGCATGATTTTAAACCCGCCAAGGTAAAAATCAGCTCGCAGGTGTTTGTGGAGTTTGAACTGGAGTAGACCCTCGGCAATGGTATAAAAAAGGCATATTAATAACTCATTGATGAGTTTGAGTTCGACCCAAGGAAGAGTCGTACCAACCGTGACAAACATGGCATCGACTCCATCGACGCCCAGTCACTTTGGGAAGCCCCAAACCTAATAGAAGTTAGAGCCAGAACGGTAGACGAACCGCGCTGGCAGCGACGAGTAAACGTGGACTTTCCTGTGTGGATGATAGAAGCCCTGGACGACGAAGCGGCCCGCCTCGGTGTCACTCGCCAGTCGATCATTAAAGTGTGGTTGGCGGAGCGACTGGAGCAATCTGCCAACCGCCAAACCTGAAAGACTCCGACTACGCCAGCTTCTTCAAGTCCGTCGCAAAGAATCGATGCCAGATACTGTGCTCTTCCTCGGGCGACTGCTTCCAGCCATAAACCTTGGGCTTTTCCTTTTCGATCACCAGCGAATCAAACAGTAGCCAGTCATAGATCGCCAGCAGATTGCACAGATTGCTGCCCGAGTTTTTACCGCGGGCGTGGTGGTGATGGTGCTGGGTCGGGAAGGTCAGGATATGACACAGGCCATACATGGTCTTGCGCACCCAGGCCCAGCGGTGGTTGAGAAAATAGAGGTCGTAATTCCAGTTCACGTGGTTGTGCGCCGCCCATAGTCCCTTGAACACGGTCCCCACCAGAAACACTTCGGTCAGGCCGAGATAGACACAGAAAAACTGGAACCAGTAGTTGGGCATGATGAACCACCACAGCCAGTGCTCAACAAAGGTCTGGGTGACCGACAGCTGACCCTTGCCATCATTGCCGCCGGAGAGGTGGTGGGGGCGGTGGCCCATCTTGAACAGCCCCTGCACGCGCTGCAGAGTTTTGCTTTTCGGGCGGCGCGCGTGGGCAAACCAGTGGCCGGCGCCGTGCAGCAGCTCTTCCAGCGCAATATAGGCCAGCAGCACCCACCAGAAGTTGGCCGCAGCAAATTCATTTAGCGCCCCCTGCCACTGGGGTACCAGCAGGCCGCCGATAAAGGCGGTGGCCAACACCAGCGCCGGGCGCTGCACAATCACCATCGCCGCACCGGTGAGCAGAGCCATATTCCAGTCTTCGCGGGATTTACGCCCATCGCGAGTGCGGCCGGCCAACACTTCCCAGACCATGGCAAACAAAATAAACACGATAACCAGATGTTCGGGTTTGATTTCAGGCATCACACACCTCCAAAGACGATGTTGTCAGCCTAGCGCAGGCGTGATATTTGTAAACTGAATGTTTTGTATATGTAATATCCATGAAGCTGAATTTACGTTCCATTGACCTCAACCTGCTGACCGTCTTCGACAGCCTGATGGAGACCGGCAAACTGTCAGCGACTGCGGTCGAGCTGGGTATGAGTCAGCCGGCCGTCAGCGCGGCCCTGCAGCGCTTGCGCCTAACCTTTGACGACGAACTGTTTCTCCGCCAGCGCAGCGGCATGCAACCCACCCCACGCGCTCGCCAATTGCAGGGCGATATTCGCGAAGCGCTGCAACTGGTGCGCCGTGCCGTCAGTGCGGCGCCACACTTCGACCCCACGACGGCCGACCGGCGCTTTACCCTGCTGGGCGAGGTCATGTTTGAAAGCGCGGTCATGGGTAACTTGCTGAACCGCTTTGCCGAAATTGCGCCCCAACTTCGGATCGACTCACTGCCGATTCACCCGAATGATCCTGTCAAAACGCTAATCAACCTGGAGGCGGACCTGCTGCTGGATTATGTGAACTATGAGCATCCGCAAATCCATCAGGCCCACGCCGGAACCGAGGAGTTGGTCGTACTTGCAGCCCGCGATCATCCGCGGATTAAGCGCTTAACGACCAAGCGTTATCTGGCTGAGCCGCACGTCATCCTGTCGCGCCGGCACGGCAAGCAGACCTCGCTGGAATATGCGCTCGGTCAGATTCAGATGGAGCGACGGGTACAGGCCAGCGTGCAGAGTTTTGCCTCAATGCCCATCGTGGTGGCGCAAACCGACTGCCTCGCAACCGTGCCCAAGCGACTGGGAGAGCTGTATGAGCGAGCCTACCCGCTGCGCTGCCACCCCTTTCCACTGAGTGTAGACCCGATCCCGCTGAAGATGTACTGGCCGCGCGTTCTCGACAACGACCCGGCCCACCGCTGGTTTCGCGAACAGGTATCCGCTGTTCTGGTCTGATCCTCTATACTCCCCATTCGAGCCTTCATTCACCGCTGCAAGGAGCCCCCTTGGAACCTCTGGTTATCCTGCTCGCCTTTTTTGCCGGCCTCGGCTTTCGTTCGCTGGGCTATCCGCCACTGCTCGGCTATCTGCTCGCGGGCTTTATTGCCCATGGGCTGGGCCTGGCAGGTGACGGCGCGGGGGTCGTGGTCATCGCCGATCTGGGGATCACCCTGCTCCTGTTTACCATTGGCCTCAAGCTGAATCTTAAAGAGCTGATTGCCCCCCAGGTCTGGGGCACGGCCACTCTGCAAACCCTGCTGGTGGTGCCGCTCACCTGGGGCATGCTGATCCTGCTTACCCAGTTGCTCCCGGGGCTCGAGCTCTCGCCCGAAGCGGGCTTGACGCTGGCTTTCGCACTCTCTTTTTCAAGCACGGTGTTTACCACCAAAACGCTGGAAGAGCGGGGCGAAGCGGTGGCCCTCCACGCCGCCATCGCCATCGGCATTCTGGTCGTACAGGACCTGTTCGCGGTGGGCTATCTGGTGGCCGCCTCAGGCAAATTCCCCACACCTTCCGCACTCTGGCTGCTGGCGCTGCCGCTGCTGCGGCCGGTGCTTGGGCGCATTCTGCAGTGGGTTGGGCACGGTGAACTGCTGATACTGTTTGGCTTTCTAGTGGCGCTCGGTGGCGCCGGACTGTTTGAGTCCGTCAATATGAAGGGCGACCTCGGTGCGCTGGTCATCGGCATGCTGCTTAACAGCCACAAGAAAAGCACCGAGCTGTACAAAAACCTGATTCAGTTTAAAGATATTTTCCTGATCGGCTTTTTCCTGCAAATCGGCTTTAACGGCCTGCCCGGCGGCAATATGTTGCTAATAGCGCTGGCACTGGGTGCGCTGGTGCTGCTGCGACCAATCGTCTATGTGATTCTACTATTGTGGCTGCGGCAGCGGGCGCGAACCGCGCTGCTGGCCGCTCTATCACTGGCCACCTACAGCGAGTTCGGGCTGATCGTGGCCCAACTTGCGGCCAAAGGCGGCACCATCAGCAACGAGTGGGTTACCACCATTGCACTGGCACTGGCCATCTCCTTCTTTATCGCAACGCCCCTGAATAACCGGGCGCGGGATATTTACGGCCGCTTTGGCGACTTTCTGCTGGCCAATGAGCGCGGCATTGGCAGTACCGAGGAGGCGATTGCCACGCTGGGACAGAGCGACATTGTGATTGTCGGGGCGGGCCGCGTGGGTGTAGGCGCCTATCGCTTTTTGAGCGAACGCTATCCCAACAATGTCATTTGTATCGAGGAAAACGGCGATAAAGTTGCCGCCCTGCAAGCCCAGGGAATTAACTGCGTACACGCCGACGGTAACGATCGGGATTTCTGGAATCGCGCCTGCCTCGCCGAGCGCAAGCTGATTCTGGTCAGCCTGACCAACCACAAGGAGAATATGTCGGTAGTCAAGTTTCTGAAATCGCAAGAGTTTTACGGCGATCTCGCGGTGGTATCGCGGTACCCGGATGAAGAGCGGGAAATTCGCGAGGCCGGCTGCATCACCTTTAACCTCTACGCAGAAGCCGGCCACGGTTTTGCCGAGCACGTACTGGAGCAGTGCAGTGCCTATGCCAATCCACAAGCTTGAGCCGGGTGCGGCATCGCGTCGCGGCGCAGTTTTTCTGGGCTGAACTATACTGAAGCAAGGCAGCAGCGGCCCGACAGCGGGGTGTTGCATTGAAAACCAGCTTCGGCCCGCGCAGTGGATATGGCTCCCGGAAACTCATTAGACCCGACCAGACGTCAACGTCGCCCGGTGCAGATCCTGCTGGCAGAGGATTCACTGGGGGATGTGGTGCTGGTGCGCAAGGCGCTTGAAGCCATCGAGGTTCCTTTCGAGCTAACGGTGGTCAGCCACGGCGAAGCGCTGCTGAGCCATTTGGTAGATGCGCTGAAGCTGGATGGCAAAAACAGCCTGCCGTTTCCGGATCTGGTATTAATCGACCTGAACATGCCCCGGCTCGACGGGTTTAAGGCACTGGAGCTGATCTCTCAACAGGAGGCCTGCCGCCAGTTGCCGCTGGTGGTCATCTCTTCTTCCTCCAATCCGGAGGATGTCACTCTGGCCTACGAGCTGGGTGCCGATGGCTTTATCGACAAGGCACTGGGGCCGGCCGGTTTTATCGAGCAATTGAAGTTCATCGAGCATTATTGGTCTCGAGAAGGCCTTATCATTAACCCGGGTCCGCAGTCGCGGCATTGAGCGCTGCAACAACGCACGGGTAATCAACAAGGACACGGATGCGACATATTTCACCTCTGGCATGGCTGACCAGCTTGTCAGCGGCATTGACGATTAGTATCGCCACGATCGTGCTGATCGGCTGGCATCTAGACAGTCAGGCGATGGTAACGCTGGGCCTTAGCCCGATCCTCATGCACTATAACGTTGCTGTCGCCGCAGTACTGAGTGGGCTCGCCTTACTGAGCCTGCAGTTTCATCGCATTCTTCTGATGCGTTTTTTTGCCGCCCTGCCGCTCCTCATTGGCACTGTCCACCTCTTGCAGTATCTGACCAAAGCTCGCTGGAATATTGATTTCTGGTATCTGCAACTACTCGGGCCTGACCGCAGTATCGATGCACTGAACCTAGCACCGACCGCAGCGGTCGCGCTGTATCTGTTTAACGCAACTTTAGTTTTTCTCCCCGCCAAACCCGGCAGCCGGCTGGGCGGCATCAAACTCCTGCAAGCCGCCAGTCTCGCGGTACTCGCAATCGTTGCCGGTTCCAGCTGGGGAATATTGGACCAGCAACAGGGCTACTACGGCTGGGGCAATATGGCGCGCATGGCGCCGCTCAGCCTGCTCTGTTTCCTGTTGTTGGCGGCGGCGGGTCTTGGCCTCTCTGCGCTGCAGCGCCGTGAAGACGATCTTGACGGCGCCATGCAGGTTGTCATTCGTCTGCTGGTGCCGCTCATTATGGGCGCGAGCATCGTGTTATGGGCAGAACTGGCGAAAACCGAGTCTAACCATATCCGCGAGATCATGACGCAGGAAACCGCGATGACCGCCAGCGGCCTGCAACGCTCCATGCGCTCACAGGCGCACTCGCTTCGACGGATGGCCCAGAGGCAGACCCGCAGTTACGAACCAAATCTCGACGACTGGCGCAGTGACGCCCGCTGGTACGTGGAGGATCATCCGGGCATGATTGCCATCGGTTATCACACGACCGGCCTAGATTCGATGGAGTGGATCTACAACGATTACGCATCAACTATTCTGGCCAGTCGCAATGACCTGAATACCTTGCTGAGTGGTGTGGATCTGGGCGATGGCCCGCTGATTATGTCCCTGCCCGGGCGGGTATTCGAAGACAGCAGCTATTTTCTGCTGGTTGCCCCGATCGATCAGCAACGCCGCCACTTCGTGGTAGCGATATTTGAAGGTCATGCGCTGCTGACCGGTATTATCCCTGAACAGTACCTGCGCCACTTTCACCTTGAGCTAAACGTAGACGGTCGAAAGCTGTTCCAGAGCACTGATCAACGCTCTGAGTTCTACCGCTATTGGGCCGTTATACAATCAGTGGACATTATGGGCCGGCAGTGGCAATTAACGGTCTGGCCGACACGGCACTACTACAGCAATATCCGCGACAACTTGCAGGATATGGTACTGATAGCCGGCCTGATCATTGTCGCTTTGCTGATGTACACCTCGCAATTGCTGGAGCGCACAGCCCTCAGCGCGCGCAAGCTCGCGATAAGTGAGCGCCGTTTAAGCCTGCTGCTGGAGAGTGCCGGCGAGGGAATATACGGTCTCGATACTGAGGGCCGTACTACCTTCCTGAACATAGCGGCTCAGCAATTAACCGGCTTCAGCGCGAGCGAAATGGTGGGGAAAAAACAACACGCGATCATCCATCACTCCCATGCCGATGGTTCTGATTACCCGCAAAAAGACTGCAAGATATTCGGCGTTCTGCAACACGGCGGCGCCCACTTCGAGCGCGATGAAGTGTTCTGGCACAAAAACGGACATTGCTTCCCGGTGGAATATACCGCCTCCGCCATCACCGCCGAAAACGGCGAGGTACAGGGCGCCGTCGTTGTGTTCAGAGATATTTCCGACCTCAAGTTGATGGAAAACAAGCTCAAGGCCATTAATGAAGAGCTCGAGAGTTTTGCCTATCTTGCCTCCCACGACCTCAAGGCGCCGCTGCGCGTGATCAGCAACGCCTCCGAGTGGCTGGCCGAAGACCTGGAAGAGCACCTACGCGACGAAGATCGCGAAAATATGGATCTGCTACAGAGTCGGGTGAAGCGCATGGAGCGGCTGCTCGATGACCTGCTGCAGTATTCGCGTATCGGTCGGGTCACCGACGCCAGCTTTCAGGAACAGATCAATGGCCGCGACATGATGAACAATATTCTGGAATTGCTGTCGCCCCCCGACCACCTTTCCATTGTGGTCAATGACGGCTTCGCTGAGGTCAGCACGCCACGCATGCCCCTGCAACTCATTCTGTACAACCTGATTGGCAATGCCATCAAACATCATGACAAACCAGAAGGCACGATTACCGTCGGCGCCCGAACGCTGGGTGACGATTACGAATTTTGCATCGAAGACGATGGCCCCGGCATCGAATCGCGTTACCATGGCAAAATCTTTGAAATTTTTCGCACCCTGAAACCCCGCGATCAAGTGGAGGGGAGTGGCATCGGGCTGTCAGTAGTGAAAAAATACGTCGATCTCTACGGCGGCCGGATCGAATTGCACTCCACGGTCGGAGAAGGGAGTCGTTTCACCATTATCTGGCCGAAAACGCGCACAGGAGCCAAACCGCAATGAAGATCGATGACGTCACCATCCTGCTGCTGGAGGATGACGACGGCGATGCCAAAGCCATTCAACGCGCCCTGCACAAAGCCAAAGTGCTCAATCCGGTCAAGCGCGCCATTGACGGGGTCGAAGCGCTGGAAATGCTCGAGGGTACCAACGGCAAAGAGAAAGTGCATGGTCCTGTGCTGTTGCTGGTCGATATCAACATGCCGCGCATGGACGGCATAGAGTTCCTGCGTCACATTCGCAACCTTCCCGGATTGAATCGCTCAATCGCCTTTGTGCTGACAACATCGGCACGTGACGAAGACGTGATTGCAGCCTATGATCTGAATGTGGCGGGCTATGTGCTCAAAGACAATGCCGGCAAGGACTTTCTCAATTTGATTGAGCTGCTCGACTGTTACTGGCGGGTTGTACGATTCCCGACGACTGAGGCCGCACAGGAAACTGAATGAAGATTCTATTGGTAGACGACGATCGCGGGGATCGCGCCACACTGAAGCGCGCACTCGGCAAGACCACGCTGAACGCCGATGTCGAAGAAGCCTCTGCGCTCGGTGAAGCCTTGAACGCGATTCGCTTCGGTGCCCCTGATGCAGTGCTCCTGGATTATCAAATGCCCGGTGTCGAGGAGCTCGAAGGGCTGGAACAAATGCGCCGGGTCGAACCCTTTCTCCCTATCGTGCTGATTACCGGCTACGGCGACGAACTGCTCGCGGCCCGGGCAATCCACGCCGGTGCCGACGAATACCTGCCCAAACACCAGATCGACCCGCCCATTCTAGAGCACGTCATCACCAATGCCATGGACAAGGCGGCATTCCGGCAGAAGCTGGACGAAAACCGCCGCGAACTGGAGCAGTTTGCGCATATTCTGTCCCACGATCTGCGCGCGCCCCTGAACCAGATTAATAATTTTTGCGACATGCTGCGACTCGAGCTGAACGGTGGCGATAAAAAAGACATCGAAACCTATATCGACTTTATTGTTCGGGCTGCCGGTGACGCCAATGCGCTGGTTCGGCTGCTCACGGATTTTCTGCGCGCCGATTCAATTGAACTGACCTTCGAGCCAGTAGCGCTGCAAGCCATGCTGGAAGAGCTGCGCGATATGCTCACCAGTCAGATCAATGTGGCACCTGACATTATTCAAATCGACGTGGAATCGCTGCCAGAGATCAACTCCAACCCCTTGCTGCTGAGACAAATCCTGCAAAACCTGCTGGGCAACGCGCTGAAATACAACGAAAGCGATACACCCCGCATCGAGGTGACCGCCGAACAGGGCGACGACGGTATCGGTATCGAGGAACGCCACCGCGAACTGATCTTCGAACCCTTTACGCGCCTGCACGGCAAGGGTGAATACAGCGGTTCTGGTCTCGGTCTGGCAATCGCCTTTAAGAATGCAAACCGCCTCAACGGCGGCCTGACGTGCGAAGACAATGCCGAGGGCGGCAGCCGCTTTGTGCTGACCCTGCCGCGTCGCAACGCGTAATCCACCACAATACGGGCGCTAAACCCCTTGCACCAAAAACTGTATACATATACAGTTATCAAAAATCACCGACAAGGGGACTGACCATGGCTGTTGTTGCCAAGTGGATGTGTGACCGGGATAACGCAATGTTTGATAACAAGAAAGACGCCGACGCTTACGACAAAATGCTCGAGCTGGCGGAAAACCTGACCGAGCTGCTACAGAAACACATCCCCAGCGCCAATGAAAAAGAAGCCGAAGACTTCGGTATTTTGCTGGCCCGTAACAAAGAACTGCTGGTGCAGGCCTGCAAGGGCAAGGTAGAAGCACTGGAAGAGGTCAGCGCCGAACCCAGCAATGTCACAACCTTGGCGGCTAACGGCTAAGATCTGTGTCGCGCCGCTCAGCCTGCTGCAAAGCCCACAGAGCGGCATACTGACCGCCCTGCATCAGCAACTCGGTGTGGCTGCCGCGTTCAACTAAACGCCCTTTGTCGAGCACGATAATTTCGTCGGCATCGACAATCGTCGACAGGCGGTGGGCAATGACCAGACTGGTGTGATTGCGCGCAATATCCCGCATGGCGTCAACGATGCTGCGCTCGGCGCGGCTGTCCAGCGATGAGGTTGCTTCATCAAACACCAGAATGGGCGGCTGCTTGAGCAGGGTACGCGCAATGGCCACTCGCTGCTTCTCGCCACCCGACAGTTTCAGTCCGCGCTCACCCACCAACGTATCGAGGCCCTGTGGCAAACTGAGGATAAAATCTTCGAGATGGGCGGTGCGCACGGCTTGCCACACCTCCTCATCGCTGGCATCAACCCGGCCGTAGCGGATATTTTCACCGATACTCATATTGAACAGCACACTGTCCTGCGGTACGACGCCAATGGCGCGGCGCAGGGAGGCCTGAGTGACCTCGCGAATATCCTGGCCATCGATCAGAATGCGGCCGCCGCAGACATCGTAAAAGCGGAACAATAATTTAAAGAGAGTTGATTTGCCGCCGCCGCTGCCACCCACAATCGCCAAACGGCGCTTGGGCATGACGGAAAAACTCAGGTTTTCAATAATGCTGCGCTCGGGCTGATAGTGAAAACTCACCTGCTCGAAATCAATGCGTCCTTCACTCACTACCAGTTCGCGGGCGCCGGGTTTGTCCTGAATGGCGGGCGACTGCGACAGCAATCCAAACATGGCTTCGATATTGGCCATCGCGCCTTTCATCTCTCGATAGACAAAACCGAGAAAATTGAGAGGCATGAATATCTGCATCATAAAGGCGTTAATCAGCACAAAATCACCCAGCGTCATCTGCCCCGCCAACACCTGTTGCGCCGCAAGAATCATCGCCGCGGTCATACTGGCAGCGATAATAAATGCCTGGCCGCCGTTTAGCACAAACAAGCTCAATCGGTTGCGCCGCCGGGCCATTTCCCAGGCGGCCAGCTCCTGATCATAATGCTGCGCCTCAAAACCTTCGTTTCCAAAGTATTTGACGGTTTCAAAATTGAGCAGGCTGTCCACCGCACGTGTGCTGGTACGCGACTCGGCTTCATTGGCTTCGCGCACATAGCGGGTTCGCCACTCGGTTGCAAAGACGGAAAAGGCCACGTAACAGCTGACCGCAAGCAGTACGATCAATGCGAACCAGATGCTGTAATTAACCCAAAGCAGAACGATGACCAGCCCGATCTCAATAAAGGTCGGGACGATATTGAACACCATAAAACGCAGCAGAAAGCTGATGCCATTGGTGCCGCGCTCTATATCCCGCGACAAGCCGCCGGTGCGGCGATTCAGATGAAACTCAAGATCCAGTGCATGCAGGTGTTCGAAGATCTTTAAACCGATACGCCGCATGGCGCGCTCGGTAACCCGCCCAAACAGGGTATCGCGTAATTCCCCGAACAAGACATTGGCAAAGCGAACCGCGCCGTAGGCCAAAAGGAGGCCCAGCGGCAGCGCGATCATCACCTCACTGGCACTTTCCAGATCGTCGACCAGGTGTTTCAGAATAAACGGCAGGCCAACGCTCGCGATCTTAGCCCCGATTAGACACAGCAGGGCCAGCGCAATACGCGAGCGAAACTCAAATAAATACGGCCAGAGCTGGCGCAGAACGCGCCAGTCGACATCCTTGGCTTGAACGTGGGTTTGCAGGCTGCGCATCATCAATCTCGTCGAAAGAATAGCGCAGTATACGCGAGGCAAACGGTGGGGGCAGGACGCCTCTAGTTACACCCGGCGACCATTCTTCCGCTGGCCCAACGCGGTCGACGGATGCTGCCAATACATTTGACGATTGACCTCCATCATCAGGTGCTCAGCAGATTTGTGCGTCTCGGGGCTATAGGCGACCACCGTGTGTGAAAAGTGAATGGGACACAAGCCATTGCCATCCAAACCGCGCGACACCATATGTTCTTCAAAAGCGTGCACCCGGCGCTTGGCCCAGGTCCGACTGCAACCGAGCATAAGCAAACCAAATTCGTCCGCGCCGATTCGCCCAATCAGATCCGTTCCCCGAAAAAAGTGGCTAATCGCGTCACCAAAGCTATGCAAGATCTTGTCCCCTTGGGCCCGGCCTTGCATCACGTTAATATCGCGAAACCCCTTGATATCGAGACTCACCATAGTTGCAGGCAACAGCGAAGAGCAGGGCGTTTGCAGTACCTTGCCCGCCAAGCCATAAAAGCCACTGCGACTGGCGAGGGTCGTAACCGGGTCTGTATAGTTGGGCATCTGGCAATAAAGTTCTCGCTCCACCAGACGGGCGAGCTCAGTCAGTGCCCGTCTGTCGGATGTCGACAAAGCGCTAGGTTTCTGATCGATAACACAAAGGGTTCCCAGCACGCAGCCCTGTTTGGAAAAGAGCGGAAAGCCGGCGTAAAACCGCATCTCCAGACCGCTGACAACCAGAGGGTTATCAGCAAAGCGGGGGTCGAGTAAGGTATCTTCTACTATCAGCGGCTCGGCATTCTGAACAACATGCCCGCAAAAGGAAATTTCTCGCGATGTTTCCGTGGCACTTAAACCCGTACGGGATTTAAACCACTGCCGGTCCGCATCCACAAGGCTCACTAGCGCAATGGGTTTGTGAAGCAGGCGAGAAGCCAGCCGCGTAATCCGATCGAAGCGATCCTCATTGGGCGTGTCCAGAACCTCGAGTGCAAGCAACTCCTCAAGACGTTCGGCTTCGTTTTCGGGATATTTTGGCGCCAGCATGTCTACTTCTCGGTTTGCTTTAATTTAGCAACCTTATCAGCTAACGACCGGGGAATCGCAGTCGTATAAGTACGCATGTTGTATGTGATTACCCGCAACCTTTAATAGGGCCATTGGCTTCACTGTCGGCTAAAGGCAACACCAAAAAACACAGTTCTGAGCGGACGCGCAGTAGCGGCCAATCTACACGCTGAAAAATAGACTACGCTTCCATAAACCACTATCTGTATACGCAGAAGCCTCGATATCGAATATTCAAAAATCACTTAACAATGCGATCGTGGCATTCCGCCTGCGGCTTTTACACACAGAAGTTGGCAGGAAGGAAAAACGAAACGCTGGAGTCATTAAATGGATAAATCGCTGGAAGCATTGCTCAAGGGCCAAGCCAAGCTGCCCAGCATTCCAGCTGTCGCCCAGCAGGTATTGGCGATGGCCAACAACCCCAATACCAGCTCGGAACAGTTGGCTTCTACGCTATCCGCCGACCCCGCTATCGCCAGTACCATTCTTCGCTACGTCAATTCTGCGGCCTATGCTCAAGTCGAAAAGATTGTCTCGGTGCAGCGCGCGATCGTCTCGCTGGGCTTCCGCGAAGTCACGAATCTCGCCTTAACCTTTTCGCTGCTGGACATGCGTCGCCGGGGAACCGATGACGGGTTGAACGCACCTTACTTATGGCGCCGTAGCTTAATGTCCGCCATTGCCGCCAAGGCCATTGGTCGACAGGCTAGAGAGCGTGAACTGGAACCGCTTTTTCTGGCAGGCTTGCTGCAGGATATCGGCATGCTCGGGCTCAGTTTTGCCAAGCCCGAAATTTATAAGGAAATCAGCGACAAGCAAACCGATCACAGCCTGGTAGCCGCACACGAAGCCAGTCAACTCAAAATTGATCACGCAAAGTTCGGCGGCTTTATGCTGCAAAAGTGGGGGCTGCCAGACAAGATCGTCAATGCCATTGCCCAGAGCCACACGCCTGCTTTCTCCCGGGAAGGCGAGAACCAAGAAATAGACCCCTTTAACACCTGCGTCGCCATTTCCGGCATCGTCGCCGACGTTTTCCTCGACAGTGAAAACCGCGCGAAGCACGCCGCCCGAATGGCCGATTTTTTAAAGCGCGGCCTGGGAATCGACAGCGATGGCAGCCGAAATATTCTTAAAACCGTACAGGAAGATCTCAAATCACTGGCGTGGGTGCTGGAAAAACTGGTTGCCGATGCCGATGAAATACAGGCTCTTCGCGTTCAGGCGCAAGAGGCCCTGTCCGATGAAACGGTAGCAGAACTCAACAACACCGCCGGCTCTGACGGTGATTGTGCAATTACTTTAGACGATGTCCGGAACTCCGATTTTTTGAAATCGGCTGCCGATTTTCAGGATGTCCTGTCGGCAGACGAATTTGAAAAAGCCATTAAAACCCACCAGACACCCGAAAAATCCGGGACCCTGCACCTCGCTCTGATGCGTATCGACAATATTCGTCAGATCCAGGAAGACTACGGTGAAAAGGTCCCCCAGCTGCTGTTGAAAGTCGTGGGCAGGAACATTCTGAAGACCTTGCGCGGCAATGACTTGGTAACACGCTACGGCGATGTCTTTGGCATTGTGCTGGTCGGCTCCACGGAAGATGGCGCTCATATCGCAATGGATCGTCTACTGGAGTGTTTTCGCGGTGTGAATTATTCCGTCGGTGACGGCAAAAACGTAGAACTGATTATGTCGGTTGGCATTGCCGTCGGCACGCCCGATCACAATAGCTCGCTGGACGAAGCGCTCGAGATCGCCATGAAAGCTTTGAACGCTGCCCATCAAGCGGGCCAATTTGAAATCGTGGCTCACCTGCGAGCTGCCTAACAAAACCCGCCGCCACTAGGGCGGCACAATACAGTGTTGATAGATTATGCGAAAACACCTTTTACTCAGCCCGCTGCTTGTCGCAGCATCTCTGTTCTCACCCTTGAGTGCGAATGCCGAGCTACGCTGGAGTGCCTTTGCGACGCTGGGCGCGGTTTACAATCAAGACGACAAGGTTAAATTTATCCGCAACCTGAGCCAACCGAGCGGCCCGGAAGGCAGCTGGAGCACCTTGCCAGATACCATTGTCGGTGGCCAGCTTCACTATTTCGGCGATTCCAACTGGGATGCCATGCTGCAGGCAGTGAGCACCTACGACTACACCTCCAACTACGTACCAAGAATTACCTGGGCCTACGCTCGTTATTCACCCAACCCGGATTTTTCCGTTCGTTTCGGGCGCATTGGCTACGATGCGTATATGCAGGGCGACTCTCGCAATATTGGTTTTGCAACCGTGACCGTGCGACCGCCAATTGAGTACTACGGCACCGTTGAAATGACCTATATTGATGGTGTTGACGTCGTATTTCAGCGGCCGATAGGTGAGGGAATCGGCGTTGCCAAGTTATTTTACGGTTATAACGATGAAGAAGTTCCCTTAGAGGACGGTGAAAACCTGGAGCTTGAAGGTACTCCCGTAGTCGGTGGCTACCTGGAATACCAGTGGTCTGACTGGCGAGTCCGAGCCGGAGTCTCGAATTTGAAGTTCAATAATACCGTGCCGTCTCTCTCGGATTCTCGCGCCGCGCTTAAGGCGACTGGTTTCCCTCCTGCCGTGGCTGCCGCGGATCAGCTCGACAACAAGGACACGCACCTCACCAACTGGAATATTGGCACCTTGTACAACGGCTCGGACTGGTACTTGCAGCTGCTGTATGGTCGACGACAATCTGAATCACGAGTTCTCGCAGACGCTGATACCTATTATGCGCTGCTCGGCCATCGCTTCGGGCGATTTATGCCGTATCTGGGTTTTGCCCAATCCGATGCTCAGGCCTCATTCATACCACTGGGGATACCCGGGATGGCGCCTTTCCGAAGCACTTTATTCGAGCAGGAAAATTGGCACACCGGTGTGCGCTTCGATATCAGCAACAATATGAGCCTCAAGGTTCAAGTGGAGTACATTCACGCCGACGAAACGCAGGATGCGTATTTTCGGGAAGTTGAACCCGACTGGGATGGTGATACCGCCGTATTCAGTATCGCCCTCGATATGATTTTTCAGGAGTGAGCAGAGTATGTTACGTCTACTAGGGGCAAGCGCTCTAACTCTGCTACTAGGCCTGAACGCAGCCAGAGCAGATTTAGTGGTTATTGCCCATCCGGAAAGCGGCGTCGACGAGCTGGATCAGACGACGTTGGTCAATATCTTTATGGGGCGCTATCAGAAATTGCCTTCGGGTATTTCAGCCTTTCCCATTGATCTCCAAAACCAGCGAGAATCCTTTTATCGGCTGCTGGTAGACAAAGGCCTGCCGGAGATTAATTCCTACTGGGCAAGACTGATGTTTTCCGGGCGCGCCTCGCCGCCCCGTCAGGTGCCTGAACCGGCAGAAGTGGTCGATATTGTTGCCAATAATCGTGGCGCAATCGGTTACATCAACGGCGGGCAGGTTCCCGACAATGTCATTGTGGTGCACGTGCTTGATGCGGGTGCCGAATAAAACCAGCTCTAGGTAGTGTGAAATGAAAATTTTTCAGAGCAAATTGGCACTGCGCACCACCGTGATGATCATGTTTATCATGACAGCGGTCGGTATTGTGTTTCTGTCCATCGCCCGCTCCACGGTATCGGACTACGAGATCGATCGCCAACAGCAACAATTGCAAAGCTTGGTTAACACCGTTGAAAATACGGTCAAAATTGCCGTTTTTCTTGGGGACAAACAGTTAGCCAGCGAAGTCGCCCAAGGTCTTCTGGGAAATAAAATCTTAAGTGCGGTACAAATCAAAACGACAGAAAGTGAGCTGGTACAGCTTGGCTCAGATAAGGCCGCCAGCTCTTCAAAAGGCGAATGGATTGAACGCACTCTCGAATCGCCCTTTTCCGCAGGCGAAACAGTTGGCTCCATTCGCGTACTGCCCAATCAAACCGCCATTACCGAACAGGTGGCGCAGTCAACCCAACTCGTGACGCAACTCTTTATCGCCCTGCTAGTCACGGTCGCCATCAGCATCGTCGGTGTTATTTATTTATTGATCACGCAGCCCATTTCGCAGATCTCCAGCCGATTACACGGACTGAATGTGGAATCCGGTGAGCACCTGGAGTTTCCTCGCGGTAACGAGAAAGATGAGATCGGCCGACTGGTTGGCGACGTCAATACCATGATCGACTATCTGGTTAATATTCTGGGTAAAGAGCGTCATTTGCGCATAGAACGCGAGAAGGCCGAGAAAAAATTCCGTGCGATCGTCGACAATGCAGAAACCGGTATTTTTGTCCTGGATAGTCAGGGTTTCATCAAGTCCGCTAACCCCGCCTTTAGCACCTTGTTCGAAGACGGTATGTGCGACGCATCGTCCGGAGAGTGTGGCATTGGATTCCTGCTCAATTCCAGTCGCAAGGAAGTCGCACGGCTGATGAGACGGGCGCATGAAACCCAAACCGCGCAACGCGCCGACCTGAGTTACCAGAAATCCGGCCAGACGCGCTGGGTGAACCTGATACTGAACCCCATCAGTGAAGGTGAATTTCAGGGCGTCGCCAATGACATTACCGATCGAAAAATGGCGCAGACGGCTGCCGAAAAGCAAGCCATTACCGATCCTCTGACCCAAGCCAACAACCGCCTCGGCTTCGAACGGAAACTGCAGTGGATGATGGAGTCAAGAAGACGACATCAAGGGAATAACTTCACCCTGTTTATGATTGATCTTGATCTCTTTAAACAGGTTAACGATACCCTCGGGCATCAGGCGGGTGACCAGGTGCTGATTGCTGTGACTGAAAGAATTCGCAAGATCCTGCGCAAGACCGATTTTGTTGCGCGCCTGGGCGGGGACGAATTTGCGCTGATTATTGATGGGGAAGAGCGAGAGAGCATTCTCGAAAATATCGCACGGAAAGTGATTGCCTCAATCAATGAACCGATTCCCGTAGAGGGTGATGTAAACGCACATGTGGGTGCCAGTATTGGCATTACCCAATTCGATCACCCCGACATCGATATGGCTGAACTGATTCGCTGTTCAGATCTGGCTATGTACGACGCTAAAAACGCGGGTCGAAACTGCTTTCATTTTTACCGCAAAGAAGTCCAGTTCGCGAAACAGGGCTGACAGCGATAGGCCAGCCCTCTGCATTATCCCTCAGCGCGCAGTTGGTCCAACTGCGCATCCTTGGCTTGCCACAACTCTCCCACCCATTGCTGTATCTGCAGGCGAAAGGCGTCGTCTTCCTGATAATTGCGGTTGCGCAGTTCTTCCGGGATCGGCAGCGCTTCTATCCGCACCACCACCCGCTGAAGTCGCCCACTTAACAAAGCCCAGAAACCAATATCCTTGCAGGGGTAGTGGATGGTGATATTAAGCAGGGTATGCAATTGCTCACCCATCGCACCCAGTACAAACCCGGTGCCACCGGCCTTAGGTTTTAGCAGATGGCGGTAGGGTGACTGCTGAGCCGCATGCTTTTCCGGCGTAAAGCGGGTGCCCTCCATAAAGTTGAACACCGCCACTGGTGTATAGCGAAATTTTTCGCAGGCCCGACGCGTGGTTTCGAGGTCCTTGCCCCGCAGCGAGGGGTTTTTGGCAATCTGGTCTGCGGTGTAGCGCTTCATAAACGGGAAATCCAGCGCCCACCACGCAACACCTATCACCGGAACCCAAATAAGCTGCTGTTTTAAAAAGAATTTCAGCATGGGTATGCGCCGATGCAAAACCTTTTGCACCACCAGAATATCGGCCCAGGATTGGTGGTTACAGGTTACGAGATACCAGTCTTTTGGATTGAGCTGCTCAAGGCCCTCAATATCCCACTCGGTGCCAGCAAGCACCTTTAAAAGGAAATTATTAAACCCTATCCAGAGGGTCGCGATCTCGATCAAAACCCGGGTGCAAACTGTCCTGACGGCCTGAATGGGAATCAGCAACTTGACGAAGGCCAGTAGGATCAAGGGCACAAACCAGAACAGGGTAGAGAGGATAATAAAAAGAAAACTCAGGCTACCCCGCAGCCAGTGAGGAAGAAAAGCAAGCACGGTTCTATTCCGTCGGTGTTGTTAGTGACAACATTGTAGAGGGATTTATCGCCCTTTGCATTGGCTTGGGTGGGTAGACTCTGTGACGCGCTAGTGGCTTGCCTCGTACTTGGACGGCTTGCGCTGTAGTTCCTCACGGAACAGGGTGCGCAGGTAATCCACGCTGTTCACCCCTGAAAAGTTCAAGCGGGTGATAAAGGCGAGCCGTCGGTGTGGGCCCGGATCTTTTAAGGGAATCGCAGCCAATTCACGGTTGTTGTGCAACAGCTGATCCAGTGCGATGGCCGGGACCAGCGTGGTGCCCATTTTTCCCGCCACCATCTGTACCAGCGTGTAAAGACTCGTGCCGGCCAGCGCCTGATCGGTTTCCGTGGCCGGTAAGCGGCATGCGGACAGCGCGTGATCTTTCAGGCAGTGGCCTTCCTTTAGTAGTAACAATCGAGAATCCCGCAATTGTTTACCCGCCACACTCGCACGTTTGGCAAGCGCGTCCTGGCGATGCGTTAACAGGTAAAAATCTTCAGCCCAGAACTCAAACGCGTGCAGGCCCTCAATGGCATAGGGCAGGGCCAGTATGGCGGTGTCCAACTCACCGCTGCGGACCTTTTCCACCAGAACGGCGGATTGATCTTCGACAATGGACAACTGGCTGTCCGGATGGCGTTTTCTAACCCGGGGAAGCACGCGCGGTAGCAAATAGGGACCGATGGTGGGAATGACCCCGATACTCAGTGGCACGCTAAGCGGCTTTCGATCACTCTCTGCCAGATGATACAACTCTTGCACACGCGCAATAATATCCCGCGCCTTAAGCAGTAATTGCTCGCCCTGAGGCGTTACCAAAACCTGCTTGTTGTTGCGCTCAAAAATCTGAATCCCCAACTGAGTTTCGAGTTCGGCGATGGCTGTGCTCAGCGCGGATTGGGAAATGGCGCAATCTTCCGAGGCGCGCTTGAAATGCCGGGTTTTGTCGACGGCCAGCGCATACTGAAGTTGTCGTAGCGAAATCACTGGAGGCCCTGTCTTTTAAATGTTCTATTTAATTGAACATAAATATCCATTTAATTCAATTTTACTGAACAATTAATTTCACTAATCTGTTCTCCGAAGTCAGGCGATGCCTACACGACATCGCACCATTCAATCGAGGAGAGTAGTCATGTCAAAGATCAATCAAACCATTCCCGAGTTTAAGGCCGAGGCCTTTCACAAAGGCGAATTCAAAACCATTACCTCGGAAGACGTTAAAGGAAAGTGGGCAATTTTCCTGTTCTACCCCGCAGACTTTACCTTTGTCTGCCCGACAGAACTCGAAGATATGGCCAAGCATTATGAGGAACTGCAATCACTAGGCGTCGAAGTCTATTCCGTGTCAACCGATACCCATTTTGTTCACAAAGCCTGGCACGACACCAGCGAGGCCATCGGCAAGATTCAATACCCGATGCTGGGCGATCCCACCGGACGCATTGCACGCGGCTTTGATGTGATGATCGAAGAAGAGGGCGTTGCGCTGCGAGGCACCTTTCTGGCCGATCCAGACGGCGTTATCAAAGTCGCTGAACTGCACGATCTGGGTATCGGCCGTTCTGCCAAGGATATGCTGCGCAAAGTTAAAGCGGCGCAATACGTGCGCGACAACGACGGCGAAGTTTGCCCCGCTGCCTGGGAAGCTGGCCAGGAAACTCTGACACCGAGCCTTGATCTGGTCGGAAAGATCTAATCGCGGCATCCCTCCCCGCAAGGGGAGGGCTAATCAATAAGCCTCATCGGATACAGGAATCAGACCATGTTAAGTAACGACTTGCTTGAAGCCCTTAAAGGCTACACTGAAAAACTCACCACCGACGTGACGCTGGTTCTGCAAACCGGTGAGCACGAGAAGCGGGACGAGCTGCGAACCTTTTTGCAAAGTGTTGTCTCGGTCTCTGACCATCTGACATTAGAGGAAAGGGATGCTGCTCTGCGCAGCCCCGTAAGCTTCCTCATCGAAAATTCAGCGGGCGATACCGGCATCCGTTTTTCCGGTATCCCTGGCGGCCATGAATTTAACTCGCTGGTACTTGCCATTTTGCAGTCCGGTGGTGTGGCCAATCGATTGGATGACACCGTCAAAGGCTTTGTCAGCGCAATTCAGAAACCATTGAACTTCGAGGTATTTGTTAGTCTCAGCTGCCACAACTGCCCCGAGGTAGTTCAAGCCTTGAATCAGTTTGCCTTGAGCAACCCGAATAGCCGCGCAGAAATGATCGACGGCGGCGTGTTTCCAGCACTGGTCGAGGAGCGCAAGCTGCAGGGTGTGCCGGCGGTGTTTCTGAATGGCAAACCCTTCGCCAACGGTAAAGTAGGCGTTGCAGCCTTGTTCGATAAATTGCGAGCAGCCTTTCCCGAAACAGCGATAGCGCCTGCCGAAGATCTGCCCACCCAGGATGTGACTGTCATCGGCGGCGGACCGGCCGGCGTATCGGCAGCAATTTATGCGGCGCGCAAGGGCCTGAAAGTTACCTTGATCGCCGATAGGCTGGGTGGGCAGGTGAAAGATACACGAGGTATCGAAAACCTGATTTCGGTTCCGCAAACTACCGGCACCCAATTAACCGGTAATCTGCGCGAGCATCTGCAAAGCTACGACATCACCATGCGTGAGCATGTGCGCGTGGACAGGATCGTAAAAGCAGAGGTAAAAAGCATTTTGCTCTCCAGTGGCGAACGCATCGACAGCAAGACGCTGATTGTCGCCACCGGCGCCCAATGGCGAGAACTCGGCGTGCCCGGCGAAAAGGAAAATATCGGCAAGGGTGTAGCCTACTGCCCACACTGCGACGGTCCCTTCTTTAAAGGAAAAGACGTTGCGGTAATTGGTGGCGGTAATTCCGGTATCGAGGCGGCGCTGGATCTGTCCGGCATCGTAAAATCGGTAACGGTGTTCGAGTTTGCGCCAAACCTGAAAGCCGACGAGGTCCTGATCCGTCAGGCAAAAAGCCGCAGCAATATCACCTTGCTGACGAATGTGGCAACCGAGGAGGTACTCGCAGAAGAAGGGCGCGTAAGCGGCATCGCTTATCAGGATCGCGCCAGCGGCGATAGCAAACAGCAGCGACTGGACGGCATCTTTGTGCAGATTGGACTGCTGCCCAACAGCGGCTTTCTCAAAGACGTCGTTGAGCTCACTGAGCGGGGAGAAGTGGTGGTAAACAGTCGCGGGGAAACCAGCGAGCCGGGCATCTTCGCCTGTGGTGATGTAACCACCGTGCCCTTCAAGCAGATCGTGGTGGCCTTGGGAGAGGGCGCAAAGGCTTCACTGGCAGCCTTCGAATATCTGCTAACCGAAGCTGATGCCTCAGCCGAAGCGGCCTAAGACAGGGAGAAAAGCGAGTCCCACCTGAGGTGGGACTCGGTCTGATCGTTAAACGTCGAGGTTGGCGACATTCAGGGCGTTGGTCTCGATAAACTCCCTTCGAGGTTCAACCACATCGCCCATCAGCGTGGTAAAGATCTGATCCGCAGCAATGGCATCTTCGATGGTGACACGCAACATCCGGCGTCCCTGCGGATCCATGGTGGTTTCCCACAGCTGCTCTGGGTTCATTTCACCCAGACCTTTATAGCGTTGAATGTTGTAACCGCGCTCGGCCTGCTTCATCAGCCAAGTCAGCGCAGCGCCAAAGGTATCCACCGCCTCGGTGCGTTCACCGCGCTTAACGTAGGCGCCGTCCTCGAGCAAGCCGGACAACTTTTCACCCAAGGATTTTATCCTAGCGTACTCGGAAGACCCCACAAACTCTCGCGTTATTAGATAGTCAGTACTCACTCCGTGGGCGGTTACTGTAATCTTGGGACAGAAGTCGTGGCGTTCATTGTCCTCACGCACCGAGACCACATAGCGGTTGTGCTTGGCTTCCACTGTCTCACCCAAGCGGGCCTGCAGATCGGCACACCACTGCTCGACAGTCGCACGATCCTGCATACCATCCTGCGTCAGGGTAGGGGCATCCAGCATCTGCCACAGGGCAATATCGGGATAGACGCGGCTCAGGCGGTCGATGACTTTTTCTACCCCTCGGTAGTCGCGAACCAGTTGCTCCAGGGCTTCGCCGCCAATGCCCGGCGCATCCGGATGCACATGCAGGGCCGCATCTTCGAGAGCTGAATTGGTCAGGTATTCGTTCAGCGCCTCGTCATCTTTCAGGTAGGTGTGGGATTTACCACGACCAATCTTGTAGAGGGGAGGCTGAGCAATAAAGACATGGCCCTGCTCAATCAGCTCCGGCATCTGACGGAAGAAGAAAGTCAGCAGCAGGGTTCGGATGTGAGAGCCGTCGACGTCAGCATCCGTCATGATAATGATGCTGTGGTAGCGCAGTTTCTCAACGTTGAATTCCGACTTGCCGATACCGCATCCCAGTGCAGTCACGATCGTACCGACCTCTGCCGACGAGAGCATCTTGTCGAAGCGGGCCTTTTCAACGTTCAGGATTTTACCTTTAAGGGGCAGAATCGCCTGAGTGCGACGGTCACGCCCCTGTTTGGCGCTACCACCCGCGGAGTCACCCTCCACTAGGTAGAGTTCTGACAGGGCAGGGTCTTTTTCCTGGCAGTCTGCCAGCTTGCCGGGCAGACCGGCGATATCCAGTGCGCCTTTGCGGCGGGTCATCTCGCGAGCCTTGCGGGCCGCTTCCCGGGCGCGGGCGGCGTCCAGCATTTTCTGCACAACCACCTTGGCTTCATTCGGGTTTTCCAAGAGGAAATCACCGAATTTGTCACTCATGGCCTGCTCAACCACGGTTTTGACTTCGCTGGAGACCAGCTTGTCCTTGGTCTGGGACGAGAATTTGGGATCCGGCACCTTCACCGAAATAATCGCGGTCAAACCTTCCCTAGCGTCGTCGCCAGTCGTGCTGATTTTAGCTTTCTTGGCCAGACCTTCGTTTTCGATATAGGTATTCAGGTTGCGCGTCAGGCCGGCGCGGAAACCGGCGAGGTGAGTACCACCATCGCGCTGGGGAATGTTGTTGGTATAGCAGTAGATGTTTTCCTGGAAGCCATCGTTCCATTGCAGGGCAACTTCCACCGCAATACCGTCTTCACCTTCGGTGGTGAAATGGAAGACGTTGTTAATCGGGCTCTTGTTCTGGTTCAGAAACTCTACAAAGGCCTTGAGACCGCCCTCGTAGCAGAAGTTTTCCTTTTCGCCGCTGCGCTCGTCAATCAGGTCGATATTGACCCCGGAATTCAGGAAGGCCAGTTCCCGCAGGCGTTTGGCGAGCAGGTCGAAGTGGAATTCGATATTGGTAAAGGTTTCTTCCGAAGGGTGAAAGCGAATTTCCGTACCGCTGGTGTCGGCGTCGCCCACCACACTTAAGGGCGCATCCGGTACACCGTGGGTGTAGATCTGCTCATGCACCTTGCCACCGCGGCGAATGGTCAGGACCAGCTTCTTCGACAAGGCATTAACAACCGATACCCCCACACCGTGCAGGCCGCCGGAAACCTTATAGGTGTTGTCATCGAATTTACCGCCAGCGTGAAGCACGGTCATGATAACTTCGGCGGCAGAAACCCCTTCTTCATGGATTTCGGTAGGGATACCGCGGCCATTGTCGCGAACGCTAATGGATTCATCGGGGTGAATAATCACCTCAATCTTGCTGCAGTAACCCGCCAGAGCCTCATCAATCGAGTTATCGACAACCTCAAACACCATATGGTGCAGGCCGGTACCGTCGTCGGTATCGCCGATATACATGCCCGGGCGCTTGCGAACGGCGTCCAGGCCTTTCAGCACCTTGATACTCGATGAATCGTATTGTTTACCTTCGCTCATACTATTCCTCTTAACACCAGCCAGGGGGCAGGTCAGGGTAGGGGGGTAACGCGACCATGTTCCACGTGAAACCTTTTTATTGTTGCCGACCCAAAGCAGCTGCTCAGGTCCGCCTCATTGATCGCGGTAAAAAAGCTCTGACAGTCCAATTTCAATAACTCACCGATGAATCGGCCGCGCCTTTCGGCATCTAACTCCGCCGCTAAATCATCGATCAGAAAGACACTCTTTATACCATATTGACGCAATAACTTCGCCTGCGAGAGCCTAAAAGCAGCCACAAGCGACTTTAACTGTCCCCGGGAGAACACCTCAGCTACGGGCTGACCTGCGCTCTTAACACGTAAATCTGCGCGATGAGGCCCATCCCGGGTATAGCCGAGCTCAATATCGCGATCGATCTCTTTATTCAGTTTCGTTTGAAGATCCGATTCATCCCGATTCCAGCCGGGATAGTACGCAAGCTTTACGTCCACCGGCACGGCCACGTCGCTGTTCAGCGCTGAATGCATTTCCAGTAGCAGTGGCAAGAGCTTGTCTAACTGGTTCATCCGGAGGGAATGGATAAGCTCACCCTGTGTTGCCAGCTCCTCGGTCCAAGGCGCGAGGGCGCGAGCGTTGACACCCGACGACCGTAGCAGGGCGTTTCGATGCTTCAATGCCTTCTGGTAACGACGCCAGGCGGTGAGAAACCGGGAAGGTTCCACGTGAAACACTGCCCAATCTAATAGTTGTCGTCGAAATTCCGGTGGGCCCGCCAATAGTGAGAACCCAGCACTATCCAAAATCTGGATTGGCAGCACAGAAGCGAGCTCACTAGTAGCCTTCAGGGTTTCCCCATTCAGCCTAACTAAGGGCGAAGACTCCATAAGCTTGCGCTCGACACCCAGCCTGATTTCTCCCCGAGTCGAGCTGCCCTTACCAATAACCCGAAAGGCCGAGGTCTCATACCGCACCAACCTTTGCCATTTTCGCGTTCTAAAGGAACGACCGTGGCCGAGAACGTGGATCGCTTCCAGCAAGGAAGTTTTACCGGAGCCATTGCTACCGGTAATCAGGTTTACCGACTCCAGGCCGCTTAACTGGGCTGACTCGATAATGCGGAAATTCTTAAGCTCTATGTCTGTCAGTATCATCTTGCTAGACCGGCATTCAGCGAAAAAAAAGGTGGCCTAGGCCACCTCTCTCTGCGTACACCCGACAACACGCGGCGCTTACAGCCGCATGGGCATAACAACATAGCTACATTCGCTAGCTTCGGGCTCTTCCAGCAGGGCACTGCTATTGGAATCAGACAGCAGAATCTTAACGCTATCGCTGGTCATCACCGACAGCACATCCATCAGATAACTGACGTTAAAACCAATCTCGAGATCCGCACCTTCGTAATCCACAGCAATAATCTCTTCTGCTTCTTCTTGCTCCGGGTTATTGGCCTGGATTTTCAGCTCGCCACTGGTCAGCAGCAGGCGTATGCCGCGGTATTTTTCGTTGGATAGAATCGCCGTACGACCAAAGGCTTGACGCAACACGCCGCGATCGCCCAACACCTCTTTGGTACTGCTGCGCGGAAGAACCCGCTCGTAATCCGGGAACTTGCCGTCAATCAGCTTAGAAGTGAAGGTAAAGCCGGGCGTTACCACGCGCAGATGGTTATTGCTGAGCAGGATATCCGCATCGTGATCATCATCCATCAGCAGCCGGACCAGCTCGTTGACGCCTTTGCGCGGCACTATCACTTGCGCATTTTGGCTGATACCAAGCTCGGCGGTGAGGGTACACATGGCGAGGCGGTGACCGTCGGTTGCGACCGTACGCAAATGCCCAGTTGCCAGCTCCCACAACATACCGTTGAGGTAGTAGCGAACATCTTGCTGAGCCATCGCGAAGGAGGTTTTCTCGATCAAGCGCTTAATATCACCCTGCTTAACGGTAAAGCTTTGACCCGATTCGGTCTGATCAACGCTGGGGAAATCTGACGCGGGCAGGGTAGAGAGGGTAAAGCGACTACGACCGGATTTAAGAATCAGGCGGTTTTCGTCCAGCGAAAACTCGATTTCGGAACCATCGGGCAGAGATTTACAGATATCTACCAGCTTGCGTGCCGGCACCGTAATCTCGCCCTCGGAGGCTGGCGGGGAGGGCAATTCCACCCGACCAATCAATTCCACTTCCAGGTCTGTCCCGGTAAGGGATAGTTCCTGTCCTTCCAGCACCAGCTGGACGTTGGCCAGAATGGCCAGAGTCTGGCGGCGCTCAACAACACCGGCAACCAGATTAAGGGGTTTCAGCAAGGCCTCGCGGGCAATGGTAAATTTCATAGTCGGCAGGCGATCCCAATTGGAATTATTGATTCATTTTTCAGCAGTAATCATACGGCACCCGGCGGCAAAGTCCTATGCCGCCGGGCCAAAAAATGCAATAAAAGCAGTACCCTGCAAGGGTCAGGTCGTGAGTGAGCGGAGCAGATTCTGATAGTCTTCGCGGATGTCAGCGCTGGTTTCGCGCAACTCCTTGATTTTACGACAGGCATGTAAGACCGTGGTGTGGTCGCGCCCGCCAAAACTATCCCCAATCTCCGGCAAACTCTGGTTGGTCAATTCCTTGGCCAGCGCCATGGCAAGTTGACGAGGGCGGGCAACCGAGCGGCTACGACGCTTGGAGGTCAAATCAGCCACCTTGATCTTATAGTACTCGGCAACCGTGCGCTGAATATTATCCACACTGACTTGCTTATCTTGCAGGGCCAGCAAATCTTTCAGCGATTCGCGAATCAGCGGTATATCGATCGAGCGAGCCATAAAGCGGGCGCTGGCGATCACGCGCTTAAGCGCGCCTTCCAGTTCGCGAACATTGGAGCGTACCCGCTGACCTATAAAAAAGGCGGCATCCTGGGGTAGGTCGATTTTCTCCTGCTCCGCCTTTTTCATCAAAATCGCTACCCGGGTTTCCAGCTCGGGCGGTTCGACGGCAACCGTCAGACCCCATCCAAAACGGGATTTCAGTCGCTCTTCCAACCCATTGATTTCTTTAGGGTAGCGGTCACAGGTCAGAATCATCTGCTGCCCGCCTTCCAACAGGGCATTAAAGGTGTGGAAGAACTCTTCCTGGGAGCGATCCTTGTTGGCGAAAAACTGGATATCGTCAATCAACAGGGCATCAACGCTGCGGTAGTAGCGCTTGAATTCGTTAATCGCGTTCAGCGACAGGGCCTTGACCATATCGGCCACGAAGCGCTCGGAATGCAGATACACAATTTTGGCATCAGGCTTCTGTTTGAGCATGGCGTTGCCCACCGCATGCATCAGGTGGGTTTTACCCAAACCGACGCCGCCATAGAGGAACACCGGGTTATAGGCCTGACCGGGATTTTCCGCTACCTGCATGGCCGCCGCACGGGCAAGCTGATTCGATTTACCTTCGACAAAGGTCTCAAAGGTGTGGTTTTCAATCAGCGAGCTTTGATGCCGAATACCGCCTTCAACTTCTACCCGACGCGGTGCCGCCTTGGCGGGCTGCGGGGCAACCCGGCTAGCTTGGACCGGAGCTGACTGACGCGGATCGGCGCTTGCAGGCTCGGAGGCAGGCATCGTTCGAGCATCGGCGAAGGACTGCATCGCCGCAGGTCGCTCAGGCGGACTCCCGATCGGGCGAATGGGCGCTCGGGCACCAATATCAACCACCACATCACAACCGGGCGTAGTACTGACCTCCCCAACGATCTGAGAAATTCTGTCCAGATAGCGGTCGACTACCCAATCCTTGATAAAACGGTTAGGGGCGAGTAATTGTAGCTGGCTGCCGTTGGCGACCGCCCGCAGCGGTCGAATCCACGTGTTAAACTGCTGTGATGGCAGCTCGCTCTGTAAGTGATTTAAACATTGTTCCCAAGCGGCTTCCGGCACTGCAAAATCTCCTGCCTTGTTATCATTGTTATTGTATGGACTACAAAAAACCTGTTCGCTATGTGCGATCAGTTTATCCCCAAAACGGGTAGGTTCCCGCGAAAGAGGGGCTATTCTAACGCGTGTTTTCGGGCTTTATCCACAGGGAAATTTAAAAATTTTTCCTGTTGACTTTATTTTTATCTTTTATTTTTCAATAACTTAGTATATTTTATAAATTATAATAATTTTATATTTATCTAACAGGAAACAATTGTGTATAACCCTGGTATTTAACTGTGCATAACCTGTTCGGCAAGGGCCACGTGAGCGCTTACAAACCCCACCAGGCTTTCCTTGGCGCCAACGCACAGCATCTTGCACCCCCTGAAAAATTCATTGCCTTTACCGCCAATATTCTCTAGAATTCGCGATCCTGAATTTTAGCGCCGGTGCTTTGTAACTTCACTGGCAGAACGACAGCAAAGTCTTCCTTCTTATATATAGGAAGCAGGAAAGCCCAACCGGCGGCTTTGGAGCAGACTCATGAAAAGAACTTTTCAACCCAGCGTTCTGAAACGCAAGCGCACCCACGGTTTCCGTGCCCGCATGGCAACCAAGAACGGCCGCAAAGTCCTGGCCCGTCGTCGTGCCAAAGGTCGTAAGCGTCTCGCTGCCTGATCGGGCATTCGCGATGGTTATCCAGCACCGTGACGAACGCAGAGTTTGGAAAGGCGTCACGGTTGCTGAACGCGCGGGATTTCAAAAACGTCTTTGATCACGCCCGCCTGAAAGTCTCCTCCCCGGAACTGCTGTTCCTCGCTGTACCCAATCACCTTCCTCACGCCCGTCTCGGCTTGGTCATTGCAAAGAAGAACGTCCGACTTGCGGTTCAGCGCAATCGGGTCAAACGCATTATTCGAGAAAGCTTCCGCCAGCAACAGGTCGTCACCGGTCTGGATATCGTAGTGCTTGCGCGCAGAGGATTGGATACACTAGACAACCCTCAGCTTCACGACAGCTGTAATCAGCTGTGGAAGCAACTTCAACGTCGGGTCGAAAAGCAGGCACGGCGGCAGCAGCAGGAACAAGAAGCCAAGTCATGCGAGTGATACTGACAGCCCTGATTCGTCTGTACCGCTACGCCATCAGCCCACTGATGGCCAGCCACTGCCGCTTTTACCCCAGCTGTTCCGAATACGCGCTAGAAGCGGTGGAACAGCACGGCAGTCTGCGTGGCAGCTGGCTTGCCACGCGCCGACTCTGCCGCTGCCACCCCTTTAACCCCGGCGGCTACGACCCCGTACCCAGCGGGAAACCCAAAATCAAAACTTCAACGCAGGCACCTCAGTCATAATGGATATACAACGCACCTTGCTGATCGCCGCGATCGCGGTACTGTCGTTTATGCTGGTTGTGGAATGGGCCGCATTCCGCCAGCAGGAACCCGCCGCCGTTAGCGCCCAGGCCGAACAAACGACCGCACCGATCAATGCGACTAACGGAAACGCCACATCGCTGGAAGATATCCCGGAGGTTTCGCCTGCCACGGAAGAGGCCGAGCTGAGTTCTGGCCACAGCAGCGATACCGTCTCCGTGAGCACTGACGTGCTGCAGCTCACCATTGATCTTGCCGGCGGCGACATCGTCTATGCGGCCCTGCCCGAGCACTATGCCGAGATCGACACTCCAGACGAGCCCTTTGTGATTCTCGAGCAGAATCGCCAGCGCGAATACATTGCCCAGAGCGGTTTGATCGGCAAAAACGGCACTGACACTCGCGACGGTCGCCCAACCTTTGTTACCGATCACGCCAGTTACACACTGAGCGAAGGTCAGGACGAGCTGACCGTGACCCTCGCTTACGGTCAGAGCCGTGAGGTCACCATTTACAAACATTACCGCTTCAACCGTGGTTCCTACGTGGTTGAACTGGATTACGAAATCGACAACCGCAGCGACACCGACTGGCAGGGCGTGCTGTTTACCCAGCTCAAGCGCGACAACAGTCAGGACCCTTCCAGCCAGAACAACGGCATGATGGGTATGCAACCCTTCCTGGGTGTGGCCTACCGCACCACCGAGGAACGCTTTGAAAAGCTGGCCTTCGACAAGATGCGCGACAAGCCGCTGAAGCTGGAAATGCAGGGCGGCTGGATTGCCATGCTTCAGCACTATTTTTTGAGTGCCTGGATTCCGCCGGCAGATCAGCAAAATTACTTCTCTACCTCGGTGACCCGCAGCGGTGACAATATTGCCCGCTACACCTCAGCCGCCCAGACCGTGGCACCGAAATCCAGTGGCCATCTGACGGCACAACTCTATGTGGGCCCGAAAGATCAGTACGCCCTAGAAGAGATTTCCGAAGGTCTGGAACTGAGCGTGGACTACGGCTGGCTGTGGTGGATTGCCCAACCCCTGTTCTGGCTGCTGACCCAGATCCACAAACTGGTGGGCAACTGGGGTCTGGCGATTATCGGCGTCACCCTGCTGGTGAAAATTATTTTCTTCCAGCTCAACGCCACCGCCTTCCGCTCCATGGCCAATATGCGCCGCGTGCAACCCAAGCTGCTGGAAATTCGCGAACGTCACTCTGACGACCGCGCAAAGCAGTCGCAGGCGATGATGGAGCTCTACAAGAAAGAGAAGATCAACCCGCTCGGTGGCTGTCTGCCGATTCTGGTTCAGATGCCTGTCTTTATCGCTCTGTACTGGGTGTTAATGGAAAGCGTCGAACTGCGACATGCGCCTTTCTTTGGCTGGATCAATGACCTGTCGGCGATGGACCCCTACTTTATTCTGCCGATCATCATGGGTGCCTCCATGTTTATTCAGCAGAAACTGAATCCGCCGCCGCCGGATCCGATGCAGGCCAAGATCATGCAGTGGCTGCCGGTGATCTTCACCTTCTTCTTCCTGTTCTTCCCGGCCGGTCTGGTACTGTACTGGGTGGTGAACAACCTGCTGTCGATTGCTCAGCAATATATTATTACCCGCAGTATTGAGAAGAATGCTGCCAAAAGCTAAATGACCTATCAGACCGACACCATTGCCGCCATCGCCACCCCGGCCGGGCGCGGTGGTGTCGGCGTTATTCGTATCTCCGGGCCCAAGAGCCTCGACATTGCCTGCGCCATTCTGAATAACAAATCCCTTAAGCCGCGATACGCTCACTTCTCCAACTTTTACTCATCATCTAACAATGAAATTGAGGCGCTAGACAGCGGACTCGCTCTGTTTTTTCCCGGACCGAATTCTTTTACCGGTGAAGACGTTCTCGAACTGCAAGGCCACGGTGGGCCGGTGGTACTTCAATTATTATTGAGAGAGATCTGTCGCTTGGGCGCGCGACCGGCAAAGCCGGGTGAGTTTTCCGAGCGCGCCTTTCTCAATGACAAAATTGATTTGGCACAGGCCGAAGCCATCGCCGACCTGATTGACAGTGCTTCAGAACAGGCCGCGAAAAATGCCGTGCGTTCACTGGAAGGAGAATTCAGTCGCCAGGTTAACGCCTTGGTTGAGGCGCTAATTCATCTGCGCATGTACGTAGAAGCCGCCATCGATTTTCCCGAAGAAGAAGTGGATTTTCTCAGCGACGAAACAGTGCAGCGCGGACTGGAAAATCTCGACCGCGATTTAAATAATCTGTTAGCCAATGCCAAACAAGGCGCCTTGTTGCGCGAAGGCATGACGGTCGCTATTGCCGGCAAACCCAATGCCGGTAAATCCAGTTTGCTCAATGCACTGGCCGGGCGCGAATCTGCCATCGTTACCGACATTGCCGGTACCACCCGCGATGTACTGCGCGAAACCATTTTGATCGATGGTATGCCCCTGCATGTGATCGACACTGCCGGATTGCGCGACAGCAGTGATCTAGTTGAGCAGGAAGGCATTCGCCGCGCCTGGCAAGTAATTGATGACGCCGACCGTATTCTGCTGGTGATTGATTCCACCGATCCAAGCAGCGCCGATGATCTTTTAAAACAGTTCGAGCCTCATCGCGACAAACTTACCGCCATCTACAACAAAGCGGACCTCTCGGGTTTAGCGATTGGCGAAAGCAGTGACCATCACGCGCTGAATCTTTCCGCTAAAGCCCAACAGGGTATCGATAAACTGCGCGAGCATTTGAAAGACTGCATGGGCTACCACGGTGGCAGCGACAGTCAGTTTACTGCCCGCCAGCGGCATATTGATGCACTGCTTGAAGCGAAGACGCATTTCGAACAGGGTAGGGAACAGTTGGTGGTTTATCGGGCCGGAGAGCTACTCGCCGAAGAACTGCGCCTGAGTCAGAATGCGTTGAGTACCATCACTGGCGAATTTACGCCTGACGATTTGCTCGGCAAAATCTTCTCCAGTTTCTGTATCGGCAAATAATCTCAGGTCAGAGCCTGTAGTTGTCGGGTCGTATCCTCATCCATAGGGAAAAAACTCTCCACCCGCAACTCCTCTGCGGTGACGTCCTGTGCCGTGCCAAAGGTCGAAATCATCGAGAACAAGCGAATCGACAAATCTCCCCACTTCAGATCCATCGGTCCGCTTCTCTACCTCCTGTTCAGAGCGAGGAAAATTGATCAAATAGTCGCCACAAGCCCTTAATTTTTGAAAATATTTTCTGTTAATTGAGCGGGCACAGCAGGGGGACAATCTGTGTATAACTTGGGGGATAAGTTTTAAACCTGTGGACGGAAAATCGGTATAAATACTTATCCCCAATCCCTTCAGCGTTGGTCACCACCGAGCCAACAGCTTTGAAGGGTGGTTGTACGCGTACTTGTTATGGCGATTTATTTATTTACTTTCAATAACTTAATAGGTTTATCCACATTTATCCGCCGACTAATAGTAACTACAACAACAATATTCCTTTCTTACTTACCTAAATAACCTTTTTTATTTAATAACTTTTTTAAAAACACGCACTGATTAAATTTTCACCAGCTTATTGCAGTGCGAAATCCGGCCCGTATAATCACACTCCCTTTCAGCTCTGAGCAGGTTTTTGCGGTGGATTACCCCGAGCAATTTGACGTCATCGTCATCGGCGGCGGCCACGCTGGCACCGAAGCGTGTCTGGCGGCTGCGCGCATGGGCGCCAAAACCCTGCTACTGACCCATAACATCGAAACCTTGGGCCAGATGTCTTGTAATCCGGCCATCGGCGGGATCGGCAAAAGCCACCTGGTCAAGGAAATCGACGCCCTCGGCGGTGCTATGGCCTTGGCCACTGATCGCGGTGGCATCCAGTTCCGGGTACTGAATGCCCGCAAAGGCCCGGCGGTACGAGCAACCCGCGCCCAAGCGGACCGCGTGCTGTACAAGGCCGCCATCCGCGAAATGCTGGAAAACCAGCAGAATCTGTCTATTTTTCAACAGGCTGTGGACGATCTGATCGTCGAAGGCGAGCGCGTCTGTGGTGCCATCACCAATACGGGCATCCGTTTTCGCGCCAAAACCGTGGTATTGACCACTGGCACCTTCCTCGGTGGCAAGATTCATATTGGCCTCGATAATCACAGCGGTGGCCGGGCCGGTGATCCCCCGGCGATTGCGCTGGCTAGCCGTCTGCGCGAGTTGCCGCTGCGGGTGGATCGACTGAAAACGGGCACCCCACCGCGCATCGACGCTAAATCCGTTAACTTCGAGGGTTTGCAGGAGCAGTGGGGCGACCAGCCGGAACCGGTGATGTCCTACATCGGCAGTCTCGACATGCACCCGCAACAGACCTGCTGCTGGATTACCCACACCAACGAGCGCACCCACGAGATTATTCAGGGGGGGCTTGATCGCTCACCCATGTACACCGGTGTGATCGAAGGGGTGGGCCCGCGCTATTGCCCGTCGATTGAAGACAAGGTGCACCGCTTTGCGGACAAAAACAGCCATCAGGTGTTTATCGAACCCGAAGGGCTGAATACCCATGAGCTCTATCCGAACGGGATATCCACCAGCCTGCCCTTTGACGTGCAGATGAATCTGGTGCGCTCGATTAAGGGGTTTGAACAGGCCCATATCACCCGGCCCGGTTACGCCATCGAATACGATTACTTCGACCCGCGGGATCTGAAAACCTCGCTGGAAACCAAGGTCATCGAAAACCTGTTCTTCGCGGGGCAGATAAACGGCACCACCGGTTACGAAGAGGCCGGCGCTCAAGGTCTGCTGGCCGGTTTGAATGCGGCCTTGAAAGCGGCGGACAAAGAGGCCTGGTGTCCCAAGCGCGACGAAGCCTACATCGGTGTGCTGGTGGACGACCTGATCACCATGGGCACCCTCGAGCCCTACCGCATGTTCACTTCCCGCGCCGAATACCGCTTGCTGCTGCGCGAAGACAATGCCGATGCCCGCCTGACCGAAAAGGGACGCGAACTGGGCCTGGTGGATGATGTGCGCTGGGCGGCCTTCTGCGACAAGCGCGAAACGGTTGAGCGCGAGCGACAGCGCATGGCGAGCACTTGGATTCAGCCCAATACCCCGGAGGCAGCTCAGCTTAACGAGAAAATTCCGACGCCGATCAGCCGCGAGCACAATCTGCTGGATCTGCTTAAGCGCCCGGAGCTGAATTACTTCGATGTTGCTGGATTAAAAGGCGAAGCAAGTACTAACTTACAGGTAGCCGAACAGATCGAAATCGGGGTTAAGTACGCCGGTTATATCGACCGTCAGACCGAGGAAATCGAGCGCCTGCGGCGCTTTGAGCACACCGCGCTGCCGCTGGATTTTGATTATCAGACCGTGGAAGGTCTCTCCAACGAGATCAAGCAAAAGCTCGGCAATGCCCGCCCGGAAACCCTGGCGCAGGCCTCGCGCATTCCCGGTGTGACTCCGGCGGCGGTATCGCTCTTGCTGATTTATCTGAAAAAACGGGGCCTGCTCGACCGTAGCAGCAAAACGGCCTGATGGCCGAACGCGACCTGCTTGAGCGGGGGCTGAAGGCGCTCGACCTCGACCTGTCTGAAACCCAGACCGATCTTTTGTTGCGCTATCTGGCCCTTCTTGTGAAGTGGAACCGGGCCTACAACCTCACGGCCATTCGCGATCCGCAGGAAATGGTTATCAAGCACCTGCTGGATTCGCTGACGGTGGTGCCCTATATCACCCGCCAGCGCCTGCTGGACGTGGGGACCGGCGCCGGCCTGCCGGGCATTCCGCTAGCCATCGTCTACCCGGATAAACAGTTCGAGCTGCTCGACAGTAATGGCAAAAAAACCCGCTTTTTGACTCAGGTGGTCGCCGAGTTGGGCCTGCCCAATGTCAGAGTGCATAACCTGCGCATTGAATCGGGCCAGCTGGAACCGGTGTACGAGGGGATTCTGTCACGGGCCTTTGCCTCGCTGGCGGATATGACCCGCGACTGTGGGCCGCTGCTGATTCAGGGCGGCGAACTGCTCGCCATGAAGGGCGTCTATCCGACCGAGGAGTTGAGTCAGTTACCAAAACCCTATATCGTCAAGAGTTCCCACGCGCTGGCAGTACCGGGCCTGACGGGCGATAGACACCTGATAAAAATCGGCCTCCCCGAGTGAGGCAGGCCGCACTAAGCGAACAACCAATGCCCTGAACGGGGACAGCATGGCAAAAATATTTGCAATCACCAATCAGAAAGGCGGGGTCGGTAAAACCACCACCAGCGTCAACCTGGCTGCGTCGCTGGTCGCGACCCGGCGTCGGGTGCTGTTGATCGACCTCGATCCCCAGGGCAATGCCAGCATGGGCAGCGGGGTGGATAAAAACGACCTCGACAACAGCATCTACGATGTTCTGGTCGGCAGCAGCACGGCCCGCGAGGCCATCCTGACCAAGCTCGACGCCGGTTATGATCTGCTCGGAGCCAACCAGGATCTGACCGCGGCGGAAGTGGAGCTGATCAACGAGATTGGTCGTGAATTTCGCTTGCGCGAAGGTTTGGTGCCAGTGCTCGATGACTACGATTTTATCCTTATCGACTGCCCGCCCTCGCTGAACATGCTTACCGTTAATGCGCTGGCTGCTTCACATGGGGTGATTATTCCCATGCAGTGTGAGTACTACGCGCTGGAAGGTTTGACGGCGCTGATCAACACGGTGAATCGGGTAAAACAGCTGATCAACCCGGAACTGGAAATTGAAGGCTTGCTGCGCACCATGTACGATCCGCGCAACAGTCTCACCAACGATGTCTCCACCCAGCTCTACAATCACTTTGGCGACAAGGTCTACCGTACGGTGATTCCGCGCAATGTGCGGCTGGCGGAGGCCCCGAGTCACGGCATGCCGGTGATTCACTACGACAAGGATTCGAAAGGAGCAATGGCCTATATCGCCCTGGCCGGTGAAATGCTCCGACGCGGAGATAAACCGCAGACGCGCGAAACGCCCGATCTGCAACTGATTCGGTCTGAAGGATAATGGCAAAAAAACGTGGTTTGGGGCGTGGACTTGACGCCCTGCTCGGCAGTCAGGCGGCTGCCACAACTCCCCCGGAAACCGTTCCTCTGCAAGGCGCTGGCGACACCCAACCGGGTCAGACAAAGCCCGGCAAACCCGCAGACGGTGAACTGCGCGATCTGCCGGTCGACCTGATTCAGCGCGGCAAATACCAACCGCGCCGGGACATGCAGCCGGAAGCGCTGGAAGAACTGGCCGAGTCGATCAAATCCCAGGGCGTGATGCAGCCAATCGTGGTGCGCCCGATCAGCGACAAGCGCTTTGAAATCATTGCGGGTGAACGCCGCTGGCGCGCTACTCAGTTGGCCGGCCTCGACACCATTCCGGCCCTGATCCGCGAGGTGCCCGACGAGGCCGCGGTGGCGATGGCGCTGATCGAAAACATTCAGCGCGAAGACCTCAACCCCATGGAAGAGGCGCTGGCCCTGCAACGCCTGCAGCGCGAATTCGAACTCACCCACGCTCAGGTAGCTGAGGCGGTAGGTAAATCCCGCACCACGATTACCAACCTGCTGCGCCTGACCAATCTACGCGACGAAGTTCAGCGCATGCTAGAGCACGGTGATCTGGAAATGGGACATGCCCGGGCACTGTTGGCCCTGCCTAGCGATATGCAGGCCTCTGCAGCATCGCAAATTGTCGGTCGCGGCCTGTCCGTGCGTCAGACCGAAGCGCTGGTGCGCCGCCTGGGTGAAGAGCAGAAGAATCCCGCCCAAACTGCCCCGAAAAAACTCGACCCCGATATCAAAAAACTGCAGGACGATCTGTCCGAGCAGCTCGGCTCACCGGTACAAGTGCAGCACAGCGCCAAGGGCGCGGGCAAACTGGTGATCAAATACGCCAACCTCGATCAGCTCGACGGCATCATCAGCAAGATCAACTCCTGATCACTAACTACTTGCCTAAGGGTAATTCGCTATAGAGGGGCCGCTGGGCCTCTTTCTATACTCCACAATTGAGAGTTTCCTTCTGACATTGTGCCCTGCACATGCCAGCCGGCACTTTGGAGTAGAAGATGCGTACCTTACTGTCTCGCTGCGGAATTTTTTTTGCCTTTATAGCGATAGCGCTAACAAGCGAAAGTCTGGCCAATACGCCGTTGAGTCGACCTGATCCTCTGTTGATCGAGTATCCGGAAGATGAGCCGCCGAGTTGGCGAGAAATTCAATTAGGCAAAACGCTGTTCTTTGATCCGCGCTTATCTCATGACCATTCCCGATCCTGCGCGAGTTGCCACAACCCGGAACTGGGCTTTGGTGATGGTCTACCCCTGAGCCCGGGTTCCGATGGCCAGCCACTCGGGCGTCACACGCCGTCTATTTATAACCTGGCGTGGGGTAGTGTTTTCTTCTGGGACGGCCGAGCGGCAACGCTTGAAGAGCAGGCCCTTATGCCGATTGTCGCGGAAGCGGAAATGAACCTGCCGATGGCGGTTCTGCAAGAGCGGCTGACAGCGGTCGCGCACTATCGAAATGAATTTAACGCCGTGTATGAAGAGGGTCTGACCGAGGAAACCATTGGTCGGGCACTGGCATCGTTTATGCGGGCCATTGTTTCCGATAACTCGCCATTCGATCGCCACCTAGCCGGTGATAAAAATGCCTTGGGCCCCGAAGCCAAACGCGGGCTCGCACTGTTTGTTGGTAAAGGACGCTGCATTGAATGCCATAGCGGTGCCAACCTGACGGATGACAGTTTTCACAACTTGGGTTTGGGTGGAGACGACCCCGGAAGAGCCGAGGTGGTCGATGCGCCTCATTTGCGTGGCGCCTTCAAAACGCCAGGCTTACGCAACGTAACCTTAAGTGCGCCGTATATGCACGACGGTTCTCTCCCCAATCTGTTGAGCGTTCTCGAATTTTATAATCGCGGAGGCGGTGAAGGACACAATCGAAGTGATTTGATTCAGCCCCTGAACCTGACCCAGCGTGACATCAATGATTTGTTGGCGTTTATGGGCGCGCTGGAAAGCCCCATCTTAATCAAACGCCCTGAAATACCCCGCTGAGGTTCTGGAGTAAAATTTTTATGTATCGTTTTAACACAGTGTATGGCGGTTTATTGCTGAGCCTTCTGGGTCTTAGCCCGTCGGTACTCGCGGCTGACTACACAGTCCGGTTGCAATTCGAAAAGCGCCCACCCAAAACGGCTTTGCTGTATGTGCCGGGTGATCTAGGTGAACAAAGCCAGGCGGTGGTAGATCAGGTCGACAAATCGTTTACCGAATCGCTGGTCGTTGCCGCGCCGGGCCAAGCGGTGGTGTTTAAAAATTCAGACGAGGTTGATCACAATATCTTTGCCAATGACATGAAATCTGGTGCACGGTTTGATGTGGGATTGATGCCGCCCGGTGGCGAAAAAAATATCCCCGTCGACTGGAAGGCGGATTCACTGGTTCGCATCGGCTGCAAGATACACCCGAAAATGCGGACCTATATCGCAGCGGTTGATGCCGCCTACTCGAAAGTCATGGAATTCTCCTCCGCAACTTCAGACTACAGTATTTCTCTCGAAGGTGTGCCCGATGCCGCTGCACAATTACTCCTTCGAATTCCCAAATACGACCCGGTTGTTATTGATTTAAACGATCCCTCTACCTGGACCGCTACCCTGACGAAAAAAGGGAAAACTCGCGGCTCCTTTGTTCTGGAGCGCTAATTTATGTGGAAGCGAGTGGTGTTGAGTGTCGTAGCGGTGGGGCTTGTTTCGGTAGCGGTAGCGCTGTCAGGTGAAGACCCGCACAAGGTAAAACTTTTTGATATCCCGGAAAGTGATCGTGAAAAGCTGGAAGACTACCGTCAAACCTGGACCCGATTAACCGGGTTTGAGTATTCCGGATTGCATTGGAATCAGTTTGTGGTGGTCTATTCCGACTTGGGTGCGCAGGCCTACCAAACAAACTACACACAGTATATTGCGTGGTATGAAGATCCGGATGAATTCGATGGTATGCCGGATTACGTGACGTATCCGCGCGGCACAACGATATTAAAGGAAAATTTTTCGATCGTTGATGGCAAGCCGGAAAAATCTCTCACGGTGACAGCCATGATCAAGCGTGAGCCCGGTTACGATGCCGAAAATGGGGATTGGGAGTATTTGCAATTTGATGCCGCCGGCAAAGTGCTGTTGCGAGGCAAAGGCAGCGATCCCAATATCGATGAGCAGTGCGCGAGTTGCCACAAGCATGTGGCTGAACGCGATTACATCTTTGCTCAAGTATTCAGCGCACCCAACCGGAGAGCGCCGTGAGTCGATTTGGCACCAAAGAAAAATTGTGGGCAGCCGGAGGGCTGCTGGCTGTCATGCTATTTTCAATTGCTGTGGTTTCATTGATTAATTTCTCCAATACACAGCAAAAACTGGCGCAGGTTACCCAGCAGTACCAGCCGAAAATGCTCAGCGCCATGCAACTGACCACGCACTTCTATCAAAGCTTGACTGTGCTCGGAAATTATATGGTTGAGCAGGACGAAGCGAATATCGAGCTTTATAGTGCCAAGGTGAGTGACATTGATCAAACGCTGGACCAGCTGATTACTCTGACAAAGGGAAATGACAATCCTGAAGATGCGAATCAGTTACATCGCATTCGCTCGATGGTGGATGAAATTAAAAACCACAATCGGCAGATGCTCGATTTAGCATCTAATGTAAAACGAAATATGCCGGCGGTAGGTATTGCGGCAGATTGGATGGAGCCGCTCGGTATTGAAATGAATCTCTTGCTGAGTGAACTGTCGCTTGAATTGACATCATCTGATGCCAGCGGTCGCATCAGCGAGATGTCAGATAGTCTGAAATACAATTGGGCGATGGTGGTCAGTTCATTGCGAAATTTTCTGGCATTTCGCAATGACAATGCGATTGCCGACGTCAATTTATATTTAGCCGGAGTCAACCAGCATCAGCAGGCCCTTCGCGCTGAGTTGGAAAAGAGCCAACCGTTTCTCTTGGATTTTCTGGATGAATTTAGTCAGGGGCTTCAGGAATACCGAGAACATTTGAATACGGTGATAAGTATTCATTCTGGCCCTGACTGGCGCGCAGACAGTAAATTAATGCGAAGCAGTATTACCCCAACCCTTAAAAGCCTGACGCTGGAACTTGAGAGCTTGGTCGACACACAAAAAGCGCGGATTGATGCCAGCAACCAGGAACTTGCTGCGCAGATTGCTTCGGCTGAGAAAAGTATCAGGTATTCCATTCAGATCGCGATGCTGGTCAGTGCTGTCGTTATTCTCCTAACGCTGAGAACGCGAGGACTGATATCCGAAGTCAAATTGCACAAAACGGAAAAAGCGGAAGCGGAACACAAGGCGCGTCATGACGCACTCACCCGCTTGCCGAACCGGGGATTCTTTGAAGAAAACTTTCGCGGCCGCCTGGAGAATGAAAAATACAACGAAGGGCTTTCGTTGTTGTTTATCGATCTGGACGGCTTCAAGGCGGTAAACGATGACGTGGGTCATGACGCCGGTGATCACGTGCTGAGAGGCACAGCGCGGCGATTGCAAAAGTTGGTATCGCGAAATGATATGGTCGCGAGATTGGGCGGAGATGAATTTGTTGTCTTGATAAATAAACAAGAGACGTTAGCGCAGGTCGAGAAATTGGCGGGTTCAATCTGTGAAGAACTGAGAAAACCCTTTCCCTTCCAGGGACGGAACTTACAGATTGGCTGCAGTATTGGCGTACTGAACCTTACGACGCGAGATATCAAAAATCGACATGTGTCGCTGGATGATCATTTCAGTCAGCTGCTCAAGCGGGCAGATGAAGCGATGTATCAAGCCAAGCGTGGTGGCAAGAACCGCTATTGTGTTTACGGTGAGCCGCTGCTGAAAAGTGCTTAGATTAGAAAAGAAAAAAGCGGAAAGAGGCGAAGGGCCTCTTTCCAATGGCGGTTTGACCTAACTCAGGGTAGACGCTTTTAGTTCGTCAAAGGATTCGCGAATACACTGTGCATAAAATGCGGGGTCTGGCATTTGCTCACGACAGGCATTGAAGGAAATCGCGATGGATCCCTTCTTGTTCTGCACGCTGCTGTAGACCACATGAAAGAGGCCTACCCCGGGCAATAGTGGCCCCAGGCTCAAACCATCGACCAGCTCAGCACCGCAGAAATAAAGCTGCACCGGCGGCCCCGGAACATTTGTCACCACGGTATTAAAGATGACTGCGCGTTCCGCCAGTCCCGTTCCCACCGCAGCACGCATAGCCAATGCCATCATACCGCCGGGCATCACATCGGTGACATCCATGGCAATACGTGGGCCGAGAGCCTCGGCATAGGACTTACTCTGTTTGGATTCGGAGCTGATTTCTTCCAGCCGTTTTTTAGGGTCTTCGATATCCGAGCATAGGGAGACCGTCATAAAGCCGACCATATTGCCACCGGCAGCGCGCTCCGCATCGCTGCGTACATCAATGGGGCAACCGGTGACCAGGGTCTTCTCCGGCAGCTCCTCTTTCGATTGCAGATACTTGCGCAGTGCGCCCGAGACAATGGTCAGCATGGCGTCGTTAACCGTTGCGCCTTTGACGGTATTCTTGATGGCGCGCACCTCTTCAAAATCGAACTTGACCGAATCCACCACTCGGTAGGGGGAGATTTTTCCCTGAAAGCGGGTTTTCTGTTTGTCCTCGAGGGAGCGGAAGTCGCCCTGCTGTCGGCCACTGCGGATGCGCCGATAGGCGGGCAGGGCATTGCCCAGGAGTTTTATAAAGCGCTTGGGCCGCTTCAGATTATTCACATAGGCCTTGCTCAGCAGTTGCCAGTCCGTGGCCTTGGTGATGACCCGGTTAGGGATATTGCCTGGATTCTGAATCTCTGGCGACAGATCGTGCATGATGGGGAAGAGCATGGCGCCGGTCGCACCGTCCATGGCGGCGTGGTGGACCTTGAGCAGCATGGCGAAGCAGTTTTTCGGCAGACCCTCGATATTGTCGAGGCCCTCGATAATGTACATCTCCCACAGCGGTTTGTTCATATCCAGCGGGCGGGCGTGGATACGCGACACCAGTATGCAGAGCTGACGCCAGTCACCCGGTTCGGGCAGGGCGATATGGCGCACGTGGTATTCCAGATCGAAATGTTCGTCCTCCACCCAGTAGGGGCGGTCGAGCTTCATGGGCACGGTGGCCAGCTTGCGGGTGAAGATGGGGGAGAGGTGCATGCGACTCTCCAGCATCGACAAAATCTGTTTGAAGCGGACCATGCCCCCTTCGGCGGTGGACTGATCGTAGATGCTCAGGCCCCCAATATGCTGCGGCAATCCTTTCATCTCCGCACTGAGAAACATGACATCCTGACCGCTGAGTTGCTCCATGGAACCCCCTTGTTTTGTTGTTAGCCCTTACAGTACTGGCTATTCATGACAACCACCAGATAGCGGGGCGGTACTTGCAAGCAATCTCATCCATTCGTGGCACTTCGGGCCAAAGGCTGGGAGGAGGGAGAATGGGACAAAAGCGCACGAAGTATTAATAAACACAGCTGTTGAATTAGATGCTTTATCTTGTGTTGTGACTTTTTATAAACACACGATATAGTGGTTATAAATGTAACCAACTGATTTTAATGATATTATCGTGAGCCGCCTACGCGGGGGGTGAGACAATTTGTCCACCCACCGAACCGCAGATCGGTTGATAGTTGACCACGTAGCCTCTATACTTCGCCCCGCTTTTTGGACGAGTGACAGCTCACCGGAAATCCGGATCTGAGTGCGCTTTTGGGGAGACTTATGGCACAGCACGGGGCTAATTCGCCGACGGCTGCGGTCATTTCACGCCCCCCTTTGCTCAAGATATACGGGACCCAGACCGCGCTTCTGGTTCTGGCCTCAGCCGCTTTGTTGCTGTTTGGCGAGGTTACGGCGCTGTCTGCCCTGACCGGCGGTCTGATATCTGTCGTACCCAATGCCTGGTTTGCCCGGATGGCGTTTCGTCATCGGGGCGCACGTGCAGCCGGGGCGGTATCACAGTCTTTTAAGCGCGGTGAAGCGGGAAAGTTTGTTTTGACGATTTCCCTGTTCGCCATGGTGTTCAGCACAATGCCCCAGCTTCAAGCGGGCGTTTTGTTCGGCGCCTTTATCAGCATGATGCTGGTCAATCTGGCCTTCGCCTGGCAGATCGGCAATCGACGGATCGCCAAAACGTAATTCCACGCAAGACCGCAACCTGAAACAGGGTGCCTTGCAAAGCTGCCGATACGCAGGCGGGCTTTCCAAGATACCTTTTGAGATTGAGAGCGAGAGATGGCAGGGGAAACCTTAACCGCTACCAGTTACATCCAGCACCATTTGACCAACCTGACTTACGGCAAGCTGCCGGAAGGTTATGAGCGTCAGAATGCGGATGGATCTGTTGAAGTGCTGAGTCAGGACACTTGGACACTGGCCCACACCTCCCAGGAAGCCAGTGATATGGGCTTTATGGCCATTCACTTGGACTCCATGTTCTGGTCTGTCTTCCTCGGCTTCGTATTTGTTCTGGTTTTTGCCCGTGTTGCCAGCCGCATTCACTCCGGTGTACCGCGTGGCTTGCAGAACTTTGTCGAAATGGCGATCGACTTTATCGACAAGCAAGTTAAAGACAGCTTCCACCACAAGAATGCGATGATCGCACCGATGGCCCTGACCATCTTCGTGTGGATTCTGTTGATGAACACGATGGACTTGGTGCCGGTCGACTGGCTGCCCCATCTAGCGACGATTGTCAGCGGCGACCCCCACTTCTTCTTTAAAGTGGTCCCCACCACAGATCCCAACGTCACCCTTGGTATGGCCTTCACTGTTTTCGGCCTGATGATTTACTTCACCATCGCCAAGAAAGGGTTTATGGGCTTTGTCAAAGAACTGACTCTGCACCCCTTCCATGCCGAGAAGTGGTACATCAACGTTATTCTGGTCCCGATCAACTTTGCGCTGGAGTCCATTTCCTGGATCTCCAAGCCGATCTCTCTTGGTCTGCGACTGTTCGGAAACCTGTATGCAGGCGAGATGATCTTTATCCTGATTGCAACCATGTTCAGCGCCGGTCTGGTACTCGGTCTGTTCGCGGGTGTATTGCAGTGGGCGTGGGCTGTGTTCCACATTCTGGTTATCGTGCTGCAGGCCTTCGTCTTCATGGTACTGACTATCGTCTACATGGCGATGGCCCACCAGGTTGAAGAAGAAGACCAGTTTCACTGATTTTATTAACGTTTAACTTTTGCTTTAAAACTTTCACTACTTAGGAGAAATACCATGGGCTTGGCTTTGATTGCTGTTTCTTTGATGATCGGTTTTGGTGCTCTGGGTACCGCCATCGGTTTCGCTCTGCTGGGCGGTAAACTGCTGGAAGGTTCTGCGCGTCAGCCCGAACTGGCTCCCATGCTGCAAACCAAAATGTTCCTGATCGCCGGTCTGCTTGATGCGGTACCCATGATCGGTGTTGGTATCGCCATGTACGTTCTGTTCGTACTGGTTCCGGGAATGGCGTAAGCACACCTTTTTGACAGTACTTACATTTAACCGTCAAACAGAGGTGTCGGCGTGAACATTAATCTCACCCTAATTGGCCAGTCCATCGCCTTCTTGTTTTTCATCTGGTTCAGTTACGCCTTCGTGTGGAAGGCGATCCGGGCCGCCATGGATGAGCGCGAGAAGCAGATTGCTGACGGCCTTGAAGCCGCCGATCGCGCCGGTCGCGATCTGGAACTGGCTCAGGAAAAGGCGACCAAGCATCTGAAGGAAGCCAAAGCTGAAGCGGCAGGCATCATCGAGTCGGCGAATAAACGCGCCAACCAGATTGTTGATGAAGCCAAAGAGCAGGCTCGCACAGAAGCTGATCGCATCAAAACCGCTGCACAGGCGGAAGTTGAGCAGGAAGTGAACCGTGCCCGCGAGCAACTGCGTGCCCAGGTAGCCACTCTGGCCCTGGCCGGCGCAGAGAAAGTGCTGGAAGCGTCTGTCGACGAAGCCAAGCACAAAGAGCTGCTCGACAAACTGGCCGCCCAACTGTAAGCGAGGTAAACCATGGCTGAACTGAGCACGTTGGCAAGGCCTTACGCGAAGGCGGCGTTTGAGTATGCGCTGGCCGCTGGCGATCTGGCCGGCTGGTCAGAGCAGCTTGCGACAGCGGCGGCGGTAGCCCAGCAGGAAGTGATTTCCAAAGTGCTGGCTACCCCGGCGATGACCACAGCACAGCAGGCCCAGACCTTTATCGATGTGTGCGGCGACGCACTCAGCGACAAGGCCCAGAATTTTGTTCGTGTTCTGGCCGAAAACAAGCGTCTGAAACTGCTGCCGCAGATTGCCGCGATTTACGAGGCACACAAGGCCGCTCAGGAGAAGAGCGTTGACGTTGAACTGTCAACGGCCTTTGAACTGGATGCTGGCACCCAGCAAAAGCTGGCTGACGCATTGAGTGGCAAACTCCAGCGCGAAGTCAAAGTAACGGCAGTCGTCAATAAAGAACTGCTCGGCGGTGTGTTAGTCCGCGCGGGTGATCTGGTTATTGACGGTTCGGTGCGCGGTCGCTTAGCGAAACTCGCCGAAGCAATGAATTCCTAAGCGATTAGACACAGGATTGAGGAACAGAGCATGCAGCAACTGAATCCATCCGAAATTAGCGAGATCATCAAGCAGCGCATCGAAAACGTCGATGTGTCTTCAGAAGCTCGCAATGAAGGAACCGTAGTTTCCGTATCTGACGGTATCGTCCGTATCCACGGCCTGACCGACGTCATGTACGGTGAAATGATTGAATTTGAAGGCAACCGTTTCGGTATGGCACTGAACCTGGAGCGCGACTCCGTGGGTGCTGTTGTCCTGGGTGACTACCTGGGCGTTGCGGAAGGCCAGAAATGTAAATGTACCGGCCGCATCCTTGAAGTACCGGTAGGTCCGGAACTGGAAGGTCGCGTTATCGACTCGCTGGGTAACCCCATCGACGGTAAAGGCCCCATCGACGCCAAAGAAACCGACGCAATCGAAAAAGTTGCTCCCGGTGTAATCTGGCGTAAGTCGGTTGACCAGCCCGTACAGATCGGTCTGAAAGCCATCGACGCCATGGTGCCGATCGGTCGCGGCCAGCGCGAGTTGATCATCGGTGACCGTCAGATCGGTAAAACCGCCGTTGCGGTTGACGCGATCATCAACCAGAAAGATTCCGGCATCAAATGTATCTACGTTGCCGTTGGTCAGAAAGCTTCTTCTGTTGCCGCTGTTGTGCGCAAACTGGAAGAGCACGGCGCCATGGACCACACCATCGTGGTTGCGGCGACCGCTTCTGATCCTGCGTCCATGCAGTTCATCGCACCCTTCACCGGCTGTACCATCGGTGAGTACTACCGCGATCGCGGCGAAGATGCTCTGGTTATTTACGATGACCTGACCAAGCAGGCGTGGGCTTACCGCCAGATCTCTCTGCTGCTGCGTCGTCCGCCGGGTCGTGAAGCTTACCCCGGTGACGTTTTCTACCTCCACAGCCGTCTGCTGGAGCGCGCCGCACGGGTTTCTGAAGAGTACGTTGAGAAGTTCACCGACGGTAAAGTGAAAGGCAAGACCGGTTCACTGACTGCACTGCCCGTTATCGAAACTCAGGCAGGTGACGTATCGGCCTTCGTACCGACCAACGTTATTTCTATCACCGACGGTCAGATCTTCCTTGAAACCGACATGTTCAACTCCGGTATCCGTCCGGCGATGAACGCCGGTATCTCGGTATCGCGCGTTGGTGGTTCTGCACAGACCAAGGTTATCAAGAAGCTGTCCGGTGGTATCCGTACCGCACTGGCTCAGTACCGCGAACTGGCGGCATTCTCCCAGTTTGCTTCTGACCTGGACGACGCTACCAAGGCCCAGCTGGACCACGGTGAGCGCGTTACCGAGCTGATGAAGCAGAAGCAGTACTCGCCGATGAGCATCGCCGAGATGGGTCTGGTTCTGTACTGCGCCAACGAAGGCCACCTGAAAGACATCGAAGTCAACAAGGTACTGGACTTCGAAGCGTCGCTGCTGTCATACGCGAACAGCGAATATGCTGACACGATGAAGCAGATCAACGACACCGGTAACTGGAACGACGAACTCGAAGCCAAGTTCAAAGAACTGGTAGAGAAGTTCAAGTCCACCCAGACCTGGTAATCGATGGCGCGCGCAAGCGCGCCTGAAGGAAGCTTGAGGGCCAATTTATATGGCAGGCGCAAAAGAAATACGCACCCAGATCTCCAGCATCAAGAGCACGCAGAAAATTACCAGCGCGATGGAAATGGTCGCCGCCAGTAAAATGCGTAAAGCTCAGGATCGCATGGAGTTGGGTAAGCCGTACGCGCAGCGCATCCGGGCAGTGGTTGGCCACATCGCCAACGCCAACCCGGAATATACACACACGTTTATGGAAGAACGTGACGTCAAGCGCGTGGGCTATATTCTGGTATCGACCGACCGCGGCTTGTGCGGTGGTCTGAATATCAACCTGTTCAAAGCCGCTATTCGCAGCATGAAAAGCTGGGCTGACCAGGGCGTTGAAGTGGATCTCTGTCTGGTAGGCGCCAAAGCGAGCGCGTTCTTCCAGAGCTACGGCGGCAACGTAGTTGCTACCGTGCGCGATCTGGGCGAAGACCCCGAGGTCAAAAGCCTGATCGGCAGCGTGAAAGTCATGCTCGACGGCTACAGCGAAGGCACCATCGACCGTCTGTTCCTGGTTCGCAACGAGTTTGTGAACACCATGACCCAGACACCTCAGGTCGATCAGTTGCTGCCGCTGCCGGCGGATGACGACGAAGAACTGAAGCACCACTGGGATTACATTTACGAGCCCAACGCCGAAGAGCTGCTGGACGGTCTGCTGACTCGCTACATTGAGTCTCAGGTCTATCAAGCTGTGGTGGAAAACGGCGCTTGTGAGCAAGCCGCGCGAATGATTGCGATGAAGAACGCAACCGACAACGCCGGCGACCTGATCGACAACCTGCAACTGGTCTACAACAAGGCCCGTCAGTCTGCGATCACCCAGGAGCTGTCGGAAATCGTCGGCGGTGCCGCCGCAGTCAGCGGTTAAGACTGCGCGACAGGAAACGAAATTTAAATCTTCAGGTTTGAGAGGAACCGGAAATGAGTAGCGGACGTATCGTACAAATCATCGGCGCCGTTATCGACGTGGAATTCCCGCGCGATGCAGTGCCTCAGGTGTATGACGCATTGACCGTCAATGAAAGTGGCCTGGTGCTGGAAGTGCAACAACAGCTGGGCGACGGCGTAGTGCGCACTATCGCACTGGGTTCTTCCGAAGGTCTGCGTCGCGGCCTGGAAGCATCTAACACCAAAGAGCCTATCAAGGTACCGGTAGGTACTGAGACTCTGGGTCGCATCATGGACGTACTGGGCAACCCGATCGACGAGTGTGGTCCGATCGGCGAGCAGGAGCGCATGCAGATTCACCGCGACGCGCCCAAGTATGAAGAGCTTGCAGCGTCCAACGAACTGCTGGAAACCGGCATCAAGGTTATCGACCTGGTTTGCCCGTTCGCCAAGGGTGGTAAAGTTGGTCTGTTCGGTGGTGCCGGTGTTGGTAAAACCGTAAACATGATGGAACTGATCAACAACATCGCAACCGAGCACAGCGGTCTGTCGGTATTCGCGGGTGTTGGTGAGCGTACTCGTGAAGGTAACGACTTCTACCACGAGATGCAGGAAGCCGGCGTTGTAAACGTACAGGACTTCAAAAAATCCAAGGTAGCGATGGTATACGGCCAGATGAACGAGCCGCCGGGTAACCGTCTGCGTGTTGCTCTGACCGGTCTGACCATGGCCGAGAAGTTCCGTGACGAAGGTCGTGACGTACTGCTGTTCGTCGACAACATCTACCGTTACACACTGGCCGGTACCGAAGTATCAGCACTGCTGGGCCGTATGCCTTCAGCGGTAGGTTACCAGCCGACTCTGGCGGAAGAGATGGGCGTTCTGCAGGAGCGTATCACCTCAACCAAGACAGGCTCTATCACCTCTATCCAGGCGGTATACGTACCGGCGGATGACTTGACTGATCCGTCGCCTGCAACCACCTTTGCTCACCTCGACTCAACCGTTGTACTGAGCCGTGATATCGCTGCGAAAGGTATTTACCCTGCGGTTGACCCGCTGGATTCTACTTCTCGCCAGCTTGACCCGCTGATCATCGGCGCCGAGCACTATGAAGTAGCCCGCGGTGTACAGACTGTTCTGCAGCGCTACAAAGAGCTGAAAGACATCATCGCGATTCTGGGTATGGACGAACTGTCTGAAGAAGACAAGCTGGTCGTAGAGCGTGCGCGTAAAATCGAACGCTTCCTGTCTCAGCCCTTCCACGTGGCAGAAGTCTTCACCGGTAGCCCCGGTAAATACGTTTCTCTGAAAGAAACTATCCGTGGCTTCCAGGAAATCCTGAACGGTCAGCACGATGATCTGCCCGAGCAGGCTTTCTACATGGTCGGCACCATCGACGAAGCCATCGAGAAAGCGAAGACGCTGTAAGGCTCTTTTAGCGTAGAAACGGGTGCTCTCATGAGCGCCCGCATCAACTGAGGTTAGAAAATGGCTATGACCATACATTGCGACATCGTAAGTGCGGAAGAAGCGATCTTCTCCGGGCTGGCCAAAATGGTTGTGGCGCACGGCACACTCGGTGATCTGGGTGTTAGCTACGGTCACGCACCTCTGCTGACTGCGTTGGAAGCGGGCCCGGTTCGCGTCATCAAGGATGGCGGCGAAGAGGAAATCTTCTACGTCTCCGGTGGCTATCTGGAAGTGCAGAAAGGCACCATCAGCATTCTTGCAGACACGGCCGTACGCGCCGACGATCTGGACGAAGCTGCCGCTTCTGAAGCCCAGAAGTCTGCCGCCCACGCGATGACCAACCAGAGTGGTGAAATCGACTACTCACGTGCCGCCGCCCAGCTGGCAGCCGCCTCGGCTCAGCTGCGCACGCTGCAGCAGATTCGCAAGAACTTGAAAAAGTAATTATTTCCCTGCGCAGAAACTTCTGTGTCGGTGAAAGAACCAATAAAGGGTGGCCAATGGCCGCCCTTTTTTGTTTGATTAACCGTTACAATTCAACGCGATACTGCTAAAGGACTGCCCCGTGAAAACAGACGTCGTTATTCTCGCTGCCGGTAAAGGCACCCGAATGCGTTCCAGCCTACCCAAGGTCATGCATCCCATTGCCGGTAAATCCATGCTCGGGCATGTGGTTGCTGCCGCCGAGGGCATCGGCGCCGATAACATTCACGTGGTTGTGGGTCATGGTGCGGAAACCGTAAAGGCAGCGTTTGATGGCCACTCCTTTGTCGAGCAGCTTGAACAAAAAGGCACGGGTCACGCGGTTGCCCAAGCCCTGCCGAAACTGGACGACGACAGCTGCGCCCTGATTCTCTACGGCGATGTGCCACTGATCGCTCCGGAAACTCTGCAACAACTGGTGGCCCAATGTTCGAAAACCAGCATGGGGCTGCTAACCACCAATCTTAACGATCCAACCGGCTACGGTCGCATCATCCGCGAACACGATAAGGTGGTCGCCATCGTCGAGCAGAAAGATGCCAGCCCCGAGCAGCTCGCCATTCAGGAAGTGAACACCGGCATCATGGCGGTACATTCTTCTCACCTAAAGCAATGGCTGCCCAAGCTCAGTAGCGACAATGCCCAGGGCGAATACTACCTGACCGATATTATTGAAATGGCGGTGGCCGATAACATTACCATCGAGGTGAGCCAGCCCAAAACCCCTTGGGAAGTACAAGGCGTTAACAACCGCATGCAACTCAATGAGCTGGAACGCTACTACCAGCGCTGTCGCGCTGACGAGGTGATGGCCGATGGCGCGACACTGGCTGATGCCAGCCGCATCGACATTCGCGGCTCGCTGAAAGTTGGACAGGACTGTTATATCGATGTGAATTGCGTCTTCGAAGGCGAGTGTGAAATCGGTGATGGCGTCGAAATTGGCCCCAATTGCGTCCTGACTAACAGTAAGGTCGCCAATGGCAGTACAATTAAAGCCAACTCGGTACTGGAAGACGCAGTGGTCGGCGAACAGTGCGATATCGGCCCCTTTGCCCGGCTGCGTCCCGGCACGGTGCTGGCGGCCAAAGCCAAGATTGGCAATTTCGTCGAAACCAAGAAAGCGGTGCTCGGTGAAGGCAGCAAGGTAAATCACCTGAGCTATATCGGTGACAGTGAAATCGGTGAACAGGTCAACGTAGGGGCGGGCACCATTACCTGTAACTACGACGGTGTTAACAAATCGAAAACCGTGATTGGTGACGGCGCCTTTATCGGCTCTAACACCTCGCTGGTTGCGCCAGTCACTGTGGGTAAAAACGCGACGGTTGGTGCCGGTTCAACCATTACCGGCAACGTCGGCGATGAAGAATTGGCCGTTGCCCGCGGAAAGCAACGCAATATCTCCGGCTGGAAACGGCCAAGCAAAAAAAATTAAGGAAAGACTATGTGCGGAATTGTCGGCGCGGTTGCCGATCGTGATATCAGCGATATTCTGATAGAGGGCCTGAAACGACTGGAATATCGCGGCTACGATTCCGCCGGCGTTGCTCTGATCGATCAGGGCAAGCTCAACATCCGCAAGGAAGTGGGCAAGGTCGCCGCACTGGAAAAGGTACTTTCCGCGGAACACGCCGGCCACACGGGTATTGCCCACACCCGCTGGGCAACCCACGGCAAACCCACCGAAGCCAATGCGCACCCGCATTTTTCCGGCGACAAACTTGCCGTGGTGCACAACGGTATTATTGAAAATCATGAAAGCCTGCGCGAAGAACTCAGCAGCAAAGGCTATGTGTTTGCTTCCGAAACCGATACCGAAACCATCGCCCACCTGATCCACCTCTTGATGGAAGAAGGCAAGTCTCTGTTAGAAGCTGTCAAAGCCGCGATTCCTCGACTTGAAGGGGCTTACGGCTTGGCTGTGGTTCATGCAGATGATCCTGAGCGCATCGTCTGCGCCCGCAGTGGTAGCCCGCTGGTGTTGGGCTTGGGCTTTGGTGAAAACTTTCTGGCGTCAGACCAGTTGGCCCTGCGCCAGGTCACCGATCGCTTTGTGTATCTGGATGAAGGCGACATCGCCGAAATCACCCGAACCAGTCACACCATCTGGAATGTAGATGGCCAACAGGTAGAGCGTCCGGTCGAGCGTATTCAGGGCAAAGCAGACTCCGCCGACAAGGGCGGGTACCGCCATTTCATGCTCAAGGAAATTTTCGAGCAACCGGCCGTCGTCAAAAATACCCTGCAAGGGCGCTTGGGCTCGGATCATATTCTTGAGCAGAGTTTCGGTAATGGGGCTTCTGACATTCTCGACAAAGTTCAGAGTGTCCAGATCGTAGCCTGCGGCACCAGTTATCACGCCGGCATGGTTGCCAAATACTGGATTGAAGGTATCGCGGGGATTCCCTGTCGTGTCGAAGTGGCCAGCGAATTCCGCTATCGCAAATTTGTCGTCAGCCCCGGTACCTTGCTGGTCACCATTTCCCAATCCGGTGAAACCGCCGATACCCTGGCTGCCCTGCGACTGGCCAAAGAGCTGGATTACTGCGCAACGCTAACCGTTTGCAATGTGGCGCAAAGTTCACTGGTCCGTGAGTCTGATTTGGCCTTGATGACTGAAGCGGGCCCGGAAATTGGCGTGGCCTCCACCAAGGCTTTTACCACTCAGTTAACGGCACTCCTGATTCTTACTGTCGCCCTCGGTCGTCGCTATGCCATCGACAAGGTAAAAGAAGCCGCCATTGTGTCGGCGCTTCACAGTTTGCCGGGTACCCTCGCAACCGCACTGGAATTGGATGACGAAATTTGCGGTATTGCGGAAACCTTTGCGGACAAACACCACGCTCTGTTTCTTGGTCGCGGTATACAATGGCCCATCGCGATGGAAGGCGCACTAAAGCTCAAGGAAATTTCCTACATCCATGCGGAAAGTTATCCGGCCGGCGAGTTGAAGCACGGCCCATTGGCACTCGTCGATGACGACATGCCGGTGGTTGCCGTTGCGCCCAATGACGAGTTGTTGGAAAAACTGAAATCCAATCTGGAAGAGGTGCAGGCGCGAGGCGGTCAACTCTACGTGTTTGCGGACAAGCAAGCCGGTTTCAAAAACGAATCCGGCTTGACTGTGATTCCAGTTCCGCACAGCGAGGAAATCGTTGCGCCGATTCTCTACACCCTGCCGCTGCAATTGTTGTCGTATCACGTTGCCGTCTTCAAAGGCACCGATGTTGATCAGCCGCGCAATCTCGCGAAGTCTGTTACCGTGGAATAAGCGTGTAGGATATGTCGTACAAAGGCGGCAGCTATAGCCGCTTTTTTTGTGGGCATTTCCCGTCAAGAAGCATCTGCATCGATCGGTAATTTCTCACAAATGCAGAAATAGGGCCGGCCCTCGAAAATGGCCTGAGAATTGCTTTATCACTTGATATTGTGGGTATAAGCCCAGCTAAACCCTATAAAATGTGGGTGCCTAGGTGCATTTAACAAGATCTAGTGGTGTGGGTGGAATAATGACAATCTTTTTAGGCCTTGGTTTCTATATCGCCACTAAGTGGTATTGTTAGGTTTCTGTGTCATAATCAAATCACAAACACCGCAATGCAGCGATAATGGTAAGGCATACTCAAGGGCAGGATTACAAAGGCATTGGTGTGAACAGCCCGCTTACTCGAAGGGAAATAACAGCCGCCCGTGGACGCTCTGGAAGCATTAAACATTCTGGTTATCGAAGATGACCCGATAGACCTGAGCATTATTAAAACCCGCCTTAAACATATTTACGGCGATCGAGCCCGTATACAAGTCGCCTCCAACTACCTCGATGCTTCCTCTCGCCTTCGCGATCCCTTTGATGTTTGTCTTATGGACTATCAGTTGGATTTCATGACGGCATTTGAACTCCTTAAGCGTCTCTCTCCGGAAGACCTTCCGGGGCCGGTTATTCTGATCACTGGCGAAGATCCCGTCGAGATAGAGTCCGAAGGCGTAAACTACGGAGTGTTTGAATTTCTGAATAAGTCAGAAATTACCGAATCTCTGCTTCGTCGCGCGATTACCTATTGCCGTGCCCGACATCAGGATCTGCGGCGAATCGCCGCAATGGCCCACCATGATCAGCTAACCAACCTGCTAAATAGGCACACCTTTTTTGAGCGCTTTCAGCGATTACTTGACGATAAATTCGTCGATGCAGATCAGACCTATCTGTTATATCTCGATGCCGACAACTTTAAAGCGATCAATGACACCTACGGTCACAATGTCGGTGATCAGGTATTGGTGTTTATCTCGGATGCACTGAAACAAAACTTGAGAAATACCGACATCGTCGCGCGTTTGGGTGGTGATGAATTTGTTGCGGTTGTTCAAGGGGTGAATCGCGAATCGCTTCCGCGTTTGGCAGAAAAGTTGATGAACGCATTGCGCGAGCCACTTAAGATTGGTGAAAGCATCATCCGGGTGTCGGTGTCCTGCGGTATCGTCCGGTTCTCCCAAGGCGGAAATTGCCAAGAAGATTTAATGATCATGGCCGACCAGGCAATGTACCGAGCCAAAGGTCGCGGGCGTGACAACTACCTGATATTCGATGAATCTATGAATATGGCTGGGCGATTGAAAGCCCAGACCGTTCAGCAATTGCGCAGTGCGCTGCAAAACGACGAATTCTTTCTGGTGTTTGAGCCCCAGCTTAATATTGCGGAACAGAAGATGGTGGGTGCCGAAGCACTGATTCGTTGGCAGCATCCCCTGAATGGTGTCGTGAGCCCTTCAGAATTTTTGCCGGTTGCAGAATCCAGCGGCTTGATCGTTCCCATCGGCCGCTGGGTTGTTAGCCGCGCACTTAAAACCTATCACCAATGGTTAACGACAAAAGCGATACCCGAGAATTTTCGAATTGCCGTCAATGTATCGCCAAAGCAATTGCTCACCAAGGACTTTGTGGATTTGGTGGTTGAGGAACTCTACAAACTCGACCTGAAAGGCGAGTGCCTTCAGGTCGAGATATCCGAGCACGCGATGTTAACCGAATCAGAGTTCGTCAACGAAGAACTGATTCGCCTTTCCAAGCTGGGTGTAACCATTGCGATTGATGACTTTGGCACCGGCTACAGCAGTATTACAAAACTGTCAGAGATGAATATCGACTGTTTGAAGCTCGATATGAAATATGTCTCGCGGGTTTGCGACGACAAACATTCGCGTTGTTTGGTCGAGAGCTTTGTGTTTCTTGCCAAACAGTTTAACTATTCGACGATTGCCGAAGGTGTTGAAACGCCAGAGCAGGAACAGGTTTTAAAAGACATCGGTTGCGATATGGCGCAAGGTTGGCTTTATCGTGATGTGGACCTCCTGGCAGAGCAGTTCGTTGGCAAAATTAATGGGCAGTTAGGTTAAGGTCTGGAGGCGAAGGCGATGTTATCCAGGGGGGTTGAGCACAGTGATGGTTATCGCGAGCTAAGTAACTCGGCTTTGGATGAATTCAGCACGGCGGATTATCGCGCCCTGTTAGAAGTTTATCTGGACGTTATGCCCAAGACGGTTGCAGCACTAGAACAAGCCTGCGAAGAAGATAATGCGGCCAAGGCGGCGGCGACCTTGCACAAGTTGAAATCAAATACCTCCTATATCTGCGACAGCGACCTGCCTAACTGTTGTGATCTGTTGGAAAGGCAATTGCTATCGGTAGCGGGAAACGACGCCACAAAGGATATTCAGCTAATTATTTCACGTTGCCGAATATTGCTAGACGAAATCGCTACTTACCTGAAAAGCTAGCTCTTCCTGGACGCCTTCTGCTGCGTCGCAATCCAGTTTAAACGCTAGTTTCACAGATAACTGGTTTTGTGAAAAAAGCTGTATAAACAACACCTTAAGTAGGTGTAACTACGAAGCGTCAACCAACTTTTAGTCGTGTAATTTCTGCTCCCTACCGTATCAAAGCTGGGGAGGCAGTGGATGCGCGGACTACGCTTTTCACTGATGATCGCTTTATTGCTCAGTGCAAACACCGCTTTCGCCGCGAAAACGGCGGTGAAGGCGCTCTATATCCCTCTTGCTGACCACTACGCTGCGCTGGTTGCGCATGATCGCTACGCCAACGAAATGACCCTGGCAGATTATTCGCTTCGACGAATGAAAAGCTGGGATCTCTTGAAGCGCGCTTTTCTAGGTGGCGATGCCGATATGGCTTTTGTGATGGCGCCACTGGCGATGCAGATGTACATCGACGATCCGTCGATTCGCTGGGCGGGCTTGATGCATCGAGACGGCAATGCGCTGGCCGTCAATGAGAAAATCTATCGCCAGCTGGATTTGCCGGAAGAGCGCCGAGCGCGCGAACCCACAGCAGATGTGGCTGAAGCCTTTAAGCAGTTTTACGTAACAAGTGGGAGGTCGCTGCCCGTTGCGGTACCTCACCTTCAGTCCACTCACAGCGTGGTTCTGTATCAATACCTGAAAAACCATGGGGTTGCGTTCGGACTGCATCCGCGAGACGCCGGTGAGGCGTTTCCCATGGAGGTGCCGCCAGCGGATGCCCCGCTCTTTATCAAATCGACCAGTGCCCTCGGCAACCCCGCCGCATTTGCGCAATCATTGCCCTGGGCCGAGGTGGTCGAAGCACAGGGATTCGGCAAGCTGGCCTGGTATTCCCGGGACGTGATCCCCTCCAAGGATGGGCATGTCGAATGCATTATCCTCGTGTCAGCTGAGGCGCTGAACACCAAACTCGAGGCCGTGCAGGAAGTGGTTAGCTATATCCATCAGGCCGCCGCTGATATCGAGCAATTTCGGCGCGAGGGAAATTTTTCAACGCTGCTGCCGGTTATCCGGCGTCATATCCCGGAACACACGGAGGATGCGATTGTCGCCAGCCTGGATACGGGACTTGAGGTTATCAATTACCGCAATCTGAACATCGACAAACCGGGCCTCAAACAGATTATGGATGTCGCGGTGGAAGCGGGGATCTTGAAGCAGGCCATCGACATTGAAACCTTTGCCGATAGTCGTTTTGCGGTCGGCGAGTACGCTCCATGAAAAGCGCCGCTAGCCCCAAATCGTTAAGACGCTTATTGGTCGGGTGGGGGTTGATGTTGGTCCTTGTGCCGATGAGTTTGGTGGGGGCATTGGGCTTTCTGCAGGCACATTCCAGCCTGACCGAGGCCGCGCGGGATGCGGTGCAAACCGAGGCTGGAGAGCTCGCGGCCTTTGTCGAAAACTGGTTCGACTATCGGGCGATGGATGCCGCGGTTATTGCAAAAAACCCCAATATCACATCATTGATGGTTAGTTTGGCTGAGGGCTTTGCCGAAAGTAGGCTAACCGCGGAGGAATATACCCGCAGTTATGACTGGGAGTATATTGTCGACGCCCGGGACTTCTTCTTCAAAAGCCTCATTTACAGCTACGACTATCCTTACGATTACCTGCTGATCGATGATGCCGGGAATATCTTGTTCAGCGTTGAGCGCAACGAGGATCTTGGCGCAAATCTTAATCGCGGAAAACTCTCCGAAGGGTTATTGGCATCGGCCTATCGTCATACGATGTATAGCGGTGAAATTCGGTTTTCCGACACGGATATCTACGAGGATAGTGAAGGCCGTCGTCTTGGTTTTATGACAGCGCCGGTGCTTAACTTTGAGGGCGACCGCATTGGTGTTATGGCGGTCGCTATCGTACTGGATCGTATTGAAAATATTTTCAATCGTTCGCTAAGTCATGTTGAGGGTAAAAAGAACTATCTTGTTGGCACCGACGGTTATTCCAGAACGCGATTATCCCTTGGTGCTGGAACGAACGAAGATTACCCCAAAGTTTCTTCAGACATTCTTAATTACTGGCAGTCAAATCAGCTGTCCAATGCGGTTCTCGATTATCAGGGTGTCGATGGTGAACCAGTAATTGGCAGCTATCGGGTGATACAACTGCCCGGCGTGGACTGGCTGTTGGTCAGTGAGAAACATCAAGCGTCGGCGCTGGCCGCTGCCAATGTTTTACGTTTTTCGGTGATCGTTTGTCTACTTGTCAGCGCGGCAGTTGGTCTGTGTCTTTCAGTCTTGTTGGCGCGCCGGCTATCCCAGCCGCTCGCGGAACTCGCCTGCGCCTCTGCGGGCATTACCGCGGGTGATTTGAAGCATGTCGAGGTACCTGACCGTACGCAAAGCTTGGAAGTGTGTCAGCTGGTCGATAATTTCAATCATATGGTGGATTCACGTATTCGCTATGAACGTGAAATTGAAGAAGCGAGGGAGCTAGCGGAGAAAGCCAACCGAGCAAAAAGCGAATTTCTGGCCAATATGAGCCACGAAATACGCACCCCCATGAATGGGGTCATTGGTATGGTGGATCTTATGCTGGATACACCCCTCGACAAGGCGCAGCTGCGGTTTGCCCAGTCGATTAAATCCAGTGGCGAGTCGCTCCTTAGCATCATCAACGATGTGCTCGATTTTTCAAAAATCGAAGCCGGTGAGATGCCGATTATTGAGCAGGATTTTGAGCTATCCAACTTTTTCAGCGAGTTTGCCAAAACTCTCAGTTTCCGCGCTCACGAGAAAGGATTGGAGTTTTTATGTCCGGCTACGATTGTCGAGCCAGGTTGGTACCGGTGCGACAAAGATCGTTTACGCCAGATCATGACCAACCTTGTGGGCAACGCAATCAAATTCACCGATCGAGGTGAGGTCGCCGTCAGTATTCAGGTGCAGAAAAGCCCGGCAAAAAGCGACAGCCAGCTGGAGATCAGTGTCAAGGATACGGGGGTAGGTATTCCTCAAGATAAAAAGGCCTTGCTGTTTGAGCGCTTTCAGCAAGCTGATAGCACGACGACTCGACGATACGGCGGTACCGGCTTGGGTCTGGCAATCTGCAAGCAGCTTGTGGAACTAATGGGCGGCGAAATTGGTGTAAAGAGTGAAGAGCATCAGGGCTCAACATTCTGGGTACGCATTCCTGTAACGGCCTTAGCGGGTAGGCCGCACGATATAGTCTCAACGGCCACATCAACCATCCGCGGCATCAATGTACTGATTGTCGACGACAACGATACCAATCGCCAGCTGATAAGTAGTATTTTTCAACGCTGGGGAGCCGAGGCGAGTGTGGTTGAGAGCGGTAAGAAAGCGCTCGAAGTTCTGCGCAACTGCTACGACGAGGGTGTAACCTTTGATCTCGCGGTCATTGATATGCAAATGCCGCGAATTGATGGCATACAGCTTGCGGAGGCTATCCGTGCAATGCCGGAATTTATCGATTTGCCGATGATCATGCTGAGTTCGCAGTATCGCCTTGGCGATATCTCCGACGCGATTAAGGCTGGATATGCGTCCTATGCCGGCAAACCGATAGATCAGTCAGAGTTGTTTAACTGCGTGCAGGAAGCGCTGCGTCAGCATCCGTCAGCGAATGCTGCTATCGAGCGACGCGCTGTTGTGCGCCAATACGACGCGCGTGTTCTCCTTGTGGAAGATAACCCGACTAATCAACAGGTAGCCAATGGCCTGTTGGGAAAACTCGGCCTGGAAGTTCACATTGCTGAAAATGGTGCCGAGGCGCTCGCTTTGTTGCAACAATCGACATTCGACCTAGTGTTTATGGATTGCCAAATGCCGATTATGGATGGCTACCAGGCGACACGCAAAATTCGCAGTTCTCCAGACGTGGCCCTGTCTCGTCAACTGCCCATTATTGCGATGACAGCCAATGCCATGGTCGATGATAGAGAGCGTTCATTGGCCTCAGGTATGAACGATCATATTTCCAAGCCGGTTGACGTGCGAACGATCATGCGCGTCTTGGACCATTGGTTACCGGCCAGCGCACTACCGGAGCATCCTATGGCGATTTCTGCAGCGACCAACGCGCACGTTTATCAAGACGATACGATCATAGATCTGGAATTGTTTAAACAACGTATGATGGGTGATAGAGCGTTAATTCAAGAGGTAGCTAGCGCTTTTTTACAGGACAGCAAAGCCCTCCTTTCCGAACTGAACGTTGCGGTGGATCAACACGATTTCGATGAGTCGGCGAAGGTACTCCACCGTCTCAAGGGCGCCGTGATCAATATGGGAGGGGTGAAGCTGGAGGGTGTTATCAAGCCTGCAGAAAAAGCCGTTCAAGAGCACGACTACGATAACTTATTGAACTTGCTGTCTGAGTTGGAAGCGCAATTGCAGCACCTCCACTCAGAGATTAAACCCCTAACCCTTGGCTCAGCGCACTGAGCAAAGTGACGACAGGCTCAATAACGAATGAAAGTACTGATTGCTGAAGATGATTTGACCTCGCGGATCATGTTGGAAAACATTATTTCTCGCAGCGGCTTTACGCCGATTTCAGTTACGGACGGCGCATCGGCTCTGAAAGCTTGGCGACAGGACAGATCGATCAGTATTGTGGTCACCGATTTGAATATGCCGTTTTTCTCAGGCATTGAGCTGTGTGCGACAATGCGACAAGAATCACCGGACCGTGGCATGTACAGTATTGTCGTCACGGCTCAAGATAAACCGGGTATTCTGATCGAGGCGTTGGACGCCGGCGCCTCTGATTTTGTCTACAAGCCCTATAACCCGGCGGAGCTTATCGCGAGGCTAAACGTCGCTCGCCGCCATATGGAGCTCCACGACAAGCTGGAAGTCACGAAGGAACAACTCAAGCATCAAGCCACCCACGACTCGCTAACAGGCGCGCTTAACCGACGTGCCATCATGGCAGCATTGGACGAAGATATTTCGCGCGCGGAGCGAAATAATCGTCATCTTGCGGTAGCCATGATTGATATCGATGACTTCAAAGGGATTAATGACACCCACGGTCATACCGCCGGCGATCAGGTGATCAGGTATGTATCGTCAACCATCAGCGAGTGTATACGCCCCTATGATCATATGGGGCGTTATGGCGGTGAAGAATTCCTGGTCATCGCCGAAGTAGAGAGCCATGATGACGCCTCGCTTTTATTCAGGCGCATTTGCCGTCAGATTGCCGATGGTGATGAGCGTCGCTCGCGTCGTGTTACAGTGAGTGGCGGCGTTACGCTGGTACCCCCCACCGCGCGATCCCGATCAGCGGACAACATTATCAATGCAGCAGATAGCCTCCTGTATCAGGCGAAACGCAGTGGCAAGAATCGCATCCTTTCGGACAAGGAGTGGACGGCGCAAGCGAGTGCCTAGGAGCGTACTATGCGATAATGGGCAGCGTATACCCGCTGAAGCCTATTATCTGTGTATTACGACGTTATCATTCTTGGCGCCGGAGCCTCCGGCCTCTTTTGCGCTTTTACCGCTGCCCAGCGTGGGCGTCGGGTGTTGGTTCTGGAGCGTGCCAACAAGGTCGGTAAAAAAATTCTGATGTCGGGCGGCGGCCGCTGCAATTTCACCAACTATTCTGTTGAGTCGACAAATTTCATCTGTGGTAACCCCCACTTCTGTAAAGCGTCGTTAAAGCGCTACAGCCAATGGGATTTTCTGGCGCTGGTGAGTCGTTACGACATTGCCTATGAAGAGCGCCAGTACGGTCAGCTGTTTTGTCTGAACTCCGCCAAAGACATTCTCAATATGCTGCTTACCGAGTGTGAGCAGTCCGGGGTCGATATCCGTACCGACTGCGAGGTCAGTGGTGTCAAAGCAATTGCGGCATCGGACTCCGCACGTTTTGAGTTGCAGTCCAACGGTAAGACCCTGCGCTGTGAGTCACTGGTGGTGGCAACCGGTGGGCTGTCGATTCCCACACTGGGCGGCAGTGGGGATGGTTATCAGTTGGCAGAACAATTTGGTCTGACCTTGAAACCACGGCAAGCGGGTCTGGTGCCCTTTATGTTCAGCGACGCGATGAAGGGTGTATGCGAGCGACTTTCGGGTTTGGCGCTGCCGGTTTCGGTCAGTTGCAATGGCCAGTCCTTTCACGCGGATATGCTGTTTACCCATCGCGGCATGAGCGGGCCGGCGATGTTGCAGATATCAAATTACTGGAATCCCGGCGACGCGCTAAGCATCGATTTTCTGCCGGAAACCGAAGCGACTGAATGGCTGCTCAATGAAAAACAGCGCAGCGCCAAAAGCCTATTGCGAAGTGTGCTGCACCAGCAGCTTTCGAAAGGCTTGGTGGCGGAGCTGCAGGCGCTCCTGTGGCAGGATCGTGCCCAGACGGTGATGGCCGAATTCAGCGATCGTGAATTACGGCGCATTGGTGTAAGCCTGAATAACATTACCGTCAAGCCCTCTGCCACCGAGGGCTATCGAACGGCGGAGGTGACGCGTGGCGGTGTGGATACAGACGGACTGAGTTCTAAAACACTGGAAGCCAATACCCAGGCCGGTCTGTACTTTATTGGCGAAGTGGTTGATGTAACCGGTTGGCTGGGCGGCTTTAATTTTCAGTGGGCCTGGTCTTCGGGCTACAGTGCGGGGCTAAACGTCTAGCTCTCTGCTTGGGCAGACAGCATCGCGTAAAAATCCTGCCACAGCACATCCGCATCGCCGTCCCAGCCCTTCTGTCGCAGCAGAATTTCAGCGGCAGTTTGCACCCGTATCAACGACACCACCGGACAGCGTGGCATACAATCCACCTGTAAGGCGTGGTCAGCAATGTCGTGGCTGACCTGAGCGTGGTTGGCGATCTCTTCCAGCGAAATGCCGAATTCCACCAGCAGCCTGCGGGCGGCAGACAGCTGTTCCTCTCTACTATTCATCGACTTCCTTTCCCTCGGTAAATGCGACGCTGTACAGATATGCTTTACATCCAATGTAATTTATTCTTTCCTTTCCTCTCGCGTCAAGTATTTCTAAACTCGCGACATGAGCATGGGGTCACGAATTAAACAAGCCAGGCAGGCGCAGGGGTTGTCTCAGGCTGAGTTGGCAGAAACGCTGGGGATTACCCGTAGCGCCTGTAGCCAATGGGAAGCCGATCAGGGAACTGGCCCGCGCCGGGATCGTCTGGAGCACCTGGCTGACCTGCTGGGGGTGAGTTATGAATGGTTGGCGACCGGGCGTGATGAGGTGCGCGACGAGCCACCACTCTATTTAAACGCCGAGCAGCAGGAATTGCTGCGCAGATTTAAAACGCTGGGCCCGCGCCAGCGCAAGGCGTTGCTGGCGTTTTTGAGAACAATGACCGCCGACGCTCAGTGAGCACTGAAAACTTGTAAACAATACCCTTTTTTCTGGGCTTCCTGAATCTGTGGATCCTGATGGGGCTTACCGTCCAGTTTAATAAAGCGGCGCTTGACGATGGTGGCGTCGCGAAAGCCTTCCTTCATCAGATACAGTTTGGCCAGTTGCTCCGCACCGAATAAATCCAGAAAGTTGATATAGACGATAAAGGGGCATTCCTCGCCTGCCTTGAATTCGCCTTGGTCCTTGCTCGATGTGGCATTGATCGAAAACAGGTACATAAAACCTTCCTCAGCTGACAATGGCCAGGCGCAGCGCATTCATTTGCAGCTGCAGCTGGTTCAGGGCCGCGAGCCCGGTTTCGGTATGGGCATCAAAGTCGGCGAGCTCGCCTTCGCCCACATCCGGGTTGCGTGCGGCCAGCGCTACCAGACGCTCGCGTTCGCGCTGGCGTTCCTGCGCATAAACCTCGCTGGCCTGACGACGCCAGTCATCCTGCAGATCGGAACTTCGCCCTTCGGCGCGCTCCAGCAGGCTTACCAAGGGCTCACGAATCTGGCGCATCAGCGGCGGGATCAGCTTGCGTTTGATGGTCTGACACAGAGTGTTGAGCTGATCGTGGGAGACCTTGTTGCCCAATTGTCGGCCCTGACCATCCATCAACAGGCGCTCGCTCATGCCCGGCAGGTAGCGATCCAGTTGCAGGGCAGCGGGTGCCGGAATCACGGGATTCAAAAACACTTCAAGCAACAGACTACCCGCAGGCAGACCTTTCACCGACAAGGTACTGATGCTGGCACTGCCCAGTTCGCCATTGACGATCAGCTCCATGGCATCGCGCACCAGCGGGTGTTCCCAGGAAAGAAACGCCATATCTTCGCGTGACAGGGCGCGCTGGCGATCAAAGGTGCCGGTCAGCCCTTCTTCGGACAAATGCGGAAAATGCTCGCTGAGCATGTGATCGCCCGGACGCAGAATAATCGCCTGCTGGCTGTGGTCTTCGTGTTCCAGCCCAAACTGATCGGCGACTTGCAGTAAGTAATCTGCCAGTTCCTCGCTGTGTTGCTCCTCGGCAGCGGTTTGCACCAGCGCATCGGCTACACCGGCGCGACAGGAGTTGTACTCAAGCAAACGATTGCGCCCGGAGTGCAGCTCGCGATAGAGCTCGGCGGCATAGTCGCGAGCTTCTTCGATCAGCGCGTTCATTTGCGCGGAATCCGCCAGCGCAGCGCTCAGTTGCTCGCTATAACGCTCCACCATAGGCGCGCCGATGGTGCAGGGCTCGCGGAATATACCAATCGCATCGCGATACCATTCAAGCAAGCGCGCCTGCGCGGTGCCTTCAAAATACGGCACGTGCACGCGCACATTCTGCTGGCGGCCGATGCGATCCAGACGGCCAATGCGCTGCTCGAGGAGATCGGGGTTCAGCGGCAGATCAAACAGCACCAAATGCTCGGCAAACTGGAAGTTGCGGCCTTCGCTACCGATTTCCGAACATACCAGCAGCTGAGCGCCGCTGTCGTGATCAGCAAAATAAGCGGCGGCCCGGTCGCGCTCGAACAGGCTCATGTCTTCGTGAAAGACGGTCGAGGCAATGCCACGGCGCAATCTCAGGAAATGTTCCAGCGTGCGTGCAGTCTCCGCGCTGTTGCAGATCAACAGGGCGCGCTCGTCCGGGCGCTTGAGCAGAAATTGTTCCAGCCAGGCCACGCGAGGGTCGAGGGTTGGCCAGTCTTCACTGGCGTCGGCCATTGAAGCAAGGGGGTTGCTAGCCGCATCGACTAAGGTATCAGGGCAGGGCAGAGGGTGTTCGTGCAGTTCGCGCACCGGGAAGCCACCCACCGCGCTGCGACTGTTGCGGAACAGGCTGCGGCCGGTGCCAAAGCGGTCGAGCAGGGCTTCAAGCGCGGCGTCCATTTCCTGTTCCGGATTATCCACAAAGCGCTGGCGCAGGCCGTCATCGAGCAGGTCTAACAGTTCGGTATTGCCGGCTGCGGCGGCTGGCTCAGAGGTCAGTTGTTCCGCCAGCGTGCTGATGGCTTCATAGGCCTTCTGTTCATCGCGAAAGGCCTCAAGGGTGGCATAGCGGGCCGGATCCAGCAGGCGCAGGCGGGCAAAGTGGCCTTCAACACCAGCGCTCTCGGGCGTTGCGGTCAGCAGCAGTACCGAGGGAATCTGGGCACACAGGGCTTCGGCAAAACGGTAGGAGTCGGAACAGTCGCCGTTTTCCTGCCAGTGCAGGTGATGGGCTTCATCCAGAATCAGCATGTCCCAGCCGGCTTCCAGTGCCTGGCGCTGGCGCTTTTCATCGGCGCTCAGCCAATCCACGCTGGCCAGCACTAACTGTTCGGTTTCAAAGGGATTTTCTTCGCGCTCGCGCTCGACTTCCTCGTCAAAAAATACGCTGCTGTCTTCGCTGCGTGAGGGGTCGAGATCGGCACAGCGGTCTTCATCGAAAATACTGAAGGCCAGATTAAAGCGGCGACGCATCTCCACCAGCCATTGGTGGATCAGACTGTCCGGCACCAGAATCAGCACCCGGCCCACGCGCTCGTTGAGCAGCAATTGGTGGAGAATCAGGCCGGCTTCAATGGTTTTACCCAAGCCCACCTCGTCGGCCAGCAACAGGCGCGGATGTTGGCGCTTGGCGGCCTGTGAGGCGATATAAAACTGGTGGGGAATCAGATCAACCCGGGCACCGAGCAGGCCTCGACTTTGAGCGGCGCGGGCGCGGTTGCGAAAAGCCAGCGTGCGGGCGCGCAGCATATACAGGCGCGGATCATCGAGCTGGCCGCCCAACAAGCGATCGCGGGCACTGTGCAACTGCACCTGCGCGCTGAGCAGCTGTTCCGGCACCGGGTGCAGCGTGCCCTCGCTGTCTTCGGCCAGATAAATCAGGCATTGGTTGTGCTCTTCAATATCCCGCACCAGCAGCTGGGGGCCTTCATCCAGCTGAATGCGCTCGCCGGACTCGAAGCGTACCCGCGACAGGGGCGCGTTATCGGCGGCGTAGGTGCGCTCTTCTTCAGCGGCGGGAAATTGAATGGTAATGCGGCGGTTTTCAGCCTCGGTAATCAGGCCGAGACCCAGGTCGGGCTCGGTCATGCTGATCCAGCGCTGGCCGTTGGCAAACTGTAATGACATGGGGCTGGGGTCGGTCTGGTAAAGCGGGCGTGCATGGTACTCGGCTTGGCGCCCGAGCGAAAGACCTGCCGGCCTCAGCAGCCCGCCGCGGTGCGCGTGGTTTTATCCAATCGGGCGCGCCCGCCGCGGCTTACCACCAGCGCCAAGGCCTTGTCTGACTGGTCGCTGCACAGGGTAATCGTGCCCATCATCAAGGCGCCGTTGGCCCGTCGGCTGTCGCCGCTGGGGATATAGGACACATACTGGCTGACGCTGCTGTTGCCGGCGATGGTCAGCAAATCGCCGTAGGCGCTGCGGGAAAACAGCGCTTCCTCGCCGGTGTCCCGATCGCCGTCCTCATTGCTGTCGACAAAAACCTCCCAGCCGGTGTGCCATTTGCCATCGCCATTATTGACGGTGACCCGGCCGCCGCGTTTTACCGCCTCGCTGCGAGCCAGTTGCAGGTCATTCAACAGATCATATCCAGCCGAGCGTAGGCGCTGATTGGCAGTCCAGGCAGAAAAGGCGGGGGCGGCGACGCCCAGCAAAATGGCGGCAATGGTCAGGGTGACCATGAGTTCGACGAGGGTAAATCCTTTGGCGCGCATCACGTTTCTCCTCCTTGAGATTGATCAGATTGTAGACAATCCGCGGGGCGGTCTGTCAAGCTAGACCTCTTTCGACAAAAACCATAATCTAAAAGTCATGGCCGAACAGGATGTTCAACGGCTGTACATGCAAAGGACTGCGTTATGTGGAAACACACCGCCTCAGGTTTCAGCCTGATCGAGGTATTGGTTGCCCTGCTGATCACCGCGCTCGGCATCCTCGGCCTGAGCGCCGCCAACCTCAATGCCCTCAAATTTAACCAGACCGCCGATGTGCGCTCCCATGCCACCCTGCTGGCCTACGACATTGTCGATCGCATGCGCGCCAACCGGGAAGCCGCGCTGGCGGGCCATTACGATATCGCGCTGACGGCTCCCGCGCCCACCGGCAACGCCATCCATCAGAGCGATGTACGCGACTGGCTTAACGCCCTGAGCAATCAGTTGACCAGCGGCGATGGCAGCATTGCTCGCAATGGCCGCAGCTTTACCGTGACGGTGCAGTGGGATGAGGCGCGCATTTCAGAATCGCGAGCGGCCAATGCCGGTGGCGATTATCTCGAGCGCTTTGTCTTTGTGACGGAGCTTTGAATCATGGGCGCTAATAAGGGCTTTACGCTGGTTGAACTGCTGATCGCGCTGGCCCTCGGTCTCGCGCTGAGCACCGCGATCATGCAAGTCACCTTGGCCAGTGTGCAGAGTCGGCAACTGCTGGATGCAGCGGCGCGGATTCAGGAAAACGGCCGCTTTGCACTGGGCTACCTCAGCAAGGATTTGCGAACCGCCGGGTTTATGGGTTGCCCGAATCTCGCTCGCGTGCCGTTGAATGTGATTGCCAAGGAACCGCCGGACGATCTCAATTTTACCCCCGGAGGCGTGTTGAAAGGCTATGACAATGTTGCGTCGGGCAATGCGTATTCCGCCGTTACGGGTAGCGATGTCGTGGTAATACAGCGAGCGGACCCGAGGATGGCAGGACTCACCGGCAATCTCGATCCCAATAACGCCAATATCCAGATCGACAATAACGACGCGGGTTTAGGTCCCGGGGATTTTGTATTGATCACCGACTGCACCCATGCCGATCTTTTCGAGGCCACGACCGTCTCGAACAATCAGAACGCGGGCAATCAGCGCTTCACGGTCACCCACGCCAATAACGCCAACGACAATAACAAGCTCAGCAAGACTTACGGCGAGGACGCCTTTTTGCTGGGCTTTCAATCGGTGGAATATTTTGTGCGCAACACTGGCAGAACCACCGCAGGTGGGCGCCCGATTCATTCCCTCTATGTGCGCGAGCGCCAGTTCGACAGCGCGACACCACGGGTGGCTCAGGAATTGGTAGAAGGCGTTCAGGATATGCAGCTTACCTATGGCGAAGACGGCAATGGTGATCGCGCCGTCGACAGCTACAAAACTGCGAGCGCGATTAGTGATTGGTCGAAGGTGTTGAGTGTCCGAATCGAGCTTCTGTTGCACAGTCTTGAAGACAATGTCGTCAGTGGTGGCCAGTTGCTGACCTATAACGGCGCCGCTGTGGCGCAGGACGGCCGCCTGCGCAAGGTCTATACAACCACCGTTGCTGTGCGCAATCGCTTACCTTGAGGTAGCAGCTATGTTTATTCACAAACAGCGGGGTGCGGTACTGATTGTCTGTCTGATCTTTTTATTGATCATGACCGTGATCAGCGCCAGCGCGCTGCAGTCTACAACGCTACAGGAGCGTATGGCCGGCAATACCCGCGATACTAATTCCGCCTTTCAGGCCGCCGAAGCCGCCTTGCGTGAAGCAGAAGCGGTGTTATCCAGCGCGTCTCTCGCTGCCTTTAACGGTAGCAATGGCTTGTATCAGGATTGCAGTGGTACCGCTGCAGCCTGCGCCGCTCCGGATTGGTCTGATCGCAACTCCACTACCTGGGCCAGCGTTAACCAGTTTGGCGGCGGCGTAAATCGCGACCCGCAATACATTATTGAAGAGCTTACTGTGCAGGGAAGCCCCGCTGTGTCACTGGACGCTGATACGGCGGTTATGCCCTACAAGGTTTATCGCATTACCGCACGGGGCTTTGGTGTTAGCAGCAACGCGATGGTGGTTTTGCGCAGTATTTATCGGCGCCAGTAAGTAAATATAAAAAGGTTCAGGGATGAAAACAGCAACACACGATAAAACGATACTGACAATGATCTTCGGCCTGATAACCGCCAGTGCCAATTCGGCGGTGGATATAGCACAAACACCGCTTTCGCAGGCTACCGGTGCACCGCCCAATATTTTGTTGGCGATAGATGATTCCGGCAGCATGGATTCCGAAGTCCTACTGCCGACCAATGACGGCGCACTGTGGTGGAATACCGATACTCAAGGTTTTGTGGGCTTAAACGCGAATGACGAAGAAGAAAGCGGCGTACTGAATGTCAACGCCGCCGGTAGCGCCAACGGTACCTGGAAAAAATATGTTTACCTTTTTCCGAATGGTACGGGGACGGGAAAACGCATATACGGTGATTCTGACAACGATCACTTTGCCGTCCCGCCAACCGCAGAATTCGCCTTCGCGCGCTCCCCTGATTTCAATCGCGCCTACTTTAACCCTGCCGATATCTACGCGCCCTGGCCAAGTGCAGGTGACACCGCATGGGTCAGAATAGACCCCACATCGGCACCCAGCGACCCGGCGCGTGGCGATGCTAGCTTTAATCTAACGCAAAGCATTTCATCCGATTCAACCAACAACGTTTTTACGTTTTTCCGTGGCATGAAACTACCAGATGGCTCAACCGTCGATGAAAAAACCAACATGGAAGTGAGTTACTACCCGGCCACCTTTTATCTGAAAGAAGCACTCCACCCAGATCTTGGTTATACCGGTGCGACGCTCACCGGCAAGGCGCCAGATGGCAGTAACTTGATCGGTTATGAAATTAAATCCGCAAACTTTCAAACCACCGATCACTACAACGCAATGATCCGCAATTTCGCAAACTGGTTTTCCTATTATCGCAAGCGCCACTTGGCAACGCGGGCTGGTGTTGCCCACTCCTTTTTTGATGTGCGCAATGCGCGGGTCGGTGAGTTTACGATTAATAATCGTAGTGACGTGACCATGCATGCGCTGTCGGATAGCAGCGAGCGCAATAGTTTTTTCAATACGGTGTATAGCCGTGGCGGCAACAGTGGCGGAACGCCAAATAGACCTGCTCTGAAACACGCAGGGGATCAACTAAAGCGCACCGGCAGCAGCGCACCCATTACCCACGCCTGCCAATCCAACGCCGCTATTCTGTTTACCGATGGCTACAGTAATCCGGACGATGTCGGTATCGGCAATGAAGATGGCGATAAAGGCGCGCCCTACGCCGACAGTGAGTCAGGCACCATGGCGGATATCGCGATGAAGTATTACGCCAATCATTTGCGCGATGACCTTGACACCGGCAAGGTGCCTCTACCAGAAGCCTGCAGTCGCAACGATCGCAGTCCGGCACTGGACTGTAACAGCAACCTGCATATGCTGACCTACGCAGTCACCTTGGGTTCGCGCGGCTTTTTGTTTGATCCGGACAATCCCATCGACCCCTATGCTAATCCGCCGGCCTGGCCAACGGACTTTCCCGTGCGCAGCCCCACGGCGGTGGATGATCTCTGGCACGCCACGATTAATGGTCGCGGTCAGCTGTTGAATGCGAGCAAGCCCGTTGAGATTGCCACTAAACTCAAAGCAGCGGTGACCCGAATTCTGCAATCGGTGGGCTCGGCCTCGGCGGTTGCAACAAACTCCACGCGCCTCGACACCGACACCCTGGTGTTTCAGGCGCGCTACGATAGCCGGGACTGGTCGGGTCAGATTCTGGCCTACAAAGTTGCTAGCGACGGCAAGCTGGATTCACTGGAATGGTCAACCGACAGCAGTGGTAAAATCCCGGCCTATGATGTCCGCAAACTTTTTACATGGTCACCCGCCAATAGCGATGGCGCCGCGTTTACCTGGAACACGCTGGACAGTAGCCAGCAATCTGTGCTGACCGCTGATATAACAGATACCGCGGTAGCCTCTGTGCTCGGTCCACAGCGTCTGCAATGGTTGCGTGGAGATCGCCGTCAGGAAGGCTCGAATACCGCTTTTAGAATTCGCAGCAAAGTGCTGGGGGATGTGATCAATTCCAATCCCTATTTTCACTGGAAGCAGGATTACGGATTTTCGAAATTAGGCGGTACCGAAGGCCCAAGTTATTCCGGGTGGCTGGAGAGCAAGGCAAGTAAATCCGCAATGATTTACGTGGGCGCCAACGACGGTATGCTGCATGCCTTTAAAGCAAATACCGGTGAAGAACAGTTTGGCTATGTGCCGGCCGGTGTATTCAACGCCTTATATACACTCACCAAACCCGACTACAGCCATCGCTATTTTGTCGATGGCTCACCCCGCGTGCTCGACGCCTATATCAACAATGCCTGGCGCTCGATACTGATTGGCGCCACTGGCGCAGGCGGGCGCAGTATCTTCGCCCTGGATGTGTCCGACCCCGAGAATTTTGATGCAGACGATGTGCTCTGGGAATTCTCAACCACGACAAGCAGTACAGACAAACTCGGCGTCGCCATGAGCGAACCGGTCATAGCGCGATTAGAAAGCGGTGACTGGGTGGCAATATTCGGAAATGGCTACAACAGCGGCGACACAGTAAAACTGTTTATTGTGAATCTTTCAGATGGCAGCCTGCTGAAAGCCATCGACACTAAAGTCAGTGGCACTGATAACGGTCTGAGCAGCGTGGTGCCGGTGGATGAGGACGGTGACCGCATCACGGATACGGTGTACGCGGGTGACTTGGCAGGCAATATCTGGAAATTTGATCTCACCAGCAGTAACCGCAATGGTTGGGGCGTGGCTTACGGTACGAACACTACCCCGGCCCCCTTATTTGTCGCGCGCGATACCAGTAATGTTGCCCAGCCCATTACCTCGCGCATTGCCGTGGGTCGCCATCCCGAAGAGGGTGTGATGGTCTACGTCGGCACCGGCAAATATCTGGAGAGCAGTGATTCCACCGTGGGCGATTCGCCGCAGGTGCAAACCTTCTACGGCCTGCAGGATAAAGGCGCAGTCATCGATAGTCGCAGCGATCTGCAGGAACAAACCATAAGCGCACAGGGCAGTCGCGCTTTGAACGGCACCAACAACCGCGCCAATGCAGATCTTCGCGTGGTCTCCAGCAGCAATGTGGATTACAGCAGCAAAAAGGGCTGGTACCTCGATCTAAAACTCAGCAGTGCCAGCCACGGCAGCGGCGAGCGAGTGATTGATCAGGCCATTCTGCGCTACGACCGAATTATCTTCGCCACCATGGCGCCCTCGGCTGACCCCTGTAATTTTGGGGGTACCAGTTGGCTGATGGAGTTGAATGCGATGACCGGCGGGCGATTGGATGAAGCCGTATTTGATGCCAACGACGATGGGGTGATTAATTCAGCGGATATGATTTCGTCGAACAACACCCTGATCGCACCAAGTGGCAAACACTTCGATGAAATGATTTCCCGGCCGGGGATTATTGGTGCAGGGGAGAAGGAATATAAATATACGTCGGGGTCGCGGGGGAGTCTGGGGATGACCACCGAGCGCGGTGCGGGCACCGAACTCGGTCGTCAGTCGTGGTGGCAGTTACGCTAAATTATCCGTCATTGCGAGGAGCGAAGCGACGCGGCAATCTCGTCGAGTTCAGCACGGCGTGCATGAAGATTGCTTCGCTACGCTTGCAACGACGAGGGATATCAAAACCGATACCGCCCCTCAACATAAATCACCTTGGTCGGTTCAATCGTCGCCCGGTAACCGCCCGCATCGAGGGCGGACGGTGAGCCGATACCAATGGTGGTCTCATCGGTGAGGTTGCGACCCACCAAAGCCACGTTCCAATTCTCGGCCACATCACCCAGCGCAATTCGGGCATTCACTTTCTCAACGTCTTCCTGCAAACCGCGCGGGTCAAGATCGCCTGAAGTAAAATGCTCGCCCTTGTGGCTGACATCCACGCCGAGCTCCAGCGCCAGGCTGTCGCCGATGGGTTGGGTGTAAGTCCCGGAGAGGGTCGCCGTCCATTCGGGCGTGTGCTGGTTTTCGCGGCCGGTGAGATCACAGGTGCCGGTGTTGGGATCTTCGTTGGGCGCGCCGGTATAGCAGGGGCCATCCTTATAATCCAGCCACTCAAAGTCGAGATAGGCCAGTGAACCGCTAAGCATAAACTTCTCGGTGAGCAGCCAGCGGCCATCCAACTCAATGCCCTGCGTCAAGGCGCTACCGGCGTTGGTTACGGTAAAGCCCGCCACGCCGTCGAACACGCTCACCTGCATGTCTTCGTATTCAACCCGATATACAGCCACATTCAACTCGGCCGCGCCATCGGCCAAACGCATTTTTGCGCCGACTTCCCAGGCATCGGCCAACTCGTCTTCAAATTCAAAGTTGGTGGCGCCGCCATTGGGGCCAGTGCTATCGTTGTTGTTCCGCGCATCGTAACTGCCCGACTTCGCGCCACGGGTAAAGCCCACGTAGGTCATGATGTCTTCGGTCACATCCCACTGCAGATTCACCGAGGGCAGGGTCACAGAAACGTCACGCTCACCGCTCAAGGTGTGCTTGTTAATGAGCAGGGCATTCAGCACGGTCGCGGTCACCGGATTGGCATCGTTCTGGGTACCGGGCTCGTAAACATCAAACTTGCGATAACCGGTTTTTTCTTCCACTACGTGGCGAACACCGAGGGTAGTGCGCAGGGAAGACGTCCAGTTAAGCGTTACCTGCACAAAGGCCGACCAGGCGTCACTGTCGATGCTAAAATCACGCGCCAGATCCGCTTTTACGTTCTCGGCGGTGTTGATGGCGCAATTGCCAAAATCCTGTACTGCACCGTTGCGGATATTCAGCGGCGAGGATTCATCAAACTGTAGCTCGCTGGTCTGGTAATAGGCGCCGACGATGTAATCCAGAAAACCGCCGGTCGCAGACGCAAAGCGGAACTCCTGGCTGAACTGGTCGTATTCCTCGAGGCCCAGCAGCGGCACTGTATCAAAACTGCTCGAGTCAGCGTCGAACAGATCTTCCGATTCAAAGCCGGACCAGCCGCTGGTCGAGGTTAAGGTGCCCGGCTCGAAGTTCATATCCACGTTAAGGGTGTAGTTATAGGTATCGATCTCTGCGAATTCCTTCGCATCGGTGTTCTTCACCCGGTTCAATTCAATATCTTCGCCGCTACAGCCGGTCAGGGCGCTGGCGTGGGTAAATTCAAAGGTACGCCCGCGCTGCTCGCGATTGGAGTGCTCCAGCTTCAGGTAGGCTTCGGCCCAGTCCAGCGGATACCAGCCGAGGGTCAGGCGCATGGCCTTTTCATCTACGGCAGGCTCATCGCGTTTCAGGTTTTCATTTTCGAGGTAGCCTTCCTCGTTACGCATCCGGCCAGCCAAGCGAAAGCCGAAGTTGTCGGTTACCGGCACCGAGACCATGGCCGACACTTCATCGCGGTCGTTGTCGCGGCCACTGGGCACGCCCACCAAACCACTGACCATGCCTTCAAATTCCTGCCCCGGTCGCCCGGACACAATATTCAGCGCCCCGGCAATGGCGTTCTTGCCAAACAGAATCGACTGCGGCCCACGAAGTACTTCCACCCGTTCAATATCCATAAACGCCGCCCGGGTTTGGTGGGGGCGGCCGAGGTGAATACCATCCGCGAAGATGCCCACCGACAGCTCAAAGCCCTGATTCGAGCCCGAACCCACGCCGCGCATATACACGTTGGGGATCAAGCCGCCCGGTACCAACTTGAAGTTGGGGGTGTACTCCGACAGATCCGCCATATTGCTGATGCCGGCCTTGTTCAGCTTGTCGCCGCTGACCGCCGACACCGACACGGGAACATCACTGAGGGATTCGGCCCGCTTCTGGGCGGTCACCACCACTTCCTCCAGCACGGGTTTGGCCGTGGCGACGCCCGCGAGGGTGGAACCGGCAAGGGAATAGGCCATCAGCTGTGGCCAGCGAAGGGTACGCTTACGCATGATCAATCCTTACATTGTTATTATTGGGCTTGCTCATCCTGAGCCTTTGGTTAATTTTTACCCTGATTCTTACAGATTGTCCACGCATAGCGCCGCTGTTAGTGCGTAAAGTGAAAAGACACAGCTAAGGAAAACGCGATGCCCAGCTCTTTACGACTCAATATGACCGGTGCCGAGACCGATCCCACCCAACGCTCTGCCCGCTATCAGGCCGCCATCGAGATGGCCGAATACGCCGACAAACACGGTTTTAACTACATCAATGTGGAAGAGCACCACTGCGCCCAGAACGGTTGGCTACCCTCACCACTGACCATGGCCTCTGCCATTGCCGCTCGTACCCAAAACGCTGGCATCGGCATCATGGCCTTGCTGGTCTCACTCTACGACCCGGTGCGCCTCGCCGAAGACGTTGCCGTAATCGACCTGATCAGCCGTGGCCGACTCAGCTTTATCGCCGGCCTCGGCTACCGCGAAATCGAATTCCACGCCCTCGACAAACCCTTTGCCGAACGCGGCAAATGGATGGATCATGTGCTCGACACCCTGCTCAAAGCCTGGGGCGACGAACCCTTCGAGTATCGCGGTGAAATGATCACCGTCACGCCCAAGCCCTACACCCGGCCCCACCCCATGTTTCTGGTCGGTGGCATGAGCAAGGTCGCCGCCCGCCGCGCTGCCCGCTTCGGCTTGCCCTTTTCACCGCCCATGTATGACGCCGAGCTGGAGGCCTACTACTACGAACAGCTCAAAGCCCACGGTAAGCAGGGCTTTATGGTGGCGCCGCCTGAAGACTTTGCTCTCTGGTTTGTAGACGAAAACCCCGACGCCGCCTGGGCCGAAATCGGTCATCACTTTTTGAATGAAGTACAGGAATACAACAGCTGGAAACGCGCCGGCCTTGCCCGCCCCATGGAAATGCCCAGTGCCAGCGTCGAAGAAATTCGCGCCAGCGGCCGCTACGAAATTGTTACGCCGGAAGAGTGCATCGAGCGGATGCAGGCGGACAAAGACAAAAATGCTGTGCTGCACCCGCTGGTAGGCGGCATGCCGCTGGAGCGGGGGTGGAGGTCATTGGAATTGTATTGTGAAAAGGTGCTGCCGGCTTTGTAGAGCGATTGGCAGTCAGACCGCTTACAAATTCTTTTTGTAATCCGCGTTCACGGCGGCATCCACTGCCATCGCTATTGCCGCCTGCTTGAGCTTCCCCTGACCGGTGTTGCGCGCAATCTGTTTGCCAAACTTGATGTTTAGCGGTTTTTGCCACGCCTCGGGTTGCCAGGTTTTGCTTCGCTTGAATGCTTTTGCACAATGGAAAAAGCATTCGGCAATTTCTACCTGAATCAGCAATAGTGCCGGCTTGCCGTTTGCGGCCATGTCCTTGCAAAGGCGCTCATCCTTGTACAGCGTTGCCTTGCCATTAATGCGCAGAGTCTCTTCCGTGCCGGGTACGATAAATAGCAAACCGATATTGCCTGTCTCCAAAATATTGCTGAGCCCGTGCAGCAACTTGTTGCCTGGGCGCTCGGGAATAAGCAAAGTGTTCTTATCGACAATTCGGACAAACCCTTCAGCGTCGCCCTTGGGCGATACGGTCACATTGCCACTACTGCCGGAAGTTGCGATCAAAAGCAGCGGGGATTTGCTAATAAAAGCCTCTGCCTCCTCAAACAATTCCCCGGAGATTTTCTGCTTTACCAGATCGTGAGGCTCGCCAAGCAGTGTGCGCAATGCTTGCTCGGATTCAATACGCTGCATAAGTGGCTCGCTGTAGTTGTCGATAAGCTAGCCTGCCCGGATTTACTCAGCCGGGCAAGTCTGGGGCGTACCGGCCCGGAAAGGCATAATGCCCTCAATCGCAATAACGTTCTCGACTTCCAACACATCGGGCAAGCCCTCAGCCTGACAGCCAAACTCAGCAAGCTTCAACTTCAGGTTAACGCGATGCGTGCGCGGCCCCATGCTAGCGTCACTAAAGCGATCTTCCCGTTCCAGGCAGGAAGGGTAGGCCGAGCTCGGGATCGTATTGCAGGAAAGCGGTGAGGAGCCCAACATCGGTTGCGTGTTCACGTAAGTATCAACGGCTTTGACCAGCGCCGTTGAGGCGTGTTCAGAATCTAGCTGGTAGCTACCTTCCGCCAGCGGTGCGCTGAAGACATCCTGCACGTTTCGCCGAACACTGAAGGCGCCGCTATCCCCATACGACATACTGACCGTAGAAGGCTGACACTCGGCAAACACACCAAAGCACATCGCCGGGTTTTCAAAGAAGTAGGCAATGTCATACACAACAAGGCCCTTAATTCCGGGCGCCTTTACATAGGGGATGGAGAGCTTAACGTCGTAAAAGCTGGGAAGAGGAGCGCTGTCATACATTGTGCTCTCAATCACCTGGCCAAGAGACAACAGCAGCACATGATTATTTTCGCCTTTGGTTAAAACATTCGGTGCCTCAGCCAATGTGTAGCCCGGTGGCAGCAGTTTTTGGATCACGGCTTTCGGCTGCGGAACAATGATATCGAAAAACTGGAAAGTGCCTGAGGCAAAATCCGAGTCTGCATCCTGCGCAAATGCTGCCGCACTAAAAAGACCGCTGAAAGAAAGCAGGGCTACTACAAAGAGAGCGTGAGCTTTATGAATTTTTATCATTCTTCTTATTTTCCCCATTGTCGATTGTATTTTGATTTATAGAAAGAGTTTACGGAACATCGAGCGCAAAGAAATCGAAGCCGATCACGAGTTGCAGAGCGCGCTAGAGAGAAGATGCATAGTACAGGGCAGATCCTGTGAGAATGGCTGCTCCTGCCAAGAACAGCAGAGGGTGGGCTATGACGAATGCTCCGCAGCCTCCCCCAAGGCTTTTTGCTACACTCCATAAACCGAGAAGATGTGCATTTTTCAGGATTGCGTGTCCACGTCTGCTCGACTTACGTTCTTTAATTTTAGCTTTAATAGACTTTCGGTTTGAAGAAGCTTTTTTTAAAGCTGAAGAAGAACGGGTGGAGTGCTTTTCTACTTTTGAATATGCCACACTGCAGCATGGGCATTGCCATACTGGATTAGTGTCAGTCGCTTTTCTTTGATGTCCACACGCGCCACAAACGATTGATGAGGCGGAGCGGGATCTTTTGCTGACATATTGATGAGTTTGTTTGCTCTTCTTGCTTGTTATTATCATTTGATTTTCTGTAATAGAGTTCGTTACTTGTGTCTTACGGTCGCCGAATGTGTAGAAGAAAAAGTTTTGCTAACTAAAGTGTTGTAGGCCTACGATTCAGATCATTCTATAGGTTGATTAGCCACGCATTCATTGCCCAGCACGAAGTCGTTGTTACCACAGACAATCTCGACTCGCCTGGCGCCTTCTTCGGTGTCGCCAGTAGAAGATCCGCCACCATCACCACCAGAGGCAGCTGCGGCCCCCAGCACTAGTGCTCCCGCCCAAACCCATGGATTGGAGACGATAGTGTCGCCTGATTCGTTATTGCTAGAGGCGTTGAAAACGGGTGATAGCTTGCTAACGACTGGAACTCCGTAGAGCATGGAGAACGAGTTGCCTATCGAATCCATCGACCATTGCAAGGGCAGTAGAGAGATTTTTTGATCGAGGTACTTGAATTCGAAGGAGTCGTCTAAACTGCGATTTATAGATGCGGTTTCATTAATAGATCGCACGATATTGCCGGTCGAACCCATCGCAAAGTTTGTCTGCCAGCGGCTCTGTTCTGAGTGAACATGGCCGATGTTCCAGTTGAACTGTACCAGTACGCCAACATCATTTTGTGACGGTTCGGAATAACTCAGGCCGGGCGACAATGTTAGTAATAGTGTAACCAAGTGCGGAAAAACTCGACGAAAAGATAAGCTAACCATATTTCATCCCTAAAACTGATTTGAATTATTTTCTTTTTTGGGCCAGATCAATGATCTTTGAGCCCGTTTTATGTGGTTATATTCTGTCGGCGTATTTTCTAATTGTTACTCCGGTGTGTGCTTCCACTCTAATATTTTTGCCAAAAAAAAGCACCCATAAAGGGTGCTTCTCGAAGAGCCTGCGGTTTATCAGGCCAGACTATCTTCCGCGACAAAGTACTGCGGGTCTTCAATTACGTTTACTTCTACCAGATCACCGGCTTTGCGCAGCAGTTTCTTACACTCTGTGCTCAGGTGTACCAAATGCAGGGTTTTGCCTGCGTTGAGGTAGCGCTCGGCGAGGGTGTCGATGGCTTCCAAACCGGAGTGGTCGGCAACGCGAGAGCGGGCGAAGTCGATTACCACATCGTCTTTGGCTTCTTTCGGATCGAACTGCTCCAGAAAGGAGGTAACAGAACCGAAAAACAGCGGCCCAATTACGCCGTAGACGGTGGAACCTTTGTGATCTTCGCGCTTTTCTACGCGAATATGTTTGGCGTTTTCCCAGGCGAACACGAGGGCGGAAACGATAACGCCGACCACAACGGCCACCGCCAGATCTGTGGCAACGGTAACGCCGGAGACCAGCACCAGCACCATGGCGTCTTGCTTGGGCACTTTGCGCAGGATGCGGAAGCTACTCCATTCAAAGGTGCCAATAACCACGATAAACATCACACCGGTAAGAGCCGCCAATGGAATCTGCTCGATCAGCGGTGAAGCCACCAGAATAAACAGGAGCAGGAAGAGGGCGGCACTGATGCCGCTGAGGCGACCGCGACCGCCGGAGTTCACATTGATCATGCTCTGGCCGATCATGGCGCAACCGCCCATACCGCCAAAGAAACCGGTGACAGTATTGGCCACGCCCTGACCGATACATTCCTTGTTGCCACGACCACGGGTTTCGGTGATTTCATCCACAAGGCGCAGGGTCAGCAGGGATTCGATCAGGCCGATGGCGGCCAGAATCACGGCGTAGGGGAAGATGATGGTCAGGGTTTCCCAGTTCAGGGGTACGGTGGGAATGTGAAAGCTGGGCAGGCCACCGGCAATGGAGGCCACGTCGCCCACCACGCGGGTATCCAGACTGAAGCCAATCACCAGCAGGCTGACCACTACAATAGCTGCCAGTGAGGACGGCACGGCTTTGGTGAGCTTGGGCAGAAAATGGATGATGGCCATGGTCAGGAACACGAGGCCGAGCATCATGGCCAGATCGTTGCCGCCGAGCCAGGCAATATCAATCACCGAGCCTTCAAAGGAGGTGCCGGTCAGCCAGCCTTCACGTCCCGGCTCGCCAAATTGCTGGAGCTGGGCCAGAAAAATCACAATCGCCAAACCGTTTACAAAGCCCAGCATAACCGGGTGGGGCACCATGCGAATAAACTTACCAAGTTTGAACACCCCGGCCAGAATCTGCAGGATGCCCATCAGCACTACGGTGGCAAAGAGGTATTCCACGCCGTGGGCCGCCACAAGGCTTACCATCACCACGGCCAGTGCGCCGGTGGCGCCGGAGATCATGCCGGGGCGACCGCCGATGCAGGCGGTGATCAGGCCGACCATAAAGGCCGCATACAGGCCTACCAGCGGCTCGACGCCGGCCACAAAGGAGAAGGCCACCGCTTCAGGGACGAGGGCAAGGGCAACGGTCAGCCCCGACAGCAAATCATTTTTGGTGCTGGCCACGCGGCTGGGTGAAATCTCAAACATGCAAAACCTATAATCAAAACAAATACATACCGCCCCGCGAACAGTGCAGGGGAACGAACCAATCGGCTGGAGTCGTTATTATGGCGGCGATGGGAAAAGCGCGCGTATTTTACGCGCTGGAGGCCTTGGTTACAATGTAGCCAATTTTCCAGGGAAGGGCCTGCCCGTGAGCCATAGCTACCAGATCACTGAAGACCAGTTTGTTCGCGCCTGCCGCCATGCCCATGCGCCCCGACGGCGCTGGCTTGCTTTGGCCATGTTCGTGGTGGTGGCGTGGTTCCCGGTGGCGGTTGGCGTCAGCCCCCAGAGCCTGATCGCTACGGGTATTGTGGCGGTGCTGCTGGTGGCCTTTCTGTGGCTGATATTGCCGCCCCTGCAACGCTGGCAATTGCGGCGTATATATCGCAACAACCCCCTGCTCCAGCGCGAGCAGCAGGTTGAGATGCAGCCAGTGGGCTTTGTACTGCGCTCGGATAATGGCGAATCCCGCTATGAGTTTCGGGAGCTGAAGCGGGTGATTGTGCTGGACGATTTGGTGCTGGTATACCCGACCACCACCATTTTCCACATGATTCCGACGGCGCTGCTATCCGACTTTGAGCTGGCCCAGTTCAGGGCGTTGGCATAGCGGTTCGATTTAATTATTCGCCTTAAGCGGGCGCAGCAAGGGAATCAGCGCAAAGGCCGCGGCTATAAACCCGATAATCGCCATCAGCGCCGGGTTGTAGCTGCCGGTGCTCTCCTTTACCCAGCTGATAAAGGGCGCACAGGCCACGATCAAAGGCACCAGCAGCGGGTTCATCATGCCCATTACCTGAGAAAACTTCTGCTGACCGAAATAGCTGCCGATCAGCGCGCCCCACACCGGAATCGCGCCGCCCGAAGAGAGCCCAACAAAGGCTGCGGCCACCATCATTTGCCAGTAGGGGGTATTGCCCCGCAAAAGAAGGCAGGCAATCACCAGCAGGCCCAGCGGAATCATCAGCGCCTTGCGCGGGCCCAGTTTATCGGCAGACATGCCGATCACAATCTTGCCAACTACCCCAAACGCGGCTGCCACCGACAGCAGCCAGGCCGCCGACGTGGGCGTAAAGCCCCGGTCTACCGCCATCGGAATGATATTGATCGTTACCCCGTTAAAGCCCGCAAAGCAGATGCTGATGCACAGGCCAATCACCCAGAAATCGCGGCTGCCGAGAATCTCTTTCCAATGATTGCCGCCGGGGGGGCGCACTTGCGGTGTGCCGTCGGCGTTATCCGGACGGTCGCGGTACCAGCGCAGAATAAAGGGCACGGCGGCGAGGGTGATACAGCCCAGCACCGCGTAGGCGGAGCGCCAGCCGTGGTTAACAATGATCCAGGTGATAATGGGTGGAAAGGAAAACGAGCCGAAAGACATTCCAATGGAAGCAATGCCCAGCGCCTTGCCGCGCTCAGCTTCGAACCAGTTCGAGACGGAGGTATTGGCCGCCAGTGCGCCGAACAGGACATTGCCCATGCTCCAGCTAACGGCATAGACGATCGACATCTGCCACCAGGTGGTGACCAGAGTCATGGCGAAATAGCCGCCGCTCAGCATCAGGCAGCCCAGCAGAATGATTTTTTTCGGTGAATAGCGCGACAGCCACAGGCCCGCAAACGGAGACAAGAGGCCAGAGGAAATCATTGCCACACTCGCCGTAGCACCGAGCACCGCTGCGCGCGACAGGTCAAAGGCCTCACTCAGCGGCAGGGCAAATACGCCATAGAGGGCATTGGTGCCGCCGGTGGTCAGGCCGTGCATCATCATGGCCAGAGCCACGATCACCCAGCCGTAGTAGAATCGTTCAGTGTTTGGCGCCGCAGATTCCACGCGAGACTCCCCCTGCTTTTCGACAACTGTAACAGCTTGTTAAGATCATCCGGCGTGACCATTCGGTAAGATGCCGCTGACTTTCTATTGAGGATCCGAACGTGATTGAGTACGACTATGTAAAAACCAAACGTGCCGACGTAAAGCCCATTCCGCAGGAGAACTTCAAAACCATTAAAAAGGTGATGAAGTGGGTCACCGCCGCTAACGTCTGGGTCTTCAAAAAATCCAAAGGCAAACTGTGGAAGAATTTTCCCGGCGGCTACCCGATTTGTGTAGTAGGTATGAAGGGCGCCAAAAGTGGTCAGTGGCGCGAAGTGGCCTTGATTCATCTGCCTGAAGGCGACAACTGTTATCTGGTGGCCTCGCAGGGTGGTATGGACAGAAACCCGGTGTGGTACAACAACATCAAAACCAACCCCGATATCACCATCATGCACGGCGGTGTAACCCGTAAAATGCGAGCCCGCCAAATCAGTGAAGAAGAAAAAGCCGCCGCCTGGCCGCATCTGTGTTCCCTGTACCCGGATTTTGATGAGTATCAGGCGAGGACGGATCGGGCGATTCCGGTGTTTTTGTGTGAGCCGGTAGGGTAAATCATAATCCGATGATTCTTCGGATCGCAGGTTTCGCCCTGCTGGGCGAGTTACTTCTTTTGCCTGCCCAAAAGAAGTAACCAAGAAAAGGGCACCCCGTTCTGGCGCCCTTCGGGTTCCCTGCGATGCTCGATCAACAGCGGTCGCTGCGCAACTCGACCTTCGCGGCTATCGCCGCTACGGGACTCGAACAGTGCTCGCTCTGGCCCGCTGTTGCTCTGCGCTTCTCGGCGCCTCCAAGGGGTTCGGAACGTGGCACTTCGTAGTAAGTAACGTTACTCCAGCGTCTTAATAAACGCATCGGATTCCGCAATAGATTTCTCCATTGCTTTCAACAACTGCTCTACATTGCTATTCACGTTGCGGTACTCACCGCGCAGTGCGCCAATCGCTGAGGCATTGAGATTGTGCTTAAGGTATAGCGTGTTATCGCGCAGGGCGTTCAGTACCGGCTCCAGTGATTTTTCGGAGGCGCGCATGGCGCGCATCACTTGTTCGTAACCGCGCTGAGTGTTTTTCAGTTTGCGTTCACTGTCGGCACGCAGGCGCTGGTTGGTGTATTGGTCGAGCTCGTCATCCCATTCATCAAACAAGGCTTCGGCGACGGACTCGACTTTGTCGATGCGCTTGCTAATTTTTTCGGCGGCGGCTTCGCTGTCGTCATAGGCTTTTTGTAATTTGTCGTACTGTTTTTCCAGCTCGCCGCCGTCGACGTTAATCACCGAACGGAACTGTTCCAGCGCGCTGCGAAATTGTTCCTGACCATCGGCCTGTGCGTCCTGCACATCCACAATGCGATCCGCGAGTATGTCGCGTTTGTGTACACCGAATTGTTCCATGGTGTTGATGTAGGCAGTTTCGCAGCCTGTCAGCAGGCTGAGTGCAAAAAGTGGTGTGAGCAGGCGAAGCATGGTGATTCCCTGTGAATGTCGAATGAGTGTAATACTAGACTAACAGCGCGGGTCTGTCAGAGGTCTTCGATGCTGAGCAGCGCGCTGAGGGTGTGTTGCCCGCCGGGCGGCAACGTTATGGCGTCGCTGTCGGCATTGGCACTTTCCACGCACACCATCTGCCGGTAGCCATTAACGCCCATATCGCCGAGGCGTTTGGATTTGTCGATCCAGGGGGTCCAGACCACAGCGCTTTTTGAGCCGGTGTTGTGTATGCGAATGATACGCTTGAGGCCGGGGTCGTGAATGCAAATGGCCTTATCGACGTCTTGATATACCCGATCCAGCTCGCCATTGAAGCGAATCACACCGCGCTGCAGACAGGCTCGATTGCTGTTTACCGCATCGCGGAAGGGTTTGTCTTCGAGGCCTGTGATATGAATATCCGAAATATCGGAGATTGCAAAGTAACTGTGCAAGGCTGAGGTGATGGTGGCATTTGTGGCGCCATGATTTTCGGTGGTGAGCGCCAAATGCAGTCGTGTATCGAGCGTGATGGCTAGCTGCAGATTGAGGTTTTCATCGGAGTAGCGCAGCAATACCTTTGCGTGCTGATGGTTGCACTCAAGTTCTTCGAGCTGCCACGGTGTTTTGCGCACGGTGCCGTGGGCGGGCGCGTCAGCATCAGTGGGGTGAGGTCCGAACCAGGGCCAGCAAACCGGGATGCCGCCGCGAATAGCTTTGCCCTCGGCGAAGTGGGCGTCGTCGCTAACCCACAGCAGGTCATCCTGATTGCGAGGTCGAAATGACAGCACTTGCCCGCCATACAAGCTGATGGTCGCGGTACTGGTGTCGCTGTGAATATGCAGCAGCACAATGCCGGGCGCCGGCTCCGAAAAGTGCCAGTGACTATTGGCCGGGAAGCGGCTGTTGAGATCGTTGAGCTGGCTCATAAAACCTACAGTGGCAATATGGCCGCAGTATGCCGCGCAGTGCTGCGAGTGGCAACGTTGGTGGCTTCGCGTGTACGTCCACTGTCATGGCGAGTAATAAAATGTGGGAGCAATCTCTCGCTTGTGGAGTGGGGCGGTGGAGATTGCTTCGTCGCTGCGCTCCTCGCAATGACGAGTGGTGGGAGAGGGGCAGTGTGTGGTTCCGTCATTGCGAGGAATGTAATGACGAAGCAATCTCCTTATTGTGGCAGAGATCTATGGAGTTTGCTTCGTCGCTCTGCCCCTCGCAATGACGTTATATCGGAATTAGAAAGTCTGGCGGTATTCGATACCGAAACGGCGCGGGTCGCCGTAGGTCTGGAAGAAGGTCGCTACGGAATCGCCGACGGCGGCAATGCCGATGTCGTAACGTTCATCCAAAACGTTTTTCACCCAGAAGGCGGCGGTGCGATTGCCTTCGTTGTTTTGCCACATCAAACGAAAGTCCATCACGCTGTAGGCAGACTGCCCGGCCAGATCCTTGTCCTGTTGGTACAGGGTGTGGGCGCCATCGTCGAGGCCGTAGTACACCTCACTTTTGTAGCTGTAATCGAGGCGGGGGGTGATCACACCGATATCCGGATTAAAGGCGTATTGAATACCGAAGGCGGCGGTGGTTTCCGGTGACACCGGAAAAGTCTCGTCGCTGCGATCAATTTCCACCTGACGTCCGAGGGCGGCCTGCAGCAGATCGTTATCTTTAAAATCGGTGAAGGTGTAGTCGTTGTGACTCGCCGACATGTTAATCATCAGTCCGGGGCTGGGCATCCATTGCAGCTCCATTTCAACGCCCTTGATTTCAGACTGACCGGCGTTCTGATAAATCACCACTAGGTTGTTATTCGAATCCGCATCCACCTGAATCAGCTGCTGGTTATCAAAATCCATGTGGTAGGCGGCCATGTTAAAACGCAGTGAGCGGCGGAAGGCTTCGAGCTTCATGCCCAGCTCGCGGTTTTCCACTTCTTCCGGTTCTACCTGCTGCAAACCATCAACGCCTTTAGGCTCGAAGAAGCCGGATTTAAAACCGCTGCTCCAGGTGCCGTAAATCATGAAGGTGTCCCAGTGTTCCGGCAGTACGTCTTCGGAAAACTGATAAGACAGTGAGGCCATCGGCGTGGTCTTTGTGAAGGTGTTGTCTTTTTCATCCACGCGGAAGGGTTGTGCCGCATAGGGGAAATCATTAATCCCATCGCCGTCGACATCGGGGAAGTAGCTCATGGCGATGCTCACCGGGTCTTCTGCCCAGATGCCGTTAAACACGTAGAAACCACTGCCGCCAACGATGTCGGGCGCGAATCGGCCACTGGTTAGCAGGCGCTGGCCGACGGCATTGCGGTCGGTACCGGTCACCACCAGATCCGACTGGCGGCGCTCGGAGGTGTAGCGAATGCCCAAGGTCAGTTCCAGCTGTTCGGTCATATCCCAGCTGCCCTGAAAAAAGTAGGCCTTGGTAAAGTTGCGAAGGTCGAAAGCGGAGTCGAGGGTTGGGTCCACCAGAATGCCGATCAGCGGGCCGGGGCTGCCATTGGGCGGTGGTGCTGAGGGTTGCTGACCGCCGAGTACTTGCGGAGCGGTGGTGGCATCCAGGCCGTTAAGCGAGTTGATCAGCGTAAAGACTTCGGTGTTGGTTTCTTCCATAAAGAAGGCACCACCGGTATACGTGACCGCGCCGTCGAACAAGGTACCGTTGACCTGCAGCTCGAAACTGTAAGATTCGCGCTCGCCGTCATCGCGGGTAAAGGATTCGTTGAAGTTCCCGGGGCCGCCGTCCTGATCCGAACTGATCAGAGGGCCTTTGGTTTCGTGACGGGCACCGGCTACCATTTTCAGCGAGAGCGAGTCGGTGAGCTCCCAATCCAGCGTGGCGGCAGCGAGATAGGTATCCAGCTCCCGATCCATCATATTGTTTTTACCCATATTGCTTTTCAGGTCGCCGAGGCGCTCGCGGGAGTTGCTTTCACAGTTCTCACGGTAGGCGGTCGGGTTGCTCGGATCGGTATCGCCCGGCCACATTAGATAAAGGCCTTTTACCAACACGGCATCTTCATTCATAAAGGTGCAGTAGGAGCCGGGCAGGCGCTCGTCGATACGGCCCGCGTAGAGCAATGTATCCAGGAGGGCGTCGCTGCTGATTTCCCAGCGTACTTGGCCGAGCAGTGAGGTACGGCCCTTGGACGTGTTGGTTTCGCCTTGGGAATCGTCTTCAAAAAAGCCATCGTCTTGTAGATGGTTGAAGGCAATACGTGCAAACACGTTGTCACTCAGGGGCGTGTTGTAGGCACCGCGTACCTGAACCCGTTCGTAGTTTCCCACGGAGCCAAACACGTAGCCTTCGGTTTCAGCTTTGGGTTTCTCTAACGTGAGCACCATGGCGCCACCGGTCGTGTTCTTGCCGAACAATGTGCCTTGAGGGCCGCGCAGAACCTGAATGTTTTCCACGTCGACCGTATCCATCAAATGGCCATCGGCGCGGGGCAGGAAGATATTGTCGAGGTAAACGCCCACCGTCGGGTCAACTCGGGCAAAGGCGGCTCGCTGGCCGATCCCTCGAATATAGATCAGGTTAGACACACTCTCGGTAATCTGAACACTGGGCACGCTCTTGGTCAGCTCACCCACGTTTACAATGCCGCGCTCCTGCAACTCAGCGCCGCTGAGAGCGGTAACGGCGATGGGGGTTTCCTGCAGGGATTCCCGCCGCCGGCGGGCCGTAACCAGCACTTCCTCCAGGCTGGCGCTGGCTTTTTGGGGTGTGGCAGCTTTGGGTGGTTCATCCTGCGCTGCGGCATCAAGTGATATCAGGCTGGCGCAAAAGGCACCCGCCAGCAAAGCTACCGGTTTCTTCATACTGCCCTCGTTGTTATTGGTTATAAGAGGTGCTGCTGTATATCAGTGTTATTAACTATGGGCGCAGATCATCGCCTTGGCAACCGGATTGCCGTTTTTTTGAACAATCAGGTGCCACCCTCAAGAATGAGGGCGGGGTGGGGGGTGGCGCATCATTCGTTTGGGTGGGGCTTATGTTGGCTGGGGATGAGTTGTCGTCATTGCGAGCCCGGGGAAGCAATCTCGCGGCAGGGCTCAGCCAATAGCGCCGTTTTGGCGCAATTGCGCTATGGCGGCGTCATCCTTACCCAATACCTTTTTAAGCACCGACTCGCTGTGTTCACCCAGTTTCGGACCGGGCCAGCGGGTAGCACCGGGAGTATCCGACAGTTTGGGTGTAATGGCTGGAATATATACGGTGTCATTGCCCACAGGCACTTCCTCGAACAGACCGCGCGCCTGAAAGTGGGGGTCATTGAACATGTCTTCCACGTTGTAGATGGGGCCGACCGGCACACGGGCCTCTTCCAAAGCGGCAATTACCTGCTTGGAATCGAGGCTGGAACACCAGCTGGCCAGCACCTTATCAATGGCGCGCTCGTGGGTGACGCGACCGGCGTTGTCCGCCAGCTCCGGGTCGTTGGCCATATCCTCGCGGCCAATGGCGATCATCAGGCGCTTGAAGATGGAATCGCCATTGCCGCCAATCACCACGAATTTGCCGTCTTCGCAGCGGTAGGTGTTGGTGGGCACGATGCCGGTGACGGTGGTGCCGGAGGGTTGGCGGATCACGCCGGCGCCGCTGTATTCGGGCACGACCCCTTCCAGCAGGTTGAACATAGATTCATACAGGGCCACATCAACCACTTGGCCCGAGGCACGATTGCGGAGTTTGGCGGTAAGCGACATAAGAATGCCGATCACCGCGTGCAGGGAGGCAATGCTATCGCCGATACTGAGGTTGGGGCGCACCGGGGCTTCGTCCGGGAAGCCATTCAGAAAACGAAAGCCGCTAATGCCCTCGCACACCGAGGCAAAGCCGGGTTTGGTGGAGTAGGGGCCGGTCTGGCCGTAGCCGGAGATGCGGGTGTAGATCAGGTCGGGGTTGGTAGCCTTCAAGTCTTCCGGGCCGAGGCCCCATTTTTCCATCACTCCGGGGCGAAAATTCTCGATCAGCACATCGCATTCGTTGGCCAGCTCCCGCACGATTTCCCGGCCTTCTTCGCTTTTCAGGTCGATAACGATGGACTGTTTGTTGCGGCCCAGGCTGTACCACCACAGGGCGGTGTCATCTTTGACGATGCGCCAGCGGCGAATCTGGTCGCCTTCCGGCGGTTCGACCTTGATCACCTCGGCGCCGAAATAGCCAAGGATGGAGCCGGTAAACGGCCCGGCCAGCAGCTGGCCCAGCTCCAGTACGCGAATGCCCGCCAGCGGGCCCTGATTGCTTTGTTCAGTCATCGGGAATCTCCTGTGAGCGCTGCAGTTTAATCAGCGCGTCGCAGGATGACCACTACGCTAAGCGGATGAAGGTTTAAAGATGGCGTAGTTGCCGTTGGCGCGGGCGACGAGCCGGTCGTCATGAAACAGTTCCGATTCGAGATTGGCTATGCGTTTTCCTTGATTAATAACGCGCGTATGACAGACAACCTCGCCACTAAAAACTGCGGCAAAGTAATTCATTTTAATTTCAATAGTTGCGCAAAGGTGACCCTCCGGTAGCGAGGGGTAGAGTGCCGCGCCCATGCCGGTGTCGGCCAGTGCGTAAAGCACGGCGCCGTGGACGACTTGATGGGGATTGAGCAGTTCTGGTGTCACGGTGAGGGAAAGTTCGCTGATACCGGATTCCTGACGGTCGATTCTCAGGCCAATTAATTCACCGAAGGGGTTTTCCACGCGTTATTGCCTCTGAATGCGAATGTCTGACCGTTTTAGCATGGAATTGCCGCTTGAGCCAATATACCCCCGGGGGTATATTTAAGGGCAGCATGGATTAAGGATATCGCGATGACCGACTGGTTCGAAAAGAAGCAACAGATGCAAAACCGCCTGAAGCGAGCCGAGGGGCAGTTGCGCGGTGTGCAGAGGCTGGTAGAAGAGGAAGAAGACTGTGAGAAGGTCGTGCAGCAGCTGGCGGCGGTACGCAAGGCGCTGGACAAGGTGTTCTATAGCGCTGTGACCTGCGCACTGGAGCGCGAGCTCGATGGCCAGCTGGTAGACATTGGCCGGATCGAGAAATACACCCAACTACTCGCCAAATACGGTTGACCATGTTGGCCTTACTGTTTGGCGTGATCGTGGGTTTGGCGCTGGGTCTTACAGGCGGCGGAGGCTCGCTGTTTGCCATTCCGCTGCTGGTTTATGGGCTGGGCTACTCCATGGATCAGGCGGTGCCCATGTCGCTGCTCGTGGTGGGCATTACTTCGGCGGTTGGGGTGTTGGCTGCCTTGCCGTCCAAGCGGATTTCCTTCAAGCCCGCTTTGGTCTTCGCGCTGTCTGGCATGCTGATAACCCCCTTGGGTATTCAGCAGGCGATGCGACTGCCGCAACCGATGATACTGATGCTGTTTGCAGCACTGGCGCTTTTGATCGCCAGTTACATGTGGCGAAGATCCCTCAAAGCGCCGGACGATGCGCGCGTGGTAAGGGCGTCATTCGTGCGTGAGAACGCAACGGCCTTGTGTCGCTTCAGCCCTGATGGCTGCTTTCGGATTAATGGTCCCTGCGCCGCGGGTTTGGCCGTTGCGGGATCGGTTACGGGCTTCCTGTCGGGTCTGTTTGGCGTGGGGGGAGGTTTTTTAATTGTGCCGGCGCTGATGACAATTACCCAATTGAGCATTCAGTCGGCGGTGGCCACGTCCCTGCTCACAATCGCAGCCATCAGTTCGGGTGGTGTGGCGTCAGCAGTGTTTCAGGGTGTGCAGTTTGACTGGGGTACCGCGCTGCCCTTTATCGTTGGTGGTATTGGCGGCTTGAGCATTGGCTTTGCGGTGGCAAAGCATTTATCGGGCGCTTTGCTCCAGCGACTTTTCGCTGCGCTCATCGTTGTGATGGCAATATTTATTATTCTGCGAAATATGGCTGAAGGAGGCTTGGTATGATTTTTCGGCAATTGTTTGATGATCAATCGAGTACCTACACGTATCTATTGGCTGATGATAGTCGGCGAGAAGCTCTGCTGATTGATCCGGTGGTAGAAAAAGTTGAGCAGTATCTGCAGTTGCTGCGAGAGCTAAATTTAACGCTGAAATATGCGATTGATACTCACACACACGCAGACCATATCACCGCACTTGGCTCACTGCGTGACAAGACCGGTTGTGTCACGATCATGGGCGAATTTACAAAAGCCGACTGCGTGTCACAAAGAGTGAGCGACGGCGACGACATCACGCTGGGTGCGATTCAGCTCAAGGCGCTGTTTACGCCGGGCCATACCAATGAATCGTTCAGTTTTTATCTGTCAGGCGGCGCAGAGCCCTGTGTGTTTACCGGCGATTGTCTGCTGATTCGCGGCAGTGGCCGCACCGATTTTCAGGGTGGCGATGCAGGCAAGAGTTTCGATTCCATTCAGACACTGTTTGCACTGCCGGATGATACTTATGTGTATCCGGGCCACGATTACAAAGGCTGGACCCGCTCGACCATTGCGGAAGAAAAGGCCAGTAACCCACGTCTCGCCGGCAAAAGCCGCGACGAGTACATCGAGATCATGAATAACCTTGACCTGCCCGATCCGAAGATGATGGACATCGCGGTGCCGGCTAATCTTGCCTGCGGGCAGACTGCATTCAGGAGCCAATAAATGGAAACCACCTTTACCCCTGTCGCCTCGCTGTTGGGCGGCATGTTGATCGGGCTGGCCGCCCTGTTACTGCTGTGGCTGAACGGCAAGATCGCGGGTATCTCCGGCATTGTCGGGACGGCGATCACGGACATTAGTGCGGCATCTGGCTGGCGCTGGTGTTTTATCGCGGGGCTTCTGATTGGCGGCGGTGTCGCGCTCTATCAGATTGTGGGCGTCACAGAAATTCAGCTACGGGCCTCGCTGCCGCTGCTGATTGTTGCCGGTTTATTGGTGGGCTATGGCACGCGACTGGGCAGTGGCTGTACCTCCGGTCACGGGGTATGCGGCATTGGGCGCTTGTCCGGGCGCTCGATGGTGGCGACCTGTACCTTTATGGCGGTCGCCTTTGTCACCGTGTTTGTACAACGCCACGTGCTGGGAGGCTGAACCATGAAAGAAGCGTTTGCAGCCTTGCTTGCCGGTGTATTGTTCGGCGTGGGTCTGGCCGTGTCTGGCATGTTGATCCCGGACAAGGTGCTGAATTTTCTGGATATTGCCGGTCACTGGGACCCAAGCCTAGCCTTGGTAATGGGCGGTGCCTTGATGGTCACAACTCCCGGCTTTTATTTTGTCACGCGCAGCAAGAAGCCTGTCTTTGCCGCCAGCTTTAGCTTGCCGACGGCGAAAGATATCGACGCAAAACTCTTGCTGGGTGCTTCGCTGTTTGGTTTGGGCTGGGGCTTGAGTGGTCTGTGCCCGGCACCGGCGCTGGTGAATATCGTTACGGGCTTTAGCGATGTGCTGGCCTTTGTCGCAGCCATGATTGCCGGTATGTTGCTGCACCGCGCCATACACAAGGCCTGATCGCGGACTTGCCGTGAGCGGGTGCGGATTTTAGAGTTAGCGTTATAAAGCAAGCAGGACTCTGATATGGCGCACCGGCCAACACTGAAACAACTCAACTATCTCTGCGCGGTGGCGAAATTTCGCCACTTTGGCCAGGCCGCGAAATCCTGTCACGTGTCGCAGCCGACCCTGAGCGCTGGCATCGCGGAACTGGAAGATAACCTCGGGGTTACGCTGGTGGAGCGCGACAACAAGAATGTGCTACTGACCGATATCGGCCAGTCTATTGTCGCTCGATCGCAACGCATTCTGACCCACGTGGATGATCTGGTGTCGCTGGCAGAATCGGCGGGTAAGCCCTTCACTGGCAGTCTTTATCTCGGGGTTATCCCGACCATCGCCCCCTTTTTGCTGCCGCAGTTTCTACCCCGTTTTCGCAAGAAGTATCCGGAATGCCAGCTCTTTATTCGCGAAGACCTGTCGGCGAACCTGATTGAGAGGCTGCGCGCGGGCGAACTGGATGTGGTGCTGCTGGCGCTGCCGTATCCCACGGATGGCTTGGAAATCGAGCACCTCTTTAACGACGAATTTGTGCTCGCCTACTACGACGACCACCCCCTCGCGGAAAAAACACCGCTACTGAGCCGTGACCTTCAGGGGCGTGATGTGCTCCTGTTAGAAGATGGCCACTGCCTGCGTGACCATGCCCTGGAAGCGTGTCGCTTGAGCGAGCGGGATGTCACTGCGCCCTATCAGGCCACCAGCCTGAATACCATTGTGCAGATGGTGGCCAACCACATCGGGGTGACCTTGCTGCCGAAAATGGCGATCGACGGCAAGATTCTGGCAAGTACCCAAGTAAAGACCCGCGCTTTCGACAAGGAAACCGTGCAGCGCTCTATCGGTCTGGCCTGGCGCAAACACAGTCCGCGGCGGGAGGAGTTTTTGTTGCTGGGTGAATTTATCGGCGCACAGCGACGCTAGTCATCAAGCGCCTTATTCATCAAGGGTTTGTGGACGGGTTTTGCGCAGGGTGTCGCTCATAACGCGCAAATAGCGCTCCAGCTGGTCCTCTAGCCGCACGATCTGTTGATTAAAGCGGTGGTGCGATTGCCGATAATCGTGAACCTTATGCTGGAAGGACTCGCTGGTATAAATCAGCAGCGATAGCCCCACCGCCAGCGTAAAGAGCCCCAGCGGAAAGGGCGAAAACAGGATGAGCGTGCCGAGTACTACCAGCAACCATGCCAAGCCGAGTTGTAGGTAATACCGTATACGTGTGCTCACGGGAGCTTCCTGTCGATGGGTCTCAGCCTCTGGGGCAGCGTCCGACTATATCGGATCGCAATAGAGTCGTCTTCAAAGTACGTACATTTACCAATATTGGGTCACAGTCTGATCACGATTGGGCTTCTGTTGTGACCACCCCCTGACAGACGTGAATTCCGGGCCAGAGCTGTAACAGGGGCTTTGCTGTCGCATCTAAGCTACGTTATGACCCGTAGAAGCCTCATTAATTCACTAAGGCCAGCTTTTTGACCAGATTTACTCCCTTTGCCCGCGTCCTCGCTCCGCTGCTCGTTTTTGCTGTAGAGGCTGCCGAGCCGGCGACAGCCCCGCCGGGACTGGAGGAAGTCGTGGTTTCGGCAACGCGCAGCGGGGACACGCTGGAAGATACCCCCATTTCCGTCACTATCACTGCCGATCTTGAGCTGCGGGAAACCGATATTACCGACTTGGAGGCGCTGTCTGACCGCCTGCCCAATGCCCAGCTCGCGATTACACCCACCAATACCTTCTTATTTGTTCGCGGGCTCGGTACCGGCAGCGTGCGCAGCGCTGAGCAATCCGTAGGCTTTTTTGTCGATGGGGTATTCCTCGGTCGACCGCAAGTCGCCTTGTTCGACTTTCTCGATGTGCAGCAGGTGGAGATTTTGCGCGGCCCCCAGGGTGCGGTACTCGGCAAGAATACGGTTGCCGGCGCGGTGAATGTGCAAACCGCGCCGGTTAGCTGGGAGCCCGAGGGCTATGCCGAGTATCAGCGCGGCAGCGATGGCCGGCAGCGGCGGCGGGCAGCCTTGTCGGGTGAGCTGGTCGAGAATCTTGCCGCGCGCGTCGCGATTGCGAATGTGGATGAAGGCGGCTTTCTGTTTAACACCACCCAGCAGCGTGACGATCTTGCCAGACCGGGCCGCAGTGGTCGCATCAAACTGGCCTGGACGCCAAGCGACAATCAATCCTACGGCCTGACCTTTCAGAAGGCCGACATTGAACAGCGCGGCGATAGCTTCGAATTGAGTCAGGCCAGCGATGAAACGCTCTCGCTGTATCGCCAGTTTGATCCGCAGACCTCGGCCGATATCACCGACAATCGTACGCATACCGACCACCGCGATTCTGGCGCCGACATTGAAGGCCGCGATTTGATTTTAAACGCGGAATGGAACTTGGCGTTTGGCAGTTTGCGGTTTCTCGGCAGTCGTTCGAGACAGTCAACCGTGGCGGATTTTGATGTGGATATCAGCCCGGCTCCCTTTCTTACGTTTCCTTCGAACGAAGACTACCGCCAGCAGAGCGCTGAACTGCGCTTCGACAAGTTATTTTCCTGGGGCGATCTCAGTGCCGGTTTGTATTACTTCCAGTCGGAACTGGATTTGCTGGCCGACATTAATGCCTTCGAATCCGGCTTGGGATTGTTCGTTGCGCCCTTGGCGGATAACGCGATCGGCCCCGGTGTCGGTTCAGCGGCAATAAATCTGAGTGGCCTTGTGGCCTCGCCGGGCGTTTTCAATACGCAGCAGACGGCAAGCGGCACCAGTCGTCACCGCTTGATTCAGGAGCAGGAAACCTGGTCGGGCTTTGGCTCGGTGCGTTGGGATTTTCGTGATATCTGGACGCTTCGTGTTGATGGTCGTTACACCGAAGAAACCAAGCGCGGCGATTTGGGCATCGAGTTCAGCGGTGCAAGTGGCCCGCTGCTGGGTGCCGCGCTCGGCGAAGAGGAATATCAACTCAGTGCGGAGCGAACCGAATACGATTTCTCGCCGCGCCTGTCGCTGTTAGTTGAATTGACGCCTCAGCTCAATAGTTATGTTACGGCGGCGCGGGGTTTCAAATCAGGCGGTTTTAACAATCTGGCGGCGGTACCGGAGCGCGCCGAATTTGATGAAGAAAACTCCGTGACCTATGAACTGGGTTTGCGCCTCAGTCCGGTGAAGGGCTTCAGCGGCGAGCTTGGTGTCTTTAAAAGTGACTTCAAAAACCTGCAAGTGGCGGCACTGGATGGCACCGAGTTTTTTGTGGGCAACGCCGCGCGCGCAAACATTCGTGGAATCGAAGCCTCGGGCCGGTGGCAGGCAAGCTGGGGGCTTTCCATCGGCTTTGCGCTCGGTTATCTCGATGCGGAGTACGAGGAGTACAGCAATGCCCCGGCGCGGGCAGATTCTGAAGAAAGCAGCCAGGATCTCAGTGGCGAGGTGTTGCAGCGTGCGCCGAAATATTCAGGCAGTGTGCAGCTCGGGTTTCAGGGTTTGATGCCGACCTTCGGATTGCCCTTTGCGCTTGGAGTGGTCGCCGAAGGTGCAAGTGAGCAGTTTTTGAATGTGGATCTTGATCCGATCGACAGCCAGCCGGACTTTCTCCGCTACAGCGCCTTTGCGGGAGTGTCGAGCCCGTCCGGGCGCTGGAACTTTCGCGTTGTCGGGCGCAACCTGAGCGACGAGGTGGTGCGACGTGAAGCGGGTGATATTGCCATTGTTGGCGCGCATTTTGTGGGCGTATTCCCGCCCCGCAGTTATGCCGCAGAAATCGGCTATCGTTTTTAAGGTGTAGGGGTTAGATTGATGGCTGCGAAAAACCGGAGGATGGCAACGTGAAAAAGTGGATCGCAGGATTTTTCGCCCTGTGTTTGTGGAGTACGGCGATGGCCTTGCCGCGCACCATTGAGTTGGATCAAAGCACATTGCAGGAACAACCGGTGGATGTGCTGTCCGCAAATTTCGTGGATCGGGTCATTCACGATTTACCCGTAGAAAAGCATCTGGAAATTTTTAGAGACCTTGATCCCGATGAGTTGGAAAAAGCGCTAAATACCCAGCAAAAGCAGCTAACCTTCTGGATCAATATCTACAACGGTTACACCCAGTATTTTCTGAAAACTGATCCATCGTTGTATCAGGAAGATCGCAGTGATTTCTTCAAAAAAGAGCAGATTGATATCGCTGGCTATAGCGTGAGTATGGAAGACATTGAGCACGGGGTTTTACGTCGCGGCGCGGTGGTGATTTCCTTTGGCTTTATTCGCAATCTGAGTTTGCGCAAACCCTTTATCCAGCGCTATGCGGTTAACGAAGTCGATTATCGCATTCACTTTGCATTGAACTGTGGCGCGAAAAGTTGCCCGCCGGTGGTGGCCTATCAAACTGAGTGGGTTGATCGACAGTTAAATGACAGCAGTCGCGATTATCTGCAGTTCCATGTTGATTACCGGCCCGATGACAACCGCGTTTATGTGCCGCGATTGATGAGCTGGTTTAAAGCAGATTTTGGTTCCGACGATGATCAGCGCGCGATTCTGAAAAAGTTTGGTGTGATTCCGAACGATAAAAATCCTCGAATAAAATTTCTGGAATACGACTGGACTATGCAGATCGAAAACTACCGGGCCTATACCTACGAATAAGGTTTCGGCCCGGCAAGTTTATAGCAGGTCGTCGACGACTTTCTGCAATACGGTTGTCGCAAAGTTTTCAATGATCTGATCTTCCTGATTCTGCGCCACCATAATGCGACTCAGAATATAGCCATAGCGCAGGCCAGCGTAGATAAAGTAGTACTTGTAGTGTTCACCGCTAAAGCCTGACGTTTTTTCCCAGCGCGCTACCGTGTCTTCATAACTCGGCAGACCTTCGAGGCGTGGAATGCCGAGGCCATCGGCAAAGAAGTAATCCAGATAGTTCCACCAGGCCAGATCCTGCAGCGGGTTGCCGAGGGTAATCATTTCCCAGTCGAGAACCGCGGTAACGCTTTTGCAATCGTTGGCAAACAGCATATTGCCGATGCGCGCATCGCCCCAGCACAAACCGAATTCTTCGTTCTCGGGTTGATTGTCTTTCAGCCACTGCATCACGGGGTCGCAAATGGCATGGGCGCGACCTTCCATCGCCCACTTGCCATAGTTTTCCCAGTAGGCGAGTTGTTGCTGCAGGGGGTTGGCGCCCAGTTCGGGGCGTTCAAGAAATTCAAAACCGAGGGCTTTGTAATCGCGACACTGGCGATGCAGGTTGGCCATGGTGTCGATACCCGCGTTCCACAGGCTCTGCCGTTCGGCAGGGCCGATATCGTTCAGCATCCAGCCATCCATGCTGTAGGGAGGCATATCCGGCGGCACGCGACCTTCGGATTTCTTCATGATGTAGAAGCCGGTGCCGAGCAGGGAGGTATCGGTTTCCAGGCCGAGCAGACCCGGTGCCGGAACATCCGTCTGGCTGCCGACCAGATCCATGGCCCGATATTGAATCGAGAGGTCGTATTCGGGAAACACGGGGCGTTCGATTTCCGGTTGCAGGCGACCGACACAGCCTTCAACGAAGGTTTTACCGTCTTTTTCATACTCAATGTCGAACATTAGCGTGACATTGGACATGCCGGTGGCTTCAGGAATTTTCAGCTCGGGAATGCGCACCGGGCCATCACTCTCAAGCTTGCGGGCAAACCACTGTTCCAGTTTTTCGCGGGTGCCGTCGATGTCTTCTACCAGTGGTGTGGGGCGTTCGTTGTCCACAGGGGCCTCCGTGTCGCGATGCTGTTGTTATGAGATTTCCAGCGAGATTACCAGCAAGCTTTACGATCGTATAGTGAATGAATGTTTAGCTTTTCGTTGTGCTCCGTTAATCTGAGTCAAAACAATAAGGACGCGTGCGATGAGTCTGTTGATTGGCGGTATTCTGCTGTGGGTTGCCACCCACTTCTCCATTCGTTTGCTGCCCGGTATGCGGCAGCAATTGATAAGCGCCATCGGTAAATGGCCCTATCAGGGAGTGTTTTCGGTGGTGATGGTAGTCGCCATTGTGCTGATTGTGCGGGGCTGGAAGGAGATTGGGCCAGGTGAGCCGCTGTGGCTACTCGATTGGGCGCGGCCGGTGAATCTGGTCTTGATGGCGGCAGCCGTCTGCCTGTTTATTGCCGCCAATGCCCCCACTGATATCAAACAGGTGCTGCGCCATCCGCAGTTGCTCAGTGTGGTGATCTGGGCCCTGGCACATTTGCTGGTGAACAGCGATCTGCGCTCGCTGGTGTTGTTTGGCAGTCTGGCAGTGTGGGCGCTGGCGGAGATGGCCTTGATCAATCATCACGCCGGACCGTGGCAAAAGCCGGCACCGTCTGGTGCGGCGAAAACCGTGGTGTCGGTCGTGATTGGTCTGGCCGTCTTTGCGGTGTTGCTCTACGTGCACCCGTGGCTGGCGGGCGTGGCGGTAATCTGATTCAGGGCTCTGGCTGCCACACCAGATCAAATTGGTCACTCTGGCCGGTGAAGTTGCCGTGGTAAACACCGAAGTGTTTATCGCGCGCTTCACGGTAGGCGGTTTTCACGGCGGCGTTGGCGCTGGGATAGGCGACCTCATCCCAGTCAATGTCGTCTTCAAGGAAGAAGCCTACGTCCATCGCTTCTTCGCCACAGGCGCAATCTTCTGAATCCACCGTTGCGCGCAGGCCGATATAGACTTCGCTGATAAAGCTGATGGAGCCAATCATGTAGGGCGTGAAGGCCTCGGCGGGTAAGCGGATGCAGGTTTCCTCCCACAATTCGCGCGCCACGGCCTCGCGGAGGGTTTCACCGCTTTCCATAAAACCGGCGGGAATCGCCCAGTGCCCGGCGCGCGGTTGATTGCCGCGCTTCATCCACAGGAGCTTGTCGCCACAGTTTACAAAGGCAGCCACCAGAATTTTGGGGCCGGGCGCATAGCTCAGGTGGCCGTTGCCGCAGAGTACGGCTTCACCGCGCCCCTGAAAACTCGTTTCAGTCAGGGCGATGCCGCACTCCGGGCAGAACTTCATACCAGCTTGGTCTGCTCGCCTTCGCTGCGCGCGATGATCACCGTCGCGCAACTGTCACTGAACACGTTCACGGCGGTGCGCATCATATCCAGCACCCGGTCGGTAATCATCAAGAGCCCTATGCCTTCCAGCGGCAGGCCGATAACGCCGAGAATGATCGAGATGGCCACCAGACTGGCCGCCGGAATACCCGCCACCCCAATCGAGGTCAGCAGGGCTACCATCACGATCGTAAACTGCTGCACAAAGGTCAGCTCGAGACCAAAGGCCTGAGCAATAAAGATTGCGGCGACACATTCATAGAGCGCGGTGCCATCCATATTCACCGTCGCGCCGAGCGGCAGTACAAAGCCCCGCACTCGCTGACTCACACCGGCTTCTTCCATGCATTCCATGGTGAGCGGCAGGGTGGCAGAACTGGAGGCGGTGGAGAAGGCGGTCAGCATGGCCGGTGACATCGCCTGATAGTGTTTGACCGGCTGAATGCGCGCGAGATATTTCAGCAGTAAGGGCATGGTGACAAAGGCGTGAATGGCCAATGAAATCACCACCGTAAAGAAGAACACCAGCACCGGTTTAAAGCTGGCGAAACCGGTATCGGCGATGGTCTTGGCCACCAGCCCAAATACCCCAATCGGCGCAAATTTCATCACCCACAGGGTGATCAGCGTCATGATATCCATCAGGCCGCTGAAGAAATCCCGCACCACATCGGTTTGCTTGCTCTGGCTTTGGGACAGGAAGTAACCAAACAGGAGGCTGAAGAAAATCAGCCCCAGCATCTGGCCTTCTGCGGCGGCGGCCACGATATTGGGCGGTACCATGCGGATAAAGACATCCACCACGTCGGCCGTGCTCTTGCCTTCCACCTTGGTCAGCACCTCTTCCACCGAGCTGTCGCCAGTCAGGCCCGCCGCCAGATTCGAGCCGGTGCCCGGTTGCATCAGATTGACCATGACCAGCCCGACCAGAATCGCCAGCAGACTGCTCGTCATGTAAAACAGGATGGTTTTGCCACCGAGCTTGCCCAAGCCCTCACTGTCGCGGATATTGGCGATACCGCTGATGATCGACGCAGTGACCAGCGGTACGATGATCATCTTCAGTGCGTTGAGGAAGAGGGTGCCGAGGAAGGCGTAGACCGCATAAAAGGTGACATTGCCAAGGCCCGCCTCCTTGCCGGTCAGGGAGCCGATTATGACAGCCAGTACGATGGCGATGGCGATCTGCCAGTGAAGCGCGACTTTTTTCATAGATTTTTCAATAGTATGAGCTGACACTTCACTTTACCTCGCTCGCGCCTCAGGTGCTACTGGCACCGCGCGAACCTGTACCTGAACCTATATAAATACCACCCCAAAAGGGTGATTGAGTGTTCACAAGGAGTAGAACAATGGAAATCAATCTCGGTTTTTTGCTGGCGCTGCTGCTGATTGTCGTGCCGTTTTGGAAAATCTGCGAAAAGGCGGGTTACTCCGGCTGGTTATCGCTATTGGTGATGTTGCCGCTGATCAATATCGGCTTTCTGTTTTTTCTGGCCTTTGCCGACTGGCCCCGCGATAAGGAATCCGGTCAGCCCTGAGTTAACCGAGCTGTAATACCCCCCGGTCAGCGGCCTGAGTATGCTGCGGCGATAAATCACAATAAGGATTCCGCCATGACTCAGGCACTGGCTCCCGCGCTGGAACCCATCACCGAAGACGACGCCTTCATCGCCAAGGCCCTCGAAGACGCCTCTATTCCCACCTTGATGCTGTCGATGATTCACATGAGTGGCGACAGCTCACTGCTTGATGGCAGCATCCGCCCGGTGGGCCTCTACCTCAACGAGGTGCAGGGTTTTATGTCCGAAGAGGACAAAGCTGAGGTGAGAAAACAGGCCCTGGAGGTAATTCGCCGCTATCGGGATTCCGGCGGCAAGCCGGTGCGTATCGACGACCACGAAACTATTCGCCGGATGATGAGCTTTCTCGTCGCGGAAGAAGTACCGGCCGACTATGTGCCCATGATGCTCGAAGAAATGGAACTGGACGGCGATGCCCGCGAGCTGGAATGGGACAGTATTCCCGCAGACCAGCGTGCAGATTTTCATGTCACGGTGATCGGCGGTGGTATGTCAGGCGTGTTGGCGGCGATTCGTTTGAAGGAGGCGGGGATTTCCTTCACGGTCGTCGAGAAAAACGCGGGCGTTGGCGGCACCTGGTATGAAAATCGCTACCCCGGCTGCCGGGTGGATGTAGGTAATCACTTCTACTGTTATTCCTTCGCACCCAATCACGACTGGACCGAGTACTTCGCCCAGCAGCCGGAACTGCAAAAGTATTTTGAGGATTGTCTGGATCGCTTTGGCATTCGCGAGCATTTCGAATTCAATACTGAAGTCGTTAAAGCGCAGTTCGACGAAGCGGCGAATCAATGGCAGGTGACCACGCGTTGTGATGGCTTGGAGAAAACCAAAGCCACCAATGCCTTGATCAGTGCCGTCGGCCAACTGAACCGACCAAAGCTGCCAGACATTCCCGGTCGCGATAGTTTTAAGGGCACGGCCATGCATTCCGCCCAATGGCGCGATGATGTGGATTATCGTGGCAAAAAAGTCGCGGTGATTGGCACCGGTGCCAGCGCCTTTCAGCTAGTGCCTACGATTGCTGATGACGTGGCGGAAATGAAGGTATACCAGCGCTCTGCGCCGTGGATGTTTCCAAACGTGGATTATCACCGCAAAGTTGAGAGCGGTGCCCAGTGGTGTATGAAGAAGCTGCCGTTCTATTCGCGCTGGTATCGGTTTCTAATCTTCTGGCCAGCCTGTGATGGCTTGCTGCCGAGCCTGAAAATTGATCCTAACTGGCCACATCAGGATCGCTCCATCAATGAAGTCAACGAGATGACGCGCGAGGTTTTTACCGACTGGATGAAACAGCAGGTCGGTGATGACGAAGCTTTGCTGCAAAAAGTCATTCCGGACTATGTGCCTCTCGCAAAACGTACCTTGCAAGACAACGGCAGTTGGCTGACGGCGCTGAAAAAGCCTCAGGTAACGTTACACACTGACGGCATTCGGGAAGTTGCGGAGCGCGGCGTTGTCGATAACAACGGCGAGCTGTTTGAGGCGGATATCATTGTTTATGCTACAGGGTTCCACGCCAACAAGTTTCTCTGGCCAATGGACATCATCGGTCGCGACGGCATCAAATTGCGCGAGCAATGGGGAGAAGAGCCGGAAGCCTACCTCGGCATCACCGTGCCGAATTTTCCAAATCTGTTTTGCTTATACGGGCCCGGTACCAACCTCGCCTTTGGCGGTAGTTTGATATTCAACTCTGAATGTGAAGTGCGGTATACGCTGTCTGCCATCAAAATGTTGCTGGGCAGCGGTCAAAAAGTAATAGATTTGAAACCAGATGTGCATGCGGATTATCAGAGCCGCTTGCAGAATGAATTATCCGATATGGTGTGGTCCCACCCCACCGTAAAAAATAGCTGGTATCAAAACGACGCGGGCAAGGTCACTGTGCTTTCGCCCTGGCGTCTTCGGGATTTTTGGGAGTGGACGCGGGAAGTGAATGCTGACGATTATCAGCTCACTTAGCGCCATAGGTGCAAGCACTTATTTTTTTAGGTATATCGCCTCGATATAGTTGCGTTCGTAGCTTATCTGTCTCTTCGCGAAAAGTTGCGCGCTTTGCCTGATAGGAAAAGGTGAGGGTATTGCGTTTTCTTTATGGAATTCATTTCGCAGGAGCCGGATTACTAGTCTTGAATCTTGATTTGCGACTGGTGTTGTACATGGACGCAGTTGCAGCCCTAGGGTAAACCCCTTACCCACACGGATTGCTGAAAGGAATCAGTGTCAGAAGTGGTTGGTGAGTAACTGCTATTACAGGGACTCCCGATTATGACTTCGACGCTTCGCCGCCATTCAATATTGCCTGCGATTAACGAATCGCAGCGCCTGAATGCCCTTGCACAAACCGGTCTGCTTGATTCTCCGCCTGATCCCCGTTTCGATGCGCTTACTCGATTGGCCGCGGACCTTTTCAAAGTTCCCATTGCGTTAATCAGCCTGATTGATGACGAGCGCCAGTGGTTTAAGTCCAGGGTTGGACTTGGTATCTGCGAGACAGAGCGAGAGATTGCCTTTTGTAGTAAGGCGATAGAATCGAACGGGGTATTGGTTGTACCTGACACTCATAGCGATCCCCATTTTTCTGCTAACCCACTGGTTGTTGGACCGCCCTACATTCGCTTCTATGCGGGCGCGGTGATCTATACAAAAGATCGTTTGCCACTGGGAACAATTTGCGTCATGAGTCCGGAGCCACGGCAGTGCACATTGGACGAACAGAACATCCTGATTCGGTGCGCCGAAATGCTTGAAAGCCTGATCGAGGCGGACTGTGATACTACTGATTGCAGGGGTTCGATCTCGCGAATGGCTTATAAGCTGTCTGACCAATCAGCACTGACTGGCTATATTCGAAACGCAATGAAGATGCCTGATTTATCGCTCGGTATTTTTATGTATCGCGTTCTTGGCGGTGTATCAGGTGGGCAAAAGCTTGCGCGCTCCAGCCGGCTGCGTAGCGACTGTCACAAGCATGTTGCCCAAGCTTTCAAAGATGCCTGTCTAGCACATGGTCGGCTAAATGAAGATGTCTATGGTCTGCTGTTTGACAGTCGCAAGGTCCCCGCAGGTTGCGCTACTGTACTCGAGGATATAGCAGACTACGAAGCCTTTCCTACGTTTCGACTTTATGGAACCTTGATCTATAGTATTCCGTCAGCAACGTCCTTCAGTTCGCTGATTAGTCAGCTCAGTTATGTTTGGCATAACACCGACAATCTGAACCACGGAGTGTTTCAAAGCGAAACCATCGACGTCGCAAGTTTGATAAAGAGCTCCTTTATACTCAAAAACCTCGAGGCGGCAATAGACAACAATGCGATTGGCCTTGCTTTTAGCCCTGTAGTCGATGTGCGCAGGACTACTGATAAAACAATGCTTGTATCGCCACTATGGAAAGATGAAGAGGGTGATTTGGTTGACCGCGACTTGGTTTATTCGATTGCTCAATACGCCGGGCTTTCCAGAAAATATAGCGTCTACATGCTAGATCGGATTTTCGAGTTTATATTGGATGCGTCTGTCGAAGGCAGTGAACATGCAGAGCGATATATTGTTAGCTTGCAGGGTCATGAGCTTTCGCGAGGCGATTGGCTCAAGGAAATGGTGAATCGTTTTCGACGCTACCCATTACCCGTGGGTAGTTTGCGAATCGCCGTTAACAGCGCCATTCCCCCGGCCAGCCGAAATTTGGCAAAATCACAGATGGAAGAGTTGCACAGCCGATTCGGCGTAGAGTTCATTTACGATGGATACGGTGAAGACGTCGGGGCGTTGCAGCTGCTGTTTGATTTGCCATTTAAGGGAGTGTGTCTTGGCAGCGAGCTGGTGGAAAGAATTGACTCTATGCCGGGCGATGCAAGTGCTTTTTCTCAGTCGGTCGTCGGAATTTGCCGACATGCGGATTGCTTTATCATGGCAAAAAATATTACTACAGAGCGGCAGTTTATTACCTTGTCAGCGATGGGCTGTGATTATTATGAAGGCCCGTTGATCGGTGATCCGGCTGAGCTACCATTCACTCCATAGGGGCTGATTGGTAGAAGTGCTCTGCCTATGTATTGATTCAGCCAGCGGCACGCCAGTAGCCGGGGTGTCGTGTATCGGAAATAAACACCCCGCCATTGGGCATTCGCTTGGCCTCCTTCTTGGCCATGCTGGCTAGCGTGCTGATGTCGTCAGCACGCAAACCGGCGGTCAGTTCAGGTTTTACTAAACCAATCGACAAACTCATCAGCGGAAAGAAGCTGCGTTGCCCTTGTCTGTCCTGTGACCAGATTCCCTTTTTGCCCAGCGCGACCGGATCGTAAAGCTGTCGTATCTGATTGCTAAAGGTGTCGCAGATCGTCGCGCACAAATCAGGCGTATTTTCGCTGCGCATCAACAAAATAAAATCATCGCCGCCGATATGACCAACAAAGTCTATATCGCTATCAATGGCTTCGCTCAGCAGATTGGCGAGCAGCAATATGGCCTTGTCGCCCAAGGCATAGCCGTAGACATCGTTAAATGCCTTGAAGTCATTGAGATCGCAATAGGCCACCCAGAATTCGTTTTGTTCATTGATCAGTGACTGAGCGCGTTCGTTAATCGGCACGTTGCCCGGCAGCTGGGTTAATGGATTCGCGTGGCGGGCACTACTGATTTGCTGGTCGGTAATGGCACGTAGCAGCGCAGAGGTTTTGGCAATGCCGCGGTAGCGACCCTGCTGGGCGATGATCAGATCTTGAATCAGGTCCTGTTGTACGTCCTCGGTCAAAAGGTAGCTCACATCTTCCAGCGGCGTATCGAATTCCACCACAATCGGCTGGTCGTTCATAAACTGCGCCACGGGTTTGCGGCCGTGTAGCTCTGGCCCGAAGCGCTCGGAGAAAATTTCCAGTACCTGCTGACGACTGATAATGCCGGTGGGTGTATGGTGGAGAAGTACGGGCAGACTGCTGATACTGCTGTGAGTCTTGAATAGTCTGACCACATCTTCCAGCCGCGTATGGACATCGATTGATGGGAAGTCTTGGGCCAGTGCACCGATAACTTTCCGATTGGCCAGCGCGCGGTCGCGCATGGCGGGGCGATCAGCCACACGATTTACGTTGTCACTGATTCGAGGATGGGCATTGGGTCGACCGAACAGATAACCCTGTGTGTATCGCACGCCCAATTCACGCAGTACCTGCGCTTCCTCAAAGGTTTCTACTCCTTCGGCAATGACGCGGGATTTTATTTCCTGCGCCATCGTCATAATGGAGCGTACAAACTCGCGCTTGATCGGATCTTCATCGATGCCGCTGATAAAGTGACGATCAATTTTTACAAAGTCGGGGTGCAGCTGTGACCAGGTTTTCAAACCGGCGTAGCCTGCGCCAAGATCGTCTACGGCGATGCCGAAACCTTCCTGTTTGAATGCCGCCAGAGATTTCGTCAGCGCTGAGTAGTCTTCTGTCTGGTATTGCTCGGACAGCTCCAGCACCACATTGGTGGCGCTGAGGCCGGTGCGAGCGAGTATATTGCGCGCGATGGTAACGGCATTCGCAGATACCAGACTCATCGGACTGATATTGACGAATAATTTGGCTTTCAGGTTGAGCTTGCGAAAGGCCATTGCAGCACCTTCCAACGCCGACAACTCCAGTTCGCGAATCAGTCCGACGCTTTCCGCGGTGGGAAAAAGAACCGCCGGGCTGTGCAAGGGGCTGCCCTGGGGGCCGCGGGTAAGGGCCTCCACAGCGAGAAAATCCCGGCTACGCATATCAACAATAGGTTGAAAGACACTGCTGAGCCGTCGATTGCGCAGGATGTCGAGAATGTCTTTCTGGCTGTCGTGGTCTAACATAATAGTTCAGGCGCTCTAGAAAACTGCGGATATGCCCCCCAGTTGTTCATTAAACGCCCAGTTTGTGACAGCCCCGTGACAAAACGGGAAAATTCCCGGTCAGCCGATTCCAAAGCTCGCAAGCAATTGTTTTTCCTCGGCTATCAGCCCGGAAAATAATTCGCCTTCGAGTAAGCCTGAGAGGTATCTGGCAGTATTTGGCCAGGTTTTCGGGTCGACCGAGTGGCCGGAATGGAGCATTGCGGTGCTGATGGCACCCACTGCAATATCTGCCATGGAAAAGCCTGAGGCCAGCAGGGTGTGCCCCTGAATCCGTGGCTCAAGGTAGTCAAAGATCGCAGGCAGCTCGACATTCAGGGCCTTGTCGATATCCGATTGAATGGGCTCGCGATTGAATACGGCTTTTGCGAGAACGACTTCAGCAAAGAGATGCGCGGCCATCGCCGTCGTCATCACTGAGCCGGCGTACTCTTCAAACCACAGTGCCTGTGCTGCGTCAAAGTTGTCTTGGGGTAGGAGCGGTTTTTCCGGGAACTCCCGTTCCAGCCAAGCGCAGATCACGGAGGAATCGCTCAGGTAGCGGTCGTCGATTTTCAGCAGAGGGATTTTGCCCAGTGGGCTATTGGCCTTGAACTCTTCGGGTTGATCAGGGCTGCTGGGAATGACAAAGACTTCTTCGTAGGGAATGTTCTTGTAGGCAAGGGTCGCCCGGACTTTGCGGACGTAAGGCGAAAGGGGGATGCCGAATAGGGTAATTTTCATCGTAGAGCTCCGTTATTGTGATAATGGAACGCTAGCTCTCTTTTCCCGAACAGTCGAGTGCAGTCATGCACAAGGCCTGCGCAGGGTACAATGAAGGCCGACGTTCGGAAGCAATAAGGCCATGTTAGATATTCTTTTCCGCGATGATCACCTGATTGCCGTCAACAAGCCCAGCGGTCTGCTGGTACACCGCAGTGCCATTGATCGTCACGAAACCCGCTTTGCGCTGCAACTGGTGCGAGATCAGATCGGACAGCGTGTGTACCCCGTGCATCGACTCGACAAGCCGACATCAGGCGTATTGCTGTTTGCGCTGAATTCTGAGGTTGCCCGCCGGCTGGGCGAGCAGTTTTCGGCGCAACAGATTCACAAGCGCTACCTCGCCATCGTGCGCGGCTACGCTCCAGAGCAGGGTTTGATCGATCACGCGCTGAGCGAAGAGCTGGATAAAATGACGGACCGCCGGGCGCAGCAGAATAAGCCCGCCCAGCCCGCCGTTACCGAATACCGTCGGCTTGCCATCGTTGAACTTCCGGTTTGTGTTGAGCGCTACCCGCAAACCCGCTACTCACTGGTGGATGCCTTTCCCAAGACCGGCCGCAAGCACCAGATTCGCCGTCATATGAAACACATCGCCCACCCGATTATTGGTGACGCGAAGCATGGTAAGGGCGTGCACAATCGCTTTTTCAAAACGGAGTTTGATTGTCATCGCTTGCTGTTGGCCTGTGTGGAAATGCGGTTTAAGCACCCGGTGACACAGGAAGACATCCGGCTGCAAGCGCACCCGGGCCATGACTTTGTGGGCATCTGTGAGCGCTTCGGCTGGGAGGTGTGAAACCGTGTACAGCGCATGCAGAGCCTTTGCGCATTTTCGTGTATGGCATTGCGCGGGCTGCGATGGTAAAAACCCAGCTGCTTAAAGGAGTTTTACCGTGCAAAAAGCCCTCGCCGATTTATTGGCCTGCAACCAGCTTGAAGAAATTGATATTAATCTTTATACCGGCCGCGCCGCCCATAACAGCGGTGGTCGAATATACGGTGGTCAGGTGCTGGCCCAGGCCTTAAGTGCCGCCGGAAGAACGGTTCCGCAGGAATTCACCCTGCATTCCATGCACGCCTATTTTTTGCGCATGGGCGATCCCGATCGGCAAGTGGTATACGAAGTGGAAGCTATTCGCGACGGTCGCAGTTTTATGACCCGCCGTGTTGTCGCTCAGCAATACGGTAGAGCGATTTTCAGTGCCATGCTGTCCTATCAAGTTGAAGAAGATGGCTTTGAGCATGCCCGCACCATGCCCGATGTACCCCCGCCAGAAGCACTGATCAGCGACGATCAGCGGCTCAAAAAATATTTTCCGAACCGAACGGGACTGTGGCCCATTGAATTCAGAAAGGTCAATCCACCGGATCTGGACAACCTGCAGCCGAGCGAGGCGGTGTCCTACAACTGGTTTCGCGCCACAGACAATGTCGGTGAAGATCTGGCCACGCACCAGCAGTTGCTGGCCTACGCCTCAGACAACCCGATTCTGATTACCGCCCTCAACCCTCATGGGGTGTCCTTTCTGAATCCGGATATGGCGACCATATCTCTCGATCACGCGCTTTGGTTTTACAAGCCATTCCGGGTGGACGACTGGCTGTTGTACGAAACCCACAGTGACGTCGCTGCCAACGGTCGTGCCTGGTGTCGGGGTCGCATCTACAATCGCAAAGGCGAGTTAGTCGCAGCCGCCACCCAGGAAGGTCTGCTCAGGCTGAAAAATCGGTAGTCTCGGTTTTTACGTACAGAGTGTTTTGACTTTGGAGCTTCCGGTGCGACTACTCATTCTTCCCGTATTGGCGGTGCTAGCCGCTTGCGCCTCCCACACCGGCGTAGCGACTGACGCCGAGTCGGTGTCGCTGCCAAAAACCGAGTACCAGATTCACCGCGGTCTGACCTACACGCCCGATAACTGGCCGCAGGCTCTGAAAGCGGATATTTACCAACCCAGTGGCACAGAGCCCTTTCCGGCGGTGCTGGTGGTGCATGGCGGTGGTTGGGAGCGTCGTTCGCCCGACGATATGGAAAGCATCAGCAAGCGGCTAGCCTCACACGGCTTTGTGGCGGTGAACATCGCCTACCGCTTTGCGCCTCACTATCAATTCCCCGCGCAGCTACACGATCTGCAGCAGGCAATGCATTGGATAAAGCGCAACGCTGACCGCTATGGCATTGATCCTGAACAGGTATCAGCGCTCGGCTATTCGGCGGGCGCCCACCTTGTGAGCCTGTTAGGCGTGGTCGCCGGTACGGGTAGTGAGCTCGATCAGCCCTACGGCGGTCGGGAGACAAAGCCGGTTGCGGTAGTGGCAGGTGGTACGCCGTCGGATCTGCGCAAGTTTACCGGCGGTACCTTGGTACTCCAATTTCTGGGCGGGACGATTGATCAGGTACCTGAAACCTTTGCGGCTGCCTCGCCCGTCGTACATGTTCACAAAGACGCGCCGCCCTTTTTCCTCTACCACGGCAGCAGTGATCTGTTAGTCAGTGACGATCACGCGACAGATTTCCGTGCCGAGTTGGATGAGGCGGGCGTTTATACCGAGCTGTATCTGCTGAAGTGGCGCGGTCACCTGACAGCCTTTGCCACCAGTGGTTCGGCGATTGAAGAAGCCATGCGATTTTTGCGGCGAAACAAAGACTAGCCTATCAGCAAGGTCGTCATCGCTTCGCGCATGGCATCGGGGATTCTGGTTGCTTGTTGAGTGTCGCGTTGCACGAATACATGTACAAAATGTCCGTGCGCGCTGGCAGTTTCCTCCCCAACTTTAAAAATCGCCAGGTTGTAGCGCACCGAGCTGTTGCCGAGCTTTTCAATTGCCAATCCCACTTCAATCTCGTCGGGGTAAGCAACCGGCGACAGATACTCACACCCCGACGACACCACAAAACCAATCATCTCGCCGTTGTGGATGTCGAGCCCGCACTCCTCAATCAGAAACCGATTGGCCGCACTGTCAAACCAGGAATAGTAGGTCACGTTATTGACGTGACCGTAAATATCGTTGTCCATCCAGCGAGTTGTAATGGGGTAAAAGCGTTTGTAGGTGTCGCGCTGTTTTCTATCCATTGCTCTTCTCAGAAAGCCGCTCGATAAATCGCCAGCGCATCCGCCTCGCTGACCTCTCTGGGATTATTCACCAACAAGCGTTGTTGCAGCATGGCGTCGCTCGCCAACAGGGCCAGATCGCTTTCCGGTACGCCGGCCTGCTTCAGAGTTTGTGGCAGAGGGGCCTGAGCGACGAGCTGTCGCATAGCCTGAATAAACTGATCGCAGGCGGCGGTGGGTGAGAGTACGGTGTCGCCCGGTCGCACACAGGGCAACAGTTCTGCATAGAGATTCGCCGCGGCACTGGCGTTAAATTCCAGCACGCTGGGTAGCACCAGAGAATTACTCAGGCCGTGGGGAATGTGGTAGTGACCGCCGAGCGGGTAGGCGAGGGCGTGCACCGCCGCGACCGGGGCGTTGGCAAAGGCCTGGCCGGCGAGGCAGGCGCCGAGCAACATATTGGCTCGCGCTTCTAGGTTGTTGCCCTGTTCGATGGCCGTGTGCAGATTGGCGGCCATTAGCGTTAGCGCCTGACGCGCCAGCATATCGGAGTAGGGGTTCTTTTTGATTTTTGAGGTGTAGGCCTCGATGGCGTGCACCATTGCATCGATGCCAGTCGCGGCGGTGACGGCCGGTGGTAAGCCTGTGGTCAGGGCTGGGTCGAGCAGGGCGATATCGGGCAACAGCTGGGGAGACACCACGCCCATCTTGGTAGTTTCACCGGTAGTGACAATCGCAATCGGTGTCACCTCTGAGCCGGTGCCGGCGGTGGTGGGTATTTGTATCAGCGGCAGGCGGTCGCCTCGCACATTGCCGATGCCGTACATCTCGTTCAGCGGTTGCGATGAGCGCGCCAGTACGGCAATCAGTTTGGCCACATCCATGGAGCTGCCGCCGCCGAGCCCGATAATGCCGTCCACGCCCTGCTGCCGTGCGTAGTCTGCCGCGGCGAGTACAACCTGCTCTGGCGGGTCGGCTTCCACGTCGCTGTAACGGCTGACCGACAGGCCGCTGCGTTCGAGCAGTTTGCCGAGGGTATCCACAATGCCGGTAGACAATAGTCCGGGGTCGGTGACTAACAAGAGGTGGGTAAGCTCAAGCTCCCGACAGAAGGCGGGCAGCTGTTCGCTGGCACCCGGCGCAAACACCATGCGGCGACAGGTTTCAAACTGAAAATCCATGGTGCGTCTCCTCTGCGACATTCCGTGTCCGTTAGGTCTGTGGCCCGCGCTCTATTTTGAAATTGCCTGCAAAAATTTGTGGTAAGCGTTGGCTACCGCGGTCGGTGCCTCTACTTGAGGGTAGTGGCCGATATCGGGCAATTCCAGCATTGGATCGTTGGGGCGCACCAGTTCGCGATAACGTGCCACCATATGCGCGCCCGACACAGGGTCGGCGCTGCCATTGATCAGCATAATCGGTACGCAGCTGTCGCGCAGGGCCAACAGCCAACGATCCCGTTGCTGACGACGATCTGCCATGTAGTGAATCAGCTTGTGCATGATCTGGTTGCCGTGCTGGCGACAGATCAATTGCCAGAAGCTGTCCAGTTCCGCTTGCGACGGGCGACTGGCGCTGCCGAACACGGCACTGAAGCTGCGCTCAAACTGATTCTTGCCAAACAGCCGGGCAATATAGGCGCCGAGTGGCCCCTCTAGTAGTTTTTGCACCAGTCGTGCGCGATGGGTTTCAGGAAACAGGCCGCCGTTGAGCAGGCAGGCAGACAACCAGTGGCCCTTGCCTTTACCCACGTTCTGTCGGTAGAGCAGTTCCTGCGCTACGGTGTCGCCGTAGTCATGGGCGAGCACATGAAAGCGGGTTAGCCCCAGTTCGGTAACCAATGCCTCCAGGATGTCCGCCTGCTCGTGAATGCTGTAGTTGTGGTTGCGCGGCTTGTCGCTGAAACCGAAACCGAGCATGTCCGGTGCAATCAGGCGGTAGTGTTTCTCCAGCTGCCCCCAGATTTTCTGCCAGTCCCAGCCGGAGGTGGGGTAGCCATGTATCAGCAATACCGCCGGTTTGTCTTCGGCGCCGCTATCCCGGTAAAAAATGTTGTGTCCCAGCAGGGAAAGGTAAGCGCCGCCATCAAGCCACGCATCGATGCTGTCGGGTGAAATTCCGTTGCTTTGCATTGTCATTGTTTATCTAACACGTCAGGTCGCCAACTATGGCAAAATTGCAGCCCATTGCACAGGACTGCCGCGAAAGGAGCGGTAAATAATGCCAATTAATATTCAGTATAGTCATGAGATCAATGCCAGCCCCGAGCAGGTGTGGGCGGTGCTTGCCGATCTCGATGCCTACCCGCAGTGGAATACCTTTGTTGAACAGTGCCAATCGACCTTGAAGGTCGGTGACCCGATTTTTATGCGGGTCCGGGTGCTGCCTTTTATGGCTCAGCCACAAAAAGAATTTATTTTTGAACATGAGCCCGGGAAGCTGTTGAGCTACGGCATCAAGCCGGCCCCGCTAGGCGCGATGAAAAGCTATCGCTCGCACACTATTGCGCCATTGGCTGATGGGCGCACACGCTATGAGTCGAAGTTTGAATTGAGCGGCTGGTTTTCGCCGGTGGTGGGTTTGTTGCTGGCGCGCTTTCTGCGCGATGGTTTTCGGCGTATGAGTCAGGGCATCAAGGACGAGGCGGAACGCCGCGCGGCGGCTGCGGCGTAAATCTCAGGCACAAAAAAGCCCGGTCATAGCCGGGCTTCTCGAGAAACGCAGATCAATTACTTGATCTTGGCTTCCTTGTAGGGCACGTGCTTGCGAACAACCGGATCGTACTTCATGAACTCGAACTTGTCGGGCGAGTTACGCTTGTTCTTGTACGTGGTATAGAAGTGGCCAGTGCCAGCAGAAGACACCAGACGAATTTTCTCGGTTACACCTTTCTTAGCCATGATGTTATACCTTCTCGCCGCGGGCACGGATGTCGGTCAGAACCGCATCGATACCTTTCTTGTCGATAATACGCATACCCTTGCTGGAAACACGCAGGGTTACGAAACGCTTCTCACCTTCCACCCAGAAGCGATGTCTGTGCAGGTTCGGCAAAAAACGACGCTTGGTGCGGTTTTTGGCGTGGGATACATTGTTTCCGGTTACGGGACGCTTACCAGTAACCTGACACACTCTGGACATGATACTCTCGCTCGTCTTGCAGTCCCTTTTCACAAAGGGCTGTTCTTTACAAAGGTCTGATTCAACTCGATTTTTCGGCTATCGCCGGGGCGAATTGCCTGAATTCTGGTCCGATTTTCCGACCGGAGAAATGCAGCGGTCGAAACGGAGCGCGACTTTATACCAGAAGGCGGGCGCTGCCGCAAGAAATTGTCGGTTTTTCCTTCAGCCTGAGCCTTGCGCTATACCTCGCCCCGTTCCGCCAGTGACACCACCTCGGCGCCGGCCACAATGCAGTGATCCAGCAAGCGAATATCCACCACCTCCAGCGCCTGTTTGAGCCGGGCGGTGATGGCGATATCGGCGCGGCTGGGCTCGGCGACGCCAGAGGGGTGGTTGTGGGCTACGATCACGGCGGCGGCATTGAGCTCCAGCGCGCGTTTCACCACCTCCCGCGGATACACCGTCGCGCCATTGATGGTGCCGTAGAAAAGGGGTTCGTAAATCAGCAGGTGGTGTTGATTGTCGAGATAGAGGGCAGAAAACACTTCACGACCTTCATTTCTGAGCTGGGCTTGCAGGAAATGGCGGGTGGCCTCGGCGCAGGTCAGCACCGTGTCGCGTTGCAGGGCCTCCCGAAAGTGGCGTCGGGCCATTTCCAGCACCGCCTGTAATTGCGCGAACTTGGCATCGCCCAGCCCAGGTGATTGGCAGAAGTGCTGGCGATTGGCCGACAGCAGGGCGCTGAGGCTGCCAAATTGCTGGAGGAGTTCGCGGGCGAGGTCGACAGCGGATTTGCCCGGCAGGCCGGTGCGCAGAAAGATGGCCAACAACTCCGCATCCGACAGGCTTTGCGCCCCGTGAGTAAGTAGTCGCTCGCGCGGGCGCTCCGCGGCAGGCCAGTCCGTTATTGCCATATCACCCTCCCTGGTGAGCCGCCGGTAGTGAGTAAGCGTTTAAAAACTGCAATAATGGCGGCTGTTTAGCCATTATCAATTCAACAGGGCGCGCGCCGCAATATGTCACGTCTCAACAACCGCCACATTGTGCTCGGGATTACCGGGGGCATTGCCGCCTATAAAGCTGCCGAACTGGTGCGCCGTTTAAAAGAACGCGGCGCAGAGGTGCACGTGGTTATGACCGACGCGGCGCGCGAGTTTATTACGCCGCTGACCCTGCAAGCCCTGTCCGGTAATCCGGTGCACAGTTCCCTGCTCGACCCCGAGGCTGAAGCGGCCATGGGGCATATCGAACTGGCGCGCTGGGCCGATCTCTTGCTGGTGGCGCCGGCCTCGGCCGACTTTATCGCCAAGCTGGCCCACGGCCAGGCAGATGATCTGCTCTCCACCCTGTGGCTGGCCTGTCAGGCGAAAAAGGCTGTGGCCCCGGCCATGAATCAAGCCATGTGGGCGGACCCAGCCACCGCTGAAAATATGAATACCCTGCGCGAGCGTGGCGTGCACATCTATGGCCCCGGTGCCGGTGAGCAGGCCTGTGGCGATGTGGGGCTCGGTCGTATGCTGGAGCCGGGTGAGCTGGCCGATTTGAGTGAGGCGCAGTTTGAAAGCCGCCTGCTCGATGGCATGCGGGTGTTGATTACCGCCGGACCTACCCGCGAGGCCATTGATCCGGTGCGTTATATTAGCAATCACAGTTCCGGCAAGATGGGCTTTTCCCTGGCGCGCGCCGCTGCGGATGCGGGCGCCAGTGTCACTTTGGTGGCCGGCCCGGTTAATTTGCCGACACCTGCGGGCGTTGAGCGGATCGATGTGGTCAGCGCGCAGGACATGTACGATGCTGTGCTGGCGCGAACCGCCGAAAGCGATCTATTTATTGGTTGCGCGGCGGTGGCTGATTACCGTCCGGCCACGGTGGTCGAACAAAAAATAAAGAAACAGAACGATGAAATGACTCTGACGCTGGTGCGTAACCCGGACATCATCAGCGCCGTTTCTGCCAGCGAGTCGCGACCGTTTACGGTAGGTTTTGCCGCCGAAACCCAGGACGTGCTCGGCTATGCTAAAGGTAAACTGGAGCGCAAAAAGCTGGACGCAATTATTGCCAACGATGTCTCCGTAGCGGGGATCGGCTTTAACAGCGATCAGAATGAGGTAATCTTGCTGACAGCGCGCGGCGAACAGGCTCTGCCGCGCATGGGCAAGCAGCAGTTGGCCGACGCCCTGATCGAACAGCTGGCGCAACTGCTAAATTCAACGGACCCGGCGTAATGCACGAGTGGTATCAACACGTGGCGCAGCATAAGCGACAGCCCGAAAAGGGCGTAGCATGAGCAATCGTTTCAGAATCAGTGATCTTGACGCAGGAGGCACCGTCGGGCGACGCGAAACCCAGCCCGAAGGCTGGCGCGCCCTGCTGGCAGTGCGCCGCGGCGACGTACCCGGATTCCTGCGTTCGCTGTCGTTCCTGCTACCTGCGGTCACCTTGATCGTTTTGCTTCTGCTGAGCTTGTTGAACACGCGCTATCACCATGAGCAGGTTATGGGCTCGCTGGAAAGCCATGTTGAAACCAGCGCCCGCCAGGCCGATGCCTACCTAAATGATCTCAGTAAGCTGGTTGAAGGGGCGGCTGAACGGCTTGCCGATGGCGGTGCGGAAGCGCCTTCTACCTACTTGCCCAACGCTGAGCAGATTCGGGTGATTCCTTTTACCAGCTTGGGTATTGCGGATCGCAACAATAAGGCGTTGGAAGCCCTGCGCCACCTTGAGCGTGACTTGTTGCGTCGGGCGGTTGAACAGCAGCAGTTGATTCTCGATGCTTTTGGCGGTGATAACGGCTGGCAGTTGCACTTTGCCCAAGCGATCGATCCCGGCCGCGTATTGCTCGCGACCTTCTCGGTATCGGCGCTCCAGGCCGGGCTGAGCCGCAGTGCCAATCCAGAGGTGATCAAAACCGAGCTGTTGTATCGCCAGCACGGCGGCTGGAAGTCGCTTGCCAGCCGGGGCCAGGCCAGCGCAAGTGGCGCTCAGGCGGAAATGCTGTTGCGCGATGCCTGGTTGGTGCGTGTGACTATGGACGAGTCTCGCTACCAAACCCTCACCCGCCGCAACCTGCCGCTCTACACGGTGGCAGTGATTGCTCTGCTGGCGACGTTTAGTCAGTTCATTATCGGCTTGCTGCAGCTGCAGCTGCAGCGTCGATCAGCGCAGCGTGAAGCCGAAGCGCGGGCGCGAGCGGCCGCTCAGGCCGATGCCCATCAGGACAAGCTGATTCGTGCGGCCTTCGATCACCGGGAACAAGAAGACGAGCCTGTGTTGGAGCTCAATAGCGGCTCTTTTGACGAGGTGCTGGACAGCCTCGATCTGTCGGATGATTTGGATGACTCGGATGCCTTTATCGGCGGCGTGACGACTGCGGTGGAGGTTGAAGACACCATTTTCCGCGCCTATGACATTCGCGGCATTGCCGATCTCGAACTAACCTCCGACGTCTGCCGTGAAATTGGCAAGGCGCTAGGCAGCGAACTGATCGAACAAAAGCAGCGGGTCACTCTGGTGGCGCGCGACGGCCGCAACAGCAGCCCGCGTATTCGCGATGCGCTGGTCGAGGGGCTGCGCTGGAGTGGCGTGGCGGTGGTGGATCTCGGCGCCGTGCCTACGCCGGTCATGCAGTTTGCGACCCGTGAGCTGGGAATTGGCAATGGCTTGATGGTCACGGGCAGCCACAATGGCCGCGAATACAACGGTATTAAAATGGTGATTCGCGGGTCCAGCCTGACTGAAGAAGCTATTTTCGGCCTGCGCGAGCGCATTCGCGCCCAGAGCTATATTGAAGCGGCTGTGCCGGGTGAATACAGTAACCGTTCGATCGTCGATGAATACATTGACCGTATCAAGAGCGACGTGGTGGTGGCCCGGCGTCTGAAAGTGGTGGTGGATGCCGCCAACGGCGTGACCGGCCCGGTCGCGCCCCGTGTTTTTCAGGCGCTCGGCTGCATGGTGGAGCCCCTGTTCTGTGAGCTGGACGGCGACTTTCCCAATCACGAGCCGGACCCGACTCGCCCCGGCAACCTCAGTGCTTTGCAGGCCGCAGTGAAAGCCAAGCGCGCCGATCTGGGTATTGCCCTCGACGGCGACGGCGACCGGGTGGTGTTTGTGACCGGTGAGGGGGATACCGTCTACCCGGATCAGGCATTGATGTTGCTGGCTCAGGATGTGATTGCCCGCAATCCGGGAGCGCCGGTGGTGTATGACGTTAAGTGCTCCAGCCACTTGCCAAGGATGATCAACGAGGCTGGCGGGCTACCCATCATGTGCCGCTCTGGCCATTCCTATGTCAAAAACCAGATTCAGGAATCGGGCGCCTTACTCGGCGGTGAGTTTACCGGGCATATCTTTTTCCGTGAGCGCTGGTACGGTTTTGACGATGGCATGTATGTGGCAGCCCGAATGCTTGAATTCCTCAGCCTCAGCGCCATGCGTTTGCACGAGCACGTCGAGCGATTGCCCCAGAGCGTGGTCACTCCCGAACTGAGTGTGCCCAGTGACGAAGTGCAGAAGTTTGTAATTATCGAGCAGCTGAAGTCGACCAACTTTTTTGAGGGTGCGGAGGTAAGCACGCTCGACGGGCTGCGAGTGGAGTACCCCCACGGTTGGGGACTGGTGCGAGCGTCGAATACCGGACCGGCCCTGAGCCTGCGTTTCGAAGCCGACAACGCCGGACAGCTCGCCAATATTCAGGCGCGCTTCCGCGATGCGCTGCGGGCGGTTGACCCGACACTGGCGCTCGATTTCTAGGCCGCCCAAACCACACACGATTTTTTAAACCTGATATTGAATGGAATTCCGCTATGGCTCCCAGCGTTGTAAACGCCTCTGATATCGCCCGCGTTCTTACCGAGGCACTGCCCTACATCCAGAAATTCACCGGCAAGACCATCGTCGTCAAATTTGGTGGCAATGCGATGGACGGGGAGGAACTGAAAGAACAGTTTGCCCGCGATATCGTGTTGATGAAGCTGGTTGGCATGAATCCGATTGTGGTTCACGGCGGCGGCCCGCAGATTGGCGAGCTCCTGAAAAAGCTCAATATCGAATCCAGTTTTGTGGACGGTATGCGGGTGACCGACAGCGCCACAATGGATGTGGTAGAGATGGTGCTCGGCGCCAGCGTCAACAAGGAAATTGTGTCGCTGCTCAACCGCAACGGCGGCAAGGCCATCGGCCTGACCGGTAAGGACGGCCAGCTGATTCGCGCGAAAAAGCTGAAAGCGACGAGAAAGACGCCGGAAATGACCGTACCCGAGATTATCGATATTGGTCATGTGGGCGAAGTGGAGTCCATCGACGCCGGTGTCATCGATATGTTGTTGGACAGTGACTTTATTCCTGTTATCGCGCCGATTGGTGTCGACAAAAACGGCGAAAGCTACAACATCAACGCCGATCTGGTAGCCGGCAAAATGGCTGAAAAACTGCAGGCCGAAAAGCTGATGCTGCTGACCAACGTGTCGGGCCTGATGGACAAGGAAGGCAAGGTGCTTACCGGGCTCAGCACCCAGCAAGTCGATGATTTGATTGCCGATGGCACCATTTACGGCGGTATGTTGCCGAAAATCGGCTGTGCCCTCGACGCGGTGAAGGCGGGTGTGGTGAGCGCACATATCATCGACGGCAGGGTGCCACATGCGGTATTGTTGGAAATATTCACAGATCGGGGTGTCGGCACCTTGATCACCAACCAAGAATAAGACTGAAAAGACATGACCAAGCGTTCCTCACGCAAGCAGGAAATTCTCGAAGCACTGGCGCGTATGCTGGAGGCCAACCCGGGTGACCGGATTACCACGGCCAAACTGGCTGAGGCAGTTGGTGTGTCGGAAGCGGCCCTGTACCGGCACTTTCCCAGCAAGGCGAAAATGTTTGAAGGCCTGATCGAATTTGTTGAAGAATCGATTTTCTCGCGAGTGCAGGTCATCACCACAGAAGACAGCCAGGCCCTGTCACGCTGCTACAAGGTGTTGAGCCTGCTGCTGGTGTTTACCGAGCGCAATCCCGGTATCACCCGCATTCTCAATGGCGATGCGCTGGCCGGTGAAACCGCCCGCCTACGCGCCCGGGTGCAGCAGTTTTACGACCGGCTGGAAACCCAGCTCAAGCAGATCCTGCGCGACGCCGAAGTGCGCGAAGGGCTGCGACCGGTCATTACTGTCAGCGCCGCCGCCAACCTGTTGCTGGCCAGCGCCGAAGGTCGCATCTGCCAATATGTGCGCAGTGAATTCAAGCGCCGCCCAACCGAGTATTGGGAAGAGCAGTGGCAGTTGCTAGCCCAGCAACTCTTCAAATCTGTTCCCGCCTCGGCCGGCGCCGAATCGTTCGCCTGATCACAGCCCACCGGATGCCCCGTCATCCGCGGGCTGCTATACTGCGCCGCTGTTTTCCAGCCTGAGTGAGGGTGCAATGAGCTTTACTATCGCCTTTATCGGCGGCGGCAATATGGCCTCCAGTATTATTGGTGGTCTGGTTGCCAGCGGCATTGACGCCGGCCGCGTGTGGGCCAGCGATCCCTTCCCCGAAAGCCTTGAGCGCCTGCGCGCAGTCGCGCCGGTCAATACCACCAGTGATAACGCCGAGGCCGTTGCCAACGCCGACGTGGTGGTCATGGCGGTCAAACCCCAGATTATGAAAAGCGTGGCGGAATCTCTGGCGAGCGCCGTACAAGCCAAAAAACCGCTGGTGATTTCCATCGCCGCCGGCATCGAGGCCGAAACCCTGAGCAACTGGCTGGGCGGCAATTTGGCGCTGGTGCGTTGCATGCCCAACACCCCGGCGCTGGTGCGTACCGGTGCCTCCGGTCTCTACGCCAATGCACAGGTCAGCGACGAGCAGTGCGCTCAGGCCCAGACCATTCTGGAAGCCGTTGGCAGCGTAAGCTGGTTTGATAACGAAGCGGCACTGGATGCGGTTACGGCAGTCTCTGGCAGCGGCCCGGCCTATTTCTTCCTGGTGATGGAAGCCATGCAGGCCGCCGGCGAACAGCTGGGCCTGAGCGCGGAAGATGCCAAGGCCCTGACGCTGCAAACGGCGCTCGGTGCGGCAACCATGGCGATCAACAGCGACGTGGAGCCGGATGAGCTGCGCCGCCGGGTAACTTCGCCCAAAGGCACCACCGAAAAAGCCATTGCTGCACTGGAAGCGGGCGGGCTACGTGACATTTTTGCCAAGGCCATGATCGCCTGCCGCGATCGATCCATTGAACTGTCCCGCGAACTGGGTGACTGAGGAGCACGACCATGGGCCCCATGACTGAAATCGGTTTTCTGCTAGTACAAACCCTGTTCAGCCTGTATCTGGGCGTGGTCATTCTGCGGCTGCTGCTGCAACTGGCACGGGCGGATTTCTACAACCCCATCTCCCAATTTATGGTGAAGGCAACCAATCCGCTGTTGCTGCCCCTGCGCAAGGTGGTTCCGCCGCTGGGCAAGATCGACTCGGCCTCTATTGTGCTGGCGCTCGCGGTACAAATGATCGCCATGCTGGCCATCCTGCTGCTGTTCGGTGCGCGTGTGCCGGATGTGCTGACCCTGTTGGGCTGGTCGGTGATCGGCTGTATTGCGCTGACGGTGAATATTTATTTCTTCGCCATCATCATCAATATCATTCTGAGCTGGGTCGCACCCGGCAGCTACCATCCGGCGGCGGTGCTCTTGTATCAGCTGACCGAGCCGGTAATGCAGCCCTTCCGCAAACTGATTCCACCGATGGGTGGCATTGATCTGTCGCCCATCCTCGTATTTCTGTCGATCAGTGTGCTGCAGATTCTGATCAAGGCCATGGCCCAATCCGCAGGCCTAAGCCCAGCGCTGGTGTTCGGTCTGTGACAGACGATTACGCGCCCCACCGCAGCGATGAATTGCCGCCGGATTCGGTCGGCATCGTCGAGCCGCGCACCCAGCATTTCAGCGATTCTCTGACGCTGGCCTGTGGTCGCTCGCTCGATGAATACGACATCGTCTACGAAACCTACGGCGAGCTGAACGCGGCCAAAAGCAACGCGATTCTGATTTGCCACGCCCTGTCCGGTCATCATCACGCGGCTGGTTATCACTCGGCAGACGATAAAAAGCCGGGTTGGTGGGAAGTCTGCATCGGCCCCGGCAAGCCCATCGATACCAATCACTTTTTTGTGCTGAGCATTAACAACCTCGGCGGCTGTCACGGCAGTACCGGCCCGGCCAGCATCAACCCCGCCACAGGCAAACCCTGGGGGCCGGATTTCCCAGCCTTGCGCTGTCGGGATTGGGTCGCCTCCCAGCGCCGGATGATGGCCCTGTTCGGTATTGAGCAGTGGGCGGCGGTGATTGGCGGCAGTTTAGGCGGTATGCAAGCCATGCGCTGGGCGCTGGAACACCCGGACGAAGTGCGTCACTGCATCGTCATTGCTTCGGCCATGCGTCTCACCGCGCAGAATATTGCGTTTAACGAAATCGCGCGGCAGGCGATCACCTCTGATCCGGAGTTTCATGGCGGTCGCTATCTCGAACACGAGACCATTCCCAAGTCTGGATTGGCGCTGGCGCGTATGGTCGGGCACGTGACCTATTTGTCGGAAGATGGCATGGGTGAAAAGTTCGGCCGTGAAATCAAGTCCGGCAATTTTCAGATCGGCCAGGACGACAAGGTCGAATTTCAGGTGGAAAGTTATCTGCGTTATCAGGGCGATGTGTTTTCGCGCAGCTTTGATGCCAACACCTATTTGCTGATGACCAAGGCGCTGGATTATTTTGATCTGGCCCGTGAATACAACGACGATCCGGTTGAGGCCTTCCAGCACGCCAAGTGTGGTTTCCTCGTTATGTCCTTTACCAGTGACTGGCGCTTTGCGCCGTCGCGCTCGCGAGAAATCGTCGATGCCTTGGTTGCCGCCCGCAAACCGGTTTGTTACGCCGAGATCGAAGCCAACTTCGGTCACGACGCCTTCCTGCTGCCGATAGAGCGCTACCTGAAAACCTTCAGCGCTTACATGTTGCGGGTGAAAGAGGAGGTGAATCGTGCGCTTTGATCTGAACCTCGCCGCCGAATGGATTGACGACAACAGCCGCGTGCTCGACCTCGGCTGTGGTGACGGCAGTTTGCTCGCCTACTTGCGCGATCATCACAATGTCGATGGCCTAGGGCTGGAAATAAACGACGCCCATATTCGCGAGTGCATTGAAAAAGGCCTCAGCGTGATTGATCACGATCTGGATTACGGCCTGAAAAAATTCCGCGACAACAGTTTTGATGTGGTGGTCATGGCGCAGGCCTTGCAGACCCTGCGCTCGCCGCATCTGGTGATTGATGAAATGTTGCGTGTAGGTCGCGAGTGCATCGTGACCTTCCCGAACTTTGGTTACTGGCGTGGCCGTCTGTATCTGGGTTATCGCGGGCGTATGCCGGTCTCCAAGTTTTTGCCTCACAACTGGTACGACACGCCGAATATTCACTTCTGTACCGTGCGCGATTTTGAGCAGCTCTGTCAGGAAAAAGGCATTCGCATTCTGCACCGCACGGTCGTGAATGCGGCCGACTGCGAGAGTCTGATCGCGTCAAAACTGCCTAACCTGTTCGGGGTCACGGCGGTCTACCACATCAGCAAATAATGCCGGGAGAAATTATGAGAGTCGCTTTGTCGATCCTGCTGTCGCTGTGCCTTCTGGGTACCGCACAGGCGGAACAAAAACAGCGTTTCGGTAACTACGATGTGCACTACAGCATCGTCAACACCACCTTTCTCAAGCCCGACGTTGCCAAAGCCTATGGCATTACCCGTGGCGATGATCGTTTTATCCTGAATATCAGTGTGCGTGAACTGCAGGCTGACGGCAGCGATGTGGCGCGCAAATCAGAAGTGTCAGGTACGGTGTTTAATCTGATTCACCGCAAGTCGCTCGATTTCCAAGAGATCGACGAGCGCGATGCTATTTACTACATCGCCCAGTTTACGGCGGATAATAAAGAGATGCTGGATTTTACCCTGTCGATCAAGCCGGACAGCAGCGCGCGCAGCTACAAACTGCAGTTCAACAAAAAACTGTACACGGGGAAATAATGTCTCGCGTTGTTCTCGCCAGCGGTAACCGCGGCAAGTTAAAAGAAATGCAGCAGGTCCTGGCCGATACCGGCTTTGAGCTGCTGTTGCAGACTGATTTTAATATCGACGACGCCGACGAGACTGGCCTCAGCTTTGTCGAAAACGCCCTGATCAAAGCGCGCCACGCCAGTCGCGAAACCGGCTTGCCGGCGTTGGCGGATGATTCAGGTTTGTGTGTGGACGCGCTCGGTGGTCAGCCTGGTATTTACTCCGCCCGCTACAGTGGCGAAGGCGCCAACGATGAAAAAAATAACGCCAAGTTGCTCGACGCATTAGCCGGTAAAACCGAGCGCGGCGCGACCTTTGTGTGCGTGCTGGCCTATGTGCGCCATGCAGACGATCCGCTGCCTCTGATCTGTCAGGGATTGTGGCGCGGTGAAATTCTCGATGCACCGCGCGGTGAAAACGGCTTTGGTTACGACCCCCTGTTTTTTGTGCCGGAGCTCGACTGCTGCTCGGCGGAACTCACCCCGGAGGTGAAAAACCGCAATAGCCATCGCGGTTTGGCCCTGCGCGAATTTCTTAGCCAATGGCGCACCGCTCCTTCCGTATCCACCTGAGTGACGGTCGCTCCTTTCCCGGCCGCACTGACCATACCTTGTTGCGCCAATTACAGGATGCCGGCTGTCGCGTTCCGGTAGCGTGCAGCAACGGCAACTGCGGGCGCTGCTTCGCCCGCAGCGATAGCGGCGATCAGATTCCGCTCTGTACCACTTACGCTGAAGCGGATGTCGCACTTACCCTGCCATTTGTTGCGCACTGGCGGCGCTATCGCTGTCAGCTGATTGAAGCGCGCACCGGGGAGCTGGTGTTGCGCCTGCCAGCCGGCCGTATCACCGCAGAGGGAGATCAGTGGCTGGTATGCAGCGAAGCGGGTATTCAAAATGCAGCCCTGATTCGGCGCGAGGGCCGTGTACTGCGACTCGCCTGTCAGGACACCACGCCACATTCGATGATCACCGTGATCAACGTGGAAAGCGCCACAAATGGACGTTACCAATTGCGTGAAGGCGCTCACACGCTATTGCGAAATCTCACCGCCAGCACCGCGCGAGAACTGCAACAATCCTTGATACACTACGAGCTCAGTATTACTCACTGACGGCCCTCGCGGCTTTTAACGGTAGCAGAGGAGGCATACCGTGCTGAGTGCGATCGCAAAACTACTCAAAGTACTTAATTCCGACGACAACCCTGCGCAGGTTGCGCTGGCCATTGTGTTTGCCCTGATCATGGGGCTGACGCCGCTGGCCTCACCGCACAATTTGCTGATCTTGCTGTTGGTGCTGGTGATCCGCGTCAACCTGAGTTTTTTCATTCTCGGTTTTGTGCTGTTTTCCGGGCTGGCCTACGCACTCGATCCGCTCAGTGCCCAGCTCGGCGCAACCGTTCTGCAGTCAGAATCCATGAACGGCGTGTGGACCGCTATGTACCAGTCGTCTTTCTGGCGTTTTATGGCCTACAACAACACGCTGGTGATGGGTAGTTTCTGTCTCAGCCTGATTCTGGCGCTGCCGATTTACTGGGCGGTGATCTGGACCATCACGCGCTACCGCGAAAAAATTCGCGCGCGTCTCGCCGAAACGCGATTGATGTTGTTTGTAAAAAGCACGCGTTTATTTGAACTCTACAGCGCCCTCAACTAACACACGCAAGGTAAACGGAGAATCACGATGAAGGAATGGATTCGCTGGTGGGGTCTGGGTGTGTTCGCGGTTGTGGCCGCCCTCTGGATACTCTGCATCGACTGGGTGATTGAAAGCAGCATTGAATTTGCCGGTACCCAGGCGGTAGGCGCGAAGGTTGAACTGGACAGCGCCGAGCTGTCACTCAGCGATGGTACGCTCACCCTGAACCGCTTGCAGGTGACCAACCCCGATAAACCCATGCAGAACCTGTTTGAAGCAGAGCGCATTCACAGCCAGGTTGACCTGCTGATGCTGCTGCGCAGGCAGTTTATTTCCGACGAAGCGACGATTGATGGATTGAATCTTTACACCGAGCGCGACAGCAGCGGTGCCATCGACGGTCGTCTGTTCAGCTTCAGCAAAAAAGAGGGTGAAGAAGGTGCCGATCTCGATCTGACCTCGAAACTGAATCTGCCCGATGTCGATCAAATGGTCGCCGAGGAAAAATCCCGTCTGCAGGCGGAAGTCGATGCCATGAAAGCGGAGGTGGATGACATTCAGCGCGGCTGGGAACAGCGCATTGCCCAGCTACCGAGTCAGGAGAAGCTCGCAGAATACCGTCGTCGCTGGGAGGAACTGGAAGATCAGAATGCCCTTGTTCGCATCAAGGGTACCAAAGAATTGCGCGATGAAATCGACGACGATCTCGACGCCTTGCGCGAGCTGGACGAGCAGATCAAAACCGATCGCGAGCGCATTGCTGCGCTGACCGAGCGCGCCAAAACCCTGCCCAAGCGCGAGGCGGATCGACTGTTGGCCAGCGTCGGTCTGGATCAGGGTTTTGAAGGCATGATCCGCCACATTGTGGGCGACGAGGCTTATCAGATGGTGCAGCAGGGCCTGTCACTCTATCAAACCGCTGCCAGTCAGCTCAGCGAGAATGACCCGCTGCAAAGCGAAGAAGAGGCCAAGCGTCAGCGTGGCACCGGCGAGTACATTCGTTTTGCTGAAGACCAGCCACTGCCGGATTTCCTGATCAAACGCGCGAGCATCAATGGCAGTGTACCGGTGGCAGGCGACACCATTCGCTTTGACGGGGTGCTGAGCGATATCAGCAACGCCCAGAAAATCTGGGGCAAACCGCTGGCCCTAAAAGCGAGTGGCGGCAGTGATAAGGGGGCGAGCCTGAACCTCAATGGTTTGTTCGACCATCGCGGTGCAGACCCTCTCGACTCGCTGGATTTTGATCTACGCAAATTGGACCTGCAGGCGCTTCAATTGTCAGACAATTCAAAATTGCCCATCAGCCTGCAGCAGGGTGTGGCCGATATCAGCACCCGCTTTGCGCTGGGTAAAAATGGTCTTGATGCCACCGTCGACTCTCTGGTGAAACAGGCGGAATTTCTGGTGGCGGAAACCGCCGAGTCATCATCCGCTGAACTGCTGCGCAAGGCACTGACCGCGGCCAAGCAGTTTGACCTGAAGATGGCGATTTCAGGCAACCCGGAAGATCCGAGCCTGAAACTGAAGTCGAGTCTGGATAAGTTAATTGGAGACGTGCTCGGCGCCGAGCTGAAAGCGAAGGTAGCTGAGCACAAGGCAGAACTGCAGTCGAAGCTCAGTGAGTCCCTGTCGGGCAGTACCGCCAAGCTGGAAGGCAAGGGTGGTTTTCTCGATGACTACAAGGGTCAGCTGGAAGAGAAGCGCAATGCGCTAAAGGCTTTGTTGAAGGATCTTCGTTAATTCATCTACGCCGTTATTACGTACCCGAAGCACTTCGTGGGGCATGCTAAGCACTGCGAAGCAATCTCTTGAATCAGGCACACGCTGGTGGAGATTGCTTCGCGGTGCTCGCAATGACGTCTTTTTCGCAATCAAAAGCAAGCTACGCCACCGTCTCGTACGGTGTTCTCCGTCATCGCGAGGAACGCAGTGACGTGGCGATCTCATAATGGCCTCTCGTATTAACCCACCTTGGTCGGAAACTTCATGGGAATAGCGCGACTGCTTTTCTGCAGACCTTCCTGAAAAAACGCGCTGCTGCGTTCATGCTCACCGAGATAGGCCAGCAGGCGTCCCAGTTCCGCACAGACGTCAGGGCCGGGATCAAAGCGGTGACTGCTTTCGAGGTATTCCCGCGCCTTGCCCCACAACTCATTGCGCAGGCTCAGGCGGCCCAGTGCCAGCAGCAGGGTGGCATCATTGGTGCGATCGGGCAGCCAGGATTCTGCGGTCAGTAATTGCTTGTCAGGCTCCGGCGCAGCAATTTGGCCGTACAGTGCGACCAGCTCCCGGCGCCAGTCTTTGCGCAGATGCTTGCGCAAGGTTTCTTCGGCCAGTCCGGTTTCATTTTGCTCAACCAGCAAGTTTACGTACTGCTCGACCACGGTGGCGTCGCTGCGCAATTCCTTCGGCAGTTTCTGCCAGCACTGACGCAACTGTTCGCCATCGGCCTTACTGGATTCACCCAGCTTGAGCAATTGGCCGAGGGCGGCCTTGCGTTGCAGGGCGGTCAGTTCTTCCGGCTGTACCAGACGATTCTTTTTCAGATCCGGCAGCAAGGCCAGCAGGGATTCCCAATCTTCCAAACCCTCGTAGACGGACTTCAGCAGACGCAGCACCGCCGGGTGCTTGGCCACATTGCGCTGGGCGCGGGTCAGACTGGCATGGCTCTCTTCCAGTCGGCCGTTCTGCAGCAGCAGCCGGGCCTGAACCAATTCAATCGCGACCCGGGCGCCCTGGGTTTCGCGCTCGGCCTTGGCCAACAGGGCGTTGGCCTCCCGCACTTCGCCGAGGGCATTGCTGGCATAGGCGGCACCGAGGTAATTAAGCAGGGGCTCGTCGAGATCGTCGATATGGCGGGTGAGCAGCTGGCGAGCCTTTTGGTAATTGCCTTCAACCAAGGCAATCAGACCGTCGGTGCTCTCGCGATGGCTGCGTTTTTCACGGCGTTGGGCCAGGTAGCGGCTGAAGCGGCTGGTGCTTTTCAGGCTGCCCTGACTGAGGCGCAGCAGAAAATGACCGACAGCGAGCAGCACCAGAAACAGGGCCAACGCCACCCAGAAAGAGGTTTCGATGGCCACGCTGCCAATGGCAACCAGCATATAGCCCGGGTCGCGTTGAATCAGTACCCCGAGCGATGCCGCGCCGGCCAGCACGCCAAGACTGATCAGGAAGTAGCGAATCACTTGGCAGCCCCCGCGTGTTGACGTTCATCCATGTACAGGGTGATGGCGTTGATACTGGATTGCAGCGGCGGCGCTTCCGGTCGCACGCGTTGTTTCGCCAGCTCGTCTAGCGCTGCCAGCAGGGCCTGTTCGGCGTCTTCATCGCGGTAATAGCGGCGCACCCAGTCGCTGCTGCGCTGAAGTGCTTTTTCGTACAGTGCCTGATTGCCGCTGACCAGTGCCCAGCGAGCCTGCTCCAGCATTAGTTCCAGATTGTGCTGGAACAGTTCGCGCTGACCGCCGGCAATAACGGCGCTCTGGTAGCGGGCATCCCGGTCGCTGACCTTGATATAGGAATCCAGTTTGTCGAGGGCGCGGCCGGAGACAAACTTGATGTGATCCCACAGGGTTTCCCAGGCCAGCGGCGGAGGTGTTTCTTCAGCGGCCGCCACTTCCTCTATCTCAACTTTATGGTCGGCCAGTGGCTGCAGCTGCCGGGCTTGCTCGCTTACCGCTAACAGTCGGTCGTAATGATCTTCCACCGAAAACGCCGCCGCTTCACTGAGGGCAGTCAGCTCGCGGCCGAGAATTTCGAGTACGTCCTGTACTTTCGGGTCGGCGACCATTTGCAGGTGCTTCTGGGCTTCCCGGGCCAGACTTTCGGCGCTGTTTAGATCGCCGCCAAAGCGCACCTGCTGACGCGCGAGTCGCAATAGATAGTCGGCTTCGGCGAGCACCCAATCGTCGCGGTTAAGACGGGCCAGTTCGCTGAGGCGAGATTGCTGTTCATCCAGTGCGGTGCGCAGACTGGTCACGCGCTGATTTTGCAGTTGGCGGGCATTTTCCGCGGACAGCTGCTGACGCTTGAGCATTTCGCGGAGTTCGCTGTCCTGCTCATTGAGTTGTTCGCGCAGTTCACTCAGTGACTGGCGCTGGGCCTTGCGCGCCTCGGACTGCCAGCTTGCGCCAGCCGCTTCGAGATCGTCGCGCCAGGGCGCGGCTTCACGCACCTCTTGAGATGCCTGTTGTTCCAGCCAGAACTGATAGCCTAGCCAGCCGGCACTGGCGCCGCTCAGCAGGAAGGCGAGCAGGGCAATGAACAGCGTGAAGCCGCCGCCGCGACGATTTTCAGGCTTGGCCTTTGGCGTCGTTTCGGGTGCGCTCTGTTTTTCGGTCAGGACAGGCGGTGCTGTCTCGGGCGCGTCATTATCAGCGCCGCTAGATGGCTGCTCGGGCTTGTCGGTGTCCGACATGCAGTCTCCCCTTATTTACAACGGGTTTATGATGGCGCGGGAACAGCTTCCAGTGCGGCCACGGTAGCGTCTGTTCCGGCATTGCGCGCGGGAATGGCTTTAGCATAGCCCAGTTTTGCTGCTATAGCAGCGACTCGCTCACTCGGTACTATTACCGGTTTATTGAACAGCGGGTGTTGCTCAGGAAGGAGTGTCGTCAGGTTTTCCAAACTTTCGCCGCTGTTGATGATGGTCGCATTGATGTCAGCTTCCTGCAGTTGCTGCAAAAAATGCTTAGGCTCTACAGTTGGCGGGCTGCGCCGGTAGCACTCAATATAGTCTACTTGCGCGCCGCGTGCGGTCAGTGTGTCGGCCAGCGTTTCGCGGCCGCCTGCGCCGCGCACGATGGCAATCTTTTGGTGTTCTAGCGTCTGCAACGCCGGATGCGCCAACAGGGCTTCACTATTCATCGCACCGGCCGACAGGTCATCACCGCCTTCAACCCGCAAACCGCGTGCGTGCAGGGCGCCCGCGGTGGCGGCACCGATGGCAAAGCAGCGTTGTCGCGCCGGCCACTGGGGCCACAGGGATTCGATTAATTCGGCGCCGTGTTCTACCGCATTCACACTGATAAAAATCAGCGCGTCATAGCGATCCAGCTCCAATACGCGCTGGCGAGCCGGTTCTAGATCCGCACCGGTGAGGGCGTCGATTGTCAGAAGAGGAACGTGCAGGGTCCGGGCGCCGCGACGTTGCAGTGCGTCCAACAGGGAGTCGGCGCGGCTGGCAGGCCGAGTAACCAGAACCCGCCAGTCTTTCAAGCTGTGGTCAGCGTGACCCGGTGCCATAGACCGCCGCCAGAATATCGCCGGCACCTTGATTGAGCAGGGCTTCCGCCACGGCGCGACCGAGCGCTTCGGGATCAGCCGCGCTGCCGCGGGCTTCGGCTTCGAGCACCGTGCTGCCATCGGGTGAACCGACCAGTCCGCGCAACCACAGTTGTTCGCCTTCGAGCAGGGCGTAACCGGCAATGGGTACCTGACAGCCGCCTTCGAGACGATTATTCATGGCGCGCTCGGCACGCACCCGCAGTTCGGTGTCCTGATGGCTTAAGGGCGCCAACAGTTGTTTCAGTTCGCTGTCGTCGCTGCGCACTTCCACGCCGACCGCGCCCTGACCGACGGCGGGCAGGGATTGTTCCGGTTCCAGAAAACTGGCGATTCGTTCGTTCAACTCCAATCGCAGCAAACCGGCGGCAGCCAGAACAATGGCATCAAATTCGCCCTCGTCGAGCTTGCGCAGACGGGTTTGTACATTGCCGCGCAGGCTGCGCACGATGAGGTCCGGGCGCTGGGCGCGGATCTGGCATTCCCGGCGCAGGCTGGAGGTGCCCACCACCGCGCCCTGAGGCAGTTCGTCGACATTGGCGAAGCGGTTGCTGACAAAGGCATCGCGCGGGTCTTCGCGCTCGCAGATGACCGCCAGCTCCAATCCCTCGGGGAAATGCATGGGCACATCTTTCATCGAGTGCACGGCCATATCGGCGCGGCCGTCGAGCATGGCCTGTTCCAGTTCTTTCACAAACAGGGCCTTGCCACCGATTTTGGAGAGGGGCGAATCCAGCAGCTGGTCGCCGCGGGTGGTCATGCCGACCAGTTCCACCTGTATACCGGCGTGGTGTTTCTCCAGCTCAGCCTTGATGAATTCGGCCTGCCAGAGGGCGAGCAGACTTTCTCGGGTGGCGATGCGAACAGTGCGGGTCAAGGCGGGCCTCGTGTTGATTCGTGAGTGTGACTGCGGGGCCACTATGATACGGGTACCCTGCGCCATCGCAAGTGATTGCGGCGCCAGAATGGCTCACAAGGTCAGGATTGAGGGGAATCAGGTCTGCCGCCAGCAGGCAGACCTGAGGTAAGGCGCTCAGGCGTCGGGGAAGGCGGTCCAGCCATGGGTCCAAGCCTGCTTGCTGCCCGGACGCATGGCGCCGTGGTAGTTGGCGGCCTCATCCCAGAATTCGCCTTCCGGGCTGTTCAACTTGGGCTCCTGCGCGAGGCTGCGCAGCAGGGGAATGTAGTCCGGGGTATCGCGACGGGCGGCGCTGCTGGTCAGGCCGACATTGGTGCCCAAGTGCACATCCTCGAGCGAGGCGAAATAGCGGGCTTCGCTGAAGCCGCTGTCGTCGTCCTTGTCGGTGCTGCTTTCGTTGGCAAAATAGGCTTTGCCGTCGGCGCCGATATTTTCCACCAGCAGACCGGAGAAGGTCAGGGTCTGGCCGATGCCGCGCACAGTCTCCAGATCACGCAGGTCGATAAGCTCACCGGAAAAGCCCTGTATCAGCATGTTGTTGAAGTGGCCGCCGGTACCCTCGCGCAGGGTCATGGCGCGTTGGTATTTCTCGGCGTCACCGGAACTGATCAGGGTCACGTTGTGAAACACCGGCTCGGAACGCGGCGTTGCGCTGTGGTTATCGCCGTTGTTGTCGCCCTCGAAGGCGTTGTCGCCGACGCCGGGGTATTGCTGTACCACCAGAAACTGCACCCGGCCCCGCCAGCCCAAGTCCCAGTCCAGTGAATCGTCGCCGGCGCCGGTGATCAGAATGTGTTTCAGATCGACGTTGCCGCCAAAGACTTCAACCCCGTCATCCAGCGCCTGATGAACCTGCACATGGCGCACAATGCTGTTGCTGCCGCAGCCACCCAGAGTCAGGCCGTTCAGCTCATTGTTGGCGTAGGCCTCAAAACCGGCAAATTCGATGCGGGCATATTCGAGCACGCCGCAGTTGGCGGCCGGATCATTGCCGCCGAAGGCCGCGCGCGAGTCATTGGCGGGCACGCCTTCAATGCGGGCGTCGGCCACATTCACCGGCGCGTTGCCGAGCATCACCAGCCCGCCCCAGTCACCGGCTTTGCGCGCACCAACGGGATTGGCGCTGGTGAATACGATGGGCTCTGCCTGAGTGCCGCGGGCGTGGAGGGTGGCGTCGCGGGTTATCACGAGGGCCGAACCATTCTTGCCCAGTACCTGCGTGCCCGGGTCAATGACCAGCCGGCCGCCGGCCTCGAGGTAAACGATGTCTTCCAGAATCCATTGCTTGTCGGCGGTCCAGCGCTGCTCGCCAAACAGCGAACCACTCACCAATACCCGCGAACTGCTTAAACCCAATGAATCCCGCAGCAGCCAGGTTGTGGCAGCGGCGATGATAAACAGCAGGGTTAAAACGCTTGGAATCAGCACTTGTCGCTGGGAGGGCTTGTCCACGCCGACAAAGCCCTGTTGGCTCTGGTGGGGTTGATGCTGGCTGGCTTGCGCATCCGCATTCAGGCTGCGCCGCGTCGCCACCGTATTGTCGCGAGAGATCAGCACGTCGTGACGGTCGGCGCCGAGCAGTTCCTTGGCCATCTCGCGGATTTTCGGGTGGCGACTGCCGGTGGCGCGGCGGATAAATTCGAGCCGGTAATCCGGGTCTTTCAGCAGGGTATTGAAGTGAAGCTGGCCGAGGCCCTGTTTGTCCTGTTCTTCACACAGCTGTTTCAGTTGCCAGAGCCCTTCGACTAGCTGGGCGCGGGGGGACGCAGTCTCCATGGTCGTCATAATCTTATTCCTTGTTGCAGCTGGCTGCGGAGTATGGCGCTGGAGTGTGACGCTTTGATGAAGGCGGCAGAGCGTGGGGGGCTTTGGTATACTGCGCGCCTTACATCAGCACAGGCCCGGCAGGGCTCCCACTACATCGGCGCAACTTATTTTATGAATGACACGACTTCCTCCGATATCAAGCCCTGGGGCGGACGTTTTTCCGAGCCCACCGATCAATTTGTGGAGCGCTTTACCGCGTCCGTGGGTTTTGATCAGCGCCTCTACCACCACGACATCAACGGCTCGCTGGCCCACGCCCAGATGCTGGCCAAGGTCGGCGTGCTGACCGACGAGGAATACACCCAGATCAGTGAAGGTCTGGAAGCCATTCGCGGCGAGATCGAGCGCGGTGAATTCAACTGGTCGGTGAGTCTGGAAGACGTGCACATGAATATCGAAGCGCGCCTGACCGAGCGCATCGGTATTACCGGCAAAAAACTGCACACCGGTCGCTCGCGCAACGATCAGGTGGCGACCGATATCCGTTTGTATTTGCGCGATGAGATCGACAGCATTGCCGCTGAACTGACCCGTCTGCAACAGGGCCTGTGCGAACTGGCGGCGCGCGAAGCCGACACTATCATGCCTGGCTTTACCCATCTGCAAACCGCCCAGCCGGTGACCTTCGGTCATCACCTGTTAGCCTGGAATGCGATGCTGGGCCGCGACTACGAGCGGCTGATGGATTGCCGCAAGCGGGTAAACCGCTCGCCACTGGGCGCTGCGGCGCTGGCCGGTACCACCTACCCAATTGATCGCGAAATGACCGCGCAACTGTTGGGTTTCGAAGGCCCGACTGAAAACTCGCTGGATTCCGTAAGCGATCGCGACTTCGCCATCGAATTTACCGCCGCCGCCGCGCTGATCATGACCCACCTGTCGCGCTTCAGCGAAGAGCTGGTGTTGTGGACCTCGGCCCAATTCAACTTCATCAATCTGCCCGACCGTTTCTGCACCGGCTCCAGCATCATGCCGCAGAAGAAAAACCCGGACGTGCCGGAACTGGTGCGCGGCAAAACCGGTCGCGTAAACGGTCACCTGATCAGTTTGTTGACGCTGATGAAGTCCCAGCCGCTGGCCTACAACAAGGACAATCAGGAAGACAAAGAGCCTCTGTTCGATACCATCGACACTCTGCGCGATTGCCTGAAATCCTACGCCGATATGGTGCCTGCCATTACGGCTAACGCCGACGTGATGCGCGAAGCCGCCATGCGCGGTTTCTCCACCGCCACTGATCTGGCGGATTATCTGGTGCGCAAGGGCGTACCTTTCCGCGATGCCCACGAAATCGTCGGCAAGTCGGTAGCCTACGGTATTGAGAGCAAAAAAGACCTGTCGGAAATGACCCTCGACGAGCTGAAACAATTCAGCGATACCATCGAGCAGGACGTGTTTGACGTACTGACGCTTGAAGGCTCGGTGAATGCCCGTGACCACGTCGGCGGCACCGCGCCTGCACAGGTGAAAGCTGCGGCGGCGCGTGGTTTAAAGGTTCTGGCAGAGCGAAACTAATTCTCGGTTGTGCCGTCGAAGGTTGAGTAGGTGGTACGCTGCCATCGGTCGGAGATTGCTTCGCGAAAAGCGCTCGCAATGACGGGTTCCTACAGCGCACCTGTCATTGCGTACCCAAAGCGCTTCGCGGGGCATGCTAAGAAGCGCAGCGACGCGGCAATCTGGTGGGGTTGGCAGTGAGCAGAAAGAGATTGCTTCGCGAAAAGCACTCGCAATGACAGGAGTGTCGAGGCATGACACCCCCTGCTAAACCAGAACAAACCATCTCCGGGGTAATTCATGAAGTACGTATTCGGCTTGCTACTGGTCGCCGCATTGGCGGGCGGTTTGTGGTGGCAATCGCAGGAACCGTCTAAATCGCAAGGGATGTCCGCGCCGGTGGTTTCGGTCAGCGTCTACACGGTTGAGGCGCGCGAATTTTCTGATCGCGTCGAAGCCCTCGGCAGCCTGCGCGGCAACGAATCCGTCACTATTACCGCCAATGCCTCCGATACCATCGAAGCCATTCACTTCAAAGAAGGTCAGCAAGTGGAAAAAGGCCAGTTGCTGGTCACGCTGGAGCAGGCCGAAGAACAGGCCCAGCTGGCGGCGGCTAAAGCTGATTTGGCCGAGCAGCAGCGGGAAGTGCGCCGTCTGGAAGGGCTGGTTAAAACCATGTCGGCGGCGCAGACCGAACTCGATACACGCCGCACGGCATTGCAGAAAGCCCGCTTTAAAATTGATGAGCTGGAAGCCCGTATCGCGGATCGTCGCATCACCGCGCCTTTCGCCGGTGTGCTGGGTCTCAGACTGGTCAGCCCCGGTGCATTGCTTACGCCCGGCACCGCCATTACCACTCTCGACGATGTCGACCCCATGAAACTGGAATTCAGCGTGCCGGCTGCCTTGCTCGGCACCCTGAAAACGGGGCTGGAATTGCGCGCAAAAACCGCGTCCTATGATGAGCCTTTCAGCGGCAAGGTGACGGTCATCGACAGTCGCGTCAATACCACCGACCGCTCCATCCGCGCCCGCGCCGAATTTGATAACAGCGATGGCCGGCTTAAGCCGGGCATGCTGATGACTATAGAGCTGCTGCGCAATCCGCGCACGGCACTGCTGATTCCGGAAGCGGCTATTGTCACCCGCGAAAAACAACACAGTGTGTGGGTGGTCGCCGACGACAACACTCTTCAGCGCCGCATTCTGCAGCTTGGCAGTCGCCAACCCGGCTGGGTGGAAGTGATTAGCGGCATCACCGCCGGTGAGACAATTGTGCGCGCCAACTTTCCGCGTCTGCGCGAGGGCCTGAAAGTCACCGCGCCGGAACTGGAAAAAGTCGCCGCCGGCGAGGCTAGCTGAGATGCTGCTGTCCGATACCGCCGTTAAGCGGCCTGTGTTTGCAGTAGTTATCAGCCTCTTGCTGGTGGCTTTCGGTTTAGTTTCTTTTGAGCGTTTGGCTCTGCGCGAATACCCGGATATCGATCCGCCGGTGGTATCGATTCGCACCAACTACACCGGCGCCTCCGCAGCAGTGGTGGAATCGCGCGTTACCCAGCTGATTGAAGACAGCATCGCCGGTATCGAAGGCATTAAAACCATTTCCTCATCCAGCGCCGACGGCACCTCCGCCATCAGTATTGAATTTGATATCAATCGCGATATTGATTCCGCGGCCAACGATGTACGCGACCGGGTCTCGGGGGTGATGGGAAACCTGCCGGAAGAGGCGGACCCGCCCGAGGTGCAAAAAAGCGACGCAGACGAGCGAGTCATTATGTGGCTCAACCTTGTCTCCGAATCCATGGATACCTTGCAGCTTACCGACTACGCCGAGCGCTATCTGGTGGATCGCTTTTCCACCATCGACGGTGTGGCACGAGTGCGGGTTAGTGGCGGGCTGGAATACGCCATGCGTATCTGGCTCGATCGCAAGGCGATGGCCGCGCGTGGCCTCACCGCGACCGATATTGAAAACGCGTTGCGCAGTGAGAATGTGGAACTGCCGGCGGGTACGGTGAAATCCCTCGACCGCGATTTTATCGTCAAGCTGGATCGCAACTACCGCACCGAAGAAGACTTCCGCAAACTGGTAATCGGCCGAGGTGGAGACGGTTATCTGATTCGCTTGCAAGACGTTGCGCGCGTTGAGTTGGGCGCCGCTGAATGGCGAAGGATGTTCCGCGGCAACGGCGTGAATATGGTCGGCCTCGGGGTAATTAAACAGAGCACCGCAAACACGCTGGCGGTCACCCGCGAAGCAAAAAAACTCCGCGACCGCATTAAAGCGACGCTGCCCGAAGGCATGGACATCAAGCAGAGTTTCGACAGTTCGGTGTTTGTGGAAAGCGCTATTTCTGAAGTCTACAGCACCTTGTTTATTGCCGCCGGCTTGGTGATTCTGGTGATCCTGTTATTCCTTGGGGATTGGCGGGCGATGATGGTGCCGGCGGTCACCGTACCCGTGTCACTGATCGCGACTTTCTCGGTGCTCTACGGCCTTGGCTACAGTATCAACTTGCTAACCCTGCTGGCGTTGGTACTCGCCATCGGCATGGTGGTGGATGACGGTATTGTTGTACTGGAAAATATTCACCGCCGCATGAGCGAAGGCGAAAGCCCTCTGGTGGCTGCCTATCGCGGCGCACGGCAGGTGGGTTTTGCAGTGGTGGCCACCACGCTGGTGTTGATTGCCGTGTTCGTGCCCATCACCTTTCTGCAGGATGATGTGGGCCGATTGTTCGGCGAGTTCGCGGTGGCCATGGCGGCGGCGGTGGGCTTTTCCAGTCTGGTGGCGCTGACGCTTTCGCCGGTGATTTGCGCCAAACTGCTGAAAGCCGACAACGGTCGTCACCGTATCAGTAAGGCGGGCGACCGGATTTTTAGCGCACTGCAACGGCGCTATCACAACGGCTTGAAACGCGCGCTGCACGCGCCGCTGATTATGGGGCTGGTGTTGGTGGCGGCGTTGGCAACCTGTTATGGCCTGTTCAAGCAGATCCCGCAGGAATTTGCGCCGAAAGAAGACCGCGGTGTGTTCTTCCTGATTATCAACGGCCCGGAAGGGGCATCTTTTGATTACACCACCCAGCGCGTATTGGAGATTGAAGAAAAGCTGATGCCGCTGGTGGATGGTGGTGATATCGAGCGCCTGCTGTTGCGTGCGCCGCGCGGTTTCGGGGGCGGTGAAGATTTCAGTGGGGCGATGGGCATTATTGTGCTGACGCCTTTCGATTCCGGGCGCCGCGATGCCTATGCGATTATGGCGGACGCCCGCGCACGGGTTTCGGACATCAGCGGGGTGATGGTCTTCCCGATCATGCCCCAGGCCCTCGGCGGTCACGCCAACAAGGCGGTGCAGTTTGTGATTGGCGGTGCGGATTACGATGAACTGGCGCGCTGGCGCGACCGAATTGTCAGTGAGGCGACTGACAACCCGGGTTTGATTGGTATCGACAGTGACTATCGCGAAAGCAAACCCCAGTTGCGGGTTTCGATTGATCGTGAGCGTGCAGCGTCTCTCGGTGTGCAGCTAGTCGACATCAACCGCACGCTGGAAACTCTACTCGGTTCGCGCAAGGTAACCACCTTTATGCGCGACGGTGAAGAATACGATGTAATTCTGGAAGGCGAGCCAGACGGTCAGCGCTCCCCCGGCGATCTGAACAACATTTACGTCCGCTCCAGTACCACCGATCGGCTGATTCCCCTGTCGAATCTGGTGACGTTGGAAGATCGCGCCGATGCGGCAACGCTGAACCGTTATAATCGTATGCGCGCGATCACCATCGACGCAGCGGTGGGTGGCGACTACACCCTTGGCGAAGCGCTGACTTATCTGGAGCAGCTCACGCGCGAAGTTGCGCCGGAAGCGGTGATTGATTTCAAGGGTGAATCCCTGAAACTGAAAACCAGCAGTGGCGATATCTATTTTATTTTTGCGCTGGCGCTGATGGTGGTCTTTCTGGTGATGGCCGCCCAGTTCGAAAGTTTTGTGCACCCCTTTGTGATTATGCTGACGGTGCCGCTGGCGATTGCCGGTGCCCTGATCGGCCTCAGCCTGTTCGGGCAAACCATCAATATTTATTCGCAGGTGGCGCTGATTATGCTGGTGGGGCTGGCCACCAAAAACGGCATTTTGATTGTCGAGTTTGCCAACCAGTTGCGGGATGAGGGCAAGGCCTTTGAAGACGCCTTGGTTGAAGCGTCAGGGCAGCGCTTGCGCCCGATTCTGATGACTTCGATCACCACCATTATGGGTGCGGTGCCACTGATTCTTGCCAGTGGTGCCGGCGCCGAAGCGCGCTTTGTGATCGGGATTGTGGTGGCCAGTGGTGTCAGCCTAGCGACGGTGCTGACCTTGTTTGTGGTGCCTCTGGCCTACTATCTGCTGGCACGCAATACTCACACGCCGCTGACGGTGACGCGGCAGTTAGACGCGGAATTGTCTGCTGCGGAGTCTTCTCAACCCAAGCCCTGATCAGGGCTTGGGTTGCAACTCGCCGCTCGCCGGATCAAAGCGGTATTTCAAATCGTCGTCGCTGTCACCCAGTGCCTGCAGCACCGAAATCACCAGAATATCGCCTTGCCAAGCGAGGGTCGCCGTAGCTGAATTAAACGGCAGCTGGGTGCGCTGACTATTGTCGGCAAAAAGATCGTCAATGCTCTGAACATAAATGGCTTGCGCCGTTTGCAGGGCGAACCAGCGTTGCGACGAGGATATTTTTAGTTGCAGGACATTTTCATGCACATTGCCGAGCAGGTGCCGCCCCGAGGCGTCCTTCGCCTGCCACACCAGCGTTGAACGACCATCACTGCCGGCAACGCTGCACAGACGGCCGGCTTCGTTGCTCTGTGGGTGCATGAGTGGCGCGCAGACCAGGGCCATCGCAGGCTGGCTTTTGGGCGCGGCTTTTTGAGCTTGCCTTTTCTCTTCCTGTAGCTGTCGCTCTTGCAAGAAAGTCTGTTCTTCGTCTGCTGCTGGCGCAGCGGCAAACTCTTGTGCGTAGTCGGCCGTCGCTGCCGTTTCTGCTTCCTGTAGATTCTCCAGCGAGGGTTGATGCACCTGCTGGTAAATAAACAGGGTCAGGCCGATCACAGCCATTGAGCCAAAGGCGTAGCGCCAGTCGATCAGCCAGTTGTTGAGGCCACGCGTGAGTATCGCCAGCAGCGAGGGGTTGGCGGCGGGTTGTGCGGCCATTTCCACCATGGTCTGCCATTGCCGATAGCGATCCGGGCGCGCTGCCAGATGGGACAGGACTTCGGTGCGGCGTTGTGCGCCTAGGCCGCCTTCCATCAGCAGGGCGAGCTCTTCGTCACTGGGAGGCGAGCCGCTCGCACTGCGCCCGTGCTGGGCGAGATGAATGCCTAAAATCGCTTCGCTGTGCCGATCGGCCTTACTCACAAACGTTCCTCCAGAACCTGCGCCGCGCTGCGAAGGTGCAGTCCAGTACGCTCGAGCGCTTGATTGATCTTTGCCAGACTCTGTTTGATTTGACGGCCAGGCTGGTGATTTGGAACGCCGAGAGCCCGGGCAATGCTGGCGAAGTTGAGTCCGTCCTGAAAATGCATTTTCAGCATGAGCAGTGATTCGTCATCCAGGGTCAACGCTGCCCGGGCTTGCTCAATCTGGTTGAGGTCGATGTCGGCAAAGGCCTCCTGATCTTCCAGTATTGCGGCCAGCAGGGCGAGGGTATCTTCGAGGTGAGTCGCAGAAAGCGCATCCTCCAGACTGTCGCTGGCGAAGGCTTCGCTGTCATTAAGATATTCCTCGGGCACCGGCAAATTGCTGGCGCCGCACCAGGGGAGGCGGGCTTTGATGGCGCGAATAATGGTGGCAACGATGTCGGCATCGCGATACTCCATGCGGCTCATTACCGACTCGGCGGTGTGGCGTTCGAGGCAGATAGCCTTCCACAACCTGACCCACAAATCGCCCTGCTGCTGAAGCCATTGGGGCGGTCGGGCGCGCCCGTAGCGTTGTCGCGAAAACTCTTCCAGCAGGCGGGCGCTCAGGCTGTACAGAAACGTCGTAGGCTGGGACTGGCCACGGAAGGTTTTGCAGCGCGCCCAGTCGTCTTCCGAGAGCTTGTTGAAAACAAAGGTGGCGGCTTCCTCGGCGGTTACCGGCTCCACAAAGCGGCGCAGGGCCTGCTGCTCGAGCTGCTGCAGCCAGTGTTTATCGAGCACGATATCGGGCCAGTGAATCCGGGTCATAAGGTTATTGTTCTCTCCTTAAGCCGAAGTGTATCACTCCGCTTCGGCGAGTCGCGACAGCAGCTGGTTCAGTGTGCGCTGTTGTTCAGCCGTTAGTTTGCGGTCAAGGGCGCCGAGCCTGTCGGCTGAACAGGAGAGGGGGCTTGGGAGTGACACTGTATCGCCGCTGCGATCGAGCAGCTCCGGCGCAATCTGCTGCGCCAGAAACAGTAGCAGAGTTTGGGGCGAGGGTGGTGACGGAGCCATCGTGGCGTCACCATTGAACAGACGGCTGTCCGGGCCGGGTGCAAAACTCTGCAGTAGGCCTCGTTCCAGATCCAGCGCTTCATAGAGCTGGCGGGCGAGAGCTTCCATTTCCAGCAGGCCCTTTTTACCGAGGGTGGTGCTGAGTTCGTCGCCCAGTTGCTGCACGCTGGTGACCGAATCGCGGATCAACTCCAGCCCGCGCGGGGTAAAAAAGATATGCCGCGAGCGCCGGTCGTTGCCGCTGGTGGAGCGTTCGATATAGCCGAGGCTTTCCAGCTCCCCGGCGATGCGGGAAATGGCCTGTGTGGTGACCGCATTTAATTGCGCCAGTGTCGCAATCGCGGTGCCGTTGATATCCACAGCACCAAGCACCTGTCCAAAAGAGTACTGCAGATTGTGGCCCTGGCGCGCGGTAAGGGTCATCAACCGCTCCTGCAAGGTGCGCGATAGGGGGCTGAGCCGGGCCGGCAAGGGTAGGCCGCGACCGCTGCGCAGGCCTTCGCCGGGCACATCAATGGCGTGAGCGGCGGTGCGCAGGCAGTCGTTCAGGGCTCGCACTCGCGCAGCCCCGATACGCGCTTCATAGTCGTCCTGAATCGCCTGCATTTCTTCGAAGGCGTGCTGAATCAATTCTTCGCCAGAGCTTGTTAGGGTGACCAGTCGGGCGCGTTTGTCGTCGGGGTCGGGCTGGCGCTCAATGTACCCGGCCTGCTCAATCGGTTTCAGGCTTTGCAGGCAGAGCTGTTTGCTGGCGCCCAGCGCATCGGCGAGTTCAGTCAGGCGCAGTGGGCGGGCCGCGAGCAGAGAAAGCGGTGCGGCGAAATTCATGGCGAGGCGGGGGTGGCCGCGCTCCAGCAGGCGCTCCATGGCGCGGCGCTCGGCCTGACGCGACAGAGCCGACAGGTAGCGCATGAAATTACAGCGGTAACGCTCCCAGACCGGGGCAAACTGTTCAGCAGTTAGGGGCACAGGTCAGTTCCCAGAGTGTGTCGAATAATTGTAACAATTATTTATCAAATATAATACATATATTTACTACTGTGGTGTCCGTGTGTAAGCTCTGGCTAATCGATCAAGGCAAACACGAGGACAGGTCATGTCGGCACCCGCAGGCGAGGTATATTTCGACCCTTACGCACATGAGGTCCACGACGACCCCTATCCCTACTACGCAAGAATGCGCCAACACGCGCCAGTGTACTACAACGAGGAGCACGGCTATTGGCTGCTCACCAAGTGGGATGACTGTTACAAGGCCTTTCGCGATGTGGAAACCTTCAGCAGCACGGCGGGCCCCGCCCTTGAAGCCCAGCAGGACGCCAATGCCGGCTATCCGATGTTTATCAACATGGATCCGCCGGATCACACCCGCATCCGGCAGTTGATTCAGTCGCTGATGCTGCCCAAGCGGATTTATGCGCTGGAGCAGTACATTCGTGACAAGGCGGTCAGCCTGCTCACGCCGCACCTTGAAAAGGGTTACATGGATCTGACTCAGGATTTTGCGGCCCTGCTGCCGATGGATGTGATTTCCACCATGATCCATGTGCCAGAAAAGGATCAGGATAAAGTGAGAGGCTGGGCCGACGACCTGATTTACCGGGAAGACGGTCAGTTCGGTTTGGATGAGCGTAATATCAATGCCTACTTCAATCTCGGGAAATATTTCGATGAGTTGGCGACGGAATTGTCGGAGCCATTGAAAGGCGGTGATGATATTTTCAGTGCGGTGCTGGATGCCGAGCGCGAAGGCAAGCTCACCCATCAGGATGTAATCGGGTTTGGCATTCTGCTGGCCATTGCCGGCAACGAAACCACCACCAAGCTGATCGGCAATATGTGCTACCGCCTGTGGCAGCACAAGGATCAACGGCAGATGTTGCTCGACGATCCCTCATTGATGGGCAAGGCGGTGGAGGAGACCCTGCGCTTTGACGGCTCCACTCAGCTGATTGGTCGGCAGGTGATGAAAGACGTCGAAATTCGCGGGAAAACTCTGAAAAAAGGCGAACGCGTGGGGCTGTGTATCATCTCCGCCAGCCGCGATGAAGAAAAGTTCGAAAACGCCGACAGCTACGACATAACCCGTGGCAGTCGCGATCATATGGCTTTTGGTAAGGGCATCCACTCCTGCATCGGCGCCAATCTGGCGCGACTGGAAATTCAGGTGTGCATGGAGGAAATCCTGCGCCTTATTCCAGACTATGAGATCGACGAATCACGGCTGGAGCGAACCCACAATCCGAACGTGCGCGGCTTTACCCATGTGCCCGTAGCGTTTACGCCAAAACGCGCCTGATATTGTCCGTTAGCTGTGTAATCTTCACAGCAACTTGTGTGCTTATTCCCTGTCTGGAGCAGTGAGAGCCGGTGAAATGCCGGCGACATTTCCAGCAACACCTTTCGCAAGAAAAAGTGTAAAAGGAGAGTGACATGCAAGTGAAACACGTCATGACCAGTAAACCTGAATACCTTGATGCCAGTGCCACAATTCGCGAGGCCGCGATCCGTATGCATGAACATAATCGCGGATTCACGCCGGTGGGTGAGCGAGAAAAACTGGTCGGCGTTGTCACAGACCGCGATATTGCCCTGCGCGGCATTGCCGACGGCAAAACACCGGATGATCCGATCAGCTCGGTCATGAGTGGCAAGGTGCTCTACTGCTATCAGAGTGATGAGATTTCCACGGTACTGCAAAACATGCAGGATCAAGGCGTGCAGCGTCTGGCAGTGCTAAACAATCCCGACAACAAGGAGTTTGTGGGCGTGGTCGCCCTCAGTGATATTGCGCGGGAATGCCATGATGCGGATCTGGCGCAGCGGATAGTTAACTGCTGTCGTCATTATCACTAACAGCGCGTTGTCTGTTCGCCCTCCGTCATTGCGTGCCCAGAGCACTTCGCGGGGCAGACGGGGGTTTTTCCTGTCATTGCGAGGAACGCAGCGACGCGGCAATCTCGTTGGATTGGCAGTGCGCTGAATGAGATTGCTTCACTGCGTTCGCAATGACGGGAAAAGTCACATCACTTATCGTCATAAGGCAGCGGCGTACGCTGCTCGGTCTGGCGATCCAGAGCGCCCACATCCAGAAAGGGTGACGCATCGATATGCTGGGCGTCCATCATCTGCGCCACCCGCTGTAGCGCGCTGATGATCATGGTCTGCTCCCATTCCTGCAAATAACTGAACTGTCGAACAAAGCTCTCCTGCAGCAGCGTGGGCGCCGTCTTCAGCTTGTCGAGGCCTTCGTCAGTAATAAAGGCCAACACCTTGCGCTTGTCCTGCTTTGAGCGCTCCCGCCCGACGTACTGCTTCTTTTCCAGTCGATCGATAATGCTGGTGACCGTTGCCTGGCTCAGGCTCACCTCATCTGCCAATGCGCCAACGGGAATGGCGCCGCGATCGCGTAAAGTCTGCATGACCATAAGTTGGGGGGCGGTGAGAGAGGCGGTCTTCACCAGGTGTTTTGACTGCAGGTCGGTGGCGCGAATAACGCGTCGCAGGGCGACCAGAACGTCCTGAATATGGTCCATGAATGCTTAGTGTCCGTAAGGTTGTGCGGAGTCGATTTCCGTGATCGGAGCCGCAGAAGTTTAAACGATTGTGACCCCAAGCCCCATATTTTAGGGAATATTTCCTTAGAGTACTAAGGTTTATTCCTTGATAACTTCGGGGAATATTCGTTAGAATGCTTCGTACTCAATTGATTATTAAGGGAAGGGCTCGCGAAATATCTGATGTTAGACGCGTATAAACAAAGACTTAGGTGGTTTTGCCCGGTTTTTGTACGCAGTAGATATAGTGAGTCCTAAATATTTTGACTAGCAAACAATCTCAAGCCTCTAAAGACATTGTGCAGGAGGCGTTGAGCTTCCGAGTGCCTCAGGCGACTGACGGCGCAGCACTTCATCAGCTGGTGGCGAACTGTCCGCCGCTGGATCCGAACTCGCTCTACTGCAACCTTTTGCAGTGCTCGCACTTTGCCGACACCGCCGTGGCGGTGGAATACGAAGGCGAGCTGGTGGGTTTCATCTCCGGTTATATCCCCCCGAACAAGCCCGACACCCTGTTCGTTTGGCAGGTAGCCGTGGATTCGTCCATGCGTGGTCAGGGCTTGGGTGGCCGCATGTTGGGTGAACTGGTGGATCGCACCGGCGTTAAGTGGATGGAAACCACGGTAACGCCCGATAACGGCGCCTCCTGGGGCATGTTCCGCAGCTTTGCCCGGAAGCGTAACGCCGAATGTGAAGATTGCGGCCCGCTGTTTGAGCGCGACGCACACTTTGGCGGCCAGCATGACAGTGAGCATCTGGCGCGGCTGGGGCCCTTTAAGTAGGCCTCTCGAAAACCGAATTTAATGAATCGTAGTAAGCATTAACGAATTGAGAAACTGACTGAGGACGCAACTATGACTATTTTTGACCAACTAGAATCCGAAGTGCAGAGCTATGCCCGTTCTTTCCCGGTGACTTTTGACAAAGCTCAGGGCGCCAAGCTGTATGACACCGAAGGCCGTGAATACATCGACTTTCTGGCCGGCGCCGGTACCCTCAACTACGGCCACAACAACCCCGTATTGAAGGAAGCGCTGATCGACTATCTGCAGGCCGATGGCATCGCCCACGGTCTGGACATGCACACCCGCGCCAAGCAGGAGCTGCTGGAAGCCTTTGACCAGTGCATCCTGAAGCCGCGCGATCTGGAATACGTGCTGCAATTTACTGGCCCCACCGGCACCAACGCCGTAGAGGCGGCCATGAAGATTGCCCGTAAGGTAAAAGGTCGCAGTGAGATTCTCGCCTTTACCAACGGCTTCCACGGTTGTTCACTGGGCGCGCTGGCGGCCACCGGTAACCGTCACCACCGTGGTGGTAGCGGCGGCGTATCACTGCCCGACGTAACCCACATGCCGTATTCAAACTACTTCGGCAACGATGTGGACACCATTGCCATGATCGATCAGCTGATCGAAGACCCCTCAAGCGGCGTCGACCAGCCGGCCGCTGTGCTGCTGGAAACCGTACAGGGTGAGGGTGGCTTGAACGCGGCCAGCTTTGATTGGCTGCAGGGCATCGAGAAGCTGTGTAAGAAGCACGACATGCTGCTGATTGTGGATGATATTCAGGCAGGTTGTGGCCGTACTGGTACCTTCTTCAGCTTTGAGCCGGCGGGTATCAAGCCGGACATCGTAACCCTGTCGAAATCACTGAGTGGTTTTGGTCTGCCCTTCGCGCTGGTGATGATGCGCCCCGAGCTGGACATCTGGGAGCCGGGTGAGCACAACGGTACCTTCCGTGGTAACAACCATGCCTTTGTGACCGCAACCAAGGCCATCCGTCACTTCTGGAGCGACGACAAGTTCCAGAACGAAGTGCAGGAAAAAGCGGCGCTGTTGAAAAAGCGTTTCCAGGAGATTGCCAACATGGCCGGCCCCGCAAATATGCAGCCGAAAGGTCGCGGCATGATGCAGGGCCTGAGCTGTAAAGACGGTGATCTGGCCAAGCTGGTAATCACCCGCTGCTTCGAGCTGGGTCTTGTGATTGAGACCTCAGGTGCCTACGACCAGGTTGTGAAATGCCTGTGTCCGCTAACTATCACCAAGGACGAGCTGAACAAAGCCCTCGATATTATCGAGCAGAGCGTGAAGGATATTATGACCAAGCGGTATCAGAAGGCGTCGTAAGGTCAGGATTGCGATTGCGGCGGGAGATCGCCGCGTCGCTGCGCTCCTCGCGATGACGGGGCAGTGCAGGCTTCTCGCGATGACGGATGTGTTTAATTAGCCCTCGTCATTGCGAGGAGCATCGCGACGAAGCAATCTCAACCCGACACAGCAAAGCCAACAGAACACGGAACACCAGATTCAAGGAAACACAATGATTGTAAGAACACTGCAGGACTGCATTAACAGCGATCGCCACGTGCGCTCCGACAATTGGGAAAGCACCCGCATGTTGCTCAAGAATGACAACATGGGGTTTTCTTTCCACATCACCCGCATTTTTGCCGGTACCGAAACGCCGATCCACTACCAGAACCATCTGGAGTCGGTGTACTGCATCTCTGGCAGCGGTGAGGTGGAAACCTGCGACGACGGTAAGATTCATCGTATCGAGCCGGGCACCATCTACATTCTGGACAAGCACGACAAGCACTTGCTGCGCGCCGACGAAGGCGAAGACATTGTGTTTGCCTGCGTGTTCAACCCGGCCCTGAATGGCAAGGAAGTCCACGATGAAAACGGCGTGTATCCGCTGGAAGCGGAGACAGTGGAGTAAGGCATCACCGAAACCATGAGTAGCCATACCCAACGCAAACAGGGGGACGTTATGTCACATACCGTTGAAAAAATCGGCGGTACATCCATGAGTCAGTACGCTGCCGTCAGAGACAATGTGATTGTCGGTCAGCGCGAGGCTGATGAATTGTATAACCGCGTGTTTGTTGTGTCGGCCTACGGCGGCATGACCGACAAACTGCTGGAAGCCAAAAAGGGCGGCAAGCCGGGTGTCTACGCCCTATTTGCAGGTTCTGAAAATGAAGGCGAATGGCGCGAGGCGCTGGCAGAGGTTCGTGAAGCCATGCTCGCGATCAACGAGACGCTGTTTGAGAGCGGCGCGCTGCTGCAACAGGCTAACGCCTATATCGAAGAGCGCATCAGTGAAGCCGAGCGCTGCCTGAACGATCTCGACCGTCTGTGTCAGCACGGCCACTTTGAGCTGGAAGGTCAGCTCCTGACCGTGCGTGAAATGCTGGCTAGCCTCGGCGAAGCCCACAGTGCCTGGAATATGACCCATCTGCTGCAGCGCGACGGTATCGCCGCGCGTATGGTCGATTTGAGTGGTTGGCGCGCCGACAGCGCGCTGCCGCTGGACGAGCATATTCAGGAAGCGTTTAACGACGTCGACCTGAGCAAGGAACTGGCCATCGTCACCGGCTACGCGCACTGCGAGGAAGGTCTGATGGCCACCTTTGACCGGGGCTACAGTGAAATGACCTTTAGCCGCATTGCGGTAATCACCAAAGCCCGCGAGGCGGTAATCCACAAGGAATACCACCTGAGCAGCGCCGACCCGCGCGTGGTCGATGAGGAAAAAGTGGTGCCGATTGGCCGTACCAATTACGACGTGGCGGACCAGCTGGCCAACCTCGGTATGGAAGCCATTCACCCCCGTGCCGCTAAGGGCCTGCGTCAGAATGACATCCCGCTGCGGGTAAAAAACACCTTTGAGCCCGAGCACAGCGGTACGCTGATCACCCGTGACTACGTGAGTGATTCGCCCTGCGTGGAAATTATCGCCGGCAAGCAGGTGGTGTATGCGGTTGAGCTGTTTGACCAGGAAATGGTGGGTGACGTGCACAGCTATGATCAGGGCTTTCTGGCGCTGGTGAAAAAGCTGAAGGCCAAGATCATCACCAAGGACCTGAACGCCAACACCATCACCATGTATCTGGGCACCAACCTGAAAACCGTGAAGCGGATTATCCGTGAGCTGGAGTCCGCCTACCCGAAAGCTGAACTGACCTACCGCAAGGTGGCAATTGTCTCAGCGATTGGCAGCGACATGCAGGTCCCGGGCATGCTGGCGAAGACCGTATCGGCACTGGCCGAGAGCAATATCAGTGTGCTGGCCATGCATCAGTCCATGCGGCAGGTAGACATGCAGTTTGTAATCAATGAAGATGATTACAACAAGGCGATTCAGAGCCTCCACCGCTGTCTGGTTGAGCCTCACAACCACGGCCTCGCGATCTGCGCGGCCTGATTCCGGCCTTCGCGGGCCTGTTCTGGGCCCGCATTACGTGACACACTTCACCGGCTAGTGGTATTTACGTAGAGCAAAAGCGCCCCCTCGGTAGTAGGGTGTAGTCATGAAGTCCGGCACTGAAATACCGCCTTGCAGCGGCCGGGCAGTAGTCAGTGGCCGAGGAGGCGAGCAGGTGCAAATACCGGCAACGGAACAAGATCAAGAGGCCAGAGCCAGCCACATGGAAACTCGAACTGTATTGATTGTCGATGATTCCAGCGGAGACCGACTGGTAATTCGCCGTGCCTTTGAGCGTACCCGGCGCGATATAAAGCTCGTGGAACTGATCGATGGTGAAGAGCTGGTGGATTACGTGGAGCGCAAAATCCCCTTTAAGGATGTGGTGAGCTACCCCGAGCCCGACCTGATTTTGCTGGATATCAACATGCGCCGGCTGGATGGCAAGCAGGCCCTGAAACTGCTGCGTTCCAAGCCCGAATACACCGACGTGCCGGTGGTAATGTTAACCACCTCATCGCGTGAAAAAGATATCAACGAGTCCTACGAGCAGGGTTGTACCGACTACATTACCAAGCCGGAAAACTTCAAGGATTTCATGCAGGCGATCACCAACGTCTGCGCCTATCTGGATAACCCTGCGGCAGCGGCGACCTAGCTTAAGCGTTAGAGATTGCTTCGCATCGCTCGCAATGACGGGGTGTGTCGCAGAAAACCGTCATCACGAGGAGCGCTAGCGACGTGGTGATCTCGTCAAGCCCGCAGCAGACTGTATGAGATTGCTTCGCGTTGCTCGCAATTACGATGTGCGGGGATCATCGCGGCACTTCAGCCAAAACCCCCACATGCTCATCCCGCAGTCTGCCCGTTTCATGCATCCACAGTAGTAGATCCCGAAAAGACGTTTCCGCATCCACCGTTTCCAGTTGAAACTCCCTGAGCGCTGCTGAGTCATCACTGGGTACGCTGGTTGTCAGCACACTGGCGGCCTCATAGGTGAGTGGTGACGTTTTACCTCTGAGCCCGGCGATTACCTCGCCGATACGCCCCATCCACCGCAGTAGCCAGCCCGGTATGCGTTGGGCTTTTAGCCTGCGCCCGGTCAGTTTTTCGAGCAGCTCGTGGAGCTCCTCGTGCGATACATAGTTCCCACCGAACATATAACGCCGCGGCCCATGGCCAGCTTCAAAGGTGCAGCTAAGGGCCTTTGCCAGATCGCGCACGTCGGTATAGACCAAGCCTCCTTGCGTCACGAGTACCGAACCGGACTTCAGGTAGCGGGCAATCAATTGGGGGCCGTCGCTGAACGTCGGGTCATGAGGGCCCTGTACCGCACCCGGGTACACACAGACTACTGGCGCGCCGCAGTCCTGAAACTCGCGCGCAATGGCTTCGGCGCGGGCCTTGGTGGCGGCGTAAACCGAGCTGGGTGAGCGTACGGGATCAGCGGCGGTTTGAATGGCGCCGGGCGGCGGGAACAGCGCCAGAATGCTGGACACATGCACAATCGGGTCGAGCCCGAGTTCTGAGGCCAGGCTGAGAACCGCGCGAGTGCCATCAATGTTGGTGCGCTCCATGAGCGCCTTGTCTTCCTGGCGATTGGAAAACAACCCGGCGGTGTGCAGCACCGCATCGCACCCCTCTAGGGCGTTGCGCAGGGCGCTGGCGTCACCCAGCTCGCCCTTGGCGATCTCGCATTGACCAACCGCTACACCGAGTGGCGTGAGAACCCGTTCCAGCTTGGCGGCATCTCGCATAAAAGCGCGCACGGTGTGCCCATTTTGCAGCAGGGCAGAAATACTGTGGGCGCCTACTAAGCCAGTGCCGCCAGTAACCAGAACTTTCACGGCATTCTCCTCATGCGGTTACCACCGGCCCCAAAATCAGAGCCCACAAATCCAGCAGAAGCAGGCTGATGGCACTCACTGCGCAGGCCTCTAGCACGGTGCGTGACAGGCTCCAGTCTGCGCTCTCTTCATCCAGCCGAAATACATTGGGGAAGCTGACGATAAAGTACATGGCGTAGTAGATGGAGCCCCACTTCAACATGCGCTCCAGATCCACATACCAGACGTTCGCAGCCGCATCGTCGGTGATGTAAAAGTAAGTTTCCGCCCAGGCAAAAAACAGGGCGGTGGTGGCGACAATGACCATCCACGCCAGTGTGCGCCCCGATTTTCCCCAGCCTCCGGTCATGCTGCGAATACGGCGCATCACCACCACGGCGGCGGTGTGATACACAATAAAAAAAGCAATGGAGTTCAAATACATACCCGGCGGTACTTTCTTGTGCTGGGCCAGTGCCGTGGCCTCGTCGGGGCCCACCAGTACCGAATCAAAATGCAGGCTCACATCGTTAAAACGGTAGCGCAGCCCCAGTACGTCGAAAAAATACTCGGTGTGAAAATAGGTACAGAAGAAGATAAATACCGCCATGTACACATTGAGCTTAAACCAGTAGCTCTGCTGCCACGGCACGCCGCTATTGCGGCGCAGTACCCACGGTACGATCACGCAAAAGGGGAACCACATGATCAGGTTCTGGGTGATATGCCAGAAGTTGCCGGCGTCCAGCCAGCCGGTTTGCTGCATCAGGGCGTTGTAGGCGAAAAACACCGGAATATAGGCGAGGAAAAACTTCTCCGCCCACGCCTTGTCGGGGTTGTGGGAGAACCAGTAGCCGCGCGGGGTCATATTATTCTTCTCTAAAACATTTCTTTTGAAATGTTATTGCTCGCGCGGTGTCGATGTCAATGCGTGTGAAATTTTTCCGCACGCTCTGGCGAGCAGGGCAGGTATCTTGAACTACACTAAGACATTGAGCTAAAAACCTTTTTACCGGAGCCGCCATGGGCAACTTCTTCGATAACTTCTTCGGCAACAAGATGCCGCCGCACGGCCACTGCTACCTCTGGGACGACCGGCTGGTATCCCTGCATGTGGTGACCGATGCCATCATTGTGCTGGCGTATTTCACGATTCCACTGGCCTTGGTCTACCTGGTGCGTCGGCGCGACGATCTCAGCTTTAACTACATGTTCGTGCTGTTCGCCATTTTCATTTTTGCCTGCGGTACTACCCATCTGGTGAATATCTACAACGTCTGGTACGGCGCCTATTGGTTCAGCGGCACCATCAAGGCCATTACCGCCGCGGCCTCCATCGGTACCGCGATTCTGGTTTGGCCGCTGATTCCCAAGGCTCTGGCCATACCCAGCAACCGGGTGCTGCAGGGGTTGAATGAAAAGCTGAGCCAGGAAGCGAACCGCAATGCCCAGCAAGCCCGTGAACTGGAGCAGCTGTCCAACCGTTTGGAGCAGCAGGTGCACGAGCGCACCGCAGAGCTGGAAAACGCCAAGCGGCTGCTGGAGGTGAACAATAAGGCGCTGGAGGCGAGTAACCGCGAACTGAATGAATACGCCAATATCACCGCCCACGACCTGCGAGAGCCGCTGAAGAAAATCCGCGCTCAGGCGCGTCTGCTGGGCAGCAAACTTGGCCCGGATCACGAAGCTGAATTGAAGCGCAGTGCGCTGGATATCGCGGAAACCAGCGAGCGGATGGGCGAACTGGTGGATTCACTGCTGTCCTATGCGCGCGTTGAGTCCGTGTCGGTGCCCGCCGAGGATGTCGACGCCGACGGCGTGCTTGAGGAAGTGGTCAGCGATCTGGGCATCCAGATGCGCCAGCGTGATATTTCCATTATCCGCAACGCCCTGCCGAAGCTGCCGGTGGAGCGTTACCACCTGCATCAGATTCTGCTGAATCTGTTGAGCAATGCCATTAAATTCAGCGCTGAAGGGCGCAATCCCGTGATAGAAGTTGGCCCCCTGCGGCCAGCGGATCGGAGCTTGTTAGGCTTTCATGTGCGCGATAATGGTGCGGGGATTCCGGAGTCCGATCACGAGCGTATCTTCCGCTTTGCGGAAGGTGATGGCAGCGAGAGCCGAGGCATCGGGCTGGCGATCTGTAAGAAAATCGTCGAGAAATACGGCGGCAGCATCGAAGTCGATAGCCGCGAAGGCGAAGGCTCCAACTTCAAAGTCTATTTCCCAAGCCGCGCCTGACGCGGCTCAGTTCAGTAGCCGCTTGCCGCGCAGCATCAACAACATGCTGCGTTTGATGCGCTCGAGGTGGGCGGCCTCATTGGCGATTTCGCCTTCAAACACCTGCTCTATCATCAGCCCGGTCAGAAAGGTATGGGTGTAAATCAGAGCTTCCAGTAGTGCATCGTCACTCAGTTGGCAGTCGCCGAACCAGGCCTGCATGGTGTGGGCGTGGCTACTGGACTGCTGTTTGATTTTGGAGTCTGGAGCGGTCAGCGGATTCTTGCGGCTGGCCAGCAGGATCTCGAGAGTGGCAACGTAGAGATCGCTTTGGTAGTGCTGCCACATGCGGTCCACAAACTCGTCTACCCGCTTTTTCAGTGAGCCCTCGGTGCTGGCGTCGCTGTCCAGCATTTCGGTAAAGCGCTGGTGCGACTGATCGAGAATGGCCGCCAGAATATCTTCCTTCGAGCCAAAGTGATGCTGCACCGCGCCCCAGGTCAAACCTGAGCGGCGGGAAATCTTGCTGGAACTGGCCGCGCCAAAGCCACCCTCGTTAATCAGAGAGATCACCGCGTTCAAAATCTTTTCGCGGGCAATAAGGGTTTTCTGGGCCTGTTTACCGAGCTTGCTGGGGGCGTCCGTTGTCATCGCTGTAACCGGTTGTGGCTCACCCGACAGGGGCGAGCGCAAAAAGAAAACATTGTATCGAAAATGTTTGCGATCGCGCACCCCTCTGCGTGGCGGCGTTGCGACTTAAGTCGCTTGTTTGGCAGTTGACGGCCTGAATAATATCGCGCAATTTGTGCGGCTGTTGGTGCCTGAGCCACTATTGTTTCACGTATTTGCTGTGGGGAGCTGTTATGGAATGGATCGGCAGCCCGGAAGCCTGGGTGGCTCTGTCGACTTTGATCGCCCTGGAAATTGTACTGGGCATAGACAACATCATCTTCATTTCCATTCTGGTGGCGCGCCTGCCCGTGCACCAGCGCGACAAGGCACGGCGCATCGGTATTGGCTTGGCCATGCTGTCGCGGCTGGCTCTGCTTTTTGCGTTGACCTGGGTGATGGGGCTGACGAAAGAATTGTTTACCGTGTTCGGCGAAGGCTTCTCCGGGCGCGATATGATTCTGATCGGCGGCGGCCTGTTTCTGTTGCTCAAATCTACTCACGAAATTCACAACAGCTTTGAAATCGACCATGAGGAATCCGGTGCAAATCCGGCGGCAGCAACCTTCGGCTCAGTGCTGTTCCAGATCTGCCTGCTGGATATCGTATTCTCGCTGGATTCCGTCATTACCGCAGTGGGCATGGTGGACCACATTTCCATCATGGTAATCGCAGTGGTGGTTTCCGTACTGGTGATGCTGCTGGCATCCAAATCCATCGCCGACTTTGTCGACGCTAACCCCACCATCAAAATGCTGGCGCTGGCCTTTCTTATTCTGATCGGCGTCACGCTGATTGTGGAAGGCTTTGATGTGCATGTGCCGAAGGGTTACATCTACTTCGCAATGGCCTTCTCGGTGACGGTAGAGCTGCTGAATATTCGCCTGCGAAAAAGCAAGCAGGCGATACGCTTACAGAAGAAGATTGGATGAGATCGCTGCGTCGCTTCGCTCCTTAGCATGCCCCGCGAAGCGCTTTGGGTACGCGATGACGGTTCCACCCTCAACACCCCCCACCGTCATTGCGAGCCACGTGAAGCAATCTCGACCAGTCCGCCGCCAGCGTGACGAGATCACCACGTCGCTGCGCTCCTCGTGATGACGGTTGCTCGGCCGCATAGCAAACGTCATTGCGAGCGCCGCGAAGCAATCTCCTTCCGCACGCTCCAACAACGAACTACCCTGAAAAAACCGTACACAAGGAGGTGTACCAAATGCCCAAATCGCCGTGTGTTTACATCGTTACCAATCGCCGCCAAGGCACACTTTACATTGGAGTCACTTCATCTCTGGTGCAGCGTATATGGCAGCATAAACAGAAAGTTGTGGGTGGATTTACTGCGCGCTATAACCTGAGCAAATTAGTTTGGTTCGAAACCCATGAATCAATGGAATCGGCCATACTTCGTGAGAAACAGCTCAAAGCAGGGTCGCGCATACGCAAGGTGAAATTGATTGAGGAAGTAAATCCTGAGTGGCGTGATTTGTACGAGAACATCGTGGGTTGAAGGCTGAGATCGCCACGTCGCTGCGCTCCTCGCGATGACGGTAATACCACCGTGTACCCACCGTCATTGCGAGCCCAGCGAAGCAATCTCGTCCAGTCCGCTGCCAACTCAATGATACCGCCACCTCGCGATGACGAAACAAAGCAGTAGTCAGTCCACACCCACCAATAATGCCGAATTGATCCCCTCCTCAATCTGCGCCTTCAGCCTCAGCTCGTTGGCCAGATGCTCGCTTATGGCCGGTGTGCCATTGAGCGGGCTGCTGTGTTCGATTCGGCTGAGGTAGCAGAAGCGCAGTGCATCATCATGCGGCAGTAGCTCGCGGATATAGCGCGCGGCGTGTTTCAGAATGTCTTCCCCGTACTGGGCGAAGTGCAGCGTTTTCTGATTAATCTGTACATCAAAGCGTTGCCCCTCGCCCTGATAACCCAGCATCTTCACGCTAATCCTCAGGCGGTCTGATTTATTCTCTGGTTTAAAGGGCTCAAGCTGCCACTTACCCCGTTGCTCACTCAGGTTGTGCCAGCGCACCGGTGCCGCGCCTAGATAATGCTGGCGGATGGGGCGCAAAAAATAGGTGAGGTGAGTGAGCATAATGTCGCGGTCATGGCAGAGCAGGGGTTGGTAGTGAATTGCGCCGTGACCGTCGAGCAGGTAAATATCGGCAGCCTCTTCCCGGCGTTGAAACACCACCTGCAATTCGCCTGCTTTCTGCAAACTAGCGACCTGGCAGAGGGCACTCAGCCGAGGGTTGCGATTACAGACTCCGATTCTGCTTGCCTTGTGGGTGCTTTTTCCCAGCAGTAGTGCCAGTTCCGTAAAACTACCCGACCGACTCAGCTGTAGTGACTCGGCCTTGCGTTGGAAGTGGTAGTAGGTGCGGCCAGACTCGTAAATATAGCGGTCGCCATCGCCGCTATCTCGCTGGAAGAACTCGAGCAAGGCGCTCAGATCGCTCACAAAGCGCTGGGTGCAGTACTCTGCCGACGTGGAAAAGGGGCGTGCGTTCAGTTTCAGTTCTTCGGTCTGGCTGATAACGCTGTCGGCAATCTGATGCAGCGCCTCGGCAACCGCATGGTCACCGGTGTGGGCCTTGCAGAATACCTCCCCCCAACTGGTGACACTAACTACGTCGATATGGCGCACAATCGGCAGATCGAGGTGGCCCTGCTGGCTGGCATTGCCTACAAAGCAGGTGATGGATTCTACTCGCCGGGCGCGCTCAAAGCGGCGGTGTTCTTCGGCCTCGGCGGCGTAATTGTGGTCGGGTAATTGCGCCTTCAAGGTGCTGATCAGTGGCTCCAGCTTGCCGCGATGGTGTTCTGGGTGATCGGAAGCCAGATGAAAGCGGGTGTCGCTGTTAATCAAGCCATTGCATAGACACCAGCAGATTAAGGCAGACAGACTTTCGCCCTCGCGCAGCGCTTTGGTTTGATGCCAGTGCGACAGGGAAACGCGGCCCTCAATCACGGCCCAATTAGGTGTGTCCGGGTCGGCTTTGCCGAAATAGCAAAAGCTCAGCGTGTTTTCCGCGAGTGCCGGCTGCAGATCGCCATCGACCCGATCAATTTTATCCGGCTGCCGCTCAAAGGCGGCAAAGAGCTTGCGCCCGAGAACGCTCATTTCCCGTGAGCTGATCAACTGGTCGGCCTTATACTCAGCCGCAAAGCCCTGCAGAAAACGGTAGCTGCCGGTGAGTTCGCGCACCAGAGCTTGGTGTTCAGAGCGCACCCGGTGAATCGGCCAGGTATCGCGCAAATCGAGGTTTTGCAGTTGCTCCCGGCCCCAGCCCCACTGTTTGATCAGATGGCGCATTTCCTGCTCGCGCCAGCTCAGCTCATCGCGCTGCTGGCTGAGGCGTAATTCGGTCTTGAAATAGAGCGCACGGCGCAGCAAATCGAGCCGCTCGGGCTCATGGCGCTCGGTGAGGTAGCTTTCAAGGCGTTGATAAATCAGCAAATAGGGGTCGAGGCACTGCTGCAGGGCGCCGCTGTGAATGCCCCGCCGAATATCTTCGGAGAGTGGACGCAAGCGGTCGTGTTGGCGGGCATAGGCTTCAATCAATAAGAGCTTGATCAAGCTCTTGTGGGGCGCGCGAATGGCCTTGAACAGCTGCCAAATGCCGGCGCCCACATATTCCCCTTCGGGAATAGCGTGCACGTTGCCAAGGTCTAACAGCTGGTCTGCAAGCCGCTTTTGGCGATGCTGGAGATGGCTAACGGCCTCGCCATAATCATGGGCATCCGGATCAATCAGCCACCACAAGGGGTATTTGCCCGCTAACCGAATAGCGCTGCGGTAAAACTCATCCAGTAACAGAAAATGCTGGGTGCTGCCGCAATCCTCTCCTGTCAGGGCCTTGCGCTCACCCGCCCGAAACTCTTCGGCGCACATCAGGAAAATATGCATTTCCAGCCCCAAGGCTGAGGCCACATAGGCGCTCAGCGCGTCGCACTTGGCGCGCAGGTCCAGCCGCTCCTTGGAGTTCAGCTCGGGCCGGTGGCAAACCCACACATCAATATCCGAACTTGGCGCATGGGCAATACTGCCCAGCGAGCCCATCAGGTAAATGGCCTCCAGGGCGGGCTGCGAGGTGGAGCCGGGCAGCCTAAAACTGGGGCTTAAATGGCGTTTAACCCGCTCCACCATCTCCTTGCCGGGCTTGAAGTGCACGATGCCGGCGGGGCAGTTCAGGCTTTGGTAGCCGGGCAGGGAGGGGTGATTGCTGTGCAACAGTAGGGGCAGAAAGTCGAGAAACAGTTGCTGGCGCGGGCCCAACAGCGAGCGAGCACGTTCCAGCCGCTGCTGGTTGAACTGCTGCAGGCGGCGGAAAACGGCTTTGGCGTCTGCGCCAACAATTCGCCCTAATGCTGTGATATGCAAGCCATTTCTCGATTTAGCTGAAGACAGCTTCAAATCATCGCGCTATCATGGCTTCAAGTCTACCCAAGTGCCGTTGCCCACCTTAAAAAGCGCGCGGCGAATAAGAAAAGGGAGGAATGCCCATGAAGCCTCGCCAAGGAATCATCCGCTGGCTCAATGCACTTTGCCTGTCCATCGCGCTGGTGATGCCGCAGCTATCACTGGCCGATGCCGTTAAAGAAGAACCTACCGCGCTGGCCATGGTTGCAGATACCGTGATCGTGCGCCCCGTGATGCTGGCGTTTACCGTAATCGGCACCGCCTTCTTCGTCGTCAGCCTGCCGTTTTCCACGCTGGGTGGCAACGTAGGGCAAGCCGCCGATACCCTGATGGTGCAGCCGGCAGCGAATACCTTTATCCGGTGTTTGGGGTGTACGCGGGTTAAGTACAAGGATGCGGAGGACTGAGGGAGCTCTTCCCTCCGTCATTGCGCACCCAAAGCGCTGACTGTCATTGCGAGGAGCGAAGCGACGAAGCAATCTCATGCCGCCCCCGCCAAAGCCAAAAGATCGCCACGTCGCTGCGCTCCTCGCGATGACGGCCGAGCCGAAAAGTGTCGTCATTGCGAGCAACGCGAAGCAATCTCCCGAACCCCACCCGCATCCACACCATCGCCCAAACTGTAACGTAGTGCCGCCCGCAGAAGAAATTCCGCCAAAACACTGCATTTTAGCCATAGCAACCCTATAATCGGTGGCCAGAGAATAAAGTATTTGCCTCCAGTTCCAGCAATTGGGGGCGTTTTTGGGGCCTCCGTTTTGTTGCGTTACATCACACTTCAACCCTCCTGGCTAGCGGGCGTAGCTGCGTTCTTGCTAGCGGGCTCGCTGCATGCTGCTCCTTGGATCACCCCCGACGATGCTCGGCTACGACACCATATACACGTACTGGCAGATGCCGCGCTGATTCGCGTGCCGGTAAACACATGGCCACTGATGTGGAGTGGGGTGATCTCCGAGGTCAACCGGGTAAAAAGCAAGCCACTTAGCCCATCGCAGCGTCGCTCCGTTGAATATATTCAGCAAGTCTTTGATAAAGAAAGCGTTTCTAACCTTTCGCTTGGCTACTCCTATGCTGAGCAGATGAACCCAATCCGTGGTTTTGGTGACACTCGCCGAGATGAGGTGCAGGGCTATCTCGCCGGTGAGGTAATGGGCGAGCGCTGGGCGGGCAAACTGCAGGTGAATAACATTGGCGACCCGCTGGATGGCGAGCACACCCACTACGACGGCAGTTATCTCACTGGGCTGTTGGGCAATTGGGCTTTTACCGTGGGTGCAATCGATCGCTGGTGGGGCCCTGGCTGGGAGTCCGGATTGATTCTCTCCAACAGTGCCCGCCCCGTGCCGGGTATCAGCCTCCAGCGCAACAGCTCGGAGCCCTTTGAATGGGATTGGTTGCGGTGGATCGGGCCCTGGCAGTTCACAGCCTTTGCCGGAAAGCTGGAAAGCGACCGCGTTATACCCGATGCCAAGCTACTGGGCGCGCGATTCAGCTTTCGCCCGCTGCGCTGGTTGGAACTGGGCTTGTCGCGCACGGCGCAGTGGGGCGGCGGCGACCGGCCGCAGGATTTCTCCAGTTTTAAAGATCTTTTGTTGGGTAAAGACAATCGCGGCAGCAGTGGAATCAGCGAGGAGAACGAGCCGGGTAACCAGCTGGGTGGCTTGGACTTTCGGGTATCGATTAATACGGCAATTCCGATAGGGTTCTATGGCGAGTTTATCGGTGAAGATGAGGCCGGCGGTGTGCCGTCTCGATATATTTATACCGCCGGTATTGATACCGTTATCCCGGTAGGTGATTCTTCGCTACGTATTATCTTTGAGAGCAGCGACACGGCGGCCAATCGGATGAGCGGCACTGCCCGCTTTAATTATGCCTATGAGCACGGTATCTATAAGAGTGGCTATCGCTACCGAAACAGGCCTTTAGGGGCTGGCGTAGACAACGATTCCCGAGCCCAGCACCTTGCGCTCAACTGGCTGCTTGATTCCCGGCAAGATGTTCGAATTAGACTGTCGCAGTTCGATCTCAATACGGATCAGGCAGGCAGTCAGGTTTACACCAATGGCAATGCGGTCGCTGTTGGCGAGAGCCATGATTACGCTGCAATATTGAACTATACCTACCGTGCTCCCAGCTGGCGCGCATCATTAGGATACGAGCATTACAGCGGTGACCTAAGGCTGAGAGGTGTGGATGCGGGTGACGATGTTGTGTCCGTCTCCATGGAATACGCATGGTGATGATAGGCCTCAAACACTTTTTACTTAGCCGTGCGATACTCCAAGCATCGCTACACTTAAATTTCAAAAATTAAAAACCGATGACCATATTCAAAATAGCTAATCGACTCATCCCGTTTCTGCTTGCACTAAGCGTATCTGCAGGCACCTTCGCTCAAGGTATTAGCCCGGAGCAGATTGCCAGCTTCAGCTCCATGAGCGCCGCAGAAAAGCAGCGCTTGGCCAAACAGTATGGCGTGAGCCTTACTCAGGTAGGTGGCAGCGAACAGAAAACGGAAGAGCTGCCACAAACCATTCAGCGTATTGAGCAAGGTCAGCGCATAAAGTATCAGCCGGAAGATGACGCCGAAGAAGGCTTGCCGCTATTTGGCTACAACGTCTTTGCGGGGCAAACAACCTCGTTTACGCCGATAGCCGATCTGCCAGTACCCAGTGACTATGTGGTTGGCCCGGGCGACGAAATCAGTATTCAGCTTTACGGAAAAGAGAACGAGCAGCATTTTCTCGTCGTAGGCCGCGATGGCTATATCAATATGCCAAAACTCGGCCCCATTTCAGTAGCGGGCAAGAGTTTTCAGCAGGTGCGAGAAGATCTGCGCCTGCGCATCAAAAGACAGATTATTGGTGCTGAATCCGCCATCGCAATGGGCGAGCTGCGGCTAATGCAAATTTATGTGCTGGGCGACGCCAATAAACCCGGCGCCTACAATTTGTCTTCACTCGCAACCGTAACCCAGGCTCTGATTGCCGCTGGCGGCGTTGCTGAAACAGGCTCGCTGCGCCAGATTGAAGTGCGTCGTGGAACGGAGGTGGTTCAACGCGTTGACCTCTACGACCTGTTGCTGCGAGGTGATAAGAGCAGTGACATTCGATTGCAGTCGGGTGATGCGGTATTTATACGCCCCGCAGGGAATCGCGTAAGCGTAGAAGGCGAAGTGGTTCGTGAAGCGATTTATGAAATCAATAATGGCACAAGCTTGGGCGATATTTTGCGCATCGCTGGAGGCCTAAAATCCAGCGCACTGAAAAGTAACGTCACCATTAAGCGCGCAACTGACCAAGGCCTGAAAGTATTTAGTCGCAACGTAAGTAATCGCTCTGAGGCAGCATTCAAGATGCTGGCCGGAGATGCCGTGTTTGTGCAGCAAAAGGCAAAATCCTACGCCAGTGCTATTACCCTGTCAGGTGCATTCACAGATGCCGGTCGGCATGGCTTTGTTGCAGGTATGCGAGTTTCTGATCTCCTGCAAACCAATGTGCTGCGCGATGATGCAGATAAAAACCTGGCGCTTTTAGTCAGTACCGATAAAGCAGGATATACCACCGCTCGCTACCTTCCATTGCAGGTAGTGTTAGATAACCCAGCCCACAATGACAATTACCTGTTACAGGAAAACGATGAGCTGATTGTATTCCCGGGCATTGGCTTTTTACGTTGCTCCGCTGATGAAATTTACGGAAGCGAGCAACGGGAAGTAGATGCGCAGTCAATCGAAAACGTATTGCAAAAAATAAAGGCGCAACATGAAGAGTCGCTGACAATTTCGCAAGTCGCAGATGAAGGCGCAAAAGAGAATTATCTGGATGTAGCTCAAGAGCTTTTACGTCAGCAGGAATACTCTCAGCTAGAGAAAGAAAAGCTCGCGCTGAAGCGAGAGCATTGTGGGCTGCGCGCACGTTATAACCCGGGTTTGGTATTTAACCGAAGCGCAGATGAACTAGAGGAAGAAGCCTCAACTCGCCTGGAAGATCTCGAAGATGAGGCGCTCATGCTAATTAACGAAGAGCGTAAGTCATTGCTTGCTCCGCTCTTAACAAAGCTACGCCTCCAGTCCAAATACGATGAGTTCCAGCAGATTGTTGAGATCCGGGGTGAAGTTAAATACCCGGGCATCTACCCCTACAGTGAGAAGCTAGATGCCAAAACGCTGCTCGCGATCGCGGGTGGCACAATGGAGAGCACCTATCGTCAGCAAGTTGAACTGACGCGATTATCTCGAGACCAAGGTCGGTTGAGGTTGGTTCACACCAATTTAAAGCTTACGGATCAGGAGCTGATAGAGGCAAAGCTTCAGCCTCGCGATAGAGTGAGTGTTTTTCAGCACCCCGATTGGCGAAATGATCTAACCGTTAAGATAGCTGGCGAAGTGCTTTTTCCTGGATCATATGCTGTCCAGCGTGGAGAGACGATAAAGGATGTTATAGAACGCGCAGGCGGGCTGACCGAGTACGCCTTTCCAGAAGGCGCTGTGCTTTCCAGAAAGAGCCTAAAAGAAAAAGAGGCTAAAGAGCTTCAGAGGCTTCGAGAGAGCCTAAAACAGGAAGTCGCCAGTATGGCTCTTCAAAAGAGCACACCAACATCGGGTTTAAGTGTGTCTCCGGTAGAAGCAATACGAGCTGTTGACCAATTAAGTGAAGTGGAAGCTTTAGGACGATTGGTTATTGACTTGCCATCAGCCCTTGCTTCGGAAAGTGCAAATAACGTACGCCTAGAGAACGGAGATGAGCTTTATATTCCTGTTCATAGCGATACGGTAACGATCGTGGGTGAGGTGCAGTACCCCTCCAGTCACGTATTTGAAAAAGGCCTTTCCTACAAGGATTATATTGCCAAAGCTGGCGGTATGCGCGAAAGAGCAGATAATGATCGCGTTTATGTTATTCGAGCCAATGGTGAAGTGGCCGTGCCAAAAAATAGTTGGTTTGGTGCAGAAATTCGAGAGGGAGACACAGTGGTCGTTCCGATCGATGCCCAATACACAGACAAGTTGAGTTTATTTGGATCCGTAACCCAGATACTCTATCAACTTGGTATCGCCTACGATGTTATCCGAGACTAAGCTGAAAAACGGAATTCCTATGCATGAGAATTCGCCGCAAGACGCCGAGCTGCGCCCCAGTCAGCGTGGGTATACGCCCGGAGCCCACCCTGCGCCCTTTTACGGTGACGATGAAATTGACCTAACTGAATTGGCGAAAACCCTGTGGGAGAGCAGGTGGCTGATTGCTGCTATCACTGGGGCGTTTGCTGTTGTCGCACTTGTGGTCGCGTTAATGTTGCCCAATTACTACACCTCAAAAGCTGTGCTGGCTCCAGCCGACGCCGCTGGAGGGAGTGATTTAGCGAAGTTGGCGGGTCAATTCGGTGGATTAGCGAGCTTGGCTGGCATTAACTTGGGGGAGGGGGGGGCGGACAAAACCACGCTGGCTTTGGAAGTGCTTAAATCCCGTGCTTTTATCACGGGATTTATTCGCAGGCATGAGCTTGAAGTTCCGTTATTGGCTGCCAAGGGTTGGAATGCCGAACTCAGAGAATGGGTTATTGATCAAGAAATTTACAACTCCAGCACAAGGCAATGGGTGAGAAACGTACGCCCGCCGAAACAGCCTTCGCCGAGTGATTGGGAGTTGTACGAAGTCTTTATGGAAGAAGTGATGAATGTGACCAAAGACGCTTCCACGGGTATTGTGACTGTCAGCGTTGAGCTAATGTCGCCACAGGACGCTAAATTATGGGCCACTTGGTTGGTGGAAGACCTCAACAACCATATGAGAAGAAATGATATCAACGATGCGCAAAAGAGTATTGACTATCTAAATACTCAAATCGGAAAAACCGTCGTCGCAGAAATGCAACAAGTCTTGTACGCCTTGGTCGAGCAGCAAACGCAGACTATGATGCTTGCTCAGGTCAGAGATGAATATACGTTCAAAGTGGTAGATCCTCCCGTGATACCTGAGGAAGAAAGCCGACCCCAGAGATTACTGATATGCATTATAGCTACAATGGTAGGGGCATTTCTTGCCCTTGCAGCTGCGCTGTTGCGCAAGTCCTTTGAGGCTATGGGGAAAAGTCAAGTCGATGTCTAGTGTTCTCGGGGAAATCAATTCTACAGATTTATATGTATTAGTTCAGACCCAATCTGACACTTCACGTTGAAAAAGTGAGGGTTACCGGTTTTGATTGAAGGTGACTAGACCTGAAATCAACCGAAACCAGAGGTAACCCTCATGCTCCATACTAACGACAAGATTGTTAAACACAAGGTAGGCCTGATCAATTTGGCGGACGAACTGGGCAACATATCCAAATGACCTTTCCCCAGAGTTAGTACCACAGCTCTGATGAGATTTTCCAAAAGTTATGCTGCCTGGTTTGCAAATGCAACAGGTGGCAGATAGTCCAGAGAACTGTGTGCTCGAACGTGGTTGTAGTGGTGCCGCCACTGATCGATCTCGACTCTGGCTTCCTCCATTGACCGGAACCAATGACGGTTTAAACACTCGTTTCTGAACTTTCCATTCAGGCTTTCTACAAAAGCATTCTGCGTAGGTTTTCCAGGCTGTATGAATCCAAGTTTCACGCCTGATTCCTGGCTCCAGAAGAACATCGCCTTACTGGTAAATTCGGTGCCGTTGTCGCAGATAATCGTATTCGGTTTACCGCGAGCCTCGATTAACTGGCCAAGAAAGCGAGCAACTTGCCGTCCACTAATCGACACGGAAACCAGCTGCCCAACCATCTCGCGGGAATAGTCATCAACGACATTGAGCACTCGGAAGCGTCGTCCATTACTCAACTGGTCTGACACAAAGTCCATCGACCAGCGCTGATCAACACCCAGAGGCACCTCCATTGGCAGCCTTGGGCGCTGTAGCTTCTTCCGCTTCTTGGTGCGTACCTGAAGGCCTTCTTCGGTGTAAATCCGGTACGTACGCTTCCTATTAACCACCAGTCCTTCCGCCTTAAGAAGGCCATGCAACAACAGATAGCCATAAGCAGACTGCTCAACAGCTAATTCCTTTAGCCTGGCTCTCAGAGCCCCGTCGTTGCTTGGTCTGGCCTGATAGCGATACGCCGTTCGGCTGATGCCCGCTAACCGACAGGCGGCTCGTTCACTGATGCGATGTTCTACGATCATGTGCTTGGCTGCCTGCTTGCGACCAGCGGGCTTCACCACTTTTTTGACAGCACATCCTTCATTGCTTCAACTTCAAGGAGCTTATCCGCCAATAGCTTCTTGAGTTTGCTGTTCTCGCTTTCCAGTTCACGTAATCGCTTGGCTTCGTTGACTTCCATGCCGGCGAACTTGCTGCGCCAGTAATAGAAAGTGCCGTTTGAAATACCCAGGTTACGACAGATGTCTTCAACCTTGGCTCCGGCCTCATGCTCTTTGATGGCCTTGATGATTTGCTCGTCGCTGTATCGCTTCTTCATTCTGAGATCTCCATCCCGTTAGGTTAACTGGAAATCTCATCGTGGTCATGGTTCTAAAATTGGGGGAAAGGTCAAAAGGTCAAAAGCAGCGTAAAAGTTTCTACGAATAACTGCCGTTTAAATTGGGGGGATTACAGTTCTAAAATTGGAGGAAAGGTCACGATGGCAAAAGAATCTGGAAGGAAAAGTTCGTAAATTGAACCTGACCTGACAGGCACCTTCCGAAAAACCAGTAGCTGTCAGATCAAGTCTGAATTACTACAATTTATAGTTCACTTCTTCAATCAGATAAGTCACGCTTTCGTTCCAAGATAAAATATGGTATCCGAAAACCTTGAATTAAATTTACTTAGTGCTCGTGTATATGATTTTGCGTACGAATTTTTATAGATGAATTTAGCGCTCTGAAAGCCCGCGTTAGCGAGTAGATAGTCAAGCTCTTTAGCCGTGTATTCCTTATAATGTCTAGCATAAAAAGGCAGATCAAAAAAACCTTGTCCGCTTTCGTTCTCATTCCGGTTCACATTCGGCCAGCCTATTCCTTTTCCAAATACAGCTCTAATCCTGTTTTTCAATTTTGCAGCGTTAGGCGTAGACAGTATCACTCTGCCTCCAGGTTTTAAAATCCTATGTATTTCTCTGAGAACCTGTGGGACATTTACCATATGTTCAACTACTTCGAAAAATGTAACAACGTCGTATGAATCATCATTAAATGGTAAAGATTCATTGTCGATATCACAGTTGAAGGCTTTTATGGACAATTCTTTAAATCTGGAATCGATTAACGCGTTCTGCCAAAGACCTGCTACATGGACGTACTCAGAAAAGTCTCTTCGTATCATGTTTGTAATGTGTCCTGGTTCACCCCCGATATCAAGAACACAATCACCCTTGTTAATTACGTCTGACAATAAGTTATAAGTATGTAGATATCTTTTTGCGTGTATCGAAAAATAATGATCCTCGTCTTTAATATATTTGCCTTCATATTTTATTGGGTAATATGGCAATTCTGCTGTGATCTCGCTTATATATATTCTTTTGACGCTATTCACGCTCTCACCTTTTTCAAGTCGATAAGGGTTAATCCTTTCAATACAAGGTAGCTGGTTATTGCGCCAATAAGAATAAGCGCAGAAGCTCCTTCATACCCAAAATCCATAAACACACTAAAGCCTGCAGAGTAAACAACAATCATTGCAGATAAACTTGAATAAAAAATCAATATCGTTTTCATGTAGACCTTATGATAGTTCGCGAAGCCCTGATACTTTGACATTACAACAAAATATAAATAAACAAATACGACGGAACTTAAGCTTATCTCAAAATCACTGCCATATAGTAGGCTGATGAAATTTTCTGAAAATAACACCAGCGGAAATAATGCTACCATCATGGTCATCGCCATTTTGTTTCCTATGCTATTGGCTATGGAGCATCCTTCATGCCGGCTAATCTTGACGAATAACCCTGCTGACTTTTTTAAGTAATATATATTTAATGCCTGCAATATAACTTGGGAAAGGCCCAAATAGCTCAATAGAGCCATTAAGTAGCCAGCATCTTTTGGTGATACGACCTCAGACAAAATAACAGGCAGAAACTGAGCAGATAAATAAGCGAAAATCGCGACTATAATCATCCACCCGTTTGCGGAAAACATCATTCGAAGCGAGTGTATTTGATAACTCCAGTCCCATATGACTTCAAATTTTTGGTTATTAATTAGAAAATAAGAAAGTGTCGTAAGTCCATACGCAGCCACCAGTAAATAAATCGCATAATAGTAATTTGTGACTCCTGTCAGAGAAACGCATAACACTAATCCAAACAAAGAGATAAAATTAATGCTGATCTGCTTTCCAATGTCGCCGGAAATAACGCAAACTCTTCTATTAAATTCATTAAAAAAACGAAAGATGAGAAGAAAAATAAATAATATTGAAAATAGATACCCACTATCAATAGAGACATAACATGCAGTAAACAAGCACAACGGTAAAAAAAAGAGCAATCCCGGCACCAGCGTTCTAGCTATGATATTTTTTTTAACTGCGGCTTTAACTGTATAAAACTGGAGGATAAACGACGTCTCAAGCGCTACAAAAAGCATCATTATTAGATATAGCGTAGAAAATCGACCAAACTCCTCTGCGCCAAGATTTCTTGCCACCATAAACAAAAAAACAAAATTACTAAGTGAATAAGATGCTTGCTCGTACAAATACAAAAGCTTCGTATCAAGTAGCAGCCGCCTGCCTTTAAACAGTCTTATAGCTTCTGTATATATCGAGATCATGTGCTTGTAATTACCGCATTTTCAACCAGAAGTTATTCGTATAAGCTTTTACGATGCCTTTAAAAACTGCCTCGGGGCATTCTGCGGTGGTTTGTCAGGCTGGAAAACTCGAGTGCTTGGCAGAGTATGATCAGTCTACTATTTGCCTTTATCGTAACGAATTTTTCTACGTATAACCGCTTAAGTTGTTCGGGGGCCATTTTTAAAATACTGTGGCACGGATAGAGGCTTGCAATAGGTCTCAGTACCGCGACTAACGCGTAAAACTATGACTAATTGTCAGGATAAATTTCTGCCAACAGATTTTCGTAATCTTCAAGAATAGCACCCCATTTAAAATTATGCTGAAAGTTTGAGCTAGTATTGCGCTTTAGCGACAGATAAAGTTCGTCATCTTCAAATATTTGAGTGAATGCTTTGGAAAACGCAGCCGCATCTGATGCGTAGATCGCACCATCTTTCGCTACCCAGCGATTAAAAGGGTTATCGTGAGCTATTATTGCGTTTCCCGCTCCAAGTGCCTCAACTAGCGAGGGGTTTGTGCCGCCAACTTGATGGCCATGGACATAAACACGCGCATGAAATCGTAGTGCACTAACAATTTCGGTATCATAGATGGCGCCAAGAAAAATAACCTCATTGGATGCAGCCTTCATTACCTTATTCTGATAGGGGTTGGAGCGGTCGTAGTTGCCGAGAATAACCAGTTTTCTCCCGCGACGACTGGTCGAGAACCCTTGTACGATATCCAGAATGGAATTTTCAGGTTCCGCGCGTGCGACGACAATCGCATACTCCTCAGGAGATAACGAATAGTTAGTTAGTGCTTCATCGCTAGCAGTAGAGACCTGAGCGCCGCCGTACGGAATCATAGTAATTTTTTTCCGGCTGACGCGGGTCGCAAGGTGATCCTCGATTTTTGGGTGGTCGGCTATTAACTGGTTGCCAAGCCAGCAGCCAAATCGCTCATTCATCCAAAACCATACTTTGGCTGCAGCGCCCCATTTTTGTCTTTTCCACTCTATGCCATCCATGTTTATAACGTTGGTCTTACGGAAAAGTCTGTGCAGTACATTAAATAGTGCTGTGTTGTAGCCTAGCGTTAGATAAACGCCGCGATGTCGTAGTGAATGAATGGTAGAGCGAAGATCAAAAACAATAGTAGAAAAGGCCCTATTACCTTTAACCGGAATATGAATACGGCGAGCTCTCTGCCATTCGCTTTCATAGATTGGTCCGGCACCTTCTTCTTGGCAATAAACTATGACTTCCCAGTTTCGTTCAATTAGATACTTGCAAAGATGTTCTGCGAAGGTTTCAAAGCCGCCGTGTTGGGCGGGTAGACCTCTAATGCCAAGAATGATTAATTCTTTCACGTCATCTCCTGATAAACTTTTCGAGTTTTTTCTCCGATAACGTTCCAGTCAAAATTCTCTGCCACAAAGCTCTTGGCGTTTGCGGAAATATATTTCAGTGCGTTTGGATCGGAAAGTGATCTAACTATGGTTTCCGCAAGGGAGTCAGGGCTTTCTGACTTAAAGGTAAATCCATTTTGACCGTCAGTAATAATCTCTGCCATGGGCGCAAGATCAGAGGCAATGGGGGGGGCTCCATATGACATCGACATTAGTAGAACCCCGCTTTGATAGATCTTGCGGTATGGCAATACAACAACATCAGCTGCTGAGTAATAAGTATGAGCTTCAGCATCCGGTACATAGTTGATGTTTAGGTAAACATTTCCAATGATGCCGTAATCTCGAATCAGATTTTCGTACTTAGAAAAATCATCTTTCCAGACTTTTCCGGCAATAACCAATTTTGCGTTTGGAATGATGTTGATAACGTCCTTGAATGCTTTTATCAATATGTCTAAACCTTTCACAGCTTTTATTTGCCCAAAAAATAAAATGACCGGTTGGTTTGGTTCTAATCCAAGCTTGACTTTGGCGTCGGTTTTACACAGAGATATGGCGGAGCCTAAGTAGTTGCCGTGCTGTACTACGTGAATGTCAGGTATGGCTATTCTTAATTTCGAAGCAAAGCGTAATAATTCATCGTGCATGAATTTATTATGAACAATAATTTTGGATATTTTTTTTAAGCAAAATGCTGAATACGCAGGCCTTCCTTTATAGGAGAAACTCTCTATATCATGAAGAGTTATGCATATTTTATGGCGCAACAGTTTGGCTAGGGAAACCATTAGCGCTTCCATAAGCCCAATGCCAAAAAAATGATAATGTACGGCAAAGACTTTCTGTTTTCTCGCTTGGTATAGCGACGCCAGTAGGCCGGAAATAAACCGATAAATTCGTAGAGCCTTTGGTGAGGACCCGTAGATATTCTTAAAATTTTTATATACAAGTATATTTCGTTCGCTAAGTTCCGAGGTGGCATCACAAGTAAACCAGCTCACGGAAACGCCAGCGTTTTCAAGGCCCTTTGAAAGTGACCAGTCGTAGTAGTTCATGCCGCCGTGCCCGCCAACGGGCTCAATTAAAGCTATTCGCACTGGGAGTGAATCCAAGTCAGAGGGTGCTTATCCGAAAGAAGTAGGGAAAGCTTTTCTAAGTCTTTTTGATAGTAGTTCTCGACCCTGGCTCGGAAATCATTTGACAGGGAAGGCTTATCTTGCGAGGAGAACAATGATTTCTTCAAGAAGCTTTGAGTCTTGGCAGGAAGAAGTCGAGCAGCATTTCTTGCGGACTGAGATTCATACAATTTGGCTATCAGTGAATTTTTGGGTGATTTATATTGGTTATGCACTTTTCCTGAGTATAAATTTTCATTTGAGGCTACCTCAAGAAATTCACATATTAACTCCAATGTATTTTTGTGGTCATTTCTTAACTGATGATCCCATATCACCATTACTTGATTTGCGCTGAAGGTGTCGATGTAGCGCTTGATCTGTTCATAATATCTGCCCAAAAGAAAGTACTGCTGGTAGTGTTTTGTAAAGATGTCTGGTTTTGTGAATACTTCCTCTATCGTGGCAGAGATATGCCCAATGCGTTTATCCATAAGGTAGTGAGAAAAAGCGCGGTCAACCGGGTTTCGCAAACTTATTATAATTTTTGCGTTCGGGTTGTGTGCATAAATGCGTTGCGCTACGCCTTCATAATATAAATAAGATACGCTGCCTTCACCAAGCACAGAATTACATGTGGCATGAGAGAAAGCCTGTTGGTATTGTTCGGCAGTGACTATCGATGGCTTCTCATAATAGAGGTTTTGAGCGACTATATACTGATAGCTAAAGTAGTTAGTCTCTTTTGGGCGACTCATGCATATTTGGGGGTGTGAGTCCAAATATTTTGCTAATGATGTAGTCCCGCATTTCGGTGCGCCGACTATGAAAAAGTCACATTTTCTCAATGGTATTCCCGTCTTTCAATTGAGTTCGTAATACTCGGATCATCAAAATAATTTTCCCGTGTTCTTCAAAATTATTATTTTATAGCATTTTCGAGGGAAAACCCTTATGCCGCTTTACTTCCTCTGGAGGCTTGTTCTTTGTGCGCACTTAATACTTCGAAGGTCTATTTTAAGAACTTGCCGGAGTCATATTTTGTTAAGCTGAAAAAGCCATTTAAGAAAGTTCTGGCAGCGTTGTTGTAGTTTTTCCATTTAGGGGTGCCTATATATCTTAGGTGGACTGGTTTCTTCAAATAAGTAGGGATTGGGGTGTCGACTGTATCGACTCTTTTTCAGGTGGCGTATGTTTTTTGGAGGTTGTGTTCAGAAATTAGTACGCCTGCTAGGAGCAATCCAGGGGCGGCGGCTACGGGAGATATTGCTGAGCTCGCGAAAAAAGAAGTGAATAGAATGCCGCTTAGCATAGCTAGGCATGCCATCCGCATCTTGGCTGTTTTTGTGTCGACAGGTTCCACTTGTATAATACGTTTAATTAGCGAGCCAAAGAAAATAAAATAGGCTGATAGTCCAAAGACTCCAGTTTGGAAGGCGATTGAGCCTACTAAGCTTTCCTCAACCCTTTCGTCATTATGGCCTGAAGAGTATATTATCGCCATAGTGCCAGATGTTCCTAGACCGTGGCCAAGTGGCTTGGCAGGTATGGACTCAAGCCCTCTTGTTAATCCGGTCATGTGACGCTCAAAATTGCTAGAGTGAGACCCACTCGTACTGGCGAGAATAAACGCCATTGCTAAGAAAGAGAGGGCTATATAACCAAGAAGTTTATGTTTTAGCATAAGCCAGAAAGCTACCCCGAAGCCAGCTAAGACCATGCCTCCGCGGCCAATAGTTAGAAAGATTGCGATTGCAAGCAGAATAGATGATAGGAGGCTCCAACTTTTTCTAGGCCCGAAATATATTATGGACAAAATAAATCCAACGGACATTGCCCTGGCAGCAGCAGTAGCGTCGCCGACAGTTGAAACTAACCTTCGAGTAAACCCTTGTCCGGTGTAGGTAAACCAATGCTGCGGCAGCTCATCTCTAAGCGAAAATGCAAAATTTGCATTTTGAAATTTAATTAGGAAGTAGTCTGTTGCTCCCCATAAACCCCATAGTGAATTCCAAAACAGCCTCTCTATAATTCCAAATATTGCTAGGCTTAACATGAAGCCAGTGATAACTTTTGCCGCATAATCCGAGTTGATGCTGTATGAGTAAAATGCTCTGCCTATGAGATAGAAGGCTACTAGCACAAAAATTTCTCTAAATGACGCGATTGCAGCAATGCTAACCCCAGCGCGAACAAAATAAATCAAAAACACCAAAATTAGAAATATCGCAGAATACTCAGCTGATGCAGCTTTCCAAAATCCCTTATTTAGTGACGCCGCAGTAAGCGTGGCCGCGAGGAATATATCTTCTAGTCCGCTGCTAATTATAACAAATACAAAGCTTTGCGATGCGCTTGCCAGAGGCATCGAGGCAAATGTCATCCAATAAAGGACGAAAAGTTGGACGATAAATGCTTGCCTTGCGTTTTTGTGGGCGATTGCGGTTCCAGCGATAAACGTGCAGGCTATAAAAAAAACAACGCTGCTAATTGAGCTGTGTGCATATAAAGAATCAGTTAGTAGTACTGTCGCGGCAGCAAAAAAAAATAGAAGATAAATTGCAATACCAGAGATCAATGGTGCGGCCTTTGTTTGCTGTGTTTTTATATGGTTTGTTCTGAGGGTTTGAGCGCTAGCTAATTATCTTTCGCTGCTGGGTCTATAAAACATTTAGATCATGGAGGCTGATATCCCGTTATGCGTTTACTTCCATAATTTTGTTTTAGTATGCTCCTTTGTTATGAAATCCTTTAACCAAGGTGAGGACTATTACTTTTAAGTCTAAGCCTAGTGACCAATTGGTAATATAATAAATGTCAAACTCAAGGCGCTTTTCCATCTTGTAAAGATTGTCGGTCTCTCCTCTCCACCCATTAATCTGAGCCCACCCTGTTATTCCGGGTTTTACTAGGTGGCGTTGCATATAGCCCGTGATTTGGTCTCTATACAGCTCATTATGAGCAACGGCATGCGGTCTTGGACCAACAATGCTCATGGTGCCTTGCAGTACATTGATAAATTGGGGTAGTTCATCCAGCGAGGTTTTTCGCAGGAAAGCTCCAACCTTAGTAACTCTTTCGTCGTTCTTTTGGGCTTGAACCACTACATCACCATTGTCACAGCAGGTCATTGAGCGAAACTTCCACACTTCAATCTCTTCGCCGTTAATGCCATAGCGGCGCTGTTTGAATATGACTGGGCCGGGCGAGCTGAGCTTTACTGCCGCGGCTATAAAGAGCATTGGAATAACGATTGCTACCAAGATTGTGCTGCCAAGAATCAGGTCTTCTGCTCGCTTGATAAAAGCATCAAAAGAGTCAAAAGGTGAGTTGTACACACTCACGACAGGCAGTCCGCCAATTTCCCTGCTGCGGGCGTTAAGCATGTTAAATGTAAAAATATCCGGCACTATATGAACGCAGCAGGGAGAGTTCGTGAGTTCGTCCACTAAGGCTTTGATAGTTTCTTCTTCCTTCATGGGCAAGGCGATGTAGATGTCGTCAAAGGCGGCAGCGCGCGCTTGAGAGATCAGCTCTCTCGTGGAGCCCAGCACTTTTAAAGCCTTTGCTTCCTCGCTGTCGTCTTTGAATTGAAGAGGATGGGTTCCTGTGTCTACGCGGTCGTCATAAAATCCTTCAATATTGAGCCCCATCCATGGGCTGTTAAGTACACTTCGAGCAAGGCTTACGCCAGGCTCTTTGGCGCCTACAATGGCAATAGTGCGAGTGTTGATGCCGATGAGGCGGAATTGCCGTAATAAAATGCGCGCAGATACACGATAAAAGCTTATGGCAGTAGGAACAGCGATGGCCCAAGAGACCACCACAATGTTGTCGTAGTGATCGCCAGCGCTGAAGAGAAAGGCGGTAGTCAAGAGTGTGCCGAGTACGACAATCCATGCCGTAAAAACGGTTTTGGCTTCAGTGAACAGCGACTGCCCGCGCCATGAGTGATATAGCCCGTACTTGTTGGCGACGATATGCAGCAGTACGGAGCTGGCAAAGGCTGCAATTTGATATGGAACAGTCCAGTCGATAGGAGAAACGTAGATAAGGGTGGCGAGCAGGCCCCAAACCAGTGATACATCAGCCAGCTGGTGTGCGGCAACTAACATGGAGTGGTGTTGGCGAATAAAACCTGTCGCGGTTTGTTCCCCCGAAATTAGAAGTGAGTGTTGCGAGTTCAAATTTATTACCCCAACGGCTGCGGCCGTGTGCTGCGTCACATTATCTTTGGTTGTCCGAGAGTGACTTGCTAGCTTAATACCTGCGAGAGTCAATAGTTAAATTTTGGTTTTGAGCGTTCGGCAAGACCATTGATTCTGAGCCAAAATTGCTCAAAAACCAAGCTGTCGGCCCTGAAAATAGTCGGAATTTCCCCCATTTGGTCTAATTTGGTGCGGTGCTAGCGCTCTTGGAGTGCCTAACCGAGTTGTATTAGCTACTCCTGCAGGTATTGGGCCAAGTTTGGGTGGCCTGTGCAGGTGGGGAGCATGGGGGTGGAATGTTACGGGGGTGTGATGGGGGGAGATTGCTTCGTTGCTGCGCGCCTCGCAATGACGGGGTGCGGTGGGCGCAATGACGGGGAGTGGAGATTGCTTCACTGCGTTCGCAATGACGGAAAGCTTATGTTTCTCATTATTGATTAAGCGGAATTTAAGTCTATAATGAGAAACAAATATGGAGGTTGTATGCCCGCAAAGGCTCCGCCTATTAATGACAGGTCCGCTGTTGTCGCTCGGTCGATAGGTCAGGCTGTGCGTGAGCGGCGGCTTTTGCACGGCGTTAAGGTTACAACGCTTGCTGAGGCGGCGGGAGTTTCTCGGGTGACGGTCTTTCGAGTTGAGAAAGGGGAGCCTTCAGTTACTCTGGGGGCCTACCTTGCGGTCTGTGACGCGCTGGATCTGGTGTTGAGCGCGGGTGAGCGTGAATCTCAGGCGGAGCCTGTTTTGCCGCTCACTATTCTGGTGAGTAACTATCCGCAGCTGCAGAAGCTGGCTTGGCAGATTCAGCCTACGGAGCAGCTGAGCCCTGCTGAGGTGTTTTCTATTTATGAGCGCAATTGGCGGCATGTGGATGCTGAGTCGATTATTCCGGAGGAGCAGGCTCTCATAGATGCCCTGCAGGCCGTATTTGGTGATTTCAATGTTTCGGCGTGAGCACCATCAGAGAATCGCCCAGATTTTGCTCTCGCTGGACGGTGATGTGCTGCGCGAGATGCAATGTTTCTTTGGTGGCGGAACCGCCATCGTTTTAATGCGCGATGAGTTTCGTGAGTCTGTTGATATTGATTTTCTGGTGTCGGATGCACGGTGCTATGGGGAGTTGCGCAGTAGCCTCAGGAGTGCAGGTTCTCTGGCGCCGATTACTCGAGAGGGTGTGCAGCCAATAGCGTTGGAGCGTGATCTGCGCGCGGATCAGTACGGGGTGCGCTGCCGTGTATTAGCTGGCGAGGTTGCCATAAAGCTGGAGTTGGTCCGCGAGGCGAGAATAGATTTTGATCCTGCGGATGCTGGTATTTGTGGTGTGCCAGTTCTGTCGGGGAGTGATTTGGCTGCGAGTAAGCTGCTTGCGAACTCTGATCGCTGGGCGGATGACGGTGTGTTAAGCCGAGATATTATTGATCTTGCCATGTTGAACGCTTCTCGACATGAATTGGCGAGGGCTTATACGAAGGCGAGCGCGGCTTATGGGCAATCCATCGAGAAGGATCTGAATAAGGCGATCGACAAAATGGTTGATCGCTCCGGGTGGCTGGACAGGTGTATGAATGCTTTGTCGGTGAGTGCGCCTAAAGCCTTGGTGCTTGAGCGGATTAAGGCATTGCGGCGGGTGGTGCGTGGCTAGGGAGTTGGGAGTGTGGGCAGGGAGATTGCTTCGCTGTGCTCGCAATGACGGGGTGGGGTGGGCGCATGACGGGGTGGATGATGGCTTGAGGGTATTGCATAGGTTGTCACCGCCAGCAAGTGATAGAATGCCCGCTTTTCAACCGGCAGGATCTTAGCCCCTTGAGCGATTCCGAACAGAAACCCTCCTTCTTTTCCCGTTTAAAAGACGGCCTTACCGGCGCCGGCGAAGATCTGGCGGCGGCTGAGGGCTTTATTGAAGACGCCGAGCTGGCGCCGTGGCAGCATGTTGAGCTCACTGAAGAGCAGAAAATGCGTCTGTTTGAGCGGCTTACTCGGGGCTTGCAGCAAACGGGCAGCAATATTGGTCAGGGCCTGGGTAATCTGATTCTGGGTCAGAAGACCATTGATGATGATCTGCTTGAAGAGATTGAAACCCAGCTGTTGATGGCGGATATCGGCATTGAGGCCACCCAGACCATTATCGACAACATCACCGATGCGGTTAAGCGCAACCAGTTGGCGGATTCCGAGGCCCTGTATCAGGCCTTGCAGGCGGAGCTGACCAACCTGCTGGCACCCTCACAGAATGAGCTGGTGATCGCCGAAGAGCATAAGCCTTATGTGATTCTGATGGTGGGTGTGAATGGTGTGGGTAAAACCACCACCATCGGCAAGCTGGCCAAGCAGCTGCAGGTGCTGGGCAAATCCGTGATGCTGGCGGCGGGGGATACCTTCCGGGCGGCGGCGGTGGAGCAGCTGCAGGTGTGGGGCGAGCGTAACAATGTGCCTGTGGTGGCCCAGCATACCGGGGCGGATTCGGCTTCGGTGATTTATGACGCCCTGCAGGCCGCCAAGAGCCGTGAGGTGGATGTGTTGATTGCCGATACCGCCGGGCGCCTGCACAACAAAGACAACCTGATGGAAGAGCTCAAAAAGGTTGTTCGGGTAATGAAGAAAATTGACGAGTCCGCGCCCCATGAGGTGATGCTGGTGCTGGATGCGGGCACAGGGCAGAACGCCCTGGCCCAGGCCAAGCATTTTCAGGAAGCGGTGGGTGTGAGTGGTATTGCGCTCACCAAGCTCGACGGTACAGCCAAGGGTGGCATTATCTTTGCCATTAGCCAGCAGTTGGGTATTCCCATTCGCTTTATCGGGATTGGTGAGGGGATTGGTGATCTGCGCCCCTTCCGGGCCGATGAATTTGTGGAAGCGTTGTTTGCTCGGAGGTCGGAGTAGGCAGGGGGAGATTGCTTCGCTTTGCTCGCAATGACGGGCGGTGGGGATGGAATGACGGGAGTGTCGTCATCGCGAGTCGCGCAGCGACGTGGCGATCTCTTTGAGTTGGCAGGGGGCTTAACGAGATTGCTTCGCGTTGCTCGCAATGACGGAAGAGTGTCGTCATCGCGAGGAGCATAGCGACGTGGCGATCTCTTTGAGTTGGCAGCGGGCTTAACGAGATGGCTTCGTGTTGCTCGCAATGACGGTGCCACGCGCTGCGTTCGCGATGATGGTGCTATACAATGCCCCCAACGATAATTACTGTGCTGTTCCATGATCCAGTTCGACGATGTCAGCAAGCGCTACCCCGGCGGCCATTCGGCGCTGAATCACCTGAGTTTTCAGGTGGATCACAACGAAATGGTGTTTCTCACCGGCCACAGCGGCGCGGGTAAGAGCACCCTACTCAAGCTTATTATGATGATGGAGCGGCCTACCTCCGGGCAGGTGTTTGTGGATGGCAAAAACCTAAATCGCCTGTCGTCGCGCAAGATCCCTCAGCACCGCCGAGAAGTCGGGGTGGTGTTTCAAAATCACCAGCTACTATTTGATCGCACTGTCTTCGATAACGTGGCTCTGCCGCTGATTATCGCCGGTTTTCAGCCGCGCGATGTGGGGCGGCGGGTGCGGGCGGCGCTGGATAAGGTGGGCCTGCTGGATAAAGAAAAGAAGAGCCCGGTGACGCTCTCCGGTGGTGAGCAGCAGCGGGTGGGTATTGCCCGGGCGGTGGTTAATAAGCCCAAGCTCCTGCTGGCCGATGAGCCCACCGGTAACCTTGATCCGCAACTTTCTGCGGAGATTATGCATCTGTTCGAACAGTTCAATCAGGTGGGCGTAACGGTATTGATAGCGACCCACGATCTATCATTGATTGCGCGCATGCCTTACCGGGTGATGTCGCTGCAGGAAGGTCAGATTTTGCATGGCGGGGTGTCTACCTTATGAGTGCCAACGCCGCCCGTCGACCGGTTAAATCCAAGCCTTCTGAACCCAAAACCCCCGGCACGGGTGCCAGCGTTAAACCTATTGGCCTGCGCGAGAAATGGCAGGGTTATTGGGCCAATCAGCGGCTAGTGGCAGGGCAGACCCTGCGCCGGTTGGTAAAAGAGCCGGCATCCTCTGCCATGACGGTGCTGGTGATCGGCATTGCGCTGGCGCTTCCTGTGGTGATGCTGGTGGCGCTGGCCAATATTGAACAACTGGGCCGGGGTTGGGATGGCACTGCGAAAATTTCTCTTTTTCTGGATCAAAAGCTGAGTGATGCCGATGCCCAGCGCTTTGCCAATAGCCTGAAAAGTCAGGCGGGTGTCGAGGCGGTGGAGTATCGCTCGTCCCGCGAAGCCTTGGACGAGTTTCGGGTTATGTCTGGCTATGGGGATGTGCTCAATTCCCTGAGTCGCAATCCGCTGCCGGCGGTGGTGCTGGTCACCCCAAAAGCGAGTGAGCAGATGGCGGAAACCAGTCGGCAACTGCTGGAGTTATTGGTCGCCAAACCTGAAGTGGCACAGGCCAAGCTGGATCTGGAATGGGTGCAGCGCCTGCACGCCATGATGGAGATTGGGAAGCGCATCACGCTGGCCTTGGCTTTTCTCTTGATGCTCGGCGTGCTGCTGGTGATTGGGAATACCATCAAACTGGCTATCGAAGCCCGTCGCGATGAGATTGTGGTAGTCAAGCTAGTGGGCGGAACCAATGCCTTTGTGCGGCGCCCCTTTCTCTATACCGGTTTCTGGTACGGCCTTGGCGGCGGCCTTACCGCCTGGGTGATTCTGCAGGCCAGCCTGCTGATTTTGGCTGGGCCGGTTTCCACGCTGGCCGGGCTCTATGAAAGTGAGTACTCGCTCATTGGGTTGGGCTTTGGCAATACGGTGATGCTCTGGATCACCAGTGGTTTATTGGGCTGGATGGGCGCCTTTCTGGTGGTGGGGCGGCATTTAAGCGGGATTGAGCCGCGCTAAGTGGCGCTAGCTAACTGAAAGTTAAGGATAATTTCGGTTTATCCACAGCTCGCATTTTGAACTTTTCTAGCTATTGGCACTCTAACTCCGCGAGTGCTAAACTTCAGGGCCGTTTCGGGCTTTAACCGCTTTTTTGGAGGACCTGCGCACATGGCAACCCAACTGCAGCCAATTCACCAATTGGTGCCGGGTAGCGATCTTTCTGCGTATATTCAGTCGGTTGGCAGTATCCCGGTGCTGAGCGCCGAGCGCGAGCGCGCGCTGGCGGAAGACCTGTTTTACAACCAAAATCTTGAAGCCGCTCGCGAGCTGGTTATGTCGCACCTGCGTTTTGTGGTGCACATCGCCCGCAGCTACAGCGGTTATGGCCTGCCCCAGGCTGACCTGATTCAGGAAGGCAATGTGGGCCTGATGAAGGCCGTTAAGCGTTTCGACCCCTCTAAAGGCGTTCGTCTGGTGTCCTTTGCGGTGCACTGGATCAAAGCCGAAATTCACGAATTTATTCTGCGCAATTGGCGCATTGTCAAAGTCGCCACCACCAAAGCTCAACGTAAGCTGTTCTTCAATCTGCGCGGTGCCAAGAAAAAGCTGGCCTGGCTGAACAATGATGAAGCCACCGCCGTTGCCAAAGATCTTGGCGTCGAAGTGAAAGACGTGCGCCAGATGGAAAGCCGTTTGGCCGCAGTGGATGTGGGCTTTGACGTGGATGTGGATGACGACTCCCCCTCGCCCGCGCCGGTGCAGTACCTGGAAGACCACAGCGCCAACCCGGCCCAGTTGCTGGAATCTGCCGACTGGGAAAGCGATACCCACGAAAGACTGGCTGTGGCCATGGGTGAGCTGGATGAGCGCAGTCGCGATATTCTGCAGGCCCGCTGGTTAAATGAAGATTCCAAGGAAACCCTGCATGAACTGGCCGCGCGTTATGGTGTTTCGGCAGAGCGGATTCGTCAGCTTGAGCAAAATGCGATGAAGAAGCTTAAGGCCTCGATGCTGGCTTGAGTGTTGCACTCTTGTCATTGCGAGGACTGTTCGTCATTGCGAACGTAGTGAAGCAATCTCCCGATAGTGGTACGCTGCATCACGAGGTTGCCGCGTCGCGTTGCTCCTCGCAATGACAGAGCTCCGCGAAGCGCTTTGGGTGCGCAATGACGCTTCCCGTCCCTTGTCATTGCGAGGTACGAAGCAATCTCCTTAGCATGGCACCTTGCATTACGAGATTGCCGCGTCGCTTTGCTCCTCGCAATGACAAGTGGGGGGGCAACACAATGACGGAGAGGTTTTAAACCTCCACCGTCAACGCCTTACTCTGCTCCTCAAACAATTCCCCAATCCCTTTTTCCGCCAGATCCAGCATGGCATTTAGCTCGGTTCGCGCAAACGGCGCCGCTTCAGCGGTGCCCTGAACCTCAATAAAGCCGCCGTTCGAACCCATCACCACATTCATGTCGGTTTCGGCTTTGGAGTCTTCCGGGTAATCCAGATCCAGCACCGGGGTGCCTTCAAACACGCCCACACTGATCGCGGCGATTTGCTGAACGATGGGGTTTTCTTTAATGGTGCCGGCTTTGAGCATGCTGGCGATCGCGTCGGCCAATGCGATATAGGCGCCGGTGATCGATGCGGTGCGAGTGCCACCATCGGCCTGAATGACATCGCAGTCTATTTGAATGGTGTTCTCGCCGAGTTTGTTCATATCCACGGCGGCGCGCAGGGAGCGGCCAATCAGGCGTTGAATTTCCTGAGTTCGGCCGCTCTGTTTGCCGCGAGCGGCTTCGCGGCTCATGCGTGAGCCAGTAGAGCGGGGCAGCATGCCGTATTCGGCGGTGACCCAGCCCTGACCCTTTCCGCGCAAAAAGGGCGGTACGGAATTGTCTACGCTGGCGGTGCAGATCACTTTGGTGTTGCCCATTTCTATCAGCACCGAGCCTTCGGCGTGGCAGGTAAATCGGCGGGTGATAATAACTTCACGCAATTGATCGGGTTGGCGGCCGCTCGGTCGAGACATGAATTGCTCCTGGCAGTTGATTCACAATTGAGGCCGGGGAGTATACCAGCTCGGCTTCGGCATTTTTGCCGGCCGTGATGGTAATCCCCCACTTTCCACCGAGAAAGGACGGGTTACAATGTTGGCCCATTGACCACAGCCGGAGACATCTCTTGCCTGTTCGCAGCATGACCGCCTTCGCCCATCAGCGCGCTGAAATGCCCTGGGGCACCGCCTCTTGGGAAATCCGTTCGGTAAACCAGCGCTACCTCGATCTCACCTTTAAATTGCCGGAATTGTGGCGCCATTTGGAGCCGGCGCTTCGCGACAGCCTGCGCAATGCGCTCTCGCGCGGCAAGGTGGAAGTGACTCTGCGGCTGCAGATGCAGACTCAAGCGAATGAAAGCCTGAAGGTGAATCAGGCATTGGCAGAACAGGTGATTGCCGCAGCCGCAGCCATTCAGGCGAAGATGCCCTCGAGTGCCCCTATCGATCCGCTGCGGGTGCTGCAGTGGCCCGGTGTGGTGGGTGAATCCCAGCCCGATGCCGACGAGGTACAACAAGCGCTGCAGCAACTGTTCGGCAAGGCGCTTAAAGAACTGCAGGCGGGTCGCGAACGCGAGGGCGCCGAGCTGAAAGTCATGATTGAGCAGCGCCTGGCCCAGATCAGCGAAATCACTGCTACTTTGAGAGGCGAAATGCCGCAACTGGTGCAGGCCCAGCGCGACAAGCTGACCCAGCGTCTTGAAAGTCTTAATGTTCAGCTCAATGAGGAACGCCTGGAAGCTGAAGTCGCGCTGCTCGCGCAGAAAATCGATGTGGCCGAAGAGCTGGATCGCCTCGATACCCACGTGCAAGAGGTCCAGCGCATTCTGAGCAAGGGTGGCGCTTGCGGCCGCAAGCTCGATTTTCTGATGCAGGAGCTGAATCGCGAGGCCAATACCCTCTCCTCAAAAGCGGTGGTGGCCGATAGCACCCAGGCAGCGGTGGAGTTGAAAGTGCTGATCGAGCAGATGCGCGAGCAGATCCAGAATATTGAATGATATTTTGCTCAGATTGTCGTATTTTCTTTATTTTTGAGCAAAAATACGCTCATAAAGCTTTCTGTCTCTTGTTTTTGAGCGAAATACCGCTCACTCTTGGTTTCTATGAGACCACTAACCCTTCAGATCTTCGTCGATGGCCAGTGGCAGGATGCTGCCACCTTTTCCATTCTTGAGCCCTCGCAGGGTTTGCAGGGGCTGTCGCGCTTGGGCTACGACCTTGATTACGCTCTGAGTTGGCTGGATAGCTGGGACGAGCATGCCTGTAGCCTCAACCTTCCGGTGCAACTCATGGTTGAGCACGAAGCGGCAGCGGGCTTTCGATTTCTTGATGACATTGTGCCGATGGGGGCTGCTCGGCGATTTTGGTTGTCGCATCTCGGGCTTGAAGGTGCCGGACGCGCCGAGCAGGAATTGCTGCTCTTGGAAAAAGGAACCATTGCGCCCGTTGGCAACCTGCGTATTAAAGAGTCTGTCCCTGAACCGGTGCCAAGCTCAACCTTGGCGACGCTTCGATTCACGGTTGAAGATGTGGTTGAGCGCAACACGGATTTTCTCGAGTACGCCCAGCAGATGGGCGCCATCAGCGGCGGGGCAACCGGCGCGGGTGGTGAGGCGCCCAAACTCTTGCTGCGATGCTCCTCTGAGGGGGAGATCTGGATTGATACCTTCCAGGATCAACACCACCTCCCTGATACCTTTTATCTGGTGAAGTTTCCGCGGGGCCGCCGCAGCGCGGATGACTGCGATATTCTCCGAGCCGAGTTTCATTTTTACGCCGAGCTGGAAGCGCTCGGAGTCAATACGATTGATACGGCAGGCATGCGCTTGGAAGAAGGCGAGCGCTACCCATCGCTTTGGTTACCACGCTTCGACGTGCAATGGTGCGGTGATCACTGGCGGCGTTTCGGTCTGGAGTCTGTTTATTCGGTTCTTGAAAAACCGGCAAGTAGTAGCCTCAATCATTTTTACGCGCTCGAGCACCTCTGCGAGCGGCTTGCGGCACTGGATGAATCGTTTGATCAGCAGGCTTTTGTTTGTGAGTGGGTACGGCGTGATCTTTTGAATATCGTGTTCGGTAATTCCGACAACCATGGTCGCAATACGGCTTTCCTGAAATCCGCGCAAGGTATTCGCTTGGCGCCAATCTACGATTTTGCGCCAATGAAGGCCGATCCGGACGGTGTGATTCGAAGCACGCGCTGGGGAGCTCCCTACGAAGAAGGCGGCGAATTTCGCTGGGATTTGATTGCCCAACAGTTGGACGCATTATGCCCCGCAGATAAGCTCATGAATGAACTGCGCGACATGGCCAAGAAACTGCGCGGCTTGAAGGGGCGGCTTCAAGAGCGGGGCGTACCGGAGCGGATTCTGGAATTCCCGTCGATTGGCTTTGGCTATCTAGAGCAGAAACTGCAGCGTTGGGAGTTGCTATAAATTGGGCGTTGATTTGAAACTGAGCGCACAGGAGCGACAGTCGCTCCTGCTTACACTGTATCGCGAGCATCTTGTAGGCGAGCGCACGCAGGGGGAACTGCTGCGCACCCTGCGCAAGCAGGTTCTGGGCTTTAATCAGACGGAGTATGCAGAGCTGGTTGGCGTCAGTCGCCGAACCTTGTCTGACATAGAGCGTGATTCGGGTAGCCCGACGCAAGCGGTACTGACGCGAGTATTCAAACCTTTCAGTTTGAAGCCGGGGCTAGTGCTTGCCCATCCCCAGCTAGTCAGTGCCTTTCTGAGTGAATCCTCAGCGCAGGCATCGGACAATGAGGCTCGACAAACCGTCGCTACTTTCACCGAAGATAGCGGCAAACCACTATCAAAAGTACGTCGCTGAAACTGCTATCATTATCTGCTCAATCGGAATTCATAAAAGAACATGGCATCCCAAGGCATCCTCTATACCATCTCCGCGCCCTCCGGCGCCGGCAAAACCAGTCTGGTTCACGCCCTGCTGGAGCGCACCGATAATATCTGTGTGTCGGTGTCGCACACCACCCGCAAACAGCGCCCCGGCGAGGTGGATGGTGTGGACTATCACTTTGTCAGCGTCGAAGAGTTTCAGTCGATGCTGGGGGAGGCGTCCTTTCTTGAGCACGCGCAGGTGTTCGACAATTACTACGGCACCTCCCAGGCTTGGGTAAACCAGCAGCTGGCGCAAGGCATTGACGTGATTCTGGAGATTGATTGGCAAGGCGCGGCGCAGGTGCGCCGGATTATGCCCGCGACGCGCTCCATTTTTATCCTGCCGCCCTCGAGCGAGACTCTGCAGCAGCGCCTGCGCGGTCGTGGTCAGGACGACGAAGACACGATTGCCCGCCGCATGCAGGCGGCGGTGGATGAGATGTCGCACTTTGCCGAGGCAGAATATCTGGTCATCAACGATGACTTTGAGGTGGCGCTGGCCGATCTGCAGGCGATTATCCGCAGCCAGCGCCTCAGCCTGCCCTCCCAGCAATTGAAATACCAGGCTTTGTTGGCCGATCTACTGTCGCGCTCTGATCAATTTTGATACACTCGCCCGCCCGCTGACACTTGCGCTCGGCGGGGGTCTTGGCTTTTACTAGAGTCTGGTAGAAGTGCAGGGCGCAACGCACTCTCAGAAAACCGTTTTTCAGGAATTTACGCATGGCCCGTATTACTGTTGAAGATTGCCTCGAGCACGTTGATAACCGCTTTGAACTGGTGATGATTGCCAGCAAGCGCGCCCGCGCAATCGCCACCGGCGGCAAAGACCCGCTGGTAAGTGAAGACGGCGACAAGCCCACCGTATTGGCGCTGCGTGAACTGGCCGAGCAGAAGATCACTAAAGAAGAGGTGATGGCGGCCGAGATCGAGCGTGAAGAGCCGGAGCTGGATCTCAGCGAAATGGACAGCCATCCTATCGGCTGAGTGGATTGTTGAGGGGAGGAATGCTTCAGTACTCTATATTCCATGCCCAAAACGGTCAGCCACCGGAACGATCCATTGGCGCGCTAGCCACTATTCTTGCGGATTACCTGTCGCCTGAGCAGGTGAACCTTGTTCAGCGCGCCTACTATTACGCCGAACAGGCCCACGAAGGGCAGCGCCGCCGCAGCGGCGAGCCCTACGTTACCCACCCCCTTGCTGTAGCCACCATTCTTGCCGAAATGCATATGGACCATCAGAGCCTGATGGCAGCCATGCTGCATGACGTGATTGAAGACACCGCGATCTCCAAGAAAACCCTCGGTAACCAGTTTGGCTCCACCGTGGCCGAATTGGTTGACGGCGTTTCCAAGCTGACCCGGATTGAGTTTCAGTCGCGGGCCGAGCAGCAGGCCGAGAACTTCCAGAAAATGGCGCTGGCCATGGCCAAGGATATCCGCGTGATCCTGGTCAAGCTGGCGGACCGCCTGCACAACATGCGTACCTTGGGTGTGCTGCAGCCGGAGAAACGCCGCCGCATCGCCCGCGAGACACTGGAAATCTACGCCCCCATCGCCCAGCGGCTGGGTATGCACAATATTCGCCTGGAATTTGAAGATCTCGGTTTCACCGCCATGCACCCGATGCGCGCTGAGCGGATCAAACGCGCGGTAAAACAGGTGCGGGGGGATCGCCGGGAGATCGTTGAGAATATTCGCGAAAGCATCGAAAACTATCTCGCCGAAGAGGGCATCAGCGCCCGTGTGATGGGGCGCGAGAAGCACCTCTACAGCATCTATCAGAAGATGCGCAGCAAGAAAAAATCCTTCAACGAGATCATGGATCTCTACGCCTTCCGCATCGTGGTGGACTCGGTGGACAACTGCTACCGGGTGCTCGGCTGCGTGCACAGCCTGTTCAAACCGGTGCCGGGGCAGTTCAAGGATTACATCGCCATTCCCAAGGCCAATGGTTATCAGTCCTTGCATACCGGCCTGTTCGGTCTGAACGGTGTACCCATCGAGGTACAGATTCGCACCGAAGAAATGGAAGAGATGGCCAACAACGGCATTGCCGCCCACTGGCTGTATAAAACCGACAGCGAGACTACGTCGGGCAGCAGTCACGCTCGAGCCCGGCAGTGGGTACAGGGCCTGTTGGAAATGCAGCAGCGCGCGGGGAACTCGCTGGAGTTTATCGAGAACGTCAAAATCGATCTCTTTCCCGACGAGATCTACGTGTTTACCCCCAAGGGTGAGATTCTGGAATTGCCCGCCGGCGCCACGGCGGTGGATTTCGCCTATTCGGTGCATTCGGACGTAGGCAACAGCTGTGTGGCCTGCCGTATTAACCGGCGTCTCGCCCCCTTGTCTGAAGTGCTGCAGAGCGGTCAGACCGTTGAGGTCATCACCGCGCAGGGCGCCCAGCCCAATCCGAACTGGCTCAACTTTGTGGTGACCGCCAAGGCGCGTTCTACCATTCGTCACTTTCTCAAGCACCAGCGCCGGGCCGAGGCCGTGGAGCTGGGGCAGCGCATGTTGGAAAAGGCGCTCGCCGGGCTTGGCAGCCATCTCAAGGATATTCCGGAAGCCCAGCGCGATGAGCTGGTGGAGCAGACGGACAGTGAGAAGTTTGAAAATATTCTTGAAGAGATAGGTCTTGGCAACCGGGTAGCCTATCTGACGGCCCGACAACTACTGAGTGGTGCTAAGGCGGCCGAGCCGGAGCAGGAAGCACCGCTGGTGCAGCACTCCATGGTAATCAACGGCACCGAAGGTTTTCTGGTCAACTTTGCCAAGTGCTGTTATCCGATTCCGGGCGACCCGATTATTGGCCTGCTCAGTTCAGAGAAGGGCGTGGTGGTGCACACGGATACCTGCCACAACAGTATTGAGCTGCGCAGCAAGCCCGAGAAGGTGGTGCCCCTGTCCTGGGCCGATGACACGGAAAATGACTTTACCGTTGAGATTAAAGTCGAGTTGAGCAAGCAGCGCGGCATTATTGCGGTACTGGCGACTCGGGTGAACGGCGCCGATGCCAGCATTGAGAAAATCAGTGTTGAGGACGACACCTCAAAGATTACGACCGTGCACTTGTTGATCGGGGTGAAATCGCGGGTTCATCTGGCCAATATCATGCGCCGGATCCGCCATATCCCGGCCACCCTGAGAGTGACCCGGGTGCGTCACTGATCAGCGGCTGGCAGTCAGCAGTCGGATGCGTTGGGTCAGCGCGCCTTCGGACGCACAGTCCTCGCTGACCAATTGGCCCTGCAATTCCAGCGTATTTTCCCCTTCCGCCAACGGCAGGCTCAAGGCCTCGCCAAAACTGTTGTCGACCGGATTGAACTGATCAGAAATATCCTCACCATTCAGCGCGACGCGGCAATCGCTGGATGCAGGGTGCCACTTTCAGGAGATTGCTTCGTGCCTCGCAATGACGAAGTTCGCACGCGCAATGACGAGTAAGGCAGATAGGTTTTTAGTTTTTAGACTGTCATTATTGTGAGGCGAGTGCGGAGAAGCCGCCTGCAAAGGTCAAGCCGAGCCAGCCGTCGCACTTTGCTATACCATGCGCGTTTTCAGTTTGCTGATTTATCGGAGTTTCCATGTCCAAGAAATCTATTGTTTCCACCGATCAGGCGCCACAAGTTATCGGCCCCTATTCTCAAGCCGTGAAATACGGTGATATCGTTTTTCTGTCCGGCCAAATCCCTCTCGACCCGAAAACCATGACTATGGTGGGCGAATCCGCCGCCGAACAGGCAGAGCAGGTTTTTAAAAATCTAAGTGCCGTGGCGGCTGAAGCCGGCGGCACCCTCGATAATGCCCTGAAGGTGAATATCTCCCTGACCGATCTGAATGATTTTGTGTCGGTGAATGAAGTGATGACGCGTTACTTTGCCGAGCCCTACCCCGCCCGTGCTTGTGTGCAGGTGGCGGCCTTGCCGAAGGGTGCGAAGGTGGAGATTGAGGTCATACTGGGGCTGTAACTTGTCGTCATCGCGTAGCCGTTTTTCGTCATTGCGCGTGCGAACTTCGTCATTGCGAGGCACGAAGCAATCTCCTGAAAGTGGCGCCCTGCATCCAGCGATTGCCGCGTCGATTTTGCGACTCGCAGTGACAGAAGCTCTTGGCATGCCCGGTGAAGCGCTTTGGGTGCGCAATGACGGGATGCGCCGCTGGAGTCGGCGGTTTGTGCATCCATGCCAGCCCGATCTGCATTCCGCTGCCTCGCCATGTTCTGGCGACTGACGTAAGCTCAATCATTTCTCACACTGGGGGAACTACCATGCTCAAGCTCTACGGTTTTGCTGTCAGCAATTACTTCAATATGGTCAAACACGCGCTGCTGGAAAAGGGCGTGGAATTTGAAGAGATCACCGTGTTCCCCGATCAGAGCGCCGAGTATCTCGCCAAGAGTCCCATGGGCAAGGTGCCTTGCATCGAAACCGAGCAGGGCTTTCTCTGCGAAACCACGGTTATTCTCGATTACCTTGAATCGACCTTCCCGCAAAAACCGCTGTTGCCTGAAGGCGCTTGGGAGCAGGCCAAGGTGCGCGAACTGGTGAAGGTTTCCGAGCTCTATATCGAACTCTCCGGTCGCCGTTTATTGCCGGCCCTATTGGCGGGAGCGCCAGTCAGTGAAGGCGTGCAGAAAGAGGTGCGCGAGGTGATGACCAAAGGCTTACGTGCCGTCGATACGCTGGCGAGCTACTCACCGTTTTTGTTGGGCGAGCAGCAGACTCTGGCCGACATTGTGCTGCGCTATTCGTTGGGTGTAGCCAAGCTTGGTGCGGGCTCCGTGCTGAAGTGGGATCTGTTTGAAGGCCATGCTGAGCTGAAAGCCTGGGATGAGCGCATGGCGCAAAACCCCATCTGCCAGCAGCTGGATGCAGCCATGCAGGCGCAGTTTGATGAATTCCTGAAGAAGGTCAACGCGAAGTAATCGGCGCGGTCAGACTCAAGACCACGGATTCGGTGCCCGGATTGCGTTCACCGAATCCACCGTTTGACAGGTGGTATAGCGCTACGCCAATCCGGTAGCGGTTGTCGAACTGGTAGGCCACTTCCAGCCCGCTTCGAAATTCCAGCTCCAGGCCCAGGTTCAATTCGTCTCGTTCTTCAAAATAACCGGCATCGAAGCTGCCGGTGAAGAGCCAGTGTCCGCTTACGAAAAAATCTCGGCGTACACCCAGAAAGACATAGCTAGCGTCATTTTCCGCACTAATCACCCCGGCTGCGGGGCGAAGCTGAAAACGGGTTAATGGCTTCCAGCGGTACTCCATACCATAGCGCAGGGTTTCACTGAAGCGATTGAAGATGCCGACAAAACCGGCGTTCACCGACAGGTAGGAATCATGGAGCAGGGGTTCGATGTCGGCTATCGACTTGGGTTCGCGGTGGTGCTGCTTGAGGTATTGCAGGCGCGTCGGTCGCTGGGCCACGACAAAAACCGACGCCCTGCAGGGCCTTGCCTGAGGGCTCGTGTCAGGATCGCAATTCGCCGATGAAAATGTCGGTGTGCAGACGGCGAGCGTCAGCAGCCAGTGGGCACACCGTGTCATCGCCGCGGTAGTTCGCTTGGCCATATGAACGGGTTTCCGAATTTTTCAGAATTGTTACGACTACGTTATAGCCAGCGCAAGTGGATGATCAGTGTGAATATTGCAGCAACTGGTAGCGGGTCTGGCCGGCAGTTTTGTCGCGATACACGCTCAGCTCCTGCGGCAGGGTGACAGAGCGCTTGCGATCGCTTTCCACATAGAGCCAGCCGGTATCCGCCAGCAGGCCGCGTTCGATAATGGTGTGCAGGGCGGGGGTATAGAAGTCGCTGGCAAAGGGCGGGTCGAGGAAAATGACGTCAAAGGTTTCATCACAGCGCGTCAGCCAGTCGAGAGCCGATGAGGGAACGACCGTGCCACCGACTGCTTTCAGCAGTTCGAGATTGCGCTGCAGGGCGGTGCTGACTTCCCGTTGCGGGTCGAGAAAATGGCAGTGCGCGGCGCCGCGCGACAGGGCCTCAAGGCCGAGCGCGCCGCTGCCGGCAAAGGCATCGAGGCAACGTGCACCTTCAATATGCGGTGCCAGCCAGTTAAAGAGGGTTTCGCGCACTCGATCACCGGTGGGACGCAGGCCGTCGCTTGCGGGAAAATGCAGTTTTCGGCCGCGCCATTCGCCGCCAATAATGCGAATCGTGCCTTCGATGGGTGCTTTGTTTCGGGATGGCTTGCGCATGAGCGCTGATTCCTCTGACCTGACTTGGTAAACTGCACGGCCTGTGGGGCCGGGCGAATGGTTCGGCCTGCGTATTGTGAAGGGTAATGTTTTTATGGGCCAGTTCTTCCTCGCCGCTGCGGCGGTCAGTGGGTTTCTCGCTGTCGCGCTGGGGGCTTTCGGCGCTCACGCGCTGAAATCAAAACTCAGCGCCGACATGCTGGCCGTGTACGAAACGGCTGTGCAGTATCATTTCTATCACACGCTTGCACTGCTGGCTGTGTCAGTGCTGATGGTAAACGGTGTGCAGGGGCTGAAACTCAGTGGCATTCTGTTTTTGGTGGGTACGGTGATTTTCAGCTGTGGTCTTTATGCGCTGGCGCTTAGCGGTATCAAGATTCTGGGGGCGATCACGCCCATTGGCGGCTTGTGCCTGTTGGCGGGCTGGGCGTGTCTGGCCTTTGCGGCGATCAAGGGGCTGTCGTGACTGACGATTTTACGAATGACAATGAACTGAGCCGCCCACTGCGCCGCATCCGCAGCTTTGTTTTGCGTACCGGCCGTATGACCAAAGGGCAGGAGTTGGCCTTTGAGCACTATTGGCCGCAGGCAGGCCTGCAACTGGCTGACGGAATGATTTCTCCTGAAACAGTATTCGGCCGCAGCGCGCCGCTGGTGTTTGAGATTGGCTTTGGTATGGGGCAGTCCCTGCTGGAGATGGCCGAGCGCGAATCCGATAAGGATTTTATCGGCGTCGAGGTGCACAAACCCGGCGTCGGCCGCCTGCTCATGGGGATGGGCGAAGCGGAACTGAGCAATGTGCGCGCCTACTGCGATGATGCGGTAGAGGTGCTGGAGCAATGCATTCCCGATGGCGCTCTGAGCCGGGTGCAAGTTTACTTTCCCGATCCCTGGCACAAGAAAAAGCATCACAAGCGCCGTTTGATTCAACCGGGTTTTGTAGCGCTTTTGCGCCGCAAGCTGAAGGCGGGTGGTGTGCTGCATCTGGCGACGGACTGGGAAAACTACGCCGAGCATATGCTGGAGGTGATGGAAGCCGCGCCAGGTTATCGCAATCAAGCAGGCCAAGGTCAGTTTTCGCCGCGCCCTGAGTGGCGTCCGCTAACCAAGTTTGAGCAACGTGGCCAGCGCCTCGGTCACGGTGTGTGGGATCTGCTTTACCAAACGGTATAAGCGGGTCACTGTGTAATGCAGCCATTCGATAATAACAGTAAGAGGAGCACCCTATGAAAGTCCTGAGAACGCCCGACGAATGTTTCGACAACCTGCCGGGCTACGACTTTGCGCCTAACTATCTCTCTGTTGATGACGGCGAGGGTGGCGAGTTGAGACTCCACTATCTGGATGAAGGCCCGAAGGGCGCAGACCCAGTGCTTCTGATGCACGGCGAGCCGAGCTGGTCTTATCTTTACCGGAAAATGATTCCGCCTCTGGTGCAGGCCGGTCACCGGGTGATCGCGCCGGATCTGATCGGATTCGGTCGCTCTGACAAGCCGGCCGAACGCAGCGACTACACCTATGCCCGCCATGTGACGTGGATTGAGTCGGCCTTTGATCAACTGAATCTGGAAAACGTCACGCTGGTTTGTCAGGACTGGGGCGGCCTGATTGGTCTGCGTTTGCTAGCCAGCCGGCCGGATCGTTTTGCCCGTGCGGTGGCGGCCAATACCATGCTGCCGACGGGCGATCAGGCCCCCGGTGAAGCCTTTATCGCCTGGCAGAAATTTTCCCAGGACGTGCCGGAATTTCCAGTGGGCAAGATCATTGCTGGTGCCGTGACCTGTGAGTTGCCGCCTGAGGTGGTTGCCGGCTACGACGCGCCTTTTCCCGATGAGAGTTACAAAGCCGGTGCCCGGCAGTTCCCTCTGTTGGTGCCCACCTCGCCGGATGATCCCGCCAGCGCCGACAACAAAGCTGCCTGGGAGGTGTTGAAGCGTTGGGATAAGCCGTTTCTCACGGCGTTCAGTGATTCAGATCCGATTACCGCCGGTGGCGACAAAGTTTTTCAGAAGCTGGTGCCGGGTACTCAGGGTCAAGCTCACACTACCATCAAGCAGGGCGGCCACTTTCTGCAGGAAGATCAGGGCGAGGCGCTGGCGGCGGTGGTGAACGACTTTATCGCCGCTAACGCGCGTGTCTAACGGACGGAAAAAGTACCGTTCACGGATTTTACTGCAAGGCTCAACGCCTAGTCGCGTATCGCCGCGGTTGTTCAATGCTCGCTGGAAACGAGGCGACATCGATCAGTGGCTGGCCTTTCGGCAGTAGTCGCCTGTTAAGGCTGAGCGAGTAATCCTCGAGCGCGGGTTCACCGGCGCCGTCGCGCAGCAGGCGGCCGGCGCTGGTTTCATCGACATAGAGCGGGATTTTGTCGAGGCCCAGCTGCAGCAGCCAGCGTGCCCGGTGCCGCCCATGACGAATGGAAATCGTGCCGTTGATGCACATATCCATGGTGCCAGCAATAAAAGCCCGCGGCTGGTGGTTGCGATCGAATTCAAACCAGTGACGCAAACTCTCGCCCCACCAGCGCTCGCAAAAATCCCGGTCGCAACGCCAGCGTCGCTCCAGAAAGTACGCATCGACTTGGAAAAGAAAGAGATCCCGCCGGCTGGAGGCGGGAGTGATGCCTAGTTCAGTGATAACCATAATTGCGCCCCCCTTGGCCGTTGCAAACTTGCATCGTGCAGGAATCACTGTCGCGCCGTGAGTGAGGAAAGGCGAGGAAATTGTGCGCAGTTTTGGGCTTGCTTTTGCTCTTGCCTTCGCGACTGACCTAGAGAGTTAGTGAAAAACCTTCGAATTCAGTCGTTTAGGAAAGCGTGTTAACCAAAAAGGTTTTTCAGGCTGGCCAGCGTTTCGTTGCCGCGTTTCTGATTGGCTTCGGGGGAAGCGTCACCCCGGCCTTCCCACTCCAGGTCTTCTTGCGGCAATTCGCTGAGAAAGCGGCTGGGGTCGCAAGTCTGCATTTCGCCAAAGGATTTTCGCTTGGCGCAGTAGGTCAGCGTCAGGGTGCGCTTGGCGCGAGTAATGCCCACGTAGCAGAGCCGTCTTTCTTCGTCGATGGTGTCGGCGTCGAGACTATTCTGGTGAGGCAGAATACCTTCTTCCATACCGATTACGTAAACGTGGGGATACTCGAGTCCCTTGGAGGCGTGCAGGGTCATCAGCTGCACCTGATCGGCACTTTCCTGTTCGTCCTCCTGACGTTCCAGCATATCGCGCAATACCAGTTTCGTTATGGCGCCTTCGATATCGGTATCGTCGTCTTTATCCAAACTCTTTTTGAGAGAGTCGACCAGCACAAACACATTGGCCATACGTTTTTCGGCTACGGCCGGCGACGAGCTGTTTTGCATCAGCCAATCCAGATAATCGATATCGCGCAACAATTGGCGGATGGCTTCGATCGGATCGTCTTCGTAGCAACGGCGCCGCAGCCTCTCCAGCCACTGGGTAAATTCGCGCAGGCGCTGCACGCCGGCGGCGGGCAAGTGCGATTCCAAACCGAGTTCTTCACAGGCGCTGTACATAGCTACGCCGCGCTTGGTGGCGTAACGGCCGAGTGCCTCCAAGGTGCTGGTGCCAATCTTGCGGCGGGGCACGTTCACAATGCGCAGAAAGGCATTGTCGTCGTCCGGGTTGATGAGCAGGCGTAGGTAGGCCATCACATCCTTGATTTCGTTGCGCGCGAAAAAGGAAGTGCCGCCGCTGAGTTTATACGGCACCTGGTGGGCCTGCAATTTCAGTTCTAGCAGTCTCGCTTGGTGGTTGCCGCGATACAGCACTGCATAGTCACCGAAGCGGGTGGCGCTGCGCAGTTTGTGATCGAGTATCTCTGTGACCACGCGTTCGCATTCGGCGTCTTCATTCGGGCATTTGATCACCCGAATGGGATCGCCGTAGCCCAGCTCACTCCACAGGGCCTTGTCGAAGAGGTGAGGATTATTGGCGATGACCGTGTTGGCTGCCTTCAGAATGCGGGCGGTGGAGCGGTAGTTCTGTTCCAGTTTGACGATTTTGAGATGGGGGTAGTCCTGTTGCAGCTGGCCAAGGTTTTCCGGCCGGGCACCGCGCCAGGCGTAAATGGATTGGTCATCGTCGCCCACAACGGTCAGCGCAGCGCGCACGCCGACGAGTTTCTTCACCAATTCATACTGGGCGCCGTTGGTATCCTGATACTCGTCCACCAGCATGTAGCGCACTTTCTGCTGCCATTTTTCCAGCACCTCCGGGTAGTCCCGGAGCAGTTTTACCGGCAGCAAAATGAGGTCGTCGAAATCCAGCGCGTTATAGGCTTTCAGCGCCTGCTGGTAGCGCAGGTAGGCTTGTGAGCAGAGAATATCTGCCGGGCCCTCGGCATTGGCGATGGCCTGTTCCGGTTCGATCAGATCGTTTTTCCAATCGGAAATGGTGCGCTGAATATGATCGACCTGATCTCCGTCGCTGCCGTGCTGCTGAATTAAGAGATCCTTCAACAAGGCCTGGCAGTCCTGCTGATCAAAAATTGAAAAACCGGATTTGTAACCCAGGGTTTTGTATTCGCTGCGCAGAATATTCAAGCCGAGAGTGTGAAAGGTCGAGATATTCAGCCCCTTGCCGGAACCGCCGGGCAGCAGGCTGGTGATTCGTTCGCGCATCTCCCGCGCCGCCTTGTTGGTAAAGGTCACGGCGGTGATGTACTTGGCGTCGATACCACACTTGTCCACCAGGTAGGCGATCTTGCGCGTAATCACGCTGGTCTTGCCGCTGCCGGCACCGGCGAGTACCAGCAGGGGGCCGTCGATGTAGTGAACGGCTTCGCGTTGGCGGGGGTTAAGTTGGCTCACGTCAGTTTGCGGGTCCGGTGTTTCTGTTCGCGAGCCGGGCTCGCGAAGCGGTGTTCTGAAAACGGGCATTCTAGCAGCAGCCCTTCCGGGCTGTCGCCGCTTGAATTTTGTCTGCTGTTCAGGCTGGCATCTGGCGGTAGGTGAGGGCTTCGCTCAGATGTTTGAGGCTGATGGATGCGGCACCTTCCAGATCGGCCAGTGTGCGCGCCACCTTGATGATGCGATGTTGAGCGCGGGGAGATAGCCCGAGTCGGGCTTCGGCCTTGCCCAGCAAATCACGACTGTTCGAATCGAGTGGGCAAAATTCTCGCAGACCGCTGGCGTCGAGCTGGGCATTGCAGCAGCCTGCGCGCTGAAACTGCCGCTCTCTGGCTGCGCTCACCCGCGAGGCGATGAGCTCGGAGGATTCTTCTTGAGTAGTATTCTGCAGGCTGCCGGGCGGCAAGCGCGGTACGTGGACAAATAAATCAATGCGATCCAGCAGCGGCCCGGAAATGCGATTGCGATAACGCCGCACCTGATCAGGTGTGCAGCGGCATTCGTGGAGCGGATCGTTGTGATAGCCGCAGGGGCAGGGGTTCATTGCAGCCAGCAACTGGAATCGAGCAGGGTATCGGATTTTGCGATTGGCGCGGGCGATGGTGATTTCACCGGCTTCCAATGGTTCACGCAGCACGTCCAGGACTTTGCGCGGATACTCCGGCAATTCATCGAGAAACAGCACGCCGCCGTGGGCAAGCGAGACTTCGCCGGGACAGGCGTGACTGCCACCGCCGACCAGCGACACCGCCGAGGCGGTGTGATGAGGTGAGCGGAAGGGGCGGTTCGCGCGGTAATTGACGGGGTTTCCCGCGACCGAATGAATGGCGCTGGATTCCAGCAGTTCCTGCCGCGTTAGCGGTGGCAGGATGGACGGCAGGCGCGAGGCAATCAGAGTTTTGCCAGTGCCGGGCGGTCCGCTGAACAAGAGATTGTGAGCACCAGCGGCGGCGATTTCCAGAGCCCGCTTGGCGCCGTGCTGACCGATGATGTCCGCAAAATCTCCTGTGCTACCGTTTTCCGTTTCGGTGCGCTCGGGAATGGTGCTCGGGTCGGCTTCCCCCTGCAGCAGGGCCACGGTTTGGCCGAGGTTGTCGACGGCGCGCAGGGTTGCGCTGACAAAGTGCTGGATTTCAGCCGCGTTGGCCGTGGGCAGAATCAGTTTGCGACCGGCGCTTTCACATTGCATGGCGGCGGGCAGGCTGGCGTCGATGCGCCTCAGTTCACTGGTCAGACCCAACTCGCCGATAAACTCAAAGTGATCCAGTGCCTCGCATTTGAGCTGATCGCTGGCGGCGAGAATGCCGATGGCAATGGGCAAGTCAAAGCGGCTGCCCTCTTTCGGGATATCGGCGGGGGCGAGATTAACGGTCATGCGCCGGGCGGGAAATTCAAAGCCTGCGTTAAGCAGGGCTGAGCGCACGCGCTCGCGGCTTTCGCGAACGGAGGCTTCCGGCAAGCCGACAATATTGAAGGCGGGTAAACCGTTGGAGAGATGAACTTCGATGGTAATCAGGGGGGCATCGATACCAATGCGGGCACGACTGTAAACCAGAGCAAAGTGCATGGGGCCATCCTTGGTGTATGACCTTTCCTATCCTGCGGAAAGGCCGTGTTCTTTATTGTTTGTTGTCAGCGTCGACCAGTGCCTGTAACTCTGACAGTTGTTGTTCCAGTGATTGCAGTTTTTCCCGTGTACGCAGCAGCACCGCGGCCTGAGCGTCAAATTCATCGCGGGTAACCAGATCCATACGCGACAGGGCGCCCTGAACCAATACGCGCAGTTTCGCTTCAATATCCTGCGGCGCTTCACCGGCGAGACGGCTGGCCTGTTGTACCAGTTGTTCAATCATTTCCAATCGGGACATGAGCTTCCTGTGGCGTGTTGTCTGCGTGAGTGGTCTGCCTGTTTTCGATGCGCAGTTTAGCGTACATTGAGCGCCAATGTAGAGCGATGGGGTAAACAGGTGATCAAGACAGTTGTGACAGAACTGCGCGGCGCGCTCCGGGTATCGGCGGCGGTAGCCTCCTTGCTGGCAGCGCCTTTGATAGCGGCGCCGGCCATAGCGCAACAGAAAACGGTAGCGGCGGGCGAAACTTGGCTGATCACGTCCGAGCAGAAAGTTACGCTGGATCAGCTGACGATCGGTGACGGTGCCCGGATTGAATTTGCCGACAACGTAGAGAACTGGGCGCTGTCAGTAAAGCGTGCCCGTATTGGCCGCGATGTGGTGATTGATGGCCGCGGTGCGAGCGGCGAGCCGGGAGCGCCGGGCGAGGGTTTCACCGAGCCGGCCAGGGTTTGTGACGATGGTAAAAATGGTCTCGCGGGTGGCCAGGGCGGAATGGGCGGTTCAGGGGTGAACCTGTCCCTCAGCCTGGGTATCGCGGAGATCGGGTCGCTTACTGTGGCAACTGACGGTGGTGCCGGTGGTGCCGGCGGTGTCGGCGGTGCCGGTCAGCATGGTGGGGATATCAATAAGTGTCGCGGTGGCGCGGGCGGTGATGGCGGCGCCGGTGGTACCGGCGGGCCGGGCGGTGCCGCGGGTGACCTCACCTTGGTGTATCGCCCGCTCGGGTCCCTTGATACCACCGATATCCTGCGTGCCATGAAACTGTCCTCTGCCGGTGGTGAAGGGGGCAAAGGAGGCAGCGGCGGTGTCGGTGGTGGTGGCGTTGAAGGCCGTTATATGAAGGGCAGCTTTGGCGGCAATAAAAAATGGCTGGCGGGCGGTGAAGCCGGTGCAGTGGGTGATAAAGGGGCCAGTGGTGAAAGTGGTCCGTCCCGCAACCCTATCGTGCAGCTGGATGGCGCTGCTCAAAGTTTGCGCGCACCAGCGGTTGGCGCTAGAGTAGAACCCACATCGCGCCTTAAGCAGCTGGAACAGCGTATCGAGGCTCTCGAGAAGAGGCTTCGGGCACTGGAGCAGAAGGCGCAGCCCTAACAGCAATCGTCCTGGCAGTTTCTAAAAGAACAGGCGCTCATAACAATAAACAGAGCAAGAACAGGAGCCGCAATTCAGGGACTGAGCGTTACAGCTAACTGACTGAATCTTCAAAGCGCACCGATGTGGTGCGCACATCTGGCCCGGTGCTACATTTGCGGCCAGCCTCTTAGGTGGTCCTCGGGCTGCCGTAGGTTTCTCTCCTCTGAAATTAGCCATAAAATCTATATATTTCATTATCTTAATAAAACTTTCTCAGGTTTTGTCTAGATTTCACTTGCCTTTTGTTCTAACTTGGTGCGTCAGGGGAGAAATGCACCTAAATTGGCCATGCTGTTCGAGGGCAGATTTCCCCTGTTTCGGCGGGATTCTCAATAACGCATTGAAAATATTGAGAAAACTTTAAGTTGGCACGAGCTATGCTATATCGGGTCACAACAAAGGCTCGCCGTAAGTGCTAGCACATTAAAAAACCAAACGTGGAGAAACACACATGAAGAAAGTCAAAACTGTACTGGCTACAAGCGCTGCTGCAGCAGCGATTGCTCTGGGGTCCACTCCTGCTATGGCAGAACTGGAAGCCAGCGTTGCCGTTTCCAACATCTATGTATTCCGTGGCGTGGATCAGAACGCTGGTGACGGCGCCGTATCTGGCGATCTGGTCTACAGCCACAGCTCTGGTTTGTACGCGGGTGTCTGGGCTTCGAGCGCAGCAGGCAACGGTGGTGAAATCGACACCTTTGCTGGCTGGAGCGGAAGCTTCGGTGATCTGGGTGTAGACGTTGGTCTGCTGAACTACTACTACCCTGGCGCGAACCAGTTTGATAGCTGGTTGAGCGATCTGACTGAAGCCTACCTCGGCCTGAGCTTTGCGGGTGCCGAGCTGTACTACTACGACAACGTAACCGGCAACAACGGCTTCAATGCACTGTCGGATGACGGCTTCACCTACACCACTCTGTCTTACAGCATGGGACAATTTTCTGCCCTGCTGGGTATGGCTGACGGTGAAGAAGAGCAAGGTGCGGAGCACGACAACGACTACATGCACCTGGATCTGACTTACGCTTTCAATGACAACCTGAGCTTCACTGTGAGCAAGATCGTAGATGCTGACGACGAACTCTTGGGCAAGAAAGCCACTGTAGGCAGCACTGCCAAAGGTCTGAACTACACCCTTGATGACGACGCGCTGTTTGTTGTAACCCTCAGCCTGCCTATCAAGTAAGTACCATCCCGGCCGGCACTTCGCCGGCCGGATTTAACCTAACCAGTTTCGAACCGGGTGTGTATGGGTTGCCATGCACCGTGTAGAGGAGATTTGTCTCATGAAACTGATAACAGCCATTATCAAACCCTTCAAACTTGATGATGTGCGCGAGGCGCTTTCAGATATCGGTGTACAGGGCATTACCGTCACCGAAGTGAAAGGCTTTGGCCGTCAGAAAGGTCACACCGAATTGTATCGCGGCGCGGAGTACGTTGTTGATTTCCTGCCGAAGGTAAAACTCGAAGTGGCGGTTGCCGACGGTTCCGTCGAGCAAACGCTTGAAGCCATCAGTAAATCCGCCAATACCGGCAAGATCGGTGACGGCAAGATTTTCGTTTCCGCGCTAGAGCAGGTCATCCGTATTCGTACGGGCGAGACCGGCGAAGAAGCGATTTAAGAATTAGGGGCAAGCTCATTGCCGGTTTTCACTCATAAAGAGTTGGGCCGGTACGGATTCGGACTTTGGCAGAAGGCCGGAACCCCCAACAAGCCTGCGAGGTTTATTTAATCATGGAAAATCAAATATTTGAACTGCAGTACGCACTCGACACCTTTTACTTTTTGGTGTGCGGTGCGCTGGTAATGTGGATGGCGGCCGGTTTTGCCATGCTCGAAGCCGGTCTGGTGCGTTCCAAGAACACCACCGAGATCCTTACCAAAAACGTAGCCCTGTTTGCGATCGCCTGTACCATGTACATGATCTGCGGCTACTCCATCATGTACGGCGGCGGCGAGCTGACCCTGTTCCTCGACGGTATCGTCGGTGACGGTGTGGCCGGTGCTGAAGAGCCCGCGACCTACGCGCCTTCTTCTGACTTCTTCTTCCAGGTCGTGTTTGTTGCGACGGCGATGTCGATTGTCTCCGGTGCAGTTGCCGAGCGTATGAAACTGTGGGCCTTCCTGGCTTTCGCAGTCGTCATGACCGGTGTTATCTATCCGATGGAAGGTGCCTGGACCTGGGGCGGTATGCCGGTATTCGGACTGTACACGCTGGGCGACCTGGGCTTCTCTGACTTTGCTGGTTCCGGCATCGTACACATGGCAGGTGCTGCCGCAGCCCTGGCTGGTGTGATTCTGCTGGGTGCCCGTAAAGGCAAATACGGCAAAGACGGTCAAGTTAACGCGATCCCCGGTGCTAACCTGCCGCTGGCGACTCTGGGTACTTTTATCCTGTGGCTGGGCTGGTTCGGCTTCAACGGTGGTTCGGTGCTGGCAACGTCCAGCGTTGAAAGCGCCAACTCTGTAGCGGTTGTGTTCATGAACACTAACGCCGCAGCGGCCGGTGGTCTGATCGGTGCACTGGCAGTAGCTCGCATCATGTTCGGCAAGGCCGACCTCACTATGGCCCTGAACGGCGCCCTGGCTGGTCTGGTTGCCATCACGGCTGAGCCTTCAACCCCGACTGCGCTGCAAGCGACTCTGTTCGGTGGTCTGGGTGGCGTACTGGTTGTATTCTCCATCGTGACTCTGGACAAGCTGAAAATCGATGATCCGGTTGGTGCGATCTCTGTCCACGGTGTTGTCGGTCTGCTGGGTCTGCTGCTGGTACCGGTTACCAACGACGGCTCAAGCTTCTCTGGTCAGCTGATCGGTGCGGCCACCATCTTTGGCTGGGTATTCGTAGCCAGCATGGTGACCTGGGCGATCATCAAAGCGGTTATCGGAATCCGCGTCACGGAAGAAGAAGAGTACGAAGGCGTGGATCTGTCCGAGTGTGGCATGGAAGCCTACCCCGAATTCACCCAGCAATAAGTCTCCCCCTGCTGGTGAATGCCAAGGCGCCTTCGGGCGCCTTTTTTGTTTCTGGTTCCCCTCACCCCAGCCCTCTCCCGAAGGGAGAGGGAGCAAATCGACACGCGCGTCAAACTCGACCGAAAGGTACCCTCTCCCACTGGGAGAGGGACAGGGTGAGGGGGATTTAAACAACAGCGTAGTCGGTGCGATCCCCCAGCCAGCGCTGTATGAGTGCATCGCTTAAGTTGTCGTCGGCTGAGACCTTGCCAGCAACCTGTTTAACATCCTCAAGCAAATCACCATCGCGCTGCAGATCGGCAATACGAAATTGCATTAATCCGGTTTGGCGAGTGCCTAACACTTCGCCGGGCCCGCGCAGCATCAAATCTTTTTCGGCAATATAAAAACCATCGGTAGATTCGCGCAGGGCGCGCAGTCGCTCCTTGCCGGTTCGCGACAGGGGCGATTGGTAGAGCAGCACACAATGACTTTCGAGAGCGCCGCGCCCGACTCGGCCGCGTAACTGATGTAATTGTGAAAGCCCAAGGCGTTCGGCGTTTTCAATCACCATCAAGCTGGCATTGGGCACGTCGACCCCAACTTCAATCACGGTGGTGGCGACCAGCAGTTGTGTCTCGCCCGCTTTAAAGGCCGTCATGATATCGGCCTTTTCCTGTGACTTCTGGCGGCCGTGGACCAGTGCGATCTGTAATTGGGGGAGTGCCGTTTTGAGTTCTTCAAAGGCTGCTTCCGCCGCCTGTGCCTGCAAGGCTTCCGACTCTTCAATCAACGTGCACACCCAATACACCTGCTGACCTTTGGCGCAGACATGGGCAATGCGCTCGATAATCTGGGCGCGCCGCGCGTTGTCGATGACGACGGTATTGACTGGCGTTCGCCCGGGCGGCAGTTCGTCGATGATGGAGGTGTCGAGATCGGCGTAGGCAGTCATCGCCAGAGTTCGCGGAATCGGCGTTGCGGTCATCACCAATTGGTGAGGCGAACCATCTTCAGGCCGCGTTTTTTGCGTCAGGGCAAGTCGCTGATGCACGCCAAAGCGATGCTGCTCGTCGATTATCGCCAGCCCAAGCCGTTGATAGGCGACCTCATCCTGAAACAGGGCATGGGTGCCGACCACCAGCTGCGCTTCGCCACTGGCAATCTCCACCAGCGCCTTTTGCCTCGCCTTGCCTTTGAGTTTGCCAACCAGCCAGCCGACCTTGATGCCGAGGGAGTCGAACCATTGACTGAAATTGAGGTAGTGCTGCTCTGCGAGGATTTCCGTGGGCGCCATCAAGGCCACCTGAAAACCCTGTTCAATGGCCTGCAAAGCCGCCATGCCGGCCACCACGGTTTTGCCGCTACCTACATCACCTTGTACCAGTCGCAGCATCGGTCTTGGCAGTATTAAGTCCGCCGCTATCTCGTCACTGACCCGCTGCTGCGCGTCGGTCAGTTTAAAACCCAATTGCTTAAGAAAAGCATTCTGCAGTTGTCGACTTTCGGCCATGGGTACCGCACCCCGGGCCTGTGTCTGTTCGCGGGTTTTCAGCATGGCGAGGTTGTGGGCCAGCAGTTCTTCGAAGGCGAGACGGCGCTGGGCCGGGTGCAGTCCTTCGCGCATCAGTGACAGCCGTGCCTTGCTGGGCGGTTGGTGCAGATAGCGCAGGGCATCGCTAAGGGGGAAGCGCGCCAGCTCGTGCTGGCTGATCAGCTCGGTAACCGGATGTTTGTCGAGCAGGGTTAACGCCTGCTGACAGAGCTTGCGCCACACATTTTGGCCGATGCCGTCGGTGCTGGGGTAAACAGGAGTGAGTCGGTCGTCGAGCTCAACCGCTTGCTGTTCGTCGAGCAGCTGGTATTCCGGATGGTAGAGCTCCAGCCCCGCGCTGCCGCGCCGCGGTTCGCCGTAGCAGCGAATGCGTACGCCTTTTGCGAGCTGATTTTTCTGTGCGCCGGAAAAATGAAAGAAGCGAAGCGTTACGAGGCCGGTGCCGTCCTGCACCTTACAGATCAAGCTGCGGCGTTTGCCAAAGGCGATATCAGCCACTTGAACTTCGCCTTCAATCACGGCGTCTACGCCGAGCTGCAGCGCGCCGATGGGCGTGATCTTGGTGCGATCCTGATAGCGCAGGGGCAGGTGGAATAGCAGATCCTGCGCAGTAAAAACGCCGTATTTATTGAGCTTTTCGCGCAGCCGGGGGCCAACGCCCTTGAGCTGGTCGACGGTGATGGCCTGCAGATCCGTCACGCAGGGTCTCCTTCTCTATTGGTCTGCGCTCACGTATTGTAACGGTCTTTTGCAAGGTAACGACAGGCGAGGCATGGAAAAAACACTGCTGTTAATTGGCTGCGGACAACTGGGTTCCGCGCTGGGCCAGGAATTTCTGACTCAGGGCTGGCGTGTGGTGGGCGCTCGTCGCTCCGTCGAAAAACTGCCCAAAGGCTTTGAGCCGCTGGGACTGGATTTTCGCGACAGCACATCACTCAACGCCCTGAGTGAGATTGCGGCGGATTATGTGGTTGTGACACTGACGCCGGGTGAGCGTAGCGCGGAGGCTTATAAGGCGGTTTTCGAGCAGGGCTTGGCGGCCATTTTGCGGAATCTGAATGCAAGCCGACTGAAGCGCCTGCTGTTTACCTCCAGCACCAGCGTCTATCACCAGAACGACGGTTCGGTCGTTGATGAAAACAGCGTGACCGAGCCCACCAGCTTCAGCGGCCAGTCCGTTCTGGCGGCTGAAAAATTACTTGCCGAGTCTGCTTTGCCTACAACGGTTGTGCGCTATGGCGGTATCTACGGCGGCGATTCGCTGCGCTTGGCAGAGCGGGTGCGCGAGGGGCGGTGTGCGCCGCCTGAGCCCGAGCATTTCAGTAACCGGATTCATCGCGATGACTGCGTGGCGGTGTTAAAGCACTTTATTGAGTGTGTTGAAGCGGGCAAGCCACTGGCAGACTGTTATCTGGCGGTGGACGACAATCCCGCGCCGATTGCTGAGGTACACCAGTGGCTGGCCGCGCAGTTAGGTGTGTCCTACGAGTGCGACCCCGGTTACAGGCATATGGCGGGCAGCAAGCGCGGCAATAATCAGCGATTAAAAGACAGTGGTTTTACCTTCCGCTACCCGGATTACCAGCAAGGTTATGCGGCGGTATTAGAGCGTTAAACGCTACTGGCTCTTCATCCGCATAATCCCTTCCTGAGCGGTGCTGGCGACCAGCCGGCCCTGCCGATCAAAAATCTGGCCGCGCACAAAGCCTCGACCGTTAGAGGCGCTGGGGCTATCGATGGCGTAGAGCAGCCAGTCATTGAAATCGAAGGGGCGGTGGAACCAGATGCTGTGGTCGATGGTGGCCATGCGCATATTCTCGGTAAAGAACGAGACTTCATGGGGCTGAGTCGCTGCCGCCAGAAACAGGAAGTCCGAGGCGTAGGCCAGGGTGTATTGGTGAATTTGCGTTTCTGCGGGCAGTGAACCGTTAGCGCGCATCCACAGGTGCCACTTGGGCGGCAGTTTGGTGGGGCGCAGCAGGTTTTGTTTTTCGACCAGCCGGAAATCAATGGCGCGCAGGGCGGAAAACTTGGGCAGCCAGTCTTCCGGGCTGCGTTTGATATTGTCTTCGATAATCGCCAGTCCGCTCTCGATCTCCTCGGGTGCCGGCATGTCGGGCATATCGGCTTCGTGCTCGAAGCCCTTCAGTGGAATTTGAAAGGAGCAGGTCATAAAGCAGATGGGCTGGCCTTTCTGCATGGCCTTGACGCGGCGGTTGGAGATGGTGCCGGCATCCAGTGTGGTTTCCACTTCAAAAATGATAGGTAAAGTGGAGTCACCTGGGCGCAGAAAGTAGCTGTGCAGTGAATGAATCTCGCGATCGGCGGGCACCTGCTGCTTGGCCGCCGACAGTGCCTGACCGATAACCTGTCCGCCGTAAACCCGGCCCCAGTCGGTGACCTCGCTCTGGCCGCGATAGAGGTTTTCATCGAGCTTTTCCAGCTTGAGAACATCAACGAGTTGGTTCAGCGCCTGATTCATGGGCATTCCTTGTAACTTTTCTTCCTGCAATTGCCCGGGCAGTATAGCCGATGCCGGTACTGAATCGGCGATGTATGCCCGCCATAACAGCCGATGTTGGTGCGTGGAGAATTGTTCATGGTCTGGCGGCGTGGCGGGCAGTAGGCTGACCTTTTTCAACATAGCGGGAGAGCACAATGGATCAGGAAAAAATCGAAGCCTTGATCAAGGATTTTGAGAATCGGCCGATTATTCCGACGGTGGGGGCGAGCGATACCCTGCTGCTGGAAGAAAACGATCTGCCCTGGTTGATGTCACCCGATGGTAGCCAGACCCAGCTGCTGCAGGTGGATCTGAATCAGGGGCTGTGGGTAGTCAAAAACCGCTTTATGCCCGGCTTTGCCATCGACAAGCACTACCATACGGGTTCGGTTTTCGCGGTGACGCTGAAGGGCGAATGGTATTACAAAGAGTATCCGGATGAGGTTAACAAGCCCGGATCTTACCTCTTTGAGCCCGCCGGTTCGGTCCATACCCTGATGGTGCCGGAAGGGCAAAAAGAGCCCACCGAAGTATGGTTTGCAATTTATGGCGCCAATATCAATATGGATGCCGAGGGCAATATCACGGCAGTGCTGGATGCGCATTCGGTGCTCGATGGCTACACCAAGTACTGCGATGCTATGGGTGAGGACTGTAGCAAACTGATTGTGAATGGCGAACAGCCTTATAAGAAATAAGGTCGGCGCGGCAATCTTGTGATGTGGGTGCCACATTCAGGAGATTGCTTCGTTCTTCGCAATGACGAGATAACTTCAGTCTTCCAGAATCTTCTTCGCGCGGTAGCGGAACTGGCGGAAGGATAAACCCAGCAGTTCCGCCGCTTCGGTTTTATTGCCGTGACTTTTCGCCAGTGCCGCTTCAATGGCGGCGCGCTCAATATCCTGCAGGTAGCCTTCCAGATCTCCAAACGCCGCTTCAATGCCTTTTGCGGGATTGGTGGAGGGCGTTGTTCCGGTGTCGGGAAGTTGCAGATCGCCCGCGGTTATTGTGTCGTCGTCACAGAGGGTCACGGCGCGCTCCAGGATATTCTCCAGCTCGCGCACGTTACCCGGGAAGGGGTAGCTGCTGAGGGCGGTTTGTGCGCTGGCATCCAGTTGGGGTGTTTTCATGCCCCACTCGGCCGATAGGCGGTTGAGGATGGCGTTGGCCAGCAGGGGAATATCCTCTACCCGTTCACGCAGGCTCGGCACTTTTACTTCAATCACATTGATGCGATAGAACAGGTCCGTGCGGAAGTGGCCCTTCTCCACTTGCGTCGCCAGATCCTTGTGGGTCGCGCTGAGCAGTCGCACATCGACCGGGATTTCACGATTGGCGCCCACCGGTCGGACGCTTTTGTTCTGAATGGCGCGCAGCAGCTTGACCTGCATGTTCAGTGGCAGGTCGGCAATTTCATCGAGAAAAAGTGTGCCGCCGTCAGCGGATTCAAACAGCCCTGCCTTGTCATTGTGGGCGCCGGTAAAGCTGCCTTTTACGTGGCCGAAAAATTCGCTTTCCATCAACTCTGAAGGAATCGCACCGCAGTTAACGGGAACAAAAGGTGCATCCGCGCGTGGCCCGCTGGCGTGTATCAAGCGGGCGACAACTTCCTTGCCGCTGCCGGATTCACCGCTGATGTAAACCGGCGCCTGACTGCGCGACAGTTTGGCGATCTGCCGACGCAGTGCCACCATATTGTCGGTTTCGCCGATCAACTGTCGGGTATCGTCGCCCACGCTGTCGGCGGCGGGTTTGTCGTCCAGGCTCACGGCGTTGCGCACGAGGTTGCGCAGGCGGTCGAGATCAATCGGTTTGGAAATAAAATCAAAGGCGCCGGCTTTTAAGGACTCCGTTGCCAGATCCACGCTGCCAAACGCGGTGATGACGGCGACCGGGGTTTCTTCCGGGCGCTCCTGCAGGTTGCGGATGATATCCAGGCCGCTGCCGTCCGGCAGTTTCATGTCTGTCAGGCACAGGGCGAAGTGCTGACTGTCGAGCAGGCGAAAGGCGCTGGCCAGGGAGTCTGCACTATGGGTGTGGTAGCCCATGCGCATCAGGGTCAGCTCCAGCAACTCGCGAATGTCTGGCTCGTCGTCGATGATCAGGATGGGCTTTTGTGGGTTCATCAGTCTATTACGTGGCGTTTCTGGGGGTGGCTGAAGGATAAGCGAAAGCAGCTCTTGCCGTCATCGGTTGGCTGCCAGGTCAGTTGAATCTGGTTGGCGTCGCAGAGTTCCTTGCAGATATAGAGGCCGAGACCGGTGCCGCTGCTCTCGGTGGTGAAAAAGGGTTCGAAAATCCGGTCCCGGTTTTCTGTGCTGACCCCGGGGCCATCGTCGATAATATTCAGAATGGGGCCGGGTTGTTCTTTGTCGTCAATCACCTGCAGCTCCAGTTGTCGCTTGCCGGTGGCTTCCGCGCTGTGGCGCAGGCCGTTGTCGACGATGATGGTTAGAATCTGGTGCAGCTGGTCGTCGTCGACATTAACCGTAAAGCGACCACCGATGGCGGTGATGTTGAAATCTGCCGGGTCCGGGGTAATAGCACTGTAGTCATGACAAAACGTGTCGAGCCATTCCCTCAGGTTAAAAGGTTCTGGTTTGGGATTGTCTCGCCGCGACAGCTGCAGAATATTTTCAATAATGCTGTTCATGCGCGCCGACTGCTGGGTGACGATATTGATCAACCGGCGGTCGGTGCTGTCGAGGCTTTCGGATTCGGCCAGTAGTTGAGCGGCGTGACTGATGGCGCCCAGGGGGTTGCGGATTTCATGGGCGATGCTGGCGGTAAACTGACCGAGCGAGGCGAGCTTGAGCTGCTGGGCCTGCTGCGCCATCTGGCTGACGTCTTCGATAAACAGCAAGGTATTTTCACTGTCGCCAGCTTTCAATTCCGTGCGGCTGATCTGCAGCAGTCGGCCCGATTCCTCATGTCGAAACTGAGTATTCTGGCGCCGTTCCTGTCGCAGCAGCTCCAACAGCGAGCGCGGTGCCAGCTGCGGCATGCTCTGACTGATAAAGCGAACTTTGAGGAGCTCTGCGGCGGATTGGTTGATCAGGCGGATCACGCCTTCAGCATCGACCACGAGAATGCCAGTGCGCATGTTCTGAACGATGCGCTCGCTGATATGCAGCAGTTGCTGCACGTCAGCCTCGCGCGCCTGCACCAGGGCTTGAGTGGCGATAATGCGTTGGGTCAGGTACTGCACCACGATGCTGGTGGTAAAAAACGCCATGCCCATCAGGCCGGCGTCAAAGAACTCGGCGCTGGGTTGAGCTTCGTAAGTCACCCGATAGACGCTGTCGGCAATGACCGCGATCGAGGCCATTGCCGACAGCAGAAAGCCGAGTCTCGCGGTCAGCAGCATATTGCCGGCTGCGATGGCCGGCAGGACCAGCAGAGCGATGCCGGTGGTCTCATCGGCCGAGCTGTAGTGAATCAGCGCCAGCGTCAGAATATCGATCAGCAGGCTGGTAAAGACCTGCGTAGCATTGCCGATTCGACTGCTGAATAGTTGATAGAGCAATAAACCGATAGCGTAGGCTGTATAAAAACCCGATACGCTGAGAAATAACAGGGGCTGGTGTTTACCGATAACCGGGTCGTCGGCGGTCAGCAGGTACAGGGTGGCGAGTATCATGGCCAGCAAGGCGCGATACCCGGAGTAAATGATGAGCAGTGCCCAGTTCTGGCGATTTTCTGTGGCAGGCAGCATGGTGGTCTGTTGAGCCGGTGGTGAGCGCAGTGTACCTGCTCTGTGGGCGGGATGCGACGCACGGCTTCTGGTAGAATGCGGCCTCTCTTTCACACGCAGAGCGGAGCAGGCATGAGCGCTGACGTAAGCATAGCCATGGCGCAGATCAACCCGGTGGTGGGCGATATTGCGGGGAATACCGAGCGCATTGCGCAGGCCGCACGAGAGGCGGCCGCGAGCGGTGCGCACTTGGTGATGTTCCCGGAGCTGGCCCTGACCGGTTACCCACCAGAAGATCTCTTGCTTCGCCCGAGCCTGGAAATCCGCGTGGCGGCCGCGCTGGAAACGCTGGCAGCGACGAGTCGCGATATCGCCCTGTTGGTCGGTCTGCCCCTTCATGCAGACGGCAAGCTCTATAACGCGGCAGCCCTGCTGCGTGACGGCAAGGTTGAGGTGCTCTACCGCAAACACCGCCTGCCGAATTATCGGGTATTTGATGAGGTTCGTTATTTCGCGGCCGGCAGTGAGGCGGCAGTGTTTGAGCTTGGCGGTACCCGCTTTGGTATCACGATCTGTGAAGATATCTGGTCACCTGAACCGGCGGCGAAAGCTGTTGCCGCGGGCGCCGAGGTGATCCTCAATCTCAATGCCTCGCCTTACCATGTGGGCAAGCAAGCAGAGCGCGAAGCGGTGGTAGCGGAACGCTGCCGCGAAAATAGAGTTCCTGTGCTGTATGTGAATCAGGTCGGCGCGCAGGACGAGTTGGTGTTTGACGGTGGCTCCTTTGCCTTGTCGTCTGACGGCGAATTAAAGGCGCGCGCCCACCCTCTTAAAGAATCTCTGTCGTTGATCACGCTGCGTGATGGCGAGCCGCTGGCAAATGATATCGCGCCTATCGCTGAGGAACTGGCCACCATTTACGACGCGCTGGTGGTCGGTGTGCGCGACTACGTGAACAAAAACGGTTTCAAAGGCGTGGTGCTCGGTTTATCGGGCGGGATTGATTCTGCACTGACCCTGGCGGTTGCGGTGGATGCACTCGGTGCCGAGCGGGTTGAAGCGGTGATGATGCCCTTTAAATACACCTCCAGCATGAGCCTGGAGGATGCTGCTGCTGAAGCCAAAACCTTGGGTGTGACCTACAAGGTGATGCCGATAGAGCCAATGTTTGATGCATTTTCTGAAGCGCTGGCCGACGAGTTTGCGGGCCTCAAACGCGACACCACCGAAGAAAACATGCAGGCCCGGATTCGCGGTGTGCTGCTGATGGCCATCTCAAACAAAAAGGGCTATCTGGTGCTGACCACCGGTAACAAAAGCGAGATGGCGGTGGGTTATTGCACGCTTTACGGTGATATGGCCGGCGGTTTTGATGTGCTGAAAGATGTCTCCAAGCAGCGCGTGTTTGCCCTGTCGCGCTACCGCAATACCCTGTCGCCGGCGATCCCGCAGCGGGTGATTGATCGCCCGCCCTCGGCCGAACTGGCGCCAGATCAGAAAGATGAAGACTCGCTGCCGCCTTACGAGGTGCTGGATGAAATTCTTGAACACTACATTGAGCACGATCAGAGCGCCGAAGCGATTATCGCCATGGGCTTTGAGCGCGAGCAGGTGGAGCGCGTGGTGCGACTGGTGGATATCAATGAATACAAGCGGCGGCAGGCGGCGATTGGGCCGCGTATTACCGAGCGCGGCTTTGGGCGTGACCGGCGCTATCCGATCACCAATCGCTGGAAGGCGGGGGTCTAAAACAAAAACGGGCGCAGAGGGCGCCCGTTTTTATTTCAACAGAACTGAATCCTAGCGAGGCCGCATCTTCGGCGGCTTGCGATCGTCACGGCTGACGTCTTTCTCACCTTCGCCGGGAACAAACACCGGGCGGTTATCAAACTTGGGTGGCTCGTAGCGATCCACCAGCCCCAGCGTGGCCTTGTTCAGCCAGGAGCGCTCCTGATCCAGACCCACCTGTGAGTTGAAGTTGCCGTTTTCATCCAGCGCCGGGTGTTTCGGGAAATTGCTGCGCAGCACGGTCAGTGAGCGCTCGGCCAGATCATCCATACCCAGCAGCAGGTAAGCCTGCACCATGACTGCCAGTGCGTCGGGCACGGCTGAGGTCTGGGGCATGTTTTCTACCACGTAGCGGCCGCGGTTGGCGGCGGCCAGATAGGCCTTGCGCTTGAAGTAGTAGTTGGCGACGTTGATTTCATAGCGGGCCAGACGGTTGCGCAGGTGAATCATACGCGCACGGGCATCCGGGGCGTACTGGCTGTTGGGAAAGCGCTGCAGCATCTGGCGGAAATCTTCAAAGGCCTGTATTGCCGCGCCGGGATCGCGCTGACTCATATCGGTAGGGAAGAAACGCTCCAGCAGACCCTGCCCTTCGGTGTAGTTGGCCAGACCGCGCATGTAGTAAGCGTAGTCTACGCTCGGATGCTGGGGGTGCAGGCGAATAAAGCGGTCTGCCGCCGCAATTGCCGCTTCCGGTTCCAGGCTGCGGTAGTGAGCGTAGATGATCTCCAGCTGAGCCTGTTCGGCGTAGGGGCCGAAGGGAAAGCGGGATTCCAGCAGCTGCAGGTTTTTCACGGCAAGAGAGAAATTGCCGTTTTCCATATGCTCCTGGGCTTGATCGTAGATCTGCTTCTCCGAGGATTCTGCCTCTTTTTGCGGATCTGAGGCGCAGGCGGCAAGAAAGCCGACCAGCAGGATCAACAGACCGTGTTTAACAACTCTCATAATGTGGCATTCCCGGTTTCAGCGGTGGATAATTCAGGCGACGTATTTAACCACAGCCACCCGGCGCCTTAAAGCAGGCGCCGGCCGTGGCCGCAAAGGATGTTTCATGCCCGATACGATCGCCCTCAGCGCCGTGATTCCGGACGAGCTGGCGGGCTCGCGTTTAGACCAGGCTGTCGCCCAGCTGTTCCCCGATTATTCCCGCTCCCGCCTGCAGAGCTGGATCAAGTCCGGGGAGTTGACGGTTAATGGTGCCCAGCTGCGCCCGAAGGACCGCATTATCGGTGGCGAGGAAATCCGTATTGGGGCCGAACTGCAGGACGAAGGTGATTGGCAGCCCCAGCAGATTGATTTTGGCCTGCACTATGAAGATGACCACCTGCTGGTGCTGAACAAGCCGGTGGGACTGGTGGTGCATCCGGCAGCGGGTCATGCGGATGGCACGCTGGTCAATGCGCTGATTGAACACTGCCCGGCGCTGGCCCAACTGCCGCGGGCGGGTATTGTGCACCGCTTGGATAAAGACACCTCCGGGCTAATGGTGGTGGCGAAAACCCTCGAGGCTCACACCTCGCTGGTCAAACAGCTGCAGGCGCGGGAAGTGCACCGGGAATACGAGGCGCTGGTTTACGGCGCCATGACCGGCGGCGGCAAGGTCGATGAGCCCATCGGGCGCCACCCTCAGCAGCGCAAGAAAATGGCGGTGGTGCGCGCAGGTGGCAAGGAGGCGGTAACCCACTACCGGTTGATCGAGCGATTTACCCACTTCTCCCATGTGCGCTGCCTGCTGGAGACCGGGCGGACCCATCAGATCCGCGTGCATATGGCGCATATCAAGCACCCGCTGATTGGTGACCAGCTCTACGCCGGTCGCCTGCGGCAGCCAAAAGGCGCCAGTGAACTCTTAAGCGAAACCCTGCGAACCTTCCGTCGTCAGGCCCTGCACGCACGCCGGTTGGAGTTGGTCCACCCCGGTACCGAGGACTTGGTGAGCTGGGACAGCGATTTGCCGGCGGACTTCCAACGCCTGCGCGACGTGCTGGCCAGCGAAGATGGCAATGGCTGAGCCTCATCCGGTGTTGATTACGCCGGAGTGGGACGCGCCGGCGACGGTTCGTGCGTTGTGTACTACCCGTCACGGTGGCGTCAGCACGGGGCCTTGGGGCGAGTTCAATCTGGCCCTTCACGTTGAAGACGACAGTGCCGCCGTTGCCCAGAATCGCAAATCCCTGCTGAAGGCCTGCGATGGCTTGGAGCAGATTCAGTGGTTGAATCAGACTCACAGCCCACGCTGCATTACCGCCGACGGCAACTCTCTGCCGGAGGCGGATGCCGCCGAGACGGATCACGCGGCGCTGGCCTGCGCGGTACTGACTGCCGACTGCTTGCCGGTGCTGTTTTGTGACGAAACCGGGTCGCAGGTGGCTGCGGCCCATGCGGGCTGGCGCGGTTTGCTGGATGGGGTCTTGGTCAATACGGTAAAGCAGTTCCGTGCTGAGCCCGAAACCCTTCATGCCTGGCTCGGCCCCTGTATTCGCCAGCCTCGCTTTGAAGTCGGGGCGGAAGTTCGCGTGGCTTTCGTTGAGCGCTTTGTTGGGCCTTCCCGCGCTGAGATTGAAAACTGTTTTAGTGCCGCAGGTGAGCCCGGAAAATTTCTCTGCGATCTCGCCACGCTGGCGGCGCTGCAGCTCCGCGCACTGGGGCTTTCACGGGTGTCTGATTGTGGCTTATGTACCGTCGACGACCCCCGTTTTTATTCCTATCGCCAGCACAATCCCTGCGGTCGCTTTGCCAGCCTGATCTATCGCCTGCCTTGAATTTCGCGGGTTTACCCTCATTTAGTGATTGTGTGAAAACCATATCCTGAATGAGGGTATTTCCATGCGAATTGACCGCTTTACCAGTGCCCTGCAGTCCGCCGTCGCCGAGGCCCAGTCTCTGGCGGTCGGTCAGGATCACCAGTTTATAGAGCCCGTACATCTGCTGTTGGCCCTGTTGCGCCAGCAGAACGGCTCCGTCAAACCCCTGCTGCAACAGGCGGGCGTCAACCTCCCGACGCTGGAGCAGCGTCTTGGCGAACAACTCAAAGCTCTGCCACAGGTGCAGGGCACACCTGGCGAGGTCCATCTGTCCAATGAGCTGGGCCGGATTTTCAATGTGACCGATAAGCTCGCCCAGCAGCGCGGCGACAGCTATATCTCCAGTGAATTGTTTGTGCTCGCCCTGCTGGAAGCGGGCGGCAAGGTGGCCGAAGCCCTGAAAGCGGCCGGGCTGACCAAAGATAAACTCGAAAGCGCGATTCAGACTGTGCGCGCAGGAGCCAATGTGAGCGACCCCGAAGCGGAAGGTGCCCGTCAGGCGCTGGAAAAATACACCATTGATCTCACCGAGCGCGCCCGCGACGGCAAGCTCGACCCGGTGATTGGTCGCGATGAAGAAATTCGTCGCGCAGTTCAGGTCTTGCAGCGCCGGACCAAAAATAATCCGGTGCTGATCGGTGAGCCCGGTGTGGGTAAAACCGCCATTGTCGAAGGTCTGGCCCAGCGAATCGTCAACGGCGAAGTACCGGAAGGCTTGAAAGACAAGCGCCTGCTGTCGCTCGATCTGGGTTCGCTGTTGGCCGGTGCGAAGTATCGCGGTGAATTTGAAGAGCGCCTGAAAGCGGTGCTGAACGAGCTGGCCAAGGAGGAAGGCCGGGTGATCCTGTTTATCGACGAACTGCACACGATGGTGGGCGCCGGTAAGGCCGAGGGCGCGATGGATGCGGGTAATATGCTCAAACCTGCCCTCGCTCGCGGTGAACTGCACTGTGTGGGTGCGACCACGCTGGATGAGTACCGCCAATACATCGAAAAAGATGCGGCGCTGGAGCGTCGCTTCCAGAAGGTGCTGGTGGGTGAACCCAGCGAGGAAGACACTATTGCGATCCTGCGCGGCTTGAAAGAGCGCTATGAGGTGCATCACGGCGTCGATATAACCGACTCGGCCATTATCGCGGCGACCCGTTTGTCCCAGCGCTATATCGCCGACCGTCAGTTGCCAGACAAGGCCATCGACTTGATCGACGAGTCCGCCAGCCGCATTCGTATGGAAATCGACTCCAAGCCCGAAGAAATGGATCGGCTGGAGCGGCGATTGATCCAATTGAAAATCCAGCGCGAAGCGGTGAAAAAGGACGAGGACGAATCCGCTCGCAAGCAACTGGAAAAACTCAACGCCGATATCGACAAGGTCGAGAAGGAATACGCCGACCTGGAAGAAATCTGGTTGGCAGAAAAATCCTCTCTGCAAGGCGCCAACCAGATTAAAAGCGAATTGGAAAAGGCCAAGCTGGAATTGGAGTCGGCCCGTCGCGCCAGCGATCTGACCCGGATGTCAGAGCTGCAATACGGGGTCATTCCCGATCTGGAAAAAAGGCTGGCCAGTGCCGGCAGCGCCGACAACGAGGAGCGCAAACTGCTGCGCAACAAAGTCACCGACGAAGAGGTGGCGGAAGTGGTGTCGCGCTGGACGGGTATTCCGGTCAGCAAAATGCTCGAGGGTGAGCGCGACAAACTGCTGCGTATGGAAGACGAGCTGCACCGCCGGGTGGTGGGGCAAGACGAAGCCATCGTTGCCGTATCCCATGCGGTGCGCCGCTCCCGCGCAGGCCTGAGCGATCCCAATCGCCCCAACGGTTCCTTCCTGTTTATGGGGCCGACCGGGGTTGGTAAAACCGAATTGTGCAAGGCGCTGGCCACTTTCCTCTACGACAGTGAAGAGGCCATGGTGCGGATTGATATGTCCGAATTTATGGAGAAGCACTCCGTGGCTCGATTAATTGGTGCGCCTCCGGGTTACGTGGGCTATGAGGAGGGCGGCTATCTGACAGAAGCGGTACGTCGCCGTCCGTACTCGTTGCTCTTGCTGGATGAGGTGGAAAAGGCCCATCCGGATGTGTTCAACATTCTGCTGCAGGTGCTCGACGATGGCCGCTTGACCGACGGGCAGGGTCGCACGGTGGATTTTCGCAACACGGTGATCGTGATGACTTCCAACCTTGGCTCGGATCGGATTCAGGATCTGGCGCGCGCCGAGAGTGGTTATGACGCCATCAAGGAAGCGGTGATGGACGTGGTGTCGAATCACTTCCGCCCGGAATTTATCAACCGCCTCGACGAGATGGTGGTATTCCGGCCGCTGGAGCAGGATCAGGTGCGTGCCATTGCGGATATCCAGCTGGTGTATCTGAGCAAGCGTCTGGCTGAGCGTGAACTGAAACTGGAGCTGAGCGATGCGGCAATGGATAAGCTGACCGCCGTGGGCTTTGATCCGGTATTCGGTGCCCGCCCCCTGAAGCGTGCGATTCAGCAGCTGGTGGAGAACCCGCTGGCGCAAGATATCTTGCAGGGCAAGTTCAGTGTGGGCGATACCATTTACGGTGAGGCGGAAGGCGACAAGCTGGTTTTTTCAACGGTCGCCAAGGCAAAAATGGTTCACTGACCGGTGGGAGAAAGGTCGATCGGGCGCAGCGCGCCCGATCGACCACGCCATAGTGGCTCAGTTCTGGAGAGCCGCTTAGCAATAAATATCGATCTGTTCCTTCGCCCGGTTTTTCTGCTCGGCCTTTTCCTCGTTATTCAGCAAACGGTATTCGCCATTTTCATCTTTAACTCGCATGCGCTGGCCGCGGGAAAAGGCCTGCATGGCTTCGCGGGCTTCCATGCAGCGTTTGGGATCCTTGTTGGGTAGAATTTCAAGCTGGGGTGAAGGTTTTTGACCCGCCGGCGCACTGTCGGCGCGCTTGGGCGGTGTGCTTGGTTGCGCTGGGGGTTCCACATCACTGCGCGAGTAACCGGTGCTCGTTTCAATAAAGGTCGAGGGGCGGTCAGTCGGCGGCTTCTGGGTAAAGTGGGGCTGACCCTCGTCGTCGAGCCAGCGATAGTACCCGGATTTGGCCAGTGCGGTGCCGCACAGCAGCAGACACAGTGTGTAGAGGGTGAATTTTTTAAGCATGTTATAAAGCCCTGTCTAGCAGATATAGACATTATGGCAGACAAATCGCCGGTGATATAAGCCGTTGAGGTCACAGTTTGGGATTGACACAGGCTGGCGCAAGCCTAAAAATACGCGCTTGCTCAAAATTTATGAAATGGCCGTTAATCCCGCCCAGCTACCCCCGGGTGTGATTCGGGATTGTGCTCAAGCGCGCAATCACTGTCAGGATGCGAGAGTCCGGCAGATCCATTCTCTCCGCAAGCACATGACCTGTGTTGCGAGAATGCCATCTTCGCACACCCCGCGAAGACTTTAACAAGGGCAATTCTGCACTCTGTCGCAGTGTTGTCAGGCGTTTCGCCCGACGCATCGAGGTCGATGTGATCGGAGGTTCATGTGATTCTTTCTGCTGCTTGCCAGCAGTCACACATGTTTTATTTCAAGACGAATCCAGGTTCGGACAGCGTTGGGCTGTTGCTGGGCCGGGTTCAGACAACGTAAGAGGATAGTTCAGTGGAGCTGTTATCCGGCGGTGATATGATCGCCCGCGCCCTCGAAGACGAAGGCGTTGAGTTTATTTTCGGCTACCCCGGTGGGGCCGTACTGCATATTTACGATTCGCTGTTTCAAAACTGCAAGGTGCCCCACATTCTGGTGCGTCACGAGCAGGCGGCGACCCACGCGGCAGACGGCTACGCCCGTGCCACCGGCAAGCCCGGCGTGGTTCTGGTCACGTCCGGCCCCGGCGCCACCAACGCGGTGACTGGTATTGCAACGGCCTATATGGATTCGATTCCGATGGTGGTGCTGTCCGGACAGGTAGCAACCCACCTGATTGGTGAGGATGCTTTCCAGGAAACCGACATGGTCGGTATTTCCCGTCCCATCGTGAAGCACAGCTTTATGGTGAAAAAGGCGGAAGATATCCCCGAGACCATCAAAAAAGCCTTTTATCTGGCCTCAACCGGCCGTCCCGGCCCGGTGGTTGTCGATCTGCCGAAGGACATCACCAATCCGGTCGACAAATTTGAGTACCGCTATCCCAAGTCGGTGAAGATGCGTTCCTATACGCCGGCAACCCGTGGTCACTCCGGTCAGATCAAAAAAGCCGTTCAGCTGTTGCTGGAAGCCAAGCGCCCGGTGATTTACACCGGTGGCGGTGTGGTGCAGGGCAATGCCTCTGGTGTACTGACCGAGCTGGCTCATGAGCTGAACTACCCGGTGACCAATACCCTGATGGGGCTGGGCGCCTTCCCCGGTGACGATCGCCAGTTCCTGGGGATGCTGGGCATGCACGGCTTTTACGAAGCCAACAACGCCATGCACCACAGCGATGTGATTCTGGCTGTGGGTGCGCGTTTTGATGACCGCGTCACCAATACGCCGAGCAAGTTCTGCCCGGGCGCCAAAATCATTCATATCGATATCGATCCGGCGTCCATCTCCAAAACGATTCAGGCCGACGTGCCTATCGTGGGGCCGGTGGATTCAGTGCTGGCAGAGATGCTGAGTCTGGTGCGCGATGCCCGCAAGGCGGACAAGAGCCTGCCCGATGCCAAGGCGCTGGATATCTGGTGGAAACAGATTGACGAGTGGCGCGATACCCACGGCCTGTGGACCAAGCCGCGCTACGACACCAGCAGCGACCTGATCAAACCGCAGGAAGTTATCGATACCCTTAGCCGTTTGACCAATGGCGAGGCCTTTGTGACCTCGGATGTGGGTCAGCACCAGATGTACGCGGCCCAGTATTACCGCTTCAAGCACCCGCGCCGCTGGATCAACTCTGGTGGTCTGGGCACGATGGGCTTCGGCTTGCCATCCGCCATGGGTGTTAAATTGGCTTACCCCGATTCGGACGTGGTGTGTGTGACCGGCGAAGGCAGTATCCAGATGAACATTCAGGAGCTGTCCACCTGCACCCAGTACAACATTCCCGTGAAAATCCTGAATTTGTACAACGGCTATCTGGGCATGGTGAAGCAGTGGCAGGACATGCAATACGAAGGTCGCTACGCCGAGAGCACCTACGAAAACTCCCTGCCGGATTTCTGTAAGCTGGCTGAAGCCTATGGTCATGTGGGCGTGCGCGTCGACAAGAAAGCCGATCTGGAAGGTGCCTTGAAAGAAGTGCTGGCGATGAAAGATCGTCTGGTATTTATGGATATTCACGTAGATCCCCACGAGCATGTCTACCCGATGCTGGTGGCGCCGAACGGCTCCATGCGTGATATGTGGTTGAGCAAGACGGAGCGAACCTGATGCGACGAATTATTTCAGTTCTTTTGGAAAACGAGCCGGGTGCTCTGTCGCGTGTGGTTGGCCTGTTTTCCCAGCGTGGCTACAACATTGAAACCCTGAACGTGGCGCCGACGGAGGACGACACCCTGTCGCGTCTGACTCTGACCACGGTGGGCGACGATCACAAGATTGAGCAGATCACCAAGCACCTCAATCGTCTGGTAGATGTGGTGAAACTGGTCGACCTGAGTGAAGGTGCCCATATCGAGCGTGAGCTGATGCTGGTCAAGGTGCGAGCCACTGGTGCCCAGCGTGCGGAGATCAAGCGCTGCACGGATATCTTCCGCGGCCAGATCGTAGATGTGGGCCCGACGGTTTACACCATCCAGATCACCGGCGCCTCCGACAAGCTGGACTCCTTCCTGGAAGCGGTGGGTGATGCCGCCATTCTGGAAGTGGTGCGCAGCGGAGTCTCCGGTATCGCGCGCGGCGAGAAAGTGCTCTCGCTGTAAGTTTATCGCGGGCAGGCCCTGCTTGCCCGCGAATTGCTTTTACCTCTCCTTTGCGTAAGCTGTCCCAAAACATAACAGGGACAGTCCCCATGGCTTTTCAATCCGAGCAAGACGCCAAAGCCTACTGGCGCGAACACCTGCGTCTGATGTTTATCCTCTCCGCCATCTGGTTTGCGGTGTCCTTCGGCTGCGGCATTCTGCTCGCAGACTGGCTCAATCAATTTCGTCTTGGCGGTTACAAACTCGGGTTCTGGTTTGCCCAGCAAGGCTCCATTTACACCTTCGTGATTCTGATTTTTGTCTACGCCCGGCAGATGGGGCGGCTGGATAAAAAATACGGCGTGAGTGAGGACTGAGCGATGGAACTGAAAACTCTCACCTACCTGATCGTTGGCGCCAGCTTTCTGCTTTATATCGGTATCGCGATCTGGTCCCGCGCTGGATCGACGCAGGAATTTTACGTGGCCGGGGGTGGCGTGCATCCGGTGGCAAACGGGATGGCGACCGCTGCTGACTGGATGAGTGCCGCCTCGTTTATTTCCATGGCGGGTTTGATTGCCTACATGGGTTACGGCGGATCCGTCTTTCTGATGGGCTGGACCGGTGGCTTTGTCTTGCTGGCCATGTTCCTCGCGCCTTACCTGCGCAAGTTTGGCAAGTTCACCGTGCCGGAATTTATTGGCGAGCGTTACTACTCGCGCACCGCGCGAATCGTCGCAGTCGTATGTTTGATTATCTGTTCGGTGACTTACGTTATCGGGCAGATGAAAGGCGTGGGTGTCGCCTTCTCCCGCTTTCTCGAAGTGGATTACGATATCGGCCTCTATGTGGGTATGGGCATTGTATTTGTCTACGCCGTGCTCGGTGGCATGAAGGGCATTACCTACACCCAGATTGCCCAATACTGTGTGCTGATTTTTGCGTTTACCATTCCCGCCATTTTTATTTCCTTGAATCTTACCGGTAGCCCTTTTCCTCAGCTTGGCCTCGGCAGCACGCTCGTGGGCAGCGATACCTATCTGCTGGATAAGCTCGATCTCGTTTTGCAGGATCTCGGCTTTGCCGAATACTCCACGCAGGATCGGCTCAGCAAACTGAATATGTTTGCGTACACGCTATCGCTGATGATAGGCACCGCCGGTTTGCCGCATGTGATTATTCGGTTTTTCACCGTGCCCAAGGTGAGCGATGCGCGTAAATCGGCGGGCTGGGCGCTGCTGTTTATCGCCATTCTCTACACCACTGCGCCAGCGGTTTCCGGTATGGCGCGACTAAATCTGATCGATACCTTTGATGGCAAGGATGGCGCTGGGCTCATTTATGAAGAACGCCCTCAGTGGTTTAAAAACTGGGAAAAAACTGGGTTGCTGGAATTCGAAGATAAAAACGGCGATGGCCGGGTGACGCATGTGGCTGATCCGGCGGTGGATGAAATGGTCACCATCGATCGCGATATTATTGTGTTGGCCAACCCGGAAATCGCTCGTCTGCCCAACTGGGTCATTGCGCTGGTGGCCGCGGGTGGTTTGGCGGCGGCGCTATCCACAGCGGCAGGTTTGCTGCTCGCTATTTCCTCAGCCATTTCCCACGATTTGCTAAAAGGCGTCTTTGCTCCAAATATTTCAGAAAAACAGGAATTGCGGGCGAGTCGCATCGCGATGGCAGTGGCGATTGCCTTTGCCGGCTACCTTGGTTTGAATCCGCCGGATTTCGCCGCGGGAACGGTGGCACTGGCCTTTGGTTTGGCGGCCTCGTCTATTTTCCCGGCGTTGATGTTGGGCATCTTTAGCAAGCGTATCAATAAGGAAGGTGCCATCGCCGGTATGCTGGCGGGCTTGGGCGTCACGCTGTTCTACGTGTTCCAGCACAAGGGCGTGATGTTTATTCCGGGGACTGAGTTTCTTGGGGGCATGAACGAAAACTGGTTTCTGGGTATTGAGCCCAACGCCTTTGGCGCCGTTGGTGCGGCGGTTAATTTCGTGGTTGCCTTTGCGGTTTCAAAAGTAACCGCAGCTCCACCGTCTTCTGTTCAGGAGTTGGTGGAGCATATCCGAGTGCCGAAAGGAGTGGATCCGGCTAAAGCGCATTAATTTGCGTCGTCGTTGCGAGGAGAGCAACGACGACGCAATCTCTTGATGCTCGTCTTACTCGAAGCCAAGCATCACAATTTCGAAGGCAATCAACAGAATAATAATCCATTCCAGAAACGCGCTGTGCCGGTGGTTCTGCTCGTCGGCCAGCATTTCCAGCAGCTCATGGATGGTCTCCAGCTTTTTCGAAAGTACATCCACCCGGGAGCGAATATCCAGATAACGGGCTGCCTGATTGTACAAGCCTTCCAGTGCCGGGTATTCCCAGAAAAACTCCGGGGTATCCAGTAGGCCGTAGTGCAGGATGATGTCACTTTTTGTGGCGAACAGATGACCGCGGATTTTGGCGATAGCCTTGCGGCCCAGTGGCATGCGCCCGGTCTTGGCCAGTGATTTGGGTATGTCGGCGGTGGAGCGGATATTTTCTTCAGCCAGATTCTCAAATACATCCAGCTGAATGGACTGGGCGAGCGCATGAGAGATCGCCAGGCGCTGCATCGGGTCGTCGCCCGCCAGCGAAAAATTGTCTGCCTGAATGCTGTGCTCGCTGGCGTTCGGTTTGAAAGTGAAGTGATCGTAGGCGCGCTTTGAAGCCTCGTTTTCAAGGTGCGGCGAAACGCGCTTGAGAATGTGTTGCTGTTCGTTGTCTTCACAACCCCAGAACACGGCCACGCCGTAACTGAACAGCCAGGCTTCACCGCTTTTGGCCGGAATCTGGTAGGCGTCGCGAAAACGTTTGGCCTGATAGTACTCGAGAATATCGGCTTCAAGATCGGCGATGCGAAACTGGTCGCCAAGGTTTAAAACGGAAAGACGTGAATTGGAAAACGACATGGCGCCACCCTCCGGCAGGCGGTGGCGAGGTGCCACCGGTGGCGCATCATAGGGCTGATTAAATCAGCGCACAATTAAAATCATCGGGCTTAGTCGACAACCCGGTGCATGGCACAAATTTTATTGCCTGAGGGGTCGCGCAGGTAGGCCAGATACAGCTTCATGCCGCCACCTTCACGAATGCCGGGTGGATCCTCAATGGCAGTGCCGCCATTGGCAACACCCGCAGCGTGCCAGGCATCGGCTTCTTCTGGTGATTTGGCGGCAAAGCCGATGGTCGAACCATTGCCTCCGGTGGCGGGCTCACCGTTGATCGGCGTGGTCAATATAAAAATGCCGGTGTCGGTGATGTAGAAGTAGCGGCCGCGCTCATCCTTGAAGCCGGGTTTATGGCCCAGTGCGCCGAGTATCGCGTCATAGAATTTACGGGAGGCTTCGAGGTCATTGGCGCCGAGCATGATATGGCTGTACATGATCTTTCCTTTATGGAATGTGTGGAGGGAGACTAGCGAAAGGGGGGCGTTATGCGCAAGTGCGAAAAGTTTCCACCATCATCACGAGGAGCGTGCGACGCGGTGATCTCGTTGACTTGGCAGTATACCTTGGGAGATTGCTTCGCAAAAAAGCGCTCGCAATGACGGGTTGCCGTGGTGTCATTGCAAGGAGCTCAGCGACGCGGCAATCTCGTTGACTTGGCAGTATGCGTTGGGAGATTGCTTCGCAAAAAAAGTGCTTGCAATGACGGGGCTGGGAGGTACAAACAAAAAAGGGGCCCTTGTGAGGCCCCTCTGGTTTGCCGAAGATGCTTGTGGTTAAACGATCTTCTTCATGGCAGTCATGTAGCCGCGCAGTTTGCGGCCGATAACTTCTACGGGGTGGTTGCGCAGTGCTGAGTTGATAGCGATCAGCTGCTGGTTGTCCACGCCGTTGTCCTTCACGTCCAGACCTTTACCGATCACGTCGGTTTTTACCTTGCTCATAAAGTCTTTGAGCAGCGGCTTGCAGGCGTGGTCGAACAGGTAGCAGCCGTACTCAGCGGTATCGGAGATAACCACATTCATTTCGTACAGCTTCTTGCGCGCGATGGTGTTGGCGATCAGCGGCGTTTCATGCAGTGACTCGTAGTAAGCCGATTCGTCTTTGATGCCCGCGGCCACCATAGTTTCGTAAGCCAGTTCAACGCCGGCTTTAACCATGGCGACCATCAGGATGCCGTTGTCGTAGTATTCCTGCTCGCTGATGTCCATGCTGCCGGTCTCTGCTTTTTCGAAGGCAGTTTCGGCAGTGGCAGCGCGCCAGCCCAACAGGTTTTTGTCGTCGTTGGCCCAGTCTTCCATCATGGTTTTGGAGAAGTGGCCGCTCATGATGTCGTCCTGGTGCTTTTCGTACAGGGCGCGCATGATGTCTTTCAGTTCTTCCGCCAGCTCAAAGGCTTTCACCTTGGCGGGGTTGGACAGGCGATCCATCATGTGGGTGATGCCGCCGTGCTTCAGGCCTTCGGTGATGGTTTCCCAGCCGTACTGAATCAGTTTGGAGGCGTAACCGGGGTCGATGCCTTCTTCGACCATTTTGTCGAAGCACAGGATGGAACCGGTCTGCAGCATGCCGCAGAGGATGGTCTGCTCGCCCATCAGGTCGGATTTCACTTCCGCGATCGGAGAAGATTCCAGAACACCCGCACGGTCGCCGCCGGTGCCGCTGGCCAGGGCCTTGGCAATTTCCAGGCCGTTGCCGTTGGGGTCGTTCTCACGGTGAACCGCGATCAGGGTTGGTACACCAAAGCCACGCTTGTACTCTTCGCGCACTTCGGTGCCGGGGCATTTCGGACACATCATCACCACGGTGATGTCCTTGCGGATCTGCATGCCTTCTTCAACCAGGTTGAAACCGTGCGCGTAGTCCAGACAGGCGCCTTCTTTCATCAGCGGCATAACCGCGTTAACCACGGCAGTGTGCTGCTTGTCCGGAGTCAGGTTCATGACCACGTCGGCGGTGGGGATCAGCTCTTCGTAGGTGCCAACGGTAAAGCCGTTTTCAGTGGCGTTCTGCCAGCTCTTGCGCTTCTCGGCGATGGCTTCGGCGCGCAGGGCGTAAGAGACATCCAGACCGGAATCACGCAGGTTCAGACCCTGGTTCAGACCTTGTGAACCACAGCCTACGATAACGATTTTCTTGCCTTTCAGAATGTCGCAGCCGTTGGCGAATTCGCTGCGGTCCATAAAGCGGCACTTGCCGAGTTCCTGCAGCTGTACGCGCAGGGGCAGGGTGTTGAAGTAGTTCTGACCCATGAGATAGCCCTCTGTTGATTCTCTGGAAATAAAGAATGGTTAAAAACTGGGCGGCCACCATAGCAATATTGGGGTGTTGCGTAAAATGATGTATTGGCGATATTGTGTTGCGTAAATCGCAATAAAGGCGCTCACGGCATAGGTGCTTATGAATACCCGAGAAATGGAAATCTTCAATCATCTGGCGCGCAGTCTGCACTTTGCCAAAACCGGTGAGGCCATGCATCTGAGTGCCTCGGCGGTCAGCCGCACTGTACAGCGGCTGGAAGAGGAGCTGGGGGTTGCCCTGTTCGAGCGCGACAACCGGCGGGTTGCGTTGACCACTGCCGGGCAGGAGGTCTTGCAATATAGTAAGCAGGCACTTGCTAACTGGCAGGGGCTGCTATCGCGGCTTAATCAGAGTGGGCGTGAGCTGGCGGGGGAGTTGAGTGTCTATTGTTCGGTCACCGCGGCTTATGCGGTGCTGGGGCAGGTGTTGGAGACCTTTCGCAATCGCTACCCCCGAATTGAATTGAAGCTGCATACCGGCGATCAGGCGGATTCGCTGGAGCGGGTGGTGGCTGGCGAGGAGGATATTGCCATTACCGCGCGCCCGGAGCATCTGCACCAGCGGCTGGCCTTTCAGGTGTTGACCCACTCTCCCTTGCGGCTGATCGCTCCGGCGGTGCCGTGCGTAGTAGCCGAGATGGTGGCGGAGGCGCAGGGTGATGGTCGCCTGCCCTGGGATCGCTTGCCGGTCATTATGTCGGAGCGCGGTGTTGCCCGGCTGGAGCTGGAGCGCTGGTTTCGGCTCCACGGTATTCGTCCCAACGTGTATGCGCAGGTCAGTGGCCATGAGGCCATCGCCAGTATGGTGGCCTTGGGGTTGGGTGTGGGTGTGGTGCCTGAGTTGGTACTTGCTCACTCGCCGGTGGCGGAGCGGCTGCGGGTGTTGCCGCTGGCAGATGAGATGAAGCCCCTAGCAGTGGGTGTGTGTACATTAAAGCAGCGGCTGGACAACCCGCTGATTGAGGTATTCTGGCAGGTTGCCGCGTCAGTTTCCTGAAACTTGCTAAAATACCTTGTAAAGGGCGCACAAGTGTTTGATATGCTGCGCGCAACTTTCCAACCCTGTCAGGGAGACTGCAGTGTCTGAGACCGATAAAGCGGACGAACCTAAAAGCGCTGAACAGCGCGAATCGTTGCTGCTGATTGACGATCACGAAGAGGAAGTGTCAATCAATGGGCGCAAGGTGCGCCGTCGTGGTATCTACCTCCTCCCTAACCTGTTTACCACAGCGGCGCTGTTTGCCGGCTTTTACGCGATTGTGTCGGGTATGCGTGGTCAGTTCGAGACCGCCGCCATCGCTATTTTTGTGGCCGGGGTGCTCGATGGTATGGACGGGCGCGTGGCGCGACTGACCAACACCCAAAGCAAATTCGGTGAGCAGTACGATTCGCTGGCGGATATGGTCTCCTTTGGTGTGGCGCCAGCTTTGGTGATGTTTAGCTGGGCGCTCGGTAACTTTGGTAAGCCGGGCTGGGCGGCGGCCTTTATTTATATGGCCTGTGCGGCGCTGCGGTTGGCGCGCTTTAACACTCAGATTGAAACCAGTGACAAGAATTACTTTACCGGCTTGGCGAGCCCGGCCGCCGCTGCCGTGATAGCGGGCACTATATGGGTCTGTGCCGATGAAGGTTGGTTTGGCGCGAACATGCCGTCGGCGCTGCCCTTTTTCTGCGCCCTACTAACAGCAGTTATCGGCTTTCTGATGATCGTTAATATCCGCTATAACAGTTTCAAAGGGATTGATCTGCGGGGGCGGGTGCCCTTTGTGGTCATGATTATCATTGTGCTGGCCTTTGGGCTGGTGACGGTTGATCCGCCGCGCATCCTGCTGACCATTGCAGTGCTGTACGCTTTGTCGGGTCCAATCCTCTCTGTGTACCGTAGAACACAGCAATAGGTGCAGCAGACTGCGGACTTATTGAGTGTCTTCGTGGTCTGACTTAGTCAAGCCGCGGAGAATCTCATGCTGATCAAGCAGCCCCACGATATAGCATCGTCGGAAATAACCCCTGAATCCATCTATCTCAGACGTCGTGAGTTCATGACTGGTGCCGGAATCGCGTTGGCCGGCATGGCGGCGCCTTCCTGGGCGCTGGCTGAAAAGCTCGATGCTCGCGCTGCAACCCCGGCCATGGCCGACAAGGGCTTTTATACAAGCGAAGACAAAACCCCCTTTAAGGATGTTGCCCGCTACAACAACTTCTATGAGTTTGGCACCGACAAGGGTGATCCGGCGCGTTACGCCGATGCGCTGACCGTCGACCCGTGGTCGGTGATGGTGGAGGGCGAGGTTGGCAAGCCCGGCACCTATGCGTTGGAAGATCTCTTGAAGGGCATTGATCTGGAGGAGCGAATCTACCGCCTGCGCTGTGTCGAAGCCTGGTCGATGGTGATTCCCTGGATTGGTATCCCGCTGCACAAGCTGCTGGCCAAAGTGGAGCCGACCTCAAAAGCCAAGTACGTCGAGTTCACGGCCCTCTACCGCCCGGAAGAAATGCGCGGCCAGCGTTCCCGTTTCAGTACCATCGATTGGCCCTATGTCGAAGGCCTGCGGATGGATGAGGCCATGAATCCGCTGACCTTGATGGCGACGGGGCTCTATGGGCAGGAGCTGCCCAAGCAAAACGGCGCGCCGTTCCGTCTGGTGGTGCCGTGGAAATACGGTTTCAAGAGCATTAAATCCATTGTCAAAGTCCGGCTGACGGAAAAGCAGCCCGCCACCACGTGGCAGCAGTTGGCGCCGCAGGAGTACGGTTTTTACGCTAACGTGAATCCGAATGTGGATCATCCCCGTTGGAGCCAGAAGTACGAGCGGCGCTTGCCTAATAGTCTGTTCGACCCCAATCGCATCAAGACCCGGATGTTTAATGGCTATGAGGCGCAGGTGGCTCACCTCTATAAGGGAATGAACCTGCGGCGTTATTACTGATGGGCTGGCAAAAGCCGCTGCTCTTTTCGCTTTGCCTGCTGCCGCTGGGTTGGCTGGTGGGGCAGGCGGTTGGAAGCGACCTCGGGCCTGACCCCGCCAAGAGCCTGGTGTTGTTTACCGGTAGTTGGGCGCTCAACTTTCTGTTGCTGACCTTGTTGGTATCGCCGGCTCGGCAGTGGCTGAAGCGGCCGGGCTTGATCCGCTATCGGCGAATGCTGGGTTTGTTCGCCTTCTTCTACGCCTCTCTCCATGCATTCTGTGTTGCGACCTATATCCTCGGCTGGGACTGGGGCATCCTGCAGGAAGAGTTGAGGGAGCGACCTTATATGCTGGTTGGCTTTCTGGCCTGGCTGACTTTGGTGCCGCTGGCGCTGACATCCAATCGTTTTTCCGTGCGTCGCCTTGGTCGGCGCTGGGGTATTTTGCATCGCCTGGTCTATGCCACTCTGCTGTTAACGCTGCTGCATCTGTTCTGGCTGGTGCGTTCCGATATGGCGGAGGCGCTAGTCTACGGTGTGCTTGGCGGTGTGTTGTTGCTCTGGCGTTGGCGAAATAGCCGGTTTTTTAGCCGTCTTGATCGCAAAATATTCAATAAGTAGCTGTTTTTAAATTTTTTTCTTGAAGGGTATTGCGCAGCCTCAGGGCCATCTATATAGTTCGCGTCCCTCGAGTCTGGTGACGGACAAGAGGTGTAAGCAAGAGGTTTTTCGCAGCGACGAGCAAGTGCTCAAAAGCGCGAAAATGAGAAGGTTTCTTCTCGCTGAATAAGCCCTCAAAACTTTTTTGAAGAAATTTAAAAAAGTGCTTGCAGCGCAGAGTAAGGTGTTTATAATGCGCATCCTCGCTTAGGGGGACACACCTCAAAGCGACATCGAAAGCCCTGGCGGCTTCGAGTTATTTAACAAATCGAGATTAAGTAATTTGTGTGGGCACTTGTGTGGTGATGTGACGACAATCAT
>NZ_JACHWY010000004.1 GCF_014191715.1 Litorivivens lipolytica
CAGGCAAAAAAGGAAAAGCTGCGCCATAATCTGGCGTAATCGGGTGGGTCAATTTTAAATGCAATTCCCGGGTCAGTTTTAAGTGCAAATCAACAAATGTGAAACCCCTAAGGGCCTTGTTATTAGCGATAAGCCTTGTGGGACTGACGCAACACAGATTGATATAAAAAAGCCAACTTCTTCCGGCATTGGTATGACCGCTGAAGGTGACTGGTCGAAGGTGACTGCGAGCAACAAACGTCGAGAATTGCAGCGCAAAATCTCTGGCCGAGAAGAGGCGATAGCCCGTCTCGAAAGGCAGCGAGAAAGAGAGCTCAGGATACTACGATCAAAACGGCGGAGAGCTGCAAACAATCTAGCTGGCGCCACATGGGAGCAAAGCATCGCGACCGAGATGAACGCTGTCATCGAAAAATATAATGCCCTGATTGAAGGCGAGCGTGCCGAAATAGCTTATCTACGCGAAAGACTTCGCGATCTGGATGTGTGACCATAGTGCGAAATAAACTAAACATCTAGCATGCACTTGCGTGTGCACGAGGGGAGATAGATGAGATTGACGGCAATATTCGCTATTTTGCTTGCGACGCTTTTTCAAAGCAGCGACTTGTTTGCGGTAGAGATTGTAGATGAGCAAGTGAGCCCAGTCACACTGAACAACATCGAGTATGACGAGCCGATCACCGTTTGGCCTGTGAGCAAGCACCTCGTCATTCGTCCTCAGAAGTCGTGCATCGAAACCAAATCATTCGGCGTTTTTACTCAGCGAAAGTGCGTTTTCTTGATGCATCTCACGCACCACTATACGGACGGCGACGCGCATACTCAGTCTAAATTTTCACCGAAGATGCGGGCTGGCAAAGGCATGGTTGAAGCCATTCGGGGCGGGAACCGCTACACAGACTACTCTCGCGGAGCTCAGCAAGTCATGGCTCTTGCTTCTCTTAACGCGCACAAACATGGGCCAAATGACGAGCAGATCATCTTTGCGACGCTGGCCGAATCCAACAAGCCGATAGTCCGCGTGAGCGGCATGTACTACGACCTTGATGTCAATGTCGAGCTACTTGGCTTCCACGAGCTAGCCACAAAATGGTTAGAAGAATCCCAATAAGGCCAGCGACATTTATAAGAGAACCACATGCGGGGATCACAACTGCGGCGGCCTGAGTTCCGTCCTAGCGAAGTATAGGTCGGAGAGCGGCCACCCATCGCTAGAAGTCTTATTTTCGCTGCGCGAGCGCAATACTCCCCCGCTAATATCACCAGGAATGCACCAAGTTCAACAGAGATGCCCTGCGCGATCGCCGTCGATGTTCGTTTTGCTTCGGAGGCTTCAGCTAGCTTTGATTCAATTTCGGGCTTGATCCCGTTCGCTCCAAGTGTCATGGCGACCCATTCACTTGCTGATGTTTGGATAGCTGATAGGGATACTCGCGTGAACCCGCCTTAGCTTTTCCCAGCGCTGCAATCAGTCCAGCTATGACGATGAGCACAATAGCAATGAATAAGATGTCCATATCGTTTCTCAATGTGCCCGAAAGGGGCTTCAGTAAAACTTGCGCATGCGCAAGCTCGGTCTATGGGACTCGCCCTCAACTGCTGGGTGGAGTCCTTTTTCTCTCCAGTCGCCATACCGAAACTACGCCAATGACGGCCATTAGGGCTATGAACACAGCCTTCCAACTTGAAAGGCCGCTCGCTACAGCTTTTTCCGTTCGAGCATCGCCAGTCTGGGCTTTCGCTTTGGAAGCACTGACACTATTAACACCGTTGGCTTTAAAGGTGCTGGCGACCCACTCACTAGCTGCAGAGCGTGTCCACTCCAAGCCAGACTCTTCCCCATACACATACATGAAAACCATTCGATCATTGATCAATGCCGTCGTAACCGTCGCCGCGACCTTGGTCTCTTTGGTACCACTCTCAATAGCCATATCGTAGCTGTTCATCATGCTATGGCTGAAGTGTGAGTCGCTTTCTTCGTGCGCAGGATAAAACTCCATGCCGTTCATCGAAACGGAGACATCAACCCCAGAGTCCTGTGAGAGCTCGCCGCTCACCTTGACCATGTTCGCGTCCATGTCCGGCTGTATCTTTGCATAGGCATCAGCATAGTGTTCCCTCAGGAACCGTGCACTTGCCTGCAAATGCTCCGGCAATATTTTTCGGTCTTCGTAACCGGCAAGGGTTTGGACGGCATACCAGCGCTCCATGACGGGCATCTCTCCGGAAACTACTGCTTCTTTGTGTTTTTCCGGCACAAAATACGTCAGAAATCGATTGCTCTCGGCGACCATTATCGTCGCGAAACGGTACAACGGCTGCATATTTGGGGTTACCTGGAAGTAGCCCGGTGGCGTGGCAATCTCGATTCGCTTCTCACCGACCTGAACGGTCACATTTTCTTCTTCAGCATGCGCCTGTCCGAACAAGCCCAAAACGATCATTGCCAACGTGACAAAAGGCGCTCGAGGGGTTCGATAACTTTTCATACCCTTAATTCCCCAACTTCTTCCAATTCCAGTCCGCATGTTGCAAATACGGCACCTGACTATAAACTGTACACATATACACTACTGGTGACGAGTATGGATGCAAGCCTAATTCCAGATATTCTCGAAAGCGCAGAACGTCTGCTCGCTCTCAACTCCCACTTTGTTGCGCTGGCACAAAAGGACTCACTGCCCGTTTGGCTGCCCGAAGAGGTTCAGATCCCTCCAGGCAAAGACGACCGCTCTGTTGCCATTGAGGCGATAGCCCCCCTCTGGTTTGACGACAACTTCGTCGCGCCGCGGTCAGGTATCCTCTGCGCGAGTCCAGAGACAGTTGCGGCCGCCCGTGAGCTGAACACCGCAAAGGAAGCCTTCCAAAGCGCTGTCGTTGCCTTCCGGCAATCATCTGGCGATCTCGGTACCAGCAAGCGACGCACCGCCGACAAAACCAGCATATCCCGTTTGATGGGACAAATACTGGACACATCAGCTTCACGGTCCTCCGATCTCTCTCGCGTGCTTCAGCGAATGGATCTCTCCCGGCTCAATTTGGTTTCCGCGTATCGCACAGTCCGAATACTGCATCCCGAAACTAAAAGCGTCCGCTGGACATGGGCCCGGCGGCATAGCGAGGTGTCCTCTGTAACACTTGAACAGGCTCGTATTCTTGCAAACGAGTTATCCTGCCGTGCCGCACGCGATACAGCACTGCGACTTTTAGCGGACTTAAATGCGGGCGAAAAACTTGCATACCGGAAACCAATAAAACCACAACTACGAGCAAACCTTACGTTTACTGATCAGGCTAGAAAGCGCCAGCAGATCATAACTCCATCGGTTATTATTATGGACGGTTGCGCTCTTCCAGCTATAAAGTGGCCAGGCGGTGCTGATGATTCACCTGCACGCGCAAAGAGATCTGATATTTGTCTAAGCGGTAAACCATACATTAATTCTTTGAGCCTTTATCGCTATCAAAATTAGACATCAACCCAAAGAACGCCTGCCAGTAATTGCCCTTGATATCGGAAACGGTATTACTAACTACGCAGCTCTGTAGACAGAGAACTCCTATGGCGCGATGGTTATTTAGGTTGATTCCGCTATCCTTTCAGCCGTAGTAATCACGGGCGACCGAAACTAGACGAGTCCTCATAACTAAGGGCTCAAGCCGAACTCATACGCCAAGATTTTCCGACAGATACAGTCAAGCACGAATTAGCTATTTTGCCATAGCCTTCGTTCAACCTATGTTGAGCGAAGGAATTCTTAAATAAAATAATCGCAGTCGGAATTATGAGAAATGCAGCTAGCCATCACCTATATTCCTGCTGCGCTTGATGCAAGCCATCGAAAAATCTCGAATATAGAGGGCAACTTCATACACTTTATTGATTTGGAAGTGTGGCGAGTAAAACCATAGCAAGCTTGTAGCTTTTCAGTAAAGTTACGGAAATACTCTACCCTCCTGCTATATCAAACGTGTGTCAAGCTCACCGGCCTTCTTTTCTATCCTATAGAGCAGCTCCGCTGTCGAGGCGCCAGAAGCTTTGTATTTTTCTTGTAGAACGCTTGCTACGATAGACTCAGCTATAGAGGCAGCATAACTATATATCGAATCTTTAACTACCTTGTCTAGAGAACCTCCTGAGAGTAGAAGCCGTCGCAATGACTGCTCGCCTTCACGGACTGCTTTTAAGTGATGATTCGCAGTATACCTAAAGCGCTCCTTGGCCACCTGTTCACCAACTAGCGCATAAAACGACTGCTTCCGCATGTCTCTCAGATAACGAATCGGTTCCGCCCAAGCCTCATTGGTCAGAGCCATCCCACCGCTTTGGTCTAACCGCACAAATTCATCAACAAATCCCGCTAGATAACAGGCCGGTGCTGATTTGATAGCAAGGTGTAAGTAGCACCCCATGTTCGCCACCCAATAGTAAAACGGGACAATCACAGTCCCTGCCTTCTCTTCAGCCATTAGGACACTACGAGCTGCGTCCATGTACTTAGCCATAATCCGGCCCCGTTGCCGCATAATGATCATCGCTGCCGAATGAAGATCACCAAAATGATACTGGATTGCGCCGCCGTTCGATGATCCAGCGTCTTGCAAAATATTAGCGCCCCTCGCTCCATCATATCCGAAGATAGCAATATGCTTTTCGATGGCGTGGAGCAAGCGAGAACGCGTGGGCGCATTTTGATAAATTTCGTTGATAAGAGGTTGTGGTAGTTCATCCACGCTCTATGTACCATCCGATATTATTAAGCTCCGCTTTAGCATCTTGATACGCGTTGAACACTTCGTCAGACACAGGTTTGAATTCTTCCCTGAGGATTCCTGCAGCAATAGCGTTGGCGCATTCTCTTGCCTGCCTATCTAATATAGGAATAAGCATATCAATCGGCTCCTTTTGGGCCCGGCCTCGTAATTCAGCTTCGAGTCTAGTGGCTCCAGCATGGGTAAATATTAGGGCATGACGGGAACGCCTGTGCGTTTTCGCCATGCCTATGACCTCGGCTACTTTCTGCTGTAACCACTCATGCTGAGCACACAGCTCAATTACCCAGGGTCGATGCTCCTCGGCCAGGTCCTTAAATTCTATTCTAGCCTCATGCAATGATCTCAACATCTTTGCGTGATACGGCGCTGGCATTGACCGTTCAACAATAAAGGCCTTTGCAAAGATCCTCACTGCGATATAGTCTGCCAAAGATGGCGGCGAAGTCTGCTGCAATCCCGTAGTTAGCCAAGAAGTCATCTTCGCTAATGCATGATAGCGATACAGGATCACAGCAATTAAGAGCTGGTTCCTATTTTTAAAATGGTATCTCAACGCAGATGGGCTAGTGGCTCCCGCGTCTTCTACAATATCCACATCCATCATGCCGGCAATACCGGCATTAGCGATTTCTTTTTCAGCGGCAATTATTAGCCTCTCTTTCGTCGGAAGAGAGGCATATAGAAATTTTGTCGGCGGGGGGGATGACACAGCGACAGCCCTAGCTTGGGACAGTAGAATATAGCGGATGCGTCCCCAGTTTAAAAGTTGCTCACCTTTCGGCGCACTTCTTTGGTGCGCGCAATGCAATATCCCGTTCTTTCTATTCCCTACTAAATAAATTCGCCTAGATTAACGCCGGAGGACTCTTTTATGTGGAATCTAAAATCGGGGGGCGCAGTGCCTAGCTCGTCATTCATTATTTCGAGCATCTCGGCCTCTCCAATAGCCGATAAGCACGGTTTTTTTAGTATACCGGATGTAACGAAACTAACGAATTTTACGAGTAATTCGTCAACATTAGCCAACGCTTTCGCGTGGCCTTCATAGTCACATACTTTCATAGCCTGCTCTTCAATGCCTGCTAATCCAGGAGCTATCGCAGGTTGAGCTATGAGCATACTGGTCATAGCCCCGTCAACGCCAAGCTCATTGGAAAGAGCTTTGACCAGCGTTTCCATAACTCGCTGAGCTGGAGCAGCCCATTCTTCTGATACAGCCTTTTCATACCCCGTGAGGTTGTAGCTGTTGAGTCTTTGCACAAATCTGGCGTGATAACTTTCAGGTAAGGATAATTTAACTACAGCAACGGTTGGAGCAAGTAATAGAAACAGCAGGTCGAACAGCCCCGCTTCTTCCAATCCTCTTATACGCTCGTAACGTGCTATGAGACGTCCCCTAAACTGGTTGATCGCAATGTTTCTAAAGTTGCGAGCCTCTTGAACAGCATTATCGCGAGTCTTGAAGTAATAGTTCACAACCGCACTGTTCGCCTGCCCTGCAAGTCTTGCTATATCAGTCGCCGAAGGAGTATCTAGTTCGGAAAGTGCAAAGGCCTTTTCAGTAGCAACAAGGATTTTTTCTTCAGTCGTCAGTTGAGCATCTCTTCTTGCTGGTGGGGACATAAGCAGGGAATCCTCTAACTTTGCCGTTTGGCATAGTCTACTACCAAGCCCGCTAAAGTTATAGTTTAGGCCCCCATATATTAGGAGGCCTAAGACTTACTTATCCCCCAAAGTGTATACGGACACCGATGCCAATAAGATCAAAATCATCGCCATCGACGTCATAGCGGGTAAAGTCGGCCGTTAGTTGAACCGCCTCTGACAGTGAGAATGCAGCGCCGAACCCGTAGTAGGAGTCATTACCGTCATCATCGCCGCTACCGCTCAGACTATTATTGGTAATGCTGACTTCAGCGTCCCATTGAAGCAGGCCCAAGCGGCCATACAGCTCTAGGCCTGGTTGGACCGGGGCAATGAAGTTTGCGCCAATTGTCAGCCCAGTGACCTCAATCTCTGAGTTAACGCCGCCGGCGGACCATACGGCCCCACTGCCGTCTGAAGTTGCGTCAGCATCGAGAGTGCCGAAATCGACTCGCTGTATTTCAAAGCCAACATTGGCCGTCGCCCGGTAACCGAATCCAAAGACAAGCGCGTTGCTGCTGTCATCGACGTCAACATTGCTAATCTGGCTGCCGTCGCTGATTGCGCTCTTGTAATCGCTTTCAGAAAAGTCGATGTTAGTGGTGCCTATTTGCCCTGCGGCATAGAAAGACCCCACCTGCGCCATCGCTCCGCTCGACGCTACCAGCGCTGAGACCATGATTCCTTTGATGATTTTCTTCATTCAAACCTTCCTTTTGCTAGTGGTGATAAGTGACTTTGTGTCGAAGGGCCGTTAGTCGAAGGGCAAGCGCACACCAGTTGTCGCCCGCGGCTGCTCCGCTTTAGGGCGGCTCTTCTTCTTTGGGGCGGTCTTAGCCGCGCGAAGAATCATGCCTTCTGTGAAGCTTCCTTTGCTGGCAGGTTTGGCATAAGCGAGCTTGGGGTGAACTTCGGTAACCTTAATCGTACCGACATAGGATTCTTCCCCTCCCAGGGACTCACCGGTATACGGATCAATGATTGGTTCACCGACGGTAAATGCATCGTAGTGATCACCAACCGAGATGCTTCGACCACCGGCATTGATCACCAGCGAATCACCGCTTACCTTAACGATCCGCTTCGGAAAAATACGCTCTACCGTATCCGCAATGGCTTTTTTGGCAACATATGCAATCAGCGAGTCGACATTGCCTTTTGTCGTGTACCCAGAGTATTTTTCCGAGAACTTAATCTCGCCGGTAGCCGCCGCGATAACCTTCAATCCGATTGAAAACGTGCCCTTGCGGTAGTGCTTTGTCTGACCGGTAACTTGCGTCGTCTCACTCCAGGTCCGGCCATCGGCACCGGTGATCTCACTGATAAGAAGATAGTCGGCACCCAACATACGTCCGGCCTTCGCTTTTTCTTCGCGTGAGGTCGCATCCGACGTGATCAAAGCGAGCTCGTTTCCAATATGATCCAGCTCCTGCCGAGACAGGACGGCGAACTTGCGGTACTGAACGAGCTCGCGCTCTAACGCACTGTTCACTCTCCCCGCTAGATCGTGGCCGGAATACACACCAAAAATGTCATAGCGGCTGCGATTGTGGTCGGTCTTGAGCAGAGCCATGCGGCTTCGCGAGGAGGACACAGGTGCGTCATAGCGGTAGACTCGCACAAGGAGCTCTGCTGCGTAGCCTTTGTCCACTCGCTCCATCGAGAGGATTTCGTAGCTGTGGATTTCACCGCTGGTTTGCGTCGCGGCGCTCTGCTCGGAGGTCATTTCCATATCGACCTCTTCTCGCTCGCCTTTTTCGTTGCTCGCTGCAGCCGTAACGCTATGAGTCCGCGTTGATTGGGAAGACTTCAGCGTAGTGCCGTTGACCTGCGCCACAGCAGCGGAAAGCCCCTCTCTCACGGCTTCTGACTCAGAGCTGCCAAATCCCTTGGCTCGGACTTCAACCTGTTGCGTACCTGCCGCATTGGCAGCCAGAGATACGACCAAGCAGCCCAGACCGACCAGACTGGTTAACCACCGCTTTGGCGATTGTGAATTGCTCGCTGCGAACATTACCAGTCCTCCTGAATCCGCGGATTTGAGGTGACATTGCCAGTTGCCGTCGCCGAGCTCGCTCTCGCTCCTTGACGATTACCGCCGGACGTCTTGCCCGCTTGAAAAGCTTCGGCCGTTTGAGCACGGAAGTTCTCAGCAGAGGACAACATGCTTGGGCTCCACGCGTACGCGGTCAGATAAAAATCTACCCCAGCGGCTTCATCGCTCACCTTCTTGGCGTAGAGCTTCGAAGCGCCCTTCAGTTTGAGAACACTCTGCGTGTTAAAGTTCTGATTCAGCTGACTGATCACCACGCTTTCTTGCGCTTGGCTAATCGTTTCCGAATCACCTTCAATGCGCTTCTTAACTTGAACATGCGTGTCGTCGCGCACACTCTGGTTCAGCGAATGATCCAAGCTCATATTCGCAAACCGGGCCAACTCACGCGCAGCGTTGTTCTCGGCCATCTTTCGCTCAGATTGCATGCGGTTACTGTTCAGTATGCTCGAACCGCCCGATTCGCTAGCTGGCGCCAGACCAAAGCCAATGACTGCCCACTCGCCGTTTGACAGCTTTGTCATACGAGTACCGACCATGCCGAGCATTGATCCTGGCTGGTTGCTCATTTGCTCTTGAATCCACTGGGCGATCTCAGCACGCGCACCAGGGTTTGTCTGAGCTGCACCACGTTGACCACTGAGCACACCAGCGACTTCTGCCGTATCAGGGGAAAGGCCAACGACCACCGCCATCTGTCCGTTATGGACTGCTGTTTGCACAATCCGCGCGCCTGAAAAGGCGTCAGAGACAGAACGCGAGAGAACGTCAGTGATGAGTCGGCGATCAACTGTCGAAGAGCACTCGATAACCGAGTCCAGCTTACGCTTCTCTGCCTTCTCCTCGTCGGACGTAGTGAAATTGCGAATCGCACCCTTTACGACATCCAGAAAGGACTCGTCCGCTTGAGCGGCTGCTTTTGCAGCTTTGTGGTCACTTTCACAGCTTGCCAGCAAGGCTTCTGCGGGACCGCCGGTGGAGGTCGTTTGAATACCAGTTTCCGCAGCGATTAGATCTGCACCAAGCTCATTGGCCAGCTGGGTATAGGCTTGCGCAAGCGCAAACTGATAGGCGGTATTTATGCTCGTAACATAGGCAGTGCTGCCCTGCGCACCGGCAATGCCGGCGACACCATAGGCCAAGCGATAGTTCTTGCCGCGCTGGAGGAGCTCATTCTCCATCTCGATCTTATAGGCATCGAGCGCGTCATAGAGATCAACGCCTTCAGCCAGATTCAGTGTGGCAGCGTTTACGGCGCCTGCCATACCAAGGGCCACGAACGCGACCGCCCCAGAAAATGCTTTTCGGATAGACATAGAGCTACTCCCTTACCAGCTGACTGTTTTGCTTGATCCGCGTTTTACGATGGGCGTCTCGCCCTCCCAAATTGCCAGACCGGTGTTGATGTCAGTAAGGGTAAGCTGGAAAGAGTATTCAACCTGTGTTTGGCCACGACCCATCGCATGGTTACGCTGCATGATCTTCCCGGAAAGGGACAAGTCAGGTGCCTGCAGTGAGCGCTTTCGTGCAACACGGCTCTGGTCGAATTCATCATTGCCGCGCAGTTCGCGCGCGGCATAGGCCATCTGGTCTTCTGGACCATTAAGGCCAACTGCGGTTGTTACAACAACCTTGCCCGAGTTGAGCAGTTCAATTCGAATCTTCTTAATCAGCTGATCGGTATCGATACGCTGCATGGTGTCGTTAATTACGCGGCTCACCGCCATCACATAGCGACCACCATTCGGATTAGTCACAGCACCGGTGGCGAGCATCGATTGAACAGACTCCGCTGCCGCTTTCTCAAAATCACGGTACTCCAACCCCATAACCGTGCCAGCAGTATCGTTGCTAGTGTCGACCAGCTGCACGCCTTGAGAAGCGCAGCCTGTAATGGCTACTGTAAACAGCAATATTGATAGAATTTTTTTCATTGGTTGTATCCCCACTTGTTTATTTCTTGAATTTCAATTCGATAGTCCGCTGCTCTGGGTCCCGGTGAAACCGACGTAAGCTCGATGAGTTGACCCGGTTTAACCAATCGCTCTTGCCACTTCCCAAGCAGCGTTTTAATCGGCTGGCCGTCAGCGGTATACCAGAGAACCCGGTAATTCAGCTTAAGGTCCATCAATGCCGTCGACTTCGCAGACAACATCACCTTCATGCCCTTGTCTGAGCTATACCATGACCTAACATCGACAATCTGCAAGCCCTTACCGCCGTAATTAACATGCGCGGCCCATGGCTCATTCGCATGTGACATTTGTCGATTGCTGGTAACCGGCGAGGCACAAGCAGTCACAAAGAGGGCGCTAATTATCAGTAGAACAATTCTCTTCATTTTGGCGGCCCTTACAGTTCGTAGACTTCAACCAGCGGATATGATGCCGGTGTGGGTTGCTTGATATAGACGAAGGAATTCTTCCCTGCTGGCAGATAGATTTCGCGTGATTCTCCGTTGCCATATGGAATGCGGAGTATTTCTTGTCCTTGATCCGCCGAAATCTTCGCGACCGCCCACTTCTCCGGCGTAGATCGCCAAATTCGCGTATCCGCAGATGTGCTCGCCGCCGAATACGCCATGCCCAGCAGAGAACCCATCGGACCCATGCGATCGCCCATTTCTTTCTGGATCAGCGCCTTGGCACCAGCAGATACTGCGGCGCGAGCCACGGTTGGAGGCATGCGCTTCTTGTATTCAGTACGGAGCACCTTCTCCATGGAAGCTAACGGGGCGAATTCAAGTGGTTTGCCATTGACGACCACACTGTTTACATCGACAACCCCGTTACGGTCTGTCATTTCTGGCAGCGCAAGATTGATCATCACAGGCTGCCCATTCATGCTGGCGAGCCACGGCATAGTGATTTTTTTCTCTTTGTAGATGGGACCCAGGCCGGCCTCGAACACGACCCAACGGTAATGACCATCCCCGCCAATCGAGCTAGTCTGGCGCAGCGCCATGAGGTCTGTGTCGATAACCGGATGCTCGCCAGTCATACCGCGAACACGCTTCATGAGCGTTTCGGCTTTTTCGATATCTGCGTTTTGACCACCGGCCAAGAAAAGCGCATTAACATAGGCCACTGCCGGATTCACAAAATCATCGTAGACTTCCCACTGATCTATGCCGGGGAAATGCTGCGACAGAGCGCTATCCACTTGCTCATTGGAATTTTCTACGCCCTTCTCCGCGGCTTCTTCTTGTGCCTTCGCAATGTCTTTTGCGTAACGCTCAACCGCGATTCGCGCGCGATCATTTGCACGATTGAATTCGACGCGGGCATTATCGGGCTCGCCCTCACCCCAGAATGCCAGGGCTTTGTAAAAGTTGGTCAAAATACGCTCTGAGGGCGGTGGATCGTATGATCGCGCAGAGTCATTTAGTAGCGCCGCACCGATGCTCTCGCCAATTTTGGCGCCAACGCTTTCCGTATCTTCATTTGCGAATAGCCCTTCCACTGCATCGTAGTGAGCGATCGCACGGCGATAGTTGCCCATTAGGCGCCAGCTCTCGCCGGCCTCTAAGTGCATCAGAATGCTCTTAGGGGTTGCTGCCACCGGCAATAACTTTCCCGTTTCTTCATCCCGCAGATCTAAAGCACTTTCCACGGCGTAAACCACACCTTCATACCGACCATTCTGGTAGTGGCTGTCGAGGTCTTGGACCATTGTGGATGTGTCATAAGTCGCGCAGCCGGTCGCGAGTAGCGCCCCGCTCAGCGCAATTGCTGGCATTGCTTTACGTATGGCCTTCATGATGTATTCCCCCATCAAGTTTTCTTCTACTAGTTCTGTCCACATGTTAGAGCAGACCACACGAACTCAAACTCTGCACTCTGGTAGTTTTCTCCCCTTTTGGAGCACCGCCGATTTGCACTGACCTTTCCCCCAATTTTAGAACCATGGCCACGATGAGATTTCCAGTTAACCTAACGGGATGGAGATCTCAGCATGAAGAAGCGACACAGCGACGAGCAAATCATCAAGGCCATCAAAGAGCATGAGGCCGGAGCCAAGGTTGAAGACATCTGTCGTAACCTGGGTATTTCAAACGGCGCTTTCTATAACTGGCGCAGCAAGTTCGCAGGCATGGAAGTCAACGAAGCCAAGCGATTACGTGAACTGGAAAGCGAGAACGGCAAACTCAAGAAGCTATTGGCGGATAAGCTCCTTGAAGTTGAAGCAATGAAGGATGTGCTGTCAAAAAAGTGGTGAAGCCCGCCGGTCGCAAGCAGGCAGCCAAGCACATGATCGTAGAACATCGCATCAGTGAACGAGCCGCCTGGCGGTTAGCGGGCATCAGCCGAACGGCGTATCGCTATCAGGCCAGACCAAGCAACGACGGGGCTCTGAGAGCCAGGCTAAAGGAATTAGCTGTTGAGCAGTCTGCTTATGGCTATCTGTTGTTGCATGGCCTTCTTAAGGCGGAAGGACTGGTGGTTAATAGGAAGCGTACGTACCGGATTTACACCGAAGAAGGCCTTCAGGTACGCACCAAGAAGCGGAAGAAGCTACAGCGCCCAAGGCTGCCAATGGAGGTGCCTCTGGGTGTTGATCAGCGCTGGTCGATGGACTTTGTGTCAGACCAGTTGACTAATGGACGACGCTTCCGAGTGCTCAATGTCGTTGATGATTATTCCCGCGAGATGGTTGGCCAGCTGGTTTCCGTGTCGATAAGTGGACGGCAAGTTGCTCGCTTTTTTGGTCAGTTAATCGAGGCTCGCGGTAAGCCGAATACGATTATCTGCGACAACGGCACCGAATTTACCAGTAAGGCGATGTTCTTCTGGAGCCAGGAATCAGGCGTGAAACTTGGATTCATACAGCTTGGAAAAACTACGCAGAATGCTTTTGTAGAAAGCCTGAATGGAAAGTTCAGAAACGAGTGTTTAAACCGTCATTGGTTCCGGTCAATGGAGGAAGCCAGAGTCAAGATCGATCAGTGGCGGCACCACTACAACCACGTTCGACCACACAGTTCTCTGGACTATCTGCCACCTGTTTTATTTACAAATCAGGCAGCATAACTTTTGGAAAATCTCATCAGAGCAGTGGTACTAACTCTGGGGAAAGGTCAGGTCACCGGAGATTTAATACTCTGGAACCTTCAGGCTAGGTGCTTAGCAATGACACAAGCTCACATCAGTGGAGCCGCGAGAATACTTCCGGGGGCTTTGCAATGAGCAACAATGGCGTCAGGGTTTTGAGGCTCTCGACGTCCCTGTTTCTAATCTTGCACCGTACGTAGACATGACAACCATGTCGTTGTAACTAAACTTCACCTTTATTGTATTTCCGAATTTCGTTGATTCCATGGAGAATTTCCTCACCGATATCTCGTTCAGCCATTACATGGGAGATCATGGATGTTTCAAGCAGTGGTGGCATACGATTAAAAAGAGAAATCTCTTTTTTCCAAGAACTCAATAAATAGCCGATGAGGGTATATTACCCTCCCCTGCCGGCTTTCTTTCCAATACAGATTAAACTCAATGAGTGCGAGTTTAATCTGTTCTATATCAGAGCAGATAGACAAAGCAGGAAGGAGTACCTCCAAAGGAGGGCAATAGTTCCCACTGCTATCGTAATCATTCGATTCGCCAGCTTTTTCGAAGTTAAATTCTTTGTCTAGATATCTATCTAGAGCTTGCGCTATTTCTGTTAACGAATAGCCCTTGTCAATAAGCTCTTTTACTTGTGTTAACAAAAGTTGTTCCTCGATCGAGTATGCAAATTACTCATTTACTGTACTTGCCATAATAGAGTTATTTGAAATCCTTGTATTACTTGGGAGGTCGCAACCCATTGATATTAAAGCATATATTTATTTTTCAGTCACATCTATGTCTGTCCTTAGTCCGGCTTACGTCATAGCGTTGTCCCAAATATTTGGCAAGTGTCATCACTTTTCTTGTGGATAACTTGGTCATGGTTGATTTTCGACCTTTTGGGGGAATCTACAGCTAGCAAGTTTACGATAAACAGAGCAATTGTTTTTTTTTTGTAAACTTTAATTTTTCATTGGCCCGCAGAAAAAAAAAGTGATGACACTTGCCTAAGTTAATAGGGAGTTTTGCCTGGATGAGCCGGTTTCCCTATTGGTGTGTATAGGTAGAAAGGGGTTAAAACAAAGGCTTTTGAGAGGGAGAAACGGCGCCACTGATTGTTGATGAGTCACCAACCAGCATCAAGCCTCCTCGTTTGTCTGCAATGATTGGTAGAGAGATTCCCTCGTTTTTCAATGCCTCTAGTGCCATCAAAGCGGCGTCAGCAGTTGAATAATGAGATTTAAATGCCGGAGTAAATTGGTCGTGGAAGTCCTTCCAGCTCAGTCGGATAACTCCTTGGGAATCATTTCGAAGGCTGTTTGCCCTATACGCGGCCCAATGAACTAAGTCGTAAGCCAGCGGATTTTCCATTTTCGCCAGCTTCAGTTGAACTTCACGATCTATAGGGACAGCGTGTTTTTTTGCGAGGTTCGAAAAGTAAGACGAGAAGGTCAGCTGGATTCCTTCCGACTTTATAAAATCTTTATGTCCCCAGTAGACGGCCCTATGAACTATCCCCATGGGTTCTACAGAGGTAAAGGGCATCGATGGCCTCCCCTCCTCTTCCAGTGTTCCCCTCCCAACTATATGGATAGTGGCATTGATCCAGGAGATTAGACTTTCTACGTATCTGGTAACGCTGCCCCTCTTCCCGCCAACAGCAGGAATATCAAATAATTCTTCTACGAACCTCGTTTTAATTGCGGGTAGATTTATAACCTCTCCTTCTTCACTTTGTAAGGCCAATGTTGTGAGTAGTGACAATACCTGCCGCCCTGGGATCCCATAAGGAAGCTTTACTTGGTCCCGACTATTCTTTGCCAGAGGCATGCTGATAGTCGTTTCATAGACTTTTGATGAAGTTAGGTATTGGGTTGCTGCGCCTGGATTCTGAGCTGGTATGCCAGAGTGTATTAACGGCGCGGGGACGAACCAGAGTTCCATGCTCCGATTGCCATTTTTGGCAATGACCTTGTCATAAATTTCAAAAGCAAGCGACCCAAGTTTTTCCCGCTGGCCTGGTGCCATTAACCGAAAAATGTTTTCCGGTAGGGCTTCGAACCCGTGCCGTGCTATGACGTTTGCGACGTCTGCGGCGGACATTCCTTCAGCTTTAGCGTCGTCAACCTCATTTCTGGATTTAAGCAGCGCTAAAAATGCGGGTTCTTCTTGGATAGCCATACTTTTTAGTTTACCTTTTTTCTAGAAATTCTATTATATGCGTAAACCTTCAACAACAGTCAAAATCCAAGGTGATCTGATGAACAGAATGAGCCAACCAACTATCGAGGAGCTGGATTCCGATCTCGAAGTTGCTATTGAACGAGGGGACAAACTCTTTGAGGGTATTCAGTCTGGGCTACTCAAAGAACTATTTCCCGACTTGAGCCAAGAGGCAATTGAAGAGCTTGGCCTAGGCAGCAAAGTAATGCCAAAGCGCTTCTCAATGCAAGAAGCTTCGTCTCTTCTCGGGGTAACAAGACAGGCAATAAACAAGGCTGAGAAAGAGGGTAGGTTACCTGCGCCTGATACAAAGCCCTCTGCCGACGGAAGAAATATTAGAGCCGGGTTCACATTGCAGCAAATAGAGAATATGAGAAGTGTCTTCGGAAAGCTACCTGCCAAGTTTCCGGAGACCTACGTACTTGGCGTACTAAACCAGAAGGGCGGAGCTCAGAAGACTACTACCACCTTGTTTTACGCTCAGTGGCTGGCTGTCCAAGGCTACAAAGTACTGATTGTCGATACCGATGGCCAAGGATCGCTGACGACTTGGATGGGTTTGAAGCCAGATATAGACATCGGTTGGGAGGATACCATCGCACCCTTCGTTATCCAGGATGAGCACCGCTGGGAGGAGGAATTGGGGCGAGATAGCCGTGAGCTTAACGATTTGAACTATGCTGTCAGAAAAACCTACTTTCATGGAATTGACCTGATCCCCGCGTGTGGTTCTCTCCTAGAAATTGATCTTTACAGAAACATGACGACTAAGGCTCCAGATGTGATATGTCAGCGGGTAGGGCTTGGTCGCAAGTTTCCGGCAACAGACATATTGCGGTTTGGCCTTGAGCCCTTAAGAGAGCGTTATGACATTATCCTGCTAGATGGAACGCCTTCACTTAACTTGAATACGACTAATGTACTTTCTGCTTGTGACAGAGTGTTGATTCCTACGCCAGCTCATATGATTGATATTGCCTCTACTGTGCAGTTTGTTGATCAAGTGAGGCAAGTCTTTAAATTATTCAGAGATCATGACAGCGCTAGGGTGAGCATGGGGGTAAATTTCTTGATCAACCGTTATTCGGCTTCCGAAGCTTCTTACACGGCTGAGTCGATGATCCGTCATATTTTCAAAGACATGGTGCTGTCGACACCGGTTGAGAAGTCAGATGAGGTCCAAAGAGAGGGCAATACGCTGCACACTATATACGAAGTACCCAATTCATTGATTACAAATCCTAAGGCCCATAAGAGAGCGCTAGAAAATTATGAGCAGGTATTCACGGAAGTGACAAATAGGGTGGTGCGAGGAATCGTTCCGCGTGACTTGGATAAAGTCATAAATATGCGCGAATCAAAAACTGCTGTCTGAGACAGGGGGAATAAACGATGGCAAGGAAACAGAGAAGAATTAGCTCTCTTGTTGCAGGGGCGATGGAAGAATCTGAAAGCAAGCCAATCAATACGGGAGGGGAGCCAGAAGTTAGCAGGCCTCCCGCGGAAGCTAAGTCAAGACGCCGAGATCAGCATGTTGGTATTTCTGCCGCGACGACGGATAGCCCTGGTGATCGTTCGGCCGCTGCTTATGGCGCACTAAAGGCCCAAGTAAAAGAACTGGAAGGTAAAGCCGATTCCATTTCTCTTACCATGCCGGTCACAAAGCTTGATGTTCGACTTCAGCTCCAGAAAATACCGACCGAGCTGATTGATGTTTCTCCTGAAAACGAGAGGGATCAAGAGTTGTTGGATGAGGCTGCTGTGGCTGACATCCTCCCTTCATTTCAGAAGAACGGGCAACAACAGCCCGGAACAGTCAGGCCCACCAAGGGTGGCCGCTTTGAATTAATCGAAGGCTCTCGGAGGCTGTTTTGCGCAAAAACCTGTGGTGTCGATTACATCGCTTTGGTTGGTGATATCCCTGATGCAGATGTAAGGGTGCTATCCAGAACAGAAAACGTCCACAAGCCACCTTCCGCATTTGAGCGCGCTAGATCATATCAGCGAGATATTGATATGGGCTTGTTTAAAACGTGGGAGCAGCTTGCTGCCGCAGAGGGGCTAAATAAAAGCACGGTCTCTCGCTATAAGGCGCTTGTGGAAATTGATCGGCAGTTTGTTAAAGCATTTCCGGATCCGAATAGCCTGAGCACCACTATCGCTGAGTGGATTCGGAAGGTGCAAAACTCAGATGAGGTAAAGCGCAAGGCGCTGCTGGATGAGGCAGCTAGTCTTGTTCAGGATAAGCAGCAGAGAGTCGCGAGAGGGGAGGATCCGCTGGATGGTCGGGCGGTCCTATCTCGGCTGAGGAAGGCCGTTCGGGCCGCGGGCGCTATATCGCAGCCAACTAAGAAGAAGCCTGTTGTTTACCGGTCAAAGGATGGCAGTGTTGAGCTGAAGCATAGCTTGTCAAGGGATGGGCTGGCGACCAAGATCGAGTTCAAAGGGGTTGATGCTGCGGTCACTCAAGCTGTAGTAGAGAGGCTAATCAGGGAGCTGAAGCTGTCCTAGGTTCGCTTAGCGAACTTAGACCCTTTTTTATTCTAAGCCATTGATTACAAATGAAAATAATTTTTCAGGGGGGGGGCAAAATGTCCCCCTTTTTATTGCTTGGGGTTCTACGTGAAACCTTCTAATTGTCTGCTAGACTCCACGAAGCCTGCTTAATATGCCTTCAAAGTCACTATTCCCAAAGAACCTTATTTTCAGCTCCCCAGCGCCTGTTTTGTCGTTGTATTGAATGCGACAAGGCTGACCTACCGTCTCGGAGAGATCCTCCTCTAGTAGGGCGATATCGCGGTCCTTGTGGTAAGGCGGGGGAGTGGGGTCGGGTGTCCGGAGCTTCTTGGCCTCTTCTTCCAGACGCCTGACTGTCCATTCATGTGAGACGGCCTTTCTAGCCAGCTCCCTCTGTTGGGGTTTGGCTAGGCCTACTATCGCCTTGGCATGTCCATCGGAAAGTTTGCCGGCCCGAAGGTAATCTTTTACGGAAATATCCAAGTTCAGTAGCAGAAGCTTGTTGCTTACATACATCCGTGAGCGACCGATCAGCTCACCAATTTCCCGGTGAGTCAGTCCAAGTTCCCCAGCCATTTGTGCAAGGCCTTCGGCTTCTTCAATCGGGTTGAGGTTCTCTCGCTGGAGATTTTCAGTGACGGTGATGATGGCAGATTGCTCATCATCGAATTTGCCCACCATTATTAGAACTTGCAGTTTTGCCATAATGGCAGCTCTGACGCGGCGTTCTCCCGCCAGGATTTCATAGCCGCCCGCAAGGCGAGGGCGAACGATCACCGGATTGTAGTTGCCCCCGGTGCTTTTCAGGGCTTCTGCTAAATTGGCAAGCTCCTGCTCATCAAAATGCGTTCGCGACTGAAATGCCCCCCGATTACACAGGGAGGGGTCGACCCTGAGGAACTCTACATCCACCCCCTCGAATAGGCTGTGCTTGAGAAATTCTTTGTCGGGGATGTGGTTGGTTTTCACGTCGCAGATACTCCGGCTTGCTGATTTATTCGTGCTGCCCTCATGCTGCCTTGTAGCGATAGAACATGGGGCTTCAATGCTGGGTTTTGTTTCGATTGTGGCATTATTTCGGTTGGTAGGGGAGGCCGATTCTTGGCAAGCAAAGCGCTGGGAGAGCGGACTTGGTTGACCATGGCCATACAGAGAAGGGGTAAGCGCACGTGCGAACATGCCGTCGGAGGTCTATGCCCGATTGGCTCAGAGATCAAGAGTTCGCGTGATTCCAAGAATGGTTCCCATTGCGGGCGGTAGTGATAGTGCGGCCATGGCCTGGATGCAGTATCGGCTTTTTAGTTGACCGGAAACGTGCAATGGGTGTTGCGCAGAAGTTAGTAGCAGTACTGGGCTAGAAAGCGGCGGGGTTCACATGGCTGTCGCGGGGCGCAGGCTAAACTATCTCAATAGATGCATGAGTATAAAGGTAAGTGGGTGCAAAAAGACGCTCAGGGGTTTGTCTTGAAGCATAGCCGAGCCAGTGCTCAAGATGCACGGTTCTGCTCGACATTGGGCAATGCTTGGGAGGTAAAGGAACTTGTGCGTAAAGCGTCCAAATATCGGAGTTCTTCGCAGTGTGGGGTGGTTGTGGTTTCAGGGTCATTTGAGAGCCTATTGAGGCTCTGGACGGTAATCAGCCTGTTTCCCCTGTAGCTGTATTTCGTTTACTGTCATACGCGATGCGCCGACTATTTCGCTTGTGTTCGGATTGCGTGATGGTGGTAATTCAGCAATTCAGAAAGGATTGGGAGAACGGTTTTGTCAGAAAGCCATAGCTTCCTAATTATCTTTTGAGCACTGGGTTTCGAGTGCGCCACTAGTTCAGCATAACCGAGGAGTTGCTTTTGATGGAGTACAGGTCAAACGTACTTACAGTGTTAAACTCGTATCAAAACGGCGGCAAGACATTGTTAACTACATTGCTAGCAGAATACTGTGCCCGCGAAGGGCAGCGTGTTTTGATCATTGATTTAAGCTTGCGATGCAGTGCCACTAACATCTGGATAGGAATGGATGTCGATGAAAGTTCAATCGCGGGTCAGCTGCCTCCAAAGCATCCCGATTATGAACCAGGTGACATGGAGATATGCGAGCGATCAAGTGTTGTTGACCTCTGGGATGGTTACGCAGTTCTACCGCATTCGACTCGCGTTTCCCCAGAGACGGGCTACTCAGGCAGGGTTGATGTTTTAGCGGGACACCCAGAGAAGCTTGAGGCTATTGTCAGTAAATACTCGATAAATTGCGGGACCACAGCATCCAAGATAATTCGCCGCTTCAGGGAGGTAATCCACTCAGAAGAGGTTGCCTCTGAATATGACATCATTATCGTTGACACTGGTCCCTCGAGGAATGCGGTTTATTGGGCCGCGCTGCGAGCCGCGACTTACAGTGTTATACCTATTGAGCTCGAAACCAAGGCCTTATCGTGTCTGAACGCTGTGCTTCAGAGTATTACAGCGGACAACATGTCTCGGCCGCTTGGAGCCCCTCACAATAACGTGGTGAGTTTGATCCCGAACCGAGTGAAGATGAACACAAATATCCACATCACCCAAATGAAAGAGTTCTATGAAACAGTGCCGGCCCTAATGCCGCCTCGCTGGGTCTATCTTCCGGAGTCGTCCGTCTACTCTGCTCTTAATATGAAAGGCTTTGCTTCAGAGGGGCTCCATCAAATCAAAGAAGGACGCTGTAATGAACAACAGGCAGCAGGCTTAGTTTGTCAGTCTGTCTACGGTAGAATCTATTCGTCAGGGACCTTTGCTTAGCGTAGTATCTTTTTTCGCTGATGGTATGGTAGACAACCTTTGTTCCCCCTGTAATTATTCGCTGGCACTCTACACCTAAGGATCCTCGTGACCCGATTCTCTTTGCTGCTACTAGCTCTCCTGGGGCTCGCGGGGTGTTCAGCCCCGATGCTGCACTCGCTGTCGAGCGAGTCGTCGGCGCTGGCCGGCCAAGCCATTGCGAATCCCGTGGTATTTGTCCTGACGACGGATGAAAACCCTGTAGATAGGGCGCTGGCGGAGCGATCAGTTGTTGAGGGTATGGCATCAGTAGGGGTCCATGCCCTTTCCGGTGTCGAGGTTGTGCCTGCGGAATACGATGTCCGGCATCCCCAGTTCTGGCCGGAAAGTGTTCGATATCGCGCGCAGCAAGCAGATGCGGGCGGCGTCATTATGATATTCAGCCTCATCCGCGGCGACCAAGCCGTATACAGGCTATTCCTACGCGATGGCAAGCAGGCCTACTTTGGCGGTGAATCGGCGTGGGAGGGCCTTGGATCGGTGCGGATGTGGTCTTTAGATGCCGAGGACTTGTTTGCGTCTATTGGTCGCAAAGCCGCCCAAAAACTGTCAGCCGAAGGGTTTCTAGCTCAGGCCCAGTCGGAGTAGCTGGACATAAACATAAAAGAATAGACTTCACTCGCCATTGAGGGGCATAGAGGTTTTTATGGAAAGTATCTGGGGCCCGTTAACTATCGACCTGATAGCCGATGCGATTGTTGATCTTGTGATGGGGGATAGCGCGATAGAAATGCCAGCCGAGCAACGAGATTGGTTTATTGCTGACTCATACTGCCAGCAGGCGTTTTATGGTGAGTGGGGGTATAGCTACCAGTCTCGCGGAGACAAGCGGGCACCTTTGCGGTGGTGGGCGCTACGCACTTAGATGGCAGACATCTGACCCCACTCTACCGCCTGTTAATTCCTCCGAAATTTCCGCTATGGGGCGCGCCAACGTGACGCCCCTTTCAACTTCGCGCTTATCGGTGATTATCCGCCCAAAGTACGCTATTACTTGCTCTATGGTTTCTGCTCGGACGGCGCTGCATTCGGTAGAATGCTCCCAATCGAGGTGTCCGCGTCTTTAACTTTTCTAGCACAAAAAAGCCCGCTATGGGGTGAGCGGGCAAAAGCGGCTTGTGGGGAGCCGATAAGATAAATTTGTGCAATTCGACAGTTTTTTCATTGTCGCAATGCGTAATGTTGCCGCCATGGATCGATTCTCCGTTGGCGTTGGGCACTCGTTTAGAGGTCAATTATCGATCAACTCTCAATGAAACAAATGCGGCGCCAAAATTTACATTTCATAACATGTTAAATCGATAGAATGGACCTGATAATTAAGAGAAAAAGATTGTCAGTCGCAGACTTTTTTCGCCTAGATATAGGCGGTGCCCATTCTTTCTCTCTCATCTTAAGCTGAAAACTAAGCGGTTCTATTACGGGTGAGCTAATTTCCAACGATTCCATTTTTGTATAGAAATCTAGTTCAGGCCTCAATCATACACTTGGCTAAAGAATTCTCGACCTACCACAATGGGCGTTTTTTACCCTTTTAAGCGCCATTCTGATCTGATGCGCATGGTCTGGATAGTAGTGGTGGCAGTGCTGGTATCTTTCTCATAAACTCAAACTGGGGTCGTAAATAAAAACATCTCTCGAATGAATCTGGAGAACTATAATGAATTACATGTTTGAACCGCTAAAAAAATATGCCACGTTTGAAGGCCGCGCGCGTCGCAAGGAATATTGGCTGTTTACTCTTTTTGTTCTAATTGGTCAGTTCGTAGCAAACATTATCGATGGATTGCTCGTTATACTAAGCGAAGGGGCTGTTGTTCCGTTCGTCAGTTTGCTGTTTCTACTAGTTATATTGTTGCCATGGTTTGCGGTTAGTGTCCGCCGCCTCCATGATGTTGATCGCACTGGCTGGTGGGTTGTGATTGGTCTTATACCTCTAATAGGCTCCCTTGTTTTGCTCGTATTTGCCTGTTTAGACTCTCAGCAAGGCTCCAACCGTTTCGGAGCTAACCCTAAAGAATTCGCAGACCAACCGGCTGTGGCTGCGGCGTAACTAACCTGCGCATGTCTTAAGAGGCGTGCGCACTTCTATTTCTCCCCTCACTCTATGTTCATTGAACCGATACCACCTGGTCACGCATCAATTATCGTTGATGGCTGCCGACTCGGCATGCCGGATTGCGACTATAGGGCAGTATTGGACGATGCCTTTGCGCTGAACCCAGAAGCCCGTGTCGTGTTGCAGAATCAGCGAAACTATTTGCGATTCGTTGAAAACTGGGCGCGGGAATCCGGCCGATCCTTTTATACCAGCCCGTTCATCTACGGGGTGACCTCCGATGACTTTACGGCAGCAGTCTATTTTGACGATGGGTGCACAGGGGCTGAGTGGGATATGGAGTTTTATGCTCGGGATGGGCGACACTTGTTACGCGTTCCGGTGACGGCGATCCCAGAAGATGACGGATATGAGTATCTCGAAATCCCAGAGTTCTGCGGGAGATCCAAAGGAAAGGGATTCCTTTCAAAGCTGTTTGGCAAGCGCAGATCCCACGATTAGCTAGCGCACTACGCGTTCCCAGTTGCGTGACATAACGGTAGAAAAGTTCCTGTTTTCCTCCTCGTGCTGGAGCTTGGATGACTTACACTGCCAATCGCAAGGATTTACCAATCATAGTTCGCTCTAAGCGTGGAAGATATATGTCATTCTCGCTAGAAAGGACAGTTATGATTATCTTGCGTTAGAGGGGTGGGGAAAGTCGCTCAATCGCGGCAAAGCCCAATTGTAAGCATGTCTCCGATCGAAAGATCTGGAGCTAAACGTGATCTCACTTCGGAATCCTGGCGTGACTTACGCGAGCACCATTGAACCTGGTGAGGTTGATCAAGATGGCGTAGGCTGACTCAAAGGATAATCGAACGCTGACAAAGTTAGTGTTTAGAGCTCTGTAAGGTCGGAGACAGCAGCTTGTATTTAGAGCAATTGCGCCACGTAATTTTATGCCGCGACATCGCTATAATGCTGTTGGATAAAAGCATTATTTAACCGGCCCTTAAGTTGTCTAGCGTCTGTGAATACGTAGTTGTTGGAGTTGTTCTCTGCATGGAAATAGCAATCTTAATCGCCCTAGCTGTTGTGATGTTTATCGCTTATCAGTTCGCCGTTTTCCTAAACGCTCGTAAGAACATGCTTGGGGACGTGGCGAGTATATTGCGGGATAGGGGGCCTATGCCAGCGATGGCTGCTGATCAATTAGTGGAGGTAAGCCGAGAACTGATATTCGATGCGATGTCGAAGGGCGATACTGCTGAAGACATAGCGGACGCTATATTGGTAGCACTTGACCCCGAGCGCTTCAGGCAGTCAGGCTTGGCGGATATTTTTCCTCATCTGGATCAATGGCCATAAGCGCCGCAATCTTTGCTGCCGGGATTCCCACGTCGGTCCCGGTGCGGCGGTGTATGCCCTGTAGCTAGTTTTAAGTGGAGGCGGCGGGCTGTCGACTATGTAGATTGTGCTTTAGTGGGTCCTGGCCCTTGAACGACAATGTGGTCATATGACCGATAAAGGCCTGCGAGGTAAAAATGCAATTTGCCTTCTTTTCAGCGCAGGAGTGTGTTGCAAGCCTTTATATTATCCAATACACAAGAGACATTTATAGCTGAGATACGAAATAAGAAAACGTATTGTCAAAAGTGCGGGCTGATAAAGGATTTGCAGAGAGGATAAGGGCTTCTGGTCGTTATGCTGAGTTACAACAAAGAGCTAGAACAATAGTTTGCGCTGTCGGCGCTCAGCGCGAGTAGGGCTACGCCGTCGGGGTGAGCTCGGGGAAGTAGTGCGACTCAGCATGACTGGGGATAGCCCATCTAAGCGGTGACCGTGAACTAGTTTCGGTAATCAGGCCGTCGCTTTTTAGTTCGCTAATGATCTGGCGAGTTTTGCGCTCTTTGTATGGAGAAGCTTCAAAGAGCTCGCGGCGTTCTACTTCGCCGTAGATATAGGCCTTTTCCAGAATGCTCAATGCATAAGGATCGAGCGGCTGCATGCCGATAACACGACCGTCTTGTCGCGCTTGAACATAGGCCTTGATCCGCTTGCGCATTCCTTTGAGATCAAGCAGCTGTGCGATGTAGTCCACCTGGTCCAGTGCGACATCCAGCATAAAATCGCAGAACTTAATGAGTGCCTGTTCTGACAGGGCTCCTCGACCATCGTGGGTGCCGCGCCGCGCGCTGTCGGCATCGGCCAGTGCCGCTTTGTATTGGGTGGACTTTCTTGCCAGTCCCCGACTGAGGCACCACACTCCGGTGCCCCGCACTCCGGCGGCTTTCAGCAGTGCGTCTGTGTGCAGCCGCGCTGTGCGACCGTTGCCATCGAGAAAGGGGTGTATCCAGGCCAGTCGGTGGTGCGCAGCCATAATGGCGATAACGCGGCGCTCACCGGTTAGATACTTGTTGCCGTACGTCTCGCCGAAAAAGTCCATGAACGCTGGTAAGCTTTCGACCGGCGGGGGCTCGTGCAGACCGACAGCCACAGGATGATCCCGGTATTGTCCGGGTTTGATTTCATAGTCCTTTCCCCCCACGGAAACCTTGCGAAACTCCTTCGGCATCTCTTGGTAGAAACACCGGTGAATGTCGCAGATGAACGAGGGCGAGCAGGCATCGGTATAGGTCGCCGCCATTGTGGCCAACTTATCTTGAACACGAATGTGCGCTAGCGATTCCAGTTGGAGGTTTCGCTTGTGAGGATCGTCACTAAGTTCACCCGCTAGGGCAGACCGAATATCGCGGGGGTGCGTGGTGTGCCCCTCGATCATGTTGGAGTAGTACGAATTGATGGCGCGCATGTGCTGTTCGAGAGTTTGTAGCACCGGCGACGCGGCAGCCCCGGCCAGGCTGGCAGCGGCCCTTTCGAGCTGGGTAACCTTGTTCGGGAGATCCGATTTGGCGACACCGGTCTCCGATGGGATGTAGGGCTGTGCGCTGTTTGGGTCTGACATAGCGAGTTCATGGGCCGTTGGTATGGGTCCATGATACCTCTTTTCATGCCGGTTTGTATGCCGGTTACTATACCGGACGGTTTTTTCAGCCGTGAAAGCCTATTAATCCTTATAAAACAGAATGATGGATACTTTGGGTGGCCGCCAGGCAATCATGTCGCAGGCTATGTAACGGCTATTTACGCCGGTTCTCATGCCGGTTCTCATGCCGGTTCTCATGCCGGTTCTCATGCCGGTTCTCATGCCGGTGCCGGTGCCGGTGCCGGTGACCGGTCTCTGGGGTGATTAGGGTGCAGCCCCGAAAGGCAGTAGCCACCGCAACACCCGTTTCCACCCAGAGGGTTTCTCGTTCAGTTTAAAGCGGCGCCACTGGTGACCAACCAGGCTTTCCATGTGGCCGTCTTCGCGAAAGCGGAACATAAAGCGGGTCAGGCACCGGCAATCTTTGCAGACGCCAATGGCGCGAATCTCGTTGACGTTATCGGGGAACTGGTTGTGTCGCAGTCGAACATACTCAGGAGGCATGGGGCCTTCACACGCGGTGCAGAAGAACGTCAGCCCTGTCACTGTGCCGAACCCGGCGGGAGTGAAGGGGAAAAAGTCAGCGGCGAGATGCGGTAGCTGTTTGAACTCGTTGGCCGCAGCGGCCGCTTCCTCGGGGGTCATCTTGTAGATACCTTTCTTACCGCTTTCTTGTGCCATGACTTTTCCTCCCCATTACAGGTTACCAGTCAAAGACCGGAAACCCACCTATTTCTTCCGCATCTCGATCCAGCTCAAGCATGTGGTAGCCCGCCCGATGGACCTCGACCATAAGCGCAACCGTTATCTCTGAAAGCCCGTGTGCGGTTTTGACCAGTGCGTCTTCGCATTCCGGCATCTTGATAAAATAACCCGTCTCTCGCTCCATGAAGTGCATGGCAGAGGGGGCGCGTGAGAGCTGGCCGAGAAACTTGCTGTCTTCTTCGGTGATATGGCGAGTCGAAACCGCGAGCGCGCTGTATGCACTGGGGTTGGGTGTGTTCAGCTTCTCGGCTAGCGCGTCGATGTCCTCGTCTAACAAAGGCGTTTCGGATGTAAACATTTCCGGCATCAGCGCTGCGGCTTCCTTGTAATCCATACCGGTAGTAACCGATTGCCAGTAACGGAGTGCGGCGAGTAGTGTTGCGGTCTCGCGGCTAGTCGGAGAGGCGCTCTCAAGAGGCTTCTCGTTGTAGTCGATGATCCGTTGCAGTTCCGCATCTGACATCTCTGAAATGTTGTCTGCAAGATCGTAGTAGTCGACCGCCTGGCAGGCAATCAGTGCGTCTTTTTCGAGTTGTTCGCGATCAGTGCTCATTCGGTTATCTCCCTTATTCGTTACGCGACTTCAATCAGGCAGTTCAGGATCAAAGACTCCTCAACGGCATCAGCAATTTGCTGGCGGCGCTCGGCAGTCACGTCTTGGCCGGAGCTGGCTTTCACGCGCTCAGCGATCAGGGCGGCAATGTCGTTCAGGTCTTCAACGGTAATGTGCATGGTGGTCTCCTCGGTGTTGGTTATTTCTTTAGAACCCGGGTTCCCGATCATGCAAGCGGGCCAGCGGGCGGTTGCCCGTGTTTTTATTCACTGGTTGTGGCTTTGTTTGGCTCGAACATTAAAGCAGGGCGAAAGCGATATGCTGACATCCCTCTCTGTGTGCGCGCCGGAAGGCTTTATCGAGCCGCAGCGGTATATGCAGGTAGGGTCGCTCCGCGTCGATGACGTAGTAAACGGCGCCGTCCTTGTAGGATGCGCAGGCGTTGCTGGCGATCCAGCGGGCCTCGACCGTTTCGATTGGGTGCGCGTGCTGAAGGTTCAGCTCGCAGCCAAGGTCAATGAATAGAGTGCCGGGCGGCGAGTGCCCGGCCTGTGGCATAGCCAACATCAACCGTTTTCCATACCGCTTTGTGAGAAGGCGTCGATCTGAGAGGGGGCTGTTGTATTGCTATCGCTTGGGGCGCCAAAGGCCCGGCGTTCCTCTTGTTGGTGAAAGACTTTCTGCCATGCAGGCCACACATCCTTGCCCATGCTTTCTATTCCGGCGCGAATAGCCGGTGAGTCGTACATGGCCTTGCGCATGATGGCATGAACCACGACATCGCCGTCCCCCATCTCAAAACACGTATCAAAGTCACGACCACTAATGCCACGCTCATAGTAATCGTGGTTGATAACCGCCTTGTACAGACCGTACTCAAATACCGTGGAGGCAAACTCAATCCGCGCCTCTGGGGAGCTTTCACCCAGGCGAGGCACCAGCAGCTTCAGGTAAGCGATAGCGCCTCGGGTGATCTTTTCGGTAGGTTGTGTGGTCATGGTAGTTCTCCTGTTGGCTCTGCCTTGTTTGTAGACAGGAGAACATGAGACGCACCATGTGCAAGATGTGATCTTTAAGTGTGTTGCTGCCAGTCGAGGCTTTCTTGGGAAAACTCGATGGTTGTTCGCGAGGCATTGAAGTAAGCCCGGATGCGTTTGTCATCCACGGACAAAGACACGGTTTTGCCTTCACAAATAATTGATGGTTTGCTGAACGCCTGTGGGTTCATCACGGCAACACAAAGGCGGTCGCTTGCCGTATCGGGGGTACGCGCACTATTGTAGGCGATCAGGTGGGCACCGGACTTACGGGCTACGTCTGCTTTGGCGTGGCAGGCCGAATAGTCATCGGGATCTTCGATCTTTTTTCGGATGCGGTTATACCGGGGCGCGGTGAAGTCGACGGCAGCCGGTGTATCAATTTTGGCTTGGATCAGGCTCATTTCCAGCGTGTGTGGTTTGTCGCCACGGTAGGCATCGAAGAAGGCCCGGCGGTGAAAGATACACTCGCGCAAAGCGACTTCCTGAGAGAGCGCCCCATACCAGATTCCCCGCGTTCCTGTGCGGCCCCAGCGGCTCTCACGGGCGCGCATATAGCGAAAGGGCGTTGCGGCCAACCAGTGCAGTCCGGCGGTGTCTTCGGGCAGTGCGGGTTTGCTGTCTTCGAGCACTGATTCCAATATGTCGTGCTTCGCCAAATTGCCGTGGACGACATTCATGGTGGCGATGGTGGCCTGATGCTCCACACACCGCCACGGCTTAGCCTTAAAGGGAGTCAGCTCAAATAATGGCACGGTGGCTATCGAGGTATGTCAGTGTGGTAAAAAGGCCCTGCGGCTTACGAACCAGCTCTGCCGGGACCGCGCCAAGATCAGCGTTGTGCGCGTTGAACCAGCCGCGAAGGTGCTTTTCTTGAAGTCCAACAATACCGGCCAGTGAGCGGTAAATGCGGATCAGGGCAACAGCCATCTCAAAGGGGTGTTTTCCCTCTTCCAGTTCGGCTTTGCCGTGGCGCAAATTACTGACCATGCCGGGCGACAGGCCCAGTACTTCGGCCAAGGTTTTGTCCTTCATACCGAGCAGATGGGCGGTTTCCAGTACCGCCTCGGCTACAACGGCCGCACGCTCGCTTTTAGTGGCTTTGACCTTCTGATTCATGGTGTCGCCTCCATTTAGGGGCCGTTTATCCATGAATGCAGGATACATATTATTCATATATAAATCCAGTGGCCCCGTTTAGCCTTTGCTGGCATCCGGCCGCGAAGGGTGCAGGTAGCGCTCTGTCACCCAGACCATAAGGAGTTCTGGTGAGGTCCCCGCCGAGAACTGTAGGAACGAATGGCGGGTGCAATTGTCCTTGTCGAGCGGAATGTGTTGAATGGCGTCGAGCAGCAAATGGGCGTTCACTTTTGAAAGACCAGATTCCAGAGTGACTGACCGACGATCCCACGCCTTCTGAATGTCAGCGGTCAGCGCCTCAAAACCGTGATCGGTCAGGGCGTGCAGCACTACAAACAAACTATCGTCCGTCATCGGCGGTACCGGCGTATGGGTTTTGACCGGGCCAAAGCAGCGAAACCAATCAGCGTCCAAAAACGGATCGCTGTGACGTGCTGGGTAGGCCTCTTTAAAGATGTCGAAAGCCGATCCCCCGTAGAGGCTTTTGAAGCCGGAGTGCGAAGCCCAGTCACCGTACAACCCGCACATGTAGTCTTCCCAAAAGGTGTGAACCGGATTTGCCCGGCAACCCCCATTGGGGCGACATCAAAGGCAATGATGCCTTTGTCTGGGTTTGACGTTTCGGTCTGTGATCTGTTCGGGGTCATAAAGTGGTCTCCTGTTTAGCCTGCTGTGGCGTCGGTGGTGGCTACGCCGTACTCGGCTGCCAGAGCTTGGAGATTAGTCATCAGCGCACCAATCTGTTCTTCCATGGGAGCGTTGGTGTCTATCCCGGCATAGCCGCTGTGAGCGAGCACGGCGCTGTAGGCGGCATCGGTTCCTTTCCGCGATGGCGCCTGCGCAAAGTGCACGGAAATGTCCTCGCACAGGGTCTCAAGGACCAGCGTGTAACCCTCAGAACCGTGCTCCCCAAACAAACCTGCGGTCGCGTCGAGCACGTCAGCGACCCCGGCGGTTTCGATTTCCCCGCAGTCGCACAACGATGAATCAATGACGAAACCAAGAGGGGATACATTGGCATCCAGCGCGGCTTGTTCGACGGCAGCAATGGCTTTTTGGCGCGTTTCGAGATTCACAGGCAATCCTTTCAGATTGAGCTTGCTGTCGGCCGTTGGATTGGGGTTCGAGCAGATCGTAGTGGTCATGGCTTATTCCTTTTGTTGGTGTTTTGTTTGGTTCGGGTGAATCAAAGAGGTGGGTCAGGGGTAGATCGCTTACCCGCCCAGTTTGTTTTTCAGCGGGATGTAGCATTGCAGCCCAGCGATTACGGCCAGCACTCCGGCGCCTGGCGCAAGCTGAGCGGCGGCTCCGGCGGCGGCAATGAGTCCACCTGCAAAGACAATCGGCAAGTTAAATACAATCCAGCTACGCATGGTTTGGCACTCCGGTGTTCGTTTGGCTTACAACCAAGGTCTCACGGGATGGTGCATATGCAAGGTAGTTGGATGGGGGAAGTGGTGCGTATGATGGATCTAGGGATGGTGCTGCAATCCGTTAATCTGAGTGTGAAATAATGTTCGACGGTAACATTTCGGGGTGGGGGAGTGCGGCCCAGGCTTGCGCGAACCCTCTCCGGGTCGCACTCGCGATCTGGGCTGATTTTTTAGATATAGGCGCACTACGAGCACGCCCTATTCATAGAGCAGCTGATTAAAACCCGCCCCAGACCTGCGGCTCTTTGTACGACACGGACTGCATGAGATTGAATACACAATCCAGCATAGCGTTACCGCGGCGAGCCGCAGCTTGGTATTCAGGGACGTGCCAGTCGTGGCAATGGCTTGCCAGCATGTGTCGAGCCACATTACGCCGGTGAGGCTGGTAACCGCCGGCAAGAAGGAACCGGTACCGGTCTGATACTCCCGCTTCCCCTGCGTCATATTCAAGATCAAGTGTTACGACGATCTGGTGACCTTCATCATGGAGGCAGAAGGTTAGAATGAATGCGTTCGACAAAGCCGGGTCGTCCGGCGAAGTCTCGGTCGCGAGTATCAGCGACGCACGCCACTCTGTCGAATCTCGTGAATCTTTGGCCGGTTCTCCGGGAAACGTGTTGAGCACGGCGGCGTAGCGTTCGACGAAGTTATCAAGCAGTGTTGTTGTTTTGACTTGGGCGGTGGAGGTCATTTTGTTATGCATCCTGTGGTCACGATAGAGATCCCGTTTGGTTGTCTCTATCGTCACCCGCGAAAGGCGATATGCCAGCGGACAGAATTCAGATGACTTTATCCAGGCGAGGATTGTTCATGTTGGATATTTCTTGCAGCGTCGCTTTGTCTTGCTCAATGCGAGATCGCAGCTCAGTTTGCATCAACTGGAGAGCTTCCACCTTGGCTTCGTCCAATTCTTTGGTTGATAGCTTCTGTTGCGAGAAAAACCCATCACAGGAGCTTAGCCACGCGTCAGGCTCGTGATAGATGTGGCGGTGTATCGATAACCGGTGGCCGCCGATCGCAAGTTCCGACCCTACGATTTCGTTAGAGTCGTGACGCTTAAATTTATCTTCCCAATCAATCGCTATCATGTCCTTCCACAATGGTGGCCTATTGCAGTCAGCGGATACCCACTTTACATGGGCAGCCGCCAAGTTCGAGGTGATGGTTAGTCGTCATCCATAAGAAGACCTACGCATTTGTTGTCTGACGTGCTTCTGTAGATCTCTCTTGCTTCTTTGAGCTTGTCGTTTGCCATATTGAATTGGGCAGTTGCACGTTCAAACTCACCGCGATAATCCTTCTTCTTTACAAAGTAGCCTTCTATGCGGAGCTTAAGAGCGCTTTCCAAGTAGTCGACAGTTTGGTTAAGTGCGGCAAAGACGCCGCTGCTGTAGGAACCATACTGATCCCGCCACTGCTTTATTTCTGGTTCTAGGCGATAGAGTTCAGGGCTGACGCGGTATGCACTGATGTACTTATTGTCCCCGCTGCCAGAATATTCAGGCTCCGTTTCATTCTGTCCATCAACATAGCGGTTATATAAACGCACAACACCATCGACGCCCCGACCTCGAACGGCCCATGTTTGAGTGGACGATCGTAGGGTTTCTCTACATGCATTGCGCTCTACTTGTTCTTGTAGAATCGGAACAAAGGCCTTAAACCTTTGAACGGCAAATTCATGCGCATTTGGAGCCCACGGGTCATTATCAGATACCGGCAGCGCTTTGGCTTTTTCGTACTTGGATAAAGCCGTTTGTGGCTCTGAGTCCCAATTGGTGAGCAAAGCCTCAAGTACAAGTTTTACAGCTTTCTTTGATGAATCGCCGTCTTGTGTACGTTCGACATAGCGCAGCATTTCATTCATTATTTTCATGGCATCTAATTCTTTATCATATAGAGCCACCTGATACATCCAAGGCCCATACATGTAGGGGCCACAAACATCAAATTGGTGATTTTCGAGCAACGATTCAAGGGCCTCTTTTGTCGAAAGCTCGTCATTGGTTCCCAGTAAGGCAGTCATTCTCGCCATGGCTTTGCAAAAGCTATCGGTCAAACTGAGCTGCACTTCGGGATCTTCCCCCGGAGATGTTCCCAACGCCCGCGCGTTAGATGTCTCAGTGATTAGCTCTGAGATGATATAGGCCTTCTCGGCCGGCTTATAAGACGATTCGGCGAGTGTTAAGTGGGATAAAAGCGCCTTTATCCGAATAAACTTCCGGTAGAGAGATGGCGGTCCATCCTTGATGTTATCCAAATTGTTCATTCCGAAATCGATGAGTAATGAAATCCTATCGGCACCTTCGGCCTGCATTTGCTCCCAAAGCCACTCGTAGTCTTCAACAGTCTTGGCTTTCCATCCTTCACTGCCACGCGCGATAGGTTCTTCTTCAGCTTCTTCGTCTTTAGCGTACGCGCTGTAGTCATCCCCAGTGTCAGGCAGGGAACGAGCGCTACTATCGTATTTTGAATAGTCGTCGCTGGGGGTAGGTAGAACGCCGGCGCCTGATCCCGACGGCTGTGTGCTACTGCAACCGACAGTGAGGGCAAAAGCTGAGATCAGGCCAATCAGGGCAATGTTCTTCATCGTTACTGTTCCTTTTTGCTTTCCAGGGAGTTTGTTGAACGAGCGCATTCTCGCTCGTCATAAACTCCCCCTGTGCGTGCAGTCGGGATGGACTACTGTGCTTATTCTTCGAAGTCGTCGTTCATTATGGCTAACGACTCAATGCTCTCGTTATCTGAGTAATTGTGTGCGTCGATAATCACGCCTTCATGGGTGCGGTTTACTGTTATCTGTCCCAACTCAGGGAGCTGGATATGCACCCGTTGGCCGGGCTGGAGCACGCTATCGGCGGTGGGCGATAGTTCGCGGACGATGTCGATAAAATAGTGCTCGCCTTCGACCATTTCGCCATTGTCGATGTTCTCTTTTTCAATACTCAAGGTCAAGGTTGCTAATTTTTTCTCAGTCTTGCGCATGCGCAAGACTGATAAGTGCCAGAACAAACGACCGCGAACATAAGTCATCTTGATAAAAAGCTAGCCTCAGTGTTTTTGATTGGCTTGGACGTAGAGCGTCCGGGTTGGGGCGAGGGTTACCTGTTGCAAGATGACGAAGGACGATGGTGGCGTCTCTCGATCGACCTTGAGGCCTCCACTCCTTTGCCTCGGGTCATAAAGACACGCACCCAGGCCATCGCTTTTATCAAAGAGGCCGACCTTTGGTACCGGTGTGGTGTCGATGTGGGTGAAGCAAATGCCAAAGCCGAGCTGCGTAAGTGGTTGAAGTCATCCTGACACAGCACTAACCTTGCGCATGCGCAAGTGATCCCCACGTATTGCCACGTGCATTTTGGGCGTCTCGGGTTACGCTGGTATCAACCAACCGGAGACAGATTATGGATTTCACCCTGATCAAGCTCGCACTGCTCGACGCATGCGACAACAACCCGAGCGTCATTCCCAGTGACGTTCGCGATCACCTTGCCAATGAATTCCCTGCCGATGACTCTTTCAAGCCAGATTCGACCGGGGGTGGGTGCATGGCCCTTGTCAGCGAGATGACGGTAGGGACCACGCAGTACCTGCTTGTCGTGACGCAAGCGGATGAATCGGATTTGCCTGAGCCGGACAATTGGGCCATTTCCCTGCACAGCACCACCGACTGGATCGGGGATGACTACCTTATCAGTGTCTGCCATAAAGGCACCGTGTGTTTCGGCAGCTGACAGCTTGCGCATGCGCAAGTGGGATTTAGGAGATGACTATGTTTGATGACAACAATGGGGCAGGCCCTGTGTATCACTTCTTTGCTCAAGCTCAGCGTACCCGTTATGTCCGGCGCTGGGGTATTAAGCACTCTCACGTGCCAGAGAACACCTTGGAGCACTCGGCGGAGGTGGCCATGATCTGCCACGCCCTTGCGATGATCCGTCTTCATATCACCGGTGGTGACCCGATCGACCCCAACCAAGCTGCGGTACTGGGCCTGATGCACGATCTCAGTGAATCGATAACCGGTGACGCCATTACCCCGGCCAAGAATGCCAGCCCTGAAATCCTGTCAGCCTTCAAGGCAATGGAGCGGGGCGCCGAGCAGCTGCTCATCAATTCACTGCCACCGCAATTGCGTGAGCACTACAAACCGCTGGTTCAGCATGACCATATGCCCGAAGAGTATCGTCGCCTGGTGAAGGCCGCCGACCTGATCTCCGCGTTGAATCACTGTGAGCGCGAAACTCATTTAGGTAACCAAGAGTTCAAGGAAGCGCTGGTCGACATCCGAACCCGATTGTCCGGGTATGACGATATGCCAGAGGTTGCCTACTTCATGCAGCATTGCCAGCCATCCTATAGCGCATCACTCGATCGGCAGCTGGCTGACGCTGTAACCGCGGCAGAGTAGTGCAGTCTGTAACGCACACCTTATTAGGGAGAACCATACGTGGAGATATTCCTTCTTTTCATTGGACTTATCGTCGCCTCAAATTGGTGGTACTACCGATCGCGCTACAGCCGCTTTCCCACCTTTGACGACTAAAAAGGCGCTCATCCCGATGCGCTGAAGGACGGCAAGGTCCACTGCGTGCATTGCGGCGGTAGCCATATCCAGTTTCGTGGGCTTTGGGGAGCAACGGACAGGCGCCGCACTCACATTTGCGCGACTTGTGGGGCGCCTCTCTATAAGAGCTTCCACTAGCGCTTCCGTAACAACGTGCATATCGGTAAAGCTGGGATACGCTGGGTAAAACCCACCCGGAGATACCCATGGACTTCGCACTGATTAAACTTGCCTTGCTGACCGCCTGCTCTGACTCAGGCATCACCCTGCCGCCGGCCGTCCACAAACACCTCACCGAAAACTTTCCCGGGCAGAATGACTTTGAGGAAGTGCACACCGGGGGTGGCTGCATGGCGCTGACCTGCACGATGAAGATTGATGGTGCGCTCTACACCCTCGCACTGACCCAAGCTGACGACTGGGCGATTGGTCTTTACGAAGGTGACTGGATCGGGGAGGGGCTGTTGATCTGTGTTTGTTGCAACGGAACAGTGAGCACCGGTGACTAAGCAGGCATCGGCGCCCGACGTACCCTCTGGTCTCGCGTAGGAACGCTGAGGAGAAAGCGGCACCGGTCGCCCGGCTCGCTATCCAGCTCTGGGATGATCGGTGCAAAGTACTCCTCCTGCTCTCTGCGCCAGATCGATCTCGGAATATACGACTTAACGACTGGGCCGCGGCCTTCGCCGGGCCCTGGAGCGAGAGGCATAAAATAGTCCCGCGTTAACAAAGTCATTTCCTTATTACACTCCCACCCCTGCAGCAGATGGAAATTCAGCTCTTCAAGGGCTGGGAAGATCACGTCATTGATATCAGCCACGCCCTGGCACTTCTCGCGCTGAATAATCCGGCAAAGCGCGTGCTCGGAAAAGTGGGCAACGGTGGTTAGATCGTTATCCCGAAACCGCCGGCAATCGAGGCTCATCACCGACACGGGGTATACCCGCGGCATTGCTTCGCTTATACGGATTCGTGGCTCATAACTTACCAATGTGATGCTCTTCAGTTTTCCCGTGCGGCTTTTAATCTCGTTGTGAGCAATGATCTTGTCGCCGGCATAGGCCACATACTTTCTGACGGTGTCTCTGAGGTCGTGCGCAGCCCGAGTTGGCGAGTACCCTTTCGATTTACTTTTCTTTGCCTTCGTATCAATCGCTCCGTCAGCGTTGAACTTATTGATATGGGCAAAAGACTCCATCCACTGGGACAGCCTCATTCGAATCTCTGATGGGGGCTGGTCAGCCATGGCGCCTCTCTGGTGTAGTCTGTGGTCCTTCTTACTTTAAGCGTATACCATCGTTAGTGCGATACCTTTTCTTGGTGTTGTCGGCACTGCCGTACAGACACAACGGACGCAAAATCTGAGTGATGCAAAGTGGGTGTGAATAGGGATTTCATAAAAGGGGCAGGCAGCGCTGCTGGCGGTTTGCTGGTTTTAGCTTTCTGGGGTTTTGTCGGTCTGGTTGTTATTGGGGGAGGGGTTGGCCTTACTGTTTTATTTTTCCCTCTCGGAGGAGCGGCGATTGTTTTCTTTGCTTTGTACCTTGGCAGCATACATGCCCACGACGCCTACCAGCACTTCATTGGGCGGAATCGCAGGAAAGGCATCACCGAATACCCAACCGACATTTCTGCCCTGCTTGAAGGGCATAATGCCAACGAGCTGGCTTTTTCGTCTGATGGAACATCTGTAGTCGCAACGCTCGAAGACGACTATCTTGCCAAGATGTCAGTCCCCGACGAACTGCGGTGCGCGTTAAAAGACATGATATACCACGCCAGGAAGTTCGGTAATTCAGTGTGGGCAGACTTTTACCAAATTGAGGTATTACCAGCCTCCACCGAGTCAGCCCACCCACAAGTGCGTATCACGATGCCCCCAGAAGTTGCGATGTCTGACGCGTACATTGAACATGCTATAGAGCGCGTGGGGTGCGTGTTTTATCGAATCCATTCGAATAACAACCGAATCGCTCAGCCCCCCCAAGGCGACCGTATCGTCGAGTTCTGCGGTGATGACATTAAGGTGCGCATTGGGCGACGGCAGTCAGTTCCATCCATTGCGGAAACCAAGCAGATCGTCATGTCTGAAGCCCAGATCACCCGCAACATAAAGAACCGTCTCTGGAATAGCGTGGAGGTTGAATGCACTGGCATAGACGACGACAATTACTACGGCAGGATTATACGTCCGCCGACCTACGATGCCGATCTCAGCAACGCACTCACAACGCCCATTACGAATCCGCCAGCCTATGACGACCCGCTTGAGGTGCAGGAACCTGACTTCGATGAGGAGCTAGCGATGCTAAAACGTGAATCTGCGTTTGCTAGCGTGCCGCACGATTACGATAGTGGTATGGCTATTTATGAGGACGACTAAAAGCCACGAGCCACGGATTTGGGCCATAGCGAAAACAAGCGCAGCATCTAGTTTTTAAACTTGCGCATGCGCAAGGTGCCTGCCGCGTCTTTGCCCGATAACAAGGTCTTTATAAATCTACAGCAGGCTCGTTCCTTACCAAGGCGTCGTGATCTATCGCTCCCCACTCAGCCCCGCAGTCATTGCAATGCCACTCCTTGGAGTTAGGTCCCACTATGCAGCCACCGAGACTAATTCTTCCTGCTTCGATAAGGGGCCGTGCAAGATCCATATTGGGGAGCCCATAGGAGATGTAGGCAATGTTCTTACCGTGACAATTAGGGCAGTCTTCTTCGCAGGTTGGAGGGTAATTATTCTTCTCGCCCATGGGATCTATGACTCCTTGCTTGGGATAAGCTGACACACCACTCATGCTATCACGGTCGAGCCTATACCCAAGCTGCCTTAAAGGCATGGCATTGCGTATGCGCAAGATCAAAGTTGTGCTCGAACAAAGAGGCCTTTTTAAAGCCCCGACTTCTGCCTGGATGCCGCGCTTCGCGAGTGGATGGGATCTCCATAGGAGCATCATGCCGCGGTGTCGAACCCATACAGATCCTAAACCCCAAAACCTCTCTCTCCATAGGAACAGCGCAAGGGCAAAGGCAAGGGAAAACAAGGGGAAAGACAAAGGCGGAGAAAAGGTTCGGGCTTGAGCGCTCGGGTCGTATCAATCGGGCCCGGTTCAAGTACTACGGAGTGGGTCATATTGCTCAACACTAACAAAGTGCTGTTTGGTTCGCCCCAAACATTTGCAGGGCATCTGTTCGGGACGAGGGTGGGGCTGCCAGTAAATTGCAGTAGGACAAAGGCGTTTATAGTGCCGCCATTACCCCGCTCACGCTGGTTGGTGCTGGATCTGCCTTTGGATCTGGAGCCGACTCTTTGTTTGTATGATCGACAGCAACAAAGGCATCAGTATTTTCCAGTTCGACCCAGTCACTGTGAAGAAGCCCCATGCCGCCAGAGCCATCCAACCCGGCGGGCCTATCAGTACGCCGATCGTCGAAGACATCCCGGTATAGACGGCAAAGGGGAGGGTGATGCCCACCGCATGGGTTATAAAGCCCAGCGCTGTCGTCGCTCCGGCATAGACTGCAAACCCAGAGGCATTGGCCAACGCCAATATTGATGCGGTAGTTCTGACGCCTCTCAAGCTACGATCCTTCACACCAGCTGCTTCCCACATAGGGGCCGCGTCCACCTCCCTCGTAAAGACCTCTCGTCTCTGTGGCGGGGTCATACGGGACAGCGCTGCTACGATCACGGCATCAGGGAGGTACATCTCATACTCTGCCATGGAGCTGCAGTGCTTATTGATCTGCATGACCTTGGCCGCCCCTCTGAGCAATTCCTCGTAGGTAGGGCAAGTTGGGGAGGCGTGCACTTTGTCGAATACACCCTTTACCTTTCCGGCGATCGTGTGCCGTGCTTTGGAGTGGAACGCCCAGGTAATGGCGTGCTCGATGTCTTCCAGTGAGGCGGCTTCTTCGAGGTCGCAGATGATGGCGAGGTTGGCGATGTCTCGTTTGTCCCAGTCGCGTATCAGGTCAACGATCTTTGTCTGACTATCCATCTTTCTTCGCTTCCAGAATCATTTCGGTTCGGGTTCGAACGCGAGGCAGATGTCGCACATCATCAAAACCGTCATCTAGTGGGTCAATCTGTTCGGGTTGTTCGGGCAGCTTTGTTCTAGCGGGAGGTTTGCGTTGGGATTGTTCTGGTGCTGCATTGCGTCTCAGGCTATGTTCGACAAAGACAAAGTAGTTGATCGCCACGAGAAACCAGAGCGCCCAGCGGGCGTAGAAGCTGTAGGCCGCATATTCCGTATGTCCCGTCTCCCTGAAGAATGCGAGTGCCTCGTGGTGCACGAGGTTGATCGCCAAAATAGCCGTGGTGGCAAACAGTGCGCCGCGGAATCGAGGTCGTAGGTACCGCCGCCAAATCAAATAGAAGGCGCCGGTGCGCAGTAGTGGAGTCAGCATCAGAAGGAACCAAAGGTCAGGGCAGAGATCAGGGCGCCAATGCTGAGGTCGCGGTAGGTCGCCTTAATCTTGGCTTCCTCCTCCGCCACGATCGCCTCTTTCTCTTCACGGGTGATTGCTTCGGGGGGGACACCCTCCATTGCTAATCGCTTCTTAGCACGCTTGATCGCTCCTTCTCGGATGCGCGTTTGATACTTATCCATGAGCTTGCCTTTAGCAGATCTTAGCATTTCCGGTTTTCCAAAATCTCAATGCGTTACGAATAGTTGGGCTGTGTAATGTAGCTGCAGTTGATCCGGTGCTATTGGTAGTTCACCTGCTGAGCAGAGGTTTGCGCGATTGCAACGCGGACCAATAACCCGGGGCCCAGCTTTTATTTACCACAAACCTTTTGTTAGCCAAATATTATTTATTCCTCAAAGCCTCAGTTGGTATTAAGAGGTTAGGCCGACATAAATGGGTGCGCGCCGCGGCGAACTATTCTATCTGGCATAGTTAAAGTGTTATTTTAGTAATATGCTTTTATTAGCAGGTCTGGTTGGTTACTATGATAACTGGAGCACAGAAAATGAATAATTCATCTAGCGGTGGTGGTGGGAACACAAAGAGTTACACCCCCAACATAAGAGATGGAAAAGGTCTAATTATAAGCAAAGCGATTTATATGGTTCTGAGATATTTGGGGGTGGTGATTTATGGGGGATAACACGGCAAAGCAACGATCGCCGCGTATTGCATCTGGCCGCAACATTCCGCGCACATCTGTTGATGAGATTGCGTCAAATGTCGCGGGTAAGGCTCATAAAGAGCTGTTATCCCAAATGGCCGATATCGGGGACCTGCGAGGTGATACGAGTCTGCGGTTGCAAATGGAGACACAGGAGCATGTTCGCTTGCGCAAGCAGCAGTGTGCTGCCGCACTCCTTACAGTTCTGAGACAAGAGGGGTATAAAGACCCATCAGTCATCAGTGCATCGACTAGCTGGAGTGCTGATACCTCCCGTCGGTTTTTGAGAGCCAGCGATGCAGATGTCCTAGAAATTGCAAAAATTGCCTTCTCATATCTCGTATTGAATATCCCCGAGTCTATCGTGCTGTCGGTCTTAGACGACACGGAGCGCGATCTGGCTGAAGAATTGCGGCTCGCACTTAACGGATTGCCAGGTTATATCCAAGCGTTTGAATTCAACAATTAATTCTTAATGCGAGTTGAATAAGAAGAGGGAGCTAGAGATGAAGCCGAATAAGAAAGATGGGGCACAGTTAGCGAGAGAATATGCGACGATAGACTACCTGACTTCTGCTGGAATGCACTCCGTTCACATCCAAGATTTGACTAAAGTGAACAGTGCAAGATTGCAAAGTCGTCGCCTGCAGCTCAATAGACAAGGTCTTCGTAAAAGTAGCGCGGGTGGAGGTAAGACGTCAGCTCGGTCTACGATTACTAATACCTTGCAGGTTCTTGAGCATACGATCGTGCTAAAACTTTATGCTGCGGCGGCAGGTTGCAATTCTGAGAATAAAAAGGACCCATCAGTTTTTTCGCCTACCCCAGAAACGGTGGTGCGTGTTTATAGGCAATATCTTGATTTTGTATCTTCAGTTCCTGCTTTCTACCCCCTTTTTAGTAAGTACAAGCGAAAGCTTTTTAATGTCGATAAAGTTTATATGCTGATCCGTGAGTACGCTCTTGCTCAATCGCGGATGACGACTTGTGGTCAATGCAAATCTGATTACGCATCGCATCCAGATCAGTCTGTCTCAGACATGATGTGTCCATTTTGTAAGCTCGAAAATATATCTTTTGCGTAATGCATCTGAAAACGTGTTTGGCTTGCGCATGCGCAAGCCAAACACATTAAACAGTGAGCTATCTACTGGTGCCGATTTCTTTGGTACTTCTTGTTTTGGCGGGGACGAAGTAATGAAACCGTTGCTAGCTAATTTTATACTGCTGTGAGTCGCGGGCTAAGCCCGCAGCAACATGGCGATTCATTTGTACATGTAAAGTAGCGGCTCCGTAAGGCGCGTATTCCTGATGCAAGCGCGGGTTAGCCAAATTGCCTGCGCGAAGAGGTGAATAGGTATGGCGGCTCTCTGTGAGATGATCAGTATTTGGTAGTTGTTACCGAAGCAGATAGGGGCATTGCTAAGGCGGTCGAGCAGAGCTTACGAGCCTAAGGATAAAGAGTAAGCATGGATGGCAGAGTCAGTAAACAGGACGCTTTTGATAGTAGTTCAGAGGCGGTAATTAAAGATAATGAGTTGGTCTTAAGTTTCTTGGCAGGCTCAAAGCTTCTTGAAGATTATGGCTTGCGTTCTATTTCTGCGATGAGGGTATTTATATTCATTGGTAGCAGGCCTGACCATTCGCTTAATTACATTGCCAGTGCGCTTGGCTTTGAATCTCATAATGCGGTTGCAAAGATATTCTATAAATTGCGTAATCATCAGCGAGGGCCTCTCGTCATGCATCGTTCCAGGGAATTTTTAAGTGCGAATGAGGTGTCTCAAGCGAACAATATAAAGGCAACCACCCTAACGCCAGAGGGGAAAGAAATATATGATAAGTTCCTCGCTTTGGTGAGTGAGGGAGGTCGTCTATCCTTCAGCGAAGGTGTGTAACAAATACGACAATACTGCAATAAAAATTGTTAGTGTTTTATCATCTTTGAATATTGCGTGAATCTCATAAGTGCTTGTTACTTGCGTAGGCGAATACGGTTGAGCTGAGCTCTTTGACTTGGGCCAATAGAGTCGTTTTCTCTTGGATAAGAGAGTTTTTGTCGTCGAGTAGTGCGGATTTATCCTCTTGGAGCGACCTAACCGTTTCTCTAAGTTCCGTAATTTGTTCGCTGCAGATATGGACAGCTTTGTCTGTCTTATCAAGGAGTGCTTGCGTGTACTTTAAGTCGCTTTCCGCTTTCGCGCCGTGGGCTAAGGCTGAATTCAGACGTGATTCCATATCGCGTGCTTTATCAGAAAGCGAAGAGCATTCCGAACTGGTTCTCCTCAGCTTGTCTTGGAGGTCCCCGTTCTGCTTGCGAAGCAGCTGGTTTTCCGCCTGCAGTCGTTCGCAGCTGCCTTTTGCGCTAGCATGCTGCTCCGTTTTCTGAATCACTGATTCAGTAAGCTGTCCAAGCTGGACGTCTTTTCCCTGAAGAGACTCTTGCAGTTGCGATATCTGGGAGTCTTTCTCTTTAGAATATTTCTGCAGTCTATCTCGGTCCTGCTTTAACGTGGAGGATTCCTGCCGGCTCTCCGAAAGCAGAGCCTCAGTTTTGCGCAGCGCTTTTTCCATGCTATCTAATTGCTGCTTCGCGTCGTCAAGATTGGCGATGAGCGAGGTGTTTATTTCGGCAAGAGAGCGGTTCTGAGCTTCGCTATCTTCGAGCGCCTGCGAAAGCGCTTCAATTTTTTGGTTTTGCTCAGCAGTGGAGTCTTCAAAGTCTGCCAGAGCGGATGATTTTATCGCTTCCCACAGTGCAGTTACTGTATCCGTGAGCTCGGTCGGGAGCTTATCTGGGTCACGCATTAGGGCTGCCTTTGATTGCTGTAGGCGCCTCCAGCTTTGCATGTGCTTGTTTATAGTCGTCATCGACCCGCCGAGGATGTCGTGGACCCGCTTATCAGTCGGGTTGATACCTTCGTCTAGCAGATCTTGTGCAGCACGGAATACTTCCGATTGAGTGACGCCACCTTTGGCCATGTCCGCCTCCGTCAGATGTTATTTTGTTTTTATTATCAATGGCTTGAATGTATACCCGCCGCTGCAATCATCAGCGCAGGGTGGTTTTCAGCATTATAACGTAGTGTAGCGTAGTGTAGCGGAATACGCCTAATAATGCTTGATATATTACTTATGTAAATATACATTTATAAAAGTAACTGATAGGATTTGGTTCTGGGGTTCGATAAACATCGATCAAAAATATGGTGCCGCGGAGCGAATCGATAATGGCCGACAAAGTCTTATCTGGTGAGTTGCTCGACCTATCCGATGTCTCGTCGCAATTGGTTCCTCAAACGCCAGGCCCGGAGTACGCAAATCCGGCCCTCCTTTATCTATCCTCCCTGACATCAGCTAGCAGCCGGCGTGCGATGGCATCCGCGCTGAAAAATATCGCGATTATTCTGGGGTGCACTTCGATCGAAGACTGCCCCTGGGAAAAAATTGAACGCCAGCATGTGTTTCTGGTGAAGGCGGCTATGTCGAAGGCCGGCAAAACGCCCAATGGCATCAATATGTATCTGTCCGCCATCAGGGGCGTGGCCCGTGAAGCCCACTATGCAAAGCGGATCGATAAAGACCACTACGATGCTATTGCCTCCGTTAAGTCAGAAACCGGTTCGCGTCTTGCCGTCGGTCGGAGTTTGCCGCTGACGGAAGTAAATGCGCTATTAAAGTCCTGCTGGGACGAAGGCACTGCAGCTGGCGCCCGAGATGCGTTAATGATGCTCCTGTTGTACGCGTGCGGCCTTCGCCGGTCAGAGCTCGTTTCCGTTGAGAAGCGTGATCTAAACCTTGCGGAGGGGTGGGTGCGAATTATCGGCAAAGGCAACAAGCAAAGAGCAGTCCCCATTGAGATACCCATCGTCATCGATGCGGCTCGGCACTATATAGAGGAATGGAGGGGCAATCACGAAGGCCCCCTCTTCACTCGGATACTTAAGAACGGCACGATTAAAGATACCGCCCTATCCGACCAAGCGGTCTACTACATACTGGATAAGCGCCGAGGCCTAGCGGGACTGGGCGAGCTCTCTCCCCACGATATGCGCCGCACGTTTATTACGACGCTGCTCGACGCGAACATAAACCTAAAAACGGTGGCGGATCTGGCAGGACATAAAAGTGTGAATACGACTGCGCGTTATGACAGGGGGGGAGAGAAAAGAATGCGGGAAGCGGTTGGGCGCCTCCCCTCGCCAACCACTCCTCGGGTGAACTGACCTATACCGGGAATTTTCATGTAGCGGCCGAGTATACTCAGCTTGACCTTCCTTGTTGACGTCATTTTGACGCTCTTAATTCCTGTGAGTCCCTAATCTAGAGTGGCGAACTATTTCGTCTACTCGGTTGATTGTATTAAAAGGCCTGCATGGGCCGGAGGGCGACAACGTTATCGCTTCTTCTATTGGCCTCGTTGGCGCTGAATGCAAAGTGATCAGCTACAGCTGCGAGTTGCCTATCTAGTGTTCTGTAGTCGCCTAAATGAGAAAGCGCTGCGAAATCTTCCCAAGAGGCTATTATTCGCCCCCAGTGCGGGCTGATTCGCCCTATTTTATTCAGCTTTGTCCGCCGATCTACTATTAAGCTCAGTAATCGTTGGCAGCCTACAAAATCTTCGGAAGTCTCGGGCGGTGCACTTCGATCGGTTTTTTCGTTATTTAGAAGTTGCCAGAACGCCCGCACACACAGGCTCTCCTTTTGGCTAACAATTTTCACTGTGTGGGCGCCTTAGATATCCGATCGCTTCATCAATAATTGCTGAATCTTGTGTACTACCGACAGTGCATATCATATATCGGTGGACCGAAGTTTGAGTGTAGCAAAGCGGGTGAAAATACCTCATTTTCATATTGAACCCGCTGGGTATTACTCTATGCCGCTTCCTTATCTATCGGCTTTCGCGGAGCTTATGAGTTCAAAGCATGGATTTAACCTGCGCTTAGGGAGTAGCTATAGCGGTGATTTAGCAGTCCCGATGGCTTAATGGGGCTTTAGTGCGTTCAATTAACTATGCACTACGGCTAAATTCAGAACGACCGGGATCATGTGAAGTAACGTTCCCGGCTCGTTCTACCTCGCGGTTTGCTATACTTGCTTCCAATGATATGGGCTGAGGGTTTCGAATGATTATGAAAGCCAGTGAATTTTTGCGCCCAATGGTGGGTCTATATTTCGTGGGACTAGCCGTGATAATGGCTGTTACGGTCGTTGGCTACTTCGCTTTCCCAGGAGTGCTAGCGAAGGTTTTCATATCTACTATCGGTGTGACCCTGGCCGTTTTGTGGATTCCGTTGAGCGGCATGCTGGTGTGTAAACGCTTGGCTCAGACAGAGGCTTAGCATCAAGTACTACGCGTCAAAATGTCACCCTTCACGTCGACTGCTGCAGTTTCTTTATTCGGCCTCTTTGATTTCTGTCGAGCGACATGACGTTCCTTTTTAGTCGTAGCCTGCGACGGAATGCCCCCCGTAGGGTTCGCCTTTGTTTGCCGTTAACATTACCTTTTACCCCTTGACGTGTGTAACCCAGTTTTCCATACGGATTCCCTTGACCCTCTCAAACTCTCTTAGATTGTTCGAGACCAGTATTAGAACGCCTCTCGTGGCGCCTACTCTTGGCTTACTCGCTCCTCCATAAAGTCATCAGTTACCGCAGGCCCATTTAAGAAAAAGCTATCCCACGTATTCTCTAGTGGAGAGATTATTCTTTCTTTGCCTTGCACCCGAACATTGACCTTTTTTACCCCTTCAGGGAATCGGGTATCCGCTGGTAGCCGAACGGCCTGAGTGCTATTGTTCTCAAAGACTGTGCCTGTGCTCATGCGATCCTCAAATATGTATATAGCGCGTACGTATAAGGCAATTGTATATAGAATATTGCCCTTCGTATTTAGGTGGGCGCAAGCCTCTGCACGACTCACGAAAGGCAAGGGAGATTCTTTTGTCCCGGGCATCTATGTAAACCAGCGTCATGTCAGGCGAAGCATGACCCAGAACGGTTTGGGTGGTTTTCAAGTCATACCCCCGGCGATCCATCCAGATCGCCAGACTGCGGCGCCCACTGTGTGAGCCAGCCTCAACGCCGGCCCGCTTAATAAGCTCTCTGACAAGGTTTTCAAGGCTGTCACAGCAGGTAGATGATTCGTGGGTTTCCGGTTTTGGTGTAGTTGCCGGGCAGTCTGAAACTTCCCCTTAGTTCACCGTCAGAACATCCCGAATCTTTAGCTGGGCCGCCTCGTTGATCCGTAGGCCGCTCCCAAACAGCATCCAGAGCAACGCTACATTGCGAGGCCCAGTCGCTCCCCGTGAAGCGGCCCATAGGACATGCGCGAGTTGCTTTGGGGTATCAATTATTTGAGCCTTGCCGCGCCCTGGTTCGTAAATATCTTTGAGCCGGTTGTTTGGTCGCCGCATAAGTCAGCCTCCGGATTATCACAAACACCGTTATGTGCCGATATGTGATATATGCTGTTTTTAAAGTGGTTTTTAACCCTAAAGCTAGCAATTCCGGGGCTTCATGGGAATGTTGGATGGGGGCGAGCCCGCCCGGACACGAGGCGGTTAACGTCCTGGGCGTGGGGCGCTATACTGGGTATTGCGTTGGACGGCGCCGCTCTGGAAACCCAGCGTGTAGGAAAGAGCGATCATGGAAAAGTCAGGGGTTGTGTAGTGTACACTACAGAAAACTGGCTTTTGGTTATATCGAAAGCCCCCTATATACCCCTTTGATGTATATAGGCGTTGATTCAAGCGCCCCACCTGCAAAAGTGGTCAATATTCAACCAAAAATTCAATCGTACGATTGAATTTTTGTTCATTATTTGATCGCCCGTCGTAATTGAAGTTCTAAAACCCTCTAATGAGACATCAAGTGACCACTTGATCTAGTCATTTCACGATACCATAATGACCATGGTTACATGACTATAGGTGTTGTTATGCAGGAACAGGTTTCAAAGTCTCAATTCAAGGCCAAAGCGCTTGAGCTATTTAGGCAGGTTGAGTCGAGCGGCCAGGCCGTGATCGTGACAGACCATGGTAAACCAACTATTGAGGTGCGCCAGTATCGTAACGTTGAACGTAACCCGCTGGACGTTCTTAGGGGTAGCGTGACTGAATACTCTGAGCCTACGGAACCTGTGGGCGAGGGTGAATGGGAGGCGCTTGGGTGATCGTTCTGGATACGCATACCCTTATCTGGTGGGTTAACGGTGACAAGCAGTTATCAACGAACGCAAAGAAGGCAATTGAGTCGGAACTACCGGATGGGCAAGTATTCGTTTCTTCGATAAGCGCCTGGGAGATCGCCATGCTGGTTTCAAAAGGAAGACTGGCGCTTACGATGGATATTGACGACTGGCTGGACACCGTTTCCGCCATTGATGGCATCTCATTTGTCCCAGTTACTACGGATGTCGCTGTGCAGTCGGTTCGACTGCCTGGTGAGTTCCATTCTGACCCCGCAGATCGGATCATCGTCGCTTTAGCTCGGCATCGTTCCGTTTCGCTTGTGACTGCTGATACCAAAATTCGAGAGTATCGGCATGTCAAAACCATTTGGTAAGAACTAGATGAGCGTATTCCCATGCGGCGGGAATGTTGTATGGGCGAGTTTTTGGCGCCGGCCGGCAGTGGTGGGCGGTTAGCGTTCCGGGGTAGGGGCGGTATACTGGGTGGCTATGGGGGCGGGCCATCGCGAGTGCGGCCCTGAAACTAAAAAGCCCCGGCACGCAATACGCACCGGGGCTTTACACATGTGCCAATGTTGCGAGGGCTTCACCGGGTTAGCGGGAGAGGTCACATCGCTGGCTATGGGTGGATTATATTAAAACGCGACCAAGGAAGTCAAATTGCGCAACTTGAACCATGCGGCCATTGAGCCCTACATCTCGACCCCCCGGCTGGATGCCTACCGTCACTTTTTTAACCCTGTCGATGATGTCGCCCTGCTGGGGGCCTACCAGTGGAACAAAGAGGTAGCCGGTGCATTTTTCCCACTGTTGCAGACGCTGGAGATAACGCTGCGCAATGCGATACACGGTGAGGCCTCCAAGCTCTGGGGGCAGGCTTGGTTCGATAATGTTCAAACTAAGGCTCGCCCGACCCCAGCGCAGCAGAGGCACACCCGGCAGCATGGGGTCAACATATCAAAGGCGCGGCAGGCTTTAGGACGACGGGCAAGCCCAGATCGTATTGTGGCCATGCAGACGCTCGGGTTCTGGACCAACCTCTTCAACGAGGTGTTTGATGTGAACGGGCAGCCCCGCGCACTTTGGCCTACCTTGCTACAGCCGGTGTTCCCTCATGCGACAAGAGTTCATCGTCAGCGCGATCCTATCCGGCGGTCGCTGGTTAAAATACAAAGATTTCGGAACCGGGCGTTTCATCACGAACCGCTGTGGAAGCATCGGCATCCCGCGAATCCTCACCAGGCTATCCAGAACCTTTTAGACATGGTCCATGATGTTGCAGAGCTCATCGGCTGGATTTCGACCGACACCACGGCATACCTTCGCGCTGCCGGATACATCGAAAACCTGAACAGGGTGATTTCAGTTGATCACTTGAACTACCTGCAAACGCCGGGCAACGATTCGCTTCCGCTGGCGCAAGCCCGGCGAACCTTGCGTAAGTTAGTCAGCTCCAGTCCGGGCATCCAGGATATTACCCGCCGCGGGGAGCGGGTAGCACGACTGATTACCTAGCTAGTGCTACCCTGTCTCGCTTTCTCTGGTCCGTTTGGGCAGGGTTTTTACCTTTTTTAGAGAACTACGCCCCCCGCATGAAGGATAGGAAAGCCTCCCTCACCTCTTTGTGCGTTCGGTCATGTTTATCCCCTGCCCAGATATCTATGGTCAAACCGCCGTAGGATGCCCTGGATCTGCTACGGGTAGTGAACCCGAACTCGCCGTCATCAATCTCCGACCACTCCAGCGCCTCCGCATCAGGGAGATACTCAGCAATTTTCTCGGCCGTGATGACTTGGCCAGGCGTGTACCGAAGCGTTGGGCCGCTGAAAATATTTTCCGGTATCAATGAAACGTTAAACTCAGCGTTTGGGTTGATGCAGTTCAGTCCGCCTCGATAATTAATATTTCTCGCGATCAGGGCCCCATCTTTGGGCCAATCGTCCTCGGTGAGGAGAGCCGGCTCTGCAATTTTGATAACGATAGGATCGCTAGTTTTGCGTGTCGGCTCTGGATCGGAATTTATCTCGGCAGAACCCGTTTTGGAATGTAGCGGGGCCCCATCTAAGAATCGCTTGGGTCCGAGCGCCCAAAGATTATTGATGTTGGAAAGGTAGGTCATGGCCTTCCCACTTGAATCGTCGATGACGCTATATCGGTAGCTCGTCGACTGGATGGTTGCGCGCGGATCGAAGCCCCCTACATCTGCGGACCATGGGTCATCGAGCTGATCAGCAATCGCTGAAATGGTGTCTTTGTACTCGTCGAACACGGCGTCTGTAGCGGACTCAATAAAGGCTTCGTCCACAAGTACACTCAGATGCCCTTTGCGCTCACCTATAAACAGGATCGGTGCCGCGAGTCCCGCGATATAAATATTCTCAAGGGCTTTGATGACACGGGCGTCGTGGTCTTCGTCCCAGAGTATGGCGATATCTTGGACTGGGTGTGCGTTGGTGTTTTGCGTGGTGCTGCCGTCGGAGCGTGACGAACGAAGTGCGCCAATTCCGGGAAGCTGAACCGCACGAAGAATAGAGTAATGTGTTCCGCGGCCAATCGTACCGATAGGGGCGGGTTCGTCGTAGAGGGTAGTAAATAAGCTTGAGTACAGGCGTGCGTCAGCCATAGAGGTTCTCCATTGTCGATGGTAGATCGTAACGTCAGTTACGGCAGAGGGCTTTCGGCCCTTCCGCCAGTCGAGGGCAAGATTAACACGCAATTTATTTCTTTGAAAAGCTCTATGTTAAATTAGGAGTATTCAATTGATTAGTTTCAGACACCGTGCCGCGCCGTACTCACCATTGCTATACAGACACTGAGCTCGCCAAGTTAGGCGATCGTTATCTGTCCAAACATGATTATCCCAACCTGGGTTCCTATGGCTACCAAGTGCGATTTCAGGGGCGAGGCTCAACACGCTATGCCCGACTGTCGTTGAGGCCCGCCCGAGAAATCGGTCGGGCCTTTTATTTGCCTGGTGATATCTTACGATTCAAAGGCTGCTGTACTTCTCTAACAGAAAAACCTAAATCTATCACAACCATTTCTGCAATATAACATCGACCGTTTCACTCGGGTGGTTTTCACCCTGAGCGCCCCCCGTGCATTCTATTCTCTGCCGGTATGATGCGTGTGACAAACCACCAAGGGAAGATTATGCGATTTAGTAAGACGATATTTCTCGCTGCAGTTTTGGTTTCTGCTGCCGGCTGCATGCATGAGGACGATGACGACGATGATAGAAACGCCATGCCCGCGGCTAACGAAGAGTCAATTAGAGACTTTATCCGGTCAGCAAATGGAAATAGCTATAAGTTCCCGTGGATCAATGCAGATCACGATACCAAGGTAGCCACCAATGAGCGTTTGAAGCAGTGGGATGTAACGACTCAAGGGTTGATTCCGGTTAAACACAATAATGTGCAAATCGCGATTGATGCGATGAACGCTATTGAGGACAAGCTGGGCACAACCTTGTTCGATCGCACATCAATTCAAAGCACGCCAGACGATCAGATCCAGAAAGGTATCGTTGTCAGCTATGGTACGGCGGTTGGCGCTTCAGGCGGCCCGGAAGCGAATGCCTGTGGCCATGTAGGTGCGTTAGGCGGTTCGACGGGTTGGCCGAGAAACTTCTATGGCGAAACTGGGCACATGGATAGCGTTCTGCAGGTCAATCTGGACTCAAGTTCGCCAGACGGCTGCACCGGCGGACTTTCACTTGATGTGACCATCCATGAGTTTATGCACGCACTGGGCATGGGAGACCATTTTGACGGGTTTGGCTTCGGTCCTGCGATTCACGCCAATGCGTGGAATGTGTTGCACAACATACTGAACAATAGCCCCGGTACGGCGATGGACAGTTTGTTTGTCGAGAAGAAATTTCAGTAATCATAAAACCCGCTTCGGCGGGTTTTTCATTTCTATGGGTCTTTTCTCGCGGCCTAGCGGGAAAGCCAGTCTACCCAGGACTGCTCTGAGACAAGCGCTAGCGAATGACCATCTCGCTTCAACTGAATTGCCTGCTCGATCTTGCGACCGTGCGAGGTATACACCCAGTCTCGACTTGCAAGTTCACCGGTAACCAATACCTGTAGTTTGGATGAAACAGAGCGCTTTACGATTGCGCCGCGTGATTGAGCGTCTTCGTGGAGCTTCTGGCGGCTTGCGGTGAGGCATTTACCAGTAAAGCAAACTGTCAGGCCGTCAATGGGTAGTTCAGGCATTGGATCGCAGAAAGCAGTGACTGCGAAGCCCTCAGCAAGGCCGGTGTCGGTGAAGCGGGCGCCTGTAACCCCTTTTACTACCGTGAGCAATTCAGCCCGTTCATCATCAGTTATTACGCCGTCAGCCAGAATGATATCGAGCCGCGCGGCAAGCTCTGAGGCAGGCCACTGGAAATCGTCCCCTACCGCCGTGTGAAGCATTTTGCGCAATTCGTGGACTTCCTTGTCCGAGATGTAGTCGTCAGCTGCAATTCCCTTGCAGAAGCCAATGAGCTGGTTTGTAAAGGCGTCGATGGAGTCGGCGAAAATATCACTGTACTCAAGGATATCCGCCACCATCTGGGCAAGTTCTTTCCTCTCCTCGGGTTCGATCTCGCCGTCCTGAAGTATATCTCTGACAAAGTCAGCGAGATCGAGCAGGTCTCCGTCTTTTTGAAGGGCGTCTACGCTGTCTAGCCACGCCTGAAGGAATACGATTTCGCGATCTTTCAGGCCTTCGATTTCTATCCCTTCGAGGATACCGCGAAGACAGAGAGCCAGCTTTTCCTTGTTGGCACGGTGGTTGAACCCTCGCGAAAGAGGCTGCCCATCTTTATTCAGGTGTTGAGCCCACTCAATCATTGTCTCCTCCTCCCAACGAGTTCATTTTCTCTTCGTCACGGACCTCTGTTAGCGCAGAAGCCAGCATGCCAGAAGGGACGGCTACGACACCGAGCCCAATGACCAAAATGAAGGTAGTGAATATGCGACCGCCGGCCGTTATCGGGTAGACATCCCCATAACCGACCGTCGTCAGTGTCGCAACCGCCCACCAAAGCGAATGGAATACTGAAGGGAAAGCGTCTGGCTGTACCGGGTTCTCAAAGAGATAGATGCCGGCGGCAGCGAGGTACAGGACGATCAGGGACGCGGCGCCATAAAGCACCAATTCATCTTTGATTTTTCCAAAAGCACGGCTGAGGCGGGTAATTGCGCGACTGTAGCGCAGGAGCTTGAATAGCCTAAGCAGCCTCAGTGCACGCAATGGCGACAGATTCAGACCGCCAGCAATGTAAAATGGAGCAACTGCCAAAAGGTCTACAATCCCGTAAAAGCTAAAAACAAATTTTGGACGAGAGCTAGCCACGTAGAATCGCAGTAAATACTCAGCGGTAAATAATGCTACCACCGAGAGTTCGATCGCCCTAAGCGTATTTCGTAGATCTGTGGAGATTGTTGGTAGCGTTTCTATCGAGAATGAAATCAGCGAGACTACGATTGCACATTGTATCACCGTGTCAAATATCTTTCCCGCTAACGTTTCGCGAGTTTCGACGATGTTTTGAAGCTGCGCTTTCATTCGGCGTCCTATTACGAGCGTCGTCGAAAGTTCGTCGAGGGGGTAATAGGGGGTGGAATTCGTTTTGCCACCTGAACATCTGAACTTTCGAGCGATTGTGCGATTGCAATCAGCGTATTTTCCATATAAACCACGTATTCCTGAGCACTTGGATCTTTCAGTGATTTCGTCTGATACATGATCTTAACTAGGGTCACACCTCGCACGAAATCTTCCTGATGTGCAATTTCTCTTTCAATTTCTTCGAGCCTGTCAACGAGCCCTGAAAACCCAGCGTCCTCGATTGGGATGCATACATCGAATGCTTTTTTGACGCCTTTTGCCGCATCATATGAGCTAGCATCCGACCCACGCAGTAAGGAGTGGATTGACGCTTGAAATTGGTTGTATAACTTATCCAGTTCAGACGATTTTCCGAGGCCGAACATAACTCCCTCTCCAGAGCGCTTTGATTCATGCAAGCCAAGCGTACGCGTTCAATGCTATAACGGCCAAACTTGTTATAGGTGCTAGCTCATAGAACAAGGCCCAGGTGGACCGCCCCACAACTAACGCAGCTACGATTGATGTCCCTACGATTGCAGCAAGCGGTATCCACCACGCCACATTCATAAACCCCCAGATAATGATGGCAAAGGTTGATAGCATGCCAAAGAAGCTTATTGCCGCCACCAAAGGGTTGGTTGTCTCGACTCCGCCTCTGGCTGCGATCGTGACGGCGCGCGCCGAGATCATTCCGCAGGTCAATGCAGAAACTAGAAGTAGAATGTTTGAGTCCATATCTTCCCCCGATGTGTTCTTGTTATTGGTCTAGCAATAGCTTAGCGAAAGTCTGGGGGCATTTCGAGCGTGCTTTCGGTTCTGTTAGCAGTTGCGCCGTAAACCCTCGTCCTATTAGGGCGGGGATATAAGGCGCCCAGGCGCTAGCCTGGCGGTGTATCCTGTTGTTCGATGTACTGACGAAGCACTTCTATAGGCGCACCACCTGCGGAGCAAGCAAAATATGAACGACTCCAAAGCGCGGAGCTTTTCGAAAGTCTTTGCAACTCAGGATGCAATCCTCTAAGGCGTCTCGATCCAGTCGCCTTGAGCTGGTTCGCAAGCCATGATATCGAGATACGCGGCGGGTACTTTACGAGAAGGTGTACGTGATCCTGTTCCCCATCAAACTGCTCTAGTACGCAACCATTCTTGTCGCACACATGCTTAAACGCCCAAGATATATCCTCTATATGTCGCCCGGTTAATACCTTTCGGCGATACTTGGTCGTGAATACCAAGTGCGCATAAAGTAGCGTTACGCTGTGTCTTTTTCGGATCGCTTCATCGTACATCCCAGAAACCTTGCGCCATGTATATACATACAGTATATTCATCTTCATGTTACGCGCAATGAAAGTCAGGCTGTATCCGGATGATCAGGCAAAAGCCGAATTGGATCGGCAGTTTGGCGCTGTGCGCTTCGTCTACAACAAAGCACTCGCGATAATCAGCCACCGATACAAGGTTCACGGCGATTCTTTGCGCGCCTCAAAGGATATAAAACCTCTACTCGCTGTTGCAAAGCGAAGCCGAAAATACAGCTGGCTCAAAGATTTTGATTCAATTGCTCTGCAAGAAGCTTGTCGCAATCTCGACACGGCCTTTAAAAACTTCTTCGACAAATCCAGTCCGTCACGCTATCCAAGGTTTAAGAGTCGGCGCGGCCAGCAGTCGAGCTATCATTGCACTGGAACTACGGCATACGACGATGAAAGCATCACCCTGCCGAAGATTGGCAAAATTCCAGCAAAAATACACAGAGATATTAAGGGGTCTCTAAAAAGCATCACAGTATCGCGCTCGCCGACTGGAAAATACTACGCTGCGATACTTGTAGATACTGACGAGGTTCTGCCTGAGCAGATCACGGATATCAATGCTCACTCCGTAAGAGGCATTGATGTTGGCCTTGCGGCCCTGGTCAATTGCGACAATGGCATTAAAATAGATAATCCGCGGTTTATACAAAGATCGACTAAGAATCTAAGGCGAAAGCAAAAATCGCTTTCTCGAAAAAAGAAAGGCAGCTCGAATCGTGCGAAAGCTCGGCTCGCTGTTGCCAAGTGCCATGAGAAAGTGGCGAATGCTCGAAATGACTTCCAGCACAAACTATCCCGACGACTGGTTGACGAAAACCAAGCGATCGTTGTCGAGACACTGAAAGTCAAAAACATGATGAAGAACCGGCGCTTGTCAAAAGCAATTGCCGATGCAAGCTGGCACAGCCAGATCGAAAAGCTGAGCTACAAAGCCGAACAAGCCGGCAAGCATCTGGTCAAAATAGACCAATGGTTTGCCTCGTCAAAGACCTGCTCTTGCTGTGGGAAAAAGGTTGAAAAACTGCCTTTAAATATCCGATCCTGGACATGCGCCTGCGGCGCAGTCCTGGATCGCGATACGAACGCAGCGATCAACATAAGACAGCAAGGAATTTTAAAGTTAAAAGCGCGGGGCTCGCCGTTTCTGCTCATGGAGGCCTGCGTAAGACCGACACATTGTCGGCTGCGGCCTGAGAAGTGAGAAGCCTCACCCTAGCGAAGCGTAGGGTGGGGAGAAGTCACAGTAATCGGTATGGCAGAGCTTCAGGCGCTGGCGGATGATACTAGGTGTGAGGTTGAGGAATTACGTGCGGACTACGTCGCTGCTGGGTGGATCGTTGAGCCGCTGCTAAATGAGCATTTTGCAGCGCAGCACATCATTTTGCACCGCAAGCTCAATGCTGTGGCGACAATGATTCTCTCCAAGCCTGAGCAAATTAATTGTGATAGTGAAGGTCCAGATATGCCTCAAAGCCACCAGCAGTGGCTAACCGAAAACTTCTACGGGGGCTGGATTGCTAACGAGCTTTCCGCTGAACTGGGGTTTGATCACACCACTGTCGACTACAGAAAATACAGACACAGGCGATAGTTTGCGAAGGACGTTCTCAGCATCAGCTTAGCTCTGCAGCGTGTCGTACCTTCTCGCCCGGATGATCGCTTCTCGTACATCCGAACAGTCGCTTAGCGCGTCGTGAGTACGCCTTTGGAGTCCACATATACGAATAAACTCTTCTGTTTCATCGGCAGTCAGCAACGTGAAAACACTTGCTAGCTCGGGCATTTCATCGTGTACTTCGGCGCTTTCGAAAAGTTGGCTCAGCCAGAATTGATCGTGCCCTGGCGCGTCACTATAGAGCTCACAACCGCGAAACGTTTCATTTAGTCTTTGACAAGCTTCGTAGATGGATATGCCTTCGGCCAACAGCTTCGCCCGAGAAATGCCATGCAGATCCTGCGCGTTGTAATCCCAGTATGTCCATCCTTCCGCTGGGACGATAAAGAACCCATCAGGCGGGCCTCCATCTAAACCCACCCACGCCACCTGAATCGGGTAACTTTCTGGTGAAAGCCCTGATGCCTCAATGTCGACTATGTAGGAGAGACGATTGGCTGTCATTTGATCTCGTCAGGGCTAAATCGCCCTACGCCGATTGAGTGATAGCTTTGGCCTAGAAGCCGATCGTGTTGAACCGCTGCCTGGAGACTCCGTGCCTGCAGATCGTACAGTACTATTAGGCTCGGCTTCCCGCTCATCTAGCGGTTTCTCCAATAGTTCCTCTCGTACGATCCCGATATGCCTCGGAGCGGTAATTCCCAAGCGGACCTGTCCGCCACTGATGCTGGAAACCTGAATCTCTACGTCCTGCAACACGGGAATAGACTCGCTGAGACCGAGCTCGTATGGCTGCTCATCACCAGGAATCTTTATGGTTGCTGTTTGACTGGTGATAGCGACGACGGTAACCCTGAACTGGCCGTCGATGATGATACTTTCGCCTCGCTGGCGAGCTAAAATAAGCATGCTTTTCCTTCCACTTCCCTATGACATTGCGCCGTGCAAAGACGGTTTTGCTAAGGCGTTATTCTTACTATTTGCGTCTAGCAAATGTAGTATGACATTCATATTCGCTTTGGCAATATGTGATAAGGCGCGGATCCACCATACCGGCGTAAACGCCTTCGGTGGTTTGATATTTCAAAGGATAAGAACAAGGGAGTGCAACGTGAGCGACCAGTGGTGGATAAATGTCGAAGGTGAACGGAGAGGACCTTTAAGCGAATCGGAGCTGAGGAAACTTTGCCAAAACGGTGGAGTCGACAGCCGCGCAATGGTGTGGCGCCACGGCCTTGGTAGCTGGAAACCTCTTGGCAGCATTGATGGATTTCAACAAGCACCTTCTACCGCCAGCTCAGAACAAACGCAAGATGAGGTCACAACCTCTCTTCCTGCTGATCTAGCATCAGGGGTGGTCGCCGGCCCTTGGCGGCGCTATATAGCTAGAACGGTAGATATTTGGGTGCTAGGGTTACTACTAGGTTACCCTCTTGGCTATTTTGCGAGCATGGTCTCCCCAACGCTCCAGCATTGGCTCTTGGAAACACCGGCGCTTCTTCTTGGCTGGTTCATGGCCCCTTTTATACTGTTTGTCGAAGCCCTGCTTTTTGCCCTTACCGGGACGACAATTGGAAAAGCTCTGTTTAACGTTAACGTGCGCAATGCCAGTGGTAATCGTTTAACTGCTGGAATGTACCTCGCACGCCAGGCGAGGGTTTACTGGTCAGGTCTCGGAACAGGTTTCCCGTTGATAAGTCTGTTCACATGCGTGTACCAGCATGGCCGTGTCAAACAGGGCAAGCCAGCAAGCTATGATGAAGGCCGCTATATCGTAAGTGCCGCTCCTATGGGTAGTGGTCGGATTGTGTTGGCAGTGACCGTTATTTCCCTTGTTTTGCTAGCAAATGGTATGGTTACTGCCTATGTCAATCAGACCGAAAGGGAGTCCGACTATAACGACGACTATGTGATATCTCAGCGCAATCTCAACTCTGAGCTACGGGAAATAGCAACAATCAGCAATGAGTCACTTCCTATGATGGTCGACGAAGTCACCCGACTCGATCGGCAAGAAGCGCTGAGCAACGAATATCGAAGCTACTTTACGCTCGTTTCTTACCCCGCTGACGAGCTTGATCCAGATATGGTTGAGGAAGTAATGCGACCCTCTCTTATAGAGAACGCGTGTACGAATCCGGATGCAGCGTTCTTTCGCGAGAATGGTATAGTATTGAGCTATCACTACAGCGGGAATAACCAGAGACCAATTCGCTTGGTCAGGATTGACCCCGCGGTCGAGTGCCAGTGAAGATTAACTTTTTCCTGGAATCAAGCAAGGCATCTTAGTTGCGACCTACAAAAGAACAATCGGCTTTTATCCAGCATTCCGGAGGCCATGCAAAGGTCATAGCAGTAGCCGGGGCGGGCAAGTCGACCACGCTGGTTGAATACGTTCTTGCCCAGCTCGAAAGGGGCACCGATCCGCGGCTGATGCGCGTGATCATGTTCAACAAAGATGCACAAGTGGAGTTTGTGCAGAAGCTGGAGCGCCGTGGAGCCGGCCGTTACACTCTCCCGGAGGTGCGTACCTTTCATTCTATGGGGCTTAAGCTGTATAAAAACCTTATCCAGCGGGGTTTCCTGCCAAGCATTGATACGCGCCCTCTTTCCGAAAAGCAGGTCAATCTTCAAATACTCAAACTGCTGCAACAACTCGGTGGCGAGTCGCTCAAGGCAGAGCTGCAAGCCAATCGACGACAGCAATGGATATCCGCCGCGGCGTCATTCATTGATAACGTGAAAGCTGATGTCGTTTCAGCCCGAGATACCTTTAAGCGATTGCAGCTTGGCAGTGAATGTAAGTTCTTTATCGAGCTATTTGACAGTTTTGAGCACTGGCGTAAATCTAAGTGCAAGATCACCTACGCGGACATGCTGTTTGATCCCGTCATGTGTCTTCGCTCAAATACGAATGCTGTCGATATAGTGGCCAACCGAGTGGATTTCATCCTGATCGATGAGATGCAGGACATTAACGGCATACAGGCCTATCTGGTAAACACCCTTGCGGGATGCCGGGCGCAGGTCGTTGGCATTGGCGACCCTGATCAAACTATTTATGAGTGGAGAGGAAGTCGTCCGGAATTCATGCTCCACGATTTTGACTTAGCTTATCCGGGCACCACCAAGTACTCGTTGAGCCACACATTCCGCTACGGCCATACACTAGCGCTCGCGGCGAACAGCCTTATTGGCCACAACAAAGAGCGAGAAGACGTCGTATGCTTGGCGGCGCCCGATGGACGAAAGACCTCCGTGCAACTCGAACATTGTGAAAATCAGGCGGCAGCTGCCTGCACCATCGTACGCAAGGCGCTTGCCAGCGGAGGTGATCCCAAAGACGTAGCCATTCTGTTTCGAGTGTGGTCCCAAAGCACGGCAGTCGAGCTCCGCCTCCTGTCGGCCGGGATAACTTATCGCATGGACGGCGGTCGCTATGCACTCAAGCGCGATGAGGTTCAATCGTTGAACACCGTCCTCCAGTTTGCCTCCGGCGACGTGTGGGAGCATTCAGACGCTGACCGGGAATCCCGGTTTGTCACGCTGCTACAAATCTGCAACCTCAAGGTGAATGGCCCTGTTCTGGCCGGCGCAGCCGAAGCAATGGCTGGAGGAGAGAGAGCTGTACAGCCATTTTTGGCGAAGCTTGAGGGTTGGCCGGCGCGGCAGCTCTCGCGAGTTTGGGATGCGTTACTCGCCACTGTTCCAGTCAAGCAAAGTGCCTACCTGGTATTGCGCGGGTTTTGCATAGAGATGGATCTGATTAGGGCTCTCCAGGCTGGCGCTTTGGGTGAGCAGGACGGTGATGAGGCCGCCGAGGTCGTATCCGCGTTTCTTGATTTCGTCAGAGAACAGAGGGAGGTGTCTGCCCACGACATGACCGTAAGGCTTGATGAGCTGGTCGCTGGTCTGACCAACACCGAGCGTAACACCTCGCAGCAACCTATCACGCTAACATCAATCCACCGGGCCAAGGGTTTGGAATGGGGCACCGTGGTTATCCCGGGTCTGAGCGACAAGAACTATCCGCACCAAACCTCAAAGCAGCTAGAAGAAGGTCGCGAGCCAACGCCGAGAGAGATCGAATCGGAAAGGCGCTTACTGTATGTGGCCATGACGCGGGCGATTCGATCGGTGCACCTGATTGCGCCGGAGCTGCCCGTTGGTGGTGATGACGTTTCGTTGGCGCTGGGGTCCCCCACTACACCGAGCCGCTTCTTAGAAGAGATCAACCTGGATGAGGCCCAGGCTATTTCCGGCACACTGGATAGCGGCCAGGCGGAATTCTCACCCGAGCGGCCCTTAAGCAAAAGTGGTGAAGCCTATCTGGCGGCGCTCGATCACGAGCTAATCGTTAAGGCACCGGAGGATCAACAGACAACACTGGGCTGTGGCGCCGCGGTCTACCACAGAAAGTTCGGGGGTGGACGTATTGTTTCAGAAAACCCTATTTTTTTCTGGGTTGAATTTGAGAAGGACCGCAGGCGAGTTCTCAGGCTAAGCGCCGGGCAGCATCTAAGCTTAATCTCAGAGGACGAGTTCGACTCAATGCGCAATCCACGCCCTGTTCGATCTCTTAAAAAAACCCCGCGCCCTCCTAGAAAGCCATCTGAGCGAGAACCGGTCACTCTATGGGCATTGGTCAAGGGACAGATTGTCTACCACAAGAATTTTGGCGAAGGGCGTGTCGTTACTCTCAAACGAGGTTCTGTCATGGTGGATTTTGGCGCCGAAGGGGTGAAGGAGTTTCCGAACGACACTGTACATGATTCCCTTCTTGCGTGAGATCCCCACCTACCAATGGCCACAACTCAATCATTGTCCTGCCCTTCCATCGAGTCCATTTTCTCCTCGTCACGGACTTCTGTTAAAGTTGATAGGTAAACACCAAACGATGTCAAAAGAACTGTACCACTACAGAAAATCCCGAGCCCAGTGGGCCTTTCTTTTTCTCAATATGGCTATCGCGTGCTGGGTCTATATCGGCGCCATTTTCGCCGCAGAAAGGTTTTTCGCAGTGGACATCCCTGCTGATACTCGTTTCTGGGCGGTGCTGGGGTTTTCCATTGCCAGCGTTCTACTGCTGGCCTTCGTTTATTGGCTGCTCACACATCCTGCCGTGTATGAGGCGATCATCACGGAAGAGCGCTTTGTTGTGAGCTATCCGGATTCAGAGGCGTGGTCTTTCGACGTATCGATCGCCGATATTAAGCGGTTTGAACACCGGCGCAAGCTCTCTCATGCGGGAGATGGAATCACCTACAGCGGCATCCTGATGAAGAATGGAACGTTCCACAACGTGTCCATGAACTACGGCAATAACATCAACAAGATGTTTAAAGCCATTAAGACCATTCGCCCAGAGCTTGAGTTTCCGAGCCAGATCAACCAAAAGGTTGAGGGGCCCCTGGCGCGGGACTACAAGCCTTAATCCCTACTACGTCAGGGTAATACTGGCGTTTTCAGGAACGGTGAATTTCTTTTCACAGTTATCGCATTCTGCTTCGGCGCCCCTCGGGTCCATGACCCAATTTGAATTACCACACCCACAATGCGGGCAGTCGACGACGGCCGTGTAACTGCTTACGCGTATTTCCATTGAACCATCTCTCCAAATCCTTCCACGATAAGGTCAAGTTATCATGAGGTGGACCTGCCACAGCGTTCGTATAGGGGAGTTTTCGCACCGAGAGGGATGCTCCGACTCAGGAATTGTGCCTCGCGCGTGATACTGTATATAATTACAGCATGGTCATTTTGCGCTACCGATACAATGCCGTGTTAACCACCCTCTCCGAGCTTGGCCCCAATAAGGTCGATGTGGTCCCTGTGTTACTGAAAAACGGAGATTTCCACCGGGTAGCGTGGGGCGGATTCCTCGATCAGACCGAGGTTGAAGGTGAAGGCCGCTACTCCGGTTCCGCCAGGCCGATCAAGCTGGACATTCTGGAGTACAGCGTCGCACCCGGGCATTTCCCGGTATGGCGGAAGGTGCCTGATAAAAAGGCAGTGCAAGGTGCCCTCCTCAACGAGAGGGCCTTCTGTGTGGTTAGAGATGGGATGCCTAAGATGGTGCCGCGGCCGGCGGCCACCGCTAGCTAGTCATCGCCGACGGACGCTCCACGGAAAACTCGCTCAGTATCTGAGTGAACTCGTCAAAGTATAAGTCGCGGTACTGATTGGTTACCCGCAATGCTGATGGATGGGCCGCATGCACGACCGTAATGCCGGCCTCTCGATCTGTCCGGATGGCGAAGTTCATGGCTCGCTTGCCGGGCTTAACCGACCGCCTTTCAAACTTATAGCTTGGCCCACCCAGGATGGGAGAGTCGATAACGCCACGCAGCCGCCGATGATTGCAAAAGCTGCTCGGCGCCAAGACATATCGGGGTTTTAGCAGATCGACCATAGCTCGGACTTGGGAATCGCCAAACTGCAGGACGCGGTTAAGCAGCTCCGGAGATTTCTCATCCAGCGTTTTGAACAGTGAATCGATATTTTTACTCCCCCAAGGGATGATGTTGGCAAACATGATCGCTTCAGCCCCGCCGGCGCGCTCGAAGGAATCGCAATAGAACTTCCAGCCGGCATGTTTGACCGTTGATAGGGGGTCCCAATGATCAGGGTCATCCGGCGCTACGTCACAGATCCAGCGTTTTTCCAACTGCGACAAGAAGGCCTCGTAGTGCTCATGGTCTGTTTGCGACACGATACGCGCTAGCGATTCCGGCGCATTTGGGTTGGCGCCGAGCCACAACACATCGATACCGCCGCGCTCTGAAACTTTCTCCCACACCCGGTCGCTCAGGTACTCACCTTCGAACGATCCGCGGAAGTAGTGACATGAAACACCGGTGCCGGCACGCAGAATGCTGTTCTGTTCTTGCCGCACAAAGTCGGCGACGTTTTCATTGATCTTATGCAGCATGATGACCTGCCTCCATCTGACGAGCTTGTATCTCTTCCACGGCAAGTTTGTGGCCCCGTCGTGACAGCTGCCACACCTGGAAGTTGTATACCGTGCCCTCCTGTTTCGCTTTGAGCGCTTGAATGGTTTGCAGTATTTCAGGGTAGTTCTGGCAGAGAGTAAGGAATTCCATGGAAAAGTCGCTTTCCGTCATCCTCGACACCGCAACTTCAAAGACTGAGGAGCTGGTAGAATGCTCGTTCCAGAAGAATCCAATGCAGAGGACAGCCGCGATAAGCGCCAAAATCGCGAGGCCCGGCGCGGGGCTGAACATAGCTCCGATCCCAAGCAACAGCATGATAGCTGCAATGCTACCGCTGACTTGCAGAGCGTCTCGGCGCTCCGCCTTCATGTACGAGGCCTTGTACCCGGCGATATCTTGCGGGCTCACTGGCTTCAATGCTGAAGCCTTTTCCAAAAAGATGAACACATTCATGTCTTAGCCAGTCCATTGGTCGAATGGAGATATCGTAACAGAGTTTAAAGAAATGCAAGCTGCCATGGCGGTGCCTTTTTCACCCTGAGTTGGTGCTAAACTGTCCAATTTTGAGACAGCCTAAGGATTGAACTTGAAGCGATTTCCAACCTCATCCGCAGCCGTATTCACCATCGCTATTGTCGTCGCGGTCATCGCACTCTACCTCACTATGGGCGCCATCGTGCTCTTCACTAGCGAGCAGCCCATATCCGCACTCAGCCTCATCGCGTGGCTTGGTTCCTCCGGCATTAACTCCGACACCATCGGCTCAACCTCAAACTCAATCTCCGTCATTTTGGGGATACCGACAGCACTTCTGGGTACCATGTTCGCTCTCGTGATTGCCGAACGAGCCCACCGCGTATCCAAACAGACACGCGACCTCGCTGCACGGGCAGAACAGATACAACAACGGCAAAACCGCATCGAGTTGCTCGAACTGCTTGAGTCCCGATTTAAGCCAACAATCCATCTGCTCAACCGACTCGACGCCGAACTCGAAGCGCTCCACTATCTCGGCGTAACCCTCAAGCTCTACCACCGAACGCACTACGCGCACCGCGGCGACAGTGACGATCGCATCCATCTCGCTGAAATGCGCGCACTACCGCACCATATTAACCGACTGCTGGCCGTTCTCGAAGCTTTCCAACACGACCCCGTGGCTCGGGACATCCTGAACAGATGCTGGTCCCCCCGCCTTTGTTCTCATGCAGAGATACCGCCCCAAGAGCGCACCCCACTTTTGGCAAGCCCCATCCACAAGTTGATGTCAGCGCTGGCCGGCTATCAACACGTCGGTTTCTCCGCGTTGCCTCACACGCTGGTCAACTTTCACGGTCCCGAGGGAAGGCTTGAGGCGTTCATGGGCTTGCTGTTCCTCGGCTGGGTATTCACAGACGACCACGACGCCCTACCCCAAGTTGCTGGCCAAAAACCCCAACCCTACAAAGCCAATCCCATCGGGTTGCTACTCACCGACCTGTGGCACAGCCTTCCCACCAAGGAGGCACTGCTGCAGTTATTTGATGACTATCGCTACGGAGCACTGGCAGAAGTCGACAAGAGTTTGCTGGACAATCTCGTCGTCAGTACAAACTATGCTCCGCTGCTCGCAGGCTTGGGGGCAGACGACAACGACGTGATCGCAGGCATCGAATACCTTGAAGGCTTAATGAGAAAGAGTAAGCGAAAGATACGGCGCACTGAGGATATCGTTATCCAGCGCCGCACCCGCGCACTCTATATGGACTACTTCTATCACGGCCGCAATGGATACGTTGAGCTAGAGTTTCCGGTTGAGCGCCCAGGCCGACCGCTAACCGAGGAGCGGTTGAAAGAAATGGCCTCTCAAGACACGGAACTGTACGCCCAAGCCGGCTATGTCCGTAATGAGGGAATCTTTTATTCTACCTAGCTTTAGATGCTGCAGTTGAGCTTCCCGGTCACGCCGGCAAAATTTATACTTTACTGATCTGCACCGATGGTCGGCATCGCTTTTAGCGATTTCACGCCATAGCCCCAGCAGAGAAACTTGTAACGTATATCGAGCAAAATGCCTTTGCCGGTTGGGCGAGTCTCAAGCGCATCGCTCCCACAATACCTACAGCAGTGCGCATCATCCGCCTGTGCGGCCATGCAGTTCTGGCAATGTGCAGCATGGCTATGCCCTTCCAGCGCGAGCTCTTCCCACTGTTTGGCTAACCAATCAATGCGCTCTCTCTCCGATGAAGGGACAGTTTCAAGTTCCTTTCGCCTTTGTTCCTGTTGTGCGGCGTACTCTCGATCGCTGGCCAGCCTTTTTTCTTCAATCTTCCTGAGTTCTGCCTCGCGATGGTCCATGAAGGCCTTCCGCATAGAGGTTTCTCTGGGATGGTACAACCAGCGGTTATGCTCAGCGGATCCGAGCAGTTTTTCTTGAAGTGCCTGACGAAACCCTTGTTTGTGCTGCTGGTACAGGAGATGCGCAATCACCAGATTCATCTCAATGACAGGTTTTCGCTCACTTTTACACTCTTGCGGGATTTCGGCTACTCCGAACGTAGCGATCACTCCCAGCGAGGCGTTTGCCACCTTCAGGTCTGCATAGAGTTGTGTCTCTGCTGCATTTTCTCTTACCGACACGACTTCATAGCTGATTTGGCGGGACTCAGTAACCTGCCTTTCTTCAGCATCCCACTCGCCGGGATTCAAAACGATCTGGTAGTCAGTCGTGACGAGCGAGGCTCCCTCCCGGAAGATCCTTCCAACCATCCACAGGACGGCCCTCTTAAAGCTGGCCGGGCAAGGCTCTTCTTTCTTTGCCGCGTGGGAAAAGTGCTCCCTGTTCGTCTCGCCCCGACGGGCAACTACCGCTTCGCCACCGCCACCAGATTTTGCGCAAGGGTGCCCACACCGAAGTAGGTGTGGGGTGAATTGCGCAGATGAGCGCTAGCTCATCTTGTTTTGACAATAGTGAAACCCTCACTACAATACTGTATATGCAGCCAGTTATTCTGAAAGCCTACAAGTTCCGTCTCGATCTGACATGCGAGCAATCCGCGCGAATGACAGAACTTGTTGGCTGCGCTCGATGGGCCTGGAATAAAGGCCTGGATCGATGTTTAAAGCTACTGGATTCCGGCGAGCGGATACCAGGACAGACTGCGATTACTTACTGGGTGAAGGAATTTCGTGACAACCCAGAGCATGCGTTTCTAAAGACCTCTTACACCGACAACCTCCAGCAAAAGCTGCGCGACCTCAGCCTTGCCTGGCAGCGTTACTTTGACCCAAAGTTAGAGGCCTCTCGCCCTGTCTTCAAAAAGAAACATGTCGATTCTGACAACAGTATTCGCTTCGTCAATTTCAGCAAATACTGCAAAATCGACAATCGGCGCGTGAAACTCCCAGGCGGATTGGGCTGGTGCCGCTTCAGAAAGTCGCGAAACATCGCCGGGAAAATTAAAAACTGCACGATCACCCGAAACGCCGGCCACTGGTTTATCAGCTTCCAGGTTGAGCAGAAGGTAGAGCAGCTCGCCCATCCGTCGACCAGAGAAGTCGGCATCGACATGGGCGTTGCTAAGTTTGTCACGCTCTCCGATGGCACGAGCATCAAGCCGCTTAACATCTATCGGAAATACGAACAACGCCTCGCCAAGGAACAGCGCCGCTTGGCCAAAAAGGTGAAATTCTCTAACAACTGGCGCAAACAGAAACAACGCATCACTCGTTTGCACAGCAAGATCGCTCATTGCCGCAACGACTTCCTGCACAAAGCCTCGACCGAGATCAGCAAAAACCACGCGATGATTGTGATCGAGGATCTACGCACGAAGAATATGAGCCGATCGGCTAAGGGGACAATTGATGCACCTGGCACCAACGTGAAAGCCAAGAGCGGACTGAACAAATCAATCCTCGATCAGGGGTGGTACGAGTTCCGTCGTCAGCTTGAATACAAGCAGGCCTGGTTGGGTGGCGACGTGCTGGCGGTGCCAGCACATCACACCAGTCAAACCTGCCCGGCCTGTGATCATGTGAGTCCGGATAATCGCAAAACACAGGCGAATTTCACCTGCGTTCAATGCGGCCACCAAGACAATGCGGATCGTGTTGCTGCGATTAATATTTTAGCCCGCGGACGGCGGGTGTTAGCCTGCGGAGAGTCCTCACTGGATGACTCAATGAAGCAGGAACCTGTGCTACCTCGCGAGGGGCTGGCACCCAGCGCAGCGATAGCTGCGTAAGGAATCCCCCACCGACGCTAGGTGGGGGAGGACGTCAAAAAACAAGCACACACAGCCGCAAGCGGCGCCGCGCTCGACCTCTTCAGGTCCAACAACGCGATCGCTTTGCTCGTGTCTTGCAAAGGGGATTAACAGTTCGCTCATGGGATTATTCTATCGCTCGTTTCACGCTAAGCAATCATGTGCGCGAACATATAGCGATGATTCTTCTGACTCCGCGTTACACTCTTCCACTCCCTGTAAACCAGTGCGCCGCAGCTTTCCCTCGAAATTGGCGCCCTCCCAACTGAACTGATATAAATCGGTATTGTGAGTATCAATGACCACTAGGGGCATTGTGATGAGCATGGGATATCGAGTATTCATTGTTGAGGCGGACGGCTCCATCAAACGCCTTCCAAATGCTGCATGGGAGCGCTTTTTTCTCCGCGGAGAACCCGAACTCAAATCACACGCAGGACGCGACGTTCTCTTCGCGATGGCGTATTACACACGCGAAGGGCGACAACCCCAGAAAATTATTCGAATTGATGCCAGTCGATGCACGGCCAATACTGATGGCAGCATTAATGAGACACGCGCACATGATGCTATGCGTGCCGCGTTAAGCCGACTATCAGAGTCTACTCAATACCCGGACCCGACGGCGACCAGCAATCAAGTGGTTAACGCGCAAGACAAGTTCGAGGCGCGACGAGACGAATACTTCCATCCTGATCTGTCTATCAAGGTCAAAAACCGCATTATCGAGGCGATATTTCGTTAGCGCCTACGCTGCATCACACTTTTCCGTAGGCATCCGGCGACCCGTTGCACGATGCAAAGTGATTTTCGGCCAGCGCCGATCTGCGTACGCCCCCCAAGTGCCGCGATGATATATTTCTACCGCACCACTTGCTAATGACTCCATGAGCGACTTTTCTTCCGATTCACAGACGTCCACACACTGATTTGGCCCGATAACGCGCTGTAGGGCCCCGGTACCGCTCCAGAAGTACTCCCGGCCGGTGAAGATATCTTCAGCAAAGGGACGCAGCCAGCCGCGTTCTCCGCAGAGGGTTGTACCGGTGTTCTGCCAGGCAGCAACGACATCTTCGACGGTGTGCCCGAGGGTGGGAATGGATTTCTTCATGTAGTACTCCTGCAAAGGTTTTACTACTACCCTACCTCGGTTTCTCAAACTGCAAGTTCATGTAAGATATTGAATCGAACTACTTCAGGAGCTCGTTGCTTGGCGACTGCAAACTTTAAATTCGATGTTGGGCAGGACCGTCTAGCTGTAGAACTTACCCCGCTCGGCAATGAATTCGTCTACTTGAATGGCCGGCTGTTGCGCCAATCTCGTCGGTACAAGCTAAAAACGAGCTATTCAGTCAACATAGGGGATTCCGTCTATAAGCTAGACATACGGGTTGGCAATCCACTCACAGGCAGAATTGAGTGTCAGCTGTCCGTTGATGGCGTCGTGGTTGATGCGCAATATACGACGGCAAAGCTCAGCGAGAAGAATAAATCTCTGAGTGGGGTTTTGCTTTTGATATCCTGTGGTCTACTTGGGGCATTAATCCCTGTGATGGGCAGCTGGGTGTGGCTAAGTCCGTTATTATTCGTTCTTTGTGTTGCCATATCGTTGGCCGGCCGAGAGCGTATCTATCCCATCCATCGCAAAAGTGGCTAATGCCAATAGCTTGAATATCAGGAGAAATGATGAGAAAGGATTCGGGGCTAGCCATTGTAGGCGGCTTGTCGGCGTTCGCCGGGTTGGTATTCCTGATGTCAGGCCACTCTGGCAGTGATATCAGCCTGTATGCTAACTATGGAATTCGAGGCGCCCATGCCGAACCAGCGGAGTCCGACGGTGCCGCAATCTTCTTAGGCTTGGTGGCCTTGGGGATCGGTGCCTTCTTTCTGAAGGAGTCCGGCTACTTCAATCGAAGTAATGATTAATCTGTCAAAACCAGATGCCGCCCCACTCCGTCGCACAATTCCCTATTGAGCTACCATCAGTCGGTTTCGCTGGCGCTCCCCATATTCTATGCTGTATTGCAAAGCCAAGCCGTGAGGGAGCATCGTGCCCACCTACCTGAAATCGTCCGTGAATCTAGGTCCAATTCGGCTGAACCTTTCAAAAAGTGGACTTGGCGCATCTGTTGGGATCACCGGTTTTCGCCTTGGTATCAGACCCGACGGCCGAAGCTATATCCACATTGGGCGACACGGCTTTTATTATCGAGAGGAGCTGGGCCGGGTGTTCAATGCTCCCGAGGCACGCCCCCTGCCAAGCGACCATACCGCCCCGAACACCGCACAATACTCCCCAAGCCCATGGTCCAACACCGCCAATGAACTTTCAGCGGAACAAAAAGTGTTTTGCGAATCTTTCGTCGCCATCTCCAAGCAAGCTGAGTCTCCAGACACCCCGCTGCCGATGAATCGCTATGGCTGGGGGACCATGATTGCCGGTAGCGGCGCAGCCATGGCCGTGCTTACCGGCCTAACTATGATGAACACGCCCTATGGCTGGCGCCGACTGGTGCTCGGCGCCATACTCGCCTATGTCGCAACATACTTGTACTACCGTAATCCTGAAAGACCAACCAAGGACGAAGCCCCTGGCGAGGACGAAACAAAAGAAACTCCTCGTCTTCACTTTGAGTTCCCAAGTGAAGCCGCACACGACGCTTACAGCCGAAAGTGCAAAGCCCTGCAGCAACTCGCGAGCTTACCATGGTTAGAATTCATGAAATCGGAGACACGCTTGGCGTCACCTGGCGAATGGCGGCGCAACTCCAATGCTGCTAGCACCTTCACCAGCACACCGATTGCTGCATCACGCTGGAACCCAGACGACGTTGAATGCAACCTCCCGATCTACCAGTTTGAAATACCCACTGGCTTTAGCTCAACTCACTGGTATTTCCTGCCAGAGTTCATCCTCGTCCGAACCGCAGATAGTATGGAGGCTCTGCTCTACAGCGACCTCGCCGTAAACGCCCGATCAGTCGCTGTCGTCATGGACCGAGCCCCAGAAGGCGCCACTGTGATTGAGGACACTTGGACCTACACCAACAAAGATGGCTCCCCCGACTTGCGATTTAATAGCAACCATAAGAAAAGCGTTGTGGACATCGGCGAAATCGCCTTCACGTACAAGGAGAAGAGCTTCACCGTACTCATCGCGGATAGCATTTTGGCAAAGAAAATAGCTGGAACGTTTGAAAATGCACGAAAGGGGCGAAAGAGCTTCTCCGCGTTTGACCTGTAAGAACAGGGACACATAATGTGGTCTTTTCAGCAGCTATGTGATCTGTGTATCGACGCTTTGGATAAATCGGCAACGTAGAGCTCAAGTGGGTGACTATGGCGAACAATTGGAATATCCCTGCATCGCTGGAGGCCGAAGTTCGTGAACGCGATACGGTTTGCGTGTACTGCAGGAAAGAGTTTCTTCCGCCCAAAGAATCGGTCAAGCAATCTGCCAGCTGGGAGCACATCATCAACGATGCCACGATCATTACGCGGGAGAACATTGCCCTGTGTTGTCGAGGCTGCAATGCGAGTAAGGGGCAAAAGCAGCTTTCGGTATGGCTTCAGTCGGAGTATTGCAAAGTCAGGGGCATTTCACCCCAAACTGTAGCACCGGTTATTAAACAGGCGATCGCAAATGAACTATGAGTATTTTTTTGAAGTTAGGAGTAATCATTGAAAGCTTTCGCAGTAAAACATCTCGCTTATGAACACGGCCCCCTGTCTAAGATATTACCCGAAGTAGAAAAACAGCCTTATTCCCTCACCAGCAAACAGCACGAGGCGAACGAGGCCGCGCAAGGCAACTTTGTGTATGTGATCGAAGTTGTGCGCGAAGATGGCAGTACGATCTACCGGTTGGGCTACAAGTACCGTTCAACGGATGTCCACAAAAGAGCCGGCGGCGCTCTCTGGGAGGGCGTATTCATTTACAAGAATACGGTTCGCTATGGTGAAGCATCGGATGGTATGTATTTCGATTCGCCCGTAGAAATCACCGATAGTGAATTCTATGACTGGTTCCGCGGCGAGACCTTGGGCATGACACATATACCGGACGATTTAGTGGGCGTTTTGGACGCAATATTCGCTGATCCGAAGAATCATGCTAAACCATTCAAACGATAGATCGTGGTAGTTGCCACTACCGTGCTCCGGAATCAAGCGATAGGAATTTATGCCAGCTCCGAGAATCACACTGACAGACCTCAAGAAGGGCATCGCTCGTTATAACGACGGTGACCGGCCGTGGACACAAACGCTGAATCGCGTCGATTGGTTCATTATTTTCGAGGAGGAGCTCTACCCCCTAAAGTACACGTATGCCTTATCAGCTGATCTTCCCCCCGCGAAATACTCAACGGATCAGGTAAAGGCAGCTATGAAAGACCTCGGTATCCCCTTTCATAGTCTGAAAGCGGAGCAGGAAGAATGGGAGACGTTTTATCAGCATGTGAGGCTGGCCAGCAAAGACCCCGCCGCCCGGAAAAAACGTCTGCAAGACGCGGATCCCAACCCCAAAACACGCTATGTGACACGCATTGAGCATGTCCGCAATCCCGACGTCGTGGCGGAAGTCCTAGAACGCGCCGCGGGCACCTGCGAACGCTGCCAGAAGCCCGCCCCCTTTCTTCGTGCCTCGGATGGCACGCCGTACCTCGAAGTGCACCATAAGGATATGCTGGCGAATGGGGGTGAGGATACGGTCGAGAACGCCGAGGCACTTTGCCCCAATTGCCACCGGGAGCGCCACTACGGGCAGTGAACACTGGCCGACTAGTTTAGAATCTGCTGCTGGGGTGATGCAGATGAGGAAATTTTATGAGCCAACCTGACTACTACCACATCCTCGGTCTTGTGCCGGACGCGGAGGACGCGGTGATTCGTGCAGCCTACCGCGCTTTGATGGCAATTTATCACCCTGATAGAAACAGCGACGAAAATGCCGCTGAGAAAGCTCAGCAGATTAATGCTGCCTATGACGTGCTATCGGATCCGGTCAAGCGAAAACAATATGACGAGTCCCGAGCAGAGGACTCGCACAACGCCTCCTCCGATGAGTTTGAAAACGACCAACCCTTCTCGACCAGCCCTATCGACAAGCCCTGGGCGGTCGCATGCGAGTTTTACCCCCGCATCGATGCGATTTCGAAGGATTTAGAAAAGCTCTCATGGCGGATTTCTTTTGCTTTCAAGCTTCTCCTTTTGGAGAGAAAACGGTTTGATGACGCAAAGGAAATTGCCAACAAACTTAAGGGGGAATACCTGTCGAGATATTTCGGGTCTGACAAAGAGATTCAGGCGTATGCCGAACATCTGATTAAATCAGGCCACAAGGAGGCAGCGCTTTATCTCAATGAGATTGTGAATGTGATGGGCCGTAGTGTTAGTTCCTTTAGCATTAAGCATCAGGTTGAGAAACGGTACGAGGGCGTGAGCAAGGTCGTTGAGTCGCGGCATTACTATGGGAAAATCAAGTATGGCGACGGTCTCTTCAATTCCAACATGGCGCATGCTCTGGTGCGGCTTCACGGCGGAACCGTGAAAGACCGTTTTTTTAGCGCGCGTGTAGACGTTGAACTCGATGGCGAGTCGATGTCTTTCGAGGACGGCCATGCATTTTGCAAGTTCGTCCTAGAACGCTTCCGTGCCTACGCTTGAACTGTCGTTGTGGAACACTCCTTTAGTATCGTCTCAAGCTCGACGAGCTGCTCGTGATGAAGCAAGATGGCACCTGAGGCTGCGGCGAGCTTCTTGGCGGACGGCGTGAAACTCGCGTTCGTTACAACAACGGCGTAGTCCGCCCCAGCGAATTGCTTTCCGCTCAATGCTTCCTGAACCGCCTTGTTGCCGACCGGGGAGCTATATTTTTTGCACTGTATCACTACCGAAACTCCCTCTTTTCGTGCCTCGATATCGATACCCTGGTCGCCAGAGGCTTGTGATACGCGCGCATCCCAACCGGATGCCTGTAGCAATGATGCGCAAAAGTGTTCGTATTCAATTCCATCCATGGCCTCCTCGTAAGGCAGCGCTTGTGCACTTTCTTGCGCATTCCTGGCGATCTGATCCACGATCTCGGCAATCTCGTTGCCTGATAGGTGAACGCCAAGCTTGGCGTCAATAGCGTTTTCGGGGAATGGATTAACCTTTTTATTCACAAAGGTTTCGATTTCTTTTTTCCAAGCAATGTCGTCGATATCGCCGTAATCGTCTTTGATGATGAGCTGTCGGCGTTTTCGGGCAAGCACATCGGCATAACGCTTGGACACGGATTCGATGTGTTTACGTTGACGTTGAAGCAGCTCGTCTTTTCGTTCTTCTTCCTGCTGGCTGCCGGCGACCGCGCCCCAAAAAATGGCGATAAGCACGCCCAGACCAAATACTACTCCAGCGCCGTCTTTGTCGAATCCAAATGCCGCGATACCCGATCCGATGAACACCATGATATAGATACGCGCTACAATCTCTTGGATGTCTATCGCTTCCTTGATCTCGCTCTCCCCCTCTATGGCATCGTGGATGTCGGAGGGCGCTGGCTGCTCATCAGGCGTGCATTTTGGGCAGGTGATAATCGATCGTGTATCCCGCACGAGCGGGCCGGAACATGTGGGACACGTTTCGCCAGTAGGCACGGTTAGCATTTTTGATAGGGCTCCTAGAGTTCTTCTTTGAGTAAAAAGTCGTCAGAGAGGCATTAATTAGCTGGGTAGACTCACGATTTTCATGTTGGCTTGGGTGTCTTACTGTCGTGCTTAATTCGATTTTACGTCGGGCAGGATGGAACTGCGCTGTGAATTTTATAACGCAGGACTATAGCGTCAAGGGGGTTGTCTTGATGGCAACAGTGACCGTTAAGTCATCCTGCGACCATTTCAATATGGCGATCGACTATCGTTGGCTGGCGCCTCTATGATGCGTCAAAGAAAAGCCCAGAGGGGTGAGCGGTTCCGCGAGTCACTTAAGGTTCAGGAGAGTTCTTGGCCCCAAAGAAGGCTAACGACTTGCGAAGACTTTCTAACTTCAAATAATCGTCTTCAGACGTGTCTTCCATAAAAAAGTCGATCATGTCGAGAGCGGTATATCCTTCCCGATCGGGTATATTCAGCAGCTCTGCCAGGTTGTCAGAGGCGGCAACGATACGCAGTGAGGTCAGCAGCCCATTTATATACCTCATTGAACTATCGTAGTTATCAATAAGAAGGTGAAGGAAGTGATACTGCGCCTGCTTATCGCAATAGAATTGCGGCCAATGGCGATGGTAGTTTCGTAGTATCCCGTGCTCTTCCATGAGGGTTACAAATTCCTCGAAGGTATAACTTCCTGAGCAAAGCTCCATGGAAATCCGGTTTAATTCGCTATCGCTCAGCGACCCGGGCGGTCGTGTTTGGGGCCCCTGTTTTTCCCGTTCGATCGGTGAGAGATAGTTTGTGTGTTTATCAGCGTGTAGTTGCGGGTCCTGTTGCGCAGGGTTGGCCGTCGCAGGCTGTATGAGCGAGACGTATAAAGCGATAACGCCATAGCGCCATAGCCACTGATACGCGTGACCTCGACGCTGTTGAGACGTATCAGCACCGGTCTTATACATCGGTATTAACCTCAGCATTATTCATGTTGGCCAGAAGCCATTGCTCAGGCTCAGTCGGAGAGCGTCCGAAGCGCTCCGCCCACGGCGCCCTCTCCATCCTTCCTGCCTTCGTAAACGCCTCGGCCGTATCGAGCCGCTGCCAACTACCCTCGACATAGATCGCCGCAGCCACGGGCAGATTTCTACGGTTTTTCAGCATCACGACGGGTGAGCGTTCGTAGTCTCCGTAGGAAAAGGTCATGCCGTCGGGCGTGTTCTGGGGACGATTCATAGCACTCTCCTTTTATAGGTACCCAGCATACACCGAAAACACCTCACCAAACCCTAAATGTTATACCACCCCCAGACGGGGCACCCACCACAACCGCCACTCCGAACCACCCCCCTACCCCAACGCACTCCGTAGCCCTACCCCTCAACCCTATCGACCCCCTCGCGTGCGCGCGAGGCCAGGAAAGGAAAGGAAAAGGAAGGAAAAACAAGGTCTATCAGGGTGGCACGGTGCTCGATGGAGGGAGGGGTGTGGGGGTACAGCTGGGGGTGGTATAACTTAGATGGGTGGCACGGGCTAGATGGAGGGTGCCGGAGGCTCTAGCTGGGGGTGGTATAAGTTAAAGCGGGATCCAGCGCTATAAAATCGCCTCATAACGCCGCAAAAAAGCGACCGTCTCAGGTAGCCTTTGCTTTTGCAAAAGGTCCAAATACGCCTGCACGGTGAACGGCGGATTACGCAAACTGCGCCGATGCAACTGCGCCCCCTCGATCACGGCCGCCGCATTAATCGTCGCCAGTTCACTAACAAACTGGTCGGGGTGAATCGCCACGATATCCAGCGGCCCCAACACCTCCTTGGGAAAGTCTTTTAGATTGAACGTCACGATCGCTTCCGCCCGTGTTTTGATCGCGCAAGCCACAACGTGACGGTCATCCGGGTCTGGCAATTCGATCGAGGGAATCAGCGACTCATATCCCGACACCACACAGCCCGGTACATGGCTGTCCATCCGATCTCGGACGCCCTCCAGTTGCTCACGGCTTAAATCCGGGCGCTCCAGAAGCACGTTGCGAATCCACTCCTCGTGGATATCCGCACTCCAGCGAGCCCTAAATTCTTCCGACACAGCCACGTACATCAAAAACGAACGCAGCTCCGCCGGATACAGCACATTGGCATCAAATACGACGGTGTAGTTGGAGCTCATTTGTAGCCCAGGCCCAACTCCTGATCGATCTGGGATAGGCTCTCCAGAGCCTCCAGTCGCTTAGCACGCAGCGCCGCCTGATAGGTACGCACATCCGCATAGCGCACTTTGCGTCGATTACCCACCTGCGTATACGGGATCGCGCCCTCATCGAGCAACTTAACCAGCGTCGGACGCGACATGTTCAGCAAATCCGCAGCCTCCTGAGTCGTCAACTCAGCGTGCACCGGCACCAGCTGCACCGTATTGCCATCACCCAGCTCCGTCAGAATGTCTACCAATAAACGCAGGGCCGATACCGGTAAGGACACGACATGGTCTTTGCCTTTCGGGTCGGTAATAGCCACCTTCTGAACCGACGCCCCCGTCGCCAAAAATGCAGACAGCTCGCGGCTCGATGCCTTAGATAGCGCAACTTCTTCCGGTGTTGGTAATTTGGCGTCAAGTCTATTCATGGCAAACTCATGCTGGCTGTATTCCGATGAGCCCATATTATTCGAAATATTCGAAAGCGTCAATATTCGAAATATCCGAAAGCCTAGTGGCAGCAAGGCTTTCAAGCTGGCCCGCCATCCATACATCCTTGCGCCTGGGCTAAGGGAGCTCTTCTCGCCGCATCGCCCTGATCTTCGCCGCCTGGCGCTGGTCTTTAATGAAGGCCGGAATCATCCATACGGCAAAACCGCCACCTACGACCACGGGAAACAATAGACCCACGGCCATTGTCATGTTGCCGTCTTGAACGGCCACCACCGCCGCTATGGCCGCAGCAAAGGGAGGAATGGCCAGAAAAAGGACGACTAGTGCGCTGACGCAAATCGCGGTTATAGAGTCACGTAACGCTGAATCGTTTTTCATCGTTGTTTTCTCCGTCTCTGCGAGAAGTCATTCAGGGCCGGGAAAAGAATGGGCGCCTTAAGCGCCCGGCATGGCCTAGAAGTGAATGTTAAGGCCGGCGCTATAGTAGTTCACATCTTCCTCAATCACCGTGTACTCCAGTTCGAGCGAGGCAGCTTCGCCCAGACGAAAGCCCAGACCAATACCGCCACTAAGACCACTGTCGTCCATAGAGACAAAATCGTTTTCGAGGTCTTCACGCAAGATACCCAGCTTGCCTTTGAAATACGCGTCGCCTTCAGAGCGGTAAGTACCGTAGAGCGCCAACGTTTTGAAATCCGCGGTGTAGGCACGTCCGTTAATCACAAAGTCAACATCCGCTCGGTTGTACTCAACCTCAACGCCCGCACCACTCTGACCTTGGTAACCGAAAACGATACCCAGCGGAGCGTCTGCATCGAAAATGGATGAATCGATATCCATGTTGCCGGTCTTAATACCGACAAAACCACCCGTTTTGTCTGCAGCAAACGATCCTGCAGTCGCACTGAGGGCCAGCAACGCAATAGCGAGTTTCTTCATTTGAAATCCTTTCTCTACTGATAAAAAAACGCGTGCTTCAAACACGCGCAGAGAGCCTATCATTGGTGCGAATAGTTGTGCAGCACAAAAACAGGCAACCAGAGATTAACAGTCGATATCTACCCTTTACACCACCCCTATCCCTCTTTTCACTCTCGCCCTATTGACGCTACGACTACGTCTGGCAACCTGTAAGACACAAATAAAACAGTAAGAGGAAATCTATGCTGCATCGTATTTTCCCAATCGTGCTCGCCTTAACGATGTCTGCCTGCGGTGGGGGTGGCGGTGGTAGTAGCGGTGGCGGTAACGGAGAGACATCAACACCAACCAATAACACCGGCGGAGCACCAACCGTTTCTGACACTCCGCTCACATGGGGACAAACAACCTGAGGAGGATCCGCTGAATGGAGCTCATCAAACTAGTTAGTCTAGGGGTAGGCGCTGCTTTGCTTTGCAACGTCGCTACAGCAGGATTACCGCACACCTTTCGCAACGGCGAGGTAGCTGATGCAAATCATGTGAACGAAAACTTTCAGGCGCTGGATCGGCGAATTGGGAGCTTGGAGTCTGCGGCAAGCAGTACCGGCAGTGGCTCAACGCAACAAACACACCACCCCTATACCCGCAACGCAATAGCTACCAACATCGGTGATGTAATCACAATTAATGGTGCCGAATTTGTCATCGTCGGACATCCGTTCATTGATTTTAAAGACAACAGCCGCCACATCCTCAAATTCCCTGTGGGAACATGCCAAGGCGCTGATTTTTTCTGCACCGGGAGTGTAAAGGCCCATTCTCTCAACACCTACCATGCTTTTGAACCACCAGCCCAGCAGTTTACGATTGATGGTTACCCTGCCATGGTGTCACTTTTTGAGAATCGAACCTACTCAGCCGTGGCCCACCGTAATTCCAGCACCAATCAGTATGAACACCGCTATCGGGTCACTGACAGCTTGAGCGCTAGCATCTCGCTGGGCATAGGCGATACCACGGTCTTAGTCGGAATCCCTCACGCCTTGTTTCGAATCGATCGTCAAGCGCAAACCCTGGTAGTGACCGATGACGCCGATTATCGAGATGAGATCGATTGGGCCGCTGTTGAAGGCCATGCCATCAATTTTAATGAACTGCACAAGTTCTTCGACTACATCTCAGTCGTTGACGTGCCAGCGCCTTAACAGCACGGTGTCTCATGATCTCTCGGGAACAGGCTTTTGATCTGGCCACGCAGCACGCTAACGAGCTCCGCCCCGGCACGTTTGTCACCAAGGTATTGCATCCCGATGAAATCACCGGCCGGAACCCGGTTCTATACGGCATAGCGTTAGAAAACTGCTGGATTGCGTACTTGAAACCGCGTGATCCCTATTTTATTCGCGACAGTGAGATTATTGTGATCGATCGCAATCTAGGTCGCGTTCTTTATCATGGTGGTGCAAATGATGAAGGCTGAAGGGGATCACACAATTGGGTTACACATTATCTTGCGAGTCCTACTTTGCATCCCATAAATCTGCAATTCAATACGGTAACGACGGCTCAAAACGAAAAGCCCGGACAAGCCGGGCAACATCGGCATTAAGCTTTCAGCCACCATCACCCGGATAAGGCGTTTGAATAGTCAGATCATCTTTATGCGTCAGAGGTGCATGGTAGTAGACGTAGTTTTCGACCATCTGGGAGCTATTCTCACTCACGCGCTCAAAAATGTTGCTGCCAACCTGGTAACCGGTATAACTGATGCAATCCGGATGGCTTACGATCGAGCATGGCAGAACTGGTTGCTCATTATCGTAGGGGCCGTGGTAATGGCCAACCCCAAACTCCAAGCCAATTTCATGGGCCTGCTTGTTGGTGTGGTTCTGCGCCAGGGTCTCTGCAAGCGCCAGGGTCTCTGCAAGCGTCAGGTCATAGGCAGAAGTCGGTCCGGCGAGAATAAAGGCGGCAACAGTGGTCACCAGTCGTTTCATGCAATTTTCCTTTTTCTTCATTGGCAGTGTTATTAGTCGATGATTCGCGCTGTATCGACAGCGTTTGCGAGGCGACAATTATTCAGGTCGCGCACCCTATGTCAAACGGAGTAATGCGCAAATCTCCAACAACGTAGTTCTCAGTTAATTATCTCCACGCTAGAATATTTGCAACACAGGCGAACCCTAACGCTCACGTCTTTTTACTGCGCTTAAAGATGTCAATCTCACCGAAAATCTACGTAACAGCAGTGCGGTATAAAAATACCGGGCAAGCGTTTGCGCTTCGATCGCATTTCTAATTCAATATAGTCAGTGACCTAGTCTATCGGTTGGCTAAAGGAGGATATTGTGGTGAGAACTTTCTTTCTGATACTAGTTTTATGTCTGCCAACAATCGGCCATGCCGATGTATATATAGATCCTGCTTTCACCAGTGGGAATCGCTATCAGTCGCTGACGAGCGCCGAGCAGATGGGATACGTCGCAGGTGTTGTAGACGGACTGAAGCTGGCCCCCACGCTTTCAGCGGACAAAGCCGACATGAATTGGTTTCGGACTTGTATCGACGACATGGTAGCCACCCAGATCAAAGCTATCGTCGACAAATTTCTCGCCGAGAACCCAGCTCGCTGGCATCAAGGGATGCATACAACGATATATGCATCCCTAGTGGGCGTGTGCCCAAGAAGCTAATGACCGAACAAGTGCTCGTCTTTCTTAAGATTTCGACAGCTTATAAGGAAATAGCACCGGTACTGTATCAATCAATGTGATACCCCAGGTACATATCTTCAGGGTAGTCACCATGATCATCAGGGTCATAGTAATCTCGCTCTGCCTTTAGTCGCCTACGCTCGGCATCTCTTACCTGACCTTGTCTTCTTAGCATCTCGTTTCTCTTGTCTTTCGACCCCTGTGCTTCGAAATAGCGATCAAGGTCACTTTCGTTATTGATAAAACTTTCGGAAAAACGTAGTAAACCCTCGAAAAGGTTGAACGTGGTGTGAGCTAGATAATGCGCAACTGCCTTTTCAATATCTGAGGATCGTTGGTGAAAGCTATAAGGTTTTAGTTCTTCGATATCGTTGCTACGGATCATTTCGATGTCTATGCCATTTTTCCTTATAAAGATGTAAGCGACTCTGGACTGATTGGCTTTGCCGAATACGGCTCGATATTGTCGACGCTTTGTCTTCATAGGGACCCATCCGTGCGCTCTCAATTCTTTACTAAAGGCTTCTGGGCTTGATAAGCCATAGGTAGTAGGCGCGCCATCAGGAACAATATATTGACCAACTGCATTCTGGCTAGCTTCCTCAAGCAGGCACTCAATCCTAGCTTTGCAGTCCCAGTTCAAATACTCAATGCTACGAACCGATGCGTACCTAAGCTTTCCATCCGCTCTGCGAATTATGACACTATCTCCGGGCCTAATATCAGTTCGGAAACACTCCACTGGATACTCGTCGCTTGAGCCATCAAAGCCCACAAATGCAATTATGTAACTCATAGATACCTTACTTTTCCGTGGCTCAATGTTTTTTTAAAGAATCACGTAGCGGTTAGGCATAATTACGCCAGTTTATTTAGCATGCGTCTCACTCAAAGACCATCTGCTCTTTACCCTGCGACCCTAATGCCAGCTGCTCCTCTGCCAATGATGCAACCACATATACAAGAGACGCCCACTGCACCAGCATCCGATAGCTGCTGGCCAACTCGTTCCACCCTCGGTCCCTGCTTCAGCTTTGTATGGCCTGTTCAAGCTCCTCCCATAGCGGCTCACACAGCCCTGGACGATAGAGCGACTGACGGAAGACTTCGTGCTCTTTCTGGTACATCGCCAATTTGTCCAACCGGTGCATTTCGTGGCAAGCCTGAACATTCGCCAAACGATCTGCCACCTTTACTACCAAGGCTATTTGGAGTTCCTCCTTAACCCGCGCCATCTTTTGATACGTCTTTATTTTTCGTAGAGCGCGGTTCTCCCCTTCCTCGTCCGAAAGTATTTCAACAGCGTCGGCAACGAGCTTGCCGTAAAGCCTCTCAACCTGTGTGATAGTGACCCCAGTGTCTTCCACAACGTCGTGCAGGTAACCAATGACCTGCGCCTGCTCACCGTAGGGTTCAAGTAGGCCTACCACCGCATCGAGGTGGGTGTGGTAAGGAAGGTCCCCGTATAGCTGGTTGCCATGAGCAGCAACCGCAAATGAACGCGCTTTATCAATCATGAATATCTATCCGTAGTACCCATCGCGTAAGTTTCTTAGCGGCCGCCCGGGGCCCTACTGGTCACCTGAATTTAACGACCATATCTTTGCGGGTTCGCACAAAGGCCGATATACGTGGCCATTGCTCCTCCGTAATATCGAGCTCGCCAGCGCGGTACCGATCTTCCATCTCGCTCACAATCTCGTTGAGCTCTCGCAACGTATCGCAGTTAGCTATCTCCGATAATAGCTCGTCGATGCTGCCCAATCTCCCTGCTTCCGCTGTCATCTATCAGTACCTACTCTTTAACTTCTTTCTTGGCGAGCTTGGTGTGGGTCGCAATCAGAAGACATCCTGCCACCAAATCAATACCTGCCCAGATGTCCTTGGGAAGGTGCACCGGGATAAACGGATTGAACAAGATCGCAACCAGCCCAAATACCCAAGGCAGTACCGGTTCCTTTTGCTCGTGTAAGACGAAAGCCCCCCAAACAAAGACAATCGTCGCGACTATTCGCAGGAACGTGTAGTACCCGTAAGGTAGAGGCATGAATCCGAGCAGCAATAATCCCGCAGCAATAAAGATGACTGGCAATGGCATCAGATGCGGGCCTCACCGGTGCGCATCATCAGAAAAATGCCTGACACGATATAGCCGAAGATGGCAAAGCCGAACGCCACTGGGATCGAGATATCGAATACAAACATGGTGATGAACGCACCCAGACCGAATGCAGATCCGAGCAGCATCATCCGCTTTGTTTGGCTGTTACTTTTTGACATCAAAACCTCGCGCTTTGGATACTATTAATGCGTGTTTTTCGCGCTTTTCTCATGCGTTTAAATGCTACCATGAAACTGCGTTTTTATTGACCCAATAACGGATTCCCATGCTGGGAAATGTGTTGACCACGTGTAGTTAACGGCTTCTTATTTTTTGTAATTTTAGGGAGGCGCCTTGCATGTCTTCGCTACCCAGTAAAATAACAAGCAACACCCTTCTATAACTAACGAGGCCCGCCTTGCGCATGCAAACTGTTCTACGTGTACTTTGTGGCATTGTCCTGTCATTCACCGCAATCACCTCACTCGCCCAACCCACATCGTTCAGCGATTCGAAGTATGAGGCACGTACCTACGTATACTCTGACCGCAACGACGACGGCGACTTCTACTGCGGCTGCAACTGGCGCTGGGTAGGCCGGTCCGGCGGACGTACCGAGCTGGACTCATGCGGCTACAAAGTGCGTGCCCAGGCTACCCGGGCTGCGAGAACTGAGTGGGAGCATGTCGTACCGGCGTGGGTTATGGGCCATCAGCGCCAATGCTGGCAGTCCGGCGGACGGAAAAACTGCACTGCTAATGACCCTGTATTCGAGATAATGGAAGCCGACCTGCACAACTTGGTCCCCGCCGTCGGCGAAGTAAACGGTGATCGCTCCAACTACAGCATGGCCGAGATACCCGACGCCGCACCTCAGTATGGCGCCTGTGACGCCGAAACTGACTTCAAAGGCCGAAAGTTCGAGCCTCGCGACGAAGTGAAAGGACAAGTTGCCCGCATCTATTTCTATATGGCAGATCGATACAACCTCCGCCTCTCAAAGAAAGATCAGCGCCTTTTCATGGCATGGGACCGGATGTATCCAGTTACTGCGTGGGAGCGAGAACGTGATCGCCGAGTGGCGCGTCGAATGGGACACTCGAACCCCTTTGTCACTGGAGAGCGAAGATGGTCGATTGGCTACAAGCCTTCTGGCGACGGATTGGGTAACTTCACCGTCGCAAACGTGAGCAACGCCGGCCATGACTACGGAAAAGAAGGATCGGTGAGGGGCAACCGCAATAGTAAAGTCTATCACTTGCCCGAAGGATGCCCCAGCTACGATCGCGTGAGCCATAAAAACCGTGTAACTTTTTCATCTGAGGCAGACGCAATTTCTGCAGGATTTAGAAAAGCTGGCAATTGCCGATGAAGAACGCAAAATAGACAATAAGTATAGGAAGGGAATCATGAGAGTTATCAGCTCGTTAGTCATCGCGATGTGTATCGATAACGCGCAGGCAGCTGTTTATAAATGTGAAACTGTTGAATTGCATCCAAAACTGACCCACTAATCCCCTAGATTTGCATCGAATATTGACCCACGTATAAACCCTCCCTGCCGATTATTTGAGCAGG
>NZ_JACHWY010000005.1 GCF_014191715.1 Litorivivens lipolytica
CTGATCGCACCGATTGCGATGGAAGAAGGTCTGCGCTTCGCGATTCGCGAAGGTGGCCGTACCGTAGGTGCGGGTGTTGTTGCCAAGATCGTTGAATAAACGGTCTGGTTGAGAGCGCCGGTTCGCCGGCGTTGTAGGCCAGTAGTTCAATTGGTAGAGCACCGGTCTCCAAAACCGGCTGTTGGGGGTTCGAGTCCCTCCTGGCCTGCCATTTACAGCTAGACACCGCTTCGCGTTGCGTGAAGTGGTGTTTTTCGCTTAGCGAAAAGGAAGTTTTTGGGATGAACGCAAAAGCGGAGCAGGGCGGTCGCTTGGACGGCTTGAAGTGGTTTGTCGTAGTTGCGCTGGTTGTTGCTGGTATTGCTGGCAATGTGTACTTCGGCGATGAATCCCTGCTGTATCGTGTGTTGGCACTGCTGGCGCTGGCGGTCGTGGCGGCTTTTGTCGCTATTCAGACTGAAAAGGGCGCGGCTTTCTGGAAGTTGTCCAAGGAAGCGCGCACAGAAATCCGCAAGGTAGTTTGGCCAACGCGGCAGGAAAGCACGCAGACCACGTTGATGGTAGTGGCCTTTGTCATCCTGATGGCCTTGATTCTGTGGGGGCTGGATACGCTGTTGAGCTGGCTGGCATCCCTGATTATTGGATAGAGGTGAGCATGGCAAAGCGTTGGTACGTAGTACACGCCTATTCGGGCTACGAAAAGAAAGTTGCCGGTGCGCTGAAAGAGCGTATTGAGCTTGCCGGTATGCAGGATCGCTTTGGTGAGGTGCTCGTGCCTACTGAAGAAGTGGTTGAAATGCGCGGTGGTCAGAAGCGCAAGAGCGAGCGCAAATTTTTCCCCGGCTATGTGCTGGTGGAGATGGAGCTGGACGACGATACCTGGCACCTGGTGAAAGAGACCCCGCGTGTGATGGGTTTCATTGGTGGTAAGGCCGACCAGCCGGCACCGATTACCGAAGCCGAAGCCAACGCCATTCTGCAGCGCGTTGAAACCGGCGACAAACCCAAGCCGAAAACCCTGTTTGAGCCGGGTGAAATGGTTCGGGTTATCGATGGGCCGTTTAACGATTTCAACGGCGTCGTCGAGGAAGTGAATTACGAAAAGAGCCGCCTGCGTGTGGCGGTTCTGATTTTCGGTCGATCTACTCCGGTAGAGCTGGAATTCAGTCAGGTCGAAAAATCGTAAGTAATTGGTCGGGCGCGCAGCGCCCGGCATAAACCGGGGAGCCGGTGACCGGTCGCAAGGCCGCGAGGCGTTACTACCCACAAGGAGAAAGCAATGGCTAAGAAAGTACAGGCTTATATCAAGCTGCAAGTTGCTGCGGGTTCTGCAAACCCCAGTCCGCCGGTTGGTCCCGCACTGGGTCAGCACGGTGTGAACATCATGGAATTCTGTAAGGCGTTCAACGCCGAGACTCAGGAATTCGAAAAAGGCATGCCGATCCCGGTTGTGATCACCGTTTATTCTGATCGCAGCTTCACCTTCGTTAAAAAGACTCCGCCCGCAGCCTTCCTGCTGAAGAAAGCGGCTGGTATCAAGAAAGGTTCCGGTACCCCCAACACCAACAAGGTTGGCAAGGTAAACCGTGTCCAGCTGGAAGAAATCGCCACCATGAAAATGCCTGACCTGACGGCGGCAGACATGGAAGCAGCCGTACGCACCATCGCTGGTAGCGCTCGTGCTGCCGGTATTGAAGTGGAGGGTGTGTAAATGGCTAAGCTGACTAAGCGCCAGAAGGCAATTCGCGAGAAAGTTGAGCTGGGCAAACTGTACGCCATCGACGAAGCGGTTAGCCTGCTGAAAGAAGTTTCTGCAATTAAATTCCCCGAGACCATCGATGTGGCCATCAACCTGGGTGTTGATGCGCGTAAATCTGATCAGGTGGTTCGCGGTGCGACGACTCTGCCTCACGGTACTGGCAAAACTGTACGTGTTGCTGTGTTTACCCAAGGCGACAACGCCGAGAAAGCCAAGGCTGCCGGTGCTGACTTTGTCGGCATGGAAGATCTGGCCGAGCAGGTTAAAGGCGGCATGATGGATTTCGACGTGGTTGTGGCTTCTCCCGATGCCATGCGCGTTGTGGGTCAGTTGGGTCAGGTTCTGGGTCCCCGTGGCCTGATGCCGAACCCGAAGACTGGCACTGTAACCCCGGATGTTGAAACCGCGGTTAAAAACGCTAAAGCCGGTCAGGTACGTTTCCGTACTGACAAAAACGGCATTATCCACGGCGCTGTGGGCAGCATTTCTTTCGAGCCCAACGCGATCAAGGAAAACATTGAAGCGCTGCTGGCTGATCTGAAGAAAGCCAAGCCTGCTTCAAGCAAAGGCGTTTACCTGAAAAAGATCACTCTGTCCTCGACCATGGGTCCGGGTCTGGCGATCGATCAGGGCAGCCTGACTGTTTAAGTACAGTTTAGAAGTAAAGTAATTCGCCACAGCGCCTTTCTTTAGTGGTTAGGCGCTACGGCAAAACATCTTTGTGGTCTTGGCAGACGACTGTGTCGAGCCAAAGGCCATCAAAGACCGTAGGTGGTGAGCCGAGAGGCAAACCTTAATTTGCGTTTCGCGAAAGCGATTTACCGGCGCAGACCTACGCAGATGGTGGATTGGATTTGTTCACCAAAGAGTGGCAAGGCAGCAGTATCGCTGAGCCTTACGGTAAGTAGCTAGACAAATCCAGGAGATAATCCAAGTGGCATTAAGACTCGAAGACAAGAAAGCGATTGTAGCTGATGTTAACGAGACTGCCGCCAGTGCCCTGTCCCTCGTAGTTGCGGATGCCCGCGGCTGCACGGTCAGTGAAATGACAGAGCTTCGCAAAGCAGCTCGTGAAGCCAATGTGTCCCTGCGCGTCGTGCGCAACACACTGGCCAAGCGCGCTGTAGCCGGAACTGAATTTGAGTGTGCCGTAGAGTCCTTCGTTGGACCCTCGCTGTTGGCCTTCTCAATGGAAGATCCCGGTGCGGCTGCTCGTATCTTCAAAGACTTTGCCAAAGGGCATGAGAAATTTGAAGTTAAAGCACTTGCGGTTAGCGGCCAATTGCTGGCAGCCAGTCAATTGGACGTTCTGGCCAAACTGCCGACGCGTGATCAAGCACTCTCTATGCTGATGAGTGTGATGCAGGCGCCGACAGCCAAGCTGGTACGTACTTTGAACGAGGTTCCAGGCAAGTTGGTTCGTACTCTCGCGGCGGTTCGCGATCAGAAAGAAGCTGCGTAAGCGGCTCTTCGTTAAATTTTTTCGACACAGTAAACAGGAGAGTTAATCATGGCTCTGTCAAAAGACGATATTTTGAATGCAATTGCTGAAATGAGCGTAATGGAAGTTGTTGAGCTCATCGAAGCAATGGAAGAGAAGTTCGGCGTTACTGCGGCTGCTGCCGTAGCTGCTGCTCCGGCTGCTGCTGCTGATGGCGGCGCGGCTGCTGAAGAAAAGACTGAGTTCGACATCGTTCTGGCTTCTGCCGGCGAGAAGAAAGTGAACGTTATCAAAGCCGTTCGCGGTCTGACTGGTCTTGGCCTGAAAGAAGCGAAAGAAATGGTAGACGGCGCTCCCGCCACTATCAAAGAAGGCGCTTCCAAAGAAGAAGCCGAAGAAGCGAAGAAGCAACTGGAAGAAGCTGGCGCGACTGTCGAGCTCAAGTAAGTTGCTGTTGGCACGCAACGCGAGCCAATCTACAGCAGGGCTGGTGGGGTTATCCCGCCGGCCTTTTGCTGTTTAAGGAATTTCGAACCGCTTGAGCGGTTCCATGCGGCGGCGCTTTCGGAGTTGTGAAAGTGTTGTCGGGTAAAGATGCTGCGTCACCGCGTGGGTGCGCAGGTCGGGATATGATGCTGGGGAGTGCTGATGGCTTACTCGTACACTGAGAAAAAACGTATCCGCAAGGATTTTGGCAAAATGCCGTACGTCATGGACGTACCCTACCTCCTGGCGATTCAGTTGGACTCCTACCGGAAGTTCACCCAGGAAGGAACACCAGCTAAAGAGCGCGGCGACCACGGTCTGCACGCGGCTTTCAAATCCGTATTTCCCATCGTCAGCTACTCCGGAAATGCTGCTCTTGAATACGTAGAGTACAGCCTGGGCGAGCCGGCGTTTGATGTCAATGAATGCCAGCTGCGCGGCGTGACTTACGCTGTGCCGCTGCGCGTTAAAGTTCGCCTGATCATCTACGATAAAGAGTCCGCGAACAAAAGCATCAAGGATATTAAGGAACAGGAAGTCTACATGGGGGAGATCCCCCTGATGACTGAAAACGGTACCTTCGTTGTTAACGGTACCGAGCGCGTTATCGTATCGCAGCTGCACCGCTCCCCGGGTGTGTTCTTCGATCACGATCGCGGCAAAACGCACAGCTCTGGCAAGTTGCTGTACTCCGCGCGGGTGATTCCTTACCGTGGTTCATGGCTCGACTTTGAGTTCGATCCGAAGGACCTGGTCTACGTGCGTATCGACCGTCGCCGCAAGCTGCCGGCGACCATCCTGCTGCGTGCCTTGGGTTACACGTCTGAAGAAATCCTCGACATGTTCTTCGACGTCAACACCTTCAAGGCCGACAAGGAAGGTAACTTCAAGATCGAACTGATCCCCGAGCGTCTGCGCGGGGAAATCGCGACCTTTGATATCTGCGACAAGAACGGCGAAGTTATTGCCGAGTCTGGACGCCGTATCACGGCGCGTCATATTCGCCAGATTCAGAAAGCCAAGATCACCGAGCTGGAAGTGCCGCGTGAATACGTGATTGGTCGCTCGCTGGCAAAAGACATGATTGACGAGTCTACAGGTGAGGTGCTCTACCCCTGTAACGCCGAGATCACCGAAGAAATGCTGGAAGCGTTTGCGAAAGCTGGCATCAAGACGGTCGAAACGCTGTACACCAACGAACTCGACTGTGGTCCGTTTATCAGCGAAACCCTGCGCATTGATTCTGCCAACAGCCAGCTCGAGGCTCTGGTGGAAATTTACCGCATGATGCGCCCCGGTGAGCCGCCGACTAAAGAGTCTGCAGAGAATCTGTTCCAGAACCTGTTCTTCTCTGCCGAGCGCTACGATCTGTCTGGGGTTGGACGGATGAAGTTCAACCGCCGTCTGGGCCGCGAAGAAATCGTCGGTGAAGGCACTCTCAGCAAGGAAGACATCGTCGATGTGCTGAAGACTCTGGTTGAGATCCGTAACGGTAAGGGTGTTGTCGATGATATCGATCACCTGGGTAACCGCCGTGTACGTTCTGTTGGTGAAATGGCCGAGAACCAGTTCCGCGTGGGTCTGGTACGTGTTGAGCGCGCGGTTAAAGAGCGCCTGTCCATGGCCGAAAGCGAAGGCCTGATGCCGCAGGATCTGATCAACGCCAAGCCGGTTGCGGCGGCGGTGAAGGAGTTCTTCGGTTCTTCGCAGCTGTCCCAGTTTATGGACCAGAATAACCCGCTGTCAGAAATCACGCACAAGCGCCGTGTCTCTGCGCTTGGCCCGGGTGGTTTGACCCGTGAGCGCGCCGGCTTCGAAGTTCGCGACGTTCACCCGACTCACTACGGCCGTGTGTGTCCGATCGAGACCCCTGAAGGTCCGAACATCGGTCTGATCAACTCGCTGGCAACCTACGCTCGTACCAACGAGTACGGCTTCCTGGAAAGCCCCTACCGCAAGGTTGTGGATGGCGTTGTCACCGACGAGATCGAATTCCTGTCGGCTATCAACGAAGCCGAATACGTTATCGCCCAGTCGTCGGCCAAAACCGACAAGAACAACAAGCTGAGCGAAGATCTGGTTGCCGTACGTTACCGCAACGAATTCACCGTTAAGGACCCGTCCGAAGTTGAGTACATGGACGTGTCGCCGAAACAGGTGGTTTCGGTTGCAGCCTCGCTGATCCCCTTCCTCGAGCACGATGACGCGAACCGCGCATTGATGGGTTCGAACATGCAGCGCCAGGCGGTTCCGACTCTTAAGGCAGACAAGCCTTTGGTCGGTACCGGTATGGAGCGCTACGTAGCCGCCGACTCCGGTGTCTGTGTGGTCGCTCGCCGTGGCGGTGTGATTGACAGTGTCGACGCTGCCCGCATCGTTGTGCGTGTTAACGAAGATGAGGTTCAGGCCGGTCAGCCACCGGTTGATATCTACAACCTGACCAAATACACCCGTTCTAACCAGAACACCTGCATTAACCAGCGTTCCATCGTGAAAACCGGTGAGAGCGTTGCTCGCGGTGACATTCTGGCAGACGGCCCGTCGGTGGATATGGGTGAGCTGGCCCTCGGTCAGAACATGCGCATCGCCTTCATGCCTTGGAACGGTTACAACTTCGAGGACTCCATCCTCGTGTCCGAGCGCGTGGTAAAAGAAGATCGCTTTACCACCATCCACATTCAGGAGCTGACCTGTGTGGCGCGTGACACCAAGCTCGGGCCAGAAGAAATTTCTGCGGATATCCCCAATGTGGGTGAATCTGCACTGGCCAAACTGGACGAGTCCGGCATTGTTTACATCGGCGCCGAAGTAGGCCCCGGTGACATTCTGGTCGGCAAGGTGACGCCGAAGGGTGAAACACAACTGACGCCAGAAGAAAAACTGCTGCGTGCCATCTTCGGTGAGAAGGCGTCTGATGTTAAAGACACCTCCCTGCGTGTGCCGTCCGGCACCAAGGGCACCATCATCGACGTGCAGGTGTTTACTCGCGACGGTCTGGAAAAAGACAAGCGCGCCCAGGAAATCGAAAAGATGCAGCTCGACAAGTTCCGCAAGGACTTGAACGAAGAGTACCGCATTCTGGAAGAGGCCCTGTACGCCCGTCTGACCTCTGCCCTGAAAGGCCAGAAAGTCGTTAGCGGTGCCGGCCTGAAGAAAGGCGCCGAGCTGACTGACGACGTGCTGAACGGTCTGGACAAGGACGACTGGTTCAAACTGCGCCTGTCTGACGATGGACTGAACAGCCTGCTGGAAGATGCCAGCAACCAGCTGGAAGCCCAGAAAGAATCTCTGGAGCGCCGCTTCGAAGACAAGAAGCGCAAGCTCGCCACCGGCGACGATCTGGCGCCCGGCGTACTGAAAATCGTCAAGGTGTATCTGGCGATCAAGCGTCGCATCCAGCCCGGTGACAAGATGGCAGGCCGCCACGGTAACAAGGGTGTTATCTCGGTCATCATGCCCGAAGAAGACATGCCCTTTGACGAAAACGGCGTTCCGGTCGACATCGTTCTGAACCCGCTGGGTGTACCGTCGCGGATGAACGTGGGTCAGATCCTTGAAACCCACCTCGGTCTCGCGGCCAAGGGTTTGGGTGAAAAGATCGACGACATGATCCGCTCGCAGAAAGCTGTTGCTGAAATCCGCAACCTGTTGGAAGAGATCTACAACAAGGCCAGCGATGCGCTGCGTGTTGAAGACATCAAATCCTTCAGCGATGCCGAAGTGATCGAGCTGGCCCAGAACCTGCGCGGTGGTGTGCCGATGGCGACGCCAGTGTTTGATGGTGCTGCCGAAAGCGAAATCAAGGAACTGCTGAAGCTGGCCGGCCTGCCGGAAAGTGGTCAGATGGTTCTGCGCGACGGCCGTTCCGGTGTCGAGTTCGATCGCCCGGTCACCGTGGGTTACATGTACATGCTCAAGTTGAACCACCTGGTCGACGACAAGATGCATGCCCGTTCCACCGGCTCGTACAGCCTGGTTACCCAGCAGCCGCTGGGTGGTAAGGCGCAATTCGGTGGCCAGCGTTTCGGGGAAATGGAGGTCTGGGCTCTGGAAGCTTACGGCGCCGCCTACACCCTGCAGGAAATGCTGACCGTCAAATCGGACGACGTGAACGGTCGTACCAAGATGTACAAAAACATTGTTGATGGCGACCAGCGCATGGAGCCGGGCATGCCCGAATCCTTCAATGTACTGGTTAAGGAAATTCGTTCTCTCGGTATCAATATCGACCTGGAAACCGAATAAACATCAATCATTGAGTTGGCAAGGGGTGCCTGTACGAGCAGGCACCTGTCTACAAAGACCCTTGCGGAGGAACGACCTTGAAAGACTTACTGAATCTGCTTAAGCAGGGACAAAACGACGAATTCGACACCATCCGAATCGGCCTGGCGTCGCCCGATATGATTCGTTCCTGGTCCTACGGCGAAGTGAAAAAGCCGGAGACCATCAACTACCGTACCTTTAAGCCGGAGCGCGATGGCCTGTTCTGCGCCAAGATCTTCGGTCCGGTCAAAGACTACGAGTGTCTGTGTGGCAAGTACAAACGCCTCAAGCACCGTGGTGTTATCTGTGAAAAATGTGGCGTTGAAGTGGCGCTGGCCAAAGTTCGTCGCGAGCGCATGGGTCACATCGAGCTGGCGTCCCCGGTTGCCCACATCTGGTTCCTGAAGTCACTGCCCAGCCGCATCGGTCTGCTGCTGGACATGACCCTGCGTGATATCGAGCGCATCCTGTACTTTGAATCCTACGTCGTCACCGATCCCGGTATGACCACGCTGGATAAAGGTCAGCTGCTGAGCGATGAGCAGTTCTTCGAAGCCATGGAAGAATTCGGCGACGAATTCACCGCCAAGATGGGCGCCGAAGCCATTCAGCACCTGCTGATGGAGCTGGATCTGGATGCGGAAATCGAGAAACTGCGCGAAGACATTCCGGCCACCAACTCTGAAACCAAAATCAAGAAGCTGTCCAAGCGCTTGAAACTGATCGAGGCCCTGGCCGAGTCAGACAACAAGCCCGAGTGGATGGTCATGGAAGTGCTGCCGGTATTGCCGCCGGATCTGCGTCCGTTGGTACCGCTGGATGGTGGCCGCTTTGCGACCTCGGATCTGAACGATCTGTACCGCCGCGTTATCAACCGTAACAACCGTCTGAAGCGCCTGCTCGACCTGAACGCACCGGACATCATCGTGCGCAACGAAAAGCGCATGCTGCAGGAATCGGTTGACGCCTTGCTGGATAACGGTCGTCGCGGCCGCGCCATCACGGGTTCCAACAAGCGTCCGCTGAAATCTCTGGCCGACATGATCAAAGGTAAGCAGGGTCGTTTCCGTCAGAACCTGCTCGGTAAGCGTGTCGACTACTCCGGCCGTTCCGTTATCGTGGTCGGTCCGACCCTGAAACTGCATCAGTGCGGCCTGCCCAAGAAAATGGCACTGGAGCTGTTCAAGCCCTTTATCTTTGGCAAGCTGGAAGCCCGCGGTCTGGCGACCACCATCAAAGCCGCCAAGAAAATGGTTGAGCGCGAGCCGCCGGAAGTATGGGATATCCTCGCCGAAGTCATCCGCGAGCACCCGGTACTGCTGAACCGTGCACCAACCCTTCACCGTCTGGGTATTCAGGCCTTTGAGCCCGTGCTGATCGAAGGTAAAGCCATTCAGCTGCACCCGCTGGTGTGTGCAGCCTACAACGCTGACTTTGACGGTGACCAGATGGCGGTACACGTACCGCTGACCTTGGAAGCCCAGCTCGAAGCGCGCGCCCTGATGATGTCGACCAACAACATCCTGTCGCCCGCCTCCGGTGAGCCGATCATCGTTCCCTCGCAGGACGTGGTACTGGGTCTGTACTGGATGACCCGCGACCGCATCAACGCTTTGGGCGAAGGCATGGTCTTCTCCAACCCGGAAGAAGTTTCCCGTGCCTACGGCGCCGGCAAGGTGCATCTGCAGGCGCGCATCAAGTGCCGTATCGAACAAACCGTCATCGATGACGATGGCGAGAAGCAGACCTCAACCATGATCGTGGACACCACGGTTGGTCGAGTGAATCTGTGGCGTGTTGTGCCGAAGGGTCTGCCCTTTGAAATGGTCAACAAGGCCATGACCAAGAAGGCGATCTCCGGCATTCTGAACGCTTGTTACCGTATCGTTGGCCTGAAAGCGACTGTTATCTTCGCTGACCAGCTGATGTATACCGGTTTTGAATACTCAACTCGCTCCGGCTCTTCTATCGGTGTTAACGACTTCGAAATTCCGGCCGCCAAAGCCGAAATCGTCGACAGCGCTGAAGAAGAAGTGAAAGAGATCGAGAAGCAGTTTGCTTCTGGTCTGGTAACGGCCGGTGAGAAGTACAACAAGGTTATCGACATCTGGTCACGCGCCAACGACCTGGTCTCCAAGTCCATGATGGAAGGCCTGTCGAAGGAAACAGTAATTAATCGCGACGGTGAAGAAGAGCAGCAAGACTCCTTCAACTCGGTTTACATCTACGCCGACTCCGGTGCACGGGGCTCCCCGGCTCAGATCCGTCAGCTCGCCGGTATGCGGGGTCTGATGGCCAAGCCGGACGGCTCGATCATTGAAACGCCGATCACCGCGAACTTCCGTGAAGGTCTGAACGTACTGCAGTACTTCATCTCGACCCACGGTGCGCGTAAAGGTCTGGCTGATACCGCACTGAAAACTGCGAACTCCGGTTACCTGACCCGTCGTCTGGTTGACGTGGCCCAGGATCTGGTCGTTACCGAGCAGGATTGTGGCACCGACGAAGGCCTGTTGATGACCCCGGTTATCGAGGGTGGTGACATCATCGAAACCTTGGGTGATCGCGTACTGGGTCGTATCGTAGCCCGCGACGTGTTCATCGACGACACCGACGAACTGGCCGTTGCCGCCGGTACCATGCTCGACGAGAAGTGGATTATCCAACTCGAAGAGATGGGTATCGACGAAATCGCCGTGCGCTCGCCCATTACTTGTGAGACACGCCACGGTGTGTGTGCGGTGTGTTACGGCCGTGATCTGGCCCGTGGTCACCGGGTTAACCCGGGTGAAGCGGTCGGTGTTATCGCTGCCCAGTCGATTGGTGAGCCCGGTACCCAGCTGACGATGCGTACCTTCCACATCGGTGGTGCGGCGTCGCGAGCAACCGCCGTCGACAGCATTCAGATCAAGCAGGACGGTAAGGTGCGTCTGCACAACCTGAAAACCGTTGAGCGCGAAGACGGCACGCTGGTCGCCGTGAGCCGTTCCGGTGAGTTGGCGATCGCTGACTCCGCAGGTCGTGAGCGCGAGCGCTACAAGCTGCCTTACGGTGCAATGATCAAGGTTAAAGACAAGGCGCTGGTTTCTGCCGGTGACATCGTCGCCACCTGGGATCCGCACACTCACCCGATCGTGACGGAAGTTGCGGGTCGCGTGAAGCTGTCTGGTATGGAAGAGGGCATTACCATCAACCGCCAGACCGACGAATTGACCGGTCTGACCAACATTGTGGTGATGGACCCGGCCGAACGTCCGGCTGCTGGTAAGGACATGCGTCCTGCGGTCACGCTGGTGGATGAGAAGGGCAACGAACTGACCCTGGCCAATACCAACGTACCGGCGCACTACTTCCTCGCTGCCCACTCGGTAGTGGAGCTGGAAGACGGCAACGACGTGAAAGTGGGTGACATCATTGCGCGGATTCCTCAGGAATCTTCGAAGACCCGCGACATCACCGGTGGTCTGCCGCGTGTTGCCGACCTGTTCGAAGCCCGTAAGCCGAAAGAGCCCGCCATTCTGGCTGAAATCTCCGGTACCGTGAGCTTCGGTAAGGAAACCAAAGGCAAGCGTCGTCTGGTGATTACTCCCACCGACGGCAAGCCGCTGCCCGATGGTTCCGATCACTATGAAGTGCTGATTCCGAAATGGCGTCAGCTGACCGTGTTCGAAGGTGAACAGGTTGAGAAGGGTGAAGTTGTTTCTGAAGGCCCGCTGAGCCCCCACGATATTCTGCGCCTGAAAGGTGTTGAAGATCTGGCCAAGTACATCGTCAACGAGATCCAGGACGTGTACCGCTTGCAGGGTGTAAAGATCAACGATAAGCACATCGAAGTTATCGTTCGTCAGATGCTGCGCAAGGTCACCATTACGGCCAACGGCGACTCGTCCTTCATCAAGGGTGAGCAGGCCGAGTACGTACGGGTGATCGAAGAAAACGAGCAGCTCGAAGCGGCCGGCAAAGTGCCAGCCAGCTACGAGCGTGAGCTGCTGGGTATCACTAAGGCCTCGCTGGCGACCGAATCCTTCATTTCGGCGGCCTCCTTCCAGGAGACGACCCGCGTTCTGACGGAAGCAGCGGTTACCGGCAAGCGCGACCATCTGCGCGGCCTGAAGGAAAACGTGGTGGTTGGTCGACTGATCCCGGCGGGTACCGGTCTGACTTACCACGCCGAGCGCAAGCGTCGCAGTGAAGACGATGCGGCGACCACCGTTTCGGCCCAGGACGTGGAAGCGGCCCTGACCGAAGCCCTGAGTGGTGACGGCGAGTAAAACCGAGGCTTCGGCCTTGACGGGGGTGGGGCGCGTCATTACAATTCGCGCTCCACTTTTTGGGTGTCCCGTTCCTGCCTGCTGAAATTGGCGGGCGGACGAGAAACCGGGTCTGGCTCTTTTGAGTTTGGGTCCGATAAAACAGGTCTTCGCGATGAAGACTGAAAATACTGGAGTTATTTAATGGCAACGATCAACCAGTTGGTTCGTAAGCCGAGAAAGCGCAAAGTCCAAAAGAGTGACGTACCTGCGCTGCAGAGCTGCCCACAGCGTCGTGGTGTTTGTACCCGTGTGTACACCACTACTCCGAAGAAGCCGAACTCTGCACTGCGTAAAGTATGTCGTGTGCGTCTGACTAACGGTTATGAAGTCACCTCCTATATCGGTGGTGAAGGTCACAACCTGCAGGAGCACAGTGTGGTTCTGATCCGCGGCGGTCGTGTAAAAGACCTGCCCGGTGTTCGCTACCACACCGTTCGCGGCAGCCTTGACACCTCTGGCGTCAACGACCGCAAACAAGCGCGCTCGAAGTACGGTACCAAGCGGCCTAAGGGCTGATAGCTTTTCCCTGTTTGCGGTTGCAATGGCAAACAGAAAGCAAAACACAATTTGTCGAGTGCAATCACTCTGTCATCTTTTATCGATAGATTGCGCTCTTAACCTTGAGTAAGGCCGAACCCCAAGAAATGTGTTCGGATTTACCTGAAGAGAAGGACTCAGAAGATGCCTAGACGTCGCGTCGCTGCCAAGCGCGAAATTCTGCCCGATCCCAAGTACGGGAACGTCACCCTCGCCAAATTCATGAACCACGTTATGGTTAGCGGTAAAAAATCCGTTGCCGAGCGTATTGTTTATGGCGCCCTGGAAATTGTTAAAGAGCGTTCCAGCAAGGACCCCGTTGAAGTATTCGACGAGGCTCTGGAAAACATCGCGCCGATGGTGGAAGTAAAATCCCGTCGTGTAGGTGGTGCAACTTATCAGGTGCCTGTTGAAGTTCGTCCCAGCCGTCGCAACGCTCTGGCTATGCGCTGGTTGGTGGAATACTCCCGTGGCCGCGGTGAGAAATCCATGCGTCAGCGTCTGGCTGGCGAGATCCTCGATGCGGCAGATGGAAAAGGTTCCGCAGTTAAGAAGCGTGAAGACGTTCACCGTATGGCTGAAGCCAACAAAGCGTTCTCACATTACCGCTTCTAAATCCATCTACCATTTTTTGGGGATTTTATCGTGGCACGCAAAACTCCTATCGCTCGTTACCGTAATATCGGCATCTGCGCACACGTGGATGCGGGTAAGACAACTACGACTGAACGCGTGTTGTTTTATACAGGGCTGTCTCACAAGATCGGTGAGGTTCACGACGGCGCTGCTACCATGGATTGGATGGAGCAGGAGCAGGAGCGTGGTATCACCATCACCTCTGCTGCCACTACCTGCTTCTGGGCGGGTATGCAGCAGCAGTTTGAGCAGCACCGCATCAACATCATCGACACCCCCGGACACGTGGACTTTACCATCGAGGTAGAGCGTTCTCTGCGTGTGCTGGACGGCGCGGTGGTGGTGCTGTGTGGTTCTTCCGGCGTTCAGCCGCAGACCGAAACCGTTTGGCGTCAAGCCAACAAATATGAAGTTCCCCGCATGGTATTCGTCAACAAGATGGACCGTGCCGGTGCTGACTTCAAAAAAGTGGTTGGTCAGTTGCGCAAGCGTCTGGGAGCCAACGCGGTGCCGCTGCAGATGACGATCGGTTCAGAGGACGAATTCAAAGGGGTCGTCGACCTCGTCAAGATGAAGTCCATCCTGTGGAACGAAGACGATATGGGGATGACCTTTGAATACGGTGAAATCCCCGCCGATATGGCAGATGTGTGCGCCGAAATGCGTGAATTCCTGGTTGAAGCCGCGGCGGAAGCTGACGACGAGACCATGGAAAAATACCTCGAAGGCAATGAGCTGACCGAGGAAGAGATTAAGGCCGGTATTCGCAAGCGTACCCTGGCTAATGAAATCGTACCGGTTCTTGGTGGCAGTGCCTTCAAGAACAAGGGCGTGCAAGCGGTGCTGGACGCCGTGATTGAGTACCTGCCGGCGCCGACAGAAGTACGTGCGATCGAAGGTACCGTTGACGGCAAGGGTGGCGAAGAAGTTGTCGAAACCCGTGAGGCTGACGACAGCGCTCCGTTCGCGGCTCTGGCGTTCAAAATTGCGACCGACCCCTTCGTCGGTACGCTGACCTTCTTCCGGGTGTATTCCGGTAAGTTGGAAAGTGGTACGGCGATCTACAACTCGGTCAAGCACAAGAAAGAGCGCGTCGGTCGTATGGTGCAGATGCACTCCAACGATCGCAAAGAGATCAAGGAAGTACTGGCGGGCGATATCGCTGCTGCCGTTGGCCTGAAAGATGTGACTACCGGTGATACCCTGTGCGACCCTGAGCACAAGATTGTGCTGGAGCGCATGGAGTTTCCGGAGCCGGTTATTTCGGTAGCGGTAGAGCCGAAGTCCAAGCCGGATCAGGAAAAAATGGGTATTGCGCTGGGCAAGCTGGCTCAGGAAGATCCGTCTTTCCGCGTTAAAACCGACGAAGAGACCGGTCAGACCATTATCTCCGGTATGGGTGAGCTTCACCTCGACATTATCGTTGACCGTATGCGTCGCGAATTCGGTGTCGAGGCCAATATTGGTAAGCCCCAGGTGGCCTACCGTGAGCGCATCCGTAACACCGTTGAGATTGAAGGCAAGTTTGTTCGTCAGTCTGGTGGTCGCGGTCAGTACGGTCACGTTTGGATCAAGTTCGAGCCCGGCGAAGATGAAAATGCCGAGGGTCTGGAATTTGAAAATGCTATCGTGGGTGGTGTGGTTCCCAAGGAATACATCCCGGCGGTGCAGAAAGGTATTGAAGAGCAGATGCAGAACGGTGTTCTCGCTGGTTACCCGCTGCTCGGTTTGAAAGCAACGCTGTATGACGGTTCGTTCCATGATGTGGACTCGAACGAAATGGCGTTCAAGATTGCCGCTTCCATGGCGACCAAGCAATTGGCACAGAAAGGTGGTGCCGCCCTGCTTGAGCCGATCATGAAAGTTGAAGTGGTAACCCCGGAAGAAAACATGGGTGATGTGGTCGGCGACCTTAACCGTCGTCGCGGCATGATTTCCGGTATGGACGAAAGCTCCTCCGGTAAGGTGGTAAACGCTGAGGTACCGCTGGGTGAAATGTTTGGTTATGCAACCGATCTGCGCAGCGCGACTCAGGGCCGGGCTACCTACACCATGGAATTCTTGAAGTATGCTGAAGCGCCGAACAACGTCGCCGAAGAAATTATTTCCAAGAACAAGGCTTAACTTTTTACTTTAAATCTATTGCTAAGAGGACATCGTCGTGGCAAAGGAAAAATTTGAACGTACCAAACCCCACGTAAACGTGGGCACGATTGGTCACGTAGACCATGGTAAGACAACTCTGACAGCGGCGCTGACGCGCGTATGTCACGAAGTGTGGGGAACAGGCTCAGCGGTAGCGTTTGACGGTATCGACAACGCCCCTGAAGAGCGCGAGCGCGGTATTACGATTGCGACTTCACACGTTGAATACGATTCACCGACGCGTCACTACGCCCACGTAGACTGCCCCGGACACGCTGACTACGTTAAGAACATGATCACCGGTGCTGCCCAGATGGACGGCGCGATCCTGGTATGTTC
>NZ_JACHWY010000006.1:2500-5590 GCF_014191715.1 Litorivivens lipolytica
AATGCAGTTTCTTGATTGTGTTGTTGGTTGAGTAGTTGGAAGACTACTTGATTATATGGTCAAGCGACTAAGCGCACACGGTGGATGCCTTGGCAGTTAGAGGCGATGAAGGACGTTGGAGCCTGCGATAAGCAGCGGTAAGGTGGCAACCAACCTATGACCCGCTGATTTCCGAATGGGGAAACCCACCCGTCATAAGGCGGGTACTGCATACTGAATACATAGGTATGTGGGGCGAACCCGGGGAACTGAAACATCTAAGTACCCGGAGGAAAAGAAATCAACCGAGATTCCCTTAGTAGCGGCGAGCGAACGGGGACTAGCCCTTAAGCTTGGGGGCTGCTAGTGGAACGGTCTGGAAAGTCCGGCGATACAGGGTGATAGCCCCGTACACGAAAGCGAACCTAAGTGAAATCGAGTAGGACGGGACACGTGTTATCTTGTCTGAACATGGGGGGACCATCCTCCAAGGCTAAATACTCCTAACTGACCGATAGTGAACCAGTACCGTGAGGGAAAGGCGAAAAGAACCCCGGAGAGGGGAGTGAAATAGAACCTGAAACCGTGTGCGTACAAGCAGTGGGAGCCAACTTGTTTGGTGACTGCGTACCTTTTGTATAATGGGTCAGCGACTTAAGGTCTGTAGCAAGCTTAACCGTTTAGGGGAGGCGTAGGGAAACCGAGTCTTAATAGGGCGAATTAGTTGCAGGCTTTAGACCCGAAACCCGGCGATCTATCCATGGCCAGGTTGAAGGTGCCGTAACAGGCACTGGAGGACCGAACCCAAGTATGTTGAAAAATGCTGGGATGAGCTGTGGATCGGAGTGAAAGGCTAATCAAGCCGGGAGATAGCTGGTTCTCCTCGAAATCTATTTAGGTAGAGCGTCATGTCTTACCCGCGGGGGTAGAGCACTGTTTGGGCTAGGGGGTCATCCCGACTTACCAACCCCATGCAAACTCCGAATACCGCGGAGTACAATCATGGCAGACACACGGCGGGTGCTAACGTCCGTCGTGGAGAGGGAAACAACCCAGACCGCCAGCTAAGGTCCCTAATATACGTTAAGTGGGAAACGATGTGGGAAGGCTTAGACAGCTAGGAGGTTGGCTTAGAAGCAGCCACCCTTTAAAGAAAGCGTAATAGCTCACTAGTCGAGTCGGCCTGCGCGGAAGATGTAACGGGGCTAAACGTATAACCGAAGCTGCGGATGCTAGCTTGCTAGCATGGTAGAGGAGCGTTCTGTAAGCCGTTGAAGGTGAATCGAGAGGTTTGCTGGAGGTATCAGAAGTGCGAATGCTGACATGAGTAACGATAAAGCGGGTGAAAAGCCCGCTCGCCGGAAGTCCAAGGGTTCCTGCGCAACGCTAATCGGCGCAGGGTTAGTCGGCCCCTAAGGTGAGGCTGAAGAGCGTAATCGATGGGAAACGGGCTAATATTCCCGTACTTGTTATGACTGCGATGGAGAGACGGAGAAGGCTAGGCCAGCGCGGCGATGGTTGTCCGCGTTTAAGGCGGTAGGCTGAGGACTTAGGCAAATCCGGGTCCTTAAGGCCGAGAACTGATGACGAGTGATCTTTTAGATCGCGAAGTGGTTGATGCCATGCTTCCAGGAAAATCTTCTAAGCTTCAGGTCATAACGAACCGTACCCCAAACCGACACAGGTGGACAGGTAGAGAATACCAAGGCGCTTGAGAGAACTCGGGTGAAGGAACTAGGCAAAATGGCACCGTAACTTCGGGAGAAGGTGCGCCGCTGACGGTGAAGGGCTTGCCCCGTAAGCTGTTGGCGGTCGAAGATACCAGGTGGCTGCGACTGTTTAGCAAAAACACAGCACTGTGCAAACACGAAAGTGGACGTATACGGTGTGACGCCTGCCCGGTGCCGGAAGGTTAATTGATGGGGTTAGACTTAGGTCGAAGCTCTTGATCGAAGCCCCGGTAAACGGCGGCCGTAACTATAACGGTCCTAAGGTAGCGAAATTCCTTGTCGGGTAAGTTCCGACCTGCACGAATGGCGTAACGATGGCCACGCTGTCTCCACCCGAGACTCAGTGAAATTGAAATCGCTGTGAAGATGCAGTGTACCCGCGGCTAGACGGAAAGACCCCGTGAACCTTTACTATAGCTTGACACTGGACTCTGATGTTATTTGTGTAGGATAGCTGGGAGGCTTTGAAACCATGACGCTAGTTGTGGTGGAGCCGACCTTGAAATACCAGCCTGGTAACATTGGGGTTCTAACTTAGGTCCGTTATCCGGATCGAGGACAGTGTCTGGTGGGTAGTTTGACTGGGGCGGTCTCCTCCCAAAGAGTAACGGAGGAGCACGAAGGTGCGCTAATGACGGTCGGAAATCGTCAGGTTAGTGTAAAGGCACAAGCGCGCTTGACTGCGAGACTGACAAGTCGAGCAGGTACGAAAGTAGGTCTTAGTGATCCGGTGGTTCTGTATGGAAGGGCCATCGCTCAACGGATAAAAGGTACTCCGGGGATAACAGGCTGATACCGCCCAAGAGTTCACATCGACGGCGGTGTTTGGCACCTCGATGTCGGCTCATCACATCCTGGGGCTGAAGCCGGTCCCAAGGGTATGGCTGTTCGCCATTTAAAGTGGTACGCGAGCTGGGTTCAGAACGTCGTGAGACAGTTCGGTCCCTATCTGCCGTGGGCGTTGGAGAATTGAGAAGAGCTGCTCCTAGTACGAGAGGACCGGAGTGGACGAACCTCTGGTGTTCGGGTTGTGTCGCCAGACGCATTGCCCGGTAGCTATGTTCGGACGGGATAACCGCTGAAAGCATCTAAGCGGGAAGCCTCCTTCAAGATAAGTTCTCCCTGGGGCTTCGAGCCCCCTAAAGAGCCGTTCAAGACCAGGACGTTGATAGGCAGGGTGTGGAAGCGTTGTGAGGCGTTGAGCTAACCTGTACTAATTGCTCGTGAGGCTTGACCATATAATCAAGTGGTTTAGCCAACAATGAAATATCAATGAAACTGCGACGGTTGTTACACGACCGAGAAAGCAGAATGTACTCAGACAAAAGCTATCAGTTTAACCATCACCCTATTTGTGTGTGAACGAGCAGGCTAACGTAGC
>NZ_JACHWY010000007.1 GCF_014191715.1 Litorivivens lipolytica
CAGCGCCGCTGTCAGAGTTGTCTTACCATGGTCTACGTGACCAATCGTGCCCACGTTTACGTGGGGTTTGGTACGTTCAAATTTTTCCTTTGCCATCGCGACAGTCTCCTAGCCGAGCCTCTTAAACGACTTCTTTCTTTTAAACACAACAAAAGGCAATAGCCTGCCGTAGGCTCTTGCCACCAAAAAATTAATGGAGCTCATAACCGGATTTGAACCGGTGACCTCTTCCTTACCAAGGAAGTGCTCTACCGACTGAGCTATATGAGCCCGCCAAACTCTATGTTCGTTGGAGCGGGTAGCGGGAATCGAACCCGCATCATCAGCTTGGAAGGCTGAGGTTCTACCATTGAACTATACCCGCCCAAAAAGCCAACTTTCACAAACAGCTGAAAGTAATGGTGGAGGGGGGTGGATTCGAACCACCGAAGCTTTCGCGTCAGATTTACAGTCTGATCCCTTTGGCCACTCGGGAACCCCTCCCCAAGAGAGCGGGATATTCTGCTGACAGGAAACCACACTGTCAACGAAACAACCCAAAAAACCTCGCTTAAGCCACTGTGATATCAGAGAAAATGGAGCTGGCGAGAGGAGTCGAACCCCCGACCGGCTGATTACAAGTCAGCTGCTCTACCAACTGAGCTACGCCAGCACTTGGCTACCACGGCCTCAAACGAGGGCGGCATTCTAGTCGAACTTAGTGGGGGAAGCAATTCAAATACAGGATTTTTTGTCTCTTTTTACGGGCTTGGCTGTCAAGCCCCGATCCTGCAGCGCCAGCCGGATGTCTTCACCATCGACGCGACCAAAGGCATAGAGGTCATAATGGGTAAGGAAACGTGGCACCTCATGCACTCGCAAGCTGTACTCAAGATTGCGGTAGCGCTCCATTAAGCGTTGCGCCGATCGTTTCTGGGAGAAAAAGCCAAGCGATATGGCGTTTTTCAGCTCCCCTTCGTCGATCAGGAAGCTGTCGATCTTGCGGCCACGCAATTGCTGCAACACAGACACGGCCCGCTCACGGCTATCGAAAGGCCCAACGTGCACCCAGTAGTCCGGTTCATCTGGCACATCGCGGGCATCAAGGCGCGCCTCAAGTTGCATACCCTGAATCACGCTGACTGACCGATCGGCCCGCGCCTTGTCGGCAAACTCGCCAACAAACCAACATTGCTGGGCGAGCGTGTCGGGCTCTGCTGCCTTCTGATCCTCAGTTTGCGCCTGACCTGAATCCACAACCAAGACCGGAGGCGGCGCCGACATCTCATCGACCAGCACCAGCGAAGGCACAGCGGCCTGCTCCTGACGAGCTTCAACCAGTGACTCGGCACGCTGCTGCTGCCAGTTCCAGCCGGCGTAGAGCAGGTTCGCCAGCACCAAAAGCACAAATGCCCAGCGCAGCACCTCGACCTCCTTTAATTATTGAATGGCCCGCTTATTCGATTATCGGGCAAGCCCGCGCAAGCCCTTCCATGACCAAGTCGGGATAATACGCGAAGTCACCCGCCTTCTCACCGAGCAGGCGCAGGATTAACTCCGCATCACCCCCGGTAATAAAGGCGCCGCAACTTTCACCGAGCAGGGTTCGCGCCTGCTGCAGCGCCGCTTGCGCGACCGCCGCCGCAGACAGGGCGGCGCCATTAACCACCGCCTCTGCGGTTGAGCACCCCGGATTGAGGGCCGGCTCTGCCGTCTCCGCATAAACGATGCGCGCAGTATCTTGCCGCAGACTAGTCTGCATAAGCTGCTGACCCGGCAGAATATAGCCGCCGAGGTGCTGGCCGCGGCGATTTACCAGATCGATGGTCAGCGCGGTGCCCGCATCCAATATCAATGCGCCCTGGGGGCAGTGGTGATAGGCGGCCAGCACGGCCAACCAGCGATCGACGCCAAGCCGGTGCGGTTCGGCGTAGGCGCAACTCACCCCGCTACAGTGCGCAGTGGTGCGCGCTATCCGGGGCCCCAAACCTACAGTGTTTTGGCACCATTGACTCAAGGCCTGTTCGCGAGCCTCTCCAGCAACGGATGCGACCCGCACCGCACCAATCTTCCCCGCGGAAGGTGGCACAAAGCTGTCTAGTTCCGTGATGCGACCGCGCTCAACGACATCACCTGCCTCCAGCAGGCGCCATTTGGCCGAGGTGTTACCTAGATCGAATTCGAGAATCAGCACGATTTACTTAGCTCCCGGACTGGCGACGGCGCAAACTGACCTCACCTCCGGAGACCAGTTCGGTGCCCGACGGTGTTTCAAAGCGCAGCGCGCCATTGGCTGCCACCCCGCGACAAAACCCCGCGACGACCTCCTCACCTCGCCGCAACTCCGCAGGCTCATCGGCCAGCGCGTCATAAGCCTGCCAACGGCTCTGAAAACCGGAAAAGCCGGCGACCTCAAATTCCGCCAACATGGGCAGCAAGCGGTTAAGGAGTGCCGCCAGCAAGTGGTTGCGATCACTACCGACAAAACCCTGACGCTGAAGGTCAGTCCAGGCCTGGTCTATAGGCGCATCATCCGGGAGGGAGACGTTCAAGCCGATGCCAATAATGACCTGACAGCGCCCAGCGGCATCCCCTTGCATCTCAAGGAGCACGCCCGCCAGCTTCCGCCCTTCACACAAAACATCGTTGGGCCACTTCAGGCCAAGTCCGGCTACACCAAGATCGGTCAAGGCCTCAGCGACAGATAGCCCGACCGCCAAACTCAAGCCCTCGAGGGCAGCAGCACCGTTTTGAAACTCCCAAAGCAGGGAAAACATCAGGTTGCGGCCAAAGGGACTGATCCATTGCCGACCAAGGCGGCCACGCCCAGCGGTCTGCTGCTCCGCAACGCAGACTGCGCCCGAGACGCCGTCACCGCTCCGCGCCCGCTCGGCCAGCAAAGTATTGGTGGAATTGATCTGCTGCTCTATCTGCAGCGATGACAGGAAGGCTTTCGCAGTGGGGTTGAGTGAGCATTGGATGGCATCGGCATTGAGAGCGCAAAAGCCACCGGGAAGTCGATAGCCACGGCCTTTTACAGACTCAACCGCAAGGCCGATATCCTCAAGCTTCTGTAACTGCTTCCAGATAGCGGTTCTGCTGACACCCAGCGCCGACCCAAGCGCCTCGCCTGAATGAAAATCGCCGTCAGCCAACTCGGCCAATAAGCGCGACAGTTCCATAACATCCCACCACAGTATCAATGTGGCGGGATAATAACAGCTCCGGCGATGAAGGACAGGCTATCAGGCGGCCTGATGACGCCGAACGGCCGCTAGACGCTCTCGCGCCAACTCTTCGATCATGATCAACTTGTCCTGATCGAGTAGCTGCGTGTCAAACATACGTTCAAATGCAGGGATGGACTGGCTGAGCTCATCCATAATTTCCGCCAGATGACGCCCGGTCAGCTTGAGCCAGTGCCCAGCGGTCGTGGCGAGCTCATCAAGGCCCTGCGAAGGGTTGATGAGTACATCGGCCATCAGTGCAGACAGCGCAACACAACGGACAAAGGTATGGTCACCCTCTGGCAGCGCCAGTGGGATATGGCTGTAGGCAACGGCCTGCTGCATGCGCTCGCTGAAACCCCACTCCTGGAGCATCCAGCCACCCACTTGGGTATGTCCGGCGCCGAGACGGGTTTTTTCGAAGGCTTCAACCCGGGCGTGCTTATATTGACGCTCGCCGAGGCCGATATAGGTCTCGGGCAGGGCGCGGTCCAAGACCAGCATGCCAAGATCCTGCATTAACGAAGCTAGGAAAACCGCCTCCTCATCGCCAGGCGTTACGCGCTTGGCCAGCGCCCGTCCAGCGCTCGCCGACAACAGGCAGCGACGCCAATAAGCGGTGTAATCCAGCGCCCCGGCAGACTGCAGTTTCATAGACGAAATCAGGGAAAATGACAGCGCAAGGCTCTGGGTAGATTTAAGCCCCAGACGCACAACCGCCTGATGAATGGATTCGACCTCTCGGCGACTGCCGTAGATGGGCGAATTAGCAACACGCAGCAATTTTGCTGCCAGCGCGGGATCGCGCTGAACAGCGTGAGTCAGCGCGTCTAAATCCACGTCATCGTCGTTTAACAGCTCGATGATTTTCATGGCGACGCCGGGCAGGGTTGGGAGACCCGTCGACGTGGCGAGAACTTTTTCTATGCGCTCATTGTTCGCAAGCTGGAACGTCATCTCGAGTTACCTGTTAGCAGTAGCCCACTAACTGTAGCCCAGTACTGCCAGTAGCTACATCGTGACATATACGGACATCGAGCAGGCCTGCGAGTCGGGCCCATTTAGCCCAACTCCCAGACCTTGTTACCACGAAGCTCAGAAGATGTAACGTAAATTTACACCAAATTCCCGTTCTGGCGTCATGCTGAATCGCGGTAGGTGAGGTGGGGGGGGGCGATGACCTACATTGGGTCACAATCGGCGATTGCGATCGCTTCGCGATGCCTACGGCACCCCTTCGCCGTACCTACGGTACAGGCTACGTCACATGGGCCTTTGTAGTGGCAGCAGGTTATCGCGTCCTAAAAATAAAACCCCGGACAGCTAATGCTGACCGGGGTGTTTTATTTAGAAGCCTGGCGAGGGCCGGCCCCGTGACCGAAGGGAACGCTTTGGGTCTGACCGTACGGTTATCGCCAGTTGCCCAAGGTGTTTTACGCGCATAGTAAAACGCCCAGACCGTTTCCGATCTGGGCGTTTTGGGTTAGAAGCCTGGCGATGACCTACTCTCACATGGGGAAGCCCCACACTACCATCGGCGATGACGCGTTTCACTTCTGAGTTCGGGATGGGGTCAGG
>NZ_JACHWY010000008.1 GCF_014191715.1 Litorivivens lipolytica
GCTGGAAGCCGATTTGACACACTGCATCGCTGTGAACTTCTGGGAAACGAAATATAAGCGTATTTTTTTTAAGCTCTATCATTTTGATCACCTTCACCAATCGCCATCTGTTACTTCCCGGACAACGCTTAGAATCGCGTGGTCTGGGGCCTTCTTAAGCTGCCGCAGCAAGTCTGCGAAGAGCTTTGGTCTTTGGAGGATGATGGCCTGTAGATCGCTGGAAAGCTTTCCGGCCATAGCTAGCAAAACGTCTGCGTCCTCGTTCAACACCTCGGCTATCTTCACGATGGTTGCTTCGGAGGGCGGAGCAAAAACCCCTCTCTCAATTTTCGAAAGATATGCTGGCTCGATGCCTACTCGCCCGGCTACTTGTCGGAGTGAGAACGAGCGATCCTCCTCTTGTAGACGAAGGCGCGCCTCTCTTATGTAATCGCCAAAATGTTGCATGTGTAATATATACTACACATAAGTGTCGCATGCCAAGACAATATTCCTACGGAAGTGAATTGCTGGTCTATCTCTTTGATAAATATAGTAATACCTGTTCTTCTCTGCGCCCATGCTGTCTACCTGGCGGGTATCAGGATGTGCTGCGACACTGATCTAACTCTGTCCGCTCTGCCTTGTAAGGCTGTCTCCATCCTCGAAATTTGGCGTCATTCCGGTGAGTGTGGCTGGGTTCGCAGCTTATAATATGATTCCAAGCGGCATTTAATATGTAATATATTATTTGACATCGAATATAACGAGTAATATATTATGCGTGAAATAGCGTTATGGATAATATTTGAGGTGCTTCTATGGCTGTTCGTGGTAGTAAAGAGTTGGTCGCTGATGTGGAGAAGAGCGACATTGTTCGAGAGGTCGAGGCTTTTAATTCGCAGTGGCCTGAGTCACATCTAATGGGGCTTCTATTTAAAGGCTACGACGGTATCTCTGCGGACACTTTTCTGGAGCTCTACGATTTCGCGCTAGATGGCGATACCAGCAATCTTTTGGAGAGCAGCGATTGGTTTGATGATGCTATTTGTGCGTGCGCGTTGGTCGTCTCTGTGTTTCATGCGTTCGACGAAATATCAGGTTACGTTGGGGGTCATAACGCTATTGATGTTGTGCATGACGCGGCGTTAGGGCGAGTGATGATCGACTTCGCCAGACTTGGCGAGTCAGCGGACGTGGGTATGAGTGGTTTAAGCCTTCGGCAGATGTCCATTTTGTGCCGAATGAAAGAAGCGAGTGTTCGCAATGCTCTTAGTAAAGATGAGCAGGCGCCGAAAGGCTTCAAAGAAGGCAAGCAAGTTTTCTTTGAACCGCTAGAGGCGCATCAATGGATGTTGCAGCGACGGGGATATCGGCCGACAGAGCTGCCGGTAGAAGAAAGAATCCAGTCCTATACCGGCATGAATCTTTGGGCGGGTGCATACCGGGGGGTGAGCCGTCACCCGAGCCATTGTAGAGATTTAGTTGTGCGACCCCAGCGGGCGGTGGGGATATAACACCCGCAGTCACACCAGGTTGTTCTCCAATCGTCTATTAAGGCGCTATATACAACAAGGTTGTCTTTTCGTGGGGGGTGACTAGGGGCCTTCCACAAGAATACTAACCGTTCTGGCGAGTGATTGACGGCGGGAAAGACCGCATTAATGTTTTTCTATTTGTTGGGTGGGATTTTCAGTGAGTTCTACTGTTATAGATTCTTTGCAGAACTTTCCATCCTATAAGTGCAGATTTAGTCAGGTTCTCAGAGAGTTTTTAAGTTGACTCTGCCGCGCTGAAAAAATGAGAAGTAGAGAGGGTTTCAATGATCGATGAGTGGAATGATCTAGCACAGCTTCATATAGAGTTTGCGAAGATTCTGAATAAGGAGTCTGGACGACCAGCCATTAACCTTTGGCTGACAAATTGTGAAAAAAAGGTCTTGCCGCTGCTGCCCAAAAACTCTCCCGGTGCATTGTGGCTTGGCTGGCAAAAGCCTAAGCGGGATCTCGCCTGTGCGATTAGGATTGGGCCGATAGCTTGCGACTTTGCAAATTTTATTAACTCACAGAGAAATCGACTTATGAGTGCGTTGCTATCGAGTTCTAGTGGAGAAAGAGAGAAGGTGATTAGTTTCAAATTCAAAGTCCCATTCGCTTTTATGCTTAAGGATATAACGTGGCTGGAAAACCCATCAGGCGCCAAACTGATGCGTAGTGACGTTGCTAAAGAGTTCTTTGTCTTTCGAGTAGGCTCGGAAGATGAGTGGGAAGACATTGTAGCTAGTGAGGAAATATTTCTTTACTCGGGAAGAAACCCCAGATTCAGTCTGGCCGTATAGTTATTTGCATAACCTGTTTCATTCGAGTCGTTTATATCGACTTTTATGATTTTTACATTTACGTTTTTTGTTAGAGGTAATTAGTGTGTTGTCAAATTTTGAAATTGTTGAATGGCTTCGTAGTGTTGGTATTGATGCGCTGCCTAAAGCAATAGGTCAGACAAACAAAAAGGCTTATAAATATGAGCTGGAGAATGGCGAGGTATTTTTCATTAAGCGTTCTTATCACCGCGAATCCGGGATAGAAATTCCAATGGTTACGCGACCACTGGTTATGCATCTTGATAGCTGCTTTAGAGAAAATATATATGCAATATCAGGGGTACACTATGATGAGAACGATAGCACGACGGACAGCGCTGCGTATGCTGGGTTCCCGCGAGTGGTAAATCAGCCGAGAGGAAGAGATTTTGGTGTCGAATCGCAAGATACGTTGCATAAAGTCATCGAGGTGCTTAGTGGACGCTCTCGGGTAGATGTTGCTGAAGAAGGTATTTTTACGACTGGCGAAGCTAATGTTGATGGCGATCTCAATGATGTAGATGAGACGGTATGTCAGCATATTAAGAGCCGCAGAGGTCAGGCTGCGTTCCGGCTAGAGTTGCTTAATGAGTATTCTCATTCCTGTGCGGTGACTGGCTCTAGAGTCCTTTCAGTCCTGGAAGCGGCTCATATCGTGCCTCATAGCGAAGTGACAGATTACTCTGCGGACAACGGTCTTTTGCTGCGTTCGGATATCCATACCCTGTTTGACTTGGGGTTTATCACGGTCAGTGATGATGGTGTCATAAGGCTTGCAGAGCCCCTGCATGGCACTGAGTATGGGGATTTGGAGGGTAAAAAAATCGCGGGTTCGATCACGATAAAGAAGCGAGAAAACCTGCGGTTGCGTTCGATGCTTCAACGTCAAGAATTACAGGTGGCGTGAGCGCAGGAAGTTTGCGGCTATCGCCGCACGTGACGTAATAGCAGACTAAGGGCATTGTAGCGTATGCAATATAAAGAGGGATCTCTGTTTTTCTCCGCGTCTGACCTGACCGCTTATCTGGATAGCCCTTTCGCGTCCTGGATGGATCGCTATGCGCTAGAGTGCCCTGGTGGTGAGGTGGCGCCGGACGAAATCGAAAGCATGGATCGGCTGCTTTTCGCGAAAGGCTATAAACACGAGTCTGAAGTCGAAGCGGCCTTGCAGCAAGAGTTTGACACATTCATTGCGATCGATGGCAAAGGTGATGCCGAGAAGATCGCTAATACGCGAGCGGCACTGGAAGCAGGTATCGATGTCGTCACTCAAGCCTGCTTTCGTGTCGGGCAGTTCTTTGGTTACGCTGATTTTTTAATCAAAGTGCCCGGCAAGAGCAGACTGGGCGACTATCACTACGAAGTTTGGGATGCCAAGCTGTCTAAACGGGCCAAACCCTCTCACGCGCTTCAGTTGTGCCTGTATGTAGATATGCTGGAGAGTATTCAGGGGCGCAAACCCGATAGGGTTGTCGTGGCGCTGGGTTCTGGTGAACGTCACCCCATCCCGCTTTCTGAGTGCTATGCATACTACCAGAGCGTTCGGGAAGACTTCTTAGCCGTCCAAGAGCAGTTTGATCCCAACCAGCAACCCGATCCAGCCGCCTTTAATAGCTGGGGGCGCTGGTCTGATTATGCTAAAGAGATACTGCTCGAGCGCGACCACCTCTATCAGGTTGCCAATATCACCCGAGAACAAATCAAAAAACTTAATCGGGTCGGTATCGAGACCATGGCTGGGCTCGCCGCGACAAGCGTCGACAAGGTGCCCGGTATCGGTCAGCCCGTGTTCGAGCGCTTAAAAGTGTTGATTTGCACTTAAAACTGACCCGGGAATTGCATTTAAAATTGACCCACCCGATTACGCCAGATTATGGCGCAGCTTTTCCTTTTTTGCCTG
>NZ_JACHWY010000009.1 GCF_014191715.1 Litorivivens lipolytica
TGTTGAATTGCATCCAAAACTGACCCACTAATCCCCTAGATTTGCATCGAATATTGACCCACGTATAAACCCTCCCTGCCGATTATTTGAGCAGGGGTATTCAGGAGTGATAGACGTGGCATTAGTCAGTGTTATCCGGCGTTGGCACTTGCGCGAAGGTGTTTCCATTCGCGAAGTTGCCCGACGCACCGGTTTATCAAGAAATACCGTCCGTAAGTACCTGTCCAACCCGGAGCTTGAGCCGAGCTACCCGACGCGCAAGAGCCCAAGCAAGCTCGACGACTACGAGGAGCTGCTGACCAGTTGGCTATTCCGGGAGTCACGGCGGCACCGTAAGCAGCGGCGCACCGTAAAACGCTTGTATCGCGATCTCGTTGTACTGGGTTACACCGGTTCCTACGACCGGGTAGCAGCCTTTGCCCGGCAGTGGCGCGAGGCCCAGCAGGAGGCAAAACTGCAGGCCAGCAAGCGCACCTATGTACCGCTAGAGTTTGCACCCGGCGAGGCTTTCCAGTTCGACTGGAGTGAGGAATGGCAGCCCATCAACGGTGTGCGCACCAAGCTTCAGGTTGCCCACTTCAAACTCAGTTACAGTCGCGCTCCGTACCTGCGGGCCTATCTCACCCAGACTCATGAGATGCTGTTCGATGCCCATTACCACGCCTTCTCGGCCTTTGGTGGGATTCCTGAGCGTGGCATTTACGACAACATGAAGACAGCCGTCGACAAGGTCGGCCGAGGCAAGCAGCGACAGGTGAACAAGCGCTTCTATGCCATGGTGAGTCACTATCTGTATGACGCCGAGTTCTGCAATCCAGCGGCAGGCTGGGAGAAGGGCCAAGTCGAGAAAGCGGTACGTGATGCCCGGCAGGGCCTGTGGTACGACGCCCCGTCCTTCAAGTCTCTACAGGAACTCAACCACTGGCTACATAACCGCTGCATCGAACTCTGGCAGGAAACCGCCCATCCGGAGTTCAAGGTGCGCTCGCTCGCGGAATGCCTGGAGGATGAACGGGCGCAGATGATGCCAGTGCCCGCCGCCTTCGATGGCTTCATCGAGACCAACAAGCGGGTAACATCCACCTGTCTGATCAGCCATGAGCACAACCGCTATAGCGTGCCGGCCAGCTTTGCCAACCGCAACGTCAGTCTGAGGGTTTATCCCGAGCGGCTAGTGATCGTGGCAGAGGCGCAGGTTGTTGCAGAGCATGTCCGGGTGTTCAGCCGCGACAAACAAGGCCCCGGCAAAACGATCTACGACTGGCGTCATTACCTCAGCGTCGTACAGCGTAAACCCGGCTCCCTTCGCAACGGCGCGCCGTTCTCGCAGTTGCCGGAGGGCTTTAAACGTCTACAGACCATCCTGCTCAGACGCCCCGGCGGCGACCGTGAGATGGCGGATATCCTCGCGCTGGTCTTGCTGCATGACGAACACTTGCTGGAACGCGCGATCAGTGAAGCGTTGGCGATTGGCGAGCCCTCCAAAGCCCACGTGCTCAACTGTCTGAGTCGATTGGAGCAACCTCAGCGACCACAGCCTCTGCGGACACCGCCGGCACTGAAGCTCGTCACCGAGCCGCTAGCGGACACAGCCCGCTACGATCAACTGCGGAGGGCTCGTCATGAAATCTGATGCTGTGGTCTCCACCCTTAAAACCCTGAAGCTGCATGGCATGGCCGACGCAGTTAAAACCCTGGCTGAGCAATCCTCTCCAGCCTATCAGCAGGCGCTGCCGATTCTGGATATCCTGCTAAAGGCAGAATCCTCAGAGCGGGATGTCCGTTCGATCAACTACCAGATGAAGGTCGCCAAGTTCCCTGTGTATCGAGACCTGACGGGGTTCGACTTCACGCAGAGTCTGGTCGATGAGTCACTCGTCCGATCGCTGCACCGCTGCGAGTTTGTGGAAGATGCTCACAACGTCGTACTGGTGGGTGGCCCCGGAACCGGCAAAACGCACCTGGCGACAGCGATCGGCATCCAGGCCATACAGCACCACCGGCTACGAGTCCGGTTTCTCTCCACCATTGAGCTGGTCAATGCACTGGAGCTGGAGAAGCAGGCGGGACAACAGGGCCGCTTGGCGAATCGTTTGATCCATACCGACCTGGTGATACTGGATGAGCTTGGCTACCTGCCGTTCAGCCAGAGTGGTGGCGCCTTGCTCTTCCACTTGATCAGCAAACTCTACGAACGCACTAGCATCATCATTACCACCAACCTCAGCTTCGGTGAATGGTCGGCCGTATTTGGCGACGAGAAGATGACAACCGCTCTCCTAGACCGGCTCACTCATCACTGCCACATTCTGGAAACAGGCAATGACAGCTTCCGATTGCGAAACTCAACGACTCAACAGGAGGGAAACAACACAGGCAAAAAAGGAAAAGCTGCGCCATAATCTGGCGTAATCGGGTGGGTCAATTTTAAATGCAATTCCCGGGTCAGTTTTAAGTGCAAATCAACA